>NZ_CP080649.1:387500-2787500 GCF_019603315.1 Ruficoccus sp. ZRK36
TGACCGCGCTACTGGCCGTCCCGGCCTTTGGCATGAACGTCCTCAACTCGCTCGCCGAAACCGATCGCTATGCCTACTTCGCCGTGCCGATGGCCTTCGCCTTCTACACGCTGGTCAACATCAAGATCCTCCGCAGCGTCGTCACGGCAAAGGAAGTTAACTGGGACATCCTCTGCGGCGCGATCAGCGTGTACCTGCTACTGGGGATGAACTGGACGCTGATCTATACCTTTATAGATATGTTCGATGCCAACGCCTTCAGCATCCATAGCTCACTCGCTCCCGAGGAAAGCGTGATCGGCAACCGCGACTATTTCTTTTTCAGCTTCGTCACACTAACCACCCTCGGCTACGGCGACATCGTCCCACTGACCGTGCCCGCCCGTGTCTTTGCCGTCCTGGAGGCGATCACCGGGCAGCTCTACATCGCCGTCATCATCGGTAAGATCATTTCTGTCTCGCCCCTACGCAATGTCATGCCCGCCCCCATGGAGCGGCATAACAAATTCCATAAGACCGACGAGCACACCAACACCCCGACCGACGCCTCATGAAACGACTCCCTAAAGGTGCGCTGTCCTGGGCGCTCTACGACTGGGCCAATACCGGCTACGCTATGATCGGCCTGGCGCTGATCTTTCCGCGCCTTTATAAAACGTACTGGGGCAGCGGCCTGAGCGACGCCGACCAGACGTTCTGGTTTACGCTGACGGTCGGCGTGGCCAGCTTCTGCGTCTTCGTACTCGCCCCCATTCTGGGAAGTGTGGCCGAGCTGGGCGGCATCCGTAAAAAGCTCCTCCTGCGCTTTGCCACGGTCGGGATGGTGGCCTGCGCCGGGATGTACCTGATCGGCGAGGGCGACTATGTGCTGGCAACCCTTGTGTATCTAGTGGGCACGGTCTGCTTTTACAGCGGAAATATTTTCTTCGACTCGATGCTGGACCGCGTTTCCACCGTCGAGAACCGGCACACGATCAGCGGACTGGGTTTCTCCTTCGGATACGCGGCGGGCTTTGCCATCCTCCTGATGATTTTCGGGGTGACGACTTTTTATGAAAAGCTCGGCTTTTCAAATGTCGGCGATGCGAGTCGCTTCCTGTTTGTGCTGGCTGCCCTGTGGTGGGCGGTCTTCACCCTGCCGCTTGCCCTGTGCTTTCATGAGGAGCGCAAACACAACCCGCACAACCTCAAGCGGACGGCCGCCCTCGGACTGAAGGAGGCCTGGGCGACGCTCAAGGACATCATCCGCAACCGGAACATCCTCTGGTTTCTGATCGCCTATCAGTGCTACATCGACGGGGTGAACACCATCATCACCACCGCTGCCAACTACGGCAGCACCATCGGGTTTACCCAGAACCAGATCTACGCCGCCTTTTTCCTCGTGCAGATCGCAGGCGTGCCCTGCGCCCTTCTCTTTGGGGTGCTCGGCCAGAGGATAGGGCCGCGAAAGATGATCTTTGTCGCTATCCTGATCTATCTCGGGGTGAGCTTTTTCGGGGCATTTATCGACACCACGCCGATGGTCATCTTCGGGTTCAGTGTTTCGGAAATCTACATCCTGGCGGTGTTGATCGGGATGTGCCAGGGCGGCATCCAGGCACTGAGCCGCAGCTACTTCCTGAGCCTTGTCCCCCCGGACAAGGCGGTGGCGTACTTCGGGTTCTACTCCATGATCGGTAAAAGCGCGGCCATCCTTGGGCCGATGCTAATGGCGCTTTCGGCCCTGATTTTCAACAACCCGGAGCATCCGGTCCTGAGCACCCGCATCGGCATGGGCATGATTTCGATCCTGTTTTTCCTCGGAGCGGGCTTCCTCGCCATTGCCGGGCGCCGGTCAAAAGCTGCGGCATCCCAGCCTCTCTGATACCCGACCAGCAAGGGCTTTGAAAAGATCAGCCCAGCTCGAACGTCGTGACGCCGTAGATATTCTCCCAGGGCAGTGCCGGAGCCTCACCGAGGTACATGCGCGCACACCCGAAGACCTCCTTCAGGCCGTGACGCTCAGCCAGGGCGAGCGCGGCGGGATTGTTCTCAGGCGTATCGAGATAGACCGGGTACCCGCTGGCCCTGTCCGCCAATGCACGGTAAAGGTCATCCGCAATCTCTGAGGTCTCGGCAAAGAGCGGCCCGATCTTATAGCCCTCCCGGCACGGACGCACTACGCCGTACCCCGTGAGCCTCCCCTCACTCACCGCACCGAGAGCCAGACCGCCCGCGGGCTTGATCCAGCGCTCAAGAAATCTGCGGCGGGAAAACCCGAAGTGCCGAAAATCGCAGGCTTCCACCTCGCTGAAGGGCACGCGCGACAGTTCGCTCAAATATCCGGCGGGCGTCGCCGCTTGCCCAATCCCGGCCATGCGCAGATTTCGGTGCGAAAAGACAAAACCGTAGCGGGCATACGCCTCCTGAGCCGCGAAAACTCCGTCGATCCCGACCGGTGCCGACGGCTTCAGGCGCTTTCTGGCACTCTCCAGCAGAGCGCCACCCAGATGGGGAAAACCAATGCCCTCGTGACGCCGCCCCGGCTCGACGATAAAGAAACCGACAAAGCCGTAGTCACCGTCGTAGGAGACCATCGAGCCACACCCGACCATGCGACCATCGGCTTCGGCGGCGAGAAAGCCCTCAGGATCTGTCTCCCAGAACACATCGGCATCCCGCAGACCGGGGTTCCAGCCCTCACGGGCTGCCCACTCCACAGCAGTCTCGAGCTCGTCGCGGAGCATGGGCCGTACCGTCAGCTTATCCATGCCGGGAATCTAGCCCCGGTCTCCACCGACGGCAAGGCCCTTGGCGAATCAAAAAAGCAGACGACTTACAGTCCCAGAGCCTCGATAATTTCCTCGACCGGCTCAGTCCCGACGGACAGGCGGATCAGCTCGGGGTTCAGACCGCGAGCCTGCAGGTGACTGCGCCCCTCGGGCGTACTGACCAGATCGTAATGGGCCAGATACAGGAAGGGGCACATCATGGTGTAGCTGGTGCCAAAGCTCGGCCCCTTAACTACGCGCGCATGGTCATAAAAGTCCGCCAGAGGCCCGCTGAGATCAAAGGTCAGGATCGCACCGACTGAGGTATCGCTGCGGGCGATACGGCGGAAGTTCGCCGCCGATTTCCCCTCCAGCGGGGTAAAGAGCTTGGCCACTGCCGCCGAGCGGGAAAGGTGCTCAGCCAGAGCGAGGGCGTTGGCGTTGACTTGCGCAGCCACAGCAGGCATGTCCCCGATCTGCACGGCCAGCCGCGCGACGTCACCGGCATAGGGGGTCTCACACTCGACCGCTGCGCAGGCGCTCAACTCGTCATAAAAAGGGGACTCGGGGTTCAGGGCGAGCACGCCACTCATGACATCGCCCTCATGCGCGGCATACTTGGTCAGGCTCGTCACCAGCATGTCTGTATGCGGCAGCAGGTCGACATTGACCAGTCCGGCCAGACTCGGATCGTAGATGCGGATCACCCCGTGCTTTTCACAGAGCTCACCCAGCCGATCCACATCGAGCGTGTGCACAAGCGGATTCGTCGGCAGCTCGGTCACGACTCCCGCCAACCGGTCCCCGTGCTCGGCAAAAATTTTCTCAATCGCCGCCCCGTCAAAAACATCCGTCTGCACGATGACGTCCTCGTCCGGCCCGAGAAATTTCTCCAAGATCTTCATCGTGTCCAGGTAGAGCCAGCCGAGCTGGAGGTAGAGCCTGCGGCCACGCGGGGCCTGCACCTTTCGGGCTGCCTTGAGCGCCGCGTAAAAGGCGTTCATGCCGCTGCTGCACAGGTGCAGAGAAGGCGTGGGCAGATACTCCTGTAGTGTGGTGAGAACGGTTTCCTGAGCCCCGGCATCCTGGCGTACTTCAGGCTGAATCTTGTCGAGCAGACCTTCCTGCCGCAAGTACGCCTCGGACTGACGGGAGGAAATACTCGTCCCGGTGTGCTGGAGAAAGGCCTTGGCGGCATCGCAAGCGACGGGCGTATCCGGGAAGTGGATCAGGACAAAATCACCCTCCGGCACGATGGCAAACTCTGGCAGCTTCATCCAGGTGGCCATCTCGCGGGCAGACTGCTCGGAGGCGACCGCATAGACCGCTCGCCCGGCCAGCCCATGCTTTTTCGCCCCCTGTGCCGCGGCCTGCAGCACATAGTCGTGGAAGACAAAACGCGGGTACGCGAACTTGACCTCGGCCAGTGTCTCGGGGCGTTTTTCCTCGTAGCCCATGACGTCGCGCATCGTGGGCAGGCTCACGCAGACGGCGTGAACGCTGTCGGGGACGGGCTTACCGAGGGGATGGTGGGTCAGGTTGGACACGGGCTGGGAAGGGTTTTGGAAACGCAGACAGCGGAAACTCGTTCCGCCGCCGTATAGTTAGTTTATCTATGCAAGATAGTATAGAATAGAGAAACAGCGTAGGAAAAAGCCAGCCCGATGCGAGCCACAGCAGCACTTTTTTATCCGAAATACAGAGGCGGAAGCGGATAGATGTTGCCCGCACTTTTACTTTTTATCGGTAAAGCCCGAGTCCTTTTCAGGCGCGGACGGCAAAGTCTCGAAAGGATCGGGCACAGTCGGCCCGTGCGCGTCGCTGGTATTTGCCTGCGGCAGATAGGACTCGCGCGCCGCCGCCATTTCACCCTCGGCCAATTCGCGCACGGGCCACGTCTTCTGCTGATACCAGATACTCTCGCCCAGCGGAATAAACTCGAAGCTGGCCGGGTCGTTAAACATCGGGTCGCCCCAGGCCGAGTCCAGGTCCTGCCCACTCACCGCCTGCCAACCGGCGAAGTCGAGCGACGGCCGCCCCCGGTCGCCTGCCTTATCCGGGATAATATCCGCAAAAATAAACGGCTCATCCGAACCCCAGTAAAGATTACCCGAAATCTCCCCCAGCACGCCGAGATCGTCGATAGCCAGCAGCGGTATGTCCGCCTGTGTCGCGGATACGATGCAGTGCTTGAACGACAGCTTCGCCCCATCCATCGCCGCCAGTTGAGCTACATATACACCGGATTCCCGACCACCGTTTCCTGTAAAGATCGACCACATCGCAGTGCAGTCCGAGCCCATCGCCATAAGCCCGCCCGAGGAGTTAGCGGCGACGATAGTTTCCTTTAGAGTGACGTTCTTATCGTGGTAAAAAACCGCGCCAAGCCGGTTGTTGAGCAGCTTGCTGCTGCGCAGGCTCACCGTATCGGCATAGTACGCGCCCAGCCCGGCCCCCAGATTATCCGCTGCCTGAAAATTGCGCAGACTGAGTTCCTTGACCGACTGGCACTGCATGCCAAAGGCGTCAGCAGACATCATGTCCACGCCCGTGCGATAGCCATTGTTCGAAGTGGCCCCGCCGATCACGTCCATCGCGGCGACGTTGGCGGCTTTGATGCCCTCCTTGCCGTTGCGCAGGGCGTCGGCGTTGATGAGCTTCAGCTCGGTAATGTCCTCAAAACGATAGCCCGAAATGTGCTGATGTTCGCTGGTGGCGTGCTCGACACGCACCCGGCGGCAATCTTTCACAAGCACGCCAATCCCGCCGCCTTGCCGCAGGTACAGCCCGGAAAGCGTAACCGTATCCAAATCTCGAATACGCAAAATGCCGCCCGGAACTTCCGTCGCCACCTCGACCAGCCCGTCGGCCACCGTGGCATTCTCAGGCTGAATCATCTGCACCTGGTAACCTTCGAAGGGAGAGCCCTCTTGCACGACCCGGAACTGGCCCTGCCGCAGCCTGCGGTCCGCACGCACTTGCTCAACCCGCACGCTCTGCACGTACAGGCCGACCACACGTTCGCCCGCAGGGAAATCCATCTGAAAATAACCGCTGTCACCGACCTCCCAGCCGTCCACTACCCGACTGCCGCAGAGGATGGCGCGTCCCGGCTCCTCCGCCTCGATACTGATCGGTGCATACTCGTTTCCGGGCAACCCCTGCAATGAAAACTCCCCACGGTACATCCCCGGCCCAACGAGCACGCGCACGCTTTTTCCGGACTCGGCCTCCTGCACGGCACGGTCCAGCGCTGGCTGGAGCGCCGCATAATCCGCCTCAGCCTTTTCGAGGGACACGGTCAGCGTCAGCTCATAGTCCTCCGGCCACGGCTCGGGCGGCTGAGCCGCGTGCGCAAACGCCGCACACAGCATGGTCAGACTGACCAGCAGGAGCGCATGTTTAGCCAGGCGGCACACGCGCCGTGAGAAACGGTGAGAAAAGCAGGACACAGCCCTACCCTACAACACATCCGAGCCACGAATCACGCCCAAAGCAACGGTACTCACAAAAGGGCCGCCGAACGCGCCTACTCGTCCACTTCGTTTTGGAATATCTGGTCGAGCGTCTGGCGTTGGCGGATGAGCCGCACGGTGCCCTTGAGCCCGACAAGCACCTCCGGCGCTTCAGGGAAAGAGTTGTAGTTCTTCGCCGTCATAGCTGCGCAATATGCGCCCGCCCCCTCGACCACGCAGAGGTCGCCGGGCAGTGTCTCGGGCAGTGTGCGGGGCTGGAGAGCCTCCGGATCGTCGCTGCCCGTGGTCAGGATGTCCCCCGACTCGCAGCAGTGGCCGACCACGAGATAGTCCTGCTCAGGGCCAGCGGCACGCTCCTGCGCCGGGACGATGACGATCGGATGCTGCGCCGCGTAGAGCGAGGGCCGCAGGATCTCCGTCATCCCGGAGTCGAGCTTGAGGAAGTTCATGCCGTCGGGGCCGCCGGTGCGGACCACGTCGCGGACCGTCGCCAGCAGTGCCCCGGCATTAGCCATCAGGAACGTGCCGGGCTCGATCTCGAGCTTGAGCTTGCGGCCGGTTTCCTCCGCCAGCTTTTCAAACGCGGCCTTCACCGGTGCGCCGATCACCTGGAGGTCGGTAGCCTTTTCGGTCGCCATGCGGGCCACCTTGTAGCCGCCCCCGAGGTTGAGGGTCACGACATCGGGGAAACGCTTGACCGTCTCCAGGCTCATCAGCGCTACGCGCTCCCATACCTCCGGGTCGCTGCCCGACCCGATGTGCGTGTGGATGCGGATCACGCTCAGCCCGTACTTGGCGATGATCTTCTCGGCCTCGCCCAGCCACTCGTGCCAGATCCCGAAGCTCGAATTCGGGCCGCCGACGTTGGTCTTACCGGTACCACCGGAGCCGAGACCGGGGTTCACGCGCAGGCCACAGCGGCAGCCGGGGAAGAGCTGCCCGAAGCGCTCGAGCTGAGCCAGTGAGCAGGCGTTGAAGCGGATGCCGTGCTTGTAGAGCGGCGCAAAGTCTTCCGGGAACTCCTGCGTGCTGAGCGAAATGTGCTCGGCGGGGATGCCCGCGTGCAGCGCGCGGCGCACCTCGAAGCCGCTGGAGGCATCGATGTGCAGCCCGAGCCGGTGGAAGACACGCAGGATAGCAGCGTTCGGGGAGGCCTTCATGGCGAAGCGCACCGTCAGCCCAAAGGCATTCGGAAAGGCCAGCGCAGCCTCGGCATGGCGCTTGAGCGATGCCTCATCGTACACGTAAACGGGAGTGCCGTAGTCTGCCGCAATCTGGCGGGCGAGCTCCGGCGTCAAAAACTTCAGGGTCTCCATGACTACCCCGGAAAATGAACCACCCGCCGAAAAAACGAAAGCACAATCGGGAGGCGTAACTGCACAGGACGTTGATGGGACTCTACCAGGACAGAGTCCGAGGAATCATCAGCTTGCAGTAACCACCTCAAAAAGGCCGTCTGGCACGGTGGGGAGTTCCTGTTTCTGAACCTCGAAGACAAAATGCCGAGGGGCTCCGGCCCGGATCTGCTCAGCGGGATCGAGTCGGGCGGCAAACCCGTAGCGGAAATAAAAATCCGCCACCATGGCGTTTTTCTCCGTCGGGATATAGAGGCCGGTCACGCGGGTGACGCCGTTGTCCCGGGCGGCCCGCAAAAGCGTCGCCGCCATGTAGTCCGCAAGCCCGCGACCAATCACGCGGCAGCTCATTAAAAACGTATCGACCTCCCATACCTTCTCACCCCCCAGCGTGGCCACGACCACACCGACCAGGCCGCTGTCCCCGTAGGCATCCTTGAGCGAAAAAGCCTGCGTCCACGCCGTGGATGAGGACGCGAAACGCTCCAGCACCTCCATCGAGTGGCGACGCGTGGTCAGGTTAAACTGGTTGGTCTTGCCCACGAGCTGGGCGACGCGGGCGAGGTTATTTTCGTTAAACGGCCCGTGCGAGACGCGCATGCGCAGCTGGCGCAGAAAGGCGTTCACATCCGTGGCCGTGGAGGCGAGCTCACGGCGCGTGGCCTCGGCCCGGTAGGCGGCAGCGCGGGTGCGGTCCTCACCCGAAAGGCTAAGCGCCTCAAACCACCGCCCGCGATCAAGGATCTCGACGTAGCGCGCGGGGTCACTCCCCAGCTCCGGCACGGCGACCTCGGGCAACTCACGGCGCACGCGGGCGCGCTCCACCGGGCTATCATCGACAAAGACAAAACTCTCCAGCCCGAGGTTCAGCTCCTCAGCGATGCGGCGCAGGTTGGCGGGCTTATCCTCCCAGTTGGCGACAAAGGCCGCAAAATCGTCCAGCCCGAGCACCATGCCCTCGTGCTGCTCAAAAGGCAGGAGCGCGTCAGCCTCGTTGTTTTTCGAGCAGACGGCCAGCAGCACGCCGCGCTCCTTCAGCTCGCGGGCGTAGTACTGGAGCATGACAAAGGCTTCTCCATCGGCATGCGGCGGTCCCACACGAATGCCCGCCAGCCCGTCCTCCCCGATCACACCACCCCAGAGGGTATTGTCCAGATCGAGCACGAGCACTTTTTTGGCAGCACCCATTGCGGCCCTGATAAGGGACTGGCAAGCATCGGCGAGCGGCGGCAGCGCGGCCATCGCCGGATGCTGCTTGTGCATCAGCCACTGGCGCGCATCGCTCCACTTACCGGGCGCGGCAGCGGCAAGCGCCTCCAGATCCATCAGCGTGACGCCCGCCGGAGCTTCACGGCGGAGGGCTTCGTTTAACCCACGCAGGCGACGGATGCGCCCGGCTGGGTCGCTCGCACTGAGCGCACCGCCAGACTCGGGCACGGGCAGATCAAAGGCGAACTGCAACACCGTGCAGGGGCATCGCTCCAGCAGGAGGCTCCAGAGATTTTTAAAATCATCCACCAACTGCGCATCAGCCTCTACGGGCGCTTCCCCCTCTCCGGCAAAAGCCGGTAGCGCAGCATCCCGCCCATGCGTGGCGATCACCGTCACGTTGGGCTTAAACGCATACAGCCCCGAGTCGGGATCGAGTATCTCCTGCCGCCACGCGCCGTAGGGGCCTTCGTAGACCGTGGGTGCGAAACCATCCCGCACTGCTACCATGCGCAGGCAGGCTGCAAAAAACGTCGTCGTGGACGAGCCAACAACCGCGACCTTTAGAGGCTGACCCGGGGCCGGGTGTTTACGGGAGAGCCTTTGATAAAAACGATCTGCGCGGGTCCAGAAATCCACATCAGGTATGCCTAGGCGTAAGGCTTGCCGCAGAGACACATAGGCAGCATCCGGCTGCACCAAACGCCCCTGCACCCGAGCCAGCGCCAGCAGCGCCTCACCGGGCAGCCCGTAGCCGTCGGCCCCGGTAATCACTTCCCACACGGGGAGCGCAAGTGCGTCCTCGCCCAGATGCTCGCGGATGCAGGCCGTCAACCACAGCCCCATGGGCGTGGGGGCAGACTCCTTGGCCTGCTCGTCCAGCCAGGCGCGGTAAACCTCGTCCCCGCCGACATCGAGCGCATCAAAAAGCGCCTCGACCAACGGCAGGTCCACCGTCTCTCTCTCCGCGACAACCGGCCAGAGCGCCTTAAACGAGTCCGTCCCCGGCGCGGCACGCAGCAACGCGGTAAGCGCATCGGCATCGAGCTGGCGCAGGGCGGTTTCGGAGAGGTTTAACATGACGAGCGGTTTCTCTATTATAATAGACGCAGGATGTCGGCCACGGACTTAATCTCTGCGACCTCGGCCATCTCCAGCTCCACCCCAAACTCCTGCTCCACGGCCAGAACGATCTGGACCATGGCGACCGAGTCCCACTCGGGATGGTCTGCGGTGGAGTAGTCCTCCGTGAGCCGCAAGGCGGGCTCGTCGAGAACTTCACGAAAAATGCGCTGCAGGCGCGTCAGCTGGGCCGAAGACATGAAAGATGGAGTCAGAGGTGAACCGGGAATTGTTCCCTTCTATTAATAGAACCGTCCGCCACCGGGCAATGCCGGAAATGCAGGGCACCTGCACTAGAGCGCTTTCGGTTTAGCGCATCGCGGCGGCGCTACCGACGCCCGCCATCCGCAAGCGATGCCAGCGAGAGATCTCCCTCGCCTGCCTCGACCAGCTCGATGAGCAGACGGCGCTCATCCATAAACCACGCGATTTTGCGTCCGGAGAAGGCCGCCGCCGCGACAGGGGACGCCAGCGGAAACATCCCACCGGCCCGCAGGTGCGCACAGGCCGCCTCGATGTCGGCCACCTCGTAGCAGAGGTGGTGCAGGCCACCGCCTTTGGACAGGGCGTTGCTGAGTTTGCTCTTTTCCGAGGCGGGGCTGATCAGCTCCAGCCAGCTATCGGCTCCCGGCAGGCGCAGGAACTGGACGTGCGCGGTCTGCACCGGGTCCTCGATCACCGGGGACTCGATCCGGTAGCCCAGCAGCCCGGTGTAGCTGCTCGCGGCCTTCTCAATATCAGCCACCAGGTAGCCGGTATGGTGCAGGGTAAAGACAGGCGTGTCCATGGCCGGGGCGCTCATCGCTTTCAATCCTCGGGAGAATAGTCCACCGGCGCCGCCGAGCAATCAGCGAGGGAGTCCGGCAGGCGAATCAGCGCAGCCCCCCAGGACAGCCCGACCCCAAAGGCCGCCACTGCAATGAGGGTGCCGGGCTTGAGGCGGCCACTGCGCCAGGCTTCAGCCAGCGCCATCGGCGAGGACGCACCGCTCATATTGCCGACCTTCTCCATAAAGAAAAACTGCTGCTCCGGCCCGATACCCGCTTTCTTATAGATAAGGTCGAGCATCATCCGGTTGGCCTGGTGAAGGACGAGCAGGTCCAGCTCAGCGGGAGCGATTTGCCATTTCTCAAAGGCGCGCTTGAGGGCAGCCGGCACCTCGCGAATGGAAAACTGGAAAACGGCCGGGCCGTTCATATGCAGGTGCTCATCCGTCGTGACCGAGCCGGAGGTGTCCACGATTTCCCGCGAAGTCTCCGCCGTGCGCGGTCGACGCGCACCGGAAGCAGGGACCACCAGATGCTCGGCACCTGAGCCATCCGAGCCCAGCTCAAATCCGAGCAGCCCGTCCTCCCCGGTGGTCGGCTCCAGCAGGGCAGCCACGGCACCATCGCCGTGCAGCGGGACTAGCCCGCGATCCTGCGGGTGGATGATATGCGTCAGGGTATCGGCATTGATCAGGAGCACGCGCCCCTTTACTGTACCGGAGGCGATCAGGCCATTGGCCACGCTCAGGGCATAGGGAAAGGCCGAACACCCCAGGCCGATGTCGAAAGCACCACAAGTTTTCGGCAGGCCGAGACGACCGTGCAGCACGCAGGCCGAAGCCGGGAGCTGGTAATCCCCGGTCTGGCTGGCAAATATAATCATCTCGATGGTGTCCGGCTCGATAGCGTGGGCGGCCATCAGGCGTCGCGCCGCACACTCGGCCAGGTCAACGGAGGTCACATCCGGCTCGGCGATGCGGCGCTCGGTGATGCCGGAGAGCTTGGCAATGTCCGCGACCTGCTTCTCACCAAAGCGGGCCGCCAGCTCCTCCTGCCCCAAGACACGGGGAGGCAGGCAGTATTGCATCGCAGTGATGGTGGCACGGGGAGTGGTCATAGGATTAACCTCGCATAAAGGGTTTGGCCGGGACGCCGAGGACACGACTGTCGGCAGGCAGATGAGTAACCACCGCTGAGGCCGCCCCGATATTGGAACCAGCGCCGACCCTGCGGCCCGGAACGACTGTGGCGTGTGATCCCATAAAGACCCGCTCCCCCAGCTCAGCAAAACCGGTGATACCGCTGTAGGGGCTCAGCGTGGAGTAGTCGCCGATGCTGGCATCGTGGCCACAGCTGGCATAACAATTAAGAAAAACAAAATCCCCGACCTTGGCATCTGGAGCCACCAGAGAATACGGACCCAGCACCACTCCCTCGCCGACAGCAGCATTGTGCCCCACCATGGCAGTCGGGTGGGCCAGAGTCAGAAAGCGTGCGCCCCGCTCTTTCAGGACGGGACAAACCTTCGCCTTGATCGCGGGCGAGCCGATCGCGCAGACCAGCAGCTGGTGATCCGCAGGCTCATAGTCGGCGATGCTCCCGATAATGCCGCCCGGATAGTCATATCCGTCGAGCGCGTGGGGGTCGTCGTCCAGAAAGCCCTTGGGGCGGCAGGTCGCGGCAAAGTGCGCGTCCACCCGGCGCTTGTGCTCCAGATAGTCCCAGACTTCACGGCCCATGCCGCCAGCCCCGACGATCAATACATCTGTTTTTGAGTTACTCATGTCAGGGTATAGCCGCCGTCCACGACGATGTTCTGCCCGGTGATCCAGGAAGCGCCCTCGCCGAGTAAAAAGAGGACCGTCGCGGCGACTTGCTCAGGCGTCCCCTGCCCGAGCGGATAAAGAGATTCATTACGGGCCAGGACGTCGGCCGACAACTGGGCGGCATTAGCCTCAGTCATGGCGGTCTTGACCTGGCCGGGGGAGACGACATTAGCGCGGATACGCTGGCGGGCCAGCTCCAGCGCCAGCACACGCACACTGGAGACAAGCGCCCCCTTCGAGCCTGCGTACAGGGCATTACCCACGGTGGCCACATCCGCCGCAATCGACCCCAGGTAAACCAACGAGGCCCCGGCGGAAAGTTTCTTGGCCTTCAGCAGAGCGGTGGTCAGCAGGCAGGGAGCGCGGTGGTTGACGGCAAACGTTTCCTCCCACCCGGCATCATCGAGGAACTTGGCGGGCTTGATCCGGTGCAGGCCAGCGGCAAAGACCACCCCGTCGAGAGTGGGCACCGCATCGGCCAGAGAACGGCGCGCGTCAGCCTCGGTCAAGTCTCCGGCGAAGACCGTATGCCCCTCCCCCGGAAGCCCGGAGAGCGTCTGCTCCAGACGTGCCTGATCGCGGCCATTGAGCACCAGCGCCGCTCCCGCAGCGGCGGCGGCCTGCGCACAGGCCAAACCGAGGCCCGATGAGGCTCCGCAGATCAACAGGTGCTTTTGAGCGAGATCGGCCACGAGGAGGTTATTGTTTGGCTGCCACGGCTTCACTGAGCTTACCGAGCGTACCGGCAGCCAGAAGTTCGTCGCCGGGGATTTCTACGCCGTACTCACCATCGATCATGGCCAGAATGCTCAGGAACGCCAGGGAGTCCCACAGCTCAAGCTCACGGAAACGGGTTTCAGCGGTGAGCTGGGCGGCGTCCAGACCGTCAATGGCATCCGCGAAGTTCTGGATAAAGGCTTGGGTGTCCATAGTCTTAGAGATCAAATAGATAGCGGTATTTTAGGGGATAGCGCCTTATACCTTTTAAAGGAAACGAAAAAACGCCATACTTCAAGCACCGATCTGGGTGCTGACGCCACGGGCATATCAGGCCTCGCAAAAGCATTGCTTTGCGCAACAATAAGCCTCTCTTAAAGACGCAGCGGGCGACGCGTAAAGAGACTCAGTATCGAATGACTGGCACACCCCCTGCAATACACGGAGTCATAATTAAAGATGAACGCCGAGGACATCATCCGCACACTTGAGCTCGAACCGCTCCCCGACGAGGGCGGCTATTTCCGGCGTATTCATACTCACCCCGAGACGCTGCCCGGCAGCGATCGCCCACTTTCGACCTGCATCTATTATCTCATTACGCCCGAGACCTGCTCGCTCATGCACCGGATCGATGCGCTGGAAACTTACCATTTCCACGGGGGCGACCCGGTCGAGATGCTGCAGCTCCACCCGGACGGCTCTGGTGAAACCGTACGGCTCGGCTCCTCCCCCACAAACGGAGAGCGCCCCTTTGCCGCAGTCCCGCCCCATTCCTGGCAGGGCAGCCGTCTGGCCGAAGCTCCGCGCCAAGGCTACGCGCTATTTAGCGTGACCGTCACACCGGGGTTTGTATGGGAGGGCTTCGAGATGGGGCAACGAAGTGCTCTGATCCAGCAATGGCCTGCCTTTGCAGAGGATATCAATACTCTTACTTTAAATTAGGAAAACTAATCGTAGACACTTACGACTAAAATTTTGTTGAAATTAAGTCTCAATCGCCACAAGATACCAATGAACACCATGGCAAGCACCTGCATACTCTCAGAGATGAAGCCCGGAGAAGGCGGCATTCTCGACTCTTTCAATGCCCGCAACGGCACACTGCTGCGGCTGCACGAACTGGGGCTGACGCCAGGGCAAAACCTGAAGGTCGTCCGCATCTCCCCGCTGGGAGACCCTATCGAGATTAAACTGCCAGGTTTTCACCTTTGCCTGCGCAAAACAGAAGCGAGCGCCATCGAGGTTCGCCGCGCCTGAGGTCCTATGCCAACTGCTACCGTCCAGCCTGCCGCTGCCACCAAGACCGCGGCCGCGGAGAAAGTCTTCGTCGTCGTCGGTAATCCGAACTCCGGCAAGACCACGCTCTTTAACGGCCTGACCGGCCTGCGCCAGAAAGTCGGGAACTATCCGGGCGTGACCGTCGAGCGCAAGGAAGGCCTGTGCTACTCGCAGCATGGCAAGCCCATCCGCCTGATCGACCTGCCCGGAGCCTACACGATCACCGCGCACTCACCGGACGAAGCGATTACGCAGGACATTCTGATGGGCCGCCGCACGGACACCCCGCGCCCGAGCGGCATCATCTGCGTGGCCGATGCCACCAATCTGGAGCGCCACCTTTTTCTGACGACCCAGCTGCTTGAGCTGGGCCTGCCCGTCATTCTCGTCCTCAACATGATTGACGACGCCGACGCGGCCGGAGTTACCATCGACGCCAAAGTCCTTGAGGACGCCCTCGGCGTGACCGTCATCAAGACGCAGGCCCGTACCGGCAAGGGCCTGACCGAGCTGCGCCTGGCCATGAGCCGGGATAACCTCCCGCTGCCCAAGTGGCGCTTTGCCCTGCCGGAAGATTTTCAGGCGGCTCTGGACGAAACCGCCTCCCATCTCTGTCAAGCCTGCGACATGTCGCAGGCACAGGCCCGCGCCGAGGCCTGGCTCATGCTGACCGAGTCCACACCGGAGGAGCTTCACCGCAACGTCCTGGAGCTGCCCGCCGCCGCCCGCCAGTTCGCCGCAGAGCGTACAGCCCGTCTTTCAAAATCCGATCCGACCTGGAAGGAAAAACTCGTCGGTGAGCGCTATGTGCAGCTCGGCAAGATCGTCCAGGAGACGATTAAGCGCGGTCCTGAAAAGACCCCCACCCTGACTGACCGTATCGATGCGGTGCTTCTGCACCCGGTCGGTGGCTGGTTCTTCCTCGGCCTGATCATGGCCACGATTTTCTATACGATCTTCACCCTCTCCAGCATCCCCATGGACTGGATCGACGGGGCCTTTGGCTGGCTCGGGGGTGTCGTCCAGGAGCACATGCCCGCGGGCACCCTGCGCGACCTGATCGTAGACGGTATGATCGCCGGTGTGGGCGGCGTGGTGATCTTCCTGCCGCAGATTTTGATCCTGTTTTTCTTCGTAGCCCTGCTGGAAGGCACCGGCTACATGGCCCGAGCGGCCTTCCTGCTGGACCGAGTCATGCACAAGGTCGGGCTGCACGGTCAGTCCTTCATTCCGCTGCTGAGCGCCTACGCCTGCGCCATCCCCGGCATCATGGCCGCGCGCACGATCGACTCGCGCAAGGACCGGCTCGTGACCATCCTCGTCACCCCGTGGATGAGCTGTTCGGCCCGCCTGCCCGTTTACTTCCTGATGATCGCCGCGCTCGCCCCTGGAGCCCCATGGATCAAGACCGCGCTGATGTTCTTCGTCTATGCGCTCGGAACGGTGTCGGCCTTTGTCTTCGCCTGGATCTTCAAAAAGACCCTGATGCGTGGCGAGAGTCCGACCCTGATCATGGAAATGCCGCCCTACCGCCTGCCCACCACCCGCAGCGTGGTGATGGACATGCTGGAGCGCTCCAAGCTCTTCCTGCGCAAGGCCGGTACGATCATCCTCGGGGTCTCCATCCTGCTGTGGTTCTTCGTGTCGTACCCGAAAAACAGCGAGGGCGAAACCGAGATCGCGCAGAGCTACGCCGGCCAGGTCGGCCACATGCTCACTCCGGTCACCGATCCGCTCGGCTACGACTGGAAGATCAATATCGGCCTGCTGGCTTCCTTCGCCGCACGTGAAGTCTTCGTCAGCACGATGGCCATCATCTACAAGGTCGACGACGAGGATCCCGAAGAGGGCGGCCCGCTCGCCCAGGTGCTTCAGAACGAAAAGCGCGCAGACGGGGCCGCGGTCTTCACACCGTTAACCTGCCTCAGCCTGATGGTCTTCTACGTCTTTTCCCTCCAGTGTTTGAGTACGCTGGCGGTGGTCAAACGAGAGACCAACTCGTGGCGATGGGCGCTGTTCCAGCTCGGATACATGACAGCCGTCGCCTATATCGCCTCCCTAGTCGTCTATCAGGGCGGCCACCTGCTGGGCTTCAGCTAATTACCATACGACGCCTCCCGCGCACACATCTCTAAACGGACACCGACATGGACATCCTAGGCACGCATCTGGACACACAGGAACTCATCGCCCTGGGCATCGTGGGGGTGACGCTGATCATCTTCTGCTTCCTGGCGGTCCGCAAGCTCCGCTCCAAAGGCTGCTGCAGCTCGGACTGCGGCTGCCCGACGGTCAAGAAGGGCAAACTCGTCCCCAAGAAAAAGAGCTAGGTGCGTGACCGCACGGGACACTGATGGGGCTCTGCCCCATCGCTCACTGCGTTCACTGCCCCGGGAATAGATAACTCTGTTACTTGCAGAGTTTAGGGCACTTCGCTTTAGCGGAGGCATCACAGGTCCAGGATATGTCCTGGCCATGACTCAGTTTTGATGCCCAGCTCAAACTCTTCATACTAACGCACACGCGACAGCCGTTTATTGAGCTGGTCGAGATAGAGGGACTGCGGCTGCAGGAGGGCTCCCTCGCCAACGCCCTCGACATGGTCCACCGGGTCAGTCACGGACTGGCGCTCGGGGTACAGCACCTCTGTTTTCACTGCGCTGACCGGCCCCTGTGTGCCGATGACATAGCCGTAGTCGCCCTGATTGCTGTACACGACAAAGGATTCCAGTGAGTTCGAGAGGCCAGTCGTATTCCAGAAAACCGTATGGGCTGAGGTCGTACCATGCTTGGGCTTGGTCGGGCCGGGACCATAACGGTCACGCGCTTCGAACCAGCTGTTGTCGGCCACGCACCCGTCATAGAGATTGGAGTGGCTGAAGTACATATGACTGTCGCTACCGCGGGCGATACCACCCTCGTGTGGAGCGGCCTGGGTGGCCGTGTCCTTATCCGAGCAGCGCAGGAAGACATTTCCCGACGAGCCCATGCCAGAGATGGAGTAGCCATGGCGCGAGGCCTCGGCCTTGCAGTCGACGAAGAGGCATTCGTTCGCATCGTCGAGGCGGTACATGTAGCCATTACCGCCACCTCCGCCGTACAGCGCATGGGAGAAATCGCAATCGATGACCGAGATACCACGACACTCCTTGATGCGGATGCCGTTGGAGAGCAGATGGCTGCCGCGTGCGTTACCCTCGGCCTGGAACGTATGCACGTTCTCGATCCATCCGTCGATGACCTCGTTGAAGTAGATGGCGAAGGAGAAATACACGTGGTAGGCGTTTTTGATCTTCTTGGCCTCAGCCGGATCGAGGTTGTACTTGATGATGAGGTGCTTCGTATAGGCACTGTCCGGGGCCGTAAAATCAAGCGGCTCCCAGCCGTCCTCGCCGGGGTGCTCCACGTTACCGATGGAGAAGCCCTCGACGCCGACATTTTCCAGCAGGCCGGTCTTGGCGTAGACCTTGGCGTTGTCACGCGTCTTCAGCGTGTAGCGCGTGGGGATGTCGATAGTCAGCTCGTTGGTATCCGGGTCCACCTTCACGAGGCGGCGCAGGTACATGATGTTGCCGATCTTCTTCTCCACTCCGAGCCAGCTATCCTCCTCGCCACGCTCGACGATCCACTCCGGCGTAGTATCCTGGCCGACAACCACCGTGTCCCCGACCTTAAAGCCATCCGTACTCTCGACTGGGATCACCGTAGTGGGGCCAGTCAAATCGCGGGTGATCAGACTGACGGGCTGCTCCTCGTCCTTCCAGGAAGGGACCTTCACGGGGCTGACCTTGATGATCTGGCTGGCCCGCATCGAGATGGAGGTATTGAGAATAAAGGTCTTATCCGGCCCGGCTCCCCGCAAAACGGTGTTGCTGGAGTGAATGAGCAGGCAGCGAGTGGTCCCCTCCGGGCGGGAAACATGGTAAGTCCCCTCCGGCAGGTAAACGACGACAGGCTCCTCGAAGTTAGCGGCCTTGTGAAGTGCCTGCTGGATGGCCGTGGTGCTGTCTTTCTCACCCGTCGGGTCCGCTCCGAAGTCAACCACGTTGAGCACAGGGGCATTTTCCCAGCTCGGGACCGGCTTCTCACCACGCGCATAGCCCGCGTAGGAAAAGTCCTGGATCATCTTGTCCGCCGCATAAGTCTTCTCTGCGGGAGGCGTCCAGTCCTCACCGTAGAGCTCACTGCGCCAGGAACCTTCCGGAGCAGCAGGACTCACCTGCTGATTTGTTTCCGGCTGTTGATCAGTTTCTACAACCGGAGCAGGAGCACGGCAGCCCGCCAGGCCTACAAGCAGAGCCGACAGGCAGGCAGCGGCCTTAAAGTTAGCACGCTGTGCACGAGCATGCGGGGAAAGACTCTTAATAAAAGACATCATCAACGGGGTGTTTGAGGGGTTGGAGATAATAGCACCTTCATCGGGCGCGACATCGAGCCTCGCAGGACGAGGCGGATGAACCGGAAAAAGGGCCGAGTGCGAACAAAGTTATTCCATCCAGCGTGAAAAACAAGGCGTCTGACAGCCAGTCATGATTCACTAGACACGTTGATTTTTCACCGGGGTAGCAGAGATCGGGGATTCTTCTGTCGGCTTGCCACGGTCTGTAAGGATCTTCAAAGTCACCAGAATGGACCTGGCCGATATGCGCCGTAATTACACCCGCGACGGGCTCTCCGAGGAGAGTGCCAGCGCGGACCCTATCACGCAGTTCCGCACCTGGTTTGAGCAGGCGCTCAAGGCCGACCTGGCCGAGCCTAACGCCATGGCGCTGGCCACCGTGAGCCCTGAGGATAAACCGAGCCTGCGCACCGTTCTGCTCAAAGCCTATGACGCCAAGGGCTTCGTCTTTTATACCAACTACACCAGCGCCAAAGCCGACGACATCGAGCAAAACCCGCAAGTCTGCCTGCTCTTTACCTGGCTTGAGCTGGAGCGACAGATCAAGATCCAGGGGACTGCCGAAAAGATCGGAGCCGCCGAGTCCCTGCGCTACTTCGCCAGTCGACCCTTTGGCAGCCGCCTGGGCGCATGGGTATCCCATCAGAGCAGCGTCATCTCCTCGCGTAAATTACTGGAGATGAAACTCAGCGAGATGAAACGCAAATTTGCCGGCGGCGAGGTCCCCCTGCCCTCCTTCTGGGGCGGGTACCGCGTGCGTCCCGAGCTGTTTGAGTTCTGGCAGGGCCGCGAAAACCGCCTGCATGACCGGCTCCAGTACACGCCCGACGGTGAGCAGTGGAAAATCGAGCGCCTCGCCCCGTAGCAAACGTTCCTGCGCTTGATCTGAACTGAGAAGGCTTTGCCTGTCGGCATGGCGGGCACTCATATTGCTGTTCTTTTGCGCGGCCATTCTCTGCGTGCAAAAAAATAGAGGCCCCCATCCCTGGGGGCCTCCCGCCATCTCTACTGTTTTATCATTCCTTCGGTGTTAACCGGGAAAGTCTATGTCTAAAACTATGTAGAACCTATAAATCCAGAAGTTACAGAAATGCAACAACGAAAAGGTGATTTTTGTTAAAAGTCACTATCCGCAAAGGAGTTGCGTTAAATCTGCACCCTACAACAAAGCCCATTTTATCATAATATATAGCCGCTAAATCCCAAGTCCGAGATTGCGCAAGTCAGCGAGGCTGAGCATAATATATCTCTATGCGAGTGTATTTGATGCGCCACGCCGAAGCCGAGGACAGCTATCCCGATGAATCCCGTGAACTGACCTCAAAGGGCGAAAAAACAATCCGTAAACTCTGCCAGTCCCTCAAGGCCCGCGAGTTTGAAAATGTCCAGGCCCTGTGTCATAGCCCGCTCACCCGAGCCGTCCAGACGGCCACGCTCTTCAAGAAGTACCTGGAGCTGCCGCAACCCCTCCAGGAACGCTCCGGCCTGCGTCCCGGTGACAACCCCTTTGTGTGGCTGCGGGAGCTGGCCGAGGCCCAGACCGACAAGATGCTCATCGGGCACAATCCGCACCTATCCATCCTCGCAGACGCCCTCATGCTAAAATCTCGCGACGGAGGCCTCATTTCCTTCAAGAAAACCGGTTTACTTTGCCTGAGGCAGGTATGTCCGCCCTCCACGGCCCTGCCCTATGGAGAGTGGACACTGGAGTGGTTTTTGGTGCCCCGCATCCTCTAGCCCTTACGCTGCCCCCCTCCCGAAAGGGACTCTAACTAGCCTTGAAATGAGGCTTAATAAGGCCTTGAAGATAACAGTATCCTATGCATATAGGCGCTAGTCTTTTTTGGATTATAAAAAGTGTTCAAACGCATACAAAAAGTGAGAATGGGCACGACATTTGGTTATTTAGGGGATACATAAATAATAGATTGACGGCCTGTTCAGGCACTTGCATTATTCAAGTATTTATAATAATAATACTTACAAGATATTAATACATGGGGCATGCACGTCTTAGCTACACTGATGTCACAGGCTCCCGCAAAACCAAGGTGCAATCCTTTTCGACCATATGCCATCACCGGTCAGAGAAACTCGTCAACGAACAGCCATCCGCAACGCTTTAGAAACGCAAAGACGTCCCCTTAAACCCAAAGAAATTCTGGAGTACGCCCAGCTGGAATGCAAAGGGCTGGGCATCGCTACCGTCTATCGCAATCTGCATACCATGGTCGATGAAGGCACGCTGGAGGTCATCGACATCCCCGGCCTGACCACCTGCTACTGCATCCCCCGGAAAACCAAGCAACCCATCCTGGTCTGCCGCCAGACAGGTGAGATGCATTGGCTGGACAGCAAGCCCGTCAACGTCGAGCTCGACCACCTCCCGCCGCAATTCGAGTATGCCGGGCACGAAATCATCGTGTACGGACATTTCCGCAGCGAATAGCGTCCACACCGCTAAATAACTCGCGATAACCTTCCAAGGCATGGTGTGTCCACCCCTTGTGGGTAATTCATGCAAACAACTTGCGTTTAAGGCCTCAACATGCCATTTTGCGGCATGTCTATTTGGAAATATTTAGTGCTGGCCTTGGCCTGGGTTGCCCTGATCGGTCAAACGCATGCCGAAAAGCCGCACGTCGTCGCCAGCTTTGGGATACCCGCCGACTGGGTCAAGCAGGTGGCCGGCGACGAAGTAGAGCTGCAAGTCCTGGCTGGTAACGGGCAAGACATCCATGCCTTTGAGCCTGCCCCGCGCGACCTCGCCATGCTTGCCCAGGCCGATCTGGTTGTAGCAATCGGAGCCGACCTGGAATACTGGCTACCCGGCATGGTGAAGGCCTCGGGCTTCAAGGGACGCGTCCTCCCCCTCAGTGATGTCATTACCCTGCACAAGAATAACGGTGACGAACATCAGCATGAAGGCCACGAGCATGAGCACCATGAAAGCCATGAGCACGCCGCACATACCGATCACCATGACCATGATCGCCATGTTCATGGCGAGTACGACCCCCACATCTGGATGGACCCGGAGAACGTCAGCCGCATGAGCGAGTCACTGACCGAGGCCCTCTGCGAGCTCGACCCCTCGAGTGCCGAGACCTTCCGGGCCAATCAGGCCAAGTGGGCGCAGCGCCTCGATGAGCTGGATGCCTACGCAAAGAAACGCTTCTCGGCCATCCCTCCGGCCTCGCGTGCGATCATCACCTACCATGATAATTTAAGCTACTTCGCGGAGCGCTACGACATCTTCATCCCCGCCACCATCCTGGGCTCGACCAGCACCGATGGCGGCGAGCCCTCCGCCCGCCAGATGGCACAGCTCATCCAGCTGATTAAAAAGGACCACGTAGCCGCTGTATTCACCGACCCCGGCTCAAACCCCCGCCTGGCGCAGCAGGTATGCCGCGAGGCCGGGCTCCCCGCGCCGCAACCGCTGTACGTCGGCTCCTTTGCACGGGACAAAAACGGCCCCCAGGACTATGAAGCGCTCTTTATCTACACAGTGGACACGATCGCTGATTCGATGCAAACTCCGGCCCATTGAGTCATAGTTTTATCAACGACCTGCTCTCCTACCGGGGAAATTGCGGAGGATGCCACTATCCAGAAGCTTCGGCCATCAAGACCGTAGACGTGGTCGCCCGGTACGGATCTTCCGGGCCGCCGGCGCTCAATGGCGTATCGCTGAATGTCCGTCGCGGCGAGAGGCTCGCTCTGGTTGGGGACAATGGATCGGGTAAGTCCACCCTGCTCAAGTGCATCGCGGGCCTGCTCCCCTACGATGGCGAGATTCGCGTGCTCGGGCACCCACCCGGCATCTGCCGCCATGAGGCAGCTTACCTGCCACAGCGCAGCAGCCTGGACTGGGAGTTTCCCATCAGCCTGAGCCGCTTTGTCCTCACCGGCACGTATGTGCGTCTGGGCTGGTTTCGCCGTCCCGGGCGCCAACAGCGGACGATGGCCGCCGCCGCCCTGGATCAGCTCGGCCTCACCCCGTACGCCGGGCGACAGATCAACGGCCTGTCCGGCGGGCAACAGCAGCGCGCCCTGCTCGCCCGAACCCTCCTGCACGAGGGTGAACTGGTGCTGCTCGACGAGCCCTTTAACGCCGTGGACGAAACCAGTCGCACCCTCATCTGGGAAGCCCTTGACCGCCTGCGCGAGCGCGGCTGCACCGTGGTGATGGCCACCCATGACATCGCCCACTACATCCAGCATTTTGATCGCGTACTCACCCTCGAAAACGGTCGCGTCGATCCCGATTAATTTCCCGCTGCCATGGATTTTCTGACTGAACCGTTTTCCTACGCCTTTTTGCAGAAGGCACTTATCGCGGTGCTGCTAGCGGGCCTCAACTGCGCACTGGTGGGGACCTATGTGGTGCTGCGGCGCATGGCCTTCCTCGGTGGCGCCCTTGGGCACACGATTTTACCGGGTGTGGCCTTTGCTTTTCTAAAAGGCTTCAATCTGTTCTTCGGGGCGCTCGGTGCCAGCCTCGCCACCGCTCTGGGCGTAGCCGCCCTGTCCTCCCAGAAACGCATGCGCGAGGATACCGCCATCGGCGTTGTGCTGGCCGGTATGTTTGCGCTGGGCATCCTGCTGATGAGCATGGCCAGCTCCTACCGGGACTTTGAGGCGATCGTCTTCGGGAGTGTGCTCGGGGTAACCGGCGCTGATCTTGCCATCGTCGCCTCCGTGACCGTGATCATCTTAGTGATCCTGTGCCTCTGGCATAAAGAGCTGGAGCTCACCTCACTCGACCCCGAGTACGCGCGCGTGATCGGGATCGAGCCGAACCGCATGCGCCTGCTCGTGCTGTTGCTGGCCTCGCTGGCCGTCGTCTCCGCCGTGCAAGTCGTCGGTGCACTGCTGACCATCGCCCTGCTCATCACACCGGCCGCCTGCGCTACCCTGCTCATGCGCAGCGTATCCGGCATCATGATCCTGGCCTCGGTGGTCGCCGTGCTGTCCGGCTTCGTCGGGCTGCTGCTCTCGTACCATTTCGATCTTTCCTCCGGCGCTTGCATCGTGCTCGTGGCCACCGGCTGCTTCCTGCTGGTTTGGGTTTACCGCTTCATACGCCCACTCGGGCACTGATGCAGATCAGGGCTTACTGAATCCCTGTAAAAGCTACCCCAGTTCCACCACTTCGTCGGGGGCGATCTGGTGGCGAAACCACTTGCGCTGCTTGGCGACGAGACGGCGTGTGGCCTGATTGATGGCGGGCTCAAGTTCGGAGCCTGGCAACTCGCCGCGCAGGAACGCCAAAGCCTCCCGGGTACCGATGGACCCGGCAGCACTCGGATTATTCTCCAGCCCCTCGGCAAGCAGGCGTTCGGTTTCCTCGATCAGGCCGTCGGCCAGCATCTGCTGCGTGCGCGCAGCGATACGCGCGTGCAGGCTCTCCTCGGTGCGCTGGAGCAGGATGATATGCTTGGGAAAGGCATCGAAGACACCGGCCTTTTCCCGAAAGGCGCGCTCAAGCTCCGCCACAGTCTGCCCGGAGGCCAGACAACGTTCCAGCGCGCGCACCACACGGCGGGGATTCTGCACATCCAGCGAACCGGTGTCGGGGCTCACCTCACGCAGGCGCCGCAGCAGGCCCGGTAGCCCCTCAGCCGCATCGAGCACCCTTACCTCGGCTCGCACCTCATCGGAGATGGGGACATCGTCCGCCACCGCGGCGAAAAAGCCTTTTAAGTAAAACCCACTGCCTCCGGTCACGAGTACGCGCTTACCGCGGGCATGAATACCCGCCACCGCCGCGCGCGCCATCTCCAGGTAATCGACGACGGATAACTGGCAGGCGACCGGCACGACATCAATCAAGTGATGCGGCACTTGTGCCAGCTCCTCCTGGGTCGGCTTGGCCGTGGCAATGTCCAGCCCGCGATAGACCAGCGTGGAGTCGCACGAGACGATCTCGGCCTCATGCTCACGCGCCCACGCCAGCGCCAACGCGGTCTTACCGACGGCAGTCGGACCGGTCAGGATCGTGAGCGTATGCGGATCGTTGGCAGACATGAAAGGATGCCCATGATGCCACTGCGAGGAGCCGCTTTTGGCAATGGCAAAGCCCGCAGCTCGCAATCTCTTGCAACGAAAACGTCACAATAGAGCCATTGCTGTTTGTTACAAAGACGTTTTGATGCGCAGTCAATGGCCGGAAACATTCCCAGCGAACGGCGCCCGGCTCGCACCAACCCGGCTCTGCCTGATTCAGGCCAGAGTCTTTACCATCAGGAAACAGCCGCGTGAAAATCGCCCTTGTCACTGAGACCTTTCCACCCGAAGTCAACGGCGTGGCCATGACACTTCACCGGCTCGTCACCGGTATGAACGCCCGCGGGCACGCCATGAACGTCGTGCGCCCCCGCCAGAAGGCCGACTCCGAGGGTCCGATCCACGACTTCCCGGAGGATTTCGTGCGCGGCTATCCGATCCCCGGCTACGCGGGCCTGCAATTCGGCGGGCTGTGCACGGGACGCCTCAAGCGCCTCTGGAGAGAGCAACAGCCTGACTGCATCCACATCGCCACCGAGGGGCCGCTCGGCGTCGCCGCCCTGCGCGCGGCCAAGCAGTTGAGCATCCCCGCCGTCTCCAGCTACCATACGAATTTCCACTCCTACGGACGCCACTACGGCTACGGCTGGTTTCAAAAGCCCCTGATGGGTTTCTTCCGCTGGTTTCACAATGGCACCCGCGCCACCTTTGTTCCCTCCGAGGATGTGCAGAGCACGTTGGAGGGGGAAGGCTTTGCCAATGTTAAGATTTTCAGCCGCGGGGTGGATACGCAGCTTTTCGGGCCGCACCGTCGCAGCGAAGCCCTGCGTGAGAGCTGGAAGGTGAGCCCGGATACGCCCGTCGTCGCCTACGTCGGCCGCGTGGCTGCGGAGAAGAACATCCCCCTGACTATTCAGGCTTTTCTGCGCTTCCGCGAAAGGCATCCCGGCGCAAAGCTCCTCATCGTGGGCGATGGTCCCGAGCGCAAGAAACTGGAGCAGAAGCACCCCGAGTTTATCTTTGCAGGCATGCGGCGGGGCAAAGACCTGGCCGCGCACTACGCCTCGGCCGACCTGTTCTTTTTCGCCAGCACGACCGAAACCTTTGGCAATGTCATCACCGAGGCCATGGCGAGCCATCTCGTCGTATTGGCCTATGACTACGCTGCCGCGCTTCGGCATATCGAGGACGGGCAGAACGGGTTCAAGGCTACCTACGAAGACGAGGCTGCCTATCTCGCCGCTATAGATCGGCTCTGCGAAGAGCAAGGTCGCTGGCCGCAGATCGCCGATGAGGCCGTGCTCACGGCACAAGGACTCTCCTGGGATGCCATCCTCGCCCAATACGAGGCCGACGTCACGGACGCCATAAAAAGGTAAAATCAGCCTTAGACTATGTTCAACTTAACGATCCGGTCACGCGCTCGTTACGAAGAGGTTAATTCGCGGCTTATACACAGGTAACACTTTGACCTTGTGAATAACTGGCACTAATAAGGTTGTCCATAGTAAGCAATAGCGCCTGAGATGAAAAAGCCGGTCCTCAAGTTTAAGTCTGTCATCCTGTCGGACGTCCACCTGGGCACCCCCGATTGTAAAATCGATGAGGTGAACCACTTCCTGAAGCATACCCGCTGCGAGCGGCTCATCCTCAACGGCGACATCATTGACGGCTGGAGCCTGAAGCGAAAGCTGAGCTGGGAGAAGGGGCACACCAAGTTTGTACGCCGCATCCTGAAGATCGCCGAAAAGAAAGACACCGACGTCATCTACATCCGCGGTAACCACGACGACTTTCTGGCCAACTACCTGCCGCTGGTTTTCGACCGCATCCAGCTCGTCGAGGAGTACACGCTGAAGACCTCCGGCGGCGACTACCTGTGTATCCACGGGGACTGCTTCGACGCCATCACCACCCACTCGAAGTTTATCTCCATCCTCGGAGACATCGGCTACCAGAGCCTGCTCAAGTTCAACCGCTACTACAACAAGTACCGCTCCCTGCGCGGTAAGGAGTACTTCTCGGTCAGCAAGGCCATCAAGGCCAAGGTCAAAAACATCGTCAACCACATCAGCGACTTTGAAAAGCACCTGCAAAGCCTCGCTGAAAAACGCCAGTGCGTGGGCATCATCTGCGGCCACATCCACACCGCCGAGGACAAGATGATCGGCGACATCCGCTACCTCAACTCAGGCGACTGGGTCGAGTCGATGACCGCCATCGTCGAGCACTTCGACGGACGCTTTGAGCTGATCGACTACAAAGAATTTTGCGAGCGTCTGGAGGCCAAGAGCATTGCCCAGGCCCAGAAAAAAGCCGACCGTTTCGCGGCGGCAAATGCCGCGCAGGAGCAAGTCCTGTGGCTGAGCGAGGATGAACTCGCGCAGGCCTGATAAGCCCGTCTCGCATTAGTGAGGGCGGCGCATCCTATCAGTTGCTTTGACATCCGCCAAAGTCGTCCATGATAAAAGCTTACGACTTGAAACACTGTCTGGACGTGATATAGTAAGCGTCTATGGCTAAGAAAAAAACTAATACCTCTTCCGCCAATAAGAAGGTCGTCGAAGCCCTTCGTGTTGTGGTCGCTGACACATATGCATTGATGGGCCAAACCCATCTGTGCCACTGGAACGTCGAGGGGCCGAGCTTCTTCGCCCTCCACACTGCTTTCGAAGAGCAATATACCGAGCTCTTCACAGCCGTTGACGAAATCGCTGAGCGCATCCGTGCTCTCGACGCCTACTCTCCCGGTGGCCTCAAGTCCCTCTCGGACATCGCCGGCATGAACAACCTGCCCGAGAAGGTCGGCGCCGAAAAGATGGTGGCCAGCCTCGTCGAGGACCACGCCAAGCTGATCAAGGATGCCGGTAAGGCCCGCGATCTCGCCGGTGACGCTGATGACAACGAAACCGAAGACCTCATGATCGCCCGCATCCAGGTCCACGAAAAGACCGTGTGGATGCTCAAGAGCTTCCTCAAGTAGGCTCGGGGATATCCTCCTTTAACAAAGCGGCACAGGTTCGAAAACCTGTGCCGCTTTTTTGTCTCCGCAGAGCACTGAAATGTAACGCCGGTACTATTTCTTTTCCGGTACAACCGTCACCTTAAGGCCTTCGGTGTCGCCCAGGTATTCACGGGTCAGTTCATTGAGCTCATCCACGCTGATCGCGTTATAGTCACTGGAGATCGTGCGCGCCCACTCCAGCACCTGTGGCTTCTCCTGAGAGCGCAGCAGCACGCGGTTGAGCCAGTAGCCGTTGGTGCGCAGGTAGTCCTTCAGCATGTTGAGGATGGGCTTGATCGCCCGCTCGGTCTCATCCTCGGTGACGTTGCCCGTCCCCAGATCCTTACCGAGATTATCCAGCAGGACGGCCAGCTCCTGCGCCTTGTCCGGGGCGCAGATATTGAGCGCAAAGAGATAGCCGTAGTCCTTAAAGGTTTCGCTGCTGATATTTCGCGCATAGGGGCTGTAGCCCTCGCCGAGCTTCTCGCGCACTTCCACCCGCAGGCGATCCGCCAGCACATAGGAGAGCACATTCAGACGGCGCGTGCGCTCGATGTCCCAGAAATCCACGGTCGGCCAGTAGACGACCGCGGCGGCCCGGGGGATGTCTGTCGCGTAGGGGAAGTTTTTCTCCGTCACCCCTGTAGGGAATGCCACACTCTCGCGCTCGGCGATATCGGCAGCCGGTGCATCCGCACGCTTCGGCAAGGCCCCGAACGTAGCAGCCACAGCCTTCAGCGCCGTCTCGTAGTCGATGTCACCGACCACGGAGATCTCCAGATACGCATCAGCAAGCGGCTGGGCCAGCCAGGCCTTTACCTCTTCCATCGTCCGCGCATCGAATTGCTCCTTATCCGGCATCCCGAAGAAGCGGCTCCCATCGGCCAGAAAACGGCTCACCTGGTTCCCCATCACTCCCTCCATCGTATGGTCGAGCCGCAGGGCCACCTCGGCATATTGCTGGCGAGCGAGGCGGGCCGCCTCCTCCCGATAGCCGGGCTCCGTCAGGGCCGCTGCCAGCAGCTGCACCTGCGTCGTAAAATCCGCCGGGGAGCAATTACCGCTGAGCAGAAAGGCATCCGTATCGACATCAAAGCCCAGCCCCACGTCCTTACCGGCGAGGGTCTGCTGCAGCTCGTCCGCGCTGAGCTTTTCCAGACCACCGGCCGCGAACACCATCCCTGTAAATTCCGCCAAGCCCGGCTGGTCTGCCGGGGACGTCAGCTTGCCGCCACCGAAGCGTACGGCCACCGAGACGCTACCCGCCTCGAAGTCGGTTTGCTTGAAATTGAAGCGTACGTTGTTAGCGAAAACCACTTGATGGATATCTAGGTCTTCGACGGTGCGTTCCTTCACGACCTCACCCGCCGGGCCAAAGTCCGTGTACGGCCATGGCTTGGCCTCGACCATCTCCGGCGGCTGAACATCGGCAGCGGCGCTGGCCATGAAAACATCCTCGATTGTGGGGTCGTCCGCGCCAAGCTCGAGGTTGCCACTGACAAAGACGTAGCGGTTATCCACCGTCCACAGTAGTCGCAGGGCGGCGAGCGCCTCGGCTGGGCCAAAGTCCGCCATCGCGGCCTGCGCCAGCTCCAGGTCCGTCTGCGGCGAGGTGAAAACCTCGTCCCGCGAGAGTGAGCGCACAATCGCGCTGGAGAGCGAACGGTCAAGCCGCGTAGGAGCTTCCTGCACGGCACGCTCGTAGCCCTTGAGCAGATCGGCCTTGATCTCATCCACCTCAGCGGGGGTAAAGCCGTACTGGAGCGCGCGGCGCAGCTCCTGCTCAGCAACCGTGAGAGCAGCCTGCCACTGCTCCGGGCGGCACGTCATCTCCACGCCACCCAATTCAAAGAAATCCAGATAATCATAGGCGTAGGCGGCCCCCTCGGAGAAGGGAGCGTCCGGCTCCTTGGCCAGCTTCTCAAAGCGGCGGGTGAGAATGCGGCTGGCAGCTGCGGCCTGGATATCCCCGATGCGCACATCGGCGCTGTCCGCAGGCTTCGAGTAGGGGCGCAGGCTCTCAATGCTGATCACGGTCGCGGGAGCCTCCGGCTCACTGTGAAGCGTCGTGTGCAGGCCGGGCGCTCCCACCGTGCCCAGATCAGGTTCGCTGAGCGGCGTCTCCGGGTTTTTCAGCGGCCCAAAGGCGGCCTTGAGCAGCGGCTCGACTTGCTCCGGTGTCACGTCCCCGACCACGACGACAGCGAGGTTATCCGGGCGATACCAGTCCGTGTAAAAATCAACAAAAGCCGTGCGGGGGGCACCCTCGATGACCTTTTCCAGCCCGATGGGCAAGCGCTGTGGCAGCAGTGAGTCGGGGAAGAGGAACTCCCAGTTTGCAACAAACGTGCGGTAATCCACCGAATCGCGGGCACGCAGCTCACTGAGGATGACGCCGCGCTCGTGGTTGATCTCTTCTTCACCCAGCAAAAGCTCACCCGCGTAGTCGGAGAGCACCTGAAAGCCCTCCTTGAGCAGCGCGTCGGTGTTGCCGGGCAGCTCCAGCTTATAGACAGTCTCGTCAAAGCCGGTATGGGCGTTGGTGTCGGCCCCGAAGCTCATCCCGATGCGCTGGAGGTACTCCACCAGCGAGCCGGGCGGATAGTGCTTGCTGCCGTTAAAGGCCATGTGCTCCAGAAAGTGTGCCAGCCCTCGCTGGTCCTCCCGCTCCATGAGTGAGCCGGCCTTGACCAGCAGACGCAGGCTGACCTTACCGGGGGGCTCGGCATTGGGCATGATCGCGTAATCCAGGCCGTTATCGAGCTGCCCCCAGGTGACGGCAGGGTCGGGCTGCAGGTCGCTGGAGACCGGTTGCGCAGCCACCCACAGCGGCAGCAGACAGGCGAGAGAGAGGAGAGCGGAGTGTTTCATGGATACGAAAAATCCCAGCCTAGCAGCCTCCGCCGAGGCCGCAAGCGAGAGAATTGTGTTTCATTCGTCCGCTTATGGTGTCAAAAAGTTCCTTTTCCCATGATTTGGTTTTACCGGCTGCTCTTCCTGCCCGTGCTGCTCTTCGCCCTGCCCTACTACGGCTGGCGGATGTATCGGCGCGGCGGCTACCGCCACGACTTCCACCACCGCTTTGGGCTGATCGACCGCCCCCCCCCGAAACGCCCCGGTATCAAGCGCGTGTGGATTCAGGCCGTCAGCGTGGGCGAGATCCGCGCCCTCACCCCACTGGTGGATGCCCTGCACGCCCTGCCGGGCGTCGAGCTGATCATCACCACGACCACGAGCACCGGCTACAAGATCCTGCGCGAGGAGTTCGCCCCCAAGGTGCTGAAGGTGGGTATCTTTCCGCTGGATTTCTGCCCTTTCAGCCGCAACTCCTGGCGTCGTCTCGACCCGGACCTGGCCATCCTGATGGAGGCCGAGCTCTGGCCTGAACACCTTTACCAGGCCCACCGCCGAAAAGTGCCCGTACTGCTGATCAACGGCCGCATGTCCGACCGCTCATTCCGGCGCTACCAAAAGCTGCCCATCGTCAGCCGCCGCCTGATGAAGCGCCTCTCCGGGCTGCTCGCCGCCACCCCGAACGACGGCAAGCGCTTCCTCGCGCTCGGTGCGAATCCGGCCACTACCGCCGTCACCGGCAGCATGAAGCTCGACGTCGAGGTCGCCCCCGTGCTCAGCCCCGACGAGGTCACCACTCTGCACCGCGAGATGGGCTTTACGACGGAGGGTCAGCCCGCGCCGCTCGTCCTACTCGGCTCCAGCACCTGGCCCGGCGAAGAGAAACTGCTCGTCGAAACCCTCAAGGATGCGCTTACCGCCGGGATCGACGCGCGCCTGCTCATCATCCCCCGCCACGCAGAGCGACGGGGTGAAATCATCGAGCTGCTGGACAAGCAGCCCCTACCCTGGCATCTGCGTACCCGCGATAAGCAGGCCCCGGCTGCGACTAAAATTTACGTCGCCGACACCACCGGCGAGATGGTCCGCCTCAGCCAGGCCGGGACTCTGGCCTATATCGGGAAAAGCCTGCCCCCCAACGACGGCGGGCAAACCCCGGTCGAGGCCGCCGCACTCGGTCTGCCGCTGGTTTACGGACCTCACATGAGTAATTTCCGGCACATCTGCCGTCAGCTTGAGGAAGCCGGCGCCGCCCGCAAGTGCCCCGACGCTGCCACCGTCAAAGCCGTCCTGCTGGAGCTGTTGAAAAACTCAGCCCGCCGCGAGGAAATGGCCACCGCCGGTCGCGCCTGGCACGCCGCCAACCGCGGCGCTACCGCCCGCATCGTCGAACGCGTCCGCCAGCAACTGGGGAAGTAAAAGGGTATCGTTTTCTGGGGCTACGCGCCCCAGCCCCGCGGCAGCCGCAGGCTGCACTTTCGATGCTGCGCATCGTGTCAGCGATCAGAGCATCAAAACTGGATCGCCCCCATCATGGGACGCTTCATAAAGGTGGGCCAGGTCAAGGGAGACCTCAATAGCGGTCCAGCGTTTGGGCGAAGCCCGGACGCTGGACCGAAAGTGCAGGCTTCGCCTGCCGAGGGTGCAGGGCTGCGCAAGCCCTGCAAACAACAAACCATCCTCCCCTCCCCGCTACAGCAGGGCTGCGGCGGCTTCGTCCACGAGCCAGACGGTCTTGTCGGCGTGGGCGCGCAGGAGCTGGATCGGCTTATGCGTGGGGTTAAAGTCTTCCTTGAGGGCAGCCTTGAGGGGGCCGGCTTTATTCGCACCGGGGCAGCAGACCACGATGCGCTTGCACTTGGTCAAGCCGTGCGGGGTAAGCGTCACCCGCCAGCCGCGTGAAGGCCAGAGCGTGGCGGCAAAGCTCTCCGTGAGCCCGGCACCGATCAAGGGGCACTCCGGAAACAGCGAAAGGGTGTGGTTATCATCACCCATCCCGACGAAGCACACATCGTAGGCGCGCTCCTCGCCGACCTTGTCATTCCAGGCCTTGGTGTAGGCGTCGGCGCAGGCCGCAGGCTCCAGCTCCGTGGGCCACGGGAACTTGTTCTCCGCCGGCACGCCAAGCGGGGTCAGCATCTCGCGGTCGGCGTGGCCGAAGTTGCTGTCGTCATCCTCCTGGGGGACGCAGCGCTCATCACTGGTGGACCAGAGAACCTTTTTCGCCACCTCGGGCGAGAGGGTTTTGTTCTCCCCCACCCACTTGAAAAACGCCTTCGGGGTGGAGCCACCACTGAGCCCGACCGTCGCCAGCCCATCGCCAGCCTCATCCACCGCCTGGTGGATGTACTTAAGCATCTCGGCATAGAGTTCTTCTTCGGCCAATACGTGGACCTGTCCGTATTCAGTCGGGATGGTTTTCATCTAAAGTCGTCAATATTCGTGGTTCGCAATGCTCGGGCCGGATGACCCGGCTCAGTTAAAAAACAGCGCTTCGGCCAGGGCGTTAACCGGCTCCAAAAAGCCGACCTGCATCGGTGTGCTGACTCGGCCTGAGCCAAAGTCTGCCGTCACCCGTGCGTCCAGCCCCTTGTTTTCGTGGGTCCATAGGAAGTGCCGTGAGTCGTCGTAGGTCCACTCAATCTCCAGGCAGTTCGAGCACTCGCTCTTGTGCTGGGTAAACTCGGTATTGAGGTCGAGCTTGGCATCTTTGGCACATGCCTGCAGGCAGGACTCAGTCCACTTGAGCAGGTTGCGGGCTTCGCCCTCGCGACCGTCGGTGTAGCGCACCTGCACGCCTTGAAGGCCACCGGCGAGCTTGGCCGTCTCGTAACGGCTGAGGAACTGCCCCAGCGATTGGCGGATGGGAAGGATACGCGCGTGCGCGAGGTCGACAGCGGCCTCCGGACGCGGCCACTTCACCTTGAGAATATCCGCCTCCTCGATGTCCGAGTCGTAGATGACCCGGCGGCAGCGCTTGACGAAGTCCAGGTGCATGCCGGTGATGCGCTCGGCCGGGATGCGGTTAAACCAGTGGTAGGTCGGCAGGTCATTCTCCAGCCAGATCGAGACCTGATTAGCGAGAAAACCGGCCTCACGTGTCGGGTAGCCGAGCATGAGCGCCTCACAGCAGCACATGTCACGCATCGACGAGCCGACATAGCACTGGGCAAAGAGCTTACCCTGCAGCAGGCGGTCGCTGGACTCGCGCCCCATCGGGCACAGCACAACGATCCGGCACGGGTAGCGCTGGGCAAAAGCGATGGCGGTGTTGAAGCGGTCAAAGGCCTCGTCGGGCGAGGTTTTCAGCCCGAAGTGCAGCACGATATTCATCTGCGAGGCCCGAAACTCTGACGGTGCCTCCTGGTCGGGATTTACCGTGCCCGCCCACATCTGAGTGAGCGAATGCGTCACCTCGGAGACATCCATGAGCTGTCCCGGTAACGCGTCGAAAATGGTCATATCTTCTGTCATGACGGTACTCCTTTGTTCGGCGTTACGGGCCAGCGCGGCGCCATTCGTGATTACTGTCCCACAGCAGGCGGTCAGCCGAGAGCGGGCCCCAGGAGCCACAGGCGTAGGTATCCAGGCCCTTGCGGCCACACTTTTCCCAGTACTCCAGCAGCGGCGTGTAGAGCTTCCACGAGGTCTCCGTCTCATCCCCGCGGATGAACAGCGTGGAGTCGCCCACCATCGCATCGAGGATGAGTCGCTCGTAGGCCTCAGGCGTATTCGAGCCAAAGGTCGTGGCGTAGCGGAAGTGCATCTTCACCGGCTGGGTACGCGTCTCCAGACCGGGGATCTTCGAGTTCATGAGCAGCGTCGTGCCCTCGTCCGGCTGGATCTGGATGACCAGGGTGTTCGAGGCCATGTCGAAGCGCGAGGGGTCCGTAAAGAGCCCACCCGGGGGCTGCTTGAACTGGATGGCGATCTCGGAAACCCGGCGGGCAAGGCGCTTACCCGAGCGCAGGTAGAACGGTACCCCCTGCCAGCGCCAGTTGTTAATCGAGAACCGGATCGCGGCAAAGGTCTCAGTGGAGGACGTCGCAGGGATGTCCTTTTCGTCCATGTAAGCGGGAACCTTCTCGCCCCCGATCAGACCCTCGGAGTACTGCGCACGCACGGCGTCGCCTTCCTTGGGGTCGAGCTTGAGCGGGAGGATGGATTTGAGGAGCTTAACCTTCTCGTCGCGGATATCCTCGGCCCCGAGCGAAACCGGAGCCTCCATCGCGGTGAGAGCGAGCAACTGCATGGTGTGGTTTTGCAGCATATCGCGGGTCGCGCCGCTGGTGTCGTAGTAGCCGCCGCGCGTGCCCACGCCGAGGTCTTCCGCCACGGTGATCTGGACACAGTCCACGTAGCGGCGGTTCCAGATCGGCTCAAAAATCGTATTGGCGAAGCGCAGCACCATGAGGTCCTGCACGGTCTCCTTACCGAGGTAGTGGTCGATACGGTAGACCTGCTGCTCGTCAAATTGGTTGGCGATGATGCGGTTGAGCTCCTGAGCCGTGGCCAGGTCGCGCCCGAAGGGCTTCTCGATAATCATCTTCGAGGCCAGTGCGGTGCCCTTGCCATGAGCGGCCAGGCCGCTTGAGCCGAGGTTCTCCAGGATCGGCTTAAAGACGGTCGGAGGAGTGGAGATGTAGAACACGAACTGTAAGTCGCGGCCGGACTTATTTTCGATGTCGAGGCACTTTTCACGCAGTTCCTCGAAGGCTTTCGGGTCATCGTAACCGCCTGCGTGGTAGTGGATGTTACCCTTAATCTGGGGCCAGATATCGGTGTTGAGCGGACGGCGTGAGAACTTCTCGATGTCCTTCTCGGCATCGGCCTGAAACTCCTCGTCGGGGATCGGCTTGCGGCCGTAGCCGATGAGGTGGAAATCGCCCGGCAGCAGGTTGTCGAGGCCAAGGTTGTAGAGGGCGGGGATGAGCTTACGGGCGGTCAGGTCGCCGGATGCCCCGAAGATCACGATGATCGTGGGCGGCGCGCCGCGGTGCTTGCTCAGTCCCTGCAGGAACGGGTGACGGTCTTCGCTCATAAAAGGATGATTAGTCTGAAGTTACGGCCTCGTATGCACGCAGCAGCACAGCCAGCCCACAGACGCGACGCATCCGGGAGAACGGTTGAAGCAACCTTGCGAACATGAGAGAGAGTTGGGCCTAGTTAAACAGAGAAACGTTCGGGTGATGATATAGTGCGAAATCCCCGTCATGGCCAAGCCTAAGTTCGACAATATCAAAACGCGTGTGCACAGGCAAGCGCCCGAGGCTTTTTAAATACGCTTTGCAGACACGGCGCAGGCGGGTCTTTTTCTCCTCCGTCACCGAGTGAAAGCCGCCCACCAGCGCGGATTCGTCCCGCGAGCGTACCTCGACAAACACCAGGACCTGCCCGTCCTGGCAGACCAGGTCGATCTCGTCGTTACCGGCGCGCCAGTTACGCGCCAAGATGCGATAGCCCTGCTTGCGCAGATAGGACGCCGCCCGACGCTCGCCAAAACGCCCCCGCCCCGCACGGTCCGCTGGAGCCCGCAGGCCGAGTTTTTCCAGAATCAGTCGACGCCAGTCCATGAGAGGATGAGGCATCGCGCCCCACAGGCGGTTTATAGATCCACCGGGAGGGCGTCCTTCCAGAGGACTTCGAGCCGGTAGTTGTCGCGCACATCTGTCGTAAAGACATGCACCATAATGTCATAGGCATCGACGACGACCCAGCCACTTTCGGGATGGTTGTCCGTGCCGAGCACTTCGGACCCTTTGTCGGCGAAGGCTCTCTCGGCGGCCACACGCAGGGCCCGCAGGTGGGGCTGGGAGTTACCGGTGGCCAGGATCAGGAAGTCCGTGACCGATGACTGGCCGCGCACGTCCAGCACCTTGAGGTTTTCGGCCTTGCGGTCTTCCAGCGCGTCCAGGCAGTGCCGGATGCGCTCTTTATCCTGAGGGGAAATGGGCTGGGTGTCGGTGGTGGATTCAGTCACAATAAAGTCTGTGAGTTTCGATATAGGCCTCAACCGCACGCGGCAAGAAAAACCGCGCCCCCATTCCCTGGGAGATGCGCTTACGCAGTTCGCTGGAACTCACCTCAAAGGGGTGGCCGTGGACCAGATGAAAGCGCTCCGGGGGGAATCCCGCAGGCACGGTCAGGGCCTTTCCGGGGCGTCCCACCACGATCAACTCCGCCAGCTCAAGCAGCCGGTGGGGTTGGCGCCAACGGGCAAATTTTGTCACATGGTCGGCCCCGACGATCCAGAACAGCCGCGCATCACGGTACTTCACCCGCAGGCGCTCCAGCGTATCCACGGTATACGAGGGTGCAGGCAGGCGGATTTCACAGTCCTCCACGCGCATCTGCTTATCGCCCCGCAGCGCCAGATCCAGCATGGCTACCCGGTGGACGGCCTCGACGGCCGGGGCAGTCTCACGCAAGGGCGTATGCGGAGAGGGGACAAAGTAGACCTTGTCCAGTTCCAGCTGCTCAATCGCATCCTGTGCCACGAGCAGGTGGCCATTGTGAACCGGATCAAAACTACCGCCGAGAAAACCGATTCGAGAAGGAGATGGGGGGGCTTTCGCCTCAATCATAGATCTCCTGATAGACCGGCTTTAGCGCTGATTCAAGCTTCTGTAGGGCACGTTTTTCACGCATGCTCACCTGCTGGTGGGAAATACCAACCTCCGAGGCAATGCTGGCCAGGGTTCGCGGGTCGGTCCCCGGCTCCAGGCCGAAGCGCAGGGCGAGCACCTCACGCTGCTTGTCCGTCAGGCCGTTCAACACCTCCAGCAGGGTCCGGTAGAGATCCTTTTCACTCAGCGAGTCAGAGGGTGCAACCGCTTCTTCATCACTCAAATGGCGGGGTGCATTACCGTCCGAATCGTCCGCCATATCGTCCAGCGACAGGCGGGGCTTGAGCAGCCCCTCATACGGAGAAGGTTCTTTGTCCTTTTTATCTTCGGGCGGAGTGGGCTCGCCCTTACTGGACTCAGTCAGGATGCGAGAGGCCAGATTGATCGGGACATGCACCGGAAAGTGTTCCTCCATCAGGTAGTTACGGATATGCCGGGTGATCCAGGTACGGGCATAACTACCGAAGGATGCCTTGTTGTCCTCGACCTTGTCGATGGCATGGAGCAGGCCAAGGCTGGCCTCCTGAAACGCGTCGGGGCGCAGGTTGGGATCGAAAACCTGACGGTTGACCAGCTTGTGAGTCAGCGACTGGTAGCGGCGGAAGAGCACCGTCTGCGCCCGCTTGTAGCGGCGATGGCGCGTGCCGATGGAAAAAATCGCCTGATGCTGAAACTCGGCCCACTGCGTAGTGGTCAGGGATACGTCCAGCTCGTGACTGGTCCACAGATCCAGCCCGAAACGATCACTGAATGACAAGGCGATCTTGGCGGGAAAACGTTGGTCGTAGTGCTCCAGCAGCCATACGATGAGCCGCTGCTTGTTTTCGAGCAGGAGCGAGTCTACAACTGAGCGGAGGTTAATCCCGCGTCGCGGCTGAGGGAGACCCAGCTCTTTCAGTCCCTCTGCATCCAGCTTTTCCCACAGGGGCAATTGCAATACCCAGTCCAGTCTGCGACGGTACGCAGCAATGACTCCCCGACAGCCTCTTTCGCTCAAGGCACGGTCTTTACCGGTCATCCGGGGTAAGACCGAATCGCTATCAAATGGGGTAACTGGAGTGGCCTCAGCCATAAGTCAGGATTATATCATTCCGGTGCTTGGGCTAAAACTGTTAAACGTTTTTTTGCGAACGCGCAAAGGATTTTTTTGCAGAACATATGCAATATCGCATATTACAGCCCCTCAACCCTAACTGAGGATGAACTTTAGCGCGTTTTTTACGGGGGTAATACGCCACTGTCTTGTAAAATATCCCTTTTTTCACCAATTTTCAACGCCACCACCACTATGAGCCAACACAGCGCCGCGCATCACAGCCTTTCCGAAAGCCTTCGGTCCATCGTATCGGGCCAGAGCGAAAAAGTCAGCCTCGGGGAAATCGTCGATGCGATCGAGGACAAGCAGTTCGGCATGCTCCTGATCCTGCTGTCCATCCCCAGCGCGCTGCCAGTCCCCGCCGCCGGCTACAGCACCCCATTCGGGATAGCTATCCTCATCCTGGGGCTGCAGATGCTGGCCGGACGCCGTATCCCCTGGCTGCCGCAGAAGATGCGGGAGAAGAGCTTTAGCCGACAGAAGCTCTCAGGCATGATCGGCAAGGCCAGCGGTTTCTTTCGCTGGGTGGAGAAGCTCGTCCGCCCTCGGCTCAGCTGGCTCAGCGGGCGTGCAGGCTACCGCCTGATTGCCCTGCTGGTTATCTTCATGAGCCTCCTCATGTGCCTGCCCATCCCCAGCACCAACACCGCTCCCGCCATGGTCATCTTTCTGATCGGGATCGGTCTGTGCGAGGACGACGGGCTTTTCGCCCTGGGCGCCTGTGCACTGGGGATCGTAGCTGCCCTGCTCTATGTGGTCGTGATTTACTTTGCCATCGTTCTGATCCGTGAACACGGCTGGGACGGCATCAACCAGCTCAAGGAATTCATCAAGCAGAAGCTCGGGCTCGGTTAAGCCACGCTCCGCCAAGTCTATCGGACCACAGCCGTAGCGCACCGGAACCCCCTCTGGCCACCGACAGGCACCCTATTGCAACTTAATTGCACTTGACTCGCAGCCCCGTGCGGGCAACGTTTGCAAAACGCCCAAGCGTCCCACGTAGCCTAAATTGAAGCATGAGCTTTCTCCTCTGGAATCCTGACGAAGTCCCCTCTCTGAGACAGCGTACGCCCGTCACGGTCGTAAGCGGTTTCCTCGGGGCCGGTAAGACGACCCTTCTCAACCACATCCTCAAGCATTCCGCCACTGAGCAGCTTGCTGTCCTCGTCAACGACCTGGGCGAGGTAAACATCGACGCTTCGCTGATCCGCTCTCAAGTCGAAACGCTGCCCGGTGCGATCGGGGGCGTCGTCGAGCTGACCAGTGGCTGCATCTGCTGCTCGATCCAGACCGAGCTGATGGATGCCCTACTCTCGATCTACGAGCGCTACCGCCCTGCCCATATCATCATCGAGGCAACTGGCGTAGCCGAGCCCAAGTCGATCCTGGAAACTCTTTACGCCGGTAACTACCACGGGCGGCACGGCACGGACTTTCTGCGCGTGGCCAATATGGTAACGCTCGTCGACGCCTCCAATCTGGAGCAGTATTTAGCGCCCCCCGCAGAGGCAGACTCCGGCAAACGGACTCACCTGCTCTCCGCAGATCCCCGCAAGCCCCTGCAGGAGCTCCTGATGGAGCAGATCGAGTGCGCAGACGTACTGGTGATGAACAAGGCCGAGTGTTTGAACGAGTACGACCGCGACCGGCTCAGCGTCTATTTGAAAAAGCTGAATGCCCAGGCTGAGGTCTGGGAAGCCAGCTTCGGGGCTATCGACGTCGACGCACTCATGCTCGAATCGCGTTTCTCCGAGGAGCGCACCCTGACCGGCGCACTCTGGCGGCAGGAGCTTTTATCCAATACCCATGGCCGGCGGATGCATGAGCATGACCACGCCCATGATCACGATGAAAAGCACACGTGCTCATGCGGGGGTGACGGTCACTCCCATTCCAAGCATGAGCATGATTGCGGGCATACCCACGAAGACTTCCATCAGGACTACGGCCTTGAAACATTCGTCTTTAACGCGCGCCGCCCCTTCGACGAAGCACGCCTCTACAAGACCCTCCGCAACGGCCTGCCCGGTGTAATCCGCGCCAAGGGGTTCTACTGGGTCGAGCGCTGCTCTGATCGTGTGGGACTACTCTCCATCTGCGGAAAAATCCTGCGCACGGAGTTTCTCGGCGAGTGGTGGCATACCATGGTCGAGCAGGGGCGAGCCCCTGAGGACACGCTCCCCGTGGAAGTCCGGGAGGCCTGGCTGCCAGGTGTCGGAGACCGCAGACAGGAGATCGTCTTCATCGGCATCGACATGGACCGCTCCGCCATCACCAAGGCCCTCGCCAGCTGCTTTATTGATGAGCCCAAGGCATCCGCCTGAGCACAGCTTTTTGCTACCTGCAGGAGCCCTATACCTTAACAGGCTATGAAGCGCTGCTTCTGTATGACAATCTCGGACAACCTCCAGATTGACAGGTCTGCGGCAGCGTTGATACTCTCAGGAAAAGGAGCTTACCCGTCATCAAACACCCCGACTTAAACCACTCCGGCCACCCCTACTTGGCAACCCCCTCCCACCCCTCCGTGGTTAAGCGATGCCCTCGCTGCGGCCACGTCTTTGAATGTCGCTCCAACGACATCGCCCACTGTCAGTGCACACGCGTGCTGATGCCTCATGGGCTGCCCTCCTGGGTCAAGGAGCTCTACAACGAGTGTCTCTGTGAGGACTGCCTGCGGGCTCTGGCCAAGGAAGCCAGCGACGAAGCCGAGAGCTCGTCCAAGTCTTCCTGACCTGCAATATCCTCACCGCGCTCTTGACTTTGAGTGAGAGGGAGTGAATGATACTCGCAATGTAACCTAGGCTACATTGGTATTTTTTCCTCCACAACTGATGGCAGAACCTTCTCCACTCTCACAGTACCGATCCACTGACTCCCTCGACCGCGTCTGCACCGAGGACACCCTGAAGTATCTGCACGAGTGCGAATACGAGGGGGAGCAAAAGCTTGCCTCGATTGAAGGCGTCGCCGGGGTGCTCAACCGCTCGCTCAATGAGACCGTGGACCTGCTCAAGCGCATGCGACAGGCCGGGCTTGTCACGCTGCAGGGCTCCGGAGTCGCTATGACCGACGAGGGCCGCAACTACGCCCGTCAGGTCATCCGCGCCCACCGCTTGTTCGAGACCTACCTGGCCCGCATGACCCAGGAGCGCCCGACGCACTGGCACCGCAAGGCAGACGAGGCCGAGCACAAGATTTCTCCCGAAGATGTGGACGCGCTCTCCCAGCAGTTGGGACATCCGCGCTATGACCCGCATGGCGACCCGATCCCGACCCGCGCGGGTGAACTGCCGGAGCTGACCGGGGTCGCCCTCGACAGGGTGCCCGACGGCACCATCGTGCAGGTTGTCCACGTCGGCGATGAGCCGGAAGCATTGGGCCACCTTTTGGTCGAGCTGGGTCTCGCGCCCGGCATGCTGCTCAAGGTCATGGCCCACGAGGCCGATATGCTGAGCGTCTGGGTCGAGGGTCGCGAGTGCTTGCTCGACCGTGCGGCAGCCGCCTTGGTCCGCGTCGTAGAAACCGACAGCAAGGAGCTTCCCCGCGTCACCCGTCTGTCCAGCCTGGCCGAGGGTGAGTCCGCCACCGTTTCCCGGCTCCTGGCATCCTGCACCGGGTCCGAGCGCACACGCATGCTCGACCTGGGCTTCGTCCCCCCGAGCCGCGTCAGCGTGGAGCTGAAAAGCCCGATGGGCAGCCCCATCGCCTACCGCATCCGAAACACCCTCGTGGCGCTACGCCCCGAGCAGGCCGATCAGGTCGTCATCGATATACCAGAAGAGGAGGCCCGCTCATGAAGTGCTCCCAGTGCGCATCCACTTCCTGCCATTGCCCGACGACAGCGACGCCGCGCCCCCTGGGGCTGCGCGCCGAAAACTGCGACGCGGTCATCGCGCTGGCGGGTAACCCCAACACCGGCAAGAGCACCGTCTTTAACCGCCTGACCGGCCTGCACCAGCACACCGGCAACTGGCCCGGCAAGACCATCGCCCGCGCCGAGGGAGCTTTTTCCTATGAGGATAAAACGTACCGGCTGGTGGACCTGCCCGGCACCTATTCGCTGCTCTCAGCCTCACCGGACGAGGAGGTCGCCCGCGACTTTGTGCTCTTCGGCCGCCCGGACGTAACGCTCGTCGTGGTGGACAGCACCGCAGTCGAGCGCAACCTCAACCTCGTCCTGCAAATCCTCCAGATCACCCAGCGCGTGGTCGTCTGCTTAAACCTGATGGACGAGGCCCGCGCGCACCAGATCGAGATCGACGTGCCCGCACTGGAGGCCGAGCTCGGCGTCCCCGTCGTTCCCTGCTCCGCCCGTCGCGGCGAAGGCATGGACGAGCTACTGAAGGCCATCTCCCGCGTCGCCGGAGGTGAACGCCCCGAGGGTCGCCGCCTGCCGCTCGACATCCCGGAGATCCAGCAGCCCCTCGCTTCACTTTCCGAGGCCATCCGCGAGGCCTTCCCCACCCTGCGCCACGTACCCTGGATCGCCCTGCGTCTGCTCTGCGCCGACGAAACCGTGACCGTCTCCATGCGCTCCGGCGAAATTGGCCAACTGGCCGCCGACCACGCCGCCTCCAGCGGTAAAGCCGATGACCACGAAAACAGCGAACGCGACCGCGAGGCCGGGGAGCACATCTGCAAGCTGGCCGAGTCTTTCCGCTGGCACACACCGGTCAACCTGCACGACCGCCTGACTGAGCAGATATACGCCGAGTCGGCCCAGATATTTACGGCCAGCGTTAAACAGGCTTCCGACTCGCCCCGCGCACGCTGGCAGGCAAGGCTCGACCGCGTCCTGACCCACCCGCTGATCGGCTATCCGGTCATGCTGCTGATCTTCGCGGTCATCCTATGGCTGACCATCGTGGGCGCGAACTACCCCAGCAGCATGCTCGCCAGCATCCTGCTGGACTGGGGGCATCCCCATCTGCGCGAGCTGACGGTGAGCCTCGGTTTCCCCTCCTGGCTGACGGGGCTCACGGTGGACGGCATGTACCTGTCCTGCGCATGGGTGATCAGCGTGATGCTGCCGCCGATGGCGATCTTTTTCCCCATGTTTACCCTGTTGGAAGACCTCGGCTACCTGCCGCGCGTGGCCTTCAACCTGGACCGCATCTTCCAGGCCGTGGGGGCGCACGGCAAGCAGGCGCTGACCATGTCAATGGGGCTGGGCTGTAATGCCGCGGGGATCATCGCCTGCCGTGTCATCGACTCGCCCCGTGAGCGGCTGATCGCGATGATCACGAATAACTTCGCGGTCTGCAACGGCCGCTGGCCGACCCTGATCCTGATCGCCACGATCTTCTTTGGGTCGCTTGTTTCACCGCAGTTCTCGACCTTTGCGGCCACGGGTGTGGTCTTCGGGGTCGTCACGCTGGGCTTCGGGCTAACCTTCCTCAGCTCCTGGATACTCAGCCGCACCGTACTGCGCGGCGAGGCCTCAACATTTAGCCTGGAGCTGCCTCCCTACCGTCCGCCGAACTTCTGGAAGACCCTCTACACCTCGCTGATAGATCGCACCCTGTTTGTGCTGTGGCGGGCTATCGTCTTCGCGGTACCGGCTGGAGCCATCATCTGGCTCGTCGCCAATGTCCATGTCGACGGAGAAGCCCTGGCCACGATCTTCAGCGGCTGGCTGCAACCGCTGGGCTGGGCCATGGGGCTGAGCGGGCTGATCCTGCTGGCCTACATCATCGCCATCCCGGCCAACGAGATCGTGATCCCGACCATCCTCATGCTCACCGTGCTACAGACCGGCATGACCGACCTGGGGGCGGGCGCGGGTGTGATGTTCGAGGCCGACGACGGCATCGTCCACCAGATCCTCATTGCCGGAGGCTGGAGTACCATGACTGCCGTGTGCCTGCTGCTATTCTGCCTCTGCCACAACCCATGCAGCACCACGATCTACACCATTTACAAGGAGACGCGTAGCGCCGGCTGGACCGCCCTGGCCGTCCTCCTGCCTTTTGCCTTTGGGGTGCCCCTGTGCATAGCAGTCGCCTTCATCTGGAGGTACGTCGTCTAATTAATCCCCACCATCGCGCGTGAAGCCGACTAGGATCTTGTCAACCGCCGCAGCCGCGCTTTTCCTATAAAACATGCCGCCAGAACACACCGCCCAACGGCACGAACGCGTCCGCCGACAACACTCCGATGAGCTGGCGCAGGACTACGTGGAGGCCATCCACGAACTTCGCGAGGAAACGGGTGTGGCGCGGGTTGTTGACCTGACGAAAATTTTCGGCGTCTCCCACGTCTCGGTCATCCGCGCGCTGGCCCGACTGGAAAAGCGCGGCCTCGTCAGTCGCTGCCCGGATGAAGGGATTGTGTTAACCGAGGAGGGCACCGAGTGGGCCATCGCCTCGGCTGCCCGGCACACCCTGGTGGTCCGTTTTCTGTGCGGGATCGGTGTCTCCGAAGCCCAGGCCAACGCCGACGCCGAAGGGATCGAACACCACCTCAGCACCGAATCCCTCAAGGCCATCAAGCAGTTCCTTAAGAACAACCCGCAGCACTAGACGCTCACTCGTCGAGCCCGCTCAAAATACGTAAAACAGCCGCGCCCTTACCCGGCCTTTTGGGGCACCCGCTTGACATCAGTGCTGGCCCATCCATCCTTACTGCGAAAGCCTCGTCAGAGAACCTATTCCCATGCATCCGCCCTCTCACCCATCCGCGTCTACCCGTCGTCACTTCCTGCGATGGGCACTGGGTATCGGCGCGGCGCTCACCCTCCCGGCGGTTAGTTCACTGGGGGCAAGCTCTTCCCAGCGCACCTACCGCGTGCAGCGCGGAGATACCCTGAGCGAAATTGCCCGGCGCTTTGGCGTAAAGGTCCGCGACATTCAACAGGCTAACCGCCTGAAAGGCGACCGCATCCTGGCCGGGCAGTCCCTGATCATACCGGGCACAGGTCCGCAGACAGATGCACTCGCGCCGGTCATCGCGGCCACCCAGAGACTCTCAGTAGACCGATCCCGCTGGCAGTACATCGTCGCGCACCATAGCGCGATCGAGCAGGGCAATGCCGAGATCTACGGCTCCACCCACACGCGCCGTGGCATGGAAAACGGCCTCGCCTACCACTTTGTCATCGGTAACGGCATCGACTCCGGCGACGGCGAAATCGAGATCGGCCCGCGCTGGTACAAGCAGCTGCGCGGCGGCCATGTCCGCAGCACACACGTCAACGACGTGGGCATCGGCATCTGCATGGTCGGCAACTTTGAGAACCACCCGCCGACCGACCGCCAGCACGCTTCCTTTGTCCAGCTCGTGGACTACCTGAGCAAGCACTGCGTCGCCCCCGACTACACCTTTACCGTGCACAAGTGGGTGGACCGCAACCACACGCTCTGCCCCGGTAAGCACTTCCCCTATCAGGAGATGAGCCGCCGCTACCGCGCGTAATCCATGAGGACTGCCGTGGTCCGCAGGGATGAGCTATCGCACTGCATCGCCACTTCACAGCAGACAAGCTCTCGCCGCCCAGAAGGTTAAGACCGTCAGGTATCCGTTTTTAAGGATTGCCCGCTGCAGGCAATTCCCCAATCTTCACGGCTTTCCCACTTGCCCGGGTGGCGGAATTGGCAGACGCGACGGACTCAAAATCCGTTTCCTTCGGGAGTGCGGGTTCGACCCCCGCCCCGGGTACCAATTTTTAAAAAACCCGCAGCGATCACTGCGGTTTTTTTAATGTGCTACGCTGAGATAGGTACGACTCTCGCGAGTCGGGCACTCACTGGCACAGCGCTTGCCGCAGGGCCCGAATATCAATCTTCCCCCTCCCGGTTCGGGGGATTACATCCAGCCGCCGCACATGCAGGCGCCGACTCAATCGCGGAAACGCTGCGCTCAGGCAACTCGCTATCTGCTCGACCTCCAGGCCCCCCTCATAGGCCAGGTAGACCCGCTCGCCAGCAGGCTCATAAAAGGCCGCTACCTGCCGCACATGAGCTTCGCGGGCGGCCACCTGCTCCAGACGAGCCAGATCGAGCCGCACCCCCGCGCACTTGACGATCCGGTCGGCACGCCCGCGGATCACCAGCCCACCCTCGTCCGTAAAGCTAACCCGATCGGCGAGCGCAATGCTTGCGGCTCCGCATTTCTCACGCCCACGGCCATATCCGCTAACCGCACGAGACGTAACCTTCAGCCGTCCGTCAGCAGTTTGCCCCAACCGAACGCCGTCCATCACCGTGCCCACAGAGTCACCCCGCAGCCCCGCCTGAGCATCCCGGTCATAGGCGATGCCGCCGGTCTCACTGGAGCCATAAAAATTATGCACGAGCAGACCTGTCGTTTCGTGGAACCGGCGAGCCAACTCCGGGCTCAATGCCGCAGCCGCCGAGATGACGAGTCGCAGGGGTTTGAGAGAAAGTGCGCCTGTTCGCGCGATACCTTCCAACACCGCAGGCACCGTCGGCAAAACCGTCGCGCCCGTCCGGGCAACTTCCTCCGCAATCACATGCGGGAAGGCAGCGCTCCCGATCACCACAGGCACGCCATACGCCAGCAACGGCAGGACGAGATTTCCCAGCGCGTAGGAATGCGCAAAGGGCAGCAAGGCAAAATTCCGGTCACGCGCATCGAAGGCCATCGTCGAGAGAATGTTCTCGGCATCTGCGCACAGCTCGGCCTCGGCAAAAGGAATTGGCTTGGGAGCTCCAGTCGAGCCCGAGGTCAGCTTTATCAGGGCCACATCCGACTTCCAGCGCCGCGATCCAGGCTGAGCGACAATCCCTGCGCTCGTTATCTGCAGGACCGTGCCGAGCAGTTCAGCGGCCGTCTCCAGCTCCGAGTCCGGCGCGCCATTATCCAGCGGCACCACGACTGCGCCCACTCTGCGCAGAGCCAGAAATGCAGCCAGCCAATCCGCACCATTGGGAAGGCGGAGCGTGACTGCGCGGCGGCGCAGCGCGTAGCCCCGCAGCCGCTCTTCCCATTCGCGGGCGAGTTGTTCCAGCCCGGCAAAGCTCACCGTCTCTCCGCCAGCCGCATCGATCACCGCAGGTTTATCCTTAAACTGCCGACAGAAGCGCTCCCATGCCAGCTGCATGGGCTCCCTTTCCATTGCGTGCGTCATGAGGCGTAAATCGTCAACTGCCCCCCTGCGAGCAGGTTCCCGGCAGCATCCTCCAGGTGCCCATTAAAGCGAAAAACGCCCGCCTCACTCCACGTATCCAGTTTTGAATACACGCGCATCATTTCTCCACACGGGAGTGGTCGAGGCCCCATCGTCCATCGTGTTGCTTTAATCAGACGACCCGAGCGCCAACCCCGCTCGCGATGATGCCAGCCGACAAAAACACCGGCAGCCTGCGCCACGACTTCAAGCGACCATGCCTGAGAGGCCACCATCGTGGCCGGGGCCCCTGAGTCCGGGACAAACACTGCCTCAGCCTGCACAAGATCATCTCCCATCTCGACAATCCGCCGCAGCAGGCACATCGGTCCGCGGTGCGGGATTAATTCTTCAATAGGTGGAAAAGCGTCAGACATCGTTTCGACTATCTTGTGTGGATGAATCCCCTTGTGTCCAACCTATCAGCTCCGCACCCATCCAGGCAAAGAAAACAGACACGGAGACCACGATACCCAGATCACTCAGTGCCTTGATATCACTCATACCCAGCAGGGCAAAGGCGCTTGCCGTGGTCAGCGCAGAGACGCGAACGGATACCGGCGCCTGACCGCGAAAATGCACCGCAAAGGCTCCGTAGTCCAAGCCGAGGCAATAGGCGAGAATCGCCCCGATAACCGCCAGCAGACTTAGTCCGCCACCAGTCAGCGTAGCCACAGCCAGCCCGAAGGTCACTGCGAAGGCAGGCAGCAATGCGACCGTCACCCCATCACGCCAGCCGAACACCGCGACCAAAACAACGACTACCGCCAGAAAGCCGATAGCCGCATTTTTCAGAACAGCCCGGCGGGCCGTCTCCAGGATGTGGTTGATGGCGACCCGCCCGTCGACCACATGCGTCGTCGACTCCAGTGACGCCGGGACCTCGACACGATCCCGTACCCCAAACGTCCCGACCCACTCCGCACCGTCCTCCATCAGGGCAGCTCGCATGGGACCGCGCAGACGGGCTGCCAGCTCGCGGATCGCCTCGCCCGCGGCCGGATCAGCCACGGCCTCGGGCATATCGTCGAGGCTATCCACAAACCCCTCGAAGGCGGAGGAGTCAAAGCCCTGCGACTCGAATTCCTTCAGCAGTGCCTCCCCGTAGGCTTCCCGCTGTTGACTGAAAACTTCCCATGCCTCGCTGCCATCCGCTCTCCCGAGCAGTGAGGCCGGGCCCGCCAGCTCCACCCCGCTTGAGCGAACATCGTTTAGCTGTTGAAGCAGCGTCACCGGGCTCTCGGCGACGGTGAACCACTGGCTCTTGATCTGAGACTGCGTCTGCCCAAACTCTTTTAGTAATGCCTCATAGCGATCCATCGTCGCCCCCACAGGGATCTGGTAGCTTTTGATCTCGTCGTCGAAGCGATGCTGAACGAGCAGAGCAGTCAGCGCACCGGCCCAGAGCAAACCTGGCACCACCAGCCAGGCACGGGGGAGCGGCCTTCTAAATTTGAGATATAGCGGTTTCCGTAGAGGTGAGCCGTCGCCGCTTGGAGCCATGTATGGCAGGATCCACCGCACCGCAGCCAGCGCCCCCAGCAGGCCAGCGGGCACCATCACCCCTGCCTGCTGAATGGCGGGCAAAGGCGCCAACCAGAGAAACGCCAACCCCAGGCACGAGGACAAGCAACCGGCCAGTAGTGGTTTTCGGATACACTTCCACGATCTAAGCAGACTCCCGCTATCGCGGTTTGCCACCAGATGCACGGCATAGTCCACGGCCAGACCGAGAACCACACTGGCGATCCCCAGCGCGAGCACGTGGATTTTCCCAAAAACAAGCAACCCCACCACCACCGATGCCAGTACAGACACCAGCAGCGGCACAAGCGCCAGCAGCAGATCTGCGAAGCGGCGCACGAGCAGCACCAGCAGGATTACCACCACCGCAAACATGGCGACATTCAGCACCGTGACCTCATGCCGAGTCAGTTCCTCGCTCAGCTCGGCGATTTCGTAAACACCGCCACTTTCTATCTGCGCATCCGGCCAGCGCTCGGCGAGGGAGGCGCACACAGCATCCACCGCCTCAGCGATTTTTCGCTGTCCGGCAGGGCTGAGCGAATCCGCCTCCACGGGCAGCCAGGCCAGGACCGCACCGCTATCCCCCACCGCGGTCCCTGGCAGAGCCTCACGGGCACGCGGGATCAGCAGCCACGGATCTTTCGGCACTAGATCCGTGTAGGCGGTGGCCTCGGATCGGTTCAAAAAGCTATCCAGCTCGGCCACCGTTTCCTGAGCCAACCATTGGTTGAAGGCCTCAGGCGGTTGCCCTGTTTCCTGAAAGCGTGACCAGTGCGTCTGCAGCCAGCCGGGCGCGAAGAGCGTTTCCCGGTGCTCGTAGATAAAGCGCCCCAGCTCCTTCATCGGCTCAGGGTCGTCAGGGAAAAATACCTCTCCGAAAACTGGCTGCGCACCGGCCGCCTCTCGTATGGTCACGCGAACCTCTTCCGCATCGGCTGACGGGGCCACAACCTTCAGCAGGACACTGTCGGTGGCCATCGACTGGAGCTTATCCCGGATCTCGTGCGTCCGGGCAGACTCCACCAGCTCGGGCAGCGAGCTGCGGATATCCTCATTGAGAACCTCTTCCCAATCACGCGTCAGCAGGTACGCCAGGGGCAGCCCGATCAGCGCCAGCACCGTCACCATCAGCGTGAATACCCGGCGGTGCACACTAAGCCTCTCCGCACTCATAGCTGCGCGGGAGGCTGTCCGAACTGCTCACGGGGCACCCATGTCAGCTCTTCAAAAAAGTAGCGGCGCACCACCCCGTCACTGAGATATACTTTGACCGCGGCCACCCGCCCCTTTTCCACAGTGACCTCGACGCGCTTGAGGGATCGCTCCAGCTCAGGAGCTTGCGGGTAGAGCACAAAGCCGTCCGCTTGTGGCTCGATCCGCCAATCCCTGCGCAGCGCCTCCTGATCCCCGCCGATCAGATCCCGCAGCACGCGCACATACCCGGCCTCTGCGGGCAGACGCTGCCGGTGCCCCCCGGAGTCCTCAAAGTATATGCCGTCCTCCAGCAGGAGCAGGCGCTCCAAGCTGGACCCCGTATAGCACAGGATCAGCTCCCCATTTGGGGCACGATCAATGGTGCCACTGAAACGCTTGGGAAACCGTCGAAAGGGAAATTGCCGCTCCTCGCTGAAGGCAACCCGCGCGACCTGCTCTCCCTCCGGCCAGGCCAAGGCCTCAAGCTCGGGCGCAGCAGCGGTCGTCTCCGCCTCCGCAGAAGCGTCATCGGCCGCGGTCAGATTTTTCTGCGCATGAAGCGGACAGGCAGCCAGCAGCAGTAGCATCAGCAGCAGGCATCCGCGCCGCCGTTCCTGAGACGGCGAAAACGGCGACTGAGTCGGGCGACAGAAAGACATCTTGGTAAAAAAGCGAGCAGGAGCCTGATATGGAGCCAGACCATAAAGACATTGTCACGCAGATAGTGAAAGTGGCTCACCCCGCCCTCTTCGGCGGAGACATAGCGCACGGGCACGCGATGCTTCACGGGTGGTACTCCAGCCCAGAACAACCGCACCGCGACCTCCGGGTCGAAATCATAGCGCCGGGCAAACTGCGTCTGCGCCATCACCTGCCGCAGGGCGGCTACCGGGTAGACCCGCATACCGAAAAGCGGATCTGCCAGACCTCCCCAGAGGGTCTCGAACTGTGTCAGCCCGATGCTCAGCTGCCGCCCGGCCAGCCGCACCCATGGCGCGTCCGGGCCAAAGTCCGGCTGCCCCATGACAACTGCCTCAAGCTGCCCGCAAGATTGCTCCATCAGCTCGGGCACAGACTCCGCCGGGTGCTGCCCGTCGGCATCCATCAGTAGCAGGTGTGTAAACCCCGCCTGTGCGGCCTCATCCGCAGCCCTGGCCGCCGTGCCGCCCTTACCGCGGTTTTCCTCACTGACAAAGACGCGCAGCCCTGGCCAGTCCTCCGGGTGCTCCAGGAAACACGCATGTGCCCCGTCCGTGGACCCATCGATGAAGAGCCAGACCGGCTGCCAGCAGGCCAGCGCCGCCTCGACCGTCCGCCTCAGGATGGGGCCGGTATTATAGGAGGGCAGGACAAGCACGTGGGTCGAGGAGCTATTCATGCGGCACCCAAAGCATATCCGCATATACCCCCTCAGCGTCAACCACCTGTGCACGCCAGCCGCGTTTATCCGGCCTCAGGTTCAGCTCGACCGTGCGGCCCGGCTTCAGCTCACGCAGAAATTTCCCCTGCCGCAGCTCCCAGCTCTCGGCACCCTTAATCTGGCGCTCCAGCGCAGCCAGCGCCCACTGCACCTGCACAGCCGCAGGCACGAGCGGATACCCCGGGAAGTGGCCCTCGCAGCAGCCATTGGTCTCGGTCACCTCGATGCGCTCTGTTATTACTTCGGCCATTGGGCAAAGTCCTCCGACGTAAACTGCTCACGGTAGAAGCTCTCCAGCCTGCGGGCGAATACGGCTGGCTGCTCATCCTCTACCGGCTGAAAAGCTTTCAGATAGCTGTACTCACAGTGGAAGGGTAAAGCGTAGCGGCCGAAGAGCCCTCCCCGCTTACTCAGCAAACCGGAGGGGTTGCGGATGATCAATGCACAGACAGGTGCGTGCGTCCGCTTAGCCACCCAGGCAAACCCGGCCTTGAACCGGTTGAGAGGAGGCACCTCGGTGCGCGTGCCCTCTGGAAAGACTAACACCTGACGGCCGTCGTTAAGCGCCTTCTCCATCGCATGCAGCGACTCCATACCGTCGTCGTTGGCGATAAATCCCCCCTGCCTGATCATGTAGCGGAAAAACGGATTACGGCTCAGTCCGGCCTTAAAGACGCAGACGACCTCGGGGATCTCAATCAACAAGAAGAGCGCATCCAGCAGCCCCGTATGGTTGGCCACGATCAGGCACGGCCCCTTCGGCAAGCGATCCATATCGCGAAATCGCACACGCCCGACGCCCGTGATTTCAAGCAGGCGCGTGTATCGCCTCATCGAGTCTGCCAGGATACGCCGGACAAGACCGGGGTGGCGCTTCTCGACGCCTAGAGGTAGCAGCACCGCGCAAAGCACATTCAGGGCGAACGCCCACAGCCCAAACAGGAGCACGATCGCGACATACCGTAGATAGCTAAAGGTCGAGGATGCTTTTTGCGGTGACGGGCCGGACATGACAATAACCATTAAACCTCCTAGGAGTCGGAGGGGTTGAGCGGGAGAAAATTAAACCACTGGAGTGGTTGCTGGCGCAAGAGCGCTTCCAGCCAATGCAAGACCTCCTGAAAATGCTCGTACCCGCTGCGAATATCCTCCCGGTGATTTTTCCCTGAGGGCACAAAGGGGTGGCATGCATGCACCTCGTACCCCTTAGCCGCCGGAAGCGCCAGGCAGAACTGCACGGGCCGCTGATAGAGAGCCGCCAGGCGGTAAATCGTAACGGGAAAAAGCCGCCGCTCCCCCAGGAAATCGAAGGCCGCAGTCTTCGAGGTATGCTCCAGTCGATCGCACTGCAGGGCCAGAGTCTTACCCGCCTCCAGCGCGTCACGCAGGCTAAAGATCACCTCGCGCGGATCGTTGACCCACATAATTTCGACCTGACTGGACGCCTGCCGCATCAGCCGATCAATGTCTGCCGAGTTACGCACGCGCTGCCTCACCATGCAGATGGGGCGGTTGAACTGCCCCAGCCCAAAGCCCAGCAGATCCGAGGCGCCGACGTGAAAGGTCCCGACCAGGATGGGTTCGCTCCCGAGAATTAAGCTGCCCCGCTGTCGGCTGTCCTCATCCGCCCACTCCATGGGGACAGATTCGCCACGCCCGGCGCGCAGCTTAACCAGAAGCATGTCAGCCAAAGCTCGAAAATGCCGGAACGAGTCCCGCCAGCTCACAGGCCGATCCATCATCAACTCCAGATACTGCCGGGAGTACAGGCGCTGTTTCTTCATCAGGCAAAAGGCGATGAAGGTCCCCGTCTGCATCATCGCCTCAAACAGCCAGCCCGGCAGCCAGCGGTCGAACGCATACATAAAGAAATAGCCACCCCAGGGGCCGGGGTTTCTGGGTTCTTTTACGTCCATGTGAGGCGAAAGACTCCGCGTTCGGGCTGGTAAAAATCTAAAGGCTGACGGTCAGACAGCGCAGTGTGAAAAGCGGGTAACTCCGGTACGGGCGCATCGTTGTGCTCATCCGGGGTTAGGCTCAGCTCGCCCAACGCACCGGAGGACACCCCGGCCTCCAGACGCAGGTAAAAGGCAAAGGTTGTCTCTCCACCCCAGCCCTGCCCGGAAGACCACGGCTCGAACTCGTCACCACCCACCACATGCACAACGGTATCAGCGGGCACAAGAAGCGCAGCCAGCAGGGCATCTGCGACCAGTGAATCCAGCCCGCACAGCGGTGTAAGCATACCCGAGCGACGCCGCCGCGCCACGCTGACGAGGTCAAAAGCGCCGGGATGGATCGAGTTCTGAAAATGCAAGGGGCTGGGCGTGGGAAAGCTCCCCAGGTAACGCTCCAGGCTCTGAGTCCCCCCAAAGCGCGAGGCGTAAACCCACTCGTCGTGCTTGCCGCCCTCGACACCATCCGTCACCTCCCCGATCATCAGAGACAGGTCACTCATGCGCCGGACTGCCAGCGGATTAAACAGTTTACGCAGGCTCTTGCGCCGCTCCGGATCAAGTTCACGGGACGGCTCAGCAACGGCCAAATGAGTGATGGAACGCTTAATCACGGGTAACGAGATGGGCGGCTTGAGCGCCGCCAAATGCGCTGCTTAAGAGAACCACACCGCCAAAATCCTTGGCAGAGAAATTCTCCCGGTGAACATTTGAGGTAAAATAAGGCGGCTCGGCGCCGACATTACCGGGGACTTCGCCTGTGCGCATGGCCTCCAGTACGATAGCCAGCTCTACCAGCCCGCACGAGCCCAGGGTATGGCCCAGAGCCCCCTTCCAGGAGACCAGAGGGCTATCCGGCAGTTGCCACGCCACGGCCTCCGCCTCCAGACGGCCTGCCTCCAGCGTGCCCGTCCCGTGCCCCTTGACCCAGACTCCCTGCCGGGGGAATGAATCAGCGAGCGGCGCAAGCACACCTCGAAAACCAGCCCCCGAGGAATCGTTGGCCGTCATGTGGAAATTCTCCGACAGGCAGGCAGCCGCCGCGATCCGATACGGGGCAGGGTTCCGGCTGAGGACCGCAAAGGCGGCTCCGTCGCCGAGCCCGATCGAGCCGGTCTCACGATCCGCGTAGGGCTGTGGGAAGTCTGAGTTCAGAATTTTCAGGGCATAAAAGCCGCCCACCACAAAGGGGCTGAGAAAGTCGAACGAAAAGACCAGAACCCGCTCGGCCAGCGACGACTCCAGCAGCCGCTGGGCCTGAATCATCGCGAGCTGTGCGGATACGCACGCATTGGAGACGATGAAGCGGTTCGGCCCCCACCCGCATGCCTCGGCCAGTGTTTGGACCGCATGGGCAGGCGTTGCGCTGCCATGATAGCGTTCCTCGCCCGTCGTGTAAGCCGCCAGCATCTGGTCGATGCCGAAGTTACTGCTGGAGATAACGACAGGGTACTTCGCCGTCCCCCAAGGCTCATCGGGGGCCTTTTTCAGCAGTTCGAGGGAGGGCTTCAGCCAGCGGGGGGGCGTCGTAGGCTCGAGCGTCCCCGTTAGAGCCAGCGGCACCGGCTCAGAATCGTTTTCGAGGGCAGGATGGGGCTTCAGGGCCACTTCACCCTTTTTCAATCGCTCACAGGTACTCGCGGCATCGCCGAGGGCGGTCAGGCAGTCGCAGGCATCGATCGAAACCTGGGTACTCCCTGCATGACTCACCATAAAACAGAAATAAGCTTATCGCGCAGAAAGCTCAAGCTGAAGCTGCCTGGCGCTCGCGGATAAATTGCGCCAGCGTGTCAATACTGCGCAGGGCGGATCGCGCCTCTTCGCTGTTCTTGATCTTGATCGAGAACTCCTTCTCGACGCTCACGACCAGCTCAAGCGCATCAATGGAATCGAGCCCCAGCCCGGATTCCATCAAAGGGGTATCATCGGCCAAATCATCCGGCTCCACGTCCTCCAGAGACAACGCCTCGATGATCAGCGTTTTTAAACGGTTTTTAAAGTCATCGCCCATAAGCAACCGCTAGAAATAGCGAACACACAAATAGCCACAAGTCAAATACGCCTCCCGCGCCAACGTCGCCACGCTAAGCGAAGGCTGACAATCACGACCAGTACCGCCAAACCGCCCCAAAAGGCCTGGGTAGAATCCCGGCCCATCACCCCCCGTGTAGTCAGGACGACCCCGGTCAGAAAGAGGAACTGGACGCCCCAGGAAATCCCCAAATACAGGTAAAATGGCACTGCGAGCACCCCGAGCAGGTAATTCTGGGCGGCATAGGGGACCCCCGGCACCGCCCGCACCAGCAGTGTCACCTGGGCACTGGCATTACGGTCCAGGGTGAAGAGGTGGGGCCAGCGGGCCTCCAGCCGTCGCTTCAGAGGCTCACGCCAGACAGTCCGGGCCAGCCAATACCCGAGCACCATATTTACCGCGAGGGCCACGCCCCCAGAGCCCAAAGCATAGGGCACGCTGAACGTCAGCCCCGCAAAGACATAAAAGGCCGAAATCGGGAACCCCGCCAGCGGGAGCAGAATCATCAATACACAAAAGATCAACACACCAGCGTGGGGATGCCCCTCGATCCAGCCTCGCCAGTCCACTCCGCTTAAAGCAAGCACCCAGCACAGGGCGACGACAACCAGCAGCACCAGGCTCCAGAGCTTCCAGCGAGTCGATGGTCGTCCCTCGTCCACTGTCTGCCTCAGAGTTTGACCGGCGGCACCATCGGCAGGTGCCGATTCAGGCGGCATACGAGCAGAAACAGCAGATAACGCCAGCGGAGCCCAAAGCTCATCTGCGTATTTCCCCCCACCACGGCATTGACCGCCGAGAACAACCGGAAGCTGTCCGTCGGATGCATAAAGACTGCGAAGGAGCGGTCGTCATAGTACATCTGTACCATCTCCAGCATGACCTTCATCCTTGCCCACACCTGACGCTCGTAGCGGTTTCGGGCGTGCCTGCCCAGAGAGTTGCCCGCCTTAAGAATCGCTGTCGCGGCGAGGTCTGCGGACTCAAGCGCCAGATAAACGCCCGATGAGAAAACCGGGTCGATAAAGCCTGCCGCATCCCCCAGCATGAGCCAGCGATCTCCGGCGAAATGCTGGTGGACAAAGGAATAGTCGGACTCGACACGAAAACGATCCTCCAGCTTGGCCTCAGCCATACAGGCCCGCATGTAGGGATTTGTCGCTACACGCCGGTCAAAAATTCTCTCCGGCGTAGCTCGCTCACCCTCGTGTTGAGCGACCAGCCCAACCGACGTCCGCTCTTCATCCAGTGGGATCATCCAGAACCACCCCTTGGGGATGCGCGTGAGAATGACATTACCGCCCTCGGGCCCCTCCGCACGGGCCACACCCGTGAAGTGGCCATAGACCGTAAAACGCTTGTGCAGGGGCAGTGGCTCCGTAGGCACACTTAACTGACGCCCCAGCCAGCGCCCACGACCAGCCGCATCGAGCAGCCAGCTCGCCTCTACAGTCCGGGGGCTGCCATCTACATCCAGCTCGACCTGCCAGCCTGTATCGGTCTGGGTCAACGTACGCGCCTCTGCGGGCTGGAGTACCTCGCACCCAGCCTCCCTCGCGCGCGCTAAAAGCAGTCGGTCAAACTGGGAACGCTCCACCTGATAGGTGTAGTCGAGGCCCGGCACCCAGCCATCCTCGAATCGGTTGTGGACCCGTTTTTCTCCGGTACCGAAGGTAAATTCCGCCCCCTCCTTGCGGACAAAGCCAGCGCGCTCGACCTCGTCCCACACGCCCATCTTGCGCAGGACGCGGTTGGCAGCAGGGATCAGAGACTCGCCGATGTGGAAGCGCGGAAAAGGCGCCTTGTCCACAATCAATACCCGACGCCCGGCCTGAGCCAAGAGCGTCGCGGCTGCGGTGCCCGCAGGCCCGGCACCGATCACCAGACAATCATACACGCTCGCAGCCATAAGTATCAGCGTGATCGCAGCCGTCACGCTCGGCGAGCGTGGAGCGCGAATTTAAAGTGTTCATTAAACCGCCGGGCCAGGACAGCTCGACCTCGACCATCAGCTCCTGCCGGCAGATGTCTGCCTGCACCACAGATGTCAGCTCTGCGGCGTACCAAGGCTGCTCCTCCAGCCAGGCAAGAGCAGTCAGTGTGTCCTCGGCTCGCCGCAGATAGACTCGGCCGATAGGTTTGCCCAGCGCACGAAAGGTATCTGCGCCCAGCGCGTGCTCCGTCTGCTTCTGCATGCGGTCGAGGTTTTCACCGGTGGTCTTGAGCTGCGCCTCCAGCATGCCAGGGGCCACGCTGGCCGAGCCAAGCACAGCCGATGTCCCGGAGACATAGACGACCGGTTCACCGCCCGCCACCAGACTGGCGCGGCTGAAGCTCGGCGGGCGAGGCCCGTACTCCTCAGGATATTCATAGGCCGGGCACTGGAATGGGTTTTCGAGTTGGACGACCGAGCGCTCGCTAGCCAGTGCGACAACCGTCAGCCGTGGCTCTTCAATGCCGACAGCCGAGGCCGCGCAGAAATGCCGCTCGGGGACGCCTTTAAAATGAGCGCTGAATGCCTCATGACGCCCCAGACAAAACGCACGGTAATTCTCCAGCCCATCCCTGTGCTCGTTGATCCATGGGACGAAGTTCCAGATACGCAGACAGTGGTCCGTACCAAGCTCACCGAGTAAACGCCCGAAAGCCAGACGTGTGGCTTCGGCCAAGTCATCCCCCGTCGGCATGCTTAGAGCGATACAACGCCACGGGCCCTGCCTGCCCTGCCACAGCAGGTCGTCAGCCGATGTCAGCTCGCCCGACCAGAGAAACTCCTGACCTGACCCCGCCAGTAACGGCAGTGCCAGATCAAGAACACTCTGCTGCGGCGAATAAGCGGAACGACTCGCCCCGAATCGGACGCTGACAGACATGGTGGGGCGCCCCGCGCTTAGCGCTGGAGATTGGCGATGCGCTCGGGCAGGTCCTTTTGCAGGTTTTCCAGCCAGCCCAACGGAACAGCCGGTACCGGCTTGCCGGTTTTGAAGTCCTCCAGCTGCGTGGAGTCCGAATAAAGCTTAACCACATTACCTTCGCGCTTCATGGTGACCTTGGCCTCGAAACCACGGTGATCCAGGGTCCCGACAACTTCGTTCGGAGAAGATGAAACAACCGTCCACTGGCGCTCCTGGAAGGTATCAACCATGGCCTCCTGCAGCACCTGCGGGGAAACATCCGGGGCCACGGACACCGTCAGCGGATCGGCATTGTACTCAGCCACATCGTCGCTACCGGAGATGGTGGTATTGCAGCCAGTAAAGGCAAAGGCACTCAGAAGGAGAACACTAGAAACGAAAACAGCTTTTATAATCATAGGAACAAGCGTGCACGATCCCGACATAAGTATCAAGCTTGTATGGCGTTTTATAACGGTCTGATAGCGTTAATATCGAAGCATCGCTACCCCTGTGCGGCACGCTTAACGCCGAGCGACATGCGTATGCCTACGCACACCTGATTACCCCTGCAGGGGCGTCCAGGCTGCGTTGCTCTGGCTGCTTTTGACACAGGCTTCAATGAAGGCCAGTCCACGGACCCCGTCCTCAATCCCCGGATAGTCGGCGCTCGACTCCGAGCCCGCATCGCCACTGAGGACACGCCGCAGGTCCGCCGCAAAGCTGCGGTAGATATTGGCGAAAGCACCGAGGTAGCCCTCCGTGTGCCCGGCGGGAAGCCGGCACATACTGCTGGCCGCCGGGCTGAGGTAGTCCTGCCCACTGCGGTAAATCTGACTGGGCTGGCCAAGACGGTGAACGATCAGCGTATTGGGCTCCTGCTGTTTCCACTGCAGGCCGCCCTTTTCACCATAGAGGCGGATGTTCAGATCGTTTTCCTCACCGGTGGAAATCTGCGAAGCATGCAGGACGCCCTTGGCTCCGCCCTCGAAGCGCAGGAGGACGTTACCGTCGTCATCGAGTGTACGCCCTTCGCCGAACCGGCTCAGGTCAGCGGCCAGCTCCTTGAGCCTCAAGCCGCTGATGTGCTCGGCCAGATTCTCGGCATGGGTGCCGATGTCTCCCATACAGTTTGAGCTTCCAGCGCGTGTGGGATCCGTGCGCCATCCCGCCTGTTTCTGCCCGGTCTGCTCGACCATGCTGGCCAGCCACCCCTGCGGATACTCGACCACGATCTTGCGAATGGCCCCCAGCTCGCCACTGGCCACCAGGTCACGGGCCTGGCGCACCATGGGGTAGCCGGTATAGTTATGGGTCAGGCAGTACTTAAGGCCGCTGGCCCGGACCCGGTCGCGGAGCGCACAGGCCTGCTCGAGGCTGACGGTGGCGGGCTTCTCCGACAATACATGGAAGCCGGCCTTCAGCGCGCACTCAGCGATCGCAAAGTGCATGTGGTTAGGCGTAACAATCGCGACAAAGAGCATCCGCCGCTCGGGCGGCAGTGCAGCCTCACGCGCGATCATGGTCTGAAAATCCGGGTAGCAGCGCTCCGGCTCCAGCCCGAGGCTATGCCCGAAGGACTCGGAGCGGGCAGGGTCTGAGCAAAACGCGCCGCAGACCAGCTCTATCTGCCCATCCATCGCGGCGACACAGCGGTGAACTTGACCGATGAAGGCATCGGGACCACCGCCAACCATTCCCATGCGAATTTTGGTTTCCGGGGTAATCATAAGAGAGAAGGGGTTGAGAGTTTTTGAAGTAGGAGAAGTTGCCCGACGTAAGACTCAGGCACCTGTCGAAAGTCCGCCCGAGGGCATAGCCTCAGACTGTACGCAGGGCGTGCTCAGGTCAACCCTGCGCCCGGTGCGCTCGGCCTCATCAAAGGCGAGCATGGCCTCAAGGATGTGGCAGGCTTTTTCACCACTGGCCCGGTGCGGACGCCCCTCGCGAATGGCCAGCGCCATATCGGCCAGCCCCAGTCCGCGCCCGGCCGGATAGGCATGGGTGGCGGGAAGCTCGGTATAGTTTTCTTCACCGGCCCGGCGAAGATAAACCGTCCCGTCAAAGCGGTTCGGGTCGGAAGACTTGAGCGTCCCCAGCGTGCCGATGATTTCAGGCATCTTGTCAAATTCACCACGCCCGGGCATGTCAAAGCTCATCAGCGTGAGAGCATGGGCACCACTCCGGGTCTCCACGACACCGGAATAATGCGTGGGAACCTCGACGGGGACGCGCGTGCCATTCAGCGGCTCACTCGTGATCAAGCGCTCGCTCAAAGCCTGGCGGGAGCGACCCGTGACCGAGCGCAGCGGCCCGAGCAGCTCAACCAGCGCGGTCAGGTAGTACGGTCCCATGTCCAGCATAGGGCCGCCACCGACCTGATAATAAAAGGCGGGATTGGGATGCCAGGATTCGTGGCCACCCCCGCCCCACATCAAGCGCGCTGCTACCGGCTCCCCGATCAGCCCATCGGCGATCGCCTGCCGCGCGGTTTGCGTACCGGGGCCCAGGACGGTATCCGGAGCACAACCGACCCGCAGCCCCTTTTCCTCTGCGACCTGCAAGACACGCTTCCCATCATCTAGGTTGAGCGCGAAGGGCTTCTCGCAGTAGACGTGCTTGCCGTTTTCCAGCGCTTGCAGGTTTATCTCAGCGTGCGCAGCCGGATGCGTGAGGTTCAGGACCATGTCGATCTGTGGATCGGCCAGGAGCGCATCGACAGATAACACTCTCGGGATTTCGAAATCGGCGGCAAGCGCCTGTGCCATATCGGCGCGCAAATCAGCGCAGGCAACGATGCGAAAATCTTCACAGGTGGCCGCGAACGGCAGGTAGGCCTTGCGGGCGATGTCGCCACAGCCGATGAGGCCGACGCGCAGAGGTTCAGGGGTATGCTTAGTCATACAAGATCAATAGTTAGGAGTGATAATCCGGGGGGGGATATTTATGTCATGATTTTCCATGACAAGCAGGCGTTGAGCATTTAGCGGCAGGCCCAGACCAGGCCGCGCACTGTCATATCCCAGACGTGAGGATATTTTTTGAACTCGTCGGACTTATGGCCGAGAGCCGAGCAGAAGACCCGCCCCTGCCCCCAGGACTTCGTCCACACGACCGGCATATTCACGCACTGCCCCTCGCGCTCATAAACGGTGCTCGCGAGGACGCGAATGCCCGGGTCAACCTGCAGGTAATACTGCTCGGAGTCGTAGTCGAAAGAGGCAGCCAGTCCCGCCATGATCGGGTGCTCAGCATCCATGACATGCACGCGATAGGGCCCGACATAAGGGTGCCCGACAAAACGCCCGCCGACCATCCACTCGTAGTTGAGGCTGCCCCGAAAGGCATCGGCCATGCCCCCGTGAAAACCTGCCAATCCCGTACCTGTCCGCACGGCTTCGCAGAGATTTTTCTGACGCTCGGGGGTCAGCTCACCCATCGTCCAGACCGGGACAATGAGGTCAAATGCCTGAAGTGCCGTCAGATCATCCAGACAATCCAGCGAGCTCTGCGACTGGACCTCGTAACCGGCCTCGCGAAGTGCGATCGCGGTCAACTCGGACATAGGGCCGGGCTCGTGGCCGTCCCATCCGCCTTGGAAAATCAATGCTTTCTTAGTAGGGGTGTTATTCATAAATAGACTTTTTAGCTACTATATCAGCATTGCGGCCCCTTTAAAATAGGGCTTTTATTCAAACTCATGGATAATTTATCCATTCATTCCGGACAAACGCCTCGCCTGCTACGCGGCGCGGAGGAGATCCAGCACGCAGGCTATCTGCCCGCCAAGCAAGACGTTATCGACTGGAGCTTCGACAGCTTCAACTACTCGTTCATCCTCTCCGGGGGCGGGTTTTATTCCATCGATGGACGACGTGTGCAGATCAAAGCCCCCTGCGTACTCACCCAGTGGCCGGGCGTGCACTTCCACTATGGGCAGGATGAACAACAGGCCGGGTGGGAAGAGCTTTTCTTCATTTTCCCCAAGCGCAGTCAGGCGCAATTCCAGAGCAAGGGCATGTGGAGAAAAGACCGCCCCTGGTGGCCGATTGCGATGGCCGAGACGACCCGCCGCCTCGCGGACGCGGTCACTACGCTGATGAGGCATCCCCGCACCGTCGAAGTCATCGATCTACTGGACCGACTGGCGGAGGCGATGGTCGTCGCCAGTCTGGGCGCAAATCTCCATATCCGCGAAAAGCAGGACGAGCGCTCCAGCCGCATCGCCCAAGTGCGTGAAGAGCTCGCTGAAAACCCACGAAGACAACTCGACTGGGAGCGCTGCGCGCAAGACTGCGGGTGCAGTCTATCGACATTTCGGCGACTGTGGATCGAGCAGGTCGGCATCCCGCCACAGCGCTATGTCATGCAAATCCGGATACAGGAAGCGGCGCGCATGCTCCTGGAGACAGACCTGACCATCGCGGATATTTCAGCCGCTATCGGCGTGGACGATCCGCTGTATTTCTCGCGACTCTTCCGCCAGCAGACGGGAGAGTCCCCCACCCTTTACCGTGAGAACAAGCGTACCATCTTCGCCAAGCTCGGCGGGCACACCTACGACGCATAGACCGATCACCGTTTACTCGGATGAGCGCACAAGCTCTTGATCGAAGAAAACCTTTAGCGCGGCCTGCTCGGCCTCCAGCGTGAGCGGGGTCTCCCCAGCCACATCGCCATCGAGGATAAAGCTCTGCGCAGGCTCAGTCTCGATACGGATTTTCTTTCCCGAGAAGTGAAGCACGGTCTGGTCGCGACTTTCGCTCTCGGCATAGGTGCCCACAAAGAGTTTGCTCATCGTCTCGACGGCGTGTGCGCGGGATTTGAAGTCGGTCACGATCGTGACGTCGAGCTTACCATCTGCCAGATCGGGCGTCCCCCGCCCCTGAGCAAAAACCGATGAGGGGGGAGCGGCGTTGGCCACGGTCACGCAGCTGGCCTCCAGTTTTTCCTCCTGTCCATCAACCTCCAAGCGAAGCTGAAAGGGCTTCTGCTCGTCAATCTGCTGCCAGGCTCCGACCAGATAGGCGAGCACGCCCCACTGGTCTTTGGCCTCGCGCTCGGCCTTTTCGATCATACCGGCCTCGATCCCGATGCCAGCCAGCAGCACCATCACGCGCCCGTCACAGCGAGCGATGTCAATCGCCCGCGTGCTGCCCGCCAGGATATGACGGCAACAGGTCCCGACCGGGTCCGCCTGCACAGAGAGTCCGTAGAGGCAGGTGGCCAGAGCGTTGGCGGTACCGCGCGGGATGATCCCCATCGGCACATCGGTGCCAGCGAGAACTCCCGCCACCGCCGCCACCGTGCCATCACCACCGGCAGCCAGCACCTGGTCGGCCTTTTCCTCGAGCGCGCGTCGGGTCAGCTCTTCTGCACCGATGTCGGGCGTCGTTTCGAGTATCCGAAGTTTGTAAAAAGGTCCCAGCAGCTCGATCAACAGCGAGCGGTCCTTCTGCGGATCCCGCTTACCGGAGACAGGGTTTAATACGACAAACATGCGCGGCTTCTGGCGGCGCGCCTCCGATCGCTGAAAGCGTGCCAGCAGGCGCAGCTGGAGGGCATTGGGATTAGCAACCGAGCGTATGCCCTGAATCTCCTTTAGAATATCGTGGAGGTCGGCATCCGGATCGGAGTACAGCAGATACGCCATCAGCGCCGTCACCGAGCGCCCCTGACCCAGCGCACAGTGGATGAGCACCTGCCGGTTGTGCGCACGCTGCCGGGCGATCCACTTGACCGCAGCGGCAAGCTGGCCGATGCGCGGGCGATGACGATCAAAGACCGGGATATTCAGATAGGCGATATCGTCGCTGAGAAGGTCAGAGCAAGGAGTGTCAAACTCCGCGGTGACATCGAGGATGGCGGTGATGTCGTTTTCCTCCAGGAGCGTGCGCTCCGTCAGCGTCAGCCGACGCCCCAGCCACAGACCGGGGCGAATCTCGTGCAGCGGCTCTGCCTGGTCGAATTTCTTGGCGATCCGGTGATAGACGACCACCCCTACCAATACCGGCAAGAGGAGGAGCTTCATCGCCCAAGGCAGCCGACCATGGCGCGACTTGGCCATGATCTCCCCCCAGGCAGTCACATAGCCGATGCCGAAGTACAGGCCGGAAAGCCCGATCCACGTCAGCAGAGCTTTCCAGGGCCAGGCCGCATCCGTCAACCAGATCGAGAATGCTGCCAGTGCCAGCACGAAGTAGAGATAACCACGGTTCATGTTCTTCGCATCAATACATCCAGCTCGGCCAGCAAGTCAAACGGTCGCCCGAAAGGGAGCACCGACAATCCTGCAAGGCCCGCATCGCTGGCACGTTTAACGGCAGGCAGCCACCCCCGCATGCAGGAGGTGCCCCGGACACCCTAGTGGTGGTAGCCGGTCGCCTCTTCAGAAGTCACCGGCGAGGACACCGGATGCTTTTCAAAGTACTCCAGGCAGCGCTTGAAATCCTCGAGGAGCAGGTTGATCAAGTCCCGCGTCACGCCGTGGCGGACCAGTACACGCTGGATGACGAGGTCCTCACGCTTGGGCGGCATCGAGTAGGCGGGCACCTGCCAGCCACGCACACGCAGGCGGTCAGCCAGGTCGTACAGGGAATACGAAAGCTCTGCTCCGGGCTTGACCATCCAGCTCACACAGGGGATGCCCTCTGCGGGATTACCGTCGTAGATCACGGAGAAGGGCCCGAGCTTTTCGATCTCACGGGCAAAGTGCTGGGCAGTTTCGTAGCAGGCGCCATGGATCTTGCCGTAGCCCTCCTTACCCAGGCGGACGAAGTCATAGTACTGCGCGATCACCTGCCCACCGGGGCGGGAGAAATTCAGCGCAAAGGTCGGCATATCGCCACCGAGGTAGTTGACTTTGAATACAAGGTCCTCGGGCAGGTCCTGCTTTTCACGCCAGATGATCCAACCGGCCCCGAGCGGAGCGAGCCCGAACTTGTGCCCGGAGGCATTGACCGACTTAACGCGCGGCAGACGGAAGTCCCACAGCAGGTCGGGGGCACAGAAAGGAGCGAGGAAGCCGCCGCTGGCACCGTCCACGTGGATCGGAATGTCCAGCCCGGTTTCGGCCTGCAGTTTATCCAGCGCGTCGTTGACGGCCTTGACCGGCTCGAACTGGCCGGTGAAAGTGACCCCGAGAGTCGGTACGACACCGATCGTGTTTTCGTCGCAGCGCTTGATAACCTCCTCCGGTGTCATGATCAGGCGGTCGCCCTCCATGGGAATTTCGCGCAGCTCGATGTCCCAGTAGCGGGCGAACTTATGCCAGCAGACCTGGACGGGGCCGCAGATCATGTTAGGCTTTTCAGTGCTCTTACCCTCAGCGCGACGCTTGGCCCGCCAGCGCCATTTCATAGCCATCCCGCCAAGCATGGCGGCCTCACTGGAGCCGGTAGTCGAGCAGCCGACGGTGTTGGCGGCGTCGGGAGAGTTCCACAGGTCGGCGAGCATGTGCACGCAGCGGGCCTCGATCTCGGCGGTCTGCGGGTACTCGTCCTTGTCGATCATGTTCTTGTCGATGCACTCGTCCATGAGCTTGTGCACCTCAGGCTCCTCCCAGGTCTGGCAGAACGTGGCCAGATTCTGGCGGGCGTTACCATCGAGCATAAGCTCATCGTGCACGAGCTGGTAGGCATCGCGGGCGGCGGTCTCGTCTTTGGGGAAACGGTACTTGGGCAGCGAACCGGACAGACCGCTGGAGGCGAAGACCTCGTCGTTTATCTCAGAGAGAATGGAATGCTTGGCGTGTAGGGACATATCTGGTGAGGAGGATGGTGATTATAATCGGTGAAAGCGTCTCGGGTAGAAACTCGGGATGAGTCTTAACGTAAGCCCCCGCAGCGAGTCCAATTTAAAAGGCCCGGACACCCGGAGCATTAAGTGCCGTAATCCCATCGGGGCGTAAAAAAAACCGTCCATGAGCCAAGCCCATGGACGGTTTTAACAAAGCGATTCGACTGAATACGACTAGAAGCCCTTTATATCGAAGAGGCCGGTCACGCTCTCATTACTGTGAATGTGCATGATCGCCTTACCGAGGATCTCATTCACGCTGAGCACGGTGATCGGCAGGCCACGAGCCTCAACCGGAGTGGTGTTGGTCGTGATCAGCTCGTCAATCGGGCCGTTGCGGAGGCGGTCGTAGCCAATCTCGTTGAGGACACCGTGGCTGACAGCAGCACGCACCGAGCGAGCGCCATTGAGCTTGAGCAGATTGGCAGCGGCCGTGAGCGTACCGGCGGTTTCGGTCATGTCATCGACGAGGAGGATGTCCTTGTCGGCGACATCACCCACCAGGTTGAAGGCCTCGACCTCGGTCGCGCTGGTGCGCTTTTTCGCCACAAAGCCGAGCGGGCACTTGAGGATATCAGCGTAGGCAGCAGCCATCTTCATCCCGCCAACGTCGGGCGAGTACACGACGAGGTCACTCTCGAGCTTAAGCTGCGTGAGATAGTCGGAGAACACCGGCGAAGCATAGAGATGATCGACCGGGATATCAAAGAAGCCCTGAATCTGCTGGGCGTGCAGGTCCATGGTCAGCACGCGATTGGCACCGGAAGCGACCAGGAGGTTTGCCACGAGCTTGGCCGTGATCGGCACGCGCGGCTGGTCCTTGCGGTCCTGCCGGGCATAGCCGTAAAACGGCAACACCGCGGTGATGCGGCTGGCCGATGCACGCCGGGCTGCATCAATCATGATGAGCAGCTCCATAATATGGTCGTTAGCCGGCGGGCACGTGGGCTGGATGATAAACACATCCTGACCGCGGACATTTTCGTCGATGCGAACGAAGGTCTCCCCGTCCGGGAAGCGCTTAACTGTCGCGCGCCCCAAGGGGATATTCATGAACGCGCAGATTTCCCGCGCCAGTTCAGGGTTCGCATTGCCGGTGAAGACTTTTAGTCCCTGCTCTCTCATAAAAACCGTGTTTTCATCCTGCCGTCATCTTCTCCAAAGAGGCAACCCTTTTAAACAATTCAGGCAAACGTTTGCTCAAAATATCGATACGGTGCTGGAGCGCGGCGGTGTTCGCGGGCGAGCCGCGATAGTATGCACCGGGCTGTGTATCGCTGTGCAGACCCGCCTGGGCGCCGATCACACTGCCCTTGGCCAGCGTCAGATGGCCAGTAATCCCGGCCTGCCCGGCCACGATGACAAAGTCCTCCATCGTCGTGCTGCCGGAGATACCCGCCTGGGCAACGATGAGGCAGCCCTTGCCGATGACGACGTTGTGGGCGATCTGGACGAGGTTGTCCAGTTTGCTGCCCTCCCCAATACGGGTGCTGCTGAAGCGTGCGCGGTCGATGGTAGTGTTTGCACCGATCTCGACATCGTTCTCGATGACGACGTTACCAATCTGGGGCACCTTCTCGTGGACTCCCGAGTTCGTCTCAAAGCCAAAACCGTCCGACCCGATAACAACACCCGGATGCAGGCGCACGCGGTCGCCGACCTCGCAGTAATCGCCAATCGATACGTGGGCGGAAATACGGCACTGCGCCCCCACCGATGCCTCACGGCCAACAGTGACAAGCGACTCCAGGTTGGAGCCAGGGCCGATCTTCGCGCCTGCGCCGACGACACAATACGGGCCGACCCATGCGGTCGGGTCAACCTCCGCACTCTCGTCGATCACGGCAGTGGCGTGAACGCCCGGCTGAGGCTTGGGCCAGAGCATGGCCTCGATCGCACCGCAAAGGCGAGCGAGCCCGAGAGACGGATTCTCGAGGCGGACAAAGGCCTGGCCGGGAGCAGGAGCCCCCTCGTAGTCATGAAAAAGCAGGATGACCGAGGCGCGGCAAGTTTTGACGTCAGGGGTATACTTACGGTTCCCGAGGAAAGCGAGATCACCCGGCTGGGCCTGCGCCAGGGAGGCGATACCGGTGATGGGCTGATCGAGCGATCCCTCGACCACCCCATCCTGCAAAATGCGGGTAATGTCCTCCAGGAGGAAGGATATGTTCATGCCGGGCATTGTCGTAAGGATGCAGGTGTCTGTAAAACCAGAAAACTCCCTTCGCAGGGAAGGGAGTTTTCTAAAAAATGTCTTTAAAATTAGTTCTGAGAAGCAGGGCCAGCAGCCGATGCAGTATCCTTCTCAGCATTAAGCTTGTTCAGGACTTCCTGAGTGATGTCAAAGGACTCGTCGAAATAAACGACAGCCATACCGGCGCTATTGAGCACGAGGTCAGCTCCCTTTTGCTTGGCCACTTCGATCACTTCTTCACGGATTTCAGTGACGTGCAGCTCAACGATGCTCTGACGGCGCTGCTGGAGGGTCTTTTCGGTGTTCTGGCGGTAGCGGTTGACTTCGGCTTCCTTTTCACGGATGGCCTGAGCCTTTTCCTGTGCCTCAGCATTGAACTTCTCACGGGCTGCCTCAGTCAGGGCCGGGTTGTTCATTTTGCTCTGGATGTCCTGGAGCTGGTTAGCCATGCCCATGCCTTCTTCGATCATGGCCTGGATCTCCTGCTGGGCGTTTTCCACCGAGCTCTGGAACTTTTCGTCAGCTTCCTGAGCTTTCCAGTAGTTTTTGTAAAGTTCGCCCATGTTCACGGTGACGACCATCGGGGTCTTTTGGGCTTGCAGAGCGCCGACCATCAAAAATGCGGCCAGGAAGGTGAGTAAGAATTTCTTAGTCATGAGTGGGTTTGAATAGAGTTATAGGAACTATGAGTTCAAAATGTGCAGAAAGTTCCAAAGTGCCGGGAAAGCGGAAGGGGTTCAACCCCGAATTTCAGTCTAATTAAACGTTAGTAAGCGGCCTAGAAGACCGTACCGAAGGAGAAATTGAACTGCATACCGTCGTCGTTGAACTCGTCGGAGGTGAGCGGGAAGCCGAAGTCGATGTTCAGCGGAGCCCCCATCAGCAGGATGCGGAAACCAAAACCGTAGTCGTCGTTGTAGGCGCTCGGGTCCCAGTTCAAGTCACCAGAGTTAACATAGCCCCAGTCATAGAACAGGGCGAAGCGCAGAGGCTCAAGGATCTGGAAGGTGTACTCGATCGAGGCGAAGGCCATGGTGTTACCGCCCAAGGTCTCCCCATAGCCGGGCTTACTCTTGTCCGTCTGCTTCGGGCCAACATCGCGGAACTGGAAGCCACGCAGGCTGTAGGGACCACCCAGATAGTACTGGTCGAAGAAGGGAACGACGTTGTTGTCGTATGGGATGACGGTACCGGTGCGGCCACGGAAGCTGATCACCTGGTTGGCCCAGTCAAAAGTCTTGATCCACATGGCACCCGAGAGTGTCTGGCGCACATAGTCAGTCTGGCCACCCAAGGGGCCACCGGCAAACTCGGTCAAGCTCTCCAGACGCGTCCCCCGATCCGGGAAGATCAGGTTGTTACGCGTATCACGCAGCAACTCAAAACCGATCTTGGACACACTGGTGTTACCGGCCTGCTGCTGCACATCCAGCGGAGCACCCGTGCTGACGTCCTTAATGTTCACGTCTTCAACCGTGTAGGAAAGCTTACCCTCAACCAGCTCGAAGAGGCGCTTGCGGAGATAGAACGTAGCCCCCATGCGCAACTCGTTATAGTTGACGGACAGGTAGTTAGACTCCGTGCGGTAGAGCTCGAAGCCACCTGCCAGCTCACGTTCCCAGAGCCAGGGCTCTTCGAAAGCGAGCAGCACCTGATTGGACTGAGAGCCAAGAGAGATACGCAGGCGGAACTTCTGACCACCGCCCTGGAACCACGAGCCCGGGCTGAAGATGTCGAAGTTACTCTGTGAAAGCTCAACAAAGCCAACGATGGACTCGACCGAGCTGAAACCGGCACCAAAGGTCAAGTTACCCGTTTGCCCCTCCTTGACCGTGATGCGCAGATTGCGGCGACCAGGGATGTTGGTGGCTTCGGGCGAGAGGCGGACCTCGTCAAAGAAGCGGGTGTTCTCCAAGCGGGCCTGGCTGCTTTTCATCCGCACCAGGTCAAAGGTATCGCCCGGGGCGAGCGCAAGCTCGCGGACAATCACGCGGCTACGCGTCTTGGTGTTGCCCTGCAGGTTGATGCTTTCGACGAAAAACTTCTCACCCTCGGTGACGATAAACTTAAGGTCAATGGTGCCGCCCTCGATATTCGGGTAGCGCTCGACACGTACAAAGGTATCCAGATAGCCAACCTGACCGTAGTAGTCCTTGAGGTTCTCGATCGTCAGATCGATCTGGCTCGGAGAAAAGGGGTCACCCGTACGCAGGCGGATGGCGCGGAGCAGTTCATCGGTCGGGAACAAGGTGTTACCCTCGATATTGATATCACCGATGTAGTAGCGACGGCCCTCGTGGATGTGGATAACGACGTTCAGCTCGCCTTCATCCGGATACTCCAGCACGACCTCAGACTCGGGGATCTCTACGTCGAGGTAACCCTGGTCCTTATAATAAGTGCGGAGCTTTTCCAGGTCGTCCTGAAAGATTTCCTCCTGCAAACGACCGGTGCCCATGATCCAGGAAATCAGCCAAATGTACTCGCTGGTCTCCATCTGGCTCGTCAGATCGCTGGACTCGACATGATCGTTGCCGACGAACTCGATGTTGTTGATAGCCAGGCGCTGGCCCTCATCGATATCGAATACGACCACCCCGGTGCCGAGCTGGTCGTTACGCTCGATCTCGTAGGAGACCTTGGCGTTGGTATAGCCCTGCTTCTGGTAGTAGCGGTAAAGCTTGGTCGCGTCGCGCTTGACCTGCACCTCGTCCAGCGGCAGGCCCACCTGGCTCTCGATCTCGTCCTGCAGGTCGCTATCGGACTCCCCGTCGTTACCCTCATAGAGGATCTGCGAGATACGGTACTTCGGGACGACAATAAAGGTCACGGAGATGCGCTCATTAGCCATCATCTGGCGGCGCACTTCGATAAACTCGAAATTCCCGGTCTGGTAAAGGGCCCGGATCGACTGGTCCACCAGATTTTGACTGAAGGTCTCCCCGACCCGCAGCCGCACGTGGGCCATGATGTTTTCAACGCTGACGGTCTTAACGCCCTCGAATATAACCTCGATATCCCCCACTACCGGATCCGCATCGGGAGCCAGCTGGGCCCGTGCCGGGCTGGGGGCGAATACAGAAATTAATAGTGTGAGGACGAGAAAGTAGCGTAGCCTAAGCAGAGTGTCTCTGTGAATTTTCAAAACGCGTCAGGTGCTTGATGAAATATAAAGGCACAGTTCCTATGGGGCCGTTTCGCTGCTTGGCAACGATTAAATCCCTCGGGACGGCCTCGGCGGCCATTTCTTCATCCTCATTATGATCCCGGGACTTGGAGAGGAGCAGGACCACGTCGGCGTCCTGCTCGATAGAGCCGGACTCACGCAGGTCAGAAATACGCGGCTGGCGCTTCTCTTTTTCAGACTCACGGTTGAGCTGTGCAAGGACGATAACGGGGACGCGCAGTTCCTTGGCCATGCCCTTCATACCACGGGAAATTTCTGCGATCTGCTGCTCACGCGGGATGCGTGAGTCGGTGCCATTGACGAGCTGGATGTAGTCCACGGCGATGAGGCCGAGCTTGCCCTTCATCTGGCTGGCCACACGGCGGGCCTTGGCACGCAGCTCGAGGATGGTCAGGCCGGAGCTGTCATCGATCATGAGGGGGGCGCCCTTCAGCTCCTGAGCGGCGCGAACGATGTCCTGCTGTTTTTCCTTCGGGACGAAGCCGTCGCGCAGCTTGGTCATGTTGACCCGGGCCCGCGAGCAGAGCAGACGCATGGCCAGCTGCTCGGCAGGCATTTCCAGTGAAAACATCAGCGCACCGACCGCCTCGTGGCCCGGACGCGGGCAGATGGCCGGCTCGATCATGTTCAAGGCGATGGAGGTCTTACCCATCGAGGGACGGGCGGCGACGACGATCATTTCCCCGTCGTGCCAGCCGGTGGTCATCTTGTCCAGGTCGGCAAAGCCGGTTGTCACACCGGTGATCTGCCCCTTGTTCTGGATCATGTTGTTGACCAGCTGGACAGCGTCGTCAATGGACTTTTCCAGCGGCTGGGCAGCGTCGGTGATGCGGTTCTCGCTGACAGAGAAGATGTTCTGCTCGGTCTTTTCGAGGAAGCTGGCGACGTCCTGTGTCTCGTCATAAGCGCCCTCAATAGCCTCGTTAGAGAAGCGAATAACTTCGCGCAGGAGGTAGGCGTCGCGCACGCGCTGGATGTAGTAGCTGAGGTGCGCGTGGGTGTCGATGCGGTTGGAAAGCTCGATCAGGTAGGCATCGCCGCCGGCGGCCTCGAAGTTCCCGTCCTGACGCAAACGGTCCCCCAGGGTAATCTCGTCGATGGGGTTCTGCTTCTCATAGAGCCCGATCATCGCCTTGTAGATGAGCTGGTGGCGGGCATTGTAGAAGCTGGCGTCCCGGACGCGCTCCTGCACGCACAGAGCCATGGTCTCGCTACCGCCTTCCAGGATAATGGAGCCGAGCAGGGCCTGCTCCATGTCGATGCTGTAGGGGACGCGCCGGGCGATCGCAGGAGAATCCTTGCGGCGGCGGGAATCGTCGGGAGAGGGTTGGAAAGATGTGGCAGTGGCCATAGGCGAAAAAGCTGTCCGAAACAACACAGGCGCGCGGCGAGGTCAAGCCCGCCCCGTGATCTCATGAGAGGCAACCACCCAAAGACTCCCGCCCCCGACAGGCAACAAGGACTTGTTGGAAAAAACTCCCTGATTATTCACAACGATTTGTGGATAACGGGAATAACTCCCTATTTTTGGGGCATTTAAGGCACTTTGGCCCCAATCCGTGACGCCTTTTTTACAATTCGATGCGCCGGGCATCACTTTCGGGGTACGGATACTCCATATGGCGGGCGGTGGCTCGGGCCACCGGCTCCCCCAAAACGTCCGCCACGAGGGTCAGCGCCATGTCTATCCCGGCGGAAATCCCGGCCGAGGTGTAGAGGTTGCCGTCGCGCACGAAATGCTTGTCGCGCACCACCTCGGTGCCCGGAAAAAGCTCCGCCATCCAGTCCAGCGACTTCCAGTGGGTGGTGGCGCGGCGGCCCTTGAGCAGCTCGGCCTGCCCCAGCAGCAGTGAGCCGGTGCAGACCGAGGTCAACAGGCGCACCTGAACGGCGCGTTCGCGCAGCCAGCCAAGGAACACCGCGTCCTCCAGCAGGGGACGCGTCCCCCACCCGCCCGGCACGAGCAGGATGTCCAGCGGCGGACAATCGGCAAAAGCGCAATCGGGCGTCACCCGCATCCCGCCGGAGGTGGTGACAGACCCGGCACGGGACGAGACGAGCTTGACGTCGAAGGGCGATTGCGACTCGCGGCGCTTGTCCTCGTCCAGCCGCACGGTTGAGAACACCTCAAACGGCCCACAGTAGTCGAGCACCTCGACCTCGTCAAAAATCACGATCCCGACCGTCATTCGCTCCATGCCCTACCCTTCGCTCAAGTTTGGAGCGGTGTCAAAGTGATCCGCGTCGTGGAATCTATGGCCTTTTTTCGCGGGGCTACGCGCCCCGCACCCGCGGTGCGTGACCGCACAGGACATTATTAAACAAAAAAGCCCCCGGCGGTGAGCCGGAGGCTTTGAAAACTTGTTAGATCGTTCGGGTGCGCCCCGCTCAACCCACGGCGGTGGTCTGGGTGAAGACCAGCTTGTCGCCGTCGAGGGTGACATGGATCGGGTCGCCGGCCTTGACCTCACCGCGCAGGATGGCCTCGGCGAGCGGGTCCTCGAGGTGGCGCTCGACGGCGCGGCGCAGCGGACGTGCACCGTACTTTTCGTCGTAACCATTCTCGATGAGGAACTCCTTGGCCGGGGCATCCAGGGTGATGTGGATGTCCTGATGGGCGAGGCGCTTCTGAACCTTGGCCAGCTCGAGATCGACGATCTTGATCATGTTCTCCTTGGAGAGCGGCTTGAAGAGGATGATCTCGGTCAGGCGATTCAGGAACTCGGGCTTGAAGACACGCTTGGTCTCGTCGAGCACGCGGTCCTTGGCCTTGTCGAAGTCGCGCATCATGTCGATGCCCATATCGAAGCCCATGGCGCTGTTTTTCTGGAGAATGTCGGCGCCGACGTTCGAAGTCATGATCAGCACGGTATTACGGAAGTCCACCGTGCGGCCGAGACTGTCGGTCAGGCGGCCATCCTCCAGCACCTGCAGGAGGAGCTGGACGACGTCCGGGTGCGCCTTTTCGATTTCGTCGAAGAGGATGCACGAGTACGGCTTGCGGCGGACGGCCTCGGTGAGCTGGCCCCCTTCCTCGTACCCGACGTAGCCCGGAGGCGAGCCGATCAAGCGGCTGACCGCGAACTTCTCCATGTACTCGGACATGTCGATCTGGATCAGTGAGTCCATGTCGCCGAACATCTGCTCGGCCAGAATCTTGGCGAGGTGCGTCTTACCGACCCCGGTCGGCCCGAGGAACATGAACGAACCGATCGGGCGGCGCGGGTCCTTCAGGTCAGCACGCGAGCGGCGCAGGGCCTTGGCGATGACCTCGGTGGCCGGGTCCTGCCCGATGATGACCTTCTGAAGTTCGCTTTCGAGGGCGAGCAGTTTCTTGCTCTCGGCCTGCTCCATGCGGGTGAGCGGGATACCGGTCCAGTCAGAGACCACGCGGTGCAGCTCGTCAACATCGACGGTGATCTGCTTCTCCTCGCGGTTCTGCTTCCAGTCCTCGATCATCTGCTCACGCTTGGAGCGGAGCTGCTTCTCGCGGTCGCGGAACTTCGCGGCCTCTTCGAAATGCTGCTTGCTGATGGCGTCTTCCTTCTGGGCGCAGACCTCCTCGATCTCCTTCGCCATGTCCTCGATCTCCGGCGGGCGGTTGAGCGACTCGATGCGAGCGCGGGAACCGGCCTCGTCGAGCACGTCGATCGCCTTGTCCGGCAGATACCGGGCGGTGATGTAGCGGTCGGAGAGCTTGGCGGCGGCTTCGAGGGCCTCGTCGGTGTAGATGACCTTGTGGTGATCCTCGTACTTGCCCCGGATGCCCTTCAGGATCTTGACGGTGTCCTCGATGTTCGGAGCGTCCACCTTGACCGACTGGAAGCGGCGGTCCAGGGCGCTGTCCTTTTCGATGTACTTGCGGTACTCGGCCAGCGTGGTGGCACCGATGCACTGCAGCTCGCCTCGGCTGAGGGCGGGCTTGAAGATGTTCGAAGCGTCCATGGCGCCTTCGGCGGCACCGGCTCCGACGATCGTGTGCAGCTCGTCGATAAAGATGATGATGTTCTTGGCGCGGCGGATCTCGTCCATCACGGCCTTGATGCGCTCCTCAAACTGGCCGCGGTACTTGGTACCGGCCACCATGAGGGCGAGGTCGAGTGTGATGACGCGCTTGTCCGCGAGCAGCTCGGGGATGAGCCCCGAGGAAATCTCCTGGGCCAGTCCTTCGACAATGGCCGTCTTACCGACACCCGCCTCCCCGATCAGGACCGGGTTGTTCTTGGTGCGGCGGCAGAGGATCTGGATGACGCGGCGGATCTCGTTCTTGCGGCCGATGACCGGGTCGAGTTCGCCGTTGCGGGCCAGCTCGGTCAGGTCGCGCCCGAAGGCCTTCAGAGCGGGAGTCTTGACTTCCTTCTTCTCGTCAGCGGCACTGGCCTGCGTCGGGCCGGAGCCCGCACCGGTCGGCTCTTCACCAGGTTCACCGGCGAAGTTCGGGTCCAGTTCAGCCAGAATGGCATTGCGGCACTGCTCGATGTCCACATCGAGGCTCTTGAGCACACGTGCGGCCACACCCTCTCCTTCGCGGAGAAGGCCGAGCAGGATGTGTTCGGTGCCGATATAAGAATGGTTAAGCGCCTTGGCTTCCTTACCGGCGAGGGCGAGGACCTTTTTGACGCGAGGTGTGTAGGGGATATTACCACTGGGCTTGGTTTCAGGCCCGGTACCGACCTGCTTCTCGACGGCCGAGCGGACTGTTTCCAGATCCAGGCCCATCTTCTGCAGGACGTTCACGGCTACCCCCTGGCCGAGATTAATGAGACCGAGCAGCAGGTGCTCGGTGCCCACGTAGTTGTGGTGAAAACGGTCAGCTTCCTTACGCGCGAGCGCCAGGACCTGCTGGGCACGGGGGGTGAAGTTGTTCATTGGCTCCGGCATATCGGTTAGTGTCGTGGATGATCGTTTATCCTTTCAAAGGATTTATGGTCTAAATGGTTGGGACTTATTGTAGGTTAGAAAGTGCCATGCCAATTCGCTCATGGCTCAAAAGTTGGAGAAGGAACCTTGCTGATTTCTTCCCGGATAAGTCGGGCACGGGCCGTATCACGCATATCGCTCTCGATGGGCTCGTGGGCGGCCAGCTGGATGTGGCCGGGCTGCAGCTCTATGAGCAGACGGTCGATGGAGACCCGCCATTTCTCGGCAATGAACTTGCAGTCGATGCCGAGACGGAGGAGCGACAGAAGGTTCATAGCTTCTGCAGAGCTTAAAAGATGCCCGTTTTGCAAAATTCCGTAGGCACGGCCAATCTTGTCGCAAACGTGCTCGGGTTTCGTCTCCAGCAGGCGGGCGCGGGCATTTTTCTCCTGCTCGATGATCGAGTGGATCGCCTCGCGCTCCAGGCGCGAGATAATCTCCTGCTCGCTCTCACCCAGCGTCTGCTGGTTGGAAATCTGGAAAATGCTTCCCGTGGCGTCCGAGCCCTCACCAAAGAGGCCGCGTACGACCATCCCCATCTGGTTGACGGCGCGAATGACTTTCTCCATGTCGTTCGACATGACGAGACCGGGCAGGTGCAGCATCACAGAGGCGCGCATCCCGGTACCGAGATTGGTCGGGCAGGCCGTCAGGTAGCCCAGATCTTCGGAAAAGGCGAAATCGAGGAGGTCTTCGAGCTTGTTGTCGATGGCGTCAATGACCTCCCATATATCCTCGAAACCGAGCCCCGTGCGAAGCACCTGGATGCGCAGGTGGTCCTCCTCGTTGATCATGATCGAGCAGGCCTGATCGCGGCTGATAACGACCCCGGAAGCATCCTCCGACTGGGAAAGCTCCCGGCTGATCAAATGGCGCTCGACCAGCACCTGCCGCTCAAGCTCAGAAAGTTCCTCCAGGTGCAAAACGGTGCCCCGCTGCATCTGCGGCAACTGCGCCACGGCCTTCTCGCAGGCGGACAAAATTTCCCGGCGCTGGGTCTTTTTGGCCCAACCGGGAAAGGCACGTCCGTCGAGGTTACGCGCAAGCCGGATCCGGGAACTCATCACGATGGGTTCCCCCGGTGCCCCGCCGCTGGTTAGCTCGGCGTTGGCGTCAAGTAGGGGTTTAATCGTCATCTGGGAATCAAAGATCACCGAGCCGGGGGCTCGGATTGGGATTTAAGCTGGTCGAGTTCGTCGCGATAGCGGGCGGCGTCCTCGTACTTCTCCTGCTCTACGGCGTGGGCCAGTTGGTCCTGGAGGCGGTTAATCGCCTTGCGGAGCCCGACGCGGTGCAGGAGCTCATGGGGGATCTTACCGGTATGGTGCGTGCCGCGATGCATCCCCTTGAGCAGCGGCTGGATAAGGCTGTCAAAGGCTTCGTAGCAGTCCGGGCAGCCCAGACGGCCATTACGCTTGAAATCGCGGGGGGTGCAGCCACAGCTCGGGCACACCACTGAGGGCACCTCGACGGAGTCGGGGCCGCTGGTGGACTCGATGTTCTTGGCCATGAAGTCAGCCAGAGAAAAGCCTTCCGGGTCGGTCACGCCCTTTTTCTGGGCACATTCCTCGCACAGATCGACTTTCTGGATCTGATTATTGATAATCTGCGTCAAATGCACGGTGGCAAGCTTGCCGCAGATGTCACATACTAGCGATTCACCCATATCTTATACCTATCACAAGTTACTCTATATGGAAAGAGAGTTTGATGGATTCGCAGTTTTCATGCCGGTTTGGCCCGTCAGCCTCAGGGAGGCGAAGTGATATGTAAAGGTCTTCTCTTATCTATCGGATTTTTCGCATAAAATTGAAGCAAAATGACCGTTTCGCACGCCCCTGCCCCCATCTCCAGGTCGACAGCACGGAAATTCACCTAAAACCTTGACCCTGCGCCACGCGGGACAATCTTTTCTAGCACCAACGTCTCCATGCCCTTATCCCGCTTTTTTACCCTATTCGCCCTTTTTAGCACACTCGCCTCCCAGAGCGTACAGGCCGCCGATGCCAACGTTCAGGCCGGGCCAATGGTCGGCTACGTCGAGATGCGCGAAGCCGCCCTGTGGGTGCAGACGAGCGAAGCCGCCCTCGTGCAGTTCTACTACTGGCCCGAAGGCCAGCCAGATCTCCGCACGCACACGGCAAGCGCCCTCACCCAGCAGCAGGACGCCTACACGGCCACCCTGATGGCCGACCGTCTGATGCCCGGCACGACCTATCGCTACGAGCTCTATCTGGACGGTGAAAAGGCTCCGGTCCAGTACGACACGAAGTTCTCCACGCCCCCCGACTACCGGGACCGCACTCCCCCGCCAGACTTTACGGTGGCCCTCGGAGGCGGTAACTATGTCAACGAGCCGCTTTACGATCCGCTTAACCGGACCCCCGGCGACAGCTACCACATCTTTCTCGCCCTCCTGGCCAAGGAGCCGACGTTCATGATCTGGCTGGGGAACAACATTTACCTGCGTGAGGCCGACTGGGGCTCACGCTCGGGCATGCTTGCCCGCTACAGCCGTAACCGCTCCCAGCCCGAGATGCAGCCCCTCCTCGCCTCTGTCCCCAGTATCGCCACCTGGAGCAGCCACGACTACGGCCCACCGGAGGCGGACGTGACCTTCCTCGGCCGCAAGCATACCCAGGAAGCCTTTCACCGCTTCTGGCCAAACCCCGATTACGGGTTGACCGAAGAGCTCGGGATGGCCTGCACCATGCGCTGGGGCGACGCTGAGTTTTTCATCCTCGATGACCGCTCGTTCCGCGACCTGACCTCCCTCAGCGACGAGCGCAAGCAGGTACTTGGCAAGCAACAAACAAACTGGCTCATCCAAGCCCTGCGCAAGAGCACCGCGACCTTCAAAGTCGTTGTCATGGGCTCTCCCATGCTCAACCCCGCTGAAAACCCCGGGCACTTCATCGCCGCCCCGCAGGAGCGCAACGACCTCATCCAGCAGATTACCTGGGCTGAAATTGAGGGGCTGTTCTTCGTCAGCGGGGGCAAGGATTTCGGCGAATTGACCAAGATGGTCCGCTCGGCCGCCCCGGATGTCTACGAGCTCACGCTCGGGCCCTTAACCGGACGCCCCGCTGAGGAAACCAGCGAGCTGAATTACTTCCGCGTGCCGGGCACCACGGTCTTTGAGCGGCAGTTTGCCACCCTCTCCTTCCATGGGGCCGAGGGCAGCCGCCAGCTGACCGTCACGGTGTACGATGCCGACGGCAACCAGAAGTGGACGCGCACCTTTGACCGTGCGGACATGGGCGAATAAAAGCCGCTCAGCAAGGGGAGCCTCGCATCAGCCAATCCGGCCGTGAGTGCGTCGGCCTCGCGGCTAGCAAACCAGCGCTAAGGCAAGCAGGCCTAACGCCATCGCCAGCACAAGCCAGGCCACCGTCATGGTGGTACGTCGCTCCAGAATAACGGCCATCACGACGATCAACCCTACGCACAGGGCGAGGAAAAAGGTACACATCCGCAGCGTATCGCTGAGCTCACATTGAGCATGGACAAGTGCCGGACTGTAGTCACTCCCGGTAAGTGCACATGGCAAAGCGATAGAAGTCGGATAAACCAGCACGACACCCATCGCGACCATGACCGCTAACACACCGAAAAACCATAACAACACCGGCCGCTGGGGTGGCGTCGGTTCGTCCCGGCTGTCGGGAACTGGCGATGGCGATAGCTCCGCTCCCATGGAGCTAGTATAACCGCTCATTTTACATCAATTTAGCAACCACAAAAACAGGCAGAGCACCGTTAGCCAGGCACAAAAAAGGGCGGGCCCGCAGGCCCACCCCGGAAATCAGGCGCTTGGAGCACCGTCCAAGCTACTTACACTCGCACTTGCAGCAGCAGGAATCCTTGCCGGAGTCCTTGCAGCCAGAGTCACCGCTCTTGGTAGGGGTTCCGGCGAAGGCCATGGCGCTACCGATGAAAATAAGGGCGCTAACAGTGCTAAGAAGTTTCTTTTTCATAATGATATTCTTTTGTGTGTACTTAATGTTTGTTGATGGGTCTTGAGTTGGTCGAGAGGACGGATGAATCGCCCCATCGACGTCCTCAGAGCAACAAACGCACACTGCTGATATGATCAGAAATACCGGGTGGCTGCAGCAACGGCGACCACACCGAAACAAATGCTACGCCCGTATAGGCGGCCACTGTCAGCCGCCCGGTTTCTACTGAAACTGTCGCCGGAACAAGGATCGCCCCCGAGGTCCGATACAGATCAAGCCGTTCACCGAGGAGCTGCTGACAGGGGCTGATGGAGCAGGCGCAGTCATCACCCTGAGTCGGATCATGACCACCGTGCGAGGGTGCATCTTAGGAGCAGCCGCATCCACTCACCGCTTGGGTATCCGCATATGCCATGCAGGTTACCGGTGTAGCACCGAAAACCAGGGCCAGGATAACAAGCAGGCTGAACAGACTCTTCATGGGTGGGCGACGGAAGCATACACAGCCCCGCACACTTGTCTAGGGGCAGCGGGCCAAAAAACGGTAATTCGATGCATCCAACAGCCCAATAAGGCCGTTGCGCCTAGTTGGGATACACGAAGTCCGGCTGCGAGATATTGGTCAGGCGACCGGAGGGCAGCTTGGTCTTCTTGCCCGTCTCCGAGTCGATCAGCCAGAGAGTCTGCTGGCCCCGCGCGGCATAGGTAGCCACGAGGTGACGACCGTCATTGAGCCAGCGCGGTTGACTGAAGCTGCCACCGCCACTGGTCAGGAACTGACTCTTGCGGGCGCTCAGGTCGTAAAGGGCGATCTGGTAGCTGCCACGCGTCGAAGCGGTAAAGGCGATCTTGTTCATGCCGCTGACCGGGTTCCAGGCCGGCTCGGTGCAGTACCCACTGATGTTCGTGGGCAGGCGGCTCGGGCGGCCCCCACGGGCAGATACGACAAAAAGCTGCGGTCCGCCAAGCTGGTCGCTGGTCAGGACCAGGCGACCTCCGTCCGGGGACCAGTCCGGGTCACTCTCGACGCTGCGCGTCGTACCCTGGCTGACCAGCCGGGGGCGCTGCCCGTCCGGGCCTGCAACATATACCTCGGGAGAGCCGGAGGACGACAGCACCATAGCGATGGACTGCCCACTCGGGCTAAAGACAGCTCCGGTGTTTGTCCCCTTGTACCCGGCCACCGTGACGCGGCGCCCGGTGTCCAGGTCGATCATGAACACGTCCGGGAAGCCTGTGCGGTAGTAACCGGTGTAGAGAAGCTTACGGCCATCGGGAGACCAGCGCGGGTGCTGGGAGTAGGAGTTATCGCCCGTCAGGCGCTTGGTGTTCCGGAAAAACAGGTCGCTAGTGTAGACCTCCTGCTTCTTGCCGTTGGCGCCGACGAAGGCGAGCTTCCCGGCGAAGAAGCCGGGCTTACCCGTGGTACGAAGGACAGCCAGGTCCCCGGCCCGCAGGGCGGCGTCGGCCAGGCTGTTACCGCGGACGGTCTCGGTCAGCTGCGTCACGGCCGGGCGGCCAGACTTGATCTGAAGCTGCACCGCGTTGGAGCCAGCGGGCGTCACAACAAAGGTGAAGACGCCCTCACCGGGCTTGACGACACGGAATCCTCCGTGCGTGCTAAAAGCGACCTCCAGCAATCCGGCGACGTCGGCATTTGAGCTGACGATGGCAACGGGCTTTGTACCGGCCTGTACGGTCGACTGGATGACGCCCCCGTCAATCACTTGAGCCTGAACGGCAGGGCGAGCGACAAAAAGAAGCGCGGACAGGGAGAGGAACCAGAGAAAACGGGTGGCGACTGTCATATCTCTTAGAGAAAAACAACTTACCCCGCCTGTTGAAACGAAAATCGGGAAGAAAAAATAAATTCTGCCCCTCATACCTCCACTGACCCTTGCCAAAGCCGCCATTTTCCCCATGGATGGAGTTTTTCCACTCATGATCGACGACACGCTACTGCCCGCCCTCAAACAGGTAAAATATCCCGGTTTCAGCCGGGACATCGTTTCTTTTGGTCTCGTCACCGGGGCCACCGTCGAAGGCAATCGCGCCGTCGTCGCACTGGCCGTGAGCACTGCCGACGAGCGCATCCCCCGCCTCCTCAAGCAGGACGTGGAGCAGGCCCTGGCCACCGTGCAGGGCATTGAGGGAGCAGATGTCCACATCTCCGTGACGGTCCCGAAAAACGCCGGACACGGCCAGAAGCGTAACGTGCAGGGCCCTGAGCAGCAGCGTCTGCCCGGTGTGAAAAAGATCATTGCCGTGGCCAGCGGTAAGGGCGGTGTGGGCAAAAGCACTGTGGCGGTTAACCTCGCCTGCGCCTTTGACAAGCTCCTCTCCGAAAAAGGCCGCCCCCACCAGGTCGGCCTCATGGACTGCGATATTTACGGCCCCTCCGTCCCCCTGATGATGGGTATGAGCGCACGACCCGAGGTCCGCGACAACATGCTGACCCCGCTGGAAAACTTCGGCATCCGGGTCATGTCGATGGGCTTCCTGCTCGACGAGTCCACCCCGGTCGTCTGGCGCGGCCCGATGGTCATGAAGACCATCCAGCAGTTTGCCGCTAATGTGGACTGGGGCGAAATGGACATCCTCGTGGTGGACCTGCCGCCGGGCACCGGCGACGCGCAGCTGTCTCTCGTGCAGACCCTACCGCTGGACGGAGCCGTCATCGTCACGACGCCACAGGGCGTCGCCGTCAGCGTCACCCGCCGCGGTGCCATGATGTTCGGCAAGGTCAACGTCCCCCTCCTCGGCGTGGCTGAAAACATGAGCTACCTGGAAAACCCGGACGGCTCGAAGAGCTACATCTTCGGACAGGGTGGCGGTGAGGTCGCCGCGCGTGATCTGGAAACGCCCCTGCTGGGGCAGATCCCGCTCGACCCAAGCATCAGCCAGGGCAGCGAACGCGGGATACCCTCCGTCATTGGCCACCCGGATAGCACCGCCGGACAAAGCTTTGTCGAAATGGCCCGCACACTGCTGACAAAACTTGAACTATAGAAAAAACACGTGAGCAGTGATAGGTTATAGGTTCAATCGTTTGAGCAAGATGCTTTGCGAAGCGGCTTTACAAAGATAGGACATTACTTAATAGTTAATTCGTAAATGCAACCTAGCGGCACATCATCGTCCCCAGGTCAGCTATGAAAGCCCCGTCACGCAGATCCAACCCCAACGGCAAGGATTTCGTCCAGCGCTCCAGTCTTTATCAGGAGTTCCTGGCCGAACGGGAGGAGATTCTCAAACACAAGTGGCTTGAGTCCGAAAAGGTCGGCCACGACATCGGATTTGAGCGAGCTCTCCTGGACTGGATCCGTAATCATCGGGATAACTGGCGCGCCGGACGCCAGAGCCAGGCGAGTAACTAGCCTGCGCGCGAAGCGCTAAAACGGGCCCCCGCATTCGGGATTTCAGCCTTGGCAGGCGACGCGTGGCACCCGGCCAAGAGCGTGGGCATTTTTCTGCTTGCATTGGGCTGCCGGGCGCGTATGTTGGCACGCTTTTCAACACCTAGCAGCCATGCCCAGAGAAGTCGTAATTATCGAATGCACGGAAGCGCGTAAGGAAGGCAAAGCAGCCTCCCGCTACATGACCACGCGTAACAAGAAGCTTTCCCAGGAGAAGGTTGAACTGAAGAAGTACAACCCGCACCTTCGCCGTCACACGGTGCACAAGGAAATCCGTAGCGCGGCCCACTAAGCCCTGCTTCCGATCGCACACTTTTACCAACCGGTACTCCAAGGAGTGCCGGTTTTTTTGTGCCTGCCGACCGGCATAGAGTGAATTCGCGCACACCCCTGCAACAGGCACAAAAAAAAGGGGGCGCGAAGATCCGCGGGTTTCCCGCCTTCACGCCCCCATTTGGGGTAATCAGTGTAAAGCTTTACGCTCTGCTCCAGAGCTTAGAAGTCCACCTGGAGCTGCAGGCCGATGACGAGTGCGTCATCCAGCTGGTGCGTGCCACCCGGATTGATGATGCCCTGGATGTTCGGTTGGACGTAGAAATACTCCGTCACCTGATAGCGGTAGCCCAACTCCAGCTCGAGCTCATAGTCAGGAGCGCCCTGCCCGATGCTCTGCTGGGACTGCGAGTAGCTGTCGCTGAAGTTCAGCCAGGCCGCACCAAAGGCGAGGATGTCCTGATCGCGGCCGGGGAACAGCCCCCGATAGTAGGCACCACCACTGACAAAGAAATCTGACTGGAAAGCCTCGTCACTCAGGTTGAGTTGACCGCTGCTCCACACGTAGAGCCCCTGCACGACGTCCATAAAGCTCTGGTCGGAGCCCCAGACCTGCCGGTCTTCCAGACGGGTGGAGTTCGGCTCAGCCATGTTTCTGCCTTCACGGAAGACATTCTGCTCAAACATGTAGTAGATACCGCCGATGTTGTCGGTCGTACCGCCGAGGTTCTTCTGGAACGGGCCGGTGAAGACCCAGCCGCCTATCGAGTACTTACCGGGGTGGCCGGTCGTATCATCGGTCCAGTTACGCTTGTACCCGATCTCACCCATGATGTTGGCGCCCTGATCGAAGTTGAAGCTGAAGTTCGTACCGTGGTTGTCGGGGTTACCGAGGTCCGAGTCAGCACCGTAGGCACCAAGCTTACCATAAAAGCCATCCTGATCGCCCGTGGCTGCGCCACCACTGACGAGGGCACCCCAAGTCGTTACCGGGTAGGCGGTGAACGGTCCCATGAAGAAGAACCCGACCGGCTGCCCGTCGAAACCGTTGTTCATGTAGAAACTGAACGAAGGCGTGATTGAGAAGTCGTCAAACTGTGCGATACGACCAGCTTTGATCGCCATGGTATCATTCAGGAAAGTCTGCTGCGCGTAGAGGTTAACCAGCCGGTAAGTCTGGTTCCCGTAGAGCTGCTGAACGCTGACGATGTTATGGATGTGTCGCTGGGTCAGGCTGGTACCACTGCGGTAGGCCATCGAGGCGAAGAACGTCAGCCCGTCAACTTCGGCCAGTTTTTCAAAGTCGACGCCGAAGTTTACACCCGTGCTGTTAACCTGCGTCACGCCCTGGTTATTCCCGCCTACGGCGTTACCGGCGATATTCATGGCAAAGGAGATGTCCAGCGACAGGCCAAGCTCTTCAAGCGTCGGTCTCGCTCCCCAGGCATCGCCGAGGAGGTATTCGCGCTGCGCCATGTCATCCCAAAACGAGGTGGGCTGAGAGGCCTGCGTGTCCGCCTGAGCGGTCGCATCTGCGGGTTGATTAGCGGTGGGGGTACTATCGGTGTTGTCAGCCGCATACATGGGGCCGGCAAGCAGGGTGCACAAGCACCCGATACGGAGAGCGGTGGGGTAACGCATCGTTCAATGGGGGTTGGAGTGATTGTGTATTCGCGGACGTGAACCAAGCAAAAATTCGCGTCCCGAGATGTAGAAATTCGCAACTCATGCGATGGTTTCCAATATGCACGCAACCCCCCGTTCACAAGTTGAATCGTATCCAATTTACATGACAGTAAAGCTAACGTCCCTATGAAAAAGCGTAGCCATCCAGCAGAGAGCCAGCGAACCCTTTGTTCATCGACGGGGGACTGCCGCCTCAGCGTATTTCAAGTGAAAATGGCAGGCGTGCGTAAATCCCCTTCGGGTCATTGAAAGAGCGGACCATCCCCAGCTCGGCCTTGAGGCGGGCTTCGAGCTGGCTGAGCAGGTCGGCCGATGTCTTCGCCACAGGAGGCTGCTGTCCCCCACCCTGCATGGCGCGTTCCAAAGCCTGCGGGAAGTTCATCCGCTCAGGGATCTGGGTGACGGTATAGTAGTCAGCGACTCCTGCCTCATCGGCGGCATAGCGGATAGCGTCCCCAAGACCGCCGATCTCATCGACCAGCCCGATCTCAAGCGCATCCTCACCGGACCAGACCCGCCCCTGTGCAATACGCTGCACCTGCTCGGGACTCAGGTCGCGCCCCTCGGCCACCTTATTGATAAAGGCATCGTAGAGAAAATCCGTGTACTGCTGCACGAGGGCCATCTCTTCCTCGCTCTTCGGGCGCGAGATGGTGAACAAGTCGGCGTAGGTCGAGGTTTTCACACCGTCAAAGGTGATGCCGTGCTCTGCCGCGATATCTTCGACATTAAAGAACAATCCGAAAACACCAATCGAACCGGTGATGGTCGTCGGCTCGGCAAAGATCCGGTCTGAGTAGGCGGAGATCCAGTAGCCACCACTGGCGGCCAGCGACCCCATGGAGACGATCACGGGCTTCTTGTCCCGAGCCTCACGCATTTCCCGCTGGATGACCTCAGAAGCCAGCGCGCTGCCTCCGGGGCTGTTTACGCGTAGCACGATAGCCGCGACGTCGGGGTCATCGCACAGGTTGCGCAGATCACGGGCGAGCCGATCACCCCCGACTTGATTTTTAAAGCCCTCACCATCGACAATGTCGCCCTCTGCGTAAACGACTGCGATCTGGTTACCGCCATAGCGGTGCTCGGGCCCGAACCCGGCCAGCTTCACATAGTCTGCCAGTGCGACCTGCCGGAAGGACTCGGCCTGCTCATCGTAGCCGACCTCATCCACGAGCGTGTCGATCACCTCGTCCAGATAGGCCACTCGGTCGACCAGTCCAGCCTCCAGTGCCATCTGCCCGGTAAAGAAGCCCTGCTCGTTGCTCAGCGCACGAAGCTGCTGCACATCGAGCTCGCGGCCACTGGCGACATCGGCGAGGATCTGACCCCAGATGTCATTCAGCAGCTCGGTGACCTGCAGCTTGTCGGGCTCGCTCATCTGTGAACCGGTAAACATCTCGACCGCGGACTTATACTTACCGACCCGCGTCGTCTGCACGCCGATCCCGTACTTCTCGAAAGCCTGCCCGAAGTACATCATCTCGCTGGCGAGACCGTTGATGCTGAGCAGGCCAAAGGGGTTCAGCACCACTTCGTCCGCGGAAGCCATCAGGTAGTAGTCCCGCATGGTCGGGTCGATGGCATAGGCGTAGACAGGCTTGCCGGTCGCCTTAAAGTGCTCGATCGCCTCACGCACTTCGCGCAGGGCGGCCAGCCCCGATCCGTAGTTATCAGGGATCAGGCTGCCATAGAGAAATAGAGCCTCGATGCGGTCATCCTGAGCGGCACGCTCGATCCCGTCCACGACCTCCAGCACAGACAGGCGCGGGACCTCGGGGCCGTAGATCACCTGGTTGACGGCGGCGCCCAGGCTCGCCTCGGGGGGTGCGTCAGAAATATTCATCCACAAGTCCACTACGAGGACCGCCTCGTCCTTGACGGTGGGCTTGGGCTGATTCGCCGAGACCAGCGCAAACAGGATCATGAGGAAAAACCCGCCCATGATACACACGCCCAGGGCGATGGAGAGCGCGGTGAGGTTGGCCGCAACCATCTTAAGGAAGGCTTTCATACGGCCTAGTATGCGCACCTGTGCCCGTCCCTCAAGCGCGAAGGTAACAGCCGGATATTTTACCCCAATGGGTCCCGCCCAACCCCAGATTCTCAAATCATCCATGTAACGAATCGGCAACCTCAGGATCGGGCATTGCCGAAACGGCAGGATTTCTGCTTAATGGCTCCCACAATCCATGAAAGATCCCCAGCTCGAACCCAGCGAACTCACCACTAATCGCAAGGCTCTCCTGGTCAATCTGGACCAGAACGTTTACGGCACCTTTGCAGAAATCGGGGCCGGACAGGAAGTCGCCCGCCACTTTTTTAAAGCCGGGGGGGCGGCCGGTACCATCGCCAAGAGCATGTCGGCCTACGACATGAAGTTCAGCGATGAGATCTACGGCAAGGCCAGCCGCTACGTCTCCCGGGACCGGCTCAGCCAGATGCTCGACCACGAGTACAACCTGCTCATCAACCGCCTCGACGAAAGCCGCGGCAAGGACACGACCTTCTTTGTCTTCGCCAACACCGTCGCAGCCGCCAGCTACAACAACAACAAGAACTGCCACGGCTGGATGGGCATCCGCTATCAGATCTCCCCCGAGGCTCCGCCAAACGACATCATCATCCATGTGCGCATGTGGGACAAGACCGGCAGCGCCCAACAGGAGGCGCTCGGGATCGCCGGGGTCAACTTCATCTGGGCCGCCCTCGTCTACTACGACGACATGGAGGAGTTTATCCCCTCCCTGCTTCACAGTCTCGGTAACGAGCGCCTGGAGGTGGACATGCTGGAGTTCCACGGGCCGGACTTCGATGACAAGGTAGAAAACCGCGTGGTCTCGCTCCAACTGGTCGAGCACGGCCTGACGAACGCCGTCATGTTCGGCTCCGATGGCTCCGTGCTCCAGCCCTCCGAGTTCCTTTACAAGAAGTCGCTGCTGGTCGAGCGCGGGTCGTTCCGCCCGATCACGCACGTCAACACCGACATGCTCAAGTGCGCCGGGGCGCAGTTCATGCAGGAAGACTCCGTCCAGGGCGAATCCGTCGTCGCCCTGCTGGAGATCACGATGAAAAACCTCCTGGCCGGCGGCAAGGACATCGACTACGAGGACTTCCTGGCACGCGTCGACGCCATCAACGTACTGGGCTACCATGTATTGGTCTCTAACTACATGGAGTACTACCGGCTCAGCGCGTACTTCCGGCGCTATACCCAGAAGATGATCGGCATCGTCCTCGGCATTAACCACCTGCAGGAAATCTTCAACGAGGAGTACTACGAAGACCTCGACGGAGGCATTCTGGAGTCCTTCGGGCGCTTATTTAAAGCCAACGTCAAGCTGTACGTCTACCCGATGAAAGGCACCAGCTACAACAGCTACATCGGCCACACCGACCTGCAGGAGAAGCTCGTCGAGAGCGGGGCGGGCGGATTCGCAGACGATATGCTCATCAGCGCCGACAACCTGAAGGTCAAAAGCAAGCTGCGCCACCTCTACACCTACCTGCTGGAAAACCACTACATCGAGCCCGTCCTCGGCGCCGACGCCAGCCACCTGAACATTTTCTCCCGCAACATCCTCAAAAAGATCACCGAGGACGACCCCAGCTGGGAGGAATGCGTCCCGCCCCGTGTCGCCGAGCTGATCAAGGAACGCGGCCTCTGGGGCTACCACGACTAGCCCAGAGCATGATATGGGGGCTCTGCGCCCCGTGCGTGACAGCACAGGACATTGGGGCTACGTTCTGACAGTCCGCGACCCCGAGTGAAGAGTGTGTAAGTTCCGGGTTTGATAGCCTCACATCAATGGTGGCGCACAATTTTGATGCTCTGCTCAGCGATTGCTAAAACCAGCGAAGCTGGTTTTAGCAATCGCTGACACGATGCGTAGCATCAAAAGTGCAGGCTCCGCCTGCCGCGGGGCGTGGGGGGGGGGGGCGCGCAGCCCCCACACCTCACACTTCCCCACTCAGAACTCCAGCTCGACGCTGACGAGGCGATGGTCGCTGCCGGTGAGGCTGGCCGGGACGATGTCCACGATCTTGGCCGAGCCGGGCACGAGGCGCTTATCCAGTGCCGGGGAGAGCAAAACAAAGTCCACCCGCTCGTAGATGTCTCGCTTGCGGTAGTGGAAGGTCCACGCTTCGTCGCGCGAATCCACAGCCTCAGCCATACGGGAGAGTTCGCGCCCGCTGACCTCCAGAAACCGCCGGAGCGGAGCGGTATCGCGCAGGTCGTTAAAATCACCCACGATGAGATAGTTGTCCGACTCGGGATCTGCAAACTGCGCACGGATGAAGTCGCGGCAGGCTTGCGCCTCGGCGGTGCGCTCGCGGGCGGCCGTTGGGTCGTCCTCGCGGACCGTCCAGCGGCTTTTCAGGTGCACGACAAACAGCGCCCACTCGACGCCATCGGTTCGGAAGTTCAGTTCCAGCAATCCGCGGCGGACCTGCCCGGCCTCCCCCTTCAGGGTATAATCCACCGTCTCGTGGGCGAGGGCGCGCCTGAACGGCAGGCGTGAGAGCACGGCGCACATGCGCACCGTATCCGGCCCCTCCAGGATCGCAGCATGGGGATAGTCCAGTCCCTCGGCCTTCAGATCGCGCTGCAACTCCTCCAAAAAGGCAGGACCACCGATCTCCTGCAGGGCTAGCACATCGGCATCGGCCGCACGGATAACCTCTCGCAGGGCGGCCTTCTCGGCTTCGGGCTTGGGATACTCCTCGCGCCAGTGCCCGTCCACCGAGCGGTCCATCACGAGGTAGTTCTGCAGGTTAAACGTCGCCAGCCGGACGGTCTCCGCCCCGAGCGTGAGGGGGAGAATAAACAGAACAACCGTCCCGAGGAACCGGTTTAAAACCACGGATAACACGGATGGGCACGGATATTTTGGCGGCTGACTGCTATCCGTGGCCATCTGTGTCATCCGTGGTTCATTACTACCTATTTAAATCTATACGGTGCCGCCTTTGAGGGCGGTTTCGCGCTCAAGGAGGGTCGGATGCGAGTAGTGGAAGGCGCTATAGAGCGGATGCGGGGTGAGGTTGCCGAGATTTTTCTCGGTCAGCTTATGCAGGGAGGTGACCAGCGGCTGCGGGTCGTCCCCCATCACATTGCGGGCAAAGGCGTCCGCCTCGTACTCGTGCTTGCGGGAGAGGCCGTTGAGCAGGGGCGAGAGCCAGAAGCTGAACAGCCCGCTCAGGAGCATAAACAGCAGCAGCGCCGGAACCATCCCGTCGGCCACTTGGAACCCAAAAGCCTCGAAGAACCACGCCTGCCCGGCCAGAAAGCCGAGCACACCGAACCCGGCCAGACTGGCCAAGGCGGAAATGATCAGCATTTTCGGCACGTGCCCCTTCTTATAGTGGCCGATTTCGTGCGCGAGTACGCTCTCCAGCTCCACATCATCCAGCTGCTCGACCAGCGTATCGTAGAGCACGATGCGGCGGAACTTCCCGAAGCCGGTAAAAAAGGCGTTGGAGTGAGTGGAGCGCTTGCTGCCGTCCATCACGTGGATGGTCTGAGCGGAGAAACCCGTGCGCTCCCCGAGCTTAAGCAGGCGGGCGCGCAGGTCTCCCTCCGGCAGGGGCGAGAGCTTGTTAAAGAGGGGCAGAATCAGGCGCGGATAGAGCAGCAGCAGCAGGAGCTGGAAGCCGAAAAACGCGAAAAAGGCCCAGAGCCACCAGGTGTGCGGTAATGCCTGGAAAAACCACAGCAGCAGGCAGAGTAGCGGGTAGCCGAGGATGGCGGCCAGCAGCAGGCCCTTGAGCTTGTCACTAAACCAGGTCCCGAAGGTCGTCTTGTTAAAGCCGTAGCGGGCCTCGATCTTGAAGGTGCTGTAGAGCTCCAGCGGGATACCCGGCAGCGAGAGCGCGATCAGGATAATAAAAAGCACCAGCGCCTGCCCCCAGAGGCTGATCCCCAGCCCGGCCGTCAGCCCGTTAAAGAGCCACGGCAGGACACCGGAGGCCAGTACGACAGCCAGCACGACGGCATCCCAGGCCGTCTCGATCATGCCAAAGCGGGTATGCGTCTGGGTGTAGGAGACGGACTTTTTATAGGTTTCCTCGTCCATTACCCCGGCAAAAGCTTCGGGGATGCGGTCGGCATGGCGGCGGACTTCGCCCAGATTGAGCCAGTCGAGGACCAGCTCAGTGGCCAGTTTGAGCCCGATGAGGACAAGAATTGCGATCAGGAAGGGATGCATACGGTAATTTTTTAGGCCAGGGCGACCTCTGAAACCCCCATGCCATATCGCCCGAAGCCCGCTGGCAAGGGCGAATTGCGCGCCTATAAGCGGGGCTTTTAGGGTACCAGAATCAGGCTTGCGTTTCCGGCACTCCGGGGTTTCACTTGGCCGTAACCTAAATATGCCGAAAACGCAAACGACGGAAGACGCTGCGTCTTTTGAGGAAGCCCTGGAACGATTGGAAAATATCGTCGAGAGCCTCGAAAGCGGAGACATCCCGCTCGCCGACCTGGTCACCAAATACGAATCGGGAACCCGGCTGGCGAAGTTTTGCCAACGCAAACTCGACCAAGCAGAACAGAAAATCGAAAAACTCAGGCAGGAAGACGGTCAGATCAGCCTCGAAGCGTTCGACGCCGATACCGCCTCCTGAGACCTCTCATTTCTTATATTCCGGGATCAGATATTCTCTCTCCCTGACGACTCAGACTATACGCTATGGCTATACTTCCCTCCATTAAGGGCCCGCAGGACGTTAAAGCACTCAACAAGGAAGACCTTCCCGAGTTGGCGAAGGAAATCCGCCAGGAAATCCTGGAAGTGACCTCCGAGAACGGCGGCCACGTCGGCCCGAACCTCGGTGTGGTCGAGTTGACCATCATGCTGCACCGGCACTTCAACACGCCCGAGGACCGCTTCATTTTCGACGTCTCCCACCAGGGCTACGTGCACAAGCTGCTCACCGGCCGCCAGGGCGAGAAGTTCCGCAAGCTGCGCCACAGCGACGGCTACTGCGGCTTCCTGACGCGTGACGAGTCCGAGCACGACTGTTTTGGCGCCGGCCACGCCGGTACCGCCCTCTCCGCCGCTGTCGGTATGGCCACCGCCCGTGACCTCAACGGCACGCCCGAGCACGTGGTCGCCATCATCGGTGACGCCGCCCTGACCTGCGGTATCACGATGGAGGCGCTTAACAACATTAAGAGCAGCTGCAAGAAGCTGATCGTGATCCTCAACGACAACAAGTGGTCGATCGCCCCGAACGTCGGCGCCATCCCCACCTACCTCAACGAGCTGATCACCAACCCGGTCTACAACCGCTTCCACCAGGACGTGGAGAGCTTCCTCAACTCCGTCCCCGGCGGTAAGGCGATCAAGAAGTTCGGCAAGAAGGTCAAGCAGGAGGCCAAGGACTTCCTCATCGACCAGAATCCCTCCCTTTTCGAGAAATACGGCCTGCGCTACATCGGCCCCATCGATGGTCACGACATGGACCTGATGGACCAGTACCTGCAGTTCGCCAAGGAATCGGACGAGCCGGTCATCCTCCACACCCTGACGACCAAGGGTAAGGGCTTCGATGTGGCCATGGGCGACCCGGAAAAGTGGCACGGCACGAGCCCCTTCTGCCTCTCCAACGGCAAGGCCAAATCCGGCAAAGTCAGCGCCCCCCCCGCCTATCAGGATGTCTTCGGCAAGGCGCTGGTAGACTTCGCCAAGGCGGACAAAAGCGTGGTCGGCATCACCGGCGCCATGCCCTCCGGGACTGGCATGAAGCACCTCGCCGATGAAGTTCCCGGTCAATACTTTGACGTCGGCATCGCCGAGGAGCACGCCGTACTCTTCGCAGCCGGTCTGGCCACCAGCAACATCAAGCCGGTTGTGGCCATCTACTCGACCTTCCTCCAGCGCGCGATCGACCAGATCATGCACGACGTGGCCCTGCAAAAGCTCGACGTGATGTTCTGCATGGACCGCGCCGGGCTCTCCCCCAACGACGGCCCCACGCACCACGGTCTCTTTGACATCTCCTACCTGCGCGCCGTCCCGAACGTCGTCGTCATGCAGCCCAAGGACGAAGACGAGCTGGTCGATATGATGAAAACCGGCCTCGACCACAAGGGCCCGAGCTTCATCCGCTATCCGCGCGGCTCCGGCGTCGGCGTCCCTATGAAGGACGAGCCCGAAGCGATCGAAATCGGCAAGTCCGAGGTCCTGCGCGAAGGCGACGACATCATCATCTGGGCCCTCGGCACGATGGTTCAGGATGCCTTCAAGCTCGCTAACAAGATTTCCGCTGAGCAGGGTCTGAGCGTGGGTGTGGTCAATGCCCGCTTTGCCAAGCCCATCGACACCACCCAGCTTTTCAAGGACGCCAACCACGCCCGCCTCATCGTCACGATGGAAGACCACGTCCGCAAGGGTGGCTTCGGCAGTGCTGTCCTCGAAGAGCTTCAGGACGAGGGTATCATGACGCCGGTCGTCCGTCTCGGCTGGCCGGACAAGTTTGTCGCCCACGGCAGCAGCGGCAGCGACCTGCGCGCCGCCAACGGCCTCAGCCCGCAGGACATGGAGAACGACATCCTCAAGCGCTACCGCGCCCTGCCCGTACAAACCGCCGAGACCTCGGACACCTCCGTCCCCTTCCCCTCCGGTAAGTAAGCGCGGCAGAGCAGTCGCTCAGCCACCACCATTTTCTACGCACGGGTCTTCGGCCCGTGCGTTTTTTTGTGCTCTACTCCGTCTCCTCGACCTTGGGTATCATCCGCGTCACAAGCTCGAGACGTTCGACCGGCTCAGTACATACGACCACGATGGTTGCCATATTCAGCATTCTGTCCAACTCCTCCGGTTGGGCGGAATCACTCTCAATAGAGGACGCCTTATAAGCACGTAGTTCAATCGGAACATCTGCATCAAATATGAGCGTGAACTCGGCCGACTCCAATACGGCCCGTTTACCATCCTGCGTGCGAGTAAACCCCCCTGGACAATAGAACGAACCGACAAAGGAGAACGCGAACGCCTCTCCCTTTTCGGCGACCATCTCGTCGTAAAGGCGGATTTCCCAATCGTCACGCCAGACAACGTCTCGGCTCCAGGCCGCAAGCTTAGGATCCACCTGGCTGAGATCCATATGCACCTCACCACCAGCATTATCCAGTCGACGTACCAACACCGGAATATCCGCTGTCCCTACCTGGGAGAAGCTTAAGCCATAAGCATAGGATGGGTCCTCCAGCCGCGATAGGGGTAAAACCGGCATCAGACCGAATAGAGGCTCTTGGTTATGGGACAAGCCGACAGCCCCCGGCATCATTCGCATTCCCTCCATCATTCCGCATATGATGATGCCACTCCCCTCCAGATTCAGGCCCTCTCCCCAAACCAGCATCGCAATCGGCTTATCATTACTGACAGGTGATCTTCCACTCGCTGACCAGCTTGAGGCCCCTTGTCCCACCACATATACAAGCTGCCGCATCGTCTCATCCTCAGCAGCCGTAGCGGCTGCTATGGCCTCGGATAACTCCTCGGAACTCATGGGCTCTCTAGAGGATGAAGGCTTACAGGCGCTCATGACCAAGGCAAAAGCGATAAGAAGAAACAGCGAGATTAGACGGAACATAGTCTGAGTACTATCGTCGCGACCCTAAGAAAAAGGACAATCCAAGAATAGCTAACTGATCATAGCGCAAGCTTCCTCAGTGCACGAATAACAAACAGCTACTCTTGACTCACCGTCGCGGTGTGGGCCTTAGCGAGGGCCTTTTCCGGAATCAGGCGGGTCATGACGCGGATCTCCGGCGGTTCTTCTACACTCTCGACCGTCAGCAGGGTCAAGGAAGCGGATTGCCCCGATGCATCTGCAGCCAGCGGCGTAGCCGTTACGCGCAGGGATGCCCCCGACTGGACGATCAGGGTGGCCTCCGGCCAGTCGACGATCGTTTTCTTTTTATCCTGCTCAAGGGTAACGGGGCCCTCCGTCCAGAGCCACCAGGTCACCCGGTAGCGGTGCTTCTCGCCCAGGCGGGTGGCGACGTTATCGATCACGCGGACCTCTCCCTCGTGCTCCCAGAAGACATCCCGGTTCCAGACGGACACTCCGAGCTCCGACTCGCTCAAGTAGATACGCCCCTCGCCGCCGGTGTCATCAATACGCCGCAGCAGGATCGGAGCACGCGCATCAGCGACCTTGCCGGATTCGGCAGCGTGCGTACCCGACACCTCGGCCGCCTGCGGGCTAAGCACGTCGCTATCACCCCGTGTAATCAAGGGGCGTCCCCCCACGCTCAAACTCAATCCACCGGGCTCCTGTACCTCTCCCGGCGCCCCTCCCCATATTTTAAGCTGCTCGGCCCCACTCTCCCAGACCGTAAGCAGGACGGGGTCCGTAGGGATCGGCGCCCGACCCTCTGAGCTGGCGGGCACTCGCGTGGTCTTCCCACCGGCCACATGCTTAACCAGGCACAAGGGCCCTGCCAGTACGTCGGCACCGTGCTCCACGGCGTCGTGGCTCGTGGCGGGACGGCAGGCAGCCAGCATGCAACCTAGAACAGCGACAGCGGCCAGAAAGCTCAATCGGGGCATCACACCCGTAAGTGTGCCGGCCTCTCCTAAAAAAACAACCGGATATGCGGCCACTCCTTTAGTATTTCAGGTAAAAAGGGAATAAATCTCACCTCACTGCATCATAAAGACGCCCCATACGGGCAAGATACCCGACCCAAGCCTGAAAATGAGATACAAATCCGCCCGGTGAAATTGTAAAATTAATGCGAAACGATATATTATTCTTCTCGAATATGCCGTTTTTCGCGGCATGAGCCGACAAAAGGTAGGGTTTTTGCTTTATTTTGAAAAAAATTTAATATTAGCCATAAAGGAACACCTCAAACTGACGATGTATCAGGCCTGAGGTAGGGGTATACCTTTCGATACGCATACATTTCTTACACTTCCGACTATGAACCTGAATTTCAGCAAGACGACCATCGCCAAGGCCGCCCTGGGGGTAGCAGTGATCTTCGGCATGAGTGCCGCAGCGGACGCCACACCGGTGTCTTTCTCCTTCGATAGCTTTTCGAACAGCCACAGCGTCCGGGTAAAGCTCAATGGCTACACCCGTGACCTCCACGTGGGCACGATCGACCTGACCATCAAGGGTGATAATGTCGCCAGCAACATGCAGACGGTAGCCTTCTGTGCCGAGATCGCACAGAGCATCACCAGAGGCCAGACTTACGACAATTACAGCGTCAGCCCGCTGACGACCGCCAACAGCGGCCTCAGCAACGCTCAGGCTCGTAACATCGCGATTCTTTACGACCTCTACTATCAGGGCCAGGACGCCAGCTCCTGGTCGACTGAGCAGTCGACAGCCTTCCAGCTCGCCCTGTGGGAGCTCTCCCACGACGATGACGGCAGCATGACCTCCAGCGGTCTCAGCCGTGGCGACTTCCAGGTCAGCATTGATGCCCAGATGGACGGCAACCAGCCCGACAACACCACCCGTAACTATGTTAACCGGGCCATGGACTACCTGAATGAGGTAGAAGCCAAGTCCAAGAACAACTACAATCCCTACACCGAGCTCGTCGCCCTGACCAGCACGGCCAATCAGGATTTGGTCGTTCTCGGTGTGGCTATCCCCGCCGGCGGTGGTAGCGGTGGCGGTGAGCCGACTGCAGTTCCCTTTGGCGTCAACCCGCTGCCGGGCCTGGCCATTGTCGGCCTGTTCGGATGGCGCCGCCTGCGCAAGCGCCTGAACCGGGACACCCCGGAGCAAGCCGCCTGAGGGACTTCCGTCCTATAAATTAGGTTGAAGTTACCGGGTTTTAAGCCTAGAGCCTGTCCTCAACCAGACGAGTGGTACGCATCACTCACGCCATGAGAACTATGCCGTGGCAACTCCAGCTGACGGTGAAGATGCGTCCTCCACTCTAAGGCAGCGCTCTACAGCAGCACTAAAAGACCCGTCTCTCCACCACCCGGTAAATGAAACTCACCGAACGCCTTAAACAGTATTACCGTCCCCTGGAAGTCCAGGACAGCACGCCCAGCCCGCTTCCCATCGTTGGGGCCGCGTTGGTCATCTACTCGATTTTCCAGTACGCCTACATCATCTATCCGGTGCAGGCGGGTAATTTCGACTGGGAGTTTCGCGTCATCAACGCGCTGGTGGATAATGCGTTCACACCGATCCTCGGTATCGCCCTCTTCTTGTTTGGCTCGACCATTGAAATGCCCCTGTGGCGTCTCATCGGCTCACGCATTTTGACGTGGTTGAGTATTGTCCTCGCTCTGAGCTTCATCCTGCTCATCCCGCTCGCGGTTAACGATGGCCTGCGCCTGGGGCGCGTGATGAGTAGCCAGATGGCCACGGCAGAGAACGTCTCGCGGACACAGCTGGACAAGGTCCGCAAGGCACTCGACAGTGCCACCACCATGCAGGAGCTTGAGGTCCTGACCACTGTGCTCAACCTGACTCCCTCCATGGAGCAGCGTGACAAGCAGATGCCCAATGATTCGTTTGTCGCAAGACGCGAATGGCTGTGGGAAACGATCCGGTCCAACCAGAAGCGGATCCTGGAGAACGCGAAAGATGTCTATACCGCCAATCGTACGACCCTCCGCAAGGACGTCACCAAGGCGACTTTCGGGTGTGCCTTTATGGGCACCGTATTCGGCTACTTCTTCTTTGCCTTTAAAAATGTCCGCAAGAAGCACCGCATCCTCGAAGAGGACGAGTAGTCGCACCTGCGAAACATCCTGTATTTCATAAAAAAATCCCGACCGCACAGGCCGGGATTTTTTTATGCCCTCAGCATAGGAGCTGATCGGACAGCGCCCCTCAGTCCTCCTCGGGCAGATCCGGGACGTTGCGCTTACGCATCGTAAAGGTGTTCGTATCGTCCACTCTGCGGTACTCGATGTGGTCCATGAGCTTTTTGCAGAAGAAAATACCCAGCCCTCCAATCGGGCGATCCTCCAGCGGCGCGTTGATGTCCGGGTCCTTGGCATCGCGCAGCGGGTCGAAGGGCTTGCCGTGATCTTTCACGATGGCCTCGACCTCCCCCTCATGTAAGCGCATCGCCAGATAGATGTGGTGCTGGGCGGGCCGCTCATAGGCATAGGAAATGATGTTGGTCAGGACCTCGTCCAGACAGAGATTAAAGGTGTGGACCACCGCAGGGTGCACATCGTGCGCCTCGCCAAAGCTTTCGAGATCGGCGGCAAGCTGGTCGAGTTCCTTGAAGTCATTGATGTAGGTAAAGTCCATCGTGGCAGAGAGAAATATGCAGATCAGGGGGGTTAAGGGTGCGGGGACAATCAGGCCGCGATTCGGCTATTTAAAAATAATCTCCATGAGAGAAAAGTCGTCTTCAAAGGCGTCCTGCCCCTGAGCGCGACGGACCCAGTCAACCATCCCGGCGACTTTGGTTTTACCTTCCTCAGCGGGCAGGCAGAGCCCCTCGGCAAACTCCTCCTCGGTCATCATCCCGTTACCGTCAGCGTAGTTCACCTCGTACACCCCGTCGCTGAAGACGTAGAGCTTACTGCCCGCAGGGACCTCAGTGCTGTCCGTGGTAAAGGGTGCATCCGGCATCCCGCCGATGACCATGCCCGGCGTGGCCAGTGTCTGGAGAGAGCCTTGTGGGTTGGTCGGGTCAGTGATGAGCACGGAGGGCGGGTGCCCGCCGGAGGAAAACTTGAGCGTGCGGGTGGGCAGGTGGTACACGCCGTACCAGAGCGTGAAGTACATCTGGTTGTGCTTGTCCATGTCAAAGGCCTCATTGAGCCCGGCCAGCACCGCTCCGGGGTCCTTAAAGTCCACCCCCGGCAGCGACTGCGCACGCATGACGTTAATAGCCGAGACGGAGTGCAGGGCCGCTCCGACCCCGTGCCCGGTCACATCCAGCAGGTAGATGGCGAAGTGCTCGTCGTCGAGGTAATGGTACCCGAAGGTATCTCCGGCCAGGTCCGAGGACGAGATAAAGACCCAGTCAGTTTTAACAGTGGCATCCTCCATCGGGTCGGGAAAGAGGGAGCGCACGTAGCGGGCCGCCTCGTCCAGCTCAGCCTTCAGGGCGGCCTCGGCCTGCTGGCGCTGCAGGAGGTTCAGGTAGCCCTTCGAGTGGTAGCGAATGCGGGCGATGACTTCCAGCTTGTCGGGCAGCTTGACCATGTAGTCGTTTGCGCCCAGCTCGAAGGCCTTCTTTTTCGTTTCCGGCTCTTCCTTTGAGGAGAGCACGATCATCGGCACCTCCTTCGTCTCGGGTTTGGCCCGGAAAAACTTCACCAGCGTCAGCCCGTCAATATCGGGCATGACCAGATCCTGCAGGATGACCGTCGGCTTGATCTCCATGGCGGTTTCAATGGCCTTGGAGGGGTCGTTGATGGCGTGAAAAGAGATATCCGGCTCATCGGCGAGCATACGGCGCACCGCCTCGCAGACCATCATCTGGTCGTCTACCATCAGAACTTTGATGGCCGGTTCCTGACCGGGATTATCGGGACTGGCAAGAGCCTGGGTGAGAGCGTCCTTCATGCACGGATTGAAAACACCTGCGCCCCCGGCGGCAAGAACGTAAGTGCCTGATCTCACCACACCTCACTTTCCCGGATAAACGTGGGCATTTAACCGCTAAAATCAGCCTCCGTGAAGGAAAAGCTCGCCACTGGAGGCCGACTGGGCATCCTCCTGCAGACCGGAGCAGCATGGAAAAAGAAAAAAACCCTTGCCAAGCGCCCCGGAACGTCTACTTTTCCACGTTTTTCACTTAAGAGGAGAACCAATTCCATGTCACGCATCTGCTTCGTCACCGGCAAGGCCCCCAAACGCGGCCGCCGCATCCACCGCAAAGGTCAGACCAAGAAAAGCGGCGGTATCGGTACGCACGTCACCAAGACGGTTAAGCGCACCTTCCGCCCCAACCTGCAGCGCGTCCGGGTCAAGCTCCCCAGCGGCCAGGTCAAGCGCGTATGGGTGTCCGCCAAGGCTCTGAAAGCCGGCAAAGTCGAGAAGGTCTAAGACCTCTCCACTGCAAACACCGCAACCTTTCCAAAACCCGGCTATGGCCGGGTTTTTTTATAGCTATACCGTTGCATAACCTGCCCCGGCCCACTAGCTTGTGCGACCATGCAAGCGGGCCAAGCCGTCAAGCGCCACTACCCTATCCCGCGGATCGACTTCGCCGACTTCTGGGACATTTGCGGGACTTTTATGCGGGTCCAGCCCGGACTCTCGCATATCCGCTACACGATCGAAGGCAGCGACTCCACCGTGGCCGACCGGGAGAAGGACGTCTCTAAAATCCTCAGCCGCCTCCAGCGCCATCCGCAGGACATCCTGCTCATGGAGGCCGAGTTCGAGGGCCCCAACACCCGTGAGGGCCATGCCAGGGCCATTTACCGCCCCGTCGCAGTCGAGGACGAGCCCGCCGGGCTCACCATCATGAGCCAGAGCCTGTCCAAGCTCCTGCTCTTCCAGTTCGAGAGCCTCCTCTACGACAAGTACGACCTCGACGACAGCGCGCACACCACCATCGAGTTCGGACGCCCCTGCGAGGTCCTCGCCGCCATCATCGACCTGCGCGGCTTCTCCCAGTTCTGCGAAAAGCCCAGCATCGAGTCCCCCTACACCTGCGGGCTCATGCACTCCTTTTACCAGGCCGTCCACCACAGCTTTATCAAGTACCCGCCCGAAATGGTGAAATTCCTCGGGGACGGCGTGCTCGCCCTCTGGGAAACCACCGCGCAGGACCGCGAGATCGCCATCGACATCTGCCTCTCCGGCTCCCTGGAGATCCATAACCGCTGGCAAGTCGTGCGCCGCAGCCCGCAGTTCACCCATGGTGCCCCCGAGGAGGTAGCCATCGGCATCTCCTTTGGGCTGGCCAGCCGCCTGCCCGAAGTCGGGGACTACATCGGCCGCCCCATCAACATCGCCAGTCGCCTGAGCAGCGTCTGCCCCGGCGGCCAGATCTACATCGACAAGTCCGTCCCCAGCATCAGCGACGACTATGCCAAGGACGATGCCACCGCCCACATCAAGAGCTTCGGGCGCTACTACATCTGGCGCATCATCGCGGGCTAAGCGGCAGCAAGAGCATAATCCTCCCGATACTTTCCCCAAGCGGCACAAATCGAGCTCAATCGTGCCGGGCGCGAAACGCCCTCCCCTTTCTCTCAAATCTCCAAACTCTCACGCACTATGGTCATCATCCTCATGGGCGTCTCCGGCTCAGGTAAAACTACCATCGGAGAAAAACTTGCCGCCGCCACCGGCGGAACCTTTTTCGACGGGGACGACTTCCACCCCGAGGCCAACATCCAAAAGATGCACGCAGGCATCCCCCTCACCGACGAGGACCGCCTGCCCTGGCTCCAGCGCTTGCGTCAGCTCATCGAAGAGCAGGAGCCCAAAGACACTCCGACCTTTATCGCCTGCTCAGCCCTCAAACTCAGCTACCGCCACATCCTCGACCCCGATGATGCGCAGGTACGCCTCGTCTATCTAAAAGGCTCCTTCAGCCTCATCTCCGAGCGCCTGCACGCCCGCCACGGACACTTCATGCCCGAGAGCCTGCTGCGCAGCCAGTTCGACGCCCTGGAGCAGCCGGACGACTGTGTGGTCGTGGACATCGACCAGACTCCCGACGAGATCGTCACCGACCTGCGCGACAAACTCGGACTCTAGTGCAGGGCAGCGACTGCAAGGAGCGATGGGGCAGAGCCCCATCATCGTCCTGTGCGGTCACGCACTACAGTCCCATGAGGAACTGGAATGCTTTCTCGTTGGCACCGGGCAGATTCTCGTGCCCAAAGTCCGGGTACAGCACGTAGGACTTATCGGACGTGATCGCGTTGTAGGCGGCAAACTGCGTGGACGGCGGGCAGACGTCGTCGCTCTGCGAGATCGCCATCGTCACCTCTGCCTTAATACGCGGGGCCAGATGCGTGACGTCGATATAGCCGAGCTTTTCAAAGATTTCCTGCTCACGCTCGTGGCAGGGGTCGAAGCGGCGGAAGTAGTCCCGCAGCCCGGAGTAGGCACGCTGGTCCAGCGCCATCTCCCAGACACGCCGGTAGTCGCAGAGGAAGGGGAAAGTCGCCCAGCAGCGCTTCAGGCTCGGCACCAGCGAGGCACACACCAGTGAAAGGGCACCACCCTGGCTTCCCCCGTTGGAGCCCACGCGGGTCTCATCCACCCACTCGAAGCCCATCACGATCTTGGCCAGCAGCGCGGTATCGAGGAAGACGTTGCGGTAGTACATCTTCTCGGGCTCGTCATCGAGACCCTTGATGATGTGCCCGTGCAGGGTATTCCCGCGCGTCGAGACCGTGTCCTCAGAGAGGCCACCCTGCCCACGACAGTCCAGAGCAGCGACGGTATAACCGGCGGCCACAAACGGCAGCATGGAGACCCAGTCCGGTGAAGAGCCGGAGTAGCCGTGGAAAATCAACAGGGCCGGGCCCGGCTCCTTCGGGAGTGTCTTGGGGGTGACGAGGCGGGCATGCACGCGTGAGCCACCCGTACCGGTGAAGTGCATCGACTGGCAGCTCGCGTAGCTGACCGGGAAGTCAACGTCCTTGAACGTCACTTGCGGATCGAGAGCGTCCATTTCAGCCAGCCCCTTGGCCCAAAAAGCATCAAAATCAGCCGGGCGGGGGTTGGACGTCGTATAGTTTACGAGATCGCGGAGCGGTTTATCAACAACGGGCATAAGACTTCCTGCTTACGCTCTTGCCTGAAAAAAGCAAGCGCAGGCCGCTCTGTGCCTAAAAAAAGACACCGTAAGCGATCAAGCCCGCACAATTGGCTAGCCAGACAGACTGACTAATGCCCCCGACTCAGGAGGCAAAGATCTTACCGAACGGCTCGCTCGGTGCCTTTTCCCACTGCTCATAGGAACAGCCGTAGATCTGGACAAAGAGATCATCAAAGGCGTCATCCACCAGCGAGATAGCTTCCTCGTCGCTCTTACCATTGGCGATCGTGGCAGAACACAGCCAGTGGCGATTCGTAAAGGCATCGGCCAACAGCTTAAACTCGACCTCGGGGTGCTCCTTGGAGAGGGCCTTGAGCTCCTTGAAGGGGGGCTCCCAATCCGTATTGAAGTTAATCTTCTCCCCCTCGACCCGCACATGGTCCCAGTTCTCGCGCACGAGCTTTTCGAGCGCCGCCAGAGCAGCTCCGCGTTGGGTGTCGTCACCACCGATCACTGTGATGAGGTTATTGATGTCCCGTTCTTCAGCCATAGTCAGGTATAGTCGCGGCACAAAGTACCGTCATAAAAAATAAGGCATTAGGCGCTCACCCGCCTTGGGTCAACCGCCTTTTTCCCGCCCAGTGGCTAGCCGCTAGCCAGATATCTGCGCCAGGATGTGGCGCACGTTCTCACTGTAGTAGTGCTCGTCGCGCGAGAGCGCCTCAATCGCGTACTGAAACTCCTCCAGCCCCTCGCCTTTTTCAATAAAGCCATCCACATGCCCGTCGCAGGCGATGCGAACATTTTCCGGGGTGGCTGAGCCGGTAAACAAGATCACCTTCGCATTCGGAAGCTCCCGTTTTATGAGGAAAAGAGCCTCCAGGCCCGAGAGCGCAGGCACCCTAATATCAGCCAGGATCAAGTCCGGCCGCAAGCGGCTGATCTCCCGCATAGCCTCGGCGCCATCTCCAGAGCTACCGAGGATCTCCATTTGGGTAAACGAAGAGATGAAAGTTTGTACTAACTCCCGTAGCAAAGGTTCGTCTTCGATGATGTAAGCCGTTTTCACCTCAATAGATACAGCCTGCAACCCCTTGCAATTCCCGTCAATCCACAATACGCACGGGCGATTGCAGATTATACCCTAGAAATACGTCTACATAGTATTACCTACTCGAGGACCTTCCCTTATAAAAACGCAGATCAAAAGCCACCTCCAGCCACACACACCACCCAGAACGCTCATCTGGAGCCCCCAGGACAAATAACAAACGCTATCCAGACTGGTTTCAAACTTGCTTCGCCGGTAGCACTCACCCCCACACGCCATGCCTCCGATGAAGTCCCCCAATCGCCAGTTCCTTTACGGGACCAGCTTGTTCCTGGGGACGATCGTGGTCGGGTTTCTCGTCTTCTGGCTGGCCGGGTGGCCCGCACTTGATGCCATCTATATGGTCATCATCACCATATTCGGTGTTGGCTACGGCGAGGTAAACACCATGACGCCGGAGCTGAGGATCTTTACCATCATCTTCATCGTCGCTGGCTGCACCGCCCTCATCTACACGATCGGTGCCTTTATCAACTGGCTGACCGAGGGTCAGCTCCAACGTTTGCTCGGAGAACGCAAAATGGAAAAAGACATCGAACAGCTTTCAAACCATGTCGTCATCTGTGGCTTTGGGCGCATCGGGCGGCTCCTGGCCGAGCAGCTCCACAGCGCCGACAGGGACTTTCTCATCATCGATCCCGATGCTCACCAGATCGAGCAGATTCGCGAGAGCGGCTACCTCTGCATCCAGGGTGATGCCACCGAGGAGACCACGCTCAAGAAAGCCCGCCTCAAGCAGGCATCCATCGTAGCGACCGTCATCCCCAACGATGCCGCCAATGTCTTTATCGTCCTAAGCTGCCGCCAGCTCAACCCGGAGCTCATCATCATCGCCCGCGCGAACCAGACCTCCACCGAGTCCAAGCTCAAGCAAGCCGGTGCCGACAAGATCGTCATGCCCGCAGCCATCGGCGCCGACCGCATCGCCCATCTCGTCCTCAAGCCCAACGCACGCGAAATCCTTGAGAAAGACCTCCACGACAACGCCTTTGTCGAAGGCCTCAGCGAGATCGGCCTCGAGATGAACGAGATCACCCTCCCCGCCGACTCCCCCCTCATCGGCTGCAGCCTCGAGGAGCTGGAAACCCGCGGAAAAAGCGCCTTTATCGTGGTGGCCGTCCGTAAGCCCGACGGCCAAACCACTATCCGCCCATCACTCGACCTCCAGCTCGAAAGCAACGACACGCTCATCCTCATGAGCCACATCGGCATCACCCCGGACTTCGTCCGCCTCAAGCTCAACCGCAAGGAACGCTTCTACCGCGGCACCCGCCACTAAGCCCCAACCAGGGAAGTGAGTATCCCCCCAACTCTTCCTCAATAAAAGAAACTGGCAGGGGCAGAGGGACTCGAACCCCCGACCAATGGTTTAGAAAACCACTGCTCTATCCGCTGAGCTATGCCCCCAGGATTTTCAATAAAAAACTGTTATGAGGAAATTCTATCGGCGATTCCTCAAACTTGTCACCCATTTGTGCAACCAGACAGATTTTGACACATGAGCAACCCGAAGAAAGCCAGGCAACCGGGCTTTCTAAAAGTGGGTGAGTGTCTCTATCGCCATGAAACATCGGGCACTTACTATGCGTTGGTAAAGCCCAACGGCAAGCAAATCCGCCGTCCCCTCAAGACCAAGGACCTCCCCCTCGCCAAGCCCTGCCTGCGCGAATTTCGGGAGAAAATCGGTCGCCTCGACCTCACCGACGGCAAGTCCAAGCTCAGCGCTCCGCCGCGAGGCATCGTCCTCGATACCACTGCGAAGTCCTCCCCCACCGCAAGCAACCCAAACCCGCTTATCCTGATCCCCACTCGCGAGCAGGACGAGGGCCTCTCACCTCGGTGCATGTAGGGCGCAAAAGCGGGCGTTCCGCCTCTCAATGCAGTCCAGGTGAAACGCTTTGGGGTTATTCCGGAGCTACATAGCCTTCGTCGCCGCCGAACTGCTTAAATTTCCGGAAGACCAGGAATGTCATGATAAGCGCCGAGATCGCCAGCACCATACCGCATAGGAAAACCAGGCGATACTGCTCGCCGCTCACATCAATAATCGTCCCTACAATAGGACCGATACCGATCACACCCACGGCCGTAAAAATACCTCCGGCTGAAGCAAATTGCGCAAATTTATTGTGGGGGAAAAGGCGCAACCCCAGAGACGCAGACGTGGTGAAATAGCATCCAGATGTAACCCCATGGAGTACCCAGGAGATCAAGAAACTGTTTTGGTCATGCGTAAAAAGGAATCCCCAAAGCATCGACAGAGCATATAGGGTTAAAACGGCCATATCCATGCGCAGGGGATGGAATTTATCGACGAGCCAGCCCAGGAAGTAAGAAAGACACAGGGAAATCGTAAACATGAGCGCCATCGATTTTCCATACGCATCCATGCTGACGCCGAGTTTATGGGCGTAGGGCATCACAAAGATGTTCACTGGCATGACGGTCAACTTCCCCACGACGATCATCACATACACCGTCAGGTAGTAGGGGCTTTTGTAGCACTCCCTTACGTAGGTTTTTACGCCTCGGAGAAATGCGAGTGCGAGCGGGGGGTTATTGGGATCTTTGGGAGGAGGTGGAGGATATTCGCCTTCCTTCACCTTCAAACACACAAGCATGAATGAAACCCCGTAGAAGATACCGACGACGACGAGAATGAGCGTGAAATGCGTAGAGGCATGCCCGAATACCCAGTAGTTGAAAATGATGCCATCGATGAGACTTACGGCACGGAACAAACCAAAAAAACGTCCGAGCAACTCTCTGGGGACAACATCATTGATGAGCCCACCGAACACGGCTTGGCCTGCAACCGTTGAAAACTCGAAAAAGGCCCAGAACACGGCAAAGCAGATAACTCCGATGACCCAATCGTGTTCGCTAGGGAAGTGGGAGTGCACCCACCTCGCGACAATCGGCGTTATGCCAATGCCGATGATGCCAAGGGCCGCGATCGGTGTCGTAAATAAAAGGAACGGAAGACGGCGCCCCCAACGGCCACGGTGCCGGTCCGACTTAACACTGATAATCGGGCTGAGAATCAGGCTGATCACCGCCGGGAAAGAACTGATGATCAATCCGAAGTACAGGTTGGGTACTCCCAGGTCACTCAAATACCACGATGCCAAGGGCCCCACTGAACGTTCTCGCATCGCCCAGGAGAAGTCACCCAGTAATAACCATACGAACAGCATCATCAAGCCCCCGGCAGAATACGTCAGGGTGCCTACGGTCCATACCTTGCCGGGCTGCTTCGGTTTTAGTCGAGATGGTAATAATTTAGAAAACATGATGCGAATGACCAAATTCCATTTTGCTCACAATATTCGACCGATGGTCGAATCGCGGGGTAATCTGCGATGCTAAATATATAGGCGCATGAGTGCCAATAGCCTATATCGGTCCAATATATAGAGCGGGATAGCTTGTGTGGCGGCCCAACGGAAGCCGTTAAGCCACCACCCGTGAAGAAGAAGTGTTCTAGAACTAGCTGCGCTTGTTCCGACGGCGACGGAGTGCAAGCAGAACAAGTGGGATGATCCCCATATACAGGCTGCTTTCGCTGATCTCGGGTATGGAGATGCTGTCATCAACAACGATGTCATCCAGATACATCGTGCCGGTAAACGCGGGCGAAGTTTTAGCGGTAATGTTGAAACTGCGAATATTCACGCCTGTGCCAAGGCTACCAGCTCTACCCAGGTCATCGCCCACCAGCTCCCCGTTTAGGTAGACATCCATGGCTCCGGCAACGATGGTACCTCCGCTGTAGGTGAGCGGGCTGTCCGAGTTGTTGAATACAATATCCAATTGGTTGGCTTCATTCTGATTGTAGCTGGCGAAGGAGGTGGCGCTTGGTATGATGTCACTGCCGTAGGCAAGGATCAGTTCGCCATTCTGAATAAATATGGCAAACGCAGCCTTGGCGTTCCCCGAATCTTGATTGCTAATGCGGAACACAAAGCCGTTACCCGAATGGGGCTCGCTAGAGGGATCGTAGAAGGCGAAGCTCATCTGCCCAGTCTGCGTTCCCGGTCCATCGAAGACCGTGCTCCTGGCCACCATTTGTGACGATAGATTACTTCCCGACAGACTGCCATACTGATTCGGTCCCGCAGAGAACATGTGACTGCTGTCAGTCTCAGTGTCGAAGTCGTACGCGACGACCTGAAGCCAGTTTTCGCTGTAATCTGTATTCCACGGTACGGGTTCGCCGGCCGTGTATTCGTCAAAATTTTCTGAGAATATCACCGTCGCGTGGATGGCTGACATGCTTCCGAGCAGTAGTGTGGAGATGGCCAATGCTTTCGCTATCTTATTCATGCTATTTAATATTGGGGGTTCGTGTGGGTATTAAGTTTGGTGTTTTGAAGCGCTACCAGGCTCAGGTTGAGCGGAGGTAGCTTTCTAAAGTGACGATCGCCTTAAGCGGTAACTGATGGGTGTAGTTTTGAATATTTTCCAGCGCCAGGCGGCCGCAGTCCTTGTAGAGGTCTTGCGTGGGGCCGGCGATATGAGGTGAGAAGACGGCCCCCTCCAACTCATGGAACTCCGAATCGGGCGGCAGAGGTTCACGGGCAAAAACATCGGTGCCGAGTCGAATACGGCCCCGACGTATTTCATCGGCCAGCGCGCTTTCATCGACCAGAGCTCCCCGCCCTACGTTGACGAAGACACCATCATCGGGAAGCAGGGCGAACATCTCGGCGGTGACGCTATGCCGGGATTGCTCGGTGAGTGACTCACATTCGATAAGGATTTCACTGTTCGCGAAAAGATCCGACAAGCTGCCATAAGGTTGCACACCAAACTCGTGCATTAAATCATCGGGTACCCCCTGCGAATACGCGCCAATAGTGACATCGTAGGGTTGTAGTAATTCGGTGATTTTCTGGGCCACATTGCCAAAGCCATGTAAGCCTACTTTTTTTCGGGCAAGTGACTGAGTCTTCAGGGCCAGCTTAGACGATTCATAATCTTTTTGGGGCTTCCGTAGTACTTGTTGCCAACGAGGCAGCGCCCGCAAACACGCTAAAACCAGCAAAATGGCATGCTCTGCCACAGACATACTCGCTAAGGTTCCCCAGTTGCTGACCACGATGCCTTTTTTGAATGCCAGCTCGGGCACAAGCTTACGGACAGTCCCAGTAAGGTGACAGATATACTCTACGCCGAACCAGTCGCTCTGAACCATGGACTCAGTGACAGGGGGCGTGGTCCATCCGGTCACAAGTATCGTAGGATTGTGGAGCTTTAGCAGCTCCTCCCAGCGGCCGCGGTTCTCACTGCACAGCGGTAATAGCGTCCAGGACACGTGATCGGTACTCTCAGGTAGCCCTTGAGGCAGGAAGCGGGTGAATTCCTGCTCACTTACTGCCACCAGGACTCGCTGTCGGTCCGCAGAGGGTATTCGAGGGGTGTCCTCGTGAATAGCCGGGGTGGTCAGATTCGTATTCAGCATTATGCATAAAATACCCCGTATATTTAACGGCTAAAGCAAATCCCTGTGCACACAGTTGCACACTACTATTGGAATTAAGGATAACTGCTATAACTTTGAAGGCAGGGTCTCCCCCTCTATCCATACGCCTTCGATGTGCACGCGACGCACCTTTGCGGGCACACCACGCTCACCCCGCATGATCATGTTGGTGAGCAAGTCCACCGCAACTTCCCCGATGTGGAGGGAGTCCTCATAAACCCCGGACAACTTGCCGTCACGATCAGTCAGGAGCGGGCAAGCCGCTGGGTAGTCTTCGGGTAGGCGCAGGCCGATGCTGGGACACTTGCGCATGATGAGATGGTCGCCTACGACCAGTGCATCGATAGTCTTACCCTCTTTTCTCTGCTCCTTCAGGAAGGCCGGTAAGCCTTCAGGGGCCTCTACATGATAACTATAAATGATGGGCGCTTCGCCAATCTTATGCTGCGCCGATAAGTAGGCAGAAAGATAGTTATTGTCGGCGCGCTCATCGTGTTTGGGGTCGAACACAAATGCGATTTTGCGATAGCCGCGCTCATGCATCATTTTCATTGTGTACTGCATGGCGCGATACTGAGTCGCCGTCACGGTATGCAGCTCCGGCTTACTCAGGGTGTAGCCAAAGGTAATCAGCGAAAAATCTTCCCACGCGAAATCGATAGTCGTGGAGGGAAGCGATTGTGGGCACAAGAGTATGCCTTTGACGTTCCGGGCCCTCAAGATGGAGGCCATCCGCTTCGTGGTGTACTTTTTCTGATCGAACTCAAAAATCTCCAGTTGGTAGCCATATTTGTCCGCCTGCGCTTTAGCTCCCTCGTGGTACAAAGAAAAAGTTTTGGAGCGAAACCATTTAAATTGCTTGAGGTTCGTGTATATAACAAGCCATGCCAGCACACCATGGTAGCCGCTCTTTCTATTACTCGATCGATAGGCGGCCAGGGATGCCAGCATCGGGTCAGGGCGATAGCCCAGCTCTTCAGCAATGCGCAGGATTCGCTCGCGAGTCGAGGCAGGGATTCCCGGATGGTTACTGAGCGTCCGCGAGACGGTGCCACGGTGGACACCTGCCTTTTTTGCGATGTCTTCTTGTGTGACGCGTTTCATCTGCCCTCAGTGCTTCAGCAGAATGGTGGCTATCCGCTATTTGTTCGTCAACAAGGGAACACGTCATAGAATTCGCCGAGGGCAGGCATCAGGCAATGGTTTGAGTGATTGCAGCGTCTATTTGGATTCTGGGGCAGCCCCTACCAAGGTAAACGAGTCGATATTGATAGAAGCCGACGGGGCCGTCAGCTCGATGTTGTGCTTGCCCTGGGCCAACTCGATCGCGAGCGGGTTACCGTCTTCATCGCTGAACGTGTAGTCCCTCCAATCATCGGACGCATTGGCCCAGCCTCCGGTGCTAGCCAAAGGTATTGATTGTGCCTTTTCAGAAGGGGCCAGCCCATCGATGAGCAGCGTTACTGTCGGATTTTTCATACTGCAGTAGCGCATGGTCAGGTAGTAGGTTCCCTCCTCAGGGACGTCGACTTCCCATGTCAGGCTCTCGCTGTAGTCCCGGCTTCCAAAAGATTTTAGCGCCATACCTCCCGACGCAGCTACCTTTTCTGCGGGCAGCGCATTGCTATTCTGGTTAACAATGTCCACCTCGGCTTCCCAATTGATTTTCACGGATGCCGGTGCCGGGGGCAGGCCTTTAGTGGGAGCTATGTCGAAGGTTGGCTTTTCACGCGTTCGCATTTGCTTACCGGGCACTGCCATCAGCGACTGGACATCGCTTTTGTTGGCCGCCAGGAAATACTGGCCTGCGGGCAGCTCCAGTCTCGGAGACATGGGGACGAGTTCACCTTTAGCGCTATAGACGAGTAAGCCAGATGCTGCCTCAAGTCTTCCATCGAGAGGTGTTATAAGATCCAAAATCCAACCCGACTCATGGCGCGACAGCTCAAAGCTGACGGGCGTAGAGGACTCCAGCTTCATAATCTCCGATTGAATGGAATGTCCGTTGTAAGCGAATAGACGGCTAAGCTCTCCTTTCTCAAACCGAGCCACCGCAACATCCGCATTAAAATGTACGGGAGCGGCGTCCTCGCATACAAAAGTCTGCGGAGTGCCATCTGCATGGACGAGAATCTCGTCTGTCCAATTGGGGTGCGTGACGGTGGCGGTCCATCCGGACTCACCGCTGGGCGCACACTGAGTTGTCAGCGTGGGGCCTGCGCCCCCGCCAAACACGGGTTGCATCAAGAAGGCGTATTTTACCGAGTCACCACGCTGTACGGCGGTATACGTGCGTTGAGCATTGTTCTTTTTATCTATTTCAGGGCTCGTTGGTTCGCGCAGGGTGAAGTCCGTGCCATTCGGATAAATAGAGTTGATCTTTAAACGGCCAGCGCGACCAGTCAGGTTGATCGTACCGGCATCCACCTGAGCAGAGGCAGCTGTTTGCGCGAGCCAATCGACGGTTATCGGTTCGGGTGAATTGATGGAGTCGAACAACAGGAAATAGTCGTCGCGCACGTGTAGGATGCTACGCCGGGCTTCCGGTCTCGTTGCGTAGGCTTCGCTGAGATCGACCGAGGTCCACATGAAATCGGGCGTCGTTGCAAACTGGTCAATGGTGCCACGGGCCTGCGGCTCGAAGCTCTGGTTCTCGCCATTAATCAAGAGGGTCGAGTGGGACTCCGTCGCGTTTGAGAAAAACTCCCAGCGGGGCCCGGATGAATTCCAAAACTTGCGTTGACCAGCACCCGTCCCATAACCAGGCGTTAACAAGAGCCATTGATCGCCGAAGATGAATGCGATGGCACCTGCATCCAGATGGCTGTGATTGCGGTTGGTGTAGCCCGATTTCAGCGTGAGCAGGTAATCGTTAATACTCCAGCCACTGCGCGTTGTCACCACATCCCAATCCGCGATGTGGTAGTCGAGTTTACTCGGGGCCTCGGGGGTGACTGCCGCATCATACCACATGAGCAAAAGTGCTGTTGCATCGCTACCGCCTTTGGGGCCGTAGGGCATGTTTTCAGCTATATACTGTGCAGCGGAGTTATCGTATTGAGCAGCCAGTCTGGCCAGCAGGTGCTGGGGTCCGTAAAAATCGTAAGTCGGCGCGTCTCCCCAGGGCAGGACCCCCTGAAGGCCGGGAGCCGCACAGGCGACTCGGTAATTCGCAGCATGCTTCAGGAACGGCTCCTCATAGTAGACTTGTGCCCCGGTTATCGGGCGCGTGCCTTCGATGTACTGCAAAATAAAAGACAGCGAGTAAGACCAATAGGGAACGCCCTCGGCTGTGCTCCCGTCATCCTCAAGATAGCTCATAACAAAGTCGAAGTTCGTCTTTGCCGCTGAGAGCCAATAGCGCGCTTCGCGCAAGTCACCGTAGAATGCGACTCCGGCAAAACCCAGCGCCGTCGCATTGATATGATTATGGTTTTCGGTGTAATTATTGGCCCAGAATGCTTCGCCCCGAAGCCCCTTATACAGCGTGCCAACACGCTCCTTTATGACCTCACGTATCAGGTTTTTCTCGTCCTCACTGAACAGGTCTTTGTGCCAGTCCCAAGCCAAGGCAACACCACGGGCCATATGACCACAGGCCAAGTCCATATTCGTTTTTGGCGAGAGACCCCACTGCGGGTAATGGCAGCCGCTTATCACCAAATCATGGAGGCTCTTTCGGTATTTCGGGTCTTCACTCAGCTTGGCGGCCAGGCAAAGCAGGAATATATCGTCACCCACGCGGCGCTGCCATTGCTCTGCCAGTTTCTGCCTGTGCGAGTGATGCGGATGGTCGTTCTCTTCGGGGGACATATACGCCCGGGCAGGGTGCGAAGAGAGTTCATCGGCAACCTCAAAGACGTGCTTTCGAAGCTCGGGATAGTCGCCCTCGTCAGAAAGCATGCGCGCGATAACCTCAGGCCACTCCTCTTCCAGGTAAAATAGACGAGAGCCTTTTTCTGGCATGCGTTCCTGCCATTGGGCTTCATCCAGCTGAAAGGTATTCTGAATATGTGCCGGGGAAATATGAGGCCAGCTCGCATCGGCCAAAACGGTCAAAGGCGCAAGCAAGATAAAATACAAGAGGGATTTTCGATGGGTAAGATACATAATTCGCAAATAGGGATAAAGGGCTTGTTGCCTAGAGTAGAGGGCCGGGAAGATGGCCATTGTTTGCATTGGCGTAAAGTTGAGCGCCGACTCCGATCTGGCGGAAATGACTCGAGCAGGTAATGAGTTGCGATCTACTCCTGTCGGGGAAGTGCGGCAGGGGTAATGATCGCTGCCGAAACGGCGACCATCACGGCCATGACCAGCAATCCGATTCGAGTAAAAGCCCGGCGGGTTGGGGTTGAGCGAGGCATACGATCTATACACGCAAATATAGCTCGTTTTGCACCTCCCCTTAAAGGCACACAGTTGCATAGCTTGTCGCTAGAATCAGACGATTTGGGCGAGAAAGCCCGTTTCGTGCCAGGAAACCACTGCGCTACCCACTGAGCGATGCCCACGCGGTGTATGACCGAAATCCCGGACTGACCGGATGCCGCGGAAATCGCTGCACATACATGAAGACCGTGCCCAAACGGCAATCAAATCCTCCGGCGAGGAGAGCGGCCTTCGGGCGAAGCGAGATCCCTGCGGGAAAGGATTGAACCCGGAGACTGCGAAGTGATAATTTCACAAAATCACAATGAGCGCCGCAACCGGCAGGCGTTCATCCCGGCGACATCGCCAACGACTCAGCTCCAACACCATACCTGATCCTTTTATGAAACGTGCCCTCATCCCTTTTCTCTCTCTGATTGTCATGGCAGCCACGCTCAATGCCTCTCCAGAATCGAGCTTCATCGATAAAATCTGGAAGGCTCTCGAATCCGGGAAAGCGGAGTCCTTCATTGCGCTCTACCAGCCTGCCCTCCCCGACACGCTGGAGCCCACCTTTGAGCAACTTTGGCAGAACCCGCTGGACAAGGGCATTTCCAGTGTCGCCATCGTCCCCTTTAGCGCGAAGCAATCCGAGGCCGAGAACAAGGCATTGACCATCAAGGGCGTCACCTATGTGCGCCCTACGCCTGCGAGCGCCTACCTCGTCATCACCTTTAAGGACGAGAAAAAGAGCACGGGGCTTATCCCCCTGAGTCAGGAAAAAGGGAAATACTACCTGGCCAGCTGGAAGGTCGAGTAGCCAGCCACTCCCGCAGCTAGCATACGCAGTCGAAGTCACCACCCTGCGACAAGCTACTTGACGGTCACAGATGAGTGACGGAAGTTTTTCTTTCCATTAGCGGGAAAGCTCTTAGCCTTCTGGGCATGTCTGTCACTGAAAATTTGAATATCGACGCTCTCACGCAAGCCGCCCTCGAAGCCCGCGGCCTCGCCATGGACGGCGTAGCAGCCGCCAACTCCGGCCACCTCGGCCTCCCTCTCGGCACCGCTGAGTGCGGCGCCGCCCTCTTCGGCCACTGCCTGCAGTACAACCCCGCGGACCCCAAGTGGCTCAACCGCGACCGCTTCATCCTCTCCGCCGGCCACGGCAGCATGTTCCTCTACAGCTGGCTGCACCTGGCTGGCTTCGACCTCTCGCTCGACGAGGTGAAGAACTTCCGCCAGCTCGGCTCGAAGACCCCCGGCCACCCGGAGTATGGGGAGACTGACGGCGTCGAGGCCACCACTGGCCCTCTCGGCCAGGGCACCGGTAACATCGTCGGCTACGCCTGCTCGCAGAAGATGCTTCAGGCTCGCTTCGACAACCCGGCTGAACCGCTCTTTGACTACCACTGTGTGGCGCTCGCCGGTGACGGCTGCCTGCAGGAGGGCATCTCCGCCGAGGCCGCTGCCTACGCCGCCCGTTTCGGCCTGGATAACCTGATCATGTTCTACGACAGCAACGACGTCACCCTCGACGCCATGGCTGACAAGACCCAGTCTGAGAACACCGCTGACCGCTACGAGGCCTACGGCTGGGACGTCACCGTGCTGCCCGACGGCCACGATATCAAGGCCATCGTAGAAGCCTACGACAAGGCCAAGGCCGACGACAACGGCCGCCCGAAGCTCATCATCCTCAAGACCGAAATCGGTCGCGGCATCCCCGAAGTTGCCGGGACGAACAAGGCTCACGGCGAAGGTGGCGTAAAGTTCATCGAGGCCGACCGCCTCGCCCTCGGCCTGCCCGAGGAGCGCTTCTACGTCTCCGAGGACACCAAGGCCTTCTTCGCCGCCCGCACCGCCGCCCTCAAGGAGCAGTACGACGAGTGGCAGAAGAAATTCGCCGTCTGGAAGGGCTCGAACCCCGAGCAGGCCAAGCTGCTTGAGGATGGTGTCGCCCACAAGCACGCCACCGAGCAGGAGCTGCTCAAGACGATCCCCGAATTTGACCCGGAAAAGAAGCTCGCTACCCGCGCCGCCGGTGAGGCCGTCCTCAACGCCGTTGCCGCCGCCTGCCCGCTGGTTACCAGTGGCAGCGCCGACCTGCACGGCTCCACCAAGAACTACATCAAGGGCGTGGGCGACTTCGACGTCGACAACTACGCGGGCCGCAACTTCCACTACGGCATCCGCGAGCACGCCATGGGCGCGATCATGAACGGCATCGCCTACGACGGTATCTTCAAGACCTCCGGCGCCACCTTCCTGACCTTCTCGGACTACATGCGCCCCTCCGTGCGCCTAGCCGCGCTGGCCCACCTGCCGACCTTCTACATCTGGACGCACGACTCCGTCGGCGTCGGTGAGGACGGCCCCACGCACCAGCCCGTCGAGCACGTGGCCGCCCTGCGCTGCATCCCGAACCTCGACGTCATCCGCCCGGCCGACCCCGAGGAAACCGCTGCTGCCTACGCCGCCGCCGTCGAGCGCGCGGACGGCCCGACCGCCCTCATCCTTTCCCGTCAGGGTGTTCCCACGCTCAAGTGCACCCCGGTGGAAACCCGCCGCCAGGGCACGCTCAAGGGCGGCTACATCATCAAGAAGGAAACCGCGCCGCTGGAAATGATCCTCATCGGTACCGGCAGCGAGCTGCAGCACTGCCTCGTCGCCGCCAAGGAGCTGGGTGACGGCTGCCGCGTCGTCTCCATGCCCTGCCAGGAACGCTTCGAGCGCCAGGACGCCTCCTACCAAGAGGAAGTTCTCCCGGCCTCCTGCACCAAACGCCTCTCCATCGAGGCCGGCATCACCTTCGGGTGGCAGAAGTTCGTCGGCCTCCAGGGCAAAGCGCTCGGCACCGACACCTTCGGGATCAGCGCCCCCGGCGACATCGTGATGGAAAAGTTCGGCATGACCGCCGACAACGTCGTCAAGACCGCCAAGAGCCTCTAGCAAGTGCTTGGCGCTTGACCCGTTTGAGGGGCTCCCCCCTTGAACAATTGTCACCAATCACATTTCCAAAACCGCGCTGGTAACGGCGCGGTTTTGTTTTATGTTGATCAATAGACAGGCAGCTAGCAGAGAGAACGTGAGGAGATTATGACGTGGCCATTTTCAGATTCCCCCAACACCGCGGTTTTCACAACTCGCGCAGTCATGTCCTCATCCAAACCGATTCTATTGGTTTGCCATGATGAAGATGACGGAGCCTGGCAATTTCTCGATGACACAGAGCTGGATGCAGACCAGGCGATGCTTGTTTCACTGCACGAAGTGTTTAATGTAGATTCAACGATCGCAGATTTAGCCAACCTCCCGCTGGGAGGTAAGGCCTGGAGAAGCACTCCAAACGATCCCTGGCATAAAGATTGACCTCCGTGCCTCTGCGTCTCCGTGTGAGGTTATTGCAAAAGCTCGATGCCTGCCACGTCCTACCGTTTAGGCAGCAGCTACCACCCGAGTGAAAATTGCAGCTTGCCGGGCGTGTCAGTGGACGTTTTCCTTTCGCTCACGCTCAAGGGATATTCTCCGGCGGGCGTGGCATCTTTTCACCCGGCGTTTATGATCCGTCGCGACGACGCATCCGCTGAGTGATGGCAGAATTATAGAAAAAATGTCAGAACTCGTACGTGTACAAAAATTTTTAGCGGACCGCGGGATGTGCTCGCGGCGCGAGGCCGAGGAGTGGATCCGCAACGGCCGCGTCAAGGTCAACGGCGTGACCGCTGAGCTCGGCTGCAAGGTCGACCCCGAGGTCGATCAGATCTCGGTTAAAAACAAGAAGATCCCACAGGCCCCCAAGCGCAAGATCACGCTGGTGATGAACAAGCCGAAGGGCACGCTCTGCACCAACCACGATCCGAATGCCGTGCTGACCGTCTTCTCGATCCTCCCGAAGGACTACCGCTTCGACCGGTTGTTCTGCGCCGGACGGCTCGATAAGGACAGCGAGGGCATGCTCATCTTGACCAACGACGGGGACTTGGCCAACCGCATCACCCACCCCAGTGGGGGCGTGGTCAAGCGCTACCGCGTCAAGCTCCAGAAGCCCTTCGACCCCGCCATCATCCCCAAGCTCCTCAAGGGTGTGATCGACGAGGGTGAACACCTTTTCGCCCGCAAGATCATCCCCGCCACCGTGGGCGCGGAGGCCGACCATCGCGTCGAGGTCCACCTCGACCAGGGCCGCAAGCGCGAGATTCGCCGCCTCTTCGAGGCCTTCGGCTACCATGTCAAAAAGCTGAAGCGCTTCCAGATGGGCCAGCTCAAGATGAAGGGCCTCGGCCCCGGCGCCGTCAAGCCCCTCACCGAAAAGGAAATCGAGAGCCTCTTCGTCCACAAGGACTAGGATTTTTCGAGGCTGTTTTTTATCTGGGGCTACGTGCCCCAGACCTGCGGTGCGTGTCCGCACTCGACCTTAGATGCTGCGCATCATGCCAGCAAATAAATGCCACGCACCCGGGCAGCGAGCCTTTCCGGCTCCGTAGGGGCGCAGCCCCTCAGTCGGACCAAACGCCGAGCTTTTGCGAGCGATGGGGCAGAGCCCCATTAATAGCCAGCGGGTGTAACCCGCCTAGCGGGACTGGAGGCGGACCTTGGGCAGCTTGGCCTTGCGGGACTGGTCCATGACAAAGGTCACGAAGTGCAGCGGCACATCCTGGTCAGCCATGAGCAGCACCGAGGGCGGCTCCTTTTGCGCGGCCGCCTCATTAAAGGCGGTGACGAGCTCGTCTTCGCTTACGGGCTTATTATCGATAAAGTACTGCCCCTCGGTGTCGATGCCGACCATGAGCTGGATGATCTCCTTGTCCTTGCCCGCGGTCTCGATCTGCGGCGGGGTGATGTTCAAAACGTCCATGTTCTTGAACTGCATGGTCATCAAGAAGAAGAAAATGAGCACAATCAGCACGTCGATCAACGGCACGATGTTGATCTCGGTCTTTTTCCTGCGCTTTTGGATGTCCATCCGGCGAGCGAGTTAGGCCTTGGCGAGCTTGGACTTGGCGATGTCGATCATGCGCTCGACACCGACGTTGATCTGCGCGCTGAGCATGTCCACTCGGCGCGTCAGGTAGCTATTACCGACCAGCGCGGGGATGGCGATCGACAGACCCAGCATGGTCGTGCCCAGTGCCAGTGCGATCCCCTGCACAAACTGCGTGGGATCAGGCATGCCACTGGCCGGGTCGATGCCCTGAAAAACTTCGATCAGGCCCGTCACCGTACCCAGCAGGCCAAGCAGCGGCGCAGCCCCGACCACGATATCGAGGATGAACATCCCGCGCTCCAGCCGGGCGATCTCCAGTGCCGCAAAGGCCTTGAGTGCGTCCGGGTCCGGGGCATTGAGCTTGTAAAAGAAAAGAATGCGGCCACCGACGGAGTGCGGGTCGCCCTCCAGCTCCAGCACGTCGCCCGTCACGAAACTGTCCACCAGGTCCTTGGGGAGGATGCGCGAGCTGCGCAGCGCGATCAGGCGCTCAACGATAATAAAGACCGCCAAAACCGAGCACAGGCCCAGCGGCAGCAGAAAGGTCCAACCGATGTCGTGGAGAAAACTAATCATAAGCGGCAGAGAGTCCCAACCAACACGGGCTAAAACCCCGCCCCGCGCAAGGTTTTTCTGCGGGGCTGCGCACCCCGCGCCCACGGCAGGCGAAGCCTGCACTTTCGATGCTGCGCATCGTGTCAGCGATTAGTGAAACCAGCGCGCTGGTTTCACTAATCGCTGAGCAGAGCATCCAAACTGAACCGACTCATTAAGCAGTATCCGCCCCCGCGCAGTAGAAAACTGAAACATAAGGTGAACACAACGCGACAGCAGAGCCCTTCATTTTCGATAAAGGCCGAGTGCGTAGCACTCGGCCTTTATCGAAAATGCAAGCTTCGCTTGCCGCGGGTTTGGGGCGCGCAGCCCCAAGTAAACCCCGACTAGACGTAGTGGAGGCGGTCGGCGACGGCCTCGATGTCCTCAGGCTTGTTCAGCAGGAGGGCGAGCGGGTCCCATTCACCGGCCAGCAGGCCATCATGGGCGCTTTCGGCCAGAGTGATCGGGTAGCTGTTTTCGCCGGCGGTCACCGTCATTTTCTCCAGATCGATGGTGAGGGCCTTTTCCGGGTGCGCCTCGACGAACTGGGTCAGCGTGTGCAGTGTATTCTTGTCCACCGAGACACAGGGCATGCCCAGCGTGGTGGAGTTTCCGAAGAAAATCTCGGCATAGCTCAGGCCGATGATCGCACGGACACCAAACTTGTGCAGGCTCTGCGGGGCGTGCTCACGGGAGCTGCCGCAGCCGAAGTTCGAGCCCACGAGCATAATCGTGGCACCCTCGAAGCGCTTCTCATTGAGCGGATGCTGCTTCTTGTTGCCCTCGCCGTCGTAGCGCACGTCGTAAAAGGCGAACTCGCCCAGGCCGTCAAACGTGACGCACTTCATGAAGCGGGCCGGGATGATCCGGTCGGTGTCCACATCGTCACCCGGCACGGGAACGGCCCGTCCGGTGACCTTGGTGATCTTTTCCAAAGCTGCCATAGTATTACTCTCTTAAAATGTTTACGCGCTAACCGTTTCGGCGAAACCGAAGACCTCGCGGGCGTCGCAGACCTCGCCGGTAACGGCGGCGGCGGCGACCATGACCGGGCTCATCAGAATGGTGCGGCCAGTCGGGCTGCCCTGGCGGCCCTTGAAGTTGCGGTTCGAAGAGGAGGCGCTGAGCTGGTTGCCCTTGAGCTTGTCCGGGTTCATAGCCAGACACATGGAGCAGCCTGCGCCGCGCCACTCAAAGCCAGCCTCGCGGAAGACCTCGTCCAGGCCCTTTTCCTCGGCGATCTTGGCCACGACCTGCGAGCCGGGCACGCAGATGGCAGTGACGCCGGGAGCGACATGCTTGCCCTTGATGTACTTGGCGGCTTCCTCCAGGTCGCTCAGGCGGCCATTGGTGCAGGAGCCGATAAAGGCCACGTCGATCTTCGTGCCGCGGATGGGGGCACCCGGTGTGAGCGACATGTGCTCGAAGGCTTCAGCGGCGTTGGCGCGGTCCGTCCCATCCAGCTCGTCGAGCAGGGGCAGGTTTTCGTCGATAAAGACGGCCTGGCCGGGGTTGATGCCCCAGGTGACGGTCGGCTTGATGTCCTCGGCCTTGATGTTAACGACGTCGTCGTACTCGGCGTCCTTATCGCTGGCGTAGCTCTTCCACTTCTTGACCGCGTCTTCCCACTTGGCGCCGTTCGGCGTGTAGGGGCGGCCCTTGAGGTACTCGAAAGTCTTCTCGTCCGGGTTGACGTAGCCGCAGCGTGCGCCGCCCTCGATGGACATGTTACACACGGTCATGCGCTCCTCCATGGAGAAGTTGTCAAAGACTTCGCCGCCGTATTCGTAGGCGAAGCCGATCCCGCCGTTGACGCCCAGCAGGCGGATGATGTGCAGGATCACGTCCTTGGCGTAGACGCCGGGGGCGAGCTTGCCGTCCACATTGATGCGGCGAACCTTGAGCGGGCTCAGCGCCATAGTCTGAGTGGCCAGCACGTCGCGCACCTGGCTGGTGCCGATCCCGAAGGCGATGGCCCCGAAGGCGCCGTGCGTGGCGGTGTGGCTGTCCCCACAGGCGATCGTAGTACCCGGCTGGGTGATGCCCTGCTCCGGCCCGACGATGTGCACGACACCCTGCTTACCGGTGTTCGTGTCAAAGAAAGTGATCCCAAACTCCTTGGTGTTCTTGCGCAGGGCCTCGATCATAGCCTGGGCCAGCGGGTCGCTGTAGGGCTCGACCAGTTCGTTGGTCGGCACGATGTGGTCCACGGTCGCAAAGGTGCGGCTGGGGTACTTGACGGTCAGTCCGAGGTCGCGGAGCATCCCAAAGGCCTGCGGCGAGGTCACCTCGTGAATGAGGTGCGTGCCGATGAACAATTGCGTCTGCCCATTAGGCAGCTTACGCACGGCGTGGTCTTCCCAGACTTTATGAAACAAGGTCTTACCCATAAGAACCGGTCAATAAATACGCGCACCGCCCCCTTGTCAAACACGTGTTGCGGGACTTCGTGCGGTCGCGGGGATAGTTTCGGCCAGCCTAACGGCTTGTTCACCAGAGAAAAAACACGCCCCTCACGTGAACGCCCCTGTTTACATGTTCTGCGTAGCGGATTGAAGGGGTAGGAACGCAGTGCCGCAGGGGCAGAGCCTCTCTATCGGATCAAACGCCGAGCGTTTGCTCCGGGATCATCCCCTACCCCCGTAGAAATACCAACCCAAGCCAATGAAGAACAGGAAGTTACCGTACAGGGCATGCTCGATGGTGACGAGCGCCAGCGAGCGGGTCTTGGCGTAGGTGGAGGCGAAGATCAGCCCGCCCACGAAGCTCAGGGTCGGGGCCACCGGGTTGATGAACAGCACGTGCGCGTAGGCGAAGACGACCGCGCTAGCCCCGACGATGGCCCACTGCGCCGGGAAAAACAGCTGGTAGCGGGCGAAAAAGAAGGTGCAGAAAATGAACTCCTGCGGCAGGGCCGACAGCAACGGGTACGCCACGAACAGGATCAGCATGAACCCCGCCTTTTCGCGCGGCAGGTAGAGCATCCGCCCCGGATCGTAGAAGTACAGAAATGCCACCATCGCAGCCGCCACCAGCACAAAACGAGGCAGGATGACCCGCAGGTTCGCCCAGTTGACCTCGCCCCAGCGCCAGACCTCGCCCCACCCCCGGTGAAACTTCAGCCGATAAACGATTCCGCAGTACAGCGCCGCCGCCCACAGAAACAGCAACATCTCCGCCGCCAGCCGGTACACGATAATCACCGTCGGCAGCCCCACGCACAGAAGCAGGAACTCGAGGGCGAGAATCAGACGGCTCCGAGAAGACATAGAAAGCATATCTAGATATCTAGTGCTTCAATCGACAATTATAGGGCGCTAGTAATCTTTAGATACTCGATCGTAATCGCTCGCGCAGGTCAAAAATTCATCCCCCCACCCATTGTCTGTTGATATGTCCTGAATGGGGCCAGTTGGGGCAAACAACATCTCAAGGTGTTTCACATCAAAGCCAATACCGGACTCAACGTCGTTGATCGCTGAACGCAAATCCACACAAACCTCTTCTCGGCTGAGGTTTGCCCACATTGAACCATCGGAAGTCTCAATGCGTGCAATCACTTCATTCAAACACCGCCTGAAGGAGGCAATATCCTTTGGAATCCTCCTCAGCTTACGCATAATCAAGCTCCTCAGCCCTCTTTCTTCGCCCAGGAGTCGCGGAGGGTGACGGTGCGGTTGAAGATCGGCTTGCTGCCGGGGACGTGATCCTTGCTGTCCGGGGTGAAGTACCCGATGCGCTCGAACTGGAAGTGCTGATCCGCCTCGGCGGTAGCCAGCGCGGGCTCGACGTAGGCCGTCACGGTCTGGAGCGAGTCCGGGTTGACGAAGTCCGTAAAGGGCCGGTCCTTGTCCGCCTCGGGCTTTTCCACCGAAAAGAGCCGGTCAAAGAGCCGCACCTCGGTCTTCACCGCATGCTCGGCACTGACCCAGTGGATGACGCCCTTGACCTTGCGGTCCTCGGGGTTGGAGTGAAGGGTTTCCAGGTCCGCCGTGCACAGCACGCGGGTGATGTTGCCCTCGGCGTCCTTTTCGACTGACTCGGCCTTGATGATGTAGCCGTAGCGCAGGCGCACTTCGCCGCCCAGTTTTAAGCGGAAATACTTGCGGTTGGCCTCCTCGCGGAAGTCATCGCGCTCGATCAGCAAGCGCCCCGTAAAGGGTACCTTGCGCGTACCGGCGGCCTCGTCCTCAGGGTTATTGACTGCGTCCACCTCGACCACCTGTCCCTCGGGCCAGTTGGTGATGACGACCTCGATCGGGTCCAGCACGGCCATGCGGCGCTCGGCGGAGCGGTTGAGCTCGTCACGGGCGGCGTACTCCAGCAGCGCGATGTCGCTGGTGGAGTTAAACTTCGTCAGCCCCACCCGGTCGATAAAGGTGCGTACGGCCTGCGGGGGGATGCCCCGGCGGCGCATCCCCGACAGCGTCGGCATGCGCGGGTCGTCCCAGCCAGAGACGAAGCCCTCCTCGACCAGCGTACGCAGCTTGCGCTTACTCACGACGGTGTAGTTGAGGTTCAGGCGGGCAAACTCGGTCTGTTTGGAGGGGAAAATCTCGAGCTTTTCGATGAACCAGTCGTAGAGCGGGCGGTGATCCTCGAACTCCAGCGAGCACAGCGAGTGCGTGATGCCCTCCAGCGAGTCACTCTGCCCGTGGGTAAAGTCGTAGCTCGGGTAGATACACCACTTGTCGCCGGTGCGGTGGTGGTGCATGCGCTTGATGCGGTACATGACCGGGTCGCGCAGGTTCATATTCGGGGCGCCCATGTCGATCTTGGCGCGCAGGACCATGGCCCCGTCCTCAAACTCACCCGCACGCATGCGAGCGAACTTGTCCAGACTCTCCTCGGCGGGACGGTCACGGTACGGGCTATCCACGCCGGGCTCGGTCAACGAGCCGCGGTTCTTGCGGATATCGTCGGGGCTCTGCTCGTCCACGTAGGCGAGGCCCTTGCTGATCAGATCGCAGGCCCAGGTGTAGAGCTGCTCAAAGTAGTCGCTCGCGTAGCACTCCTGGTCCCACTCAAAGCCCAGCCAGCGGATGTCGGTCTTGATCGCGTTGACAAACTCCTGGCTCTCCTTCTCGGGGTTGGTGTCGTCAAAGCGCAGGTTGCACTTGCCGCCAAACTCCTCGGCGATGCCGAAGTTCAGGCACACGGCCTTGGCGTGGCCGATTTGCAGGTAGCCGTTGGGCTCCGGGGGGAAGCGCGTATGCACGCGCCCACCGTGCTTGCCCGCCGCGACGTCTTCGGCGATCATCTGGCGGATAAAGTCCTTCGGCTTGTCTGTCGTCTCGCTCATAGGGAATCCTACAAGGAAATCGTAACCGGCCCGCTTGTCCAACCCATTTCACGCCCCGGCGCCAAAACCCGCCCCGCTGGCCCACGGGCCGAGGCTACTCCCCTGCCCGGCCGAAGACGTTCCTCACCGCCTCCAGATAGCCGTACCCGTGCTCCGTATCGGGCTCCAGACAGGAACCCTCGGTCCACTCGTTCCAGCAGGACAGATGGAGCAGATCACTGCTTGCCTGCCCCGAGGCCATAAACTCACGGGTCTTCGCCAGCACTTTCTCGAAGCGCTCGGGGGTGTTTCCGGTCACGACCGTCCCAAAGGGATAGTCGATGTTGTCGAACATGTCGGACTGCACCGTACGCGGGCTACAGTCCCAGCCCTGCAGGACCACCGGGCTATACGGCACACACAGCGAGGAGCTGCGCGCAACCTGCTCGGCGTAGTTGCGCTCGGCCCATAGATCATAGTCGATAGCCGGAAAAACATCGTTCTTGTACCCCCAGCTGTACTCCGAGCACATGTCGAAGCCAGCAGCGCGGATCAGAGCGTTGGCAGCCTCGGCACCTCCTTGCGCCATGAGATTGCCCGCGTTGGCATCAAAGGTCACCTCGCCCAGCCCGGCCTTGGCGACACGATCCCGGAAGTCCCGCAACAGCAGCCGCGCCACCTCGGGGCCGCCCATATCCTTGATCATCTGTGCGGGGCGGAACACCGAGAAGTAAAGGCGTCCGTCCACCCGCAGGTAGTTGGGCTGGCTGAAGTAGTGCTCGATGCAGTGATTGGTGCAGGCGATGAAAATCGCCGGGGACACCTCGCCGGTCCAGACGATATCGCCCGGCTGGCGGTAGTTACCCGGATGCGAATAGGGGTGGCCGTGGTTGGCCCACATGAACGCGAACTTAATGTCCTGACAATTCGCAGCCGGAAGGAAGCCCTCCTGCAGGCAGCGTTCACGGAAGGGGCCGTTGGAGTCGTAGTACCAGTCGAAGATAAAGGCATCGATACCGTGGTCGGTGGCGGCCTTGATCTTTTTAGCCATCACCGCCGGGTCCGCCTCGTCCTCGTACCCCCACAGTGGCACCCGCGGCTGCTCATGCCCGTCAAAGCGCGGAGTCGCATACTGGGCGACCCGCCACTCCGTCCACCCCTTGCCATGGTACTTCTCATTGCGGGGGTCCACATGCCAGTTGGGGAAATAATAGGTGCAGATTGTCGGTCTTTTCATCGGGAGGTTTTTCGTGTGGTAAAAAAACCTTTATACACGAAAAGCCTCCGCAAGACTTGGGCCTGGCAACACGCCTCTGCGGTTTTCCCAAAAAGATGACTGGAGTCCAAAAAACAGCCAGATCCCCTCAGATCACGAGCTCAAGACACCTGATGATCGCGGCGAAAGCTGCCGGGATTCACGCCGGTCTCCGCCTTGAAGACGCGATAGAAGTAGCTCAAGTCATTGAAGCCGCTGCTGTAGCAGACATCCGTCACCGGGCGATCCGATTGGCTGAGCAAACGCCGGGCGTTCTCCAGGCGTATCCCCAGCAGCGTACGCCCAATGGGCTCCCCCTCCTGCTTACGGTAGAGCGTGCACAGATAGGCGCGGCTGATGCCGACCTCGGCCGCCATGCTCTCGTAGTCGAGCTCCTCGTCGAAGTGCCGCTCCAGATAATCCCGGACATAAGCCGTCACGATCGAGCGCCGCTTCTGACCCGACTGCCGGGTGCTCAAGCGCATCAGCAAGATCAGCAGCTCCATCAGGTTCAGCCGCAACATCATGCGTGCACAGGCATCCTGGCGGCGGCATTCGCGCTCCATCTTGCGAACGAGCGACTGGATATCCCGATTTGCATCCAGCAGATAGAGCGGGTCCTTGCTAGACTTACTCGCACGATCATAGGCATTGTAAAAAATAGAAAAGAAGCTGGAGCTGCCCTTGAGCTCGTCCATCCACTCCGCAATGACTTCGTGCTGAAAAGCGATATTCGTGATGTCGATGGAAGGCGTTTGGAGCTTGAACGTCGTTAAATCCTCGGGGTGGACAAGACTGACAAAGCCGGGCCCAAACGGATACTCGCGCCCGTTGATCACCTTCGTCCCCGAACCGGCGTGCACATAAAACACCTTCCAGAAATCCCGTTGGTGGAGGCACCCGGTTACTTCGTTAAACTCCTCTTTCAGGTTCAGCCCACGCCAGACCGCGATGGGAAAGTCAGAGCTGGATAACTCTTTAAACCGATATCGATTGTATTTACTCATCTATACCCGGCGGTAAAGAAGACCGTACATCGAGGGAGGCCGAAACCGGCCCGCTTGTCCAACCCATTTCACACCACAACACTAAAACCCACCCGCAACGGCGTTTGACTCAAGCGCCGATCGGTGCAGGCTGTTTGATAGAATCTCCTCTCTACACTGACGATGGCTGACGACTCTCACGCTCACTCTGACACACCACACCGCGTACGCGGCATCTTCCGGGAAGAATTTGCCCTCTGGGTCGGGATCGCCAGCACTCTGGTGCTGCTGACGGTCGGCTCGCCCTGGCTCAAGCATCTCGACAGCCCTATCCTCTTCACGCTGCTTTTCGCATGGGTCTTCGGGATCATGCTCTGGCTGGCCTTCGGGGTCGTGCGGCACGCTGACTGCCTCGCCATCAAGCTCGGAGAGCCCTACGGCACGCTGATCCTGACTCTCTCAGTCATCAGCATCGAGGTCGTCATGATCACAGCGGTCATGCTCACTGGCGGTGAAAACCCCGAGCTGGCGCGCGACACGATGTTTTCCGTGCTCATGATCGTGCTCAACGGCATGCTTGGCGTCACCCTCCTCGTCGGTGGCTGGAAACACCGTGAGCAGGTTTACAACCTCCAGGGCGCCAATACCTATCTGGCCGTCATCATCCCGCTGGCCGGGCTGGGGCTGGTCCTGCCACGCTTGACGGACTCGGAGCCCGGCGGTGTCCCCTCCGTGCTGATGGAAATCTTTCTGGCTGTCGTCTCGATCGTGCTCTACGCCATTTTTCTCACCATGCAGAGCGGACGGCACCGTAACTACTTCCAGCAGCCCGCCCTCCCCAAGACCGTCGACGGACAGAAAAGCCATGACGCACCCGGCGGGCACGATGACCACGGCAACCTCGTCATCCGCTCAACCGCCTACCACGTCATCTTTCTCTTTCTGACCATGCTGCCCATCGTGCTGCTGTCCAAAAAGATGGCGCTACTGGTCGACCACGGGATCAGCGCCCTGCACGCTCCGCAGGCACTGGGTGGCTTCCTCGTCGCCATCCTCGTCCTCTCCCCCGAGGGCATGGGCGCGATAAAATCCGCGCTGGCCAACCGCCTCCAGCGCACGGTGAATATCGCTCTGGGCTCGGCCCTGGCCACCATCGGCCTGACCATCCCGGCCGTACTCATTGTCAGCCTGACCACCCACAAGACCGTCGAGCTCGGTCTGGAGATGCCGGAGATCCTCTTGCTGGCCCTCTCCATAGGCGTAGCCGTGGTAAATTTCGCAGGTACCCGCACCAACCTCCTGCAGGGCGCCATCCACCTCGTGCTCTTCTTCGCCTACCTGCTGCTCATCTTCGATTAGAAGGGCATAACCCTTCACCCCCGGTGCTTTGCACCGTGATGGGGCTCTGCCCCATCGGCACTACGTGCCTGCCCCGTCAAGGGCATGCCATTCACACGTAAAAGGCAGCGACTCCCAAATCCTGCAGGGGAGGTCTCTCGACCAGTTCTACGCCTTATCGACAAAAACCTGGCGGGGCTCGATTCCGGCAGGGACCTCTTCCTCGATCACGGGGTTGGTCAGGCGGCCGATGCCGTCGATCTCGACGGTGACCTCGTCACCCGGCACGAGAAAGCGCGCGGGCTCACGGGCAAACCCTACCCCGGAGGGCGTTCCAGTCAGGATAATCGTCCCCGGCAGCAGCGTCGTGCTGCCACTGACAAAGGCGATCAACTGCGGGATCGAAAAGATCAGGTCCGAGCTGGCCGAGTCCTGAAGCTTCTCGCCGTTCACAAACGTACGCAAGCCCACCGCCTGCGGGTCGGCGAACTCGTCCAGCGTGCTCAGGCACGGCCCCAGCGGGCAGAAGGTGTCAAAAGTCTTGCCGCGTACCCACTGGCGTCCGCCACCCTTTTTTTGCCAGTCGCGGGCGCTGACGTCGTTGGCGGCCGTGTAGCCATAGACATAGTCCATCGCCTCGGACTCAGGGATGTTCTTGCCCTTCTTGCCGATGACCACAGCCAGCTCACACTCAAAATCCACCTCATCGCTACGCAGCACGCGCGGGAGAATAATCGGCCCGCCGGGATGCTGGACGGCGGTCGGCGCCTTCATAAAGATCACCGGATGCGGCGGCAGCTTGGCGCCCTGCTCCTCGGCATGAGCGCGGTAGTTCAGGCCGATGCAGTAGATGGCCGGAGGGCTGACCGGAGCCAGAAAGGCGGTCGGTACGACCTCCTCATCGGTCGGCGTAAAGGCGGGAAACTCGCCCGCCAGACGCAGGTAGCGCCCCTCAAGCAGTTGCGCCCAGGCGCGTTTGCCCTCGGCGTCCTCGTAGCGGATGATCTTCATCGCCAGTTAAAGCAAACCGGGGCCTCAGGCCTCGAGTTCGTAGCGGAAGTCCTCGATCACGGGGTTGCTCAGCAGGTCGTTGCAGAGCTTGTCCAGCGTGGCGCGGAACTCCGGCGTATCCTGCCCATCGACCTCAAACTCCACGGTCTTACCGACGCGAACATTGGCGGCGGAGGTGAAGCCCAGGCTATGCATGGCGTGGCCGACAGCGGCCCCTTGCGGGTCGAGTACGTTCTTCTTAGGTGTGACGAAAACGATGACTTTCACGCCCCACAGCAAGACAGTCCCGGCGGACCCTAGCAAGCTTTTGCAGGCAGCGGTGAAATTTTTGCCCTCAAACAGGCGGGCAGGCGGTCATTTCTGCTTCAACTGGGCCTTAACCGCGCAGGCAATGGCGGGCATCGGCAGCACCTCGCAGGCGGCCTTGAGGGTGACGGCCGCCTTCGGCATGCCGTAGACCACGCTCGTATCCTCGTCCTGAGCGATGGTGTGCCAGCCCTTGCGGCGCAGGGCGAGCATACCCTCTGCCCCGTCGCGCCCCATCCCGGTCAGCAGCACACCGATCCCGCCGCCGTGCCAGTAGTCCGCCGCCGAATCGAAAAGCACATCCACCGAGGGGCGGTTGATGAGGTTCGTCGGCTTGGGGCTATAGGAAAGAAATCCGCCCGGACGCAGGCTCAGGTGCTCATCGCGCCCGGCGATCAGGACCTCTCCCGGCTTGGGCACCTGGAGGTTACGCGCCAGGCTTACCGGGAGCTCGCTACGGTGGTTGAGCCACTCCGCCAGCCCGGTTGCGAAGTCCGGGTCCACGTGCTGGACGATAACCACCGGGGCCGGGAAACCCGCCCCGAAGCCCGATAAAAGTGTCGCCAGAGCCTGCGGCCCTCCCGTTGAGGCGCCCACCACAACCATCGGCGGCTGTCCCTCCGAGCTGCTGCGCTCCGCATCAAACGGCGGCATCGTGTAGCCACTGCCTTTCGAGGGCTGGCTGCGCCCGATGACGTAGCCGACATGCTCGATTTTATCCAGCAGTACCCGCCCGCCCTCGGGCTCACCCTCGGGTCCAAGCGTGGGGGTGACAGCGGCATCCAGCGCCCCGAGCCCCATGGCCTCATAGACCTGCTCGCCATGGGTATCGACCGAGGCCGTCACGATCAAAATCGCACAGGGACACTCCAGCATGATGCGCCGGGTGGCCTCTACGCCGTCCATCACCGGCATGACGAGGTCCATCAAGATAAGGTCTGGTGTGTCCTCGTGGCACAGGCGCAGGGCCTCCTCGCCGTCACGGGCCATCCAGGCCACCTCGTGCTGACCGGAAGCGGAAACCACGCGCCGCAGGGCCTCGATGGCAAGAGCCATGTCGTTGACGATGGCGATCCTCACTCGCGGGCCTCCCCGATCAGGTCGTTAACTGCGCCGATAAAAGTTTCGTCCTGAAAGCTGCTCTTGGTCAGGTAATAGTCCGCTCCGGCCTCCAGGCCCTTCAGCCGGTCTTCCTCGCGGTCCTTATAGGAGACGATGATCACCGGCAGGCGCTGCAGGCGGGCATCCTGCCGGATGCGGGACACCAGCTCGTAGCCGTTCACACGCGGCATATCCACGTCGCTGACCACCAGGTCGTAGTCACCTAGGCGCACAGCGTTCCAGCCATCCGCGCCATCCACCGCGACCTCCACGGCATACCCGGCATTTTCCAGCAGCTGACGCTCGGTCTCCCGCACGGTGATCGAGTCATCCACCACCAGTACACGCTTCGCGGGTGCCTCCTTCTCAGACTCCTGAGTGTAGCGGGCCTGAATGTTCTCTCCTCCGGCGAGCAGCTTGTCCACCGAGTGAACGAGGTCCTCGACATCTAAAATGAGAATCGGCTCGCCGTCCTCGGAGAGTGCAGCAGCGCTCACACCGGGGACCTTGCCCAGGCGGCGGTCCAGCGGGCGCACCACCAGATCGGTCTCCCCGGTCAGTTTGTCCACCTCGACCCCGTAGAGGTTGTTGCGGTCATTGACGACCACGACGTTGATATGGCGGGCGATCATACTGACCGCCCCGGCCAGCCCCAGCGCGGAGCGCGACGAGACCAGCCCGATGTTTTGCCCCTCCAGCTCGAAGTACTGGCGATTTTCCAGCATCTTGAGGTCGCCCAGGTCGAGTAGCAGGGTGCGGTTGATGCGGCTAAGGGGAAAGGCATAGGGCTCGCCGTCGATCTCCACCAGCAAAGCCCGGATCACCGAACGCGTGATCGGCAGCTGCAGGTGAAAAGTCGTCCCCTTCCCTAACTCGGTGGAGATGCGTACCTGCCCGCCGACCTGCTGCATGAGGGTCATCACGACATCGAGGCCGACGCCCCGGCCGGAGATCTCCGTCACCTGCGAGGCGGTCGAGAATCCGGGCAGAAAAAGAAATTCCAGCACCTCGTCATCGTTGAGGTTTTCAGCCATTTCCCCGGTGGCGAGTTGCTTCTCGACGATTTTCTCCCGCAGCCGCGCGATGTCGATCCCGCGCCCGTCATCGCGCACCTCGACAATCAGCATGCCTGCGCTGTGGCGGGCGATCAGCCGCAACGTGCCTGTCGCGGGCTTATCGGCGGCCTCACGGTCAGCCGGCAGTTCCATCCCGTGATCACAGGCGTTACGCAGCAGGTGGTTCAGGGGGGCCTCCAGCCGGTCGAGGATGTCGCGGTCCACCGGCGTATCCTGCCCCTCGATCTTGAAATTAATCTTCTTACCGGTGGTCTTGGCCAGGTCGCGGATCAATCGCGGAAAGCCCTGAACGCCGTCCCCGAAAGGCCGCATGCGGCTCTCCAACACCTCCCGGTAGAGCCGGTCCGAGAGCAGGGTGTTCCGGCGCGAGAAGTTATCGAAGACCTCAATCTGGTGGCGAATGGCGCGCAGGCTTTCGTTGGCGGCTAGGCGGATCTGCTCCAGCTGGCGGCCCAGCCCACTGATGTTCGAGCTGTCCTCCATCTGCTTGCGCCCCTGCTCGACGCGGGCGTTGAGCTCCGACTGCGTCTCTTTCAGGCGTAAAAGACTATCCCGAAAATGCTCCAGCTGACGCGTCTCGACAAGGGTCTCGGCAGCCAGCCCCATCAGGCGGTTGAGGTTATCCGCCGACACGCGCACGACTTGATCTCCCGCTGCGGCAGGAGCCGGAGCAGCCTTCGTGGCGGGGGCCGCAGGCTTGGCGGCAGATGCTTTGGTCGGCTCAGGCGGGGGGCCAGCCTCCGCAGGCAAGCCGGATGGTGCGGCTTTAGGGCGCTCGTCTGCGGGCGCCTCATCATCCGCGGCCACGGAGGGCGAAGTCTGTGCAGCCTCATCGGGCGCCTCTGTAGGATCGGCTACATCAGCCTCGGCGGGTATCTCCCCCTCACGAAATTCCTCCGGGACGGGACCCCCGGCATGGACCGCGCGCAGGGCCGCGGTAAGGGACTCGGAGCGGGCCTGGTTTTCTTCCAGCCACGCGGGCATGGCGGCAGCATCGGAACCACCCGAGTCCACCAGAAAGTCTACCGTCTGCAGCAGCAGGTCAAAGAAGCCCTCGGGGAAATCCAGCTTCCCCTCGCCGACCTTTACAAAGACATCCTCCAGCGCATGGGCGACCGTGGAGACCACGTCCAGGCCGAGGATGCGCGCCGCGCCCTTCAGCGAGTGAGCCGCCCGCATCAGGTCGTTGATCAGCGTTTTGTCATCCGGCGCATTCTCCAGCGTGAGCAGGCCATTATTGAGCGCAGCCCCATGGGTCTCTACTTCTTGCTGGTAGAGATCGAGCATGGAAAAGTCGGGTCCGTCACTCATGGAAGTTTAGAAGGTCTTACTGCCGAGGCTGTGAAAGATGAGTTCGTCGTCGAGCCAGCCGATTTGCTGGCCGCGCAGGTTAAACAGGCCACGGGCATACGTGGCCAGAGACTTGGAAACGGTGACCGGCACGGCCTGCATCTGTTCCAGCTCGAAGTGCACCACCCCGTACACCTCCTCGACGCGAAAAGCAAAGGCGCCGCCTGCCTGCTCGATCAACACCATGCGCGGATACACCCGGCGGCTGAGCGTCGAGGCGCTGTCCTTTCGTTCAGTCAAGCCCAGCAGGGCCCGCAGCGAAACGGCTAGCTGCAGCTCACCGCGCACATTAGTCACCCCCCGCAGCACCTCGTTCGTCCGACGCGGGATACGGTGAACCGCCCCCTGCGAGCAGACTTCCTTGACCACCGAGCAGCTCAGGGCCAGCCACTCGTCCCGCAGGCGAAAGACCAGCAGCGGCACCGTCTCGCGCATTTCCTGCTCGGGCGGATTTTTGATGCGCTCAATCCACTCCTCGCGGTAGCCCTCTGGATAGGGGCGCTCAAGCAGACTCTCGATCTGCTGCACGTTATGATCAGAAAGGGGTTCCTCAGGCATGCGCGGCCTCCTCCAGCTTACGGGCGCGGGCCCTCAGGCGCTGCGCCTCGCGGGGGGCACCCCGGCGTTCGGCCAGAAGCGCCATTTGAATGATCGCCTCCAGGTGATTCGGGTTCAGGTAAAGCGCCTTGCGGATGCAAGTCTCGGCCTCGGCCAGCCGCGAGGTGGCCATCTCAATCTGCCCCAGTAAAAATAGCGCATCGGCAGTGGGCGGATGCTGCTGAAGGTGCTCCAGGCATTGCGCACGGGCAAGGGCAAGGTCGCCCAAATCGGCCAGGCGGACCACGTTCGCCAGCGAGGCTTCTGGTGAGTCAGCGGCCGATGAAGCGGGAGCGGCGGGCGGCTCGATGGCCTTGGCGGCTCGCTTACTCTTTTTTGATGTTGTGCTCTTACGCACAGGAAACCGGGCCGAGGGTAAACGCTTTGCAGTGGGCGATGGCGGGGCGCTTGGCTCGATCACCGTACGGCGGCGATAGCAAAAAGCCCCGGTCGGTCCCGCCGTCTCAAACTCGCGACTGAGCATCGGCAGTCCGTCCGCATGCCCGACGAAGAACAATCCGTCATCAGCCAGCAACTGCCGCAGATGCTCCACCACGCCGCGCCGGGCTTCCTCGCAAAAATAGATCAACACATTACGGCAGAAGACCACGTCGAAAGCCGGAGCAAAGGCCAGGCTGCCCGGATCGAGCAGATTGCAGCGTTTGAAGGACACGCAGTTACGCACGTTATCGCGCACGCGCAGGCCACCGTCGGGCAGGTTCTCAAAATGATGACGCCGCCCCTCCGCATCCGTCCCCCGGAAGGCCATCGGGCGGTATTCGCCGAGTCGGGCGTTGACGAGGTTACGCTCGCTCACATCCCCGGCGTACACGCGGAAGCTCTTGGGAGGCAGTCCGGCATCGAGCAGTGTCATGGCAATCGAATACGGTTCCGGCCCCGAAGCACAGGGCACACTAAGCACCCGCAGCATCCGCCCCTCGGCCTCGTAGGTCATCCAGACCGACTGCACCCAATTGGCCAGAAAATCGAACGGTGCGCGGTCGCGAAAAAACCACGACTCGGGCACAAGCAGCTCATCGGCGAAAGCTTCAAACTCCTCACGCGAACCTGAGAGACGCTCCAGATAGGCATCCTCATCGTCCAGATCAAGCTGACGCATACGGTGGTGCACAGCAACCAGACATCCCGGCCCGCTGAGCACGGCATCATCCAGCCCGTAGGTCCCGCGCAGACGCACTGAAAGCTCCGGCGGCAGCATCATGCATCCACCTCCTGTCGTTCTTTTAATAGCTCGCGTATCTCCGGCGTGACCAGCTCCTCGACCTCCACGCATTGGATCAACCCGCCTGCAGCATCGCGCACAAGACGCCCCAGGTGCCGGGCACCGGGTGGCACCAGGCCCGGATCGAGCCAGGCCCCATCCTCAACATTGAGGGTGTCCGTCACCTTCTCAGCCAGCAGCGCCATCAGGCGCTCGCCGCTCTGGCCGGTTTTCACGACCAGATAGCGCGTGCTCAGAAAAACATTTGCCGGGCGGCCCACCGTGAGCGTGCACAGATCAATCACGGGAAGCACCTTGCCGCGGTATTCAAAGAGCCCCTTCACGGCCTCGGGCGTACCGGGCACCTCGCGGACCGGCATGGCGGGCACGACCTCCACCACCCGCTCCGAATCCAGTCCGTAGCGTTTGTCGCCGAGGGTGAACAGGATGATCAACATGGCAAAGGTCAGGAAGCGCCGGGCTTTTTACCCCCGCGCATGGGGAAAGGCATGTTTGTCATCCCGGTGGAGTGCCGCTCGGCCACCTTGAAGCGCGCGACCTCGCGCCGCAGGTTGTTGACCGCGGTGTGGAGCGCCTGCGTGGCCTTGTCGAACTCGACCAGCGAGTCGGCGCTGCGCTGCGCCCCGTCCTTGAGGTTCGTCATCGCGTCGCTGATCTGGGCCGCACCCTGTGTCTGCGACTGCATGCCCTCACGCACTTCGGCGAAGCGGGGCGAAAGCTCCTGCACGCGGCTGATGATGCCATCGAGCTGACCGCTCAGCTCGTCAATCTCACCCACCCCGGTGCGCACGCCCTCGGAGAACTTGTCCATCTCCATCACCCCGGCCGAGACGGCGGACTGCATCTCTTTAACCATCTGGTCAATATCCACCGTGGCCTTGGCGGTCTGGCTGGCGAGGCGGCGGATTTCACGGGCGACCACGGCGAAGCCGAGCCCGAACTCGCCCGCCTTCTCGGCCTCGATAGCGGCGTTGAGCGAGAGCAGGTTTGTCTGCTCGGAGACCTTGTTGATCGCGGTGACGATACGGGTGATGTTGCTGGCCTTGTCGGAGATGGCAGCCAGCTTATCGGAAATCGACTCGGTAGCCTCGTCCAGGTGGCTCATGGCATCGGCCATGGCGGCGAGCTGCTGGCGCCCGGTCTCGGCCATACCTGCTGTCTCGGATGAGCGGGAGGAGACCCCGTCCATGGTGTTGAGCAGTTCGCGCGAGGTCGCGGTAATCTGGCTGACGGCGGCGGCGATCTGCGTGGTGGAGGCCCCAAAGTCCTGAATCGTCGCCTCCTGGCTTTTAGCCGTGCCGGTGATGCGCGTCGCCGTCGAGACGAGCTGGATCGTGGCACCCTTCACCTGAAGCAGAAGATTATTCAGGCTGCCGACCATGTCCTTGATCGCCTGCAGCAGCTGGCCGGACTCGTCCTTGGTGTCCACTTCCACATCCGCCGTCAGGTCGCCGTTAGCGACGCGCTGGGCCAGGGAGTTGGCGACACTGATGCGGCGCGAGAACGAGTTGGCGAAGAACCAGATGATTAAAATGATCAGCAGGATCGTCACCCCGACCATGGCAAAGGCCAGGGTGGCAGCCTCACGCGTCGAGGCCATGACCTCGCTGCGGCTGACGCTCATGATCAGCCGCCAGCCTCCGGTCGGGATATAGGCACTCGCGATAAAGGAGTGCTCGCCGTGGAGCGGGTCGTCGATCTCGATGACCTCCGTATTCTTACGGGAGAGCGAGAAACGCTGGAAGAGATCCCGGTAGGTATTACTGATGTCGTCATCCAGGAGGCGTTCGGCCTTGGCGGAGTCAAACTCGAGCTTACCGGTCCCCTCGTTAAAGGTAAAAATCCCGCTGACGATCCGGCCCGGTCCGTCCCGATTTTCTTTGACGAACAACTGCTCGATGGGCGCAGTCCGCAAGTCGGTCCCGTAGGTGGTAGCAACGATGCGCCCACGGCTGCTGATCAGGAAAAACTCCGCCGAGTCGTAGGGTTTGAGCTTGTTGATAAACTCGTCGAGGAAGTCCAGCCCCCGGTCAATCCCGACGATCCCCATAAAGCGCCCGTCAATGATGATCGGCGCGATCTGCTCCACAATGAGGTTGGCCTGGTTATACACGTACGGCTCGGTCACCATGAAGGCCTCCGCATCGCCGCGGATGTATCTTTCCTTCACTCCGGCATAGTAGAGAGCATTTTCCATGTCCACCAGCGGCTCCAGCGTGTAGGCACTGTTGCTCTGCGGATCGCGGAACCAGTAGGCGAGGAAACGCCCGCTCTCGCCCAGGTAGGTGTCGCCGTCCTGGAAATTCTGCACGTAGTCGGCGTCCTGGCCGTCGGCATTGGGCTCGTAGCCACAACCGGCCCCGATAAACTGCGGAAAGGTATCGAGCACATTACGCAACAGGGCAACGGTGTCCTCGCGCTTACCAAAGAGGCCGTTCTGCTGCGCCAGCGCCAGTGAGCGCACGACGGAGATGGTCTCGCTGTTGCCTTTCTCGATCTCCATGGCGGCCCGTTGTAGCTCCTCGGCGATCAGGCTTTTCTGGCTCTCCATCATGTCGTCGTGGACGCGGGCCATGTTAAACCCGGCCAGCGCGAGCATGATGACCAGTACCGGCAGCACCATGGTCAGGAGAATTTTCGTGCGCATCTTCATGCCTTATCCTCCTGGCTGTCGTCCTTGGCGCTGTCATCCATGCGGAACTGGGCGATCCCCTCCTGCATGGCATGGACGGCGCGGTTAAGTTTATCCGTGGCGTTCTTGAAACCCTCCAGCGAGGCCGTCGTCTGGTGTGCGGCGAGGTTGAGGTTCGCCACAGCCTCGGATATCTGCGAAGCGCCCACGGCCTGCGAAGACATCCCCTCGCGCACACTGTCAAAGCGTGGCGAGACGGTCTCGACCTGCTCAATGATCGCCTCCATCTGGCTACTGAGCTCAGCGGTACTCTCGATCCCGATGCGCACCGCCTCGTTAAATTTGTCCATCTCCATCACCCCGGCGGTGACGGAGGACTGCATCTCTTTCACCATCTGCTCGATGTCCTGAGTGGCCACAGCCGTCTGGTCGGCCAGGCGGCGAATTTCACGCGCCACCACCGCAAATCCAAGCCCGTACTCACCGGCCTTCTCAGCCTCAATGGCAGCATTCAGCGAGAGCAGATTCGTCTGGTCGGCCACCTTGGCGATCGTCGTGACGACGGCGTTAATGTTCTGCGCGCGCTCGGCGATGATCGAAAGCTTTCCAGTAATCGAGCGGGTGGCGGTCTCAAGCCCCTCGGAGCTCTGCCGCATACCGTCCAGATGGGAGCGACCGGCCCCGGCGGTGGACGTGGTCTCGCGGGCACTTTCAGAGACTTTGTTCATGGTCCGCGAAAGCTCCTGCGAGGTGCTGGAAATTTCCTTCACTGCGGCGGCAATCTCACTCGAAGACGACCCAAAGTCCTGCACGGTGCCCTCCTGTGCGCGAGCGGTCTCGGTCATCTCGGTGACAGCCCCCGTCAGCTGCTGGCTGAGGTTACGAACGCGCCCGATGAGCGAATTCAGGTTGCGGATCATCTTGAGGATGGCCCGGAAGAGCTGACCGGTCTCGTCCTGCTGATGCACGAGCTTGCGGTTCACACCGCCCTGCTGGCGGCAGCACTCCTCCATCTTGCCACCGGCTTCGCCCAAGCGCCCTTCGGCTACCAGCTCAGCGATGTTGGTCAGATAAGTAATGGGCCGGGCAATCAATCCGCCCAGCACCGTGGCCAGCAGGCCGACCAGAATCAACGTCACGACGGCCCCGTATACGGTGTAGCGCAGGATCGTCTGAAAGGCTCGGGAGACCTCCTGGTGCGGCTTGGCAAACTCGCCCTCAAAGGCCGTCACCCCGACGACCCAATCCCAGGGCTTGAAGTAGGCGTAGTGGATCTCCTTATGCCGGACGACTCCTGACGCATCCTGCCAGGCCACATCCATCGTGGCGACCTCTCCGGGCTGCAGCTTGATCGCTTCCTTGCGGATCTCCTCGATGTAGTTGCGGCCGTTCACATCGCGCACGCGGGAAATATCCTGCAGGTCGCTAGCGCCGTCGCGGAAAAATTCGTAATGGCCGCGGTTCATTTTGTCCTGACCGGGCATGATCCAGGCATAGCCGCTATCCCCGACCTCGACCGAGGCCAGCGAGCGCCGCAGGCTGTCCACGCTCTCGCGCTTCACGCCCACATAGAGCATGCCGATGATATCTTCCCCTTCGGGATCGTAGATGGGCTTGTAGGCGGCGAGGTACCAGTTGTTGACCACGTAGGCATTCCCGCGAAAGGTCTCGCCCCGCAGCACCGCCGTGACAACGGCATTAGGCGTACCATCGGGGTCCACGGCCGGAATGTAGGTGCCGATGGCCCGGTCGCCTTGCAGCGTGAGCACATTGGTGGCGACCCGCAGCATGTCGCCCTCCTCGTTCATGCGCTGGAAAATAGTAGCCGTACCGCCAACCATATCGCGCACATCGTCCACCAAGGGTGTCGCAACGCCTGCGTCACTGTTCTTCCCCAGCCACTCCTGGCCGATGAGGACCTCCGGCAGCTCAAGCTGCACCTCATCGTCGTTAAACTGGTTAATCGCGGTCCACGGCACCTGCTTGGCACCCAGCCGGAGCCCACCCTCTTCATCCACCGTGTGATCCGCCACGCCAAGGGCAGCATCCACCTGCAGCTGCACCAGATCATTGGCGCTCAGGCACAGGTTGTAAATATCGCGCGTGGTCTGGTCGAGGTTTTCGGCGACGATGGCATCGAGCTGTGCGTCGATAACCACTGTGCTCTTACGCTGCTGCACATAGATAAGCAGCGCGAGCACGACTGCCGGCAACAAGGCCGAAAAGAGCGCCAGACCGGTGACTTTGTGCCGCAGCTTAAATTTCATCAAGACAGAGACTTACTAATCTCGCACCCACCCCTTTGGCAAGGCGGGAGTTCGCAGCCAAGGACCCCTGAGGCAGCCCCTGGCCAGACAAAAAAAGCGGCGTGTGTGCGCCGCTGAAAAGGATTTGGCCGAAACAGCCAAGACATCTCAATCTGGCGCCTGGCCAGCAGACGGCAGAGATGTTTCAAACAACCGCAGGCGGCAGGCTCAGGAAAGAGCCTGGAGCGCTTCTTCGCGGGTGGCGTAAATCGGGAAAATGCTGGTGAATCCGGAGATTTCGAAGACCTGCTTGACGTTCGGGTTGAGCGTCGAAAGGGCGATCGAACCTTCCTGCTTCTTGAACTGCTTGGCAGCCGAGAGCAGAACGCGCAGACCGGCACTGCTGATGTAGTCCAGCTCGCGGCAGTCCACCAGTACCTTGGCTTCGCCGGCTTCGACCAGCGCAGTCAGCTTTTCATCGAGTGAACCGGATGTGCTGACATCGAGACGCCCCTGGAGGCTGAGAATGTTAATGGAGTCCTGTTTTTCCTGGGTAATTTCCACGGTGAGGGAGGTTTGATGGTTTTAGGTCGCCCCGGCGGGGATTGGGCTTGATAAAGACGTTTACCCCAGCCCGTTTCAAGCGTTTTCTGACAGGGCCTGGCGAGTTTTAATACGCCGATGAGGGCGGTTTAATAACCAGACGCACCGTGCGCAGCATGATTTCCAGGTCCATCCACACGGACCACTCGTTAATGTATTCCAAGTCGTAATGCACCCGCTGGCGCAGCAGCTCCACATCCGTGATCTCGCCCCGGAAGCCCTTACACTGGGCCAATCCCGTCAATCCTGGCTTCACAAAATGCCGCTGCGGGTAGATCTTTACGTCCTGGCTGAAAATCCGGTCGTGCTCGGGCAAATGCGGCCTCGGGCCTACGACGCTCATCTCCCCCTTGAGCACATTGATGAACTGCGGCAGCTCATCCAGACTGGTGCGCCGCATAAACTCCCCGAAACGGAAAACCCGTGGATCGTGCCGGGTGGCCTGCTGCGCCTCATCGCCCTTGCGCCGCACGTGCATGGTACGGAATTTATAGAGCACAAACTCCCGGCGGTTGTAGCCCCGGCGGATCTGCTTAAAAAAGACCGGCCCCCGCGACTGCATACGCTGCTTGATCCAGACCAGCGGGATCATCACCGGCAGGATGAGAAACACCACCGGGATCGCTACCGCGAGGTCCAGCAGGCGCTTGATCATGCGGTTGAGCGGGCTCTCCAGCGGTTCCTCACGCAGCGTGAAAAACGTGTAGGGCCCGTCCTTCACGCTGATCAAAGGATAGTCGAAGTACTCCGCCCACGGGTTAAAGATGAGGATCTGGCACCCCTCCTCGTCAGCAGCGTCCAGGATCTCCTTCACCCATTCCTTGGAGTGGCGGGTCTCCAGCAGGATGATCTGGTTAACGCCTTGCTCGCGGATCGTCTCCCGCAGCCGCGAGACATCCCCCAGCAGCGGAATGTCCACCAACTCGGGCTCTTCATCGGAAAAGTTGAGCAGGCCGACCACACTGAACCCCAGCGCCTGCCGACTATGCAGCCAGCCGGAAATGCGGGCGCAAGAGGCCGTCGTCCCCACCACCAGGCACGAGCGTATGTTCTTCCCCCCCAGCACATAACGTGAGATCCAGGCGGGCAGAGACATATTCAGCGAGAACAAGACCGCATACGTACAGACCAGATACGTGCTGATAAACACACGTGAGATGGCTTGGTCCTTCGTGGCAAAAATGATGGTGAACAGAATCAGCACGAGGATGAATATCTGCAGGTTCGTCACCTGAAACACCCGCGCCCGGTCCTGCGCCGATATACTCGGCCCCAGCATGGTGTAGAAATTAAAGAAAATCGCCCCCGAAGCCACCAGCCCCATCATATACAGTGGCCAATTGATGAGGTCATAGGCCAGCCGGCCCGTGACCTCCACCCCAACGGCGGCCAGGGCAAAAAACAGCAGCGGCAGCACCAGCACGATCACACATCCGTGCAAGGCCAATAATCCTCTGAAGCGGCTATCGAGCATGATCTATCATTCTCTTATTAACATCGGCTGTTTCAGAACGGTGTTAATATTCATCCAGTGCCGCAAGGTTGACGTGATTTTTTCGGTGGCCCAGCCCAAATCCGGGGTCCCTGCCCTATACGTCAAACAGCCCTCCCTGCGCTCTGGCAAATCTTTTCCCGTAAAATCCCGCTATAACAAAACTCTTTTGCCAGCAACGTTTTCAGGATTGCGTCCCCAGGGAATCGGTTTAACTTCATTTTTTATTGAAATAGGCTAATTTCCCCGCGAATCCTGCCGATGGAGACCATGATGGACACCGGACCCTCAGCCACCGACTCACAAGAGGTCGAACAGGAGATTATCACCCTGATGGCCGGTGCCGTCCACACACTTGGCCTGCCCCGCTCGCTTGGCGAGATTTACGGGCTGCTCTACGCCTCCCCCGCCCCCCTGTGCATGGACGACATCATCCGGCGGCTGGATATCAGCCTCGGCACAGCCAGCCAGGGCCTCAAACAGCTCCGGAACTTCCGCGCAGTGCGCATCGTCCACCAGCCGGGACAGCGCAGGGACTACTACGAGCCCGAGACCGAGCTGCGTAAGCTCCTCGCCAATGCCCTGAGCGAGCAGTTCCAACCCCGGCTCGACGCCGGGCAAAAGCGTCTAAGTGAGCTAACCCTGAAGCTGACAAAACTGCCAGAAGACACCCCGGCTCACGAGCATCTGCGCCACCGCGTGGACAAACTGCGCCAATGGCACGAAAATGCTAACCAACTCCTGCCCCTGCTCAGCTCCCTCGTGCACCTATGACCTTTTCCGACCAACCAGCCTGGTACTGCCTAAAGACCCAGCCCAAGCGCGAACGCACCGCTGCGATGAGCCTGCGGGCAATCGATGGCGTTGAGGTGCTCTTCCCGCAGGTCCGCTATCCGCGCCAGGGGACACGCGGTAAATCAACCGCCACAGAGCCGCTTTTTCCCAACTACCTGTTCGTACGGTTTCAACCCCTCAGCCACCTGAAGGCTGTCGGCTATGCCCGTGGTGCGGCCTACGTTGTCAGCCGTGGCAGCGAGCTAGTCCCAGTCCCTGACCGGATCGTCGACGAGCTGGCCAGTCTGGCCCCAGCCTCGATCCTTGAGCTCCCCCTTCAGACACTCCAGGCCGGTGACAACATCCGCATCATTGCTGGTATATTTAGCGGCAGCTCGGCAGATGTAGTGAAGCTCGTCCCCGGCGTCGAGCGCGTACGCCTGCTGCTGGACATCCTCGGCCGCGGCCAGGAGATTGAACTTTCCCTCGACGAGGTGGAGCGCCCTTACGGCCATCCCCTTCGTTACGCCTCTTCCCAAGGCTTCTGAAAACATCACCCCAAATAACCTTCGCGATTGGCTTTACCAACCGGTATCCGGCCAAGGGCGGCAGCGTGGCCGGATTTACCCTTGGCCAGACTCCCTCGCTCAATAGAATGAGAAAGCTGAATCAGAAACGGTTCTTCACCCATGAGTACCAAGACTGAAACGACGAAGTCCGTGACCGTCATCCAACCCTCCCAAGGCTGGCTGACCATCAACGGGCGCGAAATCTGGGCTTACCGCGACCTGCTGGTGTTGCTCGTGCGCCGCGACTTCGTAGCCCGCTATAAGCAGAGCGTACTCGGCCCGATCTGGTTCGTCCTGCAGCCGCTGATCATGACCGCGGTCTTCACGGTCATCTTTGGTAAAATCGCGCAGATCCCCTCGGATGGTGTGCCGCACACGCTCTTCTATCTCTGTGGCCTCTTGGGTTGGAACTTTTTCGCCCAGACCCTTAACGGCACCAGCACCACCTTCACCGCCAACGCCGGGATCTTCCAGAAGATCTACTTCCCCCGGCTGGTCGTGCCGCTCGCCGTCAGCGTCTCATCCGTGTTCACCTTCATCATCCAGCTATTGCTGTTTATGATCGTGTTTGTCGGGTTCAAGTTTTTCAGCCCGGCGGGTGACACCTTCGGGATGACCTGGCGGGTAGCGCTGGTGCCTCTGCTCCTGCTGCACTCTGGGGTTCTGGCACTGGGTGTAGGCCTGTGGATGAGTTCGCTCACCGCCAAATACCGCGACCTCAGCCACCTGAATAGTTTCATCATCCAAATATGGCTGTACCTGACCATCGTGATCCCGGTTTCCAGTGTACCAGCCAAGTACTTGCCCATCGTCCTCCTCAACCCGATGACCCCCGTCATCGAGATGTACAAGCTCGCCTTTCTGGGTAAAGGAACGGTTGAGCCTTCGTACTACCTGTTCTCCCTCGCCGTCTCGATAGCTGTGCTCTTCAGCGGTATCCTCGTTTTCCAGCGTACGGGCCGCACCTTCGCCGACACCGTTTAGCCCCACAATCCCTGCTTTTCCGATCAGCGATGCCTTCGCCCATCATAGAAATCGAAAACCTCAGTAAGCTCTACCGGCTCGGCACAGTCGGGGCCGGCTCTTTACGCGAATCCCTGGAGCAGTTTTGGACGACCCGTGTTCGTGGTCGCCCCCTTCAGGACTGGAATAAACGCGCAAAGCTGAAAATCCCGGACGGACGCGCCGGTCCTCGCCCCAATACCATGTGGGCCCTGCGGGAAACTTCGCTCACCATCAACGAGGGTGAAACTGTCGGGATCATCGGCCGTAATGGCGCGGGGAAGTCCACCCTTCTCAAGCTACTCTCGCGTATCACCGAGCCCACAGGCGGGCGCGCCATTATCCGCGGGCGTGTCTCCTCGCTCCTGGAGGTCGGCACGGGCTTCCACCCCGAGCTAACCGGACGCGAAAACATCTTCCTCAACGGCACCATCCTTGGCATGAGCCGACGCGAGATCTGGGAGAAGCTCGACGCGATTATTGAATTCTCCGAAATCGGCGCTTTTGTCGACACACCGGTCAAGCGCTACTCCAGCGGTATGACTGTGCGCCTGGCCTTTGCGGTAGCCGCCCACCTGGAGCCCGATGTGCTCATCGTGGACGAAGTCCTCGCCGTCGGCGACGCAGCCTACCAGAAGAAGTGCATCGACAAGATGCGTGACGTCGCCGCTCAGGGCCGCACCGTGCTCTTCGTCAGCCACCAGCTTTCCACCCTGGCCAACCTCTGCGAGCGAGCCATCCTCCTGCATGACGGCCAGCTCCAGGCCGACGGGCCCTCCCGCGAAGTCATTGGCCAGTACCTCAACAGCGGCTCAGAGCGCACCCACCAGCAGGTCTGGGACTCCGTGGAGACGGCCCCCGGAGACGACACCGCGCGACTGCACAGCGTCACCGTATTCAGCGACGGCCTGCCGACCGAGAACGTCGAGAGCGACCACGAGATCGTAGTGGAAATTCAATACTGGTGCCTCCGGGACGGCGCACGCATCAACCCCGCCTTTATCCTGCTGGATAAAATCGGGACCCCCATTTTCTCATCCCCCAATCTGCCATCCGCGCGTCTTGGCGAAGATGCCTGGGGCTATCAGCCGCACCCTCAGGGGCTCTACCGCGCGCGCATCACCATCCCCGCCGATTTCCTTAGCGACGGACTCTATCGGGGCCATGTCGCCCTCCAGACCGATGCCTCTGAGCTCAACGCCTGGCAGGAAAATGTCGTCACGCTGATGGTGCATGACACCGGCTCCATGCGCGGCGAGTACCACAACTACTGGATGGGCCTCATCCGTACCCGCTTCGCCTGGGAAACCGATAAGATTGAATAACCGGCCATGACTGCCCCCGCCTCAAACACACCTGCGATCTTCGCACTGCCTGAGTGGCTTCCCCACCTCGGCGGGCTGGCGACATTTTACGCACAGCTGGCTCGTTGCCGCAGCGAGCTGGGACTGCCGACCATTATCCTCACCACACAGAAGGGCGCCGAGGACCCCGGCTGGCCGGGTGTCGAGGTCGTCTCGATCCTTAAAGAAAAAAACGAGCGCTTCGTCCAACTCTGCCAGACGCTCCCCGAACACTGGGAGGTCGCAGCGCTTGCCCTCTCGACGGGCGATGCCATGCGCAACTGGTTAAAGGATCACGCCCCGTCCGGAGCCGTTGTTTTCGCCGCTGAGTTCATGGGCTATGCATCCTGCCTGCGCGGGCCCGACCTCCCTCCGCTCGTCGTCACCGCGCATGGGTCTCTGGGGCAGATTGCCGCGCGCTCACACGGCGGGCCACCCTCGCCCGATCTTCCCCTCCTGCGCCTCCTTGAGTCGGACGCACTCCTGCGGGCACACGCAGTCAGTGCCTACAGCCCGGCCAACGCAACAGAGTGGACAAAGGCCCTCGGGCGTGAAGTCCCCTGCGTGGACCCGCCTTACTTTGTGTCACAGAATTTGGATACGCCAACAGCGAACCGGCCCAAGGAGAGCCTCACCGGTGTCGTTCTCGGCCGACTCCAGGACTGGAAGGGGGCACAGGTCCTCGCCAAAGCACTGGATAAGCTTCAGAGCGAATGCCCCGTCCGCATCGACTGGTATGGCAGCGACACGCCCACCGCGCCCGGCGGTCAATCCATGGCCAGCTGGCTCGAAAAGAGCTACCCCGGCATCTGGCAAAAAAGCTTTCACTGGCACGGTCCTCTGCCCCGTGAGGAAGCCATCGCGCGTCAAGCCGAGGCAGACTTTGCCCTCATACCTTCGCACTGGGACACCCTGAACTTCACTGTGCTGGAAGCCATGGCTGCCGCGAAGCCCGTGCTGGTCTCCACCGGTGCCGGTGCGTCTTACCTGATCGAAAACGGCGTCAACGGGCTAGTCTTCCCGGTCGATGACAGCGATGCTCTTGCACGCACGCTCCAGCACCTGATCAAGACACCCGCCCGCCTTCCAGCGTTGGGGCAAGCGGCACGCGAAACGCTGGCCGAGCGCTTTACGCCAACTGCCTGCACGGCAAACTACACCGCACTGGCCCATCGGGCTACGGAGGCTGCGTCATCGACGTTGAGCACCTACACCGCGGACAGTGCAGGCAGCATTCTGCTACCCCTACTCGAAGCAATAACTCACGCCGACACGCTGCCGCGACACAGTGGCCGCGATCTCCTAAACGCCCTCACCCGCAAGCTCAGCCAACAGCTTGGCATAGACCACCTCTCATGAGCTCGCGTCCCCGCATCTCCGTGCTGATGCCGGTCTACAACGCCGAGCAGTACCTGGCCGAAGCGCTGGGTAGCATCCTTGCCCAGGACGGCGCAGACTTCGAGTGCATCGTTGTCGACGATGGCTCCACCGACGGCAGCGCAGGCATACTCGAAGATTTTGCCAGCCACGATGACCGCCTCATCATTATCTCTCGCCCCAATACCGGCATCGTCGGTGCACTCAACGATGGCCTTGAGCAATGCAGCGGCTACTACCTCGCCCGCATGGATGCCGATGATGTAGCCTGCCCGCAGCGTCTGGCCCGGCAGGCCGCGTTCCTGGATACCCACCCTGAGCACGTAGGCGTAGGCTGCTGGGTCGACTACCTGGACCCCGAGGGAGAACACATCTGGACCTGGAAGATGGATGCCGACTCCTCGCACATCGAGCAGCGACTCCTGGAGGGCGATATCGGAGGCCTCGTCCACCCGGCCATGATGCTCCGCCTGACCGATGTGCAAGCAGTCGGAGGCTATCGCCCTGAGTGCGAATATGTCGAAGACTATGATCTGTTCCTACGCCTGCTGGACCGGGGAAGTTTTACCGTCATCGAGGAGTGCCTGCTGGGCTATCGCCAACACCCAGCCAGTATCAATGCCACCCGCGACCGGGACAACCGCGTCGCCATAAAAAACCGCATTCTGGCCATCACCCGCCAGGAGCGTGGTCTTCCCCCCAAGACGCTCTCCGTGACACCCGTCCGCACCGAAGAGACCATCCTGAGATGGGTTAGCCTGGCCCTGCTCGACAACAACTGGCACAGCGCCCGCAAGAATACGCGTAGGCTGCTGCGAACCGCTCCCTTTACCACCGCCCCCTGGCGCGCCCTTTGGCGGCTGGCCGGTGCCGGCATCGGAAAACTACGGACACGCGTTGGGAAATCCCTGCATAACAATGTAGCCGTTTCATGAATACAGCCGTAGCATTCATTATATTCAACCGCCCCGATACGGCCAAGCGCGTATTCGAATCCATCCGCCAGGCTCGCCCCCCGCGCCTATACGTCATCGCAGACGGCCCTCGCCAGAACAAGCCCGGTGAGGCCGAAGCCGTCTCCGCCACCCGCGCCGTCATCGACAGTGTCGACTGGCCGTGTGAAGTCACCCGCCTGTATAGCAGCGAAAACCTTGGCTGCAAACAGCGCGTATACACCGGGCTGAACTCGGTCTTTGAGCATGAGGAGCAGGCCATCATCCTGGAGGACGACTGCCTGCCCGACCCAACCTTTTTCACTTATTGCGAGACCCTACTGGAGAGGTACCGAGACGAGGAGCAGGTGTTTCATATCGGCGCCAACCAATTTCAGAGACCACGCCTGAAGCGCCCCTATACCTACTACTTCAGTAAATTCCCTCACTGCTGGGGGTGGGCGACATGGAGACGAGCCTGGCGCCTGATAGACCTCAACCTATCCACTTGGGATGAAGCCCAACCAACGCTTGCTCACTACATGAAAAGCGACATCGAGCAGGCATTCTGGGGGCGCATCTTTGGCCGTATTCGCGAGAATCCTGCCGCCAACAGCTCCTGGGCCTATCCGTGGCTCTACACCATGTGGGCTCGTAACTGCGTAGCGATCAACAGTACCGTGAATCTCGTCGAGAACCTTGGTTTCGGCCCGGATGCCACCCATACCGTCGAGGGCGCCTGGTGCCTCCACCGCAAGGCACACCCACTGAAAAAGCTCATTCCTCCCGCCAGCATCACCCTGGACGAAGCAGCGGATGAGCACACCTTTAAATGCAACCACCTGCTGCAAGAAACACGCGGGTGGAAAATCTGCTGGAGCCGGATGAGAATGTCCCTCGGCGCGCTACGCCGCAAACTACTCCCATGAAACGCTTGCTCGCCATTTCGGACCATTTGGATACCGGCGGGGCTGCGATCGCCTGCGGCCGCATCCTGGAGGCAGTCAGCCAATGTGACCCGACCCTTGAGATCAGCCGCATCGTCCAATACGCGCCCGAGGAACCGCATCCCCATACCTGGCGCCTCAGCCCGCACCTCACTCTTCAGACCTGGGCTCGTCGCCTCAAGCCTCTTGGCCTCGGAGCACTTCTTGAGCAAGCGACTTCTCGCAATCTGCTAGACCGATTTCACCGCCTGCTGGATCAACTTCAACCAGACCTGATCAACATCCATAACATTCACGGGGCCTCCAACTGGGGGTTGGAGTTGATAGAGGCTGCGCTTGAGCACGCCCCCGTCGTATGGACCCTCCACGACATGTGGTCTTTCACCGGTGGCTGCGCTTATTCTTTCGAGTGCGAACGCTTTCGCACCCATTGCGACAGCTCCTGCACCTGCCCTCCCCAGTCCTGTAAGCCCGAAGACAAGCTGTTAGCCGCAAGCTGGGAGCACCGCCGCCGTCTGTTTCAGCATCCGAATCTCTATGCAGTCAGCCCGTCACACTGGCTGGCCCAATGCGCAACGAACGGCAATGGCTGGCCACGCGAGCGCCTTAGCACCATCGCCAACCCGATCGACCTCGACCAATACAGCCCCAGCCTGCGCGAGCACGGCCGCGAGGACCTAAAGCTGGCCACGGGACAAACATCAGCCCTGATCGTGAGCGAGTACCTCCATCAGCCCCGTAAGGGCGGGCACCTGATACATGAGGCGCTGCGAGCCATCACTACGCCACTGACCCTGTTGACGATGGGTAACGCTCCGGCTAAGATCGAGAACCCCAACATTCAATGTAAGCATCTCGGCTATATCGCCGACGAGGCAACCAAAGCCCGTATCTTTGCCGCGGTCGACCTACTCATCCACCCGGCCCCCGTTGACAACCTACCCTGCGTGATCAGCGAAGCCAACGCATGCGGCACGCCTATTGTCGGCTTTCCCATCGGAGGCGTGAAGGAAATGATACGTGAAGGCGAAACCGGCTGGTTAGCCGATGAGCTCTCGGCACCATCTCTGACCAAGGCCATACGCCGCGCCCTGGATGATATAGCCGCCGGGCGAACGCTCCGCCAGAGCGCCCGCGCCTATGCCTCCGAAGCCTACAACCCACAACAGCTCGGGCAAGCATACCTAAGCACCTTTCACCAAGTCCTCGAAGCTTCGGCATGAGCAATACCCACACCATACTGGGAATCCCTTTCTATACGGGGTCCCTCGAGGAAATCATCGAGACAGTCGTCCACGACGGTGGTTTACTTGTCGCACCCTCGGGACCCGGGCTAGCCACGCTGCCCGACGCCCCCGCCTACCAGCAGTCCGTCGAGCACGCTGATGTCGCCCTCACTGACAGCGGCCTGCTCGTCCTGCTGTGGAATCTCACCCACCGGCCCCGCATTCCAAAGATTTCCGGCTACCTGTTTTTCCGGACGCTTATCCAGCATACAGCGCTGCGCGAGCAGGGCGCGACTTTCTGGATCATGCCCAGTGAGGAGGAGATGCACATCAATCTAGCATGGCTCAACAACGAGCAGGGAATACCTGTCACCGAAGATGACTGCTACGTGGCCCCGCACTATCCCGCCCAGGGTGAACTGCACGACGAGACACTTGTGCAGCTCATCGAGCAGCGGAGACCTCGCTTTGTCTTTAACAACATCGGTGGCGGCATCCAGGAGCGCCTCGGCTATGGGCTGCGTCAACAGCTTACCTACCGCCCCGCCATTATCTGCACGGGAGCGGCGATCGCCTTTTTCACCGGACAGCAGGCCAATATCCCCGGCTGGGCCGACAAGCTACACCTGGGCTGGCTGGCGCGCATCGCGGCCGACCCTCGCCGCTACCTCCCTCGCTATCTGGCCGCCGTGAAGTTGGTCCCGCTCTTTTTCCGCTTCGGCAGCCAGAGTCCCCGAACTCGCACCTAACCGCTCTCCCTCTCAATCCATGATCTCCGTCGAACGCCATTTACCCGTCAACCTGATCGAGAGCGACCGCTCGTTGTTTGAGCCGCATCTGCATACGCAGATCCCTGACCCCGGCTTCAAGCATTACCACGATGTGCGCGCAAACGGGCTAGGCATTCTGGTCAAAGGCCTCACACTGCTGCCCGAGAGTTTTCCCGACACGCTCGAGTCTAAGGAGTGGAGCTGGGAGTCCAACCGCTACAATCAACCGCTAACACGGCTGAAGCTGATTCTCCGCAGCCGCCAGCCCGGCCGGACAAAAGCGCTCGAAGAGCCCTGCCTGTGGTTCACCGACACATGGTCGCTGTCCTACTTTTTCTGGATCAGCGAATCCCTGTCCCGACTGGAGTTTTCACGCGAGTTGATCGAGAAAGGATACCCTGTCGTCATGCCCGCACATTTCATGGAGGTTGATTTTGTTCGCACCTCACTGGAGATGTTCGGTGTAGAAAATATCGTCCCCGTCTCCATCGGCCACAACTGCCTCATGCGGGATGTCACCATCCCCACTCGCACGGCTGGCATTCACCACTTTAACCCCGAGCTCATTCGCCGCGTAGGTGAGCGCTTTCGTTCCGTTGCCCCGCCTCCTCCGGATGGTATCGGAGAAAAAATACACATCAGCCGTCGCAAAGCCCGCATGCGCAAGTTTGTCAATCAGGACGAGGTCGAGGCCATGTACGATCGCTTTGGCTACACCACGGTCTGCATGGAGGACTACAGCTTCCGTGATCAAGTCGGCATGCTTAGCCGTGCGCGTGCGCTGGCATCCATCCATGGCGCAGGACTGGTTAATATCCTGATGATGCCACCCGGCGCAGCTGTCTTTGAGATGAAAATGCGCGGCCCCCTCAACAGTAGCTTCTTCAACCTGGCCTCGGCCTGCGGCCATCCCTATTTCTACCAGGCATGCGAGCCGGAAAAGCCCGACGTCATCGAGCAACAGAATAATTTCATAGCCGACATCGACCAGCTCGAGCGCAACCTCGAATTAATCGAGAAAAGCCTTTCTCGACCATGAGCGAAGCACCTCTCATCACCGTCATCACTCCGGTGCTCAACTGCGCGCGGTTCATCACCGCCTGCATGGAGAGCGTCGCTACGCAGGACTGCACGCTGGTCGAGCATCTCATCGTGGATGGGCTCTCAACAGATGGCACCCCCGAGCTCGTGCGTGACTTCGCAGCTACGCACCCGCATGTCCGCCTCATCAGTGAAAAAGACTGCGGCCAATCCGATGCCATGAACCATGGCATCCGCGAGGCCAACACGCCTTACATCGGATTCCTCAATGCCGACGACTACTATGCACCCAACACCCTGAACCGCGTTTGCGGGCTGGCCAAAGGCCTCCCCGAGCCCGCCTTTCTCTACGCCAACCTGCACGTCTGGGGAGACGACGACAAAGACCTCGGCCTACAGAAGCCCGCTCCCTTGAGCCTTTACAATCTCTGCCGCGGCAAGCCCTTCCCCCTCAACCCGGCTTCATACTTTTACCACAAAAGCCTGCACGAGGTCGCCGGACCGTACGATATTGACGACCATATGACCATGGACCTCGACTTCATTTTTCGGGCCTGCCAGCACGCTCACATCCACTACTATGACGAATGCTGGGGACACTTCAGACTCATTGAGGGCACAAAGACCCAGGGCGAGCTATCCACTGGCGCCACCTTCAAACGCCAGCGCGTATTGGTTAACAAATACATCAACGACCTCCCCCTACCCTGCAAGCTCCGGGCAAAGGTCCTGAATGCCATGGAGCCCATCCAGCGAAAAATAGCCCGCCGCCTAAAGAGAATCTAGCGCCACATGGCAGACGTACAAACAGACACCCCCAAGTCCGGCATCAGTGTCGTTATTTGCTGCTACAACAGCAGCGAACGACTGCCTGCCACCTTGCGCCACCTGCAGGCGCAGCAGGACGCTGACGGTATCGCATGGGAAGTCATCGTGGTGGACAACGCCTCCACCGATAACACCGCCGCCGTCGCTGAGAGTATCTGGTCCGAGAAATCCATCACCCCCCTGCGCATAGTACACGAGCCCCAAGCAGGCCTCAGCTACGCACGAGCTCGCGGGGCAGCAGCAGCCAGGTACGACATCATAGCGCTGGTTGACGATGACAACTGGACCCCACCGCACTGGCTGACCACCGTAGAGCAAATATTTCGCCAGCACCCGGAGGTCGGCGTCGTGGGTGGCCCCACCACCGAGGTCTGCGAGAGCGAGCCGCCTGCCTGGTTTCAGACATTTAAAGGACACTATGCCGTCTACGGCCTGGATTCCCCCGGAGGCATCGTGGAGCAGTACGTCTGCGGCGCGGGCTTGTGCTTCCGAAAGGCAGCTTGGGAGCAACTGCTCTCAGATGGCTTTGAGGGAGAGCTCACCGACCGCAAGGGCAAGGAACTGACATCCGGCGGCGACACAGAAATCTGCGCTGCCCTACGCCTAAGCGGCTGGAAAATCTGGTACGAGCCTGCCCTGCTTATTCAGCATTTCATCCCCACCGGTCGGCTGAACTGGGACTACCTCACCCGGCTCAACATTGGCTTCGGGAAGCAGTCCGTCTACCTCGATGCCTACTATGCCCTGCTGCCGAGCTTCACCCACGGCACACCCGCACCGCCCTGCTGGATGAGCGAATCACTCAAAGCCGTCCGGGCTCTGATCGGGCTATTCCCACAGATCGCCTTTCGCTCGGAGCAATCCCGCGAAGGCAGCGCCAGCTGGCTGATCTGGAAAAACCAGTGTGCCCGCCTGGCAACACTCCTGCGTGAGCGAGGAAGCTACGCGGAGCGCTTCCGGCGGATCGCCGGGGCCAAGTGGAATCACAGCAAAACCCCGCCCCTGTAGCGCCAGCCCGTCGCCTGTCCGTTTACGCAAAGACAATGCCCACGAAAAAGTTTCCCTACGCTCTTTCCTTTTAGTTCCGATCAAACTGGTTTAGGAACCCTTTACCGAACCTCAACACACTTACAATCATGCCCAGACCAAGCTGTATGGTATTCGCTGCCCGCTACCTGCCCCCGGAGGAGATCCGCGGCAAGGAAGTGATCGAAGTCGGCTCCTGCGACTTCAACGGCTCCATCAAACCCTATGTCATGCACTGGGAGCCCAAGTCATACCTGGGCATCGACATGATCGAAGGTCCCTGCGTGGATAAAGTCCTCAACGCCGACCTGCTGGAGCAGGAGTATGGGGCCGAGTCCTTCGACATCGTCCTCTCTATCGAGATGATGGAGCACACACGCTGGTGGCGCACCTCGCTCACAAACATGAAGCGCATCTGCCGCCGCGGCGGTATCCTCATCATCACCTCGCCCGCCATCGGCTACCCCTACCACGGCTACCCGACGGATTTCTGGCGCTACGAGATTGAGGACATGAAAAAGATGCTCTCAGACTTTGAGATACTCGGCATCGAGCGCGATGAGAGCGGCCCGGGCACCTTTGTCGCAGCCCGTAAGCCGATGGACTACCAGGAGTGCGATCTGGACCCGATTGAGCTATACAGCGTGGTAAACGGGCAACGCACCCGTGAGCTCAGCGAAGAAGATTTCAAGAGCAAGTACTTCAAACGAGTCACCACGAAGGTTCGCATCAAAGTCGCCGTCGAAAGCACATACCGCTGGCTGGGCCGCACCGTAACCAAACTACTGAGGATCTAGCACCATGAAGATCGATAAAATCATCACCTTGGGTAACGAGCGGGTCAAAATCCCGCTACTGGCCATGATCCGCTCACTGCGGGCGGTCGGCTGCGAGCTGCCCGTGTGGGTCATCCCCTACGACGAGAACACCTTTGACCTGCCTGAGGGCTGCCAATGGTGGCGAAATGACGAGCTGTACGACTGGCTCAAACAGCAGGGGGGGCGCCCTGTCATGCGCAAGTATCAGACCTTGCTCGCGGACAATTACCAGTTCGTCGACTCGGATGTGATCTTCATTCGCGACCCTGCGCCCGTGCTCGCCCCCTACGAGGGCTGGGTGGCCAGCTGTTGCCACTGGAGCAACCCTGAGCACACCTACACCGAGCACTCTCTCCCCATCCTGCGCGCCCGCACCACGACCTGGCCGAGTAAGATATTCAACACCGGACAGTTCGCCTGCGACCGGGCGCTGTACGATCTGGAGTCCTTTAAGGCCACCGCCGCGAACCCCGACTACCGCCGCACGATTATCGACGACCCCTTCCACGAGCAGCCGGGGATCAACCTGCTCGTCCACCTCTCCGGGGCACCGATCTCCAACCTGACCCTGCCGCCCATTAACATGGAGTCCACCTGGGCGGGCGACTACATCGACGCGGACTACGAGCGCTACTGGCAGGACGAAGCCCGCAAGCCCTATATCATCCACTGGGCCGGGGAAAAGATGAACCCCGACAAGCCCATCTCCGGACTGTTTTTCCAGTACCTCAGCGAAGATGAGAAGAGCAAATTTCTGGCGGACAGTGCCGAAAGCGCTCCCAGTAATGCCAAACGCCTCAAGCGCAAGATCGGCGCCGCCTGGGACGCATTGAAAGACACATGAGCGGACCCCGCTTCTCAGTCATTATCCCGACTTGCCGCCGCAATGACCTGCTGGCGAAGTGCCTGCAGGCGCTTGCTCCCGACGTGCAGACACTTGGCGAGCCGTACGAGGTTATCGTCACGGACGACAGTGGAGATGAAAAAGCACGTCAGCTCATTGAGGAGAAATTTCCCTGGGCGAAGTGGACACCCGGCCCCTGCCGCGGACCAGCCGCCAACCGCAACCACGGCGCCGCTCTGGCCACCGGCCAGTGGCTCGCCTTTACCGATGACGATTGCATCCCGAGCGCCGACTGGCTGGCCGCCTTTGCACAGGCGCTAGCCTCTGGCCGCCAGGTCTACGAAGGCCGCACCACCACCGACCTGCCGCTGAAAGGCCCACGCTATCAGGCCCCTGCAAATGAGCACGGGGGCTACCTGTGGTCCTGCAACATAATGCTGAGCCGTCAGTTATTTAATGAGCTCGGAGGCTTCGATGCGCAGTTCCCGTACCCGCACTTGGAGGATGTGGATCTGAGGCTACGCATCGAGCAGGCAAACCAGCCCTGGGACTTCGTGCCCGCAGCCGTCATCCTGCACCCACAGCGGCCCGCTACCCCCTGGCTCAGGCGGGCTCGCTCCCAGCAGTCAGCCGTGTACATGTGTCAGAAATTCAAGAAGCCCCTGAGCTTCGCAAACCTCGATCTGGTCTCGTACCTGCGCCGCATCAAGCAAGTCGCATGCGGAGCGGGTCCACTCCTCGACCGCGCGGCCGCAGTCGCAGGGCTTTGCGCTGAGTACGTCTACATCAAGACGCGCATACCGTATTGGAAAAATAAATACAAATAACGGTGAAGATCGCATTCTTGTGTAACTGCCTCGAACCCGGCCGTGATGGCGTGGGGGACTACACCCGCACTCTCGCCGGAGCCTGCGAGGCAGAAGGTCACACCACCCAGACATTTGCCCTGTGCGATCCGCATGCCACAGAGGGAGACAATCGGCGGTTCTCCAACGTATTGGAATCTCTCGATCAACAGCAGAGCCTGATCGAGCAGCTTCACGCCTTTTCCCCTGACTGGGTCAGCCTGCAATTCGTCCCCTACGGGCTGCATCCGAAGGGATTACCCACGCGGCTACCGGCGTTTCTGCGCGCATGCAGCGGCCCGTGGCGCTGGCAGGTGATGTTTCACGAGATCTGGATCGGATGCAGCATAGGAGCCCCGCTCAAGGAGCGCCTCGTCGGCATGCTCCAGCGCCAGCTCATCGCCCGAAGCATGCGTGTGATCCATCCAGTCGTCCATACGCATGCCGAGCCCTACAAGGAGCTCCTGAATCGCCTAGGACTGCGCGCGCGGACGCTTCCGCTCTTTTGCAACCTGCCCATGGAGCCAGACCCTGGCAGAGACAATATGTATTCATTTATGAATACATGCGGCGTCCCAATAAGCGAGGAGAGTCGAAAAGAGTTCTTCGTTGGCGGGCTTTTCGGAACCCTCCACCCCGAGTGGCCGCCACAGCCACTGCTCAACACGCTGCGCGAAACTGCGCTCCGGGAAGGCCGAAAGATCGTCATCATCCATTTTGGCGGGATCGGCCCTGGAAAAGCGCTTTGGGAGGCCCTCATGCACCGCAACGATGAGCACCTCACACTGCTGGAGCGCGGACGCATGGAGGCAGCTGAAGCCTCACGACTGATGAACGCGCTGGACTTTGGGCTGACATCATCACCGCTGAGCCTCATCCAGAAGAGCAGCAGCGCAGTGACCCTGCTCGCCCACGGGCTACCCGTCATCGTCAACCGCGACGAAGTCCACTATCCACGCGTCCCGCGCGAGCTACCCCTGAACGACCCCCAGATCATCCCCTTCCGGGGCAAGCTCCCGATTAACTTTTTCACACTCCCCAAGGCCACCCCCCACACACGGCTTGGACCGGTCACCCGCACTTTTCTGAACGACCTCGGCGCATGATCCTGCTCAGCCACCCAACCGGTAACGAGAACCTCCGCCAGGCGTTGCAAGCCATGCGTGAGGCGGGGCTGCTGGATGCTTTTTACACGACGTTGGGGTTTTCAGAGGAAAACGACCTGAGGCGCCTGCCCATCCCCAACAAACTCCGACGCCAGCTCCTCAAGCGACGGTTCCCACTTCCAGCGGCACAGCTGCACACCTCCCCCTGGCGCGAACTGGTGCGCACACTGATGATCAACCGGCCGGAAAACTTCCTCACCCGGCATGAGTGCGGACCGTGCAGCGTAGACGGTGTCTATCGCGCCCTCGACCGCAGGATCGCCCGGCGGCTACGCAACAACACGGGCTCCATACGCGCCGTTTATGGCTATGAGGACGGTTGCCTGGAGCATTTCCGCGCTGCCCATGAAAAGGGCCTGACGACGATCTATGAACTTCCCACCGCCTATGGCCCTTATGCACATACCGTGCTTGATGAGGAGGCACAGCGCCGCCCAGACTGGAAGCCAACCCTGATCTCCACCCGCGACTCCATGGAGAAGCTGGAGCGGAAAAGGCAGGAGCTTGAACTGGCTGATGTCGTCGTATGCCCGAGTGCCTTTGTGGAGAATTCGCTCCCCGCAGAAATACGCGCATCCAAGCACATCCTGCGCATGCCCTATGGCATTGACCCGGTTGAAAACCTCCCCGCCTACTCCGCCCCGACAAGCCGACCGCTAAAGTTCCTCTACGCCGGGGCATTGAGTCAGCGAAAGGGGCTGGCCGATTTATTTGAGGCCTGGAACCTGGCTCAACTACCCGAGGCAGAGCTTCATGTGATGGGCTCACAGCTCATGCCCGCGTCCTTCTATAAAGAACGCTGCCCGACTGCGATTTTCCATGCGCCCCGCCCACGCCAGGAAGTTCTGAGCCTGATGGATGCCTGCGACGTACTGGTCCTGCCCTCCTTGATCGAGGGGCGAGCCCTTGTCCAGCTGGAGGCCATGGGCAGAGGCTTACCGCTACTGATCACCCCCAACACCGGCGGAGACGATCTGATAGAACCGGGCCGCACAGGCTTCATCGTACCGACTCGGTCTCCACAAGCGCTGGCGGAGCGCCTGACCTGGTTCAGCGAACACCGGGCGGAGCTTCCCCAGATGCGCGAGCACTGCCTGCGAAAGGCTGCCGAGGCATCATGGGGTCACTACCGCGAGCAATTGGCTGGCTCCCTACTCTCAATTATGAAAGAAGACCTGCATGGCTAAACGGCTGGGAACAAAGGACCTCATCAAGTGGCTGCTATGGCTCTACATCGCCCTGCTGATTGGCGAGGGCGCGCTGCGTAAGTGGTTTCTGACCCCGCTGGCCGAGCCGCTGCTCATCGTCCGCGACCCGATTGTCGTCTTAATCTACCTGATGGCTTTCCGGGCCAAACTTTTTCCGATGAATGGCTTTGTCGCGGCGACCGTGTTTATGGCCTTCATGGCGTTCTTGTTCGGCGCTCTCTCTGCCGATTCGAACTTCATAGTCACCCTGTACGGGCTACGGATCAACTTCCTGCAGATTCCACTCATATTCGTCATCGGGCAAGCGCTGGACTACAAGGACTGTGTATTCATCGGCAAAATACTGATCCTGCTAGCGCTGCCGCAGGTCATGATTATGGTGCTGCAGTTCAGCTCCGGTCAGGGAGCATGGATCAACAAACAGGTCGGAGAGGGGGAAGCCATCCGTGGGGCACTGGGCCGGTTCCGCCCACCGGGAACCTTCTCCTTTATCACGGGCCCGGCGGCCTACTTCCCACTGGTGCTGGCCTTTGTCATTTCTTTCATGCTGCACGAGGGTAAGCGCTACACCTGGCTCTGCGCGATAGGAGGCGCAGCGGTCGCACTCTCCGTCCCCGTATCGATCAGCCGTCTGCTGGCGCTGACCTGCGCGATGGTCATGGGCGCAGCAGTCTATGCCTTTTACCGCCTGCCTAATCCTCCTAAATTAATCATGCGGACAATCGCGATCGCGGCCGTGGTGCTCGTATTCGTACCCATGCTGCCAGTCTTCGATAACGCAACCGAGGCCTTTACCGCCCGCTGGGAAGACGCAACGGGCGAAGGGACAGAGGGCTTTAAGGAAAACATCGTGGGCCGCTTTTTCCACGGCTTGATCGGCCTGCCGATGAATGCCTTCTTCAATGCCCCCATCACCGGCTACGGGGTCGGCGTCGGCTCCAACGTGGGGGCCAAGATGCTGACCGGGTCCGTCACATTTCTGATGGGTGAGAGCGAGTGGGAAAAGATCATGATGGAGCTGGGGCCCATGCTCGGGCTGGGCTATATCATCCTGCGCTTTGCCCTTGTCATCTTTATTTTTCGCTACGCACTGAGCGCCCTAAAAAGTGGAAATGCCATGCCACTGCTGATCTTCACCTCGACCTTTATGCTCATCCTCAACGGGCAATGGGGGCCACCGACGATTCTGGGCTTTGCGATCCTCGGGGGCGGGCTCACCTTGGCCGCGACCAAGACATCCTCCCTCGACCCTGAAGACGCCCCGAAGCCACGCGAACCCGATGATGAAATCGCCGCTGAATCTGGCTCTCATAGCTAACTACCCCCCCGACGGGCAATACAGCATGCAGCGTTTCGCGGACCTGCTGGAGGGCGGCATGCGCGAGCTTGGCGTCAACGTCACCAGAATCGAGCCCAAGCGCATCCTGGGAGGGAAAGGGGCCTTAAGTAAATGGCGCGGATACGTGGACAAATTTGTGCTATTTCCCAGGCACGCGCGCCATGAGCTGCAACAGCTAGCCTCCATAGGGGATAAAGTGATCGTGCATATTTGCGATCACTCCAATGCCCCCTACCTCCAACTATGCGAGGGACTCCCGACCCTGATCACCTGCCACGACGTCATGGCGATCAAGTCAGGACTGGGGCTCGTCCCACAAAATCCAACGCGCTTGAGCGGCCGCCTACTGCAAAAGTGGATATTTCGGCATCTGAAAGACGCGCCCTTCACAGCCTGCGTTTCGGAAAAGACCCGTCACGACCTTCAAACACTAAGCGGCCTGCCGGACGAGCGACTTACCGTCATCCCAAACGCACTCCCCTTCCCTTTTTCTCCGGTCCCGACAGACGAGGCGGAACGCTTAACCCCGGACACAAAAGGCCCCTTCTACCTGCATGTCGGCTCAAATGCCTGGTATAAAAACCGCGTCGGGGCGTTTGCCCTTTATCGAGCCCTGCTACGCAGCCAGCCTGAGGCCAGGATGGTCTTTGTCGGCCCCCCGGACCCGGCTCTGCGACAAGCCATCGACAAGCACTTCCTGAGGGCGCGGGTCAGCTTCCTCACTGGGCTGAGTAACGAGCAACTCGCAGCCCTCTACAGCCGGGCCGAGTGCCTGCTCTTTCCCTCCTGGGAGGAAGGCTTTGGATGGCCCATCGCCGAAGCCCAAGCCTGCGGATGCCCCGTCGCGATCCTGGATCGCCCGCCGATGAGCGAAGTCGGCGGTAGTGCCGCAATCTCCCTGCCAGGCCCTTCAACCAATCCGAAAAAAACCGATGAGTGGGCTCAACGCTGTGCCCCCCTCATCCTCGATGCACTCAAACGGCGCGAAGAACTGAAAACTAACGGAATCGAGCAAGTGCGTAAATACACCCCAACGCGCATGATTCATGCTTATCATGAACTCTACCAGCAACTCACCCAAGCACCGTTGAAACAATGATCCCGCCCTGACACACTCACCGCATCGCCTGCCCCCCTAATCGCTACTCTGTCATTTCTACCTGTAATATGAAAATTTTGCATGTCATCCACACCATGCGGCCTGAGGCCGGAGGTGTGGTGGAAGCCGTCCGGCTGATTGCCGGAGCACAGCTACTACTTGGACACCAGGCTGAGGTCCTCTGCCTCGATGTAGCAGGAACCAACTACAGACCGCTCCCCTTTCATCTGCACGAGATCGGACCGGCCAAACGCACCTACGGCTACTGTCCGTATCTAAAGCCCTGGCTGCGCGCCCACCACAGTGAGTACGATACGATTATCGTCCACGGTCTCTGGCAATATGTAGGGCTGGCCGTCCATAGCTGCCTGCGTAGCACCCAGACGCCCTACTTCGTTTTCCCCCATGGGATGCTGGACCCGTGGTTCAACAAAGCCTACCTGCACAAGCGCATCAAAAAGCAGCTATACTGGCGCTGGGGTGAGTATCGTGTCCTGCGCGATGCCCGTGCCGTGCTGTTTACCTGCGAGGCCGAGCGCGAGCTGGCCCGGACCTCATTCAGCCCCTATCGGGTAACCGCTTCCGTAGTGGGGCTGGGCATCGAAGAGCCGCCCACCGACCTGGCCGAGGCTCGTAGCGCCTTTGAGAAGAGCTACCCGGAGATAGGCAAAGACTACCTCCTTTATCTGGGCCGGATCGACCCTAAGAAGGGACTCGACCTGCTCGTGCTTGCCTATGACGAGCTCGTCAGCAACGGAGCCCGTCCGCCCCAGCTCGTCCTGGCGGGCCCCGGCGACAAGACCGCCTACGCGGAGCGCCTCAGAAGCCTCAGCGAAGCTCCCAATATACACTTTACGGGAATGCTGACCGGCGACCTGAAATGGGGCGCCCTCGCTAACTCACAGGCCCTCATCCTGCCGTCCCATCAGGAGAATTTCGGCATCGTCGTCGCGGAGGCACTCGCCGTAAACAAGCCCGCCCTCATCTCCGACAAGGTTAACATCTGGAAGGAAGTCGTTGAGGACGGAGCTGGCATGGCCGAGCCCGACACGCTGCCCGGTACCGAGCAGCTCCTGTGCAACTGGCTCAGTATGAGCCGTGGCCAAAAGTATGCCATGGCCCAGGCGGCCCGGCGTTGCTATGAGCGGCGCTTTTCAATCCCGGAGGTGGCGAAACGCCTGATGGAAACCATTGACCAGCCAGCGATGCCGTACTAGTTCTTACGGCAACGCATGAAAGTGGTCGCCACCTACTCAAAGCCAGAAGAGGCTTATCTGACCGCCTCGCTTTTAGAGGCCAGTGGCATCGAGGTTGCCATCTGGGACGACAACACGGTCGCCCTCTACTGGCTCTACTCCAACGCTATCGGAGGCGTAAAAGTAGCCGTCTGCGAAGAGGATTATGAGCAGGCACGAGAGATCCTGGACCTGCCGCCTCTCGACCCTGGCATCCTGAAGTGTCCCCACTGCGGCTCCGCCCGCGTACACGTGCGGGAGCTGGGTCTACTTACCGCGATCCTGATATTCATAACCGGGCCGCTGCTGCCCATACGCTCACGTAAGGCGGACTGCCTGGACTGCAAGAAATCGTTTGAGCTGAAAGCAGCGGACGGTCAAATAAAGGGCGACCAGCCCTGACAATCAGACCGGCACGACTCAATACGCCCGGACCATGAGCAGGGTGATCAGCTTGAGTTTGTGCTCAGCCCAGCGGGCCTTGTAGTCGATATCCATCCCGAGATCGTATGTCTCAAGCCCCTCCTCGGCGCAGTGGCGGATCAGCTCCCACTGACAGAGATTACCCGGGGCAAGATCGCCATGCTCCCGGTGGTAGCTCATCTGCAGCCCTCGAAAGACACCGCCCAAAGCGGCTCCGAATGCATAGCCGATGTCTACACCCTCCCGACGGGCAAAGGCGACACGCAGTCGCCCGGAGGCACAGCTGCGCGCGATCAGCTCCTCGTAAAAGGCACGAGTGTTGTCCGTCTGGAAAATACTCTCGCCCGCCTGCCATTTCCAGGAGCTCTGCTCGGTTGCCAGCAATCGCTTAAATAAGGCGGCAGGGTCGGGCGCGTCGCGCACAAGTTCGAAGCTGACATCGTGCTCGTTTGCCAGCCGTACGGAGCGGCGCAGCCCCGCCCGAAACTTACCACTGCGGCGCGACAGGAAGCCATCGGCCCCACCCTCCAGGCTAGCCTGCAGGCAATCCGTACCCGGCAGCGCGTGCACGCGCCAGCGGCCACCGTATCCACGTCGCAAATACAGATGCAGATCGCTGTCCCATGGGATGCCACCGAGCAGCGCCATCTGGGGCGGTGGCGTTTTATCCTCCAGAAAATCCTCCAGCAGATCCACACTCGCCCGTGCATCCGGACCGATCAGCGAGGAGCTAAAGCACCACAGCGCGTCCAGCGGCTGAAGCGTATCCATGACCTGCATGAGCGGCCCCTCCGCCAGCGCAAGCCAACTGTCTCCCTCACGGCGCACATGCAGCCGACGCTCCCCACATAGGTGACGATGGGCTGGCAGCACCCAGTCTGAGCAACTGCAGTAGCGGGCAACAGCCGGCGTCACCGCCACAGCAGCATTGTATTCATCACCCAATACGGGCTCCGAACCGGCCGACTCTCCTGCTGAATGCACCGCCTTCATCACTTAATGCTATTCAAGTTCCATGCCAGAGCATCGGCAACCCGAAGTTGCTCCCCTTGCACACAGCACAAGAACCAATAGCCGTACATTAAACGAACACAACCATACATTAAAGGACGCCATCTGCACACATATTCCCCAAGCAACAATCGGCAATAAAATATTTAATCCATTATCAGTAAGAATCTTACAAAACACAAACACACCCACAGTCCCTTTCTGGCATGGCTCAAGTTATAGAGGATGCGTCCGCATCAAGCGGGCATTTATAAATCCTCAACGACTGAAAACATCATGAGCACATTCTGGAAACGCTGGAAAATCACGATCGGGAGCGGCTTCGAGTCGCTGATCTCACGTGTGGAAAACCACGAGGCACTCGTCACCGAGGCCATCCGTGAGGCCCAGGCTGCCTCGGCCAAGGCCAAGGTCAAACTCTCCCACGTCCACCGGGACGGCGAGCGGCTACGCGCCCGCATCGAAGCCCTCACCACCGACGCCGAAAACTGGGAGCGACGCGCTCAGGCCCAGGCCGACGACAACCGGGAGCGCGCCCTGGAGTGCCTGCGCCGCCGCAACATCGCCCGCCGCGAGCTTGAGCACCTGAGCACGGAACTCGCACGACATGAGCAGACCGAGCGCTCCCTAAGCACTGACATCGGCAAGCTTGAAGAGCACATGGCCGGCCTGCGCCGTCGTAAAAACGAGTTGGCGGCCCGCGACTTTCGGGCTCGTGCCCTGAGCGCATCCGCCCCCGAAGAAGGCACCCTGCTATGCGGCATCGACGACATCTTCGAGCGCTGGGAGCTCAAGCTGGCCGAGACCGAGACATTCTGCGAACCGACTCCGGTAGACACCTTTGCAGACAGTTTTACCGCTGAGGAGGAAAAGGCCGGGCTGGAGGCCGAGCTGGACGAGCTGACCCGGCCTGACAGCAGCGCCCGCAGCTGAGCCCCTCGCGTCACTAACTCTAAATTAACTTCCGATGAACACTTCTGATTCCACCAACAGCCTCCCGCCCAAACACGTTCCCCGTCCGCTGGGCACACCGCCCCCGCTGCCGCCCGCACCTCCTGCGGCGGCCGGCACGAAAAAAACATACCTGCACAGCGAGCCCGACCAGCCGCTGGCAAGCCATTCCTCCACCGACGATGCTCCTGCCGAGCGCCGATCATGGACAGAGCTTTACCCGCGTATCCTGCGCTGGACCGGTGCGCTGCTGCTGGCTATTGCGGCCCTGAGCTTTCTGGTCAGCGGATGGGTCAACGGCTCGCCGCTCCTGCGCACCGGCAGCTTCCTCGGGTTCACGGCGCTTCTCAGCGGGGCGGGTATTTTCTGCACCTACCGCTGGCGTGAGGACAAAGGAGCCCGCACGTTTCTGGCGCTGGCCACGGCGTTTTTGCCCGCGAACTTCGCCCAGCTGGGTGCGCTCATCTACGCGCAGATGCATGGAAGTATGGCCTACCGCGTGGGCCTGAAAAAGGTCTTCACCTTCGAGCCGGTCGGGCTCACGCCCCTGCTGGCTACCATCGGCATCAGCCTGATCGTCCTGATCCCTCTCGCCTACACGGGCTTTAGCGCGCTGGCCCGCAACGGTGCTAAAAAGATGACCGCACTCTTTCTGGTCGGTAACGCGCTGCTGCTGCTCCCCTGGCGCGATGGCGACCTCGTGGCCGGACTGGCCGCGCTGCTGGTGACGGGGCTCATCGTGGCCGACCGTGTGTGGTTCTCACGCGGGGCATCATTAAAAACCTGGGACGGCGTAGCCATGCGCAGCCTGCTCTTTGCTCCAGTGGGGCTGCTCGTCATCCGCAACCTGTGCATGCACCCGATGAGCGAAGGGCTTATGTGCTTCATCCTCACTGCTGGCGCACTGCTGCTCTTCAGCGGACTGCCGCGCTGCCTGCCGCTGTCCGGCCTGCGTATCGCGAGCCAGTCTTTCTCCTATCCGCTCATGCTGGGGGCATGGATCGTCGCTGTGGACGCCTGTCTGCCCCTTCATCATCTGTCCGACACCATCATACTGCCTGTGCTCCTGCTGCCGTGGTGCCTCGGGCTATTTGGGCTGTCCTTCAAGTCCGAGGGTAAAGGCATCGCTCTGCGTGGCATCGCCTCGATCCTGATGCTCATGACCTGCCTGTTGAACATCTCCGTCCTCGGCGAGGACGGCTACCTCCCTAGCATTATCGGCCTGCTAACTGCGCTCGCGCTCCTGCTGGTGGCCTTCGTACTGGAAGAGCGCACCGTGCTGCTGGCCGGGGCCGCGACCCTCATCTTCACAGTCGGATACCACCTGCACCTGGCCTTCAGCTTCGTGCAGCAGAACCTCTGGATCTCCCTCGCCGTGGCCGGGACCAGCATCATTCTCGCCTCGTCCTACCTTGAGCGCAATGGCGGCGGCCTGCGGCAGCGTGCCCAGCGCGTGCGCCACCGGCTCAAGAGCTGGCACTGAGGCGGTCATCGGAAGTCCACATAAACAAACCGGCGGTCCCAAAGGGGCCGCCGGTTTTTCTGTAGAAGAGTGGTCAGGCTCGGTCTGCTTAGTTAGCAGCCCACCAGTCAGTCTTGGAGACCTTGACCGGCTTGACGTAATCCTGACGGATGGTGAAGTCACCGAAGTGCTCGCCCTCTTCACGGTGCTTGGCATAGCTCTCGATGATGGGCTTGAGGACAGAGACGATCTCGCCCTCCTTCACGTTTTCCTTATAAAGCTTGTTCAGGCGTGAGCCGTCAAAACCAGCCCCGAGGTACAGGTTGTACTTACCGGGGGAACGGCCAACCAGACCGATCTCGCCCAGATAGGGGCGGGCACAGCCGTTGGGGCAGCCCGTCATGCGGATGACAATCTCGTCCTGCCCCAGACCGGCCTCTTCGACGACAGTCTCAAGCTCGCCGATCAGGTCCGGCAGGTAGCGCTCGCTCTCAGCCAGGGCGAGGCCACAGGTGGGCAGCGCGACGCAGGCCATAGAGTTCAGGCGGATGCCGGGACGATCGAAGCACTTATCGAGCTTGTACTCGGCCAGGATCTTTTCGATCTGCGGGCGCTTGTCGGCACTGATGGCACCGATGACGAGGTTCTGGTTAGCGGTCAGGCGGAAGTCCCCGTCATGGATCTTGGCAATCTCGCGCAGGGCCGTCTTCATCTTCAGCTCACGGTCGTCACGGACGCGGCCGTTCTGGACAAAGAGGGTGAGGTTAGACGTGCCATTGATACCCTCGACCCAGCCGTAGCGGTCGCCGGTACGCTCAAAGGTGTAGGGGCGCGCCTCGCCAAGCTTGATCCCGGAGCGGGACTCGACCTCGCCGCGGAACCAGTCCAGCCCGCGATCATCGAGGGTGTACTTGAGGCGGGCATGCTTGCGGTCGGAGCGATCACCGAAGTCGCGCTGCGTGGTGACGATGGACTCGGCCACCTTGAGCACATCCTCGGGCTTCACAAAGCCGAGCAGCTCACCCAGACGCGGGTAGGTGGCCTTGTTGTTATGGGTCATGCCCATGCCGCCACCGACGGTGAAGTTAAAGCCGACGAGCTTGCCGTCCTCGATAATCGCGATCAGGCCGAGGTCATGCGCGAAAAGGTCCACGTCGTTGCTCGGGGGGACAGCGATGACGATCTTGAACTTACGCGGCAGGTAGGTCTTGCCGTAGATGGGCTCCTCGTCGGGCTCGCTGGAAATGGTCTTTTCCCCGTCGAGCCAGATCTCGTGGTAGGCACTGGTCTTCGGAGTCAGGTGATCGCTAAGCTCTTGGGCGACTTTGAGAACCTCGGCGTGTACCTCGGACTGCTCGGGGTTCGGGTTGCACATGACGTTACGGTTAACGTCACCGCAAGCGGCAATGGTGTCCAGGAGCACATCGTTGATCGCGCGGATGGAGCGCTTGAGGTTGCTCTTGATGATGCCGTGAAACTGGAAAGCCTGACGCGTGGTGAGCTTGAGCGTGTGGTTCGCGTAGTCGTCGCTGAGCTTGTCCATGGCCAGCCACTGGGTCGGCGTGCAGACGCCGCCGGGGACGCGCACACGGACCATGAACGAGTAGGCGCGCTCGAGCTTTTTGTTGCGGCGCTCGCTGCGTACATCGCGGTCATCCTGCATGTAGATGCCGTGGAACTTCGTCAGCTGGGTATCCGCCTCGGAAATGGCGCCCGTGGATGTGTCGGCCAGCCCTTCGAGGATCGTCCCCCGCAGGAAATTACTGTCCTCTTTGAGGCCTTCGTTTTTGGAAAGTTTTTTCTCAGTTGCGCTCATCTTGGTGCAATCTTTGGTTTGTTGGGTAACTTACTTATATTCGATCTCTTTTCATGGCAAGATTATTTCGCGCTTTTCGCGGGGCGTGCGATCCGTTAGAGGCTAAAAGCAGCAAAACTATGCCGAAAGAAGAGGGACAGCATCACGATTTTGCGCGTTTGAATCAAGCGAAAGCGTTCGCGCACGTCCCGATATCAGGGTATCAGGTAGGGGCGGTGCTTATCACCGCACGGGGGCGAGTTTTCCTCGGTGCGAACCTGGAGTTCCCCGGCCAACCGCTGTCCACGGCCGTCCATGCCGAGCAGGCAGCTCTGGCCGCCGCCCTCATGGCGGGTGAGCAGAGCTTTGCCCGGCTGGATGTCTCCGCCCCACCCTGCGGGCACTGCCGGCAGTTCCTGAGGGAGTTCGACCGGGGCGGGCTTGGGATCCGCATTCTGGCCGCCGAAACCGCTCCCGCAACCAGCACGTTGGACCATCTTCTCCCGCAAGCCTTTGGGGGAGAGTACTTTTCGTCCGGGTTAAATGCATCGGAAGCTCGACTCCCCGAACTGCCCGACAAGGAATGGGCGGCGGCCGCACGCGAAGCCCTCGCCCGCTCTCATGCGCCCTACTCCGGTAACCGTGCCGTCGCCGTCCTGGCCGGGGGAAAGCGGCTTTTTATAACCGGGGCCAGTCTCGAAAACGCGGCCTTTAACCCCAGCTTGGGCCCCATGCAGTGCGCACTCTCCCAATGGCGGATGGCCGGACACGATTTTAAGCACATCGAAGCCGCCTGGCTCGTACAGAGCGATACCCGTCGCGTTGACTGGGAGCTCCAGTCCCGTGAATTACTGGCTAGCGTGGGAGTTCCCGGGACTACGCGCCCCGGACCCGCGGCAGCCGAAGGCTGCACTTTCGATGCTGCGCATCGTGTCCTGCGATTGCGGTAAGGAACTGCGTTCCTTACCGCAATCGCAGGAGCAGAGCATCAAAACCGAAGTGCCTCATTTTGTTTGTGAGTGCGTCAAAAAGAAATCCGAGTGATCACAGGTCCAAGACACTTTCTTGGTTGCACCCCAGTTTAGATGTTGGTTCCTCGGCGTTTGTTGAAAGCAGAGCAGCTGCTTTCAACAAACGCCGACGCGATGCGCAGCATCGAAAGTGCAGGCTCTGCCTGCTGCGGGGCTTGGGGGCGCAGAGCCCCCAACACCAGGCTCGTTTAACGCAGCTGGAGGATGGCGCCCTTGAGGTAGTGGCTCTCGGGCATGGTCAGCAATACGGGGTGGTCGGCGGGTTGGCCCGTCTCCTCCAACACCGCAAAATCCCGGCGAGCATCACCGGCAGCCTCAGCCAGCACCGACATAAACTGCGCCGGAGCCACATTCTGCGAGCACGAGTAAGTCGCTAATATACCGCCCGGGGAGAGCATCCGCATCGCACGGAGGTTCAGCTCCTTATACCCCCGCAAGGCGCCATGCAGCGATTTCTTGCTGCGGGCAAAAGACGGCGGGTCGAGCACGATGAGATCGAAGGTCTCGTTGCGGTTGGCGGTGAACCAGTCGAACATGTTCATGACGCCGAAGTCCACCGTCAGGCGGTTCTTGCCTGCGTTGAGTTGCGCGGTTTTGACGCACTCCTCGGAGATATCGACCGCCAGCACCGATGAGGCGCCAGCCTTGGCGCAATGCAGGGCGAATCCGCCCTGATGGCAGAATCCGTCCAGTACGCGACGCCCCTTGGCCAGCTCAGCCACACGCTGATGCTGCACCCGCTGGTCCAGGTAAAAGCCGGTCTTGTGGCCGCTCTGTAAATCGACAAAGAACTCGATCCCGTCCAGCTCCAGCCATTCGGCACCGGCACGCTCACCACTGAGGGTGGTGACGGAGTTCTCCAGCCCCTCCAGCTTGCGGCTGGGGGCGTCGTTGCGGAAGACGATTTCGTCAGGGGCGAGCAGGCTCTGCAGGCAGTTGGATATCAGCGGCAGGGCGTTATCCATACCGGCCGTCAGGGCCTGGACGACCAACACCTTACCGAACTGGTCCACGACCAGACCGGGTAAGCCATCAGCCTCGGCCCACACCAGCCGTCTCGCCGTATCAGGCGCACGACGGGAGATAGCGACCTCCAGTGCCTTCATCAGAAACGCCTCGTCAAAGGCATCCTTGTCGCGGCTGTAGCGACGCCAGGCGATCTGGGAGCGACCATTGTAGAGCCCCATCCCCATGAAACGCCCGCGGGCGTCACGCAGTTCGACGGCCTCGCCGTTATGCTCGGCAGGCAGGAGGCGAGTCAACTCGCCCGCAAAGACCCAGGGGTGCCCGCGAAGGACCCGCGGGGACGGACCCGGTTTGAGTTTTAATGTCGCGCTCATAATGGTGGGCAGGGCTAAACGGGAAGGTTAAAGGCGATATATCACCCTATGACGAGTTAATTCACCAGCAGGCGGGAGGGTGGCACCTCTGGGCGACATAGGAGGATACTTGGCGTGAGGAAAAGTGCTCCTAGACGACCTTGCGGAAAAGGTAAACAGACAGGCCCAGCATGAGTACGAGCGGCAGCCAGGCCGAAATCAACAGCGGCAACAGGCTTTGCTCCCCCAGCATGCGGCAGACACTGGAGACCACATAGTAGAGGGCAAAGAGGCCGACCGACTTGGAGACGCCGACGACCGGATTCGTCCGCACCCCGGCCACGGCAAAGGGGATGGCGATCCCCACCACGACCAGACAACGGAAGGGGCTGGCCAGAATGTTCATGAGGCGGATCTCGTAAGACTTCATCCGTGGGTTCGTCTCGACCGGGATTTTGTCCAGAATCATCTGCAGCTCAAAGAAAGACAAATCCTGCGGCTTCTTGCTCAAGGTCTTCATCAGGACCGGGTCTTCGGTAAACTCAGGGAAGACCTGCTCTTCGAAGGCCTTGGAGAAGTAGACATCCCCGCTGGCCGGATCGACCTTTTGCACGCGCCCGTCGATAAAGACCCAGTTATTGTCCACATCGTCGAAATAGCCTTCGCGGGCCGTCACGCGGCCTGTTTCGCGGCCATAGGCATCGTGCTGGTAGACGTTGATCCCGAAGCCCTCGTAGGAGTACTCGCTGAAATTGTTCATGAACCACATGCGCCCCTCGGCCTGATTGTCGAAGCAAAGCAGCGGCAGATAACCGATGTAGCGCCGGTCCGTGTCCTTCTCCTCCTGGGCGGCGAAGTTGAGGTTGTCCTTGAGGACACGGCTCTGCTCGACCGACCACGGGACCAGCCGGGCATTCAGGTACAGCAGCAGGGCCGAGAGAATTGCCCCGGCGACCCAGAGGCTGCGGGTGATGCGCCAGAGGTTCATCCCGGCTGCACGCATGGCCACGACCTCGCTGTTGCGGTGGAGATTTCCCAGCGAGAAGAGCAGCGAGATCAGCAGCGAGATCGGAATGATCGTAGGCAGGAAGCTCGGCGTATACAGGCTGAAATACTTGATGACCTCCCAGGTCGTCGCCCCCCAGTCGATGAAGTCCGGCAAGTCGTCGTACAGGCGCTCAAGCAGCAGCAGCCCCAGTGTGGCCGCCATGGCCAGCACGAAGATCTTCAGCCACTCGGAAAAGACGTATCGGTCTAGCAAGCTCATGGATACACTCGAAACGCACACCCTGCCCAGCGAACGGCTCCAAGTCGATTTTTTTCTGGCTCCGTGGCACGGAAGCTGTTGTATGCAAAGCACCCATGGCAAAACCCGGCTCCAATGAAGGATGGAACTCGCGGCTCGGCGTCATCCTCGCGGTGGCCGGCAGTGCGGTCGGTCTTGGCAACTTTCTGCGTTTTCCCGGTCAGGCAGCCCAGCACGGTGGCGGCGCCTTTATGGTGGCCTACGTGATCTCGTTTCTGATCATCGGCCTGCCCATCTGCTGGGCAGAGTGGACGATGGGCCGACGAGGGGGCCAGCTGGGGTTCAACTCCAGTCCCGGCATCTTTAACGCTATCTGGCACAACCCGGCAGCCAAGTATGTGGGCCTGATCGGCGTGCTCATCCCGGTCATCATCTACATGTACTACGTCAATATCGAGGCGTGGTGTCTGGGCTATGCCACCAATTTCCTCGCCGGGAACCTCGACTTCGAGTCGGCCAAGGAGTCCACCGGCTGGTGGGCCAGCTTCATCGGTGTAAGTAAGGATGGTGCCGCCCTGAAGGAATTTGGCCTACAAGGTGTAGGCCCGTATCTGCTGGCAGCCTTCATCTGTAATTTTGTCCTTATCTACAGGGGTATCTCGGGAGGGATCGAGCTATTCTGCAAGGTCGCTGTCCCCACCCTCGTCGTCCTCGCCATCATCGTGCTGATCCGGGTCCTGACGCTGGGCGCCCCCGTCCCCAGTGAGCCAGCCGAGAACGTAAACAACGGCCTCGGCTTCCTCTGGAACCCGACCAAAACCTTTTTTATCGAGCATGACCCGGCCACCGGTGAGCAGATCCACAAACGCGAAGTCGTGGACAAGGGGCTCATCGCCGAGTTTAAAGCGCAGGCTGCGGCAGATCCTGCCCGCTACACCGTGGAGGCAGTCAGCATCTGGGCCCAGCTCGCCCATGCGCAGCTCTGGCTGGCGGCAGCCGGGCAGATATTTTTTTCCCTCTCCGTCGGCTTCGGAGTCATCATCACCTACTCCAGCTACATGAGAAAGGACGACGACGTGGTCCTCAGCGGGCTGGCTGCCACCAGCGCGAACGAGTTCTGCGAGGTGGCACTGGGGGGGCTCATCACCGTGCCCGCGGCGGTGGCCTTCATCGGGGTAGCCGGGCTGGCCGGGGTCGGGCTGGGGACCTTTGACCTAGGCTTCAAGGTGCTGCCACTGGTTTTCTCAGAAATGCCGTTCGGTAATCTCTTCGGCTTCCTGTGGTTCTTCCTGCTCTTCCTGGCAGCTATGACCAGCTCGATTTCCATGCTCCAGCCGGGGATCGCCTTTATCGAGGAGGCCCTGAAGACCGACCGCAAGCGCTCGACCGCGATTCTGGGCTTCATCACGGCAATTGGCAGCGGCTTTGTGGTCTATTTCAGCGAAGGCATCAAGGCGCTCGATACGCTCGACTTCTGGGTCGGCACGTTTCTCATCTTCGTGCTGGCCACTATTCAGATCCTCATCTTCGGCTGGGTCATCGGCGTGCGACGCGGCCGCGAGGAGGCCCATGTGGGCGCTGCCATCCGCATCCCGGGCATTTACGTGCCGATTATGAAAGTGATCTGCCCGCTGTTCCTGATCGTGATTTTCGTCCTGTGGGTGCTGACCAGCGTTTTCGGGATCAACCGTGTGTTCGGGATTAATCTGACCGGCGACGGCGAGTCCCACCTCAGCGGCTACGTAACGGATCTCTTCGTCGATCCCAACCCGGTGGCCTGGATGAGTGTCGCTCTCGTGGCGATTCTTGCTGGGGCGTTCGCCCTGATCATTTCGACCGTACAGCGCTACAAGGATGTCCATAAACAGGAGGCTGACTCATGACCCCATCTGGCTGGATAGTAATGATTCTCTCGGTCGGCGCGGTGTGCTGCCTGTTCGCCTGGTGCATGTGGAAAGTCATGAGCACCCCCAATGAGACCGAGCACATGAAGGGCATTCAGGACCACACTCCTGACGAGCAAGAGCACGAGACGCACACCAAGGAGATCGGAGCCTGACCTTGGGGGCTCTGCGCCCCCAAACCCTGCAGCAGGTACAGGACGCTGTCCTGCCTCACTCCTCGCCGGTGAGCGTCAGCGCGGGATGAAAGCTCAGCCGCTCGGCGGGCAGGCAGCCCTCAGGATCAACCCAAGCCGCAAAGGCGATCATGGCCGCATTGTCGCCCGTGTGCTTTTTCAGCGCAGGTAATAGCGGGAGGCGCTCCTTGTCGGCCAGCTCAGCCATCGCTTCACGCAGGGGGCCGTTGTTGGCTACCCCACCGGACAGCCCAAGGCTGGCGTAGTCCCCCGCCCGCAGCACATGGCGGGTCTTGCGGACCAGTTGGAGCACCACTGCACGCTGGTAGGACGCGCATAAGTCGGCAAAGTCGCGCTCCAATTCGGCGTCGTCCATCTTTTCCAGCCGGTAGCGCAGCGAGGTCTTCAGGCCCGAAAAGCTGAAACGCCAGTCACTCGCCTCCGGGATACCGGCCGGGAACTCAAAGCGCCTGGCATCGCCCGCGGCGGCAGCCTTTTCCAAAAGGGGCCCGCCGGGATAGTCCATCCCGAGCAGCTTGGCCCCCTTGTCCAATGCCTCACCGGCAGCATCATCCACCGTCTGCGCGAGGATCTCGATCTTCAGATCGGAGCCGATACGGAAGAGGAGGGAGTTCCCCCCAGAGGCCAGCAACCCGAGGTGCGGGAGACAGGCCGCAAGCCGTTCACGGAAAGCCGCCGGGTCCTCCGCATGCAGCGGGATAAAGGGTGAAAACGCGTGCCCGCGCAGGTGGTTCACCCCGACCAGTGGCACATCAAGCGCGAGAGCGAGAGACTTGGCCAATGAGATACCGATCGCCAGACAACCAGCCAGGCCGGGCCCACACGTAACCGCGATTTGCTCCACAGACGCAAAATCCCCGTGCCCCGAAGCCTCCTCCAGCAACCAGCCGAAGTTACCCAAGTGTTCGCGGCTGGCCAGATCCGGCACCACCCCGCCATAGCGACGGTGCAGAGCGACCTGACTGTGGACCCACTCGCCCGTCAAACCCGCCACCGGATTAAACAGCGCCAGTGCCGACTCATCACACGAACTTTCCACTCCCAGCCACATATGCAGACACCTAGGGATTTCACGCCAGCAGCCCAGAGACAAGCCAAACCTGCACGCCACCACGGACGGGACTGTAATCCCGCGACTTGTCCGGAAAAAACCGGCGTATCCCGGCAAAAAGATGGCCTTGGCGGGGCGGGGCATCCAGATTGGCACTACGTAAAGACCTTGGCCGCCCTGCCTGCCGACTGCCCGATACGACCTGCAAACGAACCCACCATGAGCGCCTCCTTTCAAGACGTCCTCCGCGAAGCCGCCAGCCCAGACGGCCTGCTCTCGTACGCCGACTTTACCCGGCTGGCACTCTACCACCCCGAATACGGCTACTACCTGCGCAGCCGGGAGCGCGTCGGGCGTAGCCAGGACACGGACTTTTACACAGCAGCCAGCCTCGGGGGCGTCTTCGCCCGACTCCTGCGCGAGGCCATTGCGCAACTCCTCCCCGGCCAGAGCTCCGACTACGCGCTGGTGGAGCTCGGAGTAGAGCCGGGAAAAGGCACCCTCGCGGCACAGGCGGGAGATTTCGCTGCCTACCACGAGATCGGGGCCGGGCAGGACATGCAGATGCCAGAGCGTGCTGTGGTCTTCGCCAACGAGCTGCTCGACGCCCAGCCTTTTCATCGGTTTATCTATCAGCACGATACCTGGCAGGAGCGCGGGGTGAAGGTCGATGCCGAAACACTCAGCGATACCCTCCTGCCCTCTCCCAGTCCCGAGGCACAGCCGTTCCTGAGCGAACTTCCTCCCTCGTCCGAAGGATACCGGCTAGATATCTCACTGGAGGCCGAGACGCTCCTTGCGCAGATCGGGAAACAGGTCCGCGAGGGGCTGCTTATCTTCTTCGACTATGGTAAAAGCTGGCCTCTGCTGCTGGAGGCCTCACCGGCGGGTAGTGCCCGGGCCTACTACCGGCATGAGTTGAGCGATGACCTGCTGGCCCGGCCCGGCGAGCAGGATCTCACCTGCCACGTCTGCTGGGACCGCCTGGCTACTGCCCTCGAAAGCGCTGGCTGGGCCAGGCCCCGACTGGAGAGCCAGGAAGGCTTTTTCGTGCACAACGCCACTGCCGAAATCGAGCGCATTATCACCGCGCAGGGCAGCGCGTTCGACCCGGATCGCCAAACGCTCAAGGAGCTGATTTACCCCGGCCATATGGGGCGAAAGTTTCAGGTTCTCTTCGCGCAAAGTACGAGCCACTGAGTCCGCTTGCTGCGAGGTTTATTTCGGCGTTCATCATAAGAGTTCACTAGTGGCTCGCTCTCATCTACAGAAATCCCTGTATTTACGGGTGTTAGCAAACCTCAGAAGCGGTAAATTTAGTTTCAAAATAGGCGCAAAAGCTCATTGCTCATTGCATATGGATTCTTTCTGAGGCTTAATATATCGGCCTTAGAAAGGATATAAGCATGCGTCCAGGCCGGAACTCAACTACCCCCAACCGCTCCCCAGGGTACTCCCTGGTGGAGATTATGATAGGTATGACCATCCTGGCCATCGTGGCCGCTGGCACGACTGCCGCCGTATTTACGAGCCGCATGCTCGCCGAGAGCAGCATTTATCAGAATACGTCCTTCACGGTCGCACAAGGCTATGTCGAGCAGCTCAAAAGCGTCGAGTATGTGCTGATGACGAATGCCCTTGAGAGCTACGAAAGCCACACCAGCACGGTCAGCGGCTGGGGTATACTCGACAACGACAGCTACAAGACCAACAGCCTCGCCGAGGATGTCATGCTCGACACCAAGAGCATCGACGCATCGACCACCGGGGTCGCATCGACCACGAATGTCGAAACCGACTCCCCGCTGTACATCGGTGCCTGGGTCCAGCGCAACGTCTTGATCGACATCCAAAACCCCGGTGAAGACGACCAGCACGAGCTGCTCATGCCCATGCGCTTTAAGGTCATGATGAACAACCTTTCCGACTCATCATCAGATGTCGAAGCCCTTGAGATCACCCTGTCCTACCGCTACCAGATGAAAGTCCGCGGTGTGTCCAAGTGGTATGACGGCGAGCTGCGCTTCGTCCGGTGTAACGCCCCCACCTTCTAATCACGATAGCCATGAAACTTTCCCACCGATACGACACCCCCCGTGCGGCCAGCGGTTTCACCCTGGTCGAGATGATGTATTCGATGGCGATCATCGGTCTGCTCGTCGCCGGTTGGCTCGCCTTCTACCGCGACTCGACCATCGTGATGTACGAGAGCGAAAAGAAGTCCATGATCAATAACGACATGAGGGCCATCACCAATGAGATGACCCTGGAGGCTCGCAATGCGAGCCACTTCGTCATGTACGAGTCGTTCTCACAGGACTTCCGCAACGTCCCCAACAATGTCCTCCAGGGTGAAGATAATTACTACGATAACAGCGAGTGGACATCCAGCTACCTGACCTCCGGCGAAGACGACTCGGTGCCCAGCAGCAACCAGGGCTCGGACTTTGACCCCGCCAGCTACTATCGTAAGCGCGACGGCGAATCAGGCGACTTTCTGATGCTCATCACCTACGGGGACGACCTCGCCCCATACGACACCTCGGAGGGCACCAAGTACCCCGATGATGTCGACTACAGCAAGCCCATCATCAAACTCGTGGGCTACTACCGTGTGGTCGAAAATGAAACAGAGCAAACCGGCCCGGTACGTAAGTTTGTCATCTATCCGACCGGCAGTGATCGCTACAAATCCCCCGAGACATTGATCCCGCCGTCCACCAGCGCGGGCGACTACCCCGTCGTGATCCAGCTCTCCAAGGGCTTGGCCAACCAGAGACTTTTCTACAACTACCGTGACTCAAGCATCATGGTAAATGGACAAATCATGCATGGGACCAGCGCCAAGCGCGTCACCGACACCTATAACTTCACCATATCACCCAGGGGTTAATCATGAAAAACGTACCTCATAGCACCCTCCCCTCCTCGACACGAGCCATGCGCTGGCTGCGCAAGCGTAAGGGCTCGATGCTGATGATCGCCCTGCTCATGACGGCAGCCATCAGCATGGTTCTCGGATCGGTTCTTTCATTGGGCATATCCGAAAAGAAAAACAACTCTCGGCACATCCTCCAGCAGGAGGCGAAAAACGCCGCCGAGTCCATTGTTGAATATGGCTTCGCCGACCTGATGGAACGCTTTCGCACCAAGAGCGCTGTCGGCCTGGTGCGCGACTCCCTCACGGCCGACCCCATTACCATCCCGAGCTCTGCCACCACATTCTACAATGGCTCCAACATCGACCTCAGTAAGTGCGAGCTCGTTGTTGGCGAGATCCCGGATGCCGCTACCGAAGTTTACATCGACCCGACCGACCCCAGTAACGAATACGACCCGCTCAAAGGCAAGCGCGCCTACGTACGCCGCATCGAAGTGCTCGGCAAAGCCGTGGCCAGCTCGACGATGAACGGCGGCATGGAGATGAAGGCGTTCGCACGTGAGGTGCTCGAGATTCGCGACTCACCGCTGTTTGCCCACGCGATCTTCTACAACATGGACCTCGAGCTTCACCCTGGTGCGCAGATGCGCATTTACGGCCCGGTCCACACCAACAAAGACTTCTGGGTACAGACCAGCTCGGGCCTGAAGTTCTACGAAACGATCAGCTCCGCCGGGCGCATCCTGCACGGCTACAAGACCAGCAGTATCTACGCTGACGGCAGCCTCAAGAGCAGTAACGACCATACCCAGACCGCCTCCGTGGAGATCGTAAACTCGACCGGTAACTTTAAGGATATGTACATCGGCGGCTCCCGAAGCTCCGATGCCGGATGGCTCGACTACCGCGACTATGACTGGCGCTCCAAAGCCTCCCAGCGCTGGGATGGCTACGTCCAGGACACCGCCCACGGTGTGCCGGTCCTGAACCCTATCGGGATCGACGACTACGAGCCCCTCGACCAGTCCATCCTAGAAGGTGCCAAGCTCAGCAGCGACCCGAGCAGTAAGATCAACGTCATCCAGAACCACGCCTACGCGCTCATCGAGCCCGTGCTGGCCGAGGGCCATCCCAACTACAAGGGCGATGGCATCCGCGAGGAAAAATACGCCTACAAGGCTGGCCTCATCCTGAAACTCGAAAAAGTCAGCGATGACGTGCACCCCTACTACGCCGACGGCAAATACTCCAACCTTAGCGCCGGGCAGGCTGAGTTCTCCGTGCGCCGCAATACTTACTTCGTCAAGGCCTACAAGTATCAGCGCAATGCCGATGGCGATCCAGTCATCAACAGCTCCACCGGCTATCCGGTGATGATAGAGGTCAAGCTGCCGAAGGGTCTCATCGGCGCAGCTAATGCTAATATGAACCAGATCGAGGACGGTATGGAAGGCCAGCTCGAAAGATACAAAACCCAGCAGGAAGTCGATGAAGAGGAACAAGAAGCCGAAGACGCTGCCAACTATCCTGAGTACGTACAGGTCGGCTGGGGCAGCAATAAGCATTGGGAGCTAAAAGAGCCTTTCGTAAAAACCAATGACTACGTCCCCGAGGATAGCTATGTGGTAGGTGGCCTCTATGATCACCGCGAGGATAAGGCGCTCGACCTGCTCTCGATCGACATTGAGCGGCTTTGCGAACTGGTTGACAACACCGACCCCTCCTACGACCCGACAGACTGGCAGAGCCACTACGGCCCCGACACAGAGCCCTTGGGCGAGTTTAACCCCGCCACCGACTGGAATGGCATTATTTACGTGCAGTTCCCCGTCAACTCCACGGTGACCTCCACCAGTTCGAGTGCAGACGTAAACTTCGACAGCACCGGCAAACGCGTACGCTACGACAACATCGTCACCGGCAATGACCAGTTTGTCGCCCTGCAGATCATCGACGGCAGCCGCTTCCCCCGCCCGACCTATCCGGAGGAAAGCGGCCTGACTATCGCCACCAACGCACCGCTCTACACCGTGGGTAACATGAACGCCAACGGCATCGCCCACACGAACGACGCCAACATGCCGGACAACAGCAACGAGCCCTCCGCCTCATTCGCGTGCGACAGCATCACTGTCCTCTCGAACCGCTGGTATCCGAACAGCGCCAACAACCGCAGGTACAGCAACAGCAGCAGCACCTCCAACCGATACGCGGAGTATACGGAATTCTCTGCAGCCATTCTGACCGGGCTGAAGCCCACCATCCCCAGCGACTCGCCAAACATGCCATCGCGCGGGGCGATCAGTGGTGGTGCCCACAACTTCCCGCGCTTCCTGGAGTACTGGAACAGCGAGCTGACTATCCGTGGTTCGCTGGTCGCACTGTTTGAAAGTGAAGTCCACCATCTGGCCATGCCCGGCAACTCCGGCAACTACTACAACCCGCCGACTCGTGACTGGGGCTTTAACGAAAACTTCCGCAACGGCACGTACCCGCCCGGGACTCCCAACACGCGCACCTACCGCCGCGTCTCCCTGCAGGACATCCCTGAAACGTCCAAGGGCACCAGCAGCGACCCCGACTACAAGGAAGGTTTCGTCCAGGCCAAGGCGCGCATCGCCAACCCGAGCTAAACATAATCAGGCATGCGCTTCATTACCCTACCTGTCCTGCTCTTAGGCCTCGCCACGCTCAGCACATACGCCCAGCCGCAGACGGCTCCTCCCAGGAGCGGGCCGTACACAGGCCCCGTCTATACGCGACCTGAGTCGAAGCCGGTGCCACTTCAGTTCGAGGTCGTCCCCTTTACCTTCGACGGCAGGGAGGGCACGCGCTCGGAGCTGAGCTGCGCGCTGTTCAAGGCGACAACGCTGCAACCCAGGCACTGGGTGAAGGCCGACATACCGGACACATCCCTCGCCTTTCAAGGCACTTACTACCCGCAGGTAAAGTGGTCGATCTCCATCTGGGCCCCGAAGCGCTACCTGCCGGACCTGAGCGCTGACAGTATGGCCGCGTGTGTCGCCGGACTGAAAAAGTCCTACCCGGAAAAGGACCAACTCGTGATCAACAACGAGGGCACCAAATACCGCAGTAAGTTGACCCCCGTCATCTTTAATCGCATCCCCCGCACCATCGACTACACGGTGAAAGATCCCGAGACCGGCGCCGTCACCCAGCGCTACGATACCTTCATCCTTTTCAAAGGCAGCCTGGTTGAGTTCTCGATATGGGGCCCGCCGCAGGAGATGAAAAGCATGCTCGGGTGGTTCTCCGTCCTGCTGGAAAACCTCTCCCTGACAACACCCGACACGACCTACGACTCGGACACGCGCGCAGACCGCATCACACTCCGGAAGGTCAACCCAGAGGATAAAAACAACGTCCGCGGAGGGGGCTGAGCGACCCGATCAGGCAAACACCGATACGTGTATCAATAAACGGATACAATGAGACGACCGAGAGCAGGAGTCGCCCAGGCTGAATTCTGCTGAGGTCTACTCGACGTTCTGAGCCTGCTCGCGGATGCGCTCCAGCTCGTTCTTACAGTCGATGACGATACGGGTGAGCTCAATCTGGTTCGCCTTACTCCCGGAGGTGTTGACCTCGCGGTGAATCTCCTGGCACAGGAAGTCCATCTTGCGGCCGATAGCGCCCTCCTCCTCAAGCGTGGCCCGGAATTGCTCAATGTGGCTGGAGAGGCGCGTCAACTCCTCGGAAATGTCCGCGCGGTCGGCAAAGAGGCAAATCTCCTTGAGCACGCGCTCGTCTTCGAGCTCCAACTCGAGCCCGGCCTTCTGCAGGCGGGCAAAGAGTTGCTCCCGATACGTCGGGACGACCTCCTCGGCCACGGCGCGCATATTCACAACCTGATCTTCGAGGAACGCGAGGCGCTCCAGCAGGTCTTTCTTCAGTGCCTCGCCTTCGCTCGTACGCATGGCAGCAAACCCCTCCAGCGCCGCGCCCACCGCCTGCATGAGCAGGGGCTTCGCCGCGTCGGCCTCGGGCAGCTCGGAGCCGGTGTCGAGGCTGTTGATGACGCGTAGCAGCAGGTCGCCATCGGGGGCGATCGTCATGCCGTGATCGTGAGCAAAGGTCTCCAGACGGCGCACGGTGGAGAGCACCTTCTCATCGTCCCAGTCCAGACCGCCTCCCTGCGCGCCCTTGCGGACCTGCACATAGACGGAGACCTTACCGCGCAGCGCGCAGCCGCGCACGGCCTCGGTGATGTCGCGCTCCAGCGACTGCCAGTCGCGCGGCAGGGACACGCCAACCTCGAGCGACTTGCGGTTGACGGAGGACACCTCCACGGTGATCTCCACATGCTCATTGCGCGCTTCACCGCGCCCGAATCCGGTCATCGACTGCATGAGGGGGAGCGTAGTGGAATTCTTGGCTGAATCAAAAGCGAAAAGTCACAACCGGTTCTCCCCGTACAGAACCTGCAAATGTCCCTGAGGAAGGCATATCCTCCCCCGAAACATACGGGGTCAGAGGTGAGCTTTTATCGCCTCGGCATGTTCTGCGAGCGAAGAATACGGCGGCTTGGTAAAATACTCCGGCGAGAAAGTTAAACCAAAACCATCGCCCTTAAAGCGCGGAAAGACATGCATGTGAAAGTGAAAGACTTCCTGCATCGCAGCCTCGCCATCAGCCAGGAAGAGGTTGATACCCTCGCATTTTAAACCTGAGGCACGTATCGCCAAACTCACCTTCTGGGAAACAGTCATGATGTGCTTCGTATCCTCAGCGCTAATGTCCTGAAGTCCCACAGCATGCTGAACAGGGATCACCAGCACGTGACCGGGGTTCACAGGCTGAATATCCATGAAGGCTGCGACTCGCTCATCCCGATACACAAAGTGCGCAGGCAGTGAACCTTCGAGTATTTTGCAAAAGATACAGTCCATGACATTCACTGACTAATCCTGCTTCAGGTCCATCAGGCGCATGACTTCCTGCACGTCCTTATCGCCACGACCGGAGAGGTTGACCACGAGCAGCTCGTCCGAGGCCATCTGCGGCGCACGCTTGAGCGCATAGGCGACGGCGTGCGTGCTCTCCAGCGCTGGGATGATCCCCTCTGTGCGGCTAAGCACCTGGAACGCCTCCATGACTTCCTCATCCGTCGCAAAGCCATAGTGGATACGCTCGCGGTCATGATAAAACGCATGCTCGGGCCCGATAGCGGCGTAGTCCAGCCCGGCTGAGACCGAATGGGTCAGGTTGATCTGGCCGTCGTCGTTTTGCAGGATGTAGGTCTTGCAGCCTTGCAGGACACCGACGCGGCCACCTTCGAAGCGGGCTGCGTGCTGGCCTTCCTTGATGCCATAGCCACCGGCTTCGACACCGACGAGGCGCACCTCGAGGTTTTCCAAAAAGTCGTAGAACAAACCGATGCAATTGCTGCCACCGCCGACACAGGCGATCAGCTCGTGCGGCAGGCGTCCCTCCGCCTCAAGAATCTGGCGACGAACTTCCTCGCCGATAATTTTATGGAAATCGCGCACCATCATCGGGAAGGGATGCGAGCCCAACGCGGAGCCCAGAATGTAGTGGGTATCCCCGACACTGGCCACCCAGTCGCGCATGGCTTCGTTGACGGCATCCTTCAGCGTCTTCTGTCCGGACTCGACGGCGCGGACCTCCGCACCCATCAGGCGCATACGGAAGACATTCAGCGCCTGGCGGCGCATATCCTCGGCCCCCATGTAGATGACGCACTCCATCCCGAAGCGCGCGCATACGGCAGCCGTGGCCACTCCGTGCTGCCCGGCACCAGTCTCGGCAATGATGCGCTTCTTCCCCATGCGGCGAGCCAGCAGGGCCTGGCCGATACAGTTATTGACCTTGTGAGCGCCGGTGTGCAGCCCGTCCTCGCGCTTGAGGTAGATCTTGGCGCCGCCGCAGTGCTCAGTCAGCCGCTCGGCAAAATACAACTCAGTCGGGCGACCGGCATACTGGCGCAGGAAATACTCCAGATCGACCTGAAACGAGGGGTCGTTTTTCGCCTCCCGGTAAGCCTCCGTCAGCTCGTAAAGCGCGGTCATGAGGGTCTCGGGCACGTACATGCCGCCGTAGGGGCCAAAGTGGCCGCCGGCGTCCGGCAAGCTGGTGCGGTCGAGGGTCTCGGGAGTTGTCTGCTGGGCCATGGTAGGAAATTGCTATCGTGAAAAACAGCCATAGTAGGCCGTCCTCCGTGATTTGGCAAGAAGACAGACCCGCGGTGCGTGACCGCACAGGACACTGAGGGGCTTCGCCCCTACTGCGCTGCCTACCCCATTGAATGTCGTGTGTGGTCACGCACCTAGTCCAGGCGGACCTTTCGGTAATCGCTGAGACACAAGCATCAAAACTGTGTGTGCCTATTACGGGATTAATCTGAACCGAGAGGTGACTAACCACTGATGGCATTTTCTCCTGAAAATGCCAAGGTGATGCGAAGCATTACAGGTCCAGGGCCTGTTCTGGTCAGGTATGCTTGACGGTGATGAGCGTGAGGTCGTCGGCAAACTTCGCTTGGCCAGTGTAGCGCTCGACGGTGGAGACGATCCCGGTATTGAGGTCTCGGGAGGAGCGGTTACGGAGCGTGCGCACACACTCGGCCAACCTCGCCGAGCCAAACTCCGTGCCCTCCTCATCGGCAGCCTCGGTGACGCCATCGGTATAGAAGACGGCGATATCCCCATGCTGGAAGGGCACGGTCTTGTCCTCGATGACAAAGTCGAAAATCTCCGCCGGGACCATTCCCAGCCCCATGCCCTCAGAGCCGACAAAGGTCAGCTCCGGTTTGATGTCCTCACCGCCATGCACGCATAGCAGCGGCAACTCGTGGCCAGCGCGCGCCAGCGTCAGTGTCTGCTGCGTGGTATCAATGATGGCATAAATAATCGTGATAAACATGTCGCGGCGGATCTCCTCGGACATCTCACGGTTCATCGCCTTGAGGACTTCTGACGGGCTGCGGTAAGACTGCGCGAAGTGCCGCAGATTCGTCTGGCAAATCGTCATGAGCAGCGAAGCCGGCACCCCCTTACCGGAAACGTCTGCGATCGCCAGCCCCACGCGATCATCATCCAGTCGGATGACATTGTAGAGGTCGCCGCCTATCTTCTGGGCGGGCCGGTAAAAGGCGTCGATGTCCAGGGCCGAGTTGTCCGGGAACTTCTGGGGCAGGATCATGCCCTGGATGCTGCTGGCCACCGCAATGTCGAGGTCGAGTTTACTCTTCTCGATCTGCATCTCCATCAGGTCGGAGTTATGGATAGCCATGGCCGCCTGCTCAGCCAGCGACTGGACGAGCGAGAAGTCCGCTTCATTAAAGGCGATCCCATCGGCCGGGTTGGCCACGGCAAGCACGCCCAGTATCTTGGAGCGGAATGCCAGCGGAGCAACCACCAGTGAGCGCACCTTTAGCGCGGGGTCGTCGTGCTGAATGACACGCGGATCGTTACGGGCATCCTCGATCAGCACGGCCTTACCGGTGCGGGCAACCGAGCCGATCAGCCCCTCGCCCATTTCAAAGACCTCGGACTTGAGGATCTGCTCGATGAACTTGGAGCGCGTCGAGAGCTTGTCCCGGGACTTCTCGGGCAACTGGTGCTGCGGCGGGAACAACCCCTCTACAGCGATGCCCTTGAGGGTGTTTTTACCGGTGCGCTCAAAGATGCAGGCGCTCATGGCACCGGTGCTCAGGATGGAGGCATGCACGATGTGCTGAAAGAGCTCCTCGCGCCCGACACCAGCACCGATGGCCTCGACGAGGTTGTGCATGAACTCCACCACGATCTGCTTTTCCTGGTGGACGAGCTGTTTCTCTTCGTCGATTTGCACATTTTTCCGACGCTGGCGGATATACAGCAGCCAGCCCAGGCAGGCCCCAACAAAGAGGCCCATTGCAAATCCTAAGATCAACCAGATCATGACTCACTCAAGATGGACGCGAATGCCCCGCGCTGCAATCCCTGGCTTGCATGATTTTCCTACCCATAAAACCGTAACGATCGATACAGGGACCCTTACAAAAAGAGCCGTCCATGATGGAACGGCTCTCGGTCAATAATGTTGGCAAAAAGCACTGCCTTTCAATCCTCGTCAGCTTCCTTGTCTTTCTCCACCTGCAGCCGCAGGTACGCGAGCACGTCCTGAAACTTCTTCAGGTTGCCCTTGTCGGCCTCAACCAGGTGCTCATGCGCGCGCAGCATACTCTCGGCCGAGGCATGCGCCGGGCCGGGCGCCTTGGTGGCGACAGCTTGCGCACGGTCCACATCGAAGCTCAGGGAGCGCCCCTCGGCATCGACCTCAAGAATGCGGTGCAGACCGAGATTGCGGACCAGCTCCAGATTTCGCTCACTCAAGCGCACCAGTGTAAGCTTGCCGGGCGGCTTTTGCTTGCGGAAGTCCATCGCGGCCCCGGCCAGAATGCCGAGGAAGGTACTGTCCATCGCCGTACAACTGGCGAAGTCCACCACCACGTGGGTGCGCCCTTCCGACAGCATATGCTTAAAGAAGTCGCTGACGGGCGCACAGTTCAGGTAACTGGCCCGCCCCTGTATACGCAACAGGGCCGGGTCGGAATATCCATCTACGAGGAAAACAGGTGTGTCGTTATCTGCCATAACGCCTAGGTTAAGCAGGGGTTTCATAACCCCTTTATATCGGCATTAAAGGAGGTTTCTTAAAACATACGGAAGGATGCCGCCATGGCGGTAGTACTCGACCTCGATCGCCGTGTCGATGCGCAGCTTGAGGGTCGCCTGCGCGGTAGAGCCATCGGCTTTCTTGATTTCGAGCGTAACGTCCTGGCCGGGCTTGATGTCGTCATCAATCCCGAGGAGGGAGAAGGTTTCGGTACCGTCGAGGCCGAGAGTGTCGATGCTTTCGCCTTCCTGGAAGCACAGGGGCATGACGCCCATGCCGATCAGGTTGCTGCGGTGGATGCGCTCAAAGGATTTGGCGACCACGGCGCGAACGCCGAGCAGCGCCGTACCCTTGGCGGCCCAGTCACGGGAGCTACCCATGCCATAGTCCACACCACCGAAGACGATCAGCGGGGTCTCGCGCTTTTTGTACTCCTGGCAGGCGTCGAAGATCGTGGTGACCTCGCCCTCGGGCTGGAGCTTGGTGAAGCCGCCTTCCTTGCCGTCGGCCATGCGGTTCTTGATGCGCACGTTGGCGAAGGTACCGCGGGTCATGATGCGGTCGTTACCGCGGCGCGAGCCGTAGGAATTGAAGTCCTTAGGATCGACACCCTTCTCCACCAGATATTTACCGGCGGGGGTCTCGGGCTTAAAGGAGCCAGCGGGGGAAATGTGGTCCGTAGTGACGGAGTCACCCAGCAGCGCCAGCGGGCGCATGTCGGTCAGGGCATCGATCGTGCCGGGCTCCGGCGTGAAGCCCTCGAAGAAGGGCGGCAGCTGGATGTAGGTCGAGTCGCCGTCCCACTTGTACACGTCGCCCTCGGTGATCGGGATTTCGTTCCACTCGGGGTTGGCTTCGTTGATGGTCGAGTACTTCTCGCGGAACATCTCGGGCTTGAGGCCCTTGAGGATGTTTTCCTGGATCTCATCGCGTGAGGGCCAGATGTCCTTGAGGTAAACGTCCTGGCCATCCTTACCCTTGCCGAGAGGCTCCTCGTCGAGGTTGATGTTGACCTTACCGGCGAGCGCAAAGGCCACCACCAGCGGGGGCGACATGAGGAAGTTCGCCTTGATGGAGCCGTGCACGCGGGCTTCAAAGTTGCGGTTACCGGAGAGCACGCTGGCGGCCACGAGGTCGCCCTCGGTGATGGCCTCCTCGATCTCGGGCTCCAGCGGGCCGGAGTTACCGATACAGGTCGTGCAGCCGTAGCCGACGAGGTTAAAGCCGAGCTTATCCAGGTACTGCTGCAGGTCGGTCTCGGCCAGGTAGTCGGTCACGACGCGGGAACCGGGAGCGAGGCTGCACTTGACGGTCGGGTCAACGGTGAGCCCGGCCTCGACAGCCTTCTTCGCGAGCAGACCGGCGGCCAGCATGACGGAGGGGTTCGAGGTATTGGTGCAGCTGGTGATAGCCGCGATCAGGACCGAGCCGTGCCCGATGTCGGGAAGCATTTCGGTCGCGGTCGGGGCGCCGCCGTCGTCCTGCCAACGGGCATCGGACTTGGCGTACTTGACCGTAGAGCGACGATCGAAATCTTCCGGGGCGACCCCGAAGCCACCGTCGGCCGCCGGGGTTTCCAGCAGCTTGAGGAAAGTATTCTTGAGCGCAGGCATGTCGATGCGGTCCTGCGGGCGGCGCGGGCCAGCCACGGACGGCACGATGCTGGCCAGGTCGAGGTCGAGCACCTTGGTGTAGGTGACTTCGCCCTTCTTCGGGATGCCGAAGAGGCCCTGAGCTTCGTAGTAAGCCTTGACCAGCTCGATCTGCTCCTCGGTGCGGCCGGTGGCGCGCAGGTAGTCGAGCGACTTTTCGTCCACCGGGAAGAAGCCCATCGTGGCGCCGTATTCGGGAGCCATGTTGGCGATGGTGGCGCGGTCAGCCAGGGTCAGCGCAGCGGCGCCTTCACCGTGGAACTCGACGAACTTACCCACGACCTTTTCCTTACGGAGCATCTCGGTGATGCGCAGGGTCAAGTCGGTAGCGGTGACGCCCTCGTTGAGCTCGCCGGTGAGATTCACACCGATGACCTCGGGAGTCTGGAAAGCGATGGGCTGGCCGAGCATACCGGCTTCGGCCTCGATACCGCCCACGCCCCAGCCAACGATACCGATACCGTTGATCATGGTGGTGTGCGAGTCGGTGCCGACGAGCGTGTCGGGATAAAGAATGTTTTCGCCGCCGATTTCCTTCTGGAAGACCACGCGGGCCAGGTACTCCAGGTTGACCTGGTGGATGATGCCGATGGCGGGCGGGATGACCGAGAAGGTCTCGAAGGCCTGCTGCCCCCACTTGAGGAACTCGTAGCGCTCGCGGTTGCGCTCGAACTCGATCTTCAGGTTGTCCTTAAAGGCGCTAACGGTCCCGGCGCGGTCCACCTGTACGGAGTGGTCGACCACGAGGTCAACCGGTACGAGCGGCTCGATCAGGCCGGGTTCCTTGTTCAGGTCGGCCACAGCGTCGCGCATGGCGGCGAGGTCGACCAGCAACGGCACCCCGGTAAAGTCCTGCAGGACGATACGGGAGACGATGAAGGGGATTTCGTTCTCGGAGGGCTTGGTAGCGTTCCAGGCGGCGAGGCGCTTGACGTCTTCCTCGTCCACGCCGGCCTGCCCGCAGTTACGCAGGACCGACTCCAGCACGATACGAATGCTCACGGGGAGCTTTTTAATGTCGCCCAGTCCGGCCTCTTCGAGGCTCGAGAGCGCGTAATAGACCCCGGCTTTCTTGCCGGAGACGGTGAGTTCCTTACGGGCGTTGAACGGGTCTTTGGGTGCAGTCATTTTCCAGAATTGAAGTCATATTTTAAAACCGGCCCCGGGCGCAGTCACTGTCCGGCGGCCTTATTGCAGAGCGGCCTTGACCTCGTCAAAGGGAGGCAGGTCGTGCGGGTCCTCGCTGGACCAGCTGTAGGCGATGGTGCCGTCCTTATCGACGACGAAGGCGGAGCGCTTGGCCACGCCCTTGAGGCCGAGCAGGTCGGCGTAAAGGACATCATAGCCGGAGGCGACCTCCTTATTAAAGTCACTCAGCAGGGTGACGGTGATCTTGTTAGCCTTGGCCCAACCCTCCTGGGCGAACGGGCTGTCCACGCTGATACCGTACACGTCGGCTTCGAGCTTTTCGTAGTCATCCATGCCGGAGGAGATGCTGCACATCTCATTCTGGCAGACACTGGTGAAGGCGAAGGGGAAAAAGAGCAGAACGGTCTTCTTCTTGCCGAAGTTGTCACTGAGGGTGACTTCCTTCAGGCCATCGGCCGTTTTGGTATTCAACGTAAAATCAGGGGCTTGGGAGCCTTTTGAGAGAGCCATAGGTTTCCGTGTTGACGTTAGAAACGAGTGAAGGAGCAAGCTACGCAGCACCTGCGTATAGTGCAAGCACAACCTCGTGATTTCGCTGTCATTGGACAGGGGAAAGGTCTGGTGGTGAGAAAGTTGCACCACACATACAGCAAGTCCGATGCCGTCCGGGAACCTTATTTAAAATAGGAACCATTTGCAAACAGCGGGCCGCTTTTCCTCACCGTACGGATGAGGATGCAAGTTTGCGCTGCGGGTTGTTGACGAAGGCGGAAGCGACAAAGAGCACGAGGCAGCATCCACAGAAGATCCAGGTCGCGGTCGAGTAGGTCCCCGTAAAGTCCTCTGAGAGGCTCCAGATCAGCGGCGCAACCGCACTGGCAATGACCAACGAGAACATGGACCAGCCACTGATCGCCCCGAGGTGCACCCGCCCGAAATAGCGCGGATAGACGACCGCCATCAACGTCCCAAAGCTGGCACCCGCGTAGCCGCCCGCGACCACATACACAATCACACCCCAGGATGCGTTCAGGTAGAGCAGCCCCAGCCCGGAGATCGCCATCGTCGCCGCCATGGCCATGAGCAGGGGCTTCAGGCGGATGCGTCCGGTCAGCCAGCCAATGAAAAAGCCGGTCGGGATGTTAATACACGTCATCCACAGGAACAGCTTATAGAAAGCCGTCGCCTCCCAGCCGGACTCCCGCGCGATGTCCACCGCGTGAAAGCCGACTGCGGTCAGGAAAAGGCTCATCAGGCTGAAGACGGCGGTAAAGATCCAGAAGGGGTACGTCCGGATCGCCTCCGGCGCAGTAAACTCTTTGTGGACATTAAATTCCGGGTCGGACGGGCCGCTCGGCTCCGCTGGAGGGGCTTCGCCATCCATGACCAGCCCGCACTCCTCCGGGTTGTCCCGGTAGAGCAGCCAGCACAGGGCGGAAACGCCAAAGATCAGCACGACCCCCATCGCCAGCCAGGCCTCGCGCCAGCCTAAGCGAATCACGATCGAATAGAGCACCAGCGGTGCCGCTGAAAAGCAGACCCCTCCGATGGCTCCCCCCAGCGCGCTGGCGAGCCCACGTTTGCGGTTGAACCACTTGCCAAGCATGGCACGCGAGGTCATGGCGATCACGCCCTGCCCCAGAAAACGAATCATAAAAAAGCCCAGCATGACAAGCGGCAGAGCCAGCCAGGGCGCTGGCTCGTCAGTCGGCTTGAGCAGGTGGTAGATACCCGAGCAGGCCGCCATATAAAAAAGGCTAAGCCCAAAGGCGATCTCGACCAGCGTTCCTGTGACCCGAGCCCCAAAGCGGTCAAAGAACTTCCCGATACGGGGCAGGATGAACCCGCTCAGCGCCGTGCCCACAAAATAGGCCGTGCTCAACTGCACCCGCGACAGCTCCATGTGGGAGAGCAAGTCCTCGGTAAAAGGCCCCACCCCGGCCGTCTGCCCCGGCATACTGGAGACCATACCCATGACCGAAGCACCCACTACGACCCATCCATAAAAGAACGGTACTCGCGACGGCCTAAACGGCACATCCGGATGCAGCCACTTTCCATTACCAAACCCCATAAGCCGCCCAGCATGCCCATCGGCAATCCCCTCGCCAAGCGCCGAATACATGAAGGATGTAACTTCGGGCTTACGCAGCCCGAACCCGCGGCAGGCAGAGCCTGCACTTTCGATGCTGCGCATCGGGTCGACGATTACGTAAAAACAGATTCTCTGTTTTTACGTAATCGTCGAGCAAAGCATCAAAACTGGGTGCCACCATTCTCAAATTCATCCGCTACCGGGGCAGCGAAGCCCAGATCGTCCAGTATTGAGGGAGCATAGCCCCATAAAAGTCCTGTGCGGTCACGCACCTTCAGGGTGCACCGGCCGAGCTACTGGCGCTGATGAAGTGCTTGCAGGACCGGGAATTTGCCGAGAAAACCGCGCGTTTTCTGAGTAATCCGGGCGCCTGATACGCCTATGGGCGGAGGGGGGCGCGTTTTTCCCCTTGTCGGGAAGCCCCGGTCCAGCCTTAATCTGCCCGCAAAGACTTTTACCTTTTTCTTCTCATGAGCAGGCTGGACATTCTGAAAACAAACGCCGAGAGCATCATCGGTGACGAGGACATGATGGAGCGCATCCGCGCTGGCAAAAAGCTGAAGATCAAGCTCGGCGTCGACCCCACGCGCCCCGACCTGACCTTTGGGCACATGGTCGTCTTTAACAAGATGAAGCAGTTTCAGGCCATGGGCCACGAGTGTATCCTGCTCATCGGTGACTACACCGCCACGATCGGCGACCCCTCGGGCCGCTCCGAGACACGCCCCGTCCTGACCGACGAGGAAGTCGCCCAGAATGCCGAGACCTACCTCGACCAGGCCTTTAAGATCCTCGACAGCAATCTGACCACCGTCCGCTACAACAGCGAGTGGTTCCGCAAGATGGACTTCTCCGAGGCGCTGAACCTGACCCGGCAGATGACCGTCGCCCGCATGCTGGAGCGCGACGACTTCGCCAAGCGCTACGCCTCCCGCACGCCGATTTCCATCGTCGAGTTCCTCTACCCGCTGATCCAGGGCTACGACTCGGTCATGCTGGAGTCCGACGTCGAGCTCGGCGGCTCCGACCAGCTCTTTAATATGCTGGTGGGCCGCGCCCTCCAGAAGAACGCCGGGCAGCCGGAGCAGACCGTCATCACCATGCCGCTGCTGGTCGGCCTCGACGGCTCGAAAAAGATGTCCAAGAGCGCGGGCAACTACATTTCGTTCAACGACTCGGCCAAGGACATGTTCGGCAAGATCATGTCCATCAACGACGACACCATGTGGGACTACTACAAGCTGCTGCTGGAGGTCGATGACGAGGTCATCGCACGCCACAAGCAGGAGCACCCGATGGAGGCCAAGAAGCACCTCGCCGTTTCGCTGACGGCCATGTTCCACTCGCTGGAAGAGGGTCGCCACGAGCGCCAGCAGTTCGAGCAGGTCTTTTCCAAAAACAAGCTGCCCGACAACATGCCGACCTTCACCTGGCAGGAAATCGCCGGTGACGAGCCCCAGCTGCCGCTGCTTGAAACGCTCAACCGCACCCAGCTCTTTCCCAGCAAAAAGGAAGTCCGCCGCCTGATCGAACAGGGCGCGGTCAAGCTGAACGAAGAAAAGGTCTCCGATGCCTTCGCTCCGCTCGAAAAACCCGAAAAGGAGCACATCCTCCAGGCCGGTAAGCGCACCTTTGTGAAGATCGTAGCCTAGCAGGGCGCAGATAATCGGCCGCGTCACACCCGGTGGCACTGATGCCACCGCCAACGCGGCGGCATGGGCTGCGGCGGTTGTCGCCGACTCAAACGAACCTCGTTTGGTATCACTTGTGCAACCCGCGGGGCCGCGAACGGCAGGACGCAGTCCTGCACCTGTGATCCAGCCGGATCACTGATGCCACCACTTGAGCGGCGTCATGGGCATCGGTGATTATCGCCGACTCAGACGAATTTCACTGACATAACAGGGAATAAAAAGGGGGCAGCGAACGCAGTGAGCGATGGGGCGGAGCCCCGTCATTGTCCTGTGCGGTCACGCACGGGCGGAGCCCCATCAGGATGCGAAGCATCCAGGGTGAAGGGCTTGCCCTTCAGCGCCACTCGTGCTTGGGGTAGCGGCCGCGGAGTTCCTTTTTCACGCCTTCGTAGGAGGTCGTCCAAAAGGCGTCCAAGTCGGTCGTGAGCTGGGCGGGACGGCCATTGGGGGCGAGCAGCTCGACCACCAGCGGGTAGCGACCGCCGCAGATGGTCAGCTCCTTGTGGGGCACGTCGTAAAAGTCCTGCAGCTTACTGGAGACAATGGCGCGCCCGTCCTCATAGCGGAGCGTAACGGCCCGGCGGCGACGCGGCAGCTCAATAGTCTCGGGTACGAGTGACTCCATCGCAGCGCGCTGCTCGTGCGTCAGCCAGTCGTACACGTAGGGCTTTACCTGCACATCGCGCAGCTCCTTGGCACTGGCTGCACCGTGGCAAATCTGCTCCAGGATCATCAGGCGCCCCTCGTCGTCCAGCGGCTCGATCTCCAGCTCCGGGCAGTGCTCGGCCGCGAAGTTTACCCGTGCGATCCAGCGGTCGATACCCGTATCCCAGCTTTTGAGCGGGAGGCGTCCGGCGTGGATTTCTGCCGAGAGCAGGCGGGCGGCGGTATCGGGGTCCGGGTCGCCGCCTTCGCGGCTTTCCAGCACGAGGCCACGGAAAGTCGTCTGGCGGCGCGATTCCACGCGCTTGAAGTCCGGATCGTAAAAAGTGTCGGCAATCTGCTCGAAGTCGTCGGGGAAGTATTCGCGCAGCCACTCCTGCTCGACCTCGGTGGCAAGAGACAGGAAAACCGTGACGTCGCCGCGGGCTTCGATCTCGTCGATCTCAGCAGCCACAAAAAGCTGGGCATCCCGCAGCGCACTGTGGCGACGCAGCTCGCCCCGCCGCCCATGAACCAACCCGCAGCGCAGCGTGCCCCGGTCCAGGCGCATGGCCAACTGGTCCGAGAACGCCAGCAGCAGGCAGCGGCGCACGGCCTCTTCATCCAACGGCCCCTCGGACGTATTCAGCCCCTGAGCCTTGGCCAATCGCAGAAATTGGGAGGCCCCACGCTCAGCCTCGCGGGCGGCCCCGGCGTGGATGGCCCATTGGCGACAAAAGCCCATGTTGTAGTTCTGCTTACGGGCCATCCCCCAGGCACGCAACAGGTGGAAAAAGTCGGAAGCAGTATCGCCCAGGAGATCTTCGCGCTCCTCGCGGCGGCGCTTGTTATCAATGGGCAGCAGGAGATTGCGGCCCTGCGCGAGCGCGGCGATGACCGCTACGTGCCAGACACAACCCAGCTCACCCGCTGCCAGAAAGAGCCGCGCGTAGCGCGGATGGGCCGGGAAGGACGCCATGCGCTGCCCCATCTCCGTCAGCCGCCCCTGATGGTCAAGGGCACCCAGGTCGCCCAGCAGCGTGACGGCGCGTGAAAGAGATTTTTCATCCGGCACATCAAACCACGGGAATGCCTCCAGATCAGCGAAGCCCGCAATCTTCAGGGTGAGCACGGTCTCCGCCAAATCAACACGGCGGACCTCCGGCAGCTCACGCGGCGGGCGGTGCTCGTGGTCCTTCTGCGTCCACAGCCGTAGGCACACCCCCGGCGCGGTACGCCCGGCGCGCCCGGCGCGCTGCTCGGCGGAAGCCTGGCTGATCTTTTCGATCAAAAGCGTATTGATGCCACGATGCGCATCAAAGCGCGCCACGCGGGCCAGCCCGGCGTCGATCACGCCACGGATACCGTCAATGGTGAGTGAGGTTTCGGCCACATTGGTAGCGACCACGATCTTGCGCCGATCATAGCGGGCCACGGCCGCATCCTGCTCGGCAGGCGGCAGCTCGCCATAAAGCGGCAGCACGATAAAGTCACGCAGGGCACGCGTAGCCTGAAGCTCCTCCACCGTGCGCCGGATTTCGTAGGCCCCCGGCATGAAGATCAAGAAGTCGCCCTCGGGCAGCTCCTCGGCCAGGCGGGAAGCCTGGCGGGCAGCCTGCTCCCAGACGGCAGCCTCTCCCCCGCCCCCGGCGTATTTGACCTCGATGGGGAACATCCGCCCCTCGGCCTTGAGGATCGGGCAGTCACCCAGGTAGGCTGAGAGCTGCTGCGTCTCCAGCGTGGCGGACATCACGACCATGAGCAGGTCCGGACGGGACTCCTGCAAGCGCCGCACCAGCGCAATCCCCAAATCCCCGTGCAGGTGGCGCTCGTGAAATTCGTCAAAAACAATCGCGCCCACGCCCTTCAGGTCTGGGTCGGCGAGCATCATGCGCAGCAGAATGCCCTCGGTCACGAACTTGATCCGCGTATCCGCGCCAAACACCCGGTCGAAGCGAATGTGGAAGCCCACCTCACCTCCGAGCGGTACGCCGCGCTCCTCAGCCACCCGTCGGGCAAGCATCCGCGCGGCCAGACGCCGGGGCTGCATGACGATGACTTCCTTTCCGGCGGGGACCAGCCCCTCATCGACCAGCATCTGCGGCACCTGCGTGGATTTACCCGAGCCAGTGGGCGCGCTGAGCACCGCCCGGTTGCCGGTGCGCAGTGTCTGGGCCAGGTCAGCCCGTAGAGCCTCGATCGGTAAATGTGTCGCCGCCATAAAACACCCAGCGCAAACCACCGCCGCCCCCGCGACAAGCCTGGATGTGTGTGGGCTAAATGTTTTTCTGGGCTTATACCGCCCTGACCCGTAGCAGCCAGAGGCTGCACTTTCGATGCTGCGCATCGTGTCAGCGATTGGTGAAAACAGCTTAGCTGTTTTCACCAATCGCTGAGCAACGCATAAAACGAGCGCACCATTTAGTACGTGGGTCCGTTGATGATAGAAACGCCTCCTTGGCATTTTTCTCCTGAAAATGCCGAGGTAATTCAATGGATCACGGGTGCAGGGCATACCCCGCAAAAAAGAACCGGCCCCCATGGAAGGGGGCCGGCCGCTGATGTGCTGTTACTTACTTACTGCTAGGATTGTCTGCTACTAAAGTAAGAACCGCACACTCCTGATTTATTCCATTCGCACTGCCTAAACTCAAAACTCACAGAGCCTGGAAAAACCGTGGTCGCTTATTTCACGCTGATCTGGCGCGGCTTCGCTTCCTCGGCCTTGGGGAGCTCAAGGGTGAGCACGCCGTCCTCGACGCGAGCCTGAATCCTGGCGCCGTCCACCGGCACATTCAGGTGCAGACGCAGGCGGTAGTCCTCGTGCGGGATCTCCCGGCGCAGAGCCTTCCAGCCCTCGGGGGTCTTGGCGTCAGCGCGACGGGCCGTGATGTCGAGCGTGTCGTCTTCGAAACCGATTTCGACGCCGCTTTTGTTCACGCCGGGCACATAGACCTCGACCAGATAGCCATCTTCGGACTCCGAAGTGGTAAACCAGGGCTTACGCCAGCTCTGGGGCTGGGCATGCTGCACGGAGGTCTGTTCGTCACGTTTTTCAACTTCGCATTTCATGGTAAGTGTCTCCTTTTCAGTATGGTTGGTTAGGTTTGAAATTTTAGTCAAAACGGGCGGGCGCTCCGAAGAGCCTACCCACACCGGTGTGCTTAGCTCACGTCGATCTGGCGCGGCTTGGCCTGCTCGGCCTTGGGGAGAGTGACGGTCAGGATACCGTCCTCGAATCCAGCCTGGATGCCCTGGGCATCGACCCCATCGGGGACGCGAACCGTGCGATTAAAGCTGAAGCTCTGCTCATCCTCGCCCTGCTTGTGGGTACGGGTGGCGGAGAGGGTCAGCGTGCCACGATCGTATTCTAGCCGGACGTCGGCCTTTTTCACGCCAGGCAGCTCGGCCTTCACGTAGTAGTGGTCGGCGTCTTCATAGAAGTCGGTCGCCGGAGCATTGCTGAAGGGCCCGCTTTCAAGGGCGCGTCCCCAAACCCCGCCACGCGGCAGAGCCAGGTCAAACAGGCGATCGAATTCACGGAAGGCTTCGTTAAACGGATTGTATCGGGTAATGAAGTTCATGATGTTTTTCCTCCTTTTCAGGTTAAAGTTGTTGGACGCTCTCTATTGCATAGTCGATGCCACTTACCATAAAACTCTTATATAATTGTTATACAGATACTTACATAAAATACACCGATCCCGAAAAAGAGACAAAAAGTCCCACTCGTTTAATTGCTCGTCACGCCACCCTCCCGCATCAGGGCATTTTTGTCACACCTCGACATGGGATTGCCAGCGGGCGAGCACTCTGCCAACTTTCCTGCCATGCCCACCGACCACGAGGAACGTTTTAATGAGCTGGAAGCGCGCATCGCCTACCTGGAACGCCATCTGGAGCAGCAGGACCGTGAAATGCTCAAGCAGGCGGAACGGATCACGCTGCTGACACGTGAACTGTCGAAACTCAAAGGCCGGGTAGACGACGGGCTCGACGGCTCCAGTATGCCCGCCCAGGAAAAGCCACCCCACTACTGAGACGGGAGCGGAGCCGAACCGGCAGAGCAACCCCCAACGGCCCGTATAAAAACAGCGATTGGCAGCCTGGCCGTTACAATTTGCACCATTGTGTTTGCCCTTTCGGCCTATCCCGGTACGAAAGTGTGGAATGGGGAAGGCAAACGCGCGCTGAGCGACTGGCTTTGCGTGTGATTCCAGACCGGGCGAAATCCCGGTCCGGAAACTTTTGCGTCCCCTCAGCCACTCAGGCTGGACAGCCAAAGACGCAATACGCCATCAACGAAGAGGCTTGAAACCCCACTGCGCGGGTAAGCCCAACAGCGAGAGCGGAGCGTCTTAGCTTAACAGCCTTGTGATCCAGACCGCTCATCCATGACGAATCCGACTGACCCACACGAGACCCGCTCATCCAAGGCTTCCAGCTTCCCGCCGGTAGTAAAGATCCTGCTGGTCGCCAATATCGCTGTTTTCCTGGTCCAGCAATTCACTCCGGCCAAGCGCTTCCTGATGGAGTACTTCGCCCTCTGGCCGGTCAGCAACCCATGGATTTTCACGACGCATCCCGCCTACATATGCCCGTTCGCACCGTGGCAGGTCATCACTTACAGTTTTCTGCACGGGGGATGGGAGCACCTGATTTTCAACATGTTCGCCTTCTGGATGTTCGGCTCGGTGATTGAGCGGGTCTGGGGCTGGAAGCGCTTTACCTTCTACTACTTTGCGTGCGTCTTTGGGGCGGCGCTGGCCCAGATGGTCGTCTCCTACGGCAAGTACTACCCGACGATCGGGGCCTCCGGCGGGGTCTTTGGACTGCTGCTGGCCTTTGGGATGATGTTCCCGCGCCAGAAGCTGATCTTCATCGCCTTTCCGGTCGAGGCACGCTGGTTCGTCCTGGGCTATGGCGTCGTCGAGCTGGTTCTTGGCCTGACCAAGACTATGGCTGGCGTGGCGCACTTCGCGCATCTGGGCGGGATGATCTTCGGGTTCCTGCTGATCCAGTTCTGGCTGGGCAAGTTCCCCCTCAAGCCCCGCCCCGGCAAACTCTTCTAGCCGGGTTGCACCCGGAGGCACTCCGGCTGGAGCAGCAATAGCGATGCGCCATCATCACGGGGGCAGGACTTGCCCCGCTCATGGATCCGGGACTCAGCTCTTGGGGGCTGAGTCTGGCTGGCGCAGGCGGGAGAGAACCATGAGTGGTAGCAGCAGGACCGCCGCACCTACTGCGTACGTCACACTCGCCCCGAGGGCATAGTACAGGAGCGCGGCAAGGATCGGCCCAAAGGCGCGGGCGAGCGATCCGGCACTACGGAACAGCCCCAGATAACGGCCCTGCTCGGCACTATCGGCATGGAGCGAGACCAGCGCCACCAGACAGGGGAAGACCAGCCCGGAGCCGATCGACATAAACCCGAGCGCAACGAAGAACGAGCTCTGGCGAATGATGGCCGCAATGAGGATAAACGAGAGCATCATGAAAACGATGCCCGCCAGGGTGAGCTTCTTTTCACCCATGCGCGGCGCCATACGGCGCACAAAGCCACCCTGCACCAAAATCAGCATGAACCCGATAAAGAGGAACATCAGCCCGATGTCCTTGGCCGAATAGGCAAAGTATTCCACCGCATAAAATGCCAGCATGAACTCCATGCCGCTAAACGAGAGCGTGTACCAGAAGTTCGTACTGCAGGCCCGGCGGATGTCCCCTGACGGGACCCGGAAGAGCGCCAGCAGACGGTTATCGGCCTTATCCTTGCGCTGGCGGGCAGCTTCACGATCCGCCTCACTCAGCGTTTCCTTAAAGCCCCACTGGATGAAGGCCAGATTCGCGGCGGCCAGCACCATCGCCACCGCGGCAGGGACGGAGAAGGGGTTGACGCCCCAGGCCGCCAGGCCGGGGAACGCTTCGAGCAGATTCCACTGGGCACTGATACCGCCGATGGCCGGCCCGAGCAGGAAGCCCAGCGCAAAGGCCACGCCCACGATCGCCATGCCGCGTGAACGGTTTTCGCGGCCCGTCACGTCCGAGACGGCAGCCGTAGCCACCGCGATATTACCGCTCATGATCCCGGCCAGCACGCGCGTAGCCAGCAGCATCCACAACTGCCCGGAAAAGACCCACCCGAGGTAGCTCAGGGCCGTGGCGGCCTGCGTCAACAGCAGCACCTGACGGCGACCGATACGGTCTGAGAGACGCCCCCAGATCGGAGAGAAGGCAAACTGCAGGATCGAGTAGAGCGAGCCAAGGATGCCGCCAAAAAGCACCGTCACCAGAAAGCGTTTGTCCGGGCTGGAAAAGGTTTCCCCCAGCCAGCCGCCCCCGTCCGGTCCCAGGTAGTGATCCAACATCGCCGGGTAGAGCGGGAAGATGATGGAGAAGCCCATCAGGTCGATGAACAAAACGAAGAAGACCACGCCAAGGGCGCGCCGTTTATGCGGGGATTGCGGCATGCGCTTAGTGTTAGCTACCGAGAGCTTCTTTCAAGGCCGCGAGTGAGTTTGGCGGAACAAATTTTGTCGTCCGCACCGGATCGTAGGTCGCGATGGCCTTAACCAGGCTCGAAGACGTGTAAAAATGCTCCTTCTTCGGCATGAGGAAGATCGTCTCAACCTCCGGCGCGAGGTCGCGATTCATCTGCGCCAGCTGGAACTCGAACTCAAAGTCCGAGATAGCCCGCAGGCCGCGTATAATCGTCTGGGCCCCCATTTTACGGGCGAAATCGACCGTCAGCCCGCTGAGAATCTCGGCACGGGCATTGGGAAACTCGGCAAGATTTTCCTCAATGAGTTTAGCCCGCACCTCAACCGAGAGCAGCGGCTTTTTATCCTGATTAGGGGCAGCAGCCATGATGACCTCGTCAAAAAGGTCGCAGGCACGCCGCAGGACATCCAGGTGGCCATTGGTGACCGGGTCAAAAGTTCCAGCGTAGAGCGCTCGTCGCATGGGCCTATGCTGCTAACCCCGACAGGCACGCCTTGGCAAGCTTTCTCCGGGAACAGGGATTCGTAAGGCACACAATCCTGCGCACAAACCGTCCTATTTCAGACTCTGCAAAACCGCCGCCACAGCGATGGGGCGGAAAATTCTCGCCAAGGGCCAAACGAATCTAAAAGCTGATCGCCCTTCGATGAATCTGCCTAACTTGCTGACCCTGTCGCGGATCGCCTTCCTGTTCGTGATCGTGGCCCTGCTTTACGCCCCCTTTCGGGGTGCGGTGGTGCTGGCGTTCCTGCTGTTTATCATAGCCGCCCTGACGGATTGGGCGGATGGCTACCTCGCCCGCAAGACCGGGCAGATCTCCGACTTTGGCAAGCTGATGGATGCCCTGGCCGACAAAGTGCTGATGGTCGGTATCTTCGTCACCCTGGTCGCCCTGGAGGGCTTTCTGCCGTGGTGGTGCATTTTCCTGTTGCTGCTGATCATCATGCGCGAATTTCTCATCACCGGGCTGCGACTGGTCGCTGCCTCACAGGGCAAGGTGCTGGCCGCTGAAAAAGGCGGCAAGATCAAGACCGTGGTTCAGATCGTCGCCGCAGCCGTCCTGCTGGCCGCCCGCTCGCTTGCTTTTGATTTCAACGCCGGCACAGGCATCTACGCCTTCTTCTACTGGACCGGACTGGTCGCCTTTATTCTGGCAGCCATTCTCACGGTACAGTCGGGCAGTGTCTACATGATCAAGTACTGGTCCCTCTTCCAGGGAGACAGCGCCACTGGCAACAAGGCATGAACCCGAGCGCCTGGAAAGACTACTTCCCCTGGACCCGCGCCCTGCCCACCCCCGTGGTGGTCAATATTGCGACGCTCGGGCCGCTGGGCACGAAGTTCAAAGCCCCCGGCACGGTCGGCTCGGCAGCAGGCATCATCTGGTACACCGCCTGTTTCCACTTCGCCAGCCCCTTCGGGTATCTGCTGCTGCTGTTGCTCTCGCTCTACTTCGCCACCGGCATCTGCGGAGAGGCCGAGAAACGCCTCTACAAGCGCGATCCGGGCGAAGTGATCCTCGACGAATTTGCCGTCATGCCGATCTGCTTTATCGGCCTGCAAGGTGCCGTGGTCGCACTCGGTGGCTGGGCATGGACGCTCATGCTGGCTGCCTTCGCGCTGTTCCGGCTCTTCGACATCGCCAAGCCTTTCGGCATCTCCAAGCTGCAGGACCTCCCCGGCGGCTACGGCGTGATGGCCGATGACGTCGCCGCCGCACTCGTCACCTGCGTGCTCCTGCACATCGGCGTCTGGCTGTGGGCCATGGCGTAGGGACAGAGCCGCTCAATACCACCGGGTGCAACCCCGGCTAACGCTTGATCACGCCGTCCGCGTGCAGCGCCTGCACGAGATCGATCGCGGAGTCGGAACGGTTGAGGATGTAGAGGTGCACGCCGGGTGCCCCGGCCTCAAGCAGGTGTTTGACCTGCATGTGCGCCCACTCGACCCCGGCCTGGCGCTCGGCCTCCTCATCGCCCTGAGCCGCTTCCAGTTTGGACATCAGTCCCTCTGGGAGCTTGGCCTGGCAGAAGCCGCAGAACTTCTTCACCTGGTCCAGCGAAAGGGCTGGCAGGATACCGGGCACGATGGGCTGGTGGATGCCACGGGCGCGGCATTTTTCCACAAAGGCGAAGTAGTCGGCGTTGTCAAAAAAGAGCTGCGTGGTAATGAAATCCGCCCCCTGCGCCGCCTTGTGCTGGAGGTGATCGAGGTCCGACTCCAGACTCGGGGACTCGGGGTGCTTCTCCGGGTAGCCCGCCACGCCGAGGCAGAAGTGCGGGAAGCGCTCGCGGATAAAGCGCACCAGCTCGGAGGCGTAGCGCAGGCCGTCGGGGTGCGGCTGGAAGTCCGTCTGCCCCTTGGGCGGGTCACCGCGCAGCGTCATGATATTCCGGAAGCCCGCCTGCTGGAAGCGCTCCAAGATCGCGGCCAGCTCATCGCGGCTGTGCCCCACGCAGGTCAGGTGCGGCATCACCTCAAAGTGAAACAGATCGCGCATGAGCTCGCCATACTCCAGTGTGCGCTCGCGCGTCGAGCCACCCGCCCCATAGGTGATGGAGACGAAGTCCGGCTGATAGGCCGACAGGGCCTTGGCCGTGCGCAGCATCTGGCGCGCCCCCTCCTCGGTCTTGGGGGGGTAAAATTCTACAGAGAAAACGGGCTCTCCCGCAGAGAGCATATCGGAGATGGCGCGACCGGGCTTATTCATATACGCATCAACGTATCTTGATGTTTTGATGTGTAAAGAGAGAAATTTAGATTAAGCTGCATGGACAAAATACGGAACGAGCCCGCGAAGGCTGGTTTTGAGACCCTTTTTTGGGCTTCGAGGTGAGGCAATTTTGAGAATTTCCGAGCTGAGAACACGGAAAAGGGGCCAAAGTCCAACCGAGCGGGCGACAAGAGTTATTTTGTTTATGTAGCTCAACTCCAGCTTTACCGTCGCCTCGCTCAGCGCAAGCGCATAAGCCCCTATCGAGAAATTGAGAAACGCCCTCCACCCATGGACGCTGACGCAAACCTCCTGAAAAACCTGCCGGATGCCCTCCCCGATGAGGTGACGGACATTCTCCTGCGCAGCCAGGGAAGCTTTCGGCTGGAGCGAATCGTCTCCCACGGGCAGGCCTCGCATCCGGACTTCTGGTACGACCAGGAGGAGCACGAGTGGGTCCTGCTGCTGGAGGGAGCGGCCGGGCTACGCTTCGAGGATGAGCCCACGACACGGGAACTCCACCCCGGCGACTCCCTGCTCATCCCCGCCCACCGCCGCCACCGGGTCGAATGGACGCAAAAAGAGCGCCCCACCGTCTGGCTGGCGCTCTTTTGGGAAGGTTAGTCTCTACCGAGTAGAGGCTAGAAGATATACGGAGTCGAGTGATGCTTAGGCATCACCGTCGTCATCGTAGTCTTTATCCTTGTTTTTGCCTTTGCCCTTATCTTTGTCCTTGTCCTTATTTTTACCCTTACCCTTGGCGTCGTCGTCGCTCTCGGGCTTGCCTTTCTTACCCTTGGCAGCCTTGTCGAGACTCTTGCCGCCGGTGGTTTCGCGCAGTTGCTTACGCAGCTTCATGAGGGCTTCCTGGTGTTCTTTCATTTCGTCCACGATGGCGCGGATCTGGAAGGCACGGTCGCTACCATAGGCAGTGACCAGATCCTCATCGGAGGCATTTTGCAGCTCAACGACCATACCTCCTTTTCCTTTTTCGGGTTTGGGGCTGTCGTTTTCGGCATGGGCATAGCCCAGCGGGAGCAGAAGAGAGAGGGCCAGAAGAATGGTTTTGGTCATAGGAGTACGGGTTAACGTTTCAGAGTTCAGCTTAACAGTGAATCCATGACACCGCAAAAGTCCATCCGGAACGCATAAATACGGGCTTTTGACAACAAAGTTACTTGCCAAAGCGGGGGTGTTGGTTTGGATTGCCTGCATGAGCGTCGAAGCCTTCGTTCCCGTGCTGATCCAGATCATCTTCGCAGTCGTCCTGGCTGCGGGCATCCTGGTGGCCAGCCATATTTTCGGTCAGCGTTCACGCGGCAACTACATCAAGGACAAGGCTTACGAATGCGGTCTCCCCTCCCTCGGCAAGAAACACCCGCGCTTCGGGCTGAAGTTCTACGTCGTGGCGATGCTCTTCATCCTTTTTGATATCGAAGTCGTCTTCCTCGTACCGTGGGTCCTGGTGTACCGGGAGTTCATCGTCGGACAGATCCCGATTCTGCTGCCGGTGCTCTTCTTCCTGTTCATCCTGGCTGTGGGCTTCGCCTACGAGATGAAAAAAGGCGGCCTCAAGTGGGAGCGCTAGGCTGACGGATGCAGAAGACCCGGGGACGCACGCAACAGACTTTCCGCCCGCAAGGGCAAATGCAGCCCTATCCATACCGGCTCCTGTTCCGGTTTCCTGACGCCCCTCTCACCTCCGCGTCTTTCGTCTTCATCGTCCAGCCCTGATATTCTCCATGCGCCTCGACCGCTACATCGCAAAAAACCGGATCATCGACATCGTCAGCCGCGACCTGGAAGGCGCGCTGAAAGAACTTCTCGAGGTCTGCGACACACGCGGCGATAAGCTTGACCGCAAGGAGCTGCTGGACGATCTGCTCGAGCGCGAGAAAACGATGACGACCTACCTGGGCAGCGGGATCGCCCTGCCCCACGTGCGCATCCCGATGAAGCGCCCGTACATGTTTGCCATCGGCCGCTGCCCGGACGGACTGGAGTTCGATGGCCACGGTGAGTACAAGGAGCTGCGCCTGGTCTTTCTGCTGCTGGCATCCGAGCGCGAAAAGTCCTACCTGAACGTGCTCGCCTCCCTCGCGCGAACCTTTCAGGAGCCCTCCATCATCGACCGGCTTATCGCCTCTCCGAATGTCGAGAGCCTCCGCAAGAACGTGGCCGATGCCTTTGGGGCACCCCGCGACCAGAAGCGCACCAAGGACAACAAGTTTAACCGCCTCATCCTGCGCGAAGCCGTCAAGATCGCGACCGGTGCGAAGTGCTCCGCCGTCATGGTCTTTGGGGACACCTTTGCCGGGGGCGTGGACGCCGCCGACGATTTCGGCGACTTCAAGACCCTGCTCGTCACCCAGTCGGCCTCCGAAGTCACCCAGGCCAAGCGCGCCTTTAACGCCATCATCCCGGTGCGCTCCTTCGGGTACAACCGCCTCTCCCAGCTGCGCAGCGCCATGCTCATCGGCCTCACTCGCGGGCTGATCAAGAGCAACGAGCGCCTCTGCTGCGTGGGCGGCATCCCGCAGAGCAACCAGTTTGACACCCTCGTGGTGGTCGATGTGGAGCGGGAGTTCCAGTCGGTCTTCACCCGCCAGAGCGATATGCTCCCGGCCTCGGTCAAGCCCGAGGTGCTGGAGCGCGTGCTCGGCATCGCAACAGAACTTTCCATCGAGGGCCGCGAGGGCAAACCCATCGGCACCCTCTTCGTGCTGGGCGAAGCCGAGAAGCTCAAGCCCTACACCAAGCAGCTCGTGCTGAATCCCTTCCAGGGCTACGAGCGCGAGGAGCGCAATATTCTCAACCCCTTCATGGACGAGACCGTGAAGGAATTTTCCTTTATCGACGGGGCCTTCCTCATCAACGGGGACGGCGTGCTCGAAGCCGCCGGCAGCATGATCCACGCGCCGGACTTTCCCTCGGAAATGCCCAGCGGGCTAGGCACGCGCCACGCTGCCGCCAACGCCATCTCCGTCGCCGCCGACTGCATCGCCCTCGTCGTCTCGGCCAGCAGCGGCCAGGTCACGCTCTTCCGGCGCGGCCAGATGCTCCCACTCATCGTCCGCTCCCACAACAACAGCCTGTAAGAGACAGCGACTATTTTCATGTGGTGGCTATGCACCCCCACTCCCGCAGCAAACGCTCGGCGTTTGATCCGATTAAGGGGCTCCGCCCCTACGCTCCTTGCAGTCGCTACCCTGGCTACGGACAGGTTTGAAAATGGTAGTACCCAGTTTTGATGTTCTGCTCGGCGATTAGTGAAAACAGAAAATCTGTTTTCACTAATCGCCGACACGATGCGCAGCATCGAAAGTGCAGGCTTCGCCTGCCGCAGGAGTGGGGCGCGCAGCCCCACCAACAAAAAAACTCCCCACTACTGCCGCGCCAGCAGGAAAGCAAAGCCGCGAAAGGGTTTGCCGGCGGGCAGGGTCAGGCGGTTGCCGTTGATGGTCGGCTCGGCGGTGGTGCCGTCCCAGAGGGAGGACTCGATCTTCCATGTGCCGTCGGCAGGCAGATCGATCTCCAGCGCCTCGTCCGGCAGGCCGTCGTAGGTGTGGACGACGACCAGTGCGCGATCAGCGGAAGCGTTCTCACGCCAGATACCGGACCACCCCTCGGGGTGCGGCCAGTTCTGCGGCGTTTCGCCGAGGAAGCGCGTGAAGCCCTCGCGGATGAGCGGGGCCGCTTCTTTATAAAAGGCGGTCGCAGCCTTCACGGTCTCGACTTGATTGTCGGTGAGATCGTGCACCGGCCCAGAGAGGCACATGCGCCCATAGAGCGTAGCGGTGAGCGAATACATGAAGCGCTCGGTGGAGTCGTCCGGGTAGAGCACCGCCCAAATCTGGGACTGGCGCGGCGGCATCAGGTAGTGAAGCTGCCGGGCGATGATCGGAATATTCCAGCACTCGTGCGCGTCGGAGAACGAGCTCATGGAGGTCAGGCCAATCATCGAAGGCTCCAACCGGTGACCGCCTGAGGAGCAGTTCTCGATCACCAGATCGCCGACCTTTTCGCGCAGGCGGCGGAACGTGCGGTGGATACCCTCGACGTGGCGGCGCAAGCCCTCACCCAGTGAGTCCGGGTGGTCGATGCCGACGCCCAGGTGGTCATTATAATCCACCTTCAAGTAGCCGATGCCGTTATCGGCCAGAAAATCCATCAGCTTCTCGTCGAGGTAGGCCTCGACCCACGGATCATTCAAGTCCCAGAAGTGACGCGAACCGGAGCGGTAGGGGCGGCCATCGCGCTTCACATGGTGATCGGTTTGCTCAAAGGCCTTCGAGCCGGGGTTGCAGACCTCGAACTCGAACCACACGCCGGGCACGTAGCCCATCTTGCGCAGCTCGTCGCAGGTGGCCTTCATCCCGTGCGGGAACTTCTCCGCATCCACGATCCAGTCCCCGTTGGACTGCATGGTGGCCTCGGGCGGGCGCTTGGCCCAGCCATCGTCGATGACGATGTACTTGATACCGGTGCCCTGCAGGCGGCGAGCCAGAGCGAGTGTCTTGTCGTGACTGGGCGATCCCCAGTTCGTGCACCACTCGTTGAACATCACCGGCAGCTCTTCTTCGGAGGCGGGCAGGTTTGTCAGGCGACTTTCCTGAACGGCGACAAGCTTGTGCGTCAGGTCTTCGAGCGTCCCCTTCACGCAGGCCAGGTGCGCCACCGGCGTGGTCAGCGACTCGCCGGGCTGGAGAACCTTGCGCCAGTGCCCGAACTCAAAATCAGCCAGACCACCGGAAATCGAAAGCGAGTCGGCGCGGCGGGTGACCTCCATCTGCCAGGAGCCTGCCCAGGCCAGCTGCGCGCCCCAGAATACGCCCGCCTCGGTGTCTTCGATCGCGACAAAGGGGAAAAACTGCCGCACGGGCATGGTCCCGATTTGGCCAAAGCGCTCCGAGCAGGGGTTAAAGCCCTGCCAGCTGCGGATGAGCTGCAGCTCCTCAATCGAGCGGCACTCGTGGCGCCCCTCGTTACTCCACCAGGTCCGGAAACGGTGCACCTTCAGACGGCCCGAGCCATCGTCGGCGGCGAAGGGAGTCATACCAGATAGGACAAAGCTGCTCAAGTTTTCCAGCGTGACCGGCTCGGCACCTTCGTTTGTGACCGTCGTCCATGAGCGCAATGTTCCCTCGACGGCGGTCGGCTCCAAAAACTGCCGGACCTTCAGACCGTGCTCGGCATTAACCAGCGTCGTCATCAGCGTACCGGGCACGCTGCCCTCGGGCAAAGCTTCCTCGACCGGGCGCAGCTCCTTCTCGGTGCGGCTGTCCTGCATGGTCGAGCCCGAGGAGAAGGGAATCGTCATCGGATCTTCGGCCAGCTTGATGTGCACCATGCTGTCCGGCGAGTGCGTCATGGGCTTGAACTTGCGGTACTCGGGCTGGTCAGGAATTTCCTTTCTGCGCTCGACCCGCTGGTCAGCCATCTGTGCCGGGCACAGGCGCAGCTCGATGCCGCCGTTTGCGATCTCCACGCGATCGACCGTCAATCCGTTCAGTTCGTTCTTCATCTCAGTTTAAAAGTAAGGGGTGCTTTCGCCCGCACCGCGTACCATGTACCACGATCAGGCGCTCTTATCGGTAAAAGCATGCGCAGCAGCCCGAGTGCTCCAAGTTAAATCCATTGCTGAAAATTGGTACACGTTCAAAAGCCCCGAGAACAGGCTTGCGCGGGGGCAATAATTCATATTTAATATATATTCTAAATATGAAACCAATCACTCCCCTCAGTTTCTGTGAAGCCGAGACGGCGGCACCGGCCCTCAATCGCGGCCTGGGCATCCTGGCCGCGCTGGCTCAGTCTGCCCCGCAGTCTCTGGAAGCTCTGGCCAGCAGCCTGAAGCTGCCCAAGGCCTCGGTCTTTCGGCTGCTCGGCGCATTGGAAACGGTCGGTATGATACGCAAGACCGCCCAGAAAACCTACGAGCCCCTGTGGAGCCTGCAGCCTGCTGCCGATGCCCGGACGCTCCTGCGCCATCGCCTCGAGCCCCGCATGGCTGAGCTCTGCGCATCCACTGGGTGCACCATCGAGTGGTACGAGCCTGACGCCGAGGGCATGCGTCTCATCTTGCAGAAAAACCCGGAGAGCGAACTTTGCGTGAAGGCGCGCCCCGGCTTCATCCGACACTGGGGCGAGCAGATCGAGGCCGTTGCCCGGCTCGGCTACGCCTTTTATCAAAAAGCACCCGAGCCCGGCTCCATGCAGCTCTTTGTCAAAAACGGCGAAAGCGAAGTTCTCTCCCTGAAGAAGGTTACGGCGCTGATCGAAGCGGCTCGCCGTGAGAACACCGCCGCCGACCTGCCCTACAATGACAACGGCGTGCGGCGCTTTGCCGTGGCCGTCCACGACCCCGAGAGCGGGGACTTTCTCGGCGTCCTGTCACTGGCCGAGGCCTACCACTTTACCGAGCGCCCCGGCGCTGACTCCTATCTGGAACAACTCAACAACCTCCTGCATTAACCACCATGCGCATTCTGTACATCGACATCGACAGCCAGCGCCCCGATCATCTGGGCTGCTACGGCTACCACCGCGCCACCAGCCCCGCCATCGACCAACTCGCCCGCGAAGGCATCGTCTTTGACCAGGTCTACACCCCCGACGCCCCTTGCCTGCCCTCCCGCACCGCCTTTTACTCGGGCCGCTTCGGCATCCAGACCGGCGTCGTCGGCCACGGTGGCACCGCTGCCCAGCCCAAGATCCAGGGCCCCGGTCGCAACTTCCGCGACAGCTTCGATGATCAGGGCCTCGGCCGCCAGCTTCAGAAGCTCGGCTACCACACCGCCATGATCAGCCCCTTTGGCCAGCGCCACGCTGCCTGGCACTTCTACGCGGGCTTTAACGAGATCCACAACACCGGAGACGGCGGCATGGAGTCCGCCGAGGTCGTCAAACCCGTTGTCGACAAATGGCTGGCCGATAACGCCGGCAAGGATGACTGGTTCCTGCACATCAACTACTGGGACCCGCACACCCCCTATCGTGCCCCGGAGGACTACGGCGACCCCTTCAAGGACGACCCGCTCCCGGCCTGGCTCAGCGATGACGAGGTCATCGCACGCCACCGCAAGATGACCGGCCCGCACACCATGGGCGAGATCGGCATGTACAACGACAACGAGTCACCCGAGTACCCGCGCCACCCCGGTAAAATCACCGACAAGGACTCCCTGCGCCGCATGGTCGACGGCTACGACACCGGCGTGAAGTACGTGGACGACCAGGTCGCATCCATCATTGCCCAGCTCAAGGCAGCCGGTGTTTACGACGACACCGTGATCATTATTTCTGCCGACCACGGCGAGAACCTCGGCGAGCTTGGCATCTACGGAGAGCACGGCACCGCCGACGCCGCCACCTGCCGTATCCCGCTTATCATCAAATGGCCTGACGGTCCGCAGGGCGTTCGCAACTCCAAGCTGCACTACAACCTCGACCTGGCCCCCACCCTGATGGACCTGCTCGGCGGTGAAAAGCAGCCCCTGTGGGACGGCGAATCCTACGCCAGCGCCCTGACCGACAACGTCAACGTCGGCCGCGATGAGGTCACCATCAGCCAGTGCTGCCACGTCTGCCAACGCTCCATCCGCTGGGACAAGTGGCTCTACATGCGTACTTATCACGACGGCTTCCACCTCTTCCCGCAGGAAATGCTCTACGATCTCGAAGCCGACCCGCACGAGCAGAACAACCTTGCCGAGCAGCATCCCGAGCTTTGCCGCGAAGGCCAGTGGCGCCTCTCCCGTTGGCATGATGCGCAGATGCAGGCCATGGCCTTTGAAGGGAACGATGTTGTCGATCCGCTCTGGACCGTCGTCCGCGAGGGCGGCCCCTTCCACGCCCGCATCTGCGACGATGACCTGCCCGGCCAGCCCAAGCTCAAGGGACTCAAAGCCTATCTGGAGCACCTCGAAGCTACCGGCCGCCAGGACGGCGCGGATGAAATCCGCCGCCGCTACGCCAAGCAAATTGCCCGCCTGGACAAGGCAGGCGCCCTGGAATCCCGACCCGCCAAGGTTTAAAGATCCAGCCCGGACTTTCGCCGCATGCAGTGGCCAAAGGCTTCGGTACGCTCTTCGCCTCAGTTCCCTTTTTCGCGGAGCTGACGCGGGGAGCAGCCGAAGACCCGGCGGATCACCTTGTTAAAGTGCTGGAGGTCCGGCAGGCCGACCTCGCAGGCGACGACCTTCACCGGTACGTCTGAGTGCATCAGGAGTTCACGCGCACGATCCGTGCGCTGCTTGCGCAGCCATGCCTGCGGCGTGAGCCCGGTGTGGCGCTTGAGGATGCGGATAAACTGGTTGTGCGAGACCTGGCAGCGCCCGGCCAGCTGGGCCACTGTCGGGCAGTCCGCCATCTCCTGCTGGCAGATGCGGGCAGCCTGATCGATGAGGCGCATATGCGCCGTCCGCTCCCCCGGAAAACGCGCCACCGTCGCCAAGCCAAAGAGCACATCCCAGAGCCGCGCGTTTGTGCGGGCGGGCTCCTGCACTCGGTAGCCCACGACCTGTCCAAACCGCTCCCGCAGGGCATCCAGTCGGCGCTCAGGCGGGAAAAAGAACCCCCGCTCAGGCAGCTGCTGTCCCGTCGCGGGCAGGCGAAAGTGTGCGTACAAATGCTCGGAACGCCCCCGGTAGACATAGGTCACCGGGATCCCGGCAGGAACCAGCGACACCGAACCGGGCTGGAGTGGAAAAACCTCGCCTGCCACATGCAGCTCACCCTCGTAGCGGTAAAAGTGAAGCGCCCAGCTCTCCCGCAGCAGAAAGCTTTCCCGCTCCACATGCTGACCGTGGACAGAGTATGCCAGCTGCACGACCTCGGGAGGATCATTAAGGCATCGCCACCATTCAGACAGGACTTTCATGGTGAAAATATACCACCACAGACTCTATCTCGACAAGCATTTATCCTTTAGCCAATGGGCGAAAGCGAGCAAGCTTTGCCCCCATGACAGACCCCCTTCGTTTTCGACAGATCCACCTAGACTTCCACACCTCCGGCGCGATTGACCAGATCGGCTCGAGCTTCGACCAGCAGGCCTACCAGGCCATGCTCAAGGAAGCCGCCGTGGACAGCATCACGACCTTTGCCACCTGCCACCACGGCTGGAGCTACTACGACACCAAGATCGGCCAAAAGCACCCCGGCCTGAAGTTCGACCTGCTGCGCGCTCAGTACGACGCCTGCAAGGAGATCGACGTCAACGTCCCCATCTACCTGACCGCCGGTGTCCACAACGTCATGGCCGAGGAACATCCCGAGTGGCGCATCATCACCCCCGAGGGTAACTACGGCGGCTGGACAAAGTCCCCGCTCGATCCGGGCTTCAAGTCCATGAGCTTCCACTCACCCTACCTCGACTACCTGTGCGAGCAGGTGCAGGAAGTGGTGAAACTTTTCCCCGAGGCCGACGGCATCTTCCTGGACATCATCACCCAGTACGAGGACTGCTCCCAGTGGGGCCTCGCCCACATGAAGGAAAAGGGTCTCGACCCGATGAAGAAAGAGGACCGCCTCCAGAGCAAGGTCGACGCCCTCTATAAGTACTACCAGCGCGTGACCGACGCCGTTCGCAGCATCGACCCGAAGATGCGCATCTTCCACAACAGCGGCCACATCATCCCCGGCTACCGCGAGATCTTCCCGTATTTCAGCCATCTGGAGTTGGAGAGCCTGCCCACCGGCGGCTGGGGCTACGACCACTTCCCGCTCTCGGCCAAGTACGCCAAGACACTGGACCTGGACTTCCTCGGCATGACCGGCAAGTTCCACTCCACCTGGGGCGAATTCGGCGGCTACAAGGCCCCCAATGCCCTGCGCTACGAGTGCTGCGCCATGCTCGCCTACGGCTCCAAGTGCAGCATCGGCGACCAGCTCCACCCCACCGGTCAGCTTGACGCCAGCACCTACGGCATCATCGGTGAGGCCTACCGCGACGTAGCCCGCAAGGAAGCCTACGTGCAGGGCGCAGCCAACGTCGCCGACGTGGCCCTGCTCAGCAGCATCTCCACCCACGCTGAGGACGCCTTCAAAGGCACGGGCGATCGTGACACCTCCTCGGACACCGGCGCAGCCCGCGTCCTGCTCGAGGAACACATCCTCTTTGACGTGATCGACACGCAGACGGACTTTACCGCGTACAAGATGCTCGTCCTGCCCGACGATGTTACCGTGGACGAGGGGCTCGAAGCCCGCCTCCAGGGCTTCCTCAAAGCCGGCGGTAAGCTTCTCCTCTCCGGCGACAGCGGCATCGACCCCGAGCGGGGCATGCTCTTCGACATCGGCGGCGAAGTCGGCGAGACCTCCGAGTTCCTGCCGGACTACATCGTCCCCACCGAAGAACTGCGGGCCGAATTCGTCTCGAACCCCATGGTCATGTACCGCCCCAGCCGCCGCCTGAAGGTCACCGACGGCGAATCGCTGGGCGACGTTTACGACCCGTACTTCAACCGCACCTGGGATCACTTCTGCAGCCACCAGCACGCCCCCGCCCGTCCCGACTCCTCCGGCTACGCCTGCGGCGTGCACAAGGGCAACATCCTCTACCTCGCCCACCCGGTCTTCTCGATCTACCGGGGCTTCGGGCAGGTCGCCCTGCGCCAGATCATCGGTAAGGCGATCCGCCGCCTGCTCGGTGAGGACGAAACGCTCAGCCTGAGCGGCCTCCCCTCCACCGGGCGCGTGACCTACACCCGGCAGGACCTGGAGAACCGCTCCGTGCTGCATCTGCTCTACGCCAACACCATCAACCGCGGTGGCGCGACCGAGCTCCACGGGGGTAACGTGGCGGGCCGCCAGATGTCCTACGAGGTGATCGAGGACCTGACCCCGGTGGACAACATCGGCGTCGAGCTCAAGGTGGATAAAAAGGTCTCGGCCGTCACCCTCCAGCCCGAGGGCAAAGCTCTGGCCTTCCAGCAGGACGGCGGTGTGCTCAAGCTCACCCTGCCCCGCCTGTTGTGCCACCAGATGATTGTCCTGGAAGACTAGAAGCAGCTACAGTCACTCTTTTTCAAGCACGCATCCTAACGGGTGCGTGCTTTTTCGTCACTTAACCACAGTTCCAGCGCTGGCCTTCCATACGGGGCGAAGGGAATGGCCCGTAACCCAATTGGGACGCATCCTAGACATAAAATTTTTGCTAAAGTCACCGAGTACTTGATCGATACTATTAGGCAAAGAGATCGTTTAATTGAGTTCTTACGCCCCCCGTAACACTAGAGCGTCCGTCCCTCGGGAGACGTTTCCTGCCTTTACAGGAGTATCATCGCAAAAAGAGTGTGAACATGACTTCCAACCCAGAACGCCGAATCGTACGTATTACTGTCATTGATGGGCATGAAATCGTACGTCACGGCCTGGAGCATCTCCTCGGTACCACCGAGGGGCTGAGCGTTGTTGGCTCTGTCTCGACCCTCAAAGAAGCTTACGCATCTCTCCCGAGTCAGCGACCCGATGTGGTCGTGGCAGACATGTTTCTCCCGGATGGACAGGCCATCGAGCTCCTTTCCTGGCTCAAAAACAATCTGCCCGGTTGTGCGCTGGTGTGCCTGAATCCGCAGCCGGACTCACAATTGGTTCACGAGGCGATATCCAGCGGCATTCACGGCCTGATCCCCAAAACAGCCAGCACGGAAACGATCATCGATACCGTGCGGCGCACCTCCCGTGGCGAATGCTACGTCGACAGTGACATTCTCCTGAGCGCCTTTAACCATACCCAGCCAGGCTCCAGCCCCCTAAACGTCCTGTCCCAACAGGAGTCACGCGTCCTCACCTTCATGGCAGACGGCATGACCAACCGTGAAATCGCCAGCCGCATGAGCCTGAGCGAGAAAACGGTGAAGAACTACAGCTCACACATGATGGGCAAGCTCGGCGTCACCCGCCGTACTGAGGCGGCGGCGCTTTTCTGGAAGCACAACAAAACTCAGTAAGCCTGAGCATTCCAGACTTTCCCCCCGGCGGTAACTGCGCTAGGCTGCGGCTTCATTCCCGTGTTATGAAGCTTTTCGCCCCCATCCGTCGCTTTTTTCTGCCAGCCCTTTTTGTTTTAGCGGCCCTGCCTGCGGCCCATGCGAATCTCGTGATCCGCTACGGGGAAATCAACAACCCGGCAATCTTCGGCGTAGAAATGCCCGGCGAGCTATCCTTTTACGGGCGGGCGGACATGGTTTATGCCCTTTCGCTCCAGCAGTACCAGACCGGCCCCTATCTGGTGACCGAGCTCGTGGTGGACATTGGTGGCGTGACCTCGCAGTTTCGCGTTTACGCGACCGAGCCCTTTGACCCGGAGAGCCTGAAAGACAAGCTCCCCGAGCAGACCCCCGCCGCCGTTACGAATCAAACAGGCGTCCCGCCCGCCGTGCAAAAGCTCCGCCAGCGCGGGAACGAAACGATTGCCCCGACCGAGGGTGGGCTCGTGATCAAGGATTACCCGACCTCCACCCACGCCAAGACCATCGAGTACCGTCTGGGCAGCTCCAAGGATGTGCGCGACCTCTACGAGGCCATGATGGACCTGTACATCCGCAACGGACGCGAGGCTGTCGTCAGCCGCCGCGAGAGCGTTAACGACTCCGAAGAGGTCAAGCAGGTCATCAGCCGCCTCGGCGGCACGCTGTTCGTCTTTGAGTGAGCTATTTCCGGCAGCAGGAAACGGAGATAGCACTGCTTTTCCCTTGTCGCCGGGGGCACAACGCGCACATATAACAACCATGCGCTGGTGGCGACTTTGCCGCGGGCTTGTACCCGTCATCCTATTTACCCTGTGCGTGCATGATGCCGCAGCACAGGCGGAGTTCCGCAATGGCGGGCTGGTCATCCCGCTGCAGCCTGGCGAGAGCGAGGTCAACGCCGAGATGGACGTCAGCGACATGGCGGCCGTTCACACCCTGGACCCCGGAGCCACCCTACCGACCATCCCGCCCGAGACGCTGGAGCGCTTCGGCGAGTATATCGCCGGGCTCAGCCAGGACTACGGGCTACCGGGCATGGCCTTTGCCGTCGTGCAGGACGGCGAAATCGTCCTCCAGCAGACCCTCGGCTACGCCAATGTCAAAACCGGCGAAAAGCTGACCGAGCACACGCGGTTCAACGCCGGTCCCGCCACCCAGGCGCTCACCTCCCTGCTCGCTGCGACCCTTGAGGACGGCTCCTTTACCTACGACAAGCCCGCCCAGAAGCTCTGGCCGCGCTTCCGCCTGAGCGCGCAGTCCCTCTCCGATAAGGTCACGATCCGCAACCTGTTGACCATGACGGCCGGCATCCCTGACTACACGGACGACATCCTCGATCCCGCCTGGGCGCGCCCTGAGGATGTGCTCGCCCTCATTGCACAGGCTCCCGTCATTGCCGAGCCCGGTGAACGCTTTAACGTCAGCCAGGTCAGCGTCGCCGCCGGGGGCTATCTTCTGCCCCGCGCAGACGGCAAGGAAGGCGAGTTTTACGACGATTACGTCGATACCGTGCAGGAGAGGATCTTTACCCCGCTGGGCATGGCGGACTCGACCTTTTCCCTCGCCACCGCTCAGGCCTCCGGCCAGATGGCCAGCGCCCATACCTACACCGACCGCGGCCGCTATGACCCCACTGAATTCTGGCAGCCCGAGCAGAACGCCTTTACCCCCGCCATCGGGCTCAAATCCAGCCTCTACGACATGACCCGTTGGCTCATCACCGAGCTAAACATGGGCGTAGGCCCGGACGGGCAACGCATCGCCGATCCGGTCAGTATCCGCGAGCGCTGGCAGCCCGCCCGCACCGCGGACAGCCGCAACTACGGGATGGGCTGGTCACGCCGCTACTACCGGAATGTCGAGATCATCGGCACGATGGGCAGCTACGACCGGCACAGCATGGCCATGGCCATTTTCCCCGGCTACCGCACGGGCTTCGTCGCACTGGTCAATGCCGAGGGCCCGGACGCCCTCAAGGTCCTCTCTGAGCTGCCCCTGGGGATTGCCGAAATGCTCAAAAGCGCCGAGCAGCAAAGCGCCCGCTAAGCTGCCCTGCCTAAAAATCCTCCACCCAGCAGATCAAGGGCGATGCCTAACCACGAACGGCTGTAAAAGCCGATCAATACAGGCCCGGCCTGAGTGATTCATTGACTTTGGCCGAATATCTGCTTTGTTGGAGTGTTTGAATCCATCCCGGTCATGACCGTAGAAATACTCAAAAGTAAAATCCTGCGTGCGGAAGTCACCGAAGCCGTTGCGGACTATGAAGGCAGCCTCGCTATCGACGGTGCCCTCATGAAGCGCATCGGCCTGCTGCCCTTTGAAAAAATCCTGGTCGGCAACATCACCAACGGTGAACGTCTGGAAACCTATGCCATCGAGGCCCCCGAGGGCTCCGGCACTTTCGCGCTGAACGGTGCGGCCGCCCACAAGGGCAAAGTCGGTGACCTGCTGGTGATCATGAACTTCGCGCAGATCTCCTACGAAGAAGCCAAGAGCTGGAAGCCCCGCGTCATCGTGATGGCCGACCACAACCGCACCATCCTCAAGGAGCGCAGCCCCGAGGGGGACAGCGGCGAGCCCTTCCGCGTGGCGGCCCTGAGCGCAGCCTCCTGAGCCGTTACCGTCCCGCCAGGTCGGATATTCGCCGCTGGGAGTAGACCTTTCCGGCCTTTGCCCGAGCCTGTCAGGACGGGGTATTAGGCCGAAAAACCATACCAACTGCCGGTTATGAGGCCCGTAACCGGGGATATTAACTTTTTTGCGGATGCAAACTCTGTTGACGATTCGCCGGTTTCTGATTCGCTATTCAACTTTTCCATGAGCTATAAACTCTACATTCCCGGTCCGGTCCAGGTGTCGGAGAAAACCTATCGCGCCATGGCGACTCCCGTCGTCGGGCACCGTAGCAAGGACTTCGTCGCACTGTTCCAATCTATTCAACCCGGGCTCCAGCAGCTCTTTTATACGCAGGACCCGGTCTACATCAGTACCAGCAGTGCCTGGGGCGTGATGGAAGGCTCCCTGCGCAATGTGGTCAAAAAGAAGGTGCTCAACTGCTGCACGGGCGCTTTCTCGGACAAGTGGTACGACGTCTCCTGCCGCTGCGGTATCCCCGCCAAGGAGCTCAAGTACGAGTGGGGCACCCCGATCAACCCCGAGGACGTCCGCAAGGAACTGGCCACGGGCGAGTACGACGCCATCACCATCATCCACAACGAGACCTCCACCGGCACGATGAACCCCATCGAGGCCCTTGCCGAGGTCCTGAAGGACTTCCCGGACGTGGTTTCGATCGTGGACACCGTCAGCTCCTTCTCGGCCATGAAGATCGACAAGGACGCCCTCGGCCTCGACGTCATGCTGACCGGCACCCAGAAGGCCCTCGCCATCCCTCCCGGCATGGCCCTGCTTTCCGTGTCCCAGAAGACCCTCGACCGCGCCGCCAGCATTGAAGGCCGCGGTTACTACTTCGATTTCATCGAGTTCCAGAAGAACTACGAAAAGGGCATGACCCCGAGCACCCCGGTCATCCCGCTCATCTACGCGCTCAAGAGCAAGCTCGAAGACATCTTCGAGGAAGGGCTGGAAAACCGCTACGCCCGCCACAAGCGCCTCAATGAGACCGTCCGCGCCTGGATCGCCAAAAACGGAATGGAGCTGCTGCCCGCACCGGAATTTGGCTCGGTCACGCTGAACTGCATCAAGAACCTGCGCGAAATCGACCTGCCCAAGCTCAACGACGCCCTCAAGACAAAGTACAACTGCGTTATCGACGGCGGCTACGGCAAGCTCAAGGGCAAGGCCTTCCGCATCTCGAATATGGGCGACGAAACCGACGAGACCATGGCCGAGCTTCTTGCTGCCCTGGACGACCTCGTCCCCCAGTTCGCGGCCAAGTAATTCGGCGGATTCACCCGGATTTTCCTTTCGGCCCAATCCTGTCACCGGGATTGGGCTTTTTATTTATTGCTTGCCATAGCCCCTGCCTTACCGCTTCCCTCCCTGACTTTCAGCCAGCACTGTCCTCATGAAAACCCTTGTCATAGCGGAGAAACCCAGCGTCGCCGGAGACTTGGCGCGCGTTCTTGGCCGCATCCCCCGTAAAGGCGACCACTACGAAAACGACGAGTACATTATCGACTCGGCGGTCGGCCACCTGGTCGAGCTCATCATGCCTGAGGACATCAGCGCCGACTACAAGCGCTGGACGCTGAAGACCCTGCCCATCGTCCCCAAGACCTTTAAGCTCCGCCCCATCGACAAGACCAAGAAGAAATTTCAGGAGCTTAAGAAGCACATCGCCCGCGACGACGTGGGCATGATCATCAACGCCTGTGACGCCGGGCGCGAGGGTGAGCTGATCTTTACTTATATCATGGATCTGGCCAAGGGCTACAAGAAGGAGTCCCGCCGCCTCTGGATGTCCTCCATGACCCCGGACGCCATCCGCAATGCTTTCTCCAATCTGCGCTCCTCTGAGGAGATGCAGCCCCTGCAGGATGCCGCACGCTCCCGCTCCGAGGCCGACTGGCTGATCGGCATCAATGGCACCCGTGGCGCCACCGTGCAGTTCGGTCGCCGTGGCGGTACTGCTGCCACTGTGGGCCGCGTCCAGACCCCCACCCTCACCCTCGTCTACGAGCGTGAGTGTGAGATCCGCGGCTTCAAGCCCCGCACCTACTGGCGCATCCTGGCGGACTTCCACGTCCACGCTGGCGATTATCCCGGTGTTTACCAGAAGCCCGACTTCAAGAAGGGGGATGACGAGCACGACCGTGCCGACCGCCTCTGGGAAAAGGAAGAGGCCGAGCGCGTCCTTTCCGACGTCCGCGCAGCCGCCACCGCAGTCGTCACTGAGGAAAAGAAGCGCAGCAAGCAGGCTTCCCCCCGGCTTTACGACCTGACCACCCTCCAGCGCGAGGCTAACAACCGCTACGGCTTCCCGGCCGGGATGACCCTGAACATCGCTCAGGCCCTCTACGAGAAGCACAAGATGATCACCTACCCGCGTACGGACTCGCGGGCCCTGCCCGAGGACTACGGCAATACCGTCCGCGGCACCCTCTCCAGCCTCCCGGAGCCCTACGCCGTCCACGCCGAGAAGGTCCTCAACAACGATTGGGTCTACACCGGCAACAAGCGCATCTTTAATAATAAGCAGGTCAGCGATCACTTCGCCATCATCCCGACCAACACCAGTTCGAAGAAACTCCAGGAGCGCGAGCAGAAGATCTACGACATGATCACCCGCCGCTTCATGGCTGTGTTCTTCCCCTCGGCCGAGTACGACGTCACCACCCGCATGAGCGAGCTCGGTGGCCATACCTTTAAGACCGAGGGCAAGGTGCTCGCCTTCCCCGGCTGGCTCGAAGTCTACGGTAAGGGCGGCAACGGCGAGGACACCCTCCCCCCGCTTTCCCCCGAAGATGGTTCACCTGCAAAGTCCGCGCTGACCGAGGCCCGCCTCGAAGAGGATCAGACCCGCCCGCCACCGCGCTACACCGAGGCCACCCTGCTCGCCGCCATGGAAGGCGCCGGGAAATTCGTCGAGGACGAGGAACTGCGCGATGCCATGAAGGAGCGCGGCCTGGGCACCCCGGCTACCCGTGCTGCCACCATCGACCACCTGGTCAAAGAGCGCTACATCGAGCGCGAAGGCCGCGAGCTGGCCCCGACCCAAAAGGCCGAGGACCTCGTAAAGTTCCTGCGTACCTTTAAGATCGACGCCCTCACCCGCCCCGAGCTGACCGGCGAGTGGGAGCACAAGCTCCGCCAGATGGAAGAGGGTGAACTCTCCCGTGAGCAGTTCATGAAGGGCATCGTCTCCATGACCGAGGAGATGATCAGCAACCTCAACGCCCCACCCCCGGCCAAGGAGACTCACCTGCGCTCACCGCTCGATGGCACACCGCTGATGGAGGATCACCGTGCGTGGTTCTCTCAAGAGTCGCTGGACATCAAGGGCCGCGCTATTCCGAAAATTTCCGTCAACAAAGTCATCGGCAACCGCAAGCTCGTCCCGGACGAGGTCGAGACCCTGCTCGAAAAACGCGAGATCGGGCCGCTCGATGGCTTCAAGTCCCGCATGGGCAAGGCCTTCTCCGCCGTGCTCAAGCTCTCCGAGAAGGACAACGGCTCCCTGCGCGTGGAGCTGGACTTCGGCGACAGCGGTAACGGCGGCGACGAGGACATCGACCTCTCGCAGTTCCCGGTCATCGGCATCTCGCCGGTGGACGGCAGCCCCGTGCACGAGACGCCCAACGCCTACATCTCCGAGGGCAAGGACGCCAAGGGCCGCGCAGCCTTCCGCATGAGCCGAAATATGCTCGGTAAGGCACTCCCGCCCGAGCAGATCAAAAAGCTCCTGACCGAGAAGAAAACCGACCTGATCAAGGGCTTCCGCTCGAACCGCACCAAGCGCCTCTTCGACGCATTCCTCACCCTCAAGGATGGCGGCAAGATCGGCTTCGAGTTCCCGCCCCGCCCCGCGAAGAAGGCGGCCAAGAAGGCTGCGAAAAAGAGCGAGACGACGGAGCAGGAATCCTAAGCGCTATCCGCTCAGGAGAGCACATTTGCGAATCCCCCTCTATGATGGAGCCCTCCTCAGGGCTTTATGATAGGGGTCAGCGTCACCGTAAAGCTGGCTGAGGTCGCCTTGTCGTCCTTCTCCAGATAGAAGCCAGCGCGCCGCGCAGGTAGACGCTCAGGGGCGGACCCCTGATAGAGCGTAAAGGGCCCCTCGGTTTCAACGGTCAGCTGCATCACCTGCCCGCCCTCCAGGACGACGTCAAACACAGCCTCATCCGTAAAGGACGCTGCACGCACATCCTTCCAGTAGCGGAAGGCTTCCGGACGGCCCTTGGCAAAATCGTCAACCGGTGTAAATGCGTCGCCGAGCTCGGGCTGGCCGTAGAGGTTCATACTCAGTCCCAGCAGCGCGGGAGCGCTCCCGTCGTTGAGCTCGACCGTGGTCTCCTCAATCAGCTCATCATCGACCAGCGTCAGCGTTCGGGTGGCAGAGGCATTCGAGCGATACTCCGGCTGTGTGGCGCTCACACTGAGCTCGGGTCCCTCCGCATCAAAGGATAGCAGCTCGCCCGGCTGCCAGTGCTCCTGGCCTTCGCCGTTGATGAGCGGCACATTATGGGCCAGCCCCTTCGAGTAGTACTGCTTGTGCTGAGCCGAGCCGTAGCCGGTGGTGCCCACGTCCTGCGAGACGACTTCCCCCTTATAGTACGCGGACCAGTTCAGCGCTTCAGCCTGCGAGTGAGACCTCGTGAGCTGCCCATAGTGGAAAAAGAGCTGCCAGTTGTTGTCCTTGAGCAGGGCGAAGCACGTCGACTCCATATTACGTGAAACCACTTGGGGGTAGACGGGGTGCCCGTCATCCTCGGGTACCTCGATCGGGTCCAGCAGGGTGTTCCAGTTGCGAGCCTGCGCAGCTTTCTGCACGCCCAGGACCGTCGGGAACGTGCGGGCATTGTCAGCCAACACCTGGGTCTGGACCTTGGCGATCCCGTAGATGTCCGCCGGATTGGGCAGGTTATCATTCGGGAAGCGGATAAACAGGGGCGAAAGCATCAGGTTTTGCAGGATAGCGGCCTCTTCCTTGAGCTGGTCCTTTTTACCAACCAGACCCGCGAAGAGAAACAGCTGCTGCGAGGCCCGCACGACATAGCCGTTGTAGCCCATCGACTGCTCGTACCACAGATAGTCAGAGGTCACCCCCTCGCGGATCTGCTCACGCAGGCCGTGCGGCCCGTCGATGACCCGGGCCCAGATATCCGGAGAGTCATACAGCAGGGCAACCTGTGCCTGAGAGGAGCGCTGCCACACCGCGATATTGTGGGTCTGCTGCATGGACATATTGAGCAGATCCACCTCGGGCTTAAACAAATGATCGAACCAGTACTGACGCCGCTCCTCGCTCACATCATTGAAAAGCAGGCGCGCCGTTTCCGTCATATCGGTCAGGTAGTTGGCATCCGTCAGGCTGGCCCCGCCGATCCGCGAGCGCGTATCACGCACCGGAAAGGCGTCTTCGTTTTCTGCGTAAAAATCGAGCTGCTCAGCGGCCCAGTCAGCGTATTTCTGCTCGCCGGTCAGCCGGTACAGGCGCGCGGCGGTCACCATGCGCTTAAAGTGACGTGCCCGGAATCCATAGACCCAGCTTTGCTTGATCGTCTCAGTCACCTCGACGCGGTCACCGTTCCGACTCATGAGAAAGTCTGTCTCCTCGCCGGGCACTTCATCGGTCCAGACCAGAAACGAACCGTCCACCGGGCTGACGAAGCGGCTCCACACGCCGCAGACCCACTCCGTGCGGTCCTCATGGCGCTCCATCCACTCATCCACCATCTTCTTTTGCTTGGCGAGCCATGTGGCCCACTCCGGGTCATTGGCAACTCGCTGGCGTGCTCCCTCCCAATCCTCCACCGGCGTGCGATACACCGAGCCATCCTCCTGGATGATCTTCAGCTCGGCGTACTGACCTTCGGGGTCGATCTTCTCAAAGCCGGCGTTGGCGCTCTGGGCCTGAAGCGCCAGAGGCAGGGCCAACAGAGCGAGGGCGGACGCGTACGCACGCGGGGTAAGCAAGTGCATCATCATACAAATGGGACGGGGTTAAGCGAGGTGTTGGTAGCCAAACTGTCCTGCAGGATAACCTGCGCGACCGCTTGGACATCGCGCGATATTGTTTGCTGCCACAGGCCTCGCGTCAATTCCACGGTTAAGCCTGGCAACTAAACTCGTTCAGCTGCAACCGAAAGTCGTCTCTGCGTGGGTTGCTCTGTGCGGCCCTGTCCCCCTCGCCGGAACCTGTCGCCCTCCAAGATTGCACTCGTCTCCCCTCTGAGCAGTCCCTAGAAAGGTGCGCGATGTTAAAAATTCCAGCAGGTGATTTCCAGGGTGCCATCTTTGATTGCGACGGCACGCTGGCCGACAGTATGCCCGTGCACTACCAGGCCTGGGTCGAGGCCTTCAAGGCCCACCACGCCAAGTTCGACTTTACCTGGGAGCTGTTCTACTCCATGGCCGGAACCGGGCTGGAAGACTCCGTCGTGCAGCTCAACGAACGCTTCGGAGACACGCTCGATCCTCATGCTACGGTCAAGACCCAGATGGAGATGCTCGACCACTTGCACCACAAGATCACCCCCATCGTCGAGGTGATCGAGATCGCCCGGCAGTATGCGGCCGAGGGTAAGAAGATTTCCGTCTCCAGCGGCGGCACCTACCGCCATGTCCACGAGACCCTCCAGCAGGCCGGCGTGCACGAGCTGTTCCCGGTCATCATCACCCGCGAGGACTACACCCACAGTAAGCCTGCCCCGGACTGCTTCCTGCTCGCCGCCGAGCGCATGGGCGTCCCGCCGGAGAGCTGTGTCGTCTTCGAGGACAGCCTCCTGGGCATCGAGTCCGCCAACCGCGCCAACATGGCATCCGTCTACGTCCAGCCCGAGATTTACTCCAAGGGCAGCGGGATCTAGCAGGACTGCGTTCGCTGCCCCCAGTAACGGATTGATCAATCTCGTTGGCCTGCCTCTCGCCTATCCCTTAGCAGGGGCAAAGTAATGTGATAGCATCACAGGTCCACCACTCAGTTTTGATGCCCTGCTCAGCGTTTAATGAAACAGCAATGCTGCTTTCATTAAACGCTGACACGATGCGCAGCATCGAAAGTGCAGGCTCTGCCTGCCGTGGGTGCGGTGCGCGCAGCCCCGCCTCCTTCCCTCCCCCCGATCAAGGCAGCCAGGGGAACTGGCTGAAGTCAGGCTTACGCTTTTCGACGTAGGCGCGGCGGCCCTCGTCACCCTGCTCGGTTAAGTAGTACAGCAGCGTCGCGTTACCGGCCAGCTCCTGCAACCCCTGCTGGCCGTCCACATCCGCGTTAAAGGCACTCTTGAGACAGCGGATGGAGAGCGGGCTGTGCTGCATGATCTCGCGCGCCCACTGCACACCCTCCTCCTGTAAGCGGTCCACCGGCACGACCTCATTGACGAGGCCCATTTCCTTGGCCTGCTCAGCGTTGTACTGGCGGCAAAGATACCAGATCTCGCGCGCCTTCTTCTGGCCGACGATGCGAGCGAGATAGCTCGACCCAAACCCGCCGTCGAAGCTCCCGACCTTCGGGCCGGTCTGCCCAAAGACGGCGTTGTCGGCCGCGATAGTCAGGTCGCAGACCACGTGCAGCACGTGGCCACCGCCGATCGCGTACCCGGCCACGAGCGCGATCACGACCTTTGGCATGGAGCGGATAAGCTTTTGCAGGTCGAGTACGTTGAGGCGCGGCACCCCGTCCTTACCCTGGTAGCCACCTGCCTGATGGCCACGGATTTTCTGGTCGCCCCCGGCACAGAAGGCGTACTTGCCGTCGGTCTGCGGATTGGCACCAGTCAGCAGGACCACGCCGACCTTGGGGTCTTCACGCGCATCGGTAAAGGCGCAGATCATCTCGGCCACCGTATCCGGGGTAAAGGCGTTGCGGCGGTGCGGGCGGTTGATCGTCACGCGGGCAATACCCTCGCCCTCCAGCTTCTCGTATACGATTTCTTCAAAATCCCTGACTTTGGTCCAATTCATGACCCCAAACCATGACAACCCCGCCCCGCTTTGACAAGCCAAGCGGCACCGAACTATTCACCCCCGAGACAGAACCTCCCGGAAAAACGCGACGCTGCTACTTTTCTTGGTCTCCAGCGCTGCTGTCGGGCTTTGCGGGAGCATCATCCTGACTCGACGTCTTTCGACGCGGGCGGCGAGCAGTCTGCTTACGGGCCGCAGCCTTACGGGCGGTTTTCTTCTTCGGCGTCGCAGCCGTCTTTCGAGCAGCCTTCTTCACGGGCTTTTTCTTAGCGGTATCAGCAGCCGGCGCCTCAGGAGCCTCGGCAGGCGGCACGTCTACCTCAGTTTTATCCGGACCACGATCCGCCTCTGGTTGCTCGGGAGCATTCTGTTCAGAAGCTGGCGTCGGTCCCGCATCTTTCGGCGCAGGGCGATCTTTAGCATGCGAGCGGCGACGCGGGCGGCTTTTCTTTTTCGAGCTACCGCCCTCAGGTTCGACACGTTCGCGCGACTCGGGCGATGCGGAGGCGTTACCGGCTACATGCTTTTGCGAAGACACATTAGCAGCATCACCACCGAGCAGTTCCTTACGCAGGGGCACATCATCAGCGGGGTCGGTCACCACCTCGATGATGCGCAGGCCCTGCTTCGGTAACTGGCTTACGAGCCGGTCCAGCTCGGGCCAATCCTTCGGCTTGATGTATTCGATGCCGTGCGCGGCAGCCAGCTTCTCAAAGTCCACCTGCTGCGGGGTGGCAAAGTAGTCCTCAAACGGCGGATCAAACTCGCGGATCGGGAGGTTTTCAAAAATGCGCCCGCCACCGTTGTTGACGAGGATCACGGTCAGGCTGCCCCGCAGACGCGGAGCCGAGAGCAGCCCGTTACTGTCATGCAGAAAAGCCAGATCGCCCGTCAGCAGGACAGCTGGCTTGCCATCATGGGCCAGGCCAAGTGCAGTCGAGAGCGTACCGTCGATACCGTTCGCCCCCCGATTCGCCTGCACGCGGTACCCACGCTCAGACGGGAGCCAAAACAACTCCGCGTCGCGCACCGGCATACTCGCCGCCACCAGCACCGGTGTACGCTCGGGTAGACGCCGCGAAAGCAGCCAAGGAATTTTTCCCTCAAAAAACGATTCGCATGAGCGTAGTTGATTTTGGATACGACCCGCAAACTCGCGATCCCTCCGCAGCCACTGCTCGGTGTAGCGCGAGAGCGGCGAGGGCCGCATATCCAGCGGCTCAGCGTACACATCGTCCCCCAGTCGCAGGTGCATCGTGCGCGCATGCGCGCTGTCGAGGTTACGGTACGAGCTGTCGATAATGAGCGTATCAGCCTCGGCCTCCGCCAGCCAGGTCCGCAAAATCTTACTCGTGGGCAGGTCCCCAAACTGGAGCACAAAGTCCGGGCGTTGACGCTCGGCCCAGGCCCGGTCACGCAGGAGTGCGTGATAGTTGGTCACCAGCGGAGCCTCCTTCGGGGCATGTGCGCGCAGTGGCGATAGCACATCCGCCAGCACAGGCCAGCCAAGTTGTTTCGCCATGCCGAAAACCGTCTCGGCATAGGCCGCGGGATTCTCCACCTGTGCGCACCCGGCCACGATCAGCCCGCGCTCGTGGGGCTCGATCGCATCGAACTGCGCAGCGGTACCGGACACCTGTGGCGGGCACACGCCTGCCAAAAATTCATCGAGTTTGAAGCCCTTGGGCAGGAACGGCTCGGGGCTTTCAACCGGAGCGAGCGGATCGCGAAAGGGGACATTGAGGTGCACCGGGCCGGGCAGAGGTGTCAGGCTGCGGCGCACGGCGTGGCGCAGCGTCTGGCGCAGGTAGCGCAGGCGATCCACGCCGGGCAGTGCCAGTTCATGCTCCCATACCGCATAGCTGCCAAACAGCTTACGCTGGTCGATCGTCTGCCCGGAGGCACAGTCGCGCATTTCGGGAGGGCGGTCGGCGGTGAGCACGATCAGCGGCAGGCCGCTCATCTGGGCCTCGATCACTGCGGGAAAATAATTCGCGCCTGCGGTACCTGAAGTGCACACGAGTACGACGGGCTTACCGGTGCGGCGGACCAACCCGAGAGCAAAGAACCCAGCCGAGCGCTCATCCAATACAGGGACGGCCTCGATCTCCGCACTCGTCGCAAAGGCCAGGGTCAGCGGTGCCGAGCGCGAACCGGGCGAGATCACCGCGTGCCGCACACCGAGGCGGGCCAGCGTCTCGGCGATGAGACCACCCCAAAATACGTTGAGATTTGCCAGGCAGAGTTTGTCCATTACGTGTCGCTCGCGCTCCCCAGAGCCAAATACAAGCTCTGTTTCCACGCCAGGTATTTGTAGATTAATAGGCGATTTTCAGCGGAGCGTATCGAGCATGGCCCGCAGTTTCAAATCTGTTTCCGCCTTTTCGCGAGCCGGGTCGGACCCCTCGACCACACCAACACCCGCATAGAGGCGGGCTCGATTCCCCTCGACCAGCGCCGAGCGGATCGCCACGACAAAGTCGCCCTCACCGCGATAGTCGATCCATCCCAGGGCGCCCGCATAGAGACCGCGGTCAAAGTTTTCGATGCGCCCGATGTGCGGGACGGCATCCTCGCGCGGCACGCCGCCAACAGCGGGCGTCGGGTGCAGTGCACCGGCGGCATCCAGCAGCGAAACACTTTGCGGCAGCACTGCCTCGATCGGCGTTAGCAGATGCTGGACATTGGGCAACTTGAGCAGGCGCGGCTGGGCGGCGCATTCCGGATCAAGCCCGAGCGCGCGCAGGCGCCGCTCGATGGCGTCAGCCACATGTCGATGCTCGCGCAAATCCTTATCGCAGGCGAGTAGCTCCGCCCCCAGACGGGCATCGTCACCAGCGCGTTTACCGCGCGGCGCAGATCCGGCCAGAGCACCGGTGATCAAGCGCCCGTTCACCGCCTGAGCCAAACGCTCAGGGGTCGCGCCGATCAGGCTGCGTCCATCGCCGCCGGAAAAAGAAAAGGCGAAGCACGCCGGGTAGCTCTCACGCAGGGCGTTGAGCGTCTCCAGTGGGTTAAAGTCACGCTCAGCCTCAAGATCGACCGCACGCGCAAGCACGATCTTACGGTAGAGCCCGCTGCGAATATCTGCCAGCGCCTGCGTCACGGCCTCGGGGAACCACCTCTCACCACCCACGTCATGGTTTTTGAATACAGCAGGGGGCGCAGCCTCGTCCGCAGGCATGGCGGCGTAGTCGAAGACGGAGAATTTTGTGTGCGCGGCGAGGACCTTTTCCGCCAGCAGTTCGATCGGGGCATCGGCCGTCACCGGCACATTCGCCACTGCCGTCGATACCCCCTGCCGGCGAGCGACCTGCCAGCGGGGAATAAAAACCGTACCCGGCGCGAATGAAGACGGGTCGCTTCCTCGCTCTTCCGAGAAAGTAAAAGCCGCAAAGGCACGCGGTCCACTATGAGCGCAGTCGAGATCGCCGATGGCGATCGTGTTGTCCCAGACCTGAGCGAGCCAGTCCCGCGTCTGCGCGAAGCGGTCCGGCCCGGTGAAGCTAGCACTCAGGATAGCCTCGGCTCCGGCCACGGCCTCGTCCGACTGCGGCTGCTCCAGGTACATGTGCAGTTCGCCCGGCTCGTAGATGGACTCCAGCACGGCAAGCGGGTCGATGTGCTTGACCGCGAGAGAAATGCTGGCCAGTTGCGGGCGGCCCTTCTTCGCGGCCACTTCACGCACATACCCGAGAAAGCCCAGCAGGCCCTGCGGGTCGCGATTCGGGAAACGCTCTGATGGGACGATCTCCATGCCGTCAGCTAGTCACATCTTCTATCAATAAAATCTAAAGATTAGCCACAGAGACACAGAGAGCACAGAGTTATTTTTTCTCAGTGTCCTCTGTAACTCAGTGGCCATTTACGACTCGCTTTGCGGACGGGGGAAGAGAATGGTCTTTTCGCCGAGAGTCTTGCCTTCGAGGCGGTAGTCCCAGTCGAGGTTGCCCGCGTAGGCGGTGACGGCATCGGTGCCGAGCAAGCCGAGCGTTTTCTCGGCCACGCCGGGCATGACGGGCGTCAGCAGCACGCAGGCCAGGCGCAGGCCCTCGGCCATGGTGGCGAGCGAGGTCTCGAGCTTGGCCTTGTCGGCGGGGTCTTCGGACTTGGCCAGCTTCCAGGGGGCGCGGATCTCCGCGTAGCGGTTGATGGCACGGATGAAGGCGAAGGTCTTGTCGAGGCCGTTGTGGAACTGGAACTGCTCGAAGCGCTCCTGCACCTCGGGGTGCGTTTCGTTCCAGAGCTTGCGCAGCTCCTGCTCGGGCTCTTCGTTCACCGTAGCGGCGGGGATGGTGCCGCCCTCACAGTAGCGGCCGCCCATGTTGAGCAGGCGCGAGAGGAGGTTACCGAGGTCGTTACCGAGGTCATCGGTATAGCGGGTGAGGAACTGCTCAGTCGTGAAGTCGCTGTCCTGCCCCACGGTCATCTCGCGGATGAAGAAATACCGCAGTGAGTCGGCACCGAACTTCTCGGCCAGCTCAAAGGGGTCCACGATGTTGCCCGCGCTCTTGGACATTTTCTGGCCGGAGAGATTCCACCAGCCGTGCACCAGCAGGTGGCGCGGCAGCTCGATGCCCGAGGCCTTGAGCATGATGGGCCAGTAAACAGCGTGCGGGGGCACGAGGATGTCCTTACCGATGACGTGGAAGTCCGCCGGCCAGCGCTTTTCGAAGTCGCCGGTGCCGTCCCCGTAGCCGGGTGCGCTGATGTAGTTCGTCAGCGCATCAAACCAAACGTAGGTCACATAGTCCTCGTCGAAGGGTAGCGGGATGCCCCACTCCAGGCGCTCCTTGGGGCGGGAAATGCACAGGTCGTTCAGCGGCTCCTTGAGGAACTCCAGCACCTGCTTCTGGCGGAAGCGCGGGAAGATGAAGTCCTCCTGCGTCTTGAGGAAGTCGATCAGCCAGTCCTGATACTGGCTCAGCTTGAAGAAGTAGTTCTTCTCGGTGATCTCGATCACCTCGCCGAAGATTTCCGGCCACTTACCGTCGACCTTGTCCTTCTCCTGGAGGAACTGCTCCTGGCGCGGGCTGTAAAAGCCACTGTACTCGGCCTGGTAGATCTCACCCTTGTCGAAGAGCTGCTGCAGGATGCCCCGGACCACGTCTTTGTGGCGCGGCTCGGTGGTGCGGATAAAGTCATCGTTGGAGATGAGCAGCTCGGAGCATAGCCGCTGAAACTGCCCGGCGACGTTGTCGCAGAACTCCTGCGGCTCGATCCCCTGCTTACGGGCGCTCATCTGGACCTTCTGTCCGTGCTCGTCCAGCCCGGTCAGGAAGTACACTTCGTCCCCCTGCAAGCGACGATGCCGACAGATAACATCGGAGAGCACCTTTTCATAGGCGTGCCCGATGTGCGGCGAGCCGTTTGCGTAGTCAATAGCGGTCGTGAGCGTAAAAGTCTTCATGGCCAAAGCGACAAGCAAACCGCCCCCACCCCTAAAGCTCAACCCAAAATGTGCGTGGCCGCACGGGACACTGAGGGGCGACGCCCCTACGGCACTGCTTGCCTACCCCTGGCAGGGCAAGTCCTGCACCCGGCATGGATCTGGGCTGCATAAGCCCAGAGAACCTCTATGCGTCGCCCTTCAGCCACTCGATCAGGGCCTGAACAGCACGGGCGCGGTGGCTGATGGAGTTTTTCACCTCCTCGCCCAGCTGCGCGAATGTCTCCTCATAGCCCTCCGGCACAAACAGCGGATCGTAGCCAAAGCCGCCCAGACCCCGACGGGTCTGGATAATCCGGCCCGGACACTCACCGGTGAAGATGTGTTCGCGGCCCTGACGGTCGAGCAGGACAAAGCAGCAGACGAACTTCGCGGTCCGGCGGGTGGCCGGCACCATAGCCAGCTCGTCCATCAGACGGCGGTTGTTATCGTCGTCAGTCGAGCCGACACCGGCATAGCGGGCGGAGAGGATACCCGGAGCCCCGGACAGGATGTTTACGCACAGGCCGCTGTCATCGGCCAGCGCCCAGGCGCCTTCCGGCAGCTTAGAGGCGAGTGCCTCGGCCTTGAGCCGGGCGTTGGCGGCAAAGGTTTTGCCGTTTTCGTCCACCTCGGGCATGCCGCCAAGGGCTTTGGCGGACTCGACCTTTACCGGCAGCCCGGAGGCAGCCAGCATGGCGGCGATTTCTTCAACTTTGTGGGCGTTGCCCGTGGCAAGATAGATCGTGGTATTTTGCGTCATGTAGGATACTCGATGTGACCGCGCATCAGCTGGTCGTCCCCGTGAAGGGCGTGGCGGATGTTTTTCAGGCGGGGGGCAGCATCGAGTGTCGTAGAAACAAGCCCTTGCAGGGCGGGCAGGGCCTCCGGGTCGGCCAGAAAGACCGGCGCGCGGTAGGCGAAGAGGTAGTCGATCCGGTGCTCCTCAAGCAGGAGCCCCAGCAAGCTGGAGCCACCCTCGACATAGAGGCCGGTGATCTTGGCCTGAGCGCACTTTTCCAGCACGGCGTCGAAGAAGTGCTCGGCGTGCATGTTCCAGACCGCCACGCCCTGCTTTTCGAGGAGCTTGAGGCGGCGGGGGGCGTCGGCCGAATCGGTCACGACAATGGTATTCGCACGCCACTCGTCGGAGTAAACCTGGGGCAGCGGGTCGCGCACGGTGCGCAGAGTGCGGTCGAAAATGAAACGGATGGGGCAGGAGGTTTCCTCCAGGCGGCTGGTCAGCGCGGGGTTATCGGTGCGCAGGGTGTTCGAACCGACGGCGATAGCCGGGAAGTAGCGGCGCCAGCGGTGCACATCGCGGCGCGCCTCCTCACCGGTGATCCACTTGGAGTTCCCCTCACGGGTAGCGGTGCGCCCATCGAGGGTAGCGGCGATCTTGGCAGCCACCAGCGGGCGCTGATTCACGATCCAGTGGTTAAAAATCAGGTTCAGGTCCTCGCAGTCCTTTTCCAGGACCCCGGAAATGACCTCCACGCCATTCTCACGCATGTAGTCGTAGCCTCGCCCGGCGTGGGCGGGGTTCGGGTCAGTCGCACCGACTACCACCTTGAGGATACCGGCACGGCGAATGGCCTCCGTGCAGGGCGGCGTGCGCCCCTCTGTGCAGCAAGGCTCCAGCGTCACATAGAGCACGGCACCGGGCTTGGGATCGCGCCCAAGCGCCCGGATGGCAGCGACCTCGGCATGGGCCTCACCGGCCTTCTCGTGCCAGCCCTCGGCCACGACCTTACCCTCCTCCACGATGAGCGCGCCCACCAGCGGGTTCGGGTGGGTCTTGCCCCAACCGCGCTTGGCCAGAGCGATCGCGCGTCGCATAAAGGTGGTATGGGCCGGATCAATACTCATGCAACTTACCGGTCTACGTCTTCACCCGGTCCCGTGGCGAGGGAAATATTTGTCACTATCTGGTAACGCTGCGGTGCGTGACCGAATGGCTGAAAAGCGGGTGCGCGTAGCCTCACTATCGATGCTACGCTCGTGTCAGTTGACAAAAGAAACGCGCTCATGGCATATTCCCCTGAAAATGCCAAGGTGATCCGAAGGATCACGGGTCCAGGGCTAGCCCTGGCTAGGCTGTTACGTAGGGGTTGTTTTTCTTTTCGTAGCCGACGCTGGTGACGGGGCCGTGGCCGGGATAGATCACCGTATCGTCGGGCAGGGTAAAGAGCTGGGTCTTGATCGAACGCTCCAGCGTCGGCCAGTCGCCACCGGGCAGGTCCGGGCGGCCCACGCTGCCCGCGAAGATCGCGTCGCCGACCACGCAGCACTTCTCCTCGGGGAAGTAGATCGCAATATTGCCGGGCGAGTGGCCGGGTACGTGGCGGATTTCCGCCTCCTGCCCAAGGAGTTGCACCTTTTCACCGGCCTTGAGGATGCGGTCCACTTTCGCGCCGGGGATCTCGAAGCCGGGCGGCAGAAAAGCGGCCTGCTGCATCGGCTCCTCGATCCACACCCGGTCGTCCTCGTGGGCCCAGACCGGGATCTTCGCCCCCTGAAAGGTAGCCGTGTCGATCATGTGGTCCCAGTGGCCGTGCGTCAGGATGAGCGCGTCGAGCGTCAGGTTTTCCGACTCGATGATGGGTAAAATCTTCTCCCAGGCGGTGGCCGGTGCGTCAAAAAGCACGGCGTGCTCGCCGTTGTCGAAAAGGATGGCGTTAGTCCCGATGGGCGGCAGTTCGAAGGAACGTATCTGCATACGGGTCTCAATTAACGCCGGGAACCGCCCGGAGGAAAGGAAAAACGCTTTTCATTCGCCGCGCTCTTCTATTTACTGGCCCGCTTTGCCATGAAGACACTTAAATTTGCGGTACTGCCCGGCGACGGCATCGGGCCTGAAGTAATGGACGCCACCCTCGCCGTGCTCGAGGCTGCCACCAAGCCCGAGGGCATCGCCCTGGAGTTCACCCACGCCGACGTCGGCGGCATCGCCATCGACAACCACGGCACGGCCCTGCCCGAGAGCACGCTGGAGGTCTGCCGCGGCGCAGACGCCATCCTCTTCGGATCCGTCGGTGGCCCGAAGTGGGAAAACCTCCCCCCGAAGGAACAGCCCGAGCGCGCCGCCCTGCTGCCCATCCGCAAGGCCTTTAACCTCTTCGCCAACATCCGCCCCGGCCTCCTCTTTAAGGAACTGGTGGACGCCTCCCCGCTGCGCCCGGACAGCATCCCCGAAGGGATAGACATCGTCTGCATCCGCGAGCTGACCGGCGGCATCTACTTTGGCCAGCCCAAGCAGACCACGACGCTGGAAGACGGCGACGTGCAGGCCGTGGACACCATGGTCTACAAGGTCAGCGAAATCGAGCGCATCGCCGAGGTCGCCGCCGTCACCGCCAAGGCCCGCGGCGGTCGCGTCTGCTCCGTGGACAAGGCCAACGTCCTCGAAACCTCCGTCCTCTGGCGCAAGACCGTGGTCGAATACTTTAAGAAGAACCACCCGGACCTCGAGCTGAGCCACCTCTACGTGGACAACGCCGCCCAGCAGCTCGTGCGCGACCCGAACCAGTTCGACGTCATCTTCACCGAAAACATGTTCGGGGACATCCTCAGCGACGAGATGGCCATCATCTGCGGTTCGCTCGGCATGATGTCCAGCGCCAGCCTCGGCACGGACAACAACTCGCAGGGCCTGCCCTACGGCCTCTATGAGCCAGCCGGTGGCACCGCCCCGGACATCGCCGGTAAGGGCATCGCCAACCCCTGCGCCCAGGTCCTCTCCGCCGCCATGATGCTGCGCTACAGCTTCGGCCTCGACGCCATCGCCGACCGCCTCTCCGCCGCCATCCGCAAGGCCGTCGAGGACGGCGTGCGCACCGGCGACATCGCCTTCGGTAAGACCCCCGTCGGCACTAAGGCCATGGCCGACGCCATCGTCGAACGACTGTAAACTTCTTTATTTTTTAACCACAGAGGGCACAGAGAACACAGAGCGCCATGAGCGAAGGTTACGCCATCATCATTTCTGCCGTCTTAGGCATATTGAGTTTGGTTGGTTCGCATCAGTTTGCGGCTTGGCGCGACCGCGAAAACAAGAGAAGAGAGCAGCGTATTAATTATCTCATCTCCGTTTATAGAAAAATAACAAGAGGCGCGAATTCATCAGGGTTTGTCCCCGGGCTAGCGGACGATGTTCAGCAGGCCCTCGCAGACATACAAGTTTTCGGCTCTGTAGATCAAATCAAGTTGGCGCGCGAATTTGCCCTAGACCTTGCGAATAAAAAAGTAGCCCGAGCAAATCCAATCATAAGTTCCTTGAGAGACAGTTTGAGGAAAGAGTTAGGATTAACGTCCCTCGATGACGAATGGTTCTTTTTGACAATTCCGAAACAATGACCCTTTCGCTCTCTGTGCTCCCTGTGCCCTCTGTGGTTTATTCATAAAATCTTATTCCCATGACCTCCGCTGAACTTCGTCAGAGCTTTCTGGACTTCTTCGCCTCGAAGGAGCACACGGTCGTGCCCTCGGCTCCGTTGATGCCGAGCTCGCCCAACCTGCTCTTCACCAACGCGGGGATGAACCAGTTCGTCCCGTACTTTCTGGGCGAGCAAAAGGCCCCCTACCACCGTGCCTGCGACACGCAGAAGTGTATCCGCGCCGGGGGCAAGCACAACGACCTGGAGGATGTCGGCTTTGACACGTACCACCACACGTTCTTCGAGATGCTCGGGAACTGGTCGTTCGGGGACTACTTCAAGCGCGAGGCGATCGAGTGGGCCTGGGAGCTGCTGACCTATGTCTGGGGCCTGCCCAAGGAGCGCCTCTACGCCACCGTGTACCGCCCTGACGATGGCGACCCGGCGGAGTTTGACCAGGAAGCCTACGACATCTGGAAGGAAGTCTTCGAGGCCGATGGCATGGACCCGAAGAAGCACATCCGCACCGGCGGCAAGAAGGACAACTTCTGGATGATGGGCGACACCGGCCCCTGTGGCCCGTGCTCGGAGATCCACATCGACCTCACTCCGAAGGGCGACACCGGCGGCGAGCTTGTCAACGCCGACAGCCCGTACTGCATCGAGATCTGGAATCTCGTCTTCATGCAGTTCAACGCCGAGCCCGACGGCTCCTTCAAGTCCCTCTCCGCCACCCACGTGGACACCGGGATGGGCTTTGAGCGCGTGGCAGGGATCTTCGCCACCACTGACGGCTTTAAGGATTTCACCAAGCCTCCGAGCAACTACGACAGCGACCTGTTCGGCGATCTGTTTCACCACATCTCCAACGCCTCGGGGCGCACCTACACCGCTACCGTCCCGGCCAACCGCGACGACCTCTCAGCGCAGGAAATGACGGACGTCATCTTCCGCGTACTGGGTGACCACATTCGCACCCTCTCCTTTTCCATCGCCGACGGCATCCTGCCCGGCAACGAAGGCCGCAACTACGTGCTGCGCCGCATCCTGCGCCGCGCCGTCATGTTCGGCAAGCGCATCAACCTGCCGAAGGGCTTCTTCGCCAACCTGGTGCAGCCGCTGGTCACGAAGATGTCCCCCTTCTTCCCTGAGCTGGAGGAGCAGCAGGAAGTGATCCTTAAGGTCATCCGTCAGGAGGAGCAGGCCTTTGAGCGCACGCTCGACCGCGGGCTCCAACTCTTTGACAAGTTCACCCTCGACGGCACCGGCATCACCGGCGAGCAGGCCTTTATCCTCTACGACACGTATGGATTCCCGCTGGACCTGACGCAGATCATCGCCCGCGAGCGCGGGCTCGACGTGGACTGCGCGGGCTTCGAGTCGCAGATGGAGCAGCAGCGCCAGCGCGCGCGCGCCGCCCAGAAGAAGGACATCATCTCGGTCTTTGAGGATGGCGGAAAGGTCCACTCCACGCAGTTCGTCGGCTACAACTGCAGCGAAGTATGCGGCGTCGAGACACACCTCGTCGGCACCTTTGACGGAGAAAACGAGAGCTACCTGATTTTCGCACAGTCACCCTTTTACGCAGAAATGGGCGGCCAGGTCGGGGACACCGGCGTGGCTGAGATCGGCGGCCAGCGTATCGAAATCCTGGATACAATCACCGACCAGGCCGGGCATGTCCTCCACAAGGCAGCGAAGTCCGACAGCTACAACCAGCTCATCGGGCAGCCCGCCACCCTGACGGTCGACCTGGAGCGTCGCCGACAGATCCAGCGTAACCACTCCGCCACCCACCTGCTGGACTGGGCCCTGCGCGAGCAGCTCGGCGCTCACATCCGCCAGGCCGGATCGCTCGTCTCGCCGGGCCACCTGCGCTTTGATTTCAGCCACTTCGAGGCGCTCAGCCCCGAGAAGCTGCAAGCGATCGAGGACATGATCAACGCCAGGATCATCGCCAACGACACCGTCAACTGGTACGAGATCCCGCTGGAGGACAAGCCCGAGGACGTCGTCTCGGTCTTCGGCGAGAAGTACGGCGCCATCGTCCGCGTGGTCGATATCGGCGGCTACTCCAAGGAGCTTTGCGGCGGCACCCACGTGCGCGCGACCGGCGAGCTGGGGCTGTTTAAGATCACCTCCGAGTCGGCCATCTCTGCAGGCACACGCCGTATCGAGGCCGTAAGCGGAAGCAGTGCGGTCGAGCTGGCCTCACAGAACTTCAGCCGCCTGCACAGTATTTCCCGCAAGCTCTCCTGCCGTCCCGACGAGCTTGAGGAGCGCCTGCAAACCTTGCTCGATCAACGGACCGAGCTGGAGAAAAAGCTCCGCAACATGGAGCAGAAACAGGCCGCTGCACAGGGCGGAGACCTGCTCTCCCAGGCGGTCGACAAGGACGGCATCAAGTGGATCGCCGCCTCCGTCAAGGTCGCCAACCCGAACGACATGCGCGGGCTCGCCGTGGACATGCTGAAGAAGCTCGGCGAGGGCGTGGTCGTGCTCGGCGGGGACTTCGGCGGCAAGGTCACAGTGCTGGCCACCTGCTCCCCCGAGGCCATCAAGCAGGGCCACAAGGCTGGCGACATCGTCCGCGATCTGACAGCCGCACTCGGCGGCAAGGGCGGCGGCAAGCCGGACTTCGCGATGGGTGGCGGCAAGGATGCTGACAAACTCGACGAAGCCCTCAAGGCCCTGTTGAAGTAGCAGCAGAAAACACTTCACCAAAAAGCGCGTAGTTATTTTCAACTACGCGCTTTTTATGAATAAATTTCTCTCACTCGCTGCCAAACTACTCCAGGCAGTGAGGATCGCGCCGCTCGTCTTGCCGGTGCTTTTTATGCTTCAGCGCTGCACTCACGGCCCAGCTACCGGCTACAGCCAGCGCAACCATCGGCCACATATCAGGGCGGGCTCCGCTCAGCTCGATGATCAGGACGCCTGCCGTCAGCGGTGCTCTGAGTGAGCCGGCCAGAAACGCGCCCGCACCGAGCAGCGCGACCATACCGGCATGCACCGGGAAAAGCAGTGCGCAGCCAGCCGCCATCACGGCCCCCAGCGCAGCCCCGGTCGATAGCGAGGGCGTCAGCTTACCGCCCGTAGCCCCGGCGCGAACCGTGAGCAGCGTGGCGATGGGTTTAGCAAACACAAGCATGGCGACCATAGCCAGCGGCACCTCCCGGCGTACGAGGTTCTCAGCCAGTGCGTGGCCGTTACCGAGGATCAGCGGAAAGGGTATCGCCAGCGCGGCCAGCAGCAGGTAGCACAACGGCATCGTCCACAGGATGGAGCGTCCCTGCGGAGCGCTTTTACTCGTACGCTCAACGATGCGCCCAAAGCCGTAGCCTGCCACCCCGGCCAAAGGACCAACCACCAGCGCAACTACCAGCAGCAGGGGCTCCGTCGTAGTCCAGTGCACGAGGTACGCGGGGCGATCCGGCACCGCCATTCTCGCCACCAGCGTGGCCAGCCAACTCACGGCCAGCGCGGATACCACCACGGGCAAAAACGACTTCCTCGAGGCCCACAGGACGCGACAGCCGATCATGATCTCCAGCGTAAATATTGTACCGCCCAGCGGGACATTATAAATCGCAGCCAGCCCTGCGCCTGCCGCGCAGGCCGTCAACAGGCGGCATTGCGCCGTGTCCAGGCCCAGCCGCGCCCCCGCCTGCGCAGTAGCCAGCGCGCTCGCCTGGCGCGGAGCACCCTCACGGCCGATAGAGCCCCCAAAGGCGACATTGATCACCTGCAGCGTGGTGTCGGCAGCCATCCAGATGAAGGGGATCTTTTTACCCTGATAGAGCTGAGCGACCGAGGGGATGGAGGGGCCGAAGCGGCGCAGCAGATACCAGGCGACGGCTACAAACACCCCGGCAGCGCACACCACGATGAAGCGCCGCTGCACCTCGACCCGCGTGATCGCCTCGGCGAAGGAACCCGTTGTAAACCCGTAGGCCGCGTGCTCTACCCCGCTTAGCATCCACGTAAACACCGCCCCAATCACTCCACAGGCGACGGCGGCAAGCACGCCTGCGAGCAAATAGCGCCACCGCAGGTATGTGCGCAGAGCCGGAAACGTGCACACGGATACCGTGGGCTCATTCGCCGGGGTTACGCCGCGTTTACTCATGCGCGATTTGTCGCGGGTGAGCCAGGACAAGGCGAGCTAAATCACATGGCCGCAGCGATGCATCAGGCTCGCTTACTTGGCCACGCCGATCTCGAAGGAAACCTTTGCCCCGTCCTTGGCGAAGCCGCCATCGGGCGGATTCTCCGTCACTCGGGAAGCGTCGATCTGCTGCTTGGAGAGGATAAAGTCCCTGACCTCATCCGCACGCTGACGGGCGAGCCCGCGCAGAGCGGTATCCGGCACTTCCTGCACCTCGACGAGTTTGGCCTTCATCACGCCCGGAGTGAGCGTGACCTCGGTGCCATCGGGCTTCGGGGGTAGCCCCTCGGGGAAAGCCTGCTCAAAGAGCGTTTCGATGGCGTCCTCCTCATCCTCACCCTGGGCGACAAGCTCGCCGATGCGGTCCTGGACAAAGTCCTGCCGGAAGTCGGCCACATCCTTCTCCATATCGACGGAGGGCACGAGCTTGAGGGCGAGGGCCGGGCGATCATAGAGCGCCTGAGCCAGCAGCGTGAGCGGCTCCTCAGAGGCAGGAGGTAGCAGTGCGCTGCCGGGCGCAAAGGCGACCTGCGAGGGCGGCGCTTCACCGCTGGAACCAAAGGCCGAGCCCAAGAGCGCGAAGGGCGCAGTCACGACCTTTTCAAAGATGTTACCGAGGGCGGTCTGCACCACATGGTTCAGCGTGAACTGCGGGTCATCGAGGCTACCGTCCACCGGCACATTCAGGTCGATAATGCCGTTGCGGTTCTCCATCACGGCGATACCGAGCTCGAGCGGGAGCTTAGGCGCTTCAGAGTCGGGTACGCGCTTCCCGAAGCGCACCTTCTTGATCTGCATCTTGTTGTCGCCCTTGAGCTCGTCGGTCTTGATGTTGTAGGCGAACTCCCCACTAAAGGCGCCGCCCGTCATGGGCGAGCCGACGGCCTGCACGGCGTAGCCGGAGAAGCCCGCCATGGGCACACTGTCGAGCTTCACCGTCATGGTGGAGTTAGCCATCGGGTCCATGAGCTGAGCTGAGCCCTTGACCGCGATGGTACCCGCTCCTCCGCTTTCCAGCGTCAGCGTGGTGTCCATGTCCGTCATCGCGTCCGGCACGAGGCTAAACGGCCCGGCATCGACCTCGATCTGGGAGAGGGTAAAGGCGGAGGCAGGCTTCACGCTCTCGTCGGTCACGTTGACGGTGCCTTTCTTTAAAACAAAGCGGTTCACTCCGACTGCTGCCAGATCGACATCAGGCTGAGCGGCAGGGGCGGCCTCGCTCGGAGCATCCGCCGGTGCCTTCTCGCCGGGCTGGTCTGCCTGCTCAGCCGTGGGCGCCTCAGCGTTGTCCGAAGCAGTGGGTTGCTGTGGAGCGAGGGCGAGCAGGTTGAGGTCGCCGTTCGCATCGCGGACGACATCAGCCTTAAACTGCTCAAGCGTGATGGTGTCGATCTTGGCCTTGACCGGATGAGTCGCCATGTCGATGCCTGCGATGCTGAGCTTGGTCCAACTCAGGGGCGGCTCCGCATCGCCGAGCCCGAGTGAAAAACCATCCACGGCGGCATCCGCACGGGTGCTCACGACCGGGTCGCCATCGGCGGGGAAGTTCGCACTGACGCGGCCGCTGTTGGCCATACGGGTGGCTTTGACCCGCAGGGATTTACCCTCGGGATACAGCGGCGCACCGACCGTGGCGTCAAAGTCACTGAGGGAAACATTAAAGCGGGTCTCCACGGTGGGCAGGGCCTGCTCCGGGAAGCTGGCCTTGAGCGTGCCCTTGTTCGCGAGCACCGCACTATGCAGGACGGCGGGCGATGAAGCCTCCACGTAGGGAGAGAATACGCTCAGGTCGATGCCGCTGACATTGTACTCGAAGTCCGTCCCCGGCGGCTCGGCCGTAAAAGTGCCCTTGGCCGTGACCTTGCCGGACTCGTTGACCGAGAGTGAAAGGTCGAAGGGGAAAGGCGTCGTGCCCTGATTACTCATATCGGACACGTCCAGATTAATATCACCGAGAGTGACGTTGACCGGGCTGGCCGGGACCTCGTCCACCAGCACCAGGTTCTGGTTCTCGACATGGAGCGTCGCGACCTTGAGATCCCAGGTCACCTGCACCATGTCCTGAAGCTGCTGCCAGGCAGAGGTAAAGGCCAGGCCGATGTCCTGCTGGTCGGCGACCAGCCCGAAGACAAACTGCCGGTTAGCCTTATCCTGGGCCTGCTCCTGTGCCACCTGCTGCTCTAGCTGAGCCTGTTGCTCCTCGGGCAGCATGTAGCGCATCAGGTTGAGCACACCGGCCTTGTCGCGGACGACCTTTAGCATGCCGTTGATGACATCTACCCGCTCGATGCTGACCGCACCACGAAACAGGTAGACCTCGATGCCCGACATCTCGAAGCGCTCCAGAGTCTGGAAGGGCTCATCCTCGCCCGCGGGGCGCAGCTCCAGCCCATCCAGCAGGAAGTGCCCCTTCTGGATAAACAGCTCCGGCTGCTGGCGGACGGGGCGGAAGGCATACTCGGCGGAAAAACTCATGTCCCCACCCGCGAGGTCAAACCCGAGCATGCCGTCGCTGAGCTTGTAGAAGTCGGGGAGGTGGATCTTGTCGATGCGAATGGAGCCGTCCGAGCTGAGCGGGTCGAGCCGGATCGCCCCGTTTACCTCGACCTGTTCGCCCGCCTGAGTGTCAAAAACGAAATGGTAGGGGTTGTCACGGTCAGGCGAGGTGCGGATATCCTTCATCACGAAGGACAGGTTTTCGATATCGCGCTCGAAGGGCTGCTGCAGGTTTTCAATACGGGCACCGATGGAAGCGTTCTCCACCTGAAAGGACCCAATCTCGATCACCGGAATCTCGAAAGGCGTGTCATCCTCTTTGGCCTTCTCGGCCTGCTCCTCCAGCGTTTCGTTCATCTGGTCCTGCAGGCTGGCGAGGGCGCTCTCAATGTTGACCTTACCGTCCTTGTCGATGACGAGGTCCAGCGAGGGCTCACCGAAGTAAATCTCCTCGAATCTGAGGTTCTCGCGAAAGAGAGAGAGGAAGTCGAAGTTTGCCCGAAACTCGGTCAGGCCGAGCGCCTGCCCGCCGTCCGGGGTGTAGCCCCTGACATCATCGACCACGAGGCGGTACGAGTAGGGGTTGAAGTAGATCGCATCGATCTTCACCTCCCCGGCAATCGTGTCATTGACCTTTGACAGGCCGACAAAACGGATCAGCAGGGGCACGCCCCAAAAGCCGAACACCGTATAGAATAACAGGAGCGACGCCAGAGTGATAGCGACGCGCTTAGGCCATTTACGCCGGGGTTTATCCGCCATATTGGCAAAAAAGCTAGGGGCATTTGGCTGCCGGTGCAACCGTTAGAGCCATAAAAATACAGCCCGTCCCTATTCCTTACACGTTAGAACAGGCCGGAACTCTCAGGCTCCCACGTAGCATCAACCATCTGCTTGCGCTCCGGGCAATCGTCCTGAACGGCGCTCAGCGTGAGGATTCCGTCGTCGCGCTTGTAGGTGTAGATACCGGTCGTGCCCGAGCACAGGCTCAGACGCGAATCAAACTCCAGGCTCACGTGCCCGCTCTGGGGATAGTAGGCCCAGCCCGTCAGGTGCCGGGGCTTGTCACCGGGCACGAGGAGCTCAAAGCGGTTGTTATCCTGAAAGTTAAGGGTACTACCGTCGGCAGGGTTGACCCACTTGCCAGCCAGCGTCGCTGGCGGCGGGTGCCGGAAAGAGTCCTCAGACTTACAACCGGCAAGCCAGGCCAGGGCTGAGAGCAGAATCGAAAATACCAATACTTGACGCATAGGGAACTATGGGCCGGGCCTTATGTAGAAGGCAATCTTTAGTCGCTCCCGGAGGGGTTAAAACTCGTAACCCACGCCAGCCCCAAACCAGACCATGCTGTCCGGCCCCATGTCGATACCGTTGATCCCGGTCGGGCCTGTCCCGTCATTATTCCAGGCGTAGCGGACACCAATGTAGGTCGAGAGCCCCTCGGTGATGTTGTAGATCAGGTCGAGCTTGCTCTCCGAGTACACGTAGCCGTTGCGCCACTGCTCGCCGTTGGGGGTGCGGCCGTTGCCGAGCCAGGCATTCGCACTGAGCCAGCCAAAGCGGGATTCGAAGTCCAGCACGAAGCCCTCGGGCAGCCCCAGCTTCTCGTGCAGGTCCCAGTCCTGCTGGATGGCAAAGATGAGGTTCTTCTGGTCCAGCATGAAGTCGTACTCCATGTAGACGGACGGGTGCAGGAAGCAGTCCGCGATCAGCCCGATGTACACCGTACCCCGGTCCGACCAGCCGGTCCCCCACGGGGTGGGCACGCCGGGGCCGTAGTTCTGGTTGGAGGCCAGCACGATATTACCGCCGATATCGATGTCGATAACGGGGGTCAGGTGGTACTTCCAGCCGCCGTAGATAAACATCTGGTCGCTGTACCCGGAGTCCAGCGGGATGATGCCGCTCACCGAGGTGTAGCCCTCGCCGCCGAACAGCGGTCCGAGCCATACAAACTCGGGCATAAGGGACTGCTGCGCGGCTTGAGAGCCCCAGATCACAGTCTGCGACTCGTAGCTCAGGTTGAGCTGAAAGGCCTGGTCATCCCAGGTGCCGAGCCAACGCTCCATGTCAAAACTCTCAAAGCTATCCCAAGCCTCGCTGTTGATGTCATGCCACTCGTCCCAGTCCTCGCCAGTCGGCGTATAGGCATACTCCCCGGCCGGATCACCGTCCTGGGCATGCAGGGCATTAACCGCGAAAAACGGGGTGAGAAGAAGAAGCGCAAACAGGGACAGAGGAGCCGATTTCATGGGCGCAGTTAACAAGCACGCCATTGGCTCCACAAGCCTTGAAATCAAAATCCTGTGAGCCACAGACGGCCATGCTGGCGGCAAATGACGCCCCGCAGCCCGCTTTTTGTCTGGATTTTTCGGCCTCCGTGGCGATAGTTCGAGGCACGCATGACTATCCTCCGCTCTCACATTCTCCGTTTTGTTCTGTTTTTCGCGCTGGCCCTTCCGCTCTTCGGGCAGGATGCCGACCGGCCCAACCTGAGCCCCTTCCGCGTGGCTCCGCTGAAAGTCGGCGTCACCCCGGACTCCCCGCCCATGGTCTTCAAGAGCGCGGACAAGCTGGAAGGTGTTGAGATCGACCTGGCCCGTGTGCTGGCCAAGCAGCTCAAGCGACCCGTGCAGTTCGTCGAGCTTCCGTGGGACGAGCAGATCCCTGCCCTGATGGACAAGCGCATCGACATCATCATGTCGGGCATGACCGTGACCCGCGAGCGCGAGGACGTCGTCGCCTTTTCCGAGCCTTACCTGGAGTACGGGCAGATGGCCATGGTCCGCAGCGAGGACAAAGTCCGCTACAACTCGATCAAGAACATCCTGAGCACCCGCTCGCCGACGGGGATCATCCCCGAAACGACCGGCGCTAACTTCGTGGACAACCACTTCCAGCGCGCCAAGCCGATCGAGTTCAGCACGCCGGACAAGGCCACCGACGCCCTCGTGCGCGGCGAGGTCGACCTCTTCATCTACGACTCTCCTGTCATCCTCTGGATCGCCTCCAAGCGCGCCGGGGACGAGATCGTCGCCATCCCGCAGAACCTCACCATCGAGCACCTCGGCTGGGCCATGCGTCAGGACGACCTGAGCCTTCAAAAGAAGGTCAACGCCGCTCTCGAAGCCATGCAGGAAGACGGTTCACTCAACCACACCATCTCCCTGTGGCTCCCGCAGATGCCGGGGATTTTGTAGGTTAAGGCCGACTTGAGTAGACGCCAAACGTGATAAGCGATCCGACCCGAACGCTTGCTTTGCGTCATTGATTAGTGGGCCAATGTAGCCCGTACCTGCGGCAGCAGATGGCTGCACGTTGGAGATGCTTGCGCCTCGCCTCAGTGGCTGTGGCCTACGGGCGGGGCGTTGTTAATGATCTCGCCGGGAGGGACCTGCTGCGTGCCGATGGGGTTTTGCACGCCGACAGGGAGGTCTTCCTGCATGTAGCCGGGGAGGAACTTCTCCTGGGGCTGCGCGGGCAGGCGCTGAAGCGCGGGGATATCCAGCTCTTTCTCCAGCTCACGAATGCGCTCCAGGATGACCGGCTTGTTGGCCATCGGGTCGTCATCGGGCAGCTCGGCATAGAGCTTACGGTAAAAGTTGTACGCCTCCTCCTTGCGGTCCAGCTGGCGAAGCAGCTCAGCATGAATACGCGCGGCAAAGTAAGGCCCGCCCTCGGTCTCGTAGGCTTTGAGGAAGTACTCAGCGGCCTTTTCCTTGTCGTTGAGCTTGTTGTTGTAGATCTGGGCCTTTTCCAGAGGGATCTTGTGGTTACCAGGGAAGTACTCGGCCGCCTTGTCCATAAGGTCGAGCCCACGCTGGGCCTGCTCCTTGTAAATCTGGGTCTGGATGCTCTTCGGGACCGTGTCCAGCCCACCCGCCTCGCGGATGCGCCAGATCGGAATGTCATAGGCCATGATGCGGGCCCCATTCACCCAGAAAAACATCGGACGCGGGTCGATGGAGGTCGTCAGGTTGATCAGAGCCTCGGTCTTTGCCCGGTCCTTTTTCTCCCAGTAGACATTGGCGCGGATGAAGACCATGTCCGCAATGATCGTGCGGAAGCCGCCCAGCAGGCCAACAACCAGCCCCTGCCCCAGTGCACCTTCCACGCCCTTGAGGTTTAGCTCAGGCTGGAGTGAGCGCACATCCCCCCAGGCCTTACGCTGGAGGGGCGAGAGTGCGAGCCCGGCGATGACGAGCACACAGACGCATACCGCGAGCGTCAGCACGCGCTGCAGCCAGATATTGCGCTTGAAGTCCATGGCTTAGATCTCCCGGCGGCGGAATGAATAGACGGACAGGCCGATAAAGACGATGATGTACACCAGCCCGTACCCGGCGATGGCCCACGGCGTCGAGGCGCTCAACGTCTCTGTCCCGCCCGGGAAAAGCATGACATCGCCGACGTTGAACATCTGGAAGTTCGGGAAGAGCAGTGAAAGCGTCCAAACGACACCCTTGATCACAGGGTTGCCGATACTGTCCCAACTGTCGCGGGCAATGTACTGGAGCTGACAGATGATCATGACGAAGAACGAAACCACCACCGAGTAGAGGTTCGTGTTCGAGAAACTGGAGACGAACAGCGTAATCGCGCAGAGCACCCCGAGCTTGATCCACTGGAGCGCCGCAAAACCGGCCAGCCCCAGGTAGTTCACCATGCGCTTACCCTCAAACTGGTCGCCAAAGCGCTGCATGAGCGAGCTCTCGCGCCAGTAGAGCATGATCCCGAGGATACCCGTCATCAGAAGAATGAAGACGAGCAGCAGCAGGAACACGCCGAGAAACTTACCCGCCAGGAACTCCCAGCGGTACACGGGCTTGGCCAGGATGGTCAGCGCGGTGCGGTTCTCGATCTCGCTGTAAAAGAGCTGCGCGGTGGCGACGACGGCCAGAATTGAACCGAAGAGCAGGATCGCCCCCAGACCAAAGTCCGCAATGAACTTCAACTCTCCACTCCCGAAGTCGAACTGGCGGAAGAAGCGCGAGCTGACGATCAGCGCGATGGAAAGAATGACCAGGGCGTTGAAAAACTTCTGCCGGACAGCGTCCAGAAAAGTGTTTCGCCCGATGGTGAGGATACGGCGACAGGCTCCGTTCATACTACTTGCTCCCTCCCTTCCCGGTGCTCTTGAGGAAAAGATCGTCCAGTGAAATACGTGGCGTCCCCACATCGAGCAGCTTGCCGCCATGTTTGGCGAGCACGGCCTCGATCTCGGCCTTGGCGGCCGGGTCAAAGTTTTGGACAACCAGCGACTGCTGATCATGCTTGGCCAGCAGATCGTCGACCGGACCGGCCAGGACGACCTTGCCGCGGTCCATGATAGCCACCCGGTCACACACGCCCTCGACCTGCGCCAGCAGGTGCGAACAGAGCAGGATGGTCTTGCCCTGCTTTTTCAGCTCGCGGATGAGGTCGGCGATAGCCGCTGAGCCGATCGGGTCGACCCCGGCAGTAGGCTCGTCCAGGATGATAAGCTTCGGGTCGTGGACAATCGCCTGGGCGATCCCGATGCGCTGGAGCATCCCCTTGGAGTAGGTGCCTACCCGGCGGTCAGCCGCCTCGGTCAGCCCGACCATCTCCAGCACGTCTTTCACGCGTGCCTTAATGCTGCGGGGCTCCACGCGGCAGACCTTGGCGTAGAACTTGAGCAGCTCGCGGCCGGTCAGGTATCGGTAGAAGTACGGGGCCTCCGGCAAGAAGCCGACATTGAGCCGGGACTTCACCTGTCGGCTCGGCGTACCGTAGATCTCACAGCCGCCGGATGTCGGCTCCAGCAGACCGAGTACGACCTTCATCGTCGTGCTCTTACCGCAGCCGTTGGGCCCGAGCAGGCCGAAAACCTCGTTATCGTTAATATCGAGAGAGACATCGTCCACGGCCCGCAATTTCCAGCCTCTGAGGCCGATGCGGAAGTCCTTGACGAGATTATGGATACGAATGGCGGGGGCTTCCATTAACGCGTGATGGTAAAGCCACGATAGTTCGCTTGGCAAGTTTCTGTTTTCACCTCCGTATCGCGGATGTACGAGCGCAGCGTGCGCTGCACCTCCTCGACAAACCCCTCGACCTCTTTCCGTTCGCCCTCGGCCCGCACATAGACGCGCCCGTCGGCCAGATTCTTGACCTCCCCGACGACCGCGAACTCCTTGGCCACCTGAAGGGTCGAGTAGCGGAAGCCCACTCCCTGGACATGGCCGGAGAAGTGTACATCAGCAGCAAAAACAGTGTCGGACATAGATTTTAGGAAAATAGGGGTGATCGGAGCGCCCATGTAAGAGGATCGAGAGCGATTGGTCAATTTTTTGACAACCGACCAGCGCATGCAAAACCAGCGCGGCAGCTCTCGGCAATTCGCACAAACGTTAGGCCAGGATATCGTTTCCCTTTAGCAGACAGGCTTCGAGGGTGACAAGCGGTAGAAAAGCCAAAACAGGCGGGGTTTCGGGTGAGAGAAATGCAAAAAAATTGGCCTCTTACCTGCTGGATGAGAGCACGATAGGACTTCTCATGAATTGGAGATTGAAAATTTTTACCTTCTGAGAAAGCTTAGCATCAACATTAACCGCCAACCCAGGCACACCACATGAGTGGATTCGATTTCGAAAACTTTTCAGACGGAGATTGGGATCAGAATGAAGAATTGGCCTGGAATGAGTATGATTGGCAGCGGTACCTGAGGCAGAACGAACGCGAAATTTCCGACTTCCTCACCCACTACCACAAACTCAAACACGAGCCTGATCACCTGGACGCCATCGCCCGCATCATGGGCTGGGACCGGGAAGAATGGTCCCCCGGCGAAATGGTCGAAGACACGGACTTCGACGCCCAGGAAGAAAACGAGCGCCCGCGCAGCTCCAGCGAAGGTGACATGGATCCGTACACGATCCACAAGCACCCGGTCTTTATCGTCACGCATGGACTTTACCAGCACCTCTTCAAGTGCTGGGAGATGTTCACGCTCCAGAACCAGCGCTCGATCAGCCCGGTCATGGTGGGGCGCTTCGGGGCGAGCCTACACGCTGGCGAGATCAACGCAGTCATGGCCATCAACGCCCTGGACATGGGCGACTACAACCTGACTATCTGCCACCTGAAGAACTCGCTTTCCGCGCTCAACCACAGCCTGGCCCTCCTCCAGAAGCTCTCGATCAAGAACGATCGCATCCTCAACCTCTTCCAGTCCGAGACGACACGCACGCTCTTCGACTTGCGCGAGGTCTGGCTGCGCGTCATGAACGACTGCCGTGAGGAAGAACGCCGCGGCTCGGACAGCGAATAGCTTCGTCCAGAAAGCTGAATCATTTAAACAAAAAGCCCGGTTCGATCACGAACCGGGCTTTTTTATGAATACTGAAAAGAGACCTTAGAGCATGGTGCCGTCTTGGGTCACGCGGGCACGGAAGGCTTCGAGGAAGCGCTGGGTCACGGGGCCGGGGGTGCCGTCTCCGATCTTGCGGTGGTCCACCTCGATCACGCCGATAATCTCCGCCGCTGAGCCGGTGAGGAACATCTCCTCGGCCACCCACAAATCATAGCGGGTGAGCAGGGACTCAACCACCGGCACGTCGAGATCGGCCGCGATTTCCAGCACGGCTTCGCGGGTGATACCCGTGAGCGAGCCCGAGGCAACCGGCGGAGTGAAGAGCTTACCGCCCTGCAGCACGAAGAGGTTATCCCCGGTGCACTCGGCCACGTAGCCCTCGTTGTTGAGCATGATGGCCTCAGCGTAGCCGAGGTTGCCCGCCTCAATCTTCGCCATGATGTTATTGAGGTAGTTCAGGCTCTTGACCATCGGGGGCAGCGCTGCCGGGCTGTTACGCCGGGTGGCCGATGTGATGACCTTAAGGCCCTTCTGGTAAATCTCGGGCGGGTACAGCTCAATCTGGTCGGCGATGATGATCATCTGCGGATCGCTGCAGCTCTTGGGAGAAAGCCCGAGCGCACCGGCACCGCGCGTGACGATGAGGCGGATGTAGCCGTCGGTCACGCCATTCTGGCGGCAGCTCTCACAGACGGCCTCGGAGATCTCGGCGCGGGTCCAGGGCAGATCGAGCATGATAGCCTTGGCGGAGTACTCGAGGCGCTTGAGGTGCTCATCGAGCTTGAAAACACAGCCTTCGTATACGCGAATGCCTTCGAAGATACCGTCCCCGTAGAGGAAGCCATGGTCGAAGACCGACACCTTTGCCTCGTGTCGCTCGTAATACGTGCCGTTTATATAGATTTTCATCACTCGTAAAAAGAGCGAGACATACCCCTCAAGGCTGAGATTGTCTAGGCAGAAAAGCGTCTAACCTCGCGCGGAGGTGCTCAGACGGCGAGCTTAGCCAGCATCCACCAGCGACGGTGCTGGCTGGGCACGAGGCTTACGCTTGAGCGACCTGGCAGAAACAGGGCACAGGGTAAGCACCATGGGAGCTTCCACAGCCTCCCCATCGGGGTCCCTCAGCGGCAAAAAGGACGCGCGGCGCACAGCCTCTGTGCATATCGCCACCACCTCCAGATGGGTCGTGCGCACCATCTTTATGTTGGTTGCCTTGCCGGTTTTGCTCACCGTAAACCTCAAAACCGTCTCGGGCCGTATGCCCCAAAACTCCAAGTGCGACGGTAAAACCGGAGGCTCCAGATATGCCACTCGTGGCAAGCCCGACTCCATCTCCTGGCCCGGAACGGGGGCTCCCGGGGCAGGCGTCTGACCACCCTGGCCAAAGCACAACGCGAAGACGAACACAAGCAATGCGCCTGCAACCAAGGCGATCAAGGGGATGGCGTCTGATGAAATGAAGCTCGTGTCCATACCGCAAGCAACCGGTGGAGAGTTGGCAGAGTATCTTCATAAGGCTGTGACAAAACAAGCACACGCATGTAACCCATTCTCAATATTCACTTAGCTTATAAAATAACGCTCAAAAGCTAATGCCCAACATCCTAACAACACTCGCCCAGAGAGTAGAAACTTTGTTTCGCCATGGGGGCGCGGCTTTGCTAAGCCTTTGGTCCCATGAACGCCTTGGACTGGACGATCGTTGTGCTCTACCTCGTCGGCATGATCGGTCTGAGTGCGTGGCTGTCCCTGCGCCAGCGTGACCAGAAGGACTATTATCTGGGTGGGAACAACACCGGGCCCCTGCCCATCGCCCTCTCCACCATGGCCACACAGTGCTCCACGAATAGCCTGCTGGGTGCCCCGGCGACCGTGGCCTTCGTAGCTGGAGGCGGGCTGGTCTGGCTCCAGAACGAGCTGGCGGTGCCCTTTGCCATGATTGTGCTGATGGCCTTTCTCATGCCCAAGCTGCGCAGCCTCGGGCTGGTCTCGATCTACGCCTATCTGGAGAAACGCTTCTCCCTGAGCACACGGCTGCTGATGAGCGCAACCTTTCTGCTGCTAAGGGCCTTTGCCACCGGGGTGACGGTCTATGGGGCGGCACTGGTCGTCCACCTGACCACCGGCATCGACATGACGCTGGCGGCAATCACACTGGGCGTGGTCACGGCGGTCTACGACATGCTTGGCGGGATGAAGGCCGTCATCGTCTCCGACGTGATCCAGATCATCATCCTGTGGGGCTCGATTCTGGCCGCACTCGGCATGGCCCTGTACCTGAACGGTGGCTGGACGGCCACCTGGGCAAACTTCCCCGAGGCGCGCTCGGCGGCTCTCCAACTGGGCGACTTCGGTTTTAACAAGGGCGACACCTTTGCCTTCTGGCCGATGGCGATCGGCGGATTTTTCCTCTATCTGGCCTACTACGGCTGCGACCAGACACAGGCCCAGCGCAGCCTCTCCACCCGCAACATCCGGGAGACGAATCTGGCGCTGTTCATCGGCGGGATACTGCGCTTCCCGCTGGTAGCCAGCTACTGCATGCTGGGCGTGGCCATCGGGGCCTACTCCGCCCTGCACAAAGACTTTATCATGTCCCTGCTGGGGCCAGACGGGAACCCGCGCTTTGACCTGGCGGTGCCGGTCTTCGTCACGCACCACTTCCCCCACGGGTTGATCGGGCTGGTCATGGTGGGGCTGTTTGCCGCGGCCATGTCCTCGCTGGACTCGACACTGAACTCCATGAGCGCGGTCACGATGCAGGACTTCGTGGAGCGCTTCAGCAAGAAGGAGCTGAGCTCGCGCGCCCAGCTCATCTGGTCGAAGCTGACCACGCTGTTCTGGGGCATGCTCTGCCTGGGCTTTTCCTTCTTCGTGGATCAGCTGGCCGGGTCGATCCTGGTGGCGATCAACATGATCTCCTCGCTCATGAACGGCCCGCTCCTGGCCATCTTTACCATGGGGATGCTCTCGCGCCGGATCAACGCCGCCGGAGCGATCAGCGGTCTGGTGGCAGGGCTGGGCGTCAACACCGCACTGTGGGTCTGCGCCCCGCAGGTGTCGTTTCTGTGGTGGAACGTGTCAGGGCTCATCGCCGCCTGGGTGGTCGGCTACGCCGTCAGCCTGAGCACGAAACGCCCGGCACCGGAAAAGCTCGCCGGCAACGTCGTCTCCTTCGGCAAGGAGCCCGGCATGGACCACAAACAGTGGATGCCCTACTACCTCACCCTCGCCGCCTATGGGGTCGGGATTTTTATTTTACTGGCGTGCCTGTGAGGTAGCGGGTAGATCCTTTTTACCGCCTCTCCAATGAATATCCTTCGACTCATTCTCAGACTTATCATTATCGCCCTGTGCGGAATGACGATCTTCCAAAACCTGAGCACGGTGGACGGAAGTCTGCCTCTCAGCGACCTGATGAATCCGGTCTTGATCTGTTCACTCATCCCCCTCGGGCTGATTATCCTCGGTGCTGCCCTCTGTGGGAAGTACCCCGGCTGGCGATGGTTGGCAGTATGGACATCCTTACTCGCCTCAATCGGCGTCGTAATTCACGGTGTAAAATATGCAGTACCCTTTTACTTCGGCCTGAATTTCTCCCAAACCTCACCGACAAATGAAGGACCGGTAGGCTTTGTGGTCGGTCTCCATTTCCTAATCATTGCGGCTGTCATGGCAAAACTCGGCGGACCTAAACGCCTCGAGGAGGAACCCCTCACAACTCCTGATACATGACGAGCGTGTCCACGTAGCCGCGGGTCGCATGCTTGAAGGCGCCGGGGCAGCGCCCGATGATGCGGAAGCCGAGCTTCGTCCACAGGGACACAGCGGCCTCGTTGGTGGAGACCACGATGTTAAACTGGATGGCCCGGTAGCCCTCCTCACGACTGTGTTTTAAAGAAAATTCGCCCAGCGCGCGCCCGACACCCTTACCGTGGTGGTCGGGGTGGACCATGTAGGAGCCATTCGAGATGTGCGAGCCGAGCCCCATCTGCACGGGCTTGATGATGCAGGTGCCAACGATCTCACCGTCAATCTCGGCGACAAAGGGCTTGTGCGCGATCCAGTGCGCGCGGAAAAGCTCCGGGCTGGAGTCCTGCGGAAAGACGTAGGTATCGCCACCGGCGACGACGCGGCTGAAAATTTCCCAGATGGCGGGCTCGTCCTCGGGGCGGGCGGGGCGGATGCGGATTTCACTCATGGTTCGTTATGGCAAGAGAGACATCCTCTAACGACGCAAAGTTCCTCCGCTTAAGCGACACTAGCCAGCGTCCCCTAGCCTACGCTCTCGGCACGCCCGATCGGGAACGATCTTTTTACTGGCCGGCCGGGGCCGCCATCAGTTGATCGTAGACATACACAAACAGATCCGTACCGGCGGGGAGCTTCGGCAGGTCGTTATTGCTGTCACCAAACACAGTGACGGGTATTCCCAGCTCACGGCAGCGTTCGGCCATCAACTCCGTGTAGCGGGGATGGTGAACAATATCCTCATAGTCGGCGTGACTGAAAAGGGTCAGCGGGATCGGTCTCCCGTGGAAAAGATCCTCGTACTCGTCAAAGCGGTAGGGCTGAGCGATGGCCAGGCACGCGGCGATGGGCAGGTCCGTGCCGTAGCTGAGATACTCGACGATAAGAGCGCCCGCCGAGCTGCCACACAGGACGATCTGCTCCGGGTCGATATTGTACTCGGCCGCATGCTCGATGAGAAAATCGACGGCCAGCTCAGCCTCCTGCGCGATGGGAACGTAACCCCGGTGGTCCAGATCGGGAATCGTTTCCCCGGTCTCCTGATGGGCGTCTCCGATCACGGGGTACTCGACGCTGACCACGGCGACGCCCCGGTCCATCATCAACGACAGACGTGTCTTCCCGATACCGCCGTTCTTATCACCACGCTTAAATCCGCCTCCATGGAAAAAGATGAAAACCGGCGTCGGCTCGTCGGACTCGGGCAGCCAGATATCGAGGAGCGAGCGCTCGTAGTTATCGCTGTAGCGGACGTCGTAATCGGCGGGAGGAGGAGGGGGCGGAGGAGGAAGGTCCATGATAAAAGCTGGCGGAAGAAGCGCTATCTCAGATCCCGGCACCGGCTTCCTCGACTTCGATAGCCTCGTCGGTCTCGGAGTTGAAGCGCATGGAGACCAGGCGGGTGACTCCGCGCTCCTGCATGGTGACGCCGTAGATCGAGTTAGCGGCAGAGACGGTACGCTTACTGTGCGTGACCACGAGGAACTGCGAGTACTTCGTGAACTGCTTCAGGATGCCGACGAAGCGCCCGATGTTCGCGTCGTCGAGTGGAGCGTCCAGCTCGTCGAGCACGGCAAAGGGGCTGGGCTTGACCATGTAGATCGCGAACAGCAGGCCCACGGCCGTCATGGTGCGCTGGCCCCCGGAGAGCAGCGAAAGCGTCTTCAGCTTCGTACCGGGAGGGCGGGCGGTGATCTCGATCCCGGAGTCGAGGATGTCCTCGGCCTCGATCAGGGCGAGGTCGGCCAGACCGCCACCAAAGAGTTTCTCGAAGGTGAACTTAAAGTTTTTGCGGATCTGCTCGAAGGTCTCGGAGAACATCTGCTGCGAGGTCGTGTTGATCTCGTCGATGGCCTTGAGCAGCTCTTCCTTGGACTTCCAGAGGTCCTCGCTCTGGGAGTTGAGGAAGTCGTAGCGCTCCTTGAGCTCGGCGTACTCCTCGATGGCCACGAGGTTAACCGCGCCCAGCGAGTGGATGCGGTTGCGCAGGTCGCGGATCTCATCCTCCACGCTCGACCAGTCGGTATCGTCCATGGCTGCGAAGTCCTCGGCGGTGGGCTCACCACGCTCGCCCTTGGACTTGGCGACCAAGCCCTCGTCCTCGTCAATGTCGTCGAGTTTGATCCGAGTCTCGAACTTCTCGTCAGCGGACCAGAGTTCCTTCTTCCAGTCGATGTACTGGATGTCGCGCTCGTACTCGGTCATGACCTTGTCGGCCAGGAAATTGGTCTGCGAACGCTCCTCGGCCAGCTTAACCTCGCAGCCGTTGAGGGCGGTTTCCTTTTCGCGCAGCTCGGTGCGCTCGCCACCCAGCTCGTTCTCGTACTCGCGGATGGCGGCCTCAACGGTGTTGAGGGCTTCGCGCTTACCCGCGAGAGTCTCGCTGGTGACGGAAAGGGTCTTCTCGATCTCGGTGGCACGGGCGCGCTGGGTCTCCGAGTTAGTCTCCAACTCCTCAACCTGACTGCGGAGCGTGTCGGCCTCCTGACGGCGGCGCAGCAGACGCTCCTCAAGCTCGCGAGCCTGCGAACGGGCCTCTGTCAGGCCACGGTCCAGCAGCTCCAGACGCTGGCGCTTCTCCGCCAGTTCTAGGCGTACCTCGGCCAGGCCCTCCTGGTGAGCATCGCGCTCAGTACGCATATGCTGGAGTCCGCTCTCGGTGGCTGAAATTTTCTCGCGTTGCTCGTTGAGGGCGGCCTCTGCCCCGTCGAGACTGGCCCGCCCCTCCTCAAGGCGCTTTTCGGCGTCCTCGCGGTTTGCCTCCAACTCCTCCAGCTGCTTCTGCTGGCGGTTGAGGGCGTGCTGGTTCTCGTTGATCGAGCTCTCGACGGCGCGCAGCTCAGCCTTGAGACTGGAGAGCTCCTGGCGCATCTCGTTTTCGCGCTGGCGGTTCTCCTCGACAGCCTGATCGGCCGCGTCCATGTCGGACTGCAGTTGCATCGCCCGCTCGTTGAGCTGAGTCAGCTTTTCGTTGTCCTCGGTAATCTGCGTACGCAGCTGCTTAATGAGCGCCACGCGCTGGATAAAGCTCTGCTCCTGCTGGCCCTTGCGGGGGCCGCCACCGAAGACCAGACCCCGGCGGTCGATCAACTCGCCGGTCTGAGTGGCCACGAGCGTAAAGTTAAAGTCCGGCCGCTCGGCCCAGAAGTCGAGAAACTGCCCCAGGCTCTCGCACAGGTAGCAGCCTTCGAGGAAATTACTGACCAGCTCCTTGGCGGAATCATCGCGGCCACGGGCCACCGTGTGTGCGGGCACGAGCCACTCCGGCAGGCCCTCGTTGGCGGTACCCGAGGCGGGAGCTGCAACCTGCAGGCAGACGCGCCCGAGCTTGCGCTCTTCCAGCGCGGCCATGACCTCGGAAGCGCGGGACTTGTCCCGCAGGACGATGGCGTCAGCAGAGCCGCCCAGCAGGGTTTCAATCCCCCCAGCGTATCCCTCGTTGATGTCGAGCAAGGCCGTCAGCGGGTGAAATTGATCGCGGGCAACGACTTCGTCGAGCTTGCCCTGAAGAATGGCCTTGGCCCCGGCAGAGAAGCCCTCGAAGCGCTTCTGGAGGTCTTCCAGCGTGGTCAGCTTCGCGCTCTGGCGGGCGACCGTGCGGTCCATTTCCTGGATCTCCTTTTGCAGCTCACGGAACTCGCCGCGCAGGCGCTGGACATCCTCCTGAGCCTGGCTGACGGATGCGGCAGCCTCCTCGGCCTGGCGCTCACGCTCCTCCAGGACACGGGCGGTCTCATCACGCCGGGCAGCCAGCACCTCTCCCTGCTCACGGGTCTGGTAGACGCCGTCGCTGAGGTCCCCGTGCTTGACCTGAAAGGTCTTCAAATCCACCTCCAGCGTCGTGCACTGGGAGCGCAGACGGGTGAGCGAGCCCTCCTTGATCAAGAGGTCGCGCTTGAGTTCCTCCAGCGAGTTTTCGGAGTTACGCAGGTTGGCCAGCAGGCCCTGAAAAGCTTCGTTACGCTCGCGAAAGGCCTCGTCGGAGTTGCCCATGAGGTCGAGCGCCATCTGTTTGTCCTGCTCGGTGGAGGCGGCCTTCTCGTCGAGCGAGGAGCGCTGCTGCTCCAGGCCCACCAGCTCGGTCTCGATCTCCTCGATGCGCTTGGAGACATCCCCGATACGCACCTCGGCAAAGTCGGCCTGGTTGGCGGCGTTCTCCATCTGCGAGCGCAGGTCGGAGACGGCCTGCTGGGCCTCCTGCAGGGCGGCAAAGAGTTCGGTGCGCTCGGCACGCTGGGTTTCCAGCCCCAGCTCGGCCTCGGACAGATGGGCAGAAAGGCGGCTGACCTCGGAGCGCAGCTGCTCGGCCTTTTTCTCCACATCGGCGACCGCGCCCTTACGGCGAGCGTACTGGAAGGTGTTCCAGGCCAGGTCGAGGTGCGTCAGGCGGTGCTTGATACGCTGGTAGCGCAGGGCCTTACTGGCCTGGCGCTTGAGGGAGCCGATCTGGCGGCCCACCTCCTCGATCACGTCGGTGACGCGCGAAAGGTTCTGGTCGACCAGCGCGAGCTTGTTCAGAGCCTCCTTGCGCTGGGCCTTGTAGCGGGTGATCCCGGCGGCCTCTTCAAAGATCGTGCGGCGCTCCTGCGGGTTCGAGGAAAGGATCTGGTCGATCTGCCCCTGCATCATAAACGAGTAGCTGGCACGGCCAACCCCGGTGTCCATGAACAGGTTCTGAATGTCCTTCAGGCGGCAGCGCTTGCCATTGATGAAGTAGTCGCCCCCACCCTCACGGTCCACGCGACGGGTGATTTCCACCTCATTAAAGCGCGTCCCCAGCTCGGCCTCACAGTCCGAGAAGATGAGCGACACCTCGCAGGAAGGCAGCGGCTTACGCCGGTCGGTCCCCTGGAAAATCACGTCCAGCATCTTGGTCCCGCGCATGGCCTTGGCGGACTGCTCGCCGAGCACCCAACGGATCGCGTCCACGATGTTGCTCTTGCCGCAGCCGTTAGGCCCGACAATACAGGTCACACCCTTGTCCAGCTGGACGCGCGTGCGGTCGGCAAAGCTTTTAAAGCCGTTGATAACGAGTTCGCGGAGATACATTCAGACTAAAAGTTGGTCTATGTAGGCCCACAGGCACGTTCCCGCAACCCCTTTTTGCGGATGGGCACGGAGGGGGAGAAAGACAGGCCCCTGCCGCAGCCGGGGATTCCCCTCACTATCCGCTCAGGGAGCACCGGGCATGCCAGCTAAAAACACACCTCACTTGAGGTCCTGCTCGGAGGGCTGAGGCGGGGCGGCGTTGAGCAGGCTGTTTTTGAGGGCCTCCGTATCGTCGAGCGAATCCAGATCGGGCCGGGTCCAGCCACCCCCGAGAGCACGGATGAGGTCGAGCTGGCGGGCATAGAGCGCGTTTTCGAGCTCGGCCAGGATGAGGGCGTTGTTGAGGGCGGTGCGCTCGGTGTCCACGACCTCCAAATAGTTGACCAGCCCGTTTTCATAGCGCTGCTGGGCCAGATCGGCGGCCGAGCGAGCGTCCGTGGCGGCATCGCGTTGGGCGGCAATCTGATGGCGCAGGGTCTCCAAGGCAGCCAGCGCGTCCTCGACCTCCCGGAAAGCCGTCAGCACCTGCCCGCGGTAAAACTCCAGCAGCTCGCGGTATTCGGCCTTGGCCTCATCGACCTGGCTGGCAACACGCCCGGCGTTGAAAACCGGCATGCTCACGCTCGGCCCCAACGATCCAAACAGGCTGGAGCGGGTAAACCAGTTCCCCGCGTCGGCGGCGGAAAAGCCCACATCCCCGGTGATCATGATGCGCGGAAAGTACTCGGCCGTACGGGCACCGATACGCTCGCTGGCAGCACGGACGAGGTTCTCGGCCTGGGCGAGGTCCGGGCGGCGCTCCAAGAGCGTGGAGGGCACGGCGCCCGGAGAGGGCGGCAGGTACGGCACCCAGTCAGGATCGGCAGACACAGAAAAATCGCTCGGATAAGCGCCCAGGAGGATGGCCAGGGCGTTTTCGGCCAAGGCCCGGCGGCGACGAAAACCCTCCAGCTCCGAACGCGCGATGGACCACTCCGTACGGGCCTGAAAAAACTCCAGATCATCGGCCAGACCGCTGGAGCGCCGAACCTCCACCAGATCGAGCGACTCCCTGCGCCCCTTCACCGTCCGCTCCAGAAACTCGATGCGCTGGTCGAGCGTACGAATCTCAAAGTACTGCTGCCCGACCATGGTCTGCACGAGGACAACGGCGTAGCCGTAGGCATCGGCCTGCGCCTGCGCTTCAGCCAGCGCGGAAGCACTCAGGCGGCGAACCCGCCCCCAGACATCCAGCTCCCAGGCCAGCCCGAGAGCCGAGGAGAAATTATTGCGCGTGCTGGCATCCCCGTAGGGTTGGGTCTGATTACCCGAGCTGCGCTGGCGCACCGCCTCGGTGAAAAAGTCCACCTGCGGGAAAAGCTCTGAGCGGGCCACACCAACCGAGGCGGCAGCACGGTCCACCCGTGCCAAGGCAGCTCCGATGTCAGGGTTAGCTTCCGTGGCGGTTTCGATCAGGGCTGTCAGCTCCGGGTCATCGTAGGCAGCCCACCACTGGGCAGACATACGCTCCTGCGTGGCTTTATCCTCGTAGCGCAGCTCGGCAGGCGTCTCCAGGTCCGGGCGCTCATAGTCGGGGCCGACCATGCACCCTCCTACCCCCAGGGCAACGAGGGCGGGCACAGTCGTTTTCAGATGGGGAAAGGGCGTCATTCCTTGAAAGCTTTCTGGCTGGCTTCGGCTTCGATGCGCTGGGCGCGCGCGTTGGGGCCGGAGGTGAAGCGGCCCAGGAAGTTGTAGGCCCACGGCACCGCGAACAGCGTCAGCAGCGAGGCCAGCGACACGCCGAAGAAGATCACGATACCGATCGTCATGCGATTCTCCGAGCCAGCCCCGGTGGCCAGCACCAGCGGAATCGCTCCGAAAACGGTCGAAATCGCCGTCATCGCAATCGGACGCAAGCGCAGCTCTGAGGCCCGCAGGATGGCGTCGCGCACGCTCATGCCCTCCTCGTCACGGAGCTGGTTGGCAAACTCCACGATGAGGATGCCGTTTTTAGCCGCCAGGCCGACCAGCATGACAATACCGATCTGCGAAAAGATATTCAGCGTGCCGCCGATAAACACCAGCCCCCACAGTCCACCGGCGATGGCCAGGGGCACCGTCAACAGGATGGTAAAGGGGTGAATCCAGCTCTCAAACTGCGCGGCAAGCACAAGGAAAACCATGATCAGCGAGAAGCCGAAGACAAAGTAGATCGCCCCCTGCGCGTCGATAAACTCGCGCGACTCGCCCTTGTAGTCGATCTGGGCACGGGCGGGCAGCTTCTCACGCACGGTTCCGCGCAGGAACTCCAACGCCTCACCCAGCGTGTAGCCCTCGGCCAGGTTCGCGGAGATGGTCACCGCCCGCAGGCGGTTAAAGCGGTTGAGCGTGGAGGCCTCGGCGGTTTCGGTGATTTCGACCAGATTACTCAGGGGAATCAGCGTGCCGCTCTCCTCGGAGCGCACATAGATATTTGTCAGGTCGGTCGTGGTCTCGCGGTCGCTGTCACGGCCCTGCAGGATGACATCGTACTCCTCCCCTCGTTCCAGGAAGGTCGTCACCCGGCGCGAGCCGAAGAACGTCTCCAGCGTCTGTCCGATCTGGCGCAGGGACACGCCGAGGTCGGCGGCGCGCTCCTTGTCGACGTTGACGCGAAACTGCGGCTTGGTCTCCTTGAAATCCGTATCGACGTTGAGCAGATTCGGGTTGTCGCGGGCAGCCTCCAGGATAATGTCCTGCCACTCGCGCAGCTCCTCGTAGGTATTACCCCCGATGACGAACTGTACCGGCTCGCCGACGTTACGGGTCAGCCCGCTACGCTGGACGGGGAAAGCCCGCACACCGGCCAGACGCCCGAACTTGGGAGCAACCTCCCCCACGATCTCGTGGGAGGAGCGGCGCTGGTCAAAGTCCTCCAGCACCACGATAGCCATGCCGCCATTAAAGGAATTGGGGCTGCCGAAGCTGCGCGGCGTGCGCACCAGAATACGGTTGGCCTCACCCGCCTCGACCAGTGGCATCAGGTCGTTCTCGATCTCGCGCATGTACTGCTGCGAGTATTCATAGCTCGCGCCTTCCGGGGCGTTCATCAGGACAAAGAACACACCGCGGTCCTCGCGCGGGGCGAACTCAGAGTCCAGCTGCTTGAAACTAAAGACCATCGCTCCGGCGGCCAACAGGATCACACACGCGACGACCAGCGGGCGCGTGAGCGCACGGTCCAGCCAGCGGCGATACAAGCTCCCGGCATAGTGCAGTGAGCGGTCCACCTGCTGCGCAAAGCGTCCCTCTGTCTGCCCGGTGGACAACAAAAACGAGCACATCATGGGCGATAGCGTCAGCGCAATGATACTCGACACCCCGACCGCAGCCGCCAGCGCAAAGGCGAACTCACTGAAGAGGCGCCCGGTATTACCGGAGAGGAAACCAATCGGCACAAACACCGCGATCAGGACCAACGTGGTCGCGATGACGGCGAAGCTCACCTGCTTGGCCCCGCGCACAGAGGCCAGCGGCGGAGATTCGCCCAGATGGATGCGGCGGTAGATATTTTCCAACACCACGATGGCATCGTCCACCACCAGACCGATGGCCAGAAGCAGAGCCAGCAGCGTCAGCAGGTTCAGGGAGTAGCCCATGAACTGCAAAAAGATGAGCGCCCCGATGAGCGAGATGGGCACAGTAACCGCCGGCACCAGCACGGCCCGCACACTGCCCAGAAAAGCGAAGATCACCAGCACGACCAGCAACAGGGCGATCAACAGTGAAACGTAAATCTCGTTGATCGAGTCCTCGATGAAAAGCGTCCGGTCGTAGCTGCTGAACAAGCGCGTCCCCTCCGGCAGGGATTCCTGGATACGCTCGACTTCTTTTTTCACGCCACGAGCCACCTCCAGGGTATTGGCCGTGGACTGCGGGATGATTCCCAGCCCGATCATGTCCTGGCCGTTACCGCGCAACTCCTGGCGGTGTTCAACCGCACCGATCCGCGCCTCGGCGACCTCGCCCAGGCGGATCAAGTGGCCGTCAGCGCCCTCCCCGACCACGAGCCGGGCAAAGTCATCCTCCGTCTGATAGCCGCGCTGCGTACGCACGGTAAAGTAGCGGTCGGAGGAGTCGACGCGCCCGGCGGGCAGCTCGACGTTCTCGGCACGCAGCGCCTCCTCGACATCCGCCACCGTGATGCCGCGAGCGGCCATCGCGTCGCGGTCCAGCCACACACGCAGCGAATACTCGCGCGAGCCGCCGATACGGACGCGGGCCACGCCGTTTACAGTCGAGAGGCGGTCCACCAGGTAGCGGTCGGCGTAGTCGGTCAGCTCCAGGCCATTGAGGTTATCGCTGGCGAGGTTAAACCACATGATGACGTCGCCGCTGGAGTCCACCTTGAAGATTTCCGGCGGGTCGGCCTCGACCGGGAGATTATCCAGCGCACGCCCCACGCGCTCGCGCACGTCGTTCGAGGCGTTGTCGATGTTGCGGCTGAGCTCAAACTCGATGCTGATGTCGGACTGACCATCCTCACTGGAGGAAGTGATCGAGCGGATGCCCTCGATCCCGCTGATGCGGTCCTCCAGAAGCTGCGTGATCTTGGTATCAACCACGGCGGCGGACGCGCCCGGATAGGTCGTCTCGACCGAGACGATGGGCGGATCAATGTCCGGGTACTCACGCACCGGCAACTGCCGAAAGGACAGGTACCCGACCACGATCAACAGCAGACTCAGAACGGCTGCGAAGACCGGGCGCTTAACCGATAGTTCGGAAATATGCACGGCTCGTCGGGGTCAGGAGTCACTGGAGCGGGTAAAGACCTGCTCCTCGGTTAACACGTTGACCGGCTGCCCTTCGCGGGCACGGTGCCCGTGGGTGACGATCGTTTCTCCGCTCTCAAGCCCTTCGAGGATCTCGGCCATGCCCTTCAGGCGGCGGCCGATCTGCACCGGCACACGCTCGGCGGTGCCCTCGGCTGTGACACGGTAGATAAACTGCTGGTCCCCGATCGGGCTCAAAGCGCTCTCGGGAACGGCCCGCACGGTCTTGCTGCCGAAGTTGAGCTCCACGACCAGAAGCATCCCCGGACGCAGGGCGAAATCCGCATTCGGGACAAAGGCGCGGGCCTGAGCCGCACGGCTGATGGGGTCGATCCGGGGAGATACCGACCGGACCTCGCCCTCGAAGATGCGGTCCGGATAGGCCTCCGCGCGGGCGCTGATTTTCTGGCCGGGCTGAAGCTGGGCGAAATGGCGCTCGGGGACGGTGAAATCCACTTTAACCGGGGTCAGGTCGATGATTTCGATGAGGTCGTCACCGGCCTCCACCAACTCACCGGGGCTGACATCGCGCAGCCCGACCACGCCGTCAAAGGGCGCGTAGATGCGGCGGTCCTCGACGCGGGCCTTGGCCAGATCGACCTGCGCACGCGCCATATTATAACGGGACACCTCCTCATCGATCACCGAACGTGAAAGCGCCCCGCTGTCCTCGACCGAACGCACGCGCTCAAGCTGGCGTGAGCGCTCGTCCAGGCTGGCCTGCATCTCCTGGAGCTGGGCCTGCTGCTCGGCATCATTGAGCTGGACGAGCAGGTCCCCCTCCTTGACGTGCTGGCCGGACTCGAAATTAACCTTCGTCACCCGCTCGGTGATCTTGGGGGCGAGCATAGCCTGCTCGTTGGCACGGACCGTGCCCAGTGCGCGGACCGTTTCGTCCCAGACGACTTCCTCGACCTCGGTCGTCAACACCGGCGGAGGCGGCGGGGCCTTCTGGCTCGTCTCACGCTCCGGGGCAGGAGCGAAAAAGAAGTAGGCGGCCAGAGCAAGCAAAGCCAGGCAGACGAGGGCGGAGACCACTCCTCCAAAGGAGCGTTTGCGCTTCGGGTCCGTTGATGGTTTTTCGGCGGGCACGCTTCGGACTAAACGGGCAGTTTGTTCGAATGCAACCGAAACTGCCCGATTCTTATCCGCGACACGTTCGGAAGCGTATGGCCTTGGCAGACTGCTCGCCGAGCACCCAGCGGATCGCGTCCACGATGTTGCTCTTGCCGCAGCCGTTAGGCCCGACAATACAGGTCACACCCTTGTCCAGCTGGACGCGCGTGCGGTCGGCAAAGCTTTTAAAGCCGTTGATAACGAGTTCGCGGAGATACATTCAGACTAAAAGTTGGTCTATGTAGGCCACCGGCCCGTTCCCGTAACCCCTTTTTGCGGATGGGCGTGACCGCACAGAACAATGATGGGGCTCCGCCCCATCGCTCCTTTCAGTCGCTGCCCCTGTGCGTGCATCCGGTGGCGATTCGTGACCGAGCAGATTCTGGATCACCTTTTCCCGGAGAACAGGACATACACTCGCCGTTTGACAAGCAGACAACCACCGGCCACCATGAATCGTACGCCACATGAAGCGGTCATTTCTCATTCTCTCGATCCTGTTTTTTAGTGTTCTCCCCTGCCGGGCAGCAGAGAATGGCATCCGCATCACAGTGGACTATCTGACTGGAGAGTTGCCCGCAGACATTATTGGTAAACTCACGCCTCCTCCCGAGGAGCAAGGCGTACCCCGCGCACTGTTACAGGGAGCGATTGAAAAACCGGGGGTGTACAGCTGTCAGCCCAGTGAAAGCCTTACAGCTATCGTCAGCCGAGCAGGCGGCCTCACTCGGTTATTCCGAAACCCCATCATTATTGCCAACATCCACAGCGATAAGCTCATCCGAATTGAAAACATCAATACCTCTAAACCGGACGAGAGTTGGGCAGCGCTATCTAGGATTCTGGTTAAGAATGGAGACTTCATTTATTTAGAAGAAACGATAGAGTAAGCAGTAAAGGCGCATTCAGTCCGGCGGGCTGGAGGCGGAGTACTTTTGACACCAGTTCACTTGACCTGCAGCTCGCTGCGCCCTTATCTACCCCTCCATGTCCGATCTCCAAGCCGAAGTATTGAGTATTTTTAAGGAAACCGGTGCCCTGCTTACGGGGCACTTTGTGCTGCGCAGCGGGCTGCACAGCGGGCACTTTTTTCAGTGCGCCCGGGTGTGCGAACGCATGAAGCAAGTGACCCGGCTGGCCGAGCTGCTGCTCGAAAAAGTCGGCACGGACACCTTTGACACCGTGGTCGCCCCCGCCATGGGTGGGCTCGTCATCGGGCAGGAAGTCGCCCGCCAGGCGGACGCGCGATTTCTTTTCGTCGAAAAAGTGGACGACAAGCTGGCTCTGCGCCGCAACTTCAAGATCGAGCCGGGCGAACGCATCCTCGTGGTCGAGGACGTCATCACCCGCGGCGGGCGCGTGCGCGAGGCGCTCGACATCGTCAAGGCCGAGGGCGGCAACTGCACCGGCGTGGCCGTGCTGGTGGACCGCAGCCAGGGGCAGACCACCTTTGAGGTGCCGCTGACCTCTCTGCTGGAGCTGAGCTTCCCGACCTACGAGGCCGACAAGCTCCCCCCCGAGCTGGCCTCCATCCCCGCCTCCAAGCCGGGATCGTAACCGGATTGGGTGCGGAGCGATCGACCAACCAGACAGACTCGGCCCCCTGAAGGAGCTTTGACTCGAAGGCCAAAACGCCTTTTCCAGTTGACCCTCAGGCAGCTTTGCGTGATAGGTTTAGGCACTAGCGATGCGTAGCCTAATCGCCATTTTATCCCTGCTGGGAATGACTGCTTTGAGCGCCCAGCCCGCCGTGAACCTCTATCTGGAGCCGGAGGCAGCTGCCGTGGCTTTCCAGACCGTGCCGCTCTCCGAGGCCGAGGCCCTCGCGCCCGAGCACCCGGTCGTGAACGGCAAGGTCGACAACGACTGGTACCGGATCGCTTATCCGGGCCACTACGTCGGCTTCGTCCAGACGGCCGCGACCAATAGCGACGGCACCTTTAACCCCGGCGCACGGCTCTTCATCCGCAAGAGCACTGACAGCGGCATCATCGCCCGCATCCAGATCGGCGATAACGCCAAGGTCATCGACCGCAGCGGACAATGGTCAACGGTTTCCTATCAGGGCAAGGGCCACGTCTACTACCGCAACCCCGAGATTTTCTCGCCGCTGCCCTCCGTGGCTGCCGCCCAGCGCCCGGTCAGCGTCTCCAGTAGCAGCGCTCCGGCTGTCGCCTCGACACCGGCAGGCTCCGCCAACGCCTCCGGCATGGCCATGAGCACGATTCCCGTCACCCAGCAAGGGGGCGAAATCATCGCCGTCGAGGAGCTGGAAGTGGTCGAAGCCGTCCCAGCTGCTCCGCAACCAACCCCCAAGGCTCCGGTTGCCACCGCCCCCCGGCCCGCTCCCGCACCGCAGCAGGCCCCTGTGACCACACCGCGCCCGAAGCTGCCCGCCCCCGGCTACGCGCCGGTCCTGCCCTCCAGCCCTTCGCAGAACAACATTCTCAGCCGCGAGGTCCCGAGCTTCTACGAGGGAACTTTTTCGCGTGTCAGTGGCTTTAACCTGAACTTTTTCGGCCCCGACTACAAATTCGTCCTTACCGATAAAGCCGGTAAACGCTTCGCCTACGTGGACATCGAGAACGCCCTCATGGTCTCCCCGATCGAAGCCTACCTGGGCAAGCCCGTCATCGTCGAAGGCGTCCCGGAAAAGGTTGGCGGCACCGTGCCGATCGTCATCCGCGCGAAATTTGTGCGCCTCACGCACTAAGCAGGACACGTCCTGCACCTGTGATGCTGACGCATCACCAATTGGTATGCAATTGCCGGTGGGCAGCACTCCTTGCGTTATGGCATTGCCAAGCGTGTACGAGGGGCTTTGTTTCGGGGGATGGAATTGATTGATGGTAACGCGATATCGAAACAGGTTTTGGCCGACGTCGGCAAGGAAGTCGCCTCCCTCATGGGCGAGCCCTGCGTGACCTTTATCCGTGTGGGCGAAGACCCCGCCTCGGTATCCTACGTCAACAAAAAGCAGCGCGTGGCCGGTGAAGTCGGCATCGAGAGCCGCCTGTGCGTCCTGCCCGAGAGCACGACGCAGGAGGAGCTGTTTATGCTCATCGACGAGCTCAACGCCGACCCCGGCGTCCACGGCATCCTCGTGCAGGCCCCCCTCCCGTCCCATATGGACGAGCGCGCCGTCTTTAACCGCGTCTCCCCGCTCAAGGACGTGGACGGCTTTAACGCCGCCAACCTCGGCAAGCTCTGCCAGGAGGACCCGACCGCCTTTGTCGCCTGCACCCCCGCCGGCATCATTGAGTTGCTCCAGCGCAGCGGCGTCCAGACCAAGGGCAAAAACGTGGCCGTCGTCGGTCGCAGCCTCATCGTGGGCAAGCCTGTTGCCCTGCTGCTCGGCATGAAAGCCGAGATGGGCGACGCCACCGTCACCATGTGCCACTCGCGCACGCAGAATCTGGCCGAAGTCACCTCGCAGGCGGACATCGTCGTCGCCGCGATTGGCCGGGCTAATTTCATCACCGCCGACATGGTCAAGGAAGGCGCTGTCGTCATCGACGTGGGCATCAACCGCGTGGACGATGCCAGCCGCAAGCGCGGATACCGCCTGGTCGGGGACGTGGACTTTGAGGCCGTAGCGCCCAAGTGCAGCCAGATCACCCCGGTCCCCGGCGGTGTCGGCCCCATGACCGTCGCCATGCTGATGAAAAACACGGTCAAGGCGTTCAAGCTGAGCCAGTCCTGAGTCTGTCCCATGGCCAGCCAGACTCCCCCTCCCCTGCCTCAGGCAAGCTCCAAGCCTCCGCTCATGCCGTTACCGCGGCGTGCCGGGCTGGGGGTGCGGTTTCTGGCCTTTGTCATGGATTTCCTGCTGCTGTTCTTCATCAGCCTGTTTCTGCTGGTAAAAATCCTGCTCCCTCAGAACCACTACGAGGGGATGCAGGAGTTTACACAGGCCGTCGATCACTACGCCGCCGCTGTCGAAGAGGCCCAAAACGCGGGCGAACCCACTCCGACCATGCCGCGTTTTGAGGAAAATCCGGCGATCATCGACATGATCACCTACGCCTGGACGGTGATGGCGCTTATCTACTGGCTCTATTTCGGGCTGCTGGAGGGCTTTTTCAAGGGCACGACCCTGGGCAAGCGTACCTTTGGGCTGCGAACGATGCGGCTCGATACCGGTCAACCTCCGCGCTTCATGGAAAGCACGGTGCGCGGTGCCATCAAGGCTCTCACCCTGCTCTTCGCCATCCCCCTGCTGTGGGTGAATTTCCTCGTTTGCCTGTTTAACCGCAACAGGCGGACCGGGCATGACTTCATCTGCCGCACGGTTGTGATCGCCGAATAAGCCCTGAGCCCGCCAATAACGCAAAAAATGGGTTTGCGCTAGGCACAGGAACCCGCTCATCATAGCAGGGAACTTCAAAACACCTCCGCGCTGTGAAGCCCGCTAAAATTCTCGTTGTCGACGATCAGCCCATCAACATCAAGCTACTTCAGCGTAAGCTTGAGCGGGAGGGCTATGTCGTGCAGACCGCCTATAACGGGCTGGAGTGCCTCGAAGCGGTCAAGAGCAACCCGCCTGACCTGATCCTGCTCGACGTCATGATGCCTGAGATGGACGGCATCGAAGCCTGCCAGCGTCTCAAGGAAAACGAGGACACCAAGGCCATTCCGATTATTTTCATCACCGCCAAGTCCTCCAAGGAGGGCAAGCTGGAGGGCCTCAGCGCCGGGGGCGTGGACTACATCACCAAGCCCATCGACCTGGACGAAACCCTCGCCCGCGTTAAGACACAACTGCGGCTGCAGGAGATTTTCCGTGAGAACATGGACCTCCAGATGCGTCTGGCCGACTCGCGCAAGACCGCAGCCATCGGCGCCATCACGCAGGGTATCGCCCACAACCTGAACAATTTGCTCGGGGTCGTCGTCGGCTACCTCGACCTGCTCAAGAACGGCTTTGACAGCCCGGACATGGTGCAGCGCAGCGTCACCCTGATGGATCAGGCCATCAGCCGCATGGTCAACATCATCCGGCAGCTGAGCACCATCGCCACCAACGAGCGCGTCGCCCTGACCCCGCTCAACCTGCAAGACATCCTGGAGAGCAGCATCACGCGCTTCAAGGAGGAGTCCGGCGTGGAGACCACTGTCACCATCACCAACGAACTGCCGGAGGAATTTACCCTCACCAGTAATGCCGAGGTGGTGGAGAGCATCATTGGCAAGCTGCTCATCAACGCCTGGGAGTCCTACCCGAAAAACGAGCCGGACGAAAACCGCGAGGTCTGGATCGAGACCGAACTGGTCGATATAGGCGATTCCCAGCGCCTGCTGATTAAAGTCAACGACGATGGAACGGGCATCCCCGAGAACATCCGTGACACTATTTTCGAACCGTTTATCACCTCCAAGACTTCCGTAGGCCGGGGGCTCGGGCTCACCATGGCCCGCCACGCGATCCGCAACCTGCGCGGAGATCTGGACCTACAAGAGCGCCCGAGCGGCGGCACCTGCGCCGTCGTCAGCTATCCGATCTCCAAGACCGTACCGGAGCAAATGGCCGGACGGACGATCGGTTAATTTCCAACTATGGCAAAAGTGGTTTTCCTCGGCGCCGGCCGTATGGCTTCGGCTATCATCGGCGGCCTCATCCGCAAGCAGCTCTACAAGCCTGAAGAACTGGCCTGCACCTGCGGCGACGACGACACCGGGCCTTCCCTGGCCCAACAAACCGGGATCGGGTTCTCCCGCGACCTGGCCAGCCTGCTGCCGGAGGCGGACATCATGGTCCTCGCCTGCAAGCCGCAGCAGTTCAGCGCACTGGACACAGGGCTGACTGCGCTCACGGAGGGCAAGCTCGTGATCTCCATCCTCGCCGGTACCACGCTGGAGCGACTCGGGGCGAAGTTCCCGCAGTGCCGCAACCTCGTGCGCGCCATGCCCAACACCCCCGGCCAGATCGGCGCCGGTGCGACCGCATTTGCCTCACGCAGTACGCTCAGTGATGCGGACCAATCCGCCGTCGAGGGCATCCTCGGAGCACTCGGGCTGACCGTCTCCCTGCCCGAAGAACAACTCGACGCCGTGACCGCCCTCAGCGGCTCCGGCCCTGCCTACGTCTTTGAATTCACTAAAGCGATGGAGGAGGCCGGCGTTTCGCTCGGTCTTGACCGCACCACCGCTGCTATGCTGGCCAAGCAAACCGTGCTCGGCTCAGCCCTGCTCATGGACGCCTCCCCCGAGGACCCCGAGACCCTGCGCAACCATGTCACCTCACCCGGTGGCACGACCCAGGCCGCCCTCGAGTCATTCACCGGGAACAATCTGCGCTCTGTCGTGACCCAAGCCTTGAGCGCCGCCCAGCGCCGCTCAGTCGAACTCTCTCAGCTCTAAAGTCAACTATGTCTGTTCTTGATAAAGGCCGCATTCTCGTCACCGGCGGTGCCGGATTCATCGGTAGCTCCCTGATCTGGGCGCTGAACAAACGCGGCTACGACAACATCCTCGTCAGCGACTTCCTCGGTGAGGACGACAAGTTCAAGAATCTGGTCCCGCTGCGCTTCGCCGACTACGTCGAGGCCGACGACCTGATCGACGAGCTGGAGGACTTTAACGACATCCGCGCGATTTTCCATCTGGGAGCCTGCTCGGCCACGACCGAGAAAGACTGCCGCTACCTCGTCCACAACAACTACGAGTACACCAAGGTGCTCGCCGAGTGGGCCCTGCACAAGGGCTGCCGCTTCACCTACGCCTCCAGCGCCGCCACCTATGGCGACGGCGCCCAGGGCATGGACGACAAGGACCCCGAACTGTCCCGCCTGCGCCCACTGAATATGTACGGGTACTCCAAGCACCTCTTTGACCTGTACGCCCAGCGCAACGGCTTCCTCGACCAGATCATCGGTGTGAAGTATTTCAATGTCTTCGGCCCGAACGAAGACCACAAGGACGACATGCGCAGTGTCGTCCACAAGGCGTTCGCACAGATCCGGGATACCGGCAGCGTCAGCCTTTTCAAAAGCTACCATCCCGACTACGCCGATGGTGAGCAGAAGCGCGACTTCCTCTACGTGAAGGATGCGGTGGACATGACCCTCCACCTGGCCGAGAACCCGAAAGCCGGTGGACTCTACAACCTCGGCTCCGGGCAGGCTAACACCTGGATATCACTGGTCACCCCGATCTTCGAGGCCCTTGACCTGCCGGTAAAGATCGAGTTCATCGAGATGCCCGAGCAGCTGCGGGGCAAGTACCAGTACTTCACCCAGGCCGACACGGCCAAGCTAACCGAGGCTGGCTACGCAGGCTGCCAATGGTCGCTGGCGGAAGCTGTCGCTGACTACGTCAAAAATTATCTCACCGGGGACAAACGGCTCGACCCGGCCACCGTCTGAGCTTTGCCTGAAAGTGCCCATGAGCGAGCCTTCCAGTCTGGACCCGAACGCACCAGAGAACTGCAGCGATGAGAAACTACTCATCCTGGGGAAACTTTCCCGTGGCATCGCCCACGATTTGAAGAACCTTCTCGCGGGCGTACAGGGCAACACCGAGCTCGCTCTGCGTGAATTTAAAAACGAGAAGCTCGCCCGCAAGGCCCTGACGAATGTCATGCTCGCCGCGCGCAGCGCCCATGAGCTGACCGAGCAAATTTCCGCCTACAGCCGCCACGACAACATCCCCCATAAAGTCCTCGACCTACGCGAAACCATCGCCTCCGTCGAACGGCTGCTGGAGGGCTTTGTCAGTCCGTCTGTAAACTTGCGCATCTCCGTCCCAGATTCGCCCGCCTGTGTCGTGGCCAACCCGAGCCAGATGCAGCAGCTGATCATGAACCTCTGCCAGAACGCCCTACAGGCCATCGGCAGTAAAGAGGGAGAGTTGTGCGTGACTCTGGGCATCGATGACACAGGCGCGAACATCACGCTTGAAGTAAGCGACACCGGCCCCGGCATTTCCGCTGAAATCCTGCCGCGGATCTTCGACCCATACTTTACGACCAAGGAGCTCGGGCTCGGAACCGGGCTCGGGCTGGCCGTCGCCCAGAAGATCGTACAGGACAGCGGCGGCGACATCCAGGCGGCCAGCATCGTGGGTAAACGCACGACATTCTCCATCACACTACCGCACTCAGACGAGGCCCCCGAGCCTGAGGCTCCGCTCCCCACGCCGGAAGATTTTCCCGAGGACAAAAAGGCGATCCTCCTCGTCGACGACGAGCCCATCATGCGCGGACTGGGCATGGACATCCTCCACACCCTTGGCTACCGCGTGAGCGTGGCTGAGAACGGGTCTGAGGCTCTGGAGATGATCAAGCGCCACCCAGACTATTTCGACGTCATTCTGTCGGACTCGAAGATGCCGGAAATGTCCGGACCAGAGCTGGCCGAGCAGCTTTACTCGATCCGCCCGGGGCTCCCTTTCATCCTCGTAACGGCTTTCAATGACGCCAGCACCGAGGCACGCCTGAAAGAACTGGGCGTCACGGAGATTGTCCAGAAGCCCTTCCTGATCGAGAACCTTTCCCGGGCGCTGAGCAATGCGCTCGCCCAGGGGAAACAAAGCGCTAGCTAATCTCCCCGATGGCGGCTCGTTCCGATAACGCGCCGGAGACATCCCCGGCAAAGGCACACAGTCCACGCCATCATCGTGCCCGCTGGCTGTTTCCCGTCGGACTAGCTCTAGGCATATCCTTGCTTTCGGGCGGCACAGTTCCATCTGGCGTTGTCCCTGGCATCTTCCAGATCGACAAGCTTATCCATGTGCTGGTCTTTGGCCTGCTGGCCACCGCCGTGTACCGGGCACTCGATCCGGCCATGCCGCCAGCACGTCGTGCACTTTGGGCTATTGGCTTAACCATCGCCTTTGGGCTCTCGGATGAGCTCCACCAAGGCACGAATCCCAACCGCACCATGGACTTCGCCGACCTCCTGGCCGACATGGCAGGCGCCATCGTAGCGACGCTGGTTTACCAACGCTGGGGCCTGTACCGGCGTTTGCTGGAATGGCGTTTCCTGCCTGCAAAAAAGCAGAGCTAAGCCACGCGTCTGAAGGGGTGAAAAAGCGATAGAGGCCGGTGAGGTATCCGGCCATGTTTTCCCGATGCTGAAGCTTGCCCTCTGAGCAGGGGCTTCGCATGCTCGGAGGTGTATGATGGACAAGTCCGAGGCCTCCCGGCGCATCCCCCAGCTACGGGAAACGATCACCCGTCACGACGAGCTATACTACCGCCAGGGCAGCCTCGAAATCGAGGACCAGCAGTACGACGCGCTCAAGCGTGAACTGGCCGAGCTGGAGGCCGCCTACCCCGAGCTGGCCGAAGGCCCCTCCCCCACTGAGCGCGTCGGCGATGACCGCACCGAGGGCTTTGCCAAGGTCAAGCATCGCGAGCGCATGATGTCGCTCGACAACACCTATAGCGAAGCCGAGCTGCGGGAGTTCGACGCACGCCTGCTTCGGATTTTCCCCGAAGGCAAGCTCTCCTACGTCGTTGAGCCCAAGATCGACGGCGTGGCCGTCTGCCTGACCTACGAAAACGGCAAGCTCGTGCGGGCCGTCACCCGGGGCAACGGCGTCGAGGGCGACGACGTGACCGCTAATGTCCGTGAAGGTGTTCCTAACCTGCCGGACAGGCTGGCAGGGGATGCCCCCAGCTTGATCGAGATTCGCGGCGAGCTTTACATGACCCATGCCGAATTCCAGCGCATCAACTCCGAGCGCGAGGAGAAGCAACTCCCCCTCTTTGCCAACCCCCGCAACCTGACCGCCGGTACGATCAAGCAACTGGCCGGTGTCGGCGGGCGACGGCTGGAGATTGTCCTCTACGGGTTGGGGGCATGCGAGCCACGGACATTTGCCAGACAAAGTGAATTCCACGACGCGGTCAAAGCCTGGAAGCTGCCCACCCTGGAAAAGTACTGGATGGCTGAGAATATCGACGAAGCCTGGAAACGTATCGAAAAACTCGATACACTCCGCCACGACTTCACCTATGAAACGGATGGAGCCGTGATCAAGCTCGACGATTTTGCCCTGCAGGCCGAGGCCGGCGCTACCGCGAAATCCCCCCGCTGGGCGATCGCGTATAAGTTTGCGGCCGAGCAGGCCGAGACACTGCTGGAGAAGATCGATGTGCAGATCGGCCGTACCGGCGCCGTCACCCCGGTCGCGCACTTGCAGCCCGTGCAGCTCGCCGGAACCACCGTCTCCCGCGCCACCCTGCACAATGAGGACGAAATCGCCCGCAAGGACATCCGCCCCGGCGACACCGTCGTCGTGCAGAAAGCCGGGGAGATCATCCCGCAGGTACTGCGCGTCGTGACTGATAAGCGCCCCGCGGACAGCCAGCCCTTTGACTTCGCGGCGTTCCTGAAACAGAAGAATATCGAGGCCGAGCGCGTGCCGGGGCAGGCATTCTGGCGGCTCAAGGGCCGAGACGACCCGGCACTCATCCGGCGCAAGCTCAAGCACTTTGCCAGCAAGCCCTGTCTCGACATCGAAAACCTCGGCGAGGCCGTGGTGGATCAGCTCGTCAGCCGTGGGCTCGCGCGCACGCCTGCGGACCTCTACACGCTCAAGGTCGAGGACCTCCTGGAGCTGGATAAGTTTGCACAAAAGTCTTCGGAGAATCTCGTCAGTGCCATCGATGCCAGCCGCGACAAAGAAGTCTGGCGGCTCGTGCACGCACTGGGCATCCCCAATGTCGGAGCCCAGTCGGCCAAGGACCTCATCGCCCACTTCCACAGCCTGCCCGCGCTCATGCGCGCCACCGGGGAAGAGCTGATCGAGGTGGACGGCATCGGGGAGATTGTCGCCCGGAGCATTCACAGTTTTTTCAAGGACGAGGAACAGCTCGAACTGGTTAACCGCCTGATCGAGCACGGCCTGCGTATCGAAGAGGAGGCACCTGCCGCCCCGGCGGAGGACGCGCCCCTCTCGGGTAAGACTGTCGTCCTGACCGGTACGTTGCCCTCACTCAGCCGTAGCGAGGCCACCGCCCTGATCGAGAAAGCCGGAGGCAAGTCCAGCTCCAGCGTCAGCAAGAAGACCGACTACGTGCTGGCCGGTGACTCCGCCGGGAGCAAGCTCGACAAGGCCCGCAAGCTGGGCGTAACGATCATTGACGAATCCTCATTCCGTGAGATGATCGGAGAATAACGCCCGTTGCTTATGTGGTACTACGCGCTCTCCAACCAACAGCACGGCCCCGTGAGCGAGGCCGACATGGACCGCCTCATCGCCCAGCGCATCATCACCGCACAGACACTGGTCTGGCGCGAAGGGATGAGCGACTGGCTGCCCGCCGGACAAACCGAGCTGGCCTCACGCCTGCCTTTATCCATGAATTCAGGTCAGGGGCTACCGCCCATGGTCAGCCACTCCCGCTCGCGCGCGGATAGCTCGGCCGTCCCACCAACCCAGCTGGAGATACCCGCCCACGCCACGGCCCGCCAGCTCATGGGCATGGCCAGTGATCTGATGAGCGGGCGCTGGGGCCTCGGCATCGGCTTTTGCCTGATCTACGGACTGATCGAAATCGGGGTGAACATGATCCCGTATATCGGCAGCCTCGCTAACCTGCTCCTCTGTGGCGTCCTGATGGTCGGATCGCTGCGCTTCTGGCTCACCTATACCCGTGGTGGCGAGGCCAAGATCGACCAGCTTTTCTCCGCCTTCCCCCTCTTCTGGAAGACCCTGCTCGCCTATCTTCTGTACGCGGCCATATTTATGTGTGTGCTGTTCCTCTCGGCGATTCCGGGGGGGATTTTACTCGGGATTGGAATCCCCATGGAGACAAGCGGGGGTGGAGACCTCGGCCCACTTACGATTGCCGGCAGCGTTGTCCTGGTTCTGGGACTGATCATCGCCGTCACCATCGTCAGCCTGATGCTTTCCCAGGTTTTTTATATCCTGGCAGACGATCCAGATGCGCAGATCTTTGAGAGCTTTAAGCGCAGCCATGCGCTCATGATCGGGAACAAATGGCGGCTGTTCCGACTGCAGTTGATCTTTATGCTGCTGGCGCTGGGCTGCCTCTTCACACTGATGATCGGCTATCTCTGGCTAGTGCCATACATGCACTGCACGCTGACCTGCTTCTACGAATCCCTGCTCAAAGAAGAGGCCGAGAGCGAAGCGGCTCCGGCCTAACAACCCTATGCCACGCCCCACCGCACCCGCTGCCCCGCCCGAGTCGTCACGGTGGCTGGCATGGCTGGTGTGGGCCGCGGCCGGTGGGTTTGTCCTATATCAATTCGTTTTGCAGGCATCCACGACGGTGATGCAGGCGGATCTGATCCGGAGCTTTCACATCGACGAGGTGGGCTTTGGGGTCATCTCGGCGGAATTTTATACCACCTACCTGCTGCTGCAGATGCCCGCCGGGGTGATCGTGGCCCGCTTCGGACCACGGCGGGTAATGGCTGCCGGACTCCTGCTGTGCGCGCTGGCGTCGCTTTTGTTCGGGCTCGCTCCCACACGCGGCGTAGCGGAGGCTGCCCGTATCCTGATGGGGGTCGGTGCCGCACCCGCGGTCGTCAGCACGTTGATCCTGGGTGCGCGGTGGTTTCCGCCGGAAAAGTTCGCGCTCATCGCCGGTCTCACGGAGATGCTCGGGATGGTCGGCGGAGCCGTGGGGCAGGAAGTGCTGGGCGCCACCGTCCACCATATGGGCTGGCGGGCATCAATGGTCGGAGGTGCTGCCATGGGCCTGGCGCTGGCGGCGTTTGCCTGGATCATGGTGCGTGACCGCCCCCAAACGACTCCCCACCCGCAACCCGAGGAGCCGCGCCCACGGCTGGGCGAAGCCCTGGCCAGCCTCGGCCCCCTGCTCACCAACCGGGCGCTATGGATCAACGGTCTGGTCACCGGGCTGCTGTTCGCGATCATAACAGCCTTCGGGCTCGGCTGGGGCGTACCCTTTTTAGAGCTGCGCCTCGACGCCAGCCTACCCACGGCCTCCTTTGCCTGCTCCCTGCTCTTCTGGGGAAGCGCACTCGGCCTGCCCGCCGCCGGTTGGCTGGAGCACCGGATCGGCACCCGCAAGCCCATCGTCTGGATCAGCGGTCTGATCTCGCTCGGGCTGACCTGCGCACTGTTTTACCTGCCGGGGCTCGGCATCACCTCGGGGTGCGTGCTGATCTTTGTCCTCGGCGTCACCCTCTCCGGCTACGTGATGGGGTTTGCGGCGACGCCCGACCTCGTTAAGCCCAGTCAGCACGGCCCGGCCATGGCCTTTACAAACATGATGGCCCTGCTCATCGGCGGATGGTTCATGCAGCCGCTGATCGGGTGGCTACTGGTGCGCAAAAGCGGACAGCCCGCCGAAGAGGCCTACGGCAAGACGCTCGATCTGGCCACGTATCAAGAGGGGCTGACTCTGCTCCCGCTCGGGATGGCAGCCGCACTGGTGCTTTTAGCATTTCTACCGGAGACCGGCAGGCGCCGCAGGACAACAGCCTAGGGCAGGCGGCCGGAACGCTGCAGCTCGCGCTGAAGCTCCATCTGGAACGCGCCGAGGTCCTCCTCGCTGGGGCGGTACTCAGCATCGTCACCACGCGGGATGAGGCCGAGGCGTCCCATCTGGTCGAGCTGCCAGTCCATGGTCTTGCCGTCGCTGAAGGTGACCGAACCGCTCAGCACCGCGCCGGGGCGCTGCACCTTGTCGAGGTCCACACTGACGGAGCTACCCAGCCCGGCGGGCTCATCCTCAGCTCCGGGGAACGGCACGGGACCCTCCTCACCAAAGGGCTCGGGAGCGGCGGCGGGGGCCGGAGGCGGCGGGGCCTTACTCAGGTCGGCATCGGGCTTGGGGGCCTTGTCCACCAGCTCCAGATCGAGGTCGTCGACGAGGAAGCGGACGTCCATAAAAGTCATGTTGATGTCCAGCTCTTCGGCCAGACGCTTTTGTACCTCGGACAGACCGAGTCCTTCGCGGACCCAGGCGGCGACCTGCGCCTTTTGTTCGTCGTTCAACTCCATGATTAAGAAGGGTTCTTGGGGCCAAAAGCGCCCCGCGCAAGCCTTATCCGCCAGGACAAGTCCTGGACCTGTGATGCTGGCGCACCACTGATGCCTTCGCCAAGGCGAAGGCATGGGAAAATTCGTTACGTACCGGGTTTATTCGTTGGTGCAGGACTATCCCCTGCTGGCGGTCCACAGTTCGCGGATCCAGCTCTCGTCGACATCGGCCACGGTGACGGCGCGGCCGATCTCCTCCATGGCCACAAAGCGCAGGCGGCCGGAGCGGACTTTTTTGTCCCGGCGCATGGCGTCCAACAGTTTTTCCAGGTCGAGGGCGGGAGCGGCCTGGCCACCGATGGGATCGCGGAGGGAAGTCGGCAGGCCATTGGCGGCGACGAGCTTGCGCACGGCGGCGGCATCCTCGGCGGTGAAGTCGAAGCCGATCGCGCCGTCATCGCTCAGGCGGACAGACAGCTCGGCGGCAAGCACCAGGCCGATGCCCACGGCCTCACCGTGCAGGTAGGTGCCGTAGCCGGCGACGTTCTCGATGGCGTGCGCGAAGGTGTGCCCGAGGTTGAGCAGGGCGCGCCCCCCGCTGGCGGCGGTTTCCTTTTCGTCGGCCTTGACGACCTCGGCCTTGATCTCGCAGCAGCGACGGATGATGCCGGGCAGCGCCGGGTGCTCCCAGCTCAGGGGCTCCTCCAGCGCGGCGAGCTGGTCGAAAAGCGCGCGGTCGTAGAGCATCCCGTACTTGATGATCTCGGCCATCCCGGCAGCGAACTCGCGCGGCGGGAGCGTCTTTAAAAACTCGGTGCAGATGAAAACCGCCTGCGGCTGCCAGAAGGCGCCGACGAGGTTCTTACCGGCGGCGATGTTGATCCCGGTCTTGCCGCCGACGGAGCTGTCCACCATGGCAAGCAGCGTGGTGGGCACCTGAAAGAAGTCGATCCCGCGCAGGTAGCTGGCAGCGGCGAAGCCGCCGAGGTCGCCGATGACACCCCCGCCGAGCGCGATCAGCTTACCGCCACGATCGATGCGGGCCTCAGCCATCTCGTCCATGATGCGCTGGAGGTTGGTGAAGCACTTGGTCTGCTCCCCGGGACTAAAGCCAATACTTACAACTTGATCGGGCACCCGATTAAGACAATTTTTGAAGGTATTATGATCGTAGATGACGGCAGTATTTCGCACCATACCGCCGTACTTGTTTAAAGCAATATCATGCTCGTCACGGGTGGCGGTGATGATGATCGGGTAGCTGCGCTCCCCCAGTTCGACGGTCAATTGCTCGCTCATGGTATTTGGGTTTTACTCACACGGAGGCACAGAGGCACGGAGATTTTTTAATAGATAAATTCGCTACGCGTTTTTTCGCGTCCCTTCGCGGGCAGCCTTAACTAAGCCTCCAGCCCGAAGATGGCGTTGACGTAGTTATCGACGCTAAAGGGCTGGAGGTCCTCCTTCTGCTCGCCCAGCCCGACGAAGGCGATGGGGATGCCCAGCTCGCGGTAGATGCCCACCAGCGCACCGCCCCGGCTGGTGCCGTCGAGCTTGGTGATGATGAGGCCGGTCAGCCCAAAAGCTTCGTGGAACACGCGGGCCTGGTCGATGGAGTTCGAGCCGAGGGAGCCATCCACCACCAGCCACGCATGGTGCGGGGCGCTCTCGTCGTGCTTTTGCAGGACGCGGCGAATTTTCTTCAGCTCCTCCATCAGGTTGCTCTTGGTGTGGAGGCGACCGGCGGTGTCGAGAACAAGGATGTCGCGGTGGCGCGAATTGGCGGCCTGCCAGGCATCGAAAGCCACGGCGGCGGCATCGGCCTTGTGCTGGCTGGCGACCAGCTCCAGGTCGAGGCGGTCGGCCCAGGTCTTGATCTGCTCGTTGGCTGCAGCGCGGAATGTATCGCAAGCGCCGAGCACGACCCCGCGCCCCTCTTCTTTAAAGCGCCAGGCGAGCTTGGCAGCGGTGGTAGTCTTGCCGGAGCCGTTGACCCCGATCAGGCAAATGACCTCGGGGTTGTGCTCGCGGAAATCACCCGTCAGCTCGGCCCCCGTCAGCACGCGCTTGAGCACGGTGGCCCCGATGCGGGCGGCGTCCTGCCCGCGCAGGGACTTGTCTTTTTTGTAGGCGGCCTGAATCTCCTCGATAATCTCGGTGGCGGTCTCGACCCCGAAGTCCGCCCCGTAGAGGGCCTCCTCCAGCTCGTCGAGGCTGGCCGCATCGAGGCTCTTGCCGCTGAAAATGCCCCCGACCTTACCGAATATCTTGTAAAAGGTCGGCGTGGTCTTTTTCAGACCATCTCTGAATCGCGAAAAAAATGAGGCCATAGGGAGGATTTACTTTAGTCGCAGCCTCGTACTAGAAAAGGATATTCGCATACCCCCCCCAGTAAAGGTTGACACCTGAACACCAAATAGCAAGTACACTCAAATATACTATGAGGAGCTCAGATTGGATTCAGGTTTTGATTGCAGCAGGAACATTATTAAGCCCAGCAGCAACAATGTTGGCAGCAATAATACCACTCGCAAAAAACAGAAAAGGCTCAACCGAAGATAGTCCCGACACTCGGTTGATAAGAAAACTAGTAATATTATTAATCCCCCTGTCCGTCACCATCTTAGCTGCAGGGATATTCATACTTACCTATTTTCTTGCGAGCGAAATCAATTCCATACAGGCCAAGTACAACATATCAGTGGGAGCACTTTGGTGTTTTGCTATAGCCGGTGGAGCAACAATCGTCCTATCCTTTGTCACGATAGGAGATGTATGACATCTTCACACATCCGCCGTGCGCAGCGGACGGTCGAGGGTGCCTTTGAGCTTGTCGAGGATGCCGTTGATGAAGCGCTTGGCGTCGGGGGTGGAGAACTCCTTGGAGAGGTCGATGGCCTCGTTGATGGAGACGATGGGCGGGATGTCGCGGCGGAAGAGCAGCTCGTAGATGGCCAGGCGCAGGATGGCGAGGTCCACCTTGGCGATGCGGTCAAAGGCCCAGTTTTTGGCGTGCTCGCGGATGGCGGCATCCACCGCTTCGCGGTTTTCCCAGGCACCGGAGGCGAGCGACTCGGCAAAGGCGTAGAAGTCGCGCGGGTGCTCGCGGTTGTGGAAAAAGTCGTAAAGGGAGGCGGCCAGCTCGGTGGGCACATTTACCTCGGCCATGTAGAGAAACTGCATGGCGGCGACGCGGTTCTGGCGGCGGGGCGAGGGTGCCTTGGCACGGGGAGCCTTTTCCGCGGGCTGAGGGAGCTGCGGATCTTCACCGGGGGCTTGTTCGTACTCGGGCATGGGTCAGTTCTTGTTAAAAAGGTCGTTGATGTCGTTAGCGGCGGCCTCGGCGTCGATGTCGTCCAGCAGCTGCACGTACTTGAGCTTGTGGCGGGCCATCTCCAGGGCTGCGCGGCCAAACTCGGCCCCACGGTCGGCATGACCGTTTACGCGCTCCTCGGCCTGCTCCAGATTGTTGACGGTGAGGATACCGTTGATGATCGGGCACTCCGTCATCATGGAGATGCGCTGCAGGATGCCTGCGGTGCTGTGGGCGATAACCTCATCGTGTGCGGTACCGCCGCGAATGATCACGCCAAGGGCGACGATGCAGTCGTACTGGCGGGAGGCGGCCATCATCTGGGCCACGTAGGGGATCTCGTTTGAGCCGGGGACGCGCTCCACGCGGACATTGGGAGCCGGGACGCCAGCCTCCTTGAAAATATCGGCGATGCGCTTGATCAGGGCCTCGACATAGTCGCCGTTGTAGCGGGCTGCGACGACACCGAAGTAGAGGTCCGAGCCATCGATCTTTAAAGGTTCTGGTGCGTGGAAAGACATGTCAGGTAAATTTTAGTAAGAACAGCAAACAGCGGTAATGGCGGAGGGAGGAGTTTTAACAAAAAACGCCCGAGTGCAAACCGAAGTTTTGCCCGGTTTTACCGTAATCGCAAGCGCTGCGGTACGACTCAGAGTGGGACGGTCTCGACGATTTCGAGGTCGTAGCCGTCGAGGGCGACGACGCGGCGCTCGGTGCTGGAGAGGAGCCGGATCTTGCGCAGGCCCAGCTCGGAGAGGATCTGCGCGCCGATCCCGTAGTCGCGGAAGTCCATCTTGGCGGGGGCCAGGGCAGGCTCGCCGTCGGCACCGGGCACGAGCTTCACGCCGCCATCGGGCTGCTCCATGTAGAGCACAACGCCGTGCCCCTCCTCGGCCACTCGCTGGAGGGCCTTGGTCAGGGAGGAGTGGCCGGTTACAGCCTTGGACAGAAAGATGTCGCCGAGGATGTTCTCGCTGTGGACGCGCACGAGCGTGGGCTCGGCGTTGAGCTCGCCACGGGTCAGGGCAATGTGCTTGCGGTGGTCGGACTGACTCTGGAACACATGCAGGTCGAACTGCCCGAACTCGGACTCGAAGGGCAGCTTCGCCACGCAGGTGACGAGCTTCTCGCGCTTGTGGCGGTAGTGGATCAGGTCCGCGATGGAGACGAGCTTGAGGCCGTGCTTCTTTTTGAACTCAACCAGGTCCGGCAGGCGGGCGGACGAGCCGTCCTCTTTTAAAATCTCACAGATAACGCCGACCGGGAACAAGCCCGCCAGCGTGACGAGGTCCACGGCAGCCTCAGTGTGACCGGCGCGCTGGAGGACGCCACCGGGTCTCGCCCCGAGCGGGAAGATGTGGCCCGGCTGCACGAGCTGGTCGGGAGTGGCCTCCGGATCGGAAAGGATGCTGATCGTCTTGTAGCGGTCGTAGGCACCGATACCGGTGGTAATGCCCTCGGTCGCATCGACCGAGACGGTAAAGTTTGTCCCGTGCGATTCGCGGTTGTTAGCCACCATGGAGTGGATGCCGAGGCGCTGAAGCTGCGGAGCGGCCATGGGCACGCAGACCAGGCCGCGTGCCTCGCGGATCATCAGGTTGATGATCTCGGGGGTGGCTTTAGAGCCGGCGACGATGATGTCACCCTCGTTTTCACGGGATTCGTCATCGGTCACGATCACGGGTTCGCCCGCCGCTATCGCAGCAATGGCTTCCTCGATCGAATCGAAGGGGTTGGTGGCTTCGTTGGACATTAGAACCACCTATCCAAACCGATCCGCGCGCCAATGACAAGCGCGGGTTACACCTGTCGGCATTCTGGCAGGAGCAGCTTTTAATGCACGCGATACGGTGTTGCCGCGGGGGTAAAATTGGGCAATGGTTCAGGCTTCCGGTATGGACACCGCTGCGGCAATCCCCTCATCCGAACCGACCGGCGACCTGTATACACAGCTCGGCCAGCGACTGGGTGAAGATAACCTGGAGCGCCGCTTGCGGGCGCAGCAGGAGCTCGAAGCCCACATGGCGATACAGGGGCGGGGCATCTTTCGGCTGGAGAAATACATCCGCATGGAGAACCTGCTCACGGTCCTCTTTAAATCGACCGGCCTCTATGGGCGCGGATACCGGAACTTTCTCGATGTGCGCCTGATCCATAACCGCGTCATCCTGCCAAGCCTGCCCGAGGCATTCGAAGGCTACCGTATCCTCCAGATCGCCGACCTGCACACCGACCTCGACCCGGCGCTGCCGGACAAGGTCGTCGCCGCGCTGGAGGGCATCGAGTACGACCTGTGCGTGAACACCGGGGACTTCCGCAACCGCACCCGCGACTGCCACCGGACCAGCATGCGGCAGACGGCGCTCATTTACCGCCACGTGCACGGCCTCATGCTCGGCGTGCTCGGTAACCACGACTTTATCGAAAAGGTGCCCGATCTGGAGGCCATGGGGATTCGCGTGCTGCTCAACGAGGCCACCCCGATCGAGCGCGACGGACAGGTGCTATGGTTCGCGGGCGTGGACGATGCCTACTATTATCAGACCCACGACCTGGCGCGTCCCTGGCAGGGCATCCCATCAGGAGCCTGCACGGTCCTGCTCTCCCACAGTCCACAGACCTACCTGGAGGCCGAGGCGCTCGGAGCGGACTTCATGCTCTCCGGTCATACCCACGGGGGGCAGCTCTGCCTGCCCGGTGGCCGCCCGCTGATCACTCACTGCCCTGTGCCGCGCAGTTTCTGCTCCGGCCCATGGCGTCACGGCAAACTTCAGGGCTACACCTCGCGGGGCACAGGCGCCGGATGCGTCCCTCTGCGCTTCAACTGTCCGGCCGAACTCACCGTTCACACACTGACCCGAGGGATTACCCGATAGATTAGAGCACTTTCGTTTTAGTGGTATTTTTAGAATAAAAGGTGAACATAAACCACTGATTTTCCACAAATCAGCTTCTGTAAGGCCCTCTAGAACAGCGGCTTCACCCCTTTAAAATCCACGCCTCAAGCGGTAATTTCCCTTGCCAGTTCGCTGACAGCGTGGCTTGAATAAAATCTTCATAAAACGCCAAAATCATCCAACACGTATCATGGCCAATAAAACCCCCGCAAAAACCGTCCTCCTCGTTGCCAGTGGCGACCTCCGCCTCTCCGCCAACCAGATGTGTTGGCCCGAACAGGAGAAGATGGAAAATGAACTGAAGAAGATCGTTTCCCTCCTGGGCTATAAGCTCAAGCGTGCCCACTCGTTCAAGAAGAACGAAGGCCACGGCTTCATCGACAGCCAAAAGGAAGGGATGGAGATCTTCTCGAAGATCGACCGCAAGGCCCCCCTCATCGTGGCCGAAGCCGTCTGGCAGTACTCCCACCACCTGCTCGCCGGTCTGATCTCGCACGAAGGCCCGATCCTGACCGTCGCCAACTGGAGCGGCACCTGGCCCGGCCTCGTCGGCATGCTCAACCTTAACGGCTCCATGACCAAGGCCGGCGTCAAGTACTCCACCCTGTGGAGCGAAGACTTCTCCTCCGACAAGGCTTTCCAGAAGAACCTCGAAGGCTGGCTCAAGACCGGTGAGGTCAAGCACGCCACCTCCCACGTGCGCAAGTACGCCCCGAAGAAGGCCCCCGCGCGCGCCAAGAAAGTGGCCGAAAAGATTGCCGCCGACCTCGACAAGAACAAGGCAATCATGGGCGTGTTCGACGAGTTCTGCATGGGCATGTATAACGCCGCCATCCCGGACGAGCTGCTCTTCCCGCTCGGCGTCTACAAGGAACGCCTCAGCCAGAGCGCCCTGCTTTATGAAATGAGCCAGGTTTCCAACAAGGAAGCCGAAGAGGTTTACAAGTTCATCGAGAAGAAGGGCTTCACCTTCCACTACGGCAAGGACCCCAAGACCGAACTGGTCAAGGAACAGGTCATCGAACAGTGCAAGATGTACATCGCCGCCTGCCGCATCGGGGACACCTTTGGCTGCGAAGCCATCGGCATCCAGTACCAGCAGGGCCTGAAGGACCTCTGCCCGGCCTCCGACCTCGTCGAGGGCCTGCTCAACAGCTCCGACCGCCCGCCGGTCAAGAACGCCAAGGGCGAGATCATCAAGAAGGGCCTGCCCTATCCGCACTTCAATGAGGTGGACGAGTGCGTCGGCCTCGACGCGATCTTCACCAACCGCATCCACCGCGCCCTGGGCCAACCGCCCGAAACCACCCTGCACGACCTGCGCTGGGGTGACTGGGACCAGTCCGGCACCACCGACGAGTACGTCTGGGTGTTCCTCATCTCCGGTGGCGCTCCCGTCGAGCACCACGAGGGCGGCTGGAAGGGCTCCCACGGCTACCGTCAGCCCGCCATGTACTTCCCGGCCGGTGGCAGCACGCTCATGGGCGTGGCCCATCCAGGCGAGCTGGTCTGGAGCCGCATCTACGTCGAGGACGGTAAGCTCAAGCTCGACATCGGCCGTGGTAAGGCGATCTCCCTGCCCGAAGAGGAAACCAAGCGCCGCCTGGAGGAAACGACTCCGCAGTGGCCGATCATGCACTTCGTCAGCTACGGCGTCAGCCGCGACCAGATGATGGCCCGCCACAAGGCCAACCACCTCAACGTCGCCTACGCCAACACCGCCGCCGCTGCCGACCAGTGTCTCTACGCCAAGGCCGAGCTGGCTCGCCAGCTGGGTATCGAGGTCTCGATCTGCGGCACCAACGCCAAGGGCGAGAAGATTTAAGGAGTATTTTGGGGAATACATGCGAGAGACCCTTTTGTGGACAAAAGGGTTTCTCGCGCTCTTCCCAAAAAACTTTGATTGCGGCGCTGCGCGCCTTGCTTCATCCCTAGCCCCACCGTGGGGCGTGAGACCGAAGTCTTCTCAACCCTGAGAAAAACAGCGATTTCAACCACCGAAGCCGGTGCGGTCTTGCCGCACCGGTTTTTTTGTGAATGTCTATAACCCGCTATGAAAACCCATCACCCGACCATGCTTCATCCCTGCGCCTCCCAACACGGTGAAGGCGCCTACTGGTGGGACGACCGCCAACAACTGATCTGGGTAGACATCCTGGCCTGCGAAGTCCACCTCTACGATCCGGCCAAGGATGAAGACCGCATGTGGAAGGTACCCTGCCACGTCGGCTTCGCACATCCGACCGTCGAGGGGGATCTGCTGCTGGGGACCCGTGATGGCATTGCCCGGCTCGACCTCAAGAGCAACGAGATCACCTTTATCGTCGACCCCGAGGCCGGGATGGACGAAACGCGCTTTAACGACGGTAAGCCCGGCCCGGACGGACGCCTCTATGGCGGCTCCATGGCCTACGGCGGCAAGGGCCCCTGGGGCAGCCTCTGGCTGATCGAGAAAGACTTTAACTACCGCCACCTGATCGACAACGTCACCATCTCCAACGGCCTGTGCTGGACCAAGGACGAGCAGACGATGTTCTACATCGACTCCCCCACCCGCCTGGTCGAAGCCTTTGACTACGACGCCGCTACCGGCAACCTGGAAAACCGCCGCACGGTGGTCGAGGTGCCGCAGGACCTCGGTGTGCCCGACGGCATGACCATCGACGCCGACGACAACCTCTGGGTCGCGATCTACGGGGGCTCCATGGTCGCCTGCTATGACTCACAGACCGGCCAGATGATCGAGCAGGTCCCCTGCCCGACCCCCAAGGTGACCTGCGTGAGCTTCGGCGGTCCCGACCTGAGCACCCTTTACATCAATACCTCCAAGGCAGGTATCGACGAAATGACCCCCGATGAGGCCAAAGTCGCCGGGCACCTGTTCGCCTGTGAACCGGGCGCCAAAGGCCGCCGCAACTACGTCTTCGGGGAGTAGCTCTAGATAAGGCTTAAAATAACAGACCTCACACCGAGGCACTGTGGCACGGAGGAAAAGCATCCTGTCCGGATCAATCTTAGTGTTTCCACAGTTGATGATTAACCACAAAGAAGAAGTCCCCTTGGGCGGATTCTGTGGTTAAAATATTCTATTGCGTGGCATTTTAAGCCGTAGTGTAAAGGGACTACATCGGAGCAAGAAAGTCCTCACAGACTGGCATTCTTACCTTGCCAGAGGCAGGTGTATCCGATGAACTGTGATAAACCCCATCCGGCACGTCTTGAACCCTCTCTCACCGCAAGATTTCCCTGCCCCGGAAGCCCCGGCCGTTGCCGGTCCGTATCCGTGCGTGCCGGTAGGGATGCTGCGGTCAACCCCTCTCGTTGCCCATGAGTAATCCAGCCTCGGCCCAATCGTCTATCCCCACCCATCTGCGCGCTATCCTCGAAGAGGTCGAGAGCGCACTGGAAAAGGTCGCCATCAAACCCCTGAGCAGCTTCTTCGTCGGCACGGTCGCTGCCATGTCGGGGGTGCTCTTCGGCTTCGACGCCTCGATCGCAGCCGCCACCGGCAGCTCCGTGAACAATTTCTTCGGGTTGGAGCAGGCTCCACTGCTGCAAGGGCTCTGGGTCGCCGCAGTTCCGCTGGGCGCCCTGATCGGGGCTCTCTTTGGCGGTAAGGTCTCGGACCGCTTCGGGCGAAAAAAGGGGCTCATCTTCAACGCCATTTTGTTTATCGCCGGGATCGCGGTGGCCGCTGTCGCCCCGGCCTTCGGGGTCTTTGTGGCCGCGCGCCTGATGATGGGGCTGGCCATCGGTAACTCCGCCGTGATCACCCCGATGTATATGGCCGAGGTGGCCCCGCCGGAATCACGCGGGCGCATCCTGTTCATGTATCAGCTATCGATTGTGGTCGGCATTCTCTTTTCCTTCATTGTCGGTGTGGTGGTGGATGCCTCCATCAAGGACACCTCGATGAACTGGCGCGTCATGCTCGGCATCGGCCTCGTCCCGGCGTTTATCTTTCTCTTTGGCATGCTGCGGATGCCGAACAGCCCCCGCTGGCTGATCGAAAACAAGTACCTGCAGGAGGCTCACCATGTGCTGCTGAGGATGATGGGGCGCGAGGAAGCTCGCTCGACCTTCTGCGACATCCACGAAGCCGCTGCCCGCAAAACCAGCGTCAACATCAAGGCCTGCTTCGGGAAGTTGATCCTGCCGGTCATGCTGCTGGGCTTCTTCCTCCAGTTTTTCCAACAGTCCACCGGGATCAACGCGGACATGTACTTCGGGCCGCAAATCTTCAGCCAGGGAGGATTCAGCGCCTCGGCGGCGATGTGGGCCCAAGTGGCGATGGGGCTGGTCAACCTTATCGCTACGATTGTCTCGATCTTTTTGGTGGATAAACTGGGCCGCCGTAAGCTGATGTTTATCGGCGTGACCGGGATCATTATCATGCTCGGTGCGCAGTCGTACCTGTTTCACCGGTATGAGAAGTTCCAGCAGACTGCCGCCCCCGAGGCACAGGCCATCACCACGACCGACAGTGCCGGCCAGCGCCATACCCTCCCGAATGCCGGGTCGGCCGTCACCCATGAGCAAACCTCCGACACCCGCGAGGCCGCTCAGGCAGGTACAGCCGTGAAGCCCGGTAAGCCTCCGGCCATCACGTACTGGATCTTCGCCAGTATCCTGCTGTACATCATCTGCTTTGCCATCAGTGCCGGGCCGCTGTGCTGGCTGATGATCAGTGAGATTTTCCCCATCCGCTTCCGCGGGATCGGCATGAGCGTGGCGGTTGCCGCCAACTGGCTCGTGGACTACTTCGTGAGCCAGCTCTTCCCGGTGATGAAAGACGGGCTGGGCATGTCGTTCACCTTCCTCATTTACGCCGGATTCACAGCCGTGGGACTGGCGCTGGCCATACGCTTCCTGCCGGAAACCCGTGGCGTGCCGCTGGAGAAAATCGAGGAAAACATCTACGCGGGCAAGCCGCTGCGGCATATCGGGCGTTAAATAAGTTTGAGCGTTCCGCGTCTGGGCGTTTGAAAGGTGTGGGGCCGATAGGCCCCGCGCAGCCACGCTTTAACGATTAATCGCTCAAACTTTGAACCTGAACAAGATCCTCGAAACCTGCCTCTACGCAGACGACCTGCCTGCGGCGGAAACCTTTTACACGCGCCTGCTCGGGCACGAGCCGCTGGCCCGCGAGGAGGGCAAGTACATCTTCTACAAGCTCGACGGCACCATGCTGCTGATCTTCGATCCGCAGGCCTCGGCTGATAACGACGAAGTGCCCCCGCACGGCACCCGCGGCTCCACCCACGTCTGCTTCCGCATCGAGGCGGCGGATATCCCCGGCTGGAGGTACCGGCTGGAGGAGCTGGGCATCCCGCTGGAGATGGAGCACATCTGGCGCGAGGGCGTGCACTCGCTCTACTTCCGCGATCCAGCCGGAAACAGCCTGGAAATTGCCCCCTGGAGCCTCTGGGACGCCCTGACGGAAGAATAGCTCCATCCCAGTGGAAGCAACTGAATGTTTTTGACAGTTTATGGAAGCGCCCTAGATTGACGGACGTTTCCATGACGAATAAACAGCGCCTCGACCTGATCGAAAAGTATATCCGCGAACACAAGTACGCGGACCTGCATACGCTTGCCGACAAGTTCGACATCAGCCTGTCCACCGTCCGGCGCGCGCTGAACGAGTTGGAGGCCGCCAATATCATCTGCCGCCACCATGGCGGAGCCAGTCTGGTCGAAGAGGACACCAGCTCGACCGGCTACGACTTTATCACGCAGGACAACCGCCAGACAGAGCAGAAGCACGCCATCGCCCGCAAGATGGCCGAGCTGATCGAGCCGGGCATGACCGTCATGCTCGATGGGGGCACCAGCACCTATACCGTGGCACGCGCCCTGGTGGAAAAGCGTCTGGTCGTCATCACCAATTCCCTGCCGATCGCTGCGCTCTTCGGCGAGGTCGGCTCCTCGGAGACGATTGTCACCGGTGGCACGGTCTACTCCCGCCTCGGCATCCTCTACGGCCCGGCCTGTGAGCAGGCGATCAACCGCGTACACGTGGACATCGCCGTGTGTGGCTGCGCCGGGATGACCCCCGAGGGCATCTGGAACAACAACTCCTTTATCGCGTCCTTCCAGCAGCACATGATCAATGTCTGCGACCAGCTCTACTTCGTCATGGACAGCACAAAGATGGGCAAACGCGCCCTGAGCCTGGTGACGGAGCTCTCCGACAAGTTTACCATCATCACCGACAAGGAGCCACCCGCCGAGATAGCGGAGCCTGCCGCCAAGGCCGGAACCCGTATCATCGTAGCACCTCCCAGCCGGATCGAATCCTGAAGCCACCTCTCGAACCCCAACCTTTTTCCAGCAACCCCTCCATGAACAAAGTACACGCCGCCGCCATCGACCTGGGAGCCACCAGTGGACGCGTCATCGTCGGAACCTGGTCTGACGATGGCCTCGAACTGACCGAGGTCCACCGCTTTCCCAACGGCTTCAATCGCCTGAACAATAACGACTACTGGGACATCGGCTCCCTCTTTGCCCAGGTCCGCAAGGGCCTGCAGGAGGCCAAGCGGCTCTTCCCCGGTCTGGTCTCGTGTGGCGTGGACACCTGGGGCGTGGACCACGTCCTGCTCGATGAGGACGGACGCCTGTGCTTCCCGATGCATGCCTACCGCGACCAGCGGACGGAGGCCCTGCGCAAGCGCATCATCGACTCCGGCGACGACCGTAAACTCTACGACTGGACCGGACTCCCCCCGATCAACTACAACACCGCCATCCAGCTCGGCGAAACCCTGAGCGCCTTCCCCCAGCTGAAGGAGATGGCCAACCGCGTGCTGCTGCTCCCGGATTATTTCAACTACCTGCTCTCGGGCAAGATGTGCAATGAGGTCTCGATTGCCAGCACCGGCCAGCTGCTCGACATCGACGGCGTCTCCTTTTCAGAAGAAACACTGGAGTACTTCGGCATCCCGCAAAAGTGGCTTGAGGGCCCCTCGAAAGCCGGAGCCAAGCTCGGCAAGGTCCGCGACATCGAAGGGCTCGAAGACGTCGAGACTATCCTCGTCCCCGGCCACGACACCTCCTGCGCCTTTGAGGCGATCCCGAAGACCGGTAACGATATCTTTATCTCCGCGGGCACCTGGCTGCTCGTCGGGGGCCTCACGGCCCAACCGGCTAAAGGCGACGATGCCTACAAGCTCGGAGTCAGCAATGAGCGCGACGGCCTGGGCGGCTATCGTCCGAATAAAATCCTGCTCGGGCTCTGGCTGCTGGAGCAGCTCTCCTCCAAGCTCCCCAACAAGCCCAAGAGTGGTGCCGAGTGGGATGCTGTCACTGACCAGGCCGCAGACCTGCCCACCCCCGATGTGCTCATCGACTGCACCGACGAAGCGCTTTTCAATCCCGAGGACATGAAGGCCGCGATCGACGAAAACCTGAGCCGCCAGGGTGGTACACCGCCTGAATCCCTCGCCGCCTATATGCGCTTGATCTGTGATTCACTGGCCCGCTCCGTCGCCGACTCCGTGGCCCTCTTTGGGCGCATGACGCACGAGGACTTTGACAACATCGCCATCGTTGGCGGTGGCTCCAAAAACCAGCTCCTGTGCCAGCGTATCGCCGATGCCAGCGGCCTGCCCGTCACCAGCTACAGCCTGGAGGGCACCTCCGTCGGCAACATCGGTTACCAGCTGCTCGGCATGGGCGTGATCGAGAATCTCGATGTGTACCGCGCCAAGATCGCGCAGGGCATCAACAAGCACGTCTACCGCCCGGCCTGACACAAAGCCGGGGCTCAGCCCCTATTTCCCAATAGGGGAAGCTAGTAGCCGAAGCGCTTGTTTCGGAAACGTCACCGCTACGCCACGCGTATGCCGTGCTGACACAATAATGTCGTCGATGTGACGGCTGTGATACCCGCAGCCGACACATTGATTGCCATGAAACTGCTACCTGCCCTCATCCTTTGTGCCTTGCTGTGCCCGGACATCCTGACCGCCGCTAACGCCCCCCGAGAGCCGGGACTTCGGGAAGTCCTGGCCGAGTATCAAAAAGTCCAGGGCGGCAAAACCTACATCTCGTCCATCGAGACGCTACGCATGGAGGGAACGATCGAGCAGGAAGGGGAAACCTACAGCTTCGTTCAGGTGAAGAAGAAGCCGAATCTGATGCGCATGACCATCGAGCTCGAAACGACAGACCTGATCATGGGCTACAACGGAAAAACGGCCTGGCAGACCACACGACAGCGCCCTCAAGCCCTGGAGCTGACCGGGGCCGCAAAACAGGAGCTGATTCGCGATGACGAAATGTTCGGGCATCTTCATACAGACGACAATACCACCATCACCCGCACCTACCTCGGCGAGGCCGAGCTGGATAACATCAAGGTCTTGCAGATCGAGGTCCAGCTAGAGGACGGTGGTGTCGAGCTCTACAGTATCGATCCGGACACCTATCTCGACTACGCCATGGCTTATACCTGGGTCGAGGATGGGCAAACACACACCACCGAGTACCGGTTTTCAGACTACCGCTCCGTGGACAAGCTCATACTCCCCCACCGCATCGAGTGCTATCAGGAGGGGGAGATTGCCTCTGTGGTGACGCTCGACAGCATCCGCCTGGATGCCGGTGTTTACCTGCCCTACTTCGATCCGCCGGGCGGCATTGAAGGGCGCGACGAGCTTCCCGTTAAAAATGAGACCCGGACCATGCCCACCGGGATGACGATTTCCGGCCCCAGCGCCCTGGCCAACGCTAATTAATGTCGCCGAGATAGAGGCGGGTCGCATTCACCTGCCCGTCGTCTATCAGCTTCTTTAGCACCTCGGGGTAGAACTCGATGTCGTTGAGTTTACTGAGGGGCAACCACTCGACCCCGATCTGGAGCCGGTCGCGCTCGGTGCCGGGGCTGGGCTCAACCCCCTCGGGCAGCGAACAATGGAAGACCACCTCAAGCTGGTGAAAATCCTTGTGAAGCTTGCGCAGGTGGTGATGGCGGCCGATGTACTCCCGCACATAGGCGATCTCGCCGGGAATGACCTTGGTGCCGATCTCCTCCAGGCATTCGCGCTGGAGGGTGTCCTGCAGCGTTTCGCCATGGCGTTGGCCGCCGCCGGGCAGGATGTAAAACACCTGAGAGGGTACGCGCTGCATACGCACAGCCAGTAACTGGCCGTCACGGATGATCAAAGCGCGAGCTGCGCTACGTACCCACTTTAACATCCCACCATGAAAATGCCAGCCACCCCCTCATGGCAAGCCCGCATCCCGCGTAGATCAGATTTGCCGATAATGCGTTCTTAAAACGTGTGCGGTGAATCCCTAAGCAGCGCCCCGCCCTCACAGTGCGTCGGCATCCTTGAGAGCCTTGCGGGCGACTCGTGCGATGTAGACAGAGGCAAACAGCGCCACGATGGCGCCCACAATCATGCTGGCATAGTGCACCCAGCCATGGTGCTCCTGGCCGGTGGCCAAGCGCGTCAGGTGCCGGGCGACGACCCCGTAGTAAACCACGGCCAGCAGGCTCGGGAGCATACCCACGCTGGCCAGCATATACGTGCGGAAGCGGATACGGCTCACCCCGAGCACATAGCTCAGCGGGCTGAAGGGCACCGGCCCCAACCGCAGCAGGAAGCCAATCCGCAGGCCCTTTTTACTGACAGCCTTGTCGATGGCACGGAAGCGCGGATGCTTCTCCATGAAGCTTTCGATACGTTTCTTCAGAAAGCCGCGCGCGATAAAAAACTGGATCACCATCGCGATGTACTCCGTCAGCGCCGCCAGCGCAAAGCCCCACCCCAGATCAAAGAGCGTACCGGCCGTAAAGACGAAGATGTCCGCCGGCAGACAGAGCAAACTCGCCACCAGAAAAATCGCGCAGAAGATAACCGGCATCCACGGCCCCTGCTCCTCGATCCACCCCTCCATACCCGGCAGGTCCGCATCGAGATGCTTACCAATCACAACCACCAGCACGATCGCGATCGTGATGACACAGCCACGAATCAACAAGGTGCGCCAATGATGGCGGGCGTAGACAGGGACTTTGGCCGCGGTTTCCAAATGCCGGACAAGGAAACGGTGCATGATCACGGATTATCCCGGAAAGCTTTCCCGCTTCAAGCGCGAATCCATACCGTCTTGCCAAGCCTGCCGCACCCGTCAATACTAGGCTCAGAATGATCCTGAGCGTCATCGTACCCTGCTACAACGAGGAGGAAACCGTCCTCAAGATACTTGGCCGCATCAAGGAGAGCCCCGTCTTTTCCGAGCACGAGCTGGAGCTCATCGTCGTGGACGACTGCTCGACCGATAACACGCTCGGCGTGCTGGAGGCTAGCCCCGATGCCTACCACAAGCTCCTGCGCCACGAGGTCAACCAGGGCAAGGGCGCGGGCCTGCGCACCGGCATTGCCGCCGCCACGGGGGACATCGTCATCATCCAGGACGCTGACCTCGAGTACGATCCGCGTGACTACCCCGTGCTCATCGCGCCGATTCTTTACCGCGGCGCGGACGTGGTCTTCGGCTCACGTTTTCTGGGTGGCGGCCCCCACCGCGTGGTTTACTTCTGGCACATGCTCGGGAATCGCTTCCTGACCACGCTCTCGAACATGTTCACGAACATCAACCTGACCGACATGGAAACCTGCTACAAGGTCTGCCGGCGGGACATCATCCAGCAGTTCCAGATCGAGGAAGACCGTTTCGGGTTCGAGCCAGAGATCACCGCCAAGCTCGCCCACTCCGGCTGTATCATCTACGAGGTCGGCATCAGCTACGACGGGCGCACCTACTCCGAGGGTAAAAAGATCGGCTGGAAAGACGGCGTGCGCGCCATCTACGCCATCCTCAAATACAACCTCTTCCGTAAGCACAAACGCTTCTACGGCATGGGCGGATGAACTGGCCAGCTACACTTTTTTCGGGCCTACGCAAGCTAGATAAGCAAGAAGCCCCGCACGGGCTGTACGGCTTGCGAAAAAAGCACAGCTGGCCCAATCGACTCATACCTCTCTATCAACTCTACGGGGGAAAAATCCCTGAGGCCGATTTGGGAAAACAGTGCGGCTGGGAAGTTCACTGGAAAACGACCGATCGAATTATCTTTCGTCTCGAGAGCGATGAATATCTGGATCTGCATCTCCACACGCAGGCATCCACAAAAGTTCGCTGCTTTGGCGATACATTTCGCCTAGATAAACAACATGACAAAGAACCTATCGACCTAGCGAAACGGGTACTCAAGCTTGCGCCGAAATTGCATACAGAAAGCAATCTGTATAGGCCCTACCAAGGTCTTCTCATCATTGCCCATGCCCCGGGAGAAAGAGATTTTGAGAAACACTATCAAAATCCTCTTAACCCCGATTTTCTTAACCGCTATCACCTATCGCACCACCGAACAGTCTGGAAAGACATGCACGGTCGGAATTTCTTCACAGGCCTTTTCCTGTGGGCGCATGAACAGAGCTGCTAGCCCTGCCGTTGCCGGACGGCCTCGAAGAGGCAGACGCCGGTGGCGACGGAGAGGTTGAGGCAGTCGACGGAGCCGAGCATGGGGATCTTGACCAAGAAGTCGCACTTGTCGGCGATGGACTTGCGCACGCCGAGGTCTTCGCGGCCGAGCACGATGGCCAGCGGGCCTTTCATGTCCACCTCGTAGAGCAGCTGCGACTCCTTGTCACCGGTGCCCACGATCCACAGGCCGATTTCCTTGAACTTCTCCAGGGTGCGGTTGAGGTTCTGCACCTGGATGTAGGGGACCTTGTCGGCCCCACCGCAGGCGATGCGGCGCACGGTCTCGGTCAGCCCGACGGTGTGCTTCTGCGGAGCCACCACGAAGTCCACCCCGGCAGCGTCGGCGCTGCGCAGGCAGGCCCCGAGGTTATGCGGGTCCTGCACGCCGTCGATAACGAGCACGAAGGGGTCCTCGACCTCGCGGAGCTTGGCCAGGAACTGCTTCTCGTCCATCGGCTCGATGGCGATGCGGTCACCGGTGTGGGCGTTGTCGCGGCCGTGCTGGCCGTAGCGGCGTTTACTCATGGATAAATGGAAAGTTGGGACGTCGCGCCTAGGCGGACTTGAAGACGGTGACGACATTCGCGCCGCCGAAGCCGCTGCTGTTGGACAGGGCGACTTGCGGGCCCTTGTCGAGCGTCTCGCGGATGATGTTCAGGTCGGCACCCTCGGGGTCCATCTCGGTGATGTGGGCCGAGCCGGGCGTGAAGCCTTCCTTCATGCCCAGCAGGGTGAAGCCTGCCTCCATCGCGCTGGCCAGCGATAGCCCGTGGCCGGTCAGGGCCTTGGTGCTGGAAATGGCCGGGCCACCCGTCCCGAAGACCTTGCGGATGGCCTTCAGCTCAGAGGTGTCGCCAATCGGCGTGGAAGTAGCGTGGGCGTTGATGTAGTCCACCTCGCTGGCCGCGGTGCCGGTAGCCTTGAGCGCCAGCTCGGTGGCACGGGCCAACCCATCGCCCTCAGGGTGCGAGATGGCGACATTGTAGCCGTCGGAGGCCTGCCCCCATCCGCTGAAGCGGCCATAGACGGGCGCTCCACGGGCAGCGGCGCACTCCTCGGACTCGAGAACCAGCGCGGTAGCGCCGCCGGTGCCGACGAAGCCGTTACGGGACTTGTCAAAGGGACGGGAGCCGGGCGGCTCGGCATCGGGGCTGAGCGCACGCATGGCGCCAAAGGGCAGGATCGTCTCCAGGTCGCCGTCTTCGGCACCGATCACGATGATCCGCTCCTGGCGGCCCAGGGCAATCGTGTCCCAGGCGTAGCCCAGGGCGTGGTTAGAGGAAGCACAGGCCGAGACAAAGCCCCCGGAGGCACCGAGGATCTTGTGCAGGGCCACGAGGTTAAAGGTGAGCGTACCGGTGACCGAGGAGACGACCCCCATCGGGCTGGCGCGGCGCAGGCCGAGCTTTTTCAGCCGGTTCATGTGGTGGGAAAGCAGTCTGGCCGAACCCGCCGAGGAAGCAAAGAGGCCGGTGTCGGGGTTGGAAATATCGTCGGGGCTCAGACCGGCATCCTCGACCGCCTGCACCAGCGCGCAGTGCGCATAGAGGACGTGCGGAGCCATGGCGCGGATCTGCTCGCGCTTGAGGGCATAGCGCTCCGGGTAGGTCCAGTCTTCCGGGTCAATCGCACTCACGTCAAAGTCCTTGACCTTGCCTGTGAGGTGAATGCGCTCGCCCGCTTCCTCGAAGCGATCATACACAGCGATGCCGTGTGTGAGTTCTCGCAAGCTCCGGGAGACAGTGGCCTTATCATTACCGATACTGGTAATGAAGCCGAGGCCGGTAACGACAACGTTTCTCATATAGTTGAACTCTACGGGTCGGCCCGTGGGCTTCAAATGGAAAAAGCACCCAAAGGCAGATCGTTACGCCGGTCAGGAACGCCAGTCAAACATCAGGTTGATCCCCTCAGCATAGGCCGTACGCTGCCCATCCACGGTGATCGACCCCTGAAAACCGGCCCGGGGGTGGCGAATGCGCCGCGCCTTGATCTGCATGTCCAGCACATCGCCGGGGCGGCAGAAGCGCGAGCAGCGCACCTCGTCGCTGGAATGGAAGAAGATCTTGGCCGGGTCAGCGGTTTTGCCCTGCAGGAGGGACGAAGGGGCCGAGACCAGGAAAAGGACAGCGAGCTGACCCAGTGCCTCCAGCATGATCGAAGCGGGAAAGACCGGATTATCCCGAAAATGCCCGCGCAGGAAGAACTCGTCGCCGCGAATACGGTAGGTGCCAGTGGCCGATTCCTCACTCAGCGTCGCCGAGTCGAGGAAAAGGAAGGGGTCGTCGTGGGGGATGGCGGCCGCAATGGCTGCCGCATCAAGCTGCAGGGACTCCTGGCCCATGCCTAGTCGTCCAGCTTCTTGGTAATGAAGGTCTTGACGTCGCCGATCGTAGACAGGTTACGCAGTTCGTCGTTGTCCACGGTGATATCGAGCGTTTCCTCAACCATCATGATAACTTCTACCATGGTGAGCGAGTCGATGCCGAGGTCTTCGTTGATGCGGGTATCGTCGTTGCCTTCTTTGAGCTTGGGGCGAGCATCGGGCTCCATCACGCGCTCCAGAATGCCCATAATGATGACCGGCACCTGCGACTTGTCGCCGTTTTTACGATAGGCGATGGCAGCATCAATAGTTTCGGGCGAGCAACGCTTGAGAGACTCCTTCAGTTCCGCTTCGTCTTCAGCGGTAAAAGGCTTAGGTTCATTAGCTTCCATGGCCGATTTAAAAGATACAGACCCCTACTTTGGCAAACCTCTTTTTGCCCCGATAAGTGCTGGGGGCCGGATTGGGCATGTTATTCAAAAAGACGATAGTTAACACGCGTGGCATAAATAAGTGCGCCTGCTGCCAACACATACTGCGTAAACCCGCCTACGTGCCTCAAACGCCTTGGCCATGATCCTGCTCTTCACCGCGTGCGAACTGCTCCAGGGAGATCGTTGAGCGGGGAAAGGCCTCCAACAATCGCTCGTTGGCAGTCACCAGCAAGACATTGAGCTCCTGGGCGAGAGCCACGTACTCGCACTCATAGGCGGAGCACACGCTCTGGGCCGCCAGCAGGATAACCGTCTCCGAAAGGATGTTGTACTGCCGGGGGTGCATCTTCTCCTCCGCCGCGTTCATAATCTCCAGGCAGGCAGCCGGGTCGACTTTGTGCTCACGCTGGTAGCGAGCGAGTACGTTACGCAGCTCGGAGCGCCAGAGTGGGCTGGACGCCCATGCGCTGTCGCGTTCGTAGGTCTGCTGCGCCCAGGGCGTATTGGCACCGGGCAGGAGCAAAGGGGCTATTACGGTCGTATCGACAACAATCATGGGGCAGCAGGAGAGGGTTGAGAGAGCCTAGGGCCTGTTCAGATAAACGGAAAAGATGGGAAAATGAGGGGTTTTCATGACAGAAAGGAGCTTTTGAGATGAGGTGAATCCAGATTCATCGAGTCGAAAAAGGTCAGTTTCGGGCTAAAAACACCCATTTCAGCCGCTTTGAGCGTTAATCTGAAAAGGCCCTAAGCCCGGCCGTCATCAATCAGGGCAGCGAGCTGGTCGCGCTGGAGAAAGGCAGAGGTCTTCTGACGCAGGCGCGGGGCTGTTTGCCGGAAACGCTCTTCACGCCGGATCATCCGCTCCAGGCCGACCTCCAGACACTCAGAAAGCTCTTCCTGGAGGCTGGTGTGACGTCGGTGGGCGCGAAATCTCAAACGACGTAAAAGCAACGGGGGTATATTAACATCGTCCATACCCACAATAAGCACCAACACCCCACCCCCTGTCAAACGGGCGAGCGATTCTTCAGAGGCGGCTAAAGGTGGTGATCTCAGGCCCGCAGGCGCAAAAGCTCATCCTCGCTGATACGGCGAAAACTGGCCCGATAGCCGCCAGCCACCGCAATGCCGTAGAAGAGCACATCTATCGGCTGGAAGGACTCGATCATCACCTCTGGCAGATAGCTATAGTCAAACAGGACAAGCACCTGCCAGATACTGACCTCATACTCGATGCTGACAAAGCCAAGCTGGCTGAGGAAATTACCCAGCACGCAGCCCAGCAGGGCAAAACAGGCACCGGCGACGCCAAAAGGAGGCGTCATCCCCCGGCCCGCGATCCGCACCGCCAAGCCGACGAAAAACCCGACCGCTACAGCGAAATAGCCAATCTGAAAGTGGGTGAGGACCGTGATCCAAGCCCACACTCCGGCGGCAACCACCGAGGCTACCAAGCCAGCAACGATCCCCAGTGACAGACTCTGCCGGGACTGGATCTCTCGGGCGAAGTCATCCGCACTGAGATAAGGCGCGGTCGTTGGCCTTGCTTCAGGATTAACAACGGGCGGCGGCGTATAGTTAGCCATGATAATAAAACAGGGATGGATGGGAGGCGTGATGCCAGCATGCCGACCTATAATACAGTATGACAATTAAAATACGCAAAAACACATTGTTAGTAATAAATCATAAAAACCCAATTAGGGTGTCTGATTCACCAACATCAAGGCTAACGCCCCTAAGCTATTCAGCCCGCTCGCGAGGCTCCTGGGGCGATTTTACCCCCTCGCGCGCATCGAGGATCTCCGCACGCACGTCGAGCTCGGTCTCACGCTCCTGCTGCTCCATCGTCTTCTCAAAGAGGATATTCTCAGCCTGTTCGACATATGCCTCGCGCTCCTTGAGCAGGGCACGAGACTCCTCCAGTGAGCGCTCCTGTTTTTCCAGCTTCTGCTGTAGGTCAAGTAGCGCCTCGCGCTCCTCGTCGGAAATCAAATCGCTCTGCTCCTCCTGCTGTTGACTGGCGTGGTGCCGCTGCGACTCAAAGACCTTGCGGCGAGCCTCCAGCAAGGCCTCAGCCTCCCACAGCTCGCGCTCCTTCTCCGTCAGGCGCGTTTCCAGCTCCTGAACATGGCGCTCACGCTCCAGCAACTCTTTCTCCAGGCGGCGGAGGGTCCGCTCAACCTCATCGACCTCTGTCGGCTCCAGAGTACGGGGTTCGCCAAAGGGATGGCGCGTCTTTTTGACAAACGTATCAATCGCCTCCCGCGACTGCAGCGAGACTTCGGCCGTGCGACGCTGCTCCGGGCGCAGGCTGAGGACACGTTTTTTGGGTAGGATCGGTTTAGCCATAGCTGACGGGTTGAAATATGCGGGGAAATCGCAGCAAGGAACCCGTCAAGAATCCGGCAGCACGCCGACAACGGACTCAACGGCCAAAGAACCGCCCGAAGAACCCCTTCTTTTTGACCGGTTCGTCGCCATCATCAACGGCGCCGCTGCGCTGCTTGAGGTAGCGGGCGGTGACACGGATCGCGATGACTTCTTTTTCCGGGTCGTTAAGAACCATAAAAATACGTTCCAGCGTGACCCCTGAGCGGATTTTTTGATCCAGCTCGGGCACCTGCTTGTTGAAATACAGGCACTGCTCGATCACTTTCTGCATCAGCACTTCTTCGAGCTGGGCGGCCTGCTCCTTCGTGAGGTTGGCCTTGGCGCTCTCGATGGGTCCCAGCTTGGCACCATAGCGCTTGAGGAGGGTGTACTTCTCATTCTCTGCCAGCTGATTGAGGACCAGTCCGATCGCCTCGGGCAGGTGTAGCCCCTTGTGGCCGGGCCGGAACGGCAGGTACCGGGCGATGGCTTGCTCGTCGGGCGCACTCAGACCACTGAGCAAGCCCTTGAAATCACCACCCACCACGACGTTTTGCGCCATGCGGTGGGAGAAATCAGCGAATTGACCGAGCGTGCGAATGTCCTCGGCCTGGCAGAAATCAATCGTCTCGGGCGAAAGGCCGCTGAAGTTGAGCGGAAATTCCTTGTCGATTTCGAAGCGGGCAAGGTTGCGGCCGATCTTGTCTTCACGCTGAGTGGCGGCATCCACCGTGGCAACCATCTCACCAAACGGATCCTCAAAGGCGATGGTTTCACGTAAAATATCAATGAGCAGGTCGATGCGGTCAGGGTTTTCCGCCAGCCCGTGCAGCTCGTGCAGCTCCTCCCAGGTATAGTCGATGTATTTACCGGGGACCTCGCCTTTACCGCGCAAGGGCCACTCCGACAGGCCGGACTCCTCCGCCAACGCCTTCAGCCGTACCTCCGACATCGTCGGGGTCATTCCGGAACGGACTTCGTCCCAGTCTTTTTTTCCGTATCGGCGAGTGCTGGTAGGATCGGTATCGGCCATAGCTGAATTCATTGCTTAGCCTTACCCTATGCCATAGGTTCGTGTTGATCAAGCTCTGCAGCCACTCGCTGGTAGTCTGTCGCGACGGAGTCCTCCTCACGGGCCACCTGGCCGACGAGGTTGACGGGCAGGCCGAGCGTCACCGCACGGCGTACCACCATCGCGTCGCGAATCTGGGACTCGAAGATCTTGGTCGAGGGATCGATACGGCGTTGATTGCGGAACTGGTTGATCCGGAGCTGCATGCGCATTTTCGGAACTTCGATATCCACGTTCGCCTTGATCGAGTTAAAGATGACACCGCGGCAGAGCGCGGGGCGGCCCATGCCCGGGATCCGGAAGCTGGCCGAGCGCTGATGGAAGAGCAGGAGCTTCTCCACCAGTAGCGTAAAGCCGATCAGGCTGAGCGCGTCCGGGTTAGCGGGCACGTATATCTCATTACTGGAGAAGATGCCACACTGCGAGGCACGCAGGACATTCGGCGGGCAGTCAAAAAGGATGTAGTCGTAATTATCCTCGATCGGCCGGAGCTGATTATAAAAGCGCAGGTACGGGGGCTCCGAAGGGTCGGACTGGTACTCGTTCTCGAGGTCGACGAGGTTAAAGGTGGTCGGCAGCAGGTCGAAGCCCGGCAGCAGGTTTTCGCCAGTCTTACTGGCCACGACGTCGCGTACGAGGATGTCCGAGAGCACCTGTTTCGCCGGATCAAAAATGGAGAAGACGGAGCCTTCACCATTAATGTTCAGCTTATTCCAGCGATCGAGCCGCATCAGCCAGATACTGGCATTGGACTGGGTATCGAGGTCAACAAGCAGCACCTTCTTACCCATCTGGGACAGACAGGCGGCAATATTGACGATCATCGAAGTCTTACCGACGCCGCCCTTATAGTTTACGAAACAAATTTTACGTGGCATGGGAATGCAATCTCAACGGTAACGGGTCAAAAGGGCGGATAATAAGGAGGTTTTCCTATTCTTCCAGTTTAAAAACAAAGGCTAATCATGGCGAATGCTGAACTGCAACCATCTTGATTAGCAGGGGCTAAGAGAGCTCAGCATAACAGAACGAGCCTGAAATTAACATGCGGATCATTACCTAGTCCGACTAGGTAAATCCCTGTATATAAGCGGCTCAAAACACAGTGGTTGCGCGAGCACGAGGCTAGATTCCATCCCTTGTCCAGACTAGTGATAATTACACGAGACACTAGGTGGGAGACCTAAGAATTTTTATTTGACCACCTCGTTACTAACGGTTCCAATAGCTACTCCCTTCCGAGGCACTTACGCGTGTCGCAACTTCTACTTACCCCCGCTATGATGCGTAAATTCAAAGTCAGTACGGAAATCGTAACGTACATCTGGGCCGAATCTTCTGAAGACGCGGCCAAGTACCAAAGCGAGCTGATCAATCAGGAGCAGCTCACCCTGAATAAAGACGGCCAGCAAACGGTCCGCTTCTCGCGGGCACTCGGAGTCAAGTTCCTCGAAGCCCCCGAAGACATCTCCTGCACCCGCAACCCGGCCGAGAAGCCCCGCCCCCAGGACTGGCTGGAGATTTCGCAGGACGGTCTCTCCACCGTCGCGCTGGTCCGCCGCATGTCCAAGCGGCGCGTGTACTACTACGAAGCCGTCACCGGCACCGAGCGCTCAATTTCCCGTGAAGCCTGGACCCGCTGGGCCTCCAACTACACACTGCACCCCGCCTACGAGCACGTCCTGCCGACCTTTATCGCCGCCGAGGCCATCCGCCTGCACGAGGAGAAAGGCCTGCTCACCGGCACCAGCGCCACCCCGGAATCTGCGATCATCCTCGCTGTACTCGAAAAGTACGGCTACGAGCCCACAGACTGGGAACTGCGCAATGGCTACTGGGCGGAAAACGCTATCGAAAAGTCCATCGCCCAGCACATCCTGGACAAGACGCCTACCGCAGATCAAATGGCCAACGCCGGCAGCGGTGGAGAGGAAAGCTGGGGCGACATCCAATTCTCCAGCAATCTGCCCACTATCGACGACCTCTAGTGCGTGACCGCACTCGAGATTAGTGGGGCTATGCCCCATCGCTCGCGGTCAATTGTGATTTGCCGACAAATTTCGCGCCCTACCGGTGCGGGATCTGCGAAGTTCGTTTGAGTTGGCGACAACTGCGCTGCCCCAGACAGGCATAGCTTTGCACCCAGTTTTGATGCCCTGCTCAGCATCGAAAGTGCCGGACTTAGTCCTGCTGGTCTGCGTAGGCCCAGCACATGACACAATCCTAGCGCTGAGGCGGGACGCCGCGTCCGGGAGGTGGGCCGGAGGGAGCCTCGTCTTCGGTGAGGGTGCCGTCGCCGTTTTTATCCAGCACATCGAAGTGGTTCGGAGGGCCGTCGAACTCGCTGCGTGAGACCTTGCCGTCCCCGTCGCGGTCCAGATGCTCGATAAAGCTGGGGCGATTGCCACCCGGGCCCCGCATGCCACCGGGCCCCTGGTCCGAGTTACTCTGCCCCTGCCCTCGCATCATACCTCCAGTGCGAGGGCGCACGGAGCTACTCTCGGCAGGCTTATAGCGATGCCCGTCCACCACGACTTGGGTCGGGTAGGCATCCGGATCGCTGGCGGGAGCTTTTGCTCGAAAGACCGCCGCGCCGCCACGGACGCAGCGCACAAAGTTGTTCACGCGGACAATGTCTCCCTGCGGACCGTGGCCCTCGGGGTTGGCCTCACCGGTCTTGGGGTCGCTTCGCTGAGCGCCAGCCCCGTGCACGTCCATCAGTTGGCCGTGCATGCGCCCCAGCGCCCGCCCAAAGGCGATGTAGGCGGCCTGGACATTGGGACCGTCACAGTGCGTGGTCGATGTCCAGTAAAAGGCCCAGTCCTTAGCTCCGCCCTCATTCTTAATCGCGGTACAGGCGAAGACCGGGTCGATCGCGGGCGAGTCCGTGGTATCCGGGGAGCGGGTGTAATCGACGATCGACTGCAGCTCCTTGGCCGTCGGCAGACGCCAGTCGTCGAAGCCGCCCAGCTGCAGGTTTTCGGCGTAGGCGAGCGCGTCTTCCCAGTTCATGCCCTTCCCGCTGTCAGCCTGCATCCATACCAGGCCGGTGGCGGTGTCAGTGACGGTGCCGTCCTCGTTGTGCACGAAGCTATTCTCACCATAAGGCCCGCCACGCACATAGCGGACATAGAATTTCTTTTCCCGGTCACGTCCGGGTAGCGTGTAGCCGTAGCCCTTGATGCGGCCATCGGCGAAGTTCACCCCAAAGAGCGTTTTGGCGCCGTGCATGGTCGTGCTGACATACTCGGTGGAGCTCAGCCACTGCGCGTCGATGTAGCGCTCCCCCGCCGCCTCGTCCCCGTAGGCAAAGGCAAAGTAATCCGTGTCGATGTAGGGGATGGCATCTGCCGGAGCCGACCCACGGGACTGCCCGCCCGTGCCGGTGCGCCCGCGAAAGTCCATCAGCGAGTAGAGTTCCTTGATCGTGGGCACCCGCCAGTCATCGTACCCGGCCAGCTTGAGGGTCGCGGCGGTCTTCTTGGCTTCGGCAAGCGAGAGCTTGGTTTTATCCAGCCCTTGCGACCACATCAGCCCCGTGTTGAGATCGCTTACCGTGCCGTCGCCGTTGTCACGGTAAGCGGGCGGATGGGCGGCGAACTCGGCGTCCTGCCCGTAAAAAGGCTGTCCCGGCTGCGGATAGGCAATGGCACGGGTGTTATCATAGCAGGTGACCTGGCCGGTATCGACCACGGTAAAGGTACCGACTTGGGCCGAAACGATCAGGGGGAACAGGCAGCCAACCGCCTGGAGAGAGAAACGTGTGAGAAGGGTACAGGATTTCATAACGAGAGGGAGGAGAGACTCCTTGAGGCAACCCCGCCCAGCGTGGAAAGTTACCGCTCCCCTCCCCTTCGAGCCCTAAAAAAGCAGGCGCCCACCGGGACGCCTGCTTTCAAAGTTAGCAATCTTGGGCGCTGATCAGCCCTTCTTGCACTTCATCGCGGCTTTCACGAAATCAGCGAAGAGCGGGTGCGCTTTGTTCGGCTTGCTCTTGAACTCCGGGTGGAACTGCACCCCGACCATCCACGGATGATCGACCACCTCGGCGATTTCAACCAAGTCGCGCTTCGGGTTAACCCCGCCGATACGCAGGCCGCTTCGGGTAAGGATATCGCGGTACTTGTTGTTAAACTCGTAACGGTGGCGGTGGCGCTCCTCCACGGTCTTCGGCTCGCCCTTGGCGAAGTCGGCCTTGGAGAGGTCCGGGAAGTACGCGGCGGCGGAGTGTGTTTCAGGGATGATCTGGCAGGTGTAGGCCCCCAGGCGCATGGTGCCGCCCTTTTCTGTGAGCTCCTTCTGGTCCTCCATGATGTCGATCACCGGATCTTTACAGTCCGGGACAAACTCCGTGCTGTTAGCCCCCTCGATAGCCGCAATATGGCGGGCATACTCGATAACGAGGATCTGCATACCCAGGCACAGCCCGAAGTACGGGATACTGTTCTCACGCGCCCACTGGGCAGCCATGATCTTACCCTCGATACCGCGATCCCCAAAGCCACCCGGCACGAGCACACCGTCCAGCCCCTTGAGGTGCTTTTCGGGTCCGTCCTGCTCGATTGCCTCGGAGTCGAGACGCACGATATTGATCCCGCAGTCGTTGGCGATGCCACCGTGGGTGAGGGATTCGTAGACGGACTTGTAGGCGTCCTGAAGCTCAATGTATTTACCCACAACGCCAATCTCGACCCGGTGGGCCGGATACTTGAGGCGGCGGACCACGTCCTCCCACTCAGTCATGGAGGGGGCGGGAGCTTCCAGGCCGAGAGCCTCGGCCACAATGTCGTCCAGGTCCTCACGGGCCAGCGCCAGCGGCAGCTCGTAGATGGAGAACTCCACATCCATCTCTTCGATGACGTTGCGGACGGGGATATTACAGTAAAGGCTGAGCTTGGAGCGGATCTCGTTGTTGATCGGCTTCTCGGTGCGGCACACCAGCACGTCCGGCTGGATACCGATCTCGCGCATGCGGGCCACCGACATCTGCGAAGGCTTGGTCTTCAGCTCGCCGGCGGCATTCAGGTACGGGATCAGCGTGCAGTGGATAAAGAGCACGTTCCCGCGCCCGGCTTCCAGTGCGAACTGGCGCAGCGCTTCCAGAAAGGGCAGGCCCTCGATGTCCCCGACCGTCCCGCCGATCTCGGTGATGAGGATGTCCACATCCTTACCGGCCTCACGGATGCGGTTCTTGATCTCGTCGGTGACGTGCGGGATCACCTGCACGGTGCTGCCGAGGTAGTCCCCGCGGCGCTCCTTTTGAATGACCGACTCGTAGATCTGCCCGGAGGTCAGGTTATTAAAGCGGGACAGGCTGCCGCTGGTAAAGCGCTCGTAGTGGCCCAGGTCGAGGTCCGTCTCGGCTCCGTCGTCGAGGACGTACACCTCGCCGTGCTGATACGGGCTCATCGTGCCGGGGTCGACGTTCAGGTACGGGTCGAACTTCTGCAGGCGTACACGCTGGCCGCGCTGCTCAAGCAGGGCGCCCAGGGCGGCCGCCGTCAGGCCTTTACCCAGAGAGGAGACAACGCCCCCGGTCACAAAAATATATTTCAACGGTTTGTTCTTTGCCATCGGTAAACTAGAAAAGGGTGTTTGGCGCGATGGCTCGGGTGCCCTCGTCCGGGGCCATATTCGAAGGAGTCTCCTAGGGCAGTGGCAACCTTTTAAAAGCGAAAGTTTACAGGTCCTCCCAAGCAAGCCAGCCACAGGGAGGTTGCTGGTGTCCAAACTCGGGGCAAAACCTGATCATTTAAAACGATGGCATATCATTACAAAGGGAGGACATACGGAATTTCAAATTTGACTCTACTAACAGTAGAATTTTCACGTTCAGATTTTTTTCCTCCCCCTGCCGTTATACCGGCAATGCAAAGTCCACCACCACCGCTGAGGCTTTCATCCTCACGAACTGTTACCGCAATATCAAATTCTGCAACGTGAACCGGTTGCCCTTCCCATTCGAGACTATTGCGTGTGATTAGAGCTCCATCAACCCGTAAAGTTGGTGGCCCGAAGACAGATTTTGGGGAATTGGCTTCCGTCCTAGCCTTCTCAACCCCAGACACAATACCTACGAGAACTTTGGATATAAAATCGTCAATATTCATTAAATGTGGATATTGCCTAACTAGGCTAAAGTCTAGAAAATCACATTCCTTAAAACATGATCATAACCAAATGCCACAAGTCACACCCCCGGTCCGGCCAAATTGGCAGGTCCGCAGGGATTTGAACCCCGACAAGCAGAACCAAAATCTGCTGTGCTACCATTACACCACGGACCTAACTGAAACGCGGCAAAGTAGCAGCTTACGCCCGCGCGTCAAGTATTTGATCACGCCAGATCATCTCGCCAAGCAAGTGGTTGACGCCGGCGGCTCGCTCCTACATAGACTCAGAGACTATGGTGGATCAACTGGCTGACGACCCTGCGCAACCCAAATTCAAACGCATCGTGCTCAAACTGAGCGGCGAAGCGCTTCGCAATACCGAGAACGGCGACCCCATCGATGGGGACATTCTCCAGACCGTTTGCGAAGAGGTAAAAAAAGTTCACCTCCTGGGCGTACAGATCGGTCTGGTCGTCGGCGGCGGAAATATCTTTCGCGGGCAGCTCGGAGCCGAGCACCGCAACGTAGACCGCACCACCGGCGACACCATGGGCATGCTCGCCACCACCATTAACGGCCTCGCCCTCATGGACCGCCTGGAAAAGAACGGCGTGCCCGTGCGCGTGCAGACCGCCAGCCCCATGGACAAGGTCGCCGAGCCGTTCATCCTGCGCCGGGCCTCACGCCATATGGAAAAGGGCCGCGTCGTCATCTTTGTCGCCGGCACCGGTAACCCGTACTTCTCCACCGACACCACCGCCGCCCTGCGCGCCAGCGAGATCCACGCCGACGTCATCATGAAGGCCACCAAAGTCGACGGCGTCTACGACAAGGACCCCATGAAGCACGACGACGCCGTGAAGTACGAGGAGCTCAAGTTCTCCGAAGCCCTCGGCAAGCGCCTCAAGATCATGGACGCCACTGCCTTCTCCCTGTGTATGGACAACCACGTGCCGATCCTCGTCTTTAACATGCACGAGCAGGACAGCATCCTGAACGCCGTCATGGGCAAAAAAGTCGGCACCCTCGTACACGAGTAGCCCCGCCACCGGTAACAGGCCGTAACTTTAGCCTGTTCATCCGGCAAAATCCTGTAATCCTTATCCCCTGATAACCCACCGCAACTATGACACCCGAAGCCATTCTTAAGAATACCCAGTCCGAGATGCAGAAAGCTCTCGACCATACCCTGCACGAATTTAGCACCATCCACACCGGCAAGGCTTCGCCCGCCATGGTGGAAAACGTCACCGTCGAAGTCTATGGCAGCAATATGCGCCTGATGGAGGTCGCCGCGATCACCACGCCGGACTCGCGCACCATTTCCATCCAGCCTTGGGACAAGGGCGCCCTCAAGCCCACCGAAAAGGCTATCCAGACCGCGGGCCTCGGCCTCAACCCGATTATCCGCGGTAACACCATCATCTGCCCGCTGCCCGAGCTCTCCGGTGAGCGCCGCAAGGAAATGGTCAAGATGGCCAGCAGCCTGTGCGAAAACGGCCGTGTCGGTATCCGCGCTGCCCGCCAGGAAGCCATGACCGCCCTTAAGCAGGCCAGCAAGGACAAGGAAATCTCCGAGGACGAGCAGAAGCGCGGTGAAAAGGAAGTCCAGACCCTGACCGACGATTTCGTCAAGAAGATCGACCAGTCCTTCAAGGACAAGGAAGCCGAGCTGCTCAAGGTCTGAGATAATCCTTTCCCCAGCCCGTCCAGATTGGATTGACGGGAAAACGTCCGACCGGTTATATCATATTATGACCGATATATACCTTGCGAAGGTCTTCAAGGACTGGGTCAATGCGCCCGACAACGCAGGTACTGTCAAGCGGCTCCGCATGTTCGTCACTGGGCTTAATCTTGCCCTTTTTGCATTGCTTGGATACCGCCAAACGCTTCTTGATCTGATCAATGTGATTATCTTGGGAGCGTTACTTTTATCTCAAATTCTTCAATCCAAGTTAGTCACAATCGACGAAAGAATCAATAAATACACCATATCCTTGCTCACCTACCAGACGCGCCTGAAACGCCATGGTGCAAAGGGTCTAAAGGTGATTAGAATCACATCAGTGGCAGCAACAACATTGACGATCATCGCATGCTTTGCGAGCACACTTGAAGATGCCGGCCTCGTCCCAATCATAACATCCTTCGCTCTCTTTTTCCTGGCGTGCAAAGGCTTAACCTACACAAGCAAGCCCTCCCCAGACAAAATGCTGAAAGAGCTGGGCATTGATCCAGAGCATATGATTGCGATTGCAGGGCAGGAACAGACGATTCACAGTTCCTAGCTTATGCACTTTCTGGAAAACGCCCGTCGCGTCGTGATCAAGCTGGGCACCGGTGTGCTCACCTCCGGCTCGGGCGATCTCAACACCGAGGTCGTCGAGGGCATTGCGCGCGAGATTGCCGCCCTGAAGATGCGCGGCCTGCAGGTCGTGCTCGTCAGCTCCGGGGCAGTCGGGCTGGGCCGCGGGCGGCTCGGGCTCAAGCAGCGCCCGAAAAAGCTCTCCTCGCTCCAGAAGTGTGCCGCCGTCGGCCAGAGCCTGCTGACCGAGCTTTGGCAGCATGCCTTTGAGCCGCACGGGATCAATGTGGGGCAGCTCCTGCTCACCCGCGAGGACGTGCGCTCCCGCAAGCGCCACCTGGCTATCCGCGATCTGTTCGAGGAAATGCTGACCGAAGGCATCGTGCCCATCGTCAACGAAAACGACACCGTCAGCGCGGCCGAGATCAAGTTCGGGGACAACGACGTGCTCTCCGCGCTGGTCGCCTCCATGACAAAGTCCCAGCTGCTCATCATCCTCTCCACCGCCCCCGGGCTGGTGGACATGAACGGCACGGGCGAGATCGTTCCCGTGGTCGAGTCCATCACCGCGCAGATCGAAGCCATGGCTGGCGGCTCCGGCACCGTGGTGGGCACCGGCGGTATGATTACGAAAATCCAGGCCGCGCGCCTGGCCATGCGCTCGGGCTGCGGAGCCTTCATTGGCTCGGGCTCAGACCCGGCCATCATTACCGATCTTTTCGCCGGGCACGCCACCGGCACGATTTTTATCCCCAGCCGCCTGCCGCTGGGCTCTCGCAAGCGCTGGCTGGCGTGGTTCGAGGAGCCGCGCGGTAAGCTCAGCGTAGACGCAGGAGCGGTCAAGGCCCTGCGCGAGAAGGGCTCCAGCCTGCTGGCCAAGGGCGTCACCGCCGCCGAGGGGCGCTTCGCACGCGGCGAGGTCGTATCCGTACTGGGGCCAAAGGGTGATGTCGTTGCCCGCGGGCTGGCCGGGTTTGCCCATGAGGATATGAAAAAAATCCTCGGGCAGAGCTCCGAGCAAATCCAGGCCCTCTACCCCACGCGCAAACACGTCGAGGCCATTCATCGGGACGAACTCGTCCTTATTGGACGCTGAGGGATTCCCCCTGTTCTTAGGGGTTTGACACCTATACGCGATGCTATGTCCTTAAGATATAGTGAGATATGCCGAATAATCCGGCGTATCACACATAACCTGTAACTTTTGTTCTCCCAAGCCCCACATGCTGATGCACAGACACGCCAGCCGCCGCCACTCTGATGCCGACGATGATATGCGTAGCGGAGACCGTCGCGTACGCCTCCGCAACCGGGTCTTCGCCGACTTACTGCATCTCCCGATCATACTTGGCGTCCTTCTAGTCGTAGTAGGCTTCGTCCAGGCACTGGACTGCTATGTGCCGATGAACTTCGCTGATCCACTTTGGGAGTACGGACTTTTTGGAGATCTGGTCTCTTGCCTCTGGCTGCCCTTGATTGGCCTCGGGTTGATCCTCATCCCTGTTAGCCTCGTCTGCCCCTTTTGGCAGTTGAAGCTACGGGGCACCTTAGGCTGGCTCGCACTGGTTGCCGGTATCGCAGCGCTGCTACTCATCCCGTATGGGATGTTCTCAACGGCTCGCGTCCAGTCCGCACTGGCCCCCGCCCCCCAAGGGCTTGAAATCCAGCCCAACCCCTCCCCCAGCCTCAGCGCCGAGGTCGTGCGCAGCCGACAGTTTCCCAAGCTCACTCAGGTCGACAATGAAGCCGAGAACATGCGTCTGCTGAAGATCCGCCTCTGGAGCCACTCGATCAGCAATGCCCTCCAGGCCTTGCTCGCGAGCGCCTGTTTCTTACTGCTCTTTTTCAAGACCGGCGTCTACCGCTACCTCCTGCATCAGGATGCGATCGGCAAAGGCGAGCACGTGGGGATCTCGCGCGACCCCTACGATGAGGATGATCATTGATCAAGCGCTTGTGCTGCTGAGCATTATTTTGCGCTAAGAGGCTAAAAATCCTCGCGAACCGGTCGATTTGAGTCGAAGCATCCGGACGCTTGCCGCACGATTCGCGCCATACCTGCGCCTGTTTCCGCGCTCATAGCAGACAACATCTGCGACACCCACTATCCGCATGCCGCCACAGGTTTCCAGCCCATCCTCAAGCCGTGTCCTCTGGACACAGCGGTTGATCATCGGTGCAATCGTCGCGGTATGCGCAGCGCCCTTTTTGGCCCACACCAGCCCGGATGAAAAATCCCGGATGATGATCAAGGCGATGGCCATCGCGGCGGCCCTGGCCTGCATCACCCTCAACCGCACGCGCTTCACTCTACGAGCAAGCCCGCTTCAAAGCATCTGCGGGCTCTTGCTGATCCTGACCGGCTGCGCACTGACACTGGCCGATACCCTCGGCGGCTTGCGCGATCCGGGGGCAGGTTTCATCCTGGGAGCTGCCGGGGTCTCGATCATTGCCACCGGGTGGTGCTTCAACAGCCTCAAAATACGCTGTATGGGTCTGTTTGCCCTGGCCGCCATCCCCGCAGGTGCAGCGGAAAACCTGATCGAGAGTGGCCTGCGCTACTCCACCGTCGTGGCGAAGCTTGCCGCCTTCGTCCTGCACTACGTCGGCTTTACCGTACGATCTGAGGGCAACATCATCTACACGCAGGGGCACGCCGTCGAAATCATCGCCGAGTGCTCGGGTCTTAAGCTTTTCTTCATGCTGGCCGCCTTCTGCGCCATCCTCCTGCTGTGCCTGCCGCAACTACGCACGATCACCGGACGCATGCTTCTGGCCGCCTTTGGAACGGGCCTGATCGTGAGCATCCTCAGAATCGATTTTCTCGTCCTGATCGTCGGCCAACCCGCGCTTTTTGAGTTCTTCCATCACGGCATCGGCTCCGAGCTGATCTCACTGGCCGCCATTCTGATCTTTTTCGCGTTTATCAAGGAGCAGGCCTTTACCGCGCTGGAGTCGTACTTCCCCATCCCGGAGATACCCAGCAGCAGCCTGCCCACGCCCAGCGACCAGAAGCTGCTCAACGCCTCCCTCATCGCGGCCATCGTAATCGGGCTGGGCACCGCTGCAGTGGTAGAGCTGGCTGCCTAACCTCTGAAGACAAGCGCGCCTAGCGCAGGCTGGCCCAGAGCTTTTCCAATGCGGTCAGGTAGCGCTCCTGCGTCTTGGTGATGACTTCCTCCGGCAAGGAAGGGCCAGGGTAGGATTTGCCCCAGTCAAGCGTCTCCAGATAGTCGCGTACGTATTGCTTATCAAAAGCAGTCTGCGAGCGGCCCGGCTGGTAATCCTCACGCGGCCAGTAGCGGGACGAGTCCGGCGTCAGCACTTCGTCGATCAGGTGCAGCTCGCCCTCGGCATCCGTCCCAAACTCGAACTTCGTGTCGGCCAGGATGAGGCCGGACGATGCGGCCTTCTCGGTACCCATACGGAAAATCTCCAGGCTCACGCTCTGGATACGGTCATAGACCTCCGCCCCGATGAGTTCCTTGGCCCCTGGCTCGTCGATCGGCATGTCGTGCCCCTCGGCAGCCTTCGTCGTCGGTGTAAACAACGGCTCGGGCAGCTGCGAGCTCTCCTGCAGGCCCGTGGGCAGATCGAGCCCAAAGAGCTTACCGGTGGTCTTGTAATCCTTCCACCCGCTCCCGGCCAGATAGCCGCGCACGACCGCCTCCAGCTTTACCGGAGTGAGCTTCTTGACCAGCATGCTGTACGGGATGAGGTGCGGGAAGCTCTCCCCCAGCAGCTCCTGCAGGGCCGCATCGTGGTCGGGCACCAAATGATTGGGGATGAGCGACTCCGTCTGCCGGAACCACCACAGGCTGGCCTGCGTCAGCAGGATACCCTTACCGGGGATGCCGTCAGGGAGCACCACATCAAAGGCTGAGAGCCGGTCTGTGGCGATCAACAGGAGGCGATCTCCCAGATCATAAATCTCACGGACCTTGCCCGAGCCGATATGCCGGAAGGGCAATCCTATCACTGCACGCATGGCCTGCCGGGGCAGCGCCGCCTTGACGTCATCGAAGGTCATAATCACTTGGCATAGGTCTCTGCGCGCCCGGTAGCAAACGCGGAATTGCCCTCAGGGCATTTTTTTTAAATTCCTGCAAAAAAAGCCTTGCGCCCGCTTTCTTTAAGCCTAACTTCAACCGCTTCCAACCGGCTAAGTCCCCATCGTCTAGTCAGGTCTAGGACACTGGATTTTCATTCCAGCGACCGGGGTTCGAATCCCCGTGGGGACGCCACTTTCCCGCCTGTGTCAGGCGGGGTCAAGACGGCGCAAACTGCATCAGATTCAACAAGTTCCGAAACGGAATTTTCGTGATCATTTATGTCACGTTTTGTCAGGATTTTGCCCGAGATACCAGAAATCTGTGACCCTATGTGTGACCCTTTTTCGAGCGCGGGCAGTGCCTCGACTTTCTCAAAGAGCCGCAGGTGGTGCGTATCGGTGTAAATCTTCGAGGTCAGGCGCTCGTCCTGATGGCGCATTAGCTCCATCGCTTCTCGCTGCGTCACGCCGTTGACCTGCAAAAACGTGCCCCAAGTATGCCGCAGGGAATGGAAGTCCACATAGCGGCCCTCCTCGTCCTGATAAGCGATCCCGGCAGCCTCGAGGTCCTGCCTTAACACATCCGCACGCGGAATGCCCTTCTGGAACACCAACTCGCCCGGCTGGGCATTCGCAGGCTTGAACTTCTCCAGTGCCTCACGCACGTCCGCCATAAGCGGCACAAAGCCTTCCTTACCGTTTTTCGTAGTCGAGGCCCGCGCCGCCACAAAAGGCCGCTCAGCAGTCAAATGAACATCCGCCCAGCGCAGATTACCCATTTCCTGCCGCCGCAAGCCAGATCGGCCCGCCAGATGGTAAACCATGCCCCGATAAGGTGGCGCCACTGCCAGCAGCCGCGCAAACTCGGCATCACTCAAGGCCCGGCGCTTACGAACCTCCTTGCCACGCTCCTGCACCTTGACCACTGAGCGCAACGGATTATGCGGGATGCGCTCCATCTTCACCAAGGCATTGAAGAACACATTCGCCGCATCCAGATAATCGTTAAGCGTGGCCGGAGCGAAGCCCGTCTGTCGATTGCGCCAGAGAATAAACGAATCCGCCGTCACATTACCAACCGTGCGCCACCCACAACCTTTCATCAGCCGCTTAATGCGCCCCCGGTACTTGATCAGCCCTTCGTCATTGCGCCCCGCCTTTTGACGCTGCTTGAGATCGGTCAGAAAATCTTCCAAGTGCTCAGAGAGGGGCTTTTTCACGCCATCCCGCAACGTCTTGGGAGGTAACAGCCCCGCCTGCTCGGCCTCCCACTCTTTGCGGAATTCATCGGCCAACTTGTCCGCAACTTCCTTTTGCGTCACTTTGAGCGACTTCCACTTGTCCACCAACATTTCGCCGTAGCGATACCGCAGGTAATAGCACTTGCTCAGCATCCGCTTGCCGTTGATCGATTTGGGCTTCTTTTGAACCTTGTGAATCATGCCAGACCTCCCTTCAGGATACGCTCAATATCTTCCAGAGGGATACGGACACACCCGCGAACTTTGACCTTTCGAAGCATGCCGTCTCGCAACATCCGGTTGATCGTCGAGACGGAGACCTCGAGCAGACCTGCGGCTTCGTTTTTGTTAGCAAGTTTGTGTGGTTTGTGCTCCATCAGATTGCCTCCCGCTCTTGGGGTTCGACCGGCAGACGACCTTCAGCTAGCGCCCGTGAAATCGGTGGCAGTGTCGCCAAGGCCTCACGGCGTATTTGCTCCGCCCGTTCATTCGGGACCAGCTTGCCCTCGACACAGATCGCACCCAACAACGGAAGGTGCATTAGGTCCTCGGCAAAGCGTTCAAGAAATTCACGGTACTCGACGTCGTAGTACTTCGAGACGGGCTTGGAATCATAATGTCCCAGTTTATTAAGGAACAAACATCCATATGCGTGTGGCGACTTTTTGCACGTCTTCTGGAGCTCCCTGGAAAAGGTCTTAGTGCGCTTTCGGACTGTAGCAACTGGCGTCAAATTTACCCTCTGGCCATCCGCGTGATCCAGCATTTGATCAAAGACACCCGTATTGTGGATGGAAGCACTGCGAACATGATCCCACTCAAGACTGTCCAGGCATTCGTAAAACTCTTCATTGGTCTCGAATGGCAATGACTGCCCACACATGGCCATTGGCCCGTCATTGTACTCCAGATCGAGCGTCGGCTTCTTGCCGTCAAAAACCATGTAGTAATCGACATCATCCGGAAAAACTCCGTCCAGATAATCGACCAGCGCCTGCATGTCCTCCAGACACTTCCCCGCCAAGCCGGGGATTTTCTCTATGACGGTTTCTCTGTCTACGAAAAGGAGTCCGTCTTCAGACTGAGCCAGAGCTGCGGAATCCTTGAGTGAGTGATTGAGCTCGAAGATATTTATCATTCTCGTTTCCTCCTTCTCCTGGGTTTTGTGGTTATTTCCTTTTGCCACGCCGGAGTCGTCCTGACCGCCTTTCGGCTTTCTGCGATGAACTCAATCAACTGCTTTTCGGATTCCTTTTGCTCTTGGGTCGACCTGTTTTCGACTACGCTCTCTAGATATAGTAATGTTATTTTAGCTAATAGTGCGGACCGGGTCAGACGGGTGCAGACACCCAGCGTGTCAACAGCAGCTTTCTCCTCCTGGCTCAGCGTGAAGCAAACGGGCTTGTCCCGGGGACTTTGAATATCCACGGCCTTGCGGCGTCCGGTTTTCTGGCGAGGAGTTTCCTGCTCAACTGTCATTTCTATATCTTAAACATATAAGTTTAAGATACAAGTAAAATCTCTCACTCCTAGGACGCCAACAGCTCAACAGCATCAAAGCTGTTGTACAGATCACCGAGATTTCTGGAATTAATGCGAAATTGGCTTCGTCGCTTTATCTTGGCACGACCAGTTGACCAATTCTCTCCCTTTATACCTGGATCATAGTAAACCGAATCCTTGCTCATGGCCGACAGGAACATGGTAAAATCCGTCCCTCGTCCCGTAAAAATAGTGCCCCCGTACTGATATTGTCTTGAATCCAAAACCTGGCACATCGAGGGAATATAGGCAGCTTGGGCGTGCTTGCGCGACCAGTGCTCAACCAATGCCGGGAACGGCCATTTGGCGGCAATATCCGTTCCATTTGTCAGTACGATTCCACCCTCGAAGTCCGTAATCTTATTCGTAAACGGGCAATAGCCGTCCAATTTCAGAAATAGCCCCGTCCCGGCATGAACTGAATTTGCTTTGTGAACGCCGCCAAAATTCATCCTATCAGGCCTCCCTCTCTTGTCCGGGTAGCCATATTTCCGCAAGAATGCCTCAACGCCTTGTTCGGCATAGTAACCGCCCGTAGGCTCGGGCGTCATAAGTGTGATGGTTGCCACACCTAAAGGGTCAAATCTGGCAACGTTGTATTGCTTGATTTCCCAACCAAGGTAATCCGGTTCCGCCCGACCATTGGGGATAACGCCCAACTCGGCCTCCAGTGTGTACCCTCCGCAATTCGGTGCCTCGCATGGACCGGTTGACCCGTCAGCCAACAGCCTCTTTGAATTTATCCAGCCACATTCGTGAATACGCCGCAGTTGCGCAATCAACTGCTGATAGGGCGACAAAATTTGAGACTCGCTGAGCAGTAGTTCCAAAAAGACCCCTACACATTCAAGGCCCGTCTGCGATTCAAGCTCTCGGGCAACCCGGCTTTCCCGGCCACAGGCATAGGCAAGGATTTCACCGGTATCGCAGATTCCCAACACAAGGATACGCCCCTCATCCCTTGATGCCATGATGGAGGATGGAGCCAATTTACATCTCTTGAGAAAGCCGGACATACGTACCTCAGGGTATTGGGGATACAATATCAATTGGCTGTCTGGAGCCTTTTCCCGCTGGCCGTTTTCACCCACCCAGAATAAATCCAGCGGAGCCTTATATCGCCACTTGTCTCTCTTCACATTGTGCTCCCTTTGTATTCCCTTGTAGGGCAGGATATTCAGGGCTGACAAATTCCCGGCCAAATAGACTTGGTTCTTGGAATTATCATTGGGAGCCAGCTTTTTGATAAAAATACGTTTCGCGCCCAGATCAGTGAGAACATACTTGATGCGGGATAGGCTGATATCGTCCATTTGTACTCCTGTTAGCGATTTCCCCCTTCGAGGCAGAGAGCATAGCTGTCAGACTTTAGCCAAGAATCAATCATCGTCACAACGGCTTCAATTCCAATTGAACGCTTACCTTTCAGGGCGCATTCCCAGAGTGTGCATACCCGCCACCCCATTTCGGCAAGACGTTTTCGCGTTTCCATGTCCCTGTGTTTGTTTTGAGCGAGCTTGTTTTTCCAGAATTCAACGTTGGATTTTGGCCATTTGAACAACGTACAATCGTGCTGATGCCAAAAGCATCCGTTAACAAAAATAACGGCATTATATTTTTTCAACACAATATCCGGCTTCCCGGGTATCTTATTGCCATGAAGCCGATAACGGTAACCCAGCGCAAACAAACCAGAACGCACCAAAATTTCGGGTTTGGTGTTCTTGTTCCTGATACCCCGCATCATCCGACTGCGGGTCTGCCCGTCGACAACGTCCACGTTCAGGCAGGAATATTGATGTAAGTTTGCCTTTGCACCCGTTCGGGCTCCTTCAGAGCCATGACATGAGGCTTCATGATTTTGGCAATGGCAGTCACGACCGGAACAACCACGGCATTTCCGAACTGCTTGTACGCTCTGGTGTCGGACACGGGGATCACCGTTTTGTGCGTATCATTATCGAAGCCCATCAACCTGGCACATTCCCGCGGAGTCAGTCTTCTTGGATTCTTGCGAATTCCCTGAGATACAAGTATCTCACTGCCATCCTTGTAGTAACGGGCAGAAAGCGTACGGCTTGTATCCTCAGGCTGAACCAGACCGTAGCCGAAACCATTCCCGCTGGCCTTGTGCTTGGCTGCATAATCCTGGAGGTATTGCCAAAGATGGTCCGAAAGCGTGTACTTGTCTGCCACTTTGGCCTTGGGGCCCGAAGTATAAGGCTCTTCAGGCATTTCCGAACCATCCTCTGGATGAAGAATAGAATTTAGCTTGGGGCCTTTCTTCAAGTCAGGCAGTTTAAGGTCATTCCAGGAAAACGCGGTCTCACTCCTGAATCCGACTATAAAAGTACGCTCGCGATGCTGCGGAACGAAATGCTTCGCATCGACAACCCGGTGGCTTTCGTCGCCACTTCCAACAATATAGCCCAGCTCTCTGAGGGTATTGATAATGACCTGAAACGTTTTGCCTTTGTCATGGGATTTCAGGTTTTTCACATTTTCCAGCAAAAATGCAATCGGTCGCTTGGCCTTCAGTATCTGAACGATATCAAAAAACAGTGTCCCCTGTGTCTCATCTTCAAAACCGTGCTTTCTTCCCAAGGAGTTTTTCTTTGAAACCCCTGCAATACTGAATGGCTGGCAAGGGAAGCCGGCAACAAGCACATCATGGGCTGGGATTACGGACTTATCCTGAACCCCCTGGATATCGCCCACAATCTCATGATCGATCGGAAAATTTGCGCGATACGTCTTCTGCGCATAGCTGTCCCACTCACTGGTAAACACGCATTGGCCACCAACTGCCTCAAAGGCTAATCGCATACCACCAATACCGGCGAATAAGTCAATAAACGTAAAGTCATGGGCACCATTTGCATTGTTTGATCGAGGATAGAGCATCTCTCTCATCATGGGGAGATATGCCTGAATAGGCTGCGAGTCTCCATGCTCCCAGCGTTGAATCGTTTTTGGAGCCACCCCAAGGCGGTCTGCGATTTCAGCTTGCGTGTACATACGTCTTAATGCGCTTAGGTACCATTCAAGTTCATTTTTAAACTCTCTGGGCATAATTGTGGACATTCTGTCCATTTTATGTCCCTGTCAATTGTCTTTGTGGTCAAGAACTGACGCCGCAAGATTATTTAGTGATACAATTAGACTTGAATTTGCTGTGAGCAAGAGGAAACAACCAAAACGAGAAAGACTTTTCGGCTCACCATTCTATGCTTTAATGTGCCGTTTAATGCGAACAATCGGCTCATGTCTACCGCCCAACACAACTGCCAGTTCAAGCGGTGTAGCATCTGCAAAGGTCTTGAGCAGGTTCAGTGCGTGGTAGGCCCATTTCTTGCCAAGGCGTTCCTTTAGGGCATCGAGTGAATCGCAGCCGAGAATGTGGGCGAGTTGGGCAACGAGCTTGCGCCACTCCCTACCGGTATCGAGCCACGCGAAGGTTTGCGAGACGGCGCGCCAGCCCCGTGAGTAACGGACCATGCGGGCACCTTTGAATTGCTCTCCCCGGAACTGGCTGCCTTTCTCCAGGTATTTGCCGACGTACTTGGCAATGCCTTCGGCGTTGGAGCGGATCGGCAGGAGTTCGCACCGGCCAAAGCCGTAATGCCCGGCAACCTCTCGAAGGTGTACCCAGAGGTGGCGAAGTTCAGGGGAAGCGGTGGAAGCATATTGCTTGAGCAGTGAATAGAAGCGGGCAGTTTTGCCGTTGGTGCGGTATTCGTTTTGGCATTCCCGAAAGGCCGTGAAGTCAAAGCCCGTGCGAATGTCCGACCGGCACACCACCACCAGATGATAATGCACCGCCCCGCGCTTCTGTGGTTCGACCACGATCACCCACGCTTCAAAGTTCTTGCGCAGGATGTTTGTCGCCAGCGAGTTGAACCGGCGTTGCGCTTCGCGGAAGTCCGTCACGTTATCGGCAAAGGTCAGCGTCAGGAATCCTAGCCGCTCGATCCCAAAATGATTGGCCATGTACTCGATGTTCTTTTCCAACGCGAAGTTCTTCTTGAGTTCACCCTGAGTCGGAGGCCCGAAACGGCGTTGTGACCCGTCCGGCAGGTTAAGCCAGATTCTAGGCCCGTCCACCTTGTGAACCATCTCCGGCGGGTGTTGCCTCAGAGCATTCGCTGCCTCTGTTATTGAGTTGTTTTTCTTTAGACAAGGAAGGGCGGCTGCGCCGCCCTCGGGGCCGCCGGGCAGTGCGGGCACGCCCTCCGGCGTGCTCCGCGCTGCCTCGTCGTCCCTCGCGGGAGCTTGACAGCTACTCGTTGGCCGAATGTAATCAGCACTATTCGAGAGGTTTTCCGCTTCCGATGTTTGCCCTTCGCCGTGTTGCCGCATGGCAGGGGCTTTTTTGCGGGTGCTCATTGGGCACCTCCCCCGGTTGGCGGGTTAACGTCATCGACTGGGCCTAGAGCCAGTCCCGCCGCCTGCTTCCGTGCCTGAGCAAGCGAGCCAGAAGGCACGCTGTCTTGCTCAGCACGGGGCGGCTCCCCATCGACCCGGCCAACCTCGACAGTCGCACGGATGACCTGTCTTTGTCCGGGCGATAGATGCGGCCATGACTCAACCACCTTTGCCAGCAGGTGCCAGTCGTTATCAGAAATCTGTGACCCTATCAGTGACCCTTGCTCGGGACAACTTTCGCAACCTAGCGGGTCATCAGCACCTTGTATATTTTCCGACCGGGGTTCGAATCCCCGTGGGGACGCCACTTTTTAAGGTTAAGTGGCTTGGGCTTAGGAGTAGGAGAACGCAGTTTAGCAGGCGTCTTATAAAAACCGGGCCGTAAGACAACACGGCAAACCGTGGCGTTTTTTTGCTTTCGCCCAACAGGCAGGCATGATTACGATATATCATGCCATCCACTACTCATCCGCCATATCCATCCCCCCCGAACGCCCTCAGCCTGGTAAGCTTTGAACCAGTCCCACACTGGGTAAAATCGCATGAGGCAGCGCATAGTGTCGCGCGCAAAGACAGTGATGCACTGACCCAGCTGCTGATCGACCGGCAGCACGATCTAGCTAGCCGCACCGTCTTTGACCGGCGAGTCCTTCGCCTGGAAAATATGGATGCGGTGCAGCACCTCTCACAGTGGACACTGGATTTCTCCCCCCTCACTCAACAAGTCGTCCTGCACGACTTAACTGTCATTCGTAACGGCGAGCGAAAACAGTATGCGATACGCGAAAACATCCGCCTGCTCAACCGGGAACGCAACCTGGAGGCTTTTATCGTAGACGGCATGGCGACGCTTCTGATCGTGCTGGCCGACATCCGTGTCGGGGACATCATCGACCAGTCTCTATCAATCACAACCCGTCCACACCTGCTTGAAGACGATGCGTTCGGATTCTACACACTCCCCCCAGAGACACAGATTGGCGCATTTCATTACTCCATTACGGCCCCGAGCGGTGAGCTGCCCAAGTGGGCAAGCTCCGACGCATTGGGGGACCCTGAGCAGCGCACGGACGCAGGACATGAAACCCTCAGCTGGGAGCTCGCTGAGGTATCACGCTTTGAGACCGAGCGGAATACCCCCGCGTGGCAACTGCCACCCGCGTGGATCAGTTTCTCGACGATCGAGAGCTGGGAGCGCATTTCGTCAGCCACTGCCCAGGCTTGGCCCGCCTGCGGCGACACCACTGCTATCGACGAGATTGTTTCCCGCGTTAAATCAGAGCATGCCGATCAGGCGTCTCAGATCGAGGCCCTCATCGCATTCGTCCAGGACGACTTCCGCTACCTGAGTGTGACTGAAAGCTTTGGCGGACAGATCCCTGCGGCTCCGGAGACCGTGCTGAGCCGCCGCTATGGCGACTGCAAAGACCTGTCCTTGCTACTGTCTACACTCCTGCGTCAGCTCGGCGTGCAGGCCAGGCCCGTCGTCGTCAGCGCCGACATCGGAAGGACCATACCGGAACTACTCCCGAGCCTGAACGCCTTTAACCACGCGATTATATCGTTTTTCCACGAAGACCATGAATACTGGGTGGACCCCACTGCACACGCACAGGGTGGCGGAGCGTTAAAGCGCCACGTCAGTCGGTTTTACTACGGACTGCCCATTGAGAGCGAGGGCTGCGCACTGGCCACACAACCACCCATCCCCGGCAAAGACACGTATCAACTTCACGATACAATCCTCCTGGACACCGCCGGTGGGCACTCTCTACTCCGTATCCAGATTTTCGCGACAGGCCTCTACGCAGACCATCTGCGCGAGCGACTGCGCGGAAACGGCGAAAATGGATTCAGTCAGTATCTGATCGATCGAACACGTGATCGCTACAAGGTAGAGAAGGCACTTGAAGAACCTCTTTACGAGGATGATCGAGCAGAGAACACATGGAAAATGGTCGAGCTCTACCAGCTTCCACCCCTGCATGGGAGCCAGAACGGAGTCTATGGTATCGACCTTCCAGCCTCCTTGCCCCTGAACATACTGCCCTTCCCGGATTCAGAAAAACGCCATGCCCCCTTCGCCATTCCAGATGGCGTTGACGTATCACATACCACAGAAATCCGAGCCAGCTCAAACCAAGCCCAACCAGGTCGCTCTGAGCTTGCTGAGTTTAAGGGTATTCACTTTAGCGTAGATACCCGGCTCAAGAAAACCGTGTGGACACACACCGTCGCGCTAAAGACGCAATGCGACCACCTCGCACCAGAGGATCTCCCCGCCTTTCGGACAGAGTTCCGGTCGGCCATACAAGCGGCAGGCCTGGGTATACAAGCCGCCAAGGGACACCGCCGTCTCAAACGGGAAAGTAATTTCTTCACCCTACCTGAAGCAGCCTCTCAGCGAGCACACACATCGGCAAGAAGCCGGAAGGTGCACTATGAGACGTTACAGTCAGGCTCAGACCACCGCTCCCACCGACGCACTCGCTCTGGGAGACCCCGGACCCATGCCCATAGAAGCAGCAGCTCTGGTTCACGCAAAGGATGGTGGGTCATGGGTGTCGTAATCGTGGTCGTAATCAAAGGCATCGTCCTACTGACAAAGCTCGGCACCTCGACCGCCCCCTGATCTCAATGCGATAAGACCAGGAGGCTGACAGGTCCGAAAGGCTTACTTGTCCAGGACGACCATGGCCTCGCAGATAGAGGTCCAGCTATTGACGGAGTTGCCCTTACCGGTGATGCGGACATAGCGGGCATCGACCGGGTCGAAGCCGATGAACTCGTACTCATCCTGCGGGGTCTTACCGGAGCCCTTGCCGTCGAAGACCGTCTTCCAGTTTTCCCCATCGGTCGAGACCGAGATGGTAAAGATGGCCTGACGCTGCATGGACTTATACCACATGATGTCCATGCCCTTGATCTTAAGCACACGGCCGAGATCGAAGTCCAGCTGCACATCAATGACATCGGAGGCGAAGTACGTCGAGGGCTCGCCATCCGCCGCGTCGATAGCGGGGTGCTCAGCACTCGGGTGCGTGGTGCGCACACGGCGGTAGACCGGATACTTGTTACGACCTTCCGGATAGGCATCCAGATAGACGGCATTACCGGCCTCGGACTTACTGAACCGGTACTCGAGGAAACCGGCGATCAAGTCGATCGGGAGCAGGACAGATTTGTTGCTCCAGTTCAAGGGCTTGTCCAGTTGCATCTCCTGTCCCTCGATGGTGCAGACGGTCGCGCCGTTTTTGCAGACCAGGCGGTTGCCGTTGTAGTCGGCCACCAGATGGCGGTCATCCACCTGCACGGGGATCTTCAGCGCCTGAAAGATCGGCACCACGTCCACGTAGCATTCCGACTCGTTAAAGATCAGGTTGTCGACCAGCACGCGGCGACCGTTCACGATCACGCGGGCCGGCGGCTCGCCGCCGACGTTAACCGGCTTAACATTTGAGTAGTCCGGCAGAGGGCTGGCCTTGCCCTTTTCCGGGGCACCGGGGCTAAGCTCATAGTCACCGGGCTTGAGCTCCATGTAGAGCGTCGTCGCCTCTTCGGAGACCTCAGCGGATTGCAGCTTATCCGAGCCCTTCTGCTTCAGGGTCCATGTGCCAGCCTTCAGGCCGGTCATGAGCACCTTGGCCGGGCCATCGGTGACACTAAAGGCCAACGCATCGCCGACCACGGCGTCCGTGCGCGGGAAGTAAACCTGCCAGCCGTCGATGGCTACGCCATCCATCTGGTCGAGGCTGAGGCGCTCGACCGGTTGGGCTTCGCCGTACTCGCGGTCCATGATCTGCATCACGTTGAGGAAGGTCGAGAGCGGCTGATCGGAATAGTCCTCGATCTGCGTGCGGTAGCCGAGGTTAAAGGGCGGCACGCTGCCGTGCTTGTTTTTCCCGATGGGATAGGTCCGGTCAAAGACAGGGTTGTCGCCGTCGGGACCACCCACGGTCTCGATGTCGATGTCTTCAGGCGCAGGGAGAAGCGTCTCGACCACCATGCGGCCGGTATCGTTTTCCTGGCCGGCATCGACGATCAGCTTGCCGTCCTCCTCGACGGGTTCGGCCAGCGTCTGCAGCAGCCAGATCTTGCGCAGGCCGGGCTTGGCGGCGTCCATGCGGTCATAGACCAGGACGGTAGCGGGCCGGTCAGAGTCGTCCATGTTCAGGGTGACGAAGTGCCGCTGATAGGACTTCAGCTTGTCGCCGTAGGAGGGGGTCAGGTCCGCACGCAGATAGCTGTAGAGCGGGCGCTTCTCGTTGGGGCCAAATTCGTGGCCCAGGATGGAGCCGGACTTCGCATGCTTGAGCAAGGCCTCAAGCTTGGCAAACTCCCCGCGACCATTCGGGAAATGCTGCCCCCCGTCGTTATCAACCGGACCATAATCTTCATCCGGGTCGTAGGCCAGCATGACGTTGTGGCTGATGCTGCGCTTGTTGTAGTTCCAGTCGAAGGGAGTGCCGTACTTCGGGTACGCACCGGTATCGATGGCCAAGTGCCCGCGGTAGTAAATCTGGAAGGCACCCGCATCGAGGTGCATGTGGTTATTGAAGTGGTAGCCGGCGCCCTTCATCTCAACGACCGCCACATCGCTGTCGCGGCCCATGGCCCAGCCGGTACGGGCGATCATGCTGCCGAGCGGCTCGGCAAAGTACTTGGTCGTGGGCAGCCCGGACAGGTCGGCCACATCAACAGACGGATCATAGAAGAGCAGGAACTCAACCGGCTTGCTCTTGGCAAAGCGATGCACCCGGCGGCGCAGGGACTCCGCATGCAGGTAGGGGTCGTTATAGTAGCTGGTGACCTCCATCAGACCGTCCATGATATTGAACTTGCGGCCCCCGAGGTTCGTATCGCCATCGATGAGAGCGCTGCCATCCGGGCACAGCGCGTAGATCCAGTGGTAAGGCATCTTGCCCTGATCCGGGCTGTAAACATCGACACCCGCCATGCGCTTAAAGAGCCAGGCGGAGTAGATTTCCCAATGGAAACGATATACCCCGTAGGAAATGCCCTGGTTGTGGCGGTGGGCCTGGTAGTTGAAGTTACGCGGCTCGATGAACTCGACGAAGAAACGCCCCGCGGAGTGATGATAAATGCTCGGGTCTTCGTCGTAGACGGCGATCCCGGCCGAGATCAGGTCGCGCATGAGCTGCGCCTCACCTCCATGGCCGGTGACGGCTCCCTGCCGGTACGGCGGATAGCCGATCTCCATGTGGCTGGCCAGTTCCTTGATATGGTCGATGATCTGCTGCTTCTGCTCGGCGTCCATCAGCGGGTAGCACCAGTCGTAGACCAGCGAGACCGTGAAGATCACCTCACCGTAGTCACGCGTCACATCATGGCGATCCGGGATGACCAGTCGCGACAGCATATCGAGCGTATTGGCAACCGCGTCCTTACCCATCTGCTCGTCATCCTCCACCGCATAGCGCAGAGCCTGGGAGCTGATGGCAATCAAGGTCGGGCGGCTGAACTGATTATCGTCGGGCAGGCGGACCTGCTTACTCTCAGAGCGCTTGCAGACCGTTTCCCATGCCTCTGCGCAGAGCTCGTCATCATCGATACGCTGTTGAAGCTCGGGGATGAACTCCGGGGTCAACAGCAGGCGCGGATGATACGAGGGCGGCGTAATTTCCGGCATCGGAAATTTAAACTTCTCCTGCGAGCCCTCGGCTCCCGTCGCAGCGGACGGAGTGAGCACAAAGAGCCCCAGAAGAGTGATAGCAGCTAAACAAGCGCCACGCATGACCGCAGTGGCTTTGGGGAGGGTTGGTATCGGCATATAACGGGAGGAATGGAGGTTTTCGAACAACCGGCTGCCGCCGGTCTTACAAGCTCAATATGGGTTGGTTTGGGTTCAAAGGGTTAACATTGGAAGGGAGGCATGCCCCCTTATTTTTTCTCAAAAAGCCAGAGCGCCTGAGCGTAGGGCTCGAGTTCTACCTCAAGCACACCGTCCGAGGGAATGGGTAGCGCCTCGGTCGGCTGGAGCTTACCCGAATGGGACGGGTCGGTGATGACATTGTTATGGGCTGAGTCCAGACGATAGAGGAGAAGTTCCCCATTTCCAGCCGGGAGCGGGTCCAGAACGATGCGCACCTCACGGGTTGCCTTGGAGTAGTTCCAGACGTGCACGCAGAGGCCGGATTCGTCGGTGGAGGCGAGCGCGTAGACCCCGAGGCCATCGGCATCCTCGCCATCCGAGACGACGGACAGCTCATCACGCCGGTGCAGAGCAAGCATCGCCATAGCCATGCCGTGCGGGGTCATCTTGCCATCGGGCAGATGCTGGGTCGACCAGAGCTGAATCTCCGGATCGTGGTAAATGCACCACGGGAATGCGATCAGATCGTGCTGGCGGCGTACTTGCTCAAAGAGTGCGGGAACTCCGGCAGCCATGCAGACGTTGCCGCCTTCCTTACCCTCGTGCGTACCCATCTCCGTGATGTAGGCGGGCAGATCCAGCGGCAGGCCGTATTCCTTGAGCCAGGCATCGAGGCGGACGCGCAGGTCCCCCGTACGCACCGGGCGGTCACCGCTGGCGTAGTCGTGGTAGGAGATGAAATCGAGGCGCTTGTCCGGATCGGTATCCGCCGTGTAGTGCTTCAGAAAGAGCCCCACGAGGTCAAAGCGGGCCTTATCCGTCACCGGACCGCCTACGCCCAGCTCGGGACCGGGCAGCCCCTCGGCGTTGATCCGCGCAGCCACGCGGTAAAAGGATTGGTAGAACGCGTAGTAGCCGACGTCGTCGAGGCCGCCAAAGTGGTCGTTCGAGGACTCATTGAGCACCTCCAGGTAGCGCAGGTTCGGGTGACGCTCCTTGATCATGCGCACGCCCGTGTAGAGCACTTCCTCGTACTTTTCCCGGCTGATCACACCGTTGGTGACCTCGTGCTCCAGGCGGCGCACACACAGGAGCAGCTCGTCCACCTGCGAAGCCACGCCGTCGATGTAGTCGAGATAATCGACCTGCGACTCCTTCGAGCGGGCGCGGTCGTAGCCGTGGATGCGGCTGTCGCCCTTGTAACGGTCACGCCCGATGCGGTAGTTCGGGTGAAAGCTCTCGTCGCGAAAGTCCCAGTATTCATCCAGCGTCAGGAAGATGCGCGCCATCTTGAAGGGGCCAAAGTTTTCGTTGGCGGTGGCCAGAATCGGCGCGGTCGGCGCGTAGCGCAGAGACGTGTTGACGTATTTCTCGGAGCGATGGAGGCGCCCTTTATTACTGGACGTATCGACGCGGGTGTTAACGAGCGGGAGAGCTTCTGTCGTGGTAGTCATGGAAGTCGGTAATGGTCTGCAAACGCATGTTTACAGACAGACGCAGCGAAGCAGCGCAGACCTTGAGTTTCGCATAGTCGCGATGACATGAGAAGTCGCATGCAACACACACATACGAGTGAGACCCAATCAGGCCAGCAGCCTGACCGTGTCACACAGCAGCCCACAAAAAGCCTGCCCATCAGGAGCGAACAGGAGTGACTGCCACATCGCTCTGGCCAGAAACTTCGCGCTGCGCCAGCGTCCATGGCACGACATCCGAAGTCTCCAGCAGGTGTCGCTGCGTCAGCGCGCGCAGGCGCTCCAGCTCACCGGCCAGTGCCGGATCATCGATCCGGTTCGTCGTCTCAGCAGGGTCGGCTTCGAGATCGTAGAGCTCATCCTGCTCGTAAAGGCGGGTGACGAGCTTGTAGCGCGCATCGCGGCACATCAGCCCCTTGCCGTGAGCGACGGGATCTCCTGCCTGCACACGCAGGCGCGGGTAATACAGGAACTCTTCATGCTCGTGCCCGCCGTTGCCCTCGACCGCACAGTGCATTTCGTGCGTCGTCCGACCACCGCTGCAGAAGACCGCTTCCCGGTGCTCCCCGTCCCGCTCCAGCAGGGGCAGCACCGAGCGGCCAAAGTGCGTGTACGACGGCTCAATCCCGGCCAGTTCGTAGACCGTAGCGGAGAAGTCCACCAACTCGACCAGCCCCTGACGAATCCCCGAAAACGTCCCCTGCTCGCGCGGAGGCTTCAGGATGAAGGGCACACGCGTGATGCAGTCCTCGAAGAGGTTCTGCGCCTTCTCCACCAAGTCGTAATCCCCGGTAAAATCGCCGTGGTCCGAGAAAAAGAAAAAGGCCGTCTCATCATAGCGGCCACTGTCGCGCAGCGCACCGAGAATACGGCCCGCCTGCGCATCCACCCGGGCACACATACCGCAGTAGGTTGCCCGCAGTTCATCCCACCAAGGCTCGGGCCGATCTTCCAGTTTAAAACCCTGTCGCAGGGCTTCATGCATGGCAGGTTTGCCCGTGAAGGCTGCCGAGCGAACGCGTGGGGGCAGCTGGCTGCGGTCAACATCGCTGAAGTACGGCTCCTCCACCCCATAGGGCGGATGCGGGAACTGCAGCGGCAGAAACACGCACAAGGGCTGGTCAGAGTCCCAGTCACGGATCAACTTCTCTGCCGCCAGCACGTGCGACCAGTCACCGTCGAGGTAGACATCCTCACCGGGCAGTTTATCCAGCTTGCCCGCGTAAAAGGAGTAGTCCCAGCGGTCACCATCTCGCTGGCGCCAGCTCAGATCCCCGTGCAGCCCCTCATGGTGGACCTCGGCGCGGTGGCGCACATCATGCGAGCGGGCATAGCCTTCGGGGTCGGTCACCAGATCGTTTTTACCACCCCACCAGACATGGTAGCCAGCCTGCCGCAGCTCCGCCAACAGGTTGGGCTCATCGGCCTGCAAGAGATGATGCATGCTCCGGTGCCCACGTGTGTGCGGGTACCAACCGGTCATAAACGAGCAACGGCTGGGCGTGCAGACCGGGTTTTGGCAGAAAGCCTGCGAAAAGGATACGCCATCCGTCTCGACCAGATGATCCAAGTGCGGCGTGTGCACAGCCGGGTGCCCCATATGGCCGAGCGTGTCGCCTCGAAACTGGTCGGGGATAAAAAATACTAGATGCGGGGGGCGGGGGCGCGGAGCAGACATAATATAATTGGGCATATCCCTTTCCCCCGGCAGGTCAACGCCGTTGAAGTCCATACATAGTGACTTTGCGCTCCAAATATCATTCACGGGCAGGACACTCTCTACCATACCGGCTATGCGCGAATCTCCCCCTCAACAACTCGTAACCACAGACACCAAGCGCTCTCCCCGCTACTGTCGCCTTACTTCAATAATATCCACTCAACCAATCGAGACGCGACGGACCGCCATCACTCAATATTCACTTTAACTATCAAATAAGGGGCCAAAGACCTCGATGAAACACACAAGGGAGTTGCTGAGCCCGCACGCGTTTTACCAATAGCCACCATTAGCCCAGCTTTTCCCTTTTTGGCATTTACCTATTGAGACGCCATTTGCAGGAACCGGCAGAGAATCTGCTGTCTTACTCTCCAACACTGCCATGAATACGGATATCATCGACGAAGATCCAACTTTCCCGGAAAACGAGGGCCTGCCCGCACGCAAGCTCGACTATCTGGGCTACGCGCCCTGTCCGATCCGCGCCGAGATGCAGCGCCGCATGCATGCGTACTTCCGCGCGCACGAGCCGGAGTTCGGCCCGATGGACTGGTTTTCGCCTGCCGGTTGCTTCCACGGCGGCGGCGGTAACGACCCCTACGACACCATCTGGCAGGACGGCCACGAGGCCGACATGCCGGGCGTCATCTCCGACGGCGGCAGCAGCGATTTTCTTAAAAACGAGGGGCACGACCGTTGGATCGCCACCGGCGTTTACGGCCCGGTGGACAAGCCTGACCGGCCCATGCGCCCGGAGTTTGTGGAGGCGGGGATCATTGACCCGCTCGACGCCATGCACCTCTATGCGGCTTTCCCGACCGTCATGCTCGTCGACACCGAAAAGCTGGGCGACCGCCCCATGCCGACGGGCTGGAGCGCACTGGCGGACCCGATCTACGCCGGGGACATCACACTGGCCGGGCATGGCGACGGCGAACTCTCCGACAACCTGCTCTTTAACACCTGGAAGCACCACGGCGAGGAGGGCCTCAAGGCCATCGCGGCCAACGTGAAGCAGTTCTGGTCGCCCGCGCAGATGGTCAAGGCCGCCGGAGCCGGCCACAGCGACGGGACCGCCATCTACACGCTCAACCTGTTCTTTGCCAAGGGCCGCCGCCGCGAGGACAAGGTCAAGCTCGTCTGGCCCGAGGAGGGCGCGCTCTTCCAGCCGCTCATGGTGCTGGGTAAGCGCAACCGCCGCCCCGTCAGCCAGCTCGCCATCGACTTTCTGATGAGCCCCGAGTGGGGCCAGTACCTGGACAGCGTGGGCTTCCCCGCCGTGTACAGCTATCCCGGCCAGCAGCCACTGCCGGGTAAACTGAGCTGGGTCGGCTGGGACTTCCTGCGCGGTAACGACCTCGACGCGCTCCGCCCGGAGCTCAACGCGGTCTTCAAGAGCGCCCTGAAAGTCCCATGCAGCTAATCACCGTCGGCGGGCCGCCCGCGTGCGGCAAGAGCAGCGTCATCCTCAAGACGATCCAGCACCTGCGCGAGGAGGGGCTCAAGGTCGGCGTGGTCAAGTTTGACTGCCTCAGCTCGCAGGACGCGGAGCTGTTTCAGGAGGCGGGCTTCCCTGTGCTGACTGGCATCTCGTCCAACTACTGCCCGGACCACTACTTCGTCACGAACATCGAGGACTGCGAACAGTGGGGTCGCCGCGAGGGGCTCGACGTGCTGATCAGCGAAAGCGCGGGCCTGTGCAACCGCTGCGCCCCGCACATCAAAGGCTTTCTCGCCGTCTGCGTGCTGGACAACCTCTCCGGCGTGGGCACGCCGCGTAAGGTCGGCCCGATGCTCAAGACCGCGGACCTCGTCGTCATCACCAAGGGTGACATTGTCAGCCAGGCCGAGCGGGAGGTCTTCGCCTACCGCGTGCGCCAGGTCAACGCCAAGGCCCGCATCCTCTTTCTCAACGGCATCACCGGGCAGGGCTCCTGGGAGCTGTCCCGGCTCTGGCGCGACGCCCCCGACGACGTGCCCCTGACCGGCGGACGTATGCGCTTCAGTGTGCCCACGGCGGTTTGCTCGTACTGCTTCGGCGAGCTGCGCATCGGCGAGGAACACCAGCAGGGCACCGTCCGCAAAATCCGCATCCCTGAGCCGGAGACAAACGCAGGGTGAGAATATTATTTTACCGCAGAGGCGCAAAGACGCAGAGATTGGATAAAAAAGACTCCGTGCCTCAGTGCCTCCGTGTGAGCTAATCAAAAACAGAAAGTCCAACTGGCGCCGCTTTTGTTCTTCGTGCTTTTTCATGTCCGTTGTGACCCATTTCATTCTTCCAATCAACCATGAGCGAAACCAACGCCAGCCCCACCCCCGAGGCCCCTGCCGAGACGCAGCTGGGCGCGTTTCTGGCACTCAATCACCTGCCCGCGCCTGCCCGTGACGCTGAGAGCCTCGAAGCCTACTGGGAGGCCCTCCCGTGGGAGGAACGCCAAGCCAGCGGCTTTGCCTTGGAAAAGCTCCAGGCCGACTACCGGGCCTTTCTTGAGAGTGCGGGCAACGAGGCCTTTGGGGACATCCAGCCCATTGACGAGTTGACCGTCCTCAAGGGCCGCGACAAGTCCGGCCAGCCCGAGCGCTTCGACCTGAAATTCCGGCCCGGCGAAGTGGTCTGCCTCGTCGGCCCCACCGGCGCGGGAAAGAGCCGCTTCCTCGCCGACATCGAGTGCATGGCCCAGGGGGACACCCCGACTGGCCGCCGCGTCCTCATCAACGGCGAAGTCCCCGCCGGGGAGGACCGCTTCTCGGGCGAGAGCGGGCTCGTCGCCCAGATCACCCAGAACATGAACTTCATCATGGACCTGACGGTGGAGGACTTTCTCATGATGCACGCCGAGAGCCGGGCCCTCAGCGACCCTCAGCAGGTCGTCGAGCGCGTACTGCGGGCCGCCGTGGATATGGCGGGGGAGCCCTTCGACGGGCAGACGCAGATCACCCAGCTTTCCGGCGGTCAGTCGCGTGCCCTCATGATCGCCGACGCCGCCTTTCTCAGCCCGAAGCCCATCGTCCTCATCGACGAGATCGAAAACGCCGGGGTGGACCGCAACCGCGCCCTCCAGCTTTTCGTGGAAAAGGGCAAAATCGTCCTGCTCTCGACCCATGACCCGATCCTGGCCCTCTCCGGTGACCGGCGGCTGGTCATCCGCAACGGCGCAGTGGCCGACGTCATCGAGCCCGGACCGGAGGAAACCGCCGTCCGCACAAAGCTGGCCCGGCTGGACACCGTCACCGCCGGTATCCGTGAGCGCCTCCGCAAAGGCGAGCGCATCGAACTCTCCCACGCCGAGGCGCTGGACGGCTCTTAAGGTGATTCGCCCCCCTCAAAAAAGACTGGTTTCCGGGCCGTAAAGCCTCTATCTGTTACCGTCTTTAGTCCTTCCTGGCTCTGGCCGGAGGGAACCTTTGAGCATTTGGCTGTCAAAATGACGGTCCGCTGATTAACTTCATCGACTATTTGCCAACCATTGATTCATCCGCACACTGTAAATACCACGCATACCGGCTAAACAGCGCCCGATGACGGGCCCCTGGACGTTCCTGAGGAACAGCCAAGACTAACCTAGGATACTTGCTTGAAGCAACCACTGCACACCTCTTCCCAAGCCTCCAGCGAATCCGCCGCTCCCGATGCCGGCGCCGTACGCGCCCTTTACCGGTGGATGCGCCTGTCACGCGAAGTTGAAAAACTCGAAGCCCGCCTGATCAAGCGCGGGGAGGCCTTTTTCCACGTACAATGTGCCGGGCACGAAGCCATGGCCTCCCTGAACGAGTTTCTCGGCCCTCAGGACTGGCTCCACTGCCACTACCGTGACCGCGCCCTCCAGCTGGCCCGAGGCATCAAGCCCGAGACGATCTTTGACGCGCTCTTCGGGAATGCGCGCTCCAGCTCCAAGGGCCGCCAGCTCAACACCATGCACTCCGACCGCGAGCTGCATGTGATGACCATGCCCACCGCCGTCTCCAATAACCTGCTCCCCTCGGTCGGTGTCGCCGCCGAGGTCAAGGACCAGCCGGAGAAGCCTATCGTGTACTGCTCGATCGGGGAAGGCAGCACCCAGCAGGGGGACTTTTTCGAGGCCGTGGCCGAAGCCGTCCGGGACCAGCTCCCGGTCCTCTTCGTCATCCAGGACAACCATTTCGCCCTCTCGACCCTGACCGAGGGTAAGACCTTCTACAACCTGCCCAACGGTAAGAAGCACTACGAGCTCTTCGGGATGGAGATGACTCTCCTCAACGGCCGCGATGCTCTGGGCACCCGCGCTGGCTTCGAAAAGGTCGTTTCGAAGATGCGTGAAGACCGGGGCCCCGCCCTTGTCCTGCTGGAGACCGAGCGCCTCGGCAGCCACTCCAACGCCGACGATCAGAGCCTTTACCGCACCCCCGAGCAGATCGAAAAGATCGCCGAGGAAGCCGACCCGATCTCCCTGCTGGCCAAGAAGCTGCCCGAGCTCGGCATCTCCGAGGACGAGATCAAGGAGATCGACGAGGAATGCCGCAAGCTGGCCGAAGCCGCCGCCGAGGACTCCCGCAAGGTCCCGGCCCCCGCACTGGCCCCCGAGGTCAAGCGCCCCCTCTCCTCGCACTACCTTTCCAATAAGGAATACACCGGCAAGGACGGCGCCAGCGACCTGTCCATGCGCGAAGCCATCGTCGAGGTCCTCAAGGAACAGCTCGACAGCAATCCCGCCGTCAGCCTGTACGGGGAAGACATCGAGGACCCCAAGGGCGACGCCTTCGGCGTGACCAAGGGCCTTTCCACCGCTCATCCCGGACGCGTGCGCAACTCGCCCCTGGCCGAGTCCACCATCCTAGGCACCGCCATTGGCCGGTCCATGGCTGGCGGTCAGCCGGTGGCCTTCGTCCAGTTCGCAGACTTTTTCCCACTGGTCTACAACCAGTTCCACAGTGAGCTGGCCATCACCTACTGGCGCAGTGCCGGTGAGTGGGAGTGCCCGGTCATCATCATGGTCTCCTGCGGCGGCTACCGCCCCGGCACCGGACCGACCCACACGCAGACCATGGAGGCTATCGCCGCCCACAGCCCCGGCGTGGACGTGTTTATGCCCTCCAATGCCGGCGATGCTGCCGGGATGCTCCGCGCGGCCTTCGCCTCACGCCGTCCCACGGTCTTCTTTTACCCGAAAAACCTTCTCAACAACCGCAGCCTGTGCACCTCTGCTGACATTGATAGGCACTGGGTACCCGCCGGGCGTGCACGTGTCACCCGTGAAGGCACGGACCTGACCCTTGTCGGCTGGGGGAACACCCTCCCGCTGTGTGAGCAGTCCGCCGCCGCGCTGGATTCGCTCGGCGTGAGCGCCGCTGTCATCGACCTGCGCAGCCTCAGCCCCTGGGATAAGCCTCTCGTGACCAAGTGGGCCGAAAAGACCGGGCGGCTCGTCGTCGTGCACGAGGACTCGCTTTCCTATGGCCCCGGTGCGGAAATCTGCGCCGCCGTCGTGGAGGCCGCTCAAAACCCCGTGGCCGTCCGCCGCGTGGCACGCCCCGACACCTACGTGCCCTTCCACTTCCCCAGCCACCTGGAGACGCTGCCCTCCGTGCGCAGCATCGTGACCGCCGCCGCCGACCTGCTCAAGCTTGAGATCGGCTGGAATCGCGAAGCCGACGAAAACGACGAACTTTTCACCATCGAGGCCATTGGGGTCTCCGCCTCCGACGACTCCGTCACCATCGCCGAATGGCTGACCGAGCCGGGCAAAGAGGTCAAGGTGGACGACGTGCTGGGCGTCTTCGAGTCCGACAAGGCCGCCGCCGACCTGCTCTCTCCGCAGAGCGGGACCGTCGAGGAAATCCTCGTCGAGGCCGGAGGGACCGTCCAGATCGGTACACCCATCCTGCGCCTGCGCGTGGCCAACGAAATCGCCGCCGCCGCCGACTCTGCCCGCCGCGTCAAGGAAACCCCTTACCTGCTCTCTGAGCCCGCCAAGCCGATCCAGGCTGCCGCCTCCGTTGAGGCGCCCGCCATCGTGGCTCCGAAGGAACACTTTATCGGCATCAGCGGCATCGCTTCATCGCGAGGCTCGCGCCAGGTCTCCAACGCCGAGCTGCTGCAGCGCTTCCCCGACAGCTCCGAGGAAAAGCTCATCCGCCAGTGTGGTATCCACTCACGCCCGTGGGTGGCCAAGGGCGAGACGGTCCTCACCCTCGCGGTGGACGCCGCCACGCGCCTGCTCAGCAACCTCGATATGTCGGTCGATAACATCGACATGGTGATCTGCTCGACCACCACGCCCGACTTGGCCACGCCTTCTCTGGCCTGTCGCCTGCTGCACTCCATCGGCGGCGACCACGAGTGCCCGGCCTTTGACATCAGTGCTGCCTGCTCCGGCTACATTTACGGACTTTCCATCGCGCATGATTTCCTGCGCAGCCGCCCGGACGCACGCGTGCTCATGGTCACCTCCGAGGTGATGAGCTCGCTGCTGGATATGGAGGACTACGACACCGCGATCCTCTTCGGCGACGCCGCCACGGCCACACTTCTTGAGGGCCCCGCCATCGCGGACAAGCCCAAGTTCTGGCTCCACCGCCCCGCCCTCTCAGGCGAAGGCGAAACCGGCGAGTTCCTTTCTGTGCCGCTGCCCGATGCCACCCATAAAATCTCGATGAGCGGGGGCCGGGTCTTTCAGAAGGCCGTGCGCAAGATGCGTCAGATGCTCGAAACGGTCTGCGAACAGTGCGACACGCCGCCGACCGACCTGGAGGGCATCATCCCCCACCAGGCCAATGACCGCATCCTCGACGCCGTCGCCCGTCAGCTCCACATCGATCCGGAGCGCGTCTGGCGTAATGTCAAGCTGGCCGGTAACACCTCCTCCAGCTCCATCCCGCTGTGTCTGGAAGAAAACCTCCACCGCATCAGCCCTGGCGCCAAGTACGGCCTGGTCGCCTTTGGTGGCGGCTACACCTACGCCGGTGCCATCGCCCACGGTGCGTGACCGCACGGGACACTGAGGGGCTTCGCCCCTACGGCACTGCGTGCCTACCCCACGCGCCGCACCCTGCGGGCACTCCGGCTGGAGCAGCAATGATGGGGCTGTGCCCATCGGTGAGTGACCGCACTCGACATTTATCGCTTCGCCCTACGCTCACTGCGTTCGCTGGCCAGCTGACAGGTGGGGACAGGGGACACGACTAGTGGGCCACAGCAAGTCACCACTCACCAGCATAATGAAATCCATTACAAATAAGGACATCCACAAATATATAGCTTTGATACTCCTTGCTATTGAGTTTGGCCTGCTGGTGCGCTTTATTATTAGCTTTAAGTATGATTTATCTATTCCCGTAGGTCCTACACCGGGACTCTTTTACATAGTATCTTTCAGCCTTTGCGTGTTTGCATATGTTAAGTACAGGGCTGAGCCCAAGCTACTGTTTTGGAGAGTCATACTTTTCTTAGCATTCATTGCCCTATTGTTCTTATTTCTCATTCCATCAACTGGCAGTTAACCGTGTCCTCATCCCCGAGTAACGACCGACTACCAGGTAACAAAGGGGCGGGTCAATTAATGTAAATATTGATTAGCTCCAGTTGGGATGTGAGTCGGGCAGGCAACCCGGTCCTGCCGCCTTACTTGTCCTTGAGTGTAAAGGAATCGGCGACCCCTAGCAGGGTTTCGCGAACGGTCGGGTCATCGCCCTCACGGGTCACGCAGGTGATCTCGTAGATCGCGGCGTCCTTAAAGACGACAAAGCTGTCCACGTAGCCCACCATGCCTTCAAAGAGCATTTCGGTTGAGCATTGGTAGGCATCATACCCGGCGACTTTCTGCGCCGAGTAGTCTTCCAGCTCGACCCCGCGCTTACGGAGCTGAGCGGTCTTTTTATCCAGCCACTGCTGCGGGGTGACGCCATCAGCGAGCTCCCCGGTTTTGACAACCACCATGCCCCGGCGCTCATCGCGCTGCTCAGTGGTGACATCGATCACCATAAGATCGCTTCGGGAGCTGGAGGAAATGGCCAGCCAGCCCTGGGGCACATCCAGCGTGTAGCCGGTCCCATCGACCACGTCAGCCCGGGCTTCCGGAGAAAAGACGATACCCGCCAGCAGCACACCGACCGCCAGGTAAGATAATAGGCAATTTTTCATTATAGATATTCTCAAGCAGGTACAGCAGTATGCGAACCAGTCTCACAGCGCAATCTATTCCCACGCCAGGACTGAGACTAAAACTCAATAATCCAAGCATTGTTTGGACAAAGTGCAAAAACGTGCTTAGCTGACTCTTTTCCATGAAAACCATCTGGCGTGTCGCCCAATACCTTTTCCGCTACCGGCTGCTTTACTGGCTGACGATCCTGTTTGCTGTGCTCTCAGTGGCCTTCACCCTGGCGATTCCTCGCTCGATTGAGACGCTCATCAACGACCTCGGCGCGGCCAACATGGTCGGCATGTGGGTCAGCGTGACGCTGATTCTGGGCTGCTTCTTCGGCCGCGAGCTGTTTAACTTTTTCCGTATCCGGGTGAACAACATCCTGGAGCAGAAGGTGCTGCTGGACATGCGCCGCGACATCCACGCCAAGCTTCTGCGCCTGCCTGTGTCCTTCTACGACCAGCGCAAAAGCGGCGAAATCGCCTCCCGCGTGGTGGACGACGTCAACAACGTCGAGCGCGCGCTGCTGGATGGCACCGAGCAGGGGACGACCGTGCTGGTGCAGGTCGTCGGCATCACCGTGATGATGTTCCTCATGCAGCCGTTTCTGGCCTTCTGGGTGGTGCTGCCGCTGCCCTTCGTCCTCTGGTGGGCCTATCACTACGCGAAAAAGTCCCGCCGCCACTGGAGCGCGGTGCGTAAGTCCGCCGCCAACCTCAACGCCCTGCTGGTCGAGGACATCCAGGGTAACCGCATGATCCAGACCTTTGCCCTGCAGGAGCGCGAGTCCCGACGCTTCGAAGCACAGGCCGAGGACCTGCGCGGCAAGACGCTCAAGACGATGTTCCTGTGGTCCTTTTACATGCCCGGCAGCCAGTTCGTGGCCAGCCTTGGCATGGTGGCGGTGTTCGCCGCCGGGGGCTACCTGATCATCCACGACAAGGGCTTCACCGTCGGCGAGCTGTTCGCCTTCTTCTTTTACGCGCAGATGCTCTACATGCCGCTGTGGCGCCTGACCATGCTCAACCAGATGCTCGCCTCCGGTAAGGCCTCCGGCGACCGCGTCTTTGAGATCATCGACGCCGAAGTCGAGGTGGACGATCCGCCCACGCCGCAGCCCTTCCCCGCCGGGAACATCGAGGTGAAGTTCGACAATATCGACTTCCGCTATCCGGGTCGCCCCGCTGTGTTGGAAAACTTTAACCTCACGCTGGAGCCGGGCAAGGTCACCGCTCTGGTCGGCCACACCGGCGCCGGTAAGTCCACCGTGGCCAACCTCGCCATGCGCGCCTACGACGCCACCTCCGGCGCCGTGTTGGTCAACGGCACGGACATCCGCGAGCTTTCCCTGCACGATGTCCACGGCCAAATCGGCCACGTCGCGCAGGAGCCTTTCCTCTTCGAGGGCTCCGTCCGCGAAAACCTCCTGCTCGCCCGCGAAGACGCCTCCGAGGAGCAGCTCCGCGCCGCCCTTGAGGGGGCCAGCGCATGGGAGTTTGTCCAGCGCCTGCCCGAGGGAATGGACACCAACATCGGCGAGAAAGGCATCCGCCTCTCCCAGGGCGAGAAACAGCGCCTGACCATTGCCCGCGTGCTTTTAAAGAATCCGCCGCTGGTCATCCTCGACGAGGCCACCGCCTCGGTGGACACCATCACCGAGCGCCAGATCCAGAGCGCACTGGACAACCTGATGGCGGACCGCACGGTCCTCATCATCGCCCACCGCCTCTCCACTGTCCGCAAGGCCGACAAGATCGTCGTCCTCGAAAAGGGCAAGATCATCGAGCAAGGTACCCACGACGAACTCCTGCTCCAACAGGGCCACTACGCCAACCTCTGGCTCCACCAGGTGGACGTCATCCAGGAGGACTTTGAGGAAACGCAGGCGTAAGTACGAGGCTGAGCTTTCAGGATAGTCTTCGCTCTTCAGACTCATCTCCTGCCCTAAACGCAGCCTTTACCTTGCGGAAAGATTCGGCTTAGCTGGTGAGCTTTCATGAAACCGCCCAGCATTATCGCCCTGCTCTCCGGGCCGGACCAACCCGGTCTGGTCGCCCGCGTCGCGGGCTGGATCTACGAGCGCCAAGGCAACATCATCCACGCCGACCAGCACCGCGACAACGAAGCCGAGGTGTTTTTCCAGCGCGTGGAGTGGGTCCCCGCCGGGGACATCGAGGAGGAGCGCACCGCGTTTCTCGCCATGGCCGAGGGCATCCTGGGCATGAATGCCCGCGTCGTGCTCTCTACCGACCGCCCCAAGGTCGCGATCATGGTCTCAAAGATCGACCACTGCTTTCACGACATCATCCTGCGCTTCCGGGCCCGGGAGCTGCCGGGTGAGCTCGTCGCCGTCGTCTCCAACCACGAGACCCTCGCCGCCGCCACGGAGGCCTACGGGCTGCCCTTTTACTACATCCCCGTCACCCGCGAGACCAAGGCCGAGGCCGAGGCCCAGCAGGTAAAAATCCTCCGCGAGACCGGGGCCGAGCTGGTGATCATGGCCCGCTACATGCAGGTCCTGAGCGAGTCTTTCCTCAAAAATGTGGGCTGCCCGGTGATTAACATCCACCACAGCTTCCTGCCCGCCTTTGCCGGCGGCAAGCCCTACCACCAGGCCTACGAGCGGGGCGTCAAGCTGATCGGAGCCACCGCCCACTACGCCACCGCCGACCTCGACGAGGGGCCGATCATCGCGCAGGACGTGGCCCGCATCAACCACCGTCACGGTCCGCCGGATCTCGTGCGCCGTGGTCGCGACCTGGAGAAAACCGTCTTCGCGCAGGCCATCCGCTGGCATCTGGAGAACCGCATCCTCGTCTACCACAACAAGACCGTCGTCTTCGACTAGCGGGGTGCCCCCGCTGGCATTAAGGGGCTTCGCCCCTACGCTCCTTGCAGTCGCTACCCCCGGGGGCGCGCATCTACTCACAATTGTATTTTAGAAGTACCCTGCCTCCACCTCAGCGGAGGTATCAGTGATCCGCCAGGATCACAGATGCAGGACTGGTCCCGCCGGGGCATAGCCCCATCCATGCCGCCGGGTGCAACCCGGTATTGACTTGGCGGGCGCGGTGGCCAAGAGTGCGCCCCTTTTCCAGATACCATGAACCGCCCCCCGAAAAAGCATAAGAAGAAAAAGGACGACATCCTCAACGATCCGCGCTTCGACCGCAAGGACCTCGAGGAGGCCGACCGCCGTCTCCACAAGGACGCCTCCAAGGGCGACGACCGCAACCTCGTACACATCGACGATGCCTTCAAGGAGGCCGACATCGAGGACCAGGTCTGGCTGTTCTGGAACAAGTACAAGAACTCGATTTACGCCCTCGTGGTCATCGTCCTGCTGGGCGTCATCGGGGTGCAGGGCTACCACATGTACCAGCGCAGCGCCGTCCGTACCATGCAGGAAGCCTACATCCAAGCCGACACCCCCGAGGCCTTGAACGAATTTGGCCAGAAGTACGTCGGCAAACCGCTGGCCGGCTTTGCCCTTTTGCAGTCTGCCGACAAGCAGTACCAGGACGGTAACTATTCCACCGCCGCCGATCTTTACAAAGATGCCGCTGCTTCGCTGACGGACACCTACGTGCAGGGCCGCGCCCGCCTGGGTGAGGCCATGGCTGTCATTCAGGATGGTCAGACAGAGGCCGGGAAGGCGCTACTCACCAGCCTGAGCAGTGACACCAAGGCACTTTCCGCCATCCGTGCCGAGGCGACCTTTGATCTGGGTGTGCTCGCCCTGTCCGCCAAGGACTACGACGCTGCCGGCAGCTACCTGCAGCAGGCCAGCACCCTCGACCCGCAAGGCCCCTGGGGCTCCCAGGCAGACCGCCTGATCGGTAAGACACCGGAACTCGCAGCCACGGTGGCCCCTGAAGCAGCCACGGCTCCTGCCGCTGCTGAGACGACCGCCCCCGTCAGTGCCGGACCGGCCAATGTCGAAACACCGGATAACACACCGGTCGCTGATGATTCAGCCGAGAGCATGACCGAAGCCGAAGCAGGCGACGGTGAATAAGCTCCCTTCTGATTTCAGATTTCAAAAAGGCCGCCTCCTACGAGGCGGTCTTTTTTGTGCCCCTTGAAGGCAGAAAATCAGGCCAGCGAGACCGCGACCGAGAAGACTTCGCTCTTACCCGGCTCGACGAAGTGCAGGCCCTTCTGAAGCTCTGGGCTGTTGGGCGGCCCCATCCAGGGCTCGACGCAGTAGAACGGGCTGTCGTCGCTCATTGTCCAGGAGACGAGCGTCGTCCACGGAGCCGGGACTTTCTGGTCACCGATGCGGATGAGGATGTCCTCCTCGCCCCCGCGCGGCCCGAAGCGTACCTCGTTGCTCTTGAGCTTGCAGCGGATCAGGTCCACGAGAATCTCTTCATCAAAGCCCGCCGCCTCCGGGAAGGGTTTGACCGGGACAAGCTTGCCCTCTCCGTCCTGGTGGAACGCTTTCTTGGCCGGGGCGCTGAGCTGGTAGTCTTTGCGCGAGAGGCCGTCATGCCACGGCAGAGAGAAGTAAAAATGATGCCCGGCTGACCACGGGATAGCGGTGGAGCCGTGGTTTTCCAGCTCGTAATCGACATAGAACGCCAGTTGCTCGAAGCGATAGCGCACGATGAAGCTGAAGTCGTACGGGTACGCCACTTTGCACTCCTCGGAGGGGATCAGCTTGGCGGCAAAACCGTGGTCGTGCTCGGTCATGATCTCGAAGCGGCCCTGACGCGCGTAGCCGTGCATAGCCATCGGGCGGCGCTCGCCATCGGGTGCGCGCCAATAGCCGATGTCGCCACGGTCAAAGGTGCGAGCGGAGAAAGGGAACAGCACCGGGTTACCGCCGCGCACATGCGCGATATTGTCCAGGTCTGCATCCTCGGGCCAGTGAATGACATCGCGGTAGTTCCCATCGGCCAGGCACAGGTGCCAGTTCATCAGGCGTGCCCCGGCCTCCGGGTAAGCGATAAACGTGGAGGCTCCGACCTGCCATTTGCGCACCGGGTGGCCGTTCATGTCGATGGTTTCCAGCATGGGAGGCAGGCTAGAGTGTCTGCGCCCCCCGATAAAGCGAAATTACCGCCCATCGGTAAAACCGTCATAAAAGCCATTCCCGCAAAGGATAACGTCCGCTTCGCCTTGCTTTTCGCCGTAGGCCCCCTAGCCTGTACGCATACCATGTCCCCCCGGGTATTTCTGTTTGTCACTCTCCTGTTCCTGTTGGGTCCGCTAAGGATCTCGCTGGCTGGCGACGATGTCGCCCCCTCGCCAGAGCCAACCGAGGCTATGGCCCCCGCTGAGCAAGCGTCGGAAGTGGATAAAACCCAAGCATCGTCTGACGCCGAGACCGATGATACGACAACCGTTGAGAGCGAAGCCGCAGCCGACGTGGCAGAGGTCACAGAGCCTGTACCGCTTGTGATCCCCGAAGGCGGTTTCGACGTGTATGTCGTGCCCATCGAGGGGCCCATCGGCCCGCCTCAGCTTTTCATCCTGCGCCGCGCCCTCAAGGACGCCATCGAGAACGGCGTCGAAACCGTCATCCTCCAGATGGACACCCCCGGCGGGCGTCTGGACACCACCCTCGAAATGATGGAGGCGCTGGACAACTTTGAGGGCGAGACCATCACCTTTGTCGATAAGGACGCCATCTCCGCGGGCTCCTACATCGCCGTGGCCACCGACGCCATCTACTTCGCCCCCAAGGGCAAGATGGGCGCAGCCGAGGCCGTCACCGGCCAGGGCGGAGACATCGACGAGAGCATGCAGCGCAAGATCAACAGCTACCTGCGGGCCGTCGTGCGCGTACTCTCCGAGACACACCGCTACCGGGCCGATGTGCAGCGCGCCATGATGGACCCGACCTTTACCCTCGAAATCGACGGCGACCTGATCAAACCCGAGGGCGAGCTGCTCACCCTGACCGCCACCGAAGCCGCCAAGCAATACGGCAACCCACCCCAGCCACTGCTGGCTGCCGGGATCGTGGACGATGTGGACCAACTCCTGATGGACCGCTACGGCGAGGGAAATTACCACATCCGCGAGTTTCACCTCAGCTGGTCCGAGGAGTTCGCCAAGTGGTTCTCCGCCATTGCGCCGGTGCTGATTTCGATCGGCATCCTGATGATCATCATCGAGATCAAGACGCCGCACTTCGGGCTGATCGGAGGGATCGGGATTGCGCTCGTTGTGGTCGCATTCTTGAGTAACAGCTTTGCCGGGCTCGCCGGTAATGAGCCCATCTTGCTGTTCATCCTTGGCGTGATCCTCATCGCGCTGGAGCTCTTTTTCTTCCCCGGTGTCATGCTGCCCGTCATCCTGGGGCTGCTCAGCATCGCCGCCGCCATCATCTGGTCCATGGCCGACATCTGGCCTACGCCGGACGGAGGCTTCACGATCAGCCGCGAGGCCATGCTCGACGCCCTGCAAAACGGCCTCATCGCCCTCGTGTTGACCGGAGTCGGCCTGGCGCTGATCTGGCGCTTCCTGCCCGGCTCATCGCTCTTCAAGCGCTTCATCTCAGTGGGCGCGATCAACGGTGTCTCTGAAGTAGATGCCCATGGAGGCAGCACCAGCGCCGGTCAGACCACACTACCTGAAGCGGGCGCTACGGGCATCGTCGTGCGCGACCTGCACCCAATGGGGACAGTGGAGATCGACGGCCAAACCTATCAAGCCCGCTGCCAGAACGGCGAAATCCGCCGTGGACAGCCGGTCGTCGTCGTCAGCCGTGCAACCTTCGCGCTCGTGGTGGAACCTTTAGACTCATAGCCATGACCCTCATTATCGCTCTCATCGTCATCGCGCTAGTCCTGTTCTTCCTGGAGATTTTTCTGCCAGGCGGGATTCTCGGCATATTGGGCTTTGGCTGTCTGCTGGGAGCCTCGTACCTGACCTATGACAGCTATGGGCTGGTGCCGGGCATTGCGGTGCTGGTCGGCTCACTCATTCTCAGCGTAGCCTTTTTTATCATCGAGCTGAAGTTCCTCAGCAGTAAAGGCGTCGGTAAGTTCCTGCGCTCCGAGGGCTCGATCAAGGGCGGCGCCAACACCCCCGCCGGTGACGACTCACTCGTCGGCCAGCAGGGGACCGCCTTGACAACCATGGCCCCCTCGGGCAGGGTCCGCATAGGTAAGCAGAATTACGAAGCCTCCGCACAGGGAGGCTATGTCTCCAGAGGCGCCGCCATCGAGGTCGTGCGCGTCGAAAGCTTTAAACTCATCATAAAACCACTCCCATGATCTCACCCGCACTCGCAGCAAATCCCGTCGCTCTCGTCGGTCTCGCCATCCTTGGCCTGATCGTCCTGGTACTGTTTTTCGTCTTTGTTTCCTTCTTCACCGTCTGGATGAAGGCCCTCTCCTCGGGCGCACAGGTCAGCATCGGCACACTGATTGCCATGCGCTTTTTCCGGCGCCTGCCCTACTCCCACATCGTGGATGCCCGCATCATGTCCGTAAAGGCCGGGATCGACCTGTCGATCAACCAGATCGAAACCCAGTACATGGCCGGTGGTAACATCATCGAGACCGTGCAGGCGCTCATTAACGCCAAGAAGGCCGGGATCTTCCTGGAGTGGGACAAGGCCTGCGCCATCGACCTCGCCACCAAGGGCACGAGCAAATCCGTCATGGAGGCCGTCCACACCTCGATTAACCCCAAGGTCATCGACTGCCCCGCCCCCGGCTCCGGCCGCAACACCATCGACGGTGTGGCCAAGGACGGTATCCAGGTCAAAGCCCGCGCCCGTGTGACCGTGCGCTCGAACCTCGACCACTATGTCGGTAACGCCCTTGAGGAAACCATCATCGCCCGTGTCGGTGAGGGGATCGTCACCACCATCGGCTCGGCCGAGAGCTACAAATTTGTGCTGGAGAACCCGGACCGCATCTCCAAAAACGTGCTTGAGCGCGGCCTCGACGTAGGCACGGCCTTTGAGATTATTTCCATCGACATCGCCGACGTGGACGTGGGCGATAACATCGGGGCCAAGCTGCAGGAAGCCCAGGCCATCGCCAACAAGAACATGGCCCAGGCCCAGGCCGAAATCCGCCGCGCCGCCGCCGTCGCCCTCGAACAGGAGATGAAGGCCAGGGTGCAGGAAATGCAGGCCAAGGTCGTCGAAGCCGAGGCCGAGGTGCCGCTCGCGCTGGCCGAGTCCCTGCGCTCCGGTAAGATGGGCTTCATGGACTACTACCGCCTGCAGAATATCCAGTCGGACACCGCGATGCGCGAATCCATCTCCAAGCCTGAGGAAGACTCCAACCCGCAGGGTTAACCCTGCCTGCCTCCTCGCCCTGAACCCTGACCTCTGATCACCATGGTATACACCGCTTCCCTCGAAGAATGGCTCGTGCCCGTCGTGGTCTTTGTCATCTGGGCCATCAATGCCGCCATCTCGCTGGCCAAGAAAAAGCAGGGTGAGGGCGAGGAAGAAGAGGCACCGCGACGCAACTACACGCCGCTGGACCACCCCTCTAACGACGACGCTGAGCGCACACGCCGGATCCAGGAGGAAATCCGCCGCAAGATCGCCGAGCGTCGCGGAGGTACGGTCCCCCAGCAGCAGGAAGAGTCTGAATTCCAGCCCGCCCACCAGCCGCCGCCCATCCGGCGCACGGCTGAGCGGACACCGTCCCCGCTGGAGGCTCCGCGGCCCATGACCTCTCCGCGCGAAGTGGCCCACCGCCGCCAGCGCATGCCGGAGCCGACATATACGGACTACCGCGACCCAACTCAGGAGCTGATGGCCCAGCTGGAGGCCCGCCAAAGGGAGGCCAAGGAGGCTGAGCAGCGGGCAGAGGCCATCCGCCGCCAATCGCGTGAAAAGATCTCCCAGAGCCAACGGGCAAAACCGATTCTGAAGAAACGGAGCACGGGCCACTCCTTTTCATCGATGCGCAGCAGCATCAAGCAGGAGCTCAAGGACCCCGAGAGCGTACGCCGCGCCGTCCTGCACTACGAGATTCTGGGCACCCCGGTCGGCCTGCGCCGCGACGACCAGCTCTACCCTCAGTGGAAGTCATGAGCCTGGGCGAGTTTCGTTAGCAGGTTCATCAAGCCAGCGACAACCTTTCGCACGTAACTCAACCCATGCCATCATGCTTAAAGCCCTACTGACGACTCTCCTTCTGACTTTCACCCTCAGCCTGTGCCACGGCGCGGACTTTCCCCGTGACCTGGGAGAATGGGAACTGATGGGTGTCACTGTTTATGACAACCCGGACGCGGGCTTCAGCGTGAGCTACCAGCGGCCCGACAGCTCCGACAAGCTCGACATCTATTTCTACGACAACGGGCAGCAGGACCTGGGCACCGGCCTGTCCGACGCCGCGAGCAAGGAGTTCGCCATGGTATTCGCAGGTATCAACGAAATGCAGCGCCGCGGCTACTACGCCGATGTGTCAAAGCCGCAATTCGGGCAGGGAAAGATGGACCTGTGGGGCGAGGAGGTGCCGCTCCTCTTCGGGCGCGTCTCCTACCGCCAGACCGACAAGGCCAATGGCCCCAACACCAATCAAGACCTGCGCCAGTCGTTCACGATTCTTACTGCCTACAAGGACCGCTACCTCAAGGTGCGCTTCACCGTCATCAGTGACGATGCCGATGCCGCCTTTGCGCAGTTCAACCATATCATGGGCGAGATCGAACGCAGCTTTGACCGGCGCCCAACCGCCGCCCTGATCAAAAAGGAAACCGGGACTGCGCCCGCTGCCCCAGACGAGCACTAGCCGTCCGAGGTTGCGCGTTGCGTAACTGCACGGGACATTGAGGGGCGCTGCCGCATCGCTAGTGATTTACCTACAGGTTCCGCACTCAAACAGTATGGAATATGCGGAGTTCGTTTGAGCCGGCGGCAACCACCGTTGCCCATGGCTCTGCCTAAGGCTGAGCCATCAATGCCCCGGGTGCAATCCGGTCCTGGTGAGGACGGCGACGTTCTCGATGTGGCGGGTCTGCGGGAACAGGTCAAAGGGCTGCACCTCTTCCAGCCCATAGCCACCGGCCAGGAGCATCTTTAAGTCGCGGGCCTGCGTGGCCGGATCGCAGGAGACATACACCACGCGGCGGGGCCCCAGCTCCAGCAGCTGGCGGATAAAGGCCTCATCACAACCGGCACGCGGCGGGTCGATGATCATGGCCGTTTCATCGCCGGGGAAATTGATCGTGGAGAAGATCGACTCGGCCTCGCCGATGAGGAACTCGGCGTTGGAAATGCCGTTGATGGCGGCGTTGGCGTTAGCCCACTTCACCGCGCTGGCATTGACCTCCACCCCGGCCACCCGCTCAAAGTGTCGGGCGCCGCAGAGCGCGAAAACACCGACGCCACAGTAGGCATCCACCAGATAGCGCACGCCGTCGATACGGGCGCGCTCCATCACAAAGTCGATCAGCTCGGGCAGGATGAACGGGTTGTTCTGGAAGAAATCACCGGCCAGAAACTGGAACACGGTGGAGCCGATTTTCTCGGACACCGACTCTTTGTTGTCCGTCGTCACCCCCTCCAGCGTATGCCGCAGCAGGAGCGTACCGCCCTTGCGTAGCTTGGCCGAGCGCTCGCGGATGCGCTTACGCTCAGTCGGCATGGCTTCATTAATCGCCTCGGTGGCGATCGGACAGGCGGGCACATCGACGATGCGGTTGCGCTGCCCCTGATGCAGGAAACCGATGGGCAGCTCACGCGGCGGCCCCTCGCCACCGGGCTTGGGCTTAAAAGGCTTCGGGTAGTGCGGGGTGAGCTTCGAGCGGTAGTGGTACTCGCGCGGCGAGCCGTGGGTGGGGTTCACCGGGTGGGTGATGCCCGCCAGTTTGACCAGCAGTTCGCCGACTTGTTGGCGCTTCCACTCGCGCTGCGCGGGGTAGCTCATGTGCTGGTACTGGCAGCCGCCGCAGCGGCCGAAAAGCTGGCAGCGCGGCTGCACGCGCTCGGGCGAGGGCTCCACCACCTCAATGAGATCCGCCTCCGAGTGCTGTTTATGGTTACGGTACACACGCGCACGGACGAGCTCGCCCGGCAGCGCAAAGGGCACCATGACCACCCAGCCGTCCACACGCCCCAGCCCGGAGCCGAGGTTGGTCAGCGTATCCACACGCAGCTCCAGCTCCTGATGGTAGGCGAAGGGCTCGGGGTTAAAATGCTTCGGTGTCTGCGGCGTGCTCATAGTCCCAAAGGGCAGAACTATTTCCGCCGCCCCACCGCGCGTCAAAGCAAATGCACACACGCCGGACAGCTCGCCGATCAAGCGGAACCCAAGGATGCGATGGAGTTTGAAAAAGATACCACCCCGCATGGCGCATCCGGTTGACGCGGACGCGTTCGCCGCTAAGCTGCCGTTTTCGATCACCATGCCCGTCACTGAAATCACTTCGCGCCAGAACCCCCGCCTGAAGCAGAGCATACGCCTGCGCGAGCGTAAGGGCCGCCTCGCCACCGGGCAGTTCCTCGTCGAAGGGCGGCTGGAGCTGGCCCGCGCCCTGGAGGCAGGGCTCACCTGCGTAGAGTGCTGGCAGTGCCCCGAGTACGCCGGGTACGAGCGCGAGCTGGCGGGGCAGCTGACAGAGGCCGCCACGGAAACCTTTCGCGTGCCCAAGTCGGTCTTTGAGAAACTTGCTGGGCGCGAAGGCCCGGACGGATTGATCGCGGTATTCGAAGCGCCCGAGCGCAGCCCAGACATACTCGCTCTCAGCGAGGCCCCGCTCATCGTCTTGCTGGAGGGCGTGGAAAAGCCCGGCAACCTTGGCGCCATCATCCGCAGTGCGGAAATCGCCGGAGCCGACGCCGTCATCGTCAGCGGAGGCGCAGACCTCTACAACCCGCACGCCATCCGCAACTCGCGCGGTCTGGTCTTTACCTTTCCCGTCATCGCGATGGAGCCACAGGCCGCGCTGGCATGGATGCGCGCCCGTGGGATCAAGCTCTACGCCACCACCCCGGCGGCCACCCTCCCCCACTGGAGCGCCGACCTGGCCGCGCCCTCCGCCCTGCTCATGGGCAGCGAGGCCGAGGGGCTGAGCGATCTCTGGCTCAAAGAGGCGGACGCCAGTATCCAAATCCCGCTACAGGGCCACGGCGACTCGCTCAACGTCTCCGTCAGCGCCGCAGTCGTGCTCTTCGAGGCCGTCCGCCAACGCCAAGTGCGTGACCGCACGGGACATTGATGGGGCTGTGCCCCATCGCTCCTTGCAGTCGCTGCCCCGGCAGGGCGAGTCCTACACTCCTGATTCTTCCAGTCACTCTGGCATTTTCAGGAGAAAATGCCATGAAGGTACACCGCCCCTGAATGTCCGGTGCGCTCACGCACTGCAGGTCTGGGCTGCGTAAGCCCGCTTTAACTCCGGTTACGTTTCCAGTCCGCCACCAATTCATCCACGCCTGCCTCGGTGGAAACTTCGGGTGCGTAGCCGAGGTCGCGACGGGCGGCGGTGATGTCGTACCAGTGGTCCTTGGAAAGCTCGACGGCCACGAAGCGCGTCATAGCAGGCTCACCGGGCAGGCAAAACTTATCGTAAATCCACTCCAGCGAGCTGCCCACACGGTAGGCAGTTTTGGCGGAGATCGAGCGTTTGACCGGTGGCTCGCCCAGACGCTTGAGCAGGTTGTTGATCCAGTCCCAGAGCACGACCGGCTCACCCTGTGAGAGAAAGTACGCGCAGCCCGCGGCCGTGCCCTTGTCCAGCGCATCGAGTGCGAGCACGTGGGCGAGAGCTGCATTCGCAACGTGGGTGATGTCCACGCGGTTCTTACCGTCGCCGACGATACGCAGACGCCCCCGGCGGGCACGATCGACCAGGCGCGGCACGATGTGCGGGTCGCCCACGCCCCAGATCAAGTGCGGCCGCAAGGCGCAGGTAAGGAGGCCGTCACGGCCATTGGCTGCGAGCACTTCCTGCTCAGCCTGAGCCTTTGTTTCCGGGTAGGGGCAGAGCCAGTTTTTCCCGTAGGGCAGCGATTCGTCCGCCCCGGCAAAAGCCTCGCCGGTAAAGACCACGCTGGGCGTACTGGTGTAGACGAGGCGCTTGACGCCGTGGCGGGCACAGGCGGCCAGCACATGGCGAGTGCCCAGGACATTGGCGTTAAAGTAGTCCTCACGCGCCCCCCAGACTCCGGCCTTGGCGGCGACGTGAAAGACCGCATCGGTCCCGGCCACGGCGCGGTCCACCGCCTCGGCATCGGCGATGTCGCCCTGAATAACCTCGACGCCCTGAGCGACCAACTCCGGCTGGGCCGAACGGCCAAGACTGCGCACGGTATAACCGCGCGCCAGCAGCCGACCGACCACATGGCGGCCCAGAAAACCTCCCCCGCCGGTTACCAGTACCTTCATACGGCGACGGTGGGGAGTGCGGGCTTGCTTGCCAACCTTTTTTCCCAAGCATGGGACTTCCGATGAACGCTCCCGCCCACTCCCTGCCCCGCTGGCCGCTTGCGCTGGCAGTAGCTATTTTAGCACTGCTGCCGTTTCTGCCCGCGCTGGGGAACGGCTTTGTCTGGGACGACGAGCTGAACATCACCGCCAACGAGCACTTTCGCGGGCTCGATGCGGAGCACCTGGGGTGGATGGCAAGCAGCCGCCACGCGGGGCACTATCAGCCGCTGACGTGGCTCAGCTACGCGCTCAACTACACTGCCGACGGGCTGCACCCGCGCGGCTATATCGCAGTCAACCTCCTGCTGCACGCGGTTAACGCTGCGCTCGTTTTTCTGCTCATCACCTGCCTGCTGCCCGATGGTGGACGACGCGGGCTCTACTGGGCCGTCGCCGGAGCGCTGTTCTATGCGCTGCATCCGCTGCGCGTCGAGTCCGTCGTGTGGGTCACGGAGCGCCGGGACGTACTCGCACTGTTCTTCCTTTTACTCAGCCTGCTGGCCTGGCTGCGCTCACAGCAGAAACCTGAGCGGCTCGGGCTCTTCTATGCGCTCAGTCTGATCGCCTTCGCCCTCTCGCTGCTCTCCAAGGCCTGGGGGATCGTCTACCCGGCGGTACTGTTTATCCTGTGCCTTTACCCGCTACGGCAGCGTGCATTTGGGAAAATCATTGTCCGGCTGCTTCCCTTCGCATTGCTGGCGCTGGGCGCGGCCCTGTTGGCAGCATGGGCCCAGTCCGAGCAGGCTATGGCCACGCTCGCCGAGCACGGCGTAGCTGCGCGGCTCGTCCAGGCCATCTGGAGCCCGGCCTTTTATCTCGGGCAGACGGCATGGCCGCTGAATCTCTCCCCCCTCTACCTGCTGCCAAAAGACTTTAGCCCGTGGACAGCGAGCATGCTCGCGGGAGCAGCCGTTACACTGGCGATCACCGCCCTACTGATCGCGCGAGCCCGACGCGCACCGGGCTTGCTGACCGGTTGGCTGATCTTTCTGGTGCTGCTCGCGCCGGTCTCGGGGCTGGCTCAGAGTGGCCCGCAACTCGCGGCCGACCGCTACACCTATCTGGCTGGGATCGTCCTCGCCGTCGGTGTCACAGCTGCTGGACGGTTCGCCGGGCAGCGCTGGCCCGAGCAGCAAAAGCTGCACGCGGTTGCCATGGCGATGGCCCTGGCGGTGCTGGCCATGCTCACCGTGCGCCAATGCACGGTCTGGGAGAATGCCGAGACGCTCTGGGGGCGCGCCATCTCGGCTGATGCGGACAACTACGTGGCCTACTTTAACCGCGCCCAGCAGGCCGACCACGCAAACACACCTCACCGGCTACAGGACCTCAACCGTGCGATCGAGCTGGACCCATCCTATGCCCAGGCCTACGCACTGCGGGGCGAGCTGAACCTCAACGCCGGGCATACCGCAGAGGCCCGTGCAGACCTCGACCACGCCATCGAGCTGGACGCCTCGCAGGCCCAGGCCTGGAACAACCGCGGCGTCCTGCGCCTAAACACCGGTGACAAGAGCGGCGCGCGCGAAGACTTTACCGCTGCCCTTGAGCGCGACTCCAGCCTCTACGAAGCCCATATCAATCGCGGTCTGCTCCGACAGCAAGACGGGGACCGAGCCGGAGCCCTGGCCGACTATGATGCGGCCATCGCCCTCAACCCCAACGTGTGGCAGGTCTACTACAACCGCGGCCTGCTGCGTGCTCAGCAGGGCCAGGCCGAGGCGGCGATTGGGGACTTTACCCGGGTCATTCAGCTCAATCCGGGCTTTCCCGGAACATATCGCGAGCGAGCGGTACTGTATAACAAGACCGGTCAGGCCGCCGCCGCCCAGCAAGATCTGGTAACCGCACGGCGCTTGACGCAAAAGCCTTGATCCGTGATCTGCGGTCAGGGCCGTGTCGCAATCTCAGCACAGGTGGGCACCCATCACAGAACCCGTACCGCACCATGAATTTATCATCTGTACTCAGTACGTCCGCGTGCGTGCTGGCCCTCAGCCTCACCTCTCTCCACGCCGATCAGGCACTGGCCGAGGGCTTTTCACTGAGCGATAACGACGCCAGCGTCCACATGAACAACATCGGCCAGCTCGGCGAATGCGAGAGCGGAGCCGTACGCTTCCCCGGCGAGGAGGAAATCCTGCTCACGATCATCCCCTTTGGAGAGCAGGGTAAGGCGACCTTTAACCGCGAGCGCTTCACACAGGCCGTGCAGGAGCGCATCGCCATGAGCCTCACCGGCACCACCGATACCGACAGCCTCAAAGATCAGGCTCTGGGCCAGAAGATCGACCAGCACTGCACCAGTCAGGGCATGAGCAGACCCCACTGCTATCTGGCAGGGGCCAGCCTCACCGCGTCTTCAGATAATGCCTCGGAGTACAGCGATGCGGTGATGTTTATCCTGACGGATAAGGCCATCCTACAGGCGGTCTACAGCCCCTATCCGGGCGCCCGCAAACCCTCCGGCACCACACCGGCCGAGCTGATGAAACAGCTCGCAATGAACCTCGAGTACTCGAGCCCAACGCCCGACAAAGGCACTGAATCATCCTAGTCAGAGAGGATAGCCGGACTCATCCATTTCCAGCAGATAGATGGGCCACAGAGGTGCGGAGTTTTTCTCTTTGTTCTCCGCATCTCTGTGGCGACTTTACTTCGACATAGACTCCGGTGGGATAAGGTTCATATAAGGTACCCCATCATGAAGGGATATACGCGTTACGTTAGCCATATTCTGCTCCTACTCTTGCTGGTAATCCCCGGCTCGCGGCTGCTCGCCGACCAGGAATTGGGCTATGGCTATCGCTTGAGCGACAACAAAGCTGCAGTAGACATCAGTGAAATAAAAAGCGATCCGAACGCCAAGGCCTTGGCGGTTACGCTAACCTACGAGGGCGAGGAGCCGATTTTGATCTCCTTGATACCTTTTGCAAAGGATGGCGCCGAAGGCGTTAACAGAGATGAACTGACTCCTGAAACCCTAAAGACCATGTCGATGCTTTTGACCGGAGTCAAAGACCCGAGCCATGTACAGGAAATCGACTTGGGAGAGGGGGTCGGCAAACACTTGTCCGAACAGGGCATCCAGCCCAGCTACTGCTTTCTGACCTGGGACAAACTCTATGACTACAAAACCGGCAAGGCTTTCAATGAGACAGTCTATGCGGGCTCAATGCTCACGTTGTTCACCGACAAGGTCCTGCTGCAGGCCTTCTCACAGCGCTATCCGGTCAGTGGCGAGGAGCTTCCCACCATCCCTGTGGAGCTGATGAAGCGCCTGGCGATGGATATTAAATTTACCCCTGAGCGCGAGTAAACTTCCGCCCCAGGGCGAGGCGGTGGATCTTGGCGTTGTGGCGCACATCCACCGGCAGACCCGCCTCGATAAAGACCCGCCCGATGCGCTGCGTGAGCGGGTGAGAAGCGGCAACCGCGAGCATCTCTTTTTCAAAAGCTGTCCGAGCACTCGGGCTCGTGGGGAGCTTGCCCGGGTCAGGCTCGATCACGATAGCCGGGGTCTGGTGGCCGGGTTTCCCGAGGCCGATCAGGGCACTGCGGTAAACATCCGGGTGTCGGTTAAAAATCGCTTCGCAGCAATCGGTGTAGAGGTCGCCTTCGGGCGTCTGGACACGCTCGGCCTTACGGCCACAGAACCAAAGCCGCCCGTGCTCGTCGAGATACCCCAGATCGCCCATGCGATGCCAGATCCTGGACGGGTCAGCGGAATCAGAGAGTTTGGCGGCAGCGGTGGCCTCGGGGCGGGCTTCGTAGCTCTTGGTCACTGTGGGGCCGCAGACAGTGATCTCGCCAATCTCACCGACCGGCACACACAGATCGTCAGCCATTTCACGTAAGGGAGCGTCCGTCAGGCGAATGATCCGGACCGTCATCTCTGGAAAAGCCGTACCCACGCAGGTGCCGCGCCCCTCATCGGTAAGCGGCTGCGTCTGCTCCAATATCTCGCGCCCACAGATGCTGGCGACGGGCAGCGCCTCGGTCGCGCCATAGGGGGTGTTGATCTCGCCAGCGGGCAGGAGGGGCTTCATACGCCGGATCAGACCTGGCGGGACGGGTGCGCCCGCCATCTGAATACGCCGGACGGACGGCAGGGTCTTCCCCTCGCGCTCGCAGTAGCGGGCAATCAGGCTCCACAGGGCGGGCGAGCCAAAGCTGTTCGTGACCCCGGCCTTCTGGATCGCTTCCACGATTTTAGCGGGATCAGCGGCAGCCGGTTTTGAGGGGTCCATCTCGGGGACCACCGTGGTCATGCCCAGCGCCGGGTTGAACAAAGCGAAAACCGGCAGCAAGGTCAGGTCCACCTCGCCGGGCTCAACCTGGTAGCGCTCCTTGAGCAGACGCACCTGCGCCTCGAACATCCCGTGCTCGTAGCGCACGCCCTTGGCCGGACCAGTCGAGCCGGAGGTAAAAAGGATGGCCGCTAAGTCCGTAGGGCTGGCGACCGCGAAGTCGGTCGGAGGACGACTCGCAGGGGCAGACTGCTCAGCACTCTGAGCCAGGCAGGCGCGCCAGCGACGGGAGCCGACTGTCAGCTTATGCCGGAAGCGGCAGCCCCTTAGCAGGAGCGGGGAGAGCCAGGTGGCGGCGGGGATACCCATCAAGGCTTCGGGGCGGCTTTGCCGCACACAGGAGCGGAAGTGCTTCCACCCCATCCCCGGATCGATCACGACCGGAACGGCCCCGACCTTAAAAAGTGCGAAGACCGACAGAATCAGGTCAAAGCCGGGTTTGACCATGAGTAACACACGCGTCCCCCGGCGGATACCGTGCTTTTCACAATAAGCGGCTGCGGCGCATGCGCTGGCTTCAAGGCGCTTAAACGATATCGCCTCGTACGACAACTCTCCCTGGCTGCGCAGCGGCAGCTTAAGGGCGGGTGCATCCGGGCTGGCCTGAGCAGCTAGCGTCAGGTAGCGGGCGACATTGGCGTTACCGTCGCCCATTATGAAACCCGATTGGCCCCTGGGGCCGGGATTAGTAGTCGGCTACGACGATCGTGCCCCAGAGCAGGGACAGATTGTCGCCGGATACGTTCTTGGTCGGGTAGAGCTGGTCGGTGTGGACGTTGATGTTGTCGTCCTTGAGCTTTTTGTACGAGCCGGGCGAATAGCTGACCAGACCGAAAGCGTCAAAATCCTGATTTGCACGCACATAGGCGGGATGGACACCATCCGGCACATTGCTGCAGCCAGCGAAAACCATAGCGGCAAGGGCGGTAATACCAACGAGAAGGGAAGCAGAAGACTTTTTCATGTACTTAGAGTGAAGGGTCAGTTGACGTAAAATTAGGTAACACTTCAAGGTTAAATTTTCCTGCGATCTTTCGCCAGTCTTTTAATTTCCACCGGCAGGAGCAGATTCGGGGGCGATGACACTGCGGATGACCCAGCTGAGCTGCTGAATCGTATAGGGCTTCTGGATCGTGGCCTGAAAGCCGTACTGCGCAGGATTGAGCAAGACGGGGTTATTCGTATAGCCACTGGTGACGATGCATTTGATGTCAGGGTAACTTGAGCGCAGCCTCTCGGCAGCCTCGACTGCGCCAAGACCACCCGGCACGGTCAAGTCCGCGATCAGCACGTCGTAGGAGTTTTCGCGGGCCTCCGCCTCTTCATAGAGGCGGATCGCCTCGTCCCCGTCCGCAGCAAACGCCACCTCGTAGCCCAGGTGGGTCAACATGTCGCCGGCGATCTGGCGAATCATCTGCTCATCATCCATGAGCAGGATCCGGCCCTTGCCATGGTAGAGCTTCTGCTCCGGCTCGCGCGCCTGCACTGAGGCACTGGGCAGCCCGGGCAGATACAAGATGAAGGTCGTCCCCACGCCGGGCTCGGAGTCCACCATGATATGCCCATCATGGTTTTTGACGATGGAGTAGCTGGTGGCCAGCCCCAGCCCGGAGCCCGTCTTTTTCGTGGTAAAATAAGGGTCGAAAATCCGAGCCAGATGCTCAGGCGGGATACCGGGGCCATTATCGGACACGGAGACTCTTACGTAAAAACCGGGCTCCAACGGGATCGACGGCTCGGCCCCCAACTCGGCATTCTCCGCCTGAATCTCGATACGGCCGCCCTTCTTCATCGCCTGGGTGGCATTGATGAGCAGGTTATTCAAAACCTGCGCGATCTGGCCCTCATCCACCTCGACCGCCCACAGGTCCTCGGGGACACTGAGCTGGCAGCGGCAATTCGAGCCGCTCAGCACGAACCCTGATGACTCACGGATGAGCTCGTGCAGGCAGGTGCGGTTCTTGACCGGCACACCGCCCTTAGAGAAGGTCATGAGCTGATGTGTCAGGTCACGCGCCCGCAAGGCGGCTTTTTCAGCGGCCTTGAGAATCGTAAAAAGCTGGTCCTGGGGCTCGCAGCGGTTTCTTGCCAGAGAGATATTACCGAGGATACCGGTCAGGATGTTATTAAAATCGTGCGCGATCCCACCGGACAGGAGCGCGATCGACTCCATACGCTGGTTTTTCTGAAGCTCGCGCTCCAGCCGCACCTGATTGGTGATGTCGGAAAAGACCAATACGCAGCCGGTCAGCCTGTCCTGGGCGTCTAAAATCGGGGAGAGCAGGAAGTTGATCTTACGCTCGATCCCATCAGCCGTCACCAGATGCCGATCTGCCAGGGGGCCAACCGCCTGGCCGCTGCGGAAGACCCGCTCCAGCGGCAGGGGGCTCTCCGCCTTTGACTCAGCATCCAGCAGGTGAAAAATCTCCCGTAGAGGCTGCCCGGCCACATCCTCCAGCCGCTGCCCGATGAGGCGCTCCCCCTCGCGGTTCACATAATCGATAGCGCCCTTCACATCCGTAGTGATGACCCCCTCGCCAATGGAGCTGAGCGTGACAGCGAGCTTCTCGCGATCCAGTTCGCGCTGGGCCTGCTCAGTCCGCTGGCCGGAGATATCTTTCAGGATAAGGACACACTCGCCAGTAGCAGCTTCCGGCGCGAGGACCTCTACCCCAGCCCAGAACTCCCGGCCATCCGCGCGGGAGAAAGACATTTCGCAAGCCTCGGAGCGGCCTGCCACCACCAGATCCGCCAAGACCCCAAAGGTAGCGGGGCGGGACTCGCCCAGATCAAAGGCTGCCTGCACCTGCGCCCGGCCATAACCACTCAGATGCTCCCAGGCCGGATTGACATACTCGACAGTAACCTCCCCCGGCGTTTCGACGGGGTTACGAACAACGGCAATAGCGATATCCAGACGGTCCGCCAGGGAGCGGAGCGTTTCGTATCCGGGACCACTTGGCATGAAGACAGGTATGTTGGCTGCTTCCGGACAAGAGGTTACAGGTTTTGAACGAAAGCAGCGGGTCGGCCCAAACGAGGGGCTTGGTATGCCTAATAAATTAATACACGGGCAAAGAGCCAGAAGAAAAATCATCTGCACTTGCACAATGTCCCGAAATAAAACGACGGGCATCTGCCGCAAACACTGGCCTGATGAAGCTTGACCAAGCCCGCTCGGCTTTCATGCTGGATCCCTTATGGCCAGCGACAACGCCTCCACCCCCACCATGGACACCCTGATCGCCCTGTGCAAACGGCGCGGTTTCGTTTTCCCGTCTTCGGATATCTACGGCGGCTACAACGGCTTTTTCGACTTCGGCCCGCTGGGCGTGGAGGTCAAAAACAACATCAAGAATGCCTGGTGGAGTGACTTCGTGCACCGCCGCGACGACATCGTCGGCCTCGACTCCTCCATCATCATGCACCCGAAGATCTGGGTCGCCTCCGGCCACGTCGGCGGCTTCTCCGACCCCATGGTCGACTGTAAGGAGACCAAGCTGCGCTACCGCGCCGACCAGCTCTTTTTCCAGAGCTTCACCTTTACCCCCGACGGCGAAGGCGAAGCCATGACCTATAATGTCGTGGTCGTGGAAGCTGACGACATGGATACCGCTCTGGCCGAGCGCGCCGCCAAGGTCGCCAAGCTCCTCGGCAAGCAGGCCGGCGGCAAGGTCCGCGGTGAGCCCACCGAAGGCGCCGCCATCATCGAGTTTACCGAGTCCACCGAGGAGCAGCGCACCGCTGCCTATGGCCCTGAGGCCACCGAGGCGGGCACGCTGACCGAGCCGCGCGACTTCAACCTGATGTTCGAGACCAAGGTCGGCCCGCTCGCGGACAAGTCCGCCACCGCCTACCTGCGCCCCGAGACCGCCCAGGGGATTTTTAGCAACTACCGCAACGTCGTAGACACCGGCCGCGTCAAGGTGCCCTTCGGGATCGCTCAGGTCGGCAAGGCCTTCCGCAACGAGATCACGCCGCGTAACTTCCTCTTCCGCTCGCGCGAATTCGAGCAGATGGAGATCGAATACTTCATCCAGCCCGACGCCGACTGGCAGACCCTGCACCGCGAATGGATCGACAAGTGCATCGACTGGCTCGTCTCCATCGGCCTGCCCCGCGAGGGCATCGGCGAGGACGTCCACCCCGCCCACAAGCTTTCCCACTACTCCAAGGGCACGACCGACCTCACCTTCCGCTTCCCACACGGGGTGCAGGAGCTGTGGGGCATCGCCTGCCGCGGTAACTTTGACCTCACGCAGCATCAGGAGCACTCCGGTAAGTCCATGGAGTACTTTGACGAGCAGCAGAAGCAGAAGTACATCCCACACGTGATCGAGCCTTCGCTCGGCGTGGACCGGACCTTCCTGGCCGTGCTCTCGGCCGCCTACTGCGAGGACGAAATCCCCAACGACAAGGGCACGCCCGAAAAGCGCAGCGTGATGAAGTTCCACCCGCGCATCGCCCCGTACAAGGCCGCTGTCTTCCCGCTGGTGAAGAACAAGCCCGAGCTGGTCGAGCGCGCCCGCAAGCTCTACGAGCGCCTGCAAAAGCGCTGGACGGTCTTCTGGGACGTCTCCGGGGCCATCGGCCGCCGCTACCGCCGCCAGGACGAGATCGGCACCCCCTTCTGCATCACGGTGGACTTCGATACCATCGAGAAGGACGCCGGCGTCACCATCCGCGACCGCGACACCACCGAGCAGATCCGCCTCTCCGAAGACGAGCTGTTCAACTACCTGTCCGAAAAGATCGACGGCTAGGCGGGTTGCACCCGCTGGCATTGATGGGGCTCTGCCCCATCGCTCGCTAAGGCTCGCTGCCCCGGTTTCTGTAAGGTGAATTAAGCCTGACTTGGCTTACTGTGCTCATTGCATAGCATCGCCATAGCAGAGCGCGTTGAGTTCCCGTAGAGAGACGACATCACCAGTTGCCGTCCGTCTCAAGTCTGCTACCGCCGGGTCAGCCTTGCTCAACGCAACCATCAGGTCGCAGTTCGCCGACAGCAATACATCCGCATCATCCTTTCCGTCTATCCCCTGCTGGAAGGCGTAGGCCTGCATAACAATGTAGCGCAGGGCGGATAGATCCTTTTCGTTGGGAGTCGCATCATTAAGCACACGAATGGACTCCAGAAAACCTTTTACACTCTGATCGCGCTCAATCATGTCTATGCTTGGGACTTCGCCCAGCAAGACACCCGCAGAAGGAGCGAACCAGTGACGTCTGATTTGCCAGGCAACAGCCAACGTGACAATGACTAGACACGTAGCCAGGAGCCACCTTCGAGTGTGTGTAATCTTCACCGTACCGTGATGGTGCTGGTTATACCAAACGCCCACAAGCCTTTTCAACATGTCGAAGTCTCCTCGCCCAAAGGTGGCGACCCAGTTTGGATGCTCTGCTCAGCGATTACTGAAGACAGCAAAGCTGTCTTCAGTAATCGCTGACACGATGCGTAGCATCGAAAATGCAAGCTTCGCTTGCCGCGGGCCTGGGCTGCACAAGCCCAGAAATAAACAAAACCACGATGCTGGGGTAGCGGCCTTTCTGGCCGCGTAGGGGCGCAGCCCCTCAATGCCCGCGGGTGCAACCCGCCCAGTCCACCAGCTCCAGGCGGGGGGTGCGGCGGCCGTTCCAGACGTTCCAGGTGAAGCGGACGGCGAGGTCGATCGGTTCACCGGCGGGTGGCGGGTTGGAGGCACCGTTCCAGGCGATCCCCTGCACACGGCGGCCATGCGCGCCTTTTAAGTCAAAGCGCAGGTGCTTCTGGGCAAACACCTCCGGGGCGCGGGCGAGCATGACCCTTTTGATGCCGAGCACGGGCTCCGGGTTTTCCTGACCGTAGGGACGAAGCTCGTCGAGCTGGGCGAGCAGGCGTTCGCCGAGGTCCCCGGCCTTGACCCAGGTATCGATTTTCAGGCTGGGCTCGGGAGGCGTGTCGGCAAAGAACTTGGCGACCCCCTCGGTGAAGGCAGCGCGAAACTCCTCCAACCGGTCAACCGGCAGGGCAACCCCCACGGCCATGCGGTGCCCGCCCCACTCGGCCAGCAGCCCGTCGCAGCCGTGCAGCACCTCCTGCAGGTCCACCTCGGGGATACTGCGGCCTGAGCCGCGCAGCAGGTCGCCATCGCGCGTCAGCACGATAGCAGGGCGGTAAAAGCGCCGGGCGAGCCGCCCAGCTACGATCCCGACGACGCCGGGGTGCCAGTCGGTGCCAGCGGCGACGAGCGCGTCAGGCGCATGGTCATCGTCAAAGTCCGCCACCGCAGCGTCGAAGACACCGCGCTCGATGGACTGACGCTCACGGTTGAGCGCATCCAGCTCAGCGGCGGCGGCTAGGGCGCGGCTTTTCTTGTCGCACAAAAGGAGTTCCACCGGCAGGGCGGCATCGGCCAGACGGCCTCCGGCGTTGAGGCGCGGGCCAAGGCGGAAGGCGATGTCAGCGGCGCAAAGCGGATGGTCCCTGCCGAGACCGGAGACCTCCAGCAGCGCGGCCAGTCCGGGACGACGCCCCTCGACAAGCTGGCGCAGTCCCTCACGGGCCAGGATGCGATTCTCTCCGCGCAGAGGGACGAGGTCGGCGATAGTGCCGAGCGCGACGAGATCGAGCCAGTGCTTGAGCTTGAGGTCGTAGGCGCGCGGGTCGTCGAGCTGGCGCAGGCGCATGATCAGCGCGTGCACGAGCTTGAAAACCAGCCCCGCCGTACACAGGTCGCGGGCCTGCTCGTCACCGGGACCGGGATAAAGCTTCGGGTTGATAAGCAGGCAGTCGGCGGGGAGTGCCTCCTTGGACTCGTGGTGATCCACGATGATGACGTCGATCCCGCGTTCACGCAGGCGGGCGACCTCGGCCACGGAGTTTGTACCGCAGTCCAGCGCCACGAGCAGGTCAGGGGGATTTCCGGCCAGCACGCGGTCCAGCATGTTGTCACTGAGCCCGTAGCCTTCCTCCAGCCGTCGGGGGACCTGGTAGACAGGATCTCCGCCAAAGTACCGCAGCAGGCTCACCAGCAGCGCTGTGCTGGTCATGCCGTCCACGTCATAGTCTCCGATGACGAGGACATCCTCCCCTGAGCGCAGGGCCGTGAGCAGACGCTCAACGGCCTCTGAGACGAAGCTCAGCTCGAAGGGATTCTTGAGGTGCTTCAGGCGTGGGTCGAGGAAGGCCGCAGCCGGGCCGGGCTCAGGCAGTCGGGCTGCCAGGAGCTCGGCCAGCACGCTGTCCAGCCCCAGCTCCGAGCGCAACGCCTGTACGGCGGAGTCCGGAGGCGGGGTATGGGTCCAGCGCATGAGCGGCACAGATCAGGCCTTGTCCGGACCGGCGTCGCGCGCACGGCGGGTGGTGGTTTCCCACTCGTAGGTCGGGCGCGTGAGGTGGCGCTCGGTCACGTGCTGACGGCTACCCTTATGCCACCAGAAGAATACCGGGCTGGCGATAAAGATGGACGAGAAGGTACCGGTGAGGATGCCGATGATGAAGATCAACGCGAAGTCGATCACCACGCCTGCCCCAAAGATGTACAGTGCAATCGCGGCCATGAGGGTGGTCAGCGAGGTCAGCAGCGTACGCGAGAGCGTGCGGTTGATCGCGAGGTTGACCGTGTCAAAGAGGTTCATATCGGGGTTCAGATCGAGCTCCTCACGGATACGGTCGAACACGACGATGGTGTCATTGATCGAGTAACCGACGATCATGAGGATCGCGGCCACCATCGGAGCGGTGAACTGGCCACTGCCAATCCCGAAGTACTGCCCGACCACGACAAAGAGGCCGATGGACATGAGCACGTCGTGCACGGTGGCCACCACGGCACCGATCCCGTAGCCAAACTCGAAGCGCAGGGCCACGTAAAGGAGGATACCGACCAGAGCCACGGCCACCGAGAGGAAGGCATTGCGGGTGATCGAGTCGCTCACCGTCGCGCCCACGGCGCTTTCACTGAGCTTGGTCAACTGCGAGTCGGGAAAGGCCTGCTGGAGGGCGGCTACAACCTGCTCGGCACGGCCTTCGGCGGTGTCGATCTGCAGCTTGAGCCGCTCATTGCTGGTCCCGATGATGCTCTGGAAGCCAGCCTGGATCTCGCCCAGATCGTTGGCTTCAGCGAGGCTATCGATCTCAGCGATGCTCGGCCGGTGAGCAGAGTCAAAGTCCATCGTGATCTCCACGCCCCCGCGGAAGTCGATCCCGAGGATGTGGTTCATGTGGGTGGCCACGGCGAAGATACCCAGCGCGACAATGCACCAGGAGCAGATAAAGGCCGGGCGGCGCACACGCAGGAAGTTGAACTTGGCCTTGTTGAGGAAGCCGAAAAGCGAAATGCGCTTCAGCAGGCCGACGCTGACGAGGATCTCCAGCAGGAAACGGCTGATAACCAGCGCACCAAACATGGAGGCGCCAATACCGATGGCCAGCGTCACCCCGAAGCCCTTGACCGGACCGGCACCGAGCCAGATGAGGATACCGGCGGTGATGAGGGTGGTGATGTTGGCGTCAACGATGGTGGAGAAAGCCTTTTCGTAGCCGCCGCGCAGGGCGTTCTTCGGGTTCTTGCCCGCGGTCAGCTCCTCACGCATACGCTCGAAGATGAGGATGTTCGCGTCCACGGCCATACCGATGGTCAACACGAGGGCCGCAATACCGGGCAGGGTCAGGGTACCGCCCACACTCATGAGCACACCCAGCACCACAACCACAGACAGGCCAACGGAGGCCACGGAGACCACACCTGCCAGCAGGTAATAGAAAATCATGAAGGCCACAACCAGACCGGCACCGAGCAGGCAGGCCTCGATAGAGGCGGTGCGAGCATCGCTGGCCAGCGTCGGGCTGATCACGTATTTTTCGCCGACTTCCAGCTCGAACTTGAGCGGGTTGTTGAGGACATTGGCCAGCTCCTCGGCCTCGATCTGAGAAAAGCGTCCGGTAATGCGGGCGCTGCCGCCGGTGATAGGCTCACCGTTGTTCAGACCCAGAGCACTGTACAGCTTACCGTCGAGCACGATAGCCATCTTACCCGAGCCCAGAGCGTTGCGGGCTTTGTCCTCGGCAGCGATCTTGCGGGTCATGTCCGCGAAGGCTTCTCCGCCCTCGCTGGTGAAGTTGAGCCCGATCTCGAAGCCACCGTACATACCGGTCGTCGGGTAAGCCCGATCGACAATATCACCGGTGGCTTCGGGGATGATTTTTACAAAGTAGGGGCGCTCGACGATGTTGCCCTTGTCGTCCTCGTCTTCGAGGATCATGGCCTCATAGCCGACAGGGGTCGTCACGCCGGGGCCGGGGACGAGATCGCGATGGACGAGGCGGAACTCCAGGTGCGCGGGCTTCTTGAGCTTGTCGGCGGCTTCGGGGTTCTTCTCCAGGTCGAGACCGGGCAGCTGGACTTCGATCTGGTTGTTACCGACCTCACGGATGACCGGCTCGGCCACACCCAGGCCGTTGATACGGCTCTGAATGATCTCGACCGCCTCCTTGAGCTGAACCTTGGCAGCGGCGGCGTTCTCGGGGGTATCCTTAAGCTTGAGGGTAAAGGCCACACCACCGGCGAGGTCGAGGCCGAGGTGGAGCTTGCCGCGCGACTCCTCATAGAGGACGTTCATGATGACGTTGTTGCGCTTTTCCTGGTTCTTGACGTACACCAGATCCACATCCGGGAAGAACTCGTGGTACAGGTCCAGGTTTTCCTCATCGGCCTGCTGCTTGATAGCCAGGAACAGCGGTGTGCCGTCGTCAACGCGCCCTTCAGCACGGTCGAGGAAGGCCTGGTACTCGTCCTGATGGGCGGTCGCGCGGGTCTGGATGAACGTGTCGAAATCCTCGTTCTCCATCGGCAGCAGGTTGAGCACGGCCCAACCGACGATGACAACACTAAGGATCAGTTTCCAGATAATGGAACTTTTCATGGGAGAGGCGTGGGCAAAGCGTTTACTTGGCGGGCTCAGTCGGAGCCGGCTGGAGGTCCTTGGCGTCGCTGTCCCCCTGGACTACGCTGGCGACAAAGTTTTTGGCCAGTTCGGCCTTGGTACCGTCAACGAGCTTGATGATCAGACGGTCGCTCTTGACGCTGGTCACGGTGGCGAAGAGGCCGCCGTTGGTCACGATGCGGTCACCAGCCTTGAGAGACTCGATCTTCTTCTGGTGTTCCTTCTGCTTCTTGCGCTGCGGCGCGATAACCAGGAAGTACATCCCGGCGAACATCAGGATAATGACGATAAAGAAACTGCTACCGCCACCGGGCTGACCGGCGGGGGCATCCTGGGCAAGGGCGGTGAAAAATGCTAGTAGGCTCATGATATTAATGTGGGAAAACCGTCGAGGTAAGAGCAGCACCTCTTAAAAGGCAAGCGGATTGTCAGCCCCCACCCTGCCTCAATCAACCCCCGTCCCAAGCGGCCTTGAGCAGTCCCTCGGAGACGGGAGTTCAAGATTCTCTCGCCTGCGGCCTTGATTTGCCGGAACTTTTTCACTAGCGGAAGGGCTTGCAAAACGGCGAGCAGGACAACTGGTCGGCCTCCGCGGCCGACGCCTACTACGGCTTTTCACGCTGGGGAAAGGGACACTTTTCCGTCGATCCCGACGGGGCACTCTGTGTGCACCCGATGGCCGACTCCCAAAAAATCCGCATCATGGATGTGGTGGAGGAGGCCCGCCAAAGCGGTCTCAACGCTCCCCTGACCATCCGCGTGCAGGACCTGCTGCGCAAGCGCGTGGTCGAGCTGAACGAAGCCTTTGCTGCCGCCGTCGAGGCCGAGCAGTACCCCGGTCACTATCAGGGAGTCTTCCCCATCAAGGTCAACCAGCTGCGCGAGGTCGTGGACGAGATCCTCGACGCGGGCAAGCCCTGGCAGTTTGGCCTGGAGGCCGGGAGTAAGCCCGAGCTGCTCATCGCTCTGGCCATGCTTCAGACCAAGAACGCCCTCCTCGTCTGCAACGGCTACAAGGACCCCGACTACATCCGTCTGGCCATGCTGGGGACGCGCCTGGGCAAGAAGGTCGTCATCGTCATCGAGCAGCCCTCTGAGGCGGACATGATCATCCAGGTGGCCAAGGAGATGCAGGTCACCCCCATCATCGGTCTGCGCCTCAAGCTCAGCACCACCGGCGAGGGCCGTTGGTCAACCTCCAGCGGCGACCACGCCAAGTTCGGCCTATCCGCCCCGGAGATTGTCTCCGTGGTCAAAAAACTTCGCCGCGCAGGGCTGAAGGACGCCGTCCAGCTCGTCCACTTCCATATCGGCTCCCAAGTGCCGAGCATCATTACCCTGAAAAAGGCCGTCGTTGAGGCCGCCCGCTACTACTGCGAGCTGCACAAGATGGGCCTGCCCATGAAGTACCTCGACTGCGGCGGCGGGCTCGGCATCGACTACGACGGCTCCCGCAGTAATTTCGACAGTTCGGCCAATTACTCCCTCCAGGAGTACGCCCGCGACATGGTCTTCAATATCAAGAGCGTGTGCGAAAGTGCCGACGTGCCCCCGCCCGACATCGTGACCGAGAGCGGCCGCGCCCTTGTCGCCCTGCACTCGATCCTCGTCGTTGAGGTCGTAGACAGCATCGCTAAAAACGATGAACCGGCCCCGGCGCCCACCACCCGGCGCAAGCGCAAGGAGCCTCAGGTGCTCAAAGACTTACGGGAGATCCTCAACGGCGATGAGCACTGGACCCCGCTGGAGCGCTTCCATGACGCCCAGCAGAAAAAGGAGGAGGCCCAGTCCCTCTTCAGCCTCGGCTACCTCGACCTCGAGAGCCGGGCCGAGACCGAGCGGCTTTACTGGGAAATCTGCCGTCGCCTACAAGCGGCCAGCAATGTGCGCGGCTACGTGCCTGACGACCTGGCCGAGCTGAGCCCGACCCTCGCCGACCAGTACGTGTGCAACTTCTCCGTCTTCCAGTCCCTGCTGGACCACTGGGCGCTGGACCAGCTCTTCCCCATCGCGCCGATTCACCGGCTCGATGAGGAGCCCAATGTCGAGGCCACGCTCGTGGACATCACCTGCGACTCCGACGGCAAGGTCAGCCAGTTTATCGACCTCGAAGACGTCAAGCAGTCTCTGCGTCTACATCCGCTCACCCCCGGTAAGCCCTACTATCTGGGCATCTTCCTCGTCGGCGCCTATCAGGACATCATGGGGGACCTGCACAACCTCTTTGGCCGCGTCAACGAGGTCCACGTCTTCCTCGAAGACGACGAGGACGATGGCTACTACATCGAGGAGACGATCAGCGGCTTTACCACGGACGAGGTTCTGGGCTTTATCCAGCACAAGGGCTCGGACCTCATTCGCCAGATGAAGAAGCAGATCGACCGGGCCACCCGCAACGACCAGGTCAAGCCGCGAGAGGGCATGCGCATGCTCAACCTCTACACGCAGCTCATCGGTGAAAAAACCTACCTGAGCACCGCTGGACAGAAGAAGCCCCGCCGCAAGCGCGCCAAGAAGGCCTAAGGCGGGTTGCACCCGCTGGCAATAATGGGGGGCGCCTGCCCCATCGCTCCTTCCAGTTGCTGCCCCGTGTGTGCAGGTACTGGACGTTAAGGGGCTACGCTGCCTATACGGTACTGCGTATCTGCTCTCTTTTCGCTTTAGAGCTCGTAAGCGAAATTTGTTTGGGCAGGGGTCACCCAGCACTGCTCCAAGCAGTTGCCGCAGCGATCCGAGGGACCACAGCTCCAGGACCGCGTCCCGGCCCTTACAAGACGTCGGCGTAGGCGGCGGCGTCGAGGAGCTTGTCCAGCTCGGCCGGGTCGGAGACCTTGACCTTGATCATCCAGGCGGCGCCATAAGGGTCGTTGTTGACGGACTCGGGCGTGCCGTCGAGATCGGCATTGGTCTCCACGACCTCACCGGAAACCGGCATATACAGATCCGAGGCGGCCTTGACGGACTCAACCGCACCAAAGGTCTCGCCCTGGGCGAAGCTGTCCCCGACTTGGGGCAGGTCCACGAAGGTGATGTCCCCGAGGCTTTCCTGCGCGTGATCGGTGATGCCGATCAGGGCCGTACCATCGTCCTTCAGCAGGATCCATTCATGGTCTTCGGTATACTTCAGTTCGCCGGGGATCTCACTCATGGCAGCAAGCGTGGCGATACGCCGCCCGTGTGAAAAGGCAAAAAATCAGCGGGGGCAAAGAAAAGGATACTTCATCGGCCCAGCGGCTCTCGTACCCGTAAAAAGAGCGAAGCCCGGTCACTGGGACACGGGCTTCGCAGGGGGGTATAACAACAAGCAACAACCTTAATTCGTGTAATATTCCAAAAGTCTATCCATCTTGTATTTGTGCTCGGCGGGGCTGATCTGGCCATTTTCGCGCTGCTGATCGATCTCGGTGATCAGGCGGGCCATCTCGGCGTATTGGTCACCACTGCGGGAGGTCGGGACCTCGTTCGGGACCAGATCCACGTCGATGGGATTCGGGGTCAGGTCCTGGTAGTAACCGAGCTCATAAAGCGGGCCAAACTTCACCACGTCCTGGGAGTTGGCGTTATCCTTGGGAGACACCATAACCGTCTTCGAGCGGTAGCCGTCTTTTTCGACGCGAACGCGAGTCGTCACACGACTGCCAAGAGAAAGCTGGTAGGGGGTCTGCCCCACCTTATCTCCATTCACGTATACGTCAGCGCCAGCCGGAACGGTCTGAACTTCAACGGTTTCTGGGGATCCCTGCTCCAAACTGGTGCAGCCGGTAATAACTGAGGAAAGGAGGAGGGCGGGAACAAGCAGCTTAACTTTTTTCAACATGATGAGGGTATCAGGATTAGGAATGGTACGACTCTAGCTCAAAGGCGGTCAAGGCTTTTAACTACTAAGGATTTGTAAAACTAAGGGAATAAAATGGTTTGCTTGTCCACGAACAGGACGCTTACTTAACTATCACTTGCTTGAGTAAAACGTTTTGAAATAATTCTGAATTCGAGCTCTGCCACCATGATGAAGATGCAAAACCGGTTCCTCACTGGAAGCCAGCCTACGCAGGCTGGCGACGCAACGGTGCGCCCCGATTGCCTCATCGCCCGTTATGGACGACGACGACTCTTCTCCTAGTAGCCGCCAGGAGGCGGCTTCCCACCGATGATTGCGTTCTGGATTGCAGTCATCTTCACGCTCGGCATTTCCGCCTTCTGCTCGCTGCTGGAGGCTATGATCCTCAGTACCACTGCGGCGGAAGTTGAGACGCTCAAGACCCGTAACCGGCGTAAGGGCGACATGCTTGAGAAGTTCAAGGCGAACATCGAGGAGACCTCCTCGGCGATTCTCTCCCTGAACACCGTGGCCAATACCCTGGGAGCAACCGTCTCCGGCGTGCTCGCTGCCGACCTGTGGGGTAGTGACAGCTCGGTCGCCAAGTATATCGTCCCCCTGTCGATGACGCTAGGCATCCTGCTGCTCTCGGAGATCCTCCCGAAAAACCTCGGGGTGCTCTACCGCCCGTCCATGCAGCCCCATATGATTATGCCGCTGCACATCGTGCGCGTGGTCATGCGGCCCATCTCCGGCCTGTGCAGCTGGTTCATCCTGATCATCGCCGGCCGCAAGAACGTGGAGGAAATCGGTGACGAGGAAATCCGCCTGCTGGCCGAAAAGAGCGCCAAGGAGGGCTCGCTGACCGAGGACGAGAGCATGATCATCTCCAACGCCCTCAAGCTGGACGAGATCCGTGTCAACGAGGAGATGACCCCGCGCACCGTCGTGCTGGCCTTCGATCAGGACGAAACCGTGGGCGAGGTCTTTACCGAGTACCCGAACATCCCCTTTGCCCGCATGCCCGTCTACGAGGGTAACATCGACAACATCGTCGGCCTCGTGCGCCGCCGCGACCTCCTCAAGGCCAAGGCCAACGACGAGGACGGCAAGACGCTTTCGTCGATCATGCACGACACGATCTTTGTCCAGGAAAACGCCAGCGGCGCTCACGCCCTGGAGAAATTCCTCACCAGCCACCAGCAGCTTGCCGTGGTGGTGGACGAGTTCGGATCGACCGCCGGGGTGATCACGATGGAGGACATCATCGAGCACATCCTCGGGCAGGAAATCTTTGAAAAGGACGACGTAGCCGTGGACATGCGCGAATTCGCCCGCCAGCGCCACGAGGACGAGGAAGCCGAAAACGGTAACGGCCACAGCGAGTCGGAGCATGCCAACGGTAGCGCATCGACCGAAAAACCGGGCGAGCCTTCCGCCGAGAAGCCGCAGGCGAACTAGAGCGACGCGTGAACCAGCCGTTATCCCGCCCCGTAATCTCTGCGCTAAAAGAGGTGGACGAGTCGTGGCCGGGGCGTCAGGGTGGTTGGCTTTATGGAGCCTCAGCTGCAATACCCGGTCTGCGACTTTGATCCGTTTCTGATCCGCTTCCCGGAGTGGATGCCGGTACCGGGCATTCGCTGGTATGGACTGGCCTATGTGATGGGCTTCATCGTGGGAGCGCTTCTGCTGCGCCTGTACTACAAGCGCGGGCGCTCACCGCTGAATCCGGACCAGCAGATGAGCCTGATGACGTACCTCATCATCGGCACGCTGGTGGGCGGGCGGCTCGGCTACATGCTGCTGTATGTGCCGGGCGAGTTCTTCCGCAACCCGCTACTGTTCTTCAAGGTCTGGGACGGCGGGATGGCCAGCCATGGCGGCTTTGTCGGCATCTACCTGGCCGTGCTACTCTATGCCCGGCGTGTGAAGCAGAGCTTTCGCTTTATCGCGGACATCACCGTCACCCTGGCCCCGGCGGGTATTCTCTTCGGACGGCTGGCGAACTTCATCAACGGCGAGCTGTGGGGCAAGATCACCGATGTCCCGTGGGCCTTTATCTTTCCCAAAAGCATGGAGGGCGTCCCGCTTTGGCAAATCCCGCCCCGGCATCCCTCGCAGCTCTACGAGGCCGCCCTGGAAGGACTTTTTCTGCTCGTGTACCTGCAACTGCGCTTCTGGCTCTCAAACCCGAAGAAGCGCCCCGCTGGCTCGCTGCTGGGCGAGTTCTTCATGCTCTACGCAGTGGGGCGGATCTTCTGTGAGTTGTTCCGCGAGCCAGACGGCGGGAACATCACTCTCATCATGGGCCTGAGCCGCGGCACCTTTTACTCGGTCCTGACCTTTGTCTTCGGGCTGGGCATCCTGCTCTACGCTCGACGGCGCCGAAGCAAAGCCGCTTCCAAACGAGTTTGATAAGAGTCTCACACAGAGGCACAGAGACACGGAGGCAAGACCTCAATACGAAAGCGAGTTTATCATCTGTGAAATCTGTGGATCATATCACCATGCTTTTTTAGAAATGGCATAAGGCCACCCCAGCGCAGTCCCCAATCCCTCTCTCTACCATGAGCACCCCACTCGACAAAAAGTCCTCCAACGCACAGATCCAGGCCCGCTTTGACGCCGACGTGGAGCGCTTCTCCAACCTCGAAACCGGCCAGCAGGCCGTGATAGACGCACCCCTCATGCTGGAGCTGATCAGCGCTCTAGCCCCGAAAGTCGTCCCGCAAGCACGCACCCTGCTGGACATCGGCTGTGGCGCGGGAAACAACACCATCAAGATACTGAGGCAACTGCCAGGGTTGGACTGCGACCTGCTCGACCTGAGCGCGAACATGCTGGAGCGCGCCGCCGAGCGGGTAAACGCAGAAAAAAGCGGCACCGTCCGCACCTTTTGCGGGGACTTCCGGGCGCTAAGCCTGCCGACCGGGCACTACGACCTGATCGTGGCCGCCGCCGTCCTGCACCACCTGCGCGACGAGGAGGATTGGCGGCAGGGTTTCAGGAAAATTTACGAGCTGCTTGCCCCAGGTGGCGCGCTCTTTGTCAGCGATATGTTTTTCCACGAAGATCCGCAGGTGCACGCCGCCATGTGGACTCGCTACGGTGAGTATCTCTGTACACTGGGCGGCGAAGAGTACCGCGACAAAGTCTTCGCCTACATCGACCAGGAAGACTCTCCCCGCGACCTCACCTTCCAACTGGAGCTGATGCGCGAGGTCGGCTTCTCTAAAATCGACATCCTACACAAGAACTCCTGCTTCGGCGCCTACGTAGCGATCAAAGACCGATAGATCCGGCAGGGACAGGGGCACATGGCCCGAGAATTACAAAATCCTCACTCAGGGCCGACACGAAAGCGGTAGGTGCGCACGGGCCGGGGGGCTGCGTTGAGGGAGACCTGATAGACCTTTACCTCGCCATCGATCAGGGCTTCGTTGCCACCAAAGCCGCCCGTCACGCGCTTCAAGTCCATGGAGACGGGATCGGCGTACTTGGGAGACATCTTGAGTGTTTCCGGCGTAACGCTAATGCGGTCTCCCCCGGAGAGCTGACTGTTAATAACAATGATGAGACGCGGCCCGCGGATATCATTGGACTCGATCTCTACATGCGAGGGTCCGGTGTTGCTGACGATCGCGATGCGTATCGGCATCTCCACCATCTTGTTGGCATCATCGGTAAAGGCACACACGCCACCATATTCACCCAGCCACGTCACCAGCACAGGGTCGAGCGCCTCAGGGGCAACCGTCTGCGCCACTGGGGCTTTATCAGCTGTCGATGCAGGCGCCTGCTGAGCCCAGGCTGGAGCAGCCAGTGAAAGGCACAGGGCCAGAAAAGTGGTGGGGAATTTCATGGTATGCCGATACACCATACCTCCGGGCGAAGCAAGCCCGGTGTCCTGTCTCCGTGAAGCTCCAGCGCCCGCCCTGAGGATTTGCCCCTCCGCCTTAGCGGAAGAGCAGGACTGGCACGCGGCAGCGGCGCAGGAGGTCGCTGGTCGTGCTACCGATAATCAGCTGGCGGATGCGGCTGTGGCCGTAGGCCCCCATCACGAGCATGTCAGCCTTACTATCGACCACGTAGCCCTCGATAGAGTTCTCGACATCGCCGGTCAGGACCTGAGAGGTGACCGTCAGGCCAGCCTCACGGAGCTTCGGCTCGGCCTCAGCCACCCGGCTGGAGGCTTCACCCTTACCGTGGCCTTCGCCGACGCTGATCAGGTGCAGATCGAGCCCCTTGAGGAGCTTGCTGCGGCACATCCAGGCAAGCGCCTTCTGGCAGCTCTCGCCACCGTCATAGGCGAAAACAACGCGCTTGATATCCCGGTACACGCGATTGGTGACCAGACAGGGCATGTTGCTGGAGCGTACGACACGCTCCATATCATGCCCAAGGTGCTCCATCGCGGTCTCGGCATTGATCCCGCGCTTACCGAGGATGATCAGCCCACCCTCCTCCGGCAAATACTGCTCCACCGAGTCGACAAGCGTACCGGTGTCGTGGTGGAAAACGACCGGTACCGACACCTCGGCCTTTTCAATGGTCTGGAGCGCATACTCCTCGATCATCTTGGCCTTTTCCTTTTCGATCTCGGTGAGCTGATCGACGATACCGATGTACGGGGAAGCGCCAATGCTGCCTCCCAAATCCATCAGAAAGGGTGCCTCGTACTCTGCCATGTTGGAGACATAGAGCAGATCAATGTGAGCACCCGTGCGGCCAGCTACCCAGGCGCCGTATTGGCAAGCGGTTCCAGAGTAGGCAGAGCCATCAGTACAGAGGAGCAGTTTCTTCATAGGAGTAAGGCGTTGAGGTTAATAGCCTCATTGCGGTGCCTGAATGACACTTCAGCATGGGCTGTCATGACAAAAAGATACGGCAATAACGCACTTGTGACAAGTGCTTTAGGACGAATCTACCCTCACTCAGTCCACACCCGTCACGACAACTGCTCTGGCGGGGTGGTACTGCCGCCTCAGCTGTCCTGTCGCGGCAAATGACTCTTGCGGAAGCTGTCTTCTTCCTTCTGGAGGTGACGACGCAGCACGCCCATCACGGCCAGAACCTTCAGGGCACCGAGGAACAGACCCAGCGCCATAAGCGGGCCGAGCAGATTGTTAAAAGAAAAAGGAGGGGCGATAGTCGCTATAAGTGAGAGCATGTCCTAAGGTTGAACAACCGTGCCGCTGGGGACAACTCCCTTTTTCGTCACGATGAGCACCCCGTCACGCACATAGACGGCCCCCTCCTGCCACTGGTCAGGCTTACCGGCAGGGTCGAGGATGACGTTGTCGCCGATGCGTGCATTTTTGTCGATGATGGCGTTACGGATCTTGCAGTTGCGGCCGATGCCCAGGGGCAGCGGGTAGCGCTTGGCATCCTCGGCAGACTCCATCCAGTCGGCACCCATGATGACGACGTTCTCCAGGTCGCAGTTCTCGCGGACAACAGAGCGTACGCCAATCACGACGCGCTTCATGCGGCCCTTGTCAATCAGGCCACCGCCGGCGGCGATGACGTGATCCAGATGGCAATTGTTAAACTTCGAGGCCGGCAGGTAGCGGGCGCGCGAGTAAACAGAGTTGTCCGGATCGAAAAAGTTGAAGGGGGGCACGTCGTCGGTCAGTGCCAGGTTCGCATCGAAGAACGAGCGCACGGTCCCGATGTCTTCCCAGTACCCGTCGAAAAGGAAGCTCACGAGCTTCTTCTTGCCGAGCATGTTCGGGATGATCTCCTTACCGAAGTCGGTCTGATCGGTATTGAGGGCCTCGTACATGACCTTCTTGCTGAAGACGTAGATCCCCATCGAGGCCAGGCAGCAGTCGCCGATATCTTTGGACTCGGTCAGGGATTCACGCAGCTTGTCGCTGATCAGCAGTGAATCGACCACGGCCGGATCGCTCGGCTTTTCCACAAATTCGCCAATCGTGTAGTCATCGTTGACCTTCATCACGCCCAGACCGGTGACCTCGTGCTTCGGCACGGGCTTGGCAGCGATGGTCACGTCTGCCTTGGTCTCCAGGTGGTGCTCGATGATCTTGCGCAGGTCCATCCGGTAGAGCTGGTCACCGGAGAGGATGAGGAAAAGGTCTTCGTCGTTGGCGCCGTAGTGGTGCAGGTTCTGCCGCACGGCGTCCGCCGTGCCCTGGTACCAGTTTTCGCCGCGCTCGGTCTGCTCAGCCGAAAGGATGTCCACAAAACCACCGCCGAAGGGGTCGAATTGGTAGGAGGACTGGATGTGGTTGTGCAGGGAAGCGGTGTTGAACTGCGTCAGGATGTGAATCCGGTTGTAGCCGGAGTTCAGGCAGTTACTGATCGGGATGTCTACCAGCCGGTACTTGCCCGCCAGCGGTACGGCCGGCTTACAGCGCTCTTGCGTGAGGGGATAGAGGCGAGTGCCGCGGCCGCCGCCCATAATGACAGAGATGACTTTCCTTTTCATGACAGGGTAAGAGATGGGGTTCGAGATGAAGATGTTCCAAGACAGTCGGTCGATCGTAACCGGCATTCTAAAAATGACTTGCCGCCAAATTGCTTGAAAAAAACGCCGATTTCCAGATTCTTTTGTCGAGCAGTCCAATAAAGTATCACCCCAGTTGGTAAACTCCCGGGAGTTATTCTCTCACTCCTCCTCTTTAACTTTTCAGAATATGTGCGGAATCGTAGGTTATGTCGGCAAGCATGCCGCCAGCTCCATCCTTGTCGAAGGGCTAAAACATCTCGAATACCGGGGCTATGACTCCTCAGGGATCGCCCTGGCAGAGGGTAACGGCATCGAAGTCATCAAAAAGACCGGTCGGGTAGCCGTGCTTGCCGGGCTGGCCCAGAAGCATGCCTCCAAGGCCAGCATGGGCATCAGCCACACCCGCTGGGCCACCCACGGCGGCGTGACCGACGAAAACGCCCACCCCCACCTTAGCTGGGACAGCAAGATCGCCCTTGTGCACAACGGCGTGATCGAAAACTACAAAGCCCTGCGCACCTTCCTCGAAGGCGAAGGGGCGACCTTCCGCTCCCAGACGGACTCCGAGGTGCTGGCCAACCTCATCGCCTACTACTACAACCTCGATGAAACGGCCCAGAACGGCAACCGCCTGGTCTGCGCCGTCCGCCAGAGCTTGATCCACGTCGAGGGCACCTACGGCATCGCCGTTATCTGCGCCGACCTCCCCAACGAGATCGTGGGTGCCCGCAAGGGCTCTCCGCTGTGCATCGGTGTCGGCCACGGTGAGAACCTCATTGCCAGCGATGTGGCGGCCTTCGTCGGGCGCACCCAGAACGTCGTCTACCTCGACGACGGACAGATCGTCCACCTCAGCCGCGAGGACTTCAGCATCACCACCATTGCCGAGGAAACGGTCAGCCCCGTCATCAACCAGATCGACTGGAAGATCGAAGAGGCCGAGCTGGGCAGCTACAAGCACTTCATGGAGAAGGAGATCTTCGAGCAGCCCCAGGCGCTCGAAAACGCCATGCGTGGCCGCTTCTCCGACGACGAGTCCACCGCCAAGTTTGGGGGGCTCAATCTCGACGCCCGCGAATGGCGCCAGGTCGACCGTATCGTCTTCTGCGGCTGCGGCACCGCCTGGCACGCCTGCCTCGTGGCCGAGTACCTGATCGAGCGCTTCTCCCGCATCCCCGTCGAGGTCGAGTACGCCAGCGAGTTCCGCTACCGTAACGCCCCGCTGGACAAGAACGCGCTGTTCTTCGTGGTCAGCCAGAGCGGCGAGACGATTGACACGCTGGAGGCGCTCCGCGAGGCCCAACGCAAGGGCTTCCGCGTCCTGGGCATCACCAATGGAGTCGGCTCCACCATCGCCCGCGAGTCCGACGGCGGCGTTTACCAGCACTCCGGCCCCGAGATCGGTGTGGCCTCGACCAAAGCCTTTACCTCGCAGCTGCTCATCTCCGGCATGCTCGGGCTCTATCTGGGCCGCATGCGCGACCTGTCCTTCGGGGACGGACGCGAGATGGTCAAGGCCTTCAAGTCCCTACCCGGCCTCATCAGCCAGATTCTCGACCAGGCTGACCAGATTAAGGCTATCGCCGAACGCTACGCCGAGTTCCAGGACTTCCTTTTCCTCGGCCGCCAGAGCATGTTCCCGATCGCTCTGGAGGGGGCGCTCAAACTCAAGGAAATTTCCTACATCCACGCTGAGGGCTACCCGGCAGCCGAGATGAAGCACGGCCCCATCGCCCTGATCAGCGAGCAGTGCCCGAGCGTTGTCCTGTCTCCGCATGGTGACACCTTGAAAAAGGTCATGTCGAACATCGAGGAGACTCGCGCCCGCAAGGGCCGTGTGATCGCCATCACCAGCGCGGGCAAGGACTTCCCGGACTCGGCGGCGGACGACATCATCCGCATCCCCACGGCCCACAGCTGCATCATGCCGATCCTCAGCACCATCCCGCTCCAGCTGCTGGCCTACTACATCGCCTGCAAACGCGGCTGCGACGTCGATAAGCCCCGCAATTTAGCCAAGTCGGTGACGGTGGAGTAAATTTCCTATAACAAAAAGAGATTGGGGTATCCTTATCTCTTTTACGGCAACGCTCAAGACTCAGCGACTGTCGGTCAACTACGTCGGGAATAAGCGTACGTCTCGTCAAGCACTTATCATTGAGCTACATAACCAAGGGCTCAATGACCGTCAAATAGCCGATCACCTAAACGGATTGGGTATTACCTCGCCTACGGGGAAAAAGTACTATCCAGAGCTCGTATTCGCAGTCCGTAAGAAGCTAAAGGCCCGCCAGCAAAGACTTGAGGAATCAGAGCTATCCATTGGGAAAATGGATATTTGTAAATTAAGTGTTAAAACAAAAGAAATGCGATAAATTTTCTAAAAAAACCAAAATCCGGAATCGAGGCCTATAAATACTGGTAAAAGGGCCCAATAATGACTTCGGATAGTATACGCAATGCAACCAGATTATTTCTAAACAGTAGGATAGATGACTATTCAAATTGCATAGCTCTCACCTTGACGATGAAACAGCACTCAGGGGGCTTTAAATTAGACGAAGTGCGTGCCAGTAAAGACTTTAGACACTTCATGAATGTACTAAATAAGAAGACATTTGGCAAGGCTTTTCAACGTTTCGGGAAACGAATATCAGTCTTACCAGTAATGGAAAACTCAGAAAATGAACGTCTGCACTTCCATGTCTTACTTCAATGCCCTGATAAATACTCTTCGACTGCGGGCCAGGCCATTTTTGCGCAAAAAGCACAGTCTTTATGGAAAAAGACATACTTTGGATATGACCAAACGTCCAGTCGGTTGGCGGCCGACGAAGGCTGGACAGGTTACATAACCAAACTCAAAGGACAAGCCGATCAGATAGACTGGGAAAATTTCCACTGGAATTGACGGGTATAAACCCCTTTTCCATTTCCGAGTAACATATCAAGGAGCGGGATAGCCCCTTGATACTTTGTTATATACAGAAATAACATATTCTTAGAGTATATAATATCCTATATATCAAAGAATAAAGTTACTCAGACAGTACACAGAGTTCTCCTAAGATAATTCTGATTCATATCTACAGAGGTATGCCGCAAGGCATCAGGCATCTTGATGCCTTCTCAAGGTTCCACTACTGGATCCAAGCCCTCTAGTTCCTTGATTATCTCTGACGGGAAACAGTCAAGAGCCCGTGCAATCAAGAAAATCGTAGTCAGCGTCGGCTGAAATTTACCGTTCTCGATTTCAGACAGGAAACTACGGTCTATCCCTGCTCTTTCGCACAGACTATCCTGCGAAAGCTTCAACTGACTCCTTCTGCGAGCTATTACACGGCCAAATGCATGCTTAATATCCAAGCCATGATTATAAAAGATTTACATTGCCCCATCTGTAGGATATATCCTACAGATAATTAGCCTCTGCAGTAATGCAATCTAGTCACTTAACCCATCACTGAAACATGTCCGAAACCGACGTCCCTCAACAATCGAAGAAAAAGAAAAATGGCTGCATGATCGCCATCATAGCTATTGTAGTAATCGCCATATTGGGAATCGGAGGATTTCTACTAGTAGGCGGCCTGTTTGTAACCGGAGCCGCAGTTGCCGTCGATCAGGCCATAAAGGAAGAAAACCGTATTCCAGAAGAGATATTGCCCCTCGACGGATCAACACAAACTGGCGAATACAAGATCACGGTCTATCAGGTCCAAGAATTTGATTCAGTTGGCAACGAGTTCTACTCAGAGCAAGCCTCCGAAGGAGCCACATTTGTAGCTGTACTTTGGGGCTATAAAAACACCACCAGCACCCCAATCAGTGCCTTTGATGCCCCACGTATAGAGCTGATTTCGCCTGACCTAGCTCGCTATGATCCAGCCGTAGGAGCGAGTAGTGCCCTTGCCTCAACGATTGATGGCCTGAACCAAAAAGCGCTGAGTGACATCAATCCTGGTATAAGCGTCAAGACAGTAGACGTATTTGAGGTCAGCCAAGAGCTACTCCTGCAACCAGGCTGGACTCTTTTGATCAAAGCCGACGAAAAAGTAAGAATGAAACTCAATTAACATAAGGCATCCCTGCCTATAGTCCTCCCATGAAAAAAATCGCATTATTTCTTACATTCTTATCCCTTAGCTCGTATCTATTAGCTGAGGAAAATCCACTTATAGGATACTTTAGTAATGGAGACGATTACGCAAACATTCGCATCGATAAAACTCCCCTCGGTAAATATGAACTGTACCTCAAGCAAAGCGAAGACGGCGACTGGAAAAAAGCATGCGACCTAAGGTATCCACGATGGGAAGAGCTAAAGACATTATTTGGCGATACCGCCTTCAGAGTCGGATATGCCTTAGTTCTTCAAGAACAAGCACTGCCGAATGTAGGATTCTTTTACATCAAGCCCGGTCAATTCGGCACCACCTTCCTACCGGACCCAGTGTACTTAATGTATCTCCAAAAAGGTAACCAAACTATAGTCATCGAGAAAGTAAAGAGGGAATAGCAGACCATCAAAAGATATATAGTGTGCCGCATTAGCCAAGAATGCCACTCCTACCTCATCATTACTCGGTAGTGCTCAGGATATCCAGCAGCTACAAAAACCAACCTCAAGCCCTCCTTAAAACATTCATAATCAAACTCTTTATGGTCAAATATATTTTGTCCGATAGAGTGTGATTCTCGATTCATAAACCTAGAAAACGCCGCATAGCGGTTCTCTAATAATTCCTTGCGTTGAAATACGTTATTAAAACTCTCTTTACCAATAAAACCAAAAAAATACTCGATTACATTTCTCATGCAGTTAGCTATTAAAGCAGGCGGCTGATTCGAATCTTTAATTACACTCCAATATGACTGATAGTCATTCTGAATCTCATCATAAACCATATTATCGATCCGACTTCCATTCTCATTTTTTATTATCCTAAACAGCCGTTGAGTTTTTTCCCTTCGTTCATGTTTAACATCCGTAAGTTCGTAAAAAAAATACAAGCTATGCGTAAGAATAAAAACTTGAGAAAATGTGTCTGAGTTAAACATTTCATTTATAATCATTCTTCCCACATGAAATATAAAAATATGGGAAAGGCTGGAAATCGGGTCATCAATGACTGCGATTTTTTTGGTACCCACCTCGTCGGCACTACGCTTTCCTTTACATAGTTCCAAAAAGTACAAGAACGTTATTATCGTCTTCTCCCCCTCGCTCAATGTACGAAACTCACTGTCATCCTTGCCTGGTCGAACTAATCGATAGAAGTCATCAGCAACCTTAACTATATTAAACGAGTCGATTCCTAAATTTAAAAGCCCATCATTAATAGACTGCACAGCGTCATCTACGTTTACGGTGTCAGCTTGATGAAGCCTAATAGCCTCTCGATAGCCATCGAGACGTTTTTCGCATTCTAGAACGTCCGCCTCTAGCTGCGCCAATGAGCCTTGACTTTGCTTACGAGTAGCGACCCATGTAGCAATGGTTTGATCATAGTCAAACCGCATATTTGCCCAAAACTCTTCCTTTAAAGACGCCAGCGCACGATCTCTGTTATCAATCTTACTATTATGAGATGATATTTCTTTGTTCACATCCTCGATCAACTCATTGACGCTAGCTACCATATCACCGGATTTCTCTAGCTCCAAAGACTTGCTCGGATTGGATAACTTATCCTCAATAATAAGTATATTTTTATCGAAACATGCCTTCATCCGATTATACCTCAGCTCAAACTCATCATGATGCTGCTTTAAGAATTGATTATCGGCATAACGTGAAATGTCAGGAATCCGACTTATTTGGCTACGATATTCACCTAAAACATCCTTAACCGCTTTTACCTTCTCCTCGTAGCTTGTATCAAAATAACTCCTAATTGATTCAACAACCGCCCTCGTAATTGTCTCGTTTTGGCAAAAAGGGCACTTCAAAGCCTCATCACCAACGTCATCTTTAATGTAAGCCAGCCCATCCCGGACCCAATCAGAATTCCCCAGTTCATCGATCAATCCTGAAACAGCACTATCCTTATTACCCAAAATCGGAGCTGAAAGTATATCCGCATACTTAGATTCATCTAAATCTAAGTTGATGCCAAAAATTAAATCGCATTTCGAAGCCGATGGACCACTCAACGACTCCACCTCTTTTTTAATTTCCTGAATAGTTTTTTTAGGCTTATCTTTTGGCAAATCAACGGAGAGTATATGCTCAAAAAGCCTACTCTTGTTGCCCCTCAAACCATCTAAGCAAAATTCAAGAACACGGTCACCTCCGCAGTATGCAGTCTTAATCTTCCAAATCGTATTTTTATGTACATCTTCCTGCCCCTGAGCATCCTCTGTAAGCTTAGCGATCTCTTGCTTCTTCAGCCGAAGTTTTTCAGTCTCCTCAGCCTTGAGCTTCGATGCATCCTGTATAGCTTTTGCTGCAGTGGAATTTTCTTTGGATAATGTAAATATTCCGGGAAGTTGATCTTTTACAAAGAAATAATCATTAATAAAGCTATCATTATACACTAAAACTTCCTCATCCTCCATCCCTTCAAAATTACAATATGCATAACGCTCGTCTTCGGGGTTATACAAATAATGAGAGAGAGTGCTTTTTCCAGTACCGTTTAGACCATAAATAAGGTTTACTTTTTTATCAGTCTCCAGTGATGTTTCGGCAACGTAGCTAGCCACACCGTTCATTGTGATTTTTGTGATCATAATCCGACGGCCTTGAGGTTGGGGGTTTTACTTCACAAAATCAGAAAAACACCCCATGTATCACAAATCAAACATATTCACCCAATGGCAAGGAAAAGCTGTAACATAGAAAAACAATCTAACTATTCATAAACAAAATCTAATTCACACTCGGTTATTATAGAATATAAATTCCATAATCAGTTACACAAGCCATTGGTTACCATTTACTTATTTTAAGACTTTTTATTTTACGCCCCACACTGATTATATTATACTAATTCTATTATAAAAAATAATCAGTAAATGGCCCTTGGTAAGCAATCAAAGACACTTTCGAGCAAGCAGATCGATGCGATAAGTACCTACCTGCGGAACCGCAGGAATGGGATACGAAACAATGCGATCTTCCTTCTCTCAGCCAAAGCTGGACTCCGTGCCAAAGAGATAGCCAATTTAAGATGGTCAATGGTCGTAGACTCTGATGGACACCTAACCGATACCATTAGCCTCACAGATAGCGCAGCCAAAGGTAGCTCTGGCCGGACTATCCCCATGAATAAGACCGTCTATGCTGCCCTAGATGAGCTACTCCACATCGAACAGCCGATAGATGGCTTCACGATACAGACTTCATACGTTGTACGGTCTGAACGCTCGACCAGAACAAGCCCGCAGGTCATCGTGAATATGTTCCAGCGCTGGTATCGAGAGCTTGGCTTCATTGGTTGCTCCTCTCATTCTGGGAGACGAACCTTCATCACCAACGCTGCTCGTAAAATAAGCCTAGTTGGGGGCTCCATACGTGACGTACAGGCCATCGCCGGACATAAACATCTCCAGACCACTCAACGCTACATAGAATGCGACTCTGAGTCCCAAAGAAAGGTAGTAGACCTTGTCTGAAATACTCCACATCTATACACGGGTCAGTACCCAGGCTCAAAAGGAAGAAGGAACCTCTCTGGACTCCCAGAAAGAGCAAGGAATCAGAAAAGCAAAAGAGCTGGGATTTGAATATCAAATTTGGAACGAAGGCGGGCAATCAAGTAGCCATGATGACTTGAGCAACAGGCCAGTCCTGGCATCCCTGCTGGATCACATCGAAGCAGAAGAGGTAAAACACCTTTGGGTTTACAACACAGACAGGCTTTCACGAAACGATAACACGTGGAGCATGATCCGCCTGAGCCTCGTCAAAAACACAGTCACACTCTACACCAACTCCGGCCTCTACCAGCTATCCAACGAAACCGACAAATTCACGCTAGGGATTCTTTCGTTAATGAGTTCCTACGATAATGCCCTCAGAGCCGAACGAACAAGAACAGGCAAAGTCCAGCGAGTCAAAGAAGGCTTCTGGATGGGCGGCCCACCGCCATATGGGTACAAGCTCATAAACAAAAAGCTAGAAATCGATCCAGATGAAGCCAAATGGGTGAGATTCATCTTCGAGCAGTTTAGCAAGGGACAGACCGTCAGATGGATACGAAATAAGCTTCTTGAAAACAAGGTGATGACACGGCGGAAAAACCCCGTTTGGAGCCTTGGGTCCATAGAAAAATTGCTAACCAATACGCATTACGGCGGAAGCTACACCTACAAAGACAATAGAGACGGCAATGTACACACGAGTACCTGCCCTAGCCTGCTGCCTGCCACTCTGATAATAGAGGCACAAAAAGAGAAGGAGCGACGGTCAAAATTCAGGGCAAAAGAAAGTAATCAGAAGCATTTCTACCTCCTGCGAGGCTTACTTCGGTGTGATCATTGCGGAGCACACTTCTCCGCTAGACGGTACGCAGTCCAAAAGCGCTCTAGCTACTACTGCCCGAGAAAGGAAAGAAATTATGCCAATGTCCCAGAACGATGCGATAACAGTAGGTACCTGAAAATCGAAGAAACCGATGCCCTTATCGTAAGCGCCGTAAAAGAAGTCCTGGCCAACTCGGGCCTATTCAAGCAGGAGATACGAGATCATTATCTACAGCAGAATCAAGAGCAGCTACCCAACAAAGACGCTAGGCGAAAAATCAAAGCTCGGATTAGAACACTTACCAAAGACATCAATGATATCCGGTCCAAAATAACCATACTGAAGGCAGATCATCTACTTGAAAAGACAAGCAACACTCGCCTCAGCTTCATGAAAGTCATATCCGAGATTCAACGCCGGATGCTAGTTGCCCAAGCGGAAAAGGAAAAGCTCGAAGAGACTTTGTATAATTTCGATCATCAAGAGCAGTTAAGTGATTGGTTTACAAAATATTCAGAAAGACTCAATGAGCTGGATGGCATGGCTGAAAAAGAATGCCAAAAGTTCCTTCAAGGCATTATCGAGTATATTTCAGTGCGCACGATCGATAAGAGGACACACCAACTCAAAATCAAATTTCGCTTACCGTACATTAACGGATATTTAAACCCCGATCGCTCCGACGATACAGGCCAAACCCCAGAGGGACCATATGTTAAAACCCTGACTGTTGAGGCTAAAAAAAAGCCCACAAACAAAACACTTCAGCCGAAATAAACTGTTATAGGAAATCTACATTTCCACGGTGGAGTAAAAGGCTGCCCACCTGGGTTATACCGCAGTCAAAAAGCAGCTTATTCTCTATCATAAGAACGTATCGCCCTCGCTGTATGGGGTTGCATTATGGCATGCGTGGTCATAATAAGTGATTATCCCACTTGTTATTATATGAGCGACCAACCTACCCCCATACCAAGACCAGCTCCCCACCTGTCCCAGAATCCTCCACCCGCTGAAAAAGCTGGCTGCCTTGAGTCCCTTCTCGGCATCCCCATCTTTCTAATTATATGCATCGGTCTCATCTGCATGATAATCGGAGCAGGTGTGGTCATTAACAAATTCGACAAAACCAAAGTTTCTCTCAACAAGAATGATGGCTCGGTTAGAGTCGAAGAGACACACTTTTGGTTCTTCAAGGAATACAAAAAATTCCAGTTCCAAGGCTCAAAATGGGTGGAGGTATCAGAAACAGGAGAAACAAAAGAGCTCTCCCAGACAGAATACCTTCTCACGGATAATTCCGCACAGTAAAGCTACAGCTGTTTCCACAGGAACTACCCACGGCTTCAATGGCGATTTCGCCACGTTCATTCGCAACTGAAAACGGGGATTTACTCATCGCGCAGGTTCGGTTTCACTATTAGGGTATTTTTCAAACCATGAAATTTTACCCGACACAGGACGCATTCTGCCAGTTGGCGGAGCAGGGCAACCTGATCCCCGTCTATGCCGAGGTGACGGCCGACTTTGAGACACCCGTCTCGGCCTTCGCCCGCCTGCGCAGCCGCAAGCCCGCTTTTCTGTTCGAGTCGATCGTGGGCGGCGAGCATATCAGCCGCTACAGCATCATCGGCTCGGCCCCGCGCAAGGTCATCACGTCCTGGGCCGATAAAACCGTGGTCACCCATGCCGATGGCTCCCGCGAGGAAGTCCCCACCCCGGCAGACCCGCTGAAGCTGGTCGAAGCCGAGATGGAGGGCCTGAAACCCGTCCGCATGCAGGACGAGCCGCTCTTCACCGGGGGGGCTGTGGGCTTCATCGGCCACGAATATATTCACAGGATCGAGCCGAGCGTGCCGAGGGCCGAGGAAGACACCCTGGGCATGCCTCTGATGTGCTACGCGATTGTCGATACGGTGGTCATTTTTGACCGCGTGCGGCAGACCCTGCGTATCATCTCCAATGCCCGCCTCGACGACGACAAAAGCGACCCTCAGGCCGCCTACGCTGCCGCCACCACCGCGATTGAGGAAACCTTTAGCGAACTGCGCGCCTCGCAGGCCCCGCTGGACCCGATCCCGCTGGGCGAGGTGGACGAAATCACGGTGCCGCCCGGTAACTTCACTCAGGAGCAGTTCGAGACTGCGGTGGAGAAGGCCAAGGAGTATGTACGCGCCGGAGATGTCGTGCAAATCGTTGGATCTCAACGCTTTGAAATCCCCTACGCCGAGGACGGGCTTTCCCTGTATCGCGCCCTGCGCATCGTCAACCCCTCGCCGTACATGTTTATGTTCGAGACGGAGGACTTCTCCGTCATCGGGGCCTCGCCGGAGGTCCATGTCCGCAGCACCGAGGGGCGCGTGGAGATCCGCCCCATCGCCGGTACGCGCCCCCGTGGCGCCACTCCCGCCGAGGACGCCGAGCTGGAAAAAGATTTGCTGGCCGACCCCAAGGAACGGGCCGAGCACCTCATGCTCGTTGACCTGGCCCGCAATGACATCGGTCGCGTCTGCGAGGTCGGCACCGTTCAGGTGCAGGACTATGCCATTATCGAACGTTATTCGCATGTTATGCACATCGTTTCCCAGGTGGAGGGTCAGCTCGCCGGGGACAAGACCGCGTTTGACCTGATGCGGGCGACATTTCCGGCCGGGACGCTCTCCGGCGCCCCCAAGATTCGGGCCATGCAGATCATCGCCGAGCTGGAAAAACAGTGCCGCGGCGTCTATGGCGGCGCGCTGGGGTATTTCAGCTATAATGGCAACCTGGACTCCTGCATTGCGATCCGGACAGCCCTCTTAAAAGAAAAAACTTTATTTATTCAGTCAGGTGCAGGCCTCGTCGCCGACTCAATTCCGGAACATGAGTACCAGGAAACGGTCAATAAAGCGAAAGGAATGCTCAAAGCGGTTGCATTATCCCAGCAAATAGCTAGGATAACTGATGCTTAATCAGGTAATGCCCGCGCCACGAACTGAATCCGATATGCCCACAAAAAAGGCAAACTCCAGGAAGTCGGCGTCACAATCCGCAGCTGATAAAGCTACGGAGCCGTCGGCAAATTCCTCACATAATAACCCCGCTCCCGAGCGGGTTAGCGTCCCGCGTGATGCGGAACAGGCGCTAAACATTAATCGGCCGGACGTCAGTGTGCCCGAACCGGAAACACTTGCCGACCTGCCGCACTCCGAAAAGAGTGCCATCAAGCTGTACCTGGCCGAAATCGGCAAAACTCCCCTGCTCAAGCCGGAGGAGGAAGTCGCACTGGCCAGACGTATCCGCAAAGGCGACCAAAAGGCCCGCCAGCACATGATCGAGGCCAACCTGCGCCTCGTGGTGAAAATTGCGCACGACTACGCGAATTTTGGTCTCCCGCTGCTCGACCTGATCAGTGAGGGGAACATCGGCCTGGTCAAAGCCGTTGAACGCTTTGACCCGGACAAGGGCGGCAAGCTCTCGACCTACGCGGCCTGGTGGATCAAGCAGTCCATCAAGCGCGCCCTGGCCAACCAGAGCAAGACCATCCGCCTGCCCGTCCACCTCGTCGATAAAATCGCCCGCATGCGCAAGCTGACCACCGCGCTGCAGGAGCTGCTCGGTCGCGAGCCCACCAACGAGGAAATCGCCCTCGAGATGGGGATGCCGGTCAACAAGATCGCGCACCTCAAGACCGTCAGCGTGCGCCCGACTTCGCTCGACGCACCCGTCGGCGAGGACGACGACACCGAGTTTGGCGATCTGGTCGGCGACGAGAATGCGCCCACGCCCTTTGAGAATCTCAAGAGCAAGTCCATGCTCACGGACGTGAACGCCATGCTCGACTCGCTCGACGAGCGCGAATCGGAGATCATCCGCATGCGCTTCGGCATCGGTGGCGACCGCCCCCAGACCCTCGAAGAGGTCGGCCAGCACTTCAACATCACCCGCGAACGCGTCCGCCAGCTCCAGAACATGGCGCTCCAGCGTATGCGCCGCGAGATGGCCAAGAAGGAAAAGCAGCGCACCGCCGAGGAGGTCCATCAGGAGAACCTCCAGAAGAAGCGCATGCAGGTGCTGCATGAGTTCTTCCAGCAGAGCGCTCAGGACGAATCCCGCAACTAGGCGGACCGCATCCCTCCCCTTTCAAAACCTCGCGTCGGATAAATCCGCGCGAGGTTTTTTCATCCATACACGGATCGGGGGGCGAGACGTGCCTAAGACCCATGTTAATGTGAACATGAGCCAACTCTGGCTGTGCCTTTCGATCCATAAGAAACTCTGGCGACGTATCCACCCAGAACCGGAGTTACTCATGAAATGGATCCAAACCGCCCTGCAGACTTTTCTCCTGCCGTGCCTGACAGCTGCCTGCCTCTCCCTGCACGGGGCCGACCAGCCGAGGCCAAACATCCTGTTTATCTTTTCCGACGACCAGCGGGCCGACGCACTCGGCGCTGTTAACCCGGACATCGTCACCCCGCACCTTGACTCACTCGCCAAGGATGGCGTCGTCTTTGACCGGGCCTACGTGACGACCGCCATCTGCTCGCCCTCGCGCGCCTCCACGCTCACCGGGCGCTACGGCACCCGCAACGGCGTGTCTACACTCAGCGCCGCCCTCAACGAAGGTGAGCGGACCTTCGCGCAGTATCTGGGAGACGTTGGCTACCGGACGGCCCAGTTCGGCAAGTGGCACATCAAGACCACCCCAGCCGAGGCGGCCTTCCAGTCCTACGCGCAGATGTACTCGAACGGCTCCTGGTACCACCGCAACATTGACAGTAACATCCCCGGAGCCCCGAAGGCTCTCAACGGCCGCTTCTACGAGGAGGTCATGGCCGATATGCTGATCGACTACATCGACGAGAGTGCAAGCTCCGGGCAGCCCTTTGTCGCGTGGTGGTGTAACCAGGTCCCACACCTCGACGAAAAGATGCAGTACCCCGATGTGGACGACACCCAGGCCCTCTACGACCCGGCGGACATGCGCGTGCCCACGAACTGGGCCGACGAGCCCTCAGCCTGGACAGTCGAGTCCGGGGAGCGCCCGCCCTATCTGGCTCAGTCACGTTTTGTTTCCAAGTCCGCCGAGGAAAACTACGGTGGCCCCGGTGGCTATGACAACCCAGCCCCCGGCATCCGAAACCGCACTGTCGGTGAGGACAACGTGCAGAACCACCTGCGCGAATACTACGCTGCCGTGACCGCCCTCGACCGGCAGATCGGCCGCGTACTGGCCCGCCTGAAAGACCCCAACGGCGACGGCGACACCTCGGACAGCATCGCCAACAACACGTGGATCATCTTCATGGGCGACAACGGCTGGTTCACAGGACACCACCGCTTCACCTCCAAGGTCCTCCCCTACGAGGAGGCCTCGCGGGTGCCGATGCTTGTGTGGGGGCCGGGCGTGTCCCCCCGCACCGAGAGTCATCTCGTGCTGAATATCGACCTGACCCGCCTCATCCTCGACATCGCTGGCACTCAGGCCGACACCTCGCACATGCAGGGGCTAAACCTTCGCACGCTCATCGACGAACCGGACACCAACTGGCGCGAAAGCGTTTATCTGGAGGGCGTTATCTCCGAGCCCAGCCTCGGCGCAGAGCCCTTTGACGCTGTAGTTAAGGATCACTACAAACTCATCCGCACCTATGCCGATTCATCCGGTGAGTCCGTGGTCTGGCTGGAGCTCTACGATCTGGAGACCGACCCGGACGAGATGCACAATCTCTCCAACGACCCGGCCTACGCCAGCATCAGAGACGACCTGACGCGCTCGCTCGTCGCACAAAAATCCGCCATAGCCGCCTCTCCAAACGCAACCCCCAAGCCTTGACCCCGCCAGTAAAACAGAAGTCCCGGCCATTGCTGACCGGGACCTCTTAGGCTGATTGATCTATTTGGTGACGCAAAAAGTGAAAGCTTATGCAGATAGCTATGGAACCTACTTGGCGGGGGCGGGCTTGGCGTCGGGGGCCATGTTTTCAAAGATATTATTCCAGTACAGGACGGCCTCGACATGCTCCTTGTGCGGGAGCCAGACCATGTTCTCCCCCGGCTCGGGATCACCCCCGAAGACAACCGGGTCGATGTACCACTTGATCTTCTGGTAGTAGCGGGCGTCGCGATCGAGCTTGAACTCGGCATCGGCCAGGTCGATATCACAGGGCTCGCGGTACTCGGGCCGCATGGGCAGGGTCAGGACTTTGTAGACCTTGCCGGTCTTGTCCTCGCGCACGATAAAGTTGTCCCACGCAGCGAGGCCGAGCAGCGTATGCCCAGGCATATACGTGGGGATCGCGTAGTCATTTGTGCGCGCTTCGATCTCCTCCCCCTCGAACAGGACGAGATATTCGTTGCCGTACCAGCCTTCCTTCATGCCTGTGGTAAAGCTGGAACCACGCCAAACCCGCACAGGCCGAGATTTGCGGACACGCTAAAGCCGCTGCTAATACTGACATCCATTATCGTTGATAAGAGTTCTCCTCTTACCAATCGCCCGAAATACGCACAAAAAAACCCCGTCGGTAGGACCGACGGGGTTTGAAATGTAGGTTTGCATATCGCACTCACGGGGTAGCCGCCTTTTGGCGGCGTAGGGGCAGAGCCCCTCATTGCCCGCAGGTGCAACCTGCTATTCCTTGGTGGCTTCGTCGAGGATGTCGCCGAGGTTGGTCAGATCGGTGTCGCTCTTGACCTTGTCGAAGGCAGCCACTTCGGCGGCGAGCTGGTCGCGGTCGTAGGAGGCAGCCTTGATGGACAGGCCGATGCGGCGGTCGTCGCGGTCGATCTTGATCACGCGGGCGTCGACTTCGTCGCCTTCCTTGATCACGTCCTTGATCTTCTCGACGTGGTCTTCGGCGATCTGGCTGATGTGAACCAGTCCGTCGATGTCCTGATCGAGCTGGATAAAGGCACCGTAAGAGGTGATCTTGGTGACCTTGCCCTTGACCACGTCGCCGATCTTGAAGTAGCGGTCGATTTCGCTCCAGGGGTCTTCGGTGAGCTGACGCATACCGAGGGAGATGCGCTGCTGGTCGACGTCGACGTCGAGGACAATAGCGTCGATCTCGTCACCCTTCTTGAGCATTTCGCTCGGGTGGTTGATCTTGCGGGTCCAGGACATGTCGGAGACGTGAACCATACCGTCGATGCCTTCTTCGAGCTCAACAAACGCACCGTAGGTGGTGAGGTTGCGAACCTTGCCGCGGACGCGCGCGCCAACCGGGTAGTTGTGGCGGGCCATATCCCACGGGTTGACTTCGAGCTGGCGAACGCCGAGGGAGATCTTCTGCTCGTCCTTCTGGATGCCTAGGACAACGGCGTCGATTTCTTCGCCCACCTTGAGCACTTCGCTCGGCTTGGAGATGCGCTTGGTCCAGGACAGCTCGGTAACGTGCACGAGGCCTTCCACGCCCTCTTCCAGCTCCACAAAGGCACCGTAGGGGACGAGGTTGACGACCTTGCCGGAGACCTTGGCGCCGACGGGGAACTTCTTCTCGATGTTCTCCCAGGGGTTTTCCGTGGTCTGCTTGAGGCCGAGCGAGACGCGTTCGCGGTCGCGGTCCACCTCGATGATCATGACGTTGATTTCTTCGCCCACCTTCAGCATTTCGCTCGGGTGCGAGATGCGGCCCCAGCTCATGTCGGTGATGTGGAGGAGGCCGTCGAGGCCGTCCAGGTCGATAAAGGCACCGTAGTCGGTGATGTTCTTGACCGTGCCGCGGCGGGTGTCGCCCGGCTTGACTTCTTCAAGCAGCTTGCGGCGCTTTTCCTGGCGCTGCTCTTCGATCAGCTCGCGGCGCGAGATGACGATGTTGCGGCGCTCGGTGTTGATCTTGAGGATCTTGAAGTCGTAGGTCTGCGAAAGGTACTGGTCCAGATTCTTCGGAGGCTGGATGTCGATCTGCGAGGCCGGCAGGAACGCGTCCACGCCAATGCTGACGATGAGGCCGCCCTTGACCTTGCTCTTGACGCGACCGGAAATGATCGTGCCTTCTTCGCACTTGCTGAGGATGTTCTCCCAGTTCTTCTTCTGTTCGGCCTTGTCGAAGGACAGGATCGGGTTGCCGTCCTTGTCTTCGAGCTTTTCGAGGAATACTTCGATTTCCTCGCCGATGGAGAGTTCGCCAACGTCGAAAAATTCGCCGGCGGAGATAGCTCCTTCAGACTTGCCGCCGATATCAACGATAACTTCGTTCTGGCGGACTTCGGTGATGGTACCCTTGACGATGGTACCGGAGTGCAGGTTACCCAGCTCGCTCTGCGCGAGCAGTTCTTCCATAATGGAACTCATAGGTCTTTGACTGTTAGCCGGAAAGCACACCCCCCAATATTCGGCGGCGCTCCGGGGTTAAGGTTAGGTTGTTTGGTTTATTCGTTTCTGACTGGGGCCCGCCAGTTAAGGCGGCGAAAGGGGAAAGAAAATGCACCCTAAAGCCCACCCTGACAAGCACAATCGGTGCGTGACCGCACAGGACATTTATGGGGCTAGGCCCCATCGCTTAGAATTCAATGCATATTTGCCGGTAGCAATACGCTGTCCCGACGATTCGACAACCGTCGTAGCCCATGCCACTGCCCTAGCAGTGGCATCGGTGATCCGAAGGATCACGGGTCCAGGGCTTTGCCCTGGTGTTGGCTGAGGCAGTGGACGGCGCCGCCTTCTTCGAGGAACAGGCGGCAGTCGAAGCTGACGGCCTTGCGGTCGGGGAAGCAGTCGGCGAGTACGCCGCGGGCGAAGTCGTCGTTCTTCGGCTGGCCAAAGGCGGGCACGATCACGGCGTCGTTGACCAGCGCGTAGTTCAGGTAGCTGGCCGGCCTCGGCGGGGTGCCCCCGCTGGCACTCATGGGGGCTCTGCCCCCATCGCTCGTTGCACTCGCTGCCCCCTTGCCACCCACGGACAAATAGGGCTCGGGCAGGGGCAGCTCCAGGACGGTCTCGAAGCGCTCCTTCAGGCGCAGGCGAGCCTCCTCCAGCCACGGCTGGGGGACGACGCGGGGAGTGATTTCCCGAGGGTCCACGGCGGTGATGACGGCATTTTCGCCGATGAAGCGGGTCATGTTGTCGATGTGGCCGTCGGTATCGTCGTGGTCGAGCCCACGCGGGAGCCAGAAAATTTCCTTCACGCCCAAGAGACGCCGCAGCTCGGCCTCAACATCAGCCTTGGACCACTCGGGGTTGCGGTTCGGGTTGAGGAGCACCTCCTCGGTCGTCAGAAGCACGCCCGCGCCGTTGGACTCGATCGCCCCACCCTCCAGGATCAGCTCGGAGCGGTGGCAGGGCACCCCGAGGGCATCAGCCATGCGCACGGCGGCCTCGTCGTCGCGGTCGAAGGGGGTGAACTTCCCCCCCCAGGCGTTGAAGCGCCAGTCGGTAGCGGCAAGCTTGCCCGTGGCCGCATCGCGGACGAACACCGCGCCGTGGTCGCGGCACCACACGTCGTCCGTCGGGTGGTCGTACAGCTCGATCACGGAGAGGTCCGCCCGAGCGCGATTGAGGTGCTCGCGGATCTTCGCGTGGGCACGGCCGTCGGCGTTGATCTTGACCGGCTCAAAATAGCTGAATTGCGCGGCAAGCTGCGCAAAGGCTGGCTCAATCTCGGCCCGGAACTCCGGCCAGATGTGCGTGCTGACTGGCCACGAGAGCCAGATCGCGTCCTGAGGCTCCCACTCGGCAGGGAGGATGAATGTCGGTTCAGCGGGCATTTTTTTTAAATGGTATGGGATTAACCGCAAAGAGCGCAAAAGACACAAAGGTCAACGGGAAATGGGCTCACGCTTGAGCAAACTCAAAGTCTTCTTATCGACGCCTCACACGCCAACACCAAGGGAAACAATCCTTCCAAAATCTCTTCGCACTCTTTGTGGTTAAAAAATTCCAGCCAACGGCTAGTCGATGGCGCGCTTGGTAATCTCGCCGTAGGCGTCGATGCGGCGGTCGCGCAGGAACGGCCACCAGCGGCGGAACTCCTCCAATGCATCGATATCGACCGTATGCAAGAGGATTTTCTCGCTCTCCCCGGCCTCGGCCACGCGCTGCCCGTAGGTGTCGGCCACGAAGGAGTGCCCCCAGAACTCCGTCTCGCCCTCGGTGCCGACGCGATTGATGGCGGCGACGGCGCAGCCGTTGGCCACCGCATGGGAGCACTGGATGGTCTGCCAGGCGTTGAGCTGACCCGCGCCGAGCTCGGCCTTTTCGGCGGGAAGCCAGCCGATGGCGGTCGGGTAAAAAAGAATCTGCGCCCCGGCCAGAGCGGTCAGGCGGGCGGCCTCGGGGTACCACTGGTCCCAGCAGATGAGCACACCGATGCGGCCATAGCGGGTGTCCCACGCGCGGAACCCGAGGTCGCCGGGCGTGAAGTAGAACTTCTCCTCAAAGCCCGGGTCCTGCGGGATGTGCATCTTGCGGTACTTCCCCAGCAGCGTGCCGTCGGCATCGATGACGGCTGCGGTGTTGTGGTAGAGGCCCGTCATGCGCTTCTCAAACATCGGAGCGACGATGACCACCTGTAGCTCTCTGGCCAGGGCGCAGAGCACGTCGGTGGTGGGGCCGGGCATGGGCTCGGCCAGGTCAAAGGCGTCCGGGTCCTGCGTGCGGCAGAAGTACAGCGTGGTGAACATCTCCGGCAGGCAGATGACCTGGGCCCCCTGGGCGGCGGCCTCGCGGATGCGGGCCTCGGCGGTGGCGAGGTTGTCAGCCGGGGCTTCAGCCATGGCCATCTGGATCAGTCCGAGGGTGACATTCATGCAATAAAGGGAAAGAGATTAACCACAGAGGACACAGAGCGCACAGAGTTTTTATCAGGCAATAAATCTATACCTGCTCGTTTCGGTACGCATTAAAGGGACAAGGTGGCGTTTGTCGAAAGCGAAGTTTGCATCGCAGACGTCCCACCCACCCTTCGGGCACAAAAAACGCCCGGCACGAAGCCGGGCGTTGGTAAAAAAGTTCGTCAGAAGCACCCCGCAGGGGTAGCCGTCTTTCTGGCGGCGTAGGGGCGATGGCTGGTCCAGCCGGACCCCTCATTGCCACCGGGTGCACCCGGCTCAGGGGACGACTTTGTTCAGCGGGTACTCGATGATGCCCTCGGCGCCGTGGGCCTTGAGGGTCGGGATCATCTCGCGCACGACCTTTTCGTCCACGATGACTTCCAGCGCGACAAAGTCGCCGTTGGTCAGGGGGGAGATGGTCGGGTTACGCAGGGCGGGCAGCTCCTTGAGGACCTCGGTGACCTTATCCTTGTGGATGTTCAGCTTCAGGCCGACCTTGGAGTTGGCGGTCAGGGCGGCGGTCAGCAGCAGGGCGATGGTCTCGATCTTGGCGCGCTTGGCCGGGTTTTCCCAAGCCTGCTTGTTGGCGATCAGCTTGGTGTTGGTTTCCAGCAGCACGTCCACGATGCGCAGCTTATTCGCGCGCAGGGAGTTACCGGTCTCGGTCAGGTCCACGATGGCATCCACCATGTCGGGCACCTTCACCTCGGTCGCACCCCAGGAGAACTCCACGTCAGCCTTGACGCCGTTCTTTTCGAGGTAGTTGCGGGTGAGGTTGACCACTTCGGTGGCGATACGCTTGCCTTCGAGATCCTTGACGCTCTTCACGGAAGAAGCCTCCGGGACGACGAGGACCCACTTGCTCTTCACATTGGAAGCGCGGCTGTAGATCAGGTCGCAAACTTCGACCACGTCGGAGCCGTTTTCAACGACCCAGTCATGACCCGTGAGCCCACAATCAAAGAAGCCGTGTTCGACGTAACGGCTCATTTCCTGGGCACGGATGAAGCGCCCGTCGAGCTCCGGATCGTCGAAACCGGGGCGGTACGACCGTGAGCTCTTGGTGATGTTGAAGCCGGCCTTGGCGAACAGTTTGAGGGTCGCCTCTTCGAGGCTGCCCTTCGGCAGGCCGAGCATGAGCATGGGTTTATTCTCGTTCACAGCCCACCAGTGACAACGATCTGAGCCCCCGGGGGCAAGCCAAAAGCAGGCTATCTAGGGTCATCACTTGTAAAAAAATGATTTGATAACTGCGCCGGGAAATGTAAAAAAATGGCTTTCAGCCTCAAAACCAACGGCATCCGTACTCTCATACATGGCCACGACCAAACCGCTTATCCTGATCCTGGAAGACGAGAAAGAACTCGCCGGGATGGTCGCGACTCAACTCGAGGAAGCCGGGATGATGACACAGGTCTTTCATACCGTCGCCAATGCCGAGCGCTACCTGCAGCGGAATTTCGCCAACCTGATGCTGCTCGATGTGGAGCTGCCGGACGGGAACGGCTTCGACCTCTTTGAGAGCCTGAAAAAGCGCAACATCAACATCCCCGTCATATTCTTTACCGCCGCTAACTCCGAGCTGCTCAAGGTGCGCGGCCTCGACATGGGCGGAGATGACTACATCACCAAACCCTTTAGCTTCCCGGAGCTGATCGCGCGCATCAATGCCGTGCTCCGGCGCGCTGAGACGGCCAAGGATTTCCAGATCACCCAGAACGCCAAGCTCACCGAGGAGCCGTTCTCATTCTGTGGCGCAGAGATCAACCCGCTGCGCCTGGAGGCAACCTTCCCGGATGGTCAGATCGAGAAGATCGGCCGCAAGGAGCTGGGGATCATGATCTATCTGGTCTCCAACCCCGGCACCGTCCTGACCCGCCGCAGCCTCATTCACGCGGTCTGGGGCGTCCACGCCGACGTAAAGAGCCGCTCACTGGACCAGTACATCGTCAAGATCCGTGACCTGCTGGCTCGCCATGAGTGCCCGGCTGATTTCTTCCGCACCATTCACGGAGTCGGCTATATTTACGACGAGTCCGGCGAGTCAAAGTAGGTCCGCCAATCCGATCTACTGCCTGGCCGGTATCCCCCCCTTAGGGTTTCCCGAACCACAACCTGGTGAGTATATGCTATTTCGCGTGAGGAAATATATTGACCGCCTATCGGCAGTTAGTATTACACATGCTCATGACCGCCATTAGGTTAAAGCATTACCTTTCCATTATAGCCTGCATCATCGCCTGCAATGTCCAGGCTGAGATCATTAACTACACCTTTACTGGTGTCATGAAGGGCACCTCGCCTAATGGCAGCAGCAAGGCGAATGTCAAAGATGGCGACGCGTTCGAGCTCACCTTCTCCATCGACACCGATGCGACACCGACTTCCCGCGGCCCACAGTACGGCACGACCTATGTGAATGGCGTCAATATCCTCTCCTCGACATTGACCATCACAAGTGCCAGCAGCTCGACCGTGACGGTCGATCAAACGTCTACGACAGGCACCCTGACCCTCAACCACACCTACAGTCCCTATATTGGGGAGCCTTACGACAGCTTCGCCTTTTCCGCCAGCCTTCCCGACAGTACCTATATTGACCAGGGCACACCCACAGCCAGTTCGTACTATCTGACCTCCATCGGGCTATACTTGAAAGGCGACCTGAACACGCTCCCCATGGATTCGGGCGGCCAGTGGCCCCTTTTCCCCGAGAGCCTGACTCTGAGCGATTGGTACGCCTATAATACCTCCACCCCTTATACCAGCTCCAGCTTGGAAATGACCTTCGAGCAGGGCTCAACCAGCGGCATAGTCAGTAAGTACGGCGAAATCACTGGTGTCTCGGCTGTCCCGGTCCCAGAGCCGGCAACCTATGCCGCCCTCTTCGCAGTGGCAACATTTGCCGTCGCTGTCATCCGCCGAAGACGCAAGTAAGACTCTCAAGCATAGCAAAGAAAACCGGCATGTTCTGTGCCGGTTTTTTTATCGCTATCAGCGAGCTCAGCGCAGGCCCAGGCCGTAACGCTCCTGCGCCTGCAGCGCGGCATGCTTCATCTCCATTGACGCCAGCAAATCAGCCAGAGCACCGGTATTTGGCGGCTCAACGGTGAACTCCGGCACCTCGAAGTCATCCTTCAGCCGAACGAGCTTGAGATTACGGCGGAGCAATTCTCCGCTATCGGGCAGCACCTGCCTGAAACGGGGCGGGCTGATCTCGGCGGCATTCTCCAGCACCCCATCGATCCCGCCATATGCGTTGATCCACTTAGCGGCGGTCTTGGGCCCGACACCGGCAATGCCAGCGATATTGTCGGCAGTATCGCCGACCAAGGCCAAGTAATCAGGGATCTGCGCCGCGGTGACGCCAAACTTTTTCACCACACCATCGGGATCGAGGCGACGCCACCCCAGACGTGGGTTGGCGGTCGGCGCGGGCAGCAGTTGGTGGGTCTGCTCATCGACGAGCTGTGCCAGGTCCTTGTCAGCACTGACCACAACGATCCTCTCCGGGCTCCCCTGTAAGCGTCGCGCAGCAGAGGCGATGAGATCATCCGCCTCGACGCCACGCTGCGAAATAACCGGGTACCCCATCAGACGGGTGATCTCGCGGATGGAATCCATCTGCAGCCGCAAAGGCTCAGGCATCTCGTCGCGGTTGGCCTTGTACTCAGGCAGCAACTGCAGGTGCCGATCCGAGCCACCCTCGTCGAAAAATACTGCGATACGGTCCGGCCGCTCCATGTCCTCGAGCTTCCAGAGCGTCTTGACCCAGCCGTGGAGAGCTCCCGTGGGCACACCATCACTGCGGGTCAGGTCGGGCAGCGCATAGTAGCTGCGAAACGCCAGGTTGAATCCGTCCAAGAGAAGCACTTTCGCCATAGGACCAGTAACCCTGAATACAAAAAAAGCGGCAAGACCAATCCGGTCTTGCCGCCTGTAAAGTCGTGTGACTCGGTGCGATTACTCCTCGCTGATTTCGCGGCCAATGCCACCACCCGGGGTCACGAGGATCGGGTTCTGGAAGAGCGAGTTGGCCTCGACGTTACGCAGGCGCTGATTGCTCGGGGAGCCTCCGGGGGAGATCAGGTTCGCGGTCACGAAGATAAGCAGGTTGCGCTTGGAGGTGGTTTCACCCTTGGACTGGAACAGACGGCCCAGCAGCGGAATATCACCGAGAAGCGGAATCTTGTCGTTCACAGTCTTGACCTCTTCGCGCGTCAAACCACCGATGACCACCGTGGCACCATCGTACACGGTTACTTCGGTACGTACCTCACGGGTACTGAAGATCGGCTGATAGAAGCCGGAGGGAACCGCAACCGTCGTGCCGCGGGAGATAGCCACACTGGTACCACCGTACTCAACGAAGCCTTCGAACTCGGTTACCCGAGGCTCAAGCTTGAGCGAGATGTTCTGATTTTCTTCGACGGTCGGCGTAACTTCCATTTCCACACCGACATTACGGACGGTGAAGTCCTGCGGCGTACCAGCGGTGATGGTGACACCGGCGGAACCGCTGCTACCAGTCGTGCTGCTGGAGGTGCCAACCTCGGATTCGATGTCGCTGTAGTTTTCCGGATAGCGCAGTTCTTGGGCGACCACGATCTGTGCCGTACGACCGGAGAGCACTGTCAAGCGAGGCGAACTGAGCAGGTCACTGCCTTGCTTGCGCGAAAGGGCTGTAATGACGGCCTGAACATTTGTGCCCATGATGGCAAAACCGACGTTAGCCTGGAGCCCACCATTGCTACCCAAATCAATCGTATTGGGCAGGCTCGGAGGAGTTTGGGGATACTCTTGAGGAGCCGGATCAACGATGCCACCTGAGCCGTCAGCATAGCTCCCCTGGTCAACAACCAATTTGCTGGAGGATGCATCAATACCGAACGCAGTGGCGAGGCTGCGGTTATTGGTCTGTACCTGAGTACCCGGACCGACAACAGAGGAAAGCGGCGTATTTACATTCCAGTTGAAGCTCATCTCATCCAAGACGCCCTGATTGACTTCGAGGAACTTGGCTTCGATTTCAACCTGCTTGGGTTGGTCGTAGCGGCGCAGGATATTGCGCATCTTTTCGAGGTTCTTCGGGGTCTGGGTCACAATCAGCTGTGTGCCGTCAAAGGCCAAGCTGGAGCCAGTGGTACCCTCAAAGGAGACACCGGCCTTCTGGAAGAACTGGAGCAGCGCGCCTTCCGTGTCGGTGGTCGAGTTGCCGCCGCCACCAGACGGAGCTGCCGGCGCAAACGGATCGCTGGAACCGCCTCTGGAGCTGCCGCTGGAGTCACCGACACCGGTGAGACGGATAACAACACCACGTGAGATCGGGAAAAACTCAGTTTCGAGGAAGGTGCTCTGGTCACCGGGGCGAACCACAACAGCTTCGTTCTGCACGTCCCAGGTGTAATCGACAGACTGGGTGACGAAGTCGAGAATCTTGTCCAGGCTCAGGTTACGCAGAGTGATGCTGACCATCGGGTCATTACCACCCCAGTTGGCCGGAACGATATTCACACCCTTGTTATCTCTTTCTTCAGTCGTCTTATCATATTCGACGGAGAGCTCGGAAAGGGTTTCCACCACGCGGGAGAGCGGGACCTGTGCAAAGCTGACACGGGGGATTTCGATCTTGGAAAGCTTTTGGAGGATGGTGTCACCGCCAACTACGGGAGCAGCGACCGTGCCGACTTCGAAGATCTGCGGGCGCTGCCAGGAACGGGCAACCTCCTGCAGCATTTCGTCGCGGGTCTTGGAGTGGTCGAGGTAATTGGTGTCCTTGAGCTGCTGCATGATCTCGATCTGCAGGCCCTTGGCTGAAGGATTGGTGGGGTCGCGGGCTTCGATCTCACGGAGGGTGGCCGAGGCGCCTTCGAGGTCACCGTAAAGCATCTGGGCACGGGCCTTGACCATCAGCTGGTCAACCGTTCCCTGATTATCCATGAACTCGGGGCTGAGCTCCTCGGGGTTCTGGTACCAGGGGTTGTCCTTGAGAGCCGTCACCTTGGCTTCAAAAGCACGTGCACGCTCGTCGTCACCCAGCTTCTCGCGGTATTCAGCGAGGTAGGTTGCGGCTTCAGCGGCATTATGATTGTCGAGAGCGTCCTCGCCCTGATCGAGAAGGATATCACCACGCAGTTCGCGGATTTTCTCGATGGTGGAAGCCGTCGCGGTATTCAGCTTGAGGGCACCCTGGGCCTGAGCCAAGAGAGCATCAGCGTCAGCGTAGCGGTCAGCCTTGATCAGCTTCTTCGCATCAGAAATGGCCTGCTTTGCCATGTCCAGGGCCATCTCTTGAGAGGCAGCCTCAGCCTCGAGGACGGCGTCCAGAGCGGAAACACCAGCATCGTCAGTCACGACTTCGGTCGTAGTGTCACCGTTGGCGTTTTCAGTAATGGCAACCACTGTGGTCGCCTGCACGCCGTTGGAGGAATTGGTGGCACTGCGAAGATCCGTATTGGCAGCCTGGCCGTAGACGGTGGCTTGGCCCTGATCGCGACGCTCGATGTCCTTATTGACGGCGAGCAGCAGGCGCTGAACGTTAACGTCGTTGGGAGCGAGGCGGAGCAGTTCTTCCAGATTTGCCTTAGCCTGATTGAGGTCACCAGCGTCACGGGCGCGGATAGCGGTGGACATCAGGCGAATCTTGTCCTGAGTGTCGCTGCTTTGGCCCATCGTGGGGGTAGCAAGAAAAACCTGTCCCGTCAGCACAAGCGCCAAGCAGGCAATAGTGGTCAGGCGAGGGAGTTTGATGATGTTTGTCATGTGTGAGGCAACGTAGATCAGCAATACTTACGCTGAGGTGACTGATTAATTAAAAAAACTTTCGAATCCTTCTGCCACAGCACTATCACTTTTTGACGTGCTTGGCTGAGTTTTTTCTTCGGGTTTGGGCTCTGGGGTTGTTTTTACGGGATAAAGAATCTTTGTCTCCGGTTCCGGTGTCGTGCCGTCTTCGGTGGCAAAGGGAGTTTTTTCGACGGTTGCGGACTGGTTGTCAAAGTTAAACTCCACTAAAGTGAACTCTGCGTCGTCGAAGCGTTTCTTATCACCGACCTGGGTCCAGGTGAATGTTTCCGGCGGGTACGGCTTGGTCGTGGCCATGTTCACTTCGAACTGGTCAGGCACGTAAAGTCGCTCAGCGGTAGTGAGGGTGAGCTGCTCGCCGCTGCGGGTATCATTGATCACCACAGTCGGGTAGCGGAAGATCTCCGTGGAGCCTTCCCGCTCGATCACCTTGCGCTCAACCTTGAAGGAAACGATTTCGAAGTCCTGGGCCGGGAACTTGTCACCCACGCTACCACGAATGGTCTCGCGGTTTTCATGATTAAAGAACTGCACAATGGCGTGGTCGAAATTACCGTCATCAGACTCGAAATAGGCCTCGAACTGAATACGGAACAGCTCGCGATTGACGCTGGTGAGGATCAAGCCGAAGGGCGGCTTTTTCGGGCCACCATTGATATAGGGCGCGTCCCAGGTAAGCACACCGGCGACCGGATCCCAGTAGATCTTAGGCGGAGTAAAGACCTGGTAAACACGGTTCGGGTTTTCATCCACGGGCGTAACCTCTGGCCAGTCAGTGCTGCCAGCCTGCGTCTGCTCAGGCGCAGGAACGCTCTCATAGGCAGGCCCGGTGGGCTTGCTACCGAGGGCACTTCCGGCTGGCCCGGAGGGCGAGCCCACAAAATAGTACGCCAAGGAGCCGGCCAACAGCAGGAGCGCAACAGCGAAAAGGATCTTATCGTAAAACTTCTTCATGCGGCAGTCCGATTACATGGGGTTTTCCGAAGAGGAGGCATCTTCAAGCGCGGCGACATCTGAGGGCGGCTTAACCAGCACCTTGATGTACTCAACCACGACTGTGAACTGCGAAAGGTTTTCCTCAACTACCGGTTCACGGGTAACAGGCTTCTCTCCTGTCTCGCTGGCGGAATCGCCGCCACCAAAGACATTGAAGGGGTTGTTGGTGCTGGCGGGCTCTGTTCGAGCACCCTTTGAAGCCTTGTAGGGCTGCACCTCGACGCTGCGCACCACCAAGGGAAGCTCAAACTCTTCCAGCTGCTTCAGGAACAAACGAAGGCTCGGTGTGTAGCCCGTGAAGACAAAGCGAAAGGCAAGGGTCTCAACCGCACCGGGGACGCGGGCACTAAGCTCGCCGATCTGGAACTCGTCGTCCTTGGAAGTGGTTGCCGTGTCGCGGTCGTTGTTACGATTAGCCCGGCGGCGGTTGGCATTGTCCTGAGCCCCACCCTGAGCCTCGATCTCTTCCACCTGCGTCTCGCGCTGGATAGAAAGGATGCCCGTCGGCTGGCTGTCGTAGAGCTTACGAAGCAGGTAGCCGAGCACTTCCTTCTGCTCGAAAACGGCCGGGATAAACTTCGAGGGAGGCGGCGTGCCGGACTCCAGGAAGCGGGAGAAGCTGAAGTTGAAATCATCCGGCAGCTGGATGCCGACCGTATCATCGGCAGCCCCCAGCGGCTCAACATCGGCAGCGTCCTTGGTGAACTGCTCCTTGAAGGCTTCCAGCTGGAAAAGCATATCGGCCTCGGTCTTGGGCGCATCCGTGGACACGATCGAGGGAGCGTGCCCCGCGGTGGCGTCAATCTGTGCCTGAAGCGCAGCAGCGAGCTCCTGAACATTTTTCTCGGACTGCTGAGCATTCTCAGCGGTCGGTGCCGGGCTCAGAGAGAGGGCCGAACGGTAACTGCGCTCAGCCTGCGTGAAGCTCTTGCGGGCCTTTCCCAGGCCGCCAAAGCCGAGGAAGATGAAGACGAGCCCTGCAATAAAGAGCAGGAGGCAGATCGCGATAAAGCCGCCGAAGATAGGGTATTTTTTAAAGAAGCCCATGCTAGCAGATCAAAGGGGTTTCTCCGGGTTGGTGATGAGATTGAACTCGAATTTGAGAATCCGCGGATTAGCCGTGTCGAAGCGGATGTTCGCCACTTTCTCGATAAAGTCGGACTCGGTGAAACTGCTGAGCAGCTTGTTCACCCGGTCAGCCGCCTGCTGATTGCTGGCCGCTGGGTTGTTCGGGTCGAAATTCGTGACAAGGATCCGCCCGGTCATTTTCAGGCTGTTGCCGCTGACGCGGTCGAGCTGGAGATTTTCGATCCAGACGTCCTGCACATCCTGGAGACGTTGCTGCAGGTCGGTAAAGAAGATGATCCAGTTCGAGCGGGAATTTACCAGGTCCTCAAGACCTCCGATGTCCTTGCGCAGAGCTTCAGCCTTGTCGCGATTGGACAGGATTTCTCCATGCAGCGCGTTCAACGGAGCGGCCTTTGACTGAATCTGTCGGGTCTCCTGCTTGTAGGACGCGGTCTGGCCCTTGATAGCAAGGATCGGGGGCACGGTCGCCAGCGCGAGGAAGATCGCAGCCATGGCGAGGAAGGGGCGCTGCTTTTTGAAGCGCATCTCCTCAGCCAACCCGGCAGGAAGCAGGTCCATGCTCACCGGGTCGGGCAGCACTTCGCGGGCTGCTTCACCCACAACCTCACCCAGTGAGTACAGGTCCGGCCCGAGAGCCTCGGTGTCGATGCCGGGAGCGACATGCACGTTCTGGAGGGCGTCAAAGTAATCGACCGGCACCTTTTGCTGCTCAGCCAGGAACTCAGGCAAGCCCGGCAGCAGGGAGCCGCGACCGGTCAGCAGGATGCGGGTGGGTGCCTTAGCCCCATGCTGGCGGCGGAAATTGACGATCGAGCGGGTAATGTCCTGGCTGATCCGGCGCTGGAAGATCTGCGCGTTGTTCTGCAGGATCTGGACAGAGGGATGGTCGGCCTCATAGCTGGTCTGGCCAGAGAAGAAAGCGACCTTCACCTTTTCCGCCTCGCTGAACTTCTTGCCCAGGTTGTCGGCAAGATTCTGGGTCAACGAGTTACCGCCCAAGGCGATGTTGCGGATAAAGAACCCGTCCTGATTGATGAAAATGAGATTCGAAGAGCGCGCCCCGATGTTGACCAGCAGCGTGTCCTGATCGTCGTCCTGGTAGTTCAGCTTGTAGGCATTGTAGTCCAGGATGGAGGCAGCGCCGATATGGGCCGGGCTGATGCCATAGCCGCCGACTTGCTGGCCGAAGCTGTTGATGACGTCCGACTTGATGGCGATGAGGACAACCTCGGTCTCGACACCATCATCGGCGATCACCTGATAGTCCCAGACCACATCTGAAAGCGGGTAAGGGATGTTCTGCTGTGCTTCGAAAGCGATGATCTGTGCCTGCTTGCCCTCTTCGACATGCGGGACCTTGATCGTCTTGGTCAGCAGTTGGTAACCGGGAGCGATCAGGGTGGCTGGGCCGCTGGATTTACTGCTGCGCAGGATGTCTCCGAGCTTGAGCGTCAGGGCGCTCAACCACTCCTCGTCGATGGAATAATCGTAATCGAGCTCTTCGATGACGACATCTTCCAGCATCAGATCTCCGCTGTTAACGGAGAAGGTAGAGACGGACACGTGGCTAGCGCCACAATTAATAATCAGGGTCTTGGAAGCACTCATGCGGGGAAACTGGGGTTTTCCAGACGTTCGGACGGCAGGGCAAGGAAATTTTTCACAGAGCAACGCTTATATCACTTCGCGGCGCCCAACTTCGCCTCTTTCCGAATAAAAGCCGGAGGAGAGCGGTCGATCGGCAGATAAGGCGCCAAATAACCGGGCAGCATAATACCCTCGGTAATGGCGCTCTCTGTATTTGCCTTGTTCATGAAGTTCGACAGCTCACTAGCGTTACTGATGTTGCTGGAGGTATTTTCCTTCTGCATCGGCAGGACCTTACCGCCTACGCTCAGCTCAATCACCCAGTAGTCGGGCTGCTTGTTAAAGTTACCGCGCTGCACGATGTCGTAGGGGATCCAGAAAGCGAATTCCTTGTCCTTATTGATCTCAAGGGTCGCGATCTCGACCTCGCTCTGGAGGAAGTAGTAGATCTCCTCGCGGCGATCAATCAGGAAGGCAATGGTCAGGCGTACCCCGACGTTGTCCACGTAGTTCTTGTTCGGGGCTTTCTCGTCGGGGTTGAAATTCCCGCGAACTTTGATCGCAACATTGTTCCAGCGGTACTGGCCGACACTGCTGTTGAAATTCACATTGGACACCGTAACCGGCATCTTATCCTGCGCCTGGAGGCTGGATAGACCGACGAAAAGGATGAGAATGGGTAGAAAACAACGAAACATGGGCATCGTAAGAGTAAAAAGCACTCAGGCTTTACTGTTCAATCACAAATCTTGGGGGGTAATAAAATAAGCAGAACTTTCGGGGATCAGAACACGCAGTTGACCCCGAACGTACTAACGATATCACTTCCAGGATGAGTTCTGTCCTCCCTTTTCGCATCAGCGTGCTGCTTTTCATCCGGGATGAAGCCGGAAAGCTGCTGCTTATCGAGCGCCGCAAGGCCCCCAACAAGGACTGCTGGAGCCCGATCGGGGGTAAGCTGGAAATGACCGAGGGCGAGTCCCCCTTCGAGTGCGCCATCCGGGAAACTCGCGAGGAGACCGGTCTGGAGATCACCGAAAAGGACCTGCACCTGTTTTCCATGGTCTCCGAAAAGGGCTACGAAGGCTCCGGCCACTGGCTGATGTTCCTGTTTGACTGCTCAAAGCCACTTACGTCCCTCCCCCCGGAGATCGACGAGGGGCCGATGGGCTTTTTCACCCGCGAGGATGTCGATGGCCTGAAAGTTCCGCCTTCGGACCGACATTTAATCTGGCCGCACTACGACCGGCACAGATCCGGCTTCATCGCTTTGCGGGCCGACTGCCGCCCGGACAGCGATTTACAAATTGTTGTTGAAGAAACGCACTAGCTGATCCACATTCGACAACCCTAACGCCGGGCCTCCACCTCCCGGATAACCTCTTCTATGCCGTGAGCAGCGATACAGATATCTATAAAAAACCTGAATATGTCAGCGTCATGCCCGACTCGGATTACTCCGATGCCGAGGTAAATAAAGTCCTCACTCCGGAGCAAAAGATCCAGCTCTACCGGGACATGGTACGCATCCGCCGCTTTGAGGAGCGCAGCATACGTGTTTACCAACAGGGCAAGATCGGGGGCTTTCTTCACCTTTACATCGGCCAGGAAGCCGTTGCCGTCGGTACCGTCTCCCTCCTGGGAGCTGACGACCACGTGATCACTGCCTACCGCGACCACGGGCACGCCCTGGCCGTGGGCATGAACATGAACGAGTGTATGGCCGAGCTTTGCGGCAAGCACACCGGCTGCTCCAAGGGCAAAGGTGGCTCCATGCACTTCTTCGCCCCGGATAAGAACTACTGGGGCGGGCACGGCATCGTCGGCGGGCAGACTCCGCTCGGAGCCGGTATCGCCTACGCCCTGAAGTACCGCAACCTGAAGGGCTGCTGCATCTGCTTTATGGGTGACGGGGCCGTCAACCAGGGCGCCGTACACGAAGCCTTTAACCTGGCCCAACTCTGGGAGCTGCCGGTCATTTACGTGATCGAGAACAACGGCTACTCCATGGGTACCAGCCAGGTGCGTTCCTCCGCCTTTAACGAGTACCTGGCCAAGCGCGCCGAGGGCTACGCCATGGCCTGGGACGTCGTCAGCGGCAACAACATCTACGACGTGCGCGCCGCCACCGCCAAGGCCATCAAGCGCGCCCACGAGGAGTCCATGCCGACCCTGCTGGAGATCATCACCTATCGCTACCGCGGCCACTCGATGTCCGACCCGGACAAGACCTACCGCGAGAAGAAGGAAGTCCAGGAGTACAAGGAAAAGAAGGACCCGATCACCGTTTTCCAAAACATCCTGCTGGAAGAGAAAGTACTCACCGACGAGCTCATCCAGTCCATCGACAAGGAAGCCAAGCAGGAGGCCGAAGACGCCGCCAGCTTCGCCGACAAGAGCCCCTTCCCGCCGGTCGAGTCCATTCTCGAGGACATCTACTGGGAGGAAGACAACCGCTCCGACGAGACCACCTCGCAGGGAACCATCATTTTTGAATAACCGCGCGCCGCGCCCTAATCTTTTTGTCTGAAAATGGCCCAGATTACTTACCGCCAAGCAATTAACGACGCCCTCGCCGAGGAAGTCGAACGCGACGAAAACGTCGTCGTTATGGGTGAAGAGGTCGCCCAGTTCGACGGCGCCTACAAAGTCACCGAAGGTTTGCTCAAGCGCTTCGGCCCGAAACGCATCGTGGACACGCCGATCTCCGAAGCCGGCTTTATCGGCATGGGCATCGGCGCCGCCATGATGGGCATCCGCCCCGTCATGGAGCTGATGTTCTGGAGTTTCTCCTACGTGGCCTTTGACCAGCTCTGCAACAACGCCGCCGCCGTTCGCTACATGTCCGGCGGGCTGATCAACTGCCCGATCGTCGTCCGCGGCCCGGCCAATGGCGGAACCAACGTTGGCGCCACCCACTCCCACACACCGGAGAACATCGTGGCCAACCACCCCGGCATCAAGGTCGTGTGCCCAGCCACCGCCTACGACGCCAAGGGCCTCATGAAGACCGCCATTCGCGACAACGACCCGGTCTTCGTGATGGAAAACACCATCCTTTACAACGACAAGTGGGAGGTGCCCGAAGAGGAGTACCTCGTCCCTCTCGGCAAGGCCAACATCCTGCGCGAGGGTAAGGACCTCTCGATCATCGCCCACGGCCGCGCCGCCATCACTTCGCTTCGCGCCGCTGAGGAGCTCAAGGCCAAGCACGACATCGACGTGGAAGTGCTCGACCTGCGTTCCATCCGCCCGCTGGACGAGGACGCCGTCATCGAGACCGTCAAGAAGACCAACAACGTTCTGCTCGTCGAGGAAAACAAGCCCTTCTGTGGCGTCGGTGCTCAGCTCACCTACCTCATCCAGGAGCGGGCCTTTGACTACCTCGACGCGCCCATTAAGCGCATCAGCTCGATCGACGCGCCGCAGATTTACTGCAAAAAGCTCGAAGACACCCAGATCCCCAACGTCGAACGCGTCGTCAAGAAGGTCCTGGAGATGGCGTAAGCCACACGCGAAACTCACATTTATCCTATTACTGAGCCATGGCTGAAATTATCGAAATGCCCAAACTGAGCGACACCATGACGGTGGGCACGCTCGTGAGCTGGTTGAAAAAGGAGGGCGACGAAGTCGCTTCCGGTGACATGATCTGCGAGGTGGAGACCGACAAGGCCACCATGGAAGTCGAATGCTTTGCTGACGGCGTCCTCCTCAAGCACTATGTCGCCGAGGGCGGGGAAATCCCCGTCGGCTCCCCGATGTGCGCTGTCGGCGAGAAGGGTGAAGAGCCCCCCGCCGTCGATACCGGAGCCATCGCTGATAAGGCCGAAGAGCTCAAGAAGGAGGAATCCGAGGAAGAAGACTCTGAAGAAAAGCCGGCGGAAAAGCCCGAAGAGGCTCCCACCCAATCGGCCCCGGCTCAGCCCTCCGGCGGTGCCAAGCCCGAGCCCCAAGGCCGCAAGCAGGAATTTATCCCCGAAGAAGACGACTCCGAGCCCGCACCGGCACAGGCCGAAGGTGGCCGCATCAAGGTCTCTCCCCTCGCCCGTAAGCTGGCCGAGGAAAAGGGTATCCCGCTCTCAGCCATTTCTCCCTCCGGCCCGCATGGCCGCATCGTGAAGAAGGACGTCCTCAAGGCCATCGAAGAAGGCGTCAAGGCTCCGGCCCCGAAGACCGCCAAGTCCGATGCCCCGGCTGCCTCCAGCGCCCCGGCCCAGTACGTGCCCTCGGGTGCCCCGATCGCCGAAGACGGCCCGATCAAGGTCACCAACATGCGCAAGGCCATCGCCACGCGCCTGGTTGAGTCCAAGACCACGATCCCGCACTTCTACCTGGAGGTCGAGGTCGACGCCGCCCCGCTGCTTGAGCTGCGCGCCGAGATCAACCATCACCTCTCCAACCGCGCTCCCGAAGAGGGCGGTATCAAGCTGACCGTCAACGACTTCATCCTGAAGGCCGCGACGGAAGCCCTGCGCCGCGTACCGGCTGTCAACGCCTCCTGGATGGGTGACTCCATCCAGCAGCACGGCTCCGTACACATGGCCTTCGGTGTCGCCGTCCCGGACGGTCTGGTGACCCCGGTCATCCGCGACGCCCACGCCAAGACCCTGCGCCAGATCAGCATCGACACCAAGGAGCTGATCCAGAAGTCCCGCAACAAGAAGCTGACCCCGCAGGACATGAGCGGCTCGACCTTTACCGTGACAAACCTCGGCATGTACGGCACGAGCGGCTTCTACGGCATCATCAACCCGCCCAATGCCGCCATCCTCTCCGTCGGGGCCACGATCAAGAAGCCTGTCGTGGACAAGGACGGCAACCTCGCCGTCGGCCAGCGCATGGCGATCGGCCTGTCCTGCGACCACCGCGTGATCGACGGGGCCACCGGTGCCGAGTTCCTCCAGGCCCTGCAGTCCATACTGGAGAGCCCGGCTCTGATGCTCGTCTAGGCCCTTTGCACACTGCATTTTTTCAGGCGCCCCCGTCTTCGGACTGGGGCGCTTTTTCTGTATTGGGGGTGAGGGGTGCTCCAGTCAAAAAATAGGTAAACGCATTCAGCCGTTTGACTTATATCCGATATTAATGACGCTATGAGAATGCCCCCAGCCTCCGAGCCCCCGTTCCCGAAGCGGAATCGTGATTTGGATTATAAGCGTGTCCTAGTGGCGATAGGCATCATGTCAGCGCTGGCCTGCGGGATTGCCGGGCTGACGATCTGGATGCTGTACAAGGCCCGACTGGATCAGTTTAGCCAAAACCTGCTCTCGGTCGCCCAAAACAAAGCTGCCCTGCTGGATTACATCACGCACATCCATCTGGATGAGCATCACCCATCCACCCACCAGCATGATTCAACGAAAACAAAATCCAGCACGGAACACGTATTTACAGACAGCGAGCGCGAGACCATCCTGAACCACTTCGCGAATAGTATCGCTGAGAGCGGTACATTTCGCAGCACAGGGGAATACGTCCTGGGCTACTATCAGGGCGACAAGCTGTATATCTACCACAGCCTGCAAGACGATCCGGACGACCCGGTTGTTTTGGACCGCAACGCACCTCTGGCAGAGCCCATGCAGGAAGCACTCACGGGTAAGAGCGGGACCATCGTAGCGGTAGACTATCGAGGGGAGAAAGTTCTCGCCGCACTTGTTCCTCTCCCCCAGCTCGACGCCGCCATGGTCTTCAAGATAGACATGGCAGAGTTTGATGCCCCCTACCGGAGTGCGGTCATCACGTCGCTGGTGGCTGTCGCTTTCCTTGTTTTGATATGCGCCCTCCTCTGTTGGCGTGAAGGCAAGCGCATCATCGAAAAGCTCGCCTACAGCGAAAGCCGCTACCGCACGCTCATGGATAACGTGCCCGTATGCGTGTTTCTCAAAGACGGACATGGTAACTACCTGACCGCGAACCGCTACTTTTACATGCGCTATGGCGTCGACAAGCTATCGATCCCCGAGCTGAGCGACCGTGGTATATTCCCGCCCGACATTGCCCGAAAACACATCGAAGATGACCAACGCGTGCTTAAAAACGGCGTCACCATCACCGGCTATGAAAAGCAAGACCTCGACGGCGAAGAGCGCATCATCCGCTATTTAAAGTGTCCCCTCAAAGGCGAAAACGGGGACCCCATCGGCATTATCGGTATCCACCAGGACGTCACCCAGGAGCGCCGTAACGCTGAGGCCCTCCAGAAGCTCAATGCCGAGCTGGAAAGCCAGGTCCGCCGCCGCACGGCTCAGCTCGAGCTGGCCAACCGGGAGCTGGAAAGCTTCGCCTACACCGTTTCGCACGACTTACGGGCACCGCTGCGGGCGATGGCCGGGTTTAGCCAAGCCCTCAAGGACGACTACGGCGAGAGCCTCGACGCCACTGCCACCGATTACATCAACCGGATTTTCCGAGCCACCGGCAGTATGGCCGAGCTGATCGACAGCCTGCTCAGCCTCTCGCGCTCGACCACGGGCCAACTCAAGATCGCGAATCTGGATCTCTCGCAGATGGCCAACGATGTCATCGAAGACCTGCGGCGCTCCGACCCCAATCATCCAGTCGAGGTCACCATCCAGCCCGGTCTCCAAGCCGAGGGTGATAGCCGACTCATCCGCAACGTACTCGAAAATCTCCTCGGTAATGCGTGGAAATACTCGGCCAAGACACCCGAGCCACGGGTGGAGTTCGGCCAGTGCGTCACACGCTCGCCCGAGGATGAGCAGAGTGAGGTGGAGGCTTTCTTCGTCCGCGACAACGGAACAGGCTTTGATATGGCTTACGCAAACAAGCTGTTTCGCCCCTTCCAGCGTATGCACAGTGAAAAAGAATATCAGGGGTCCGGAATCGGTCTGGCCACCGTCGAAAGAATCGTTCATCGTCACAATGGTCGGATTTGGGCCGAGAGCGAACCGGGTCTGGGCTCGACCTTTTACTTCACCCTCGACCAACTCGTCCATTGACCTTCATGAAAGTAAAAAAAATCCTACTCGCAGAAGACAACCCGGACGACGAAGCGCTGACGCTGCGAGCCCTCAACAAGTGCGGCGTCATCAATGAGGTAGACGTCGTCCACAATGGCAGGGACGCAGTCGACTACCTTTTAGCCAAGGGTGAGTACCAGGACCGCAACCCGAACGATCTGCCCCAGCTTGTCTTGCTCGACCTGAAGATGCCCATGCTCGACGGCCTCGAAGTGCTGGAGATCATCCGCCGTGAAGAGCTGACCTGCACCCTGCCCGTTGTTATCTTTACCTCGTCAAAGGAAGAATCCGACCTGACCAAAGGTTATCGCCTGGGGGTTAACAGTTTCGTCTGCAAGCCGATAAACTTTGCAGAGTTCAGCGAATCCATCCGCCAGCTCGGGCTGTACTGGCTCCTGATTAACGAGCCCCCGCCCAGCACGATGTAGACGCTTTTTTCTCTCTAATTCTACTCCCCCCTTCTCACATGAGCAAAGCGCTCGATATCCTTCATATCGAAGACTCCGAAGACGATAGCCTGCTGGTCAAGCTGGCGCTGCGGGAGTTGGAGTTTGAGGTAGACCTGAAGCGGGTCGAAACGCTTTCTGGCCTGCAGCAGGCCCTGTCCGAGCGTGACTGGGACCTGATCCTGTGCGACCACAATCTCCCCAGCCTGACGATGGAGGACGCCTTCTCCCTGGCACTGGAGAATAACCCGATGCGCCCCTTCATCCTCGTCACGGGTGCCATCGGGGATGAGGCCACGGCCGACATCATGCGCCTGGGCGTGAATGATATCGTCCTGAAGGAGAACCTTAAACGCCTGCCCAGCGTCATCCTGCGCAATATGCGCGAAGCGGATATCCGGCAGGAAATCCGCGTCGCCCAGAAATCCCTGCGCGAAAGCCAACTGCGCTACCAGACCCTTTGGGAGAACTCCACCACGGGCTACATGCTTACCAGCAAGGGTGTGATCGTGGACTGCAACCAGACCCTCTGCGACCAGTGGGGCTACTCCAAGGAAGAGATCGTCGGTAAGACGCCGGGAGAGTTTTCACCTCCGCAGCAGCCGGACTCCCGGTCATCGCTTGAGCTTGCGCAGCGGCTCTATGACGATGCGGCCGCCGCCAGCCAGCCAACCTTTCGCTGGGTCCACCAGCACCGTGACGGCACGCCCATCCACTACTCCATCACGCTTAACCGGCTCCGCCTCGGCGAACGCTGGCTCGTCGTCGGTGGTTTACTCGATGTCAGCGAGCAAGTCGCCAACCAGGAGACGCTTGCCCTCCAGGACCGTGCCCTCCAGTGCACGAACAATGGTGTAGTTATTTGCCGCTACGACGGCCAAACCAACCCCATCACCTGGGCCAATGCCGCCTTCTTGCGCATGTCCGGCTACACGATGGAGGAAATCATCGGCCAGGACAGCCTCTTTCTCCAGGTCGAGGATGCCAGCGCAAAGGACATCAAGCGTATCCGCGACACCATGGCCCGCGGCAGCAGTGCCACCACCACCCTCAAAAGCCATCGCAAGAGTGGCCGAGTCTTCTGGAATGAGCTGCGCCTGGACCCCGTCTACAGCGAGAAGGGCGTACTGACGCACTATATCGTCATCCAGCGCGACATCACTGAAACGGTCGAGGCCGAGGAGAAAATCAAGCGCAGCGAGGCCCTCCTCCATGCTGCTGGTGAGATCGCCCGTGTCGGCGGCTGGGAGATCGATGTCATCAACGATGTCATCTCCTGGACCGACATCACCCGGGAGATTCACGGTGTCCCCGACGACTATGTGCCGGAAATGGATTCGGCCCTGAAATTCTTTCCTCCGCCTTACGATAAGATCGTTCGCCAGAGTGTTGAGCATTCCATTGAGACGGGAGAGCCTTTCGACTTCGAGTCCCCCTTCATCAACTCAAGTGGGCGCCTGATCTGGGTGCGCTCCCTCGGTATCGCTGTGATGGAAAATGGCCAGTGCACATATCTGCGTGGAGCCTTTCAGGATATCACCGAGCGAAAAGCGACCGAGCAGGCGATCGAGCAGAGCCGCCAGCGCCTGGCCATGGCCATCGAGCTGGGTAATCTCGCGGTGTGGGATTATAACGTGCTGGAAAAACGCCTCGTCCTGGAGGACAGCTGGTACAAGCTCTTCGGCTACCCCCAGGGTGAAGACTTCGGTCAGCTCGAGTCCATGCATGACCTCGTGGCCGAGGACGAACGCTCCCAGATCCGGTTCAGCTTCCAGCGCCTGCTCAGTGGCCAGGAGCAGAAGATCACGGAAGAATGCTTTATGCGCTGCGGGGATGGCAGCATGCGGCGTGTCTTACTCCGCGCCCAGGCCCTGCACGACAACGAAGGACGCCTCACTCAGGTACTCGGAAATGTCTGGGATATCGACGAGCGCTGGCGCTCCGAGGAGCGGCTGCGGCTCTTCCAGCGGTTGATCAACCAGAGCCCAAGCTCTGTCGTGGTCACGGACCCACAGGGCAATGTCGAGTACGTCAACGACACCTTCTGCCGCATCACCGGCTACAGCCGGGAGGAAGCCCTGGGCGAAAACCCCCGCCTGCTCAAGTCCAACCGCATGGACCCCAAGCACTACTCGCAGATGTGGAAAGCCATCACCAATGGCCGCGAGTGGCAGGGTGAGTTCCTGAACAAGAAGAAGAACGGGGAGTACTACTGGGAGCGCGCGATCATCTTCCCCATTAAGGGCCGCAACGGAGCCATCACCCACTTTGCCGGTGCGAAGGAAGACATCACCGAGCTCAAGGAAAACGAAATCAAACGTGAGGAGTTGAACAAGCAGGTGCTTCAGCTCCAGCGTATGGAAACGATTGGCACCCTCGCAGGTGGTATCGCCCATGACTTCAACAATCTGCTCGGTGCCATCCGCGGCTGGACGGAGCTCGCACAGCGGCACGTCGAGGGCAATGACAACGCCCGCGAGGATTTACGCCATGTCCTGGTCGCCACCAAGCGGGCCCGCGCCCTGGTTGAACAGATCCTCACCTTCTCCCGTGAGAGCATCGGCAACATGATTCCGATCGACCCCGCCATGGTGGCCAACGAGGCCATGAACATGCTGCGCTCGATCATCCCGACGACCATCATCATCAACAAAGATATCCCACAGGGGCTGGGCCAGATCAAGGCCGACCCCAGCCAGTTCCACCAGATCATCTTCAACCTGTGCACCAACGCCTCTCAGGCCATGGGCGATAAAGGCGGAGAGCTGCAGGTCTCCCTCAGCCACTGCGAGGTGCCCCACAGTAACCCGGACAGCCCCTCAAAGTTTCCGGGCGGGTCATGCCTGTGCCTGAAAGTCTCCGACACTGGCCCCGGCATCCCCAAGGAACACCTGAACCGCATCTTCGAACCTTTCTTTACCACCAAGCCCGTCGGTGAAGGCACCGGACTCGGGCTCTCTGTCGTCCATGGTATTGTGGCCTCCCACCAGGGAGACATCACGGTCCAAAGCGAGCTGGGCGAGGGTACGACCTTCCAGCTGTATTTCCCCTGCATCAAGGAAGGGCCTGCCGAGGATCAACTGCCCGAGGTCGAAGAAAAGCCGCAGGGCGGCTCCGAGCGCATCCTCCTCGTCGATGATGAGCGGGAAATCATCAACGTGATGCAGCGCCACCTGACGTTCCTCGGCTACGATGTGACGATTTTCTCGGAAAGCCCGGAAGCGGAGAAGGCCTTCCTGAGCGCCCCCGATGATTTCGACATCCTCGTGACGGACCAGGTGATGCCCAACCTGACCGGCCTGGAGCTGATTGAAAAGATCCGCACCGTGCGCCCGGACTTCCCGGCCGTCATCATGACCGGCTTTAGCCGCACGGTCTCCCCCGAGCGCATGGAAATGCTCAAACGCTCCAGTGTGATCATGAAGCCCTACTCGCTGACGGATCTAACCAAGACCATCCGCAGCCTGCTCGAAGACGAAACCGCCAAGCAGGACAAATAAGCAAAAGCACTCGGGTAGCTCCTCACAAGAAGAGCCCTAAAACACGATCGGCCCGGATGGGCTACTGGTAGCGCTGGGAAGGATTGTAGGCCGGGCTATCGAAATTCGTACCAGAGGAGTACCCCTCTTTGAGCATCGGATTTTCCGCAGCTTCGGACGTGCGCTTTTGATTGGCTGCCTTTACACGATCAGTGTAGGTCGAGGCCTCATCAGGGTTACCGGTGAGGGTCGAGCTGATGGGGTCGTTACCCACATCGTCATGATAGGAACTGCAACCGGCCCCTAACAAACAGGCTGCACAAAGACTGAGGAGAATAACCGGTTTCATGGCAGTCAGTAAGCAGTTCTCATACCCCAAAGTCAAGCAGACGAATGCTCTATGATCTTCGCATCGTGTATTTCGCTCGATGACACACAGGTACCTTGACTTTGGCTGGCAAGCAGACATACCGGCTAACTTATGTCCGAATTCTCCAATGTCACCGTGGTCCGCGAGGCCAATGTCTACTTTGGCGGCAAGGTCGTCAGCCGCAACGTGCTCTTTGCCGATGGTACGCGTAAGACGCTCGGCTACATGATGCCCGGCGAATACACCTTTGACACCGGCGCGGCCGAGATCATGGAAGTGCTCGGCGGCGAAATGACCGTCCTCCTCCCCGGCCAGTCCGAATGGCAGACCTTCACCGTGGGCCAGTCCTACGACGTCCCCGCCAACTCCAGCTTTTCCCTGAAGATCAGCGGTGACGGCGCCGACTACTGCTGCTCCTACGCCAAGGCATAGACAGAGCAAATTTGTGGGCTTACGCAGCCCACACCTACGGCAGGCAAAGCCTGCACTTTCGATGCTGCGCATCGTATCAGTGATTACCCAAACCAGCGTCGCTGGTTTGGGTAATCACTGAGCAAAGCATCAAAATAGACTGCCCCATGTGGGGAAACATTCGTTGCCCAAAGGAGTCGGGGCAGCGAACGGAGTGAGCGATGGGGCGGAGCCCCATCAATGCCAGCGGAGGTACTCCGCCGCAGGTATGAGCTGCGTAAGCCCATAAACCCCCGCTGCTGTTTACGCTTCGGCGCGGGCGCGGGCGTCAGCTTCGAGAGCTTCCTTCATGGCAGCGACTTTCTCGCCGGTAGCGGCCTTCACACCGTTCAGTGCTTCAGCCGACTCAACGTCCTCGCGAGCGAAGCAGTAGAACTTGATCTTCGGCTCTGTGCCGGAACCGCGGACCGCGTAGCGGTAGCCGTTGTCCAGCTCGACGAAGTAGAAGTCTTCCTTCGGGATGGCCTTGGCGTCGGCGTCATCGATGTCATCGCGCCCGAAGTCGATCAGCTTCACTACCTTGGCCCCGGCGATTTCCTTGGGCGGATTCGTACGGTAGCTGTCGATGATATTACGGATCTTCTGGGAGCCTGCGGCGCCCTCGAAGTACAGGTTCAAGAGGCTCTCGGCGTAGTAGCCGTACTTGAGGTAGAGGCCGTCCAGATACTCACCCAGCGTGAGGCCCTGCCCCTTGAGGTAGGCCATCAGCTCGCTGAACATCAGGATCGCGCCAGTGGCGTCCTTGTCGCGCACACGGTCGCTGGCCAGATAGCCGTAGCTCTCCTCGCCCCCGAAGACGTAGTAGGTGCTGTAATCGAGTAGCAGGCTGACACGGGTGGACAGGTCGGTCTCATCGTAGTTGATGGCCAGCCCCTCCTCTTCGAACAGACGGTCCTCCAGGTCCTCCTCGTAGTGCTTGAGCTTCTCCCCGATCCACTTGAAGCCGGTCAGGGTATTAATGCACTTCAGGCCGTGGGCATCGGCGATAGCCTCTTGTAACGGAGTGGTGACAAAAGTCTTGATCAGGGCGGCGTTATCGCTGCCCTCCAGCGGCACGATGCCGATTTCCTTGAGCTTGGACACGCGGTATTCGGCCAGGCAGGAGCCGAGCTGGTTACCGGTGTAGAGAATCATCTCCCCGTTCTTGTCGCGTGCACCGACGCCGAGGCGGTCAGCGTCCGGGTCGGTAGCGATAACCGCATCCGCCTGCACCTCTTCGGCCAGCTTGAGAGCCTCGTCAAAGGCGCTCTTGACCTCGGGGTTGGGGGACTTGACGGTCGGGAAGCGCCCATCCTGCACCATCTGGGCCTCGACCGGGTGGACCTCCACGCCAAAGGTCTCCATCAGGGGCATGGCGCTGATCGCACCGGTGCCGTGGTTGGGCGTAAAGACGAACTTCGGGGTCGCTTTCTCGAAAACTTCCGGGTCGAGCACGTTGTCTTCCAGCGCTTCGTAGTAGGCCTCGTCGACTGACTCGGGCAGCGTGACGACACCGGAGAGGTCCTTCTCCAAAAAGGCGGGCAGCTCGGCGGCATCCACAGCCTTGAAGGCATCGATAATGGCCTCGGCGTGCGGGCTGACGACCTGGGCTCCGTCGCAGAAGTAGGCCTTGAAGCCGTTGTCGTGCGGCGGGTTATGGCTCGCGGTGATCACGACACCAGCGGTGGCCTTGAGGTAGCGCACCGAAAAGCTCAGATGCGGGGTGGCGCGGGGGCCGTCAAAGATCATGGCCAGGCCGCCAAGCTTCGTCCAGGTCGAGGCGGCCAGCTCGCAGAAGTGCCGCGAGTAGTGGCGCACATCGTGCCCAATGACGAGCTTGGGCGTCTCGAACTGCTCGATCTCCGCCAGGTAGCTCTCGCAGTGGCGGAAGAGGCCGATGGTGGCGCGGATGAGGTTAAAATCATTGAGCATGTTCGAGCCCACCGCCGGGTGCTCGGGAGCGCCCTGCTCAGTCGGCGTGCCCTGCTCGGCCTTGGGGGTGATCTCGCCGATGGTGCGCGTGCGCATGCCACCGGTCCCGAACTTGATCATCTGGTAGAAGCGGTTGTTCAGCTCGTCCCAGGCCTCTTGGGCGACCAGCTCATCGATGGCCGAGACGGCCCACTCCGGCAAGAAGCCGCCTTCCAGCCAGGCGGTAATGTTTTCAACGCTTGAGGGCAGCAGTTTACCGGCTTCGCCAGCCTGCTTGACAGTTTCCAGTGTGCTCATGTTCGGTTAAATCAGGGATTATAAAGTATTGGGCGTCCGTCCACTGCGGGCGGGCGCGAGAAAAAGACAGTCCGGCCTTACTCGATGACAAGCCCCTCGACGATGGCGGGCGGGTTCTCGAGCTTGCTCCAGGCCTCGACGAAGGTGGCTTCGCTGTCGGCAAAAAGCGGGCTGACCTCGAAGCAAACCGTAGGCAGGCCCGTGTCATCGTGCTCCACGGGTGTCCCGGCCGCTGTCAGCCAGCGTGCGTACTCGCGCAGCTGGTCGTCACGGCAGGTCTTGGGGGAGTCGTCGCCTTCGGCATTCTTGACCGGGCTGAAGTCATCCGCACGGGCCGTCTCGATGATGACCGGATTCTGCGCAAAGGGCAGCGCGTCAAAGACGAACATCTCGAACTTCACGCCATTGGGAGCGTCGGGCTTCGCCACGTGTCCCTCAGAGGTGACAACGGGAATCTTCTTATCAGCGCGGTGAAACGGCAGGCTGGCGTCGGGGTTATTCCCACCCATGCGGGCGATAAATTCGCGGCTGAGGATGTGGATGGCGATGCTGCCACCAAGGAACTGCAACTGCCCCTTGTCGTCGCGGGCTTCGGCCAGCTCATCCGGCATATCACTGTACTCGATAACAACGGTGCTGCCGCGCTGCACGCAGAAGTGGCCGACCTTTTCCTTGGCGTGGGCCTTGGGGAGCATCTTGGAGGACATCTCGGACTGCCCCTTGAGGTGGAAGCCGATGAAGGCCGGGTCCACACACTTGACCAGCGGATTGTCCACCTGGAAATAGCTGAGGGTGTCGATGCCCATCTTTTCCATGGTGGCGAGTGCACCACTGCGGACCAGCGCACGCAGCGAGCCGCCGTGCCCGTCCGGGCTCATGGCGATCTTACCGGGGCCTTCCAGGAGGATCTTGCCATCATAGCCGACGGCGGGCATCAGCCCCTGCTGGAAGAAGTGCACGTGCTCCTCCTCCAGACCAAAAAAGGCGTGCTGCTCGAAAAACTTCACCGTGGCAGCGTGGTTGATGTGGCTCGTCATGATGAACCACGGCACCGGCTTACCGTAGCGGCGGCCTGCGGCGAGGATCTTTTCAGCAAAGACCTGGAAAAGCGCATGCTTGCGAACGGGAGTCACCGGGTAGGTGCCCTTCGGGCCATCGTAGCCCAGGCGTGTGCCCTGGCCACCGGCCACCACAAAAGCGGCCACTCGACCGTCCTTGAGGGCCTTTTCACCCAATGCCCTGGCCTCGGCCCACTCGGCGGCATCGCCACCATTGGTCGGCAGCGGCGTGTACGGAGCCGGTTCGAGGTCGCTCAGGTCAATGCCTTGTGCGCCCTTACCAAAGACCAGATCGGCCACCAGCCGGTCAATTTCCTTCAGGTCGATTTGCTCGGCCTGCGCGCAGAGCGCATCTTGCTCCTCAGCGGAGAGCTTATCCCAGAAGCGGAACACTTGTTCCTGCCCGGCAGCTTTAAAGGATTCCCGTAACGCAGCATGATCAGACATGCCGCCGTGTGTAAGCACAGCCCGCCCTCAGGGCAACGAAAAAGGTCGGGCTGGACCAGCAATCTAAGGGCCTAAGCCCCATTAATAGCGTTTATGAGCGCCGGGATTTGCGTGTTGGAAAGTTAAACCGCAAGCAACCGCTACTGTCGCTGGGTGCGAGACTGGGGCGGGCTGGGCTGCTTATCGAGGGCGGTCTCCACCCAGCTCAAGGCCGCAGTCAGATCAAAGAAGACCCCGACGGGCATCTTGGGCATAAAGCCACGCTCGACCTGCAGCGCCTGCCAGGTGGCCGTGCGATAGGTGACGATGGCCATCGCTTGCATCAGCGGCACCCGATCGAGCTCCCGGTAGAGTTTGGGGTCGATGGAGTAGCTGTGGATGCGGTTGGCGACGTAGCCGAAAGGTCGGGTAAAGTGCTCCTGCGCGATAGATGTAAGGGTGTCCAGCATCGGCAGGTCAAAATTCACGCCTTCCATGAACTCGCCGATCATATAGCGGTCATGGATCGTGAAGTTACCAAAAGGAAGCTTATGTGTAATCATGGCAACGACCGTGTTGGGTATCAGTCATACCGGTGAATGGGGGTAAAACGCCCCAGAATACACGCGAAAGCAGGTTTTTTCAACGGATTGCCCTATGCTTTTGCTAATATATCGGTATGTCTGCGATACGCTCCAGGGGTAAAATCGCGCGCCTGCTAAAAGTCAGTCCTCCTCGAATCGAATGATCATCTCGTCCTCACGCGAGTAGCCGAGGCGCTCGCGGGCGACACGCTCGAAAAAGGCGGGATCCGTTAACAACTTGTTGAGATAAGCCTGCTTATAGCCGCGGTCAGCCTGCGCACGCACCATGCTCTGCTCGAGCGCAGCCTCACGCGTCTGGTAGACCGAGTACTCCCGCCAGGTCCGCAGCAGCAGCAAGGAAAAGACTGCTACGACCACAACCAGCCCGGTAGCCAGTGCTCCGGCCACGAACTTGTGCATGAATTGGGGAGAAAGTCGCATTGCTTATTCGCGTAAGAAGTAACACAGATGAGCGCTTCGGTAAAGACCAAAGCTTTACGGGTCAGCTTTTACATATCCCTTACCGGATCTAAAGCCGAAAATACTGGCCAAACTTGGGCCCTTTCCCTAACGTCTTCAATTCAAATCGCTTAAACGGCGCGCATATCTGCAACCAGCCCCAACCATGTACCAGCAATTTTATGGTTTTGAGGCGATGCCCTTCAACGTGACGCCGGACCCGAAGTTTCTCTTTCTGAGTCCGACCCACCAGGAGGCCCTCTCCCACCTGCGCTACGGGATCACCGAGCGCAAGGGGTTTATCGTGCTCACCGGGGAGGTCGGCTGCGGGAAATCCACACTCTGCCGCGCCCTGCTCAACGAGCTGGATGACGAGCGCTACGAGTCCGTGCTCATCCTCAACCCCCGCGTGGACGAGGAGCAGCTCGTCCTGGCCATCCTCCGCGAGCTGGGCGAGCCCGTCGACGAGCACACCCATGCCGACCGCACCGGCCGCCTCAACGAGGCCCTGCTCAAGCGCATTCACGCCGGTAAGGAGATCGTCATGATCATCGACGAGGCGCAGAATCTTTCCTTCGAGGTCATGGAGCAGGTCCGCCTGCTCTCCAATCTCGAAACCGACGAGCAGAAGCTGCTCCAGATCATCCTTATGGGCCAGCCTGAGCTGAAGGTGAAGCTGCGCGAGAAGCGCCTGCGGCAGCTGCGGCAGCGCGTCCTGGTCTACTACGATCTGCACCCGCTGGACCGGCAGCAGACCGAGGCCTACGTCCAGCACCGCCTCTCCCTGGCCGGTGCCAACGGACGCCCCCGCTTCACCCCGCGTGCCCTGCGCAAGGTCTACCGCGCCAGCCGCGGCACCCCACGGATGATTAACAACCTTTGCGACAAGGCCCTCCTCTCCGCCTACATCCGCAATGCCGACGACGTCAACTGGTGGGACGTCCGGCGCGCCGTCAAAGAACTTAAACGCCTCGAACACGCATGAGCCTGATCAATGACGCCCTCAAAAAGGCCCAGCGCGATCGTGAATCCGCCGGGCAAGGTGAAAAGCGGCCCGCTCCCGTCGGCATCGGGCCGCGCCCCGGGAACCCGGCCGCCACCCGCTCGTTCCGGTGGACACGCCGGATCGTCGCGCTGACGCTCGTCATCGCCGGTACCACCTCCACCGTTATTTTCCTGCTCACGCTCATCGACCCCGAGCCCGTACCGGAAGCTCCCCTGCCCTCCGAGGTCGCCGTCCACATCAAGCTGGCCGATCCAAGAACCGAGCAAGCCGCTGACAAAGGAAGCGTACCCACCCAAGCCGAGAGACCATCCGTGGCGGCGACCGAAACGACTCCAGATGCGGCAGCGGCCGAGGGCACCGAGACCGCCATCGCTTTTAAGATTCCGGAGGACGCCCCCACCGAGGCTCCGGCACCCCCGGCCGCTGAGCAGGCCCCAGCCCCCACCCCGCCAGCGGAAACATCCGCTCCAGACACTGCCGTAGCCGTCAACGAAGCAGCAGACAGCGTGTCTCCTAGTAGTGACAAAACTCCGCCAGCAAGCCCTGCACCGGCAGCCCAGCCTCAGCCTACGGCTACCACGCCCGTTACCGCAGCTCCGCAACCCGTCTCCGAGGAGCCCGCACCGATCGCCTTTGCCATGCCGGATCAGCCGGTCTCAGTCGCAGGCACGGCTGACGTCGAGGAGGAGGCCGCCCAGACTGAGGCGGACGAGCAGACAGGGGATCCCGCCATTGTCGCCTTTTTAAACGCATCCCGCATCACCGGGGTCAAAGTCGCCGGCAAGCAAAGCCGCGTGCTGATGAATAATCAGGTCTTCTTTATCGGCTCTGTCGTGGACCCTCAATCCCGCTTGCGGATCAAAGCAATCAAGAACAACGAAATCGAATTTGTTGATGAGTCAGGACTCGAATACCGAAAACGGTTCCAGCGCTAAGAAAAAGCTCTCGCTCAAGCGCGGCTCCACGCCCCGCAAGGAAGAAGCAGCCCCTCCTCCGCCCGTAAAGCGTGAGGACGGCCCGCCATCTGCACCGCGGATGAAGCTGTCCCCCAAGCGTGAGCAACAGGAGCCATCCAGTCCGCCACCAGCCGCCGTTGACCCGCTCGTCCCACCGCCGCCGGCCCCCAAGCAGCCCACCATCAAGCCACGCCTGAAGACCGACGACAAACAGGATGAGCCGAAACAGACTCCTCCACCGCCGTCCGCATCCATTAAGGATATTTCACCTCCACCGGCTGCGACACCGCCGCCCGTAGCCCCATCAGACTCGAAACTTTCACCGCCGCCGACCAGCACTCAGCGGCCACCAGAGGACGCCCCGCCGCCTCTGCCCCCCGTCATTGGCCCCAAAACAAGTGCCGGCACACCGCCACCTCCGCCCTTCACTCCCCCGGAAGGACTCACCGATAGCGACCTGGAGGTCAAACCCGTCAAGACCAAGTCCAGTAAGGGCATTCTGCCCGTCATGCTGACCTTTCTCATCATCCTGATCGCTATCGCCGGGGTGGCTTTCGCCTTTATGAAGCTCCTGGGCGGCACAGAGAACGCGTCTGAGTTTGTCGAGTGGGAATCAAACACCCCGGAGGATGCGAACAACGGCCCCTCAGCCATCGGCTCTGTCGAGGACCCCCAACCGTCCACCGACGGAACAGTTGGCGACTGGAATCGAGGACCTCTGCTCCCTGATGATGTTCAACCCTCAACGCCCGCATCATCTGACACCGCAGACATTCCTGATTCGCCGACACTGGCAGACCCGCAAAGCGGCCCGGGGCAGCCCAATCCTGCTGTCACCGCCTGGATCGAGCAACTGCGCCCCAATGTGATACGTGGGAGCCGCATGACGATCGAGGGTGTGAACTACCACATCGGCGACCAGGTCAGCCAGGCCCCCGTCATTCTCTGGATCGGGCATGACCGTGATCTGGGCCTGCTCACCTTTGAGGACGCCAACGGCATCATCTACGAAAAGGACTATTAAGCGCCTGACAGGTCCGAGCGGGATCTAGAGCACTTTCGTTTCAGTCCAGATACGGCGTGTACTCGGGCACGATGTGTTGCAGCATTTGCTTGAGCTGGTTGCGGTCGTACTGCTCCACCTTTTCCACCAGATCCTTCAGGTTGCTCTCCAGCTCAGCCAGATCGCAGGGGCTGGAGATAAAGCGCTTCACCCGCGGATGGGCCGTCGCGACGTACTCCTCACCCTTGTGTTGAAGCTCCTCGAAGAGCTTTTCGCCGGGGCGCAGCCCCACGAATCGGATCTCAATGTCCACGCCAGGCTTGAAGCCACTCAGCTCAACCAGTTGGCGAGCCACGTCCACCACCTTAATCGGCTGGCCCATATCGAGCACAAAGATATCGCCACCATCGCCGAGAACAGCCGTCTGCAGGACTAAGCCCACCGCCTCGGGGATGGACATGAAATAGCGGGTCACATCCGGGTGAGTAACGGTAACCGGCCCGCCTTCGCGAATCTGCTTCTTAAAGATCGGAACCACTGAGCCCGAGGACCCGAGCACGTTCCCGAAACGCACGGCCATGAAGACCGTTTTATTACCGGGCTCCCCCTGAAATGCCTGCAAGAACAGCTCGGCCAGGCGCTTGGAGGCACCCATTGCGCTGGTCGGGTTAATGGCCTTGTCCGAGGAGATGAAAACAAAGCGCTGGCACTGATACTTGCTCGCCAGACGGGCAAACTGGGCCGTGGCCAGGGTATTGTTCTTGATCGCCTCTCCGGGCTGCAGCTCGATCATGGGCACATGCTTGTGAGCCGCGGAGTGGAAAATGATCGTGGGCCGATAGCGATCGAGGATGAAGTCCATCCGCTCCGTGTCGTTAATATCAGCCAGCAACGGCAGCACGATGGCCCCAAACCCCTCTGAGCGCAGCTCCTGCTCAATCACAAAAAGCGCGGCCTCCGACTGCTCAACCAGTAGGATACGGGATGGATTCTTAGCGGCAATCTGGCGGCTCAGCTCGCCGCCGATACTACCGCCAGCTCCCGTCACCATGACCACACTCTGGGAGATCAATTGATGGATCTCGATCGCATTGGTCTCCAGGCTGCTGCGGCCAAGGAAATCCTCCAGCTCGACCGGGCGCAACTGATCGGCACGGACCTGACCGTAGAGCAGCTCCTGAGGAGAAGGTACAATCAGGACGTCCAGGCGTTCACGCCTCGTCATCAGAAGCACGTCCCGGATCATGGCAGGGGAGATGTCCGGCTGGGCAATAATGATGCGGTCCAGATCGTAGCGGGCGACCGCACGGCTGAGGGTATCGATCCCGCCAAAGACACGCAGCCCATGATACTTGTGCCCGATGACCGCCGGATTGTCGTCCAGGATAGCTACCGGCTGCATGCCAAACCCGCGTTTGGTCTGCAGTTCCTGGATGAGCGTGTTGCAGATAAAGCCCGCGCCATAGATCGCCACACGATTGTTACGAAAGCCGGAACGCTCATCAATACCCAGCGCCTCACCCCGCACATACTGCAGCAGGCCGCGAAAAAGTGTCAGCGCCAACAGCGTTAACATGAAGTTGATCAAGATAACTCCACGCGAGGGGCAGTCCTTACCGTCAAAGACATACCAGAGGTACAACAGGAACAGCGTCGTCAGGCCAAGGGCTAGCAGCAGCTGGAAAAAGTCATAACTTCGAAAGCGCGCCGCTGTCACCTCAAACTGTCCAAAGGCATACAGCACAACAACTTCCAGAGGGATCAGCCACAGCATAATCTCCACTCGCATGACCTGATAGCGGTCAGGCATCTGAAATTCCCAGCGAATTTCGTTAGCGAAATAGAAGCTGGCGATGCAAAGAAAGATAATCAGTGCAGCGTAAAGAAGCCCTTCGCGGTTAATTTTTTTGGCCATACAGTGAGAGCGTATTAAGGAAGTATACCGAGCAACTAGAACCTTTATGGTTTAGATTATGCCATGCCTGGAAACAAGCCCAAAGGCGCCCCCGGCCAGCCTCATCCGGCTTGACCGCAACAGGCTCAGCGGGTAGCGTCTGCCACTCTGCTCACCCTCTTTCTATGTCCAGCAACTACTATGACTTTCTGATTATGTTCGGCGGGCTGGCCGTTGGATTCGTGCTGACGCTGGTGACAACTCTCATCCTTTGCCGCTACGCCGAACGTCTCGGGCTGATCGATAAGCCCGACCACCGAAAGATTCACAGCAAGCCCATCCCGCGCATCGGCGGGCTCGGGCTTTTCGCTGGGTTGATGGGGAGCCTGTTGTACTTCTCGCTCGTGCGTCAGATCTGGCCGCAGGAGCTCGGCGGCCTGCAGATGCCCAACATCTACTTCCTGACAGGCGGCGTTGTCATCGCCGTCACGGGGCTGGTGGACGACTTCAAGGGCATCAGCTTCCGGCAAAAGCTCGTCGCCCAGTGCCTGATCGCCGTCTATCTCATTCTGGCCGGCTACCGGCTGCAGCTTAATTTCGGCATTCTCGACGGTTACGCAAATATGGCGTCTATCCCCGTGACGTTCCTATGGCTCATCGGCGTCATCAATGCCGTGAACCTCATTGACGGGATGGACGGGCTGGCCGGAGGCATTTTCCTGATTTCGCTACTGGCCTTGACGATTTGCTACACCTTGCTGGGCGGCGCAATCGACCTGATCTTCCTCTTCAGTATCACCGGCACAGTCCTGGGCTTTCTCGTCCTCAACACTCACCCGGCTAAAGTCTTTATGGGGGACACTGGAAGTCTTTTCCTGGGGTATGTCATCGCCTGCTATTCCTTGAATGTCAGTACGTTGGGCCACAACCACTTCATGTATATGGTGCCCATCATTGCCGTGGGCCTGCCCGTTTTTGATACGCTTTTGTCGATGACTCGCCGCTTCCTTAAAGGGCGACCGGTGTTTTACCCGGACAAGGACCACATGCACCACCGCGTGCGCAAGGTCTTTGGTGGTGGTCAACGGGCCGCTGTCATGCGCCTGTACTACATCAACCTCGTCCTCGGGGCACTGGCCATCCTGCTCAGCCTCGCGGGGGACTGGATGGCGATCCTGATCATGCTGGTGACCGTCTGCTTCGCAATCGCCGTGATCTGGCGACTCAAGTACCTCAAGCCCAAAGAGCTGCTCAAGCGTCGCAAGCAACCGCGCCATCGCGGCCTACTTTCGACCGGCGGTGCGTTCCCCTATCGCTTCTGAGCGAACGCCTTTTCCACGCAGGCGCAAACACGCTCTTGCTGCGCTTCACTTAGCTGGCTGGGCAGGCTCAGCCCCCGCGCCGCCAAGCCCTCGGCCACAGCTCCACCGTAAACACGGCAGTGGGCAAAGCAGGGCTGCGTATGCAAGGGACGCCACAACGGCCGGGCTTCAATCTTCTCGGCTTCGAGTGCGTCAAGCAGCTCGGAGCTGGAGATCCCTGCCTCCTGCTCATCAATGAGCAGCGAACTGAGCCAACGCGTGCCCTCGCCCCCTGGCGTTTCAGGCATCAGTGTCACCCCGGGCAGTGCGCCCAGACGCTCCCCATACCGCTCAAAGACCGCACGTCGCTGCGCGACTTTTTCGGGGAGGCTTTTCAACTGTGAAAGCCCAAGTGCCGCCAGCAGATTGCTCAGGCGATAATTATAGCCGACCTCCAGGTGCAGGTATGCACGACCGGGCTCGCGCGCCTGCGTCGACAGGTAGCGCACCCGGTCAGCCAGTGCGGACTCGTCGGTCAACAGCATCCCGCCCCCTGAACAGGTGATGATTTTGTTGCCGTTGAAAGACATGACCGAGGCTCGCCCAAAGGTACCAGCGGCCCTCCCCTTGTAGGTCGCACCGAGGGCTTCGGCGGCATCCTCGATCAGCACAACTCCATGTTTTTCGCACAACGCCGAAATAGCATCCATGTCCGCGCACTGGCCATAAGCCTGCACCACCTCGACCGCAGCAGGCAGCTTCCCCGTCTTGGCCGCCGCTTCAAGCGCTTCCTCCAGACGGGCGGGGTCCATGTTCCAGGTGCTGGCCTCCGAATCGATAAAAACCGGCTCAGCCCCACAGTACGCAATGGCATTCGCAGAAGCCGCAAAACTGAGGGTCGAGCAAAACACCTGATCTCCGGGACCCACACCGGACTCTTTGAGGGCCAGATGCAGGGCAGCCGTCCCCGAAGCAAGAGCGACCGCGTGAGCCGCGCCCGTCTGACGGCACATTTCGGCCTCAAAGGCTCCCAACGCAGGGCCGACAGGGGCGATCCAGTTACTCTGAAAGGCCTCGGTCAAAGCGGCCAGGTCCGCCTCAGACATCGCCGGTGGGGACAGGTAAATACGCTCGCAGCTCATGGGTGGGAGTAGGCTTGATAAAAACCGAATGAACCTTAGAGTATTTCCCCTGTCCCCTAACTCAACCCTTTCCTCGCTTTCATGAAAAAAGCCCTTCTTTTCTTTGGAGCTCTCGTCTGCGCAGCACTGGTGGGCATCCTCGTCCGCCAGGAGTACTTCTACCATCCCGAGATCACGCTGACGGAACCGCTGGCCGATTTGATCTCCAATGACCTGCCCGGCTGGGACTGCGAAGAGCTGGAGCTGGCAAGCTCGCCGGAAATGCGTGAACGCACCGAGGATATCCTCAACTTCGAGGAGGCCATCTACCGCCGCTATACACAGGGCGACCGCCAGATCAGCGTCTATGTCGCCTACTGGAAGCCGAAGCAGATGCCCGTGCGACTGGTGGAGGCCCACACCCCCGACATCTGCTGGGTCAGAAATGGCTGGCAGCGCATGGATGCCGAGGAAGGCGTCGATCTCCAGGCGGGCCAGGAGGAGCTTTTCCCTGCGGAATACCGCACCTACACCCACCCCAAGGCCGGAAGCGACCTCACCTACGTCTACTACTGGCACACCGTGGGCGAGTCCATCTACGTCAACCGTGTCGTGGGCGAATGGGACCGGCTCGACCCGATCAAGACCATCTTCAAGTACGGGCTGAACCAGATGCAGGAGCAGTTCTTTGTACGCATCTCCAGCAACATGCCCTTTGGCGATGTTTTCGAGGCTGATCCCGGCATGCATATGCTGATCCAGGAGCTTGCTGACCTCACGCTCGCCCCTCCCCCGGAAGCCATTCAGGCGGAGATGCCGCAGAGTTCTACCTGAGCTTACTGGACGATCAACCCGCCGCCTCGATACAACGGCGATAGCACGGGCAGCTGACAAGGTGGTCGTTGACCATGCCCACCCCCTGCATAAAGGCGTAAAGGGTCGTTGAACCCACGAACTTGAACCCGAGCTTTTTCAAATCGCGGCAGAGGGTATCGGAGAGTGCTGAGCGGGCCGGCAGCTGACTGATCTCCGTCCATGCGTTGATAACGGGCTGGCCCTCCACGTAGCGCCACAGGAAAGCGTCCAGCGAGCCATGACGCTCGACGAGTGCCGTATAGGCACGGGCGTTTTGAATCACAGCCTGAATCTTTAGCCGGTGGCGGATGATGCCGGGGTTCTGCATCAGCTCGTTCACGCGGTCCTCATCAAAATCCACCAGGCGGGCGGGATCGAAATCCGCGAACGCCGCATTAAAAGACTTTCGCTTACTCAGGATCGTGGACCAGCTGAGCCCCGCCTGCTGCCCCTCCAGATTGAGCATCTCGAACAGACGTCGGTCGTCGTGCACTGGCATGCCCCACTCTTCGTCGTGATAAACGCGCTCCAGCTCGCCGTGTTCGGCCCAGGGACATCTTGCCTGTTGTTGCACCATGCGTAACAGCTATTTCACGGACGCCATTACGTCAACGTCCCCGAAAAGAAAGCCGCCTATGTCAGGCCTATGCACTAGGAGCGGGCGGGCGACTACTGCTCACCCATAAACTCGGACATGGTTACCTCGCCATCTGCGGAAATCCCCTCCCGCCGCAAAACCGCGCGAACCGTCAGGAAAAGGATCTTCAGGTCCAGCCAGCAGCTGCGGTTGTTCACGTACCACACATCCAGCTTGAGCCGCTCCGGCCAGGACAGTGCATTGCGGCCCTTGACCTGGGCCCAGCCGGTCAAACCGGGGCGCACCTCATGGCGGCGCGCCTGCTCTGGACTGTAGCGCTCAAGATAGCGCACCAGCAGCGGGCGTGGGCCGACCAGGCTCATGTCGCCCTTGAGCACATTGATCAGCTCGGGGAGCTCGTCCAGACTGGTCGAGCGCAGGAAGCGCCCATAGCGGCCCAGCCGCTCGGCATCCGGCAGCAACTCGCCATCAGGACCACGTGCATCGCTCATGGTCCGCAGCTTGAGGATGTTAAAGACCTTCCCGTGCAGGCCAGGACGGGGCTGGCGAAAAAGTATCGGGCGCCCCAGCTTGTACCACGAAACCAGGCATACCCCCACCAGCACCGGAGAAAGCATCAGCAGCGCCAGTGCAGAAACAGCTATATCGAAGAGTCGCTTGGCCATCGCATCTGCCCAGTTGAATGATCCGCCGAGTGGATCAGTTCGGTTCAGGTAGACCTTGGTAGAGCACGATATCATCCACGTCAATCCAGTCTCCCGGCGCCTGGTTCATAATAATAAATCCGACCTGCACACGTGGGATGTTCTGCCCGGCATGCGCCTTTACCGTAAGCGGCAGCCAATCGTGCTCTCCCAGTGACAAGGCATCGATATTCCACGCGTTGTACATCTTACCGTCTGCATCCAGCAGCGCCAGCTGCAGGAAAACCTGAGTCTCCCCACTTACCCGTCCGCGCACCCAGGCACGCAGATACAGATCTGTGCCCGGCGTCACCTCCAGCTCAGTGAGCATGCGATAGTAAGAGCCGCCCTCGATCCGCAGCCCCTCACCCGTCGCATAGGCGGAGCCCGAAGCCTGCTCGATCCGTAAATCCTGCGTATGGCGCATGTTCAGCATCCACTTACGCTCCCCCTGATTTTCCAGGGTATAGCCAGGATAAGTAGATGCAACAATCCGCCCATCCGGGACCATCAAACTCTCGAAATCTTCATCAAGGATTTTAGTGGCCCCCTCCGGGGGCGCTGCTCCCCGGTCGGTGGGATCGCTGTAGAGCAGAAAATACAGGCCCATGCTGCGCTTCCATTTGTCTTTGATCACGGCATTAAGGGGCTCAAAGCCCTTCTCAAACGCAGCCTTTTCGCCCGGGGACACATGGGCCTGAGCGGCCAGCGTTTTCCACTGTTCATAGCGCTCAGAGGCAACCTCTGCCACCCTGAAGCTCGCGGAGACCCGCTCGATCCTGCGGCGCACTAAATCGCTTTCGGCCATGCTCATGGCCTCGTCCAGGCAAGCCCGCATCCGCTTGCACAACTCAGGCGGGAACAGCTCCGCCTGCGAAGGCGAGGTGAAGTACTTGATCCAGCTGCCCGGCGGCGGCTGGTCCATCCAGGCCTGCTCGCACAGATCGAAAAAACGTCGCATCGGTACGGCAGAGGCCTTGTAGCAGCGCTGGAAAAACTCCTCCTGAAGCCGCTCGGGGTCCTGATCGACATCCCAAAGCAGCTGCGCCGCGAGCCAGTACTTGGGGTCATCGATCCCCGGATTGGCGATGCCCTCGGCGAAAAAGCCCCGCCCGTCATGCGCATGCAGATACTTAATCGATTCGGCAATCAACGTCGGATAGTATCGCGGGATAAAGAAGGGGATGCCCTCGTAGTAGTCCCAGGTGCCAATCATGTTGAGCCCCATACGGCTCCAGCGCCGGATCAACGCCTCATCCTCGCTGCGGTAATTCGGGTCAAACCATTGGGCCCGGTCCGAGGTCAGCCAGGGAATGATCTGTGGGTGGAGCTCGATATCCGGCACCTCCTCGGCGTAATAGTAGGCCAACTGGCTCAGAGACTTATCCGCAAAACGGTCGCCAAACTCTTCATCCTCAAAAAGCCGCACGGCGACAGCGTTCGTGAACCCGAAAACCAGATCACTGTAGTTGGGGCGATTACGAAAGTAGGTGAAGGGCTCGACCACAACGCGCGTCTGCTCCGTCTCGTCAAAGCTGACGCTATCGGTGATCCCGAGCGATACGCCCGGGTCATCGGGGTGCCCTTCCCAGTGCGCCCGCACCCGATCCGCGATGTACTCCCTGTAACCAGTCGAGACGAGATTGGGCTGAACGCCCGTACTCGTCACCCGCGTTTGTTTTTTACCCCGTGCATAGGATTGCCATTCAGGATGCGCGGCGAAAACCTCCGGCTCGGTCAATTTGTGGAGGTTGTGGTTGATCTGGAAACGATTGTTCAGACCGTTCAGCAACCGCCAGCTCTTGTATGGCTCCCCATGATCGTGCCCCAACCTCCGATGAATAAACGAAGGCTCGATCACGCCCCGATCGCGGGGCAGCAGGGGGGGCTCGACCGTGGGCAGATCGAGACCATCCTCACCCGGGAAAAGCCACTGAACACCATAGTGCTCCCTCAGCAGCCAGGCGGAGCCATAATAGGTCCCCAAAGGACTCGCACCCACAACGGCAATCCACTCCGGCTCATGCATACGAGGTCGGCGCGCTACGCGAAAAGGCGTCCGCCGCGGTCCTACTCGCGGCTGCCAGATACGCGGACCGATCAGGGCAAAACCATCCGGGTCCACACCCTCCAGGCCGCATGTCTCAATCCCCTCCGGAGGCTGCCCCAGGTAAATTTTCAGGCCGCCATCTGGTGCCTCATCACGAGACACACGCTCGATCTTGCCTGGATAGATTTTTTCCAGCGTATCGGCCATCAATGCTGCCGCATCACTCTCCCACTCCTCGGGCGCTGAAGCCTCAACAATAACCAGCGACGGTGATGCCTGCGCTGCTTCAGTAGCGGACAACCACGAAGCAGATAAGAGCAACAGACAAGACAGGGATCGAAAACGCATAATATTGAGCCGGGCGGAGAAGGCTGCGCTGAAAGACTTCCCCAACATACCCCAATGCGTCAACTCAGCAAGTCATGCATACGCAGAATGCCACTGACCAGCCCCGCCTCGTCTACCACAGGGACCACGTATATCTTGTGACGTTCCATCAGGTCCATGATTTCCCCCACTGCCGTCTGGGGCAGCACGGTCTTGGGGCCGGCCGTCATCAGGCGATCTGCCCGGGCAGGGCCGACTCCTCCCGGCAGCATGGCGCGCCGGATGTCTCCGTCCGTGATAATCCCCAGCAGGTGCCCTTCCGCATCCGCGACAAAGACGGCTCCCAGATTTGGGCGGTTCATCTCGGCAATCAGTCCCTCAAAGTCGACGTCTGGTCCGACCACAGGCACGGAATCGCCCGTCAACATGACATCGGCTGCAGTGAGTAGAAGCCGGCGCCCCAGCGTACCGCCGGGGTGAAAGAGTGCGAACTGCTCAGGCTGAAAATGACGGGCATTCATCATCGCGACCGCCAGCGCATCCCCGATCACCAGAGCGACCATCGCGCTGGTCATCGGAGCCAGATTCAGCGGGCAGGCCTCACGCTCGATGGACGCATCCAGCACCACATCGCAACGCTCGGCCAAGCGCGTATTCGTCTTGCCGAAAATCCCCAGCACCTTCGCTCCGATACGCTTGATCGAGGGCAGCATCTTGACCATCTCGACCGTCTCGGCGCTGTTGGAGATCATCAATACGATATCGCCCGGAGAAACCACTCCCAAGTCCCCATGGAGAGCCTCGCCTGCATTGATATAGACAGCAGGGGTGCCCGTACTGGCAAAGGTCGCGGCTATCTTGTGGGCCACGATCCCGGACTTGCCGATACCCGTCATGACGACCTTACCTTGAAGGCTGAGCAACTCCTCCACGAAACGGTCAAAATCGGGGCGGATACGCTCCAGCGTCTCACTCAAGGCAAGCTGGTCGCGCTCGAAAACATCACGGGCTGAAGAGAAATGGTCAGGCATGGCAAATGACTTTATGAGCAACGATGAACAGCACTCCAGACCCGCAGGCAATCCTCAACCAGGGCCGGAAACTGCTCCAGAGGTATCTGGTTGGGGCCATCGGAAATAGCCCTGTCGGGGTCGGGGTGGGTCTCGAAAAACAGGCCATCCGCGCCAGCCCCCAGGGCTGCGCGGGCCAAGGCCGGTACGAACTCCCGTTGCCCGGTCGTCTTACCCCCACCCGCTCCAGGGAGCTGCACACTGTGCGTCGCATCGAAGACCGTCGGATGCCCATAGCCCTTCATGATCGAAAAGGACCGCATATCCACCACGAGATTCTGATAGCCAAAGGTCGAGCCACGCTCGGTCTGCCAGAGCTCGGCAGCCTCGGCACCTTCCAGCTTGTCCACCACGTAGCGCATCTCCGTCGGAGAGAGGAACTGCCCCTTCTTGACATTGACCACGCGGCCGGTCTTGGCAGCGGCCACGAGCAGATCTGTCTGGCGGCAGAGAAAGGCAGGGACCTGGAGCACATCGCAGACCTCACCCACAGGAGCGGCCTGCTCCGGGAGATGAAAGTCTGTCGTCACCGGCAGGCCGGTCTCGTTTTTAACCTTCTGCAGGCGAGCCAGCCCCTCCTCGATACCGGGGCCACGATCGCTGCCCAGAGAAGTACGGTTGGCCTTATCAAAGGAGCCCTTGAAGATGATGTTCAGCTCCGGGTGCCGCGCAGCCAAAGCAGACAAGCACTCGGCCACCCCGAAGGTGACGGCCTCTGTCTCCAGCGAGCAGGGTCCGGCAATCAAAAGCAGGCGTTGGGGATCGTAAAGCATATCAATGGGAATCAGGCAGCATCCTCTTTGGGCTGAAAACGCGGGTGCAGGCGCATCCAGGTCACCGTGGCAGCCGTCACCGTACTGACCAGCAGTAATATCGAAGGATTACTCAGGTTAAACTCAAAAGTCGCATGGATCAAGGCCAGGCCTGCGCCAGAAAGGATCATCAGGTGCTCACACTCCAGCGCACGCCAATAATACAGTACAGCCCCACCCCAGAACAGAATGATCAGCACGAGCAGCCCGCCCCCGACCGCGCCCAGCTCAGCGGCAAATTCAAGGATATCATTGTGGCCATGGATGATGATTCTGGCATAGGGGAGTCCATTCTCAGGGTCGAGATTATGCGAAACCCATAACAGCCTGTACTTATCCATGAGCTGGTAGTGACGAATCGCCCAACGATAGGACCCGGCCCCCCAACCCCAGACCGGCCGATCCAGATACATTTCAGCGGTCGCTTGACTCATCAACACCCGCATATTGGCCGAGGCGTCTTTCGTCAGCCCGGAGCGATCGCTCAGCCGAAGGGATTCAAAACGTTTTTCAATCGCAGGAAGATCACCAAAGCGTACGACAGCAAAGCCTCCGGTAGCCAAAACCAAGAGAAGAACCACGATACCAGCAATCATCGAACGGAAGCTGCCGGAGCTCAGGATACGCACAAAAAAAAGTAAAATGAACACCAACAACGCCCCGACGCTCATCAAAAACGCGCCCCGGGAGCCATTCATGGTCTGAGCCACAACAATCAGCAAACCGAGCAGTAAAAAGACGATCCCCGGATGGGAACGCTGCATACGCCTCCGGGCGCGCCTCGAGTAATAGAAAAACATCCCCAGACAAAGTGTCAGAATCGGGTAAAGGTACGCACCGGCATGATTGCGGTAGTGGAACGGGCCGAAAAAGTTTTTGTTACTGGAAGCAAACGTCCACAGCAGCGTATCGCTCCCCGTCATCTGCTGCAATACCCCTACCAGCGCTATCACTGACCCATTGATACAAATGACCCAGAAAAGCGCTTCCACACAGGAGCGGCGCTTCAGGCCGACCCAGGCCGACCAGATGCCCATGATGACGGCCGCCCAGTTTACCAGTGCGCGCCAGGCAGAGCCATGTTCATAGGGTGCACTCACCCCCGAGGGTAGCCAGTCGATATGGTTAACCGGCACCATCGACCACGCCCACGACGTAAGCTGCCATTGGTCCACATCCTTGTACTCCACCCGGTACGCCGGGTTCAGCCCCTGGATGATGATATATACCAGCAATAGCCCCCCCACCCAGAAAAGCGGAAAGCGCAGCAAAGAGCGCATATGCATGCGAGGAGCTTCGTCACGCGGGTTCGACGGAATAAATAATTGAATAAAGGTAAGCAGGCTAATCCCGAAGAGAATCAACTGCGGCAGGAGCCGCATACTGCCGAGCATCCATGGCCCCAAGCCCACCAGCAGAGATAAGCCGATAACCGTGCACCACTCATGACGACTCCAGCGTACGCGGGCACTCCCCCCCGTACGTGACGAGTGACGTCGAAAAGCTTCTACCGCACCGTATTCAGCTTTCTGCATCTGGCCCCCCATGATTACTCGGCGTTATCGTCCACAATCGCGCCTAGGTCCAGTCCTCTGCCTCGACCATCTCCAGCCACTGGTGGAGGATAAAGGTATGTACCTCCTGAATACGCGCTGTGGTGCGCGAGGGTACGATAACCGCATGGTCAACAAGCTCCCGGGCCTTCCCCCCGTCACCACCGGTGACGAGGATACTCGTCACACCGCGTACCCGGCAGGCCTCAAACGCCGTCAGCAGGTTGGCGGAATTTCCACTCGTCGTGAAGCCGACAAAAACATCACCCGCACGGCCTAAGCCCTCGATCTGACGCGAGAAAACTGCGTCGAAGCCATAGTCGTTGGCGATACAGGTCAGGACCGTAGCGTCCACACTCAGGCACAGACCCGGCAGTGAGGGGCGATCCCCCTTGTAGCGCCCCGAGAACTCTTCGGCCAGGTGCAGCGCGTCTGCCGCACTCCCACCGTTACCGGCCGAGAGGATTTTTCCTCCCTTGCGCAGGCAATCAATGATGACACGGCCTGTGGCCTCCACCACGGACAGCTCCTTGGCGAAAGCGGCCAGGACCTCGGCCAGTTCAGCATGACCTTGAGCGATCTTATCCTTCATAGTCGAGAATCTCCTGGGGCGTGACAGTAGCCGTACCGAGCTTACCGATGGCGATACCCGCGGCACGGTTGGCCAGGTGGGCGGCCTCCTCGACGGAAGCGCCCGCGGCCAGAGCAAGAGTGAGAGTGGAAATAACAGTGTCGCCAGCACCGGACACGTCGAAAACTTCGCGAGCCACCGTGGGGATGCGGTGGGCAACCTTACCCTCATCGCAGACGAGCATCCCGTCCGCACCCAGCGTCACCACGAGGTGGCGGGGGGCATAGTTGTCAGAAATACCGCGTACGACCTCTTCCTCCGGGAAGGGCTCGTGGGGGTCGATGCTGATACCGGCCATCTGGAGTGATTCGTCCCGGTTCGGTGTGATCAGGTCCATGCCCTTCACGTTCAGCTTGCGCTTGGGCTTAGGATCAACCGCGATCAAACAACCCGTGGACTCGCGGCACTCAATGAGGCGCGAAAGCAGCTTCTCGGTGACAACGCCCTTGGCATAGTCCGAAACGATGACGGCCTTGGCGGTAGCCATCTTCTTCTCCAGCAGAGACAGGCACTCGTCGCTGTCGAAAGCATAAACCTCCCGATGCGCCTCGCGGTCGATGCGGCAAAGCTGCTGCTGGCGCACCATGACGCGGGTCTTCTCGATCGTGGGCTTCTCCGCCGAGCGCCAGCGCGCGTCGAAGGCGATATTGTTACTGCTGAGAACCCCCGTCAGCACGTCACCAGGCGTATCCCGGCCGATCCAGCCGAATAGCTCTACCGGGGCTCCGAGTGAGGCGAGATTCATCGCCACATTAGCCGCCCCACCGGCGGTATAGGTATCGCGCACTTGCGCAACAACCGGGACGGGTGCCTCGGGCGAGATTCGGGTAGCGTCTCCCCACAGGTAGTGGTCGAGCATCAAATCGCCCACCACCAGCACCGGGGTTTCTTTAAAATGGTCTAACAACTCCTGGCCAGTCATAGCAAAATTAACCGGAGCCGGCCGTAAACCAGCCACCGGAATAAAGCGTTGAGCATGGGCAACACGCGCCCGGGTTCAAGCCTTTACAAACCTCTCGTTAGCCTGCCAAACACCCGTAAAAGAGCGGATGGTGGGGTTGGGGTTCTGTTTCCGTTATCAGTGGCAGCGAGCCTTGTGGGCAAGAGGGGCAGAGCCCCGCGCGCTCACGCACCTAGCGGCTGCCCCCCTGGCCGATCCCATGTGCCTCGAAGCCGATTTTACGCAGCTCGGCAAGGTTCAGGATATTACGGCCATCGAAGACAAAGGCGGGCTTGAGCATGTCCTTGTAAATGCGCTCCCAGTCCAGTTCCTTAAAGGCATCCCACTCGGTCAGGATCGCCACAGCATGGGCGCCCTTTACGGCTTCATAGGGGTCCTCGCAAATATCGACGGCGCTATCACCCTCATCCAGAGCGAGCTCCTGGCGGATCGACGCCGCGGTCACCTTCGGGTCATACACGGCCAGATTCGCCTGCTCTTCCAGCAAGTCGCGACAGACATCGATAGCCGGTGACTCACGCGTATCATTGGTATCCTTTTTAAAGGCAAACCCGAGAATCGCGATTTTCTTGCCCGATACGGTGTTGAAAAGCGTGGAGACCATGCGATCTACGAAGCGGCGCTTCTGATAGTCATTCATGGTCACGACCTGCTCCCAGTATTTGGAGACCTCGGGCAGCCCGAAGTGCTCACAGAGATAGACCAGGTTGAGAATGTCCTTCTGGAAGCAGGAGCCCCCAAACCCAACGGAGCTGCGCAGGAATTTCGGACCGATGCGCGAATCCCGCCCGATGGCGTGCGCAACCTCGTCCACATTCGCACCCGTGGCTTCACAGAGGGCGGAAATAGCGTTGATGGAGGAAATGCGCTGGGCCAGAAAGGCGTTAGCGGTCAGCTTGGACAGCTCGGAGGACCAGACATTGGTCGTCAGGATGCGCTCACGCGGCACCCAGTGGGCATAGACATCGACAAGAGCCTGCACGGCCTTGTCACCTTCTGCCGACTCTTCGCCGCCAATCAGCACGCGATCCGGCGCCATCAAGTCCTCAACAGCGGTCCCTTCCGCCAAAAATTCCGGATTTGAGATGACCTGGAACTTCAGGTCCTTACCGGAACCGGCCAGGATGCGCCGCACAGACTCAGCCGTCCGCACCGGCAGGGTGGACTTTTCCACCACGATCTTATCCGACTCGGCAACGTCAGCGATGCGACGGGCGCACAGCTCAATATACTTGAGGTCAGCCGCGCGGCCAGCCCCGACCCCGTAGGTCTTGGTCGGCGTGTTCACCGAGATAAAGATCATCTCCGCCTCGCGGATTCCTTTATCCACATCCGTGCTGAAAAACAGGTTGCGGCCTCGCGCCTCGCGAACCACTTCATCCAAGCCTGGCTCAAAAACCGGCAGAGAGTCGGAGTTCCACGCGTCAATGCGCGCCTGGTTGATGTCAACGACGGTGACCGGAATATCCGGGCACTGCTTGGCAATCATGGCCATGGTGGGTCCCCCCACATAGCCAGCTCCAATACAACAGATTTTCATATCAGCTTTTTTCGGATTAGGGAAAGCCCCTGATCGTCCTTATATCGCCACTATTGACAATCCTTTAATCCCGTATCGGGCGACAATTGGGTGACAACTCCAGACCTCAAACGCAGTGGCACCAACGGACTTCATGGCGGTTTGAGAGTTGTCAGGCCACCGGCAACCTCTTGTGATCGCAGCATGCCGGAAGCCCCTGACATCTCGGTCATCATCCTGACACTCAACGAGGAGCGTGACCTGCCCGGCTGCCTGGACTCCCTTAAATGGTGCGACGACATCCACCTGCTCGACTCCGGCAGCACGGACCGCACCGTCGAGCTGGCCAAAGCCAGCGGAGCCACCGTCTCGGTCAACGCCTTCCAATCCTTTGGGCAACAGCGGAACTGGGCGCTCGACCACTGCCCCATTAAGCACAGTTGGGTGCTCTTTCTCGATGCCGACGAGCGCATCACCCCTACCCTGCTCACCGAGCTAAGCGATAAGACCGCCCATGCGCCCAACTCGGTCGCTGGCTACTACTGCTGCTGGGCGCTCATGCTCGGCGAGCGCTGGCTCAAGCGCGCCGACAACTTCCCCAAATGGCAGTTTCGGCTCATGCGGGTAGGCCGGGCGCGCTTCACGGACTTCGGCCACGGCCAGAAGGAGGATCAGGTGGACGGCGAGATCGACTACATCAAAGAACCCTACCTGCACTACGCCTTCGGGGGCGGCTGGGAGGTCTGGGAGAAGCGCCACCGCAAATACGCCCAGCAGGAGGCCCTCGCCCGCCGAACCTCCGATGTACCGCTATCCCGTGTCTTTTCCCGCCATGCCTCGCGCCGCAACCCCGCCATCAAGCGCCTCGTCAGTCGGCTGCCCGGATGGCCGCTGTTCCGCTTCTTCTACACCTATGTCCTGCGGGGCGGCCTCCTCGAAGGGCGTGAAGCCTGGGAATACTGCCGTCGCCTGGCGTGGTACGAGGCGTTGATTCAGAAAGAAATGAAAATCCTGCGCCGGAGCTGACTTGCGCGGCACTGCTTAAGCGCGGGGCTCCCGGTCGCGCGCAGCTCCCACTTCCAGGATTTTCTGGCGGATCTCGTAGAAATAGATTCCTTTGAAAACTGAGAAGACGAAGCCCTTTCTGCCGTCCAGGAAGCCGAGCTTGAGGAAGTAATTGACGACAAAATACGCCGGCGACCACCACCACTTCGCCAGGTTGCGGTATTTCTTTTTCTGCCGCGGCGTCAGGCGCAACCATTCCTCCTCACTGGCCTGGGTGATCTTCCAGTACCGATGCGCCTCCCAGGAAGAGTACGCGTTGTGCTTGGCAATGAAAGCCTCCAGCCCCTTGTAGTCCTGGTGAACGATCCGGGCGGATATCTCCCCGATTTTGCCCTCGATGATCGGATGCTCGTGCACCTCCATGTCGATCCTGCTCCAGTGGTCCTCTTCAATCCGCTCATATTCACCCGCGCCCGTACGAAACAGCGCCAGCTTCCTGAACGCGACGCCGTGGCGCATAAGCTTACCCTGGAAGTAGTTATGAAACCCCATCCAAAAGCCCTGCTCAGTGGCCTGCGGCAGCCGCGCCTCCAACTCGGCCCGGACATCATCCGTCAAGTACTCGTCGGCATCGAGGAAGAGCACCCATTCAGTCGTGATCGGGTGGTTCCGCAAGGTCCAGTTGCGCTTCTTTGGGAACTGCCCGTCCCAGACAAAATTTACATACTGCGCCCCGAACTCCCGGGCAATCTCAGGCGTACGATCCGTGCTGCTGGAGTCCACCACCACGACCGTGCGCGCAAACCCCTTCAGCTCCCGCAGGCACAAGGGCAGATTTTTCTCCTCATTTTTAACGGGCACTATGACCGTAAGATCAAGCATGGCAAAAAACGTTAGTTGACCGTTGGAGACAACCCGGCGCGTGCGGCCTACGAGTCTCTCTCTTAGCCCGATATCCTCGCAAATCACCCGATGACAGCGCAACTCCATATTTTTCTTTATTTCAGAAAAAAATGAATTTATAAAAAACATAATATCATGACAAACTCCTCGACCACGCTGGAAGACTGGGAAATCGAACTGCTGAATACTTTCGTCGGTTTGTTTGATTCGTTTGGTGTGCCCAAGTCCGTGGCACAGATCTATGGAGTTCTCTTTTGCGCGGACGAGCCGCTGAGCCAGGAAGAGATCGGACAAAAGCTCCAGATCAGCGCGGGGTCAGCCTCCCAGGGGCTGCGGCTGCTGGTAGATATGGGAGCAGCCCACAAGCAGTCTGTCCCCGGGCAGCGCGGGAACTATTTCACCCCCGAACGCTCTATGAGGCGTCTGCTGGGCTACTTCATCGACGCCAAGATGCGCCCCCGCATGCGCACCGGTAAGGAGCGCCTGGAAAACCTGCGCAAACACCTCCCCAAGGACAATGAACTCGCCCTGAAACGCCTGGACACCCTGCTGCAATGGCAATCCAAAGCGAACAAACTGCTGCCCGTGATTTCCAAATTCCTCGGGTAAAATCTCAGCATAACCCTTTACGATCATCTTTAATGAGCAAGTCCCAACCCATTCTCGTGACCGGCGCGGCCGGTTTCATCGGCAGCAAGACCGCCGAGATGCTCCTGGATGCCGGGCAGCCCGTCGTCGGCATCGATAACCTCAACGACTACTACGACCCGCAGGTCAAACAGTACCGTCTGGACCAGCTCAAGAAGCGCGAGGGCTTTACCTTCCGCCCTCTGGACATTGAGGACCTGCCCGCCCTGAAAACGCTCTTTGGCGAGCACTCGTTCTCCGCCGTCATCAACCTGGCGGCACGGGCCGGTGTGCGGTACAGCATGGATAATCCGCACGTCTACATGACGACCAATGCCCACGGCACGCTCAACCTGCTGGAGTGCATGAAGGAGCGCGGCGTGCAGAAATTTATACTGGCCTCCACCTCCTCTCTCTACGCGGGGCAGCCCATGCCCTTTGTCGAGACCCTGCCGGTTAACACACCGATCTCGCCCTATGCGGCCTCGAAGAAGGCCGCAGAGGCCATGGCCTACACCTATCACCATCTGTATGGCATCGATGTCAGCATCCTGAGGTACTTTACCGTCTTCGGCCCGGCGGGTCGTCCGGACATGTCCATCCTGCGCTTCATCAAATGGATCGACGAGGGTACCCCCATCGAGCTCTTTGGCGACGGCTCCCAGAGCCGTGATTTCACCTATGTCGACGATATCGCGCGCGGCACCATCGCCGCCCTCAAGCCGCTCGGCTACGAGATCATCAATCTCGGCGGTGGAAACAACCCCGTCTCGATCAACGCCATGATCGAAAGCTTTGAAAAGCACCTGGGCAAGAAAGCCGTCATCAACCAGAAGCCCTTCCACAAGGCCGACATGAAGGAAACCTGGGCCAATATCGACAAGGCCAAATCCCTTCTGGGCTGGGAACCCCAGATCGACCCCTTTGAAGGCTTCCGGCGCAGTGTCGCATGGCACGAAGCCAACCGCGACTGGCTCAAGACGATCAAGCTCTAGCGGACCGCCAAAGGCCACGATGAGCCCCCGTCACACCGCCACGCAAGCATCCTGAACGCATGTAAATGAGTAACGAATGTCCAGCAACACGTCCCTCGGACCGCTATTTCAGCGACAAGGACGTCCTCAAGGATATCGGCAAGCGTACGGCCCGCGGGGGCGTTATTATGCTCCTGGGGCAGGGTGTGCGCCTCGTGCTGCAGATGGGCTCTACGATCGCACTGGCACGGTTACTCACCCCCACGGACTTCGGCCTGGTAGGCATGGTCACTGTCCTGATCGGCCTCATCGTGCTGTTTCGCGACTTTGGTCTCACACAGGCGACCGTCCAACGCGAAAGCATCCACCACGACCAGATTTCCAACTTGTTCTGGTTCAATGTCGTTCTCAGCACACTCGTCGCCGGGCTCTTTGCGGCCAGTTCGCCACTGATCGCCGCTTTTTATGAACAGCCAAAGCTGGTGCCCATCACGCTAGCCCTTGCTGCCGGGCTTTTCGTAGAGGGCATCGGCCTGCAGCACCGCGCCCTGATGATGCGGGCGATGCAGTTCTCCAAGCTGATGGGAGCCGACGTCATCTCGCAGGTCATAGCGGTCGGCCTGGCTATCTACATGGCCTGGGCTGGCTATGGCTACTGGGCGCTGGTCGTCCTGAATGTGGCCGGAGCGTTCGGCCGCACAGCCTTTTACATACTGAATGTACGCTGGTTACCGGGGATGCCCAAGCGCTACGTCGGCACCAAACCTTTCCTGAAATACGGCAGCAATCTCTTCGGGTTCAACACCGTCAACTTTTTCTCCCGCAACGCCGACAATATCCTCATCGGCAAATTCGTCGGGGAGCAGGCGCTGGGCTACTACTCGATGGCCTATCGCTTGATCCTGCTGCCGATGCAGCAGATCAACTCCCCCCTCTCTCAGACCTTTCTGCCGACCCTGAGCCGTCTGGCCAATGACACCCCACGCTATCGCAGCACATATATCAAGCTGCTGAGTATGATGGCCTACCTCTCCGTCAGCATCATTTGCTACACCGCCATCAACTGTAAAGAGGTCGTACTGCTTGTGCTGGGCGAAGAGTGGGCACCCGCCACCAAGCTGTTTCTGGCCTTGCTACCGCTGGCCTATATCAACGCCACCAACATTGCCGACGGCATCGTCTATGCCAGCCTCGGGCATACAGACCGGCAATTCAAGTGGAGCTTCGTCGTCGTTCCCATTACGGTGCTGAGCATGATTGTGGGCCTGCCCTGGGGAGCCCTGGGGGTGGCAATCGGAGCCAGCGCCTCCTACATTTTAATCCGACCCTTTTCGATAGCTTATTGCTACCGTGGCACCTTCCTGCGCAATCGGGATTTTTACAGTGCCCTCTGGCGGCCCACGCTACTGGCGATGACGGCCGCACTGGTGGCCTACCTGTCTGGTGGCCTTGTCTGCGAGTATTGGGCCATCCAACAACCGCTGCCCGGCCTTATCCTCAAGTCCATTTTCTACGTCATCGCCTTTCTGGTCATCGACTATCTCTTGGTTGGCCAAGACAAGTTTTACCTGTATGCCATCGAGTATGTAAAAAAGCTGATAGCCAAAAAATCCGCGCACACAAATAAGGCATAGCTATCCCCCAAGTTCGACAAAGACGTACCCGTCCAAAATACACATGCATCCGAACAATCCAAATAACGTCAACGCTGGCGCTATCCTTCTATGAAACGTGTCCTGATAATGAGCACACTGTATCCGCCTTATGTCGTAGGTGGAGCCGAATTGAGTACCCAGCAAATAGCGGAGGAAATGAGCCGCTATTACGACGTGTCCGTCATCACATCCTCGCCCGACAAGAATACCCATCGCGAACAGATGAACGGCGTGACGATCTACCGAGTCCCCGCCCGCAATGTCGGCTCATGGAAACGCCCGGCAGATACGAAGCTCAAAACCGCACTCTTTCACATCGGCGAGAATTACAATTTCCCCCGCGAGGCGCAGATACGCAGCATCTTCGATGAAGTAAAGCCCGACTTGCTCCACACCAATAACCTCGCCTGGCTTTCGACTCAGATCTGGGCACACGCCAAAAAACAGGGCTGCCAGGTCATGCACACCTTACGCGACCGCCGCCTGCTGTGCCCCTACCACATGTTCGGACACGGGCTGTGCCACCGACGCTGCAACTTCTGCAAGGCCTACAACCTGCGACACGACAGCCACTCCAAGCACGTGGACCAGATCGTGGGGGTATCCCGCGATGTGCTCGAGGCACACCTGCGCGAGGGCCTCTTCCCCAATGCCCAGAGCCATGTCATCCACAACGGCGTCAAGGACCTCTACAACAAGCCGTACCACCCCAAGCCTCCCTATACATTCGGGTTCCTGGGTGCCCTCTCCCAAAGCAAAGGCATCGACCAACTGCTGCGTGTATGGCCCAAGATGCCCCCCGAAAACCGGTTGCTTGTCGCGGGCACTTCAGGCAGTGTGGATTCTGATCAAGCTCTCAAGGAGAAATACGCCCTCCCGAACATCACATTTCTTGGACGCGTGAAGCCCGACGAATTCCTCAGTGAAATCGACATCCTGGTTACCCCCAGTAACTACTGGGAACCCTTCGCCCGATCCATCCTCGAAGGATTCTCGTGCGCTATCCCCACCATCGCCAGCAATCGGGGGGGATTCCCCGAAGTCATCGAGCCCGATCAAACCGGCTGGCTCTTTGACTGCGACAACGACGATGATCTTCTCCAGCACCTCAAAAAGATTACTGAACTACCCACCGGTAAACTTGAGGAAATGAGCCTGCGGTGCCGTGAGCGCTACCTAAAGGACTTCACGGCCGAAACGATGCTGAATAACTACCGGCAGCGTTACATGAAACTCTTAAACTCGTGAAACCAGCATCACACCTTGTCTGCGTTCTCAGTGCCAAGCTCCTGGCGCCGGACGCAGCGTGTTTCACGCTCCTATCTCACCTCCAAGTAAACTCTTTTATTTTCCGCCTCCATGCAACGCGCGTATAGACTATACATCGCCTTCTTCCTCGTGATCGTCTCGAACTTCGTCTATCAGTTCATAGGCGAGGGGCCGGCGACCCTGACCTACCCGATACTTTATCTGTTCGCATTCTATTTGCTGGCGGAGCACGACAAGGGCTACGTAAACGTCTTTGCCATCCTGTTTCTGGCCTACTCTGTTTTTCTAACAAAGACCGAGTATCAACTCTTTGATGCCTCTGTGAACCAGTTCGGGGAATTCGAAGGGCACACCTTCACCTATCTCTCGATCAGTGGCATCGGGGCCACCATCGCGACCTTTGTGAGCATTGTCTCTGCCCCGTTCATCCTGGCGAACACCAAGCTTCGAGATACCCTGCAGATCCCGGTCGTCCGCAACGCCCTCATCATGTTGGGCCTGGTATTTGCATTCCACCTGTTTCAGAAAGTCATCTACTTCCGGTCCTCGGGCTTCAATCTCATCACGATCAAGCCAATCGTTCCAGTGGCCTTTTTGTGCATGGGGGCGGTTGCAGTCTCTTATGGCTACACGTTTAGAAAGTTCATGGTCACCTTCTTCCCCCTGTCCATTATATTCTGTGTCCTGGCAGTAACCACTCCCTTAGCCCTGACTCGCACCATATTTATGGGCGTCATCGGTGCGTCTCTATTATTCATCTACCTCTTAAACAAGCGCACCGCACCATCTTTTCTCCTGGCGATGTTGTGCCTCGCAGTGATCGCCTATGGTATCGTCTTCGCGACGTTCTGGACGAAGATCTACATCATCGGCTTTTTCTTTTTCTATGTCCTGGCGAAGTTCAACGAGAAGCTGCTGCGTCCCATGTTGATTTTCGGCTTCGTTTTTCAGCTCGCGATGGTCTTTACGGTTTCGAGCATGGACATGGACAAATACGCCACCAAGGCGTACTTGGAGGAGTCCCGGCAAAAGGGTGACGATCGCATCGGTAACTTGACCAGCATCGGTTCGTTTGAGGAACTTAAAAATCGCCTGATCTTCAAGGCCACGGCCGACCGTGCCAGCGTCTGGCGTGGACAGCTCAACGAACTGTGGAACAACCAGCCGCTGCATGGCGCTTTTCCCCTCCCGGGGGCCATATATCTCTTTCAGGGACTTGATGGTAAGACGGCAGTGTGGAGGACTGCCCCCCACAACAGTTTCCTGTTGGCCTGGCGATACTACGGGTTCGCTTTCGGCACCTTGTACCTGTTTGCTCTATACTATGTCGCCTACAAGGTTCTGGGCTGTCGAAGTGATCCGGATCCCGTCGTGAACGCTCTGTACAAGTCGCTGGTGCTAACCATCTTCACCATTGGTTTCTCTGCGGGTGACTACTTTATTTCGGACACTTACGTCGTCATCTTTTTGACGATTCTCGGGATCGGTATCGGACACATGCACATGAAGTCCGCTCCCTACGGCCCCATGCCGATGCAAGGCCCGATGCCTATGCCTGGCCCTATGCCCGGCCCCATGCCAATGCCAGGTCGCATGCCGATGCCGCACAGGCGGCCTCCCCCTCCCCATCACAGGGGACCGATGCACTAGAACTGCTTCTCCCGCCTCATGACGCCCAGAAAGCTCACGTTTTTTTACCGGAAGCAAAGCAAAGGGATCAGCATTCAGCGTCTTTTTGCGGACATCCGGCAGGCTATCAGCCCCGACTATCGTCAGAGCGAGTGCTACTGTCCCCATGCCAGTGCCAGTAACCCTGTCAAAATCCTGCTCAATCTGCTGCACGCCTTCAACCACCGCTCCGAGATCAACCATATCACCGGCGACGTGCACTACCTGTGCCTCGCCCTACCGCGCAAACGCACGGTGCTCACCGTCCATGACGTTCATTTCATCGACTGGGACGAGCGCAGCCACTGGCAGCGCGCAATCTACAAATTTCTCTACATGCGCGTGCCTGCGTGGAAGTGCAGATTCATTGTCTTTATCTCCAAGGCCTCACAAGAACACTTCCAACAGCACGTACCGCTTCCGGCGCATGTGAGCCATGTGATCCCTGACTGCGTGTCAGAGTTTTTCACCTATAGCCCACCCCGTCCACTCGCTGGCAAAGCACGCCTGCTGCAAGTCGGCACCACGCAGAACAAGAATCTCTCCCGTACCATCGAAGCCCTGCGCGGATTCGATGTACACCTGCGCATCATCGGGAAACTCTCGCCCCAGCTCCAGGAACAGCTCAATGCCAGCGGCCTGGAGTACTCCAGCGACCACCAGATCAGCGACGAGCAACTTCTCCGTGAATACCAGGAGGCGGACATCGTTCTTTTTCCCTCGCTGACCGAGGGCTTCGGCATGCCCATCATCGAGGCACAGTCTGTCGGGCGCCCGGTACTCACCTCCGATCGCCTACCCATGAGAGAAGTTGCCGCAGGAGCCGCTCTCCTGATCGACCCCGAAGATGTGAGCTCTATCCGCACCGGCATAGAGCAGCTGCTCAACGATGAACAGCTCCGCGCGCGCCTGATTGAGGCCGGACTGAATAATGCGCGGCAGTACCACCCCTCCCAAATCGCAGCCGCCTACGAATCCCTTTACCAGCAAATACCATGAACACAGACCAGCCAAATAAGCTGAAAGTCGTCTTCTGGTGGAACATCCCCTGCAAGGCCATGCTTCCCATCTTCGCCGAGCTGTCGAAGTTCGAGGATATGGAGATCAAGGTCGTCACCGCCTCCGGCCTGAGCCAGGGCCGCAAATCTCTGCACTGGAAAATCCCCGACATGGCCAATGCCACTCTGGAGATCCTGGAAGAGGGGAACTGGCAAGAGCGCGCACAGGCGATTTTGGAGGAAAACACAGACGCCACACATGTGCTCAGTAACTACCAGCGCCACAAAAAGCTGGTGCATGTCCTGCAAACGGCCACGGCCATGGGGCTACCCGTCGCAGCCATGAGTGAAGCCCCCTGCAACATGAGCACCGGCATCAAAAGGTGGCTCAAGGCGCTCTACCTGCAGGCGGTTCTGCCCCGAGTCCTGAGCAAGCGCATTGCTGCGGTGCAGAAAGTCTTCTGTCTTTCGGGCAACCGGCTTGAGGCCATGCGCAGAATCGGCTGGCCAGTCGAGAAGATCATACCCTTCGGTTACTTTCTCAGCCCACCCCCAATCGAGAATACATTTCTGCGTTCGCGCACTCCCGATCAGCCGCTTCACTTGCTGTGTACCGGCTTCGTCGAGGAGTTCAAAGGAAGCGGACTGCTGGTACGAGCCCTGCACCTGCTCCATCAGCAGGGCCTCCCTTTTTCCTGCACGATCACCGGCAGCGGTTCCTATCTCCCCAGCCTCGAACGCTACATCAAGCAGCATAAGCTGGAGCAGCAGGTAACTCTGCCCGGCATCCTCCCCTATGAGGAGTTCAACGCACTCAAAAAGAAAGCGCATGTCTTGATCGCCCCAGGCTATGAGGAGCCATGGGGGATCCGTATCAATGAGGCGCTACAGGAGGGCATGCCTGTGATCTGCTCAGACCGACTCGGAGCGGCGGACATCGTCCAGGCCAGCCAGGCGGGACTGACTTTCCGCAGTGGCGACTACGGCGAGCTCGCCTGCTGTATCCGACAGCTTGTCCTGAAGCCAGAGCTCCTGGCTGGCTTAAGCCAGCATGCGCTTGATTTCGCACCGCGCCTGCACCCACAGGTAACAGCCGCATATCTAAGGGCCCACCTGCAACCACAGGCCAATAGCGACCCGAGTAAACTTTACCTGCCCTGGGGACTTTAACCATGCCCGCACCCACCAGCCACCCCCCGAAAGCCCTGCTTCATGTGCCGACGCTGGGCGTTAATGACGGCGGCCCTCCCCGCTCTGTCAGCGCACTGGCTGACTCCATGTATCGCAACGGGGACGACGTCACGCTACTCTATGGCAAGAGCGAGGACCAGGGCGAGGTGTCCGTCGCCCCAGGCATGACGATGTGCCCATACAGCCGCACCTCCGGGCCCCTCTCCGCCTGCATGAGCACAGCTCTCGGAGACAAGGACGTTGATCTCGCCCACGACAGTGGCATCTGGGGCCCCAGTAATCTGGCCTTCTACCGCTATGCGCAGCAACGCAAGCTCCCCCTGGTGATCTCTCCCCGCGGCATGCTCGAGCCCTGGGCCATGAACCACCATAAGTGGAAAAAGAAAATCGCCTGGTTCGCCTATCAGCGCAAGATCCTGCATGCCGCTGCAGCCTTTCACGCCACGGCGAACTCCGAAGCCGAGCAGCTCCGTAAACTGGGCTTCCGGCAACCCATCGCCGTCCTTCCCAACGGCGTTAACCTGCCCACTCTAGCTGCCTCACACCACGAAGACACCACCACCCGCACGCTGCTCTTCCTCTCCCGCGTCCACGTGAAAAAAGGCATCCCGCTCCTGCTGGAAGCCTGGTCCCACCTGCGCCCGCAGAACTGGAAGCTCGTCATCGCCGGGAATGACGACGGCGGACACGCGGCCGAGGTCGTCCAGCAGATCAAACAGCTCAAGCTGGAAGAGGTCGCGCAGGTCGTAGGCCCCCTCGAAAACGAAGCCAAAGAGGCGGCTTTCCTCAACGCAGACGCTTTCGTACTCCCCACCTACTCCGAAAATTTTGGCATCGTTGTCGCCGAAGCCATGAGCTACGGGCTTCCGGTACTGACCACCACCGGCGCCCCATGGCAGATGCTCCGCGATGAAGACTGCGGCTGGTGGGTCGAGCCTGTCACCCCTGAGATTGAAAAGGCGCTGCAGCAGCTCTTCGCCTGTGAGCGCACGAGGCGTATCACCATGGGCCTCAAAGCCCGTGAGCTCGTGCAGACGCATTTCGCGTGGCCCTCCATCGGCGAGCGGATGCGCGCTTTTTACGAGCACCTGTTATTTAAAACATCCAAGCCTGACTTTCTCTATCCATGAGCACCCAGACCGACGGCCCTAAACAGAACTTCTATCAGCAATCCTATCGCTCCGAGTTGAGCCTGGGGAACAGGCTGGGCCGGATCTTGTGGGCCATGGTGAAGCCTCTCGTCAAACATAGCCCCAGGCCCTGCTTCGCCTGGCGCAAGTTCATCCTCCAGTGTTTCGGGGCAAAGATCGCCAAAGGCGCGCGGGTGTACCCAAACGTCAACATCTACGCCCCCTGGAACCTGGAAATGCGCAGCCGCAGTGGCATCGCCGAAGATGTCGAATGCTACTGCGTCGACAAGATCATCCTGCATGAGGATGTGACCGTCAGCCAACAAGCCTTTCTGTGTACTGCCTCCCACAATATCGACAGTATGCAGCGCGATCTGGTCACCGGCCCCATCATCCTGGAGCAGGGTAGCTGGATCTTTGCACGCGCCTTCGTCGGACCAGGCGTAACCGTCCACCGAGGTGCTGTTGTCGGTGCTTGCTCGGTCGTGGTCAAAGACGTCCCGCCGCTCGCCGTCGTAGCCGGTAACCCGGCCCGACTCATCCGACAAAGACACATTGAACCCCAAGACTCCTAGACTCAGCCCCCTGTCACCATGAGCAAGTTTGTAAAACGCATCCAGGTTTACCTGATAAAACCCCTGCAACTGATCTTCCTCAGCTTGCTTCACTACAAGACGATTAAGGTCTATCTCTGCAACGATTTCACGATCGGCCTGAAAACACTCATCGCGAAAAAGACCCGTTTCCCACACCCCGTGGGGATTGTCATTGGGCACAGTGTCGTGATGGGGAACAACTGCGCCATCTACCAGAATGTCACGCTGGGGACAAAGGAGACGCGCAACGCTCACAGCACCGCATACCCCAAGCTCGGAGATAATGTCACCATCTACCCCAATGCACTCGTGATCGGCGACATTCGTATCGGCGACAATGCGGTTATCGGTGCTGGCGCCGTCGTGCTACACGACGTCCCGGCCAACGGTGTGGCGGTGGGAAATCCGGCCCGTGTGCTCCCTCCCAAAGCACCATTGATCAAACCTTAAGGATGCACATCTCATCACGTTAAATAGCCGTAACACAGCGTCTTAGGTTTGCCTGTTGCAGACCATTCAGTGAATAAAGAGACATTCCAGACCCTGGCCCGCAGGGGGGTGTAGACTTCGGTCGCAGGGCTGTTCACTCTTGCCAATAGTTCGTTTATTCGAAATATAATTCTTCTTTGGCAACTTACTGCCAGAGGCGTTCCGCTCACTTGAATTTCCATGAAAAAAATACTCGTTACCGGCTCTTCCGGCCTCATTGGATCGGAAGTTTGCGTCTTTTTCGCTAAACAAGGCTTCGCTGTTCATGGCCTCGATAACAACCAGCGGGCTGTCTTTTTCGGTGAAGCTGGTGATACCCGCTGGAACCAGCAGCGCCTGCAGACCGCCCTGCCTGAGTTCGCGCACCATGAGCTGGACATTCGCGACCGTGCCGGCGTACAGGAGCTGCTCAAGACATTACGCCCTGACGTGATTGTCCATACCGCTGCCCAGCCCTCACACGACCGCGCCGCCCAGATCCCCTTTGACGATTTCGACACGAATGCAGGCGGTACGCTCAACCTGCTGGAGGCTGTCCGCCAGCACTGCCCGGAAAGCCCGTTCATCCACATGTCCACGAACAAGGTCTACGGCGATGCCCCTAACAACATCGCCCTCAAGGAACTGGACACACGCTGGGAGTACGATGACTCCACCTACGAGAACGGTATCGCTGAGAGCTTCACCATCGACCAGTCCAAGCACTCGCTCTTTGGGGCGTCGAAAGTCGCCGCAGACGTCATGGTCCAGGAGTACGGGCGCTACTTCGGCATCCCCACTTGCTGCCTGCGCGGCGGCTGCCTGACCGGCCCCAATCACAGTGGTGTCGAGCTGCACGGATTCCTCAGCTACCTGGTCAAGTGCAACCTGGAAGAGCGCGAATACACCGTCTTTGGCTACAAAGGTAAACAAGTCCGCGACAACATCCACTCGCTGGACGTGGCGCGCTTCATGTGGGCCTTTTACCAGAACCCCCGCATCGGCGAGGTCTACAACCTCGGCGGCGGCAAGCAGAACAGCTGCTCCATCCTGGAAGCTTTCAAGCGTATCGAATCCCTCGGCGGCAAGCCGATGAAGTACAAGTATGTGGACAAGAACCGCGAAGGTGACCACATCTGCTACTACAGCGACCTGAGCAAGATGCGCAGCCACTATCCGGACTGGGACATCACCAAGAGCCTCGACGACATCTTCAGTGAAATCCTGATCAGCTGGCGTGAGCGCCAAGGCTAATACAGCGAGGGTCTTCACATGCGCTGTACCATCGTAAACCGCAACATTCCTTGCGGAGGCAGCATCACGGGGCACCCGGCGTCCGAACTGGCCGAGTACCTGACCAAGCGCGGCGTCCAAGTCGCCAAGGTCGCCCTGCGCAGCTCCGAGAACGGCGATGCGGACCCCTCGGACGAATCCCTCCATCTCCTGCGCCGCTACTACGACGGTAAAAACAAGATCCTGCGACTGCTCTCCAGCATGATGGAGGGTCGTCAACTGGCTCGCAAAGCCGCCAGCCTGCAGCATGGCCCGGTCATCTGCATGACCGATCCGCCCCTCCTTAATTTCTGGATGGGGCGACAGGCCCGCCGTCGCAAGCTACCCTGGATTTACTGGTCCATGGACCTATACCCGGAAGCCTTTGTCGCGGCCGGACTCGTCAAGGCAGACAACCCGGTCTACCGCTTTATCAAAAAGAGTGTCCACGCCTGTCCTCCCAGTCACTTACTGGCACTGGGGAAGGCCCAAGGTCAGCACATCCAGAGCTACTATGGCTCCCCGCCTGCGGCCTCTGTGCTGCCCTGCGGGATCGTACACACCGGTGGCAGCCCGACTCCGCCCCCATGGGCACAAGCGGACGGAAAGATCATCCTCGGCTACGTCGGTAATCTCGGCGAAGCCCACAGCGACGCATTCGTCGAGGCGGCCTTGAAGTATTTCGACCCCGAGCGCTACCGCTTCATTCTCGCTGCCTCTGGCTCAAAGTCGTCACGCATCCGCGCCCTGGCAAAGGACATGCCAGAGGTCGTCCTACTCGATAGCGTGCCGCGCGAACACCTCAGCTACATCGACGTCCACCTGGTCACCCTGCTCCAGCACTGGGACCACATTTGCGTCCCCTCCAAAGCCATCAGCGCGATCTGTGAGGGCGGCAGTATCCTTTTCCACTGCTCGGACAGTAACGACAACTGGCAACTCCTGCAGAAGGCCGGCTGGCGGCTATCTCCGAGCGAGGACACAGCTCAGACGATTAAGAGCTTTCTGGAAACACTCACTCCCGAGGCACTTCAGGAGAAAAAGCAAGCAGCACAGGCCCTGACGCAAGAGCTCTTTGCCATGCGAGATCAGGCCTTCGAAGAAGTTTACCAGAAAATCCGCGACCTACTGTAGCGCCGTATCCTCAGCCTACACCTGCTGAAAAGCTGCTGCCCACTGCCGCGCGACAGCGGGACCGGAATAATCACGTATCCCACAAGCTTGGGCTCGCTGCTGACACTCCCACACCTCCTCCGGGTGAGTGAGAATATATTCCAGCGTAGACCGTAACCCCTCAACGTCCCCGGGAGCAACCAGCCAGCCACACTTTTCAAGGCGGATAATCTCGGCTAGATCACTATGCTCCGGAGCGATCGCCAAGAGGGCTTGGCCGGCCACCAATGCACTGTAAGCCTTGCTCGGCATGAGAATGTTTTCCGCGCCTTCTCCCATAATGATGAGCGCGATATCGGACTGCCGCATTTTATCCACCCACTGCGCATCGTCTAAAAAACCATTCAGCGACACCCATCCTGGCACCGCATCACCAAGCATTTCCATCAGGCGCGCGTACCCTTTACCGTTGGAGTGAAAGCTAAGGCGACAACGCTCGGCAATGGTCTCGCCCGGTTCTTGTATCAATTTTCCAATACTCGCAGGATCGTGCATATACCCCATGTTACCACAATACAGGATTCGAAAAGGTTGACCCGGCTCAGCAGGCTTTCGCGGAGGGAAAGGCACCTCGTTGGCACCGACGGCAATCACAACAGAATTCGCCACTTGCGAGTGTTTATTCTCCAAATAAGCCTTTAGATTTTCGCCCAGTAAAATATTCAAATCGGCCTTACGCAGCACCCACGCTTGCAGACGGTTGAGCAAGCGTGCCCCCGGGCTTTGTTCCTTGAGCATTCCAGCATGAATGAGTGACTCAGGGAAAAGATCATACACCAAATGAATCACCCGCTGTTTCCTGGAGCGCAAAAGCAATGCTACTGCAGGAGCGTAAAAGGTGTTCGTGGTCACAACCAAAATCGCTTCCGAGCGGTTAAAGAATACTCGTGCAGACAGATAGAGCGGATACAGGGCATACATTTTAAAACGCAGCCAGAGCCTCCCCAGAGTGCCTTGGGCACCACGGTACGACTGATACGGAATCAGATAGCGATGCGAGCAGTCCCAGCCATCTTCACGCAACAACTCGACGATGCGTGGCATAAAGCCGGTGTATTCGCAATTTGACCAAAACTCGACCCGGGCTTTATCAAAGGCAGACTTCATCGCAGACAATTCTCTAAGCTCGCCGTAAGCCCCGAAGCTCAGGCAACGGTGTCCGTGCCCAGGTTTTGCTGAGCGATGGCCTCATCGCAGGCCATTTCCTTTCTGGCCAGGGCGAGATCGGCATCGACCATGATTTTGACCAGGTCCTTGAACTTCACCTTGGGCTCCCAGCCGATCTGCTTCTTCAGCTTGGCCGGGTTACCCACGAGCAGGTCCACCTCGGACGGTCGCTCATAGCGGGCGTCGTACTTGACGTACTTTTCCCAGTCCAGATCGAGCAGCCCAAAGGTCTCCTCACAGAACTCGCGGATGCTGTGCGTCTCGCCGGTCGCGCAGACGTAGTCGTCCGGGTTGTCCTGCTGCAGCATCTGCCACATGACCTCGACATACTCCTTGGCGTAGCCCCAGTCGCGCCGGGCATCGAGGTTGCCGAGGTAGAGCGCGTCCTGCAGGCCGAGCTTGATGCGGGTGGCCGCGCGGGTGATCTTGCGGGTGACAAAGGTTTCGCCGCGGCGCGGGCTCTCGTGGTTGAAGAGGATGCCGTTGCTGGCATGGAGGCCGTAGCTCTCGCGGTAGTTGACCGTCAGCCAGTAGGCGAAGACCTTGGCACAGCCATAGGGTGAGCGCGGGTGGAAAGGCGTCGTCTCGGTCTGCGGCACCTCATGCACCTTACCGAACATCTCGGATGAAGAAGCCTGATAGTAGCGGACCTTGTTTACCAGATTGGCCTCACGGATGGCCTCCAGCATGCGAACCGCAGCCAGGCCCACTACGTCGCCCGTGTACTCGGGGATGTCGAACGACACGCGCACGTGACTCTGAGCCCCGAGGTTGTAAATTTCGTCCGGTTTGAGCTCGTAAAGCAGCTTCACCATCTGCACGGAATCAGCCAGATCACCATAATGGAGGAAAAGTCTGGAGCCGTTAACGTGCGGGTCCTTGTAGAGGTGGTCGATCCGGCTTGTGTTAAACGTCGACCCCCGGCGAATGATGCCGTGGACCTCGTAACCCTTGTCCAGCAGAAGCTCGGCGAGATACGAGCCATCCTGACCGGTAATGCCGGTGATGAGTGCTTTCTTCATGAAGCAGAGTGTTCAGATTAACAGGGAGTATAAAGACCGGGGATTATCCCTCTCGGCGTGCAAATCGCAAACCAAAAGACCGCCACGCACAGAGTTGCCACGGCGGCTACCTGAGACCCGCAAGCTCAACCCCGCACCTGGCGGCGGCGATACTCGGCCGGGGTGCAGCCGACCGCACGGCGAAAAAGCGTGCACAGTGCCGAGGCGTTTGAAAACCCGCAATCAGCCGCCACTTGCTTGATCGGGTCATTTGTACCGGCCAGGCGCACACGGGCGCCCTCGATCCGGCGCTCGATCAACCGCTGGTGCGGGCTCTGGCCCAGCTCTTCACGGAAGCGCGCATGCAGGTGCGGCACCGACCACTGGGCGACATCCGCCAGCGTCTCCAGACGGAGCGGCTCGTCGTAGTGCTTGTCCAGATACGCGAGGACGCGCTGAAGCTCTACAGGAAGCATATGCTTGGAGGCTTCACGCACATAGAGCTCTGCCTGCAGACGCAGGCGGGAGACGATATAATCCCGCAGAACCGGTCGCTCGAGCTGCCCACGGGCAAATAGCTTCACAACTTCCGCCGTAAAGTGCCGCACCCGGTCCAGATCCAGCCACCAGGTCACATGCGGAACATTGGCAGGGCGCCTGATGGGATCCAATGCCTCAACGCGTACCGTCAGGCAGCAATACGGGTCATCCCAGTCACTGCGGCCGATGGTGTGGTCGCCGGGCTGGTGCCACATCAGTGCTCCCGGATACAGCTCCACCCAATCATCGTTATCCAAAACCCAACCATGCCCGTCCGTCACCAGCTCAAACTGGAATGTACCCTCGGGGACAGCCCGTCCCGTGGGCTGACGCCCCGGCGCCTGATGGTAATGGCCCGTCCCGATTAACTCACCCAGAAGCATATTTTCCTACACCGATTTTTTCGTAACAAATCATAGGTTTCAATTATCATATGCCATTGAACTGCCGTTTTTAAAGGGCAAAGATGCCCACCTAAGCTAACTTTTAAATACCCATGAATAAATCAGATAAAATCCGCTTAGGCGTAGTCGGTACCGGTCAGATCACCCAGTCGGCCGCAACACAGATCAATGCCCACCCCAACGGCGAAGTTGTCGCCGCTTTCGATACCAACGAGGAGCGCGTCAAATCGTTCTGCGAGAAGTTCGACGTCGCCAACGCCTGCACGACCCTTGAGGCCCTGCTGGCCGATGAGAATGTTGACGCCATTTACGTGGCGACCCCGAATAAATTCCACATCCCGACCACGATGGCTGCCCTTGAGGCTGGCAAGCACGTGCTGCTGGAAAAGCCCTTCGCGATGAACCTCGACGAGGCCAAGGCCGCCGCTGCCCTGGCCAAGGAAAAGGGTCTGACCCTCAGCCTCGGCATGAACCAACGCTTTAACCCGGAATCGCAGAAGGTCAAAGCTCTGGTCGAAGACGGCAAGCTCGGCGAAATTTACCACGTCAAGGGCTACTGGCGCCGCCGCTCCGGCATCCCGAAGATGGGCACCTGGTTCGTCAGCAAGGAACTGGCCGGCGGGGGTGCGCTCTACGACATCGGCGTGCACATGCTCGACCTGTCCCTCTACCTGATGGACAACTTCGAGCCCGTCTCCGTCTCCGGCGTGACCTACAGCAAGTTTGGACCGCGCGGTCTGGGCGAAGGCGGTTGGGGCATGTCCGACAAGAGCGACATCGCTTTTGACGTGGACGACTTTGCCAGTGCCTTTATCCGCCTGGCCAACGGCGCAACCGTTTCCCTCGATGCGACCTGGGCCTGCCACACCGAGAAAGCCGGCGACAACAACGTCCAGCTCTTCGGCACCGAAGGCGGCGCAACCACCTACCCGGCCCGGCTCTACCGCTTCTCCAAGGAGATCCCCGGTGCCTACGAAATCGTGGAAAACCTCCCCGACCCGAAGAAGCCCACCATGGGCAACCGCTTCGCCAACTTCATCGACCACCTGCACGAGGGTACCCCGGTGTGCTGCACGCTGGATCAGGCTCTGGCCGTCCAGAAGGTCCTCGATGGTATCGCCGAGTCGACCCGCACCGGTCGCGAAGTCGTCCTGGCCTAGGGCGAGCATTTAACATCTACACGAACCACAAGATAAATATCTCATGAGCCTATCATCCAATCTCGGAGTGCAGAGCTACTGCTTCCGTAACTTCAAGGATAACGTCGAAGTCGCCGCCAAGGTGAAGGAAATCGGCCTCGACCGTATCGAAATCTGCCGCCTGCACGCCGGGGGCGACTTCCACAATCTGGAAAACTGGAAGGAAGTCGTGAAGACCTACACCGACGCCGGTGTGAAGATCGTCTCGGTCGGTGTGGAAACCCTGGTCGGCGATCCGTCCGAGCGCGACGCCTTCGAGGCGGTTGCCATGGCCGGTGCCAAGCACATCTCCGTCCACTTCAAGGTGGACAGCTTCGGCAAGGCCATCGCCCAGGCGCGCAGCTTTGCCCGTGAGTACGGCATCAAGGTCGGCATCCACTGCCACGGCGGCTACATGTTTGGCGGCCAGCCGGACGTGATGGAGCACCTGATCAACCTCGGCACCCCGGAAGTCGGTCTGTGCATCGACACCGCCTGGTGCATGCAGATCGGCCCGAAGCAAGGTGTGCCGCTCGAATGGATCAAGAAGTACTCCGGTAAGGTCCACGGCATTCACTTCAAGGACTTCGTCTTCGAGAAGAACGCCGGCTGGAAGGACACCGTTGTGGGTCAGGGTAACCTCGACCTGCCCGCCTTCGCTGCCCAGCTCAAGGCCGACAACTACGACGGCATGGCCGTGATCGAGTACGAAGCCGATCCGGAAAACCCCGTCCCGGCCCTGAAGAACTGCGTCGAACAGATGCGGAACGTCCTGTAAGCCCACGGCTTACGCAGACACACCACCTTTTACAGCAAGGGCGCGGTCACTCCGACCGCGCCCTTTTCATTCCTTAAAATCGACAGGCTGGCTCAGTAATATGAGTCGGCGCTTCGTTGGCACGCGTTGCGCTTAGTGGGTATCGCCGTTGACGATGGCCATGATTTCATCGCGGTAAAGGGCCAGATTAATCGCCACCGTCAGATTCCCGAAGAGCCCCGACCCGATGACGCGCTCGCCGCCCTCAGTCGTGTAGATTCCGGGCTGGTTCGGATACAGGCGCCCGACCGTTACGATCATGCCGCAGAGCTTCCAGCCATCTTCGGTTTTCATAAAGAAGCATCCACCTGAGTCCTGCGAAGTCGCCTGGGCTTCATAGGCCGTCTGCTGGGCAGGATCCCCGGAAAAATCCGTAACCAGGGCTTGCCCGGGGATGGGCTGGTCGCCCTCCCCCAAAATCCGGTTTGTCCCCCAGCTCATTTCCCACTGCCGGGGATTGTGCCCGAGGACTCCTGCCATATTGGCTTCTTTGGGATCACTCACCTCCGTCCACGTCCAGGGGCGTGTGCTCTGGTCGACTTTCCAGTATGTCATGTGGTCCACCGCCGTGATACCGGCACCGATCATAATCACCTCGGTACCAGGTGTCGGGGCGGTGGTGGCAATCTCGGCAACGGGCAAATTCGGAGCCTCTTTCAAGTGGATGAGCTGGAGATCCGCCTTTTTGAAGGCGTGCGTCTTATCGATCACATCCTCTCGCTTCAGTTTCTTCCCATCAATAACGATCAAAGAAGGAGAAACATGCCGAGGCGTCAAAAACCAGCCATTGCCCAGGTAGGCAGCGGCACCCCCTCGCACCTTGACCATACTGGCAAAGCCAGGGTCCTCAGGCTGGCCGTCCTTGCCTGTCGGCGCGGACAGATTCCCTCCGGGAGAGCTCGCATTTACAATCGCGTGGGAAAGGGTAGCGGTGAGTGCCAAGCCGAGAGAAAAGAGGATAATACGCTTAAGCATAGACCGTGATATACGCCAGAACCTGCTCTGAGTAAACCATTCATTGCTCTTTGCTCCCCTCCCTCAGCTATCGCGCGCTTGCCAGATGGGATTGCCTCAGCAACAGTGGCGCCATGTCTGGTTACGTTTTCCTCGCCGTGGCCATCGTGGCCGAAGTCATCGCCACCACCGCCCTGAAGCTCTCGGAGCAGTTCACCCGGCTGATCCCGAGCGCAGTCGTTATCATCGGCTACGGGATTGCCTTCTACTGCCTGAGCCAGGTGCTCAAGACCATCCCTGTGGGCATCTCCTACGCCATCTGGTCCGGGATGGGAGTCGTCCTCGTCACCGCTGCGGGGGCCGTGCTTTTCAAGCAGATACCCGATCTCGCAGCCATTGCCGGGATGGTGCTGATCATCGCGGGCGTTATCGTGATCAACCTGTTCTCGAAAAGCACGGTGCACTGAGCAGCGACACGGTACGCACAGGCAACATGCGCTAATACCCACATAGACGCGTCCCGCACACGCCGCAAACGTGAAGAAACGGCTTTTCGCGGCCGGCAATTCCCGATAAAGGAATGGCCATGACCACCGAGAAGACGGTAAGCACCGCCCCCGGCCAGATGCCGGATGAAATCGTTACGGCCGAGCAACTGGCCGACCTGGCGCTGGAGGCGGGCGTCCTGCTGCTCTCGGCAGGCGCTCACAGCGGTCGCGTCTTCAGCAATATCAAGCGCTTCGCGGACCGTTGGGGTTTCCCCATCCATGTGCACCCGACCTTCACGGGGCTGATCGTGACTGTGCGCGACCACGCCGACCCGGAGCGCACCGTCACCCGCTATCAGGATGCCCCACCCCCGCGCGTTCACCTGCTCACCCTCACCCTCTTCAGCCGTCTGTCCTGGCGCGCGCTCGACCAGCGGCTGTCCTTCGCCCAGATCAAGCGAGAAATCGAGACCATCAAGGCCGCCCCCGGCTACCCGCCGTTAGCCGTCATTCCGGCCGTCGGCATGGCCTGCGGCTGCCTGTGCATGCTTTTCGGCGGTGATATCCTGAACGGACTGTGCGCGTTTTTCGCTGCCGCCATCGGGCAGGCCGTACGCATCTGGATGGGGCGGCAAGACTTTAACCCCATGCTCGTGAACGTCGGCTCGGCCTTCGTGGCCACGCTCATCGCGGGTATCGACACCTTTTGGAATATCGGCAGCTCCCCCGAGGCCACGCTGGCGACCAGCGTACTGTTTCTGATCCCCGGCGTCCCGCTTCTGAACAGCGTCATCGACCTGATCGAGGGCTACCTCTCCGCCTCACTCGCACGCGGGCTCTTTGCGGCCTTTACGGTGCTGTGCATCGCCGCAGGCATGACAGTCGCCATCACCCTCATGGGTATCGACAACCTCTAAACCTGCCCCCACACACCGTCTCTTTTAAACCAAAAACCTTTTCGGATCATGACTACCGACATCCTCCTGGCCAGCCTCCGCGACATGTCCCTGGCCTTCCTCGTCGCCATCGGCTGGGGCGTGCTCTTCGGCACCCCCAAGCGCGTCCTCTGGGTGGCCGCTGTCCTCGGCGGCAGTGGGCACTGCCTGCGCTTCGCGCTGCTGGAGTGCGGCCTGAACATCATCCCCGCCACCCTGGCCGCCTCCCTCCTCATCGGTGTGCTGGGTATCTACTTCGCACACCGGGTGGACAACCCGCCGGTGGTCTTCACCATGCCCGCCTGCATCACGATGATCCCCGGCATGTACGCCTACCGCTCCATGCTGGGCGGGATCAAGATCACCAGCGAACGCATGATCGAGGAAGACCCGACGCTCATCCCCGACATCGCCCACAACATCACGCTCACCTTTTCCCTGCTCGCGGCGTTGGCCATCGGCATCTCCGTCGGTGTCCTGCTCTTCCGCAAACGAAGCGTGCGCGACATCAACCTGCCCGTACCCCCACTCCCCTGGAACAGCAGGACATAGGCCTGCACCCAGTGACCCATCGGATCACCCTGACATTTTCAGGTAAACGGTGTCGCGCTAAGCCTTGGTAGTCTTGACCTCGACGACGTCGTGCGGAGAAGACTCGCGCTGGCCAGCGGGGCTGACCCGGATGTAGCGGGCGCGTTCACGCAGCTCGGGCAGCGTCCGTGCTCCCAGGTAGCCCATGCCGCTCTGGATACCTCCAATGAGCTGAGCGAGGACCTGATCGATCGAGTCGGAGACTTCCTTGACCGCCTCGACGCCTTCGGCGGCGACCTTGGCGTTCTTGTTCGCGTTGGAGTGACCGTAACGGGCGGCGCTACCGGCCTTCATGGCCTCCAGGCTGCCCATCCCGCGGTACTCCTTATAAAGCTTTCCGTTGATCTCCATGATCTTGCCGGGAGCCTCGGGGCAACCGGCGAGCAGGCCGCCACACATGACGGCGTCGGCCAGTGTGAGCGCCTTGACGATGTCACCGCTCTTGGTGATGCCACCGTCGGCGATGATCTTGACACCGGCCTTGGCGGCCTCGCGGGTGGCGACATAGAGCGCCGTGAGCTGCGGGATGCCCACCCCGGCGACGATGCGCGTGGTGCAGATGGAGCCCGGTCCCTGGCCGACTTTGATGGCATTGGCACCGGCCTCGGCGAGGAAGCGTACGCCCTCGCCGCTGGTGACGTTACCGGCGATAAGGGTGAGGTCCGGATACTCCGCACGCAGGAGGCGGACGGCGTCACCCACCCCGGCGGTATGGCCGTGAGCGGTGGAGACGGCCACAACGTCTACGCCTTCGTCGACGAGAGCGGAGACGTGGCCCAGCAGCTTGTCCTTGTCGAGGTCCCCTTCCGGGGTGCGGGGGGCCGAGACGGCGGCCCCGCAGACCAGACGGAATTGAGAGTCGCGGGCGGGCTTGACGTTGGTGCGGCTCTCCTCGGTGATGCGCTCAATGTCGCTCAGAGTAAAGAGTCCGGCCAGGTGGTCCTCGTCGTCGACGACGAGGAGCTTGTGGATGCCCAGGTGCTCGTTAAAGAACTTGTCGGCGGCGGCGATGGGGTCGCCCTCGATGTCGGACTGACGGATGGTGAAGACCTGAGCGCGCGGCTGCATGGCCTCGTGGACGGTGCGGTCGCGGTAGCGCTGCTTGACGGTGCGGCCCGGCAACAGGCCCAGGAGCTTACCACTCTCGTCCACCACCGGGAAGGTGCTGAACTTGAACCCGCGCTCGTCCATCATATCAAGCACCTCGGCGATGTGCATCTGCGGCTTGACGCTGATCGGCTCCTGGATGAGCCCGTGAATGTTGTTTTTCACCCGGGCGACCTGCTTGATCTGCGCGCGCTCGGACATGTTGTAGTGGATCAGCCCGATGCCGCCATTGTTAGCCATGGCGATGGCCATGGGGGCCTCGGTCACGGTGTCCATGTCGGCCGAGACGATCGGCACAGAGAGGTGGAGCTGCTCCGAGAGGACCGTCTCCGGGTTAGTCATGCGGGGCAGGACCTCAGAGTAGCGGGTCGCCAGCGTGATGTCGTCGTAGGTCAGAGCGACCTGTGCGTTATCCGGGAAAAACTGATCCGCGGCTTTGTAAAAATAAGAATCAATGTCTTTGCTCATGGCAACGGTTGTTGCCCTTGGGAATTATGGGCGAACAAGGAGAGGCGACAACTGAAAAAACACGGGGATCGACACTTTGCTCATGACCGGTCAATATCTGTCCCGGAAGCCCTCGTTAACCCGTCTGTTTCCGCCTCTCGCATCACCCCCCGGAACCTATGGACAGTCTTGCCTGGAAGCCCTACTGCCGCCCCTTCCGCTCCCCATTGCGGACGGCCCATGGTGAGTGGCCCCAGCGCGAGGGGCTGATCGTACGGCTTGAGCACGAGGGGCAGGTGGGCTTTGGCGAAGTCGCTCCCCTGGAAGACTTTGGGACAGAGAGCCTGCTCGATGCATCCGAGGCCCTCGACGCCCTGATTGAAGACCCGGAGCTGGAGCTGCCACCTGAGCTGGTCTGTACACGCTTTGCGCTGGACTGCGCGGCTGGGATGCTTGAGCGCGCGCCTGCCCGTCCACACCACGTAGCCGGGCTGCTCCCGGCGGGCATTACGGCCTATGCTGCGCTTCAAACGCTACTGGATCAGGGCTTTACGACTTTTAAATGGAAAATCGGCGTCGAGTCTATGGAGGCGGAGCAGCACCTGTGCCGCGAGCTGTTCAAGCTGCTGCACGGCAAAGGCATCCTGCGGCTGGACGCCAATGCCGGACTCGACTACGCAGCGACAGAGGCGTGGATGGCCTTTCTGGAGGACTATCCGGTGGAGTTTCTGGAGCAGCCCTTGCCCCCCGGCGAGGAGGCAAGTATGGCCATCTTGGCCGAGCGGTATTCAGTGCCCGTGGCTCTGGACGAGTCGCTCTGCCAGCCGGGTGCGTTGACGGCCTTTACGGAGCTTTTCCCCAAAGGCCCGTTTGTGATAAAACCCGCTCTAATCGGCTCAGTGAAGTCGTACCTGTCCTGGCGGGCTTTCCGGCCCGGTGTGCGGGTGGTTTACTCCTCGGCTTTCGAGACGGCGATCGGCATCGAGGCAGCGCTGCGGCTGGCCTCGATGGATGAGCACAGCTCGGCAGCCGTGGGCTTTGGCACGCTGGAATACTTTCCGCATGAAGATGGTTTTAGCGGGCACATCTATGGGCCGATCTTGACTCCCGGTCTGCCAGTGGATGCTTTTGAGCGCTTATGGAAGCGACTGTAGCCGCATTTCGCGAACGCCTGAAAAAGCCCTGGCTCGATGAGCATCGTCAGGGGGCGGTCGTCGAGTGTTTTGAGGCCAGACTGGACACGTTGACGGCCTTTTTAGAGAAAGAGCCGACCGCGACAATCCTGCTCGCAGAGGAGGATGCGACTGCATTTCTGGGAAGTCTGCTGGCGGCAGTGGCACTGGGGGCTCCGGTCTTTCTGGCCAATCCTGCCTGGCGGCAGAACGAATGGTCGCAGGTGGCCGCCCAACTCCAGCCCAGCCTGGTCTGGGGGCATACACAACTGCCACATTCGCTAGGCCTGCAGGAGCTGCCAATGGCACCCTACCGCGGACATATTATGATCCCTACCGGGGGCACGGGCGGGCGGGTGCGCTTCGCCATGCACAGGTGGGAAACACTTGCGGCTGCGGTAAAGGGCTACGCCACATTTTTCGACCAGCAGCAGCTCAATGCCTGGTGCACGCTCCCGCTGTGGCACGTGAGTGGACTGATGCAGGCCATGCGGACCTTTATGAGCGGTGGCCGGCTCATGCTGGCAGATTACCGTGAGCAGGTCGAGCCGGGCACCGGTATGCCGGATCGCAGTGCTTTCCATCTCTCGCTCGTACCCACACAACTTGGGCGCATGCTGGCGCAGCCCGGTGGTGGCGACTGGCTGCGTGGCTTTGGGCTGCTGCTGCTGGGCGGGGCAGCCGTGCCGGAGGATCTGCAAGACCGCGCCCGGCAGGCCGGACTGCATCCGGCCTGTAGCTATGGGATGACGGAAACGTCAGCAGTAATCGCTATCCAGCGGCCGGAGGCGTTTGAAGCCCGAAAGCCCCTGGCAGGCGAGATTCTTCCGCATGCGCAGGTTTCGATCGGCGCAGAGGGGATCGCGATTCAAGCGCGTTCCTTGTTTCGGGGTTATTACCCGGAGGTGCCCGCCGCAACAGAGGTCTTTTATCCCGGCGATGATGGGGAACTGGACGAGGCAGGGCGCCTGCATGTATCAGGGCGCCGTGACCGGATCATTATAACCGGCGGTGAAAAAGTCGACCCCCTGGAGGTCGAAGCCGCCATCCGGCGCTCAAACCCAGAGGCGGAAGCCCTTGTCACCGGTGAGCCAGATCCGGACTGGGGGCAGTGTGTCGTGGCCTTGGTGGCCGGGGTTAAGGAGCAGGAACTCAAACCGCTCCAGAAGGCTCTGCAAAGTCAGCTACAGCCCGCCAGTAATCCTAAACGCTGGCTATGGGTTGATACCTTACCCCTTAAGCCGAACGGAAAAGTCGATCGTGACCGCCTCGCTCAGCTGCTGGCACCGCCAGGGGAGTAGATGAAAAACTGCCAGAGCAGAAAGAGGCTCAGCAGAGTAAAGATACTGCCCACGATTTTCAGGAACACGATGTTCCCGGTCGTGATTTCCAAATCTCTGAGGTTGAAAACATTGCTGAAGACAGACTCAAGCTTCACACGACTCATGACCAACATGTAAATACCGCCAACAAGCAACAGGGTGACAAGTCCTGTCTTCAGAATAAATTTAATCAAATCAATGTTAATCATAGCGGTATGCCTGTCTCATTAAGGACAGCAGTGAAAAGGCTTTTGGATGCGTTTGAGTCAAGGAAAAACATTATTGGCAATAGTTCCCAAGGTCTTCACTTTTAGCACAAATGACAACGCCCGTTCATGCAGTTTCGTATTCCTGTTGGCATAAGCTGGGGCGTATCGTCTGGGGAATTGCGTGGCTTTGTTTATATCGGCCGACTCCGCGTAATCTTTATGCCTGGCGCAGGTTCCTGCTACGCTGTTTCGGGGCGAAGATCGCCCCCGGGGCCAAGCCCTGCTCTGGGGCGCGTATCTGGGCTCCATGGGATTTGACCATGGAGGAGGGAGCTACGCTCGGTGATCACGTCGATTGCTACACGCAGGCACCGATTGTCCTGAGAAAGTTCTGTACCGTGAGCCAGTACAGCTTCTTGTGCACCGGGACGCACGACTACCAGTGCGTGGACTTGCCGCATCAGGTGGCGCCGATCGAGATCGGGGCGTACGCCTGGGTCACAGCCGATGTCTTTGTGGGGCCCGGCGTCACCGTCGGAGAGGGAGCGGTCGTGGCCGTGCGCTCCACTGTGCTGAAGGATGTCGAGCCGTGGACGATTGTCGCCGGTACGCCAGCCAAGTTCGTTAAAAAACGCGAAGCCGAACGCCCGTCATGAACTTTATCCCCCGCCATCTTCAGGACTCAATTAACGCCGAGCTTGAGCCACGAGAGGAAGTCCTGTGGCAAGAAATGCCCACCCCCCGGTTTTTCACGCGTGGGTCGATCGCCAGCTTTCTTTTTGGTATCCCCTGGACGGCCTTTGCGCTGTTCTGGATGTGGGGAGCCTCAGGGATGGGACAGGGGGAGTTCGAGGGACCTGCCTCGTATTTCTTTCTTTTTGGGCTGCCCTTTGTGCTGATCGGCATCGGCATGCTTTCGTCCCCGCTGTGGGCGTACTGGAAAGCCACCCGCACGGCCTACGTGATCACCGGTCGGCGCGCGATTGTGTTTGAGGGTGGCCGCGGGATAACGGTCCGCAGCTATCCGCCCGAAAGACTTCAAAGCGTCTACCGTAAACAACACAACGATGGCAGTGGGGATGTGATCATCGAGGTTAATGCTTGGCGCGACTCCGACGGTGATCAACAGTCGCAGACACTCGGTTTCCTGCGTATCCGTAATGCCAAGCAAGCCGAGACCCTGCTAAAGACTTTGGCCGAGGAGGCCGCCCCGCAACGATCATGAGCGTATCCGTCATTATACCCGCCCGTCTGGACTCCACCCGCCTGCCCCGCAAGGCCCTGCTCGACCTCGGCGGCAAGCCCATGCTCCAGCATGTCTGGGAGCGCGCCTCAAAGATGCAAAAAGCCGACAGCGTGGCCATCGCGACCGACTCCGAGGAGATCCGCGAGCGCGCCGAAGGCTGGGGGGCGACCGTCCACATGACCAGTCCGGAGTGCCAAAGCGGCACCGAGCGCCTGGCCGAGCTGTTACCGAAGATCGACAGTCAGTTTTTCCTCAATGTGCAGGGCGACGAGCCCTTCATCGAGCCTGCCCTGCTGGACAGCCTCGTACAAGTCTGGGAGGACACCGGCTGTGACCTCGTGACGGCGGTCTTCCGCATCCACGACTCGGTAGATATCTTTGACCCGAACCTGGTCAAGGTCGTGCGCCGCGCCGATGGGCAGGCGATGTACTTCTCGCGTAGTCCTTTGCCCTACGTGCGGGGCTTCTCGCAGGAGAACTGGATCGCCGAAGGCCCGGCCTTCTGGGCGCACATTGGCGTGTACGGCTACGCCCGCGAAACCCTGTCCCGCTACACCGGGCTGACCCCCGGTGTGCTCGAAAAATCCGAAAAGCTGGAGCAACTGCGTTTCCTGGAGCACGGTTTCTCTATCCAGGCCGTCGAGACCGCCTACGAGCCGCTCGGCATCGACACCCCCGACGACCTTGAGGCCGCCCGCCGCCGGCTGTAGCACAGGCTTTCATCACCCAGGTCTTGCCTCTCAACTCCTATTGAGGCTGGACAGCATTTGGTATAGACCAATGATGATAGTCTATACCAAAAGAACATGAAATGCTTGTGCTTATTATTCAGTCTAGCGGTGCTAATCAGCTTGCCGGGATGCGTTCAGACCGCAGGGCAGATTTTTGAGCCGGGACTGGTTGATCGGCTGGTTCTTGGCCAGACTACCACCGAGGTTGCCTTCGATTTGATGGGACCTCCACAGTCTCGCCGCACGGTGACCAAAAATGGTACCACTTTTACGATGGCCACCTATATCTATGGTGAAGCAAAAGCGCCGATCATGGGTGGTGACTATTTCATGGATTTGCTAGTCATCGAATTCTTTGAAGATACACTCCATGGCTACATCCAGCTAGCACTGGATAATCAAGCGGGCCAGCCCCTAAATATTGAGGGTACTAAAACTCTCGAACGTGATGTATCTACCAAGCAGGATGTTTTAAACCTCTTGGGACGTCCGAACGGCAAGGCCCTATCTCCCAGCAACTTGGATATTTTCGAGGACGCCTATGGCGATGAGATTTGGGTCTGGTTGAGCAGCCGTGAAGAGGGCACAACCGTCGAAGTGCAGAAAATTGTGGTCGGCTTTAAATACGATGGCCGCGTGGACAGCGTATCCTCGTCAGTCAACGTGACGGAGTACTAACCCCGGATGTTGCCCTTGGCCAGCTCCTGCTTGAAGTGGGCGTAGGTCTTTTCGATGCCCTCACGCAGGCCGATCTTGGGCTCCCAGCCGGTGGCGCGGATTTTTGAGCTGTCCATGAGCTTGCGGGGCGTGCCGTCGGGCTTGGAGGTGTCCCACTTCAGCTCCCCCTGGAAGCCGGTCACATCGCGCACAGTCTCGGCCAGCTCCTTGATGGTCACGTCGGAGCCGAAGCCCACGTTGACCCAGTCCGGCGGGTTGTCCAGCTCCAGCAGGTGCAGGCAACCGGCGGCCAGATCGTCCACGTGCAGGAACTCGCGCAGCGGGCTGCCCGTGCCCCAGAGGGTGACGTCCGGCGCGCCCGACTCGACCGCCTCGTGGAAGCGACGCAGCAGGGCGGGCAGCACATGGGAGTTCTCGGGGTGGTAGTTGTCACCGGGGCCGTAGAGGTTGGTCGGCATGGCCGAGTGGTAGAGCACGCCGTACTGCTTACGGTAGTACTGGCAGAGCTTGAGCCCGGCGATCTTGGCGATGGCGTAGGGCTCGTTGGTGGGCTCCAGCGGGCTGGTCAGCAGGCAGTCCTCGGTCATGGGCTGGGGAGCCTCACGCGGGTAGATGCACGAGCTGCCCAGAAAGAGCAGGCGCTTGACGCCGTGCTTCCACGAGAGGTGGATCATGTTGTGAGCGCTAGCCAGGTTCTCGTGGATAAACTCCGCCGGGTAGGTGCTGTTGGCATGAATACCGCCCACGCGGGCCGCCGCTACGATGACGGTTTCGGGCTTTTCCTCGGCGAGGGTCTCCTCGACCGCCCCCGCGTCGCACAGATCCAGCTCGGCGTGCGTGCGCAGCACGAAGTTGTCGTGACCGTCAGCCAGCAGGGCGCGGTGAATGGCGCTGCCGACCATCCCGCGATGGCCGGAGAGAAAGATTTTAGAGTCGGGGTTCATGATAGACTTTTATTTCACCGCAAAGACGCAGAGACGCAAAGATGTTTTTTAGTCAGGCTTCAGGCAATCAAGTTAGTTCTTTCTTGCTTTTCGTAGTTCATACCTTGCTTTTTTAAACTGCTTACGTTTGCACCAGTGCATGCGACCAAATGGATCTTTGATACCTACTTGATCGAATTGACTATCTAAGAAAGTCTCCGAGTTACGATAAAATGTAAAATTCGCTTTCTCTCCTACATCGAGAGAAATTGGTAAAGTACTACTCAGTGGATCTTCGAATTGTGGGTTCAATAGGCCATAGCCTGGTTTATTTCGGATCCGATAATACAGCCTTTTATATACAGATGAATGGCGTAGCCATAGTAGGCAGGCTTTCGTTTTCCCGGGGCCGTGGTTTGTGGCTGTGATTACTATTCTCTCGGCGCTATATTCTGGCTTCTGAGTATTTGTTATATCAGACACTGTTACATTGAGAACAAGTTTAGGTTTTAGGATGACATCTCGATATACATTCCATCCAACTGAGAATGCAGCAATAACTATTGATAGAATACTAATCCATATAGCCGTTGAATTATCACTCATATCATTATATCGCAAACCGTCGAAGGCTAGATGCAATCAAAAACTCACTGCCTCTGCGTCTTTGCGCCTTTGCGGTTCAAAACTTGAACACCATCAGGGAGCGGCTACATTTCCTCCCATGGAAAAAGCCGACATCGTCGAAGTGCTCGAAGCCATTGCCGAGTTGCTCGAACTCAAGGGCGAGAACGCCTTTAAGATCCGGGCCTACCAGAACGGTGCCCGCTCGCTGGAGACGCTCGACGAGGACCTCGGCACGGTCATCGAGGAGGACCGCCTGGGTAAGATCAAGGGCATCGGTAAGGCGCTGGTGGAGAAGATTACCACTCTGCACGAGACCGGCGAACTGGAGTATTTTGACAAGCTCAAGGCCTCCGTGCCCGCGACGATGCTCCAGATGCTGGAGATCCCCGGTCTCGGCCCGAAGAAGATCAAGAAGCTCCACGACGAGCTGGGCGTGGAAAGCATCGAGCAGCTCACCGCCGCCTGCAAGGACGGTAAAGTCGCTGAGCTGGAAGGCTTTGGCGAAAAGACGCAGGAGAAGCTCCTGGCCGGGATCGCCAACCGCGAGGCCTACGCCGCCCGTCACCGCTGGGCCGATGCGGAGGCCGCCTCCGCGCCCATTCTGGAGGGCTTGCGCGAGCTCAAGCAGGTCAAGCAGGCCGAGGCCGCGGGCAGCCTGCGCCGCAAGCGTGAGACCGTCGGCGACCTGGACTTTCTCGTGGCCGCCACCGAGCCCGGCCCGATCATGGACTGGTTTACCGCGCAGGACGGGGTGGTCGAGGTCACCGCCAAGGGCGAGACCAAGTCCTCTGTCCGCTTGGAGGGCGGCCTGCAGGCGGACCTTCGTGTCGTCCCACCCGCACAGTTCTTTTACGCGCTGCACCACTTCACCGGGAGCAAGGACCACAATGTGCGCATGCGCCAGCGGGCACTTGAGCGCGGGCTCAGCCTCTCCGAGTGGGGGCTCTTCCCGGAGGACACGCGCGGCTCAAAGGAAAACGCTCCGAAGCCCAGCGAACGCGAGCCCGAGCCGATTGATGGCGAGGAGGAGCTCTTTAAGAAGCTCGATCTGGCCTATATCCCGCCTGAACTGCGCGAGGACAGGGGCGAGATCGAAGCCGCCGCAGAGGACCAGCTGCCCAAGCTCGTCGAGCCGGAGGACATTCGCGGCGTTTTCCACAACCACACCACCGCCTCCGACGGGCGCGCCACCCTGGAGGAGATGATGCAGGCTGCGCAGGACCTGGGATTCGAGTATCTCGGCATCGCCGACCACTCGAAGTCCAGCTTTCAGGCCAACGGCCTCGACGCGGATCGCCTGGCTGAGCAGATCGAGCAGATTAAAGCCCTGAATGATGCAAAAAAGTTTAAAACATTTGTGTTTACCGGCTCTGAGGTGGATATCCTCTCGGACGGTAAGCTGGACTTCCCGGACGAGGTATTAAAGCAGCTCGACTGTGTGGTCGCCTCCATCCACGCGGGCATGACCAAGGACGAAAAGGCCATGACGAAGCGGCTCGTCAAGGCACTGGAAAACGAGCACGTCACCATGCTCGGGCACATGACCGGGCGGCTCCTGCTGCGTCGCGAGGGCTACCCGGTGGACACGGCAAAGGTCATCGATGCGGCCATCGCCAACGGCAAGATCATCGAGCTGAACGCCAACCCCTGGCGGCTCGACATGGACTGGCGTCTCTGGCACAAGGCAGCCGAGCGCGGCCTGTTGACCTCGATCAATCCCGACGCCCACGCCACCGACCAGCTGGATTTCTACCGCAACGGCGTCTACGCCGCCCGGAAAGGCTGGCTGGAGCCGAAACACATCCTCAACACCCGCCCTCTGGCCGAGGTGAAGAAATATCTGGGCTGTGCGTAACTGCACAGGGCATTGAGGCCCCCACCCGATCGCTCACTGTGTGGGCGCACCAGCGGCACCCAAACCCAAAAAAAGACCAGGGGCGGATCGAAATCCGCCCCCGGCAGTGTATTGGGGTGAAACAGGGGCACATGGGAAGTGCCAGTGTAGGGTGCTATACCCTAATTGTTATAATAGGCACTTTTCCTGAATAGTTAAGGCCTTTTTTATTATTGTCCGACGGTCACGTTGCTCATGTAGCGATCTCCCACCAGCTTCATGACAGACAAATCGCTGTCATAGTCGCGGTAGTCATCGTCAATCTCCCAGAACATAACCCCGCCCAGGCCCATCTGATCGACGTAGTCGAGCTTGTTGGAGACCATTGCCGGGCTGTCATAGGAGATGAAGGTGCCGTTGTGGTAGATGTAGGAAGCCTCCGACTGCGCATCCCAGGACTCGGCATAGCTCGAGTCGTTTTGCATCGTCTCGACGATCGTGCGGTAGGACAGGATGCCGTTCTCGACGGTACCGGCTCCCAGGCCAGACGCACTGGCATAGAGACCGTTGTTAGCCGAGGAGACGCCCGTCCATACGTAGCCGTAGAGCGGGATGCCGAGGTTGATCTTCGAGGCCGGGACACCGGCGTCGAGATACCCCTGCACCGCAGAGTGTGCGTTGTACTCGGTCATCGGGTCGGAGCTGTTCGCGTACAGCGGAGCATTGTGACCCGTGCGGCTTCTGTCCCAGCGACCATGGAAGTCGTAGGTCATCAGGTTGAGCCAGTCGACCTGATCAGACAGGGCGGAGAGGTTGATCTCGTCGTACTTGTCATAACCGGCGGGTACGGCTGCGCTGATCAGGTACTGCTTACCGTCGATAGCCCCCTGGGCATCGAGCGCTTCACGCAGGGCCTGCGCCAGCAGCGCGTAGTTCTCGCCGTCCTCGGGGCGGACATTCGTATTCGCATCGGTGGCGATGACCGGGTACTCCCAGTCCAGATCGATACCGTCGAAGTCATACTTGACCACGAAATCGACCACAGAGGCGGCGAACTTCTCACGGGCGGAGGCACTGGCCGCGATGTCCGAGAACCGGCCCGAATCATACCAGCCGCCAACGGCGATCATGGTCTTCAGGTGTGGGTACTGCGCCTTGAGTTCGAGGTACTGGTTGAAGTTCCCGCGCAGCGGCTGGTCCCAGGTGTCGTCCCCAAAGGTCTTCTCCAGGTCGGCCCAGGTGTCGTGGATGGCAATCTCGCCGTTACCGTCGATGATCGCGAAGGCGTGCACGATGTGCGTGACCTTGTCAGCCGGGATATCGGCAACCTCGTAGCCACGGCCATAGATGCTCCAGCTGGCATAGTAAACGACCACGCGACCGTCACTTGAGGCGGAGTCATTACCGCCACCGGTACCGGTGCCGTTATCGCCGGAGTCATCCGAACCGTCGCCCGTGCCCGTATCACCCGTGCCGTCGTCAGTCGATGAATCATCGTCCGAGCCATCGCCGGTACCCGTGTTGTCATTACCGTCATCGGTGCCAGTGCCATCATCGACCGTACCGTCGTCATCATCGGTGTTACCGGTGGTATCGTCGGAGACGCTGACGCCATTGAGGGTGACGTTGACAGGCTGGCTGGCGACATCACCGGGGGAGCCGTTGAAGCCGAAGCTCACGCTCTGGCCGGCGGCCAGCGATCCGTTCCAGCCGAGGCTGGAGATGGTGTAGGTGTCACCGTCCCGTGAGACCAGTTTAGCGTCCCAGATGCTGGTGATGGTGTAGGGCCAGTCGAAGGTGACCGTCCAGCTGTCGAGATCCTCGTCTGTGGTATTGGTCAGCGTGGCGTTAGCGGTGAAGCCGCTCCCCCAGTCGCTGGATACCGTCACCACAAGCGCGGCTGTCGAGCTGTCGCCGTCATCGCCGGTGTCGGTGTCATCGTCGTCGTTGTTACCGGTGTCATCATCGGTCGTGTCGTCATCGTTGCCGTTATCCGTGTCGTCACCCCCGTTGCCGGTCGTATCGTCATCATCGCCGGAGAGGCTGACGCCGTTGACCACGATGTTGCTCATCTGTGCCGAGGAGTCACCGGTAGCCTGGAAGCCGAAGCTGACCGTCGAACCGGCGGCAATGGTGCCGTTCCAGCTCTCATTGCTGAAGGTGTGGCTGTCGCCGTCGCTCGTATCCTGCACCGCGCTCCAGTAACCGGAGATGTTAACAGGCAGGTCAAAGCTCAGCGTCCACGCACTGACGGCGGCGGTGCCGTTGTTGGTCAGGCTGACCGTGGCGGTAAAGCCGCTGCCCCAGTCGCTGCCGACGTTGTAGGCAACCGCGATGTCCGCGCTGCCGGAGTTCGAGTCTCCCGTACCGGTGCCGTTACCGCCGGTGGAGTCTTCACCGTCGTCCGTCGACTCACCATCACCGTTATCGGAATCACCCGTACCGTCGCCGGTTGTGTCATCGCTGCCATCGGGCAAATCGATCCCACCGGCTTCGCCGAGGATGACCGGGTTATCGTAGTACTCCTGTACCTTCGAGATGAACCAGTAGTCATCGGTCGGGGGTGAGCCCACGCCATCGGTGCTGGCACCGACACCCGCGCCAAAGAGCGCAACGGCGACCCCGGCGTCCTTGGCCAGGGTGAGGTGCGAGCCCCAGGTCACGGAGTCACCGCTGACGGATACATCGGCCGTACCGTCATCGGTCGAGCCAAAGTAGGCCAGGCGCGTATCCGAACCGGGTGTGAAGGTGTCGCCCAGGAAGTACGTGCCGGAGGAGTCTTCGTAGTGCTGCACCGTGTTGTTCAGAGATTCAAACAAGCCATCTGAGGCGTACGGATTAGTCGCATGCGTGGTGTTAATATGACCGACGGGAAGCTGCCAGAGGACAACCGGGAGGCCCGTGGTCTCATGCATGGCGTTCACGAAGACCAGATAGTTGGTCCAGTGAACGGCGTTCCAGAACCAGATGCTGTTGGCAGGGTTGGCGGCATTACCGTCATAGGCGGCATCGAGGCCGTACTTGTCGATACTGACAAAGCTGGCTCCATGGGAGAGCACACCGGCGTCCACATAGTACTGGGAGATAGCGGCAGCCTCATTGTAAATAGCCAGGCGGCCGTCGGAGAGACCGAGCGAGTCGGTCAGGCGGACCACGCCCTTACCGCCGACGGAGGTCGTCCACCCACCCGGAGGCGAAGCCCAGAGGTTGAACTGCCAACCGTAGATAGCGCTGGGCTGGTACTTCTGGAAGGTGTAGTTAATCGCCTGCACAAGGCCGGCCAGCGTGTCGGGGAAAGCCGGGTCATTGGCATCCAAGACGCCCGCGGTGTAGGCGGCGCTGGTGGCGGCGTAGATTGCATCCGGGCTGGAGGTGTCATTCTGGGCGAAGTAGCCGAGGAAGTCCGGCTCGATAACCCAGCCGATGACTTCATCACCGGCGACCTGCCGGGTGATTTCCAGCGCGTACTTGAGGTCCTCAAAGTAGCTGGCCATGTAGGCGGCGTCCTGCATGTGTGCCTTGTCGGTATAGTAGCTCTCGCCGCTGGCGGGGATATTATACCAGACGAAGAAGGGGATCATCCCGAGCTTTACGCTCTCCTCGACATAACCGGTCGCACGCGAGCCGTCCTCGCCGTCCGAGCGCCAGTTCCAGCCATCACCGATGGCTGCGGTGGCCCCGCCGTTGAGGTAGATATAGCGGATGTCCACGCGCTTGTTCTGGTCGGCATTCTCAAAATCCTTCCAGAAGTCCAGGTCCGCCGAGGAGTCTTCACTCACCGAGCCGACGGCCAGGTACTCCGGTAGTCCGGGGACGGAGCCATCCTCGTTGAGCACACGCACGCCCACATAACGCACCGCGCCCGTATCCGTATTTTCAATACGCAGCGAGGCACGCCCGGCAGACAAGCCGTTCAGGGTGACGCTCTGGCCATCGACCGAGGGCTCAAGCACGTCACTGTTATTGGTCGCAACGGTGTAAGTACCAGCGGTTTCAATGGTCAGCGCACTGGTCCCCTGCTCGATGGATACCTGCAAAGCGGTACCGTCGCCATCAACGCCGGAGAGCACAATCGAGCCGCCAGAGCCCGAACCGGTTCCCGGCGTGGGCGTATCACCGCCCCCTGAGGAGGATTCGCCGGAGAGGGTTGCCGTCAGCGGAGAGGCAACGCTGCCCGATCCGCTAAACCCGAACTGGACGCTCCCGCCGGCACCGACATCGCCGTTCCAGGAGGCATTACCGATGACCACGGTGCCATTCTCCTGGCTGAGGATTTGCGCATTCCAGATACTGGAAATCGTGAACGGAGCATCGAAGGTCAGGGACCACCCGCTCAGGGCGCTCCCGGTCGTATTAGTGAAGGTCGCATTGGCCGTAAAGCCACCTCCCCAGTTATCGGACACATCTACGTTTAACTGGGTGTCTGCAGCGCTGGCAGCTGTCCATGCCAGGATGGCATTGAGGGCTGCTGTCGCCGCTAGAGGTCGTATTCTGAACAATTTTGACATAATCTCATCTGATTTGAGGTTTGCATGAGAGCCGTGAATCACGGGCTCTTGTCAGCGTCTGGAGCGGAGCCGCAGCTGCCCTGCTCATAAACGCGGTTTTGGGGTGTGTTTGCGGGTTTCGGCGGTACGGGCGTTGAAAACTATCGTATCTGCCTCCACCGCGGGAAAACGGCCTGACGATGGCCGCCGCTAGTTGGAGTACGGGGTAATTATGACTATCTGCTGATAGGGATGACTCCTTTCGTGGGGACGAAAACGCCCCGGTTTTGTCAGTAGGAGTCCCCCGGAAGGGCTTTATTTCAGCCCCTGCAAAAAAACTTATCGCGTTTTTTAGCCCATCTGAATGCCTCGTGAGCGGCTTGGGTATTGCATTTGTCCGGGCAAGTGGACAACCTGTCCGGTTTGTTCATGTCCGATCACCTCACACTCAACGCACAGGTTTTTTAATGGCGCTGACTCCGTTTACTAGTCAACTGCTGGCCGACGTCGGCATCAGCATGGGCGATGAAGGCAAAGGCCGCGTCGTCTACGAACTCATCGCCGAGCTCAAGGAGAGCTCCAAGCTGGCCAAGCCCGTGGCCGCTGTCCTCAAGGTCAATGGCGGCGCCAATAGCGGCCATACCGCCGGAGGCCTGAAGCTGAACCTGCTGCCCGCCGGGGTGATCGACCCGCATATCGACATGCTCGCCATCGGGATGGGCGTCGTCGCCGACCCGCGCAAGTTCTGGTGGGAAGCCAAGCCCCTCGAAGCCAACGGCTACGATGTGATTTCGCGCCTGGTCATCGATGAGCGCACGCTCGTGAGCGACGTCTGCCACCGCCTGCTCGACCTGGCCTGGGAGAGCTACCGCTCGAACATCATCGGCGAGGAGCCGCGCGGCTCCACCGGTCGCGGTATCACCCCCGCCTATCTCGACGAGGTCGGACAGATGCAGATCGGTTATGCTGAGTTCCGGGGCACCCGCGAAGAGTACGCCCGCAAGCTCGCTGCCCGCGCTGACCGCGCGGCACGCACCATCGAGCACGTCTGCCAGGTCACCCCGGAAGCGTGGCACCAGTTCTTCGAGACCCTGACCCAGGCCGAAACCCGCGCCAATCAGGCTGCCATCGACGAAGGCATCTTCCCGGCCAGCGAGTTCGACTTCACCCGCTTCCGTGGCGAAAAGCCCTTCACCCTTAACCTTGAGGCTCTGACCGAAGCCTACTGGGAGGCCGGCAGCGCGCTGGCCCCCAACGTCATCGACATGCGCGAGCGCATGCTGGCGGAGCTTCGCGACGGCCGCTCCATCATCGGTGAGTTCGGCCAGTCCTACTGGTTGGACAAGCGCCACGGCTTCGCCCCGAACGTCACCGCCTCGCACACCTACTCGCCCGAGTTTTTCCAGTCCGCCGGGCTGCCCGTGCAGCCGGTACACACCGTCGGCTGCTGTAAGGCCTACGACACCAAGGTCGGCACCCACATTTTCCTCACCCAGTTCCCGGACAAACACCCGCTGGGCGAACGGCTCAAGCGCCTGGAGTTCGGCACCAGCACGGGCCGCCAGCGCATGGTTGGCTGGTTCGACGCGGTGGAAAAGGGCGATGCCCTGCGCTTCGGTGGCTACGAAGACCTCGTGCTCAACAAGCTCGATGCCCTCACCGATGAAACCGGGGAGCTCGGCACGCTCCAAGTCTGCACCCACTATCAGGACAAGGACGGCAAGGCCTACTACGAGGTGCCGCGTGACGACCGTGTCCGCAGTGCCCTGGAGCCGGTCTACACCGAGCTGCCCACCTGGAAGGAAGACATTTCCGGCGTGCGCTCGTTTGCCGACCTGCCCGCCGAAGCCAAGCGCTATGTCGCCTTCTGTGTAAAGAGCCTGCTCGCCGTCGCCGAACGCAACGGCCACAAGCTCACCAAGCCCAACCTGCGCTACGTAGGCGTCGGCCCCGGCACCTCGCAGATCATCCGCGACGTCCCCACCACCGACGAGCTGCTCAAGCTGGCGTAATCAAACGCACGGGATGATTGTTTTATTTTGCGGGGCTACGCGCCCCGCACCCGCGGCAGGCGGAGCCTGCACTTTCGATGCTGCGCATCGTGTCGGCGTTTGTACGTCTGCTGGCCGCAGAAGTTGTGATCATGGCATTTTCTCCTGAAAATGCCATCAATGTCCGATGCGGTCACGCATGACCTGGAAGGTCATGACGATCGGGTAGTGGTCGGAGCCGATCTCCGGGCCGACCCACTCAGCCAGCGGCTGAATCTGCTTCGAGACGAAAAACTGGTCAATCGGCACCCACATGAACGGCAGCCCGGCGGGCCAGGTGCGGCGCGGTAACCAGCGCACATCCGGAGCACTCAGGCCGCTTTCATGCTCAAACTTCTTATAGAACGGTGACCACGGCGAGCAGTTCATATCGCCCATCAGCAAAACGGGGTCACTCTGCCGGGCACAAAAGGTGGCAATATCCCGCAGGGTACCGTTACGCCAGCCCCAAGCCATCTTGCTGACGGGGGCCTGCGGGTGCATGGCGACGAGCATGATCGGCCCCTCTGGCAGCTCGATCCGCACAGGAACGGTCCCCACCCCGGCCCAGCCAAAGCGCTCCTCGATGATCGGGTAGTGGCTGTAAATCATCGCCCCGAAACCACCGCGCCCCATACTCCGGCGCTTAATCTGGGGGTAGATCTTTTCGAGTTCTTTATAAAGCGGCTCCATCGCATTGGTGGCCTCGACAATGACGAAGAAGTCGGGGTCTTCCTCGCGTACCCAGGCCAGGATTTTATCGAACTCGCGGTTGGCCGTGTGGATGTTAAACGAAGCAGCCTTGTAGACACGCGCCTCAGGCGCAGGCTCTGGCGAGTCTGGAACGCTAAAGATCTCCGCTCCGTTCCAAAAGAGAAACACCAGCGTCAGCACAAGCAGGATCGGGCGGCGCGTGAACAGGCAAAAAAGCCCCAACAGACCGAGACAGGCGAAGTACTCCAGCCGGAAATGGCTTAGCCCATCCAGGCGCCAGTCCTTTTCCCCAAAATGGCCAGCCAGGGTAAACGCACCCAACGCAAGCACCAGTACAGCACACAACAGCGTAACCAGCGTGCGCCATGAAATCAGCCCGTGCGAATGTTGGGTAGCCCTGTTCATTTCCTAAGCGCTCCACTGTGGCCGAGCCGACGCGAGTTTCAAGGCAGGAAAAGTTTGTCTTGGCAGGAGCAGACGGTTTTCATCGCTGCATGGTTCAGCTCACGGCATCCTACGAAGGCGACCTGCACTGCACGGTCACTCACGGCCCTTCGGGGCAAACAATCGCCACCGATGCTCCGGTGGATAACCAGGGACGCGGCGAGACCTTTTCGCCTACCGACCTCTGCGCCTCGGCCTTTGCCACCTGTGTGGCCACGATCATGGGGATCAAGGCACGATCGCTCGGCCTCGACATCAAAGGCATGACCCTCACGGTGGAGAAACACATGTCCACCAACAGCCCGCGCCGCATCGCCGCCCTGCCCATGACGGTCACCGTCCCCACCCCGACCACTCAGGAGCAGCGCGCCGCCCTCGAACGCGCCGCCTACGGCTGCCCCGTCCACAACAGCCTCCACCCCGACATCGAAAAGCCCATCACCTTTAACTGGCAGGACTGAGGCGCCATTTAGCCAATTCCCAGGCTACAGCTCGTCGCCCGGTATGGGGCACAAACTCAGTAGGAAGTTCACCCTCACGATATAACCATGACTACCCCCATGACATCGACAGGCCACCAGCGGCTGCCCCTGGAGAAGCTGAAAGCCTGGGAAGCCCTTGGCTACGGGATGTTCATCCATTTCGGGATGAGCACCTTTGACGGTGATGAGCTATCTGCCGGAGACAAGCCCTCGACTCTCTACAATCCCGATCGCCTCGATGTAGACCAATGGGTCAGTATCATCCGAGACGCCGGGATGAAATATGCCGTCCTCACGGCCAAACACGTATCCGGGCACTGTCTATGGCCCACCGCACAGACGGACTACCATGTGGGCACCAGCGGGAATCCCACCGATGTCGTCGAGGCCTTCGTAAAGGCTTGTGAAAAGCGAGGCATCCTGCCCGGCTTGTACTACTGCTCGTGGGACAACCACAACCGCTTCGGCTCCCTGACGGAATCCGATTGCACGAAAATAGAGCGGGAACAGCCCTTTAAGGTCGGGACGCAGCCCAAACAGCCCTATACGACCCGTGCCTACGAAGAGTTCCAGAGCGCACAGTTGGAGGAGCTGCTCACCCGCTACGGACAGATCGCACAGGTCTGGATTGATATCCCCCATGCCCTGACTGCGGACTACCGCCAACGCCTCTACCAACAGATCGTCGGCTGGCAGCCAGAGACGGTCATCATGATGAATAACGGCATCGGCAATGGCTCCGAGCTCAAGCTTCATGGGGCATGGCCGACCGACCTGATCTCCATCGAGCGATTCCTGCCCCCCAGTAAAGATGGCCACGTCGTCTGGCGCGACATTGAGGGTCAGCCCTATTACCTGCCCGGAGAAGTCTGCGAGCCGATCGGGCGTGAGTGGTTCTATGCCGAGCATGACGCTCCGCGCAGCGACGCAGAACTCCTCGGCATGTATCTGGTCACCCGAAGCCGCGGGGCTAATCTCCTACTGGACGTCGGCCCGGACAAGCACGGGCTCATCCCTCAGGCAACCACTGACGCCCTCATGCGCCTGCGGGATAATATCGAGCGCTTCTCTTCACTCCCGACTTCCTCACCCTCAAAGGCCAATCCTGCCTGATCTTTTCAAGACGTGTGCTCTCGTCGCCAAACGTCGGGGGCAACTCAACAGATGCCTGCCTTAAAAGGCCGGAAACACACGCCTGTCCACGACGATTCTCTCCATGACCACCGTCCGCCACCTGATCTGCAGTCGCCCCGGCACCGCCTGGGAGGAGGCGCTGCGTCCGTGGTTTGAGCAGATCGGGCGTGAAGCCTGGGCAGCGGAAAAGCCCGTCGCCGTCCTGCTGCCGGACGGAGTGGCTGCCTCCGTGCTCAAGCGCCAGCTCGCGCAGGCGGGCCTGCCTCTGGTGGGGATCGACATTTTCACCCCCGGACGGCTGCGCCACCGGCTGGCCGACGCTGCCCGCCGGGACCGCCCGGTGGCGGTGCGCGAGGAGCTGACCCTCTTTCTGCGGCTGGCCGCCCAGCAACTACCGGACAACGTCTTTGCCCGTGCCGTTCTGGCCGATCCGCAATCGTTCCTGCGTGATTTTGACCGACTGGAGGCAGTGGGCTGGATGGATGAGGTCTTTGACTTTGCTCCGGCTAACGAGCTCCTGCGCGCCCTGCGGAGCCAGCTCGAAGCCGCCGGGATGCAGACGGCCGCCGAGGCCGCGCGCCTCCCCACTCCCACCGAGCCGGTTTTCACCCACCTGCTGGCCAGCGGCTTTGGCCCCGGCCATGCTGAGCATTTTTTCCTGCTCCAGAGCGCCCTGTCTGCCGCCGAAACGGCGACCGTCATCTTCAGCCAACCCATTTCCGACTCCCCGGCTGATTTCGCCTGGTCGGAGGACTGGGAATCGCTCCTCGGCCCCGCCGAGCCCGCTCCCGGACTGGCCGATCCGCCCGCCACTCCTGAGAGCGAGCCGGGCTTCCTCCTCGCCCCCGACCCCCGCATGGAGGCCGCGCTCATCGCCGATCAGGTCGAGCGTTGGCTGGCCGAGCAGGCCGATGCCGTCATTGGGGTGGTGTTCCCACACCGCGCCCTGTCGCTCCCGCGCGAAATCGCCCTGAAGCTGGAAGACGCACGCCTCCCCCACTACGACGCCGGTGGCCATACCGCAGCCCGACCGCCAGGCTTTCAACTGCTGGAGGCATGGAGCGCCATGCAGGAGAGCCAACGCCTGCAGGAGGCGGTGGACTTCGTGCGCGCGCTGCGGGCCCACCGTGAGCTGCCCGCTGACGAGGCCGAGCGCCTGCTGCGTGTTCTACGTGAAACATTTTCCATGGCCATGACCGACGACCTCGCGGTCATCCGGGCCGCTGCGGCCACAGTCCCAGAGGCCGTCACGTTTTTCTCCCAATGGCCCACGCTACCCGAGCGCGCCACGCTGGCCGAGTTCACCGAGGCAGCCCGCCCCGTGCTGGAGCGGTTCGCCTGGCCGGAGCGGCTGGACTTCCTGACCGAACGCGTCGCTCTGCTCGCTCCCCGGCTGGACGGCCCCCTCGAACGCGCGGGCTTCCTCGGCTGGCTGAGTAAAATGGTGGACCGCCCCGGCCGCACCCGTGGTGAAGCCGGACGACACCCCCTGGCGCGCGTGGCACTCGTCACCGCTCAGGAAGCCCTCACCGGGGACTGGACGCACCTGATCTTTACCGGGATGAACGGCCGCCAATGGGAGTCGCCGACACCGGCCTCCGGGCTGCTAAGCGAGCCCCTCATCCGCCGCCTCAATGCCCGTGCCGGGTATGCCGAGGACGGAGGCGGCACCTTTGACGGGCAGCATGGCCGCCTGCTCACCCCCGGCGAAGAGGCCGCCCTGATCGAGTCCGGTTTCTGGCATCTCTACTCTCAGACCGGTGCCGAAACCGTCTGCACCGCCGCCCGGCGGGACAACCCCGCCTCCACCCGCTCCAGTCCGCTCAACGACCTCTTTCTCAAGGCCTGGCACCTCACCCACGGCGAGATCCCCGGCGAAGAGGCCTGTGCACGGCTCGAAGCCACCAGTCTGTCCCGCCTGCCCGCAGCCGAGGCAGGGGCAGACTTCCCCGGCTGCGCGGGCTTTATCGGCGTCCACCAAAACCGCCGCAACCCTGCCCTGCCCTTTGACGGACACTTTTTCGGCTTCGATATCGCCCCGCCCGGTGGGCTCGACTTCTCCTTCTCGCAGTGGGAGGAGGTCTTTAAAACCCCCGGCTACACCTGGATCAAACAAGCCATCCGCACCGATGTAGCCTGGAACCCGGACGCCGAGCGTTCGCTCGCTCAGGCCCTCGGGCTTTGGGTCCACGATTGGGCCGACCCGCTCCCCACCGACGCCACCTGGGGCACACCGCCCGACGAGGAGGATTGGCAGAAACGGGCCGAGACCAAAGCCGACAAGGTCGCCCGGCGCTTCTCAGCTGCCTACGAGGCGGCCCACCGCCGCCTGCCCGACTGGTGGAGCGAATCCCACGCCTCCGCCCTCGCCCGTACCAAGCAACTTATCGAGGCCACCGCGACCGCCGCCCGTGAATTCGCCCCCCGGGGGCTGCTGGCGGGAGAGTTCAAGCTGCCCGAGGGCGCACTGGAGCTTTATCCCGGCAGTGCCTCCCTGCGCATGCGCGGCCGCATCGACCTGATTTTACACAACGGCCCCGACCCGGAAAACACTCCCGGCGAGGCCTGGATCGTGGACTTTAAAACCGGGAGCCGCAGCGCCCTCAATGCCAAGCGCTTCGCCGAAGCCGACGGGCTCCAGCTCGGGCTCTACGCACTGGCCCTGCGCCAGCTTGGCTACGGCCCCGTCCTGCTGAGCCTGCTCACGCCCGGCAAGCCCCTGAAAACCCAGCTCACCGACGAAGACGTGCGCGGCAGCGTCGCCCTGCTCTCAACCGTCTCGGCCATCCACAGCAGCGGCACGGTCGGCCACCGCGGCGCCTTTCGCGACCGCTTCAGCTTCTGTGGGCACTACCCGCTGGCCACGCTCGTCATCGGCCCGGCCACCCTCAAGGGCAAGTGGCTGCGCACCCACGGCGGCGAGGAAGACGAGGAGGTTGCGACATGAGCGGCTTCCCTCCCCTTCCCGACCAGGCCGACCGCGACCGCTTTCTCAACGAGACGGACCGGAACTTTTCGGTCATTGCCCCGGCGGGTGTCGGTAAAACGACCTCCATCGTGGGCCGCATCGCCCAACTCGGCGCTCAGGACGCCAACCGGAGCGAGCCCCTGCTGCCGCATCTGGCCGTCGTCACCTACACCAACAAGGCCGCTGAGGAGCTCCAGGAGCGCGCTCGGCGCAAGCTCCTCGATCAGGCCGCCGGTAACGAGCACCTGCTCAAGCTCTTTGGCCGCGCCTTTTTCGGGACGATCCACAGTTTTTGCCTGGAGCTGCTCCGACGCCATGGCCACCACCTCGGCCTGCCCCCCGCGCTTGAGCTGGTCGAGGATGAGGAAGCGCTCTGGCTGCGCTTCCTGCGCGCACAGGACCGCCTAAGCGAGCTTGTCCCCGCCCCGATCCGGGAGGACTTTCTAAAAATCGCCCCGCTGGGCAAGATGCTGGAGCTGGCTCGACAACTGCCGGGTGCCGACCTGCCCGCACCCGGCCAGTTGCCGGAGCCGGACTTCACCGAGTTGCTGGCCTGGGAGGCCAAGGGCCGCTCAGCGGCCACCATCGAGCGTTCGCAGGACGCGATCCGTGCCTGGAGTAACGCCCTCGCTGCCCCCGAAACGCGCTCGCTGGGCATCCCCGAGCCCGCCTCGAAGACGAAGGGCTTCCCGGAGGCCTGGGCAGATGCCTTTGCCCCGGTCCAGGATTGGCTGGCCGACGCGGGCCTGCACTTCGCCTCGGCGGTGGCGCGACGCTACCGACAGTTTCGGCTGGAGGCCGGTCGCCTGACCTACGACGACATGATCTATCTGGCCGACCAGTTACTGGCCGTGCCACAGGCTTTAAACGAGATCCGCGCCCACCGCTGGCGGATCATCCTCGACGAGGCCCAGGACACCGACCCGGTGCAGTTCCGCATCCTCACCGCCGTCAGCCGCGACCGGGGTGCCCCAGATGGCTGGCCCGGTACCGCCGAAGCACCCCCCGGAGGCCGTTTCTGTATGGTCGGTGACCCGCAACAATCCATTTACAGCGACCGCGCCGACCTGCCCACCTATTTACGTCTGCATGAGGCGTTGGCCGACGACCCCGAGGGCGGCGAGCTGACCTTTAGCGTGACCATGCGCTGTGACGCCGCCGTGGTCGAGGCCGTCAACACCGCCTTTCCCGCTGTGCTCAATGGCGCGGAGGGCCAGGTCGGCCTCGTTCCACTGGAGCCCAAGCCCGGCGTCGGCCCCGGCTGCGTCGAGCGCCTGCCCCTCAACCCCGCAACCGAGGGCAACGCCAAGCGCGACCGGCTCGACGCCGAAGCCGAAGTACTCGCGATCTGGCTGGAGGCTCGCGGCCCTGCCGAGCTTGGCGCACGCGGCTGGGGAGAAGTCGCCCTGCTATGCGCCCGCAAGGACGGGCTGGAGGCGCTCGCCTTTCAGTTGGAGAAGCGCGGCATCCCCGTGCAGAACCACTCCCGCAACGACCAGCTCGGGGATGACCCGGCCTTTGCCTGGGTCGCCGGGCTGATGCAGGTCATGGCCGATCCGGCGGACAGCTTTGAGCTCTTCGGCGTGCTTCGGGAGGTCTTCGCTGTCGCCGACGGTGAGATGGCCACTCTCGTACAAACGGCCCGCGATGCCGGGCAGCCCTCCCCCCTGCATCTGGAAAACCGCCCCGAGGACATCCCCGGCCTGACCGGTGAAATCCTGAACCTGCTCTACGCCCTGCGCCAGCGCTGCCTGCGCCTGCCCCTGCGGGAGGCCCTAGAGCACCTGCTGGCAACTACCGCACTTCACGAGCGCCTGTCTGCTCTCCCCGGCACCTCTCCGGTACGACTGGCGCACACCCTGGATGCCCTCCGCCTGGAGGCCGCCAATGCCGAAAATCGCGGCGAGGGGCTCTTCGAGTTTGCGCGCAGCCTGCGTCGCCGTACCGCTGATGCCCCCGGCGAGGCTCCCGCCGCGCCGGACCGCCTCCAGCTGCTCACCTGCCACAAGTCCAAGGGCCTCGAATGGCCGGTCGTCATTCTGCCCCTGTTTTTTTCCCCGATCAGCGAAGCGCGCGCCAACTACCCGCAGCTCCTGGGCGGTCCCGGCGAAACGCCCCTGCTGGCGGTCTCCGCCAGTCACGACCGAAGCATGGCCAAGGCCGTGCAAGCCCGCCGCAGCGCCCAGACCGCCGAGCGGCTGCTCTACGTCAGCGCCACCCGTGCCCGCCACAGCCTGATCGTCGTGGCCGACGAAGCCCTCTTTGATAAACCTGCCGGTTCCTTCGCCGCCGGGCTGCGTACCCTGCCCGAGGAGGAGAACCGCTCCTGGTGGGATGCCCTCCCCGCCTTTGCGCCGAAGACGGAGCTCTTCCCGGCGCGCCATGCCCCTGAAACAGAGGAGGCCACCACTCCCGACGGGGCGACTCCCCCGCCCGATCGCAAGGCCGCGCGCACCCACGCCGGGAACTTCCCCGAGCGCGTGCTGCCAAGCTCACTGGCCGTCCACGACAACTTCGAGGGCCACCACCGCGATGAGAGCGATCTGGCCGCCGAGCCTCTCTTTCCTGAGCTCGCCGCCGCCGCGGCAGCTAAAAAAGGCGCCGACTACGGCAACTGGTGGCACCTCACCCTGGAAACCCTGCCCTGGCCCAAGGGCCCCGAAGCCTGGCACGCACACGGCGAGGCCCGCCTCGCCCACTGCCCGGACCCGGACCGGGGTCGCCACGAGCTGGAGCTGTTCTACGCCTCGGAGACCGCCCGCCGCCTGGCCGACCCGGCCCTGACCATCCGCACGGAGGTCCCGGTCTTTTGGCCCGATGGTGAAGGCCGCGTCTACGACGGCACTATCGACCTGGCCGCCCGTACCCCCGAGGGCTGGCTCGTCGTCGACTGGAAGACCGACCGCGTCCCGGCTCCAGAGGGGCTCCCCGCGCTCGCCGCCATCTACGGGCCGCAGCTCGACTGCTACCGCCGCTCCCTCAGCGATATTTACAGCCTCCCCGTCGAGGTCTACCTCTACAGCACCCGTCGCGGCGAGTGGCTCTCCCTCTAGGTCAGGGACACGCGCGGTCAGACGCGCGCATCGATTCCATTACTGCGCCAGCACCAAGGGAACATCCCCCGCTCCGGAGACTCTTATGAGTCTATACGATGAAGAACTTCCTTTTCGACTTCGACGGTACGCTGGCCGACACGCTACCGCTGTGCATCACCGCCTTTCGCGAGGCGATCGAGCCCCTGGCCGGACGCAGCCTCAGCGACGCGGATATCATCGAGACTTTTGGCCCCTCTGAAGAAGGCACCATCGCCGCCCTCCTGCCCGACAACGAATCCGTCGGCATGACCGCCTATCTCGAACGCTATGCCGCCCTGCACGGAAACTGGCCCGCCCCCTTCCCCGGCATCCCTGAGCTGCTGCACTATTTAAAGGAAAAGGGCGCGTTCGTCGGGCTCATCACCGGCAAAGGCCCCCAAAGCGCAGCTCTCAGCCTTGAGCACTATGACATGGGGGCGTTTTTCCAGACCGTACAAACCGGAGACCGATCCGGGCCAGTCAAAGAGCAGCGCATTGCCCACGTCATAGAAGCCTACGACCTCGACCCCGCCGAGACCCTCTACATCGGCGATGCTCCGAGCGACATCACCGCCTCTCACGCCTGCGGTATCCGAGTGGCGGCCGCTGCCTGGGCTGCCTCTGCCGACGTTGAAGCCCTTCAGGCACTGAGCCCCGATTACCTGTTCACTTCACTAGAGGATTTTTATACATTTATCCACTGCCTATTCGAGTGAAGGGACAGCCTATTTCCGCACCTATCCTGTCCCCCCTCAAGAGCTGGTCCAGCCACCCCTAGCCCAGGCGCTCCAGCAGCTCGGCATGTGAGCCCAGGACCGGCACCCCACAGGCCGCCAGACGGGCGCGGCTCTGGTGCCCGCCCTCCAGCAGCACGCAGTCGGCCCCGATCTCGCAGGCCACCTCGTAGTCGTGCACAGTGTCGCCAATCAGGAGCACCTCGTGCGGCGCATGCGGCAGGCTCTCCATGTGCGCCCGGCCGTTGGCGGCCTTTCCGGCGGCGTAGATATTGTCGAGGCCGATGAGCTTAGAGAAATAATCGCTGAGGCCGAGCAGCCCGACGAGCTCGGTCAGCGTGCGGTGCTCATGCGCGGAGAGGATGACCTGCTCGACGCCGAGCGCCTGCACGGCCTCGATCGTCGATCGCGCCTCCGGGAATAGCCGGCACTCCAACCGCCGGCGGTTGTAAGCGCCGATGAACTCATGGCTGACCGTGTCAAACGGGTCCCGCTCCAGATCGAAGCCCAGCTTACGGTAGTAATCGACCACCGGAAACCCAAACTCGCGCTGATAAAAGTCTGCCGTCACCGGGGCCATCTGCCGCTGCGCCATGAGCGCATTCATCACCTCCAGGCACAGCCAGGCGTCGTCCAGCAGCGTGCCGTTCCAGTCCCAAATCAGATGCCGGTACCTCGCCATGCCTTTTAATAAAGCGCCTCTGCACGCATAGCGCCAGCCCGGGCATCGGAAATTTTTGTCCCCGAGAGGGCTGATCAGTAATTTTCAAAAATAGTGAACAAATTAACACATTAGACTTGCGCTCGTCCCCCAAGCTGACACCGTAGGCAAAAACCCAACTCACCATGGCTGCTCCCAAAAAAACATCCGCTTCACCCGATAAAAAAGACGAGAAGGCCCTCGAATTTGCCATCTCCGCCATCAACAAACAGTTTGGCGAAGGCTCGATCATGCGCCTGGGTGAGAGTACGAAACTCAACGTCGAGACCGTCTCGACCGGCTCCGTCGCCATCGACCTCGCACTCGGTGTCGGCGGCCTGCCCCGCGGACGTATCTGCGAAATCTACGGCCCCGAATCCTCCGGTAAGACCACGCTGTGTCTCTCCATCATCGCCGAGGTTCAACGCCAGGGCGGTAACGCCGTCTTTATCGACGTCGAGCACGCCCTCGACCCCCGCTACGCCAAGGTCGTCGGTGTCGACCTCGACAACCTCATGATTTCCCAGCCCGAATCGGGCGAAGACGCGCTCAACATCACCGAGACCCTGATCCGCTCCGGCGCGGTCGATGTCATCGTGGTGGACTCTGTCGCCGCTCTCGTCTCCCGCACTGAGCTGGACGGCCAGATGGGTGATACTACGGTGGGCCTTCAGGCCCGTATGATGAGCCAGGCCATGCGCCGCCTGACCGGAGCGATTAACAAGTCGAAGTGTATCTGCATATTTACCAACCAGATACGTGAAAAGATCGGCGTCATGTTTGGCAATCCGGAGACCACTCCCGGCGGCCGCGCCCTCAAGTTTTTTGCCTCCGTCCGCATGGACATCCGCCGCATCGGCGCGATCAAGGACACCTCCGGCGCCGTCAAGGGCAACCGCACCCGCATCAAGGTCGTCAAAAACAAGGTAGCCCCACCCTTCACCGAGTGTGAATTCGACATCATGTATAGCGAGGGTATCTCGCGCACCGGCTCACTGCTTGACCTCGGCGTCGAACACAAGCTCCTCGAAAAGAAGGGCGCGTGGTTTGGGTACAACGGTGATCTCATCGGGCAGGGCCGTGAAGCCGCCAAGGCCTACCTGGCCGAGCACGATGATGTGATGCAGGACCTGCAGGCAAAGATCCTGGAAAAAGTCCAGGTCGTGGGCGGAACTGCCCTCGCTGAGTCCAAGGGCATCACCGACGACAATTAAAGTCGGGCGAAAAGCCACTCCCACTACGAGCAGCCGGATTGACTGCGTAGACATGCCCTCCTGCTGTGGGGCATTTTCTGCGTGACGGATGCGCCTGCGCCCCTGACAATGCGCCCTTACGCATGCCATTCGGAGATACCATAGTTGCCCTGTCCACACCGGCCGGGGAAGCCGCCCTCGCCCTCGTCCGCCTGTCCGGCCCGGACTGTGAGCGCCTGGGGCGTGATTGCTTCGGCCCCAAATGGGAGCCAACCCCACGCATGGCCCAGCTGGTTAAGCACAAATCACTATCCGGCAACACCTTAGACCAATGCATAGCGCTCTACTTTGCCGATGACGCCAGCTATACCGGTGAGCCGATGCTTGAGCTCAGCCTCCATGGTAGCCCGCTTGTGGTTCAGCTCGTGCTTGAGGATCTGCTGGCCCGAGGCTGCCGGATGGCCGAAGCGGGCGAGTTCACGAAAACGGCTTTTACCAACGGCAAACTCGACCTCAGCCAGGCTGAGGCCGTCGCCGACTTGATCCATGCCCGCAGCACCCGCGCCCTGCAGGTCGCCCAACGCCAACTGGCTGGCGCCATCGGCAAGCAGATGGACGCCTATACCCAGCGGCTTCTGCGCGTACAGGCCGAACTGGAGGCCTATATCGACTTCCCCGAGGAGGATTTACCCGAAGAGGACCAGAGCGGACCGATATCCGCTCTACAGGCCTTGACGGGCGACATCAAGCATCTCATTGATACCCAGCATTATACCACTCTCCTACACGAGGGCGTTCAGACTGTCATCCTCGGTGCCCCCAATGCCGGCAAGAGCAGTCTGCTCAACTGGCTGGCGGGGCAGGACCGCGTCATTGTTAGCGCGACCCCCGGCACTACCCGCGATGTCGTTTCTGAGCGTGTCGTGGTTGACGATTATGTTCTGCAGTTGATGGATACCGCCGGGCTGCATACCTCGGCTGATGAGCTTGAGCGCCTGGGCATGGAGAAGACCATCCAATGGCTCGATAAAGCAGACTTCTTCCTCGTCGTCATCGACAGTGCTGCGCCCTCCCCCACCCTCCCACAGGCTGTCTTGGATAAAGTCCAGGCTGCGAACGCTCTCGTGATCGAGAACAAGGGTGATTTGCCCGACAGTACGGACAAAACCGACTTTTTACCCGACTGCCGCCACATTCGGCTTTCCCTGAAGACAGGCAAAGGCTGTGAGCACCTCAAAAGTGCCCTGACCGAGGCTCTGTCTGCCGGTCACATCGTCCCCAATGACGACGAGCTGGTCGTCAGTGCCCGCCATGCTGCCGCCCTCACCCGCGCGGTGGAGGCCCTGGAGACAACTCTACTACGCCTGACCGAGGGCGCGCCGCCCGAGCTGGCCGCCTCAGACCTGCGTCTGGCCGTGGAAGCCTTTGGCGAGGTCGTGGGTAAAATTGACAATGAGGTCATGCTGGATCAGCTTTTTGCTTCTTTTTGCATCGGAAAATGAAGCCACCACTGAAATTCGGGCCTAAACAGCCCTACGACGTCATTGTCTGCGGAGCCGGGCATGCTGGCTGCGAGGCTGCACTAGCCGCAGCACGCATGGGGGCTGATACCCTGCTCCTGACCGGCAATATCGATACAATTGCCCAAATGAGCTGTAATCCGGCCATCGGTGGCCAGGCCAAGGGGCATATCGTGCGTGAGATCGATGCCCTGGGCGGTGTCATGGCCCTGAATGCCGATACCACAGCCATCCAGTTTCGCCTGCTCAACGCCTCAAAGGGCCCTGCCGTGCAGGCACCACGTGCCCAATGCGATAAAAAGGCCTACCAGTTCCGCATGAAGCACATCATCGAGCTGCAGCCGGACCTCACCCTGTTTCAGGCGCTGGTCGAGGGGTTAATCTTCGAGGATGACGCGGTTAAGGGTGTTCGGACGAACATGGGCATCGAATTCTACGGTAAAAGCGTCATCGTCACCACGGGCACCTTCCTGCGCGGGCTGATGCACATCGGCAACAATCGCAACGAAGGCGGCCGACTGGGTGACTTTACCGCAAAAGGCCTGTCCGGCAGCCTTAAAGAGGCAGGGATTGAGCTCGAACGGCTTAAAACCGGTACGCCGCCGCGCATATTGGGCTCCAGCATCGACTTCAGCGTCTGTGAAGAGCAGAAGGGCGACGAGAAGCCCACGCGCTTCGCCTTCTACGACACCCATTTCGGGGAGGAATTGTTCCACGTGGAACAATTTGAGCAAAACCCAGAGTGGGATCGTCGATTGTTCCACGTGGAACAATCACACCAGCGACTCCTCGGCTGGCCACCTGGGGCTGACCAGGTATCCTGCTGGGAGACGACGACCACGGGGCAAACCGGCGAGGTCATCCGCCAGAACCTCCATCTATCTCCGCTCTACGGTGGCATGATCGAGGGGGTAGGGCCACGCTACTGTCCAAGCATCGAGGATAAGATCGTTCGTTTCGCAGACAAGCCCACCCATAAGCTCTTTTTAGAGCCTGAAGGTCGGAATACTGACGAATGGTACATCAATGGCCTATCCAGCAGCCTCCCATTCGAGGTACAGATCGAGATCCTTCACAGCGTACGTGGGCTGGAGAAAGCCGTGATGCTACGCCCCGCCTATGCCGTGGAGTATGATTTTGCCCCGCCGACCCAGATTTTTCCCTCCTTGGAGTCCAAAAAGGTCTCAGGTTTGTTCTTTGCTGGCCAAATCAATGGCACCTCAGGCTATGAGGAGGCAGCAGGGCAGGGGCTTTTAGCAGGTATCAACGCCGTCCAGAAGCTTCGCGGCGGGGAACCGCTGATCCTTGGCCGCCACGAGGGCTACCTCGGGGTACTGGTCGATGACCTGGTGACCAAGGGCACGAAGGAGCCCTACCGCATGTTCACCAGTCGCGCTGAGTACCGCCTGCTCTTTAATCACGGTAGCGCTGAGGTCCGACTAGGCGGCCACGCCATAGAGCTCGGACTCGTAGGAGAGGGCAGGGCAGGGCGCGTCCGTGAAAAGCTCACCCAGATCGAACACTGGACAGATAAGCTAGAAACGACCACGACCCGTGGGGGTACCTACGGCGACCTGCTGCGCAGGAACCGCAATGAGACGGAAAGCCTGCTACCAGCGGACTTTCTCGCCCTGCCGCAGGCTACCCGGGACGAAGTCCTGTACGACATCTGCTACCGCGGCTACCGAGAACGTGAGCTGCGGCACATCGAAAAGCTGAAAGACATAGCTAAAATCAAGCTCCCCAAGGACTTCGACTACACGGCGATCAAGGGCTTGCGCAAGGAAAGCGCCTTAAAGCTCGATGAAATCCGCCCGCTGGACCTCGCCCAGGCAGGCCGCATCAGCGGGGTCAACCCGGCCGACATCAGCTTGATCATGATCGCCCTCAAGGCTCGCCGAGGCTAGTATCTAAGCCCCCGGCCTCCTCCGCCGCAGTCGAGCCGCTCGCACAGCCGTGAAGTCGACATCCGCATTCATCAGAATCGCAGTTCGCGTCCAGGCACAGGATTTTGCACGCAGTGGTAGGTATACCCCACACCACAGGCTTGCCATACTACAGCACAGTCTCCCAGCGCCTGTTCAGATAAACGCCCAGGGAGGCTGAAATGGGTCTTTTCAGTCCGAAAGAAAACCTTTTCGGCACGATGAACTTAACCCAGCAGATCATTGAGTATGATGCATGGCTTCCAGTCCAAGCCACACCGGCGTCAACGCATAGCTTCACTTTGTTGCGTAATTTTATGGTTACGGGCGTGAAACAAACACGTAACGGAACCCACAGGCTTAACCACAAGGCGTTGAGAGCCAAACATTTACAAGTAGCACGACCCCAGCTACTTTCTTTTACAATTTATTTACAAAATGTTTTCATCATTGGCAAGTCTAATCTTTTAACGCAAACCCAAGGAAAGCTATTACTTCGGTGAACAAAGATAAGAAAATCCTCGTCGTTGACGATGAACCTGACGTAACCGAGCTGCTGGACTACAAGTTGCGGCAGGACGGGTACCGCGTCTCGGTCATCAACGACCCCTTGATGATCATGGGGACGGCTCGGTCGTTCCACCCCGACCTGGTCATCCTTGATATTATGATGCCTGACCTCAATGGCATCCAGATCTGCCGCATGCTGCGTGCCGACCCCGTGATGAAGGCCGTGCCCGTGATCTTTCTGACAGCACGCGGCGAGGCCGAGGACCGCATCCGTGGCTTTGAGACGGGTGCAGACGACTACATCAGCAAGCCGTTCGATACCCGTGAGCTCCTTTTGCGCGTCAAGGCCCTGTTTAAGCGCCTGGGCCAGAGCGCCGAGGCGAACGTGGAGAAGGAAATCTCCATCGGTAAAGTGGTCATCGACATCGAAAAGCACCGCCTGAACGTAGACGGCACCGATGTGGACCTGACTGCCACCGAGTTTAAGCTCCTGCGCCTGCTGATGGAGCGCAAGGGTAGGGTGCAGAGCCGCGAAAACCTTTTGGTCAATGTCTGGAACTACGAAGCCGATATCGAGACGCGCACCGTCGATACCCATATCCGACGCCTGCGCGAGAAGCTCGAGGACCATGCCGCGATCATCGAGACCGTGCGTGGCGTAGGTTACCGGGCAGTTGACAAGTAGGCCGCTCCGCCGCCACCATTCCAGCAGCATGGAGGTCATCGTATTGCTTTTGGCGGTCTGGGTGCTGGTGTTGCTGGTGCGCTTGGCACGGCTGCGCACGCTCTTGCGTAAGTCCGCCGAGGCCATCGAGGATCGCAAGTCATTGCTGTTAAACGAGAAGGGGAACTGGCCGAAGCGCTACTACCTGGACCGTCTGGCACGTGAGATCAACACCCTGACGGATATCCGCCGCCACACCGAGCGCCGCGAGGAGAGCTATCTGCACCAGATTGAGACGGCTCTGGAAAACCTGATCGAGGCCGTGCTGGTCGTAAATGACGAAAACCAGCTCATCATGGCCAACCCCGCCGCCCGCCGCCTGCTGCGCATAGAGGGGCGCACCGAGGGTAAACGCGTGGAGAGCTATCTGCAGAGCCCGCAGTTCCTGGAGCTGATGAAGCGCATACGCGCCGGTGAGTACAGTGGCTTTCAGGAGATCGACCTCGTACGGGGTAAGAGCTCGCACACCTTTGAGATTACCGGCGCCCCGATTTCGAGTATCGACCCCCAGGCGCCAGACATGACGCTGTTTGTGCTGCACGACATCACCCGCCTGAAGGTCCTCGAAGGCATCCGCAAGGAGTTCGTGGCCAATGTCTCCCACGAACTGCGCACGCCCGTCACGATCATCAAGGGCTATTCGGACACCCTCTTGGAAGACCAGGACACCCTGAGCCCGGAGGAAATGGCCCGCTTTCTGGCCAAGATCCAGAAGAACGTCGATCGGCTACACCTGCTGCTGGAGGACCTGCTGGTGCTCTCCCGGCTGGAGTGGGGGACTGAGTCGGTCTCCAAGGAGCCATACTCGCTGCCGCAGATCATCCGCGAGCTCCAGGAGAATATCCAGCCGCGGCTCGACGCCGGTGGCCAGCGCGTCCTGCTGGACGTAGACCCGATGATCGACCGGCTGATGATCGATCCGATCAAGATTTCGCGTGTCTTTCAGAATGTTTGCGACAATATCACCCGCTATGCCAAGGGCTTTACCAAGATACAGATACGCGCTCACTTCGAAGACGGGCGCATCCGGGTGTCGATCGAAGACGATGGCTGCGGCATCCCCAGCAGCGATCTTTCGCACATTTTCGAGCGTTTTTACCGCGTGGACAAAGGCCGTTCGCGCGAACTGGGAGGGACGGGCCTGGGCTTGAGCATCGTGAAGCACATCATCCAGCTCCACGGGGGCGAAGTCTCTGCGCACAGCGTGGAGGGCGAGGGCACCCGCATCGAGTTCACACTGCCCGATACCAGCGCCGAGGCCGACGCACGCGTCAGCCGCAAGCGCCGCATATCCCAGCCTGCCGACCCCAATGTCTGAGCAAGCAACCTTTACCGGCCTGGACGGGCACGCCGCGGCGCTCGCCCGCTCACGTCAACGCTGCCGGGAGCTTTCCGCGTGGTGCCAGGAGCACCTCGACCCGGCCGAGCCCATCGTGCTGGAGTTTGGCTGCGGGCACGGTCATTTTCTGACCGCCTACGCGCAGGCTCACCCGGATCGCACCTGCGTAGGGATCGACATCATGACCAAGCGCATCGAAAAGGCGACCTCCAAGGCCGCCAAGCGCGGGCTCGACAAGCTGCACTTCCTCAAGGCCGAGGCCGATGAATTCCTGGCTGCGCTAAAAGGTCGGGCTCAGGCGGAGCTTGTGTTCATGCTGTTTCCGGACCCGTGGCCCAAGAAGCGCCACCATAAGCACCGCATGATCCAGAGTGGCTTCCTGGAGGAGCTGGCCGAGGTCACGCTGCCGGGCGGGCGCTTCTGCTACCGCACCGACCACGCTGGCTATCACCTGTGGACGGCGAACCACCTCTATGAGCATTCGCGCTGGCAGATCAGCCCGCAGGAGCCTTGGCCCTTCGAGCAGGAAACGCATTTCCAGGGTTACATGGACGCCTACCGGTCCATCGTCTCCACACGCGTGGTGTAGTCTCGGTCTGCGCTGAGCAACCGGCGCCTTAGGCGGCTTTGACCTGACTTGCCTCCTCGGCGAGCAGTCGGCGCTTGATGGTGAGGCCCCAGCGATAGCCGCCCAGCGTACCATCCCGGCGGATGACGCGGTGGCAGGGGATCAGCCAGGCGAGGGGATTACGACCGATAGCGGTGCCCACAGCACGGGTGGCACTGGGGCGGCCCACAGCCTGGGCGATATCCGAGTAGGTGCGAGTCTCTCCCGCCGGGATCGCCTTGAGGGCATCCCAGACGGCTTGCTGGAAGGCCGTGCCAACGGGCGCGGTTTCAACGTGTTCACCGGAAAAGACTTGGTCGGCCAACCACTGGGCTGCGCTGTCATCGCGGGCGAAATCACTGCCAAGTCGAGCCCCTTGCAGGGTGTCCTCCGGCTGCTCGCCAGCTTCTGGAAAGCCGAGGTAGAGTAAAGTTTTACCGCGAAAAGCCACCAGAGAGCGGCCGAAAGGGGAGGAAGCGAGACCGTAGCTGACCTTGGAGGGATTCATGCGCTAGAAGATATCCAGAGCAACGATCAATGCAAGCTGCCCCAGCAATGCGATGAAAAGTAAACTATAGACCCAGATACCGAAAAGGTCCGGGTTCAGGCGCCGTTCGCTCGGAGCAGCAGGGGCGTTAACCGGTTGACCCATGGCGGGTTGCGGGTCCGGTCGAGCCGATTTCCGCTTTTCCCAATCTGACAGGGAACCGGTGATATCCTTCGGGCTGGGCATGCGTCCAGTCATGCAAAAGGGCCAGCGACCGTCAAGCCGGGAACCATGCACGCAAAGCATAACGATTACTAATTAATGCCACGTCTGGTTGCGACCGAACCGTTGAACGTGAATAGAGAGTTGACGACAATTCCCGTGGATTCGAGTGTTGACGCGTCTAGAAGGATACGTCAATGCGTATGCCCTTTATTCAAAAATCTCTCCAGCCCTATTAGTACAATTATCATGCCCGTGCCCAGGAAAACGGCTTCTCTCATCGGCGCCGCCGCCCTTTTCACCACCCCTGCTTTCGCTAGCAGCAGTGCGGTCAGCCCCTACGCCTACGAGATCACCGAAGTGCTCGGGCTGCCGATCACCAATGCCATGCTCACCGGCTGGGTGTTGTCGATCCTGCTGATTCTTGTCATCCGCTTCATGGTCGGCCGCGCCACCCTGATCCCCGGAGCCGGGCAGGCCATGGTCGAAGGGCTCGTACAATGGGTCTATGACACGATGGCCCCCATCGTTGGCAAAAAGCTGATCAAGAAAGTCTTTCCCCTGCTCCTGTGTCTGTTCACCTACATCCTGATCATGAACTGGAGCGGCCTGCTCCCCGGCGTGGGTACCTTCGGGCACTTCGTCCCGACTCAGGAGATCAGCATGGAAGAGATGCAGGCCAAAGAGGATGCCGGCTATGTCGTGCGCGAGATTGACGGTAAGTACTATGACGGGCACTTCGAGTACTACTTCCGCCCGGTCAACTCGGACCTGAACACTACCTTGGCTCTTTCTATTATATCCTTCCTGGCGTGGATCTGGTTTGTCCTCAAATACGCAGGCCCGAAAATACTGCTCTTTGACCTATTTGGAAACAAAGCCGACAAGAACGAGGTACCCGGCTTCATCTATATACCTCTGTTCGCCATCTTTATGGGCGTCGGCCTGATTGAGGTCATCTCCATCCTGTCCCGCCTTGTTTCGCTGCCGTTCCGACTCTTCGGTAACGTCTTCGGGGGCGAAAACCTGCTGACCAGCATGCACGGCATGTTCGAGTGGGTCCTGCCGGTTCCTTTTTACTTCCTGGAGATCCTGATCGGTTTCGTCCAGGCCCTGGTCTTTACCCTGCTGACGGCTGTGTACATCGGCCTGATCTGTAACCACGACAGCGCGGAGGAACACGCCCACGCGCATTAGAGACTTTCCCGGACGGGACCATGCCAACGCGTGTGGGCGCCCGGGTTTCCAACCAAAAAGAAAAACCAACTCATACACATCATGTTCGATCTGATCGCACAAATCACCGGTGACATTGGCTCCGGCATCACGGCTGGCCTCGGCTGTCTGGGTGCTGCCCTCGGCGTGGGCTTCGTCGGTACCAAGGCTGTTGAAGCCGTTGGCCGCAACCCCGGCGCTTCCGGTAAGATCCTCGTTCAGGGCATTCTCGGCATGGCGCTGGCTGAAGCTGTCGCCTTCTACGCCCTGTTCCTGTACTAAGGCTTAAACCCTTCTATGTGTGCGGGTCGCCTGAAACGGCCCGCACCGACACTTTCCCATGATCGATCTCCTGCCCAACCTTATCGCTGCCGCCGCTGAAGTCTCCCACGAGGGAGTCGGCTCTGGCAGTGTCATCGAAAAACTGGCCGCTACCTTTCACGTAGAGTGGCACCTGCTGCTGGCTCAGGGCATCAACTTCATTCTTGTGGCCATCGTGCTGTGGAAGTTCGCCTTCAAGCCGGTCGTCTCCACCCTCGATTCCCGCAAGAAGAAGATCGAGGACGGCCTCCAGTATGCCGAGGAGATGAAGACCCGTCTGGCCGAAGCCGAAAAGCAGTACGCCGAAAAGATGAAGGACGCGGCTGTCGACGGCGCCAAGATCATCGAAGAGGCCCGCGCCAACGCCAAGACCTACCTGGAGAAGCAAACCCAGGAAGCCGTCACCAAGGCCGAAACCATCATCAACAAGGGGCACGAATCCGTCGAGCTGGAGCGCAAGCAGATGCTTAACGAGCTGCGCCGCGAAGTGGCCCAGCTGGTCGTGCAAACCTCCGGCAAAGTTCTCAACCGCGACCTTTCCGGCGAAGAGAAGACCCGCTTCAGCGAGGCCGCCGCGAAAGAACTCTACGGCAAGAACTAAGGCCCCCTTTAGCCGCAATGGACCGCAAAACCCAAGACCAACTGAAAACCTTTGCCCACAAGCTCGTGGAGCTTTCGCTCGACGAGACCGGTCGCGTCAGCGCCGAGCGGGTAGGGGGCGTCTTGACCACGCTTGAGCAGAACCCACCGCGCCACCTGCGCGCCCTCCTCAAGCAGTACCTCGTGTATATCCGTCAGGAGCTGGCCCGGAGCCAGGCTCAGGTGGAGTACGCCGGTGAGCTTCCCGCATCCACCCTGGCCGAGATCCGCCAGGAACTCAGCGAACACTACAATCGCGCGGTGGACGTAATGCCCCGCGAAAACGAAAGCCTGATCGCGGGCTTCCGGGTGGCTATCGGTGACGACGTCTACGACGCCTCTCTGGCCGGTCGCCTCCACGCCCTCGAAACCGCCATCGACTGATCCTCTTTTAATCCCTTACCCGTAAACCGTACCTCTCAGACCTCCGCATTGATATGAGCACCGTTCTTGAACAAATCCAGGCCGAGATAGCCAAGCTCGAAACCCAGGCCGTCAAAACCAATGTCGGCAACATCGTACAGATCGCCGACGGCGTGGCCCGTATCGACGGCCTCTCCGAGGCCATGTACAACGAAATGATCGAGTTCCCCGGCGGCGTGTACGGCATCGCCCTGAACCTTGAAGAAGACGACGTCGGTGTCGTTATCCTCGGGGACGCCTCCGAGCTCAAGGAAGGCGACCAGGCCAAGACCACCGGCCGCCTGCTCTCCGTCCCCGTCGGTAAGCCCCTGCTGGGCCGCGTAGTGGACGCTCTCGGCACGCCGATCGACGGCAAAGGCCCGATCGAAAGCAACGAATTTTACCCGGTTGAGAAGATCGCCCCCGGCATCATCCCCCGTAAGTCTGTGGACCAGCCGGTGCAGACCGGTATCATGGCCATTGACGCGATGATCCCCGTCGGCCGTGGCCAGCGCGAGCTGATCATCGGTGACCGCGCCACTGGTAAGACCACTGTGGCCATCGACACGATCATCAACCAGGCCCAGATCAACGAGCAGCACAAGAACGAGGACGGCAGCTTCGAGGAAGGCTTCCGCCCCATGTACTCGATCTATGTCGCTATCGGCCAGAAGCAGTCCAACATCGCCCGTACCATCAAGGCCCTCGAAGCCGCCGGTGCCATGGACTACTGCACGATCGTGACCGCTCCTGCCGCTGACAACCCGGCCAACCAGTACATCGCTCCCTTCTCCGGAGCCGCCATGGGCGAGTACTACATGAACAACGGCATGGACGCGCTCATCGTCTTTGACGACCTTTCCAAGCACGCCGTGGCGTACCGCCAGATTTCGCTCGTGCTGAAGCGCCCCGCCGGTCGTGAAGCTTTCCCCGGTGACGTCTTCTACCTGCACAGCCGCCTGCTGGAGCGTTCCGCCCGTGTCAACGAAGCCAACGGTAACGGCTCGCTGACCGCCCTGCCGATCATTGAGACGCAGGCCGGTGACGTGTCCGCCTACATCCCGACGAACGTCATTTCCATCACCGACGGTCAGATCTTCCTGGAGACCGACCTGTTCAACCAAGGCGTGCGCCCGGCTATTAACGTCGGTATCTCCGTCTCGCGTGTGGGCTCGGCCGCTCAGGTCAAGGCCATGAAGCAGGTCGCCGGTAAGGTGAAGGGTCAGCTGGCCCAGTACCGCGAGCTGGCCGCCTTCGCGCAGTTCGGCTCCGACCTGGACGCCCGCACCAAGGCCACCCTCGACATGGGTGACCGCATGGTCGAGCTGTTCAAGCAGCCGCCGCTCTCCCCGAAGCGCACCGAGGTGCAGGTCGCCCTCATCTGGGCCGTCCAGAACGACTTTATGGCCGACATCGAGGTGAAAAAAGTCACCGCCGCCGTCACTTCGCTTGAGCAGTACCTGATCGCCGGTAAGGCCGACCTTTTGAACAAGATCCGCACTGAGGGCAAACTCACCGACGATATCAGCGCCGAGCTAAAGACTGCCATCGCGGACTGGAAGAAGACCTTCGTCGCCTGATCCCATGCCGAGCACCAAGGAAATCCGAGGCCGCATCAAGGCGGTCAAAAACACCGGGCAAATCACCCGGGCGATGCAGCTGGTGGCCGCTTCCAAGATGAAGCGGGCGCAGGACGATGCCATCTCAGGCCGCCCCTACGCCATGCTTCTGGCTGAAATCCTTGAGTCGGTCGCCGACCAGGAGACGGAGTTCCGCCATCCGCTGCTGGAAGGCCGTGAGATCAAAAAGCGCGGTATCCTCGTCATTTCCACGGACAAGGGCCTGTGCGGGGCGCTCAACGCCAACTTGATCAAGGAGATCATCAAGATCAAGGACCCGGCCGCCTACGTCTCCATCGGCCGCAAGACCACGCAGTTCCTCAGCCGCACTCACCGCGAACTCAAGGCAGACTTCACCATCTCGGATAAGGTCGCCTACCACGAGATTCGCGCGGTGGTCGAGTACATACTCAACCTCTACTACGAGGGCGAGATCGACACCATCGAGGTGCTCTACAACAGCTTTATCAACACCCTCGCGCAAGAGCCGACCCTGACTCGCCTGGCCCCGATGGACCAGTTGAGGGAGCAGCTTGATAAACTGCGCAAGCGCGAGAAGTTTGACCTGGCCGAGACTTCGGCTGACGAGCGCGAGTTCCTGTTCGAGCCTGATGCGAAGTCGATTCTCCAGGAGCTGCCCAACCTCTTTATCAAGGAAGAGATCAACCACATGGCACGCGAGGCCAAGGCCTCCGAGCACAGTGCCCGTATGGTCGCCATGAAGGCCGCCACGGACAACGCCAAGACCCTCGTGGATGACCTCACCCTCGAATACAACAAGGCCCGACAGGCTGCCATCACCCAGGAAATCGTCGAAATCGCCGCCGCTGCGGCCGAATAACTCAACCCATTCCCTCTCACCCATTTACACACAGTTCGAAAATGAGCAATACCGGTAAAATCACCCAGATCATCGGCGCCGTGGTGGACGTCAAGTTCAGCGCAGACAGCGTGCCGAAAATTTACAACGCCCTGCACGTCACCTACAAGCTCGGCGAACAGGACAAGATGATCGTGCTGGAAGTCCAGCAGCACCTGGGCGACGGGATGGTCCGCGCCGTGGCGATGTCTTCCACCGAGGGCCTCGTGCGTAGCCTCGATGTGATCGACACCGGAGCCGCTATTTCCGTGCCGGTCGGTGAAGAGGTGCTCGGCCGTATCTTTAACGTTATCGGTGAGCCGGTCGACGAGCGCGGCCCGGTCGAAACCAAGGAACGCTACCCGATCCACCGCAACCCGCCGACTCTGCTGGAGCAGGACACCGAGGCACAGATCCTCGAGACCGGGATCAAGGTCATCGACCTGATCTGCCCCTTCATCAAGGGCGGTAAAGTTGGCGCCTTCGGGGGCGCGGGCGTCGGTAAGACCGTCGTCATCATGGAGCTCATCAACAACATCGCCAAGGCGCACGGCGGTTACTCGGTCTTCGCCGGGGTGGGTGAGCGCTCCCGTGAGGGTAATGACCTTTACTGGGAAATGAGCGAATCCGGCGTCATCGACCAAGAAAACATTTCCAACTCAAAGGTGGCCCTCGTCTACGGTCAGATGAACGAGCCCCCCGGTGCCCGTATGCGTGTCGGCCTCACAGGTCTGGCCATGGCCGAGTACTTCCGCGATGAAAAGAACCAGGACGTGCTCCTGTTCGTGGACAACATTTTCCGCTTCTCGCAGGCCGGCTCCGAGGTGTCCGCTCTGCTCGGTCGCTCCCCCTCCGCGGTGGGTTATCAGCCGACCCTGGCCCAGGAAATGGGTATCCTGCAGGAGCGCATCACCTCGACCAAGAAGGGCTCCATCACGTCCTTCCAGGCCGTGTACGTGCCGGCGGACGACTTGACCGACCCCGCCCCGGCCAACACCTTTGCCCACCTTGACTCGACCATCGTGCTTGAGCGCCGCATCGCCGAGCTGGGTATTTACCCGGCTGTGGACCCGCTGGCCTCAACCTCGAACGCCCTGGCCCCCGACATCGTGGGTGAGGAGCACTTCGCAGTCGCCCGTGGTGTGCAGAACGTCCTCCAGCGCTACAAGGACCTGCAGGACATCATCGCCATTCTCGGTCTGGACGAGCTCTCCGAAGAGGACCGCAAGACCGTGTACCGCGCCCGTAAGATCCAGAAGTTCCTCTCGCAGCCCTTCCACGTGGCCGAGGTCTTCACCGGCTTCCCGGGCGTCTACGTCCCCGTCGCCGACACCATCCGTGGCTTCAAGATGATCCTCGACGGTGAGCTGGACGACGTGAACGAAAACGACTTCTACATGAAGGGCTCGATCGAGTCCGTCACCGAGCCCGCCAAGGCCTAATCCCGCTTCCTCATGCCTCTGACACTGGAAATCGTCACCCCCGAGGGCAAAGCCTTCAGCGGCGAAGTTGCCGACGTGGTCCTGCCCACCGCCAACGGCGACGTGGACATCCTGCCCGGTCACCAGCCGATGATGACCATCCTCGAGCCGGGCGAGATCCAGGCCACCATGGACACCGGCCGGGAATACCTGGCCGTGGACAAGGGCTTCGCGCGCATCCAGAACGACGTGGTCTCCGTCCTCTCCGAGGGCGCGATCAACGTTCAGGAGATCGACCTGAACTTCGTCGAGGATGCCCGCCAGAAGGCTGAAGCCGCTCTGAAGAAAGCCCGCGAGGAAGGCCACGACGCTGCTCAGATCGAGAAGCTCGAGTCCCTCGCCCGCTTCGCCATGACCCAGCAACTGGTCAAGCGCAAGAAGCACTAGCGGGTTACACCCGCTGGCAATCATGGGGCTTTGCCCCATCGCTCGCTAAGGCTCGCTGCCCCTCTGTAGGGGCAGCACATTAGCATTGTCTGTGCGCTACGCGCCCTCCCTCAGGCACCTCACCGGTGTCCTGTCGGCCCTGCCACTGGCATTGAGGAAACTTTTGAACGCGGGACCGCTCAATGCCGTCTTATATCAACAATGAGTACCCTTACTGGCTTGGCCAAATCCGCCACCTTCGTGCCGTTCGAGCGGCTCCGCAAACCGGTTTCGCTTATCATCGCCTGTGCACTTATGGCCGGGGTCTTGGTCGGTGTCCCCAAGGGGTTTTGCTCGATGCCCTATGAGGGGATAGAGTTTCTCGGCATGATGATGCTCGGCTGTGCCGCCATGGGGCGCATCTGGTGCCTGCTCTACATCGCCGGGCGCAAGAATGAGGTGCTCTGCCAGTCCGGGCCCTACTCCCTGAGTCGGAACCCCCTGTATCTGTTTTCCTTTATCGGGGTCGTCGGCTTTTTCCTCGCTGCCCAGAGCGTGATCTTTGCGGGGCTGGCCGCTCTGCTCTTCCTGGCCTATTACCGTGGCGTCATCCTCAGCGAGGAGGCACGCCTGCAGACACTCTTTGGGGCGGACTTTACAGCCTACAAGGCTGAGACCCCGCGCTTCTGGCCGAGCCATCTGCGCATCCAGCGTGTGGACGAGATCATGATCAAGCCGAAGATTATTGAGCGAGGGATGTGTGAAGTGATCTGGTTCCTCATGGCCATCGTACTGGCTGACGTGATCGAGTGCCTGCACGGCAACGAGTACCTGCGATTCTTCACGTTGCCCTTCTAGGGGCATATGCGCGGAATTTAAGCTTTCCCACGCGTCCCGGCTCGGGCAAGCTGAGTGCTTCATGTCCCTCTTTCTGGCAACATTCCTGACCGGCCTGGTCCTGCTCGCACTGGGCAGCTGGTTTCTTTGGAAAGGCCCCTCCGGGCAATCCGCGTCTTTTGCCTGGATGCGCTCAACACCGGCAGCCGTCGTGCTGTTTGGAGCGGCAGCGATCTGGTTTCTGTGGCATGTTGCCCATCTGGGACAGGCGGACTTTGGTGACTACAAGCAGCTCCTGCTGCTGCTTTTCGGCGTGACCGCCCTGGGTTCGTTTTTCTTCGTAAAGGATTTCCTGGCCGTACGCGGGCTGGCGGTGCTGATCCTGTTGTCAGCCCGGCCCCTGCTCAACGCCGCCTACATGCAGTTTGACCACCCGCAGCGCCTGCTCATGGTCGCCGTCGTCTATCTGGCTATCATTGCTGCCCTAATCATCGGTGCCTCGCCTTTTCGCCTGCGAAACTTTTTCACCTGGCTCTATGCCAAAGCTACGCGCCTGAAGACCCTCGGGGGCATCCTTACCGCGTATGGCGCGGTCCTCTTTATCCTATCCTTCACCTACTAAGCCGCCCTGCATGCGTGATTCCGAGCCGACACAGGCCAAGCTGATCATCCTCTCCGGCCCAGCCGGTAGCGGTAAAACCACTCTATGCGAACGCCTGCTGGCGGAGCATCCGGACAGCTTCCGGCGCGTCATCACCTGCACCACCCGCAGCCCCCGTGAAGGCGAAGTCCACGGCGAGGACTACTACTTTCTCAGCCCCGAGGAGTTCGAGCAGCGGCTGGCGAAAGGCGAGTTTTACGAGCACGCCCAGGTCCATGGCCGCTACTACGGCACCCTCAAGAGCGAGATCGACCGCCATCTGGACGCTGGGCACCACGTGCTGCTGAACATCGACGTGCAGGGTGCAGCCTCCTTCCGGGAGGCCGAAAAGGACAGCCCCGCCCTGACAGGGCGGCTACATACGATCTTCGTCAGCGTCACCCCCGAGCAGATGCGCGAGCGTATGCTGGGCCGTGGCGACAATGACGAATCCGACATCGCACGCCGCCTGAAAAGCGCCCAGGATGAGCTGGCCCGCACCGGAGAATTTGACCACGTGATCCCCAGCGCGGACAAGGAAAGCGACTATCAACGTGTGCTAATGCTAATCAAGCGCTTAACAAGCGGCCTAACTGGCCGATAATTCGGCTCGACTTCGGTGTGTCTTATTCCATTTATTAATAGGACAGTTCTCCAAGATCTCCACATCAACGCATTACATCGTATGAAAAACCTGAGCAAACTCCTCTCTCTCACTGCCGTGGTCGCTCTCGGCACCACCAGCCTCTCCGCCATGCAGAGTGCTCCCTCCGAAGAAACCGCACCTTCGAAGACCCAGTATGCTGAAACGCTGGACAAGACAGCCAAGTCAGTCGCCACGGAAAACACCACCAAGGCCATTGACTCGCTGAAGAGCTCTTTCTCCGGCAACAAGGAAGCCAGCGGCCTCCTCAGCAGCGCCATTTCCAGCTTTAAGGGCGGCGATACGCTCAAGTCCCTCGACAACCTCAACAAACTGAGCGAACTCGACCTGACCGATGATCAGGCCAAGATCGTCGACGAGGTCAAGGGCACCGTATCGGCCTACGCCATGAACCAGAGCTTTGACACCTCCGATCCGGACATGAGCGGCCCCGTCAACAATGCCATCGCCGCCATGAAGACCGGTGACAAGGATGCTGCTGCCAAGAGCCTGACCGAAATCTATCAGATGGGTTCGCTCAGCGACGAGCAGAAGCAGGTCCTCCAGAGTGTCGCCTCCGACTACGCTGGCGTGGATTTGACCAAGGTTGGCAATGCGGTAAACGCAGCCAAGTCCGTCAAGGACATGTTCTAGAACATCTGGAGCGCACAAACGCTTTTCGATAAAAGAAGCCGTCCGGTATCCTCCGGGCGGCTTTTTTGTGGCAGGTGAGAAGCCTGACCCGGATGCGCAGCATCCAGGGTGTCGGGCATGCCCGGCTATTTACCGGTGAAGTTGGGCGGGCGCTTTTCCTTAAAGGATAGCACGCCCTCGTGGTAGTCCTCGCTATCGTAGACGCGGCGGCGCAGGCCCTGGATCTCCTCGAAGGTCTCGGCAGCCAGCGGCGACCCCTTGAGCAGGAGGCGGAACTGATGCTTGATCGCGCGGATGGCGAGCGGAGCGTTAACCGTGATGCTGTCAGCCAGCGCGAGGGTAAAGCTCTCCAGCTCGGGGGCCGGGATCACATGGTTGACCATACTCACGTTGTGCGCCTGCTGCGCGGAGATGGGCTTGGCGGTGAAGAACATCTCCTTGGCGATCTTCGGGCCGAGGACATTCAGGAAGTGGACCACGCCGGAGGCGTTATAGGGCAGGCCGAGCTTGGCCGGGGTGATGGCAAAGGTCGAGCTCTCCGCGCAGACGATCATATCGCAGGAAATACACAGGTCGCAGGCCCCGCCCCAGACCGTGCCCTCGACCATCGCGATGACGGGGTAGGGGAAGTCCTGCACACGGCGCAGGAGTACCTCCAGGCTGTCGTAGTAGTTCAGGGGGTCGCGTCGGCCGTCAGGCAGCTCCTTGATGTTGTGGCCGGCGCTCCAGACCTTCACACCCGGCTCGGCCCGCAGGATAACCGCATACACCCTGTCCTCTTCAAAATCATCAAAACCACCGACCAGCGCCTCCACCATTTCCTGGCTCAGGCAGTTGCGCTGCGCCGGGTTACTGAAGGTAAGGATACCGGTTTTCCCGTGGAGAGATTTAGTGACTAGAGGCATGCCTCCTTTTTGATCCCACAAGCAAAATGCAGCAAGGCCGGAGTTGAGCTGTCACCGCTTTGTTCCCAATCAACAAAAAACCCCGGACCGATTCGTCCGGGGTTCGTTGGGAAAGGAGACCTTACCGAGGGGGCAGGCGCGCAGCGCCGATGGGGGGCAGAGCCCCCATCAAACGGATCAAACGCCGAGCGTTTGCTAGGACTTGATCTGCGGACGCTTCGGGTCGGGCCAGTCGATGTGGAAGAACTCGCCGCGCGGCTTGTCGGTGCGCTCGTAGGTGTGCGCGCCGAAGAAGTCACGCTGAGCCTGGAGGAGGTTCTGCGGGAGATTCGCGGTGCGGTACCCGTCGAAGTAGCTCAGGGCGCTGCCGAAGCACGGGACGCTGACCCCATGAGTGACGGCGGTCGCGACGACCTTGCGCCAGTTGCCTTCCAGCTTGACCACGGTTTCCTTGAAGTACGGGTCGAGCAGAAGGTTCGCCAGGTCGGACTTGGTGGCAAAGGCGTCGGTGATCTTTTGCAGGAAGCCAGCACGGATGATACAGCCACCGCGCCAGATCTGGGCGATTTCACCGTAGTTGAGCACCCAACCGAACTCCTCGGCCGCGGCACGCATGAGCTGGAAGCCCTGTGCGTAGGAGCAGATCTTCGAGCAGTAAAGGGCGTCGTGGATGGCCTGGATGAGCGCGTCCTTGTCGCCTTCGTACTTGGCGGCGGGGGCGGCGATTTCCTTGGAGGCGGCCACGCGCTCTTCCTTGATCGCGCTCAGGCAGCGGGCGAAAACAGCCTCGGCCACAGTCGGAGCGGGCACGCCCAGGTCCAGGGCGCTGATCGAGGTCCACTTACCGGTGCCCTTCTGGCCAGCGGTATCGAGGACGATGTCCACAAAGGCGGCGCCGGTCTCAGGATCGTGCTGGGCGAGGACTTCGCCGGTGATCTCGATCAGGAAGGAGTCGAGGATGCCGGTGTTCCACTTCTTGAAAATCTCGGCCATTTCCGGGGCGGAGAGGCCCAGAAGGTTACGCATGAGGTCGTAGGCTTCGCAGATCATCTGCATGTCGCCGTACTCGATGCCGTTGTGGACCATCTTCACGTAGTGGCCAGCGCCGTTCTCACCGATGTAGGCGGTGCAGGGCACGCCACCTTCGACGGGCTTGCCGGGGGCGGCACCTTCGAGGGGCTTGCCGGTCTTGGCGTCGACCTTGGCGGAAACGGCTTCCCAAATCGGCTTCAGGTAGTCCCAGGCCTCGGGCGTACCGCCGGGCATGAGGGAGGGGCCGAAGCGCGCACCTTCTTCACCGCCGGAGACGCCGGAGCCGATGAAGCGGAAGCCCTTGGCGGTCAGATCCTTCTCGCGGCGGATGGTGTCGTTCCAGTTGGCGTTACCACCGTCGATGATGATGTCGCCCTCTTCGAGGAGCGGGACGAGGCCGTCAATAACGGCGTCCGTGCCGCGACCGGCCTGGACGAGGATGATAATCTTGCGCGGGCGCTTGAGGCTGGCGACAAAGTCTTTCAGCTCGGCACAACCGACGAGGCCACCGGGGGTATCCGGATGCTTGGCCACAAACTCCTCCATCTTGGAGGTCGTCCGGTTGTAGACAGAGATCTTAAAGCCGTGGTCGGCGATGTTGAGAGCGAGGTTTTGGCCCATGACGGCGAGGCCGACGAGACCGATATCGGAGATTGCTTCTGGCATAACTTACACGTGTTGGATTAGGTCAAAGTGTAGCAAGCCCGACCATCGGTCAAGCCGCAAGCGAGAGTTTCAGGTTCAGGGCTGGGGATGCAATGAAAAAGCGCCCGGCCAGAACGACCGGGCACCGGAAAATGAATGCTTAAGAATCCGCTGTACTTACCCCATCGGGGTGACACCTGATTTCTCCAGGTGGCCGCCGAACTGGTAGCGCATGGCGGAGCAGACCTTGTCCGCAAAGGCGTGCTCCTCGCGGGAGCGGAAGCGCGAGTACAGGGCGCTGGTCAGCACGGAGGCGGGCGTGGCGGAGTCGATAGCGGCCTCGATCGTCCAGCGGCCTTCGCCGGAGTCCGAGACGCGGCCCGAGAACTTCTCCAGCTCTGCGTCGCCGATGAAGGAGGCAGCGGTCAGGTCGAGCAACCAGGAGGCGATGACAGAGCCACGGCGCCAGACTTCGGAGACCTCACCCAGATTGATGTGGTAGTCGAGGTCACCGTGCATGGAGGGCGCGGTCTCGGCATCCACCTCCTGAGCGCGGGTGTCGCAGTCGGCGTTCTTGAGGATGTCGAGGCCCTCGGCGTAAGCGGCCATGATGCCATACTCGATGCCGTTGTGGACCATCTTCACAAAGTGCCCGGCCCCGGCCTTACCGCAGTGCAGGTAGCCCTTGTGGGCGGTGCCGCCGGCGGGGCGATTGGGGGTCGGCTCGGCGTCGCCTTCGCCGGGAGCGATAGTGGCGAAAATCGGGTCGAGGTGCTGCACCGGGCCATCCTCACCGCCGATCATGAGGCAGTAGCCACGCTCCAGGCCCCAGACACCACCGGAGGTGCCGCAGTCAATGTAGTGGATGCCCTTGGGCTCCAGCTCCTTCGCGCGGCGGCGGTCGTCGCGGAAGTAGGAGTTACCGCCATCGATGATGATGTCGCCCTTGTCCATGAGGTCGGCCAGCTGCTTGACCACCTTGTCGGTGATAGCGGCAGGGATCATGACCCAGGCGGCAGCCGGTTTTTCCAGTTTGGAGACAAATTCTTCGAGTGTACTGGAGCCCACCGCGCCCTCGGCTACCAGTTCAGCTACAGTTTCCGGGTTGGTATCGTAAACGACACACGTGTGCCCGGCTTTCATCAAACGGCGCACAATGTTAGCGCCCATACGGCCGAGGCCGACCATTCCCAATTGCATGACAGATCCTTGGTTGAATTGAATAGGAGAGAGGAGAGTGCTCAGGCTTATCCATGAGCAGACAATCTGCCAACCCTTTTCCCACAGTGGCAGACTTTTAACTTACACTCAGGGACGGCCCTGAGGGCCACTACCGGACTTCTCGGGAGGTCGTGTGCGTATGAGTTGCTGGTCGATATAGTCGAGCTCGGCCTTGGCCTGCCGGTCCTTGGGATTCATTTTGAGACATTGTTGGTAAAGGGCCTTCGCCTTGTCGTAGTCGCCCAACTCGACGTAAACATACCCCTGCATACGCAGCGCACGACCGAGATCATCGAGTTTGTCTGCCTCGGGTGAAAACTCCGTCGCTTTCTCAGCTTCCTGGTAAGTCTTCAGTGCCTTTTGCATATGCCCTTGCTTGATGTATGTGTAGCCCAGCTCGTTCAGAAACATGGCGTTCATAGGAGATAGGTCCAAAGCTTCGTTCAGGTACTGCTCGGCCTGATCAAAATTGCCCCGCGAGACCTCAATGTATCCGCTGTAGTACAGAGCAAGTGCGAACCGATAATCCACCACAATAGCGCTCTTTTTATCCGTGGGCCGGATCGGCTTTCCCGCGGCGATAGCCGCCAGGTAAACCAAACTTTCCGTATTACCACGGGCGCAGTAAAACTGCTGCCCGTCCGCCTTCTCCAGCGCGTGCAGTTGCGCGATCGCCGGAAGGAGGATATCCTGCATCGCACGATTTGTCTTACCCTCGGTGACGAGAGTCGGCACTTCGAGAACCGGATACTTGCAGGTTAAGTCCCGATCGGTCTTGGAGGGGGTTTCCTGTGCTTGTATCGGGAGCGCAAGACAGGCAAAAAACAAAAGTCGGAGATAGCGTGCGGGTATTTTCACATCCACAAAAGGTTGGGTAAGACACATCATGTTATATACCCAGTGCAAAGATACAACCGCATACTACTAGTGAATACTAATCTGGCTGGATACGTGCCCCACAACTCGTCAGACCCAATCCCAAATAATCTTGCCGCAACGATCAGCTCCTTCCATAACCGCCTTATGCTCCGATTTGCCGAAGAAATCATCCTCCTCGCCTTGAATGATGAAACCGGCAAGATCAGCCGGAACGTCCCCGAGCTCTCGCTCGAATGTGCCATCGCAGGCGCCCTGCTCATGGAGCTGGACTTCACCAAGCGGATCGACACCAGCGTGGACAGCATCACGCTCGTCAACTCCGACCCCACCGGCGACCCGCTGCTGGACGAAACCGTCGCCATGCTGGGCAAGGTCGGCCAGAGCACACCCATTACTCAAGCTCTGGCCAAGCTGATGCTCAAGGCGGACGAGTTCGAAAGCCGCCTGCTGGCCTCGCTTATCCACAAGGGCATTCTGAAAGAGGAGAACAAATCCTTTCTGTGGATCAAAGGCGAGCGGACCTACCCGGCCATCGACGGCTCTGAAGAATCTGAAGTGCGCACGCGCATCCGCATGATCATCCTGACCGACACTCTGCCGGACCCGCGCGACGTGGCCATCATCTCGCTGATGGAGGCCTGCCGCCTGTACCGCACGGTCTTCCTCAACGAGGAGCTCTCGCACTGCCGGAAGCGCATCGCCCAGGTGGCGAAAATGGACTTCATCGGGCAGGGCATCGCCCGCGTGCTCAAGCTCACCGATACGCATCCGATCGAAGAAATCGCCCACATGGGCTGATCACCTCGATCATTCCCCATTCACGGCCGGATTATCGTTTTCTGGCTTCGGCGATTGATCTGCGCTCATCGCAGGCACAGCCACCACATCTACCTGCGAGAAGTCCGGGGGCTCCAGTAGGTGATCAAAGCTTTGGCCCGCCTGCTCGGGGCTCATGCCCGCGAAGCTCGCAACCGGTTTAGCGGATGCGGTCTCTATCTGATCAGCCGCAGGTGTCGAGTGACAGCCGATTAACGGTAAACAACCGGCAACGACAAAAATCAGGGAAAAACAGCGGAAGACGCACACCACAGGTCCGCGCACCGAGTTGATCATTACCAAAAAGCTATTCATCGAGATAAACCATATCTGAAAGATGCCAAGCAGGCACGCAGGTCAGGATCATCACAAGCGTTTCGTCGCCGAGCGTCCAGATCTGATGATGCTGACCGGGACGTACCAGGATCGTGTCGCCGGGCTCAATGGTGCCCAAGTCTCCGTCTAATTCCACCCGACCGCGGCCCTCCAGAACGTAGAAGCTCTCTTCGGAAATCGGGTGGTAGTGCGGCCTGGAACTTGCTCCAGGTTTGATCTCAACCCGGAATAAACTGTGGATTTTTGTGCCGGCTGAGCGAGGGCCGACTAGTTCGTAAATGCTTTCTCCGTGGGGCCAGTGGATGGGCTCCAAGCGGCGGGTCTTGGACAGGTGATGCATATTACCTGCACTAATGTTTGAGACAAAAGAAGATGCAAACCTATTTTAGGGGTTAGTCCCTAACGCCGTTAGATTAATAAGACATCGTTGTCCCGAGATAATTCAGCATCCAAATCTCTTTCCACAGCCGGTAGCGCCCCTCCTGTGTCAGATGACCATACTCCTCCTGCAGATCCGTCGGCATGAGGAATCCCAGCTGGCGATTCAGGCGCTCCAGCGCCTGCTGCTCACGGTTTAGCTCCAGCACGGGCTCATCATCGGGGTCCCAGGGCTGCACCTTTACACCGTTGAGGCCAAGCTCATGGAGCCGCCGACGGTGGAAGCGGATCAACGGCTGCAGGCGGCGGATGAGCGGCTTGCGGCGGATATCCCAGGTCTCCGGGTAGTAGCCGCCAAAGGGCAGAAAGATGTTATCGCTGACGATCCGGCGGCCATCGGTGGTATTCGTCGTCAGGATGTAGGCGACATTGACCGCCCCGGCCCGCTGCGGGAAGAACAGGATCTGGCAACGCGTCTCGCCATTGCCCTCCTGATAGATCGTTGAGCGGATAGAGAAGGTGTTGGCGAACTCGGCCTTGACCGCCTGAAGCTTTTTAAAGCCCTGCCCACGCAACCAGTCACGCATGGCGATAAATTTACGCTGGGCCGGCCACTCATCCCCGTCGAGATTGGGGCCGAACTTCGGAAAAAGCGGGATCGGGCTCTTACTGATGGCAGCGATGAGCAGCCAGTTGTAAACGGTCTCGATCAGAAACCAGCCGATGAAAGCGACCAGCGTCAGCAGCCAGAAGGGCCGCGCGCTCCACTCAAAGGCATGAGCAAAAACCGCCATACCCACCGCAAACAGGATCCAGCGCAGCCAGCGGTTTAAAATACCGATCAGAGGCAGGCGCCAGTTGATGTTCCCCAGGCTGATAAGCAGGGACAACAACAACAATCCGATGACAATCTGGACGGCAAGGGACATAATACTATGTCAGGTGCTCGCTCAGTATTGTTCCGTCCTGACGAGTGGGTGAAGCAGCACTCCTTAGCTCAGGCGCAGCGGCATGATGACGCAGAGGAAATCATCCAGCGTCTTGAACACGCCCGGGCTCAGCTCATCCTTGAACTCGAAGTAAATCTCGTCGGCATTGAGGGCCTTGAGCGGGTCCATGAGGAAGTGCGGGTTAAAGGCGACCTGAACTTCCTTACCCTCGTAGGCGATAGCCATACGCTCGCGGGATTCACCGACCTCGGGGGACGAACCGCTGATTTCGAGCAGGTTGTTACCCAGCTTCAGCTTGACCGAGTTGTTCTTGTCGCTGGTGACGAGGGCGGCACGCTGCACACACTCGGCCATCAGCTCACGCTCGATCTTGATGCGGCTTTCGGTCTCCTTCGGGATGACCTGGCGGTAGTTCGGGTAGTTACCCTCGACGATCTTCGAGACCAGATAGATCGACTCGGTGAGGCCGGAGGAATCGGCCGCGTCCTCAGCGATGCGGATCTCAAAGGCGACCTGACGGTCGGTAAAGGTGATTTTCAGCTCTTCGCCCTGGCCGAGCAGGCGCTCGAGCTCAGTCACGGTCTTGGCCGGGAGGATAAAGTTACCGGCGTTTTCAGCGGTCACTTCCAGCTCCTTGCCGGTGAGGGCGAGACGGCGGCCATCGGTGGCCACGAGCGTCAGCTTTTCATCCCCGAAGACGAAGTACACGCCGTTGAGAATGTAGCGGTTTTCGTCCGAGCTCATGGCGTAGGACACGCTCTTGAGCATCGACAGGATATCACCCTGCTGGAGGTTGAAAACGTGCTGATCTGCAAAAGAGGGCAGGGGCGGGAATTCCTCCTGGGCGATGCCCATGATGCGGAACTCCGAACCGCCGGAGGAGCAGGTGATCTTGGCCTGGTTGCCACTGGAGGCATCCAGCTCGACTCCGGTATCAGGCAGGGCGCGAACGATCGTAGCCAGGCGGCGTACGGGCAGCGTGATACCGCCCGGTTGCTCCACTTCGCACTTGATGCGGCAGCGGATGCCCAGGTCGAGATTGGTCGTGGTCAGTGAAAGCGTGTCGCCCTCAGCCTGGATGAGCACATTGCTCAAAATCGGCATGGTGGCGCGGGTGCCAACGACGTTGAGCACCTGCTGGAGTCCGTTCACGAAGTGGTCCCGGTGAATCTTAAACTTCATGTGACAGCGAGAGTGAGTGGTTTTGGAATAACTGACAACCCTTGAATATTAATGTATTAGATATTTAAAAAGGGTATTACTCTTAATAAGGGCTGTCGGTGAGTGGAATAACCCGGTAAACCCGATGGCTACCAAGTGCTTGCCGAACAATTTGGCGGTGGATAACTCCGGGCGCAAGCCTCAATAACCCTGAATAAGTTACCCTCTTTTTTTACCGACACAGTTATTCCCAACTTACCGGCACCTTTTTGTTACCTTTCTCCACAGAGGCAGAAAACGGGTGACTTTTCATAAATTCTGGGCACGACAAAGTTGGTCGACCTGCTTGTTGTCGGCAATCAGAAGGGGGGTGAGATAGCCTCTCTCTTACTACTGCTCGGAGGCCATGGCCTGGAGGGCGTCCTCGACCTTGTACTTGTTGAGCTTGCGGCGCATCACATCGAGGGCACGCATGACGGCGCGGACCTTGACGGTGGAGCGTTCGCCCGGATAGACCATGCGCACGCACCAAGTACCGGCGGGGGCATGGTAGCCGATGTAGATAGTGCCGACCGGGTTCTCCTGGGTGCCGCCGTTGGGGCCGGCAAAGCCCGTCACGGAGAGGGCGTACTCGGTGGAGAGGCGCTCGGCTGCGCCGGTGGCCATGGCCACGGCGGTTTCGGCGCTGACGGCTCCGTGCTGGGAGATGATGCACTCGGGGACCCCGAGCAGCTCCATCTTGGCGTCATTGTTGTAGCACACGATGCCCCCGGCAAAGACCTTGGAGGCGCCGGGGATGTCGGTAAAGGCGTTTGAGAGCAGGCCGCCGGTGCAGGATTCGGCCACGGCGAGCGTTTTTTCGTCCGCACGCAGGTGGTCAAAGATGACCTTGGCGATGGAATCCTCGCCGTAGCAGACGAAGTCCTCGCCGAGCGCTTCGCGGCACTCCTTGGCGATGTTCTGCACGGCGCAGCGGGAGAAGTCTCCGCGCCCGCGGCTCAGGCGCACATCGACCATGCCCTGATGGGCACAATAGGCCACGCCGAGCCCCTCGTGCTTGACGAAAATCGGGGTCAGCAGGTGGTCGAGGGCACTCTCGCCAATGCCCATCGTGCGCAGCTGCACGTAGGCCTCGTCGAGTTTGCACATGCCCTCGGCGCAGAGGCGGGGCAGGACCTGATCGGCGAGCATGGGGATCATTTCATTGGCGGGGCCGGGCAGCATGGCCAGGCACTTGCCGTCCTTTTTCAGCCAGATGCCGGGTGCGGTGCCGTTGGGATTGGGTAAAATCTCCGCGCCCTTGGGCAGGTAGCACTGCTTGAGGTTGTTCGGGCTGACGGTGCGGCCCATGCGCTCAAAGCGCTTGCGGATGGCCTGCTCGATTTCCTCGGCGTAGATCAGCTCCAGCCCGAGCACGTCGGCGATGACTTCGCGGGTGTTGTCGTCGCTGGTCGGGCCGAGGCCGCCGGTGGTCAGAATGATGTCCGACTGGTTCCAGCTCTCCGTGAAAAAGCGGCGGATCTCGTCCGGGGCATCGTTAAAGCAGACGTTGCGCTGGAGAAAGAGGCCGTGGCGGGCCAGTTCGCGCCCGATGTGGGCGAGGTGGGTGTTCTCGCGGATGCCGAGCAGCAGCTCGTCGCCGAGATTCAGAAGTTCTACGCGGGGATTTGACGACATGGGTAAATACGGGTTCAGTCGGACCAGTGACCACCCGTTACCCTGCGCTCGCGCATTTTGGAGCGGACTTTGGCCGACTATTCCCGTCTAATTAACGCACGCGCCCGCAAATGCCAACCCCGCAAACCAAGAAAAAATTGAATGAGGCGGTGCGGCGACTGCCGCACACCCCCGGCGTCTACCTGATGAAGGACCGGGTCGGGACCGTCTTGTACGTGGGCAAGGCCAAGGACCTGAAGAAGCGCGTCAGCACGTATTTCCAGCCCTCTCGCAAGCGCCAGATCGCCCAGCCCAAAGTCACCGCCATGATCGAGTTGGTGCACGAGGTCGAGACGATCGATGTGAAAACCGAGACCGAGGCGCTGCTGCTGGAGGGCCGCCTGATCAAGGAGTACAAGCCCAAGTACAACACCGATTTTACCGACAACAAACAGTTCCTGCTCGTGCGGGTGGACATCGGCGCGGAGCTGCCGCGCTTCCGGCTGACCCGTAACCGCAAGGACGACGGTGCGCGCTATTTCGGTCCGTTTGTGCACGCCGGATTGTTGCGTAAGACCCTGGCGCAGATGCGGATAAAGTTTGGCATCCTCCTCGGGGACGCCCACCCGGTGCGTCTGCCCGATGGTCGCTGGATGCGCTACGACGACGCCCGGGCCGAGATTTACAAGGCCGCCGAACCGGTCAGCGTGGAGGAGTATCGGGGCTTTGTGGAGGAGGCCTGTGCCTTTCTCGATGGGAAATCCCGCGAGTGGCTGGCCAAGCTGAAGGAAAAAATGGCCGTCGCCGCCGAGGCCCGCGAATACGAGAAAGCCGCCGAGCTGCGCGACCAGGTGCAGGCTATGGAGGCGACGCTGGAGCCGGCCCGCCGTTTTACCCGGACCACGCTGCCGCTGCCGGACGCCCCGGCCGAGGCCATGGCCTCACTGCAGGCTTCGCTCGAGCTACCGACGCTGCCGCAGCACATGGAGTGTTTCGATATTTCGCACATCTCGGGTTCCTTCGTGGTGGCGTCGATGGCGTACTTCGCCAGCGGCAAGCCCGACCGCGCACAGAATCGCCGCTACAGGATCAAGAGTTTCGTGGGAAATGATGACTTCCGGGCGATGGAGGAGGTCGTCGGCCGCCGCTACCTGCGCTTGAAGGAGGAGGGCCGGGCCTTTCCGGATCTGGTCGTGATCGACGGTGGGCAGGGCCAGGTCCACGCCGCGATGAAGGCCTTTATGTTCCACGGGCTGGAGATGCCGCCGCTCATTGGCTTGGCTAAAAAGGAGGAGACGGTGATTTTCGCCGACGGGCGCGAGCCGCTCAACCTGCCGCACCACAACAGCGGGCTGCGGCTGCTCCAGCGTCTGCGCGACGAGGCTCACCGCCTGGCCAACGGCTACAACGCCCAGCTGCGGTCCAAGCGTATCCGCGAGACGATTCTGGACGAGTTCGAGGGGCTGGGCCCGGTCCGCCGCAAGGCCCTGCTGGATCACTTTCACTCGATCGACCGCCTCCGCAAGGCCAGCCCCGAGGAGCTTCAGCAGGTCGAGGGCATCGGCCCCAAGCTCGCCGCTGCGCTGCATGCGTTTCTGCGCCGCGAGCCGTCCGGCCCCGCCATGCAAAAGGGGGACCCTGCGGCCCCCCTACGTTTACACTAAAATGATCGGTGGTTTCAGAACAACTCAGGCAGCTTTGCGCTGAGCGTTACTGCGGATACGCCGGTAGGTCAATGCGCCCAGCCCGGCGGCGCCCATCAGCCAGATGCCGTCGGAGGGTTCGGGGACGAGTGTCAGCGAGCCGCGAATCATGTCCGCCCCGCTGTTACCGCTGAAGCGAATGATAAAGGCGTAGGTCCCGTTGGTGGCTTTTTCCGGGAAGAAGGTTTCGCCGGGCACCGGGAAGGCGATGTTTGCGTCGGGATAAGAGGCGTTGTTCCCCAGGATCATGTCGTATGGCTGGTCTTCGTCGGTGAAGTTGAACTCGATCGACATGACTTCGTTGCCGCTGACATCCGGTGCGACCACGGCACCTTCGACTCCGGAGGAAAAGCTCATGGTCAGCTGGTCGTAGTTGCCGGAGGGGGCGTCTGAGGTCGCATTGATTATGCTAATGCTGCCTGTGGTGGGGCTCACACTCTGAAACTCGGCACTGTACCAGCCATCCACGGTTACCTCGCCATTACTGACTGCGCCCCGGTAGGAGCCCGTCGTGGTGTAAAAGCTTAGGGGGAACGCATTGGACGGCTCCACACTGGTGTCGACATCCATGCTGATGCTGAAGGTATCTCCCGCGCTGAAGCTGCTCTGCAGCGACGTCGAGACATAGTTCAACTCGCCGGCAAACTGCCAGGTTTGGATTTCAGCGCAAACAGGCGAAGCGAGAGCAAAGAGGAAAGCGGCGGAATAAGATTTGTTCATGGTATTGATTAGCGGATGATGAGCGAACGCTAGGGCTCCTTCTCCTGCTGTCAACTGGTAAGCAACAGCTTATATAAAATCCACGGCTATCGGCCGGATCTGCGTATGGAAACCGTCCCTAGGCTGCTACAGTATTGGCGATGTGGGGCACTACAGGGTTTTACCAGGCGGTATCTACGAGACTTGTATAACCGTGCCTACGGCATTTTACTTTAAATAAAGTATTGTTTAACAACGCCTTACGTCATTGAATGATGGGTATGCGAGTTACCATTAAAAGCAAGCCCGACCTGTCGATGCTGAATAATGTGGCCTGCGAAGCACCCCGTGCCGCTGCGCCTTTACCGCGGGTTAGTTACCGCTCGGGTACGCCCGGTCTGTTGAATGGAGCCTCGCGTGATCAGGCCGGGGCCTGGAACTCTTTTTGGAGCCGCCTGTTGCGGCGCTAGTCCGGTGAGAGGACCGAGGCGGCGCGGCCTGTGGGAATGAGGTCGCGCCGCTTGCATGCGAGAAGGGCTTGCAGTAAGTTGCGCCCATGAAAAATCCCTTGCTGATTCTCGCCGGTGCGCTCGGACTGAGCAGTGCCGTTCAAGCTGAGCCCCTCAAAGTGGGGGATGACGCCCCTGTCATGGTTGTCGTCAATCAGGACGGTGAAGAAGTGGACCTAGGCAATGTCTATGCCGAAGGAACCACGCTCGTCTACTTTTACCCCAAGGCCGACACTCCCGGCTGTACGGCTCAGGCCTGCAGTCTGCGTGATGCCTACACAGAGCTGACCGATGCCGGGGTGACAGTGATCGGCGTCAGCGGGGACTCTGTGAAATCGCAGAAGGCATTCGCCGAGAAGTACAAGCTGCCGTTTACGCTGGTCTCCGACCCGGACAGCAAGCTGATGGAAGCCTTTGGAGTGCCCCATCGGTTGAGCTTTGCCTCCCGCCAGGCATACTTGATCCGGGACGGCAAGATCGTCTGGCTTGACTATAAGGCATCGACGAAGCAGCAGGCCGCCGATGCACTGGCCGCCCTTAAGGATGTTTCCGACGGCAGCTAAGCGTCGTTATTCTACCGCTACGTGTAGTAACCTTTGGCCCTACTGACATCATAGCGGTTCAGGTGTCCGAGGACTCTCTAAGCAGTCATCCATTACTGGCCCACGTCGGGCTCTTGGACACTTGTTATTGATAGATGTTTATCAACTAGGGTGGGGCACGCTAATTGAACATCACTAGATATGTGATGAGTGACATCCCTGCGCTGAATAGCAGTGCCAGAGTGCCTAGTATACGACTGGACCAAATGATCGTGCGGTGATCACCATTGCAAAAATCACTCGGCGACTCATGAGTCAGGCTATAGATCAGTGAATGATAGCGGTCTATAAGCTTTTCCTGGCTCGCAAGTACGAGATGTAATCCTAGCGCCGCAGAGATTAGGACCAATGCAGGTAGAAGCATATAAGGCATCATGTTTACGACCGCACCCATAACAGGGTTAATTGCCTAGGCACCCAGGGCCGCACAATCAATGTTTTATACCGCCGTATTGAGGCACAAACGAATAATAAGACAGGCGAAACGAGCCATTAGATATGCTGTCTTAAATCCCGGCACATGTATCTACGGGCTCCTAAGGCTGTCCTTGAAAGCCTCTTAACGTATCTGGACAGGTCTTTGCGTGACCTTACCTAGATCGCTACGTAAAAGATGACTCCGATGCTGAAGAGCAACAACACCACGCCGACCGCCTTAAGGCGCCAGATAATCTTCGGCATATTCCTGAAGTCTTCATCCTTCAGGGGCTGCATCGTCCGGGCCAGCTGGTAGTTCTGGTATTTTACCGTGAGGTTGTCTGCATTGGCCAGCACGAGATAGCACCCGAGAGCAGCGGGCACGCCGATTAATGCAGCGATACAAATCCAAAAAAGTCCTTCAAGCATTGCACTCGATATCAAAAAAAGCCATACACCTAGTTATTCTTCGTTCTTTTCAGAACTTATCACCATTCCCATAGAACCAAATTTGCAAAAAGGTAACCTCCGAATGCAGAAATTTCACATTTTTACAATTTTCTGTACTACGGTGTAGAAAAATCAGAAAAATAAAAAAGAATGGTTGACTTCGCCAAATAGAGTGATTCTATTGGGCGTATAAACTTTTTACGACTTCTCCTACGGGAGATGGGGTAACAAGCAACGAGATAAAGTAGAAAACAAATGGCGGAGCGTTTAGGGGTAGGCGCTCCGCCTTCATTTTATCTGGTCACAACGAGCCGCCAGAGTAATCCAGGCTCGGGGATGAGGATGCATTGATGCATCCGGACCCATCGGTAAAGAGGCGTTTCTAAGATCTGCATAAAATGCGCAAGCCTCCGACTACCAAGGATAAGCGAACATCGCCTCGTGCGTATGTGGCACTCCTGCGGGGCATCAATGTAGGCGGAAAAAACAAGATCCCCATGCCGGTGCTCAGGCAGAGCTTTGAGCGGGTGGGGATGACGAATGTCGCCACCTATATCAACTCCGGTAACGTCATCTTTACCGCTGGCGAGTACCCCCAGTCGGCACTGGCAGCGATCCTGGAAAAGGCGATCGAGGAAGACTTCGGACTGGAGATACCGGTGTTAGTGCGCAGCCGGGAGGAGATCGCAGCCGTCCACGCGGCTTTGCCGTCCCACTGGGAGAATGGAAAAGCTATGAAGGCGGACGTGCTCTTCCTCTGGGACGAGGTTGACGAGCCTGCTGTGCTGGAGCGCCTACCGCTCAAGCCCGGACTGGCCGAGGCCCTTTACGTGCCCGGAGCGGTGATAGTCGGAATTGACCGTGCCAACGTCAGCCGTAGTGGCCTGAGCCGTCTGGTCGGCTCACGTCTTTATGCGGCCATGACGATCCGCAACGTGAATACGCTCCGGCGTATCCATGCGCTGCTCTCAGGCGAAGAATAGTCGCGCGAGAGTGCGCTAGGTGTCCAGTGACTCGCGCAGCGTTTCCCAGGCCTTTTTCTGCGCCTCGGTTTGAGCCGGGGGAACGACAATCATGATGACCACGTAGAGGTCGCCACGGGTGCCATCGGCCTTTGCCATACCGAGCCCCTTGAGGCGCATGCGTCGCCCGGAGGGAGAGCCCGCTGGCACGTTGACCGATACGCGCTCTTTCAGCGTGGGCACGGTATGCTTCGCGCCGAGTGCGGCGTCCCAGGGCATGATTTCGAGCTCATATTCGAGATCGGCCCCTTCGACATGGAAGTCCGGGTGGCGCTCCAGTTTGACGTTTAGCAACAGGTCTCCAGCCGGACCGCCATTGCGGCCGCCCCGGCCTTTACCGCCGAGCCGGATCTGCTGCCCTTCGCGGACGCCTGCCGGGACTTTGACGCGCAAGGTCTCGACGCGGGTACTGCCTGCATGGTCAGGGCGCTTGAGACTGATTTCGCGGGTGGAGCCGTTGTTGGCCTCCTCCAGGGAGACGAGCAGGTCTGCCTGCAGGTCGCTGCCACGCTGGGGGCGCTGAGAGGCTCCACCGAAACCTCCGCCATAGCCGCTTCCGTCCTGATACTCGAAGCCTCCGACACCGCCTCGGCCTGCAGAGCCGAAGATGTGCTCGAAAAAGTCGCTGAAGCCCGTCCCGCCGAAGTGGAAGTCACGCGGGGTGCCACCGCCGGTACTGAAGCGCACGCCTTGGCCGCCACCCCAGTTGGGCGGCGGGGTGAAGTTCGCGCCCGCCTGCCAGTTACTGCCGAGCGCGTCGTACTTCTCGCGCTTGGCCGGGTCGCTCAGTACCTCGTAGGCCTCGTTGATCTCCTTGAACTTGGCCTCGGCACTTTCTTTGTCCTTGGCATGGTCGGGGTGGTATTCCCGCGCCAGCTTGCGGAATGCCTTTTTGATCTCGTCCTGGGGAGCCTCGCGGCTCACGCCCAGCACTTCATAGTAGTCACGATAACGCACAGACACGTTATAGAATTTGAATCAATTTTTTCTGAGAATCAACTGCTGCTTTACACTGTTTGCCGGGTTCCTTTCCTTAGCAGGGCATGAGAGCGGCTTCACTGACTCAAAAGTAGCATTCGGCGGCGGGTAAAAATCGGGATTGCCCCGATGGCAGGCAGCTTGCCATAGTCGTGGCCATGTCTGGAGCGGCTTTCACCTTCATCTGCGGGGACGACGATTTTCTCGTCGGCCAGGAAGGTCGGGCCCTCTTTACAGAAAAAACCCGCGACCTGGCGGACGATTTTTCCAAGGAAACGGTCGAGGCCGCCGCCCAGAACGTGGGCGAGGTCGAGGAGGTGGTGAATCGCTTCCGCGACTCCGTGCAGACGCTCTCCATGTTTGGAGACAAGAAGGTCGTCTGGCTCAAGGATGTGAGCTTCCTGGCCGACTCGGTCACGGGTCGCGCCGAGGGCACGAAAAAGCTGGTCGAGGACCTGCAGAGCGTGCTTGAGGGGCTCGATCCGGCCGCCGTCGAGGTGCTGATCACGGCCTTTCCCGTGGATCGCCGCCGTAAGGAGTTCAAGTGGTTCCAGAAAAACTCGGACTTCCATGACCTCAAGGGCGCCGGAGATGAGGACTCGCTCATCGAGCTGGCCCGCACCGAGGCCGCCAACCTCGACGCCTCGCTCTCCATGCGCGGGGCCGCCGCCCTCGTCGCCCGCGTGCAGGGAAACACCCGGCTCATCCTGGAGGAGACCCGTAAGCTCGCCACCTACGCCGGACCCGGCGGGGAGATCTCCGAGAACCACGTGGCTGAGCTCGTACCGGCCTTCGGGGAGGGGGACTTTTTCGAGGCCGCCGAGGCGTTCTTCTCCATGGACCTGGGCTGGACGCTGGAGGCCCTGCGCCGGCACTTTTTCACCAGTAATGAGGCGCGGCCGCTCATTGCCTCGATGCAGAACCGCAACCGTCTCATGATCCAGCTGCGGGTGCTGATGGATGCCGGAGAGCTGAAGCTGAGTCCGCGCGGCTTCGCCAAGCCTGAGTTTGACCGCGCCGCGCGCACCTACGCCAAGCACTTTGGGGGCTTCGACACGAAGGCCTCCTTTAACGTCTTTACCCAAAACCTCTGGTACCTCGGCAACAAGATCGCCCCCAGCGCCCGCCCGCTCAACCTCAAGCGCCTGATCGACTTCCAGCTGGAGTTCATGCGGGCCTTCGAGGACCTCATCCGCCGCTCCACCGACCAGGAGGCCGTCATGCGCGACCTCGCCATCCGTTGCCTGTCCTAGGCACTGCGAGCTTCAGTAAAAAAGAGACCGGCGCGGGGTTACCGGGCCGGTCCACATGGGTTGGTTGTTTGAGTGTGCCATGGTGCCGGCGCATGTGCGCCGGTCATCAGCAAAGTTTTATCCGTGGCCGTTGAGGGTTATCCCGAGGCCGCTCGGGGCCACATCCTTGACCAGCGAGCGGGGCAGGGTGCGGCGGCGGGGCCGGGGCTCCTCTACCTCGGGTGAGCAGGTCAGGTCGCTCCACGGGCACGGGTCGTAGTGGCCGTAGTTTTCGACGATTTCCTCGCCTGCGTAGATATCGCGCAGGGTGACCGAGCACAGCGGGTCCCCGTCGGAGGGGGCGCCGGAGTTGGGCTCGTCCGAGTGGTTGACGTAGCGCGCATTGTCCAGGCAGACGATGATGCTGTCCAGACGCTGGGAGTAGTAGCCATAGATGCGGGCGGCGCTGAGGATCCCGTTGATGGTTTTGTTGGTGCGCGAGGCGGCGAGGGTTTCGAGCTGGACGCGGCCCAGGAGCATGACGTTGTCGACGGTGGCTTTCCACCATGTGGTGCCGGCAGGAATAAACGTCCGGGCGAAAACGCCGCAGCCGTGGATCGGGCTGGGGCGGACCTCCGTGTAGATGTCGAGCAGACTGTCGGAGGAGGAGGGAACGGGATTCATGGACATGACGGATCCGGATTTTAAAGCTCCTGACCCTCACGCACTCCCGACGGTTTTGACCCCGTCCGCGGCCGATATTTCCTCTGTTGTTCCGCCGCCTCATCAGGTGCGACCACAAAGCAATAACCGGGCGCTCAAGCCAAGAATTGAAGACGTTTGTGGTGTGTTGATGATGGTTGCCGCGGGCCCGAAACGGACCGCTCGCGGGCGGTTATATCGACGGGGTAAATATCTGTGTTAATTTGTGCTAAATGTCGAGATTGATATACGCGGAAACCGCAGATTTTTAAGGGGGCTCAGCGGCGGGTTTCCCGCCCGGTAAAGCACTCGACACCGGGCCTGAATCCGGGCAGGCTTGCTGCCATGAAAATCCGCCCGATGTGTTCGCTTTCGCGCCTCTGCGCTGTGCTTGTTTTTGCCCTGCTGGCGACTCCGGCCTGGGCGCTGCCGGTACGCGAGGTCGCCGGTCGCGAGGCCGTGGACGCGTGGCTGAAGCTCGTGGACAACGGCGAGTACGCCGAAAGCTGGAAGGCGACGGCCCCGCTGTTTCGCGAGTCGATCAAGCAGCAGGAGTGGGTCGAGCTGATCAGTAAGGTCCGCTCACCGCTGGGCAAGGTCGAGAGCCGTACGCTCAAGGCCCTCTTTATCACCGATGAGCTGCCGGATGCCCCTCCGGGCGAGTACCTGGTTGCGCAGTTTCAGACGAAATTCGCCGGGCGCGAGGACATGGCCATCGAGACCGTCACCCCCATGTGGGACAACGATGCCCAAGCCTGGTATGTATGCGGCTACTACATCAAGTAGCGGATAGCGGATGTCGGACCGATTCTCCAGAGCCTCTCGAATGTCGATGAAACGCTTGCGCCTTTTCCGTCCGGATCGACGCAGACATGGCTTTTCCCGCAGCGGGTTGATCGCTGGGCTGGCCATGGCGGGCCTCGTCACGGCACTCGTGCTTTGGGATGATGGCTCACGGACGCCCAGCTCGCCCCCCACGCTTCAGCAGTCAACGCCCAATCAAGCGCCTCCTCCGCAAACGCCTGGCGCAGAGACGGCCTTCCAGCAGCACCTGGACAAGGTCTGGATCACGGGCGAGGGGGTTGTGGTCAGAGTGCTGCCAGACGACGAAAAAGGCTCCCGCCATCAGCGCTTCATCCTGCGCCTGCCCTTGGGTCAGACACTGTTGATTGCCCACAATATAGACGTCGCGCCTCGCATCCCTGACCTGAAAAACGGCGACAGCGTCCGCTACTACGGCGAGTATGTCTGGAATAAGAAGGGCGGCCTCGTGCACTGGACGCATCGCAAATCTGCTGCCGTATCCGCCGGATGGCTGGAAAGGGACGGCGTCAGGTATGAGTGAGAGTCGGCTATCCCGGCTCTACGCCAGATAGAATCCGTGGCTCGGGTAGTAGTCGGGCTCGGTGGCTGCTCGTCGCTTACGCGTGCTGCGATACTCGGCCTCAAGCAGGCCGGCCCAGGTGCGTAGATATAGGGCGACATCCGCGGGCTGGTTACGCCTCAGGTAGCGCATCCCTCCGGGTAGCGCCATGAGTACACGCACATCGCTCAGGTACTCGAGCCGATGGAGGTCGCGCCGGTCGAGTCCGGCCGCCATCATGCGCGAAATAATCTCGTCGATGGGCAGGCCGCTGGAGGGGCAGTAGTCGTTGGCATACTCGGACCACTCGGTGAGCTCGTGCTGTTGGGCACACTGGAAAATTTCACTCGGGCTCAGCCCGGTAATGACTTGGGCGAGGTGGCCACAGTTGCACTTACCTGCGTGTGCCCAGTGGTACCCGTCGCCCCGCTCGATTTGCCGGGCGGTTTCCCGGAGAGCTTGTATGAGTTGCGGGCGCGCTTTGGCCATGACGCCCTAATTTGCCCCCGAGTCGGCTTAAATTCAAGTGGTTGACCCAGTTTTTATCTGAAGCGCTCTCTGGCAGATGAGTGAGAAATAGCCGTGCAATTTGCCGCGATCCTCTTTTTATCGGTGCCATGGAGAGCATTCCCAATGTGCTGGCCGACCGCTATGCCAGCGAGCCGATGAAGAAAATCTGGTCGCCCCGCGGCCGTATTATCCTTGAGCGCGAGTTCTGGATCGCCGTGCTGAAGGCGCAGGCCGATCTCGGCCTGGGCGTCCCCGAGGGCGTCGTCGCCGACTACGAGAAGGTACTGGAGCAGGTGGATCTGGAGGCGATTAAGAAGCGCGAAAAGATCACCCGTCACGACGTCAAGGCGCGCCTGGAGGAGTTCTGCGACCTGGCCGGGCATCAGCAGCTCCACAAGGGGATGACCAGCCGCGACCTGACCGAAAACGTCGAGCAGCTGCAGGTTTATCGTGGGCTGGAACTGCTCCGTGAAAAGACCGCCGCCGCGCTGGTCGCGCTCAGCCGCAAGGCCGTGGAGACGCAGAGCCTGCCCGTCACCGCCCGTACGCACAACGTGGCCGCTCAGCTCACGACCTTTGGCAAGCGCCTCTCGATGTTCGGTGAGGACCTGCTGCTGGCCTTCGAGAACCTCGACCGCCTCATGCAGCACTACCCGGTGCGTGGCCTCAAGGGTGCCGTCGGCACCCAGACCGACCAGCTCCGCCTCTTCGAGGGTGACAGCGCCAAGGCCGCCCAGCTCGATCAGCGCGTGAGCGAGCACCTCGGGCTGCCCGCTTCGCTCGACTGCGTAGGCCAGGTCTATCCGCGCAGCCTCGACTTCGAGGTGGTGAGCGCGATTTACCAGATCGCCTGCGGGCCGGCATCTTTGGCCAAGACCCTGCGCCTGATGGCCGGGCACGAGCTGGCCTCCGAGGGCTTCGCCAAGGGCCAGACCGGCTCCTCCGCCATGCCCCACAAGATGAACTCGCGCAGCTGCGAGCGCATCAACGGTTTTCACCACATCCTGCGCGGCCACGTCACTATGGCGGCCGAGCTCGGCGGGGACCAGTGGAACGAGGGCGACGTCTCCTGCTCGGTCGTGCGCCGGGTTGTCCTGCCGGATGCCTTCTTCGCGCTCGACGGCCTGCTGGAGACCCTGCTCACGATCCTGCGTCAGATGGAGGTCTACCCGGAAATGACCGCCAAGGAAAACGCCTACTACCTGCCCTTCCTCTCGACCACGGCCTTCCTCATGGAGGCGGTCAAGGCCGGGGTGGGCCGCGAAGAGGCGCACGAGGTGATCAAGGAGCATGCGCTCGCTACCGTGCGCGACCTGCGCACCGGCAAGATCAAGGAGAACGACCTAGTCGATCGCCTGGCCAAGGACTCGCGCCTCGGTCTGGCCGAGGACAAGCTCCACGCCGTGGTCGAACGCGCCAAGGAGGAGACCGGAGCCGCCGTCAAGCAGGTGGGCCGCTTCGCCGAAAAGGTCGTCCCCATCGCCGAGATCTTCTCCGCCGCCGCCGAGTACGTCCCCGAAGAGATTCTCTAGGGGCAGGACGACGCGCCTTAGCGCCCGCTAACCCGTTTTTCCGAGCCCGTGGAGCCCGCCGCTTCACGGGCTTTTTTTGTCTTCGTTGTCTATGGACTGATTTGCCTCGCGAATAAGCTCAACCGACCAGCTGTCAGGGCCATTTCTTTTGATGACACTTTCCACGTAGGCGTCGCGTTCGGCTTTAGGTTTTGGCCGCAATGGTAGTCCCCAGAAGAGTGGTCGTTCGTACAATCCGGGGCGGTAATAAGATATGCGGGGTTTTCCATCGATGGATTCATCGTAGGCGAGCTGGTACAGTATGGAATGCAATTCGGCGTGATAGAAAACCGGACCATCGCGTTCGCCGATGCGCCAATAACCGGCAATGAGAGGACCGGCGAGATAGAGGCATCCGAGTAGTACCGTGCCTACCGCGAAAGTCTTCTTTTTGCTCCAGCGCCTCATCTAGATTTCTGTCGTATATCACGATTGGGCAGTTATTGCGTACATACAGGCTCATTTTTTATCTCTTTCCCTGTTTCTAGTTGAATTTAAGGCCTAAATAAGTTTTATTTATGGAGTAACCCCAACCCAAGGATCTCTCCATGAGCGACGAAACCGCCAAGCCCCAAGGCCACGTCGATTACGAACACGAGGATTACGGTGACTACCCGCAACCCACCGGTAAGGACAAGCTGGTCCTGGTCGGCATGCTGGGTGGGCTGGTCCTGCTCTTCCTGTTCATCATCGTGGCGGTCGGCTTCTGACCCGAAACCTTTTCTTGTGTCGACTCCGGCTGTGTGAATGCGGCGTGCAGCTTCCGCGGTCGGTAGTCGGCCCCTTTTATTCAGATGAACGGCCCGCTGCGGGCCGTTCTGCGCTGGGAGAGTGTCCCCAAAAACGCCGGTACAGGCGAGAAAAGTAGAGCGGGTCCGGGTAGCCAACCTCGGCAGCGATGCGCTTGAGCTGCCAGTCCGTGGCGCGGATCAGCTGGCGGGCACGCCGCAGGCGCAGCCGCTGCACATACTCGCCCGGCGTGCAGTGCATGGCCTGGCGAAACTGCAGGCGAAAGTAGTTTGGGGTCAGCTCACAGGCGGCTTCCAGTCGCGCCAGTGCATCGGCCTCGTAAGCATGGGCCTCCAGCCAGCGCAGGGCTCTCTGCACCTCCGGGTGTGGCGAGGGGAGTGCCTGAAAATCGTCCCCCTGCAGCGTCGGCTCGGCCTCGGGCCAGAAGCGGGCCAGTAGCGACTTTAGCTCAGCCTCAAGCTTCAGCTTTATTAGGGCGCTCTGCGGCGCTTGGGCCTGCGCCCACAGCGCAGCCATGTCGGCCAGTGTGCGCTTGTCGCGGGTAAAAGCCGCTTTGTTTGGCCTGCGCCGGTAGCCCTGCACGGGAGCGAGTTCGCGCGGATCATCGTCAAACTCACACCAGGCGATTTCGCAGTCCCCCTGCAGCGGTGTCGCCCACATCCGCCGCGTCCACGCCGGTACAAACAGCTCGTCCCCGGCCTCAGCGATAAATGTCCGGCCCTCGATCGTATAGCGCATGGACCCGCGCAGGATCAGGATCAGGCGGCAGGTGGTGACGATCTCGTCCTCTGCCCCAAGCCCGCTGCTGAAGACACCGCGCGTGGCCCGGCTGACCACAAGCGGAGCGCGCAGCACGCGTGCGAGCAGGTTCTCCGCGGTTTGTGGGGGAAGAGTATTCATGAAAACATAGAATATTGTGTATAAATTGTTGATTTTGTCTATATCATTGAGGGTCTCGATCATGTGTCTGCGCTGGCGAGTGGAGAGGGGGGTAGGTGAAAATGCTGACCATGCAGACAGATGTTATCCGCGAACCCGCTCGCGACCTGCCGGTGACGGGCGAATACGATCTTTGCGTCCTCGGGGGCTCCTGCACGGGTGTCTTTGCGGCGATCCGTGCGGCCCGGCTGGGGTTGTCCGTGGCGCTGGTTGAGCGCATGGGCACGCTGGGTGGCGTGGCCACGCTATCGCTGGTCAATATCTGGCACAGCGATCTGGACGAAGCCTTTGAAAAGCGGATCTTTGCCGGGCTCTCGACCGAGCTGATGGAGCGCCTGAAAAAGCGTGACGCAGTCACCGAGCGCCCCCGTGATGCCGGCATCGCATGGACCTTTAACAGCGCCGAGATGCAGATCGAGCTGGACGAGGTCATCGCCGAGGCGGGCGTCCACCCGTGGCTGCACACGGCATTCTGTGCTCCCCATGTGGAGGATGGGCGACTGACCGCCGTTATCGTGGAGAATAAATCCGGCCGCTGTGCCCTGCGGGCCCGGTTCTTTATCGACGCCACCGGCGACGGGGACCTCTGCCATCGCCTCGGCCTCCCCACCTACACCTCGGCCCGCTTCCAGCCCTCCACGACGTGTGCGCTTCTGGAGGGATGGAACCGCGAGTGGGGCAATGTGATCGGCCGCCATGCCGCCGAGTATGGGCTGCCCGAGGGTTTTGTCTGGTCCGCGCCGGTACCGGGGACCCAGCTCGGGATGCTGGCTGGGACGCGTGTCTTTGAGAACTGCTCCGAGGCCGAGGGGCTGACCCGTGCCGAGATTGAGGGTCGCCGCCAGATACGTGCGATCCAGGCCCTCGTTCACGAAAAAGTGCCCGGCTCGCGGATGGGGTTGGTCGGCCTGCCAGCCCGGATCGGTATCCGGGAGACGCGTCATGTGCGCTGCCTGCATCAGCTCAGCGGCGAGGAGGTGCTCCACGGCCGCAGCTTCCAGGACGCCATCGCCAACGGCTCCTACCGCGTGGACATCCACCACACCGACAAGCCGGGCATCACGTTCCGCTACCTGAACGGCACCGAGGTCTACGCGCGCCCTGGTTTTCCCTCTGAGGAGCGGCGCTGGCGCGAACCTCAGGCCGTGGACCCGACTTTTTACCAGATCCCGTACCGCTGTCTCGTGCCGCAGGGGCCGTACGATAACCTGCTCGCAGCCGGGCGCTTTATCGACGCCGATGAGCAGGCCCACGCCGCCATCCGCGTCATGGTCAATATGAACCAGACCGGCGAGGCCGCCGGGACCGCTGCTGCCCTTGCCCTGCGTGACGGCATCAGTGCAGCCGCCGTTGATCCGGCCAAGCTTCGCACTGCCCTCGCCGACGGTGGCTCCGTCATGCTGTAGCGGTTGCTCGGCGTTTGATCCGAATGTGGGGCTCCGCTCCTACACGGCCCAAAGCCCGCACCCCCCAATTGCTTCTCCAGCTGGACTGCCGTGTACTGTCACACTATTGGTCCAGCTGGATCGCCGCACTTTTTATGCTGGCAAGGTGGGAGCGTGTTGGTAGGACTTGTGCCCACGCGTGGAAGAAGGGCTCTTTTTCATCATCGGATACATCCTGGCCGGGCTGGGGCTCTTTTTTGTGGGCATCCAGATCATCGACCAGCATTTGAAGCGGTTGACTGGCTGCCGACTGCACGCGATTTTCCTGCGGCTGACCGCGACCCGCTGGCGGGCCGCCTGGTGGGGGTTCTGGATCGGGGCTGTTACGCAGACGGCGGCGGCTATCACCTTTCTGACCATCAGCGTGGTCTCCAGTGGCCTGATGAAGCGCCAGCGGGCGATCTCGCTGCTGAACTGGTCCAACCCCGGCACCTGTTTGCTGATCTTCTTTCTGGTACTGCCTCTGAATCTCTTCATCGCCTATCTGGTGGGGATTGCGGGGATTCTCTACGCCTTTCAGGTGCCGCGTCGCGGGCGTGACTTGCTGGGTTTTCTCTTCGGGATGGGGCTGCTGTTCACGGGATTGTTCACGCTTCAGGACTACGGGGAGGATTTTCAGAACTTCGTCTGGTTCCGGCATATCATGGAGGCCACAGCGGGCCAGTACCTGCTGGTGTTTGCCGCCGGGTGCGCGCTGACGGTTATCGCGCAGTCCGGTAACGCCGTCATCCTCGTCACCATCGTGCTGGCTCAGGCCGGTCTGATGGGCCGCCTGGAGGCGCTGATGGCGATCTACGGGGTCAACCTCGGAGCGAGCCTGATCACGCATCTGCTCACACTTCGCCTCAAGGGCACGCCCAAGCAGATGGCGATGTTCCAGGTTTACTACGGGTGGATCGGTACGCTGATCCTGGTGCCGCTGTTTTTCATCGAGGTGTGGGGCGGAGTGCCGCTGGTAGCGGCGTTTCTGGACCGGTTTTCGACCTCGCTCTCGACCGAGATGGCCGTGGCCAACCTGCTCTACTGCGTGCTGACGACGCTTGTAATCATGCCGCTGGAGGGGCCGCTCTCGCGCTGGCTCAACCGCGCCTATCCGCCCCCGGTGGACGAGGATGCCAGCCGCCCGAAGTTCCTCTATCCCCGCTGCGAGGCCCAGCCGGAAACCTGCCTGGACCTGATCGAGATGGAGCAGACGCGGCTCGGTGAGCAGCTCGGGCGCTACCTCCGGCTCGACCCGCACTCAAACTTCCTGAGCGAGGAGGCACGGGCCATCCACGAGAGCTGCCAGAGCCTGCGCGGCACGATCGAGCATTACCTTCAATTGCTTGTCCATCAGTCACTTGCCACGGATACCGTTCACCGGGTCGGCATCCTGAACGAGCGGCTGGACGTCTACGGAGCGCTGGAGGCAGAGTTTTATAAAACCCTGCCCCGTGCCAAGGTCCTCGCCCGGCGGCGGGACACCAGCGGCGGGCGGCTCTATGAGGGCTTCGAGGCGGCTGCCTTGACGGTGCTGGACGCGGTCGAGTCTCGCAGCGCGGACGATATTGCCCTGGCCCTGTTGATCACAGAGGACGGCAGCGATACGCTCTCGCGCCTGCGACAGGGCGTGGTGGAGACGACTCGCGAGGTCGCCCCGCGTGAGCAGGCCGAGCTGCTTCAGCTCGTGGCCGGTGTGGAGCGGCTGATCTGGCTCTCGAACTCTCTGGTACGCTCGCTTGAGCACGCTGCCACCCGGCCTGTTCTCAAGGCTGACGCCGGTTGAGGCCGCTGCTAAATTTTTGTCAGTGTGCGCGAGGGCGCGCTTGATCGCGTTTTTACGTTGCCAAGCCCTGTGGCGGTGCTCAAAAGTTGCGCTCTTTTAAACACTTGAACCCACAGACAGACATGTCCGAAGAACTCACCGGAAACATTTTGATCATCCAGGACGGCGAACCCACCGCCACCGTTAATTCAACCCTGGCTGGCGCCGTCACCGAGGCGCTGAACCACGGCTGTATCGAGGAGATCTACGGCGGGCTCAACGGCCTGCGTGGCCTCATGAACGAGGAGATCATCGATCTGGCCGAAGAATCCCAGCAAGTGATCCGCGGCCTGCGTGTCACCCCCGGCGCTGCTTTGGGTGTCAGCCGCGGTGCTGTCCGTCGCCCCGAAGAATTTGAGCGCATCCTGACGGTGCTCGAGGCCCACAACATCTGCTTCCTGCTGATCATCGGCGATCGCGAGACGATCGAAGCCGGTGCCCGCCTGAGCGAAATGGCCGAAGCCAAGGGCTCCAGCCTCCGCGTCATCGGGATGCCCAAGTCCCTGACCAACGAGCTTTCCGTCACCGACCACTGCCCCGGCTATGGCAGCGTGGCCAAGCTCATCGCCACCACCGTAAAGGAACTGGCCGTCGATGCAGCCTCTCAGGGGAACCATGACCTGGTCTCCATCCTCGAAGTCGGCGGTGGCCACACTGGCTGGTTGGCAGCGGCTTCCTCGCTGGCCAAGCGCCGTAACGAGCCCTCCGATCCGCCTCACCTGATTTTGATGCCCGAGGTTGCTTTCAGCCCCGAGACTTTCGTGGAGCAGGTCAGCCAGATCCTCAAGACCCACAGCTACTGCCAGATCGTGGTGGGCGAAGGCCTTGTGGACAGCGACGGCAACTACCTGGCCACCTCCATCCCTGCGGAAATGGCCTCCCTGCCAACGATCACCAGCCCGCTGGTCTTCCTGCGCACGCTGCTGGAGCAGCACCTCTCGATCAAGGTCCAGGGCGCGCAGCTCGGCTCCACCCAGCGTTGTGGCTCCCATGCCGCTTCCCTGACCGACAGCAACGAAGCTTTCCTCAGCGGCCAGTCGGCTGTCACCGCCGCCGTAGGTGGCGAAACCGGTAAGATGGTTACCCTCTCGCGCGGCGACACCGATACCTACAGCTGCGAAACCGGTCTGGCCTCGCTGGCCGATATCGCTGACAGCAGCAAAACCTTCCCCGCCAACTGGATCAACGAGGACGGAATCAGCATCAGCTACCAGTTTTACAAGTACGCCAGCCCCCTGATGGTCGGCGAAGTGACCGTCCCGTTCGAAAACGGTACGCCTCAGTTCGTCGCCTTGGTCGCCAACCGGGTGGACAAGCGCCTCGAAGCCTATTCGATGGCTTAAAGGGAACTTGGGCCGTTTTGGCCTGACGTATTTTCCGACTCTTACGCTCCCCGCATCTCATGATGCGGGGAGCCCCATTTTCGCCTCTGACTCACCGGACAGCTAGGAGACCCAACGACCATGACATTTCTGGACAGGCTTGAGCGCCGCTTCGGCGGCCTGGCCATCAAGAACCTGACCCTCATCCTGATCATGGGGCAGCTCGCGGTCTTTGGGCTCACGTCTATGGGGGTGCTGTCCACCCAGCAGCTCACCCTGATCCCGGCCTATGTGCTGCAGGGCGAGGTCTGGCGCCTCCTGACCTATCTTTTCATTCCGCCGGCCACGGGCATGATCTTTCTGATCATCGCCTGGTATGTCTTCTTCATGCTGGGGCGGGCGCTGGAGGAGACCTGGGGCGATTTTCGCTATAATCTTTTTATCCTCGTGGGGACACTGGCCACGGCAGTGGCATCTTTCGCCGCACCGGGTCAGGAGACGGGTAATGCCTTTCTCGCCGGTTCGGTCTTTCTGGCTTTTGCCTTTCTGTACCCGAACTTCGAGTTCCTGCTTTTCTTCATCCTGCCGGTTAAGGTCAAGTGGCTGGCTGCCCTGACCTGGGGGATGTATGCCTTCCAGTTCATTGCCGGGCCGGGCTCCACCCGGTTGATGGTTCTCGCCGCCACGGCGAATTTTTTCCTCTTCTTTGGCCCGTCCATGCTCCGGCGTGGCAAGGCCATCAAGCGCCGTCAGGCTTTTGAGCACAAACAGCGCGTCGAGGCCGAGAAGCCCTTCCACCTGTGCTGCATTTGTGGGGCGACAGACAAGACCAAGCCCGACGATCAGTTCTACTACAAGGACGGGCGCGGCTACTGTGAGAAGCACACCGGCCTCATGGATAAGCCCGAGGCCGAACAGCTTGCCGCTGCCGGCGGCCAGTTCCAGAGCGAGTAAACGGGCACCTATCCCCGTTTACAGAGGGGACTGAGGAGGTGGTCGCGAGGCTCGCCGCGTTTAGCTAAAGCCCTGCGTGGCAAATGTCTCTGCACTGAGTCTTACTCGGCGAACCGCTTACTGCGGTGCATTCGGGCCGAAGTCTCCGGGCAGGCGTCCATCGGGATCGGTGTTGTTCATGCCGGCCATCTTGCGGGCGATTTCCCCCTCCAGATAGAGCGAGCGGGTGGGGAAGGCCACAGACAGGCCACGGGCCTTGATGGCGCGCATGATCTTGCAGTTGATGCGCTGGCGCGCGTCCATGTGTACGAGCCACGCGGTGGACTTCGTAAAGTAGTACACGAGAATGTCCAGCGAGCTGTCCCCGAAGTCCGTGAAGTTGACCAAAATGAAGTCTTGATCCACGCCCTCGTCCTCTCGGAGGATCTGGCGGATGTCCTCCACGATGGCTTCCATGTCATCGGCGCTCGTCTCATAGGTGACGCCTACGTACTGCTTGACGCGGCGTTTCGGCATCCGGGACCAGTTGTTGATGTACTCGTTGGCGAGGATGGAGTTCGGGATGGACATCACGGTCTTGGGCCAGGTGCGCACCTTGGTCGAGCGCAGGCCGATCGACTCGACGTCCCCGTCCACCTTGTCCCCGACGATGATCCAGTCTCCGACCTTGAAGGGCCGGTCCAGTACGATCATGAGCGAGCCGAAAAAGTTGGCCACGGTATCCTTTGAGGCCAGGGCGATCGCCGCGCCGCCGATACCGAGGGTGGCGAAGATCCCCGCCACGTTGTAGCCCATGTTATCGATGATCATGAGCGCGCCCACGCACAGGATAAAGGCCTTCGTGGTCTTTCTGAGCAGCGGGATGAAGCCGAAAAGCGCCGACTTCTTGTCTTTGATGCGACTGCCCAGCACATTGGCGAATACATCGGTCAGCCGCAGCATCGCCCATACGATCAGGAGCATCGTGCCCCCGTGGAACATGTTCTGGATCAGCAGGGCGATGGTCGTGTCCAGCGGCAGGATGGCCAGCGAGACATAGATGCCGATGCACATGATAAACCACGAGACGGGCTTTTCCAGTGCATCGATGATGTGGTCATCAAATTCGACCCGCGTCTTGGTGGTCAGCGCGCGGATACGCCGGAAAATGAATGCCGCGATGATGTTGCGGAAAATCACGGCGAAGAGCAGGACGATGAAGCTCACCGTCAGCTGCCCGGTGGTAAAGCCGAAGATCGAGACATTCCAGTAGCCACCCTCCAGGACAAACGGGGCGTGGATGTGGTCGAGCTTCTCCTTGGGGTCTTCTTTCTTCTTGGCGGTCTGTGCGTTCTGGCCCTGAGCGTTGCTTTCCGCATTAAGGGTTTCGGCGGTTGTAATCGCCGCTGCGGTAGCGCTGTTGGCGGTGCTCTCGTCCTCCCCGGTCTGCGGGGTGCCGGTGTCAGCTGCGCTGCTGTTGCCCTGCACGGTGGCCGGGGCCTGCTGGCTGGCTGTTTGGGGCTGCTCGGCGGCATCCTGCGCCGGGAGCTGCGCGGGGAGGGCCGTAAGAAGCAGACAGGTGCACAGGGCAGTCAGGGCTCGCATAGGCCAAACGTATAGCAGAGCGCTTCGGGACCAAAAGAAAAAAAGGCCCCGATCTCCGCCCCGTAAGACTCGCAGGACTTCGTATTAAAAGTTGCACTTCGGCCTAAAGGGGCGAACAATCTCAGGCATTCTCGGCCATGTATCAGGTCAACTTTAGCGAACAAGCCATGCACGAGCTCAATGGACTCGATATCGAGGTCCAGATGCCGCTCATTGAAAAATTCACCAGCCTCACGAATGAGGAGCTGGCTCATCCCAAGGACGAGCTGGGCCACTTTGAGCGCAACGGGCGCACCTACTACCGGCTGCGGGCGGGCGAGTTTCGCATCTATTTCGAGCAGCGGGGCGATACGCTCTACAGCCACTACATCCTGCACCAGCACTCGCTGGCCGACTTCATCTTCCGCTTCAAGCTCCCCTACAAGGAGGAGACTCTGGTCGAGCAGCACCAGTCCTTCTGGAAGTACATCGAAAGCCTCTACAAATGACGGGGAGGCGGCCTGCGTCTCGTCATGAATAACCCGTAATCGGCGTTATTCCACCATCACACTCTCACTATGTCCGATCCGACCAACGAAAAACCGGATAACCTCTGGAAAGACACCGCCGAGGCGGGTCGCATCTATATCCTGCCGAACCTTTTCACGGCGGGTAATCTCTTTTTCGGCTTCCTCGCCATCATCTGGTGTATCCGTGGTAAATACGCCTCCCCCGATGAGGTTCAGTCGGCACGCTTTTTCACCGAGGCAGTCTTTTTCATCCTCGGTGCGGGCTTCTGTGATGCCCTCGACGGGCGGGTGGCCCGCCTCGGCGGGCGCGAATCCCTCTTCGGCAAAGAGTTCGACTCGATCGCCGATGTGGTCTCCTTCGGGATGGCTCCGGCGCTGATGATGTTTTTCCTGATTCTCGACCCAACGAATGGCTACCCCTTCTTCCGCCAGATCGGCTGGCTTATCGGCTTTATTTACCTGCTGTGCGCAGGGGTGCGCCTGGCGCGCTTCAACGTATTGACGAACCCCTACATCCCGCGCGGGGACATCGGTGCCGCAAATGCCCGGGCGGACGATTTCCTGGGCCTGCCCGCGCCCATGGCTGCGGGTACGGTGGCCTCGCTCGTGCTGGTGATTCTGAACTTTGACCTGAAGGCTTTTACGCTGCTGTTGCCGCCGCTCATGCTGCTGATTGCCTGGCTCATGATCAGCCTCATCCCGTACCCGTCGTTTAAGCATGTGGGCTGGCAGACACATATGCAGGCCCGGCACTTCATCGGGTTGATCATTATGGCCGCGCTCATGTTCCAGTTCTGGCGCTTCTCTTTCGCGGTCGGCTTCCTGCTGTATATCTTCTGGGGGCTGGGAAAGAGCATCCAGTACCGCCGCCAGCAAAAGAAAGCTGCCGCTGCCGAAACACCTACCGAGCCGACCAGTCCACACGAAGAGTAGGATCCCCTGCGGCAATGGTTCGGAGGTTGTTGGAGCCCCGTATTGACAGCGAGTGCAACTCGTGGGGTAGGCACGCAGTGCCGTAGGGGCAGCGCCCCTCAATGTTCAGTGCGATTACGCACGGGGCAGCGAACGCAGTGAGCGATGGGGCAGAGCCCCATTGAGATGCGAAGCATCTCGGGTGAAGGGCTATGCCCTTCCGTACCAGTTGTGGAAGGCGATGATTTTGCCCGCCTCGTCAAAGTGCAGGTGCAGGGCGTTGGCCATGTCAAAGGTCGTCGCGTCGCTGTTCTTTCCGGCCACGCGCACAATGCAGGCTACAGCCCGCCCCGGTACGTCCACGACGCGGTCGGTGTAGCTGGCTTCGAAGTGATCGACCAAGTCGAAAAAGCGCCGGTATTCGCCCTCGATGGCAGCAGGAGTCGAGGCGGCTTTGGAGTTCCACGCGCTCGCATCATCCTCCATCCCGTGTACGCGGTAGAGGTGTTCCCCGGCAAAGCAGTCGGCCACGGCCTGGGCGTCGCGGTTATTCACGGCGTGCCCATAGGCATTCAGCAGGGCGTTGGGATCGATGCTCATCCTGCCCTTTTATGCAAAGGCGACGATAAGCGGCAACCGGTTTTTACGGGCGAGCCACCGTGATCAAGAGCCCCCTCACAGAGCGTTCGGCTCAGAGCCGAACGATATCGAGCTCTTCGGCCAGATCGCAGCAGCATTCGGTCATGTGCTCGACGAGCGCGCGTTTTTCGTCTGTGTAGGGGAGTCCGAACTCCAGATAGATGAGCGTGCCCTTATGGAGTTCGAGAAAGCCGTTACCCCGCCCCCATTCCTTCTCGATGGAGCGCCGGCGTTCGCGGTTGAAAAACTCGGCGGTAGACTCGGGGGCATTGCTGCGGATGGAGTACAGGCGATCAAATTCGCTGTCCCCGGTCGGTGTGTACTTCAGCCGTCCGATTTGTCCGAGCTTGGAGAGGACCTTTTGGCGTACGAGCGTGAAGGAAAGGCTTTCGGGGGCGCGGGTGGCGACCCGGATGGCGATGTCCGTCTGGCGTGTGTTGTCGAGCCCGTAGCCCTTGGGGGCGATGGACATCTCGCGCCCGCGGTAGCGCCCGTAGAGGGTAGGGTTGCGCCGGTAGATCCCAAACATCGAGGCCTCGGGGACGGTCAGCTCCAGTCCGAGCTTTTCGGACAGCACGCGCATCTGCGCCTCCAGTTTGTGGAAGTTGCGCAGGTGGGTCACAACGGCTGCGATGCACACAATGATGAATGTGCCGCCAACCACGGCGAGTAGGATCCATTGCATGGCAATGAGCTTTAGCGACCCCGCGCCGCTTGCCAAGCGTGTTCGACCCGTCGGGGAGGATTATTGTGCGTATATCTGCGGGCTTGCGCCGCCCGCACCCGCGGCAGGCAAAGCCTGCACTTTCGATGCTGCGCATCGTGTCATCGATTACTTAAACCAGCGTCGCTGGTTTAAGTAATCGATGAGCAAAGCATCAAAACGGGACCAGCATCATAATACCGGGTGCCAGTTGTCGGGGCAGCGAACGCAGTGAACGATGGGGCGGTAGCCCCATGAAAGCTGCTCCAGCCGGAGTGTCCAGTGCGGTCACGCACCTCTGCACTGGCCGGTGCCGTGGACCTGGTACTTGTAGGTGCACAGTTCGCGCAGGCCCATGGGGCCGCGGGCGTGCAGGCGGTCGGTGGAGATGCCGATCTCCGCGCCCAGCCCGAACTCGTTACCGTCGGTGAAGCGGGTCGAGGCATTGTGGTAGATCGTGGACGAGTCCACCCCGGCAAAGAAGGCCTTGGCGGCGGCTTCGCTGTCGGTGATGATCGCCTCGGAGTGCCCGGAGCCGTACTGGTTGATGTCGGCCACGGCCTCTTCGAGCGTGTCGACCACCTTGATGGAAATAATCGTGTCGAGGTACTCGGTGCGGAAGTCCTCTTCGGTCGCCGGGACGGTCGGGATACCGGTGTCCTTTAAAATCGCGGCAGCTTTTTCCTCCACGCGCAGCTCGACATCCTTTTTGCGCAGGGCGGCGGCGATCTTCGGGAGCAGGGCGGGGGCGGCGTCTTTGTGGATAAAGAGGTTCTCGGCCGCATTACAGACGCTGACGCGCTGGGTCTTGGCGTTGACGGTGACGGAAACGGCCATCTCGGGGTCGGCGTCCTTGTCCACGTAGACTGAGCAGATCCCGTCGTAGTGCTTGATGACGGGGATGCGGCTGTTGTCGGTGATAAAGCGGATGAGCCCCTCGCCGCCGCGGGGGATGATGCAGTGCACGTATTCGTTGAGCTTGAGCAGCTCGTTGAGGGCGTAGCGGTCCGTGGTCGGGATGATCTGCACGGCGTGCTCGGGCAGTTCGCACTTTTTCAGGGTCTGGCTGATGAGCTCGGCCAGGGCCATGTTCGAGTGGATCGCTTCCTTGCCGCCGCGCAGGATGCAGGCGTTACCGCTTTTGAGGCAGAGGACGGCGCAGTCGATGGTGACGTTCGGGCGCGACTCGTAGATGATGCCAATGACGCCGATGGGCACGCGGACCTTGCGGATGTCCAGCCCGTTCGGGCGCAGGGTGCGCTCGATCTCCTCGCCCACGGGGTCGGGGAGGGCGGCGACTTCGCGGACCTCGTCAGCCATGGATTTGATACGCTCGGAGGTAAAGGTCAGCCGTTCAATCATCGGCGTGGGCAGCTCCAGAGCGCGTGCCGTGGCCAGGTCGCGGGCATTCTCGGTCATGAGCATGACCTCGTTTTGCTCGATCAGGTCGGCCAGGGTGTTGAGGGCACGGTTTTTCTGCTCGCTGGTGAGCATGGCGGTCTGCAGGGCCGCCTGTCGGGCCTGCCGGGCGATGCCTTCTACCAGTTCGTGGATGCTGTCCTTCTCCTTCATGGGTGCGCTTAAATAAAAGCATCTAATGTACGCCCGCTCCGCCAAAAGGCAACCCCCGGTTGCGAAGCGCCGGGACGCCACGGGAGAGATGCGTGGGCGGGCCCACCATTTGCGGTTGTCAACGGCAGGCGGACCGCTTGAGGTGTTGGCATGAAATCCCGGCCCATCCCCGGCTCGACCGGCGAAGTCCTCACCTGCCTGCCCTCACCGTACGAGGCACACCCGGCCACCGGCCTGCTCTACCTGCCGCGCTTTATCGCGAAAATCCGCTACACGCGCGACCACGGCGAGCTGCCCAAGAGCTACCGCAAGAACTACAAGCGCGGGCTCGACCGCTTCCTGTGCCAACATCTTGGGGTGGAGCCCGCAGACGTGGAGGAGGCCATCGCCGGGGCCTCCGATGAGGCCGACGCCGAGACGCGCCTGCTGGCGGTCCTCCCGGCGGATGCGCGTGCGCCAGTCTGGAACCGCGACCTCGTCCAGAAGGGCATGACCGAGGCTGGCCGTGAGTTTCTGGCCGAGGCCCTCGAAAAGATGGGCTGCTCCGACCGTGTGGGGGAGATTAAGTCCGTGCCCGACCTGATCGACTTCGACGAGGGGCGCATCGAGTAAACCGCCGGTTGCGCTTGCGCGGGGGACAGGTGTGGCTTAAATCACCCGCAACGTTTTCCTTTATTGCAACTCCGCACCCCCTTTGGGGTTTATAGCGCCATGTCCCTGTCTGCCAAAAAAGTTACCCTGCTGTCGGTCGCCTGGGGTGTGACCGTTCTCGTCGCCTATTTTGCGGGCTCGTCCCTGACCGAGTCCGAGGCTCCCGCCACGACCGCTAGTCGGTCCGGGCTCTCCTCCTCGGGGAATAACAAAACCTTTCTGGTGACCGAATCTCAGGCCCAGAAAAACGCCGACCTGATCGCCGAGGCCGAGGAAGACGTCGATCTGATGCAGGGCGTTGACGGGCTCACGCTCAATCAGGCGCTCGCCGCCTACCTCGCCAATCCCGGGAGCCGGGCGGCCCGCATGCAGCTCAGCGCGATGATCCAGTCACTCGGGCCGGACGAGATTAACGGCGCTCTGGAGATGATTCAGGAAATGCCTGCCGGCTCTAACCGCGATCGCCTCATGCTCGACCTGATCGGGCAGTGGGCTTCCTACGATCCGCAGGCGGCCATCGCCTATGCTCAGGGGCTCCCGAACATGCAGCTCTCGAGCCGCGCCATGAACGAGGCCCTCCAGGGCTGGGCGCGCGTCAACCCGCAGGAGGCGCTGGCCTGGTGGTCTTCGCCGGACAATGTCGTTTCTTCCCGTATCGGCACCCGTCAGCTTGACTCGATTTTACGCGGCTACGCTGAGCTCGATCCCTTTGGGGCCTTCCAGTACGTGGCAGGTCTGCCCGATGACACCGTCGAGGGGCGCCGCATGCAGAACCGCGCCATCGAGACCGTGGTAGACGCCATGCTCGATCAAGGCCGGCTCGATGATGCGCTGGCCTGGAGCAATCAGCTCCCCGCCGGTGAAGCCCAAACCTCTGCCCTTTCGGAAATCCTGGAGGACTGGACCCGTTTCGACCCCGATGCCGCGGCCCGGTATCTCGACACACTGGCCGACCGTGAGGACTTCAGCCAACTGCGTTCGAGCATGCTCCGCTCGCTGACGCGCACCGATCCCTCCCAGGCGGCCGAGTATATTTCATCCCTCGACACCGCCGACCCGGACACCAGCCGCTTGACCACGATGCTGATCGCCGAGTGGGGCCGCTACGACATTGGCGCTGCCGCCGAGTGGCTCAACAGCCTGCCTGCCTCAGAATCGACCGACCGCGCGGTGGCGGTGTTTACCTTCCAGGCCGCTTCCGAAGACCCTGCCGGGGCCATGACCTGGGCCGAGTCCATCACCGACGATCGCATGAAGTCTCGCCTGATGGAGCGCGTGGCCCGCGAGTGGAAGGCGCAGGATCCCGAGGCGTTTGACGCGTATCTGAACGAAGCGGAAATCTCCGACGAGGAGAGGACCAAACTTCAAAACGTCGAGGCCAGCAGCAGCCAGGGACGCGGCTTTTGGGGCCACTGGCGCCGCTAGGGGATCAGGCGGTCGCCTGAGCCCGTTCTTTAGCGGGCCATATCCTGTACCTGCCGGGGGCTCAGGCCCCGCTCACGCAGTGTCCGCAGGCTGAGGGCATCGGAGCGCTTGGCCAGACGCTTGCCCTGCTCATCGCGTATCAGTGGACAGTGGGCGAAGCGGGGAGTCAGCTCGGCACCCAGCACCCGGTAAATGAGCAGCTGGCGGGCGGTGGATTTGATCAGGTCGGCACCCCTTACGACCTCGGTAATGGCCATCGCAAGATCGTCCACGACGACGGACAGCTCGTAGGCGGGGACGCCGTCCCGCCGCCAGATGAGGAAGTCCCCGAAATTCTGGCCGGCGGTGAAGCTCTGCTTCCCGGCCAGCTCATCCTCGAAGCTTATCCTCTCGCCATCAGGGACGCGAAAGCGCCAGTTAACCTCGCCGGGTTCTTGGGCGTCTTGCCCGGTGCCGGGGGCTGGGCGCCACTCAGGTGGATAAAGCGGCTCGGCCTCTTCGTCTTCTTCGTGAGGGGCGGCCACGCGTTCACGCAGTTCCCGGCGGGAGCGTGTGCACGGGTAGATGACACCGGCGTCGCGAAGCTTTGCCCAGGCTTCTAAATAGTACGGTTGGCGTTCGCTCTGATTGTAGGGACCGCAGGGGCCGCCACAGTCCGGCCCTTCGCTCCAGCGCAGTCCGAGCCATCGGAGATCATCCAGCGCGTCCTGCGCATACTCGGGACGGCACCGCTGCGGGTCGAGATCCTCATTGCGAAAGATGAGTGTGCCGTCCGCCGCCTGACAGCGCTCCTGTGCCCGTAGAAATGTAGCCGCGTGGCCCAGATGGAGCCGCCCGGTAGGGGTGGGGGCGAGCCGCCCCCGGTACGGTCTGTCGCCTGCCGTCTTCAACACGGCTCCTACCTGAATCCCCAGCCCGGCAGGGAGCAACGCTATAGTGCGCTGGAGGTGTTCGCGCGTTTATTTTTCTCATTTTCGAGTTTGGGTTTGTCTTAAGCCGTCAAGTTGACAACTTAACCAGCGCTTATGCTGCGATACGTAAAAGAAATAAATCTAATGGCCTCTTTGGTCTTGTCGGGAGTGGGGATTTCCGTGCAGGCCGCTGAAGAAGCTGTCGCCACGCCGGTGGCCGAGTCTTCTGCCAGTGGGGACGTCGAGGCCGCCGATGCGTCAGCACCTGCCATGGTGGACCGCTTCATCGAGGGAGCCGGTAACGCCTCCGATGCGCCCGAAGTGCCTGCGGAGCCGGATGCGAACTACGTGCGTTTCTCGCTCGGTACGGAGTATTCCGGGACTTTTGACAAGGATTCGCTCGATGCCAAGGGCAGCTGGTGGCAGTTTCGCGCGCGTATCCACTACTCGCTCGGAGTCGCCGCGACGGAGATCGGCGATGTTAAGCTCAAGGGGCTTGCCGGGACTGGCGCCTTTTTTACCCACTCGTGGATCAACCTCGTGAGCACGATGGGGCAGCCGGTCACGAGCCGTCCTTTTAACATGCGCCAGATCTATCTCCAGTACGACTACGAGGGCTGGCAAGTCCAGGGCGGCGTGCTCCCTCCCAACGGCGGTGATGTGACCGACCTGGGCTACGACTCCGACGGCTGGGTGCGCGGGGGCCGCGTGACAGCCCCGTTGGGCGAAGGCCGTTTCGAGGCCGTGACGGGCATTATCGATGACCTTTACGATCCCAATGCCTTTAACTCATGGGGCCAGTGGAACTACCTGGGCACGAAGTTTATCCAGCCCCTGCCCTGGTACGAGCTGCAGGGGTGGCTCGCCTATGAGTACCTGGAGGACAACAGCTACATCGACTTCGAGTTGCAGCGCGAGTGGGACCTCGATGACGGCATCAAGCTGCTCGGACAGGCTGAGGCGCTCTACAACTTTACCACACCCAGCTGGGCCTGGGGCGCGTCCGCCCGGCTCCAGACCGAGTATGTCAACGTCATCCTCGAGTACAGCTACGTCAATCCGGACTTCGGTCTGCGCGGTGAGCTTTCGGAGGACTTCTTCACCTTTGGGCATCGCCTCGACTTTGAGCTCAACGGCGACGTCCCCTTTGTCAAAGGTCTGAACTGGTTCGTCATGACCGACGTGGCCGAGCAACTGGTCCGCGTGCGTGCCGGGTTCAACTTCGGCTTTGGTGCGAGTACGCCCGGCTACCTGATGCGCTTCTAGGGCGACCTTCTCTTTACCTGCTTCAGGGAGGCGAGCTCGTGCCTCCCATGGCTTCCGGTCATTTTATGCACCCGGTACGGGATTGCGCAGGCGTTGTATAATTTTTACAATGTTAAATATATTTTACAGATAGGCATGTAACCTGCCTCCGTGTCAGGTGCTATGCTTATACGTAAAATTGCTATAATTCTCATCGCTAATGGACTGGCCGCTTGTGCCATGACATCTTCCTGGGGGGCCGGACTGGAGCCCAGTTCGATCAAGTTCCGCCTGGGGGCACGCTATAACTCCGTCTTCAACGACGCCATGGCACCTCAGACGGGATGGGCTCAGTGGCGTACGACGATCGACTATAACCTCGGGTTGGCCTCCACGCCGATCGGCGACTTTACCCTGCAGGGTGAGGCCGGTACTGGCCGTAACTACACGGTCTCGTGGAATAGCTTCGCTACCACGCTGGACAGCAAGACTGTGCCCGATCAGGTCTTTAATATGCGTAAAATATATTTGCAGGACGTGGTTGAGGGCTGGGTCCTGCAGGGCGGTGTGATTCCCCCCAACAGCGGAGACATTCCCACCGTCGGCTACGATGTGGACGGCTGGCTACAGGGCGGGCGCGTGGTGGCCCCGGTCCTCGACGGTAATGTGCAGGTAGCCACCGGCGTGTTGGCCAATGTCGCCGACCCTAATGCCTTCAAAGAGTGGGCGAGCTGGAACTACTTCAGCCTGAAGGCCGTGCAGCAGCTGCCGTGGGAGCTTCAGGGCTCTCTCTCCTATGAGTACATCGGCGACAACGGCGTCGATTACCTGCAGGACAGTAACTATGTCGGCGCCGAGCTGACCCGTAAGTGGACGCTCGACGACGGCATAGTCCTCAAGGGCGGGCTGGAGGCGATCCACAACTTCAGCCAGCCCAGCTGGGCCGGAGCGGCTGCTGTGTCTCTGAAGCTGAAGCCCGTGACGATCAAGCTGCGCTACACTTATATCAACCCGAACTTCGGACTGCGCGGCGAGCTCTCCAACGACTACTTCGTGGATGGAAACCGTGTCAGCATCAACTTTGGGGGCGATATTCCCGGCGTGAAAAACCTCAAATGGTTCGCCAACACCGACCTCACTGACACGAAGTCCAAGTTCATGCGCATCCGTGCCGGTCTCACCTACGGCTTCGGGGCGAGTGAAGCCGGTTACTTGGCGCTGTTTGACTAAACGCTGCCCCCCCTCCTGCCATATGCGGTGGGGCAGGGCGCTTGCTCTGCCCCGCCTGCTTGTGGCGGCTATATCGGGATAATCGCTTATCTGGCCGATAAGAAACCATTGGGATCGGCACAAAAAACCGCATTTGAGCAGCTTTGGCTTGCTCGCATCAGTTCTGACAGCCTAAGCGTTTCGTCACAATTGTAACAATCGTCATGATTGTCACAATGAGCAGAACTTCTCTGCCCTCGAAACGTTATGCTACTTCGATCCAGTTTTACCCGTGCGGGCCTGATGATGGGCCTGGTTGCTATCTGCGCCATGCAGCCCCTCGATGCTGCCGAGCTTGAGCCCAGCACGATCAGCTTCAAGATAGGTTCCCGCTACAATACCGAGTTCTACAAGGATACGATGGACCAGCGCACCGGCTGGTTCCAGTGGCGCACGCAGATCAACTATGCCCTTGGCCTTGCGGCTTCTCCTGCCGGTAACTTTACCCTGCGCGGGGTGGCCGGGACCGGTGGTTCCTATACCTCAGCCTGGAACAAGTTCGCCTCCACCACAGGGCAGACCGTACCCGATCAGGTCTTTAACATGCGCCAGATCTACCTGCAGGATGATTACGAGGGCTGGCGTGGCCAGGCGGGCGTCATCCCTCCCAACGGTGGAGACATCCCGACGCTCGGCTATGACTCCGACGGCTGGGTACGCGGTGGACGTCTGATTGCCCCGCTCGGCGACGGCGATTTCCAGCTCGTCACGGGGGCCATCGACAACCTCGACGACCCGAATGCTTTCAACGGCTGGGAGGAGTGGAACTACTTTGGCTCCAAGCTCGTGCAGCCCCTGCCGTGGTGGGAGCTCAAGGGCGCTCTTTCCTACGAGTACCTCGCCGACCAGAACTACGTGGGCGCCGAGCTGGGCCGCGCCTGGGAGCTGGACGAGGGGATGAAGCTCCACGGCGGCCTCGAAGCTCTTTATAATTTCACCACACCGAGCTGGGCCTGGGCAGCCGCTGCCAGGCTCAAGACCTCGCCCGTCAACGTCACCCTGGCCTACACGTACATCAACCCCCGCTTTGGGCTGCGGGGCGAGCTCTCGGACGACTTCTTCACCCTCGGTCACCGCCTCAGCGTCAACTTCGGGGGCGAGGCCTTTATCAAGGACCTGAAATGGTTCGCGAATACCGACATCGCCGAGCAGCTCGTGCGTTTCCGCGTCGGCTTTACCTACAGCTTCGGGGCCAGTGAGCCGGGCTATCTCGCCCGCTTCGATTAAACAAGTTTCTAACCGATTGAGCCCTCAGGTGTTTTACTTGAGGGCTTTTTATTGAGCGGATAAATTGTATACAGTATTCAATTGACGCCACCGAAGCACTCTCACTAGGGTAGGGCATTCTTCGGGCGAACTGCCCGCCCCACGCTTGAACTCGTTCAGACCCTGACCATGAATACCCGCTCGTTATCTCTGTTTCGCCGTAGCCTGTTCCTGCTCGCGTTGTTCTGCCTGCCTATTGCCGCTCAGGCCGCCAAGCCTATCCCCGGCCACATGGCTGTTGAGGGTGAGCTCTACATCTCAGAAGAGGCCGCCGCACAGGCCGACGACTATCAGCTCGAGATGTGTCGCCTGGACCTCTATGTGCCCGACGACGTGAAAGACTTCCCCACCGTCATCTGGCTGCATGGTGGTGGCCTGACCGGGGGTAAGCGTTGCATCCCACGTGACCTCAAGGACAAAGGCCTGGGGGTTGTCGGGGTCGAGTATCGTCTTTCGCCCCAGGCTGATCTGCCCGCTTTCCTGGAGGATGCCGCAGCCGCGACCGCGTGGGTCCTGGACAACATCGCCAAGTATGGCGGTGACCCGAACAAGGTCTTTATCTCCGGGCATTCTGCCGGCGGTTATCTGGCTGCCATGGTCGGCATGGACCCTCGCTGGCTCGCGCAGTATGGCCATCAGCCCAATGACCTGGCTGGCGTTATCCCGTGCAGCGGACAGATGAGCACGCACTTCACGGTGAAAAAGCTGCGCGGTGACACCGAGCCGCAGTGGCGAATCGTCGTGGACGAGTACGCACCTTTTACCCATGCCTCCAAAGACTTGCCTCCGATCTGTCTCATCCTCGGCGACCGCTATCTGGACTACCCGAACCGCACGGTGGAGAACGACCTGCTCGCCACCAGCCTGCGCAACCTCGGCCACCCGCATGTTGAGTTCTACGAGCTCAAGGGCCTCAATCACGGCTCCATGGCCCGGGCGCAGTTTGTTATCATCCCCGAGTTTATCGAGCGCGTGCTCAACGGCGATCCTCCTCCCAAGGGGCAGATCTAGGGCAGCCTCACCCGTCGGCTCAGAATACGTCGTACGCCACTTGGCTTTACTGTTATCATTATTAAATCTCAGAGCTATTATGAAATTACGAGATCGCGTTACTCCCTCCGGCTTACGAAAGGGCCTGGCTGGTGCACTCATGACACTTGCGGCTGCCGCAGCCTTTGCCGGTGGGCGCGTAGAATGGGCGATCCCCTACCGGGCCTCTGACGCTCAGCTCCCCGAGGATGCCTATCAGCGTACACAGTGTAAGCTCGACATCTACATCCCCGAGGGGGTGGAGGACTTTCCCACGGTCGTGTGGTTCCATGGGGGAGGTCTTGTCAAAGGGGGGCGCCACTTCCCCGATCTGAAGGACAAGGGTATTGCGCTCGTTGCGGTGGGCTACCGCCTGCATCCTCAGGCGAACTACCCGGCCTTTCTCGATGATGCCGGGGCAGCTGTCGCTTGGACGCTGGATAACATCGCCAAGTACGGCGGCGATCCGAACAAGGTCTTTGTCTCCGGGGCCTCTGCCGGTGGCTATCTCTCGGCCATGGTTGGAATGGACCCCCGATGGCTTGAGGCCTATGGGCACGCACCGGATGAGCTTGCCGGGATCATCCCGGTTACCGGGCAGATGACCACACACTTTAATGTCAAAAAATGGCTTGGCGACGAGGGCTTGCAATACCGCCCCGTGGTCGACGAAAACGCCCCTATGTACTACGTCCGGCGCGGCTTGCCGCCGTTCTGCATCATCGTCGGTGACCGTGACCTCGACTTTCCCGCGCGTGTCTCCGAAAACCAGTTTATGGCCGATACGCTGAAGGTGCTTAAGAACAAGCAAGTCGAGTTCTACGCGCTGGAGGGCTTGAGCCATACGCAGGTTAGCGCTGGCGCTGCGATTATTATACCGGGCTTTATTGAAAGAGTAACTGAAACCGGCCCTGCCAAGAAAAAGTAGCGTAATAGCCTCGCCGTACCGATTGCCTGCCAGGCTCGGGTGAAAAGAACGCGCTCCCGACTTGCCGGAGTGGGTAGACTTGCTAGCTTGGGCCTATGGATGAAGCGAAAATGCGACGTGCGATCTTCGGGGTTGCGCGTGAGTGCGGCCCGACGGGATCGATAAGCCCGCTGGACGTGGCGCGAAAAATTTCTCCCTACAAAGCACGGGCCTTGATGCCGCAGGTAATCGGTGCTGCCCGTAGGATGGCAGTAGATGGTGAGATTGTTATGCTTCAGAACGGCAAACCCGTTGATCCTGCGGTTGCCAAGGGTGCTTTTCGTCTTCGCATCCCCACCGACAAGCTGTCCTGAATCGCCCGTGGACGGATGGTTTACGTGCTCGAAAGTAGCACCTCGACTCATATGTAAGCATTCCTAATTGGGTCAATTAGTTGACGTATGCCGACTATGCGTTATGATGTTAGCTTAGCAAACGATTACTAACGCGAACACAAACCAGAAAAGGAGTTACCTATGTTAGGATGGGCACTTGTATTCCTGATCATCGCCATTATCGCCGGTGTACTCGGCTTCGGCGGGATAGCCGGCGCCGCCGCAGGTATAGCCAAAATCCTGTTTTTCATCTTCCTCGTGCTGCTGATTGTGGCGGCCATATCCGCTGCTGTACGCGGCAGAGCACCGTAAGTGTGTGTGAAAAAGGCCCGGCCCTGAGGGGCCGAGCCTGAGGTAGCAAATCAAGTTGCTATCAGAATGAGTTTAGGTTCCCCGGCTGGCTTTTGCTGGTCGGGTTCTTTTTATCTCAACCAAAGATCGGCAGGATGTGCCGCTTGTAGAGGTTGTCCGTTACCCCTTGGTTAATGATCGCAGCATGCTCGTCGAGCGCGTTGAGATAGCGGTCACCCATCTTGGCGGCGATTTTGAAGCCGACGTGGATCAACTGGCGCAGGTGAAGATTGTATTCAGCATTGGATACATCATGCTCCAGTGCGGCCACGAACTGCTCTGAGCTCCACCCTGCGACGGTCTCGGCGCTGGGAAGCTTGTCGGTGTCGATGTCGATCACGGTGCTGTACGGCGCTGTCAGCTCGGCGTAGTGCGCCAGGCTCTTGGCGTAAATTTCCTTGGCGATGGTGAGTCCTTCGCCTCCGGCGCGTGCCAGACCGATGACTTCCTCCAGCCAGGTCGTACCAGCGGTTTTGACGTGCAGGCCAGCTCCGTGCTGCTTGATCAGGCGCTTGATGATCGGGTACAGGGAGAACTTGTCGCTGCCGGAGTGGACGCTGATCTTCAGCTGCTCGGGCAGGCCAAACTCCTTCACCGCGAACGTGATGATGCACAGGTCCGCGTGAAACTCCTGCTCGAACTGCTCCAGGTTGCCGACGTAATCGACGCCCTTGTTAAAGCGGCCCGTGAACTTCGGGGCCACGGTCTGCGCGGGGATCTGCTGCCAGGCCATCATGCTGAGCAGGTAGAAGATATCGGCCGGGCCCTGCGGCTGGTCCGTCTCGTCGATGGAGACCTCGGTCACAAAGGCGTCTTCGCCTTTCTTGGCATCGATGTGGCGGAAGAGTTCACCAGCCTTGACGATCGCGCTCAGGTACTTGGCGGCTGCGGCCTTGGCGGCCTCGCTGGAAAGCACGAGCGGTTCGCTCAAGCCTTCGATCTTCTGCTCGCCAAAGAAGGGTTCAACGACCTTGAGCCAGACTTCCACATCCACCTCGGAGGGTGTTTCACCGACATAGTCGGCCACGTCGAGCGTGAAGAAGTTACTGCCCGCAAGGAAGCCTTCGACGGTTTCCAGGCGGATGTGGTCGGCGTCCACGTAGTAGCTGCCGTCCCAGTCGAGAGCTTTCACAGCGTCATCGGCTTCGGTGCGCAGGGAGCAGGGCTCGGTGCCGACGATCGTGTGTTCGCGGTGGGATTTATTCCAGACCGGATAGATGTCGATGCCCTTGGCGCGTGCGTTCAGCACGGCCTGAAGCTGTGCCTGGCCCTGATGGCCGAAGCGGTCGCCCATCCCGAAGGTAAAGGATTCAATAGTTTTAACCATGTCTATTGTGTCTATGGGGTTGTGTATCGATAGATTGGATACGTTTATGCGGATGTGTTTCCGTGTTAGGGGAGCTTGACGAGATCGTCGACCTGGACGGGCAGCCCAGTGGCAAATGAGGCATTCGCGGCGATACCGGTCAGGATGGAGCGGGCACCGTCGATATGGCAGGCAGCGCGCTTCCAGGGGTCTTCTTCGCCGGTAGGCTCAAAGATGTCCGTCAGCATGCGTACGTCACCGCCGCCATGCGAGCCTTTACCCTCCTCGATTTCGACTTCGTAGGGCTTGTCCCACAGCGGGCGAACGAGCAGCGTGCGGCCCTTGGACTCACCCTCGCCGCTGGTGCCGCCGCCGGCGTTGACGTAGGATTTCTCGACCTCTTCGAGTTCGATGCGGCCCTTGTCGCCGGTGAAGACGATGCGCAGGCCTTCCCACGGGCAGTAGGCGTTGAGCGAGTAGGTCATCTGGGTGCCGTTGCGGTAGCGAACCATGACGCTCATGGTGTCCTCGATGCTGATGCCGTCGCTGAAGACCGAGCGGTCGCGCAGGTAGGCGTCGTCTTCCTTCTCGGCGTTGAAATAGAGGCCTTCGAGCTCGGGGGTCTCGTGCAGGTCCAGGGCGAAGGGGTCGTCCTTGGCGCGCGGGTCATCCGTGCTGCGCACGTAGAACTTTTTCACGCCGCGTTTTTCGGCATTGTCGCGGCCATAGAAGGCGAGCTGACCCATCCCGAATACGGTTTCCGGGGAGGAGTCGATCCACCAGTTGACGAGGTCAAAGTGGTGGGTGGACTTATGTACCATGAGCCCGCCGGAGTTGCGCTTGTCGCGGTGCCAGCGGCGGAAGTAGTCGGCCCCGTGGCGGGTATCCAGCAGCCACTCGAAGTGGATGGAGTGGATTTTTCCGATCACGCCGGTCGCGATCAGCTCCTTGACCTTTGTGCGGGAGGGAGCGTAGCGGTAGTTAAAGGTGACCTTGAGGCTCTTGCCGGTGCGCTCGACGGCGTCGAGGATGGCGCGGCACTTCTCGGTGTCGGTCGTCATGGGCTTTTCGCTGATGACGTCGCAGCCCAGCTCCATCGCGCGGATGATGTACTGGTGGTGCGTGCGGTCCATGGTGGTGACGATGACCGTGTCCGGCTTCTGCTCGGCGATCATCTTGTCAAAGTCCTCGGCCTTGTAGGTCGGGAACGGCCCGGCTGAGTACTTCTCCTGGAAGCGGCTGTTGTGGTAGTCCATGCGCGTCTGGTTGATATCGCACAGGCCGACCAGCTCACAGGCGTCCTTGAAGGTGTCGAGGAGGGCTTCGGAAAAGAGGCTGGAGCGGCCGCCGAGACCGACGATCACATAGCGCTTGGGGGAGGAAGGGTTGTTAGACATAGTGAGGACGATCATACCGGAAAAGCGGTTTTTCGTCCATGGCAGGGGCGCTCAAGTATTTGACATTTTCGCTCATTTTTGCAGCCTAAATAGCCCCATGCTGACGTATTTTAACAGCGGTAAGCGGCGCTATTTCGAGCAGCCCATCTACGAGAAGATGCGGCCTTGCTGGGAGTTTCAGGCTGTGGTTCAGGGGGCTATCGGCCGACTCAGCGCCGATGGGAACGATGAATCCGAGCCGAGCGAGCGGACGCTGTGGCTCTCGCCGCCGGGCTCCTCACACGGGTGGACGGGGCTGCCCGGTCAGGCCGCCGCGATCGTTGTTTTTCATTTTCGCTACATCCCCGAGGTGCTTCATCAGGCCATCCCTGCGCGTGGCTGCAGTATCAAGCTCAGCGCGGGCGATTGTACCCGTTTGAGGCGGCTTGCCAGGCAGGTCCGCGTCTATTGGGAGAGCCCGGCCCCCGGCATGATGCTCTGCTACGAGCACGCGCTGATGGAGCTGTCCCTGCTCATGTATGAAAGCTGGTGCGACTCCCAGCCTCCGGCCAGCAAGCGTGTCCACGAGCGCGTGCAGGGCGCGCTTTCATGGTTTAGCGAGCATATGCGTGAAAATCCCGGCCAGGAGGAAGTCGCTCGCGCCGTACATGTCTCCCCGGCCCATCTGAGGCGGCTTTTTCACGAATCGCTGCAAAATGCCCCCAAGGAAGTCTTTGACCAGCTGCGCTTTCAGCGCGCCATGCAGTTGATCACCGATACCGACCAGTCCGTGGGCGACATCGCCCTGGCCTGTGGCTTCGAGGAGCAAAGCTCCTTCACGCGGGCCTTTAAGCGCCGCTTCGGGGCCAGCCCCAGTAAGCTCCGCTCCGGCGTAAAAATCTACAACTAGAGCGGCACGGCGTGCCTGCCCCTTGCGGTGTTGAATCACACGTCAGCGGAGTTCGTTTGAGTTGGCGTCAACCTCCGTTGCCCATGGCTCCACCTTAGTGGGGCCATCAATGCCACCGGGTGCAACCTGGCCATGGCTCTACCAGGGTGGGGCCATTAATGCTACCGGGTGCAACCCGGTTCAGCCGATCAGCTTGAGCAAGAACTTGGCCAGCAGGGCCATCATGATAACGGCCACCGGATAGACTGTCGCGTAGCTGACGATAGGTGCCTGCTGATGGGTTTTTGAGACGATGGCCCCGAGCGCGGGGGTACTGGTCATCCCGCCGCAGATCCCGCCCAGGCTCTGGGCGACGGTCAGCTTCATGATCTTGCGGGCGGTGATATAGCCCACGATCATCGGCACGATACTGATCAGCGCACCGACCAGAAAGATCTCCGCACCCTGCGTCTGGATGGCTGAGCCCATGGAGGCTCCGCCTTTGATCCCGGCATCGGCGAGGAAGAATACCAGCCCCATCTCCTGGAGGAGGACGCGCGTCGGCCGCGGGATGAAGCCGACCACACCGCCGACACGTCCGAAGTGTCCCAGCAGGAGCGCGACGAGCAACGGGCCACCGGCTAGTCCGAGCGAAAAGGTATCCCCCCAGGGCATGGGGATGGTCAGCTTGCCCAGGGCGACCCCCAGCGCCAGCCCGATAGCGAGCGAGGCGAGACTGGTTTCGGAAAAAGCCTGCGTGTGGTGACCGACTTCCTTGGCAAAGGCGGCGAGCTTGTCCTGAGCACCGACGGTGGTGAGGATGTCGCCCTTTTCCAGGCGGGTCTTCGCATCCGGGACAAAGGTAAACTCCAGGCGGTTGATGCGGGTCACGACCACGCCGTGGTTACGCAGCGGATCGATGTCGCTCAGCGTTTTGCCGATGAGCTCCTTTTTCGTCACGACGAACTGGCTGCGCTCGTTATCGGCATCGAGCACGATGTTCTGCTCGCTCACCCGGCCGATCAGCTCGGTGGCGATTTTGACAGCCTTGGCGTCACCCACGAGCAGCAGGAGCTGGTCAGGCTGGAAAACGTCCTCGTAGCTGACCGGTTCGAGTCGGTTGTTACGCCAGATGCGTGAGACCTGGCAGCCGCCCAGGTCCGCCAGTGAGCTGTCCCCGAGGCGCTTGCCGAAAAGGTTCTCGTTGCGCACTTCGACCAGCTTGCGCTCGATGACAATCGAGGACGCGCCCTTGGTTTCCGGCGTGTCTTCCTCGATCTTGAGCTTGAGGAGCTTCGGGATGAGCTGGACGAAAAGCACGACCCCGATGACCCCAAAGGGGTAGGCGATCCCGTAGCCGACGACTACATCAGTCGCTCCCGGCCCGGCACCTTCGCTGGCCGCAGCCAGTGCGGGGGTGCTCGTCATGGACCCGGCAAAAGCGCCGACGGCCATGGCCGCATCGACGTGGAAAAGCTTGGCCAGCCCCCAAGTGGTTAAGGCCCCGGCTCCGACGACGACCAGCGCCAGCTTGGCCAGCTGGCTGCCCTCTCGCTTGAGCGCCCCGAAGAACCGATTCCCCGCGCTGATGCCGACGCAGTACACAAAGAGCGCCAGCCCGATGCTGCCGATACCGGCGGGCACGGTGCAGCCAAAATGCCCGGCCAGCAGCGCCACGAATATGACGGCGGAGGAGCCCAGGGTGATGCCCTTGATCTGGATGCTGCCCAGGGCGAGTCCGATGCCGATCAGCCCGAAGAGGGTCAGCAGCGGATTGCTCAGGATGTTTTGGAAAAAGTCGCTCGGCATGGTCAGTAAATAGTGGTGGAGGCCCGGAAAGCCGGTCTCCAGCCTGTCCCCGGTTTTATCCGCGGGCACGCCGTGCGACCGACATCCCTAGCGCGAAGATGTCTGGTGATTCGGGCATTCTGGCTTCCGAGACTGAGGTCCGGTCACAGTTGCGCGTCAGCTCCTGGTTCTCACAGGATTTCCCCGAAGGTGTTCGCTATTGGAAATAGCGTGCGAGATCGTGGGAGCGAGGCGAAACTGAGTCAAGCCGTGTTTATGAATGGATTACCTGGTATGAGAGGGATTAATCGTTTGGTGAGAGAAAATGGGTCGTGATCCGCGTTTCAGAGCTTGCGCTGTTCCAATTTGGCGATGAGCGCGCGGGCGGAGAAATCCTGTACGGTGATAGCGGCGGTGCGGGCACCTGCCTGCATGGCCTCAAGCAGCGCCTCCGAGTCTGGGTGCGGGCATTGGGCGAGTGTGGCCATGAGCGCTCCGGCATAGCTGTCTCCGGCTCCGGTGGGGTCGACGGGGTTGTCCACGAGCTGAGCGGGCACATGCCAATCCTTACCCTGGCTGAAGCCGAGAGAGCCGCGGGAGCCGAGCTTGACCACGGCGAAGCGCGGCCCCAGCTCAAGCAGGGCGCGCCCGGCCTGGCGGGGATCTTCGCAGCCGGTGAGCAGGGCGGCTTCTTCGTCGTTGAGCAGCATGAGGCTGGTCCGCCGGATCATGTCCAGCAGCTCGCTGCGACGCTCCCGGATCCAGAAGTCAATCGTGTCCAGTGCGACGAAGGGCTCGCCCTCCATCTGCTCCAGGACGCGCCCCTGAAAGTCCGGGCGCATGTTCGCCAGTAGCAGGTAGGGGCAGCGTCGTTGGGATGCGTTGAGCTCAGGCCGAAACGATTCCTCAACATTCGGGTGCAGCTCCAGTGTCTTGCGTTTATCCGGGTCCTGGTGATAGCGGCACTTCCAGGCAAAGGTCTTCTCGTGCGGCAGCACGGTGATGCCCGTGGTGTCCACGCCGAGGCGTTCCAGGTGCTCACGCTCCTCCAGCGGAAAGTCACCCCCGACCGCTCCGAACAGCTGCGGCCTGAGAAAGAACGCTGCCGCCAGCGAGGCAAACCAGCCCGAGCCACCGATCTCGCGGCGCTCCGAGCCATCGGGCATGAGCAGGGTGTCCAGCCCAAGACCGCCGGCGACCAGCAAGGGTGGGGTCTTTGGCGGTTGCTCGTTCATACGGAGGGGAGGTTAATCCTTGAGGTGCTCTTTGATCTTGAGCCAGCGATCATGCGGGATGGCGGCGCCCATCACCTGCACGATTTCCGCGCCCAGGATGGAGCCGTAGCGTCCGCACACATCCAGCGGGCGACCACGCAGCCAGCCATAGAGGAATCCGGCTGCCCAGAGGTCTCCGGCACCCGTTGTGTCGACGGGGTTTTTGACGGTGATCGGAGAAATCTTCTCCAGATCTTCGCCCTGCTGGACGAGTGAACCGGCTTTACCGAGCTTGACCACGGCGACGTCGCAGAGCTTTGCCAGCTTGGCGACCATGCCTTTGTAGTCTTTTCCGCCGAAGAACGCTTCGGCCTCGCCCTCGTTAGCGAAAACCAGATCCACGTACTCTTCTAAAATGTCGGGCAGGATGTCCTTGGTCGCGCCCACGACCTCAAATGAGGCCAGGTCGAGGCTCACGGTGCAGCCGGCGGCCTTGGCCGAGTTCAGCACCTTGAACATCAGGTCGCGGTTAAACAGGATGTAGCCCTCGATGTGGGCGTGGCGGCAGCCCTTAAAGTCATCCGCGCTGATCTCGTCGGGATCGAGCGTCATGGCAGCTCCGAGGTCGGTACGCATCGTGCGCTCGGAGTCCGGGGTCACCAGAGAGAGGCAGCGCCCGTTGGGGACCTCGCCGACCTTGAAGCGCGAGCCATCGCCGCCCAGCTCCATGAAGCGGTCGCGGTAAAATTCGCCGCCGGAGTCGTTACCGATCTTCCCGAGGAAGGTCGTCGGCAGGCCCAGGTGGGCCACAGCCACGGCGGTGTTACCGGAGGAGCCGCCGGGCGCCTCTGTCATCGGTGAGTCAACCTGCGCCATGAGCTCGCCCATGGTCGTGGCATCGACCAGCTCCATGCCGCCTTTATCGCCAGGGATGGAGGCGACAAAGGCCTCCGGCACTTGGGCCAGTACGTCTACGATAGGCGATCCGACGCCGATCAGTTCAAAGGTTTTGATGTCCATGAAAAGGGTCTGTGAGAGGTCTTATTGAGACACGATAAAGGAGGTGACAAGGATCGGCTCGTCGTCAACTTCAATCGCGGCTGTGTAGTCGCCCGGCTTTTGGAAGGGCACATTCTTCAGCTGGTTGATCAAGTGGATGCGATGCAGCGGGCTTTTCGACTCAAAGGGCCGCTCCACGGACATAAGGGGTGCCTCACCGGGCAGGCCCAGGCTGAGCTGCAGCCGGTGCTCGCCGATGCTGACATCTGCCAGGCTGACGAACCACACCATGTGCGGGTGCATCATCGGATACTCCTGAGAGCGCAGATTGGAGAACACGCCCAGCAGGGTATGCTTACCGGTGGAGGGGTCGATATGGACGCCGTCGCAGGTCGCAAAGATCAGCAGTTGTGGCTTCGATTGCATGTGGGGGATACGCTGACACCCGCTCCCGCGAACCGCAACGACGAAAGCGGCTGCTGGGTGGCGCTGTTCTCCCGGCTGGCCCTCTTATCGAGATGGCATTGCCGCTAGGTAAAGCCGTTCAGTCCTCTCCCTCGGCCAGATCGTCAAGCAGGTCGGTAGCGGTCTGGACGGTCGTATTCATCCGGGCAGCGAGGCGGTTTTTCATGATAAAGTACGCCACCATGGCCGGGATGCCGATGAGCAGACCGGTGGCAGTCGTGATCAGCGCCTCACCGATGCTGCCCGCAAAGGCCTGCGGCTGACCCATGCCGATGCGCTCCATAGTCTGAAAAGCGCCAATCATCCCGCTGACCGTTCCCAGCAGGCCGATCATGGGGGCCGTCGCGGCGATGACGTTGAGATAGTTGATCCACTGGCTTACCGCGCTCTCCTCGGCCTCCAGTGTCTCGACCAGCAGGGTCTCGACCTTGGCGCGGTTGGACTCGGGCAGCTCGGGGCGGGCTTTGGTCAGGGCTTTTCCCAAGGCGCGTCCCAGCATCGTGTCGTCCTCGGTGAGTAGGGAGCGAGCGCCCTCCAGATCGCCTGTGCGCAGGCTGGATGCGATCTCAGGGAGTCGGGCGATGGGCACGAAACACCGCACGGATGTTTCCCGCCAGGCGTAAAAGAGCAGAAATAAAAGTGCCAGCGAGCACGCCCCCAAGGGCCACATCGCCCATCCACCTTCACGGATCATGGCCCACAGGCTGTGGCTGGCTGGCTCGGATGCGGCCTCCTGCGCGGAGGCGTACAGGGGGCTCAAGAGCAGAATGACGATGGCGGTCAGGCGGCGCATGGTGTAAAATGACAAAGTCTATTTAGCCTCCGAGGTCAAACCCGTCTTGTCGGGGGGCGGAGGAGGTTGGAGCAGTTTTTTGTACAATGGCTTGTGGTTATCCAGGCCATCATCCGTCGGCCAGGGAAGGTGCCGGGCAGCCATCTCTACCGCGAGGGCGCGCGCCTCAGTCTCGTCATCGAGGGCATCGGCGGCCAGGATGGCGACCGCGTAGCAATGCTGCAGATACGCCATCGGGTACTGGCTGGAAAAGGTGATCGGCTCCAGCGCGGTTAGTAGTGCTGCCTCGTGCTGGCCGTCGTCGAGATCGAGCCGAGCGAGGATATATGAGCCCAGCGCCGAGGTGCCATAACGCGGGTGATTCATTATCCACTCGAGGGCCAGCTGTCGAGTGTCGTCGCGTAGCGGGAGCTGATAATAACCAAGTAGAATCAGTGACTCCAGCTGGTCGCGTACGGTCTCATCCTGGATATAGGGAAGGAGGGTCTTTGCGACGCCGACGGACAGGTACGGCTCCTCGGCCTCGCGGGCGGCTACCACGAGCTTCAGGAAGTAGGCTCGGTCCGGCTCCGGGATAAACGCCAGATAGGGCGCCTGCTGCTCGTAGATCACCTGTAGCAGTGGAAGCGCTTCATCGGCACGGCCTGCCGCCAGCAGCTGAGCTGCATTGGTCTTCACGGCTGCGGTGCGGAAATCGATCCGCTCAACCTCATCCGGGGTAAAGGTGTACTCGGCCTGACCTCCTGCGCTGGGCCGTATAAATATCAGGTGGTCATCCCGAACTCCCTGCACCTGACCCTCATAGGCCTGTCCGCTGCGCAGGATGAGCGTCTGCGTTGAGGAGACTTTGCTTTCTGCGAAAATGTATGTATTCAAAAAAGAATACAAGCAAAGGGCTACGAGGTGGAAGAGCTTCATGGTGTTACCTCCACTGCGCTGGATGAGTCGGTGGTGTTTGGGGCCAGCTTGGTCCGCAAGTCGTCGAGCAGGGCTTGGGCGGGGGAGTGCTCGGGGGTGTCTTCCAGTCGAGGGTCGAGCATCATCTCTTCGAGCGTGCGTCGGGAGGCTTTCAAGTCGCCGAGTTGATAAAATATATTGGCGCTATGCCAATAGGCGCGCGCGATCAGACCAGGCCACGCACGGTAAACGGTGTAGACGCGCTGGTCGCAGGCGATGGCTTCTTCGAGGTTGCCACGCGCCTCGGCGCAGGCGGCGATCATAAGTAATGCCTCGGCCTTATCCCGGCCCCGCATGAGCGGTGACTGTAGCGATTTTTTCAATACGTTTTCGGCTGCGTTTGTCTCGTTGTCCGAAATCAGTATATCGGCGTGTAGGAGCGCTGCCTGCGGGGCGTTATTGTCATAAGGCGTTTCCGCCTCGAAGCGTTTGAGCCACTTGATGGCTTGCTCGTTGTCGCCCTGGTCCGCTGTCAGCTTCGCCATGCCGTAGAAGGCTGATCCGCTACGGGGGCTACGCGGGAAGTGCTCAAGCTGGTAGGTGAAGTACTCGGTGGCGGAGGGGAGCCTCTCCTTGGCGAGCAGGCTTCCCAGCGCGGAGAGTCCATCAGCGTCGAGGCGCTCCAGAGGGACCTGTCCCATGGTTTCGTAGAGCACGGCGTCTGCCCGATCATCACGCTTGTCGCGGCGATAGATGCGCGCCAGGTAAAGCGCGTAGCGTGAGGCCCGCGTGAGCTCACCGCGCTTCAGGGCGTTTTCGCGCTGAGCCTCCAGCCAGTGGGTGTATGACTCGGCGCGTAGCAGGCCAGCGGAGGCGGTGTTGTTTTCCTCCAGCTTCAAGTCGTCTTGTCGGGCTCGTGTATAGAGTGATTCCAGTGCTTGTAGTAACAGGCTCGTATCCCCGGCTTGCGTGTCGTTTCCGGTGCGCGCAAGGGCATCCATGAACTGCGGGAACCCCGCCGCCGGATCGCCTTGTTGCGCGTGAGCCCACCCGACCCAGTATAACGCCTCGGCCAGACGTGGGCGGGGGCTGTCTGGCGTGTCGTTGGCATAGGCTTCGAAGTGCGCAATGAGTTTGTCGTAATTTTCCAATACGCGGTAAATTTTGCCTGTCTGGAAAACGGCGTATGGGTAAAGCGTTCCAGCCTCTGGGCCGACCTGGGTGAACTGATCCGCTGCGGAATCGAGTTCGCCGAGCCCCATGAGGGTGTCTCCCAGCAGGACTCGAGCCTGCGCTGTGTATGGGCTGCTGGGGTATTTTAGAAGATGATTTTTAAGGGCTTCTTTTGCTCCTGCGTAGTCTCGCATCGAGTACAGGGTGGCGGCGCGGCGGTAGGCGGTCTCGCCCTCCAGCTCCGTGCCAAGCGTGTCCGGGGTGAGTGCGTCAAAGGCGGCGAGAGCGTCCGGGTAGTTGTATTCAAAAAAGTATGACAGCCCGATCCAGAGCCGGGCGCGCAGCACCAACTCGTCGTCAGGGAAATTATCAATGAGAGCGCTGAAGGTGTCGCGAGCAGCGACGTAGTCCTGGTTCAGGGCGAGCGCATAGCCGAGGCGAAATCTCCACCGTGGCTGTCGGGGATCGTCCGGGTAGGTGTCTATAAGCCAGTATAGGTCATCGATAGCCTCTGTGTATTTGCCCTGCCGTAGCTGGGTTTCAACTATGAGGTAGTATATGGTCGTCAATCGGGGGCCGACTGGGTGGGCGCCGATAAAGCGGTGCGCTCGGATGAGGGCGAGATTCCAGTCTTCGCGTGCCATGGCGCAAAGGATCCAGCGATAGTGGGCTTGCTCCCGAAGTGCCTGCGGCAGTGCTTCGTCTGTTGCTACAGCTCCGAATAGCAGCCCCGCCTCACGGCTCCGCCCTGCTCGGAGGAAGGCGTCCCCGAGTTTGAGCTGCCAGGCTGGAGTGTAGTTATCCATGGATACGAGGTCGTCGAGCTCGGCTTCCACCTTATCGATGATTCCGGAAAAATACTCCTCCCAGAAGGCTGCGGTCTGGATGCCCTCCGGGTTACGGCGTGTGCGCTCGGTGCGGATGCGCTCCAACTGTGCGAGGCGCTCGCGCTGAAGCTCGATTAATTGCTGATACGGGGGGACGTTGCGGTAGGCGAGGATGGCCTCCGTGTATTTGCCCTCACGGGCGAGTGCATCGCCTGCCCGCAGGCTGGCAAAGGCGAGCATGGCCAGCTCGGGCATGGTGGTGACGGCCCACGGCTCGCTTAGGAGAATCTCGCTTGCGCGGGTGTCCTCGCCGTTCGCCTGGGCGGCCTGGACGGCACGCAGCCGGGCCTGGGCCCGCAGGGTGGGCGGGACGCGTGGATCGGCGGCAAAGGCGAGCAGGCTGGTGATGCCCGCTTCGATTTCGCCCTGGGAAAAGTCCAGTTCGGCCTCGCGCAGGACGCTGATCAGGGCCTCGGGGCGCTCAGGGAAACGCTCGCGGTAGGCGCGGTAGGCCTCGGAGGCGCGGGCGTTTTCACCGAGTGCCTGGCAGGCCTGCGCGAGCCCGAAAAGCACATACGCGGCCTGCGTGTCGTCCTCGGGATAGCGTTCGAGAAAAGTTTCGTAGAGTTCGGCAGCGCGGGCATGGTCCCCGTTGATGCGGCAGGCATGGGCCCAGACCGGGAGCAGTTGCTGCTCGATTTTCTGATAGGCGGGCTCGCTCGCGTAGTTTTTTTCCAGATACGCAAAGCCCTCGGCGGCGCGTGCGTAGTCAGCCTCCTCAAAGGCGGTGACGGCTTCCTGCAGCGTGGCTTGCAGCCCCTGTTCACGCGCAATCAACTCGGCCTGCAGCCCGGCTGGAATGATGGCAAGCAGTAGGCAGAGGGCACAGAGAAGGACTGTGCGCGAGCGTAACACAACCCGTGTATTCTCAGCAGCGTCGGCTCAGGCGGCAAGCGGGAAAGCACCCGCTACTGCGTATAGGCGTAGACGAAGATGTTGACGCCCAGCTGGGTGTAGAAGCCGTGGGCGTAGTCGCTGATCTCCTGTGTATAGTAGTAGCGAAACAGCCGCCAGCTGCCGTCCGGTTCGCTCACCCAGGCGGGCATGGCCTCCTCTTGGGTAAATATCTGGTCCTTGCGGCCGTCTTCACGGGTCACCTCAAAGCTCGTGCCCGTGTAGGCCGCATCGGCCAGGCGCTCGTCGATGCCCTCGGCCCCTTCGCGGATGCGGAAGCCGATGAAGGTCGTCCACTGCCCGAAGTCATTCTTCCCCCATCCCATGGCCAGGATCGGCATCGCCAGCACGGCCAGGCGGCCGTTGACGGTCAGCCCCATGGCGGCATAGGTGCCCTGCGGCCACTTTTCGTTGACGACGAAGTCGCGCACAGTGTCGGGCAGGATGGTGGCGTCGGGCAGGCCGGAGTAAAATGCCCGGAAAAGCGGGTGCGAGCGGGGCAGGGGCAGGAAGGCCTTGTCCGGGTAGATCGAGGAGAAAGCCTCCTGCAGCTCCGGGGTGACGCTCCACTCTGCGAAGCTGTGAAACTGGCCGTACTGGGTGCTGTCGCGTAGAAACGAGGGCGTGATGCCCGCGTCGATATAGATGAAGCCGCCCCGGTCGAGGTACGCGTTGATGGCTTCTTTCTCGCTCTCGGAGAGCGTCCAGTCCGCCCGGTCGGCGTAGTTTACATAGATGAAGGGGTGCTCGAAAATGCGGGGGTCGTCAAAGGTCTGGATGACGAGCGGGTCCGGGTCGAGGGTGAGCGTGGTTTTGTCGTTGATCTCCTCCAGCAGGCTGGTGAGCCCTCCGGGATAGTTACGGCGCAGGGTATCGCCCTGGATGAGCTGGATGACCTGCACCGGGTCCGGCGGAGTCAGCTCCGTGGGTTGGGGCGCAGGGGGTGTCGACTCGGGCTCTGCGAGAGTGGTCGGCTGTGCCGACACATTCAGAGCGGCTGCGAGCATGATGCAGCCGGAGATGAGCCAGTGGCGGATGTTGTGCGGCGTTTTCACAGGCGCTCCTGACGTTGGAAGATAGTGGGGTCCTCCAGGTAGAGGCGGATGAGTGGAGCCAGCGGCGTGTCCGGCTCGCTCTGCAGGAGCTGGCGGAGGGCCTCGGTACCGCCGGGCATCTGGGTGCGCATGATCAGCTCAGCGGCGCTGCGCTGGATCATGAGGTCTTCGTCATTGAGCGAGGCGAGGAGGATGTCCTGCCAGCCGGGCAGCTGCCGCCGGGCGATCTCGCGCAGACTCTGCTGGCGGATGGCGGTCTGGTCATCCAGTAATAGGTCGAGTAAAAGCTCCGTGGCAATGTCGTCCGGCATGGTTACGCTCATCGTGGCGAGGCTCTGGCGTACCTCTGGGTGGCGGCTGGTGAGCATAGCCTCCCGTAGCTCCGGTGGCATATTGCCATGGCGGCGCTCGTAGTACTTGAGGACGACGGTGCGTACCTGCTCAGAGGGATCGGCGATAAAGATCAGCACCTGCTCGGGCCGTTGCTGGGCGTAGCCCATGTCGAAGAACAGGTCGACGGCTTCGCGGCGCAGGAGCGGGTCATCCAGGCCGGTGAGTGCCTCGATGTGGCCGGGGACTTCACCTGAGTGCATACGCATCATCTGGAGAAAACGCTGCGCTTGCTCCTGCTTGAGGCGGTCCTCATTCAGCCGCGCATAGAGCTTCTCAAATGTGGCGTCCGTGCCGAGCGCGCGGAAGCGCGCGAGCATGGCCTCGGCGGCGATCTCGTCGTCTTCGTCTTCGCTTAGCATGCGCAGCAGCTCAAGCTGGGCGGTGCTGGGTCTGGGGGGCAGCTCGCGGGAGAGGCGGAGGCGCTCGGCGCGATTGCCGTTTTCTATCCAGCGCTGAGCCTCGCGGGTAAAGGCGTCCGGCTCAGCAAAGCGTGCGGCGAGGCCGACGGCTTCGAGGCGCACCTGTGGGTCTTCGTCGCCCATCAGCGCGATAAAGGTCTCTCCCGGTACCGGCAGGTTGAGATAGAAATGGTTGGTCAACATGTTGCGCCGGACGATGACATCCTCATCCAGATAGGCCTCGACCAGGGTCTGACGAACATCGTCGGGGATCACAACACGGACGCCCGGCCTCAGGGCCTCTGTGGCGGCGCGGATAGCCATCATCGGCTGAATGGCGGTGGAGGCCGAGCGGCGCAGCTCGACATCTTCGTCCCCGACCAGGCGCAGCACCGGTACGATTGCTTCGGCGGGGGCGGCCCGGTTCCACTCCATGACGGAGACCATGGCAGCCCGGCGCACACGTGTGCTCGGGTCCTCCAGCGCTTTGATCACCGCCTCGCGTGCCTGAGCGCTGTCGTATTTCCCCAGCAGCATGACGGCTCCGGCGCGGTACTCGCTGTTGTCGGATTTGAGGTCCTCCAGCGCGCGCTCGATGGTGGCTTTTTCCTCGGGGCTGAGCCGCGGCTCGGGCATGAGGCTGGGGGGAAACAGATTGCGGGGGATGCCGGATGGCCGGTTCTGGGCGGACAGCGGGAGGGCTGCCGCGGCCAGGGCGACCGTGGAGAGAAGGACTTTGATGGAGGAGGTCAAAGGCATCAGTTCAGGCCTGTCCTGCGGCGTAGTATCCACTCGATACCGACGGTGAGGACGAGGATCAAGGTAAAGGTAAGATTGCGGGTCCAGTAGAGGCGCGTCTCAAGCATCGGGGTATCTGCCCTTAGCGGCACGGTGTCCAGGCTGTCCACCTCCCGCCAGGAAACATACTCCCCACCGGTGACACGGGCCAGGTCGCGCAGTTCCCGCTCACGGAAGGCCAGGTCGGCGTTTTCACGGCCGAGGTGCGCCCCGGCGAACCACGCTTCCTGGCGCAGTTCTTCGCCATCCGGGAAGCTCACCCGATACTCGACATGGGCCTCACCGGGAGTGTCGAGTTGGCTTGTGCCCTGATAGCGTCCGGGCAGGCTGGGGTCGGGTACGAGGTTAACAGGCGGCCCCGGTTCGCCACTGGCGGGTGTCATCACGGCGCTCACGCGGGCGTTTTCGGCGGGCAGGAAGTCCGGTCCGCGCACGTCCACATCGAGGGCGAGCGGCTCGTCCACGGGGACGATGCGGCCCTGCAGGGGCATTTCCAGCCGTGGCTTACCGCCGCTGCCGAGCCAGCCCAGCAGGTAGCGCCAGAACAGCTCATGCTGGCGCAGGCCGTGCTCACTGCTGAGCCGCCAGCGCCAGGTCGAGGAGGTGCCGAGGTAGGCCACCCGCCCGGCCCCGTAAGCGTGGAGCGTGAGCAAGGGCTGGTCTAGCTGGGCAGTCGATAGAACCGTGCGTGCCCCGCGCGAAAGCTCGCGGCCGACATAGGCGGTGCGACCACCGGGCAGGAAAAGCGGGGGCGGGCGAAACAGAGTGCCACCGGCCAGCGCGTCAAAGAGCGGCTCCGGGCTGAGCTTGAGCGGGGCCTGTGCCGGACGGATCAGCGTCTCGGTTTCACGGACAGGCAGCAGGTAGCGCAGCTCGGCGGGGAGATTATCCGGCGGGCCAAAGAAAACGACACCTCCGCCGCGTCGGGTGAGGAAATCGAGCAAGGCCTGCCGCTCATCGGCGTTCATTTCGCTAACGACGGCGGTCTCGACGATCAGCACGCTGTGGTCGACCAGTCTGTTTTTGATCCAGGCATAGCCCAGGTTCTCCTCGTCGGGTGCGTCTTCAAAGCCCAGCGCGGCGAAGCGCTCGGCGTTGAGCCGGATGAGCGCGTGCAGCTCCCAGTCGGGGTCCTGCCGGAGGGCTTCGCGCAGAAAGCGGTAGGTGTCGTTGAGGTGCGTGCTCAGGTAGAGGGCCTTCATCACGCGCGGCTCGGCGACCTCGGTCGCGGCAAAGGCGAGGTCGTCACTCTGGTTGCGGTCACCGGGAATGGTTTCCACGATGCGCGCCCGGTAGCTGTGGAAGCCTGAGCGCTCGGGACGGGCTGTGGCCTCGATGCGTACAGTGGCGCCGGGCTGCAGCGTCACGTCCTGGCGGGTGAGCACGGTGTCGCCGTCAGCGATTTCGACGGTGGTGGAGACGGATTGGCTAAAGGTACTGGTCAGGGCGGCTTCCAGCTCCAGCGGCTCGCCGACGAGCGGCTCGGCGGTGCGGACAGTCAGCTCGACAGCTGCGTTTCCGCCCTCGGAGGCGTCCCCGACTCCAACCACACTGATGGGGATACCAGCCTCGCGGTAGGCGCGGGCGGCGTCCATCAGTGGCTCGCCACGCAGGGAGATGCCGTCGCTCAGGAGAACGGCAGCCGACAGCGGTCCCTGGCCGCTGTTGTGGTTCAGGGTCTCGCGCAGGCTATCCCCGATCGCGGTTTGGCCACCCTCCAGAGAAAGGCCGGAGGTTGGCAGGGGGCTGAGGCGTTCGCTGAAGGCATAGGTGTCGAGCTGTCCGGCTTGGGCATCAAGGCGTGCGCGGAGGTTATCCGGGGTGGCTTCGTCGACCTGGCTGGCGGTGAACTCGATCCGCGCGGTGCCGTCGAGATCGCGCGTATGCATGGAGCCGGAGGCGTCGGCCAGCACTGCGATACGCAGGCCAGCCGGGTCCGGATCCTGCCGGGTGAGGTAGGGGTTCAGTGCCAGCAGGCAAATCATCAGCACGGCCAGCAGGCGCAGGACGAGGCTCGCCCACCACAGACCGCGTGGCATGTCGCCACCCTGCCGGCGGGCCAGCCGCAGGAGGGCGGCGGTCAGCAGCACGGCAGCCACTGCAATGGCCACGGGTGGGATGGGTGTCTCGAAGGGCATCAGGGTTCTTCGGCGAGGTTTTTAAAGTATTCTTCGACCAGTGTGCGGTACTTGTCCGGTGGCGGTGCGGACTGGCGCTTGTAGTTGACGCGTTCCTCGACCAACTGCTGGCGCAGGTACTGCTGGAGAATCGTTTCGGCCTGATTAAGCATGCCCATCGCCTCAGTCGTGTCACCCGAGGCACCATCCCCGCCCTGAGGGGCGGACATGCGAGCACCCAGCTCGTTCAGCTCGTTATTTTTCAGGTTCTTTGCTGCCTGTTGCAGGTTTTTTCCAAGTTGGTTGAGGCTGTTGTTGCCATCCTGACCGGATTCGCCTTCCTCGCCCGGAGATTCCCCCTGCTGGCCGGGAGACTGATTCTTCTGTTGGGAGAGGCGTCTCTGCTCCTGCTCGACCTGATTGATGAGCTTTTCGAGGCTGGCGGCCGACATGGACGGGATCTGGTCGCGGGCCTTGGCGAGGTTTTCGGCGAGCGCATCAAGCCCCTCTGCCGCCTCACCCTGGAGCTGCCCGGCCTTGCCGTAGCGGCCATAGAGCAGGGCGTTGGCAGAGCGCTGCATGGCGGCTCCGGTGCGGGCCTTACCGGCTTCACGGCTGGCGCGGGCGAGTTGCTCACCGGCACCGGGAAAAGCTTCGCCCATCTGCACGGCCTGGCGCTCGATCTCGGCCATGAGCTGCTGGAACTCGTCATTAAGGCCGAGCTGCTGCTCACGCAGCGCGCCTTTAGACTCACCCTCACCTCCGGCTGTCTCGGCCTCTCCGCTGGCTTCGGCGGCTCCGGCCTGCTGTCCGGCCAGCCCCTGAGCTTGCGAGACAAGCTCGTTCATGGCTCCGGCAGCTGCCTGACGGATGCGCTCGTCGAGAAGGGCGGCGGCATTGAGAAGGGACTCTCCGGCGCGGGCTCCGGCCTTGGAGGCCTGGCCTGCCTCACCCCCGCTGATCGCACTGGATGCGCTCTGCATGGTGCGCCCGGCCTCAGCGATTTCGCGGCGGATGTCGCCCATCCCGGCTTCACCCTGGAGGGAGGCTGAGGCGTCACGGGCTGCCTGACGCAGCGCCTCCTGAGCTTGAGAAAGTTGCTGGCGTTCGCTCTCGCCGGGGCTGAAGCGCTCGGCCCGCTCATAACGCTCGTTCTGGGCTGCCTGATCCTCAGCGAGGCTGTTGAGCTTCGCCATCAGCTCGCGCATCTGCTGCATGCCCATCGCATCTTCGCTCTGGCTTTGGCCTTCTTTGTCACCCTGGGACTGCCCGCTCTGCTCGGAGGGCTGCCCCTGGCCACCCCCGGCGGAGGGCGGGAGCGTAGCCTGCAGAAAGCTTTCCAGCTGGATAAGATTGCTCAGCGCTTCTTCTTGAAGGGGGATCGCGGACGCGGGCCGGTCGGCGTTGATTTCTTCCTCGGCTTCGCCCAGGCGCTGGAGGGCGTTATTCACCATGAGGAAAAACTCGCCCCCCTCGACCTGCATAAGCAGTTGGCCGATATCCGCGAGCAGGGTACGCGCCTCGGTTTGGACCTTGTTCAAGTCCGCCCCGAGCTCCTGACGGGCCTGACGGCGGACGTCGCCGGTGAGCGGCTCGATCCGGTAGGTCTGGCGGATGACGCGCTTGAGCTCCACGATGAGCGCGCGCAGATCGATTTCCTTTTTCTTGGCTTCGTCGCCTTCGCCCCCCTGGCTGTCGGACTCGGGCTGAGGCCGGTCAAGGTCCTTGACCACCTCGACGAAGTACAGCTCGGAGCGGGCGACGTTGGGCTTGGGCTCGCGGTTATCGGCTACGGTGAAGTAGTACGAAACGACGTCACCATGCTCGACGCTGAGCCGGGGGATGTCCAGCTGCGTGAGAAAGTTGCGCTCCAGCAGTGGCTCGGAGCCGGGCCGGGCAGTGAAGACCTCGATCGGGCGTCGGGGCAGACCCGATACCGAGACGTGCAGCTCGACCTTTGAGAGCCCGAAGTCATCCGCCCCGTACAGCTCAAGCGGGAGGATGGTGTCGGGTTGGGCATTGGTATCGTGGCCGGGATCGACGACATCGGCCACGGGTGGCTCGTCCGGCGTGACGTCGATCTTGTAGGACTCGGTCACGGCTTTGCGGTTCTCGGCGTTGGTCAGGGTGATCTGGTACTCGGCGTCCCTGTCTGCCGTAAAGGTCGTTGTCCCGAAAAAGGGCGTTTCTTCCTCGCCCACGCGGAGCGTTGTCCGGACGTTGGGGGTGGTTTTGACGATCAGGGTGATCTGCGTGCCCTCGATGGGGAAGAGGTCCAGCAGCTTGGAAAACTCTTGGGCTTCGTGGCGGGTATAGGCGGGTGGCTCAAGTGTGAGTTGGACTGCCTCGATCCTGGGAGCGTCGTAAACGGTGACGCTGTACTCGGGCGAGTGCAGCGATGAGGTCTCAACGCGGTAGGTTGTGTCCTCCTGCAGATCGAAGAGGGTAAACTGCCCCACGCGCTGCCCATCCAGCATCATCGGGTAGCGCACTTCGCGTCCGTCCTCGCGCAGAATGATCTGGGGGTCGCGCTCCCAGCGGTTGATGGTGGCGGTGACGGTGAGATCCGATCCGCGCGGAGCCTCGGCATCACCGGGCTCGACGATCAACCCCGTGGCCTCGCCCGTCAGCCGGTCACGCTGGTAGTATGAGGCCTTACTGTAGAGGCTGCTCTGCTGGGTAGCCTGAAAGAGCATAAACGCGCCCACCACGATTAAGATCGCGGCTACCGGGTGGAGCCAGCGCGGCAGTGTGGCTGTGCGGAAGACGATCTTCTCGGTATCGCGCTCGACTTGCCGGATGAGGGCCTGCTCCAGCGGGTTAAAGGGCTCGCCGCGTTCCAGCACCTCGACCGCGGTGGTGAGGTTTTCGCGCAGGGCAGGGTGGCGCCGCTCCACCAGCCGGGCCAGCATAGCCAGCGTCGGACGCCGAGCCAGAATGACGAGAATCCCCCCGACAAAGCCGATGCCCGCCAGCAGCATGAGCACGTTAAAATACAGCCAGGCGCTATGCTCCTGCCATGGGCTTGCGTAGACATCCAGCCCCGACCCGGCGAGAATCGCGAGGCTGAACAGCCCCAGCAGGCTGAACACATACAGCACGAGGAACAGCACGAACAGCAGCTTTCGCTGGTGCTGCAGATGGCGGTAAAACTCAGGCATGGGCAGCCTTTCGTCGAGATGGAGCACTCAGGAGCATCTCTGCCAGCAGGCAGGCCAGAGCCCCCGCTGCCAGCCAGGGCCACAGCGCAAGCGCAGCCGGTGCCTCCGCAGAGGAGGTTGCAGACTTTCGCTCAATAGCTTCACGGCCGAGCTGTGCCCGGATGTCGCTGAGCATGGCCGCCTGCGCCAGTGACTCGGAGCGGTCGATGTTTGTTTGGATAATGTAGGGACCCAGCTCAATGACGCCGGGCTCGGCGCTGACCTCGGGAGCGATTGCGCCCGGAGGCAGCGGGAAATCAGCGGGCAGCGGCTCATCCACCGTCAGGCGGATGACCGTATCGTCGGCTTTAGTCGCCTGGGAGAGGGCTTCCCGTAGCACGGGCAGGAAGGCATTCCGCAGCGGCAGGTCGCTCCAGCGGGGGTCGAGACCCAGCGCGCTGATCAGCAGCTCGCCCTTACCGAGCGTCTCGCGTACCAGCAGGGGGTCGCCGTCTTCGGTGGCGAGCAGGACGCTCGTTTTGGCTCCGGGGCGGAGTTTTACGTACTGGTAGATCTCGGTCAGGTACAGGTCGCGGGCGGACTTTCCGGTAAAGACATCGGCCAGTGGGCTGCCCGGCTCCAGGGTGGCGATGCGGAAAGGCTCGCTACGGTCGCGGTTGCGCCCCGGCATGCCCAGAAACGCCGTCTCGGTCAGCTCGCCTTCCCGTAGCTGGCGAAACAGCCGGGAAGCGTTCTGCCCCGGGGTGATCAGGGCGACCCCTCCGTTGGCGACGTAGTCACGGAGTTTTTCCAGCTGTACGGCGTCCAGCTCGGCGGCGGTGCCGGGCAGGTAGAGCACATCAATCGCCTCCGCGACTGCCCCGAAGTCAAAATCCGGCGCCACGCCATTCAGGACGAAGGCCGGGGGCATGTCTGCGCTGGTGGCAGTGAGCGCCTTTTGCACGAAGGCCACCTCCTCGAGCTTGTCGAGCCCCTGCGCGCCGGGAAGCAGGGCGACAACCTGTGCCGGAGCTGGCGTGCCCAGCCAGACGGAAAAGCTGTTATCCCCCGCGTAGGCATCGTCAGGAAGGTTGATAGTGCCCTGCGGGTCTTCGGCTTGATCAATAAGAAAAGCCACCGTCTGGGTCTGGCCGGGGCCAAAAGTCAGGGTCTGTTCCTCGACTTGATCGTCGCTTTGTAACTGGACGGTGACGTTTTGCGCCTTTTCGGAATCATTGCGCACACGGGCCAGCACGCGGAGGCGTCCGCCTGTGGCGGGGTAGGCCCGCGCGTCGAGGACGGCGGCGTTGGGGCGGGTGAAGTCGCCCACCTTGATCGTCTCGACCTCCACGACTTCACCGGCTGCAGGCCAGGCCGAGCTTTGCCAGGTGGTTTCTTGAAAGTCGCTGATGATAACCAGCTTGCGGAGGCCATCTGGGCCGAGCTCGTTCAAGGCGGCTTCGATGGCCGGGGCGGGATTTCCCATGCGCTGACCCGGTGGGATGTCGGCCACAATCTGCTCCAGGGTGCGGGCGGGAGAGCCGACGGGGACGGTGGCGAGTACCTCGGTATCAAACAGAATTAGTCCGGTCGGGTTTCCCTGCTCGGCGATTTCACGCACAGCATTCTCGGCTTCTTCCCAGGCACCCCAGCCGCTCATGCTGGCTGAGGCGTCCAGAACGATCACGGTGCGGGTTTGGCCGGTTGTCGAGGCGAGCGGTGCGTCCTCTGGCGGCGTCCACAGTGGTCCGGCCAGTGCCAGGGCTGCCAGCGCGATGAAAAGCAACCTGAGCAGGAGCAGGAGCAGGTCGCGCAGGTGGCGACGCTTGTCTCGGGGCAGCTGCGAGGCCCCGATATAGCGGACAGAGGGAAAGCGCAGGGGGCGGGCACGGGCGCGATTGACCAAATGCGCAAGCAGCGGCAGGGCCAGAGCAGCCAGGCCGGCGAGCAGGAGGGGCTGGGCGAAGCTCAACATGCGCTTAGCGGATGGCCTCCCGGTGGTGCAGGTAGCGGGCGAGCGCGTACCCGAGGGATTCGTGGGTGGTCAGGCTGAGTAAATCCACCTGCGAGCGGTTAAAACCCGTGGTGAGCGCCTCTCTAAAGTCACTCATTTGTGACTTATAGGTCTCGCGGGTAGACTCGGCCCAGGAAATCACTTCACGCCCGGATTCGCTGTCCTTAAACCGGGCCACACCCTCCATCGGGAGGTCCAGCTCATCGGGGTCGAGCACCTGGACGGCCAGCGTGTCGCAGTGGCGCAGGCGGAAGTGCTTCAGGAGCTCAGGCAGGAGTGACTCGCCCTCCAGCATGTCGGATAAAAAGATCACGACGCTGCGCTGACGGAGTTGATTACCAAAAAGTTGCAGCATGGCCTCATGGTTGGCCGAGCCCTCGGGCTGGAGGCGGGTAAGGGCCTGCAGGACGCGCTCAAGCTGGCCAGCCCGGTGGCCGCAGGGGATGGCTTCACGCAGGGTGTCGTTGTAGGCGAAGAGCCCGACGTTGTCGCCCTGCCTTGTGGCGAGGTAGGCGAGGCAGGCGGCCGTGATGCACGCGTACCGGAACTTCGTACAGGCCGCGCGTGAGCCCTGATAATCCAGGGAGGCGGAGGCATCCAGCACGAGCTGGACGTTCATGTTTGTCTCCTCCTGGTACACTTTTGTGTAGAGGCGGTCCGAGCGGGCCAGGAGCTTCCAGTCGAGGTACTTGAGGTCCGCGCCCGGCGTATAGTCGCGGTACTGCAGGAACTCCGTCCCGAAGCCGTGGAAAAGACTCCGATGCATGCCCGAGAGAAAGCCCTCCACGGCGGAGCGGGCCATCAGGGCGTAGTTCCCCAACTGAGCCAGATGGGCGGGGTCGAGCAGGTCGTGAACGCTGGGCGGCATGGCAGGGGCCGCTTACTCAGTCCTTGAGCGTGGCGAGGATGTCTTCGATCAGCCGGTCGGAGGTGACTCCTTCGGCCTCGGCGTGGAAATTCGGGATGATGCGGTGGCGCAGGACGGGGGCGGCCAGCGCCCGGATGTCCTCGATCGATACCGCATAGCGGCCATCGAGCAGTGCGCGGGCCTTACCGGCGAGCACCAGGGCCTGCGAGGCGCGCGAACCAGCCCCCCACTTGATTTTCTCGCGGGCGATAGGCAAACAGTCGGGGTGGCTGGGTCGGGTGGCGGCGCTCAGGCGCACGGCGAAGCGTACGACTTCCTCGGCCACCGGGACCGAGCGGACGAGCTTCTGCAGCTCCATGATCTCCTCTGCGGTGAAGACCGGCTGTGGCCCCTCTGCGCGTGGGGCGGTAGTGGCGGCGACCATGGCCACTTCTTTCTCCAGCGGGAGGTAGTCGACCTTGATGTTGAGGAGAAAACGGTCCAGCTGAGCCTCAGGGAGCGGGTACGTGCCCTCCAGCTCGATCGGATTCTGTGTGGCGAGGACGAAAAAGGGTGGCTGGAGCTTGTGAGTTTGTCCCGCAGCGGTGACTTGCCGCTCCTCCATCGCCTCCAGCAGCGCGGCCTGGGTTTTGGGAGGGGTACGGTTGATTTCGTCCGCCAGCAGCATATTTGCGAAGACCGGGCCCGGCACGAAGCGGAAGTTACGGCGGCCGGTGGCGGGGTCTTCCTCCACCACTTCGGTGCCAAAGATGTCCGCCGGCATCAGGTCGGGGGTGAACTGGATGCGCTTGAAGCTCAGCGTAAAGGTGTCAGCGATACTGCGGACCAGCAGGGTCTTACCCAGGCCGGGGACGCCGGTGAGCAGGGCGTGGCCGGAGCACAGCAGGCTGATCACGATCTGCTCGATCGCTTCCTCCTGCCCGATGATGGTGCGGTTGAGTTCTTCAAACAGGCGCTGGCGGGCGTCCTTGACGCGGGCGACGATTTCTTCGCCGCTGGCGGGCTGGGTGGTATCGGGCATGACGTAAATAATACTGGCGGAAGCGCGGTGTGCGTTTCCGGGCTAAATAAGTCTGTGAGAGCGAAAAGTGCACAATTGTTCCCTTTCGCCTAAAAGGCAAGGACGTTGCCGGGTGTTGAGGTGCCACGGCCGCTGTTCCTTGCGCTATCGGGGCGAGACGGGAGGTGTGCGCGGACCCGCTATCACTGTATAAAAAAACAACCGCCCGGGGGAAACCCGGGCGGCTGCAATATGCATACCTGTATAGGTTTATTCGCTACCGGAAATCATGCCTGTAACTCCATGATTTCCGAAAAAATTGACATCGTGAGCATTTCCTCCGCGTACTCGTTGAAGTCCTTGCCAGCGGTGGGCTCTGAGCTGGAGAGCAGGGCGAGCACGATGGCTGCGCGGCGCTGGAGTCTTTCCTGTACGTAGGTCTCGGGAAAGTTGGGGAGGTGGATCAGGCTGAGGGCGTCTTTGATGACGTCACCGGCAAGCGCAGAAAGCTCGCGGTGGAGTTCCGGGTTTGTTTCCCCGACAGGCCACGCGGCCGGCAGACTCTTGGTTTCAGGGGTCCTGGTCCGCTCTGCGATTGCTGTGTTGTTCATGATGTGTGAGAGAAGTTATGCGCCTATCATCGCACGAATTGGCCAAACCGCCCATCAGGTGAATCCTGTATTTTTGTTTTTTGACGGAAAAATCACGCCATTTGCGGTCACCCGAATCGCTTTTAGTCTGCTGCCCGACCTTGCCAATGATGCCTCGTCTGTGCAGGATAAAGGTACCGAGGCCGTTTAGCCTGAGCTATATATACTATCATGAAACCGAAAGTCGTTATACTGGATGCGGGGACACTGGATTTCTCCGGGGAAGAGCCTTGGGCGCCCCTGGCAGAGCTGGCGGACGTGACTCGCCACGACCATACCGAGCACGCGCAGGAGGCGATCGTTGAGCGCTGCGCCGAGGCGGATGTCGTTATCACCAACAAGGTGCCCTTTGATGCGGCCACGCTGGAGGCGCTGCCGCAGCTCAAGCTCATCACCCTGCTGGCTACCGGGTATAACAATATCGATACCGCGGCGGCGCGGGAGCGGGGGATCACGGTGTGTAATGTCCCCGGCTACGGAAACGAATCGGTCGCCCAACATACACTGGCGCTGATTCTAGAACTGTGTAACCGGGTGGGCGACCATGCCATGAGCGTCCGCGATGGCGGTTGGGTGCGGAGCCTCCATATTTGCTACTGGCTGCAGGCCCCGCGCGAGTTGGCGGAGCTGACGGTGGGCCTCGTCGGACTCGGAGAGATCGGGCGCGCCGTGGCCGAGCGGCTCTTGCCCTATGGCTGCCGCCTGCTGGCCTTCACCCCCAGCAAGCGTCGTGGCCTCGATCACCCGCGATTTGCGTGGGCCGGGTCGATGGAGGAGCTCTTTGAGCAGTCCGACATCGTTTCCCTGCACTGCCCGCAGACCCCGACCAACGCCGGATTTGTCAACGCCGACCTGTTGGCCCGCATGAAGCCCGGCTCCTACCTGATCAATACCGCCCGTGGGACGCTCGTCAACGAGGCGGACCTGGCCAAGGCTCTCCAGGACGGGCCGCTCGCTGCGGCTGCCCTTGATGTAATCGCCAAGGAGCCTATGCAGGCCGGTCACCCGCTGCAAAATCTGCCCAATGTCTACATGACGCCTCATCTCGCCTGGGCGAGCGAACCGGCCCGTCTGCGGTTACTCACAGTCACCGCGGATAACCTGCGCGCTTTCCTCGCCGGTAAGCCCCAAAATGTAGTCAACGCCTAGCCTCGGGCGGGATTTGTGCCCTGTGAATAAGTTGTGAGCGGTTGGGGATAAGTACCGGCTGCCGAGCAGTCTCACGCTCCGATCAGCGAGCGGCCCCGGTTCTTGCGTTCCAGGCCGTGCTCTGGCTCTTGGAGGTCTTCGGGGTCGAGTGCGGCGACGACATCCGTCCAGCTTTTTCCGGCAGCGGGCTCGGTGCTGAGCGGCAGCGGCTCGCCGTGTGCCTCGAAGCTGAAGACGCGCACAGGCTTATCGTCTCCCCAAGTACTTTTGCCGGTGAAGCGCAGGGCGGTGACTTCGCGGTCCACGGGCAGCACGATGAGGCGTCGCCGATTATCCGTGACCTGATGAATCGTTTCCCACTGGCCGCTGGCAGTCCGGGCCTCGATCTGGAAGTCCCGCACGAGCTGCTTCGGCAGTGCCGTGTGGCGCTCCTGGTGCGGGTAGAGCACCGGCATGCGTTTCTTGTCATTGAGGTCGCTGTCGAAGAGCAGCCGCACGCACGCGGCGCGGCGCGGGTTTTTAAAGGAAAGCGTGAGCGCGGTGCCGGGTGCGGCCTCCCAGGCATGGTCTTCGCCGTCGATGGGGCGCTCGTGCCCGTCGAGCAGGGCAGCGGCGGTGTCATCGTCATAGCTGGCGGCCTCCATCAGCGCGGGCAGCGGCTTGGTGAGGCCGGGCAGCCAGCAGTCGTCCTCCATCAGCATGCGCTGCAGCTCCTGCAGGACGGAGCCGGTGATCTGCGCAGGGCGGATCGAGTCGCGGGTGCACAGGGCGGCGGCAGTACCGACGGCCTGCCCCATGAGCGAGCACGTCGCCATGACGCGGGTGGAGGACATGGCGCAGTGCGTGGCCGAGATATTACGCCCGGCGCAGAAGAGGTTCTTTACGTTCCGCGAATACAGGCTGCGCAGCGGGATGCCGTACGGGGAGGGCGCACGGTGGAAGATCGTGGCCTCGCCGGGGTAGTAGAGCCCGGCGGGGTGGTGGTCGTCCATGCTCCAGCCGCCGTAGGCGACGATGTCCTCAAAGGCCCCGCCCCCCTCGATGTCGTTCTGGGTTAAAACATGCTCACCGAGATAGCGGCGGTTCTCGCGCTTACCGGGGAGTGCGCCCATCCAGCGCAGGCGCCAGTTGACCAGCTTCTCAGCCTGGGGGCCACGATTCTTCATGTAGTCCCATACGCCCCAGGCGGCTTTGTAGAGTTCGTCCCGGATCGTTTCTGAGTCGGAGATGGTATTGCTCAGCCCGCCCAGCTCCAGCCACCAGAAGTTTTCCCCGAGACCGGAGCCGACCCGGGCGGGCAAGTTCGAGTCTTTGCCGAAGTGGTAGGCCCACTGCGGCGGGGCAAAGCTCTGGGCGTACGGGGTCTGCTCAAGCTGGAGCAACACGGTGTTGCCCATGGTCTTGAGGTCGGATTTGCGCGGGGCAATCGACTCGCCGTACTCCTCCCGGCTCTCGCGACCCTCACGGGTTTCCGCGCCAGAGAGAGGGGCCAGGATCGAGTCCCCGGAGCTGTCCAGAAAGGTGCGGGCCTCGACGCGGTGGCGGGTCTGTGTCGTAAGCTGCCAACCCTCGATAGACACGAGCTGCCCGTCCTCGACCTCGGCGTCGCGGCAGGTGCAGTTTAAAAGCGTGGTCAGGCCGGGCGTCATCTTTGCGTACTCGAAGAGGACCGAATCCCACATCGCGTACATGCCCTGCGGGTTGCGGGCCTGATTCAGCAGTTGGATCTCCTCCAGCAGGCCGGTTTCTTTCTTATGGGGGCCGTGCGCGCCGCAGATCCACATGCGGACCTCCGAGGAGGCGTTACCGCCGAGGACGGGCCGGTCGTGCATGAGAACGACCGAGCAGCCACGCCGTGCCGCAGAGACAGCCGCAATCAGGCCGGCCATGCCGCCGCCGACTACGCAGAAGTCAACACTGTGGGTTTGCAGAGGGAAAGGGGAGGGAGTCGAGCTTGCCATGATGTTTCCAGTCTCGCCCAGATGGCCTCACGTCTCAATGCGGTAGCGAATCAGGAATTGCACATTTTATATAAAATATTCACCATCTAACTATGCTTCGTGAAGCATCCAGGAGTACGCTGCCCAACTTTCGCCTGAGCCAGTGGGTCACGCTGCGCCTGCAATTGCTGTGGGTCTATGAGAAGGCCATGGTGAAAGAGGCGACCTCGACCTCGCAGAGCGAGTACGGCTTTCAGAGCGCGCTGCTAGTCCACAAGGGCTGGGCCTTGGCTGGTGAGTCCGAGTCCGGAGCCCGCCGTGCAGGACCGGGCCAGTGGCTGTTTCTAAGGCAGGGCAAGCGCTGGCAGCGCTTCAGTGCGGACTGTGAGCTCCTCTCCATCGGCTACCGTTTCCAGTATCCCACGGGGGAGGCTGTCTACGACGAGGGGCTGCCGCTGGTGGTGGATGCGGCAGACTGCCTACAGCTTGAGCGTGAAGCCCGAAAAGTCCTGCGCACGGTCAAGCGGCACATCGGTCTGGGCTTTTATCTGGGGGAGCGCGTGGTAGACATGCGCGCCTACCTGCTCACCCAGAATGCATTCCGTCTCTTTCTCGTCGAGCTGGCGGAGGTCTATGCCGCAGAGGGGCTCTCCCGGCGTGATCTGCGCGAACCCAGCCAGTATGTGTTGCGCGCGTTGGACCTGATTCAGGGGGTGCCATCGGGGCGGTCGGTGAAGAGTGCAGATATCGCCCATGCCGCCGGGCTCAGCCAGACGCATCTGGACCGGCTGATGGTGCAGGATACCGGACACACCGTGCACCAGCAGATCGAGTTGAGACGGCTGCAGCTGGCGCAGGACGCCCTTCAGGCCGGAGCGGTGCCGCTCAAGACCATTGCCTACGATCTGGGGTTTTGCTCACCCTCTCACTTTCACAGCTGGTTCCGTAAGCGGCAGGGGGTCACTCCCGCCCAGTTCCGCCGTCGAAACGTGTGGTGATTTCTCTCAAGCCCGCTGCGTAGCGAAAAAACGGATACGCTCTAGAGCTTACCGGCCAGATGGCTTTCCAGGAAAAAGATGGAATTGATCGCTAGGGCGTGTGTGATGCCGCCCTTACGGGCCATCTGCATGGCCTCCTCTACGGTAAAGAGCCGGACCTCCAGCTCTTCATGCGGATCAAGGTCTTGGCCGCTTTGCAGGGTGCAGCCCTCTGCCAGGACGAAATGCGTGTGGTTTCCCTGTAGCGCGGGATTGGGGTAGCACTGGGCCAGCAGGCGTGCCTGCTCACAGTGATAGCCGGTCTCCTCAGAGAGCTCACGCAGGGCGGCGGTGACGGGGTCTTCGCCGTTATCGATGATACCGCCGGGGACCTCCCAGGACAACTCCTGCGTGCCAAAGCGGTACTGCCGCACGAGGATGATCTGCCCGTCGGTGGTCAACGGGATGCACTGCACCCAGTCGTTGCACTGGATGATGAAGAAGTCGCCGTTACGGCCGTCAACGGGGTGGCTGTAGTGACGCTTGTACACGTCATACACCTTGCACTGCGCGTGCAGGGTTTCCTCACCCGGGACCCAGTGGCTGGGGGCCTGCTTACTCATCGGCGGGGAGCGGGACCTTGATCTTTTGGCCGATGCGCAGGCGGCGCGGGTCAGCCTCGGGGTTGGACTCCAGCACCTTTTGTAAAGGCACGCCGTACTGCTGGGAGATGCTGGCAAAGGTCTCGCCGGAGGCGATCACGTGCGTGCGGAAGCCCGGTTCGGCGTCTTCACCGCTGGCGGTGTTCTGCGCCGAGGTGGATGCCCCGCTGCTCGTGCTCGCGGTAGCGGCAGGGCGGCTGGCGGCGGGGCGACTCTGCCCGCTGTTGAGCGCTTCAACGACTTTGCGTAGTGCCTCGGCATTATCCGAAATCTGGCGTCGGGTACTCAGGATCTCCTGGCCCACCTGGTTCAGGGCACTCTGCGTCTGCCCGGCGATGGAGCGGACCTGCTTCTCCAGCGCGTCAAAGTCGTGCTGGAGCTTATCGTTCTTCGCGCTCAGCTCCGTGATGCGCTTTTCCAGCGTCGCCACCTGGCTGCCGCTCTCGCTGAGCTTTGCGCTAAACTCCTCCTCTTTGCCACCTGTCAGCGCAAAGTACAGGGCGAGACCCCCGAGGGCCACGCCGATGAGCGCCAGGGCAATGGGAACAAAGATAGGCGTACCGCCGTCGCGGTTATCGTCCGTGGCCCCCAGTAACGAGTCGGATGCATCGTCCATGGCGCGAGATTAGAGGCTTCGCCGTCCGTGGGGCAAGCCGCATTCTTGCCTCCGGGCAGGTTTCCGCCCCGTGTGCTGAAGTGCCCGGTCGCCGCCACGAGGCCCCAAGTAAGCATTGACTTTGCCCCCCGCTGGCAGGATGTTTGCCGTTTCTTGTGTCGGGGCGTAGCGCAGCCTGGCTAGCGCATCTGCTTTGGGAGCAGAGGGTCGCAGGTTCGAATCCTGTCGCCCCGACCATTTATATTCAACACTTTACGTTGTGTTGGAGCGACTTATGGAATTTAGGCCACCGGGGCCGAGTCTCATCCAGTCTCAATAAATTTCGCCCAGTCTCGAAAAACCCCCTATTTTTGGGCAACTTTTTGGGCAACTATTTTTGAGCTTTTCAGACCTGTTTCGGACGGATAGTCCTCATGGTAGTAATCCTGCCCGATGAGCGCCGCCCCGAAGTACGATCCCAACAACGAGATTTTTGTCCGACGTGAGGACTTTGACCGTGTCTTTTTGAAGGCCATCCCCAAGGCGACGTTCCACCGCTGGGTCAATGAAGGTAAGATCAAGAAGGCCCGGGATCTGGAGGGCTGGTACCTGCTGAACAAAACGCTCGTACACCAAGGGATGGAGCCAGTGGACGTCGAGGAGTTCCGGCAGGAGCGGCAGGAGGTGCCCCAGGGCCTAAAGAATAGCCAGTTACTTTACATCGCCGTCCTGCAATCCGACGCCGCCTTCGCGACCCTGTCCCCACCGCGTTTTAAGCTGCCCGGCACACTGACCCCGGAAGAGGTCGGCAAAATCCAAATCCTGAAGGCCGAGCACCTCAAGCTCATGGATCTCTACACGGAACGGTCCGAGCGCATCATCTACCGACATGGTTTCCTGGATGCCCTAGATGCGGCAGCTTTCGTTGATGGAGAATAAGTGGTCGGGAGCTGGTAGGGGAGAGAGGAAGTAACCCTGTATTCGCTATCATGAAACGACATATCATCGGGCACATAACAGCCCTCTGCGCCGACTTTTTTGACCTCGTTGGCGTAAATCACGCCGAAAACAAAAACGAACGTGCACCTGGAGTGCCCTGAAATCCGGGGGGGGGAAGCTTTTGGGGTCAAATTCTAGTGGGATTAGATAGTGTGTGTATTTCTTAAATAGCTTATTGATAAGAGTTTAGGTGGTTTTTTCTTGTTATGCTGTGTTTTGATGCGTGTTTTCGATTACTAATATTTAGCAAAAAATCATGCGCAAAATTCTACTAAGGTGTGAATTGCGGGCGATAAGTAGGAGTTGTTGACGCTTAATAGTAACTATTTTTCCCCGAAACAGGCCTTATTACTCTTATTGCTACTAAGGCTGACCTTATTGGGAATCGATTTTGAGAGGTGGTCCGACGAGGGGGTGGGGCGTTTTTTTTGAGGAGGGCTGAAATGTGTCCCCCCGGAGGGATATTCAGGTGTAAACCATGGTTGTCATTGAGGCTATGTTAAATGCCCACATTCAGAATCTGCTTGGATATTCGCAATTCGCGAATGGCATATGCCCTCATGAAGCCACAGGATGTCGTTGTAGCCTTGAGTATGTTTGTTTCCGGCATGCCCTCCAACTATGCTGACAAGGGCAAGAGTCTGGGGATGAGCGCATCGGAAGTACATGCGGCGGAGAAACGACTGTCAGCGGCTCGCTTGTTGGAACCGCAATCGCGAGCAATCAATCGCGAGGTCTTTATCAAATTTCTAGTGCACGGGGTTCCATACGCGTTCGCGGTTTCTCCAGCGGAGATTACGAGGGGATCCCGACAGCTTGGGCCGCTCCGGCGTTGCGTGAGCGGTTTGCCGCGAGCAATCAGATGCCTCCAGTGTGGCCAGAGCCGGAAGGGAATGTTCAGGGAAGCGCAGTCAAGCCGCTCTACCGGAGTGTTACTAAAGTTGCTCAGGCATACCCGGAGCTATACACGCTGTTGGCATTGGTTGACGCCTTGCGTATCGGTCGCGCCCGGCAAAGAAAAATGGCCGAGGAAGCATTGAAACAATATTTGAATCATCATGCCTCAGCTTAACATAAGTTCTCTGCGCGCCGTTTCCGAGCAGTTGGATCAGACTGGGTTGGATTATGCCTTTACGGGAGGTTCCATCGTCAACTTGCTTTTGGACGATCCTGAATTATCGCCTGCCCGCCCAACGGATGATGTCGATGTGATTGTCGAGATCGTCAGTGGTACGCGTTATTCCGATGTCGAGGCCGTTTTTAGGGAAAAAGGCTTTGAGCACGATATGCGGCAGGGAGCCCCGATGTGCTCCCGGAAAACAGGGAGGAGGTGCCCGAAGCGGCCTGAAAAAACCATTAGTTAACAACTTTTCTACCTTCGGAGATTGCGGAGAAAATCTTCAACTTTCCGGAGAGTGCCATGCTTGGGCAGCCAAGATTTCCTTTCGGAAACTCTCGGTGCTTCCGATTGACTCCAGAGACCCGAGACCACGTTTGTCTCGGGATTTTTTTAATCCCGCTGTCAGCAAAGACTTACGGGGTCGGGCTGCGCCGGTCCGCTCTCCCTCTCCCTGCCACCGGAGAAAACCGCTCGTTAAGCACATTTCCCCCCACCGGTCCCAAAATAGCCCTTTTTCTCCGTTTCTCCGCCAGGGACCCAAAATAAGTTAACAAGGCGTCAGCCTCGCCCCGAGCCTGACGGTTTCGGAAGTTAGTTTAGGGCAATATCGATTTCCGTAACTACAAAAAGTATTCTACATTGGATTTACCTGGATCGATCAGTCCATTGCCATACTGGGCTCTTTCATCTAATTACCAGTGGGATGTCTGAGGCTATGACCATCCACCCACTGTCCTTTTAGCAGAACTGTTTCAGGATACAATGGCAGCCCCATATTGTTGATGAAGAGTTCACGTACTACAAGATTGACGGCTGCTCTTCCCATTTGCTCGGGAGGCGAGTATATACCGGAAACATTTTTCAATCCGCGCGTTGACAACATTGCGTAGCCACACTCTTCGGGTACGGAGATACCGACTTCATGCAGCCAATTCTTGTAATCAATAATGCTAGCTACGATGCAATCCGGTCGCCATCGATGATACCATGCCAGAAATTTTTCTTTATCCAATAGTTTCTCACGTCCTGATACGAGAGGTAATCGACGGTTGTGTGGTTGGCTCTGCTGCCAGGCAAAAAATCGTCCACTAAAAGCATAAAGTGTTTCTGGGTCCAACCGTTTGTTAAGGGCTAGGCCGACCCGTTGGTAGCCTCTAGCAACCACTTGTTCGAGGCACTCGGCCATTCCAGAGGAATAATCCCAGGCAGAACGGTGAATATTTAGCTCTGGTGAATGATATGCTACCGAAACAAGGCAGTGATTTTCATAATCTAGTGTTGGGAATGGGCGCTCCAGATCTCCACCGGGCATAAGAATAACTCCGCGAATATTTCTCGCCCTTAGAATCCGTCTCAAGGCTACACTGCCGAGACCATCTGGTCCTACGGTAGGGAACTCTTGCAGTGCGAACCCCAACTCGCTGCAGCGGGCGACCATCCCGTTGTATAAATCCGAATAGAATATGTGAGGTTCACGCCAAGATTCCAGTTTCTCACCGAACTTAGTTAAAAGCGCAATTCCTTCCCGAGTTTGCGCTCGGGGGCCGCGACGCGTTGCCATGAGAGCTGAGACCATCGGATTACGACGGTAGCCGTGTTCTGCGGCAAGTTCTTGGATGCGTTTACGCGTTTCCGTTGAGACCTTGTGGCTGTTTCGCAAGGCAAGAGATACCGTCATTACGCTGCAATTAGCAATCTTAGCCAAATGCTTCATACTGGTAGCTTGCTGCATGTTTTACGATTAAACCTCTGTTCAGATTGAGTCAACGTGCAATCTTATTCACTCTTAAACCAACTCGTTAACCATGTTCACCAACACCTCGAAAATATGAGATTAGCCATGAATAAAATGCCCCAATTCCTGTCCTTAGCTGTGATTAGTGCCTTGCTCCCCATCAGCCTGCATGCCGTCAACCTGATTGAGGAAAACCCAACGCTCTACACGGACATTTCTCCGGTTGATGGGGCGGTCGAGGTGAGCTTCAATGCAACCAATTCTGCTACAATGGCTGAATTGGAAGCCCTTTCTGGTCTCGGTGTCATCTATAATTACTCGTTTACTGGGAACATTTCGGGCTCAAATAACTACATCATCGCGTTTGATGATAATGCCCGTCCCGATGTCCAGTTTACCTATGGTAAAAGTTATTCATCGAGCGTCGCCTTGGACAATAACGGGTTCAGCACCTCTAGCAGCACGGCTATGCGACTGCCGGGGGACTCGAATACATTTACCCTGCGCATCGATTTTGGTTCCTATGACTCCGAGAGTGATACCTTTACGGCAGGGGCGGGGGTGTCGGCCGTTGGCTTTACCTTGGCAGGCAACCGCTTTGATCAGGTTGACGGTGACATCGCGATAACTTATCTGGACGCATCGAATGAAATCCTGAGCACACAAACCATAACTTCGTCTTCGAGCAGCACGATAGCCGGGTTCTCTGGCTATATCAGTACCGAAAATAATATTAGTGCGGTTGTTATCTCCTACGCTGGCGGCGGATTGTTCGGTCTGGATGACGTTAGCTATACCTCGATCCCTGAGCCGAGTACCTCTAGTATGCTGCTTCCCGTCTTAATTCTGGCGTGTCTGGTAGCCTTGCGCCGTCGGAACGACTAGGCTCTGTAAACAGTAGCCCAAGTCTTCGTTAGTCATGCTTTCACCTAACTTAGTTGGTGGGCTGTCGTTCTATACCCATACACTTGGACCCATGTGGCAGGAATGCGCTTTGTAATCAAACCACATCTTTATATGGCAAAAATCATCCTTCGTTCATCCTGGCAAACCGTCAATATTGGAGATATCGGACACACACCGGGCATCTTGCAGTTGCTAACGAAGTATCTACCAGAGCATGAGATCGTACTATGGGCGAATGACCTGGATCACGGTGTTTACGAGATGCTTAGTGCCTCATTTACTGAGGTGAGTCTCTACGTGAGCGCGACCGACACCGAAGGACTACCCACGAATGCTGACTTACGGGGACACTGGGATACTGCGGACTTTTTCCTCCACGGATCTGGCCCCTATCTGGTTGCTCAGGATGCAGTGGACGGTTGGGTTCGACATGGCCGGGGACGTCCCTTTGGTGTTTATGGTATTTCGCTAGAAAGCCCAGACCCGCAAACCGTAGCGCTGTTATCCCAAGCACGTTTCGTCTTCTTTCGAGATAGTCAGTCTTTGGCGAATGCCCGCAATAGTGGTGTCGATTCGGAGTCCATGTTTTTTTCTCCAGATGCGACTTTCGCGGGCGTTAATCCTGATTTTTCTGCTGGCGATGCTTATCTGTATGACTACGGGCTGTACGATAAGCCTTTTCTGTGCGCTATTCCTCGTCTCCGCTACACTCCCTATTTCAAAATGCAAAACAGGCAGCCGACGCCTCGCGAGATTGAGAGAGAGGAGGTTAGCCTGGCTTTCCGCATGGTGGATCACCATAAGCTGCGTGGTGTCATTGAAAGCTGGATACAAGGAACCGGCAACTGGGCATTTATTTGTCCAGAAATGACCTACCAGATCGAACTAGGTAGATCCATGCTCTATGATCACTTGTCGGAGGGGATGCAGGCAGCGACGCTCTGTCGCGACACATTCTGGAATCCGGATGAGGCAGCAGCGATCTATGCGCGTTCCAGTGTTGTCGTTAGCTACGAGATGCATTCACCCATTCTTGCGCTGTCAGTTGGTACCCCGGCTATTTACTTGCGCCAGCCCACGGACACTTGCAAAGGACAGATGTGGAGAGATATTGGTTTATCGGATTGGATTTTAGAAATCGATGAATGTGACGAGAGGGATATCTCGGCTGCTGTTGATAAGATATGGTCAAAGCCGGAATGGGCTGAATCATACGTTAAGCTTGCCCAGGAACGGATCGCTGAACTGCAAGCACAGTCTATGAGCGTGCTCAGGCGAGAAGTGTCTCAGCTGCTTTCAAGATATTAGTAGCTGTTGGATAGGAGGGCCTGAAAGGGAACCATGGGAAGCCCTGCCTGGTTGTAGAGTGGTGTATCTGGGTTGTCGGCCCAGGCATAGCGGATTGCCGTCTGGTCGGATAGTTCATCCACCAGAAGGTGTATTGTCTCGCCATCGACTCTTGCTTTGGCCCAGACAAACTTGCCGTCTTGGTTTTTGACAGCAAAGCCGCCGGGGTCTTGCGTGCGACTGAGGAGGCCACCTTCGGCATGATTGAAGTGGAGGATAATCTCATTCCCCTTGCGTTCCATGTGCGAAAAGACCGGCCCGCTGTAGGTGATGTCATCCCGGCCGTAAGCTAGCGCCTGTGCGGCCAGAGAAAGGCGTGCTCCGACGTCCTGTTTGTTGGCGGGGTGGATATTCCCGGCCTCGCCAATGTCTATCGTAACGACTAATCCCGTATTTTTCTCAGTGGCAGCAGTCATCGCCTGTGCCTCACGAAGCTCTGCCCATTTGCTTTCACTTGGCTGGTTTTGATGAGGCCTGAAATTAGCCAACTGCACGATCAGGAAAGGGAAATCTTCGTGTCCCCAGCGATCACGCCAATCTGCAATGAGACTGGAGAGGAGCTTTTGGTATTGCTCCGGTCGGGAGGCGTTTGACTCTCCTTGATACCAGATGACGCCGCGTATCCCATAGGGAATCAGGGGGGCTATCATTTGATTATACAAGACTGATGGTGTGTTAGGCGGGTGATAATATTTTGGCTTTTTCGGGAGGGCGTATTGGATTTTCATTTTCCATGACCCGGCCAAGGGAATGCGTTCGCCTAAGGGATAATTGGCTGTAGTTAAAAACATATCATTGGATACACTCCCCCAGAGTCCACCTTCTCCACTGGTATCTATGATTCGAATGGCAATGATGTTTGCGCCGGCTTTAACAATCTGTCCAGGGATGCTGTATGTGCGAGGTATATTCCAATAATCAACCACGCCGCCTCTCGCTCGTCCATCAGACCCAACCTCCCGACCATTAAACCATGTGATGTCGATTTCATCGACCGGCCCCAGGTTGAGTATTAGATCATGTCCAGCCCACTTTTCTGGCAAGTTTACCGTTTTGCGCATCCAGACGATCCCATCTAAGTCCTTGTAGCCGGCCTTCTCCCATGGCTGTGGTGTCAGTAGAATATCCCATTTGGAATCATCATATTTTGGGTTTGCCCAATTTGAAGCTGCATCCTTGTCGCTTTCCAACTCATACATAAGTTGGCGGGCTTTTAGATATTTTCTGTAATCCACATAAAAGCGTGTTAGATCGCTATTGGGATCGTTGCTGGCTTGCTCCAGTGTCGCTATTGTCTCTCTAAACTCAGGGAAATTAGCATATAGCGCCTCACCGCTAATCCATGCTTCAGCTATCGTCCCTCCCCAGTTTGAGCTAATGAGCCCAACAGGACAGTCTAGCTGATCCAAGAGGTCGCGTCCGAAGAAATAAGCGACTGCAGAGAAGTAGCGAACTGTCTGTGGTGTACAGCGCTCCCACTGCCCATGAAGCTGCGTCTGCGGGGTATAGGCTAGCTCGTTTTCAACATCAAAATAGCGTAGTAGAGGCTGTTCACCGGCGAGTGTCTCGATGTTTGCGTTTGCGACTTTGTTTACTCGCCACTCCATATTTGATTGCCCCCCGCAGAGCCACACCTCGCCGACAAGCACATCCTCAAAAACAATTTCTTCGCCGGAGGTATTACAAATTTTTACCTCACTGCCTTCCTTGCATGCCGACAGGGGAGGTAGGTAGGCCTTCCAGTGGCCATTCTGGTCAACCAGGACTGTCGTTGATTTACCGTGAAATGACACTTGAACACTCTCTCCCGGAGTATCCCAACCCCATACCGAGATTTCGCGCTCTCGTTGAAGAATCATGTGAGAACCGAAAATGGCAGGGAGTTTTAATTCCGCACGGACTAACGGGGTGACCGCAAGAGCCAACGCTGCCGTTATGAATGAGCATTTGAGACAGCGTTTGAGTATGCACATTCCATGTGTTTTCAGATTGTTAAAATACACTCTTAAAGGTGGCGTACTGTTTGTGTCGGGATTTAGATGAGTGCATGGACTCTGTCTAATCCTGATCAGTGAATAGATGTAAGGTGCTGTCTCCTGTCGGGATAAAATATTGGACGTAATTTTTCAGTGGCAAAGAGCCATTGATGAATTGGCCATTGTGAGTTCCCGTTTCGTCAATAATGAGTCCATCAATTAAGATATCCTGATGGACTACTGTATCAGCCTTTTGACTCCAGCCAGCCAGCACTATGTTGTCGTCTTTGTCGGCGAAGGCAAACAGGTTAATGCCCTGCTCTGGGTTACTAAGATCTTCAATTATTCGCTTGGTGTTCAGCAGCCTATCAAACGTAGCTGTCATCACCCCTAGAATCAACGGTCGTCCCGCATACCCGAATACCATGCGGTGGGCATCGTGGCCCGGGTAGCTTTTGGGGGCAGCAGCATAGAGATAATAGCGATCAATCCCGGCGGCAGCTCCACTGATAATGCTTTTGATTTGTGTTTGGCTGGTTTGATAGCCCTCCGTGCCCTCCTTCACCCCTTGGGGGGATAGGCAGGATTCGCTATCCCATACCGGAACGATTATGCCTTCATCTAGCATCGTATCGTCAAGCGAGTCCAAGATGCGACTGTAAGCACTCGTGCCATTTGCCCCAGCGAGCGAAGCCCCGTAGAAATGCATGGATAAGGCGTCGCAGTAATCAAGGACGCCGAACTCAATTATCTCTTGCAAAAATTGACTAGTAGTAGCAGCCCCGGCGATGATCTTAATGTTCGGATCGATGGATTTGATTTCTTCGTAGGCTACTTTTACCAGTTCGACATATACCTCCGCTTTACTGCGTTGTTCCTGCGGTGACAGGTTAAAGAAAATGTGATCAGGCTCGTTCCATATTTCCCATTCACGGATTTCGTCTTGATAGTGTACGACGATGGTTCGCACGTAATTGCGCCATGCTTCCATGTCTGTGGGGGCATAGCTGCCCCATCCCAGCCAGTCGCGATCAGCTTTCAAGACATCGTCGGGTGCAGAAGATGCATATTTTGCGGTGCCATCGAGCATGCCCAGTACAGTCATGTCGTTTGCTAGAATAGCATCCACAATGTCATCCGGCATCTGCCAGTTGCCTTTGGTTGGCTCAACAAACCACCACTTGGTAATTAACGGAGGGTGCGTCCTCACGGAGCGGAATCCCAAAAGCCGACCCAGTGCTAGTTTGTTATCATGATTTAGGAATATGTCCCGGACTCCCCCCTCTGGACTCTTACGGGTTGAGGCAATATCGAAATTATGGCTCCCCATGTAGGGCGGATATTCAGTCTCTACATTTTCCAACGCGGGTAGCTTGGGCAGTATGCCAAGCTCGTAAGGCAAGGATCTTACGGCGTCTCCGTCAATATACAGACTAAAACTGTACCAACCGACATCCAAGTTGCCACAGTCAATGATTGATCCCGGTGTACCATCGGGGAGATTGCCCATGTTTACGTCGAGTCGTTTGACAAGTACACCGCGTTGGTTGGTGATATGAACTTGGGCTGTTTGCACTTTGGCGGGCGTGTTGGCAACGCGTGTCGTCAAGACAATCGGTTCTCCTACGGTTAGGTAATGATCTTTACGCTCTGCGGGAAGTATAACCTCAAATGAAGCGCGTGGGGTTATCCTTGGCTCATTATTTTGTATACTGATGTCATCGAGCTGCGCTGTGTCCGCCGTTGATTTTAGGCGCAGCCAATAGCGATTGTCTTCAATCAATGCACCGCGATCAGGAGGGGTGGGGTTATAGGAGGTGATCCAAGTTCCATCAGTGGTGTTTACTCGCCATTCAGCGACATTCTCGGCATCCGACAAACGGTATAGACACAAAATGAGTCCCCGTGGATCCCCGTTTGCTTCGACCGATATCTGATAGTTTGATCCGTATTGGAGGGAAAAACCTTCTTCGGTGGTCAGTGATGAGCCTTTCGGCATTGTTACTATTGTTTGAGTGCCAGCGTAGTTCGGTGAAATATTGCCAGTGGGGACCCATCCACTCATTCCTAGCGCAAAGTCATGATTTAACAGGATTTCTCTGCTTTCGTCTTGGGGAGTCTCAGGCAGGATAAAATCATCGGCTTCTGTCACGCGTAAGGAACGCACTTCAATCTGGCCGACACCCTGTATTTTCAGAAAGAAGGCGGCTGTCTTCAGGTAGTCGAGGTCACTATCTACTACTCGTGCCTGCATGCGCCAAGTCGTCCATGACTCGGATGGCGTCCACCCGATATGACCGTAATCGTGCCAAGGGTGAGGCTCCATGCGGAATTGTGCGGTGATAGTTTCAATCTGACCGATACACCGAGCCTCCATCTCGACGGTGTATACTTTGCTGCTCACCATCCCTCTGACCGGGTAAAAGAACTGGGATGAACCGTTTATGCCGATACTTAGGAAACGCCCATCGTCTTCGTTGCTTTCGATGTTGAAGGTGGTTTCTGTCCCCATCCACGCGCTATTGTCCTTCCAGCGTATAGGTACATCATCCTGCTCGTAGTTGACGTTTACCAGGGTATTTTCGGCCTGCTCGCTGCTTTGCGAGGAGCAACTGGAACAAAAACAAAGTATTAATAGGGAGAAGGAAAGAGATCGTGTGGTATTTATCATAGAAATGTTTTCTTCGGGGTGGATTGAGATGCGTTTCTCTTCGCTACGATCATTATTTTGACTTTTCCCTTTGACGAGTCTGGACTGGTTCAATCAGTTGAAAAATCTTCCATGCAGATGTTATTCTGCGTCGCTTATAGTCAAGGTACAGCAAGATGAAAAATCGAGTGACCCTAAAGCAAGTAGCCCAAGAGGCTGGCGTGCATTTATCCACCGCATCTTTGGCAATGCGTTCTGACCCTCGTCTGCGTCCAGAAACCCGTCAACGCGTTCAGGATATTGCCAAACGCATGGGCTATGCCCCCGATGCGATGATGAGTGCCCTGGCAGCCTACCGAAGCTCTACTCGTCCTACTCACTGTCATGGGGAGCTCGCTTATTTGACCGATTATCCAAGTAATGAAAAGCACCCTTCGATGCAGGCATTTCAAGATTTCGCCCAGAAAAGAGCCGCCGATCTCGGCTATACGTTAGTTGAGTTTCCGGTTGAAAATCGTGCTATTACACCGCGACGTCTTATGGGAATTTGGAAGCAACGCTCTATCCGCGGAATACTGATAGGTCCATGGTCTGAGTCTGGAACTCTAACCGGTTTTGACTGGACCGATTTTGTCGTTGTTGCCTATGGCCATTCTACAGTGATTCCTGGTGTCAATCGTAGCAGCTCTGACCAATTCGAGAATATGCTCTGGCACCTAAATGCCTTACGCTCGTGCGGCTATCGACGTATAGGTCTGCATCTGCATCATATGACGAATATTCGCTCAGGCAGAAAATACCTCGCAGCTTACTTATGCGATCAATATAATCATCCTCAGAAGACAGCCCCCAAAATTCTGCACGAAGTAGCGCCGACTCCGAGTCAATTGCGTCAATGGATTGATTCAAACCGGTTGGACTGTGTTATTTCTCATATTGAATATTTACCCGTTCTGAGGGAACTGGGATATCGTATTCCGGATGAACTTGGATTCTCGTTGATTAGTAAATCTTCGGCCTCCTCGCCCTCGATGCCAGAGGTGGCGGGTCTGGATGAGCGAGCCGACTTATTGGCTGCCTCGGCAATAGATTTTCTAGTCTCTCTGATTCACCAAGATTACCGAGGGCTCCACCAAAACCCACGCAACTACAGCTTGTTATGCGACTACCACTTTGGGGATACGGTCAGACGCCCTACGACTACCACCATTAAGGAATTTTAAGCGTATGAGGTAGATGTTGTAGAAGGCTTTCAACTGATTGAATAAATCTTTCGTTGCTGCGTGACTCGGCTTGTTTAAGTTTTGGCCTCATGTTAACCCCAAACGGCGATTCTTCGCATGGCACACCCCTCCCTGCCTTCTCGTTGATAGAGTTGCTCGCTGCGATATCGGTGATAGCCATTATTGCGGCAATTTTGGTCCCGATTATCAATAGCGTTCAGCGTCGTTCTTATGTCACTCAGTCAGTCAACAATCTCCGCCAACTCCAACTCGCAAACCTAACCTACGCGAGCGATCATGGTGGCGAGTATGTGCCACTCTCGACAGTAAATGACAACGGATCCATTTCAGGACAATGGATGTACAATCGCGATTTTGGGGCCTATCTGAATTGCCCGAAGCCCGGCTACACGGACAAGACTTGGCTTCCTGTCGCGATTTCGGGCTTTCCCGCGACCCCGATTCCCGATTATCCGGGAATTCGTACGATAGGATATAATGGGAGCGATTTTGACGGCAAAGATCTGAAATCCTTCCGTACTTCGGAAATCAACTATCCAGAACGTTTGATCGCATTCGCCGAGGCAATTGACTGGCAAGTCAAGTATGGATCGAGGCATCGCTGGACAGCAGAATCTGATGAAGGAAAGAAAACCTATGGTGCGATTGCCTATCGCAATGGCGGAAACTGTATCGCCGTCATGTATAGTGGAGTCGTTACCCAATTTTCAGAGGTAGAAGCTGATGATCTCTTTCTTTGGTTCAATCAACCCCAATAAAGCAAAATACCATGAATAAAATAATCCATGCATTCACACTGGCTATTCTGCCGATAGTATCAGTCAACGCGGCTACCGTATTCAATTACGGACCATCAACTGAGTATGTAACGAATGATGCCGGTTATTCAAGAAATGTTAACAGTTCTGGAAGCGGTACTAGCGGCGACCCCTATGTCTATGAAAAGCCGTTTAGCGATACTAGCGAATTGAGTCCGGCATCCTCATATACGGGACCACAATTCTTCGGCGGATATGTCCTGACGAGTACGGATATTGCCACTGGGTACAACCGTCAACAAGTGCGCACAACGACAGGGAATCCTACGCTGGATCGAATGGTGCTGCAGTTTGACAACATAGATTATACCGGAACCACACTTTCGTTTGCTGGCGTTTACATCTTCAAGCAGGATCAGTTCAACCCTGGCTATACTTCAGGGGCTGTATCCATTGATGGTTTCTACAGTATTGATTCCCAATGCTTTTCCGGGCTTAACTGCGATGCGCGATGGGTTGTTGAGATAGATGATGTATATTATGTTAACAATTCAGTTTTCTCACTGAACGGAACTCGAGAATTGACTGGAGAAAATCTGCAGAATGCGCTGTGGGCAGTCTATGATCCTGCGACTAGTCTGAATTTTGACCAATCAAGCGCGGTGTTCTCGTCGCTTGCTCTCGATAATGTCGCAGCCGTTGGTCTTTATTTTGAAAAAGATTCATTTACGGTTACTGGTACTCAGGCTCCGACATTGATGATTGGTAATATTCAGGTCACCGGAACCATCCCGGAATCATCTTCATCGGCAATCCTCATGGGGTTATTCGTTATGATCGCAGTTTTCTACAGAATGAAGCGCAGGTAATGCACGTCACTTGATCGAGTAGGCTACGCTTTTGACTATTTAAAAATAATTCTGCGTTTCGATAATTTACTTATGCGACTTGGTTTTACTAACCAAGTCGCATGGTTTGTGCATGATTAATTACAACGCATACATGCTTAATAAGTTCACGTGAACCATACAAAATCATCTATCGAATGCAATGATGTCTTTGCCCAAATCGGGGCGCATCAGGCTGAGAGCAAAATCGCTCTTATCGAGCCAAGCCCCGCACCTTTGCCTGACTGCGTACTCCCGATAAGCGCGAGTGTACCGACGTGTACGCCGGTCGAACCAGTCGATGATAGTTGTTTTCGACGTGAGTTGGAGGCACTGAAGAAGCAATTCCAGCCATTTACTCAACAGCAAGGTGCTGCTCAGGTGTCGCTTCGCCAGCGAGTCGAAATCAAGCAGGCGCGACGGCGATCACAGGATGGTGATTGGGAGTCCATAAGTATACCGCATTATGGAGGTCCCATGGGACGGGCCCTGTTCATCTATGAGATGCAGGCAGAACTGTCTGCTGCCATGTTTAAAGCAGGGCGCGTATTTTTGTGTTTCCGGGGCGTGGATTACATAGCGGAGGTATACGTAAACAATTCTTTTGTTGGAACCCATGAAGGTTTCTTTGACGCCTTTGAATACGATGTCACGGACAAGGTCCACCCCGGCCAAAATGATCTGCGTGTGATTGTGCGTAACGATGCGATCATGGGGGGCAACAATTCCTGGGGAATGCCGATTGACGGAGATAAGATCTATGCTGCCACCGGGCCGGGATGGGATGAGCCTGGCCTTGGCTGGCATCACTGCCCTCCGGGGATGGGCATCTGGCAGCCTGTATATATTGAGTCGCGTGCGCCCCTGCATTTCGGTGACTCGTGGGTACAGCCTAACCTAAGCAACGGTACTGCCAAGCTCCATGTTCTGCTCGAAAATGCGGGAAATGAGAATACTCCTTTCCGCCTCGAAGGTGAGATGATGGGGTGGAACTTTAAAGAGTATTCTCGCCCGTTAGCAATGGCCACACCGGCACCGGCTGGGCCAGGAACAAACTGGTACAGTCTTGAGATCCCAATGCCGGATTGCCGCACGTGGTCACCGGAAACACCTTGGCTCTACGAGTGTCGCCTTCGTCTTTTTTTCGAGGATGGGCATGAACTCGACAGACAGGCTGTCCGCTTCGGAATGCGCAGTTTTGTCATCGATGAAGCCCCACCTGTTGCCGGACGTATCTTCTTGAATGACAAAGAAATTCGGCTGCGCGGTGCCAACACGATGGGGCACGAGCAGCAGTGCGTGCTGCATGATGACATGGATCAGCTCTACGAAGATATTCTTATCGCTAAGCATTGTGGTTTGAACTTTCTCCGCCTGACCCAGCGCCCCGTGCAGAAAGAAATCTATGAGGCATGCGACGAACTCGGCATGATGGTTCAATCCGATTTGCCGGTATTTACCTATATTCGGCGTAGCAAGGTATCCGAATCTCTCCGTCAAAGTGCAGCCATGGAGCGGCTTGTTCGCACGCATCCTTGCTGCGTGCTTGTTAGTTTCATTAATGAGCCGTTTCCGCTCTCATGGGGTGACCGTCGGCACCGAAGTTTGGACCGTCGAGAGCTAGAGCTGTTTCTGGAGGCTGCATCCCTGGCTGTACGCCTAGAGAATCCGGATCGACAAATCAAACCGATCGACGGCGACTACGACCCTCCTGGGCCTGGTATACCGGATAATCATTGTTATACTACTTGGTATTGCGGACATGAGATTGATCTCGGTCGTTTGCACAAGGGCTATTGGAGGCCTGTCAAACCGGGCTGGCAATATGCCTGTGGCGAGTTTGGCGCTGAAGGGTTGGATTTTCCCGATTTAATGAACCGCCGCTATCCTGATAGCTGGTTACCCCGCAATGAGGACGACAAACGTGCATGGACGCCGAACCGCGTCGCGCGGGCCCAAACCGGGAGAATGCACTCGCTCTGGATGGACCCACAAGAATCACTCGAAGCATGGGTCGAGGCCAGCCAAGCTCATCAGAGTTGGGCTGTGCGTTTCATGACGAGGGCATTTCGTCGGGACTCACGAATGGTTTCATTCGCCATCCATCTACTGATAGATGCGTTTCCGGCAGGCTGGATGAAAACGCTACTTGATTGCGAACGCCGTCCTAAGCCAGCCTACTTTGCCTTCCGTGAGGCACTTGCGCCTTACCTGGCCGACATTCGAATAGACCGATGGGGTTGGTGGAGTGGCGAAGATTTTCATGCTGAGCTATGGGTATGCAATGACAAGTTTCAGCCTTTGGAGGCGGCTCGTATTCGCTACGGCCTGCAAATCGATGGGGTCACCACCGCTGGAGGACAATCCGACGCATGGGCGTCTGAAGGGCAATCGCACTGTCTGGGCATTTTTTGCGTTAAACTGCCTGATGCCCGCGTGCGAAAAGATGCGTGTATCTGGTTAGAGCTTATTTCCTCGGACGGAAAGTTGCTCAGTCGCACCGAAGAGAAAATTACGATTTTTCCTCTGTTGAATGAGCCTGTCTTAACCATATCGGGGACGGGGACTAACGTGGATAGTTTGGTTGATGATTTGGGGGCGACTTGGGTGCCACAGGAGGACACGAATGTCTGGATACATGAAAATCCAGATGATGTTACGTCTGATATTTTATCTAGGGTCGAGCAAGGTGGTACTCTGGTACTGCTCAACTTGCCGGAGGGAGATTACGAGATTGTAGGTGAAAGCTTTTGTATCGAGAAAGCTGGTTATGCCCCACGCCATTTTGTATCTCGTGCTACTGGTCATCCTCTGGTAGCGGGTTTTGAAGCGCGTGATTTCAGTCTTTGGCACGACAGTAGTTTGGATATGATTAGCCCATTGGCTGAGACACTGATGCTCGCTGAAGGTTGGGAAGCTGTCTTGAAAACCGATCAGTGTGACTGGGGTCGGAAGCCCGAGCCAGCCTTTATTTGTGCGGAAAAACGCTATGGGAAAGGATGTATCCGTGTATGTCAATTGCGCCTTAAGGGATCACTGGTGACAAACCCGGTCGCTAGACTGTTCGCTATGCGGCTTATTGGAAATAGTGATTCTATAGCTCATGCATAGTTACTTCTCGGCCATTCTCTATCGGATTGTCTTGTTATGCATATCATAGACTGGCTTATTGTCCTTATGCCCGTTTCGCTAGTTTTATTTCTAGCTGTTTACAGTCGGAAATACGTACGCGGGGTGGTGGACTTTTTGGCGGCGGGTCGCGTGGCCGGACGTTACGTGATCTCAGCCGGGGACCTGACTGCTGGGCTGAGTGTGATCACGCTGGTGGCGTTAGTTGAATCCAAATATCAGGTCGGCTATGCGTTAACGTTCTGGGAGTACCTGACGGTGCCGGTGGGTGTGATCATGGGACTGACCGGATACTGCGTATACCGCTTCCGCGAGACACGCTCGCTCTCCATCGGACAGTTTCTGGAGATGCGCTATTGCCGCTCGTTCCGTATCGTGGCGGCGACCATCCGCACGGTCGCTGAGATGGTGACCAACGCCATCGGTCCGGCGGTGGCGGCCAACTTCTTCATCTACTTTCTGGGGTTGCCGCACCGGGTGATGCTTTTCGGGGTCAACCTGCCGACCTTCGGGCTGGTTGTGGCTTTATCGCTGTGTCTTTGTATGGTGGTGATCTGGCCGGGCGGACGCATCTCGTTGCTTATCTCCGACGCCTTTCAGGGGCTGATGAGCTACCCGATTTTTGTCATTATAGCCGGATACATCTTTTTGCACTTTGGCTGGAGCGACACGATCGGGCCGGTCATGATGGACCGGGTAGACGGTGAGAGCTTCATCAACCCCTTCGACATCGAAAAGCTGCGCGACTTCAATATTTTCGCGCTGTTTGTGACGATTCTGGGCAGCGTTCTGAACCGCGCCAGCTGGATCGGCAACGACACCAGCGGCAGTGGCCGGACCCCTCATGAGCAAAAAATGGCGGGCATCCTGGGAACGTGGCGGGTGCTCTACGCGCAGCTCATGATGCTGCTGGTGGCTGTGATGCTGATTGCGCTGATGACGCACCGCAAGTACGCGGAGCAGACGCACGAGATCCGTCAGGAGCTGACGGCAAAGGTTGCGCAGGAGGCCGTGTCGGACCCGATCTTGCGCGAGCAGCTCAACTCCAGCCTGGCACAAATTCCGATCCAGGGCCACGAGATCGGCGAGGATGCGCCGCTCTCGCGTGAGGACAACATCGACACCCCGTACATCGAGACCGCTCGTCAAACGCTGACCGGCACCCCGGAGGGCAACCTCGAGTTCCAAAAATTCCGCACTCTTTACCAACAGATGATGCTGCCGGTGGCCCTGAAAAACATCCTGCCGGTCGGGCTGATGGGCTTGTTCTGCCTGCTGATGATCATGCTGCTGATCTCGACCGACGACTCGCGCGTGTTCAACGCCTCCTCGACCATCGTGCAGGACATCATCATGCCGTTCCGCAAGACGTCCTTCGCGCCCAGGCAGCACCTGCGTGTGCTGCGTTTTACGTCGCTGGGGGTCTGCGTGTTTTTCTTTTTTGTATCCATTTTTTTCGTACAGCTGGACTACATCCAGATGTTCCTGGTCATCATGACCGGGCTGTGGCTGGGCGGGGCCGGGCCGATCATGATCTTCGGGCTCTACAGCCGCTTCGGTAATTCTGTGGGCGCCTTTGGGGCGCTGATCTTTGGCTCCGGGTTTTCGCTGGCCGGGCTCATCCTCCAGCGCAACTGGGCCGAGACGGTCTACCCCTGGCTTGTCTCGCAAGGCTGGGCCGTGCCGGTCGGGCATTTTCTGGAAACGGTTTCGCACCCGTTCAGCCCCTACATCGCCTGGCAGATGGACCCGGTGAAGTTCCCCATCAACTCCTACGAGCTGTACTTTATGGCCATGATCAGCGGGATCGCCGCCTACGTCATCGGCTCGGCCCTGACACAAAAGAAGCCCTACAACCTCGACCGTCTGCTGCACCGAGGCGTCTACGATGTGGCCGGCGAGTACAAGCCCCCTTTCAAGTGGAGCCTGCACAGTGCCCTTCAGAAACTGATCGGCATTACGCCGGAGTATACCTTGGGCGACAAAATCATCGCCTGGTCGGTCTTCGGCTACGCGATTGTTTACAAGTTCGGGCTGTGCTTCGGGGCCGTGCTGGTCTGGAATCTCATCTCCCCCTGGCCGACGCAGTGGTGGAGTACGTACTTCCTCATCACGAGCCTCTGGGTCACCGCCGTGCTTGGGGTTATTTCCACCGTGTGGTTCCTCATCGGCGGCGTCATCGACATCCGTAAACTCTTCCGCGACCTCGCCGCCCGCATTGATGATCCCCTCGACAACGGCATGGTCGAGGGTCACGTTTCCCTCGCCGACAAAGCCGCCTTCGAGGCAAAAGGGGCACCCGTGGACGACAATGATGAGCAGTAGTGGTAGGTCCCCTCTTTTTCGGTTTTATCCGGTCCAGTGGTGCCGAATAGCGGCTTTTCCCTTTATTCATGGGCGTTCAGGGGCGATTGGATACTTCCCGCAATGTCAACCATGGTTGACACCCAACCCTCCGCATTGGTCGGATTACGGACTTTTTAGGGTGTTTTTTCATGGACCACGGGAAATAACCAAATAGAGATAAGGGAGTTTTCGTATCTTTATGACCCCCTGATAGCGATGAATAGCACGCGCAGTGATATCCCCGAGACGACCCGTACGACGGTCGATATCCTGCTTGGCCCGGATAATCCCAGACGTCAGGCCCGTGTTGCTGAAATCGCCGCGATCTATCAGCCGGTTTTAAGAGGGGTTGCCGCCAGCTTTTTGCTCAAGCATGCGGGCAATGGCGATGGCTTATCAGAGGTGGAGGACCTTGCTGGCAATGAAGTCCTGTTGATGCTGGACCCCGGGCGGGACTATTTCTCGACGTATGACCCGATACGTGGACGGCTGAGGCATTGGATCAAGAGCAGGATCCGCCGTCATGTGCTCGACCACTGGCGTAAGCGCAGGAAGCTGGTGGCGTCCGAACTGGACGAGGAGCACATGCACTCGGAGTCGCAAATCGTCCAGTGCATCGATGAGCTTGAGGTGAACGAAGTCTTTCGTTTGGCCATGCGTCTGACCGCCGAGCACTATGCCGAGCTGGGTCAGTCCGAGCGCTATGAGGCCTATAAGGAACTGAAGTCCGGACAGGAGCGTTCGTCCGGCGTGCAGGCGATGGGCGAGTGGGAGATGCGCACCATCAAGAGCGAGGTGGCCTCCTACATCCGTCAGCAGGCTCTCTGGCGGGCAGCCTTGACGGTGTCCGACAACCCGGAGGATGTGTACGAGCTGGCCGGGGCAGTCTGGGACCGGGCCAAGAACAAGAAAACCCTCGATCTGGATTTTTAAGGGTGTCATGGATTTTTCCGACGACGAGTTGAAGGGCCTGATCGCAGGAGACGGCGGTGCTTTTGACCCCGGAGAGATTATCGGCAATAACTTCGAGGTCCTGGAGTTTATCAAGGAGGGAGCGGACGCGGAGGTGTACCGCGTCAGGAACCTGACAGACGGGCAGGAGTATGCGGCCAAGGTGCCGAAGGATGCGAATGCCTATGGGCAGTTCGAGCACGAGATCGAGTTGTATAATATTTTGAGTCGTCGGCATCGTTCGGAGCACTTGGTGCGGGTGCACCCCTCGATCGACCACCATGGCTGCCCGGTCTTCATTATGGAGTATTTGCACGGTCATACCTTGGCCGAGCGTATTCAGTCCGGGAAGGCGCTTCGCCCGCGGGAGATCGTCAAGATCATCAAAGATATCCTCAGTGGGCTGTCCGAGCTGCACCGCTCAGGGATTATCCACTGCGACGTCAACCCGAACAATGTCATGATCACGCAGCACGGGGCCGTGTTGTTCGATCTGAGCGCGGGCGTCCTAAGCGAGAAGGTCGGTGGGCGTACGCCCAGACGCGGGACCAAGGGCTACATGCCGCCGGATGAATACCTTTCCTATGCCTGGGATGTTTATTCGGTCGGCGTGATTTACTATCAGCTGATGCTCGGAGATTACCCGGCCTGGACGCGACCGGTCGGTGTGCAGGACGAGACGACCAAATCGCTGACGATACCAGAGAAGTTCGGGCGCTACCTGGGGGCGCGTCCGATCGTGGAAAAGGCCCTGCAGCTGGACCCGGATAAGCGCTACCGCAATGCCACGCAGATGCTCGCTCAAATGCGCAACCCGGTCCACAGCCAGCGTTTGTTTGAGGGGATGAATATTTTTAAACGCCGCCACCCACTGTCGTTCTGTGTATTGGGCTTCGTGCTTGTGATCGTTGTGCTGGCTGGTGTTGGGGGCTATCTTTGGTCTACTGGACGAGCCGAGAAACTCAGGGATACCTACTCGCTGAACCTGACCCATCAGGACCATGCCCTCGGATGGTGCTTTCTGTCGAGTGAGGCCTGGGACCTGCACAAGCAGATACAGACGCAACAAAGCGCAATGGATTCACAAGACGGGGCCATCGTAGCAATCGACGAGGTGTTGCTGCGTCTGAAGGATGATGGCAGTAAGCAGTATACGCTCACGCTTGAGTTTTCTTCGTTAGCCAGTGGCAGGTCAGAGGCGGTGGAATTTCCGTTGGAGTGGTCGGAGGTCCAGGGCGGCTACTGCCTGGACCTGAAAGATGCCAGAGTGGTTAAGGGGATCACCCCGAAAACCCGCGTGCTTATCAAATTGAAACGTCACCGGCGTTTGTGGTTGGATAAGGAGTACGCGGCCCCTGAGCGGGCTTTCCAGAGACTTCAGCCTACCCCGAATGGGTGGGTGAGCTGGGAGGACGATGGTACGTCCTTCAGCCTGAGAGTTGGCGGCAGCTACCTGTCCGCGAACTGAGTTTTGCCCCCGGATCGAGATCGATCGGAGAGGGTATTGCTGTGTTTAGGCCTGTGTCCATGCTGGATTTGCGGGGCCGTGCTGTCTTTGCATTTTGAATGCGGGGTAGGGGGATGAGCCTGCCCTAAAAACTTTTTTTCAAAAAAATCCCTCAGGGTGCGGGTGCTCATGCGTAACGGGTATGAAGGGTCGAAACAACTTCGGCCTAAAACTCAAAAATATAAGAAAAACCATGAGTAAAGAAACTCATCCGACCTGGTGCGACAGCACCGCGAATCCCATGATGGGCGGCAAACACAGTGAACTGTTTGCTCCCGCCGACACGATCCTCGATAGCATCGACAAGGTCGTTCATGCCCAGTGTGGCGACTGGACGGAAGGCCAGGCCCGCGAGCTCTACGCAGAGCTGATTAACGAAGCCTACGATGCGATCGAAGCGCCCAGCGAGCATCACAGCAAAGCACTCACCACCACGAACCTCTACCACCTTCGCAAGAAATTTATCGCGAAGGTGAAAGCCGATTACGGGAAGCATTCTTCCGCTGCTGCCCATCGGGCAATTGAGGAGCGGATCACTAGCCATGCTGCCATGCAGCATTTCAAGAAGGGCTACAGCCTGGTAAATCCGGAACGTAAGCCGAAGAAGGGATATGCTCCCACCTTTGAGAGCGTGACCAAATTCAATGGCAGGGGCCGTAAGGCTGCTGCCCTGTCAGACCTGCTTGGCTGTCGCTCGGCAAATGAAGCATGGAAAGTACCGCTCGCCCGCATCATCTGCATCGGTGACCTCGGAGATGCCTTCAGCGATGAGGCGAATTTCGAGTTTCTCGAAGCAGAAATGAAGCAGGCAATCCGTAGTGAAGCAGGCCAGAAACACCTCTGGGTCTGGTCAACCATGTGCCCCGATGTGATGGGCAAGTTCGCTGAACGCATTGGCGGTTTTTTTACCAATGTCTGTGTGATGACGACGCTCACCCGTGTCGACGAAGTCAATCTGAAGCGCTTGGATGATCTCAAGGCCGTCAACGCAGCCATGCGGGCACTATGCCTCATGCCCGCAGCCGAGATTGAGATGGATAAGCTGAATCTCGATAGCATCGACTGGGTCATCCTCGAAGGGGAAAGCAAGCACGGCAAATATCCTCGTGCCTTGACGGTTGAGTGGGTGGAAAAGCTGCGTGCGCACTGTCAGGAGCAGGGCGTGGCTTTCTACCTGCAGCAACTGGGCGGCAATCCATCACAAAACGGCATGACGCTCGGGCTGAAGGACGGGGACGGTGCGGACTGGGACGAATGGTCCTCCACGCTACGTGTGCGCGAATTCCCGCAGGCCTTCCATGAGTTCCGAAAAGAGGAGTTGGATAGTCCGGGCACGGAGTATCCCGACCGGAGTAAGGGGCGTCCGAATACGTCCACCTTGCCCGCTCTGCCTATGGATAAGCTCAATGAAGCCGAGCGCGAGGAGCTGGAGCAGTGCGAGGAATGTATTCAGCGTGGAAAGCATGTATTCGAGAAAGTCGGCTATGCGCTGCTGAAGATCAAGAACGACCGACTCTACCGCGAAAAATACAAAAGCTTCCAGGAGTACTGCGAACTGAAGCATGGGTTCTCGCGTCAATACGGTTACTTGGTAGCCAATGCCGTTGCAGCAAAGGAAATTATCTCTCCGAAGCTTGCCGCGCGTGGTCTGCCGTTAATCGAAACGGAGCGAGGCTTGAGGCTCTTCGGTGGCCTCAAAGGCAGTGCCTATGATGAGGTGATCGATATCGTTGCGGAGGAAATCGGTGAGGAAAAGGCATCCATTCCTTACCCGATTATCGAAAAGGCGGTCAAAACCATCAAGCAGAAGTCCAAGAAGCCGAAGGGGCCTGAACTCGATGATTCTATGGAGGACAAGGCACCGGTGAACGATGCTGTGATGCTCGGTACCGATCTGATGATCGATGAGGATGACACGCCACCGATAAGGCTGAGCAAGCCGATATTCCGGGGATTTCTCCCTCAATCGACCAGCGATAAGTGTACTTCGTCAGGCGAGGGACTCGCTGCCAAACTGCGGCGAGCTGTATCAATGGCAGAAAAAGGTGATCTGACTCAGGTCTACGAGGTTTTGGAAGCGATCCTGAAAGAAAAGGAAGTCAGGTCCTGAACGATAACTCACAATGGCCCGTCAGGCGTGGAAATATGCCTGGCGGGCAACCTTTAACAAAAAAAACATGAACTACACATCACCTTATTCCTACAACTTCAAGGAGTTGATCCGTCAGCGAAAACGATATGCCAAGGCTCTGGTTTCATTATGTGCAACGCTTCCTGGACCGAACAAGGGGTTATACACACTGATCATTCGGGACCTGATTTATCACTTTGACCGTACCGCAGCAGGCTATTGCCGATCCTCTATCAAGCATGACGGTAGACTCTGGAATGCGGATAACTACGAGGTCCTGACGAAGCGGTATAATAGGAAACTCAAAAAGCCTGTCAGCGTAAAGACCGTGAAGCGGTACCATGCTGACATGAAGAAAAATGGGCTGCTCTATACCTCTCGCTACATTTTTCGTGGCAAGAATACCCTGCATCGAAGCATTAATATCCCGGTTATGGAGGAGGTGCTTCTGAGCGTGGATCGAGCAATTCGCCTGCGCAACGATAAAGCGTTGCAAGAGCACGAATATGACGAACTGAGGTCTATGGTTGATGAAGCGAAACGCAAAGACATATGCCGCGAGAAATATGGCGTTGTCCCGTTTACCTATCAGACGAACGGTGAAATCGATCAGATTGTGGAATCCACGATCGAATTTGGCCACCTGTTGTTCAACCTGGGGCGGCTTACCGACACGGCGAAACGACCGACGCAGCGAGCTCGGGCCAGAATCAGGCGATTGGTTGAGCTTCGCATTCTCGGCCCTCAGTTTCTTGTTTGTTTGCGAGCCGCAATAGACCATGGGGAGTTCGAGAACGAAAAGTCTATCATCACGCACCGTTTTTGGCCAAATTGGCTGGAGACTTTTTACCCCGAAGAAGGAGAGGAGTCTATTGAGGATGGCCTTGCCGCTTCCTGGTTCCAGTTTGATGGTGCAGAGGATTCGACATGGATGACGCCCAGCATGCGGTACAACTTTCGGCGATGCCATGGGTTGTTCTGCGGGTATCTGGATAGTGTGAGGTACGCTGAAAGTACCAAAAAACTTGTTCAGGAAGCTACGGAGAGTACGGGTGAAAACGAGATTGTGTAATGTCCCTGATCCTTCCGGATTTGTCCCTGGGAAGCCATATTTTTTCCTCAAGGCTGTCCCTAAGGAATGTCCCCAATATTACTGAATGTGTTACTGAATTGAATATACTGAATATGTCCTGAATTCTTATCTGAACAATATAAAGAGAAAGAGACCTCACCTTACTGGTGAGGTCTTTCTATGTCTTTTATATTTAGCTAAACACGTAGATCCATGTCGTCCATGCTTGTCGTTCGACAGATCATCCATCGGCAGTGTGCCGGTACCGTACTCCATCGAACATATAAACATGCTGAGAGTGGGGGATTCCTGTGTTCAGGGTTTGATGTCCTTCCTCGTTCACAAACTCCAGGGAACCATCACCGTCAAAGTCCCAAAAGTAATACACCTCTCCAGTCCCCTCTATCGGGGGCAGTTCTTTAGGCCCATCCGCTTGCAGGATAAAGACACGCATCACCCAGGCAGGGGAACCCGACACGGGAAAGGTTTTTACGCTCTCCAGAACAGCCAAGGCCGGGACCCCATCTACAGGTATCGGTTCCCAGGGTTTCAGGGGACTGAAGATCGACATAGGCTCATAGGGCAGTTCCAGGCAGGTGTCCGCGCCCAACCTCTTTGCATACCTTGGCCGAATCGTTAGGGGCACCTGATCCTCCAGGGAGATTTGGATCTCTGTGACATACCCTTCAGCGTCTTTTTGCAGGTTCATCTCATGCCCACTGGCAGTCGGTGTTGCCATGCCACTTAGGAAGCACGTCAAGAAGGCCACCAGGAGGGCGCTGGGGAGCGTTTTAATCATCGAAGGTTAGGTGGGTTGCTTGCCGCATTTAAAGAGGCTGAGAGGGCGTTTGGGCGTTGGGCTTCTTGGGGCACAGGTTGATCCCGTTTCCCAGGCGGATCGGAATGACCCGTATCGGCAGTTCGAAGCTCTGCACGACCTGTTGCAGACGCGTCAGATATTTTTCCTGATCAGGCTTTTCGATGACCAGGATGATGGCGGCTTGTCGTCCGGTTTGAGCAGCGTAGTTCAGGCTCTGCCCGATGGCCTCGGTCCACTTGTCAGCAAAGTCCACCTCGATGGCATAGGTATCGGTCAGGATGTCACAGCGGGTGTCGTTGGGGAGGGCGACCTCTGTCTGGCCGTTCAACTGCGTAGCCGCACGTACCTGATAAAACGCCTCCGAGTGTTCACGCGCTGCCTCCAGGGACGATACACTGATGCCTGCCAGCCCGCCCACCAGCAGGAGACGGAGCACTCTGCCCGCGCTAACTGGACTCGGTCGGCTCATCCTCTGCCTTGGCGGGTATCGTGTGCTGTTGTTTGTAGGCGTTGATGACCTGCATGCGCCGTTGGTTCAGCTTCGCCCTCTGTTCGCACCGGTCGATCCGTTGCAGGGTGTCATCGCGCCACTCCAGCTTTTTAGCGGCAACCTCCTGCATGATCGGAAAAGTGCGCTGCGAGCCATCGGCCATCATGATGGGGTCCGAACGTCCTGCGTAGACCAGATTCCGTTCTGCCCACCCGGGGGTATAAAACACCGTCTCTTGCGTCCTGATGAAGACCAGCTGCTCTCCGACCTCGACTAGGTAGGCCCTCCAGCCATCGCCCGTGATTTCCTGATCGATCGATATTTGGCTCAGGTAAAACCGTACCTTTTCTCCGAACTCCTCCTCGCGCTCCTTCAGCATTTCCTGCAAGCCCTTTCCGTACTTTTCGTAGGTCATAGAGGGCATGCCCGTCGTTGTCATCAGGCCCTCTTTGTCGTCCTGAACATAGGCATACGCGTTGTCGTAGGCGATAGAGGACTCGTTTTTAGGCATCATGGTGAGTCCAGGGATTGACGGGAGTCTGTCCCATTGAGCGAACACGCTTTGGTAAATGGTTTCCTGGGTATCCACGGACAGTGCTGACAGGGCAATCCGGTAGTACCGGTCGCCGCTGCGGTAGATGATCGCGTCCAACCCATCGAGCATCACCACGCAGCCCTCGATGCTTTGCCCGGCGGCATTTTCGAGGGTCATGGGATCGGTTAAGCCCTGTCGGTGTCGCAGCGAGTCTAGACGTCCTTGCAGGTCTTTGACCGCGTTGAGCACGCGCTCGTTTTGCTCCAGCTCACGACGAGATTTTCTCAGTAGTTGCTCCCCTCGGGCCCGTATGTCTGCCTTGCTCAGTGACCGCCCGCTGACAAAGCTTCTCATGTCGCCGGTATTGCTCATGCTTTGGGCCTCTTCGATTTTGTCCATCAGTTGCGCGTTGCGGAGCTCCAGGCGCGTCAGCAGCGAGGACCACACCGACGGATCGTCCAGGCTGTAGTTGCGGCACCATGACGCGAAGGTCGGGTCCTGCTTCAGCAGGATAAAGAGGTCGTCGCGCTCATAGCCTGATTTGTTCAAGGTCTCGTTGATGGAGAACGCGTCCGGCCCGCCGAAAGCCAGAGGGGGCACGCACATAATCAGAAGTGCACACAGGGCCAAGTGTACGAGACCTTTAACCGGCCAGTAGGAGAGGGGCGTATTCACAAACACAACCCCAGCGATCACAGGTAACAAAGGCAAGCCTATTCCCCTACAATCACTGGGGTATGGATTCCGTTGAACGTGTCGCCCGCCGAACCCGTGAACTTCGTCAGAAGCACGGCCTGACTCAACAGGAGCTGGCCGAACTGGCCGACATGTCAGAGAAGTTCCTCCAGCAGATCGAGGCCTGCCGCAAAAAGGAAATCTGGGTCAGCACCGTCGAGCGTATCGCCGCCGCCTTCTGCCTGGACGTGCACGAATTCCTCGCCCCCGACCTGCCCAGCACCTCTAAGCTCGCTAAGAAAGTCCCCAGCAGCCGGGTGCATCGACGGTAGGGGGCTGCTCGGAATAGTGTCAACCATGGTTGACATCTTCCCTCGGGGTAGGGGGGGGCGCCGTTTACTCGGACTGCTACCTCTCTGGAGTTTGCAGCCAAGAAACCGCACCAGACCCCTTCGCATGGGCTACACTCGAACTACGCCCTCATTCCGCCCAAGCCTTGACACCCTCTACAACCTAACCCTATATCACATCATTAACTCGCTCAGACTAACTCTCAATGCGGTACAGTTTGCGTAGGCAGGTCAGAGCCGAAATCGTACCCTTTTCGCATCATCCTATGAATGCCACTGAGCATAGACTATCTTACTATCCCCTCGAAGGACGTGTGGAATCTCTGTTGGCAGAGAACTGTTCCGCATCCACGTGGCAACCGAGCGGCTATGACCGTGAGCTATATCTAGATAATTGCGAACGTATCGTACGCATGGCGGTCGAGTGGGTAAACAAAGAGGGCGCGGTCATTGACCCGGTGACGGGGGAAGAATGGAACCAAACCACTTCACGTTTTGTATCCTCGGCAGCCATTCTCATTTCGTTTGGACGCTGTCAGGAATATCTGGACATCGTTTGCCGATCCATGGCTTATTGTTGCCGCCGACTGCGTGACGGTACGGCTCGCGATATGTCACCAGACTTTTGGATGCGAGAGCTAATGACCGCCGATCAATGTCTGGAAGGTATCGCGCCTCCAGATTTGCAAGCAGCCTGGCGAGATGATTTGCGGGCAGTCGACGGCGAACGTAGTTACCAGTGTGTCGATCCCGCTCATGGCGAAAAATTGAAAGAACTGCACAACTGGGTTGTCTATTCCTCTGCCGGAGAAGGAATGCGAGAGCTAGCCGGACTCGGCCCCTCGGATGATCGCTTTCTTTGGGGCGCCGACTTTTTCAATGTCTATATGGAGCCGCAGCTTGAGCACATGACCGAGTATGGCATGTACCGCGACCCTGGGGATCCGATCACCTATGACATCACGACCAGACTGCAATTTTGTGCCTCACTTGCCTACGGACTCGACACACCACTACGCCCCACGCTGGAAGAGCTGGAGCGCCGGGGTGCGCTGACCGCGTTGTTGTTTACGAGCACGGACGGGTACGCCCCCTATGGGGGGCGCTCCAGCCAGTTCCAGTTCCAGGAAGCAATCCTTAGCGCGATTTTTGAACTGGAGGCTCAAGGCTACAAAGATAGCAATCCGCGCTTGGCTGGTGCGTTCAAAGCTCAAGCCCACCGATGCGGGAGGGTCACGCAACGCTGGCTGATGGAGATGACTCCCCCACGCCATTTGAAAAACGGCTTTGACCCAGACACGCGTCACGGTATCGACGGTTATGGTCAGTACTCGGTTTACTCTCTGCTGTGCTCTTCGTTCTACGGACTGGCAGCCTTGTTTGCCGACGAGTCGATCTCCGAGTCTGTACCACCGTCTGGACACTCAGGATACGTCTTTGAACTTAAGGATGCTTTTCACAAGATTTTCGCATCTTGTGGCGATACCTACGTAGAGATCGACACTAGCGCAGACCCACACTATGATGCTACGGGTATCGGACGTTTGCTCTTCGCCGGAACTCCGGTGGAAATGGTGTTGGGGATGCCCTTTTCGGCTCATCCGCAGTACAGCTTCGCTTCAGGGGAAAAGGCTACCGATGAACCCGCAGCTCTTGCTCCTAAATGGACGACTGAGACTGGAACACTTTCTCTCGCGTCTCTGGGAACTCCCGACCTGACTTATGAGCTAGAGATACTCACAGAGAGCCCGGAAGCGGTCGCGTTCGCGATCCACTATCAGCATGCCCCCAGCGCGAGCCAAGTTGACGAAACTCTGACTCTGAGACCGGGCGCACTTGATGTTGTCGCATCAGTAACGGTGAATCACACCTCAACGGAGCATCTGACTTATATGATCCCGATTATCGTCACGGATGGCTCCTCGCAGAGTCATGTCGTGCTGACGGATGGACTGCTTAGCGTTGAGTACTTAGGCTTCCACTGGAGTGTGCGGTGGGGTCCAGAGCAGGCAAAAGGAAGTCTGAGCGATCAAACGGTAGCAAACCGCAATGGATGTTACCGGCTACTGGAGCTAGACTTCGGTAAAAACGCAGCAGGATTCTCAATCATCAACCAATAACGCTGACTCTGCTTCAGTCGCGCGTGTCAGGCCTCCTCTCTACGCTCGTTAACTCATTTTTGAAGTTCTTCCTGCTGTTTGGCCTTGTCGACCTGCTGCACCCAAAACTCTTACTCCCAGCGGTAGGACGTCTGATTGTATGATGTATGCATCGGTTGCCTTTCATACTCTGAATTTTTCCTAAACACCGACTAACTTTGCAAGTGGCTCAGTTTTCGTGGACACGGTCACCTATGACAATGCGGGACGACTGAAAACCCGTACGGGTGGACGAGGTATCGTGACGACTTATGGCTATGACCCTCTCTACGGCTATCAGACCAGTATTTCCTATGGAGATGGTGTCACGGCCTCAGTCACCTACTCAGAGTTTGATCGTGCAGGCCGAGCAGGCCAGGTCAGCGATGCGTCAGGGACGCGTATACTTGGCTTTGATGCCGGAAGGGTTGTGTCTGAGACATATTCGGCGAGTGGCGAGCCTTGGGATGGTTTTGTGGTTAATCACGACTACGATGATGCTTCGCGCCTGAGTAGCGTCTCGGTGTCCGACGGGGCCAGTAGTATGCACGCCGTTGAGTATGGCTATGATGCCAACACGGGACGTTTGGGTACGGTCAGTTTTGCTCAGGGGGGAGAGACTCACACGGCTACCTACGGCTACAAGGAGGGGACCAGCCAGATTGACTCTGTGGTGCAGACTCAGGGTTCTGCGGAAGTGCTTGCTGTCGGGAAAGATTACGATAATCTTGGACGCTTAAGGAGCCTGAGCTATGGGCAGCCCCATCAGGAGCTTGGAATGACCTACGCCTACAACATGGCCAATCAGCGGACCTACGCGACTCGCGGTAATGGCGAGTACTGGCGTTACGGCTACGATGCACTCGGGCAGGTGGTCAGCGCCACGAAGTCTCTACCCGGCGGACAGATTGTTCCTGGTTACACCTTTAGTTACGGCTTTGATGACATCGGCAACCGCTCCGCGGCGGGGCGCGATGGAAATGCCGCTCGACGGCAGCAGTACTATGCCGGCACGGATGCGACCGGTGTCAATGGTGCCAATGCACTTAATCAATATGGCAGCCGTTCGGTGCCGCGTGTACTGGGCGTGCTCGGGATGGCCAACGCTAATGCGACCGTCACCGCAAACGCTCAGGCCGCTACCCGTACGGGGGATTATTATCAGGCGTTGCTGGATTACTCTTCGGGGGAGGCCCCAGATGCTGCCCGCTATGAGGACATCCTGCTTGTGGGCACCTATGCCGGGCAGGGTGCCAATGGCACCGATGCTGTGGCCGAGGTCGAGACTCGGGCCTATCTGCCGCCCAATCCGGAAAACTTCACCTACGACGACGATGGGAATCTGAAGTCTGACTCGCGCTGGCTCTACGCCTGGGACGGTGAAAATCGCCTCGTTACGCTGGAGCCGACCGCCACAGCCATTTCCCTCGGGCTACCCGGCCAGAAGCTCACCTTCACCTATGACTCGCAGGGGCGCCGAGTGAAGAAGGAGGTCTACGACTGGAGCGATACGACGTCGACCTGGGAAACCTCTCCTGCGGCAACTACTGCCTTCTTGTATGATGACTGGAATCTCTTGGCGGAGCTGGACTATGATGTTTCGGGGGTGCAGGTAGGCTCTCGCACCTATGCCTGGGGGATCGACCTCTCCGGATCGCTACAGGGCGCAGGCGGCGTCGGTGGCCTGCTCGCCGTGAACGTGTCGAACGGCTCCTCTGCGGGCACCTATTATCCCGCCTACGACGGCAACGGCAATGTCATGGCCTATGTGGACGCCGCCGGTGGCGAAGTCGCTGCGCGGTTCGAGTATGGCCCCTTCGGTGAGCCCCTGCGTGCGACCGGTAGCGCCGCCGATGCTCTCACATACCGCTTCTCCACTAAATACACCGACCCCGAAACAGGCCTTCTCTACTACGGCTACCGCTACTACTCTCCCGGAATGGGGCGTTGGCTCTCAAGGGACCCGATTGAGGAAGAGGGTGGGATGAATTTATACGTGTTCGTTGGGAATAATGGAGTGAATGGATGGGACCAACTCGGAATGCTAACAGATGAAGCCGTTGCTGCTGCTCTACTGCGGCACTGGGCCGAGCCTAACGGTAATGATACATTTGGACGCTTTGGTGGGTATTGGGGAGAATATATGAAGAGCCTCGGTGCGATTCGAGTCGAAGCGCAGAGTGCAATGCAAAAAGAAGCCCAAAAGGCTTGGGATGGGAATCGTAGCAGTGGGCAGTATAGCTCAGGTACGATACATATAAATTTAAACAGATCATTCTCCCTCACGGCAACTCTAAACGGAATTGACTATGTAATACGCGGAGGATATGAAATTGATCGAATTAACTGCGCAATAACAATGAGGCATAATTTTCATACTATTACAGATGTTTTTGATCCACATGAAGCTGATAATCCAGAGTCAAGCTGGGCTGACTGGGTCGGTCGTAGATTGCGGAGCGGTGGCAGTGTATATCCTTCAGGATTTAAAACATACCAAGATTTTAATATTATAATAGTTTGGAACTCCGATGATATTAAGTTTCCTGTATCGAATGGAAAGGTACTTACGGATGGCGGTACAAAAGCTTGGCCGTTTGCTGCGAATTAAAATAGATGCAAGGCCTTGTGCCGCCGTTCTATGTTTGATTCTGTGTGGTTGCTTGGCTCAGCGCGTGAGCGATGTTGCACAAGTTACACGCGTTTTGGAACATAAATTTAATTTTGAATTTCCAAAGGAAACCAAGATTTTAAATGCGGATCTTTTCTACGAAAAACGAAGCTCATCATGTTCAGTCTATATGCATCTTAAGATGAGCGAAGATGTCTTTAGTGACTTTAAAATAAAGCTTGGGGATCGAATGATTTCATTGGGTGAAGCTGGATGGGGTAAACAGAAGATTAGATCGAGCTTGGATTGGTGGGATGCTCATTTGATTAAGCATGAACGCCTATATGAAGTAGACTCTATTGAATATTCTAAAGTGAAAAATTCTCGCCTTTACTTTTCCACAAGACGTGACAATGAAGACTTTGTTGATATTTATTTATATGCCCAATGGTTCGTGCCTGAATAGAGCCGATCCGATTAATGTGACTGACATTGTGCTGATGTTTTCCTATAGATATGTCTTTTGGTTTTATTGATTTATATGGGTTGCTGTTGCTATATTCTAGGAGTTGTTGCTGGCATATCGCTGTTACCCTTGCTCACGCATGCGGGGCTTCGGTGGGAGCATACGCGTTTGACTGTGCCGGTGGAGGTGGGGCAGGAGCAAGCCGTGGGGGTATATGCCTTTAAGAATACCGGGAATGAGCCAGTGACGATTCTGGATATCCACTCCAACTGCGGCTGCACGGTGCCTGAGCTGGAAAAAAAGACTTACGAGCCGGGCGAATCCGGCGAGATCAAGGCCATCTTTACCCTCGGTGACCGTACCGGACCACAACGTAAGGTGCTGACGGTGAACGCAGATATGCCTGGGCACCCGATCACCCGTCTTGTCCTGGAGGCCAATATCCCCAAGTTGATGACCATCGCGCCCAGAATTCTCATCTGGCGAAAAGGGGCCGCCAACGAGAATAAAGAGATCTATGTAACGACGGATCCGGCGAATAGCATCTCAATCGAAAAAAATGCCGATGGCTACGATGCTCCGTGGTATGAGCTGGTGCCGGACGAGGATAAACCCGGGCGCTACGTCGTGCTCGTGCACCCCGAGAGCACTGAAGTCAGCAAGAAGCTGAAATTCCTGATCGTCGTGACTACCCCCGAGGGGAAGCAGGTAAAAAACGGTGCCTTTATCCTCGTGCGTTGACCCTCGCGGGCGATACGTTGGCTATCGTTTCTGAGCTTGGATAAAGGATACGATGAACTACAGAGTTCGCTACCTGCTCTGACATATCGTTTCTAATTGTCCTCGAACTCTCAGCTAAAAGAAAAGCCCCCGTGCCCAGCGCGAGAAGGCGGGACGGCAGGGGCTTTTCTTGGTGTAAACCATGGTTGACATGATGGGTGATTGCACTGCTGAGAGCGTCCCTACTTGCGCAGGATGGGTGGCAGTCTCCATCGTCCCGCTCAATTCAGGCCGAGGGCATTATCGAGGAGCAGGTGGAGGCGGTGGGTGCGGGTGGGCAGGAGGTTGAGGTTGCCTTTGAGGGCCTCGGTGAAGGCGTTCTGAAGGCTCCAGGCGGTACGGGGATGGAAGGCCTCGTGCCGGGGTTGACGCCACTCGTGCAGGACCTTGGGGATGGTGCTGTTGGCCATGACACCGGCATCGACGGCGCGGACAATCAGGTCGTGAGCCGTGCGATCCTGAAGCGTGATGCGACGGTAGTAATCCACCCGGCGGTCATGTCGGTCCCAGTGATGCCTGAGTCCTGACACCGCCTCCTTGGCAAGACTGGGGAGATCGTGCAGGATGCGCGGAGTGTGCTTACGGGCCAGCTGGATTTCTCCTGAGAACGAGAGATTATCGCAAACTAAAACCTGGCTCCCGGCAACGACTCCGGCGGAGAAACGCTGGTCGTGGCTGTTGCGGACGCCGACCACATAGGTGTATTCAAGTCCCGATACGGGGGCGTCGACTTCGAGTAGCCCGAAGTAGCGGGCGTTGTCATGGGTGAGGCCGTGGGCTTGGCCTGCGACGGTAAAGCCTTGTTCGAGCAAGGTACGTTCGACAACTTGTAACAACCCGATGTGCGGGATCGGCTTCCAGGTGGAGGTTGCCCGGGGAGTCTTGATCTGGGCAAGGTCGCACCGGCTGACGGCATGGCTGCCACAGTGCAGGAGCAGGTTGCAGCGTTGGGGAGCTGCGGGGGAGACAGGTTCAATGGTGTCTGTTATCATGGTGTTGATGCGTTGAGGTTGTGGTTTTGAAAACTACGAAAAACGTCCTGTTTTCGTAGTTTTGGGAAAATGCTGATTCGCCTGTATGCTCGATAAATGCAGGCCCGAGAGGCAGTGGTGTCGTAATCGGGTATGGGAGTGCCCAGTCCCTGTTACCGCACCGAATGGGCAGGTGGGATAGCCTCCGATGTTTGGGAAAAGTAAAAGCCCCGCCTCGTGTGATCGAGGCGGGGCTGTATTGGCCGGGTATGACAGATCAGGCTCAGCGGTAGCGCTCACGGTCCCGTTCGTACTCGGGGTATTCCGGGACGAAGGGCGAACGTCTCACCGCTCCCACGGCATAACCGATGGATCCGATGAGGATGGCCACGGAGATGACCAGGAACGGGCTGAGCGTTTCCTTGGCCTCGTTGACGGCCCCGATGGCCACCGGCCCCACCAGCGTGCCGACGCTGTAGGCAGTCAGCGCGATGAGCACGAGCTTAAGGACGGCATTCATGGTGAGGCAGGCTGTTGTGTTTGCGTCTGTTTGAGCGCGGCGGGCTCAGGTGCTTATACCTGGCGGCCCGCACGATACTGCTGCCCCAGATGAGGGAACAGGCGACCGAGCAGCCCCCGACCCAGTACAGGGCATGGGCCAGTGGCAGGAGGACGGGTTGCTCGACCGGAGGAGGGGAGGGTGGCTCGTCGTGCTCGTTGAGCATAAAAATGCCCGCGCCCACGCTGATCACGGTGATGAGGATGGCCTGGATCATCGCGCCCCTCCTGTCCATTTTGCGCACTGCGAGCGGTAGCTGCACCAGGCACAGTGCATGCCCGGTTGCGGATGAAACCGCTCATGGTAAATGCCGTCCACCGCCGCGCAGGCGATGTCCAGCACACGCTGTTTCTCTCGTTCGCTCGCCGGTTCCAACCGGTGCACGATAACCTTCGGGACCTTGGTCTTGACGAGGAAAACCAGTTCGCGTCCCTCGACCTTTTCGCTCGTGGCCGACTCGATCAACAGTTGGTAGAGCGTGAGCTGTACCTCGTGCTGGAAGGCTTCGAGCTGGACGTTTGGGGTGCTCGCGCAGGTCTTGTAATCGACCGGCACATTGCCCACCCGAACCAGGTCAATGTAGCCCAAAACCGGGCTGGGAAGCACCGGCAGGTCCTCCTCCAGTTGGACTTCGACACCGAGTGGAAGCTCTGTCATCTGCCCGTGCTCGGAGTCCAGATAGGCCTCGACCATCTTGATGCCTTTGTCGTGGTTGGTCTGACGCGTATCCATATCCGGATACACAGAGGTCTCCTCCGGCGCATTAAACGCCTGTGTGAAGGCCTCGATAACCGTCGACCGCTCGTGGCACTCCCCACGCCAGCGAGCGCGGTGAAAGTGCTGCAAGGCGGCGTGGACAGCCTTACCCAGGTGCAGGCTGGGGGAGACAGGCTCGGGCAACTTCAGGACCTTCTTGTACCAGAACTTCAGCGGACAGGTCAGGTAGAGTTTGACCGTGCTGGCCGAGATGTGGTCAAGCAAGCCATCGGTGGAGGGCTGCTGGCCGTTGCGATCGTGTTCCAGCGGCTGAATCATGACCGGTTCCTCCCCTTGGCAGAGCCGTAGGTGCCGATCAGTTCGTCGATCAGCCCGGAGGCCTGCATCTTGTTCAGGCGGGGGAGGGGCGTCTGGAAGCGGCTTTGGGCTAACTCTTCCATCGCATCAGTTGTGATGCCGTGCTCCTTCATCATCCGCTCGATCAGGGCCTGTTGTTTGGGCGAACAAGCCCATCGGTGCGAACTCTGTCGGATGAAGGCCGGGCGGTTGGGGTCTGCCCGTAGTGGCGAGCGTGTCGGCTCGTGTATCGATGAGCCGGATACAGGCAAAAAACCCGTCTCCTGGATGTCCCGGTCCACCGCCTCCTGCAATTGCTGGTACAGGTGCGTGCTGGCCTGCTGGATGTGGGCGAGGTCGTTAACCTCCGTGCGGACCGTGATCGAGTACTGGTGCGAAGAGAACTGCGGCAGGCCCAGCTTCTTCGAGTAGTTGGCTTCGAGGGTGATAGCCATGAGGAATCCTTTCGAATGTGACCGTGTGGGTACGAAAAAGCCCGGCGACGGGTCGGTGTCTGCCGGGCTTCTGATAGCGAGATCGTCCCGCTATCACGGATATATAACGCAGGTCGAGGGCTTTTTGCGCAGGGGAGGGGGAGTGGATTCTCATTGCGGTTCTCGCCGCTGCTCTGCATTTTTATCGTGCATGGCTGCGCAGAATTTCACACCTCCATATCCGTTCGAGCATCGAGTGAGCCCGGAAGATATTCTGGCTTACAATGAGGCCGTTGACCGCGATGAGGTGCGGAAGCTCTTTCGGGCGTGGTCAGCAGAGGATGACGCCCGGGCGGTTGAGGGTGCCAAGGTCGAGGCAGAGCGAAATGAGAAGCTGGCTATGCAGGGTGCCTTGAAGGCACTGGTGCAAAGCAGTGAGTCGCTGCAACAGGCTTCAGGGATGAACCATAAGGTCTGGCTGGATCGTCAGGAAGCTGCTCGTTACCTCGGCGTATCTACAAGAACGATTGATCGAAAGCGCGAGAGGGGCGAACTGCGCGGCTATTTGGTGGAGGGAACGAAGACGTTTCGCTTTAAGAAAACGGAGTTGGACGAGCTCATGGAGGGGTGAGGCCGCTGGGGCAGGTAGGACGAAAGCCTGCGGGATTGAGTTGCTAGCTCTGCGAGGAAGTGGATGCTTGGGAAGCCCAGTAGCCTCTGGGCATCGTTTTCAGCCCCAGCTTTTTCAGATGTTTTCTCACGGCCTGATCTGAGACGCCCAGTGCGCATGCAATATGGGTAACGGGCTGCTTTTTGACCATGTCCGCGAGTTCTTTGGGCGATGGCCAGTCGGCTTTGCTGACGGGAGCGCTGGTTTTGTCCTTCAGCTCATATTTGGACCTGGATGGGGTCAGGGCAAAGAAGGCTTTGCTTGTGGCCTTAGGAGTCAGGCCCTTGTAAAACTCCTCCAATGTCTGTTGGCTGCGGTGTCCGGTCCAGCCGCAGACTTTGCCGGGGTTGGAGGTGAAAGCGACCCCGTAGGTGGCAAAGCTGTGTCGGGCTGCGTTGCGGGGGTAGTTAATGCCAGCGCTTACGCAAAGCCGATGGCGGCGGCGATCGAGGTTATGCCTGTCCAGTTGGACTACGCTGTTGCTGTCCACAAAGGGTTTCAGCCAGAGCCAAAGGGCTTCCGGTAGGTGCTCAATGTAGCGGGGCAACGGGCGACCCTTGCGTTTCCTTTTGGCTACCTCAGGTCGTATATTGATAGCCTTGTCGTCGTAGTGAATGTCTTCCGGGGCGAGACGCTTGATTTCCTCTGCCCGGATTCCGGCAAAGAACGCCAGCGCGAGACAGGGGATGAGTCCGGGGTCTTTCTTTTCCGCTTCCCGGAAAAGGGCCTTAACATCAGACACACTCAGAAATTCCTTGGCTGGGGCGTCTTCGCGTTTGTATTCAAGGGCTTCGGCGGGCGAGTTGGCGATGAAGCGGTTCTTCCGCTTGGTGCACCACTTGAAAAACGTCTTATAGCCGCGCAGGTAGTTGTTGAAGGTTGTCTCGGAGAATGGCAGGTCATCCAGTAGATCTTCAAGCAGCTCGGGGGTGATGTCCTGGATGGCAAGGCTGCCCAAAGCCTCGTTGAGCATGCGGAGGATGGACTTTTTCCCGGCGATAGTCGTCCCCTGGAAATCGGGATAGGCCTTGTCTTCATACTCTTTGAGCGCCTCGGACAAAGTGATCTCCTGGGCTTTGGGGTGTCTCTCGATCCAGAATATGGCCACTTCGCGCAGGTCGGCGCCGTCAAGCATCGCCTTTGTCTCACGGTACTCGGCGAGCTCGATCTGGGTGAGGTTTCCGCTGGCACCCAGTTCTACGTTGATCTGCTTCTGGGCCCGTACCCAAGCCTCTGCGGCGCCTTTGGTTGCGAACGTCTTTTCCCGCTGAGCGTAGATGCGCTTACCCGTATCGGAAAGGCGGGTCGTCGGCATCTGGACCCGGGCCTTCCATTTGCCGTTGGTCAGTTGACGGGGATTGAACTGAGGTGGGGTTTCGTTCACGGGGTTCATTGAATCGAACCTGACAGAAATGACAAGTCACTAGAGGACGGGGGTCACTAGAAGTCACTAGGATTTCTGTCCATTCGGGTCCATTTCAGTCAATTTTGCATCTCCCCTGAAAAGTCGAACTTTCGGCTCAACTGCCTATTTGTCAGTGATTTAGGCTTAAAATGGGATGGTGCGGGCGGAGGGAGTCGAACCCTCGTCTCAAGCTTGGGAAGCTCACGTCGATGCAGTATTTATAGGAGGTTGAAGGCGACGTTACTATATTTTTACTAGAATTCTCGATTTGAAACGACCCCTGTCTTCAAGCTTGGATTAACTTCTACCGACTCCCGGTTGAATCTTCAATCCTTTACGAGTTCCTCAATGTACTCCGAGAGGCTGATGCCCTTTTTCCTCGCCCGTTGCTGGAATTTTGCGTGAATCTGCGGTTTCAATCGAATCGTATAGGGGTGACGGCCACTGGATTTACGTCCTGCCCCTTCGCGCTTGCCTCCATGCAGGCGACGGGCGGTTGACCAATCCAAGTGTTCGCTGATGTCTTCTCCGTCATCAAAACGGCGGTCAAACTCCTCAACTGAGATTTTCTTGGCTTTCATGATAGTGTCTTTCTTCGTTTGTTCTGGCTCGGCGTACTGAGATAATGCGGATTTTTCGGCCTCTCATCGTGAAAATCGCGATCCACACCTTACCCTTCAGGCGAGCAATCAGGGCCTTGCGAGGTTCGGACGTATGAGAGGTTGAAACGACAATTGCATCTCTGTCTTCCCACAACGCTTGAGCCTCTACAAAGTCAACGCCGTGCTTGAGCTTGTTGCCTTGGCTCTTGTTGGGGTCGTATTCAAACATTGCCGGGTACTCTAGTCATGTTCACTTGAAATGCAACGTTGTTTTCAAGCTGATATCGCAGTACAGATAACGCACCTGACGAGGGATCATCCACGGCGTCGTATAGCCCTCCGACTCGGACCTCAAGGTGCTGGTCTGGGAAAAGCCCTTGTCTCGTCTGGCCGATGATCTCGGGGTGTCAGACCAGGCTATCCGCAAACGCTGCCTCAAGCGCGGGATAGAACTGCCCAAGAATGGGCACTGGCAGCGGGAAAGGAGAACCGGGTGACGGGCGATTCAGGCCACTAAGACAAATGGGGATGCCTACTGCGAAGCCATTTGAGGACGGCCTCTTTCAACTCAAGGGTAAACGCAATCAGTTCCTTGGTTTCTTCCGGGCTTGTGCGTCCGGCGACATCATACTCAACGGTGTTTCGCTTACTGCGGCAACTGTCCAGATAATCCGCGTCATCCTTTCGGTCTGTTCCCAGCACCAGCGGCAATGCCTGTAGGGTGCGGTAGTGTGCCAGATGCTTTTCCGGGCGGTAGCCTTCTGCGTAGAGAAGGATCGTGCAGAGCTTCAAGGCCGCATTGTAGGCGATGCCGAACTGCCAGTCGGAACTGAGCCTTGCTGTTTGCGCGTCAGCCAAGTCACGCTCAACGATGGCCAACAAGTCCGCAATTTGCTGACGGTTTGTTGCATGAGGCCGCAACCACCCGTTTTTATGCCAACTTTGCAAGCTCATCGTCGCTGCCAATAATCCACCGTTTGGGTTTGGTTGTCACGTCCGTAATGTAGGCATCCCTCGCCCGCAACTTCTCTGCATAGGACTGAGGAGAGATCGCGTTGGGGTTGATTTCCCTGCCGAGCGTTGCCGACAGTGGCCGGAGACGGGGAGCCAGTTGACGCAAGCCAACGGAGCCGATCACCAGAAGATCAATATCACTTTGCGCAGTGGCGGTATCGGAGGCAAAGGAACCGTAGACAAACGCAAGGTCAATGCCCTCAACGGGTCTCAGTGCTTCTGTCAGTTGCGCTAGCCAGCCGGTTGTTTTCAGTGCAATACTGTGTAATTCGGGGTACAGGGGATGCTCCGGGTTTGCCCTGAAATAGAGCCGATTGCCGTCTCTTTTCTCAAGCACAAGACCAGCCTCCCGCATGTTGGCGATTTCCCGTTGAATGGTGCCAACCGCTAAATGGCTCAATCGCGCGAGGTCACGCAAGTGCAGCGACTGGCCCGAGTCCGCAAAAAGCAGCCTCAGTAACTCAGCCCTGGCTTTCGGAAAAATTTGTTCGAGGGAATTCAAGATGGATGCTTTTAGCATACAATCGTACGCCCAGTCCATACATTTATGACAGGTAGTTTACTGCCAAACTCCATCCCTCAGATAAAAGGCTACCTGTGGATCTTTGGTCGCTTGCGGGGAGTACATTGATCGGGCGGGATAGAGCTGCCCAAGAATGGGCACTGGCAGCGGGAAAGGAGCAGGTAATGTTTCTTGTATTTCCCCCCCCTGAGCGTCAGAGCCGAATTTCGGCTTTAACCGTATTGTCCTCTGTGTCCCCTGTCCCCCGATGATTTTAGCTTCGTTTATTTCTCTCCTCCTTCTCTTCCTCCTCTTGGTATCCAAATATATATCTTGTCATGCTACAGAAAGGGGGGACGAGGGGACAAAAAGCCATTAATCCCTTTATTCATCATGGCTAGCGGGTGTCCCCTGCTTGAAAAATACCAGGGGACAATCAAGGGACAGGGGGACGTGAGGCTAAAAAAAGATTAATATTCCAAAAAAAGATTGACATTTCAAGAAAATGCCCACATATGCCCCTCCTGCTCGTAAAGCACCTAGTTGACTTTCCCGATTCGAAAGGAGGAACATGAACACCCTCATCGAAGGACGGTCAAGGGCCGCAGCGAGTAAAACGAAATAAAGATCCAAAGACATAAAAACAAATACAACTGATGGCAAGTCATTGCCAGAAAATAAAATCGGGGCGGCGCTTACACACGCGGCCCAGCACAATATGACAAAGCTGTCGCTCGGAGATGCCCTTGAGCAAATCCGGGAAGGACGCGATTACCAGGGGCGCGATTTAAAGCCCCAGATTAAGCAGATTCGCACCCAGTGTGATAAGGAGCAGAGACGGTCCCTTAAGGGCCAGTTACCTGTCCTCGTGTTTAGCGGTTTCAGCTCGACCAACAACAAGGAGGAGATCGAGGCCAGCCATAACGGCCTGATCTGCGTGGACATCGACAATCTGAGCGAGAGCCAGCTTTCTTCCGCAAGGGAGCGACTGGTAGCAGACCCGCATACCTTGGCCTGTTTCCTGAGTCCCTCGGGGAACGGCCTCAAGGTGCTTCACTACATCCCATTCCCGCAGCGTTCCTGGACTGAGAACTTCCCGCAAGTCCAAGCGTACTACCGGGGCACCTACCAGCTAGAGATCGACACCTCATGCAAGAACATCAACCGTCTCTGCTATTACAGCTACGACCGTGACATCTACATCAACGGGGAGGCAACGCCCTTGCCCTCCGTCCAGATTCCGTGTCCGCAGAAACAGGCGGCACCGCTGGCAGCCAGCACAGCGGATAGCGCACAGGCCTTAGAACGGGGCAGGCTCCTGCTTGAGATCATCTCCGACACCGTGGGGACTCATGACGAGTGGATTCGGTTCTGCGGGGCGCTCTCCAACTACCTTCAGGCGAATGGTCACACGGCGGAGCAGGCTCTCGAAGCCCTTACCCAAAAATGGGATTCCGAGCAAGACCGCCTGCAACTTAAGGCTCTCGTTAAGGACCGGCGCGATACTCCGCTGGAAGCAGCGGAAGCCCTTGCCCGGCGGTGCTCACCTGATCGGTGGAAGGAGTATCAGGCGCGCTACCTTGAGGACTGGCCACACTGGCAGCGGTATGTCTACGACTCCGTGGCCGATGAGATCGTCGATGTCCACAGCGGGACTGCCCGCACGCGCAGAGGTTTCGACCTCAAGTATGCGAGTGACCGCCCGGTCGTCCGTAACGGGGACAAGGTTTCGACCGAGTCCCCGAGCACCTATACAATCCGGCGTTGTCCAGAAGTGGCAGGCAGGGAGTATGCCCCGGCTGAAGCACGCCCGGTCTTCGTGCATGAGAACGGGGAGCGTCTACTGAATCAGTATCGGCCCGTCCAGTATCCCAAGGACGCGCTTCCCGACAGGGTCGATCTCGCCCGTGAACTGATTGTCGGACACATCAACCATCTGTTTTCCGATGAGCAAGAGGCTGCCCTCCTGCTGGATTATCTCGCGTGGTGCGTCCAGAACCCCGGCCAGCTTAGGCCCTGGATGGTAATCCTGTACGGGGTCCAGGGCGACGGAAAGAGCTGGTTCCGTGAGCTGATGGAGGCGGCACTCGGGGAGCCCAATGTCGGCGTCCTCCAGTCCAGCAACCTTGAAGACAAGTTCGCCTCCCCCGCCTACGGGAAGTGCCTGACCTTTGTCGAAGAGCTAAAGCTCGACAACGTCCGCAAGTACGACACGCTGGAACGGTTGAAGAGCCTGATCGGCAACCGTCGTATCAGCCTGCGCGAAATGCGTAAGGCCCCCCGTGAGGCCCGGGCCACCGCAAACTATCTCGCAGCCACCAACCACTCCGACAGCCTGCCGGTCTCGGATAACGAACGTCGTTTCTGCGTCCTGACCAGCCAGTGGGTAAACCGCAAGGACGAACTGCGGGCATGGGTGCTGGAGAACCCGGATTATTATCCCAGGCTCTACCGGATGGTTCGCGAAGAGCCAGCGGCCTTCCGCGCAGCCCTTATGGGACACTTGGTGAGCGATAGCTTCCTGGCCACATACGAGGCCCCACGCACCCGTGGCACGTTGAGGATGATCGAGGAAGCAATGCCCGCCGGGGCCGTCGAGTTGCAGAATTGGATCAGCGAGTGGGAAGGGCCGTGGATCAACGACCGCATTGTGTACCTCCAGGCTCTGAAGGAAAAGCATGGGATCGAGTCGGACCCACACACCCGACATACCGCTGCCCAGATTGCTTCGATGCCCAGCGACAAAAGGCTCGGGACCTACCTCAAACTGCTCGGCTACACCGTATCAGTAAAGCGCTCTGTTCGGCTGAGCGGAGGCGAAAAGCGCAACATCACGATCTACCTTAAACCCGGCGTGGACGTAGAGGAAACCTTCGAGGCCATCAAAAACGGCCAATCCCCACAAAGAGTTTAAAGCAGATCCCCGCATATTCCAACGAGCTCAGCTAATTTCGGGCTCGTTTTTTTTACCTCAAAAAAACACACCCTCACCGGCGGTACGATCAAGAGGTTTTCACCTCGTCGGTCTGTATCGCGCTCCATCGAACATATAGACCCTCTTTGACTGCGGCACGGTGCCATCGACCCTGCCGGAATGACCTTCCTCGTTTACAAACTCCAGCCTGCCGTCCGAATCGAAGTCGCTGAAGTAATAGACCTCGCCCCCACCGCGTACGGGGGGAAGCTCACGTATATGGCCATTTTCCAGCAGGAAAATACGCATGACCCACTCAGGGGCACCCGAGACTTGTAAATGTATACGATTACTCGATCTGCCCTTCATGTAAGCGTTTAACCATTTGAGAAGTAATCATGGTGAGCACTACCGACAGAGCAAAGGCAATAAACGGGACGCTTAGCTCCGACTTGCAGGCGGTGCGTCTTCTGGTTGAAATTGTTCAGGATGTACTGAGAGATTTCCTTGATGCGGTCTGGGTGCAGTAAAGCCTGTCGATTCTCTGCTGCGCTCAGCTTCTGTTCGTCTTGTTCGCTCTCAATGGCTTTGAAGCGTGGGCGGACGTCGTTGTAATCCACCTTGAATTTCAGTACTTTCTCGTCGCGGATGGCATCGGTGATGACGTACGAGTGCAGCTCGCGACCAAACACGCTGGCCGTCGTCTCTGCCCCAAGGGCATTCTGGGGGAAGATCGGCGTCCCAGTGAAGCCAAACTGATAGAATCGCTTGAACTTCTTTTTCAGGTTCTTTTGTGCTTCGCCGAACTGGCGGCGGTGCGCCAGCGGCTCAAGGAAGAGGGAATGCTCGGTAAGGATGTCCCGGTCACGCTTTATCAGGGGCGCGATCTGGATAATGCCCAAAAGCAGGATGCGCGGTATTACAGCCCCGGCGATCACGTCTATTTCATCCGTAGATACGGTCGTTTCCAGAAAGGCGAACTGGTCCCGGTTCAGTCCGTCGATGAAAAATCCCTCACACTTTTAAAGAATGGCAAGGCATCCGCCGTCAGTCTTAAACAGGCCAAGCACTTCGTGGTAGCCCGCCCGTATGAGGCGGCATTGGCCGAGGGCGACCGCTTGCAGTTGAAGTTCAACGGGCGCTCCGTGGACGGCAAGCAACTGCTCAACGGGGAGTTGGTTACGGTCTCGAAGATTTTCAAAAACGGTCACCTGTCCGTCGTCGATGATCGGGGCATCCGCAAGACGCTCGCGCCGAATCAGCGCTTGGCGAACTTGGGCTACGCCATTACCTCCTACGGCTCCCAGGGCAAGACTGTAGATACGGTCCTGTTCAGCGATTCGCAGAATCAGGCCGCGACAAACCGCAAACAGTGGTACGTCACCATCTCGCGGGCGCGGCGCAAAATCAAGATTTACACCGCCGACAAGGAGACGCTGCGGGAAAACCTCCTGCGCTCCGGCGAGGAACCGCTCGCCCTGGATATGAAGACACACGCCGAGCGTGCCCGACAGCAAAGCATGATGATGCCCTCCGGCCATCACCACAGCCCGAGCCGGTCGCACGGCATACGCATGTGAAGCCTTTCAACCATAGATAACTATCAACACCATAAAAATCATGAGTTCGCTGAAAGAAAGAATCGAAGCCCGATTGAGGCAGGCAAAAACCGATAAATCCCTCCCGCCACCGTGCGTGGCTTCCCATCCCACGTCCAAAGACCTGCTGTTGATTGATGAAAACTGCCAATGCTGGCAGTTACCGTGGTCGTGTCTTCAGTACAGCTCACGCAATAAGGACGGAGATCACTTTCACCTGTCCTTCAAGACGCATGAGGTCTGGCTATATGGCAAGTACCTGACGGAGCCGACCCAGTCGCTGGCCAGACGCGAAATCGTTTCCATCCGTGCCTTCGGCAGCAAACATACCAAGCGGTCCCGCCCGGACCATGCATTTGTCGAACGGATGACCGTCACGAGTAAGGACAATCCGCGTATACTTGTTCTCTGAAGTTCAACTGTTGGTTATTCTGGAGAATCCAGCACTGATGTCCGCCGCATGGCGGCATTTTTTGCGCCGCTAGGCCGGACCAGACCGGTTGATCCCGACTCAACCACACGTTTTGCGTGTCAATTTTCTGTTAATTTATATAGTTTGCATCCGTCTTGCTGATATCGCGGCAAAGGCGAATCACTTCTTTTTTCCACTTCAGAGTTTTCTGTGGAATCTTTTTTGAGGGTTTTTAGGAAAAAGCACGTTTAATAGACTATGAACAATCAAGAACTTGATGGCATCATTGCGCAGATGAAGCAATTGCCTCTCCCAGACTGTCCCGGATCTCTTGAGGCAAATGTATTGCGGAGGATTCGACTCTCCCGTGCAGATGCGGAACGCTCGCTTTGGGCCTGGTTCACGGAATTGTTGCCCAAGCCAGCTTTCGTCGCAGTCGCACTTACGATGGCTGTGGCAGTCAGTGCTGGTGTAACTGCCGCAAGAACAAGCAACTACACCGTGGCCGCTCAAATTCAGCAACGCGCTTCCAGCGCTTTGGACTTTGGTTTTTTGAATCACAGTGAAATCCTCAACCTCGATAACGTGCGCTGACCATGAATTGCGGATGTAACAAGCGAAATAAAGCGGGCCTGTTGCTTGCGCTCCTCACTGGTCTTATTGTGCTCTGTGTCGCTGTATCGACCGTTACGTCCCAGTTCATGATATCTGGGGATAACTGGAGTCAGCACGATGCGATGCATGGGCATCAGTGGCTACACAAAGAACTGGATTTAACCGATGAGGAAGCGGCTTCCATTGATGCTTTCGAGCCGGAATACCGGCAGCAAAAAGCGATATTGCAGGCCGAATTCCAAGCGAAAATCGAGGCACTGCGGGAACTCCTTGTTGATTCCGATCATTTTTCCCCTGAAGTCCAGCAGGCGATTCATGAGCTTCACATGGTTCATGGTCAACTACAGGAGCTATCCATTCGTCATTATTTCCAAATGATGAGCGTTTTATCGCCTCAGAAACAAGCTCGCCTCAAGCAACTCGCCGGTCAGGTACTGAGTATTCCTCAATAAATTCCCCCATGCCGAAAAGCGATGAAGACAGTCTGCTCATCCAGAAAATTGGCAGAGGGGACGAGCATGCGTTGGTTTCCCTCATGGAGCGCTTTAAGGAATCGATTTTCCATTTTGCCTATCGGTATCTGAGAAGCGAGGAGGATTGTGCCGAGGTCACAGAAGAAACATTTTTTAAGGTTTTCCAAAAAGCGCGTACGTTCTCCCCTCGTGCGACCGTCAAAACCTGGATTTTTTCGATAGCGCTAAACCTGTGCCGCGATCGATTGCGCCGACAGAAAAAATTCCACGGGCAGGTTTCCTTGGATGCGCCTGTGTTCGAAGGACAAAGTGAAGGCGATCTACTTGAATCCGTTGCTTCCGGGAGCGCTGACCCCTATTCCGAGTTGCGTTCCACGGATACTCTCCAATTGGTGAATGCCCAGATCCTGAAGCTACCCGATAGGATTAAGTTTCCTTTCGTTTTCTGTGTGCTGGAGGGGCATTCCTACGACGAATGCGCCGCTGTACTTAAGACCAACAGAAAGACGGTCGAAACTCGGATTTACCGGGCGCGAAAGCTCCTTCGCGAGGCCCTGGACGGTATTCTGTAAATATGCTGAGGGTTTCGTTGGATTCCTGCGTTTAAGAGTATGGGTGAGTTGGTGTGGGAGAATCCCACCGCCCGGCCATATCAGTATTTTCAACGAAAAAGCAGGAGGCGAAAATGAAAGAAATAAAGGCATACATCCGCAAGAAGCAGCTGGACGCCGTCATCAATGCCCTTGCACAAGTCCAGGGTTTGAGCGGCGTAAGCGTGAATACCATCACTGGCTTCGGGCGCAGTCGCGGCATCTTGCGCATGGTAGATTTCGAAACTCACCTCAAGGTGGAGGCTGTTTGCCCTGACAATGTGAAGGACGCGGTGGTCCGAACGATTCTGGACGCTGCGCATACTGGAAAAAGGGGCGACGGAAAAGTCTTTGTCACCGAGGTGGCGGAGGCTTGGCGAATCGAGTCCAAGGACGAAATCCGTCCTGCACTCTAATTCTTTCCCATCCGTTCCCTCGATTCGAATCCCACTCCTATCGACAGGCGAAGCAGGCCTCATGGCTTATTTCCTCCCTCCCGGTTTAAATTAAATATAAAAATCATGAAGCACTGCTTTACTCATATACTCGGCTGTCTCCTTCCAATTGGCTTGATTTTCCTTCTCCCCGCACTGGGCATAAGCTCGGAGATTTCATTCGTAGCTTTTCTCATAATTATGCTGGGTTGCTGTCTTTATGGGAAGATCAGCCATAAATATAAAGGCGGGAATGCAAGAGATGCTGACATGTTATCATCCCCAAACCATACTACGAATTCGACCTCTAATATTGAAAGGCAACGATCATGAGTCACGATTGTCATACGTACACTGATGCAGACGCAAGCCATTCGCACGATCAGGCCAAACATCATCACGAAGGTCACGGCCATTCCCATTCAAACTCGGTAAAGCCCTCGGCCTCTGCCAAGTACTACTGCCCGATGTGCCCGGGCATCGAATCGGATGAGCCGGGCGATTGTCCCAAATGCGGGATGAGACTGGAGCGCAACCCGGCTTACCGGGAAAAAGGGTCTACCACTTGGACCTGCCCGATGCATCCAGAGGTGCAGCAGGACCATCCTGGCCAGTGCCCCAAGTGCGGGATGGACCTGGAGCCGATGACTCCCACGGGCGACGACGCCGACGAGGAATACAGGGAAATCCTCAGTCTGAAGCGGAAAACGATCGTGGCAGGTGTGTTGACGGTGCCGATTTTACTTCTGGCCTTTGACAGTATGATTCCGGGCCTTTCATTCGAAGCCATGCTCTCGTCCCGGTTGCAGGGGTGGCTGGAGTTCATCTTGGCGACCCCGGTTATCCTTTGGGCAGGCGGAATGTTCTTTGCTCGTGGATGGCGTTCCATTGTCAATCGAAGCCTGAACATGTTTACACTGATCATGCTGGGCGTTGGGGCTGCCTATGCTTATAGCGTGATCGCAATTCTGTTTCCCGGGATTTTTCCAGAGTCTTTCCGTAAGCAGGGCGAAGTCGCTCTTTACTTTGAAGCGGGTGCGGTTATCACAACGTTGATACTCTTCGGTCAATGGCTGGAAGCTCGAGCGAGGCGGCAAACAGGCCGGGCAATCCAAAGCTTGCTGGATCTGGCAGCGAAAACAGCACACCGCCTGCGCGAAGATGACGAAGAGGAAGAAGTCGAAATCGACGCCATTCAGACGGGCGACCGTCTGCGGGTACGTCCTGGTGAAAAAATTCCCTTGGACGGCATCATCCTTGATGGAAAAAGTGCAATTGATGAGTCCATGATTACCGGAGAGCCGCTGCCGGTGGCAAAAAGAGAAGGTGACAAAGTCATTGGGGCCACGGTCAACCAGACCGGAAGCTTCGTCATGCAAGCTGAAGCCGTCGGTGAGAAAACGATGCTCTCACAAATCATTAAAATGGTTGCCGAGGCACAACGTAGCCGTGCCCCTATCCAGAAGATGGCCGACCGAGTGTCGGGCTGGTTTGTGCCGGTTGTGGTCCTTGTCTCGATTTTTTCGGCTATCCTTTGGGCCCTGCTGGGTCCCGCTCCCGCTATGGCTTACGCAACCGTTGTCGCGGTATCTGTCCTGATCATTGCCTGTCCCTGTGCACTTGGTCTTGCCACTCCCATGTCGATCATGGTTGGAGTTGGCAAAGGCGCCCAGCACGGGGTTTTGGTAAAAAACGCTGAGGCCATCGAGCGAGCGGAAAAAGTTTCCCATCTCCTCACTGATAAAACCGGCACCCTTACCCAAGGCAAACCTTCGGTAGTGGACATCCGGGCTTCTGTGGACACGTCTGAGGATGCCTTGTTACGTATCTGCGCAGCGGTAGAATCTCAGTCGGAGCACCCGCTCGCACGAGCCGTTTACGAAAAGGCCAAAGAGCGCCGCCTTGATCTGCCAAGTGTCACTGATTTTGAGAGCTCCACAGGTGGCGGCGTTCAGGCCAAAGTGAATAATCGTTCCGTTCGTGTTGGTAAACGGGCGTTCATCGAGTCAGTCGGTATCGACATCCCCTCGAATCTTGGCGACGAGGCAGCGAGATTGCAGGAGGAAGCAAAAACGGTTGTTTGGGCGTCAGTGGACCATCAACTGCTCGGCCTGATCGCCATCGCTGATCCGATCAAGACAACCTCTCGGGCAGCTATTGAATTGCTGCATGCGATGGGGATTGTCGTGGTTATGTGCACGGGCGACAATCCGCGGACAGCTCATGCGGTTGCGAAAGAACTCGGTATTGACGAGGTCCACGCAGAAGTATCGCCCGCGGACAAGCAACGCATCGTCAATGAACTTAAGGCGAAGGGGCATCGTGTCGCCATGGCAGGTGATGGCATCAACGATGCACCTGCCCTCGCTGCCGCCGATGTTGGCATCGCCATGGGAACCGGCACGGATGTCGCCATTGAAAGCGCAGGGTTGACCCTGATCAAAGGGGATCTGCGTGGTATTGTTGACGGATTGCGCTTGAGTCGCGCTGTCATGCGAAATATTCGCCAGAATCTTTTCTTTGCGTTCATTTACAATTCAATTGGCGTGCCGGTGGCCGCAGGCATCCTTTACCCCGTCTTTGGAATTCTGCTTAGCCCGATGATCGCTGGCGCAGCCATGGCTATGAGTTCGCTGTCGGTTGTTACAAACGCGCTGAGGCTTAAGCGCTTCTCTTTCAATCGATGAGCCCGGGAAGGGAAATTGGAATTGGTTCCGATCCTTATTGGCGTCCTCATTTGATTGCTTGGTAAATGCTACTATCTCTCTATTTGTTACCGCTGCCACTTTTATTGGCTCTATGCGGAATATTTCCCTCGCTGCGGTCTTGAATGCGAAGGTGGTCAAGTTTGACATGGATCATGTCTATCGCCATGGTCGTAACCAAGTTGAACTTACATTACATTTTCCTTTTAAGGGGCTGACTGTTCGGACAGGAAAAATATGGCGCGTAGCTATTGGCAAAAAAACTTTTTTTGAGGGTTTTCGGCGGTGTTTGCGTTTAAGTAGGCATAGATGAATCCAAGCCGACGTAAGAAAATGCTGAAAATAGTATTGGGCCTGACCTTGAGTGTAGGGTTGATTAGCCCCCTGCTGGAGGCTGACGAAGCACCTTCAGACTCGCAGTTGTCGGGCCTGGAGAACTATCTGAGCCGGGCGATGGCCGCCAACCCTCAGTTGGATGCGTTTGAACGCCGCTATGAGGCCGCCATGCAGCGTATCCCACAGGCATCGGCCCTGCCCGATCCGATGTTTCAGGTGACGCACTTTGTGGAGTCGGTTCAGACACGGACCGGCCCCCAGGAAAATATCTTTATGCTCAGTCAGAAAATTCCCTGGTTTGGAAAATTGAGCAGCCGTGAAAACGCCGCCTCAGCCGAAGCGCAGGCTCTCTGGTTCGCCTACCAGAGCCAGCAACTAATGTTGGCACGCATGGTATCCCTGGCTTTTTACGAATACGGCTACACGGAGGAGGCCATTCGGATGACGCAGGAGAACCTGGAGCTTCTGCGCAACCTGGAGCCCATTGTGGAAGAAAAGGTAAGGGCCGGAGATGACATCAATGCGCTCCTGCGTCTGAAAGTGGAGACCGGAAAAATCGAGGACCGCCTGCAGTCTTTGCAGCAAAAGCGTGTGGGCCAGTCGGCCAAGCTGAGGGAACTCCTCGCTCTGCCCGGAACGGCCCTACTCCCCTGGCCGGAATGGGCAGCACCGGAAATTATCTCTCTGGACGGCCCTTCCCTCGTTGTGGCGATTGAAACCAACAACCCTGAACTGCAAATGCTCGAACGCAAGATTTCCAGCGCGGAGGCGCGCCGTGAAATTGCCCGCCTGGAAAGCTATCCGGATATCACCTTGGGCTTTAACTACATCCAGACGGGGGACCCCGTCGTGAATCCGAACACGCCCGATGCCGGTCAAGACCCCTGGGGCTTTACGGTCGCGGTGAACCTCCCGATCTGGTTTGACAAGTACGACGCCGCCAAGGCTGAAGCCCTGGCCAACCAGCGCTCGTATGAAAGCGAGTACGACAACCGCTTCAATGCACTGCGTGCGGAATTATCCGCGAGCTTGGCGAGCCTCCATGATGCCAATCGTCGCCTCCAGCTTTACGGCAAAGATTTACTGGGGTTGGCCGAACAGGCCGTCGAAAACAGCCGATCCGGCTATGAAACGGGCCGTATCAGCATTCTTGACGTGATCGACAGCGAGCGCTCTCTGCTCGACCTCCAACTGCTTTACTGGCGTGCCGCCGCCGATGCCTGGCAGCAGCGCATTACCATTCAAACCCTGGCGAATCTGCCCATTTTAGGAACATTCCACGCAACTCAGAACGATGAATAAAAAACTGATTTTAACCTTTGGGGGAGCGACCGCAGCAGCCCTGATCGTCGGTATTGTTGTCGGACGGATTATTTCCGGTGGCACACCGGAACACGCTCCGGCCAGCGCCAGTCACGTCGTGACTGAAACTGCTGATGTAGCTGAAAAGCCTACGATCTGGACCTGCTCGATGCACCCGCAGATTCGCCAGTCGGAGCCGGGTAAATGCCCGATTTGCGGGATGGATCTGATCCCGCTGGTCGAAGATGCCGGTGCCGAAGACGGGCCCCGCGTACTGAGCATGAGCGAATCCTCGCGCGCGCTGGCTGAGATTCAGACGGCACTGGTGCGCCAGGAATATCCCGAAGCGGACATTCGCCTGGTCGGCAAACTGGCCTACGACGAGACCCGGGAGAAGTCGCTGACCGCTCGGTTCCCCGCCCGCATCGATGAGTTGTTCGTCAACTTCACGGGTATTCGTGTGGAGGCGGGGGATCACCTCGCCATGGTTTACAGCCCGGAGCTGCTGACGGCGCAGCGCGAGCTACTGACGGCTTACCGGGCCGACCCGGACAGCTCGATCACCCGTGCCGCCCGTGACAAATTACAGCTTTGGGACCTGCTCCCTGAGCAGATCGATGCCATCCTTGCCAGCGGCGAGGCCAAGGATCACTTTGAGCTGAAAGCTCCGATCAGCGGCGTGGTCGTCGCGAAGAACGTGAAGGAGGGCGATTATGTCAAGACGGGTGAACCGCTTTTCAAGATCGTGGATCTGAGCGAACTGTGGGCCTATCTGGACGCCTATGAGACGGACTTGCCCTGGCTGCGCTACGGGCAGGCAGTCTCCTTCACCGCCGAGGCGATTCCGGGAGAGACCTTTGAGGGGCAGATTGCGTTCATCGAACCCGAGGTTGACCATAAGACGCGCACGATTCCGGTGCGGGTCAATGTGCCCAACCCGGACGGACGCCTAAAGCCTGGCATGTTTGTGCGTGCCGTGGTCAAATCCCGCCTCGCCGAAGACGGCAAGGTCTATGCGCCGGAGTTCGCCGGGAAGTGGATCAGCCCGATGCACCCGGAAGTGGTTAAAGACGGCCCCGGCCAGTGCGACATCTGCGGCATGGACCTTGTTCCCGCAGAACAGCTCGGCTATGTGGACAACGCCACCGAATCCGCACCCCTCGTCGTTCCGGCCTCCGCCGTACTTCGCACCGGCAAGCGTGCCGTTGTTTACGTGGAGAAACCGAATACGCAACGCCCCACCTACGAGGGTCGTGAGATCGTGCTCGGTCCGCGCGCCGGTGACAACTACGTCGTCGTCGCCGGGCTGGATGCCGGGGAGCGGGTGGTCACCAACGGAGCCTTCAAGATCGACAGCGCCCTGCAAATTCAGGCCAAACCGAGTATGATGAACCCGGAAGGGGGCGGCCCCATGCCCGGCCATAACCACGGAGGCTCGGCACCGGCACCGACAACTGGCGACAGCGGAGCTTCCGCTCACGCCGGGATGGTGATGCTGGAAATCCCTGCCGATCAGCTGCCCGCTCTAATGGAGCCCTATCTGAAGATGCAGGATGCGCTTGCTTCCGACGAGCTGGACGCCGCCAAAGCGCAGGCCAAGGCGATGATGTCCATCACCGGACACAGTGGCAGCCTGCCGGAGTTGTTGCATGACATGCTTGCCGCCGAAACGCTGGATGCCTTCCGCGTACCCTTCTTTGAAAAGCTCTCGCATGCCTTTATCGCAGCAGCCCAGAAAAGCCCCCAGACTCTGAAGCAGCCCCTGCTCGTGATGCATTGCCCGATGGCGAACAACAACGCTGGGGCCGAATGGCTGCAAGCCGCCGAACCGCTGCGCAATCCGTACTTCGGATCAGCCATGCTGAGCTGTGGCGAAGTGAAGGCAACGATCGAGAATAACGCCCAGGACCACTCCGGCCATGAGTAAGAACACCTCTTTCAATCCCATCAACAGCCTGATCCGGTTTTGCCTGGAGAACAAGCTGGTCGTCATTCTATTCACCGTGGTCCTTATCCTGTGGGGCGTGGCCGTGGCGCCCTTTGACTGGGAGTCAGACATCCTGCCGCGCGACCCCGTCCCGGTGGATGCCATCCCCGATATCGGGGAGAACCAGCAAATCGTTTTCACCGAGTGGATGGGCCGCTCGCCGCAGGACATTGAGGACCAGATCACCTATCCGCTAACGACCGCCTTGCTCGGGCTGCCCGAGGTCAAGACGATCCGCAGCTATTCGATGTTCGGCTTCTCCTCGATCTACATCATCTTCAAGGAGGACGCGGAGTTCTACTGGACGCGGAGCCGCATCCTGGAAAAGCTCAACAGCTTGCCCTCCGGCACCCTGCCGCAGGGGGTCTCGCCTCAGCTTGGGCCCGACGCCACCGCGCTAGGGCAGGTCTTCTGGTACACACTTGAGGGCCGCACCCCGGACGGTAAGCCTGCGGGCGGTTGGGACCCGGAGGAGTTGCGCAGTGTTCAGGACTGGTACGTCCGCTACGCGCTTCAGGGCGTGGACGGCGTGGCCGAGGTGGCTTCTATCGGCGGGTATGTCAAAGAATATCAGGTGGACGTCGATCCCGACGCTTTGCGCACCTATAACATTTCGCTTCAGGAGGTTTTTGATGCCGTACGTGGCAGCAACCTTGATGTGGGCGCGCGCACGATTGAAATCAACGCGGCTGAATACGTCATCCGTGGCCTCGGGTTTATCAAGAATCTGGACGACCTGCGCAAAACCGTCATCACGCAGCGGGATAATGTCCCGATCACGCTGGAGCAGGTGGCCGAGATCGAATACGGCCCGGCTCTGCGGCGGGGCGCGCTCGACAAAGCGGGCGCGGATGCCGTGGGCGGTGTTGTTGTCACGCGTTTTGGAGAAAACCCGTTGGCGGTGATCAAGCGCGTCAAGGACAAGATTAAAGACATCTCACCGGGTCTGCCGAAAAAGACCCTCGCCGATGGTACCGTGAGTCAGGTGGAGATCGTTCCCTTCTACGACCGCTCCGGCCTGATCAGCGAAACGCTCGGGACGCTGGAAGATGCCGTCCGCCAACAGATTCTTGTCACGATTATCGTCGTCGTGCTCATGGTGCTACACCTGCGAAGCGCCGCGCTGATTTCCGGCGTGCTTCCGCTTGCTGTGCTTTTCGCCTTCATCGGGATGAAGCTCTTTGGCGTGGACGCCAACGTTGTCGCTCTCTCCGGGATCGCTATCGCCATCGGGACAATTGTGGACATGGGGGTGGTGCTCATCGAAAACATCCTCAAACACCTCGACGACGCGCCCCCCGATGAGAACCGCCTGGAGGTCGTTTATCGAGCGTGCGCCGAGGTTGGCAGCGCGGTGGTAACCGCCGTCTTGACGACCGTGATCAGCTTCCTGCCGGTCTTTACCATGGAGGCCGCCGAGGGCAAGCTGTTCCGCCCCCTGGCCTATACCAAGACGTTCGCGCTGATCGGTTCAATCGTGGTGGCACTGACGATTATCCCGCCGCTGGCGCACTGGTTCATCGCCGGGCGCTATAAATCAGCGTGGTCAAAGTATGGCCTCTGGGGCGGTATTGGTGTGATCGGCTTGCTGGGGGGGCTGCTGGTCAGTTGGTTCCCCTGGTGGCTGGGGCTGCTGATGGTCGCCATCGCCGTCTTCCACCTGGCAGGGGCAGCCATACCGGAAAAGGTGCGAAAAGGCATTTTATTCGTCTTCAACTTCATCGTGGCTGTCCTCGTTGCACTGGGGCTGGCTGCGGACTGGAAGCCGCTGGGGCCCGAGCAGCACCTGCACAACATTCTCTTTGTCCTGATCGTAGTGGGTGGCCTGCTGGGTTTCTTCATGCTCTTTATCAAGTTTTACGCACGCATGCTGGCCTTCCTCTTACGGTTCAAGGCGGCTTTTATCGCCCTGAGTTGCGGGATCATCGTCTTCGGGTTCACGGCCTGGATGGGGTGGGGCAAGGTCTTTGGATGGTTGCCGGAATCTATCCGCGAGTCCAGGCCCTACGTGGCGATGGCTCATGCCGTGCCCGGCCTGGGTAAGGAGTTCATGCCTGCGCTGGATGAGGGCTCTTACCTGCTCATGCCCACCACGATGCCGCACGCCTCTATCGGCGAAGTCATGGATGTGCTCAGCAAGCAGGACATGGCCATCAGCGCCATCCCTGAAGTCGAGAGCGCGGTGGGGAAGTTGGGGCGTGTCGAAAGTCCGCTCGACCCTGCGCCGATCTCCATGATCGAGACCATTATCTCCTACAAGTCCGAGTATATCACCGACGAGAACGGGCGCATCCTCACCTTCGCCTACGACAAGGGCGCCGGAGCCTTCAAGCGCGACGAGGCGGGGGAGTTGATCCCGGACAAAGACGGGCGGCCTTACCGCCAGTGGCGTGACAATATCAAGAGCCCTGATGATATTTGGGAAGAGATCGTCAAGGCCGCGACGATTCCGGGCACAACTTCGGCCCCCAAACTTCAGCCCATCGCCGCGCGCATCGTCATGCTCCAGAGCGGCATGCGCGCCCCCATGGGCCTGAAGGTCTTCGGCCCGGACCTGGAGACGCTGGAGAAGGTTGCCCTGGAGATTGAGGGCTATCTCAAGCAGGTGCCTTCCATCAAGGCCGAGGCTGTGCTGGCCGACCGTATCGTGGGTAAGCCCTATCTGGAGATCGACATCAATCGAGACGCCATCGCCCGCTACGGCATCAAAATCAAAACCGTGCAGGATGTGATCGAGGTCGCCATCGGTGGTAAGCCGATCACTCAGACGGTCGAGGGGCGCGAGCGCTACCCGGTGCGCGTGCGCTATATGCGAGAACTTCGCGACACCATAGAATCCATTGAGGACATCCTCGTCGCCGCTCCGGATGGGACCCAGATTCCGCTGCGTGAGCTGGCGAGTATCGACTACGTGCGCGGCCCGCAGGTTATCAAGAGTGAAGACACCTTCCTGGTCGGCTATGTCATCTTCGACAAACGCGAGGGCTACGCGGAGGTGGAAGTCGTCGAGCAGGCGCAGCAGTTTCTTCAGGATAAAATCGACAGCGGCGAGTTGGTCATCCCTGCCGGGGTCAGTTACAAGTTCACGGGCAGTTACGAAAATCAGGTGCGCGCCGAGAAGAAGCTCCGCATCGTTTTGCCCATCGCTCTCTTCGCGATCTGGCTGATCCTCTACTTCCAGTTCAAGCGCATATCGACGACGCTGCTGGTCTTCTCGGGGATTCTTTTCGCCTGGTCCGGTGGCTTCATCCTGATCTGGCTGTACGGCCAGCCCTGGTTCCTGGACTTCAGCCTTTTCGGACATAACCTGCGGGAGCTGTTCCAGATGGGCACGATCAACCTCAGCGTGGCCGTGTGGGTGGGATTCCTCGCGCTCTTCGGTATCGCCACGGATAACGGCGTCATTGTCTGCACCTACCTTCAGCAAATTTTCCGGGAAAAGAACCCGAAAACACTGGAGGAAATTCGTGCTGCTACCGTCGAGGCAGGTGACCGCCGCGTGCGACCGGCCATGATGACCAGCGCCACCACTATTCTCGCGCTCCTACCGGTGCTCACCTCTGTCGGACGCGGTTCAGACATTATGGTGCCGATGGCGATCCCCTCCTTCGGCGGTATGCTGCTGGCGATCCTTACCATCTTCGTTGTGCCCGTCCTTTACTGCGGACTGGCCGAGATTTCCCACACCTTAAAACGCAAATCAAAACAATCATGAAAATCAGAAATATCCTGGCCCTCGGGCTTTCCCTCCTGTTAACGAATCTGCTCCACGCGCACGATGAAGCCTTCAAGCCGGACTTTGTCAGTGGACTTGTCCCCGGCTACCTGAGCATCGAAAAAGGCCTCGTGGCGGACGACCTCCCGGCGGCCCAAAAAGGAGCCCAGAGCTTTCTCGTCGCCATGGGTCAAGCTCCCGAAGGAAGCAAACGTATTGAACGGACCAATGAGAACCTCAGCACGCCTGCTAAAGCTATTGCCGAGGCGAAGGATCTCGCCGCCGCCCGCGAAGCGTTCCAGAGCCTTTCGGACAAGATGGAAGGCCTGATCATGCACGTCGGTGTGACCGGTGATACCCGCCTCTACCTGCTTCACTGCCCGATGGCTCTCGGCGGCAAGGGCGCCAACTGGATCCAGGCCGACAAGAGCGTGGCCAACCCTTATTTCGGCATGAAGATGCTGCGTTGCGGCAGCGTCCAGAAACAACTCGCCGGTGAAACCTCTGATATGCACGGCCATTCCGAGCATAATCATTAGAAAAGCATAGTAGCATAATTATAAAAGCCGTCCGAGCCTACCAGACCGGGCGGCTTTTTTTTTATCTGCTATGGATGCAAAAATATAGCTCCATCATCACGATATAACCCACCAAATCATCGATTGACTGGGTGTAAAAACAATAATCACCGATTCAATTGTGCCCTCTTTAATCACGGGTAGTCGCGTTTGCTCTTGGCGGTCTTCAGACCGATGCTCTGATCACAACGCAAACCGGTCGTTTTGTCGATGGGTCGCGACTGGCTGACATAGAAAGCCAGGTTACTTTTGGCCCGAGTGACGAAGTAGGCACCGGCCTGATGCATGCGGTGCAGCCGTGCGAAATCGACGTAGCCACGGTCCATGACGTAGATGCTTCCGGGTTCGAAAGCGATGTCGTCGAGGATGTTCACGTCGTGGACGCTTCCGTCTGTAATGCTTATGAATACAGGGATGGAGCCCTTCAAGTCCATCAGCGTGTGCAGCTTGATAGCCGCCTTGGTCTGGCGGAAATGAGCCCACGGAAACAGGGTCAGACACAGATCGATGGTCGAGGCGTCCAACGCGTAAACCATCTCGTCGATGTCCAAGCCGTGGCTGTCGCCAGAGTAAAGCCGTCGCGCTCGTCGAATCAAAACTTGAGCAAGTTCGGCATACACGCGCCAGTCCCGATGCTCGTTGGCGTAAGCCAGATTGGTGCGCGTAATGTTGCCTCGGAACCCCATCGCGTAAAGATGCCGACACCCGCTCAGGCACGCTTCGATATCCCGCAAACTCTCGCGAAAAGTCATCTGTGCAAACGCCATCGAAAGAAACTGATCCCGCGCCGAAAAGCCCCGACTCTCTCGCGGCATCGAGTACCGAGCAACACAACGCGTCAGCTCGGTCGGATCCAGAACATCCATCACTTGGGAAAAAATCGTACGGCCTTCGTTCATCCCTTATTGAGAATGAACCCACCCAAACACCGCCAGTCGTTTCAAATGCAGGACACCCTGCATTTTGCATAACCAACAGAACAACTAGAACTTATGAATCCTCAAGCCGCTCTTAACTGGACACCAGTGCGTTTTTATAAAAAATTTGAGGGTTATGCTTACGTAATGCGTTTAATTATATGAATGCGAAATACCGCTTTCAAAACTATAAATAATAGAACAAACATGAAAAAGATTGCATCAACCCTCATCGTATTCATCACACTCACAAGTGTTTCCCTGCTCGCCGGCCCGACTCCCGGAGGATGGTATAAACAGAAGACGTTATCAACCACTGAGGATTTCGCGGCCCTTGAGCCCGGCGATCAGGTCGCTCAGGTATGCAAAAAGTGCGATACGGTTTCCATGATCGAAATCGAATCCAAGAGTCAGGCGATGGCACTGTGCAAAGAAGGAAACACCATTGATTGCCCGTCATGCGACAACGTGGCGAAAGTCGTTCGCACAGGCCCTCCGTCTAAATCACGGCAGAAAATCCAGTTCGTCGATGACCACGGGGATGCATGCATGTTTATGGCGAAAATGGAACCCAAAATGCCGATGGGCTCTTCGCATAGCCATAAATAATCGAACAATCAGATTGTTGCCCGCAAAGCGATGGTTCAAAAGGCCATCGCTTTTTTGCTATAGATATTCAATGTACAATTATAGGCTTTGGGCAAATTCCTGTACTCAAAAAAAATGTCTACCGTGAGCGGCTTGGCATGACCACGGCAAAGTCTTCGTCAATCTGGTAGGGAATCACGCTATTTAATACGTGTGCTTTCGCTGTCAGTAACCGTTCTTGGGGAGGTCGATGCCCCGAGTGAGGCAGTGCTTGCGGACTGCGTTGTCGCTGACGCCGAGGTCGTTTGTAATGTGCAGATATTTATGACTCAGGCGGTGGCTGGCCGTGTTTGCAGGAGCTTTGCTTTGGCTACGACAGCAGGGGTCATGCTGGGGATGTGCGCAATGATGGATATCGGGAGATTTTTGAGTAGGGAGAGAATGTAGTCGTAGGGCTTGAGACGGTATCATTTGGAGGACTGGGGGAGGGCAAAGAGGATGGCAGCGGTTTTGCCGGACGCGCTCCGGCATTCTGGCAGCTAAAGAAAAGCCCCCCTTAATCCCTGCCGAATAGCGGCAAGGCCGATGGTGGGGCTTCTCCGGTGTAAACCATGGTTTACACCAAGGACCTGCGAGGCCTAGTTGAGTCCGGCCTCATGGTCGAGGAGGCGATGCAGGCGTCGGGTTCTGTCCGGGAGCAGGTCCACGCGGCCCTTGAAGACTTCCGTAAAAGCGTTTTGGAGGCTCCAGAGGGTGCGGGGCGCAAACGCTTCATGACGGGGTTTTCTCCACAGGGAGAGGACCTTGGGGATGTATCCGTTGGCCATGACACCTTTATCGACAGCGCGGATAACCAGGTCATGGGCACGCCGGTCATTGATGCGGGCCTCACGATAACGGATGACCCGGTAATCGTGCTGGTCCCAGTAGCGCCTGAGCTTGCCCACGGCGGCATCCACCAGCCGGGGCAGGTCGTCGAGGATACGCGGGGTGTGCTTGCGGGCCAACTGGATCTCTCCGGAAAAAGACAGATTGTCGCAAACAAGCACCTGGCTGCCCGCGACGAGCCCGGCAGAGAAGCGCATGTCATGAGAATTCCTTACACCGACGACGTAGTGGTAGTCGGGGTTGTGGGTAAAACCGCTGACCTCGATCAGACCGAAGTAACGGGCGTTGTCATGGGTGAGCCCATGCGCCTGCCCGGCAATGGCAAAGCCCTGGGTAAGCAGGGCAACCTCCACGACTTGCAGGAGCTTTAAGTGCGCAATCGGCCTCCAGGTGCTGGTCGGAGGTGGTGTCGGTGCCTGCGCGAGCTCTCCACGGCTGACGGCGTGGCTACCGCAGTGCAAGAGCAGGTTGCAAGGCTTGGTGGTTGTGGCTGAGACGGGTTCGATGGTATCGGTGATCATGGTGTTGATGAGTTGAGGGTGGTGAGTGATGCGCCGACTTGACGCATGCGGAAAAACAAAAGCCCCGCCTCGTGTGATCGAGGCGGGGCTGTATTGGCCGGGCATGACATGTGAGGCTCAGCGGTAGCGTTCACGGTCCCGTTCGTACTCGGGGTATTCCGGGACGAAGGGCGAACGTCTCACCGCTCCCACGGCATAACCAATGGACCCGATGAGGACGGCTACGGAGATGACCAGGAACGGGCTGAGCGTTTCCTTGGCCTCATTGACCGCCCCGATGGCGACCGGCCCCACCAGCGTGCCGACGCTGTAGGCAGTCAGCGCGACGAGCACGAGCTTAAGGACGGCATTCATGATGAGGCTGACTGTTATGTTTACGTTTTATCCGGCGCTGCGGGTTCAGGTGCTTATACCTGGCCGCCCGCACAATACTGCTTCCCCAGATGAGAGAACAGGCGACCGAGCATCCCCCGACCCAGTAGAGGGCATGGGCCAGTGGCAGGAGGACGGGTTGCTCGACCGGAGGAGGTGAGGGTGGCTCGTCGTGGTCGTTGAGCATAAAAATGCCCGCGCCCACGCTGATCACGGTGATGAGGATGGCCTGGATCATCGCGCCCCTCCCGTCCATTTTGCGCACTGCGAGCGGTAGCTGCACCAGGCACAGTGCATGCCTGGCTGTGGATGAAACCGCTCATGGTAAATGCCGTCCACCGCCGCACAGGCAATGTCCAGCACGCGCTGTTTCTCTCGTTCGCTCGCCGGTGCCAGCCGGTGTACGATAATCTTCGGGACCTTGGTTTTTACGATGAAAACCAGTTCGCGGCCCTCGACCTTTTCGCCCGTTGCCGATTCGATAAGCAGTTGGTAGAGCGTGAGCTGTGCCTCGTGCTGGAAGGCTTCGAGCTGGATGTTTGGGGTGCTCGCGCAGGTCTTGTAATCGACCGGTACGTTGCCCACCCGAACCAGATCGATGTACCCGAGCACGGGGCTGGGGATGTCCGGCAGGTCCTCCTCCAGTTGGACTTCGACACCGAGTGGAAGCTCTGTCATCTGCCCGTGCTCGGAGTCCAGGTAGGCCTCGACCATTTTGATGCCTTTGTCGTGATTGGTCTGTCGCGTATCCATGTTCGGATACACAGGGGCCTCATCAGGCGTATTAAACGCCTGTGTGAAGGCCTCGATCACCGTCGTCCGCTCATGGCACTCCCCACGCCAGCGAGCGCGGTGGAAGTGCTGCAAGGCGGCGTGGACAGCCTTACCCAGGTGCAGGCTGGGGGAGACAGGCTCGGACAACTTAAGGACCTTCTTGTACCAGAACTTCAGCGGACAGGTCAGGTAGAGTTTGACCGTGCTGGCCGAGATGTGATCAAGCAGGCCATCGGTGGAGGGATGCTGGCCGTTGTGGTCGTGTTCCAGTGGCTGGATCATGACCGGTTCCTCCCCTTGGCAGAGCCGTAGGTGCCGATCAGTTCGTCGATCAGTCCGGAGGCCTGCATCTTGTTGAGGCGGGTGAGGGGCGTCTGGAAGCGGCTTTGGGCTAACTCTTCCAGCGCATCAGTCGTGAGGCCGTGCTCCTTCATCATCCGCTCGATCAGGGCCTGCTGTTTAGGAGAACAAGTCCATCCGCTCGATGCCTGTTGGTTGAAGGCCGGGCGGTTGGGGTCTGCCCGTAGCGGTGTGCGTGCGGGCTCGTGTAGCGATGAACCGGATACAGGCAAAAAGCCCGTCTCCTGAATGTCCCGGTCCACCGCCTCCTGCAGTTGCCGGTACAGGTGCGTGCTGGCCTGCTGGATGTGGGCGAGGTCGTTAACCTCCGTGCGGACCGTGATGGAATACTGGTGCGAAGAGAACTGCGGCAGGCCCAGCTTCTTCGAGTAGTTGGCTTCGAGGGTGATAGCCATGAGGAATCCTTTCGAATGTGACCGTGTGGGTACGAAAAAGCCCGGCGACGGGTCGGTGTCTGCCGGGCTTCTGATAGCGAGATCGTCCCGCTATCACGGATATATAACGCAGGTCGAGGGCTTTTTGCGCAGGGGAGGAGGCTACAGCCCGAGTGCCCGTTGTCGCTGCCAGTAGCCGTTCTTGGGCAAGTCGATCTTGTGCTTGATGCAGCGCTTGCGGATCGCGTTGTCCGAGACGCCTAAATCCTTGGCCAGCTTCGACAACGGTTTTTCCCACACCAGTTTGGCCAGATCTTTGTCATCGGGCCAGTTGTCGAGGCCTTGTCCCGTGGGAAGATCGACCGTGACGGTTTTCAGGGATTCAGGAGAAATTTCCCAGTAGGCATCGACGGACTTGGGGTCATCGATGACGTCGCGGTAATGCCGCTCGATCATCGTTCTGGACGTGCCGTTGTTGAACGCTGTGTAAGCGTCATCCTTGTCGCGCTCCAGCTGAAAGCTGATCGAGGTGTGCCGGATGATGTCCTGCACCCAGTGCTCGGCTTGAGTGGCTGCTTTGAGGACCTTCATCTTATACGCTGCGCCCTTGGGCTGACCTGTAAATGGAAACTTTTTCAGCCAGGTGGAAAGGATCTCTGGCTTGGGAACCCGCCTGTTCATCTGACGGCGTAATTTCCCTCCTGTGACAACGATGTACTCGTCCTTGATGTTCTTGGGCTCAAGGTCATCGATTTCACTGGGACGTAGTCCTGCAAAGAGCCCAAGTGCGATGACCGCAGCCATGGCTCCGTCGCTGTAGAGCATGGACGCTCGGAGCAGGCGCTTGGCTTCATCGAGGGACAGGATTGAAACCTGGGAGGTGTCGGCTGGAAGCTTGTCTAGCCTGATGCACGGGTTTTCAACCGCATAGTGATGACGAACGCACCAGTTGAAGAAGGTGTTCAGACCGCGTCGATAGGTTTTCTGGGTATTCAGGTTGTTGTATGGTTTCAGTATCCTCTCCAGGTCCTTCATCCCTATTCGGTGAATAGGAGTGTTCGGGTCGAGTTTATTCAATAATTTCAGAGATGACTCATAGTGCGTTCTTGTTTTCGCACGCAGAATCGACTTGTTCTCATGAAAGTACGCTTTAGCCGTCTGCAAGGATAGCTCCTCCAATTCGGGTGTATAGTGCTTTAGAATGTAGTCTAGAGCAGAATCCAGCGACAACCCGGCCTGCTCTTTCAAGGTTGTGCCCAGTTTCTTGTAGTGGGTGACGATTTCGACAAGCGACTTTCCTTCGGCTAAGCTGACCGCACTCTCGGCGTCAGCGAGCTGCCCTTGGGATAGGGAGGTCCGGTGAAGCTGGTAGCCGATGCTTATCCCAGCGGCCTCGGTCTCAATCCGGGTGCGGTGCTCGATGGCATCTGTCTTCTTCTGGAAATTTTTGCGTTCACGCTTCCCATCCGGCCAGTAGCCGGTTACTCTCCATGACGTGCTGCCACTGTCATTCACATACTTCTGGAGCTGGAAACGCTCTGTTTTCTTTGGACGAGCCATGCCTGTACTTTGGACAACTATTTAGACAGTTGGCAATGATAATGCAAGTGAGATTAACGTAAGATGTTTAAATAAAACAATTAAAGTATGATAAACATCTGCTTTGGGAGCAGAGGGTCGCAGGTTCGAATCCTGTCGCCCCGACCACTTTGTTTTTCACTAAATCACTGAAAACAAAAGACCTTCATGCTGGTAGCACTTTGGGGGTCCACTCTGGTTAACGCGGTTCAACTCTGGGGAACTCTGGAAAAATGGTGCATTTTTGGCAACCGCTGAGGGGCTCGACGGGTGCCGTTGTCCTCCTGAATGTTCCGACGGGGGCATATCCATAAGTTAAATATTCTACATATATGGATACTAGCGAAGGTCGGTGTTCAATGTATCGGGGTGTAACAATGTTTAACTTATTGACATGACCTCTTCATTTTGTGACCCCTTCATTTCAAACAGAAACCGCTACTAGATAGTTATTATGTTTAAGAAATTTTTCGCAAAAAAAGAGCCGTTAGAACCTAGAGTGTCAGGGGAAGGTGACGTTAGTGGTCCCGACTACCATGACTATGTGGAAGGGGGGGTCGTTTCTATATGGATTGGCTCTTTTACTGATGAATCTGATTTAGACGATTATCTCCAATCGATTTTTCCGAAAGACTTTGGGATCAAGATTCCAACTTTCAAGATTGGGGAACTTTGGGCTGAATCTTCGCCAGTATCGATTTTTGAATTAGTGAAAGATTTTTCGAAAGCAGGACGATTTGAAATGAAATGTGTAGAGGCGGCTAAGAGGTTGAATATTGTTGAGGCCTCTTGTATGTTTATTGCTTATGATTTTCGGTATGATGCTGCCTTAATGAAGAATCAATCTGCTCCACTAACGTTTGTGGGGACGATTAAATATCGCTGATTCGCCCCCCCCCCCCCTCCCCCACCTCCTTACTTGCTTTTCGCACCATACTGAAGGGGTCAGGCCAATAATTTAAATATTCTACATATATTGACACTAACGAAGGACAGGGTTCAATGTATAGGGGTTTCACAATGTTTAACTTATTGACCTGACCTCATCATTACCTCACAGCACAAATACGATGATTATGGAAGAAAAAACAAAGAGAGGCCTGTAGAAAAAGAGAAAGAGGATTAGTTTTATGAAACCACGCATAAATGAAAAGCAGCTTAGATCTGTTATGGGACTGAGTGCCCCAAAGCGTTATTCCTATTTCATCAAGAAGGTTGCCGACTGGGAAATGGTTTGGGGTTTATATCAAAATGGATGGGCTTTAACACAGTCGTCCGAGGGGAATACCGTATTTCCTTTTTGGCCTGCCATGGAGTTTGCTCAACTCTGCGCAACCAACGAATGGGAGAATTACAGCCCAGAAGAAATACCTCTATCAGATTTTATGAATGATCTTTTGCCTAAACTTGGTAGTGATGGCATCCTCCCCGGTGTATTTTTTGTTCCCGAACACGGTAGTGTAAATGCATCAGCAAATCAAATACTGGAGGATTTAAATGAAGAGCTATCACGCCTTGAGTAGTGAACACCGACGGCAGAACGTTAGCACGCGCGGTGCCATGTTTCTAAACGCGACTAACTCCTCGGCCCAAGCAGGGGCGCATTGCAACGTCGGTAGTGTATCGTTTGCCTTTTGGCAGAGCGATGTCCGTGTGCGATGAGGGCGGTTGTTGCGGTTGGGGGGCTGTATAGTGTCTAGGGCTTATATCTGGGAGATTCTCCGGTGTGCCGGTATTTCGTGCGTCATTATTCGGATGCATCTGTCTGGCGTGGCTACTTTTTTAGCTTTCTAACTGCCAGCCGGTTAGGTGATTTTACTTGGGAGTTCCTGGTGGCGGGGTTTTATGTCAAGGATAGAAAAAATAATATTTACCTTTGACATAATTAGACGGCCTTCTGATTGTGGCCCCACATAAACATCCGCTGAGGCGTGCATTTCGCCTTGTTTTATGGGTGTTGTCCACATTCGCAGTCAGGCGTAGCTACGCGCCAGAGGTTACGGCGAATATACATTGGACAGTGACGTTGCTCTGGGCGGTGTCACACACAACGGGCGTTTTTTCGGCGTCCCTACAGTAACATGATTCAACTACGCAAACATACTATCGCTATCGTTGTCACGTGCGTGGGCTTAGCCAGTTCGCTATTCGCGGCTGAGCCTACCGTTGAGGAGTTGCAGGAGCAGATCCGGCAGCTACAGGTCCAGCTCCAGCAGGCGCAGGCTCAACTGCAGGAGAAGCAGATTGCCGCGGATGCCGGCAATTACGCCCCCCTGGATGAAGCCCCCTTACTACAGGATGAGACCGGTAACCCGGAGCAGGTCGCCGACTCGATGGAGGATGCCCCGGAAAAAGTTTTTTATCTTTTCGATCCGGAAGATTTTAAGATCGGCCCGGTGACGGTGGGCGGTGCGATTCGCGCCAACTACATCTACGGCGACTACCCCAGTGATGGCAGCGGTGGCCCCTCGCGTGGCAGCAACGGAGGTAACTTCGAGCTCGATACCTTCCGGCTCAACTTTGACCTGGACTACGAGGACTGGCTCATCGGTAAAATGGAGTACCGCTGGTATGATGGCTACAGCTTCATGCACACTCTGTGGCTCGGCTATCGCTTCGAGGATGGCATGGAAATCCAGGCCGGTATCAACCGCGTGCCCTTCGGCCCCGGCCCCTACGGGATCTCCAACAGCTGGTTCTTCGACCAGCACTACTACGTAGGGCTTTCTGACGACATGGACACCGGGATCAAGGTTACGACCGATGTCGGTAACTGGACACTGGACGGCGCGATCTACTTCTGCGGCGAAGGTAGCTGGCTCGGCCCAAACGGCCCCAACAATGCCTACGCTGACTCCGCTCGCTATTCCTATGACCCGGTCAAGGCGGCCTACGGCCGTGGCTACCAGCAGGACGGGCAGCTGAACTTCCGCGGCATTTACCACACCGAGTACTTCGGCCTGAAGGCGGACCTCGGTACCTCGCTGCAGGTTGGCCACTTGAATGGCACAGGCGGCTACGATGATGGCAGCATGTACGCCGTCTCCGGTTTTGCGGTCCATCGCCTCGGTGACTGGACGCTCCAGATGCAGCTTTCTTATTATAACTACAGCATCGATAAAAATGGCATGGGCGACAACGAGCTCATACCGATGGGTGCCTACTCCTACGAAGAAGGTGTGGCCACCGAGGGGCTCATCCCCGCGATCAGCCTGAGCTACTTCTACGAGGTTGATCAACTCGACTGGCTCGACTCCGTCACGCCGTACATCGAGTACAGCAACATCATCAAGTATGGTCACGACGATGCTACCGGCCAGGCCTTCAAAAACAGCGCGCTCTCAACCGTCGGGGCGGCTTGGGCTGCGGGACGCTGGTACATTTATACCGAGACCGCGTTCTCCAACGGCAACTACTTCGTCGGCGGTGATCCGTACACGAACTTCGGAGCGAACCTGAACGAGACCTGGGAGTACCGCATCAACATTAACTTCGGCTACTACTTCTGATCGAGTAGCCGTTCCGGATTTGGGCCCGCCAGGGAGAGAGGATAACCCCTGGGCCTTGGCGGGCTTGCCACGGTACGACTTTGCAAGAGCATGAGTTTAATTGAGGTTAACAACCTGTACAAAATCTTCGGCCCACACCCTGCCGAGCGAGCTCTGCCGATGCTCAAGGAAGGGAAGGGCAAGAAGGAAATCTTAAAGAAGACCGGCTGTACGGTTGGGATTAACGATGCCTCGTTCACCGTTGAGGAGGGCGAGATTTTCGTGGTCATGGGGCTGTCGGGAAGCGGGAAATCAACGGTCATCCGTTGCCTCAACCGATTGATCGAGCCGACCTCTGGAGAGGTCATGATCGACGGCGAGAACGTCGTCGGCATGAGCAAGAAACACCTGCGCGAAGTGCGGCGTAAGAAGCTCGGCATGGTCTTCCAGCGCTTCGGGCTGCTCCCGCACCGCAGCGTGATCGACAATGTCGCGTTCGGGCTGGAGATACAGGATGTCCCGAAAGAAGAGCGCTATGACAGCGCCATGAAGGCCATCGAAACGGTTGGTCTGAAGGGCTACGAGTATCAGATGACCGACGAGCTCAGCGGCGGCATGCAGCAGCGTGTCGGTCTGGCGCGCGCGCTGGCCAATGACCCCAAGATTTTGCTGATGGACGAGGCGTTCTCCGCTCTCGATCCACTGATCCGCGTGCAGCTCCAGGATGAGCTTCTGGAGATGCAGGCCTCGATGCACAAGACGATCGTCTTTATCACGCACGACCTCGACGAGGCTCTCAAACTCGGCGGCCGCATTGCGATCATGAAGGACGGTGCGGTGGTGCAGATCGGCACGCCTGAAGATATTTTGGCCAATCCGGCCGACGACTACGTGGAAGCATTTGTGGAAAATGTGGACCGCTCGAAGGTGCTGACGGCGAGCTCCATCATGAAGCCGACCGATGTCGTCTACGATACGGCAGGCCCGCACCAGTGCGCACGCCGCTTGCGGCAGATTGGTTCATCCACCATGGTGGTGGTCAACAAGGATCGCCACTTCCTGGGCTACGTGAAGGTCGATGACGTCATGCAGCTGTGCAAGAAAGTTCCCAGCGCGGAAGATGATCGCGAGAAGTGGAACCTGCGTTCGATCATCCAGGAGGATATGCGCACGGCGAAGGTGGACGACCTGATCGCTGACATGCTCAGCGACGCTTCGGCGCAGGCGCTTCCCATCGCTGTGATTGAGGAGAATAAACACTTTAAGGGGATCGTGACGCGCGCCGCCATCCTTGGAGCCATTGGGGGGAGCTGAGACGTATGAAAATACCTGTAGGCGATTTTTTTGAACACATTGTAAACTTTCTGAAGGACAACCTTCAGGGGCTGTTCGATGTCATCAGCACGGCGGTGAAAGCCGTTATCGTGTTTCTTGAAAACATTTTTCTACTAGAGCCTCATGTGCTTTATCCTTCCGTCATTGTAGCCCTTCTCTTTGGGCTGCTGGTGGCTGTTGCGTTTTGCCGTCGGGTGCGTTTGCCGCTGGCGATTGCAGCCGGCGTTGTTGCGTGTCTGGTCGTGGGTGGTATCGAGAGCTACCGGCTCTCTGAGCTGCGGGCTATGCTGACGCCTGAGAAGAGTGCGGCCATACAGGCCGACTTGCAGGCTGTCGTCACTGCGCTGGATAAGGCCGCGCCCGAAACGACAGACCCAGCGACGACAGCCCTGAATAAATTTGGTGTGCAGGTCGAGCGCGGCAGCAAGCTGGCCCGCCAGACACGTGTCGCGGGGATCAGCCTGCGCGACGTCGATGCCGATGAATACCAGGAGATTTTAGTCTCCCTGAAGACGCTCAGGGCCGAGGCAGACGAGGCTGGGCTGGATCAGTCACAGACGGAGGATCTGGATGACGCTATCGACTACTACGAGAGCTTCAGCCTGATCAAGGATGTGGAGCCGGTTGTTGGAATGCTGAAGAGGGTCACTGCGCCGGAGGCGCGTGTTGATGTTTTGAATACACGCACGTATGCGCGTATTGCCGAAAAACTACAGATCGTACAGGCTGTCTCGACTGACGTGAATGTGCAGCAGGCCAGTGAACAGGCGCTGGCCTCGTTTACCCGGCTCGACCCGGAGCGTCTGGCCTGGATGGGTAAGGCCTTGATCCTCGCCCTGCTGGCCCTGTTTGCCTTTGTCATCGCCGGTACTGGCATGTTTGCCATGGCAGTGATCGGTTTCCTGCTTGTGATGTCGATGAGCATGTGGGACCTGACGATGTTGACGCTGGCCATGGTGCTGGCAGCCACGGGGTTTGCCCTGGTTATCGGTGTACCGCTGGGGATTCTCGCTGCGCGCAGTAAGCTGGCGGAGAAAATCATCCGTCCCGTACTGGACTTTATGCAGACGCTCCCGGCCTTTGTGTATCTGATCCCCGCCGTGATCTTCTTTAACCTCGGGGTCGTTCCGGGCGCATTTGCCACGCTGATTTTTGCCATGCCCCCGGCGGTGCGCTTCACTACGCTGGGTATCCGTCAGGTGCCCGAAGAAGTCGTTGAGGCTGCACACGCTTTTGGCGCCAACGACTGGCAGATGCTCGTTAAGGCGCAGCTCCCGATCGCGATGCCGACCATCCTGGCCGGGTTGAACCAGACAATCATGCTCGCGCTTTCCATGGTTGTTATCGTCGGCATGATTGGGGCCGGTGGGCTCGGTGAGGCTGTCTTGAGCGGCATCACCCAGATGCAGATTGGCTACGGCTTCGAGAGCGGCATTTCGATTGTTATCCTCGCCATCTACCTCGACCGGCTGACCCAGGCCCTGGGCAGTCAAAAGAAGCACTAACACACAAATTTATTATTTTATGAAAACGAATAAACGTTACACCATCATCGCACTGATGGCCGCCGCGGCTGCTCTGTTTGCTGTCGGCTGCAAGGAACAGGCAGCATCCAGTACGTCCGCTTCCGAAAGCGAAGCCTCAAGCGCACCGGTCAGCAACACGGTTAAGATCGCCTACCCGAACTGGGCCGAAGGCATTGCCATGACCCACCTGATCAAGGGCGTCATCGAAGATAAACTCGGCTACGATGTCGAGTTGACGCAGGCCGACCCCGGCACGATCTACACCTCGCTGGCCAATGGCGGTGAAGACATCATGATCGACGCCTGGCTGCCCAATACGCACAAATCCTACTGGGACAAGTACGGCGAGAACCTGGAAGACTTTGGCCCGGTTTACGGCTATGGTGTTACCGGTCTGGTCGTCCCCGCCTACATGGATGTGAACTCGATCGAGGACCTCAACGGTATCGCGGATGAGCTCGACGGAAAAATCGTCGGCATCGGTACGGGTGCTGGCATCTACGCCAACACGAATAAGGCTATCGACACCTACGACCTCAAGCTGGAGCAGATCGCCTCATCCGGACCGGCCATGACTGCTGCGCTCCAGAAGGCAATCGAGGCTAAACAGCCCATCGTCGTCACCGGCTGGAAGCCGCACTGGATGTTCTCCCGCTTCGACCTCAAGGTCCTGAAGGACCCGCAGGGTGTTTATCCGATTGATGCGGTCAAGGTTGTCGGTCGCGAGGGGTTCGCCAAGGACTATCCGGATCTGGCGCAGCTCTTCATCAACTACAGCCTGACGGAGGCTCAGCTGCTTGACCTGATGGATGCCATCAGCGAAGCCGGCTCCTCGGCCAACCCCGACGACGTGGCCCGCGACTGGATGGCCCGTAACGAGCCGCTCGTGGGTTCCTGGCTGCCGAACTAAGTTCGCACACCTTTTTGCGCAACAGGACTCCTTCCTGCGTGTGTCATGGTTTTTCATGACGGCGTGGGGAGGAGTTCTTTTTTTATAAGGCCTCGGCAATCTCTGCCGGTGATTCGTCGCAGAGGATGTAGATGGGCTCGCCGGTTACGGTGATTGTGCTGCCGGGCTGTTGGGGCAGCGGGTTGCCCATGAGGTCATGAGCGGTGCCGGGGGTCTGTAGGGACGCGCTTGTTTCGTTTTCGGTCCAGGCGATGATCAGCGTTTTTCCATCTCTCCGGTTAAAGAGGTAGAGGCGCAGGTCGCCGCCGTTGAGGACGATCTCGCGCTCGAAGGTGCCGCCGTCGAGCATCCGCACGAGAATAGCCTGAGCTATCGCGAGCGGGCGTGGAGTGTTTGTGAGCTCCATCGTGCTGACGCGGCCCGAGACACGCGGGAGGGATGCCGCGTTGAGCGGGACATGCGCGTAGTAGTACTGCCGCATTATACCCATGCTGAGGCGGACAACGCTCGCCTGTACGTGGCCGATGGCGGCCCTGCGGCCAGGTGCGGTATCGGTGATTTCCGGAGCCTCCGGAAACTCGTACTGAACGCCGCGCAGGACGGAGCCGCCGCTGATGCCGCCCTCGGACATGACGAGCGGGATGCTGTCCACATCCTCGACGCCACCATCCTCGGCGAGCATCTGGCGCAGGTTGTCGATGGTCTCGCGTATTTCCTGCGGTTGAGTGTCGGCAGAGCGGTAGTCATGCCAGGCGACACCGTCGCAGGCTTCCATGATGCCCGCGCGCAGGGCGGTGCGCGCCCACTCGCCACGCGGGGCGAACTGCGCGAAGACCGTGATCTCCGGATCCGTCGCCTTGGCAGAAGCGTAAACGACGCGCGCCAGCGAAACATACTGCTCGGGGCTGCCGCTCCAAAAGCGCGGGACGTAGGGCTCGTTCCAGATTTCCCATTCGCGGATTTCTGGAAAGGCTCGGATGGAACGCTCGACGTAGCGGGCAAGTGCGTCCTGATTTCCGGGGACCCAGCCTTTGGGGTAGCCGGTGGTTTTTCGCGGTAGGCGGTCGCCATCCGTCTGAGCCGCCCAGTAGGGGGTGGCAAACCACTGACCGTAGTGCCGGTAGCCGAGATCGAGGTAGCGCTGGTAGCGCCGTTTATCGACGGTCCATGCGCCGGGCTCGGGCTCCATGTTTGTCCACCAGGTGAACTGTGACATGTTGTGGACACGGTTACTGGCGAAGCCGAGTTGGTGGCCGACTTCAGCCATGCCCGCGTTAGCGTTAATGTGACCGCCGAAGAAGTCGTGGCGGGGCGGCACACCCGGTTGCAGGCAACCAAACGTAGTGATGTCGCGCGTTACGGTACGCTCGCCAACCCGGGTCGCTACCTCGACGCGGTAGAAGCCGGTACGCGCGGCGGTAAAGCTGAGCGGCGTGCTGAAGGTGTCATACGCGGGAAGGTCAATCTGCTTCGGGCCCCAGGTCGCGACTTCCTGATCGTGAAAGTCGAGCAAGCGGGCAGACATGGTAGCAGTGATGTCCTGCTGAGTGTCGTTGCGCACTTCGAGGTCAAAGGAGAATGCTTCACCGGGGGCGATGATCGAGTCGGTAAAATGCCGGTAGACGAGCTGTGCCTTGGCGGGCCAGCTCTCCCAGCGCCAATCGCGTTTCAGTGTATGCAGCGCTTGGGCGGCTTTCTCAGGTTGAGTGGCGAGCGTTCGGATTTCCTCTTCGCTGAGGACGCGGTCCCAGACGGTGAGCTCGTCGTATGCGCCCGGAATTGCCCCGGCTTCGATCTCGCGTCCGTGATCACCTTTGCGCATGAGGGAGCTTTCCGCTTGGGCGGCGAGCTCTCCGTTGAGGTAGATTGCGCGGGTGTTGCGTGAGGCATCCCAGACCAGCACGAGATGCGTCCAGCGCGCCGGAGGAATCTGCTTCCAGGGGATACGGCAGCCGTAGCTCCATTGAAAGTCCTCGTCGGGGAGGCTGTCCCCGGTCATGAAGGTGAGCTGACCGGCAGGCGGCAGCACGGTGAGGTTAAAGTTACCGGGGAGCAGGCGAAGCAGGTCGGCCGGCCCGTCTGTGGGCGGGAGAAAGTCCGCGTCTGTACGAACCCACAGAGAGAGGGTGCCGCGGCTTTGTTTGAAGTTACCGTTGCAGTAGAAGCGGAAGGGTTGGCCGTGGGTCTGGGTGGCGTTACCTACGCGGCCCACCGTGCTTGAGCCGGGGTTGGCGATGTCGTCTTCGCCGCGGGCGAAGTTCGCCTGCTGCGTAGTGTCATCAAAGGACGCGTAGAAGATGGCTCCTTCGGCGATGGCGCTGGGGGCCGTATCCGCAAAGGCAGAACTGATCGCAGCGAGGACAGCCGTCATGAGCAGGGTAGGGAGTAACCTCATGGCTGAGCTCATCTATATACGCCCTCGTTTCCTATGCGTCCCATGATGCCGCATTGATTTGTACGACGGATAATAGCGATTTTACTTTTGATTCTACCGATGTGAAATATAGTCATTGATAGATATGGGCTTCTTAATTCCTATCGTTATTCTAGTAGTTTTTATAGCTATAGTAATTGAACCCCATCGCTTGATCCGAAAAGTAGATTTTCATGATGGATGGATTAGAGTTCATTTCTATGTAGGAGGCAGTACCTTGAAGGCCGAAGATGTTGATTCATTTAAATTCATAGGCCTAGGTGATTTGATTTATGAACTTCCGTTCCTAACACGGTTTACTGTAAGAAATAAACTGAAGACGCTTAATACAGATTTTTTGCTTATTAAGACGAAAAATAGATTCTTTGGCCAGTTTTGGGTTTTTTCGGAAAGTACGGGTGACATATCTCAGGCCTTGAAGCTTGAGTCGGTGTCTTGAGGAATTGTGTTTTAGTCGGGTAAATCGCCGGTGAAACTGACGGCGAAGAATTCCTACCGGCAGGGGATTGTTGGCAGCAGTCATGGAAAGCCTGGTCGTGACGGTAAACCGGACTCCTATCAGTTAACGCGCTTCTCGCCTTCGAGCAGGGCCTGGAGCTGAGGGTTTTCGCGGACCCATTCCTGGCACTCCTGGAGGTGGTTGATCATCTGCAGGGGGGAGTCTGGAGAGCGGCTGAGGACGGCGATACCATGGGGCATGAAGCGCAGGTACCAGCCGCGCCCATCGATCAGGACTGTCACCTCGGAGCAATCCTCCGGGTACTCCAGCTCGACGTTCGCGGGGTCTTCTTCCTCGACGGTGTCGATGAGGTCCTCGATGCGATAGCTGGCCTCCAGGGTGATGCGGACCTCATCAAAATGCCGAAAGAGTATCGCCTGCAGGCCGGTGTCGCGCAGGGCCTCGGGGTTGTGGATATTCGTGATCTGATACTCGATCGAGTAGGCCTGCCGGTCATCCTCGTCGTGGGCGTAGGTGATGGTCAGGTCAAAGTCCTTGGTGGAGATGAGCGCGTGGGCTCCCTCGCAGGCGTAGTTGAGCTCCTTGCGCTTGTAGTGGAAGTTCTTCTTGAGCTGGTCACGCAGGGCATCAGCCTCTGCGGTGATGTCTTCGGCAGCGATGCGCGCGACAAACTCCCGCGTACGCTCATTGACGGAGTCGGGGATGCGGTGCACGCCTTTGCGGAAGCCGCTGAGGTCGCGCACCCTTCCGCCGGCCCGGCCAAAGAGATCGATGCTCCGAAGTTTCATGCCGTCAGGTTATGGAGCTAGGCAGGCCGGGGACAATCCTGTTTGTGGGGCTGCGCCTTTTGTCTCTCAACAGTTTCAGTGATTTATAAGTCCTCGGGGCTTGCTCAGGGGGGCGAATTAGGGCTAGCTTGTTATCAAACGACCCGCTTACACGGGCCAGCCAGGAGCAAGACCACTGTTTTACGTCTGGAAATCACGATAACGCCTCGGACGCCAACTCCTTCCCGAGAAGTTCCCATCCGACACGAACCGTTCTACCCCCTGCATGAGCCTTGAATCAGAGCCCGAACCTGAACCTCCTCATTTGACGGCTACGTCGCCGTTCGCACCGCCTTTCCGCTACGGTCTTTCCTTTGGCGCCAGTAACGCCTTTACCTGGATGATCGCTCTGGGCACCCCGATGGTGCTGCTGTGTGAGCAGCTCGGGGCGACGACGTTTCAGGTCGGTCTGGCCTACGCCTCTGTCTTTCTGCTGCTGCCGGTGCAGGTGCTGGCTACGGGCCTGCTGCCCTACCTCGGCTACCAGCGGCAGATGATGTTGGCCTGGGGGCTGCGCTCCATATTTTTGTTTATACCGCTGGGCCTCGCCCTGAGCCGCCCGGATGACCCGCCGCCCTGGATGGCCATGCTCATGGTGGCCAGTATTATCCTGTTCAGCCTGTTTCGGGCGATGGGCAGCGCGCTGTTTTTCCCCTGGATGTATCAACTGCTGCCGATGGGGCTACGCGGGCGCTACTATACGACAGAGCAGGCGCTGACGGGGATTGCCGGGTGCCTGACCATGCTGCTGTCGGCCGGGCTGATGGCTCTGCTCTCGCCCTGGACGGCCTTTGCGCTGCTCTATGTGCTGGCCTTGCTGGGCTCGGCTGGCTCGGTCTTTTTCATATCCCGCCTGCCCCACGTCGAGGTGAAGCAACGTTTTGACCTGCGACTGATGGCACGGGAAATTCCCCGGCTGTGCCTGCGTCCGGGGAAGTTCCGCCAGTACATGTGGCTGGTTCTGTCGGTCGCTGCGGTCGGTAACGCCTTTGCCCCATTTACGACGTACTACCTGCGCGTGCATGCAGAACTCTCCGATGGCCGCATCCTGGTCTTTATGGCCGTGCAGGTCGTGGGAAGTGTGCTGGGGGCACTGCTGCTGCGTAACTTTATCGATGGTCTGTGTGCGCGACCGGTCTTCAAGCTGTTCCTGATACTACAGGCGCTGGTCTTTACCTACTGGCTGCTTCTGGTGCATGGTGGTTCCGGCTGGCTGGACTGGCTGCCGGTGGCGTACTTTGTGGTGGGCTTTGGTGCTGCGCTGAATATGCAGGGAAATTTGAAGTACTCGCCCCAGCTCAGTAACGACGCTCAACGCGCGCTGGTGCTGGCTATTCACAGCTCCGTCGTGGGCTTTCTCGGAGGGCTGGCGCCTATCCTGTGGGGGTGGTTCCTGAAGGAGCCCGGCCCGCCCGCCCGCATGAATATCGAGCACTTCAGCTACTACCTGATCGCCTCAATCGTCATGATGGTGGTGCTTTTCCCGTTTTTTGGGAGGCTCAAGGAGTCTGCGCCGCAGCCGCTGCCTGCGTTTGACAGCAGCAGCGTGCTTCGGCCTTTCCGCTGGGTCGCGGTCTCCATCAATCTCGTGCCGCGTGGCAACGGCCATGACGAAGATGACCCGAAGCCCGCGGCAGAAACAGCGGAAAAGTAGCGCTGTACCGAAGGTGCAGACCCCGACAGGCCCCATCCAGCCGGAGCCGCATGCGAACGCTCCAGCTGGCGTGTCATGTGCGGCTACGCACCCAGAACGACGTCCACGGTGACGGCTTTTTTATCCTGTACCGGGATGAGGCTGCCCTCGATGGGCTGCCCGTCGACGCGGATTTCGAGCAGCTTGCCGCGCGGGGCTTTCTGCTCGAAGCGGAAGAGGTAGCGCGTCCCGCGGAAGCTGCGCTGGAACTGGCAATGCTCCCAGTCCGGCGGCAGGCACGGGTCCACGCGCAGGCCTTCCCACTCGGCGCGGATGCCGAAGACGTGGCAGGTCAGGGCGTAGTAGAACCAACCGGCGGTGCCGGTGCCCCAGCTCTGGCCGGTCGTGCCGTAGCGGTAGGAGTCCTTGATGGTGAAATAGCTGTTGCAGAACACGTAGGGCTCGCAGGGCTTGCGCTCCTCGGAGTCGGTGAAGGGCAGCATGGTCTTCAGGGCGAAGGCCACCTGATCGTGGCGCTTGAGTCGGGCGTCAGCAGCCAGCTTAAAGGCGCAGGCGTGCAGGTAAACCCCTCCGTTCTCATGGGTGCCAGCGGTCTTCTCGCTCATGGCACCGATGCGCGAGTCGGGCTGCGGATAGGGATTGAGGACCGATGCTGTGCCTAGCGGGGTGGTCAGGTGGCGATCAGCCGCGTCCATGGCCTTTGCGCCGCGATCACCCTTGGCGATGCCGGTATAGACCGACCAGGCCTGCGGTAGTAAAAAGAGGGTGCCGAGCTCGTTCTCCGAGCCGCCGAGCCAGCCGCCGTCATCATGACAGGCGCGCAGATACCACTCGCCATCCCAGGTCTGCTGGTCGATGAGGTCCGCCATGTCGTCGGCCCATTTTTCGGCCTGGCGGGCGTCCTCATCCTTCCCGCAGAGGCGGGCCAGCTCTGCAAACTGTCGGCAGGCACCGGCCCAGGCCATGCTCAGCCAAACGCTTTCGCCCTGGCCCTTGGAGCCGATGCGGTTGAGGCAGTCGTTCCAGTCGCCGGAGCGAATCTTCATCAGTCCGTGCGGTCCACGGTCCGTGTCGTAGTAGGAGACGGAGCGCTTGACGTGCTCGTAGAGTGTGCCGGGGCTGCCGTCGTTGAAGGGGATGGGCGTCTCCAGCAGGGCCTTGTCACCGGCCTCCATGATGAGGCGGTTAACGGTGTAGGCGATCCAGACGTGATTATCGGAAAAGTCGTGGTCGAGGATCTTGCCGTCGAGCCAGGTGCGCGGGGCGTAGCCGCTGGCGTATTGAAATGCCAATACGCGGGCAACTTCGCGCAGGGCATCCTCGGGACACAGGAGCGCAAGCGCGCCGATGTCCTGCATCTGGTCGCGGAAACCATTATGGCGGACGCGGGCCCAGCGTGCACCGAGGGTGAGCTGGCGCTTGAGCCAGGGGTTGAAGAAATCGTTCAGGAGCGGGTCGGGCGTCTCGATGGTGTCGGAGCCGAGCTGCTTTTCGATCCGGGTGCGGGCCGCCTGGACTTCGCGCTCCGGGGCACCTGCGCTAAAGAGGCGTTCGCGTAACGCGCGGATTTCGTCAAGGCTGACGACACCGCCGGCCAGGACGTTAACGGTTTTTGTCTCGCCGGGGGCGAGGGTGATACGGGACTGCAGGGCGCAGCAGCTCTTTTCCATTTCCGAGGCGGTGTTAGAGCAACTGCCCAGGGCAACAGCATCCGGACTCTCGACGGTTCCCCGACCCATAAAGCCATTTTCGGCCGCGTCGTAACTGAGCACGGACTGGTCGATGGTCATGAATACCTTGACCGCGTCCGCACCCTGGTAGGGTTGGTGCTTACTCAGGCAAACCGTGTCCAGCTCCGGGTGAAAGCTCCCGTGTCCGGGATAGTAGATCTGCGGACGGTAGGTGCCGTCGAAGGCCGTACCCATGTAGGCAAACAGGTCCAGCTCGCGCGGGCTGTTACTCTGGTTTTCCAGTGCGATGCTCCAGCACTCGCAGGGGCCTTCGTTGGGGATGAACCAGCCGAAGACCGAGTGGATGCCGTGTGAGGTGCTCTCGATCTCGGTGTAGCCCAGGCCGTGGCGACATTGGGCCCCTTCGTAGGCGGAGCAGGGGAGGGCGTTGAGGTTCCAGTGCTCACCGGTGCTGCTGTCGCGCAGGTAGACCCGGCGGTCTCCGGCCACATGAAAGCGGTGGCCCTTGCCGTCCTGCACGAGGCTTTCGCCCTGCCCGTTCTGGGCGAAGAGGCCGACGATGGAGTCGTTCCACGCATAGTTATACCAGTCGCGCGGAGTGCGCAGGTTGGTGATGGCGAACTCCTGGCGGGAGGGGTCAAAGTGTCCGAAGGTGGGCTTGGTCATGGGTGTTCGTATTGGGTCAAAGGGTTGTTTGCAGGGGTAGAGTTATTGATCGCGTTCGGAAGGGATGCCAATGGGGCAGCATGAAAGGATGGCGATTGAGCGGTGGTTCGCAAAGCTAAGCTTAGTCACACAGTCAAGCCGGTCTTGCCGTCGCTGATTTTAAATGATTCCGCGGGCTGAATAACCTCCACCTCTGCCCCTACAAATACGTCACTGCGCTGGTCGGATCGGTATTGATTTTCAGAAGGGAGAAGTTCATGCTCGCTGCATCGTACATTTAGCAAGGCCCCATGCTGTCCCAACGGCCGGGGGCCTTCTCTTTTAACCCTACCCTGATATGAGCGATTACTTCAAGACGACCCCGACCAGTGATGGTTTCTTTGGCGAATTCGGCGGCAGCTTTATCCCGCCGGAGCTGCAGTCCGAGATGGACAAGATCACCGATGCGTACTTTCGCATCTGTAAGTCTCACGACTTCATCACGGAGCTGCGGAGCATCCGCAAGCACTTCCAGGGGCGCCCCACGCCGGTCTATTATTGCCGCCGCCTCTCCGAGCAGCTGGGGGCGGGCCTCTACCTCAAGCGTGAGGACCTCAACCACACCGGTGCCCATAAGCTGAACCACTGCATGGGCGAGGCTCTGCTGGCCAAGTACATGGGTAAAAAGCGTCTCATCGCCGAGACCGGAGCCGGGCAGCACGGGGTCGCGCTGGCCACGGCAGCCGCGTATTTCGGGCTCGAGTGTGAGATCCATATGGGCGAGGTAGACATCGCCAAGGAGCACCCGAATGTGGTGCGCATGAAGATCCTCGGGGCCGAGGTCGTGCCGGTCTCCCATGGCCTGAAAACGCTGAAAGAGGCGGTCGATTCGGCCTTCCAGTCCTACCTGAAGGACCCGGTGAACACCATCTACTGCATCGGCTCGGTGGTGGGGCCGCACCCCTTCCCGATGCTTGTGCGCGACTTCCAGCGCGTGGTCGGTATTGAGGCACGGGAACAGTTTGAGGAGATGACCGGCGAGCTGCCTGACAATGTCGTGGCCTGCGTAGGTGGAGGTAGTAACGCCATGGGCATCTTCTCGGCCTTCCTGGGCGACAGCTGTGATATCTACGGCGTCGAGCCCTCGGGGCGTTCCTATGAGACGGGCGAGCACGCCTGCTCGATGAAGTTCGGGACCCCGGGCGTCATCCATGGTTTTAAGTGCATGATGCTCCAGGACGAAAAGGGCGAGCCGGGGCCGGTATACTCGGTGGCCAGCGGGCTGGACTACCCCGGCGTGGGGCCTGAGCACTGCATGCTCGGCCAGCAGGGGCGCGTCAACTATGTCGATGCTAACGACAAGGACGCGATCGACGCCTTTTACCGGCTCAGCCGGCAGGAGGGGATCATCCCGGCGCTGGAGAGCGCGCACGCGGTGGCCTACGCCTTCAGGCTGGCCGAGGAAAAGCCGCGCCAGTCGATCCTGGTGAACCTCAGCGGACGCGGTGACAAGGACATCGACTTCGTGGTGGACAACTACGGCCTGCCGGAGGACGAGTAAGCGAGTACGAGCGGGAGTTGCCACCTCGCGTTTTCTGTAGCAGCAAGGAACGACCTTGCGGGGGAGTTTCTGTGCCTGCTTGGCCGCTTGATCGAGTCGAACGGTTTCGATGTCAGGCTCATTGCGTGTGCAATGACGATGGATACTGATGGGGTAAGTCGCATCATCCTGATGAGCCGATGGCTCGAGGGGAGTGGTGTCGATATCCTTAACCCAGTAACCCCTCGATATTGCCATGAAAAACGTCTTTTCCTTGTCGCTGGCTGCGGCCGCTCTATTCGTCGCGGCATCTGCTGCTAATGCAGCCGTCCTTGTCCACTACACGGACAACTCGACGCAGACGCCGATCAACAGCGAGTACACGATTAATCCGGTTACTCCGCATGCGCCTTTTGCCTACTCTGGCAGCGAGACATGGTGGACGCGCGCCAATGGTGAGGGACTCTCTGTGAATCCAACGGGCACCGCCGCCGAGAAGGAAACCGCTACGATTGCTGCGAACAGCTACGTGGAGTTTGGCCTCAATGCGGTAGAGGGCTACCAGATCGATATCGACTCGGTGAGCTTCTATGTGACAGCCCAGAGCCCAGTCAGTGGCACAGGTCCTACTGCGGCGATGACGGTTACGGTCTTTCTGCGGAGCAGTCTGGATGACTATACGGACACGCTGGTAAGCACCTCTATCGAGATTCCCGCACGCCCGGACGAGGGAGACTTCGTTTCCGATAACATTACTGCGACCGCTAATGAACTCTCCACTGCGTACAGCACGATTTCCGGTACGGTTGATTTTCGGGCCTATGTTTACATCGAAACGGCGGAGACAAGCTCACTCCAGGTCGTGCGTTTAGACAAGTTTACGATCAATGGTGAGACCTCGGTTATTCCTGAGGCTTCGAGTATGGGATTGTTCGGTGGTGTCTTTGCTCTGGCCGTGCTTTTGCTCTTTCGTCGCCGCTCTTAAGGGCGGCGTGGAAGAGGCTGTTTGAGCCGGTCGATTTTTGTTCAATTGGGAGTTTCGATAGTCTGAACGTGTTCGTTGAAGAAGGCTTTGCGGCACGACTGAAGATGGGAAATACCCTCAGCACACGACTGAGAGAAAGCGGGCGATCTCGATTTTATGCGAGGTTGCCCTTTAACCCATCAACCCCTCGAAATTACCATGAGAAAGATCTTCTCCTTGCCGTTGGCTGCAGCCGCCCTGTTTACCCTTTCATCGACCGCCAGTGCTGACGTTCTGGTTTTCTATACCGATGACACGACGCAGACCCCGATCAACAATGAGTACACGATCAACCCGATCGCTCCGCATGCGCCTTTCCAGTACTCGGCCAGCAAGAGCTGGTGGAGCCGCGCGACGGATTCTGGCTTCCCGGTGAACCCGGCTCCGAGCGGTACCATCGCAGAGAAACAGACCGCCACCGTCACGGCAAATAGCTATGTCGAGTTTGGCCTGAATGCGGTGGAGGGGTACCAGATCTCTATCGACCAGGTTGATATACTCGTGCAGCCACAGAGTCTTACGGGTACGGATGCACCCGCCACAGAGCCGATGACCTTGACGGTCTTTCTGCGTAGCAGCCTGGATAATTATGAAAGCACTCTGGCGGTGATTTCGTCTTCAATCCCTGGGCGCGAAGTTGGTGGGGCAGTCGTGACCAACCCGGTTACCCTGACTGCCGATGCTCTGCCGACTGAGTTTAACACGATCTCCGGTACGGTTAATTTCCGGGCGTATGCCTATATCGAGACCGAGGAGTCGAGCTTCTATCAGGTCGCCCGTCTGGATAATATCGAGATCAACGGGACGACCTCGGCTATTCCTGAGTCCGCGACCGTGGGCCTGTTCGGTGGAGTCTTTGCGCTGGCAGTGCTTTTGCTTGCCCGTCGCCGCCGCTAGGCTGTGAATCATCAGGCGGCTAGGGCCGCTATTACTTTCAGGCTGCTTTGACATATTGCAAAGCAGCCTTTTTCTTGTTTGAAAATCGAACGTGTTCGATCTCATGCCTCTTGTTCCCATATGGGACTGGAAGCTAGGATACGTGATAGCCTCGCGCTCATAACGTGACGGCACTTTGTCAGCCATGCCCCACCCGACACCTACCCCCACGCTCAGGGATATTTCCCAGCAAACCGGCTATGCGGTCTCTACCGTTTCGCTGGCGCTGCGTAATGATCCATGCGTGAAGCCGGAGACGGCGCAGCGCATCCAGCAGGTGGCGGGCGAGCTGGGATATCATCCGAATCCGTTGGTCTCTGTGCTCATGCGGCAGGTCCGTGATAAGCGCACCCGCCACGAGCGTATCGCGGTCCTGAGCTGCTTTAGCGAGTCGGTCCACCGCAACAGCCATCTCGACCCTTACTACCGGATGATCCATGAGGCGATCGAAGAGCGCGCGAGGGAGCGCGGCTACGGTCTGGATGAGTTTTACCTCGGGGATGGTATGTACTCAGATACGCGCATCGAAAACATTTTAGAGGCCCGGGGTATTCTTGGGGTCTTGCTATGCCCCGGCCACGACGACCCGGGTGAGTTCGGGCATTATCCGACCTTGAGCTCTCCACATCTGGCCACGGTTCTGGTCGGTCTGAATGCCTTCCAGCAGAACCTGCACCACGCCGTTACTGACTACTACTACAATATCGACTACGCCCTGCAGCGTGCTTTGGACGGAGGCTGCAAGCGGATTGGTCTAGTGCTCGACAAGTCAAAAGACATCGTCACGAACTGTGCCTGGGTGTCGCGCTATCTATACTTTCAGCAGAGCATCCCAGCGAAGCAACGGGTGCCGCTTCTGCGCCCGCTCACCTTGGCTCAGCTGCGCCAGGACGTACCCGCATGGTATAAAAAGAACCGGCCGGATGTGATCCTGACGGCGGGCTTGCCTGCTTTTCGTGCGCTGGAGGAGGCGGGTATCCGAATGCCCGAAGAGGTGCGGGCCATTAACCTGTCGAAACGAGATAATACCCGTATGGCGGGTATCGACCCTCACTCAGAGCTGCTGGGAAAGCTCGGAGTGGACCTGCTCGTGCAGCTGCTCCAGGCCAACCAATTCGGCCCCCCTCAGTACCCGCAGACCATTTCTGTCAAGGGCACCTGGGTGCCGGGAGAAACCTTTCCTGAGCCTGAGTCTGCTCCTGCGAGGCCCTAGCGCTCATTGCCTATTCATCCGTATACTTTAACCATGCCCAATACACTCGTTACCATCGCTAAACATTTGCCGCTGGCTGCGCTCATCCTGAGCGTGACGACCGGCATGTCTCCTGCCCCGTCGGAGAGCGACTCCGCGCCGAACAGCTCGGACTATGTCGCATCTTCGACACCCGAAAAGAAAGGGACGGAGGCTCTACCGTCTATTCCCGCAGATGCTCCTGCTGACGAGGGGATCGAATCCTTTAAGGCGGGCAACCCCGCGGACTTAAAGCCCAGCCGTGAGCTGCTGCTGATGGCTAAAAGCGATCCGTCTTTGAAGGAAAAATGTTCGGCCCTGATCGGTCGTGCACGCGAGAGCCTGGAGAAACCATTGATGGTGCGTGCCTACAGTCTGGATGAGCTCCGCGCTGTGACGCGGCTGCACTGGGATGAGCGTTACGACACCGCCGACGAGTCTTTTCGCGAGACCTTTGCGCTGGGGCGTTCGGACTGGATGATGGCCCCTCAGACCTACAACGACTGCGTTATGTTTGCCAGCGCCTACGTGCTCAGTGGCGAGCAGGTTTTTCTCGATCGCGTACTGGCACAGCTTGAGGAGAGCTCCACCTGGGAGCCACTGCAGCGCTCCGGCTGGAACTCCTATGCCCGTAAGGCACCCCCTACAGCTGAGGGTGATGGGGTCTGGCTGACAACCGGCCGCATGCTGAGTACCTTTACGGATACGCTGAACATGCTGGCCGAGGAGGATGTGCCGCCTGAGCTGCGTGCACGTATCAAGACGCTCATGCAGAACGAGGTGGAGCGGATCGTCGACGATTTTAAAAGCAACCGCCCCTGGTATGTGCGGGCACACGCTATCCACTCCAACCAGTGGGCACTGCCGCTGGCCGGGCTGGTTAACGCCACAGTCTACCTCGGGCGGGACAAGTACCCCGAGGAGTATGAGTATGGTGTCGAAGGCTTGATACAGACGCTGGATGCACAGGGTGAGAAGGGCGAGTTTATCGAGGGCGTTGTTTACTCGGTGGCCACCATCGGTGAAATCCTGAGTGCGGCCTACAACTCTGCGCTCGATGGTGACCGGCGCTTGATCGATCATCCCTTCCTGAAAAATTATCCCGTCTGGCTCGCCAATCAGATCCAACCCGGCGAGTACATCGTGAACCCTTTCGATAACGGATTTGGCACACGCTATTCGCTTCGCCGATTCATTAACATGTTCTCACGGATGGCCGTGATGATCGGCAGCCCGCAGGCGATCTGGGTGCGCAACCACTTTCCGGAGTGTCCGGACAGCTCGCTGTTCGGGATGCTCTCCCTGGCACTGCCAGCGTCCGAGGGGATTGCTCCGCCGCTCTACAACGAGTTTCCTAAAAATGCCACGGTTGTCTGGCGTGACAGTTGGGATAAAGAGGCCTCTGGTTTTTGGATGCGTGGGGGCAGCCCGGCTGATTTCCATGATCACATGGATCGCGGCCATGTGAGCTTTATCGTGGAGGGGCGCGCGATCCTGATTGAGGCGGGTGCCGGGCGCTACGGTAATCCCAACTACCTGCGCGACTACCGCTCGATCATGGGGCACAATGTGCTCCAGGTCGGCGAGGTGGATATGGAGTCTGTCACGAAGGAGCAGCTATTCGCGGCAGGCCAGCCACGGGAAGAAGCGCACCGTGTGGCGCCGCTCGACATTGCCTGGCTGGATGAGGAGGGTGGTTGTATCACCGCGGACATGAGCACCGTTTACCCGGCGGCAAAGGAGTGGGTGCGTACGGTCGAATGGGATACGCATAATCTGGAGGCCGTGGACGAGGTTGTATTGGAAAATCCTGACACCGTGATCTTCCGCTGGCACCTGGGGGCGCCCGCCAAGGATGTGCGCTCGCGCTATGGCCCTACGCTCCCGAAGGCGGACCTCACCCTCGAGGATGGTGTCCTCAAGGGTGAGGGCTACACGCTGAGCTTCGAGGCAGACCAACCTGTGACAGCGGAGATCGTGGCTGCGCCGGACTATACGCTCTGGTTCTCCAGTGAGCACTACTGCCTGGTCATTCGCTCAAAGGAGCCGGTTGCATCGCTCAATTTGACTACGCGTATTGAAGTCGAGCCGGGCGCATCGGGCCATCATTAGATGCTCGTTCGCAGGTGTACATTTCAGCCCGGGGGGTGTCCCCTCCGGGCTTTTTTATGTTCAAATTTCAGGATGCTGACTCGCATGTGCGCATGGCGATGCTCTTGGCTGCTGCGGGTTCAGGAGGTAGTTTGTTCTTATTCTGTCGTGCACGTCGTACTCCTGTCGGTACTTGTACTTTCAACTCCAACCCCAACCGAAACCCTGTTATGAATAATCATCTAAAATGCCTCGTCGCTTTGAGCGGCCTGCTGGCTGCTACCGGTACCCTGTCAGCCGCTAACTTGTTTTTCGACAACTTTGATTCCTATCCTGCTGGTGACGCTATCCCCGCCGGGACAGGCCAAAACTGGTCAGAGGTCAAAACCTCGGTATCCTTTACGGCCGAAACGGATTCCTCCCATATTTTCTCCGAGAGCAGCAACCAGTACGCACTCATGCAAGCGACAGCGGCGACGACGAATGTCTACGTCGCCAGCAAGTACTTCTCGGGTACGCTGACCGGGGAGGTGAGCATGAAGTTTTACGATAACTCGGAGGATGCGTTTGCCGGTAATGGGTGGTCACTGCGAATCGGTAACAGCGGTGGCAACAGTGGCACGGCCTTTGGGGTGTTTATTGAAAACGGACAAATCATCCGGAGTGCTAACACATCCGTCAGCTCCGGAGGCGGTACCATCACGAGTTACAGCTTTGATACCGTCAACGATCTCAATATTGTCTTTAACAATTCTGAGGACGTACTGACTTACTCCGGGGGTAGTGTCGCCTCTGGGAAGATGGACGTGTACCTCAACGGTGTCCTGGTCGGTAACGATCTGGATGGCTGCGGTGAAAGCAATATCGCTGATACCGAGGTGGAAGCTACGATCCGTGTTATTAACTTTACTGCGAAGGTCGGTACTGAAAACCCGTTTACGAGCACGCTATATCTGGACGAAATTTCGGTCGATAGCGAGGCATCGATCCCCGAGCCTGCCGAGAGCGGGATCTGCATCGGCCTCGGCATCCTCGCGCTGGCCTGGCTGCGCCGCCGCTTCCTGCGGAAGTAAACGCGCCAGAGTAGAAGGCTATTCTCCTCCCTTTGGGTATCAATTAACTTAACGGGCTGCCGCGCCTGCGGCATCGGTTAAGGTTTGGAGTCCGTCCGGCGTTTATGACGCCGGGCGGTTTTCCGCGATTAGTCCTCTGTGATCGGTACGAAGTCGACGTGCCAGTCAAAGTACAGATGGAGGCGCTCGGTGCCGAAGAGAGGCTCCGGGATGAGGTTCGCAGCCCAACCAGCATTGGGGTTGGTGACGTTGGCGGCATCGGCGGCGTACATGGCAGTGGTATCGGCGGCCTCATTTGACAGGAGAACGGTGCCAAACTTTTGCGGCGGGGTGCCTTCACCGACTTCCTGTGTGGTGCTGCGGTATCCCCAGGGGTTTCGATTGGCCGAGCCGATCTTTACCCGCTGGGTGATGAAATAGCAGGGTGTGCCGTTGGCGATACGCATTTCCTCGAAGAGGGGACAGGTCAGCTGGGGAATCTGGTAGGATGTACCGGTTTCCGGCTCGGGCAGCCCCAGGTAGGAATACAAATGATAACCGAGCGAGCGGTTGTCGTTACCGTAGTAGCCGTTAGTGGTGGACCAGAGAGGACCGGGCAGGTAGCCATCGTTGTCTTGTGAATACAACTGGATGGCGGTTGCCACCTCCCGCAGGCCACTCATGGCGATCGTCTTCTGCGATGAGATATAGGCCTTTTGGGTGACCGTGAAGATGAGCGTACCCAAGATCGCCAGCACGGAAATGACGACAAGCATCTCGATGAGTGAAAAGCCCGCTCGGGTAGTGCCAGTGCTGGCAGACTGATGTTGAACTGTTCTCATGGGGTAAATGATGGTTTGGTTAGTCTGTAAAGGGTTAGGAGTCAGAAGGTGTCGGACTGATGCTAATGCTGATGCAGGCGCTTTTGACCGGATTGACGAGGTAAATGCCGAGGCGCTTGGCTACGGCTTTCTCGGGACGGTAGAAGCCGTAGACACCGTCTTGCGCAAAGGCGAAGGGCTGCCCCTGCGTGTCGATGGTGACGTACAGCGATACCCCTTTATCGGTCACTTTTACGGTAGCGTTATCGAGAATCTCGAATGTGCCACGTGTGATCAGGGCGGTGGAAAAGTTCTGCGGTTGTGAGTAGGTCACGCAGTCGGTCAGGGTGATTGCGCCGGAGCCGCTTTTACCGGGCCGCTCATAGCGCATCGTGCGGATGAGCTGATCCAGGTCGGGGGCTCGGTAGGCCTCGGTCAGGTCCACCGTGATCGTGTCGGTCTGGTCGCCGCGTACAGCACTAATGACTTCCCCGCTGGCCTCGGGGCCGGACTTCTGCATGCGATTGGCGACGAGCGGCACAGGGTGACCGTAGGAGTTGTTCAGCGCGACATCGTAGCGCTGGGGGCTGAAGGACTTGGCCGTGTAGCGCTCCATGCCGGGGTCGAGCAGCACGGGTACGCCTTTGTAGACGATGACGTAGCTGCCGATGTCATTGTGGTTATGGGATTCGCCGTTGTTGCTGATGCGCATCGCCATGCTCATGGCGGGGGCATCGGTCTGGCCGGGACGGAAGATGTACAGCTCGCTCTCCGGGAACCAGGTACGCAGGGCCGGGTCGTCGGTGATGCTGGCCTGGGCGTTAAACCCTTCCACCGGCTCGGTGTCTTCTCCGAAGCTGCGGACAATTAGCGAATAAGCCTGAGCGCCGAGCGGGTGGGTAGAGCCGGTTTCGATTTGTCCAAATTGAGCGGGATCGTTACCGGGGAGGCCGTAGCGCAGGGCCGAGAAATTGAGGAGGCTCTGGCTGGGTTTTCCGTTCGCAGACTGGTCGCCAAAGGCTCCGTAGACGCGGTCGGAGATTTCCAGACTGATGGGTGCCTGGCTGATGCGGAAGACCTTTTCATCGTCGAGCAGGTCGATGGCTCCGCCGGTGGAGCGGCGGATGATCTCGCTGGCGTACAGGAAGTGGGAAAAACCGTAACTCCAGTAGCCGACGCCTTCCTCGCTGACACCCTCCTCGGTGAAGCTGCCGATATAGCGGCCCAGGATCACCTCGGCGTCTGCGATAAACTCGGCCCGTACCATCGGGTCCAGATCCAGCGTCAGCGCTGCACCGGTGACCGCGCCGCCGCAGACGGCGGTCCAGTTGTTGGGCTTGGTCATCCAGCCGGGTACTTTTCCGGTGCGGATAGCGTTCAGGTAGGGATTGAGGACACGGCGCTCGATCTCGGTCTTGGTGCGGGCGCGCAGATCGCTCGGGAGCTCATCGGCGAGCCAGTAGTCAATGGTGGCCAGCGTCCATGCCAGCTGGCAGGAAGCGAGCTCGACCACGAATTTTTTCCCCTCAAAGACGTCCATGGTCTTACCGTGCGCGGGAACGCTCCAGCTGCCCTGGTCGAGGATGGCGGTCAGGTTTTCCTCAATGGCAGGGAGGAAGCGGCCCTTGTACTCCAGCGCTTCACCCAGCGCGAGGTCGCGCAGGCGGTTGTAGCGGGAGCTGGAGGCATTCTGATAGGCGACACGGTCACCTGTCTTATCGTACTGCTGCCACAGCTCTGCCGTGAGCGGTACGATGGGAGATTTAAGAGCTTTTTCCGCCTTGGCGATCAGGTCTTTGGCTTGCGGCTGAGCAGCGAACTTATCCCAGACCTGGCGGTCACTGGCCGGAGCACCCACGCCGACTGGTTCCTTTGTCAGCAGCTTGGCGATCTTCTCGATTTCAGCACGCTTGGGGGCTGGCGGGGGAGGTAGCCGCTTGTGCTGGCGGTTGGGCTTGGAGCCGTTCTCGTCACCGAGGGCGGGCAGGTAGGCAGGCGCTTCAAACTCGGCCACTTCGAGTGCCGTTTGCTGCGTTTCCGTGCTCTGGGCAACCGGGGTGACGGGAGCTGAATCGGGAGACTCAAGGGTATCCTTGGTGCAACCGGAGAGGACTCCGAGGGTGGCCAGGGCCGTGGCGAAAAGCTTGGGGGAAAGGCGTGTCATGAATGTAGAAAGGTAAGTCGTTTATTTGCTCTGAGTCGGCAGGGGCCACTGCTCATTGAGCTGGGCAAGGAGCTGAGCCTGGACGTCGGCGTAAGCCGGGTCGCCAGCGAGGTTTTTGATCTCGGGCTCGGGCAGGGAGTAGTCGTACAGCTCGATGGCGAGAACCTCGCCCGTGTGGGCATCCCACCAGCGGTTCAGCCGGTAGTCACCACTGCGGAGGCTGCGGCCCTCGATGGAGCCGTCCCAGTTCATGGCGGCGTTTTTACCGCCCTTGCTGCGCAGGACTTCCGTGTAGGCGTAGTCCTTACCGGAGGCACCCTTGTTGGTCATGAGCGGGAGCAGGCTCTTGCCTTCCAGCTGCGGGGGGTGGGGCAGCTCGAGGAAGTCGAGTACTGTCGGGTAGATGTCGAGCAGCTCGACCGGCTGGTCGATGCGCAGGGGCAGGGCCTTGTCGCCGGGCATGTAAATAATGAGCGGGACGGCGCAGGTGGTTTCAAAGAGGGCCGACTTGTCCCACTGTCCGTTTTCACCCACATGGAAGCCATGGTCGGCGCTGAAGATGACCAGCGTATCGTCGTCCAGGTTGAGCTCTTTGAGCGTGTCCATCACCTTACCGACAAGCGCATCCACATAGGTGGCCGAGGCGTAGTGCCCGAGCAGTTGGTCGTAGTCACGCTCATAGTTTTTATCGCCGGGCTTGGGGGAGGCGGTGCGATGGCTCTTAAGGGCCAACTCGGGCGCGTCCTCGGGGTATCCGCCGGGGCCGGGGAAGGACAACTCTTTATCCGCGTACATGTCGAAGTACTTCTTCGGGGCGGTAAAGGGGCGGTGTGGGCGCTGATACCCGATATAGAGGAAGAAGGGCTCGTCCTTGAGCTCGTGAATGACCTCGATGGCGCGATCGGTTACACGGCCATCGGGGTAGGCATTGTCGGGGACATCGGCAGCCTCGGTCAGCGGCCCTCTGTTAAACCAGCCGCGTTTGCCTGCTTTGGAGTTTTTAATGAAGATCTCGCTGTTTTCGGGCAGGGCGTATTGCTCGGGGCCTTTGGCCTCGCCAAGGTCATCGCGGGACCATGAGGCGGGATCGTGCGGGCCGTAGGTCTTTCCCAGTCCGATCGAGGTGTACCCAAACTGCTGCACGTACTGCGGAAGGGTCTGTACGTCCGGGTGGTAGTTCCGGAAATAGGAGCGACGGTAGTTGTTGTCGCGGGGGCCGGCTTCGTCGGGGCGCATGCCGGTCATGATGCTGGCCCGCGAAGGGGTGCAGATCGTGGCCTGCGCGTAGGCGTGCTCAAAGAGAGCGCCTTCGGAGGCAAGGTTGTCGAGGTTGGGGGAGATAACATCCCCGCCATAGCACTCCAGGCGTGGGCTAAGGTCGTCGGCGAGGACGAAGATGACGTTCTTGGCTGATGCACTCTGGGAACCCAGAGCACAGGCCAGGGCGAGCGTGGCGAAACGCGGAAAATTTTTCATGGGGTTGGTTAGCGGGATAAGCCGTGTGTGTGTCAATGCCCGTAAAATATATCGCATAAAGCCAACCCGCATCAATTGAAGGGAGGCTACATACTTATGAAACCGCTTTTGATGCGGGTTCGGGAGGGAGTTTTCCCTGTTCCTAAGCCTTGGGCTTGATGGTTGGACCCTCTCGCCAGGTACCCTCGATTTGGAGCATACGCCGGATCGGTGGGGCCCCAAACTCACGGCGCCTGATGGTGCCCACTAGGACATCGACGGCGGCTTCTCCGATATAGCGGGAGTTTTCCCTGACGCCGGCAAAGTGCGATTCGCTGCCGCGTGAGGCAAAAGTGGCGATGCCGATATCTTTCGGGCAGTCCACGCCTATTTCCCTGAGGGTGGCTTCGATGAAGGTGCTGCTTTCCATCATGACCGCCAGCGCATCCGGGCGGTGCTTTTGGAACCACTCGTGGAGGCGGGCTTTCTGGTCGGGCTCAGTGGAGAGCAGGCGCAGGGTGGGGATCGGCTCCTGCCAGCCTCTGACGTTGATGGTCATCTCTACCCCGTGGGCCCAGAGGTGAAAGTTCAGCTTGTCCAGCTCGTCCGGGGTCATGACGAGGACGGCTGCGATGCGCCGATAACCTCGTGCGTACAGATGGCGTGTGACGAGGGTGCCGTTGTGGTAGTGGTTGGGGCTGACCGAGTGGAAGCTCGGCTCCGTCACCGACCAGCCGAAGGTAACGGCCGCGAAATGACTCCAGTCGAGCTTGAGGGCTGGCCCGGGGATAAGAAGAGGGGGGAGGATTACGCCCTCGATCCCGCGATTGTAGAGAATGTCTGACAGGCGATGCTGGTCGCGTGCTGTCATGTCCACCTCGAAGCTTTCCAGCTTGTAGCCATGGAGCAGGGCCTGTCGCTGGGCTCCCACCAGATAGAGGTTCCAGACGGAGTCTTGAAAATAGCTCAGCTCGTACACCTTGGGGTCGTTGAGCCAGGCGAGGGTGCCGTGGTAAGACTTTTCCCGGAGGTTATCGCGATAGGAGGCCAGAGCGGTCAGCATCGGGTCCTTGCGGTAGCCCAGCTTGCGCGCGGTTTTCAGGACCAGCAGGCGTGTTTTCTTGTTTACGCGGGGGTCGTCACGGAGGGCCAGGCTCACGGTGGACTGGTTTAGCCCGGTGGCTACGGCAATGTCTTTTTGGGTAACGAGTGAGGCCATGCGTGTGAATACGGGTGAGTGCCAGCGCGTCGGAACGATTAATGATTCTATGCCTCATGGCAATCCATGCAACCCTAATCCATATGTATGGAGCTGCGGGGGCATAGACACCGTATTGAGCCTGATATAGATTCGGAGGCGTATCATTAATGGTACGAAACCCACGCTTAAACCCCTCAAAAAAAGATACTATTATGACCCCAAGAACCCTTGTACTCGCGCTGGCATCCCTCACAGCCGCCAGTTTTGTCCAGGCACAGTGGACAGATCTCGTCTCTGATGATTTCGAAAGCTACACCTTCGGTGAGCAGCCCACTGGTAACTGGTATCGGCTTGGAAACAATGCCTCCTCTGGCTCGAATGAGTTGATCACGGATACCGATGGCGGTATCGCCAGCGCCTCCGGGCTGGACCTTCCCGGCTCTGGCGCAGGCCATGGCAATGCCCTTTACTTTTATGATAACAACACCAAGGGCTCTGCGCGTGCCGGTCTGAATCTGGACCCGACCGGCAGCTCGAACTACGACATCGTGCGCATGAGCGTTGATTTCAAATTTGATGCGATTGGGTCTACCTCGACTGGTTTTGGTTTCATCGGATTGGTCCCGGCTGACTTTACTGCCTTTGGAGGGGCAAAGTCCACGGCTCTGGCGATTAACCTTAGGTACGATGCCTCCCTGAGCTGGAGTGGCGGTAGCATCGATCTCAATGATACCAACTGGCACTCGCTGGAAGTCGTGGCTAACCGTACGGACGGCTCCTTTTCTTACACGGCCTTAGACGGTAGCGGGTCAACCAGTATCGACGCCAATAGCTACGACCTGTATGTCGACGGGGCGCGTGTTGGTTCCTCTGTCGCTATGGTGGTGCAGGATGACGACAGCATCCTGGAGATGGGGCGCTTCGGAATAAATACTTATAGCGGGTCAGAAGGGGTCGAGTTTACCATCGACAATCTGAAGACTTACACCGCCCCCGTTCCCGAGCCTGCCGAATCGGCTGTTCTGCTGGGAGCCGTGGTACTGCTGGCAAGCTGCCTCCTGCGCCGCAAGCGCGCGTAATCCTGCATGTTTTTTGGCATCATCCGACGAGGTAGATCCCGTCGGATGATGATAAATTACGTGTCCATGGGATAATTGGATCCATATGTATGGAGAGGACTCGTCGTGGACAGGTAAGGGCAGCGTAGCTAAGTTCGTCCATGTATCATCACTGGTACAAAACCATGCTTAAAACCCCTCAAAAGAAGATACTATCATGACCCCCAAGACCCTTGTATTCGCACTGGCATCGCTCACGACCGCCAGTTTTGCCCAAGCCCAGTGGACAGACCTCGTCTCCGATGATTTCGAAAGCTACACCTTCGGCGAGCAGCCCACTGGTAACTGGTATCGGCTGGGAAACAATTTCTCCACTAGCTCCAACGAGTTGATCACGGATACCGATGGCGGTATTGCCCCAGACTCCGGCCTGGATCTTCCCGGCACCGGGGCAGGCCATGGCAAGGCCCTATACTTTTATGATTACGGTGGTGGCTCTGCACGTGCCGGGCTGAACCTGGACCCGACGGGCAGCTCAAACTACGACATCGTTCGTATGAGCGTTGATTTCAAGTTTGATACGATTGGGACCAGCTCGGCTGGTTTTGGTTTTATCGGACTTGTCCCTGCCGACTATGTTACCTTCGGAGGGGCAGACTCTACGGCGCTGTCGATTAACCTTAAGTATAATGCCTCTCTGAGCTGGTCTGGTGGTAGCCTCTCGCTCAATGATACCAACTGGCATTCGATGGAAATTGTGGCCAACCGCACGGACGGTTCCTTTTCCTATGACGCTCTGGACGGTAGCGGAACAGTGAGCATCGACGCCAATAGCTACGACCTGTATGTCGACGGGGCGCGTGTTGGTTCCTCTGTCGCTATGATTGTGCAGGATGACGAAAGCATCCTGGAGATGGGGCGCTTTGGGTTGAATACTTACAGTGGGTCAACAGGGGTCGAGTTCACCATCGATAACCTGAAAAGCTATACCGCCCCCGTTCCCGAGCCCGCCGAATCAGCTGCGCTGCTGGGAGCCGTGGTCCTGTTGGCAAGCTGCCTCCTGCGCCGCCGCAAGCGCGCGTAAATCGGCTCTGCTTTTGACATGCTCCGGCGGGGGCGACTCCCCGTCGGATGCGTGCCCAAGCATCAGGCTCATATCCCACACCGTTTAGATCGGTATGACAAAACTCCGTCTGATGAAGATAAACTACGAGCTCCTGCGATGGGATGATCCATATGTATGGAAGGTCCATGCCGTGGACAGGTAAAGGCAGCTCAGCTAAGTTCCCTCATGTACCAGCGCTGGTACAGAAACTCATGTTTAAAACCCCTCAAAAGAAGATACTATCATGACCCCCAAGACCCTTGTATTCGCACTGGCATCCCTCACAGCCGCCAGTTTTGCCCAGGCGCAGTGGACATCCCTGGCCTCAGATAATTTTGAAAGCTACACCTTCGGTGAGCAGCCCGGTGGCAACTGGTATAAGCTCGGTAGCAATGCCTCTTCTGGCGCAAATGAGTTGATTACTGATGCATCTGGCGGCACTGCTTCTGCTTCAGGGATCGTCCTCCCTGCTACGGGTACAGATAAGGCGTTGTACTTCTATGACAATGCCACCCCGAGCACGTCCCGAGCCGGTCTGAATCTGGATACCAGTGGCAGCTCGAACTACGATGTTGTCCGAGTGAGTCTCGACTTCAATTTTGCCACTGTCGATTTGGAGAATACAGGATCTTTTGGCATTATCTGTCTGACGTCGGCCGGAAATACGTCTTTCGGTGGCCCGTTAAATCAGGCGATGTCGATTACCCTTCGGTACGACGGTACTCTTGCTTGGTCGGGAGGTTCACTGGCCATCGCTGATACCAACTGGCACTCGATGGAGATCGTGGCCAATGAAACTGATTCGTCGTTTTCCTATGATGCCCTTGATAGCAGTGGTCAGACGAGCATAGATGCTAATAGCTTTGACCTCTATGTCGATGGTGCCCGAGTTGGCTCATCCATCGCTTTGATTCAGCAAGATGACGACAGTTATATCGAGTTGGGGCGCTTCGGTGTGAACACTTACAGCACCGCCGTTGGAGCCGACTTCATGATCGATAACCTGGAGACCTTCACCGCGCCCATTCCCGAGCCCGCCGAGTCGGCTGCGATGCTCGGTGCCGTGGCTCTGCTGGTTGGTTTCCTCCTGCGTCGTCGCAAGCTTTAGTCCCGGGCGAGGGGTCCGGGATTTGAAAGGTACTGCTACGGGGCTTCGGCCCCGTGGCAGCGCCGATTAAAGCCCGCCTTAACCGGATACCGTCACATCTCGCTTTAACATTTTCTCTGTCGTGCTCCGTTGGGCATGGCCGGGGTATTTCTATCGATTGAATTGACCATGAACAGTGCATCTACAAAGCAGCCGAATATTATTTTCATGATGGCCGACCAGCTCCGCTGGGATTTTCTGGGCTACGCGGGAGCGGATTTTATCCATACCCCGAATATCGACCGTCTGGCTGCCCAGAGCACTCGCTACTCGCGCGCCTATTCGCAGCACCCGCTGTGTGTGCCTGCACGCGCGGCGCTCATTACCGGCATGCACGGCCTCACTACGGGGATTTTGACCAACGGGCAGTGGGTTCGCCCGGACTACGCGAAGCAAGGCATCCAGACCTGGCCCCAGCGCTTGGAAGCCGCGGGCTACCACAGCGCGGCCGTTGGGAAAATGCACTTTTACCCCTGGACCGAGCGCATGGGCTTTGGCTTCCGCTCCGTGACCGAGGATAAGCGCTGGCCGTACATCCGCGATGATTACTACCGCTATCTGCGCGGACACGGCAGCCGTAAGTACACGGGGCTGGAGCACGAGGGGTATCAGGATAACAAGGGGGCGATCATCAGTCGTAACCCCTGGGAGTTGTCCTGGGATCACTTCGTGGGCATGGAAGCGGTCGACTACCTGAATACCTATGGTGGGGATACGCCTTTTGCCATGATGGTCGGCTTTACGGGGCCGCATTGCCCCTATGACCCGAACGAAGAATTTGTCTCGAACATCGACATCGACAAGATTCCTGACCCGGCTCCGAGTGTTCCGGGAGATTGCGATGAGGCTAAAAAGGCCAACCACGCGGGCTGTAAGGGAGGCTGGAACGGTGTTGACCTGGATGGGTGGACGCTGGAGCAGAAGCGCCGCGTGCGCCAGCACTACGCCGGCCTCGTCCAGCAGATCGACTACGAGGTCGGAGAGATCCTGAAGGCCCTCGAAGCCGCCGGACAGCTCGACAACACACTCATTATCTTTACCAGTGACCACGGCGACTATGTCGGTGACCACGACATGGCGGGTAAGGGGACCTACTATGAAGGCAGCTGCCATATCCCGATGATCGTGCGCGATCCGGTCAGCCCCGAAGGGGTCGACTGCGACGATCTGGTGACCCTCACCGACGTGACGGCGACCATGCTCGCCTACGCAGGTGTAGAGCCGCCGGCCGAGTGGGAGAGTACTCCTCTGCCGAAGCTGCCCTACATGGGGCGTGGGCGTCCGGATGTGCCGACCCGCAGCAGCGTGATCGGCGCTCTCTCCAATGCCCGCATGTATTTGTCCGGTGACTGGAAGTACTCCAAGTACGCGACCGGGGAGATGACGCTCTTCAACCTCGCTGAGGATCCTCAGGAGCAGCGTAACCGTGTCAACGACCCTGAATGCTTCAAGCTCGTGCTCGAGTGCGAGCAAGCCCTGTGCCGTGCGGAGATCCCGATGACGCAGGATGGGCACCGCGATAAGGTGGTTGAGATGGGGGATCACCTCTGGCGGAGTGAGTCCTTTGGGCGCGAAGGCTACGTCCGCACGTACCCCTATCCGTGGGATAAGTCGCATACCCCCTCCAATTAGTAAGTATAAGGCGGAGGCTTTGCCATTTATAGCCGGATAGTATTAATGTCTATCCGACTGCTCCTATGTGGCGCAGATGGCCGTGGCCGAGCGGAAATACATGCAGGTGGTTTGCGATAGTGGGATGGTGGGTTTTTACTAAACGAGTTTAGTAAAAAAGCCCTTGTTGTGGTATAGTGTTAGGGTCTATTTTACATAGACTCCAACAACAGCTTTAGCTCCCCAAACTAAAGCCCATCAACAGGCACTACTCATGTTTCTACCCCTCTTCACTCGATATCTCCGCTCTCAGATCGGGCGGGTTGCACTTCTTTCACTTGGTAGTTTCGCTCTTGCAGCTACCAGTCAGGCTACCGTGCTAGCCTACGATACGTTTGATAGCTACACCTCCGGCAGTTCACTTTCTGGGCTCGATGGCGGCTACGGCTGGGAAAGCAGTTGGTCAACGAATGTGACGACCGATGTCAGTAGCTCATCGAGCATCTCGTTTAACAATGGCAGTATTGTTCGTGGTGGTGGTAACTCTTTGGTTATTAGCTCACAGTCAAGCTCTTCCGCCATCACGCGTAGTATGGCGAGCGACAGTAGCACCTACACAGGCTCGACCTACTATACCAGCTTCATCTTCCAGGTTAATTACGGTACGGGTACGAGTACAACCGTCACGAACGTCGGTTATCAGGAGGGAAGCTCTTTCTTTGGTGTAGGTGTAGATAATGGTACGACTTCATCGGTGACCAGCCTGCCCCAAGGCGGCATGAACGGGGCCAGAGCTTTTGCACGCGTTAATGCAAGCGGTGTAACCGATAATGTTGATCAAAATCAGATTAAATACAATAACACCTACTTTATGGTAGTTGAGCATGTCTGGAGTGGTACGACGAACTCCTACAGCTCAGTGAACGTTTATCTTTACGATGAGGCGAATACCATCAGTGGTCAGGTTGTGTCCTACGACGGTACTGCCAGCGAAACCAGCATCGAGCAGTTGGCCATGCGCGTTTTCTATATTGGTGGAGGTGACCGCAATGGTGAGGCCTACACGAATGACGTCGATTTGATTTTCGATGATTTCCTTTTCGCCGACAGCTTTGAGAGCGCAACCGGGGCTATCCCTGAGCCGAGCACTTATGCGGCACTGGCTGGGCTGGCAGTCCTTGGCATTGCCGTCCTCCGCCGCAAGCGCCGCGGTTAAGCGTGGAGTCGGCAAGTAGCCAAGTTCACACTATGCCGAGGGGCGTTATTTTCCGAGGAGGAGTATCCGTTTTTTATAAGTCCGTAAATCGCTTGTTAAGATGCCTTTAAATAGGGGCTTCGACTTGCAGTTTCCGACAGGTTTGATATACTATTATCATAGTTTGTTCTAGCAGCCACATCACCTATGCATTGTGTGGCTTAATATCTGTAATATTCTACCCCACCCCTATTCCCCATGTTTTCCCCTCTTAAGTCATCCCTTTGGCGTACCCCTCTTACGAGAGCGGCGCTTTTAGCCCTTGGCAGTTTGTTCGTTGGAGCGACCAGCCAAGCTGCAGTCCTCGCCTACGACACTTTCGATAGCTACACGAGTGGTAGCACCCTTAGTGGGCTTAATGGGGGCTATGGTTGGAATGGCGCTTGGGCTTCCAGCGTGAGTACCGACGTCACCAGCTCCGAGAGCATCTCGTACAATTACAACGGCATCGTTCGTGGTGGCGGTAACTCTCTGGTGGTCAGCAGTCAGGCGAATGAAGCGGTTGCCAGAAGTCTGGCCGGCAACGCCTCTACCTACACGGGAGCCGACTATTATGTCAGCTTTATCTTTCAGGTTAACTACGGGACCGGGACCGGGCAGATTTCCAACAGCAGCTATTCCGAAGACAGCTCTTTCTTTTCCGTAGGTGCTGGCGAAACTGCTACGCAGGCTCCTAACCTTGCCTTGGGCGGGGTGATTGGGCCGAGGCCTGTTGCTCGTATCAACGGCACCGGCGCCTCGGGTTCGTCGGTTGCAGATTACAACACGACCTACTTCATGGTGATTGAGAACGTCTGGAGCGAAACGTACAGCGCCTACACCCAGACAAATGTTTACCTCTACGATCAGACCGGTGAGGTTGCCGGGCTTGCAGTCAGCACGACGAATACAGCTTCCACTCAGAACAGCATGGAAAAGCTGGCGATGCGGGTTTTCTACATCGGAGGTGGTACAAACGGGGGCGTGCCCTACACCAACGACGTGACGCTGACCTTTGACGATTTTCTCTTTGCCGATAGTTTCGAGAGCGCAACGGGAGCCATCCCTGAGCCTGGCACCTATGCCGCACTGGCCGGGTTGGCTGTCCTCGGTGTCGCGCTCCTCCGTCGCAAGCGCTCATAGTCTCCTCTAACGCTGTCGCGGATGCCTCATGGCTGACTGTTAATTAGTCAGTGCTTGGTGTTTTGTTTTTTATATCATTATGGGGTAGTATTTAGATGCATCATATTTGCATCTGTCGAGATCTCATAAGGCTAAGCATGGCATTCTGATTGGGGATATTTTACTTGCGGCTACGGGGGCTTAGTAATAGGTTTATAACGTACCTTTCCCATACCCCAACTGACCAACATTCTACCCCCATGCGATTCACCCAACTCCTTGCCCCCCTCCGACTTCCAGCGGCTCTGGTTACATTAGGCCTACTCGCTCCAGCGATCAGTGCGCATGCGGCTGCGCTGGCGTGGGATACCTTCGAAGATTACACAGCCGGCAGCTCATTAAATACCCAGAACGGTGGTACCGGCTGGACGAGTGCCTGGGAAAGCTCAAACGCCACCCAGGTATCATCCACGAGCATCTCCTACAACAGCGGCGGTATTGTCCGCGGAGGTGGGAACTCGATGGTGATCAGCACATCGAGCACAGATGCGCTTGTTCGTGACACTTTCACCAGCGGTCAGACTGGTAGCGACTTTTACGTCAGCATGATTTTCCAGGTCAACAATCCTGAGATGGGTGACACAGACAAAGTGGGGGCTGGCTACACGGACAGTGGCTCATTCTTTGTCATGGGTGCTAATAACAGTTCGGACACGGGGATTTCGGCACTGTCCCGGGGTGGCATGAATGGCAGCGAGATTAACTCGCGCGTCGCTGGCGATACAGCGAGTACCAGTAACAATACGATCTACTATTCCACGACGTACTTTTTAGTCGTTAAATACGGCTGGGATGCCACTGCCAACGCCTACAGTACCGTAGAAACCTGGCTGAACCCCACGACATCCACAAGCAGCGGAACTTCTGTCCTGAACGAAGCCGGAGCGGGTGGTTCGAACAACATCGTCGGTATCAAATCACGCGTCTTCTACGTCGGGATGAGCGGTTCTGATCCGGTATACGACAACACCACGACGTTGGCTTTTGACGACATTGTCTTTGGCGACAGTTTTGCCAGCGTGACCGGAGCGATTCCTGAGCCGGCGACCTACGCGGTCTTTGCCGGGCTGGCCATACTGGGCATCGCAGTTTTGCGGCGCCGGTATCGCTCCTGAGTGGCATGGCGGTTATCGTTACAAATTTTACCACGACGCGCACTGTTTGACCATTACGTAGATTCATCGTAGATTTAGGTTTCACCTCCTGTATTTTCCGCTCCATGTTTCACTCAAGATTCGTTTCCCCCCTATGTTCCCTTTTGGCACTGGGCGACATCGGCTACCAACACTGTCGTCGATGCTGGTTTGAGTTTTAACGCCGGTGGTATCGTGCGTGGTGGAGGCAACGCGGTGAACCTGACGTCCGCTAGCACCTATGCCATGGTGCGTGATGTTTTCGAGAGCCTCAATACCAGTGGAGCGGACTACTACCTGAGCATGGCTTTTCAGATCGTAAGTGAGTCGTCTACCGGCACGGTTGGTTCCGGGACCTCATACTTCGCCTGGGGCGCCGATGATGATGTGACTTACGTGCATAATCAGACCCTCGGCGGTACTAATGCATCGAACGTTATTGCCCGTGTGGGGGACGCTAGTGAGTATCGGGCCTCCACAGCGGCCAACCTCAAGTATGGAACGACATATTTCCTGGTCGTCGAGTATGGTGGCTGGGATTCAGGCGTCAATGGCTACACCACTGCGACCTCCTGGGTCTATGCCGACGATGGCGAGGGAGGCACTACCATTGTCTCGGCCACAAAGACCGTAGTGTCGGAGACGACGGGCTCGAAGGGCATTATCGGCCTGAACCTGCGCACGCATTTCATTACGGAAGATACCCACCTTTTGTTCGATGATATTGTCTTCGGAGACAGCCTGGCCAGCGTGACCGGAGCCATTCCTGAGCCGGCGACCTACGCGGTCTTTGCCGGGCTGGCCATACTGGGCATCAGCATTCTTCGCCGTAAGCGTCGCTCCTAGGAGAGCGTTTTTAGAAACGATTTTATGAAAAAGCCGCAGCCGAAACGTGCTGCGGTTTTTTTGTGCCTGTCGGATGCCACCCCTCAAGGAGCTTTGTCCTGTGCATTTAAGAGGGGCGGGGGAGAGGGCCGTCCCAGCTCTCGGTCTTCAGGCGGATGCCGCCCATCTCGCGCATCTTCTCGGGGAGCATGAGGTAGACCCAGACCTGTCCGAGTGAATCACCGTCGAGGTCCCAGCATTCGACACTGCGGCGTTGGTACTCGTTTTCGGCTTCAGGGCGCCCCTCGACATAGCCTTCGAGTTCGTCGAAGCCTTGCAGGGCCGCTTCATCCTGCAGGGTAAGCAGGACGCCCTGTGCCCAGCCTTCACCCTCCAGTAGCCCGGGATAACCGGGGGAGAGGTCGTAGAGCAGGCCACGTACACGGGCGGGCTGATGGGCGGCGACTTTCCCCTCCGCATAGCGGCCCCAGTAAAAGCCGCCGGGCTTGAGCGTGCCATAGACGAATACGCGCAGACCAGCGGGATTACTTTGCTTTGGAGCCATGCATGTCGCGGTTTTGCATTTGGCGGCCGGGGACAACGACCTCTGGATCGTCGTAGTTTTTCATCTGGCCGGGAGGTGCTGGCAGCAGGTTGGTGCCGGATTCGGTGGTGGCACTCAAAAAGATCATGACACGCTGTCCGCCGGACTGGCGGGATTTTTCCAACGGGATGAGCGGGATGCCCTGCTTGCCGTTGCTGCCGCTGGTTGTGCTGGAGCCGCCGATGGCGACGGTGCCGCCATCGGGCACGGTGATGCGGGTTGCGGCGCCACGCACGATGATGTCGTCTTTGCCGCCGCTGCGGCTGACCACAGGCGTCAGCATCACGTCGATATCGCCGCTCTCCGGTTTTACGCGTGGGAGCACCTGGAGGAATTCGCCGACGGGTACACGGGCATAGATGGTCTCGGGGTTGCCCCATGCATCTTCCTGCTGCCCGAGTGTGACAAACTGGTCCGAGGAAACCTGAAGGTAGGCGGGGTCGCCGCTCATGGTTGTCGCCTCCATAAACTGCTCGATGCGGCCGCCCTGGCCGGAGTCGATCAACTCGAGGGCGGCATCAAATTCCGAGCGCGGAAGCACCGTCTGCCTGGAAATATCGAGGCCGAAGCGTTTCTCCATGGCGGTGTTGATCTCGGCCACGTAGACGGTGAGTGAGACCTGCTTGAGGGCCTGATCCAGCTCGGCAAGCAATTGCCCGAGCTGTTCGAGCTGGGTGGAGGTGCCGTTGGCGATGATCGTATTCGTGCGGGTATCAACGCTGGCGCTGCCGTCGGGGCTCACCATCTGCTCAGCCACAGAGAGCAGCTCCTGGGCGTCACGGTTCTCAAGCTTAAAGAGTTTTACTTCAGTCGTGCCTTGCGCGAATGCACAGACGGGCAGCATCCATAGGGCCAATAGAGTCAGGCAGAGGAATCGCATGAGGTAGATGTTAAATCGCTGGCCTGCAATTTCAAGTATTTGGCGCTTTCTCGTTCTTGAGCAGATGGGAATGTTTGGAAAATTTTAGGGTTTATTGTTCATGCAATACCTATAAATATCATTAAAAGATGAAACACCGCCTGTTTCTACTTGGTATTCGATGTTACTATTACAACATCAAGCTTTGCTTATGGGTGAGCCGACGTATCCATAAGAAGAGCCTGAAGCGCTGGGCGTTTCTCTGTCTCTCGCCTTGGCTACTGCTGCGTTGGCTGGCTTTCGGTCTTTACGAGTGGGGAGTGGGGCGTGCCCTGGTGGAAAGGCAGAAGCGCCGTGAGGCGGGGATGGACTTTGAGCACGAGTTGTCGGTCGTCGCGATTGCCAAGAACGAGGGTTTGTATGTGCGTGAGTGGGTGGAGTACCACCGGCTGATCGGTGTCGGGCAGATTATCTTTTACGATAACGAAAGCACCGACGGGACGGCCGAGCTTTTACAGCCTTACATTCAGTCCGGGTTTGTGAAGTATCATACCATTGTAGGAAAAGCTCAGCAGCTGCCTGCCTACAACGATGCCGTGCGCCGGTACCGGGACACGACGCGCTTTATGGCCTTTATCGACCTGGACGAGTTCATGAAGACGAGGGTGGATTTTGAGCCGATCGGGGAGGTTGTCTCTCGATTGATAGAGGGCAGAAAGGGCGCGGTTGGCATTGGGGTTAACTGGCATGTCTTCGGAGGGGGCTTTCACAAGACACGCCCTGATGGATTAGTGATCGAGAGTTATACGCGCTGCTCCGAGCGTCAGACTCAGATGAATGCCCACATTAAGACGATTTGTAATCCGCGCTTTATCAAGGAGTACATCAGCCCGCACTTTCCGCTATATGTGCTGGGAGCCTCTGCGATCAGTCTCAGCGGTAAGCGAATCTATGCCTGGTTCGCCGATCCGCTTTGCGACCCGGTCATTCGCGTTAACCACTATTCGTGCAAGTCGGAGGAGGACTATCAGATCAAGATGGCTCGCGGCATGGGCGACCGTATCGGCTCCTACGACATGACCTCGTACCGCGCGATGGATCTGAATGACTGTGAGGACATCTCGATGATGGTCTATGCCTGTGTCCTAAAGCAGCAGATCTCTAAGGTCATGGAGCTATAGCCGGACGCCCCCATCGGGGCTGGCAATCCTGGAATCTCCAGCGGCAGATGCCAGGGGCTGGAATCATCCGCCGGTATCGGCGATCGCGATGGTGATCGGTTTGCCTTGTGTGATCAGCACTTGAACTCATGGGCGTTTAAGCTTATCTACTAGCCCCTTTTCACCATGAACCGCGTCCACATAAAGACCTACGGCTGCCAGATGAACGAGCGTGACTCGGAGGCGGTGGCTGCCATGTTGCGCACCCGCGGCTACAGCATCGTGGACGATGAGGCCGAGGCCGACGTCGTGCTGCTCAACACCTGCTCCGTGCGCGATCAGGCAGAGCAAAAGGCTATCGGCAAGGCCAGCCACCTCAACCGCCGTAAAAAGCGCAACCCGAACTTTCTCGTCGGCGTCATGGGCTGCATGGCGCAAAACCGTGGCTCGGATCTGCTCGACCGCCTGCCGGATCTCGACCTGCTGGTGGGCACCCAGAAGTTTCACGCCGTCCCGGACCACCTCGATAACCTGATCAGCAGTCTGCAGGGGCAGGGGCCGCGCCCCTCCACACTCGTAGACCTGGAGGCCGAGGAGGGCTCGCAGAACACGATCCGCGATCATGCTCCCGGCGAGCGCCAGGTGTCGGCTTTTGTCAGCATCATGCAGGGTTGCAACATGAAGTGCAGCTACTGTATCGTCCCCAAGACCCGTGGCCCCGAGCGCGGGCGTCCGATAGACGACATCGTGGCCGAGATCGAGCAGCTGGCGGCCAACGGGACGAAAGAAGTGACCCTGCTGGGCCAGATCGTCAACCAGTACGGTATCCGCGAGTTCCCGTTTGTGGACGGCAAGAGCCCCTTTGTGCAGCTGCTGGAGCGCGTCAACGCCATCGAGGGCATCGAACGCATCCGCTTCACCAGCCCGCACCCTTCCGGCTTTAAGCAGGACCTGATTGACTGCTACGGACGGCTGGAAAAGCTCTGCGAGTACATCCACTTTCCACTGCAGAGTGGCTCGGATAAGCTGCTCAAGGCGATGCGTCGCCCCTACACGGTGGAGAAATTCCGGCGCATCCTCGACGCCATGCGCGCCCGCTGCCCGGACTTGTGGGTGTCTACAGACGTCATTGTCGGCTATCCCGGCGAGACGGAGGAGGACTTTGACATGACCTGCGAGGTCTTCGAGCAGATCGGCTTCGATATGGCTTTTATCTTCAAGTACAGCGTCCGCCCGGACACGACCGCCGAGGCCCTTGGCGATCCGATCCCGGCCGAGGTCAAGGATGCACGGAACAAGCTCCTCCTCGACAAGCTCCAGGCCCGCTCACTGGCCCGTAACCAGTCCTTGGTTGGGCAGACGCTGGAGGTGCTGGTCGAGGGGCCGGCCCGGCGCGGAGAGAATCGCTTCACCGGTCGCACCCGTGGCTACCGCAAGGTGGTTTTTGACGGTAACGAGCGCCTTGTCGGCCAGCTTGTGCCGGTGACGATCCGTGAGGCCACCGTCACAACGCTGGATGGGGAGCTCGTCCTGAGCGGGGTGGACGCCGATGTGGCTGCACTCTGAGGCGACTCTCTTGCTAGTCGCCAGAGGGCTGTCATCTCTATGAGGAGGTGCACACCGATATTTAGAGGATTATTTCTCTGGGAGGGGTGTGTTTACGATATTTTTACAAATTAAGCGGCCTGATGCTTGCTTTGCGGGGACTGTTCATCAACATGGCGCGAGGTGAGTAGAAAATGGACGAACTACATGGAATTTATCCGGCGTTGCGGAGGGGCTGTGACCTTCGAGCGTTTCATGCGTGAGGCGCTTTATCACCCGGATAGCGGCTACTACTCTCAGCACATTACGAATGTCGGGCGTGAGGGCGATTTTTCCACAACCACGACGTTAAACTCCATCCTTGGGGACGCCGTGGCGGCCTGGCTGGTTGATCAACGGCACCGGCTCTTTGGGGATACGCCCTGCGCAGTGATTGAGCTTGGCCCCGGTAATGGCGCTCTACTGCGGCAGGTTCACCAGGCACTGGAGAAGGAAAAGCGTATCGAGGGCTTTAGTTTCTGTGCGGTGGAGACCTCTCCGGTGTTCCGGGCTGGACTGCGTCGCAGTTTCCAGGGGGCAGTTGAGGTCTGCGACACACTGGCTCAGGCGCTGGAGCTCTGCGATGGGCGTGCGCTCATCTACTCGAATGAGTTTGTGGATGCCTTTCCGGCTGTGCAGCTGGCGTGGCGCAAGGACGACTGGAGGGAAATTTACGTCGGGGTAGACGATGGGGAGCCCCATGAGTGGAGCAAGCCGCTGCTGCGCGGGATCGACGCCGACGCTCCTACCCGTGTGCGCGAGGACCTGCGCATCTTTGTGCATCCGTCCTACCATGCCTGGCTGCGGCGCAGCCTGTCCCGGCTCAAGCTCGGGGCGGTACTGACGATCGACTATGGCAAAGCCTATCCCTCGACCGAGTGCCGCGCCTACCGGCGTCACGAGCGTCTGGAGGGGATGGATATATTCGCGCATATGGGCGAGCAGGATGTGACCTGCGATGTCAACTTTACGGACCTGCGGCGTTGGGGCGAGCAACTGGGCCTTCGCACGCGCGGCATGGGCTCGCAAGCGGAGTTTTTGGAGAAGTGGGTGCCCGATTTGGCTGAGCGCGTGCAGGCCAGCCCGGCTGCGGCTTTTGTCGCGGACCCCTTCGGGGCTGGCGGGGCTTTTTACGTACTTGAGCAGGTACGCCCCCATGTTTGAGGCGGCAGGCTTGCATCGGCGGTAAATGCGAGGCAGAATCCTACGGACTTGAACGCCGTTTAACCATGTGGGACGAAGCTTACGACACCGACGAATACGTGTTCGGCACTGCGCCGAACGACTTCCTGGCTCAGCAATACAAGCAATTGCCGAAGGGGGACATCCTCTTCCTGGCCGGGCAGGGCTATCACGTGACGGCGGTGGATAACTCCACGGTCGGCCTGAAAAAAGCCGCTGCCCTCGCCAAGTCAAAAGGCGTCGAAGTAAACTACATCCACGCCGACCTCGCCGAGTATGACCTCGGCCGTACATGCTGGGACGGCATCGTGGTGATCTTTTGTCACCTGCCGCCGGAGCTGCGGGCAAAGGTTTACCGGGGCATCGTGAATGCCCTCAAGCCCGGTGGCCTGCTCCTGCTGGAGTGCTACGGGCCGGGGCAGATGGCCTTTGGTACCGGGGGGCCGCGTGAGGAGTCGCTGCTCCTCAGCGCGGACATCGTTCGCCGCGAGCTGGTGGGGCTGGACTTTGAGCTTTTGGAGGAGAAACACCGTCCGGTCGTTGAGGGCAAGCGCCACAGTGGCCAGGCCTCCGTCGTCCAGGTCCTCGCCCGTCGGGCTACACCCGCTGGCAATGACGGGGCCTAGGCTGGGTCCTGCTCTGGGGAAGAATCAGTTTGACGCTCCGGCGAGGCGGGTGTTCTTTTTTTTGCATCGATATGAATCACGCACGCACGCGCACCCTCGTTATTGTAGGAAGCTGGATTCGCCTTTGGGCGGATGGAGCTCTCCGGTGACGCCGTGTGCGCATCTGCCGGAGCGGCCTGACGGATCAGGGCTTTCGCAGATGAACGTGAGACACCAGACCGCCGGGTCGCTTTTTCTAAAGCGAAGTCAGCCATGAAACGACCCGAATCCCAAACATCTCCCATCGACGGACACCGTCGGGGTGTGCTCTTGATGGTCCTGTCCATCTTCCTCTTTGCGGCCAGCAGCCTTATCTTTAAGGCTGCCGGTGATATGCCGGGTGTGACGGGGTGGGTCATTTCTCTGGCGCGTGGCGCAGTTGGGCTGGGGATCGTGGTCGTGTTTTTCTGGCCGCGCGGGCAGTTTCAGCCCACCCACCTCTTTACGAATAAACTGCTCGTGCTTCGCGGCATTCTCGGTGGCGGAAACCTGACCCTCCTCTACATGACAATGCTCGAACTGGGGGCTGGGCGCGCGATCGTGCTCAACTGCATGTACCCGATTTTCGGGAGTATCCTGGCCGCGATTTTCCTGAAGGAGAAGCTGCGGGTGGTGCAGTTCTTCTGGATGGGGCTGGCGTTTTTCGGGCTCACTCTGATCACGGGCATCTGGGAGCAGGGGCTGGACATCAACGGCTACTATGCTCTCGGTGTGCTGGGGGCGTTCGTCGCTGGCTGTGTGATCGTGGTCATCCGGCACCTCTCGCGCACGGAGCACACCGCCACGATTTTCTCTGCCCAGTGCTTTTACGCCGTGCTGGTCGCTATCGGGCCGGTCGCTGCGCACCCGCAGATCCCACCGCCCGCTGCGTTGGCCGTGCTGGTGCTGGGGGGAATCCTGGTCAGTGGAGGTCAGCTCTCCATGACGCGCGCGTACCTGTATCTGCCGGTGGCGCAGGGATCGAGCATGCAGCTCTCTCTGCCGGTCGTAACGGCGCTCGGAGCGGTTGTTTTCCTCGGGGAGCAGTTCAGCCTGATCGAGGCGTTCGGTGCTGCCCTGATCATCGTCGGCTGCCTCCAGATGGTTCGCCTTAAACACCGGGGATGATCCGTCCCGACCCACGCGGTGAATCTCCCGCCCTGCAAGCGAAAGCTGGCATTTGGTGCACTGATGCCCGATATTAGCCGCATGCAGGAAACGGCCAAAGAGGGGCTGCAACGCCGTGCCAAGGCACTGGGGCTGGACGCATTGGGCGTCGCCCCGGTCGATCTGTCTTTGCGCCATGACTACTACCTGCGCTGGATCGCCGAGGGCCGCCATGGCGATATGGGCTGGATGGCGCGCGACAATATCCGCCGCATGAATCCCGAGCGCGTGCTCCCGGAGGCCCGCAGCATTATCTGCGCGGGCATTAACTACTGGCAGCCGGAGCCGTCTCGCCGTGGCCGCATCGCCAAGTACGCCCTCGGCGGCGACTACCACAAGGTCGTGCTCAAGAAACTGAAGCAGTTGTGCAGGTATCTGCGCGAGGAGCATGGCGGGGCGCAGCGCCCCTACGTCGATACCGGTCCGGTGCTGGAGAAGCCTGTCAGCATGCATGCGGGTCTCGGCTGGCAGGGGAAAAGCACCATCCTGCTCAACCCGGAGCACGGTACCTGGCTATTTCTGGGGATCATCTTTACCACGGTCGAGCTTGAGCCCGATGCGGCCGCGACTGAACGCTGCGGATCGTGCACGCGCTGTATCGATGCGTGCCCGACGCGCGCCATTAATGCCCCCTTCCAGCTCGATGCGCGCCGCTGTATTTCCTATCTCACCATCGAGCACAAGGGCTCCATCCCCGAGGAGTTCCGGACCGCTATCGGCGACCGCCTCTACGGCTGCGACGAGTGTCTCGATGTCTGCCCCTGGAACAAGTGGGCGCGCCTCACCCGCGAGGTGAAGTTCACGCCCCGGCCCTTTCCAGATCTGCGGGAGATGCTCCGGTGGGATCAGCACGACCTCGATACCGTGCTGGCGGGGACCGCCATGCGGCGCATCGGGCTCGTCCGCTGGAAGCGAAATGTCTGCGTCGTGCTGGGAAACATCGGCGAAGCTGCCGACCTGCCCGCGCTTACTCAAGCAGCGGCCGATCCCGATCCGATTATCGCCGAGCACGCGCAGTGGGCGCTCAAGCGTGTGCGGGAGCGCCTCGATGTTTCTTCAGAGGCATCTATTCCGGATTCTCGTCGGGCATAGTTGGTTGTATTGCGTTGCGTTGGGGCGGATGCTGAGATACCTTTTATCACGATGAAGCCCCTTGATCTGCGTGAGTGGCCGAAGCTTGTCCGGCCTGGAAGCCGTGTTTTTATCGGCTCGACGGCAGCCTGTCCTCACGCCCTGGTAGAGTCGATGCTCGCCTGCCGGGAGCGGCTCAGAGATGTCGAGCTGGTGCACATTTTCGTGCTGGGTGGCTCACCCTGGGCGGATGAAAAGTATCGCGACACCTTTAAGGTGAATTGCTTTTTTCTCAGTACCGGCACGCGCGAGTCGGTAAACGCCGGCTGGAGCGATTACACGCCGAGCTTTTTGAGCGACGTGCCCGCGCTTTTCAAGGAAGCGATCCTGCCGCTGGATGTCGCCTTGATCCAGGTCTCGCCGCCGGATGAGATGGGCTTCTGTTCGCTGGGTGTGAGTGTGGATGTGGTGGCAGCCGCAGTGCAGAGCGCCCGGTGTGTCATCGCGCAGGTCAACCCGCGCATGCCGCGCACGCTCGGGGAGAGCTTTCTGCATGTCGACGAGATTGACTACTGTCTGGAGGCCGAGGCCGAGCTGCCCGAGTGGCATCCCTCGCCCGGCGCGGGGGAGGCAAGCATCATCGCCGACTATGTGGCGCAGCTGATTGAGGACGGTAGCACACTTCAGCTCGGCGTGGGCAATATCCCTGACCAGGTCTGCCGCGCCCTGAGCGGACACAAGCACCTCGGCGTGCATACCGAGATGTTCAGCGACGGGGTCATGCGCCTGATGCAGTCGGGGGTGATCGACAACAGCCGCAAGACCTACAACCGCGGACGGACGGTGTCGTCGTTCTGTATCGGTAGCCGCGAGCTGTACGACTTTGTTGATGGTAACCCGCATATCCATTTCCTGCCAACAGAGCTGACGAACAACATTACGAACATCGCCCGGAATACCCGCATGGTGGCAATCAATAGCGCCGTGGAGGTGGACTTAACCGGCCAGGTGGCGGCTGACTCGATCCGTGGCCGCTTCTACAGTGGCATCGGCGGGATGGTAGACTTTATGCGTGGAGCTGCTCTGAGCGAGGGTGGGCTGCCGATCATTGCTCTGCCCTCGACCGCAGAGGATGGTATGACCTCGCGTATTGTGCCCCTGCTTAGCCCCGGCGCAGGGGTGGTTGGCAGTCGCGCCGACGTGCATTTTGTCATCACCGAGTATGGCATTGCCACGCTGCGTGGCCGGAGTATCCGCGAACGGGCGCTGGAGCTGATCCAGATTGCGCATCCGAAGTTTCGGGATGATCTGCTGCGCTTTGCGCGTGAGCAGTGCTACGTGCCGCCCTACCAAAAGCTCGTTCCGCGCCCGACGCGCGAAATCGGCGGAGTAGAATTTGAGCGGCTCAAGCTTGCTGACGAAGAGTACGTGCTGCGCCCCCTGCACCCCTCTGATGAGCGCAGGCTGCAGGAGTTCTTTTATTCGCACACGCCCGAGACTGTCCAGAAGCGCTATGGTTATAACATCACCAGCATGACACGCGAACGCGCGCACGAGCTGGTAAGTGTGGACCAGGAAAAGGACCTGGCTTTGGGCATCTTTGCCGTCAAGGGGCCGCGCCAGCGTATCCACGCGGTGGGCCGCTACTATCTGGACCCGGATGGCGAATCGGCAGAGATCGCCTTTGTCGTGCGCGAGACCAAGCGCAGACTCGGGATGGGCGGAGTGCTGCTGCGGCGCATGATCGAGATTGCCACTAAGCGGGGCCTGAATCGGCTATGGGCATTTGTGACAAGGGGTAACGATCCCATGATTCGTTTATTCTATAAGCACGGCGGCCACGGGGAAAAGGTCAATGACCAGGAAGAGCTACGCATAACCTTTAAGCTGAATGCTGATAAGAGCCCGTCTTTGGGTGAGGATCTTGAATAAACAATCGCATAAAGGGACTAGGGTGAGTCCCTTATGGGTGTTGTAGTGCTCTTATGATTATAGGCATGAGTAGTCTATAGGATATTCAAGAAAATGTAATGTATAGCCTCGTTAAGGCTTGCCATAGTTACCGTCTGACCTAGCTATTGCATGTTTAAACACTACAAACAAGCGAGACTATGAGTATTGATAACGAGCTGAAGCGCATAGAGAAGGCTGAGCAAAACCTGGCCAAACAAAAGAAAAAGCTGATTGATCAGCAGAAAAAAGATAAGGCTGCCCAGGCTAAATTAGAAGCCCTGGTTAAGCAGAGCGGGTTCGCAACCCCGAAGGAGCTTGTTGAGGCGCTGATCGAAAAGTACAACCTGCGCCTGCATCGCCGCCGTACGACGACCGGCTCCACGCCGACGGGTCGCCGCAAGCGCACCAAGATCACTCCCGAGCTTCGTGACGAGGTGAAGACTAAGCTTAAGAGCGAGTCGATGAATAAAGTCTCGAAGGATATGCAGATCAGCTACGCGGTTATCGCTAAGATCGCCAAGGGCGCTTACGATAAGATCAAGTAGACTGAGAGTCCATTTTTCTTACCCAGCGCAGGCCTTGAGGCCTGCGTTTTTTTGTGCCTGTTCACCGCGGGCTGCGTTTTGACAAGGCGTTACAGGTGGCATAAGCTATGCTTAAGCAAATTGTCATGCGGCTCGTATTGCCCAGATGCAGGCAGCGCCTCACCCATGAGGATGAGAGCTTCCTGAGTGATACGCTCGCGGTTTCCACCGGAGCGCGTGAGGCGCTTGTTATGCTGCTCAAGGATTCGCAGATGCGCGATGTCCTGCTGGATGAGAAAGCCGTGCTCCACGCTCTGCTCGAGTCGACACGCCCCCTGCCGGTATCGCCCGATCTTTATTTCTATGTGCTCGTGCGCCACAGCCTGCGAAGTGGCGGGATCGACGATCGCGACCTGGCCGACTATCTGGCCTCGCTCCTGATCGCCTATCTGCCGGAGCGGGGATCAGGGCGGACGCATGTGCCCTACATCGGGGACCGGATGAGTGATATCTCCGCAGCGACCGGGCCGGACCGGTTCTTTATGGTGGTCGAGTTGGCGGACCAGTTGCTTTTTCTAACCGGTGTCTTTCCGGCGCATGTCGAGCACCGTCGGCAGCGGCGAGGGGCTCCGTCTTTAGACTTCTATGAGCATGTCGGTCTGGCGCAGTACCGCACCGCCAGCAGCCATGCGCTCGCGCGCGAATTTTGCCTGGAGCCGATTTTTAACGCGCTCGGTGAGGCATTTCACGAGGTGCGGGTCGGCCTGAACCGCCTTGGTGAGACATTGGCCTTTACGGGGGATGATGGTCAGATGCCCTCCGGCCCGCTGCTGAATTAATGATCCCGAAGCGGCCTGCGTGTTGGATAAAAAAGAACCGTAAGCAGCCCGTTTTGGTGCGGGCCGCTTACGGCTCAAGCTGAGTATATGAACGAAAAGCGTTCTGCGGATTACAGGCGCGGGAGCGTCAAGCCGCCGTCCACCATGATGACCTGACCGGTGGAGTAGGGGAAGTCTCCGCGTGCCAGCGAGCTGACGGCGCGGCCGATGTCGTCCGGGAAGCCCCAGCGCGGAGTCACACACAGACCATCGGCGATGAGCTTGTCATACTTTTCTGTGACGCCAGCGGTCATGTCGGTCTTGATCACACCGGGGCGCACTTCGTAGACCGGGATGCCGTACTCGCCGAGGCGCACCGCGAAGAGCTGAGTGGCCATGGAGAGGCCAGCCTTGGCGATGCAGTATTCGCCGCGGTTGACGGAGATGACGGTGGCCGAGATCGAGCTGACGTTGATGATCGCGCCCTGATAGGCGTCGTCGGCTTTTTTCTGCTCCACCATCCAGCGGGCGGCTGCCTGCGTGAGGAAGTACGCGCCCTTCAGGTTCGTGCCCACCACGTAGTCGAAGCTCTCTTCGGAGGCTTCGAGGATGTCGAGGCGCTCCTTGGGGGCGACGCCGGCGTTGTTGACCAGCACGTTGAGCTTGCCGAAGCTTTCGCGCACGACGGCGAGGATGCCTTCGCGGCTTTCCTTCGAGCCGATGTCACCGCGGGCGTAGGCCGTGCGTGCGCCGAGGTCCTGCAGGGCCTTCAGCGCATCGCCGACAGACTCCTCGGGGCGCATGCCGTTAATGACCAGGTCGAATCCGGCCTTGGCCAGTTGTTCGGCACAGCCGAAGCCGATGCCGCGGCTGCCGCCAGTGACGAGGGCGACGGGTTTGTTGACAGTGTTTTCGCTCATAGAAAATAAGGGCGGGCGCTGCCCGCGATTCGGATTAGCTATCGGCGAGCTTGGCCACGGCCTGCATCAATGCGGGATCGGCCGGGTGTCCAAGCCAGAGCACCTTGCCCTCGGGCGAGATCAAGGCGACGTGCGGAATGGAAGTGATGTTGAGGAGGTCGGAAAGGGGGAAGGCTTCGGTCTCGAGGAGCCATTTGAGAGGCGTGCTGGAGATGTCGAGGTCCTTGGCGACTTTCTCGGCGCTGGCGGCGTCTTCGAGGTTTACCCCGGCGAAGACAATGCCCTTGGCGCTGTACTCGGCGGCGCGGGCTTTCAGCTCTGGCATGGCCTGCATGCACGGTCCGCACCAGCTGGCCCAGAAGTCGATGTAGACGGCCTTGTTGCCTTTGACCAGGTCGCCGAGGGTGGTTTCCCCTCCGGCGGCGATAGCAAGCGGCTTGTCCATCGGGATGGTTACATCCGCCATGACCTTATCCTGCCAGTAGGTGTTGACCCATTCGCCGGCGATGGCCTGGGCGACTTCAGGGACCTGGACGAAAGCCTGGCCGATGAGAGCCGAGGCGGCATCCATATCGCCCTTGTCCCAGCTTTTGCGGGCATCGCCCATCAGCACGATGGCGCGGGCGGCGCGGGCGTTTTCAGAGTTGGGGCCATCCGTTTTCTCGATCTCGGGGATGGCTTTCTTAACGTCGGCGATCTTCGCATCGGCCTGTTCGTTCATGCCGAACTGATAGTAGGCCATGGTCTCCAGAATGGTCAGCTCCATGTCGCTGGCTCCCTGAGCCTTCAGCTGCTGGAGCTGCTGCTGGATGATCTCGACGCGGGGGTCCTGCTGCGGTGCGGCAGGTGCGGACTCCTGCGCGAAGGCAGGCTGGGCGATGAGACAGAGCGCAACGGCGGCGCCCGAGAGAATGCGGGTCAGTGATTTCATAGGGTTTATCCGGTGTGGGTGGAGGATGTTTGAGAGTACCTTGCCCGCGGTAGAGACCGCGGGCAAGGCTTCCCTCGAAACAGATTCCGGTGGAACCGGATAATGACAAGGCTTTAGGCCTTCAGTTCCGGCAGGTCGATCCACTGGCGGGCATCGCTGCTCTTGATGCCGTACTCGGCCAGCTGCACGCCCTTGGCGCCTTCGAGGAGGGTCCAGCGGAAGGGCTCGTCGAGCACCACGTGGCGCAGGAACAGCTCCCATTGTACCTTGAAGGCGTTGTCGAAGTTCTCCTGCTCGGGCACCTTGCTCCAGCCGTCGAAGAAGTCGATGGGCTGCGCGATGTCCGGGTTCCAGATCGGCTTGGGGGTGTTCCCGTAGTGCTGGATCCACACGTCACGCAGGCCGACGATGGCGCTGCCCTTGGTGCCGTCCACCTGCATGGTGAGCAGGTCGTCGCGGCGCACGCGCACGTTCCAGGAGGAGTTGAAGTGGCAGACGACGCCGTTTTCCAGCTCGAAGGTCGAGTAGGCGCTGTCGTCAGCGGTGCACTTGTAGGGCTTACCCTGCTCGTCCACGCGCTCGGGGATGTGGGTCGAGGCGAGGCAGGAGACGCTCTTGACCGGGCCAAACAGGTTGTCGATCACATAGCGCCAGTGGCAGAGCATATCGACGACCATGCCGCCGCCGTCTTCCTTGCGGTAGTTCCAGGAGGGGCGCTGGGCCGGGATGGTGTGGCCCTCGAAGACCCAGTAGCCGAACTCACCGCGCACGCTGAGGATGTCGCCAAAGAAACCATTTTCCTTCAGGCGCATGAACTTGAGCATGCCGGGCAGCCAGAGCTTGTCCTGAACGACGCCGTTTTTGACACCTGCGTCACGGCAGATCTTGTACAGCTCGTAAGCGTCCTCGGTCTTGATCGCGGTGGGCTTTTCGCAGTAGACGTGCTTGCCGGCTTCGGCAGCCTTCTTGACCGCGTCAAAGCGCTGGAGCGTGCCCTGCGAGTCAAAGTAGATGGAGAAGCGGTCGTCGTTCATCACGCTGTCAAGGTCAGTGGTGTACTCCTTGACGCTGCTGATCTCGGTCAGGTGCTTGAGCTTGTTCTCATTGCGGCCGACCAGGATCGGATCGGGCATGATGACTTCGTTCGGGCTGATCTTGACGCCGCCCTGCTTGATGATCGCGTCGATGGAGCGGAGCAGGTGCTGGTTGGTACCCATCCGGCCGGTGACGCCGTTCATGATGATTCCGACTTTGTGTGTCTTCATTTCAGTTTTTCCGTTAACAGTTTTCAGTTTTAAGTTGTGGGGAAATGGAGCGCTCGCTCAGGAGTGCTTCAGGTAGGCTTCCTTGATCTGGTCGAGGAACTTGTTCTGGTCTTCATTCCACCAGCGGTTGGAGAAGATTTCGACTTCGTTGTAACCGGTGTAGCCGGTGGCTTCGACCCATGAGCGGATCTCGCGGATGTTGATCACGCCCTCGCCCATCAGGCCGCGGTCGAGCAGGAAGTCCTCCGTGGGGCTGCGCCAGTCACAGATGTGGAAGGCGAAGAGCTTGTCCAGGGCGGCGCAGCGTTCGATCTCGGCCTTGAGCATGTCGTCCCACCACAGGTGGTAGACGTCCACGGCGACGCCGCAGTGGTCGTCGGCGATGGCTTCGCACATGTCGTTGGCCTGCTTCATGGAGTTCACGGCGGAGCGCTCGGCGGCGTACATCGGGTGCAGCGGCTCGATAGCGAGCTTCACGCCCTTGTCGCGGGCGCGGGGCAGCACGGCGCGGATGCCGTCGGCGATCTGCTGGCGAGCCTCGGGCAGCGAGATGCCGGGGGCGGCGCCAACCACGAGCACGATCAGCGGGGCGCCGATAGCGGCGGCCTCGTCGATGCACTTTTCATTGTCGGCGATAGCGGCAGCGCGCTCGGCCTCGGTCTTACCGGGGAAGAAGCCCCCACGGCAGTACGAGACGATGTCGAGGCCCTTGTCGCGGATCATCTTGCCGGCGTCCTCGTGCGTCATGTCCTTGACGGCGTCGCGCCACACGGTGATGCCGGGCACGCCCTCGCGGGCGAAAGCGTCGGTGGTTTCCTTGAGACTCCAGGGCTTGTGCGTGATGGTGTGGATGCACAGGCGGGAGAAGTCGGTCAGCTGGTTTGTATCCATGATTAAATACAGTTAAGCGGTGATGGGACGACTTAGTTGAAGAAGCGGTAGTAGGGCTCGTCCTTGAGCATGCGGGTGACGAGCAGGGCTGCCTCGCGCATGTGGTAGTCACCCCACATGGAGGCCTCGCCGCAGGCGATCTTCTGCCCGGCGGGGACGTGATCCCAGCCGTTGGGCTCGTGGTAGATGCTGTGCAGGGTGAGGCCCTGATGCTTCGGGTCAGTGGAGAGGTAAGGCTCGTCGAGCAGCGTCTTGAGCGTGGTCAGGCCAGCCTGCCAGTAGCGCTCGGCGTCGGCGGTCTCGCCCTTTTCTTTGAGGTACTTGCCGAGGCGGAAGAGCCCCTGCACACCGATGGCGGCCGCGGAGGAGTCGACCGGTTCCCAATCGTTGAAAGGATCGGCGGGACGCTCGGTGTAGTCGCCGAGCTGATACAGCTTCGGGGCGCCGGTGTCCCAGTACGGGATGCCGTCCGATGCGGTGTTCTTGATGAAGAAGTCGTTGGTGGCCTTGGCGGCCTTGAGGAGGAAGGCCTCGACCTCGGCGCGGCCACCGAGGGGCTCAAGCGCTTCGTCCGGCACGGAGGCGACGAACTCCAGCTGCTCGGGGAAGCCGATCATGGCCCAGGACAGGCCGCGCGTCCAGGTGGTGAACCCGGAGAAGCCCTGCTGGGAGTTCGGGCAGCGGAAGGCGCCGTCGTTGATGTTAAAGATAGCCTCGTGGGAGGTGCGGCCCCACTCGTCGTAGCTGTCGCGGCCTTCGCCGTAGAAGACGTTGTAGGCGGCAGTGGAGCGGGCGTGGTTGAGGGCGCGCTCCAGCAGGTTGATGTCGGCGTCGTTGTCGGTCAGCAGGGTGTGGCCGAGCAGCCAGCTCATTTCGACGGCGCGGATGGTGCGCACGGTATCGACGAAGAGCGAGTGCGGCCCGTTGAAGGAGTAGAGGTAACCGCCCTTGTCGTTCGGGCTCCAGCGCATGGCCTGAACGGCACCGGAGGCCTTGAGGGCCATTTCGTAAAAGTTCATCTCCCAGTCGTCCTGAGCGATCTTACCTTCGCGCATCAGGCGGCGGAGGTTACCGTAGGTGGAGACGTTGTTAAAGCCGTGGTCGTGCACGCCCTTGTGGGTGATGTGCGGGGCCATGACGGCGAGGGTCTGCTCGCGGCCATACTTGAGGAAGCTCTCTTCGCCGGTGGCGTCAAACTGCAGGATGGCCGAGCCAAACTGGAAACCTTGGGTCCACTCCGTCCAGCCACGGGTGGTGTACTTGCCTTCGACGGTGAAGACGGGCGAGCCCTTGGAGGTGTCATATTCGGCCTCGATCAGCTTGATCTTTTGACCGGAGATTTCCCAGAACTTGTCCAGGGCGGGCTTGAGGGATTCGAGGGTGAGGGAGGTATCGATTTTCATCGTTAGAAGCTAGTGGGTTATTGTTTATTAAAGATTAGAAGCGGTTTTCCTTACGCAGGTGGACGAGGACCAGCTCGGAATCCTCCAGCGCTTCGTAGGAGTGCTCCAGAATGGCGTCAAACTGTAGGGCGCGTCCGGATTTGACGATGCGGGTCTCCGAGGGGAGGTTGATCTTGATCTTACCCTTGAGTACCCAGCAGGTCTCGAAGTCGTCGTGGTGCATCTCAGGGCGGGTGATACGGCTGCCTTTTACGGCGCGTCCGTAGAAGACTCTCGCCTTTCCGTAGTTGATGCGGCTAAATTTGAAACCGTCATGCTCATACCCTTCGGCCTTCACCTCGTGCGCCATGCGCGCTTCGGCCAGCCCCAGCAGCTCGGCCGCGCTCATGCCGAATACCCGTGCGAGGCGGTAGAGGGTTTCCAGTTCGGCGCTGGACTGGTTGCGCTCCAGCTTGGAGATGCCGGCGACCGATACGCCCGAGCGCTCAGCCACCTGACCCAGCGTCAACGCCTCCCGCTTGCGCAGGGCGCGCAAGACCGAGAAGTCGTACAGCGGGGCAGATTCGCCCGCGGGGCTGGTGTGGGCGGTGGGCATAGTAAAATTTTCGCTTGCGATAAAAAATAGATAGTTTCATATTGTCAAAGAAAAATTCAAACCCATGAGTGAACATCCTGCCGTAACCCTGCTCCAAGAAAAACGCCTGCTGCCCGTCGCCGTCCTCGAAGACGTCGAATCGGGCCTGAAAACCGCTGCCGCTCTGCGTGAAGGTGGCCTGAACATGATCGAGGTCACCCTGCGTAACCCTGCCGCCAAGGAGGTTATCGCCGCCATCATTAAGGAATTTCCGGACATGGTCGTGGGCGCCGGTACGGTGCTGGACCCAGCCATGGTGCAGCCGCTGGCTGACATGGGCGTGCAGTTCTTTGTCGCTCCGGGCCTGAATGAGCAGGTCGTGGAGGCCGCCCACAAGGCTGGCTGCCCGATCACGCCGGGGGTTGTCACCCCGAGCGAAGTTGACCGCGGCATCCGTCTGGGCTGCAAGGTTCTGAAGTTCTTCCCGGCTGAGCCTGCCGGTGGCGCCAAGATGCTCAAGGCATTGACCGCGGCCTTTGGCCATACGGGCGTGAAGTTTATCCCTACCGGCGGTATCAACGCCGCCAAGGCCCCCGAGTACTGGGCGCTCAAGAGCGTGCTGGCCGTGGGTGGCTCGTGGTTTGTAGCCGGCGACCTGGTCAAGGCTGGCAAGTTCGACGAAATCGCCAGCATGACGAAGGAAGCGCTCGCGCTTGCAAAGGCTTAAGCCGTCAAATCCAATTTTTTACGAGAGCTTCCGGATGCGATCCGGAAGCTTTTTTTGTATCCCTGGCCTTCGGGCTTGCGCTGTTTTAGGTGATGGAGGATAAAAATACATACGGTCGCCCGGCGCGTATCCGTTACGCCAAGGCGCCGTGAAGATCGCCAAAATCTCACCTGTTTTATCACATGCGTAGTGCCTTTAATTTTATCCTGGGGCTAGTGGCTCTGGCTGCAGCTATTGTCGGTGGCTGGTTCTTCTACCAGATGAAAACTGAGGAAGCCTCGAAGAAGGCTCCTGAGGTCTCTGAGGCGGAATCCGGCTCTGCGCCTTCGGTCAGGGCTTTTGGTAATGGCCAGATGCCATCCATATCCAGTGACGAGACCGAGGATAAGCCTGCGAGCGAAGTCGCATCTATCACTGAGCCCGAGCCTCCAGCAGCCACCGAGGAGGAGGAAGAATACGATGGACCCCGCTGCCGCATCACGTATCCGGACCTGGGGGAGTATTTGCAGGGTAAACCGGTTGTCATCAGAAGCCAGAGACTGGACGATGCTACGCGCAGACTGATGGAGCGGCAGGTGCTGCTCTTTAAGAGTGTCATGGGCCTCGAAGATGAGGATAAAAAAGCCGAGTTGAATCGGCGCTTTATCGAGCTTTGTGCTGCGATCCCGGAGCCCGATGGTCGCGGGGGCTACAAATACGATTTAGGGGAGGATACCCTCTACGCCATCCCTGTGCGTGAGCAGTCTGATGCGCGGATGGTGCGCGACTTTCGCCTCCCCCTGCAGAACGGAAGCCTCGACACGATCGACTATATCGTAGCGACGCTACAGTCCAGAAATGACAAGTGGCAGGAAATCCTCGTGAAAACGGCGCCTTCAGGCTCGGGCAGTACAAGTGACGCCCGTTATCTTCAGTACGGGGCGAATCGTGCGTTTTTGAGGCGTATGCCGGGATATATCGAGCACTGGGTATCGCTTCAGGAGGACCTTAAAGCTTTTAGGGAGGACAGACTGGAGACCAGCGCGGCCAGAGCGCAGTGGGCTGCGTTTGAGGCTGATGGGCTGCCCCAGCTCAATGCCTACATCGAGACCGATGTGAAAGGGACCTGGGAGCTGGATGACAATGACATTATCGAAACAGGCCGGTGGGACCGTGACCGGACCTACCTCCAGCTCAATGTGGTCGGTCGGCTGATGTATTTCCCGCTTGATACAGGCTGGGACCCGGCGTTGGGCATTTCCATGCTTGATCCCGAGTAGGGCTGCCTGTGCTGCAGAGCCGTTCCGCTAGGCAGCGAGTCCTCTTGGGCGTGGCGGATGCGTGCGACGGAAGCGCTTGATCAGCTTGATCCCGAGCCACAGCACGATGCACAAGACAACGATCCCGATGAGCACCGGGATGACGATGGCAAGGATGGCCGTGAGCAGTGAGCTGCCAGCCTCGACGGTCGAAACGACGGGGTTGCCGATGCCACCGGTCGTGGCGGTCGAGGTGCCCCGTGTGAGCACGGTGCCTGCCTGGACGACTCCGGCCGGGGCTCCGCCCATGATGGCCGCGAGCGTCCACTTCAGGCCGGGATTGAGGTCGGGCAGGACAGCCGCCGAGATGACGGTACCTGCGATAAGCGCGGCAGGGGTGGAGATGCTGTCGAGGGCGTTGTCCACCCACGGGATGTAGTAGGCCGCGACCTCCGCGATGGTGGCAGTAGTCAGACCGACCAGAGCCGGCCAGCTGGAAAGCCATTGAAAGCTCTCACCCAGCTCGATCGCACCACTACGCCCGGCGATGCTGAGAACCAGCATGGGGATAAACACGCGGAAGCCAGCCGCGGCGCTCAGGCCAATACCTGCGATGACGGCTATGATGCCTGTGAGGGTCCCTGGTTCAATTTCGTTCATGGGCGTGCTGGGTTAGGCTTATTTCGGACTAAAGGATAACAGAATTAAGCCCGATGCCAAGCTCAGGGCCGGATTTATCGGAGGGGTGATGTCGGCGGCAGATGTTTTGCGAATGCAATGGGCTTGCGCCAAGGGGGCGTATTTCATAGCGAATGGGGCATGAGCAAACCTCAGGAGCACGCTGAGCACCTACTACGCCGCCTCAGCTGGGATGAGCTGGACCCGGCATGGCTGCGCCGTTTGATCGAAATGGCCCGTGACGAGGACCTCGACGGGGCTGGGCTGCGCAAGCCTGCCAACCCGGCGGGTGACGCGACCACGGACCTGCTCGCTGGTGACAAGCCGGGGACGGTGGAGCTGATCGCCCGCGAGCCCATGCGCGTCTGCGGGCTGCGACTGGTTCCGATGATACTGGAGGCCTACGGTAGCGGCTGCGATTGGAGCCCGATGGCTCGGGATGGTACGCCGCTGGATGAGGGGGCCCTGATCGGGCGGATATCCGGCCCTGTTGGCACGATCCTGCGGGCCGAGCGCGTGATGCTGAACTTCCTCCAGCGTCTCAGCGGTATCGCCACGACGACCGCACACTATGTCACTCTCTTGGGACAAAATGGTCCGCGTCTGCTCGACACCCGTAAGACCACACCGGGCTTTCGCATGCTCGAAAAGTACGCGGTGGCGGTGGGCGGTGGCTGGAACCATCGGCTGGGGCTCTTCGATCGCATCATGCTGAAGGATAATCACTTGGCGGCCAATGATTCCAGTGCCGGTGAGCGTCTCGCAGCGACCATTCGGCAGGCCAAGGAGACGCGCCCTGATCTCGCCGTCGAGGTCGAGGTCGACCATTTGGACCAGATCCCGCCGGTGCTGGAGGCTGGGGCCGACGTCATTCTGCTCGATAATTTCACCACGTCGGAGCTGAAGCAGGCCGTCAACCTGATCGGCGACAAGGCCTGGACGGAGGCAAGCGGAGGCATCAACGAAGCCAACGCCAAGTCCATCTCCTCGCTCGGGCTGGATTTTGCTTCCAGCGGGGCGGTCGTTCACCGCAGCCACTGGATGGATATCGGTCTGGATTGGAGCAGCCATGGGTGAGGTCTCCGATGCCGAGATACTGGCCGCCTTTCTGGCGGCTGACGGCGACTACGTGTCGGGATCATCCATCGCCGAGGATACTGGAGTCTCGCGGGCTGCGGTCTGGGGGCGTCTGGATCGGCTGCGGACCGAGGGCTTTTCTTTTGAGGCTGTCCGGAATAAAGGTTACCGACTGGAGACAATCCCAGAGGTTCTGCATCCTGCCTTGCTGGCTGCTCATCTTCTGCGGCTTGCCTGTCCGGCCAATCTGCACTTCCTGGCCGAGACGGATAGCACCAACTCCGAGGCCGAGCGCCTGCTGGCCCAGGGCGAGCATACGCCTTTTGTGGTTGTCGCGGGTAAGCAGACGGCTGGCCGTGGTCGGCGGGGGCGCGCCTGGTTCAGCGAAAATGCAGGCAACCTGACGCTCAGCCTGGCGCTGCGCCCACAGTTGCCGCCCGCCCGGATGCAGACGTTCACGCTCTGGATGGGGCTCTCTACCTGTATGGCGGTCAATGACTTGTGTGGCGTGTCACTCAAGGTTAAGTGGCCGAACGACCTGCACTGGGACGGGAAAAAGGTGGCTGGTATGCTGACCGAGGCCCGCTCGGACTCGGAGATGCTGCGGGATCTCGTCTTTGGAATCGGGCTCAATATTAACAGTGTCACCGATCAGTTTCCTGAGGAGGTGCGTCCCTTGGCCAGTTCTCTGCGTGAGGCGGCGGGCAAGGTGTTTGATTTAAACGCGACGGCTGCAAAAATCATCGTCGCTCTGCAAAAGGCCTGCGACGACTTTCTGGAGGATCGCTACCGGGAGACGTTTCGTGAGGAATGGCCGAAATTCGATGCCCTCGTCGGCCGCACCGTTACGGTTTCGCTGACGGATGGCGATATATCCGGCGAGTATCTGGGCATCGACGAGACCGGCACCTTGCGGCTGCGTCTGCCCGACGGTGTCGAGCAGCGTTTTGCGGCGGGGGATGTCACCTTGAGGAAACAAAAATGAAGGTTTTGTGCATTGATATCGGCAATACCCGGCTGCATCTGGGCAAAGTGGAGGGCAAGCGCGTGTCCGATACGGAGGATCTGCCCACCCGCGAGATCACCCGACACTTGCCTGAGCGCTTGAAGGCCGGTGGTTTTGATGGCGTGGCCTACTGCTCGGTCGTGCCCGCGGCTACCGCTGAGCTGGAGGCCTGTCTGAAGGCGGCGAATATCGCGCACGCAGTGCGGCTGGACCATGTGTGCTGCCCGGGGCTGACGATTTCCTACCCAAATCCGCCCGAGGTCGGTCCGGACCGCCTCGCTAATGGTATCGGCGCACAGGTCATTTGCGGTGCGCCAGCCATCGTGATCGACACCGGAACGGCTACGACTTTCGACCTGGTAACGCAGGGTGGGGGGTACATCGGGGGCATTATCGCGCCCGGTCCGGCGATGATGACCAAGTACTTACACGAAAAAACCGCCCTTTTGCCCGAGTTGAGCCTGGAGGAGCTGAAGGACCCCGGCAGGATTGGCCGCTCGACCCGCGACGCGATGAAGCTGGGCTGCGTGGTCGGCTACGGGGGGATGATTCAGGCGCTGCTTGAGCGCTCACGGGAGGAATTTGCGGAGCGCGGCGAGGAGCCACCGACTATTCTTGCCACGGGGGGCGGTACGGTTGTCTGGCACGGGCAGCTCACCGAAAAGATCGAGGTCGTCCCGTATTTGAGCCTGATTGGACTCGGTGAGGCCTATGTGCGGGCGACGAGCCAGCCGTAGGCGTGCCCGTGCGAGATAGCGTGTGATCAGCCGAGGGTCATATTCGGCTTTTTCTGGGGTTGCCAGCGGGGGAGTTCATGCCTCAAAGTGACGGAATAGGCCAAGTTGAGGCAGTGCCTCAGACTGGGTGAACCCTTTTGCCAGAAACGAGTCTAAACCACTATCCTTGGAATCAGAGCAACCAGCTATTGAAGTTCTCGATCTGACGAAGCGTTACGGCCCGCGCAAGGCTATTGACCGCATCAGTTTTGAGGTCGCACGCGGCCAGGTCGTCGGCTTTTTGGGGCCGAACGGCGCGGGCAAGAGCACGACCATGCGTATCCTGTGCGGGATCATGGGAGCCAGCTCGGGTATCGCGCGCGTCTGCGGCATCCCGGTGGCGAGCCAGTCAGGTGAGGTGAAAAAGCGCATCGGCTACATGCCCGAGTCCAATCCCCTGCCCGAGGATATGCGTGTGATCGAGTACCTGCGCTACCGCGCTCGCCTGAAGGAAATTCCCGGCCGCTTGATCCGTGACCGGGTCGAGGAGGCGATGGAGGTGTGTGAACTGCACCGCAAGCCCCGCCGTCGCCTGATCGGTACGCTCTCGAAGGGCTTCCGGCAGCGTGTGGGTATCGCCGACGCCATCCTGGCCAAGCCGGAGGTGATCGTGATGGACGAGCCGACCATCGGCCTGGACCCGCACCAGATACTGGGCATCCGTAGCCTGATCGACTCCCTGCGCGGTAACATGACCGTGATCCTTTCCAGCCATATCCTGCCCGAGATCGAAATCTGCTGCGACCGGGTGATCATTATCAATCAGGGGCGCGTGGTCGCCAACGGCACCTCGCAGAGCCTGCGCGAGCAGTTCCTGCCGCGTACCCGCTACCGCGTGCGCACGACGCTCGAAGCCGCCAAGATGCGTGAGCTGCTGCCGTCCGTGAGCCCTGAGCTGACGCTGGAGAACACCACCGAAAACGCGGGCATGTGCGAATACCTGATGGAGGCCCCCTCCCATCTGGATCTGACCGAAAACTTTATCGATGCGCTGCGAGCCCGACAGGGACGTATCCATGAGGTGGCCCGTTTGCAGCCTAACCTGGAGGACATCTTTATGTCCGCCACCAAACGCAGCTGGGACGAAACCCTGCCGGAAGACGGCAAGGACGGAGTCACTCCCCAGCCGGTTGAAGCGCCCTCCGCCTGATCCTGCACCGATGCGACACTTTCTGACTCTCTTTTCCCATGAGCTGCGCATGCTGTTGATTGCGCCGGCCACCTATGTGGCTTCGGTGCTGTTTCTGCTGCTGATGGGGTTGATCTATCTGCTCGTTCTCAACGAGGCGGGTGCCCGCGAGGCGGATCTGCCGCCCTCCGTGCTGTTCTTCCAGGTCTTCTGGATTCCGGTCTTTTTTATGGTACCGCTGCTGACGATGCGCTCCATCGCCGAGGAGCGCCGCCTGGGTACCCTTGAGACGCTCATGACCACCCCAGCCACCGCGATACAGGTCGTGTTGAGCAAATTCCTGGGGGCGTACGTCTTTTATCTCATGCTGTGGGGGCTGACGATTTGCTTCCCCTTTATCGTGGCTTACGGACTGCCGGGGACGGCCGACCGGGCCGTGGTGCTGGAGCTGGCCCCGATGCTCGGCGGCTACCTCTTTGTCGCCCTCAGCGGTGCACTCTACATCGCGCTGGGGATCTTTGCCAGTAGCCTGACCCGCAGCCAGCTTGTGGCGGGGATGCTGAGCTTCAGCATGCTTTTTATCATCATTATCAGCGGCCAGCTGCTCCTGCGCCTGCCGATTCAGGACTACTCCTGGATGACGTGGCTGGAGTCGCCGCTGGAGTATATCCGCACTTTTAAGCACCTGGAGGACTTTAGCCGCGGGGTGATCGATTCCCGGCCCTTCGTCCTCTACCTCAGTAACGCCGCCCTTCTGCTGGGCATCACCACGCTCGTCGTCGAATCCAAGGCCTGATCATGTCTCGAATGGAAGAGTTCAGCTACGCGCGCTGGGTCCTGCGGATCAACCGGCTGGTGCAGGTCATCCTGTTCATCTCGCTGGTAGCGGCCGTCAACTACATCGCCTCGCATAACTTTGAGCGTGTGGACCTGACGCGTAATAACCGTTACTCGCTTTCGGCCGAGACACTGGCCTATCTGGAACAGATTCAGCAGCCGGTGCGCATCATCGTGACGACGCCGCCGGAGTCTGCGCCGGAGGAGATGCGCTTTATCTTCCGCCAGGTCAGTCGCCTGCTGCGCGAGTACGAGCTGGAGAGCCGTACCAAGGGCGGCGAGTCGATGATCGACGTGGAGTACGTCAACGTCTACCGCCAAAGCGACAAAGCCGAGGAGCTGGTTAACAAGTTCGGGATCAGCCCCGATCAGGACAACGTGATCGTCGTGGCCAGCGGTGATCGCTATAAGCAGATTTTGCCCCTCGATATGTGGAAGACCGATGAGGGTGGGGTGAGCGCGTTTCAGGGCGAGCAGGCCTTTACCTCGGCCATCCTCGATGTGACCAACCAGAACGCCAAGACCATCTACCATCTGTTGGGTCATGGCGAAATGCGGGCTGACGATGTGGACCCGCTGCGTGGCTTCTCGCGCGTCTCCTACTACCTGCGACAGCGTAACTTCAAGCAGGAGCCGCTCGACCTGATGGAGGTGCCCAAGGTCCCCGAGGATGCTGGTCTGGTCATCATTGCCGGCCCCCAGACGCAACTCCTTCCGCCGGAGCAGGAGAAGCTGCGCCGCTACCTGACCGAGGACAATGGCCGCATGCTGGTCCTGCTTGAGCCGGGTAATCCGCACGGGCTCGACGATCTTTTTTATGACTGGGGCATCATGTCCGACGACATGATTGTGCTGGAGGCTTCGAACGAGTTTATCGCCTCCGAGGGAGACTCGCTGGTGGGTAACTTCACCGAGCACCCCGTGACGAAGATCCTCCGCGATAACAAGCTCAAGGTGCTGGTCGGGCTGAGCCGCCCGGTGCGCCCGGATCTTGGCGCTCCCATTGATAACAGCCTTGAAATTACGCCGCTGATGGCCTCTTCGCCGAACAGCTGGGCTGAGCGCGACTACCTGCGCAAGCCGCTCCAATACAACGAAGAGACGGACCTGGCAGGGCCGATCCCGCTGGCCATGGTCTCGGAGCGCTCGGCGGGCAGCCGCTTCGGGCTGAACATCCCCGGGGGCAAGCTCGTGGTCTTCGGTAATGCCGGTATGTTCAGCAACAACCGCTTCCCCGCCGCCGCCAACGAAACCCTTTTCCATAATCTCATCCACTGGATTCTCGATCAGGAGTCGCTCGTGAACATCGAGCCCCGCAAGCTGGAAAACTACAAGCTCAGCCTGAGCCGCCAGGACCTGATCGACACTGGGCTTCGTCTCTTGATACTACCCGGTGCCGTCGCTTTGCTCGGGGTCATGATCACCTTTATCCGCCGCCGCTAAACCTTTAAACGCCATGCGCCTCAAACTCACCATCGTTCTGGTCCTCCTCAACCTGGGGGCGTTTTATTGGATCTACGTTCTTGAGAAGCAGTCCGACCCGAAGGAGGCGTACCTGCACCAGACGGTTAACATCCTCTCCAACGCTTCAGGCGTGGACCAGATCCGCATCCAGGTAAAAACCGCCCAGCGGCAGGAGGAGCGCGTCATCGCTCGTACACGCACGGGCTGGGAGATTACCAGCCCCTACGTCTGGCCGGCGAACGACAACGCGATCCAGCGCATTTTGACCCAGTTGCAATTCCTGGAGAAAGAGGTCTCGATCCCGCTGGATGAGATCAAGCGCAGTGGGCAGACTCTGGCTGACTTCGGCCTGGAGGACCCCTCGATCGTCCTCAGCTACAAGATGGGAGAAAAGGAAGTCGAGCTGAAGATCGGCGCCCCCACCCAGCTGGGCAAGCGGGTCTATCTGCTGCCGCCAGGTGGCGATGCCGTGCTTGTCGTCAGCGACGAGCTGTTGAAGGCGATCACCATCGGACTGGCTGAGCTGCGCAGCGATCGCGTCTTTGATATTCCGCTCTTTGAGGTCCGCTCACTCACGATTGAGCAGGGCGAGCAGCGTTACCGTTTTGAAGAGAGTGGGGATAAGTGGTGGCTGGAGTCGCCTATCCGTGTGCGTGCTGATAACGACAAGGTCGATGCGGCCCTCGGCCAGCTCACCGCCTTGCGTTCGGTGCACATTGTGCGTGACTTGCCGAGCGGTGGTGAGGCCGCGCTCTTTGCCACGCCGTATATGCGCATCACGCTCGGGGGGAACAACCGCCGCCGCACGCTGCAGGTTGGCGCACCGGTGCCGAACGTCTTGGAGGGGGAAGCCCCGCAGCGCTACGCCCGCCTGGAGAACGACCCGGCCTCGGGGACGATTTTCACCGTGGAGCAAAAGCCGCTTGAGCGCCTGAGCGATCCGGCGGACCGCCTGCGCCAGCGCAAGTTCTTCGTCTTCAATCCGGCGGAGGTCAACGGCATCGAGATCACCGAGGACGGCAAAAGCCTGACCCTCCAGCGGCTTGAGAAGCGCCAGGCAGACGAGAAGGAAAGCTGGCAGATCTTCCGCAAGGAGGCCGGGGGCAAGATCGTCACCCAGCCTGCGGACACCGAGGTCATCGGGCAACTGCTGCAATCCCTGCGTGTGCTGGAGGCCAAATCCTTTGCCTCCGACGCTCCCTCCGGCAAGGACCTGGAGCAGTGGGGGCTGGCCGGGCCGAAAACCCGCCGCGTCACCCTGCGTGGGGGCACGGAGCAGACGCTCCTGCTCGGCGTGGACAAGGACAGCGACGGGCTCTACGCCAAGCTCGCTGCCGAACCTTTCGTTTATAAGGTCGGGAGCCTGATCCTTCAGCAGATCAACTCTGATCCCTTGACCTACCGTAGCCGCGTGCTGGACCAGAGTATGGCCGGCGCTCGTGTCGTCGGGCTCACCTTGACCGATCTCAACGGGGACAAGGAACTGTTCTCAGGCAAGATCGACACGCAGAAAGAGACCTGGACGACGTACTGGTCCTCTCTGCCTGAAAGCGAACGCGAAGCCGCCCTTAATCTGGTCGACCAGCTGGAGAACTTCCGTGTCAGCGAGTACGAAGACAAACCCTTTAAAGGGTGGCCGGACTCGACCTGGCGCTATCGCCTGAGCGTCGATTACTTCCTGCCCGGCAGCCAGGAGGGGGCTACGACACAGCGCGTGTACGACTTCAGCCCCCGTGAGCGGGCGAACTACCAGCTCGGTGGCTCTTCTGCCAACGGTCTGGCCTTCGTGCTGACGCAGCCGATGATCGACGCTCTCTTCACGCTGACCTTTGTGCAGGATGCGCCCAAGCTGCCATCGACGCCCGAGGGTGTCGAAAAGGCTGAGCCTCTCCCGCTGCCTCAGCAATCAGCGCCGTCTACCCAGACGTCTTCCTCATCCGCAGACGCCGCTCCCAAGAAGCCTGCGTCCTCGGATGGTGCTTCGAATTAAGCCTCTCCCAACCGCCATGTCCTCTCTCCTGAGCTATTCCTCCAAAAGCCCTGGGATGGTTCCCGCATCCGGCTGCTGCTGAGCGTGCTCTCCCTATTTATCCTATGAGCGCGCCTGGCCAGAAAACGGTACGTCCCTGGTGGAAACGTCTGCTGGGCTGGGTACACGTCCTGTTTAACCTGGGGCTGCTCGCGGCCCTGATCCTGCAGGGGGTGCTTTTATATCTGCTGTGGGAGGACGGCGAGCTGCCGATCCCCGACTTTGCGGTGCAGAAGCTCGAGCGTGCCGTTGCCGAGCAGGGGCTGGAGATCGACATCGCGCGCATGAAGTTCGACCTGCGGGGGATTCTCCTGCTGGAGGATATCAAGGTGAGCCTGCCCGGCTACCATGAGCCGGTGGCAGAGATCGACCTGATCATGGTAGACTTTCCGCCCTGGGCATTGCTGGACCGCAAGCTCCTGCCGAATGAGGTCTGGCTCTCGCGCTGTAACCTGTATTGCCCGTCAGTGCTCTCTCCGACGGGGACGCGTGAGCGGGTGGCTGAGGATATCTTTACCGAGGTGGCGATCCGCCACCAGCGTCTGGATCTGGACCGGCTCATCCTGAAAGTGGACGGCCTCGACATTCGGGCCGAGGGTTCGCTGCCGGTTACGATGATTCAGAAATTGACCGAAGGCCCCGCCATGGACGAAAAGGAGCGGGAGCGTCTCATGGCCGAGGGATACACAGCCTTTTGCCGCGCCTTGTTGGAGGCGCGCCCCTGGGTCGAGCGTTTCACCGATCCGCGTATCCAGCTCCAGCTTGGGGTGAGTGGTGAGCAGGCGTCGGTCATCGCCCAGTTCCAGGCCGAGTCGTTTAATCTCGGGCAGGGGGTCGAGGGCGAGCGCATCGTGGCCACGGCTCAGGCAGTGGGAGCAGGTGCCGATTCTTTCCGGTTAAAAAAAGCACGAGCCCGTGTCCAGCAACTGCACTGGGAGGACAAGGTCAGTGCTCGCTTCGCGGCGGTCGAGGCCGTTATCCCGAACAAGGGTATCCAGGCGCTGCCGACGGCCTGCCACTATGGCGCGGCCGGGGTGGAGGGGATGAATCTCTCCGCCGAGGTGGTTATCGGGCAGGTGAACTTCGCACAGATAAAAAAGCCCTCAGGTTGGATACACATCGACTCGGGGGCGAACTGGCTACTCGTCGAGGGGCGGGTCGATACCGAGCAGGAAACGGCGAACCTCTCAGTGGATGCCTGGTGGGACCCGCTGGACCTGCTCAAGATCAGCTTTCTGGAGGGAAAGTTTACCCATCCGCCGGATCTGGACTGCTCGGAGCGCCCGCGCTGGGGCGGGAGCGTGGTCCTGGACAAGGGCTACGAGTTTGACTCTGCCGAGGTTTATCTGGATTTCGGGAAAACCCGCTACGAGGCGCTGAATCTGCTGAGCGCTTTCGCAAAGGCGCGGATCACCCCGACACTGGTGTATGTGTCGCAGGCCGAGCTGACCACCGCACGCTACACAGTCAACGGCACCTATCGCGAGGAGCTGGACACGAAGCGCTACCGCTACCTGCTCAACGGTAATGTAGACCCGCTGGAGATTTCATTCCTCATCGATGCTGATTGGTGGGACCCGCTCTGGAAGGACTTCGATTTCCACGGCGTCATGCCGTACTCGAACATCGATATTCAGGGCACCTACGGTCAGGGCGACCTTGGCAAAACCTTCTTCGGGTATAACGAGTTGCTGGACTTTTCCTATCAGGGGGTCGAGGTAAATGCCTTTACCGCCATGCTGTGGCGCGAGCAGGCCCGGATCATCCTCTACGATATGGATGGGCAGAGCAACAGTGGCGACTTCAACGCCGCCATCCAGTTCTCCTATACCCCGGATGGTGAGACCCGGACCTCACTGGGATTTGCTGCTGCGACAACTCTGCCCCTGAAGGAGGCTGCTTCGCTGGCCGGAGACGAGGCGCTCAGCTACGTGGAAGATTTCAAGCTGTCTGCTGCTCCACGCCTGCAGGTGAACGGCTTGACGGTCGATGGGGTAGGGGGCAAGGACGATGAGCTCTTTCTCAAGATCATCGCCGATATGGATGACAGAGTGGTGTATGAGGGCTTCATTTTTGATCACCTGGCGTTCCACGGGATGAAGCAGCCCGACGTGCTCCAGCTGCGTAAAATCGCCTTTGGGATGGCTGGGGGTGAAGGCACGGGCCAGGCCGACGTGAAGCTGGTCGATGGCGGAGAGGGTAATGAAATGGCCCTCGGGCTGTCACTGCGGGGGGCTTCCTACGCAGACCTGCTAACCTCGGTGCCCATGCTCTCCACCCACTCAGAGACGGTTAAAAACAGTAAAACGGCTCAGCCTCCAACGACATCCTCGGAGAAAAAGGCCATGGAGCTGGCGAAGATCGACTTCGACCTCAATGCGCAGGGCACGACCGGTGATGTGAAAACTTTCCGCGGGCATGGGCAGATCGGCATCAGTAATGCCTTGCTCGGGCAGTTCCATATCTTTGGAGGTCTCTCGCGGGCGATCCAGGCCATTGGCCTGAATCTCGGCACGGTTGATTTTACCAAGGGGACGGCACCTTTTGTCCTCGGCAAGGGCTACGCACACTTCCCGGGCTTGACCATCTCTGGCCCGACGGCCCGCATCGACGCCAACGGCAACTTCAACCTCGATACCGGTGAGCTGGACTTTTACCTCTCGCTCTATCCGTTGGGGGGCGTCGACATCCCCCTGATATCCACCATTTTCTCGGCCATCAACCCGCTTACGGACGTGGTGGAGGCGCAGTTGACCGGTACAGCGAGCGAGCCCAAGTGGGCGGTTGATTTCCGCCCGTTGGGGATCATTACTGGCCAGAAGCAAGTGGACAATCCTACCGGAGAAACTCTCCCCAACAAGGGCCAGAGCGGCCAGTACATCATGGACGACTGAGTCGTCCGCGCGGGCTTATTGCAGGCGGGAGAGCGCGTAGATTTCCGCAGGGCTGAGAGCCCGGTTATAAACGGCGAGCCCGGCAATGTGCCCGGTAAAGAAGTTTCCGATCTCTCCGCTGCGGTCTACGGCCCCGACGGTGAAGTCTGAGCCCTTGGGGCCGCCATCGTGCAGGCCACCGGAGAGGGAGTAGGGGTTGAGCCCGGCGCGGGCGTCGAGTTGCCCGTCGAGCCAGGCATACCCATTTTGGCCGTCGTAGCTCATGGCCACGACTGCCCACTCATCGCAGGACACGGGCGTTGCGCCGACCGGCCCGTCGATGCAGTATTTAAAGCCCGGGGTGGGGCCGCCTACATTCGAGAGGTGCCCGCAGACCTGATGGTGCTGTTGCCAGACGCTGATATTGAGAAAAAGCCCGTATTGGCGGCCGCAATGGCTCTCGTTCCACTGCCCGGCGATGAATTCGCAGTTCCCGTGAGCGGTTTTTTGACGCCGGACCCAGGCCACAAGGGTCAGGCGGCCTTCCGGGCCGTGGATATCGAGACTCGGGCAGGCAGCCCGAGCGCAGTTGAGCCAGTCGCCCTCGTCGATGCGCAGGGCTTGACCACCCAGGGGGGCGCCGGGTACGGCCTCGACGGTTAATTCGCCGGTGCGTGACTCCAGGGCGTAGGGCTCGCCTTCTTCGGCTTTAAAGGTCGTGCCACTCTCTGTGAAGTTCCAGAATGTGATCAAACCGGGAAATGTCGCCGGGGTGGCGTCAAGGATCATGTCGGGGCAAACGTGCTCGGAGGAACTCATAGGTATTTCATAGTGGAAAATACGCCTCCGGGGAAAAGACCAAAAAGCTGTGACAAACAAAACATTGCCCGCGGGCCGGAAATTCTCCTAATCTTAACATTTAATCTATTCGGGCTGGCGTGCACCGGCCTTTCTGCTCACCTTTTCAGATCCAAAAAATTTAGCCGACATGGACCTTAAGGAAATCAAACAAGTCGTAGAGTTGATGAAGCGTTCGGACCTCACTGAGTTCGAAATCGAGGAAAAGGACCTCAAGCTGCGCATCTGCCGTGAGTCTCAAAAGCCTGTCGCGGTTGCCGCGGCACCTGTCATGGCGCCTGCCGCCCCGGCTCCTGCTGCCGCTCCCGCGGCTCCTGCCGCCCCGGCCAAGCCCGTCGAAGAGCCGGGCACCGAGTTCATCAAATCGCCCATGGTAGGCACCTTTTATCGTGCCCCCAGCCCGGACAGCCCGTCCTTCGTGGAGATCGGGGCCGTCGTCAAGGCCGACTCTGTCGTGTGTATCATCGAGGCCATGAAGGTCATGAACGAGATTCACGCTGAGGCCAAGGGCAAGATCCTGGAAGTGCTCGTGGAGAACGGCCAATCGGTCGAGTACGGCCAGCCGCTTTTCAAGATCAAGGCTTCCTGAGCCTCCGCCCGCCCAACGTCATCCCGCGCCTCCGCGTGAACGCACGCGGCCACCCGAGCACCCATGATCAAGAAAATCCTTATTGCCAACCGCGGCGAAATCGCCCTGCGCATCGTACGAGCCTGCCGTGAGCTTGGCGTCAAGACCCTGGCCGTCTACTCCGAGGCCGATGAGCAGTCCCTGCACGTACAGCTGGCCGACGAGGCCATCTGTATCGGTCCGGCCGCCTCCAGCGAGAGCTACCTGAAGGCTGACCGCATCATCAGTGCGGCCGAGATTGCCGATGTGGACGCGATTCACCCCGGCTTCGGCTTTCTCTCGGAAAACGCCGAGTTCGCCGAGCAGTGCGAGAGCTGCAACATCAAGTTTATCGGCCCGAACTCCTCTACCATCCGCTTGATGGGGGATAAGGCGATGGCCAAGTCCGTCGCCCTCAAGGCCAAGGCCCCGGTCATCCCCGGCAGCGACGGTCCCGTCGAGACCGAGACCGAAGCCCTCAAGCTGGCCAAGCAGATCGGCTTCCCGGTGATCATCAAGGCCGTCGCCGGTGGGGGTGGTAAGGGCATGCGCCTGGCCCACAACGCCGTGGCCTTCGTCCGCGAGTTCCAGCTGGCCCGCGCTGAGGCCGAGAAAGCCTTCGGGAATGGCTCGGTCTACGTGGAGAAATTTATCGAAAACCCGCGCCACATCGAGTTCCAGCTCCTGGGTGACGAGCACGGTAAGATCATCCACCTCGGTGAGCGTGACTGCTCGGTGCAGCGCCGCTACCAGAAGGTGGTTGAAGAGGCTCCGTCCCCCTTCGTGGATGAGAAGCTGCGCGCGAAAATGGGTAAGGCCGCTGTGGCCATCGCCGAAGAGTGCGGCTATCAGAATGCCGGAACGGTGGAGTTCCTCGTCGATAAAAACGGTGACTTCTACTTTATCGAGATGAACACCCGCATCCAGGTCGAGCATGGTATCACCGAGGAGGTGACCGGCTACGATCTGGTCAAGCGTCAGATCGCGATCGCCGCTGGTGAAAAGCTCGACCTCGACCAGAAGGACGTGCGCTTCATCCGCCACGCCATTGAGTGCCGTATCAATGCCGAGGATCCGGCCCGCAACTTTGCCCCGTGCCCCGGTAAGATCGACCTGTACTACCCGCCCGGTGGCCATGGCGTTCGTATCGACTCGCACATTTATGGTGGCTATGTCGTGCCTCCCTACTACGACAGCATGATCTCCAAGGTCATCTCCTACGGGCAGACCCGTGAGATCGCCATCGACCGCATGTACCGTGCCCTTAACGAGTACATCATCCGTGGCATCCGCACCTCGATTCCCTTCTGTGCCGCTATCATGAAGGACCCGGTCTTCCGCTCCGGTGAAGCCACCACGAAGTTTGTGGGCGACTTTATGGAGCGCACGCCGAAGGATCTCTTCGCGACGGCTGAGGACTGATTCGTCAGTCTTCGGGGCCGCGATTTTTGCTTTGCCGAGCCGCCTTTTTGCCTCAAGGCTTCTTCCAGCGCTTGCGCAGATGCACAATATCCTCTGATCTAACCTTAACCGAGAAACTCTTATGCCAGCCAAGAAACCTTCCCAGCCCGCCGACGAATCGGATCCCAATAGCATCCCTACTCCGGTTGAAGCTACGGAAAGCTCCGATGAGATTCATATTAACATCCCTGTGGTCGCCAATATCGTGAAGATGGCCGCGCTGCAGGTGGACGGTGTGTACTCCGTGGGCGGTACCTTCGCTGATGGCCTGTGGGAGACTCTCGGTGCCAAGAAGGGCGACCGCGGCGTCGAGGTAAAGGAAGACGAAGCGGAAAACTACCTGATCCAGATCCACGTGGAAATGCGCTTCGGGGTCAGCATCGCCACGACCGCCAAGATCGTCCAGCAGACGATCCGCGAGCAGGTCGAAGCCATGACCAGCAAAGGCGTGGCCAAGGTCGAAGTCTTTATCGACGGCGTCCGCATGGAGCAGCCCGAGTCGGCTAAGAAGAGCGCCGAGCAGTGGGAGCAGCAGCCCCACACCGACTAGTTTTTGATCCCGTCGGCTTGCTTTCCGCAGGCCGGCGATCCCATTTTCTCCCGGCGAAAGCCACCATCAGGGACTGACAGCGTATGAACGAGGAAAACAAGATTCTGAGTTTTTATCACACGCAGATTGAGCCGTACCTGCAGGACCGCGTGCTCGTGATCTGCGTCGCCATTGTCCTGCTGTTTCTGCTGCTGGGTGTCGGTATGCTGCGCCGTCGCGGGCGTCCGATCCGGGTTTTCAAGACCACTTCCGGGCGTGTGCAGGTGACACGCGGGGCCATCCGTGATCTCGTTCTCGGTGCCTGCCGCCACGTCAACGCCGCTCATCGCCCCAAGGTCCACATCAAGGCTCGCCGTGGACGGCTCGCCATCCGCATCGATCTGCGCCTGAACGAAGACCAGCGTCTGAATGACGTTGCGGTCAAGCTCCAGACGCGCATCGAGGATGTCCTGCAGGACACGCTAAGCCTCGATCGGCGCAGCGTGCGTATCGACATCGGCCTGAAGGGGATTCGCCATAACAAGAAGACCACACCTCCCGAGGAGGAGGCACTTCCTGTGGCCGTCGCTCCTGTCCCCGATGTGGCTCCGGCACGGGCCGAGGAGGACTCTTTCGTCCCCGCCACGAGCCCGAGCGAGCCTGAGCTCGACAATGTCGCCGAGGACACGGAATCCGAGCCCAAGCCCAAGCGGAGCTTTTTCGGCTGGGGTAGCCGTAAATCCACGCCGTCCGATGAGGACGAGGTCGAGGATCCGGTCGATGCTACTGCCGACGACGACGATCCTTTCGCACCCGGGCATGTTTCCGAGTCGGACGAAGATCGCGAAAAGAAGGCCTGAGCGGGGTTCGCTCGGAGAGTTATCCCATGGCGGCAGACCTGCAGTCGGCGTTGTTTTACGCTATTTTGGATACCGGCTATGTGCCGCGTGACTCACTGGTGGACAAGTGCCGGGCCTTGCTGGCCGGTGGGGCGGATATTATCCAGCTGCGCGCCAAGCACGAAAACACTTCGGAGCGTATCGAAATTTTAAATACGCTCGTCCCGCTTTTTGCCGACACGGAAGTGCCGCTGGTCGTGAACGACGATCTGGAGGCTGCGTTGGCTTTCCCGGGGCTGGGGCTGCACGTCGGGCAGGATGACCTGCCGCCGGATGAAGCACGCGAGCGTCTCGGAGAGGGGCGTGTGCTCGGCCTCTCCACGCACTCACCGGATCAGGCTGCTGGCGCGATTGACCATGCGGCGGTCCTCGACTACTTCGCCGTGGGTCCGGTCTTTGCCACCCCGACCAAGCCGGACTACACGCCCGTGGGCCTGAACCTTGTCAGCCATGTCGCCGGGCTGGATGCACCGCTACCGTGGTTCGCCATCGGGGGGATCAAGCTCCACAATGTAGCTCAGGTGCTCGCGGCTGGAGCGCGCCGAGTGGTTGCGGTTTCAGATGTGCTGTGCGCGGAGGATTCGGCAGCGGTCATCCGTGACTATAAGTCGGCGTGCAGTCGCTGATAACCGGTCTGGTCAAGGCTGCGTGTTTGTTGCCTTCAGGCGCCACTTGCCGGATGCCGGATCTTTCTCAAAATCGCGCTCTGCCGGTACTCCGGCAGCGGTGTAAAGGTCTCTGACTTCCAAACCCTTCAGGTACTCGACAAATCCTTTCAGGTCCTGTGAGCCGTAGAAATTCCCCAGCTTAAGGAGCAGCCCGCCGGGGCGTTGGGTGAGGACCGCAATGGCCTCGGCGGCGTTGAAGCCCTGCTGTATGGCTACGACCAGAAAATCAAACAGGACCTGCTGAGTGGCCTCCGGGTTATTGCACGTCTGAGCCGCAAGCGGGTAGAACTCCTTTAACAGCGTCTGGCTGACGGTGGCTCTCTCCTGCTCATCCATGGCAATATGGTTACAAGGTTATCTTACAAAAAGTAGCAGAGGTCGGCCCATTCGCCATCTACCCGCGTGTCCACGCGATAGCTGATGCCCGCCTCGGTCGCGACGGTGTTGAAATGCTCTTTCACCTCATCGAGCTCGCGGGCGAGGATGCCGCTGAGGGCGAGGGTACCGTTTGGCGCCATGGCAGCGAACAGCCCGGCGGCGTGAATCTTCAGGATGTCGGCCTGGATGTTGGCCATCATGAAGTCAGTCTGGCGGCCTTCGAGGCCGGACTCGATCCCAGCCTCGGCAAAGGCGACGGCCTCGGGGGAAATCTTGTTAAAGAGCGTGTTCTCGCGGCTGACGCGGATCGCCTCGGGGTCCTGGTCAAAGCCGTAGACATTCTTTGCACCGAGCAGGACGGCGGACAGGGCCAGGATGCCCGAGCCGCACCCGGCGTCGATGATGCGCTGGGAGGGGAAGGCGTCCCCGCGCTCCGCACGAAAGTCGAGCAGGCGGCGCGCCATCAGGCGGGTCGTTTCGTGGCTACCCGTCCCGAAGGCCATCCCGGCGTCCAGGTACAGGGCCACGTCCCCGTCGGGCAGGGGGTAGCTCTCACGTTCCCAGGCGGGCACCCAGTGCAGCGGGGGCTTGGCCCAGGGCTTTAGGAACTCCTTGTACGCTTCCTGCCACTCGCGGTCCTCGATCTGCTCGCGGGCGAACTCAGCGGGCAGCTCAGCGAAGGCTTCGCGCAGAGCGGCCAGCCCGGCGTCAGCCTCGGCCTCCGTTTCGTAAAAGCCTTTGAGGAAAAGGGGGCCGCCGGGAGCGGATTCGATGCCCCAGTCGAGGAGCCCTTCTTCGCAGAAGTAGGCTTCGAGGGCCTCAGCCAGTTCGGTGGGGACTTCGGTTTTGAGGATAAACATTGGGATGGGTGCGAAAAGTTACTGGAGGTTGCCGAGCATGAGCTCGTCGGAGAGGCGTCGGATGGTGGCGGGCAGGAGCTCGTGCTCTGCGGCGTGGACCTTTGCCTCGACGGCTTCCAGCGGCTCGCCTTTTTCGATCGGCACGCGTGTTTGGCCGAGTATTTCGCCAGCGTCGATCTCGGGGGTGACCCAGTGGACGGTGCAGCCGGTCTCGGCATCACCGGCCTCGATGGCGCGCTGGATGGAGTGCAGGCCGGGATACTTGGGCAGGAGGCTGGGGTGCAGGTTGATGATGCGCCCGTTAAAGGCCTCGATAAAGGGCGGCTTGATCACCCGCATGAAGCCGGCCAGCACGATGAAGTCCGGCTGCAGGCGCTGGATGGTCTCGATCCAGTGGGCTTCGGCTTCGCCTTCGAGCTTGGTTTTGAACTTACCCGGATGCAGGTAAAAGGCGGGCACGTCAAAACGCGGGCCAAGCTTGAGCATGGGGGCCTCGGGCTTGTCGCAGAAGATACCCACGACCTGGGCCAGTCCGAGCTTGCCGTCGTCCTGTGCTTTGAGGATGGCCTCGGCATTACTGCCACGGCCGGAACCAAGTAATACGATGCGTACCATGTAAAGTTGGGGGTCAGAATGTGTCGGCGGCAGCGCGGATCTTCGCGATGAGCGAAGTGGTGCTGTAGCCTTCGAGAAAAGGCAGGAAGCGGATGTCGGTCCCGCAGGCTTCGAGCGCCGCGCGCTCCTCGGGGTTGAGGCTGCCGATGTCGTAGTCACCGGCCTTGACGTATACGTCTGGCTGCAGCACCTGAATCTCGTGAGTCAGCCGCGGCGTGTGAAAGATGACAAGCGCGTCGATAAAGGGCAGGTTCCCCATCAGGTAGGCGCGCTCTTGTTCGCTCTGCACGGGGCGGGTGGGGCCTTTCAGCGCCTGCACGCTCTTATCGCCGTTGAGGGCGACATAGAGCCGGTCACCCTGCTCGGCGGCTTTCTTCAGGAAAAACAGATGCCCGGTATGCAGCAGGTCGAAGCATCCGTTGGTGAGCACGACTTTTTCCCCGGCCTGGCGGGCGTCTTCACGCTGGCGGGCAGCGTCGTCGAGGCTGAGAAGCTTGGGGATGTCGAGTGCGGGCGGCATAAAGTCCGCATACTTCGCCCGCTATGGCTTGGGGTCAAGCTTTAGCCCGCTCCTCGGTACGACTAGGGCACTCCGCCTAGCGGCTCTGGGGAGGAGCGATCGGACCGTCCATGCCGTAGTAGGTCTGGCGCAGTCCGGTCTGGTTGGACTTGTAGCGCTGACCGTCGATCTCGACCGTGACGTTCTGGATCTCAGGGCTGACCACGCGGATGGTACCGGCGCGGCTCAGGGTCGTAGACTGACCGTCACTGAGGTTGCCCTTAAAGAGTTCCTGCAGGTCGCTTTCCTGGCGTACGAGTACGTAGGCATTACCGCCGGTGGCGGTGATGGTCACGTCGCCAGCTTCGGCAGGTGTGGTGGCGGGCTGGAGGGGGGTGGTCGTTGAACTCCCGCTGGAGACGGCGGAGGCCGGGGCGGTGTCGTCCTCAACCGCTGGATCACTCGGGCTGATGAGCATGTTGACGAGGACGGCCAGCAGGCCGACCAGTACAAACGTGCCTGCTACGATGAGGCCGATTTTCCAGTAAAGGGATTTGTCCGTGTTCTGCTCGACCGGATCAGCCGGGCCGTCGTGGGCGCTGCTCGGGCGGTCCTTGAGGCGTGCGGTCTTGACCACTTTCGGGCTGTGCTCGCCAAAGGGCGGGGCGGAGTCCGTGCTGCCGAGAGTCTTTGTCTCTTCGGGCAGATCCATGCGGCCGAAGAACTCGCGGCTGTCGCGCTTGTTGGCCAGCTTGCTGGACCCGAGCAGGACGGCGTTGTAGTCCGTCATCAGCTTGTCGGTATCGAGCTTGAGGTAGTGGCCGTAAATTTTCAGGAAGCCGCGCTTATAAACATCGGGCAGATCGAAATCGAACTGGTTGTTCTCGAAGTTCATGAGGAAATCGCTGCGGATTTTCGTTCCTTCGGCAGCTTCGCGGATGGAGATACCCTGCCGCTTGCGCGCTTCCTCTAATCTGTCTCCGATGTTTGGCATGTAAAATCCTGAGTCTGTGAGAATTCCCTAACGGATGGCAAGGCAGAAAGCAGGGTGCGTGACCACACTGAACAAACATGGGGCGAGGCACCATCGCTCACTGCGTTCGCTCCCTCAATTATTCTCCGATTGCGCAAGAGGAGTTCGCTTGAGTTGGCGCAACTACCGTTGCCCAGGCCGCCACTTCAGGCGGCGGCTTCAGTGATGTGTGAGCATCACGCGGGTCCAGGGCTATGCCCTGGTTACAGGCTGTCCAGGTCGCGCATGATCTCGCGGGGGCTGGAGCCGTTCTCGGGGCCGACGATGCCCTCGTCTTCGAGGATCTCCATGATGCGGGCGGCGCGGTTGTAGCCGATCTTGAGGCGGCGCTGGAGCATCGAGGTGGAGGCGCGCTTGGTGGCTCGGAGCACGTCGATGGCAGCGGGTACGAGCTCGTCGTCCCATTCTCCCTCGGCACCGCCGCCGCCTTCCTCGCCACCGGCTTCGATCTGCTGCTGCACCTCTTCGGCGAAGCTCGGGTCCCCATTCTTGTCGTTGAGGAAATCTACAATGCCGTTGATCTCGTCGTCGGAGACGAAGGCACCCTGAGCACGGACGAGGTTCGAGGTGCCGGGAGGCACGAAGAGCATGTCGCCCTTACCGATGAGGGCCTCGGCACCGCCCTGGTCGAGGATGGTGCGGCTGTCGACCTTGGAGGCGACCTTGAAGGAGACGCGGGTGGGCAAGTTGGCCTTGATCACGCCGGTGATGACGTTCACGGAGGGGCGCTGGGTGGCCAGGATGAGGTGGATGCCGGCGGCACGGGCGAGCTGGGCGAGGCGGGCAATCCCCGTCTCGATGTCCTGCGGGGCGACCATCATGAGGTCGGCCAGCTCGTCAATGATGCACACGATGTAGTGCATGCGCTTGTCGGGGATCTCGAACTCCACGTCGTCGTCGCGGGGGACTTCCAGGTTGGAAGCGGCTGCGCGCTCCTCCGGGCTCATGGCCGAAGACATTTCTGCCTCGCGGGCCTCGGCCTCGGCGCGTTCCTTTTTGTTCTTCGCGATCTTGGCGTTAAAGCCAGCGATATTGCGCACGCCTACCTTGGCGAAAATCTGGTAGCGCCGTTCCATTTCGCTGATCAGGTACTTGAGCGCGCCGGGCACCTTCTTGGGCTCGGTCACGACCGGGATCAGCATGTGCGGCAGCTTGTTGTAGACCTGCATTTCCACGACCTTCGGGTCCACCATGAGGAAGCGCAGGTCCTCGGGGGCGGCGTGGTAGAGCAGGGAGGCGATGACGGAGTTGATGCAGACCGTCTTACCCGAGCCGGTGGAACCGGCGATGAGCATGTGGGGCATGCGGGTCAGGTCTTCGACAATGGGCTTGCCGGTCACGTCCTTACCCAGGACGACCGGGATCTCGGCCTTGGACTCGGCCCATGCGCGGGACTCGACGATCTCGCGCATCGTTACGGGCAGGGGCTTGGGGTTGGGCACCTCGATGCCGACCGTGCCCTTACCGGGGACGGGGGCGAGGATGCGCACCGCCTCGGCCCGCAGGCCCAGGGCGAGGTTTTTGTCCAGGTTGAGAATCTTCTCTACGCGCACGCCGGGAGCGGGCACGATCTCGTAGCGGGTGATGACCGGCCCGGTCTGGACCTCGGCGGGCTCCACCTTGACGTTAAACTCGTCCAGAATGCGGGCGATGTCGCGGGCGCGCTCCTGATGCTCCTCGGGGGAGGCGTGGTTTTCGCCGGGCTGCACGGGCTCGTTGAGCAGCTCGATCGAGGGGAAGGTGTGGTTACCCTTTTTCTCAGGGCGGGTGATGCGGGCCTTTTCAGTGACCTCGCTGTCCAGAATCTTGAGTGGATGCTGGGTGACGGAGAGGGGCTTGCGGGCCTGAGCCTTGTCTTCGGCCTCTTTCTTGCGGGTGAGGTTAAAGATGGCAGGGCCTTTCTTCGGGCCGGAGGCGGCAGCAGGCTCAGGAGCGGGGGGAGGTGGCTCTTCCACGGGCGCAGCTTCTTCCGGGGCGGTGCCGGGCGTGATGATGGCTTCATCTTCGCTGCGCAGGGAGGGCTTGCGCTCTTCCTTCTTGGGCGGCGGTGCCTTCTTGCTGGGGAAAACCCCCTTGATCGAACGCTCGGGCGGCGCCTGCTTGGCACGGGCGGCTTTAAGTTCGGCCTGGCGCTCCTTGCGGGCTTTGCGCTTTTGCTCCAGGCGCTCCAGCGTTTGCTGCAGGTTGTCCGTAAACAGAAACAGCCCGCTCACGAGGAAAATCAGCAGGATGAGCAGGCTCGTGCCAAAGGAACCGGCGTACTTGATCGCCAGGTTATTGAAGACCAGACGGCCCATGAGCCCCCCGAGTCCGTTAAAGTAGTAGCGACGCTCCGGGGCACCCTGGCTGGTGGTAAGAATCTGCAGGCCGGTATCGGTCGATGCGGGAGCGTTCCAACTGAACTCCTCCGGGCGCGGCGTTTCGAAGACTTGCTCATCGACGAGGGTGGACAGACCGGTCAGCGAGATCAGGAAGAACACAGCCGAGATCGCCAGGCGCAGGCGGACCCGGTGGGCCTGCCGGAAAAGCAGGAGATAGCTGATCCAGAACAGCAGCAGCGGGATCAGCCACGAGACGATCCCGAACAGCCAAAACGTCCGGTATGCCAGCTCGGCGCCAAGGGTGCCCGTGAGGTTCTGGTCCGAGTCCCCGCCGACATGCAGATGCGGCGACTGGCTCGGGTTAAAGTCCAGCAAGGCAACAATATAGATGATGCTGAGAGCCAGCACCACCAAGGCCCAGAAAGGCTTGGACTGGGGTTGGCGCGGGGCGAAAGATGTTTTCTCCTGCGTGGCGGCAGGTTTTTTCGAGAAGAGGCCCATTTCCAAAAAGACCATCCTACCCGTGCTGCGTTCAAAAACAAGCCCGAACCCCAATACCGGTAGTTTTCATGACTGCATCAAGTGGTGTGCGGTAGGTAGGCAGGCCCCTTGACCCCAGCCGGGGCGGATTATACCCCCAATGACGATAGGATCACCCTGACATTGACCGCCGCTGCCGGGGACTTTAGCGTTGGGTCATGCGCTTTTACGCTTTCAAACCTATTTATCAGGAACGTGTCTGGGGCGGACGTGGTCTGGCAGACCAACTCGGGCGGGCTCTGCCCGGCGAGGCCCCTATCGGCGAGAGCTGGGAGATTGTGGATCGCCCCGAGGCCCAGTCTGTCGTGGCCGAAGGGCCGCAGGCAGGGCTGACCCTGCGTGAACTGGTGGAAAAGCACGCCGACACCGTGATGGGGCCCGGCTACGATGCCTCGACCCCCTTTCCGATTCTGGTCAAGTGGCTGGACTGTCAGGACCGTCTGAGCCTGCAGGTTCACCCCCCGGCAGACATCGCTCCGAGCCTCGGCGGCGAGCCCAAGACCGAAAACTGGTACGTGGCCGAGGCCGAGCCGCACGCGGCCATGCTCATCGGGCTGAAAAACGGCGTCACCCGCGAGGAATTTGAAACCGCCCTGCGCGAAAACCGGGCCGAGCCTCTCGTGCACCGTATCCCCGCCAAAAAGGGCGAGTCGATGTTTGTGCGCAGTGGCCGCCTGCACGCGCTGGACGCCGGTTGCCTGATCCTGGAGATCCAGCAAAACTCCGATACGACCTACCGCGTGTACGACTGGGGGCGTGTCGGGCTCGACGGCCAGCCGCGCCAGCTCCACATCGAGGAGTCCCTCAAGTGTATCGAGTTCAACGACTACGAGCCGGACCTCCTGCGTCCGGTGGGCGACAAGCAAGTCATCGCCGAATCCGAGCTGTTTAACATCACCCGCTATACACTCCGCTCTGGCCAGAAGCTGGAGTTCCCCGCCGGGGAGCAGCCGCGTCTGATCGGTGTGGTCGACGGTGCGCTGCGCGACTGTGCGGACGAGACCACAATCGGTCGCAGTGCAAATGTTCTGCTTCCCTATGCGGAGAGCTTCACGCTGGAGGCCATTCACTCGCCGACCACCGTGCTGGTGACGGATGGTTTCGGGGGTGCGTGACCGCACTGGCCATTGATGGGGTTTGCCCGTCGCTCACTGCGTTTGCTGCTTTGGTCACCATCATTGATAACAGCTTCTCTCACCGATGCTAAAACTCCTCTTTAAACCCATTGGCTGTCTGGGCTCGGTGCTGGCGACACTGCTGGTGCTGGCGGTGATTGCGCTCATCGTACTGTTTTGGGTGGCCGAGGCGTGGACCCCGAAGTTCGTCTCTGAGTGGATGGAGCAGCATAGCGGCTTTGACGTGCAGATCGACGACGCCAACCTCGAGCTGCTTTCGCAGGAGATCGTCTTTGAGGACATCGTGGTGGGAAATCCCCCCGGTTTCCCGGAGGAGAGTTTCCTGCACATCCGTGGGCTCAGTGTGAAGCTGCCCCTGACTGCGGTGGCTGAGGGAGACTGGCGCGCGCGAGAGGTGGATATGGTGATTGATTCGCTCACCGTGGTCATCCCCGAGCGTGGTCCCAGTAACCTGGCGGCCTTTATCGATGCGGTGGGATACGAGCCGACCATCAGTGATCAAGCCGCCGCCACGGCGCTTGCCGATGGCCCGCAGCTGGAGAGCTTCCGGCTCGCGATCCGCGAGGTTATTATCGAGAACCACTCCATCGGTCGCCCGGACATTGCCCGCTACAAGGTGGAGTACGTGGGCGAATTTACCGGTGTGAGCCTGAGTTCGGAGGTTTTCCCGGAGGTGCAGCAGGCGTTGCGGCAGAGTGGGTTGCCCGGTTTCGGGCCGGCCTTTTTCCGGGCGCTTTTTGCGACTTTTCCGGTTCAGTGTTTCGCGGATATCGAGCCGCGTACGCCCGAAATTATCCCCGATAAAATCGACACACTGATCCGTGAACACGGTGAAGATGCTAAAAAAGCCCTTGAATCTCTCTAAGATTGGGTAATGGTTTCTCCCCTTACACAAATGTCTATGAAGGAGAAACCCGAAAGCAACGAACCGGAAGCGGCCACCGAGGCACAGGCCGCGCCTGCGCCGGAAGAAGCGGTCGCTCCTGAGGAGGCTTCCGCCGAAGCCGGCTCGGAGACGGCAAAGCTGCTCGCCGAGCTCGACAAAGCCCAGGCCCAGGCCAAGGACTACGAGGACCGCTACCTGCGCTCCATGGCCGATCTGGATAATTTCCGCCGCCGCGCCGCCCGCGAAAAGGAAGAGTCGCGCCTGCTGGCCAACGCTGTCCTGATCGAGGAGTTGCTGCCCGCGCTTGATAATTTTCGTCTCGGCCTCGCTGCCGCCGGTAACCACCCGGAAGCCGCCGAGGTGGCTAAAGGCTTCGAAGTCGTCGCTGCCCAGCTGCGCCAGGTCCTCAACGGCCATGGCCTTGAGGTGATCGAACCCGCCCCCGGCGAGGACTTCGACCACAACCTGCACGAGGCTGTCTCGCAAAGCCCGAGCGACGAAATCGCCGACAACAAGGTGCTCACCCTCGTCCGGGCGGGCTACCAGCTCAACCAGCGCCTGCTGCGCCCGGCTTCGGTCGTGGTCTCCAGCGGCCCCGCCGAAGGTTGATCCAGGATGGCGAATAAAGATTACTACGAACTGCTCGGCGTGAGCCGGGAGGCTACCGAGCAGGAAATTAAAAAGGCCTACCGTAAGCTGGCCATGAAGTATCACCCGGACAAAAATCCGGGCGATGCCGAGGCCGAGGCCAAGTTTAAGGAGATCGGCCACGCCTACGAGGTCCTCAGCAACGAGGACAAGCGTGCCGCCTACGACCGCTACGGGCATGCCGCCTTTGAGCAGGGCGGCGGGCGCAGCGCCGGGGGCGGTTTCCATGATCCCTTCGACATCTTCCGCGAGGTCTTCAACAGCGGCGGCGGTGGCGGAGGCGGTATCTTCGAGGAATTCTTCGGTGGCGGCAGTCGCGGCCCGCAGCGCGGGAACGACCTGCGCTACGATCTGGAGATTTCGCTGGAGGAAGCGGCTGAGGGCGTCGAAAAGACGATCAAGTATCGCCGTCAGGCCGCCTGTGATAAGTGCCACGGCTCCGGTGCCGAGCCCGGCAGCAGTGAAAAGACCTGCCCGACCTGTAACGGTCACGGCCAGGTCATCAGCTCGCGCGGTTTCTTTCAGGTGCGTCAGGCCTGCCCGACCTGCGGTGGGCGCGGCAAAGTCGTCGAAAAGCCCTGCTCGAAGTGCTCGGGCCACGGCGTCGTCGATGAGACGCATACGCTCAAGGTAAAGATCCCTGCCGGGGTCGATACCGGCTCACGCCTGCGCTCAGCAGGTAGTGGCGAGGCTGGCCCCTCCGGGGCACCCGCTGGCGACCTTTACGTGATCATCCACGTCAAGGAGCACGAGATTTTCGAGCGGCACGAGAGCGATCTTTACTGCCTGATCCCGATCAAGTTCACACTGGCCGCGCTCGGTGGCACCATCGAAGTGCCCACTCTCAAGGGTAAAGCCTCGCTGAAGGTTCCCGCCGGAACCCAGAGCGGTACGACCTTCCGCCTGCGCGGCAAGGGTATGCCCACGCTCCGCGGCGGACATCACGGTGACCAGCTTATCCAGGTCGAGATCGAGGTGCCGAAAAAGCTCAATGGTGAGCAGCGCGAGAAGCTGGAGGAGTTCGCCACCGCCTGCGGTGACGCCGACCAGCCCGTCAGCGAAAGCTTTTTCGAAAAAGCCAAGAAGTGGTTTGAGTAGCGGGTAGCACCCGCTGGCAATGATGGGGCTCTGCCCCATCGCTCACTGCGTTCGCTGCCCCAGCAGGGCGTAGCCCTGCACCCATGATCCTAACGAATGCTTGTCCAAATGGTGGCACCCAGTCTGGATGCTCTGCTAGGCGATCACGATGCGCAGCATCGAAAGTGCAGGCTTCGTCTGCTGCGGGTCTGGGCTGCATAAGCCCAGCGATACTACAGTGAGCGCTTACGTGTCCAGGCGGCGGAGGCGAAGCGTGCGGTCTCGCGGGCGAGGCGTTGCTCGTCCCAGGCAGGCGCATCGACGGGCGTAGGCGTGGTGTCGAAAAGCGCGGCGAGGCCGGTCGTGAAATCCTTTTCGAACTGTATCCAGTCGATGGATACAGGGAGGGCGCGGGTGATGCTGCCCTGCACGAGCAGGCCGTCGCGGGTACGCTTCTGGGCGGCCCCGGCGATTTTCTCGCCGCCGGGTAGGGTGAGATCGTACTGCTCGGGCTGCTCGAAGCAGACCGCGTGCAGCCCGTCGGTGCTTTTGATCGCGTGCAGCTCGCTGGCGAGCCCCTGTTGGGCAAGGGCGGCGGCGATCTTCTCGTGGACGAGCCGGTAGAGCGCGGCGGGGCCGTCGCGGTAGCCGCGCGCGCCGGGCGGCACGACGAGCGCGTAGGTCCAGTCGTTGAGGTGGTCCACCAGCCCGCCACCGGTGGGGCGGCGTACGAGCTCGCAGGGTAGGGCAAGGATGCGCTCGTGGGTTTCGTTAAAGGTCTGCGACAGCCCAAAGCTCCACGCCGGGTCGCTCCACCCGTAGTGCCGGAAGCGCGGTGTATCCGAAACCGGATACGCCTCCAGCAGCATCAGGTCCGTAGCCATGTTGGCGGCGGCTGAAGCGGTATGTCTGGGTAGAATGTGCATCCTTCAAGACAGGCTAGGTGATCGGGGGAGGATGGCAAGATTGTGAGCGGTGAAATCGGCTTGAATGCTTAACTTATTCTGGATAGCTTTTGTTATAGATGAAGGTTAACAAAGTCGTAGCAATCTCCGCAATTGTGGTCGTTGTCTTGCTGACGTTTGTTGCTCTGCCTATGTGTGGGCATGTTTATCGCTCACCGAGTCGTGTTAATGCCAGCAATATCAGGCAAATGGGGTTTATGCTCTCTAACTACTGCGAAGCATCTGATGGACAGCACCTCTTGCCAGCCAGTGTTTTTGCCTTGCCTGAGTATGTGGAGGACAGGAAGGAGCTTTCATTTCGCGATGTCCATGATGGGGATGTGGTACGTGGTGACTGGATTATACTCGCGTCTAGCTACCCCGTTGATCCGGGGGAAGTTATGTTGGCTGCACCCGTTCCCTACTATTTTGAATCAAAAGCACCTCAGCGTTTGGTCTGTATGGGGGATTGCGTAGTCACCCGCATGCCGGAGGATGAGTTTCTGGCCATGATGAAAGCAAGGGGGCAATGAGCATGAAGAAGCGAATTCGTATCCCTATTGTTCTCGCACTGATCGTGGTAGTGCTAATCGGTCTATGCGCGCTCTTCATCGCGCTCGTTGGGTCATTTTCCCCTCCGGCGATCAATACGGCGAACAGTAGTTGTCTGCGGCAGCTGGGATTCCTTTTGGTGCAGTACCAGAAAGAGCATGGGCGGTTACCGGATAGCATGTATGGACTCCCTGAATACTCTCAGGACCCTAAATACTACCAGTTTCGAGTCTCCTATGATGTGCCCAAGAGAGGAGCCGACTGGATCATTGCTACCCGTGTGTGGCCTGAGGACAGTGATGCGCAACGGATCATCGCAGCGGCACCGTTCCCGAGCGAATGGCATACAGGACAGATGATGCGACTGGTCCTGCGTGGGAGTGGCGCTACGGATTGGATCCCCGAAGACGAGTTTCTGTCGCAAATTGCCGTCCAGGCATGGAATGAGTTTTCTTCCACAGGTAAATGAACCCGTGGCGGTCGCCCTCGGCCTCTTCTTCGCGCTCTTTGTGTCCTTTGCGGTTTCTCTATCCTAAAAATCCACGCCCTTCTTCAGGCGCACGGGGGCGGCGGAGCGGCCGCTGGTTTGCTCGTACCATTGGCGGGAGGCGGCGGGGACTTCCATCTCGTCGAGCTGGAACTCATAGGAAATCGGGACGGTCTTGAGCTTGCCCACGAGCGGAGCCAGCTCAAAGCGCAGGTCAGAGGCGCGGCGCTGGCCCTCGCAGGAGGCGGCCTGGATGAGGTCTTCGGGCAGCCCAAAGCGCTTCAGGATGCGCAGGCCCATATCGTGGCGGGTGACGGTTTCGTTGCCGGCCCAGTGAAAGATGCCGTGCAGGTTGCGACGCTCGCACAGCTCGACGAGCAGCTCGCCGAGATTGGCGGCGGAGAGGGGCTGGCGGATCTCATCGGTGAAGAGGGTGGGGCGCTCGCCTGCGGCCCAGGCGTGGAAAAGCTTCTCGTGAACCGAGCGGGTACCGGAGGGGCTGTTTCCGGTGAGGATGGGGATGCGCAGGACGGTGGCCTCGTCCACACCGTGTTCGAGCACTTCGCGCTCGGCCAGGAGCTTGAGCTGGCCGTAGAGGCCGATGGGGTTGGGCAGGTCCGTCGAGCGGTAGGGGGTGCCGCTCTGCCCGTCGAAGACCATGTCCGTAGACAGGTGGATGAGGCGGCAGCCCAGGTGGTGGGCGACCTGCGCGAGGCGACGGGGGAGGGCGACGTTGAGCTTCTCGGCGCGCTCGGGGTCGGCGTCGCAGTCAGCGGGGCTGGAGACGGCGGCGGCGTGGATGATCACGTCCGGAAAGAGCTCCAGCAATGGGCCGACGATGCTCTCGGGCTCGCTGAGGTCGAGCTGGTGCAGGTTGAGGCCTTTAGGGGTCGGCTTACGCGAGTGGTAAAAGGCGTGGACTTCGTGGTTGCGGGCCAGGGCGGCGAGGGCGGCATGGTGGCCGGCGAGGCCGGAGGCTCCTGTCAGGGCTATTTTCATCAGGTACGGAAGATGCTGATCGTGGCAGTCTGTGGTTTAGGATTGCAAGCAAAGGGGGATATGACAGCTTAAGGGGTCTTTTTCAAATGAAATACCGGGATTTGGTCAGGCCGGGAGTACTCTCCCTGCCAGTTTATGAGCCGGGTCGACCGATTGAGGACGTGGCACGCGAATTCGGCCTCGACCCCAACGGCGTGCTTAAGCTCGCCTCTAATGAAAACGCCATGGGCCCCTCGCCCAAGGCTGTCGAAGCCGCTGCGCAAGCCATGCGGCACGCTCACCTGTACCCGGATGGCAGCGCCATCGCGCTGCGTGAAAAGCTGGCCGAGGTACGCGGCCTCAAGCCGGAGCAGATCTTTGTCGGTACCGGTTCAAACGAAGTCATGGTGCTGCTGGCTCAGGCCTTTGCCGGGCCGGGCGACGAGATCATCTTCGGCGAGTACGCCTTTATCGTGTATAAGCTGGCGGCGTTGCTCTTTGGCGCGAAGCCGGTCTCCGTCCCGATGCCGGGCCTCGCGCACGACCTCGACGCGATGGCCGACGCGGTGACCGACCGCACCCGGATCATTTTCATGCCCTGCCCGAACAATCCGACGGGTACGGTAGTCGATCCGGACGACCTCAAGTCCTTCATTCGGCAGCTCCCCGAGCACGTGATTTTCTGCTTCGACGAGGCCTATGCCGAGTATCTCGATGAGCCCGCTGATCTGCGTCCGCTCATCGACGAGGGCTACAAGGTCTTCTGCACGCGTACCTTCTCCAAAATTTACGGTCTGGCCTCGCTGCGCGTGGGCTACGGCTACGGCGATCCCGAGCTGATCAAGCTTCTGAATCAGGTCCGCCAGCCCTTTAACAGCACCGGAATTGGCCAGGCGGCCGCACTGGCGGCGCTCGATGACCACGCTTTTGTGACGCGTTCCCGTGAATCCAACCGCGCGGGCCTGAAGCAGCTGACCGAGGGCTTCAAGCGCCTCGGGCTGGACTGCCCGCCGAGTGAGGCGAACTTTGTGCTCATGGCGGTCGCGGACTCACGGAAGGTTTTTGAACTGCTGGAGGCCCGTGGCATCATTGTCCGCCCGCTGCATGGTTACGGGTTGTCCGAGTATCTGCGGGTGACGGTGGGCACTGAGGAGGAAAATACCAGGTTGCTGGGCGCGCTGGAGGAGCTTCTGGCCGGACCGGATGCCGCATCGCTGAAAGGAGAGTCGGAACGACGGTGAATTTGACCGCCATCGATTTTCTTCTCTACGGAGTCTTTCTCCTACTGCTGCTGTTTATCAACGCGATGCTGGTCGTCTGTGAGATCAGCATGGTCAAGGTGCGCTACAGCCTCCTCGATGACGAGGCGATGGATCGCCTGCGCCAGAGCCGCCGGGTGGCCCTGCTGCTGGATCGGGGTGGCCAGATCGCCCAGGTGCTGCGCTTTGGGGTGCTGCTGACGACAGTCGGGCTCGGTCTGGTGCTCGTGCCTACGATCTTCTTCCTGATCGGGCGTATCGAGTGGTTTTCAGAACAGCCGGGTAAGACCTTGCTGGTCTTGTTTACCTTTGTCCTGACGGTCTCGCTAACGAGCGTATTCGGTTTTCTGGTTCCGCGCGGGATTGCGCTGGCTTATCCGCAGGCTTCGCTGCGCTTCTCCTCGTGGTTTATCCTGGGCTTTGTCACGCTGGTTTCGCCGTGGTCCCGCATCCTCCGCAAGGTTGCCGGGCTGGTCCTGCAGCCTTTCCAACTGAAGCTGAAGGAAGACTTTAACGTGCTCGACTACGAGGTGCAGATCCGTGCTCTCGGTGAGGAAGAGGTCTCCGTCAGCCCGCGTATCCGCAATCTGCTTCGCAACGCCCTGCGCATCCGGGACCTGGAAGTCTCGGACGTGCTCCTGCCGCGCAATCAGGTCAAGTACATGGATGTGAACCTCACGGTGGAGGAAAACCTGGCCATGGCCCGCGAGAGCGGGCACACGCGTTTCCCATTGTGTGAGGAGGACCTCGACCACTGCATCGGCCTGATCCACATCAAGGACATCTTCCGCCGCAAGGGGCAGGTCGTGGACCTGTTGCGCATCCGCCGCCAGATTCTGAGTTTCGACGAGTCCGATCCGCTGGAAAACGCCATGGAAACGATGCTTCAGCAGAAGTTTCACATGGCCGTGGTGAGGGATGAGTTCGGCGGCACGCTTGGCCTGATCACCCTGGAGGGCATTTTGGAGGTGCTCGTCGGAGATATTCAGGACGAGTTCGACGTGGCGGAAACCGCCATGGTCCGTCCGGTGGGCGAAGAGGCCTTCCATGTCGACGGGCTCACGCCCCTGCACGATCTGGAGGAGGCGCTGGAGATCAACGTCGGCGATACCGAGGCGTCCACCTTTGGGGGCTGGATTACCGACGAGCTTGGCCGGATGCCGGATGCAGGCGAAAACTTCGAAATCGAGACTCCGCCACTCGCGGTTACCATTCTCGAAGTGGACGAGAAACGCATCCTGTCGGCAACGGTTCGCCTGCGCTCCGACGAAGAGGCTGAGGATTAATCCGCTGCTGATTCCCTGCGCCGCATGTTGTAGACGGGTACGATGGCCGTTGGCGGAGCAACCGCATATATCGGGCGATTGCCCAGTGTGCGGCTCAATATCCTTCCCGCTGATGCGGCACTATGAGCCATTCACCGTCTCCCTCTCGGAGGCGAGACAAGCGGGGCGCTATCCTGAAACGTGCTTTTTTGCCAAGCTCAGCTTGGGCGCTGCTTCTCAGGGTGGATAATGGTATCCAGCTCGATCAGTAGCGTCTCCCGGTCCTGCGTGTAGATGAAGCGGTCGCTACCGAGGCTGCGGTAGGCCTTCATGAGCAGATCCGCCGAGGGGCGGCGCATTTGCAGGAGTTTCTTGAGGTAGGTGCCGAGTTGGGCCGAGTTGCCCATGTCGATCTCAAGTTCGATCAAGCGGGAAAGGGCAGCCTGATTGTCTGAATTAGCCTCGATCGCTTTCGTCAGGATTTTGCGGGCCTGTTCCTTGCCGCCCAGGTCGACAAAGCGGCGGGAAACGGCGATGAGGGTGTCTACACGGACACTGCTCTGCTTGAGGAACTGCTCAAGGTAGATGTCGCTGTAGTCCTTGTTGCCGATTCCATAGTAGGCGACGGCTCGGAGGCTGTTAAAGACGCCGAGATTACGCTCCATCCACTCGGGTTTTTCTTTGGCCAGCTCTTCGGTGAAGTTGATCGCACCCTGATAATCAGAGCTGGTGATGTGGGCTTCGACCAGCAGCAGGGCAAACGGGGCGATGTTGAAATCGTTCTCCAGTGCGGCTTCGTAGATGCGCCGTGCCAGGTCCACCCGGCCGGAGTCGGTGGCATAATTTGCCAGGGCGATCAGAGCTTTTTCGTTATCTCCGAACTGATGCAGGATGGTTTCTGCCTCACGATCGGCGCGCTCCTGTTGATCGGTATTGTCGAGGCTGTAGAGCAGGTCGATGCGGGGGGTAACGCTGAGGGGGGAATTAATGTTTCTGAGGACGGCATAGCGGCGTGCTTTCGCGTGCTCGCCCATGTCGCGGTAGAAACGGCTCATCAAGGCATAAATCGGCTCATCGTTAGGATACTTGCCCAGGGATGATTCCAGCTTCGAAATGGCCGCCTGCTGCTGGCCACGGTCCCAGCTGATGTTGGCGGAGAGCAGAGTGCCCTCAAGGTCGTCGTCCAGGTCGTAGTCTCTCACATAGTCCTCGGCCTGGTCGAAATCGCCTCGGTAGTAGTGGGCCGTGGCAGCCGCCAGGGCCAGCAGGCGCTGGACTTCGGGGCCAGGATCTTTGCTGAGCAGGTTATCGGCGACATCCATCACCTCCTGGTCCTGCTGATAGCGCAGTAGCATCTGGATGTAGCGCTTTAGATATTCCTTGTCATTACCCGCGTAGGGGATGCCGCCACGCATGATGCTGATGGCGTCTTCCGGGGGACGCTTTGCCAGCAGGCTAAACTCCGAGAGCATTGAGCGGCCCTCCAGGTTCGTCGGGTTATGGACGACACCGGAGCGCAGGAAGAAATACGCTTTGCGGACATCGCTCTCCCGCAGATACTGTTTCGCCTGTTCGATTTCGTAGTCACCACGCTGCTTTTGGAAGCCCTCCATATTCCAGGGGAGGGTGAGGACGTCGGTGTACGAGACCTCCTCGTAGCTTTTGCGCTCCTTGAAGTAGAAGTAGATGGCCGTGGCCCCTGCCAGGTAGCTCGCAATGACCAGTAGGGCGAGGGTCCCGAAGATGCGCCCCCACAGGAACCGGATGCGCCACTTTCCGCTGGGCCCTCTTTGTCGTACGGCGAATCCCAGCAAAATGGTTTTTCGGCTGCTTTTGGAATCGGATTTTGTGTTCTTACGGGCCATAGCGAGAATAGTAAAGGTATTGAAACTCGAATAGAGATGCAGTTGCTAGACAAGAGGACAGGTCATCTTTGGGAACGTTTCATGAAAATCAATGCGGTTTTTTGCCTGTAATGTGACGATTAGGGTTTTTTTGACTGGAGTTTGGGAGTAGAACGCTCTTGACTAGGCTAGTGGTGTGTGGCAAATCCGGGAATATTCTGACTCAATGCTTTAAATAAGAGTTAATCTTGCCTTGCCCATCAGTTTCTGCAAGTTGTCGGGCTCTGCGATTAATCAATCCTACCACCTGCTGCAAACCGTCTATGAAAAAAACATCTCCTCTCTCCGCCCTGATCGGAGCCGCCGCACTTCTTGCTGGTGGTACTGCTCAAGCGGCACCTCTCGTGACTGTCGCTGATACGGTCGATATTTTCTTTAATGGCATTGTCGCTGGCCGCTATCAGACGAATGTCTTTAACTCTGCCACCGCAGAAGATGATTTTCTGTTTATCGTCGGCCCTGGTGTGGAGATGAATCTCGGACGCAATAGCCTGTTTAACGTCAACCTGCTGTTCCGCGAAGACTTTTACTTTTACAACCGCTTTGATAACCTGAACACGCAGCGGGCAAACCTTTACCTCGACGCCAGCTACGAGAATGGCCCGATTTCGGCTGAGACCGGCTTCTCCTATGTCCAGACCCAGCAGAACTCGCAGGGGACAAACATTGGTAACCCGGCTTTGAATTCTAACCTGGTTAAGCGCGACCTCTACAACGCCTTCATCGATGGCCAGTATGAGATCTCCACGAAGTACTGGATGTCTGGTGGCTTCACCTGGAGCCGCACCGATTACACCAATAATCAGACCTTTGGTGGTGCTTATGCCAGCAACGACACTTACACCCTGCCCGTCGATCTGTTTTACAAGGTGACTCCCAAGTGGAGCCTTGGACCGGGCTTCCGTTACCGCTACACCGATACCGAGCCGACCAATACCGAGCCTGGCCGTAACTATAACGACTACTTCCTCAACCTCGCCGTTACCGGTGAAGTCCTCCCCAAGCTGGATGCGAATGTGAATATCGGTTATCAGATTCGTGACGGTGGTGGCGTGACCAGTGACGGTCGCTTTGCCATCTACTCGAATTTCACCTACAAGTTCTCCGACAAGCTGAATCTGTTCTTCGATATCAACAAGGACTTCGGTGTCGGTGGTCAGGGTACTTCGACTGACAACATTGGCACGGGTGTGGGTGCCCAGTACCAGATCAATACCTACCTCGCAGCGCAGGCAGACTTTGATTACTACAACACCCAGTACCAGACGAATCAGTCAACGACTGCTGGTGTTGCTGGCCGCGAAGATAACACTTACACGGCCGGTGCTTCCATCACTTGGACCCCGGATCCGATCTTCAGCCTTTCGCTTGGTTACACCTACTTTAAGAATGACTCGAACAGACCCGGCCTCAGTTACGATAACAATATCGTGAATCTCCAGGCCTCTATCCGCTACTAACGGATAATTAGTCTGAACATTTTCATTGCGGGAAGGTCCCATTGGTTCCTTCCCGCAATTGTCTAATAAACCCTATATCTACCATGAGCCCTTTTTTGCGCATCTGTTTGCTGCTCTCCGCGATGTGCCTCTACTCGCCGACGTTATCGGCTCAGGACGGGGGCGCCGCATCTTCCGATGGCTCCCAGAGCTCGCCCCCTCCGTCAGCATCTCAGCCTGCTAACCCCTCTACCTCTCCTGTCAGCGGACCACGTGCCCCGACAAGTACTGCCGGTGTTGTCGCCGGTAATTACATCCTCCAGCCGATGGATGTGATCCAGGTTGATGTTTTCCAGGAACCCATGCTGCAGGTGCAGTCCCGCCTGTCTGCCGACGGGACGGTTTCTCTGCCGTTGATCGGTGAAATGCCCATTGGCGGCATGACCGTTACCGATGCGCAGAATCTTGTTACTCAAGCATATAAGGGTGATTATCTGATTAATCCCCATGTGACCATTTTGGTACTTCAGTACACCGAGCGTTTTATTTACGTGCACGGGATGGTTAACCGGCCCGGTCCGGTTCCGATTCCCCCTGAGCGAGAGCTGAGCCTGACGGAGGCGATCAATAGTGCTGGCGGTCTGACCCGCTTGGCACGTCGCGGTAACATCAAGATCCGCCGCGTGAATCCGGATGGGCAAACGGAGGTCATCACAGTGGACTTTGGAGATATTCTTGAAAGCCCTGAAGTCTCTGACATTAAGCTCAAAGATGGTGACCATGTCATTGTCGATGAACGCATTATTTAATTAATACACGTAAAATTCCCGCAGCATGAGCGACGAGAAATCTAAATCGGGTAGCGGCTACGGTGGTTATGGTGGCTACGGACAATCCTATCCCGGCTACTCTAACTACGGCGGAGGCAACTACGGCGGCTATTATTACGGCTACGGATACAACTACGGCGGCGGCAATAACTATGGAGGGGGCCAGCAGGGTACTCCTCAGCGCAGCATCAAGGACTACCTGATGATCCTGCGGGAGCGTATCTGGCATTTCCTGGTTACGTTCTTCATCGTTTTTGTTGGCACGCTGCTGTACACGCTCAGTACCACAGAAATTTTCTACTCGGAGTCCCGCATCCAGTTGCTGCGCGATGACCCCGATATTCTCGGCAGCGGTGATATTGAGGAGAACCGTATTCTTACCAATGAGGACTTTATGACTCAGGTGGGGATCCTCGATACGATTGCCATGGCTGAGGCGGTGGCTTCCCGTATTAAGGAAGAGGACCGGGCGCGGATCATGGAGCCCTACCTCAATGAGGTACGCTTCTCTTCTCGCGAGCCTAGCCTGGTTGAGATCATTTACAAAAATAAGAGAATCGACAGCATTCGCTCGACCATGCTTATCCGGATTGGATTTTTCCATCCGGAGCCTGATGTCGCCGCGATGATTGCGAACTACTATGCGGATGAGTTCATCATGTATAGTGTGCGCCTGAATATCGACCTGTCGATGCGAGCGGTCGAAGACCTGCGCATGCGCGCTGACGAACAGCGCGCTGAAGTGGACGCCATTCGCGAGAAACTGGTTGAGTACCGTGAGAAATCGAATCGTACCTCACTGGAGCCGGATGAAAACATCGAGGCTCAGGAGATGTTCCAGCTCAACCAGCTTGTAACAGAAGCTAAGGCCCAGCTCGACACCCTTGAGAACCGCTGGCAGCTCGTTCAAGAGCATGTCGCCGAGGGGAAGCCGATGTGGAACCTGCCCTTTATCTCCAATCGCCCGCGTATCGCTGACCTGTTGAGCCAGCTCAGTATGCAGGAGGTCGAGCTGTCCTCCATGCGCAAGCGCTACGGCCCCAAGTGGCCCGATCTGGAGCAAGCGGTACGTGGCCATGAGCAGACCAAGCAGGAGCTGGATTCGGCCGTGCAGTCCGCTATTCAGGAGATCCGCGTCGAGTACGTAGAGGGCAAAAACTCTTACGAGCAGGCCGAAAAGCGTCTGGCTGAAAAAGAAGCCGACATTAAGGAGCTGCAGCGCCTCGCGGTTGGGTACCAATCGCTGGAGCAAGACCTGGAGGTCAATGTTGGCGTGCTCTCTAACATCATCTTCCGCCTTGAGCAGGAGAAGAACAACATTTCACTGGTATTGCCCAGTGCCCGTATTATCGAAAAGGCATTGCCCTCTCCCTATCCGGCCAAGCCCAATGTAGTGATGAATCTGCTCGTCGGGGCTTTTGGCGGGGTCTTCCTCGGTTTGGGTATCGTCTTTGTCATCGCGTTCCTGGATGACCGTATCAAGTCCGCCTTCGATGTTGAGACTTCGGTCGGCTTGCCGCTGATCGGGATTGTCCCGCGTATCAAGCGTCTGAACTCGCTGGAAAAGGCGCGCGCTGTGGCCGCAAATGTGGACCGCCGCGTGACCGAGTCCTTCCGGGCTATCCACTCCGCTCTGAAGATCAATGAAGCGAGCCGGAACGCCAAGGTCATCGTCTCAACCAGTACCTCACCCAGTGAGGGTAAGTCTTTCGTCACCACCAACCTGGCACTCACGTTTGCCATTCACGGTGAGAAGACCCTGATCGTTGACGGTGACTTGCGCATGCCGAATGTCGGCAAATCTCTTGAGATCGAGGAAGCCCACAAGGGGATCATCCACTATTTCAACGAGGAAGTCTCCCTTAAGGAAGCCATCGTCGAGGAGCTCTATCCGAATCTCGACGTGCTCATGGCTGGCGGTAAGGCTAAAAACCCGACGCAGATCCTCAACAGCCCGCGCTATGAGGAGATGCTGCACGAGCTGCGCTCGCAGTACGACCGCATCATCATTGACTCGCCGCCTATCGGTGCTGTCAGTGACGTGCTGACGATCCTCCCGCATGCGGACGGCATCATCTATGTCATCAAGTTTAATGCGGTGAAGCGCCGCACGGCCAAGGCCAACCTGCGCCGGATCATCGAGTCGAATACACCGGTCTTTGGTGCGATTCTGAATCAGATCAGCGTCGCGGTAGCCAGCTACTACTACGCGAACTACTACGATAAGTCCTACCAGAGCTATTATCACACCGATGATGGCGAGGATGTCATGACCGAGACGAAGGAGCGCAAGACCAAGCCTCCCGTCGCTCCCGTCGGTGATCCCAATGACCCGACCCCTGGGGACAAGGCCTGATCAGACAGTAGTCTTTACCTTTTAACAGCGGCGAAGCTTCGGCTTCGCCGTTTTTTTGTCGATGGAGGACAAAGCTTCTTTTGCCCCAAAGAGTTTCTGGGCGATATGATCGAAGCTTTCGTCCGCACACGGCCGTTGCTTTACAGGCGCGTGTTGGAGCGGTGGGGCCGGTCTTTATCGGGCGGCAGCGCGAGTGAGCCTGTCGATGAGCGCCAGGCCGATGCCATTGGCGGGGGGGAGCTCGATATAAATGCGCGAGTGCTCGAGCGTGTCGAGTTTACGCAGCATGGCAAAAAGCGTGCGCGCGATGTCCTCGGGGTCGCCGGTTTCGCTGAACCAGTAACGATCGTAGCCGCTGGGGGAGCTTTCAGCCTGTTGGCGGGAGGTGGCGACCCATGCGCAGCGGCCTTCTGGAGCCTCTGGAGGCTGTTCACCGTGTGAAACTAGGCAGAGGGGAGTATTCGGGCTGTAATGGCGCGCTAACAGGCCCGGAGCGGCTGGTTTGGCCGCATCCTGTGGTGTATGAGTGGAGATGGGGAGTCCATCCAGCGTGGCGGAAAGTGCATCGGGGGAGAGGGGGCCGGGACGTAGCAGGCGAACGGCGTCCGGTCGGGACACATCGACGATGGTGGACTCGATGCCGGCCTGACAGGGGCCACCGTCGACAATCCAGCTCAGGCGCTCTCCGAGGGAGTCCATCACGTGAGCGGCGCAGGTCGGGCTGATGTAGCCAAAAGGGTTCGCGCTAGGCGCTGCGAGGGGGACGTCTGCGGCCTGCAGGATGCGACGGGCCAGCGGGTGGGCCGGCATGCGTACGGCGACGGTCGGGTTACCCGCCGTGACCAAGTCGCTGACACAGTCAGCCTTGGGTAAAATCAGAGTCAGGGGGCCGGGCCAGAAGGCTTCAGCCAGCTTCCGGGCATGCGGTGGAATCTCCGCTGTGATGCTCTCAACCTGCTTCCATTCATGGACATGCAGAATGAGGGGGTCAATAAGAGGGCGTCCCTTGACGGTAAAAATCTGGCGGACGGTATCCTCCAGTAGGGCATTCCCGGCCAGACCATAGACAGTCTCGGTGGGGAGTGCTATAAGTTGACCCTCACGCAGGAGGGTTCCGGCCATGCGGACATCTCCGTCCGAGTCACCCAGTATGGTTGCGGACGGCATGGCGGGTCATTAACCGCGTACGCGGCCGCTTACTTCATCAGCAGCAGATTGCGTGCGCGCTTGATGGCCTTGGTGATACGGCGCTGTTGGAGGGCCGTGAGACCAGTGATGCGGCGCGGCAGGATCTTGCCGGTGTCGGTGACGTAGCGCTTCAGGATATCGACATCGTTGAAGTCGAGGCCCTGAGGTGTCTTGCTCTGTGATTTCTCTTCAGACATGGGAAAAAGCGCTGGATCAAAGCGGTTTTCAGAGCAAAGGCAAGGGGAAAATGCACCCTTTCTTGTCTCTTTTTGGCGGGGAGGGGGTGCTTAGTTGCGGTTGACGCGGCTGAGCAGGTAGAAACCGAGCCCCTGATAGAGCAGGTTTGGCACCCAGATCAGCAGGTCGGGGCGTAGGCTGGGCTTGCCCTCAAGCCAGGATACGACGACGAGCAGGAAGAAATAGGTGAGAGCCAGGCCGAGAGCGAGAGCGAGGTTGGCGTAGGTCTCGGAGCGGCTGGCCTTGATGCCCAGTGGGATGGCAATGGCGCACAGAGAGAGCACGGCGACGCCCATGGCGGCCTTTTTCTGAATGGCTGTCTGCACTTGGTTAATCCGTGCCGTCTGGGTCTCCTCGTCGAGCCCTTCCTCGTTCTCGATGTAGTGCTGCCGCTTGCCCAGCAGCTCATTGAGGTTGAGGTAGGAGAGCTTGCGTTCCTTGCTGCGCTCTCCGAAAAGCGCGTCCAGCGAGAGGCTGAAGCTGAGTTGCTCGGCGGCGAGGGATTGAATGCCACCGGCATCCTCGGCATCACTTTCGCTGCGGCCTTCTCCAGAGCCTTGCTCGACAGTCAGGCGGATGGCGTCTCTTTCTGCGTCAAAGCTGATCACCCCCGAGTTGCTGGTCAGGTAACGGGTCATCTTGCCTTTGTCTCCGATCAGCCAGGTGCGCAGGTTCTTCACGGTCGAGCCTTCGCGCGACTCGAAGTAGAAGACGTAACCGGGGAACTCTTTGACGAAGGTCTTGGGCTGGAAAAATCGTAGCGGGTCCTCGCGCACGACGTTGGCCAGTGAGCGCTTGTAGAGCGTGTCGGCCATGGGCGCGTAGTAGAAGCCGATCGCGACCGCAAAGGCCGTGCCGCCCATGGCGATGAGGAAAATCGGGGCTGCGATGCGCCACAGGCTGATTCCGGCGGCTTTCATGGCGAGGATTTCTCCTTGAGCGGAGAGACGTCCGAGCACCAGCAGGACGCCCGTCAGGATGCCCAGCGGCAGTGCGTAGGGGATCACGCGCGGGATCAGGATGGCCATCAGGTAGATGAACTGCCCCCAGCCCACGCGGCCAGAGGCCAGCAGGCTAAACACTTCTTTGATCGCGTTACCCGCGACCAGGACGAACACAAACATGGCGACGGCCATAACCGTCGCCATCAGCACTGAACGAAAAATGTACCGATGCAGGAGGATGGCGAAAACATTGGCTGCCCGTTTCACGCCTGACAAGTGCTGTTTTTGACGATGGGTGCTTTCACCCATGCAAAGGTGCTTTTAAGTGATATTTCCAATATAAATATTTTTTCTGGCAAAATCGCAGGAAATTCACTTGGCTAAACAGCTCGCAGTTTTTACCCCCCACTAGATTGACGACGTGATCCGAAAGGCCCGCACTCGATATTACCCTTGCTTGACACTTATCCTGACCCTCTTTTGCTTCCAGCTGACTGGCTGGGGACAGGAGGTAGATACGTCTGGCATGACCCTTACCGAGCTCCAGAAGGAGACGGGAGACCTCATTGAGCACCGTGACTACATGGGTGCCCGGCCCTACCTGCAGGAGATGATCAAGCGCTTCGAGGGCGAGAGCGAGGATATGCGCCAGAGCCTTAACGGCGTCTACTTCTACATGGGGGTTGGCTACCTGGTCGAATACGGCGAGGAAAATGACACCAAGTTCCTCCAGGAAGCCATCAAGTGGTTCCAGCGCCTGAACAAGGAATTTCCCAACGGCTCGTTTGCCGTTACCGCAAATCTGGCCATGGCCGATGCCCTGCGTGGGCTCCAGAAGTTTAACGAAGCCGGTGAGGTCTACGCCAAGCTGCTCTCGCCCCCGCTGGAAATGCGCCTGGACTCTGACCAGCGGATCGAGGCTCTGCGCAATATCGTGGGCTCTTTCTACATCTCGAAGAACTGGAATGCCGGGCTGAAGTGGTTCAAGCTCTACCTGGACGAGGCCCGTACCGTGGATGATGAGGCCAAGGCCGCGGCCGCTCTGATGGAAGCCTACATCGCTCAGGGCAAGTTTGACGATACAATGAAGCTGCTGCCCTATCTGGTCAGTGAATCGCCCGCCCGCTACAGCCTTCAGCTCAACGTTGCCCTGCTCGAGGCCGGGGATAAACTTTCCAAGCTCCAGCGCTTTAATGAGGCCATGCTCATGTACCGCATGGTGCTCACCGTGCAGGAGATTGTGGACTGGCAGCAGGACTACCTGGCCAGCCTGCAGCGCCAGCTCAACCTGCTGAAACTTTCCACCCAGGAGGGCGAGCAGCTTGCCGAGCTGGAAACCTCCGTCCTCAATACCGAGGCCCAGATCGGTGCCCTGAAGAAGATCAAGGACTACACCCCCGAGCTTAAAGTGCGTATCGCGCGCACCTTCCTGCTGACCGGGCGCGATTGGGAGTCGTTTTTCGCTTATAAGGAGCTGGTCAAGGACTACCCGAACCACCCCGCCGCGCAGGACTTCCTCTATGCTGCTTTCAGTGCTGCCACTGAGCTCAAGCTGACCGATGAGGTCATCGCCATGGGTGAAACCTACGTCGGGAATAAGTCGTGGAAAAAGTACGCCGACGACATTATCGTCCGGCTTTGCCAGTTCTACCTGGATAAAAACCAGTACGAAGACTTTTTCGATCTGGCGCGTGGGTTCCTGGCTGAAAAGCCCGAGTCCGAGTATGCCAGCCAGATCATCTTCATGATGGGCGCGACCTACGTGAAGCTTGAGCGCTTCGGCGACCTCATTGAGCAGTTCAACGGCTACCTTAAAAAGTACCCCAAGGGCATCATGTCCGAAGGCTGCCACTACTGGATCGGCCTGGCGGATATCTTCCTGGGCGACTATAAGGATGCGATCGAGCACTTCAGCGTCATGATCCAGTATTACAATACGGGCGCCTACGCTGAGGACTCTCTCTACCGCCGCGGTATCTGCTATTTCGGGGTCGAGAACTACAAGGGCGCCGAGCAGGACTTCCTCACTTTCATCAAGAAGTACCCGAACAGCAATCTGCGCGGGGAGGTCGAGTACTTCCTGGCCGATATTTACGCCACCACGGGTAACCTCAAGCCGGCGTTGATGCACTACTCCGAGGTGGAGAAGTACACCGACTCCGAGAGCTTTATCCGCAACGCCTACTTCCAGAAGGGCGACTTGCTGGAGAGCAATCACCGCTACGACGAGATGGCTCGCAACTTCCAGGACTACATGGATAAGTACCGCGAGCAGGGGGACTTCACCGGCGCACTGTTCGAGCTGGGCCGCGCCCGCGAGCTGCAGGGCCGCCCGCAGGAAATGCTCGCCGAGTACCTCAAGGGTGTAAAACGCTTTGGTAATGATCCCCAAGCCTACGGGGTGGACCTCATCCTGGAGGTTTATGGACAGAAGTACGCTGAGAATCGTGCCCAGATCGACGAGACCCTCGCCTTCCTGGAAAAGGTCAAAAACGACAAGGCCTTCCGCGAAAAGATCATCACCGACCGCCAATACCTTTTCGATTACCTCCGGGCAAACCCGATGATCAAGCAGGACATCCAGGAAGCCTTCTACTCGAAGGAGTTCCGCGTTGGCCTGCGTGAGAACATGAGCCCGGTCGATAAGTGGCTGGAGCAGGTGCGCGCCGTTGATGCCGATTTCCCGAAAGAAGACCCTGCCACCACGCTGACCAAGATGTACCGCGAGGCGGAATCCCAGGGTGAGAATACGCTGGCATTGCGCCTGGCGATGACCCTGGACGGCCTCGACGCACCTGCGGATGACGGCCGCATCTATACCGATCAGGATCTTGCCTATGCCAGCCCGCAGACTTTGATCTGGATCGGCAAGCAGGCTGAGGAATTCGACCAGCTCCTTTCCCGTCAGGCTTACCTGACCGTGCTTGAGAGCCACCCGGATGCCTACGAGAGCCGCCTCAAGGCCTATCTCGCCCTGGGTAACCTCAGCATGAAGCAGAATCAGTGGAACGAGGCGATCGGCTACTTCAATGAGGCTCAGGCCCAGTTCCCCGGTGCCCCGGATGTGGTGTTGGCTGCCATGGGCGAGGCCGATGCCATGCGCCAGCAGGGCGATATCGATGGTGCCCGCGGGAAGTACCAGCAGATTATTTCACGCCGTGAATGGCGCGGTGAGTATCAGGCTGAGGCTCTCTACAAGACCGGCCTGACCTATATGGAGGAGAAGGACTGGCCCTCGGCACAGGCTTTCTTCGAACGCGTTTACATCGGCTACGCCGGATTCCCCGAGTGGGCGTCTGCCTCATACTTTCAGAGTGGTCAGGCGTTGGAAAGCCTGGGTCGCCGCGACGATGCCCGCCGCACCTACGACGAGTTCCTTTCCAATCCCTCCCTCGAAAACACCCCTTACTACGATAAAATCAAACAAGCGAGGTCGGCCCTGTGATGACTTCTTTCCTGAAAACCGCTTTGACGCTGGCCGTCGTCGCCGTGGCCCTTCCCGCACAGGGGCAGAATTACGTGCAGCAATACGGCTCGCAGCCTGTGCCCATCGTTAACAGAACCGGTGGCGCCAGCAATAAACTGTACCTGATGGGCCTGGAGGGCAACGAGCTGGTCTTCCGCTATAACCCGGCCAACCCGCAGGAGATCATCCTCCCCCTGAATACGCCCGGCCTGTCTCTCCTCTACACGCCCCCGAAGGAATACGAGAGCCAGTTGAGCATGATCAAGGCCGGCAGCTATGACCGGGCTGTCGAGGGCATGCGCGAATACGCCTACCCGCTGGTGCGCTTCTTGCAGGTGCCGGCGAGCAATATCAATATCCACCCCATCGTCGACCGCTTCATCTTTGCGCTGGCCAACAGTAGCTACCTCGATGAGTCCGCGGCGTTGATGGAGTCCCTGCCGCTGCCCAAGCTCGACCCGCAGTACCTCGACTATGCCTTTACCGTGACCGAGAAGCTCGTTGAGGCGGGCAAGACCGAAGAGGCCCTGCGCCTGTTGAATCGCATCCCGTTGAATAAAAACAACGAGGCTCTGCTGCCCAAGGTCATGCGCTTCGCCAACAGCCTGCGCGAGAGCGGTAACACCTCCGAAGCTCTTTTCCTCTACCAGCGCATCCAGGACATCCCCGGCACCAAGGTGCAAAAGGAGGCCATGCTATGGACCGCTTACTGCAATGTCGAAGATGGGCGCGCCCAGACGGCCGAGCTGTTTGTCGAAAAGGCCGGTCAGATCGGCCCCGACGAGCGGGCCTTCTCCCTGCAAAAGCTTGTTCAGGGCCTGATCGCCATGGCCGTAGGTAACACCGACGCAGCGATGGGCAGCATCAGCCAGGGCGTTGTCGCCGCCGATATCAGCTACCCGTGGACCCCCGAGCTGTTTTACCGCTCCGGTACACTTTATCAGCAAATCGGGCGTCCCGCCGTTGCCCGTCAGATTTACGGCGAGGTCGATTTGTTCTTCGGCAGCACCCCCTGGGGTGAAAAGAGCCGCGAGCAGATGGCCAAACTCCCCAAGGGCAGCTAACCCACATTTTCCCAAAACCTTTCCTTTCAACCACAACACCCTACCCGTATGTACGACCTTAAGAAACTGATCACCATGCTCTCGCTGGGACTGGCTGCGCTGATCGCTGTGCCACTGCCCGCGCTTGCCCAGGAGGCCGATGACGCCGCTCAGACCGAGCAGGCCGCCGAAGCAGATGCTCAGGCTGACGCTGCCGCCAGCAAGTCCCTCTGGGACCTGTTCAAGGCTGGTGGCAATGCCATGTGGGTGCTGCTGGCCCTGTCCGTCAGTGGCGTTGGCCTGATCATTTACAATCTGCTCATGATCCGCACCAAGCCGTTCCTGCGCCCGGATCTGGCCGAAAAGCTGAGCCCCGCTCTGGAGAATCTCCAGTTCGACGAAGCCCGCAAGATTTGCGACGAGAACCCCTCCGTGCTGACCAATATCGTCAGTGCCGGTCTGGAGCGTATCGACGGTCAGCACATTGACCCGGACTCGATGAAGGAAGCGATGGAAGAAGCCTCCACTGAAGAGCTCGCTGCTCCGTTTGTCATGATCAACATGCTCTCCGTGGTCGCCACGCTGTCCCCGATGGTCGGGCTGCTCGGTACGGTTTCCGGTATGGTGAAGGCCTTTAACGCTATCGCCACCCAGGGCATGGGTAACCCGCAGATGCTCGCCGATAACATTTCTGAGGCCCTTATTACCACGGCCTCCGGTCTGATCGTCGCCATCCCGGCCATGTTCTTCTACATCGTTTTCAAGAATATCTACGGCAAGATTACCTCTCGTGTGGACCGGTCCGTTGGTGACCTCTTCCATGACATGATGAAGGGTATCCGCCGTCACGCCTCCTGAGCACCTGCTCCTGACCTCCGATGAAAACACATCGCCCCGAAACGCCCGACCAAGCCATGGACATCACGCCGATGATCGACGTGGTGTTCCTGCTGATCGTGTTCTTCATGGTTGTGGCCGCGGCGGTTACCCAAAAGGTCGAGATCATCATGCCCCAGGCGGACCAGTCAGTGGTCCCTGAGGACAATAGCCGCCGCCTCGAAGTTACCGTGGTTGAAAACGGCGAGGCTTTCATTGGCATGATGCCCGTCACTCTGGATGAGCTCTCTGAGCGTATCCGGATCGACAATCAGGAGATACCCGGTTTTCGCGTCTACGTCCGTGCGGATGCTAACACACCGCACGAGTACATTCAGGTCATTATGAAGACCTGCGCCGAGAACGGGGTTTTCGATATTATCTTCGCCACGCTTCAGAGTTAGCCCACCATGTCCAAGAGAAAACGCGTCAACGCCCTCGCCGAAGAGGACAAGACAGACCTCACGCCGATGATCGACGTGGTGTTCCTGCTGCTTGCCTTCTTCATGGTGACGACGAACTTCCAGGAAGAGGCAGACCTCGGCCTGAAGCTCCCCGCTAACCTGCCTCCGCCCAAAAACGTGGAGCTGCCCAACGAGCACGTGGTGGATATCGAGCCCAGCGGCGATGTCTTCCTCAACGGGGCGCCGATGGACAACGTCAACAGCCGGACGATGCCCGAGTTGGTCAGTACCCTTAAGCGCCTCAAAGCCTCGGCAGACCGTGGTGACATCCGTACATCTGTCACCATCGTAGCCTCCCCGGCGTCGCTGCACCAGCGCTCGATCGACGTGCTCAATGCCTGCGCCTCCGCGCAGATTAAATTCGTATCTTTTTCCGCTGAGTAATTCGCACCCCCAGCCCTCCCCATGAGCAAGAAACGCAAGGTTAACCTGCCCCTGATCGAGGTGATCGCGATCAGCCTGATTGTGCATCTGGTTGCCATCATCGGCCTGGGCGGTTACACGATTTACACCGCTCTCGTCCCTGAAGACCCGGACATGGAGGCTCCGCCCCCACCGGAGAGAATCGAGCCCAACAAGCTCCAGCAGCAGGTGCGTATCCAGCAGCAGCAGAAGCGCAGCTCGCGTCCGGTGCAGAAGATCAGCGTCACGAACGCCTCTTCGGTTAATCTGCCGGACCTCAGCGTTGATATGCCCACCGTGAATACGACGGTCGCCGTCGGCGGTAACTATGGTGCCGGTCGTCTGGACGATGACTTCGGCGGTGGCGGGATCGACTTCAGTAAGTCGGCGGTCGACTTCTTCGGGATTAAGTCCACGGGTGAGCGCGTGACCTTTATCGTCGACGCCTCCAAGTACATGCTGGAGGACAAGAAGGGCGGTCTCCCGGCCTACAACATCATCAAGGAGGAAATCTCCAATATGGTGGACAAGCTTTCCTCGGGTACGCTTTTCAATGTCATGTTCTATGACGGGGGTAAGCTGCAGGCCTACTCGACTAAACTGCTTCCGGCCACCCGCCAGAACAAGGAATTGTTCAAGGAGTGGATCAAGCCCATCAACAAAGACATCGGCAGTGTCGGTAAGCTGAGCACCAACCTCAGCATCGAGAATAAGGATATCCAGCCGATGACCGACAAGGCCAGCAACTGGGTCAAGGCCCTGCAGGTCGCGATGGAGCAGGGCAGTGACACGATCAATATCATCGTTGCGGCCTGGCAGTTCCATGGTCGTGGACTCCAGGGCGAAGAGCTTGAGCGCTGGTACCGGAGTGTTGATTGGGGCGAAGAGCAGCAAAAAGCCTGGGACGATAGCGTGAAAAAGGCTGAAGCGTGGCTGAAGGCCGAAAACGAAAAGCGCCGCAAGGCCAGCAAGCCGGAGCGTGTCGTGACCTGGATTGGCTCCATCGTAGCCGAGCTTTTCCCAAAGGTCCGAAGAAAACCTGCTCCCTCCTTTGATGTCGATGAAGTGGACAAGTTTATCTCCAATGTCCAACGCCAGCTCTACCGTGGACGGGATGAGCGCCCGCCGCCCATCAATGTGGTGCTGTTCCTCGGCTCTGATGAAAACGAAAGTAAGAACAGCAGCGTGAAGGCGTTTGAAGACCTGGCCAAGTCCAACCGCGGCAAGTTCAGTATCCTCAAGGGGATGCAGGCCCTGAAAAACGTCACCGGACGCAGTAGTTAGTCCTCATCTGCTTTGTAAATCGCAGTTTTTACCTAAGACGCCATGCAAGTGGCGTCTTTTTTTATGCCCCGCATCGGCTCTTTCGCGTCTTTCGCGGCCAGCGTCAGGAGAAGGGGCGAGAGGGGATACGCAGATCCTGCAGGCCGCCGTGTGGTCCTGTACGGCTGGCCTAGTACCCCGTTATTTCATGGTGGCCTTATCCGGTCTTCAGGCCGGAGCGGGATTGATAGCGAGTGCCCGGCGAAGAGCCTCTTTTAGGGAGACGGGGGACTACTTCTTGGTCGATTCCGCGCTGGCAGTAGCTATCTCCAGCGTGCCGACGGGCAGGCTGCGCTCCTCATCCCCGCGCAGGCTGACGGCCTCGAGGCTGTAGGTCTGCAGCGGGGGAAGACCGGGCTCCTTCGGCTCGATCTGCCACAGAGCGTTGTAGCTGCTCTCGGTTTCCGTGTCTTCGCCGCCAAGTGCCTCGGCAAAAAAGTCGTAGTCGCTCATCTGGATGCCGTTGCTGGCGCATAGGTGCTTCATCAACAGTCTGCACTGGCGGGCACGGTAGCTGTTTGCATCCCCTTGATAGCGTATGCCAAAGCTGTAGGAGGCTCCACTTGACTGCAGGCGAGTGATAAAGCCGGTTTCATCACTGACGGTGATGGTGAGCGGCTCTGAGGGGCGGGCCTTGATTGCTTCGGTCTTGTCTGTCGTATCCTGAGCCAACAGCGTTTCCAGATCACTGTTCGTCGTGAATAGAAATAGCTGAGTGTCAATGAGCTTCAGGGTGGACGCATCAACCGTGCGCAGGAGCATCCAGCACTCAAGCTGGTCGGCAGAAGGCAGCACCTGCACGTAGATCAGGGCGGTGGGGAAGGCCTTGAGCATTTGCTCCCTGTTCGGGAACTGAATCGCCGGGCCGCCGTCGATTTGGAGGTAGCTGAAGTCGCGGGTCGGCGTCGAGACGAAGCTGAAACGGTTGCCGTCCTTGGTGCGGATCTGCTCTTCAATCAGGGTGCGCAGAGGCGGCAGCTCCTTGAGGCCGTCTTCCTGGCTCGACCATGCGCCGAGCAGCTGGATACGCTTGTAGCCTTGCTCCCAGAGTTGGGCGACGAGCCCCTGCACAGTTTCGCCGAGCGAGTCCTTGGAAAACTCTACGGGCTCAAACTCCTGGGTGAGGTGCGTTGCTTCGACAGGGGCCGGACCTTGAGAGGCCTTTTCGCGCAGGCTATCCAGTATTGTGTCTGCCTCGGCGACCTTCGCCTTACCGTCTTCGATCATGCGCTTACCGGATTCAACGTCGCGTTTGATGTCTTCAGCATCGCGCAGGGCCGTTGCTTTGCGTTGGGTCAGCCGGGTACCGCTATCGATGAGCGAAAGTCCCTGCTTCTTGAGGTCCATGGCACGTTCCCAGGCCAGGACATCAGAAGTCCCGAGCTTGCTGACGACCTGCTCGTCGGTCAGGCCGGTATCGTTACCAAAGGCAGCAGTTTCAAAACTGAGGGTGAGGATTGCTAGCAGCAACAGGAGGGGGAGTCGGGGCATAGCGTTACGCTTGGACAGCTAGTTGGCGTTACAAAAAAGGATTAAATAAGGCGAGATGGCGTAATCGGCAAGGTCGAACATGGCCTTGTGCCGGTGAAAGGACTCGATATCACTTTGCAGGGGTGATTGCAAACGAACCGGGGGTGTCGGTTGACTTTTTGCGAACGATTAACAATTAAAGGGTATGCTTGATGAGACCATATACCTCGAGCGGGACTGTCCCGCCACGCTTATTCCCGCCGGGGACGTGATCACGCTGGCCAAAGAAAGCCCCGTTTCCGTGAACCAGGCCCTCGGGGGCAGCGTCACGGTGACAACCCCGCAAGGCCTTTTCCGCATCGACCGCGAGAATTGGGAAGCACTGGGAGCCGAGGCTGCCGCAGCGCTTGAGCAGGAGTTTCAGGCCCAGGAAAGTGCCCGCCCGGACATGGATGGACCTTTCAGCGAAGAGCAGGTCTGGTATGTGCTCAAGTCCTGCTACGACCCCGAGATCCCCGTCAATATCGTGGATCTGGGCCTTATCTACAGCCTGGAGACCCGACCGGCCGATGGCGGTAAGCACGAGGTCGATGTCCAGATGACCCTCACCGCGCAGGGCTGCGGTATGGGGCCGACCATTGCTGCTGACGCCAAGGAGCGGATCGAGGCCCTGCCGGGAGTCGACTTTGCCAACGTCCAGATCGTCTGGGATCCACCCTGGAACCCGCGCATGATCTCCGACGAGGGTAAGAAGAAGCTCGGCCTCGTCTGATTCTGCTATCCACGCCATGAAAAAGCTGGGCCTCCCGCTTATTGTTGCGCTGATTCCGGCGCTGGCGATCTTGGTGTGTACGATTACCTTCTCTGTCGTGCAGGTGAAGGATTTCGTCGATGAGCTGACGAGTCTGGAAGGCGTTTCCGTCTTTCCCGGGGAGTATACCTTTAACTGCCCAACGGCAGAGCCTCAGGTTATCTGGCTCTATGAAAGCATCCTCTACGAGGGACGACAGTACACCACGGACAGACTGCCCGAGGGAACAACCCTGAAGGTCTGGTCGGTCGATGGGCGAGAGGATGTAGAAGTCACAAATCCAGATGGAAGCATGACGAAAAATAGCGGTAGCATGTCAGCCAGGGTCATCGCCAGGTTTACGCCGCCACACCCGGGCGACTATGTGCTCAGCGTCAGCGGAGCCTCGAAAAGTTTTATCCTGCAGGTCGGGCCTGACGATTTCATGGACACGCTGATGAAGATCTTCACAGCCGTTTTTGTACTGCTGGGAGGTCTTGTCGGGGCTGCCGGTGTCTTTGTCGCTGTTTTCTTTATCCTTCGAGCACGTATCTCAAAAAAAGCCGGACCACCGCCGCTAACGCGTGCCTGAGTCCTTTGGCTACAGGGAGCAGCCTTGCTCCGGTTCGGGGGGGGCGGCCTCGTGGTTGGGGCGGGCGATCACGCCCGCGTAGGGCTCCTCCGCGTAGGGGCGCTCGGCGGCCCCGTCATTGACGAGGTGCTCATCACAGACGGTAAACAGCTCATCGGGGGTCTGGGCGCGGCGCATGGCCTTGAGGAAGCGGCTCTCGGGGTCCACGCTCTGCCCCACGAAGTTGAGGAACTTCTTCATATAGGCGATGTGGCGCTTTGTGGGGCTGCCGGGGCGCAGGGTCGCGGCCCAGAGCTTGTCGATGTAGGTGCGCACATCGCCCAGAGTCGGGCGGAAATATTTTTGTCCGGCAGCGGCTTCGCGCCACTGGCGGAACAGCCACGGGTTACGGATGGCCGAGCGCCCCATCATAATCCCGGCGGCGCCAGTCGCTGCGAGGACGGCCCGGGCCTTCGGGACGGAGGTGATGTTGCCGTTGGCCAGTACCGGGCATTTAACGGCCTGCACAGCCTGCTGGATGAAGTCGTAGTGGACCTCCCCCCGGTACATTTCCTTCACGGTGCGTCCGTGTACGCTGAGCAGGTCGATGCCATGCTTGTTGATCAGTCCAAGCAACTCCTCGTAGTGCTCGGTCGAGTCGAAGCCGATCCGCATTTTGACGGTAAAGCGTCCGGGGCAGGCCTCGCGAAGTGTGCCCAGCAGGCGGTTGACATGGTCAGGGTCGCGCAGCAGCCCGCCGCCGACGTTCTTTTTGTACACCTTGGGGGCCGGGCAGCCGAGGTTGAGGTCCACGCCCGCGATGGGGTAGGCCTGCAGCTCGCGGGCCGTGCGGGCCATCGACTCCAGATGCTCGCCGATCAACTGCGCGAAAACCGGTCGCCCCGAGGGATTCTCGGTTATGGAGGAGAGGATGTACGGGATGAGCCGCGAGTGCTCATAGACCCGGAAGTATTCGGTAAAGAAATAGTCCGGTGCGCCCAGCTCCGAGACCACGCGCATAAAGGGCAGGGTGGTGACATCCTGCATCGGGGCCAGCGCGCTGGGCGGCTGGCCGGGGATGAGCGTTTCGGGTAGCGGTTGCACGGGTGGTCTTGTTGAGTAAACCGCCCAAGAAACCCCCATTCGCCCCCGCCTGCAACGCTAAGTTGCGCTTTTGCGGGTATGTCTGCTTTGGCTTAGAACGTCTGCCCGTAGAGGCGTTTGACCGAGTCGCGGGAGAGCACGACGATGGTGAAAATTCCGAGAATAGTACCAAGTGGAACGGAGGTGCAAAGCAGGCAGGCTACGACAAAACTGAATATGTAGTGGCGATGTTGCCTTAGAAAGCGCCCGGATATGATGATCCCGACGCCGATGGCCACGTTGAATAACAGGCCCACAACTATAAGTGTCGCAAAAAATCCACCAAAGATAGTCGGAAGAATAGCGAGTATAGCAGGATCGCCGCTCCCGGGAGGCATATTGCGTGCCGCTTCGTCCACGGCAATGGCTACACCGCCTGCCAGCAGGGCTGAGCCGGAAAGGATAAACAGCAGTGGCAGGCAGGAGATCAGGATGAATAAGATCCCGGCGACGATATGCACGGTAGCCAGCGTATCGAGGTGGCTGCGGTCTGCGTGGTTAGCCGAAGTAGAGGCAGAGCCGTATAAAGGTGGAGGAGGGCGGTTAGTCATAGCGGCTTGGGCACACCATGATACGCCTTGAGGACAATGTCACGCAGTAAGCCTGGGTTGCTCCCGCTGGGCCGCGAGACGACGTTACAGGAGGCTGCTCCTCAGTTCTGCTGCTTGAGGATGCGCTCGAGGATCTCGGTCATGTCCTCGACAGCGTCGAGCACCTTGCGGGCGGCGAAGATCGGCTGCTTGGCCTGGAGGGCGAGCACCATCGAGTCGCTGGGGCGGGCATCGACTTCCAGTACCTTTTTACCCAGCTCGTTCTCCATCGACAGGATGAGCCGTGCGAAAAAGGTGCCGTCGTCCACGTCATTGATGATGACGCGGCGCAGGGTCACCCCCAGCCCGGTGAAGATACTCGTCATGAGGTCGTGGGTGAGCGGACGCTCCTTTTTGACGTTGTTGATCGTCATGGAGATGGCGTTGCCGATGCTTTGGTCGACGTAAATGACAAAGGTTTTTTCCGGGCAGCCGAGGAATATCGCGCAGCCGTTGGAGGTCGGCATGACGCCCTTGATTGTTACTTCCACCACATCGGTGCTCATAAGTGCCAATGTCGCAGATAAACCCTATCCTCGCAAGTGCTTTTAGGGAATCGTCGGCGGCGCGCAGGCCGTTTTTTACGAGGGGCGTATTTTTTGTTCGTCGGATCAGGCAGCAGGCATTGAATGGTGGCAGATGAGCCGCCCAGCGAAGACTCCGCGCCCAAACCTGTATCTGGTGGGCTTTATGGGTACCGGCAAGACCACGGTCGGCCGGGCGCTCGCGCGGCGTCTGCGCTTAAAGTTCATCGACTCGGATCACGTGATCGAGGAGCAGGCCGGTAAGCCTATCCCGCAGATCTTTGCCGAGGAAGGGGAGGCCCACTTTCGGGCGCTGGAAAAGGCCTTCGTCGAGTCCGGCCACCCGGCCTGCGGCTGTATCGTGGCCTGCGGCGGGGGGCTGGTTACACAGCCGGGTATGGCCGAGGCCCTGCGCGAACGCGGGATCGTGGTCAGCCTGTTTGCCTCGCCTGCGACGATCCTCAAGCGCACCAGCTCGAACTCCAACCGCCCGCTGCTCAACGTCCCCGACCCGGAGGGCCGCATCCGCGAGCTGCTCGCTGAGCGTGAACCGGCCTACCTGCGCGCCGGGATGAGTATCTACACCGATGAGCGTCCGATGAGCGATGTCGTCAGCCACCTGGAGCGCTTCTACCGTCGCGAGGCCAGGGCCTAGCCCTGGGTGATCGTGCTGGAGTCTTTTCTGCGGTTACGCCCCGCTTCGCTTTAAAAATGTGAGCCCATCAGCTCCATGAGGGGCTTGGGCGGGCGGACGGGTTCGCCTTGCGGGTTGATAAACCCATGGCGGGACCAGCCAGTGGCCAGCAGTTCGTCGTGGCGGAGGACTTCGTAGTCGCACTGGATTTTGACGATGGGCTTTTCCTTTACGGTGACGCGGACGATCAGCTTATCGTCGAAAAAGGCCGGGCGGCGGTAGCGGACGTTGACCTCCAGCACGGGCAGCAGAAAGCCTTCCTCCTCAAGCTGCTTGTAGGAGTAGCCGATGGTGTCGAGCATCTCCACACGGGCGACCTCGAACCAGGTCAGGTAGTTGCCGTGGTAAACGAGGCCCATCTTGTCGGTCTCGGCGTAGCGTACGCGGATGGCGGTTTTAGTCTGAATCATAGCGCTGGTCTTGCTATCGGTGTAAAGGTGGTTTAGGCGGTTGGGCTTGTCCGATAAAAAAACAAGCCCAACTCTCACCTCCGGGGCAAGCGCGGAAAATCTCCCGTCGTCAGACATGCCCGGCTCTGGCCGTGGTATGACCCTGCTGCGTGGGGTTCTGCACTGGCTGGGCTGGTGGGCGATTTTTACCTTTTCCTTTATCCTTTCAGGCGGGTTACTGGGCGGCATGGTCTATCTGGTCGCGGGTTTCCTCGGTAATCCCGAGCACGAGCTGAGCTACCGCCTGAGCAAGGGCTTTCTTAACGGGGCAGAGTACTTCGGCATCTGGGCCGGGGGCCTGAGCATTGTCCTGTGCTGGATCAAGGCCCATCGGGAGGGACGATTTTTATGAGCTTTGCGCATCGCCTAAAGATTTTTGCCGTCGGGTTTACCGTCGGGCTCGTTATTCTGTTTGTCGTGCTGAATAAACGCCAGGGGGAGCGCAAGGAGCTTACCGCACCTCCTACGGCTGAGGCTGTCCAGCGTGAGGCTGTGCCCGGCGTGCTGGAGGCCTACCGCGAGCGCCGGGTTGCCATGGACTCGAAATTCATCGCCGAGCAGCATCGTAAGCCGCTGCCCGGCAAGGCCTGGATGCGTATCCTTATCCTGCGGGGGATGGACCCCGAGCAGGTGCTGCGGATCGAGGAGTACACCCACGAGGAGAGTGGAGTGGACCTGGTGGATCGTGTGGTCGTGATGGCTCCCGACCGGGTGGAGGTCACACTCACCGCTGATGCGACCCCCTCCGAGCTGGCCCAGGCCGCACAACCCCTGGGCTGCCATCTGCTGGCGAAAACCCCGGACGGCGCAGGTGTCATCGTTGGGCTCGGGGGCAGTTCGCTGGATGACTATGCGCAGGCCGTGGAGGGCTTGCAGGCTCTGGATCAACTTGTGGCAGGCGTGCAGCCGGTTATCTATGGTGAGGCTGAGCCCTTTAAGGAAGACCAGCAGAAGGATTGAGGGGGGCTATTTCGCCTGCCGATTCAGAAGGAACCTCGCTGGATAGCGTTTGTCTTTGTTTTCCCGCAAGAACCTGTACGCTTCGCGGTTGCTTTGGGGGCGCTTTTCTCGCAACCTGCCATTTGTCCAAGCCATGAGAATCCGACTGTCTTCGCTCACCCTAACCCTGTGCGCTCTGTGTGCGCTGGCGGTTGCATCTGCCTGGGCCCAGGACGACAAGATGATGCCGGACGCTCCGATCATGAAGTTCCGGTTGCCCGGTTTCGATGAGGAGACCGGCTATCGCAGTTGGCTGCTGGCCGGGGATGAGGCCCGAGTCAAGAGCCCCGAGGAGATCGAGGTGACCGCTATGGTGCTCAAGACCTTCAGCAGTGACGATCCTATCAATGCCCAGACGACGATCCAGAGCCCGATGGCTATCATCTACCCCAAGGAGGGTATTGCCTGGGGTACGGGGCTGATCACCATCCACGACCGCTATGATGCCTACTCCATTATCGGTGAGGACTGGGCCTGGCACAACAAGGAGCACAGAATCACCATTAACCGCGACGCCCGCGTGACCTTCCGCGAGTCGCTCGGCTCCATCATCGAGTAATTTTCACAGACCATGAAGCACCTTTTATCCCGTACCTGCCTGTTTCTTTTGGGCCTGCTGCCTCTGGCCGCATCGCCGTTAGCTGCCCAAGGCGTGGGCGAAGACACAGTCGTGACGAGCGACAAGCTCGAGATGGTGGGCAAGGATGAGCAGAACCACTTCTTCTTCCAGGACAATGTCGTCGTGACCGGCACCAATCTGAAGGCCACCTGCGACGAGATGACGGTCATCGCCAGCCGCGTGACTGAGCAGGCTGCCGTCGGTGAGCTGGGGACTATCACCAGCATCACGCTCGTCGGCCATGTGGTGATCGAGCAGAGCGGCCGCCGGGCCGAGTCTGGCCGCGCCGAGATATTTCCGCGTGAGGGTAAAGTCGTCCTGACCGAGGACCCCGTCGTCTACGACTCCGAAGGCACGGTGAAGGGCGAGCGCATCGAGCTTTATAAGAACGAGAAAAAGGCCCGCGTCTTTGGCGGTGCCAAGAACGAGCCCGGCAAGCGCCCGACCGTCACCCTGCCCAGTATCGGCGATATGGGCTACAAGGAGGGCAGCAAGTAATGGCTACCGCTGAAGAAACTGTCGTCATGCCCGCTCTTGAGGGGGAGGCCGCCCATGGCTCCATCCAGACCAAGGGGCTCGTAAAGACCTACGGTAAGCGCACCGTGGTCAAGGGCGTGGATGTTCGTGTCGATGCGGGTGAAATCGTCGGCCTGCTCGGCCCCAATGGTGCCGGTAAGACCACGACCTTCTACATGGTGGTGGGCCTCGTCGAGGCCACCGGTGGCCAGGTCTTTCTCGATGACCACGATATCACCGCCAAGCCCATGTTTCGCCGGGCCCGGATGGGCATCGGCTACCTGCCGCAGGAGCCCTCTGTCTTTCGCAAGCTGACCGTCTACCAGAACATCCTCGCAGTGGTGGAGACGCTACCGGTCCCCCGCCGTGAGCGGCGCGACTTCGTCATGGCGCATCTGGAGGAGCTCGGTCTCGACCAGCTCGAAAAGCAAAAGGCCTACACCCTCTCCGGGGGCGAACGCCGCCGCCTGGAGATCACCCGTGCGCTGGTTGCCCGCCCGCGCTTTATGCTGCTGGACGAGCCCTTTAGCGGGGTGGACCCAATCAGTGTTGCCGAGGTGCAGGACATCATTCGCGGCCTGAAGAGCAAAAACATCGGTGTGCTCATCACGGACCACAATGTGCGCGAAACCCTCAGTATCGTGGACCGTGCCTACCTCATCCACCAGGGCGAAGTCCTCTGCGAGGGCACCAGCGATTTCCTCGTGAACGACCCCAAGAGCCGGGAGTTCTATCTCGGCGCCAACTTCAACCTCTGATCCGCCATGCCACCTCCCCCGAACGCCAAAATCGTTGAGAGCATCTCTGTCCGCGACTTTTACGAGTCCTTTTCCGAGCAGCTCGAACTGGAGCTGGTGACGGGCGAGGAGGGGATGAAACGCTTTATCCGCGAGAAGAGCATTAACCGGCCCGCGCTCGCGCTGACCGGCTACTTCAAGCACTTTGCCAACCGCCGGCTCCAGCTCTTTGGTGCAGGTGAGATGGCCTATCTGCGCGACCTGCCCGAGGCTGAGCAGCTGCGCATCATGCGGGAGATTATCGCGCGTCATATCCCCTGTATTGTTGTTTCCCGTAATCTGGTGCCGATCAAGGCCATGTATACCGCAGCTGAGGAGTCGCGCACCCCGATGTTCCGCACCCCGATGAAGTCGAAGGACTTTATCGCTGAGACGACGATCCTGCTGGAGGACAAGTTCGCGCCCCGTAGCTCGATTTACGGCACGCTGCTCGACATCAAGGGTATCGGTACGCTCATTCGCGGTAAAAGCGGCGTGGGTAAGAGCGAATGCGCCCTGGCTCTGATTGAGCGTGGTCACAGTCTGGTCGCTGACGACGTGACCTACATCAAAAAGGTCGGGGATCACGAAATCTTGGGAACCAGCGCGGAGCTTAATCGCGGCTACATGGAGTGCCGCGGGATCGGCATCATCAGTGTCAGCGACCTCTTTGGCATTCGCTGCGTACGTCTGGAGAAGCGTATCGACCTGGTCATTACCTTTACCGAATGGCAGCCCGGCATCGAGGAAGAGCGCACGGGCCTGGAAAAAGCCTATTACGAGATCCTCGGGATGAAGGTCCCGCACATCCAGATCCCGGTGCGTCCTGGTCGCGATATGGCCCGATTGGTCGAGGTGGGGGCCCTTGTTCAGGCTCTGCGCTCGATGGGGCACGACTCCGCCACGGAATTCAACGAGCGGCTCATTGCCGCCATGTCAACCGGGGCATAATAAGCCCCCCGGGTGAGGCTGGGGAAAATATTTTTCCCATACCAAAAGAGCGTTTGTTACGTTTTTGTTCCGCTTGCGCGGGATAGCCTGATCCGGCACAGTAAACGCTAACTTGTTCAAATCCTATACTTTGCATGACCACCTTCTGACGGGTTATTTATGCAACTAAAAGGTGACAAAATGGAGGCTCGAACCGGTGTTAGTAACTTGTGGAAAAGTAGAACTTGCCAATTGGGCCCCTGGAAAATTTACTTCGATCCATACAAAGCCACGGGTTGGACCCGCTCGGAAATGCTAAATCTCACCGCTTTCCCTGCTTCCTCTCCGACCCGTCTGGGTAACTCCCTAATTAACTAATTTTAAACTACTTATGGATTCTATCTCGCTGCCGTTCCGCTTGACTCCTTGACCCCTACTCAGCCCACTGCCCGTGCAGGGGGCTTTCTCGATTGATACAGACTCCTATGCTATAGCTGTTTGTGTGCATTTCGGAACTGCTTGTGAATAAATCCTTTAAAACCCGTAACTTTAAATGAGTCAGCAAAGCCACCAAACGACTTTATGGGAGACCATAAAAGGCGATTTGCAGAGTATTTTCCCTCATGACGTCTACCGTACCTGGTTTGAACCGGTACACTGCGTCGATGAAAGCGACGATTTTGTAACCTTGGAAGTGCCGAACGATTTTTCGGCTTTCTGGATCCAGGATAACTACCAGGACATCATCACCAAGCGCCTGCGCGAAAACACTGGCCAGGCCATGGGCATCCGCTATCGGGTGCACGAAAATGAGGCCGAAGAGTCTGCGACTGCCGAGGATGGCTCGCTGCCCGGTCGCGCGCTTGGCCCGACCGAGGCGGCCCGCGCCCCCCGCGTCTCTGAGCCCCGCCCCCGTGTGGGTAAAAAGGGCGGTTTCTCCTCCCGCATTATCCTGAATCCGCGCAACACCTTCGACAACTTCGTCGTCGGAGCCGGTAACCAGCTTGCCCACGCCGCCTGCATGGCTGTGGCCAATGCTCCCGCCCGCGCCTACAACCCGCTTTTCCTCTACGGAGATACCGGTCTGGGGAAGACCCACCTCATGCACGCAGTCGCCCAGCATGCCCTGCGTACAAACCCCGAGGCCGAAATCGCCTACATTTCCACCGAGAGCTTTACCAACGAGTTCATCGAGGCGATTCAGACCAACACCGTGACGAAGTTCCGCCAGCGCTACCGCCAGGTGGACATGCTCCTGATCGACGACATCCACTTCCTCTCCGGTAAGGAGCGCATTCAGGAGGAGTTCTTCCACACCTTTAACGAGCTCTTCGAGCGCCAGAAGCAGATTTTCCTCTCCAGCGACCGCCCCGCCAGTGAGATCGCCAAGCTGGAAAACCGCCTCATTTCCCGCTTCCAGTGGGGCTTGGTGGCCGACATCCAGCCGCCGGACTTCGAGACCCGCGTGGCCATTCTCAGTAAGAAGGCCCGCTCCATGAATCTCGACCTGCCCGAGCACATTCTCCAGTTCCTGGCCGAACGCGTCTCGCGTAACGTCCGGCGCATGGAGGGTGCACTCACCCGCGTGGCCGGCTTTGCTGCCCTCATGAAGGGCGCGATCGACATCCCGACCGTTGAGCGTCTGCTGCATGACATCCTGCAGGAGGAGGCCCAGAACAAGGTGACGATCGAAAAGATCCAGCAGAAGGTCGCCGACTACTACAAGCTGCGCCTGAGCGATATGGTCAGCAAGCGCCGTCCGGCAAACATCGCCTTCCCGCGCCAGATCGCCATGTATCTCTCCCGCATGCTCACCAGCCACTCCCTCCAGGAGATCGGGGACGCCTTTGGCGGCCGTGACCACGGCACCGTGATCCATGCCTGCAAGACGGTTGAGAACATCATGGAGCAGGACGACTCCGTCGCCCGTGCTGTCGATTACCTGCAAAAGCAGCTCGCCTCCCACCGCTTCTAGCGGGACATCGCCCTTTGGAGGCGGGGCTACGCACCCCGCACCCGCGGCAGGCGAAGCCCGCACTTTGGATGCTGCGCATCGTGTCGGCGATTACCGAAACCAGCCATGCTGGTTTCGGTAATCGCCGAGCAGAGCCTCAAAACTGGTTTGCCAGCAATGATGTTTGTACGTCAGTTGATCAGCGAAACTGGGTCGTGGCATTTTCTCCTGAAAATGCCAAGGTGATCCGAAGGGTCACAGGTGCAGGACTCTGTCCTGCGATTAACCGGTTGCCAAGCGTGCAAGTTTTTGTCTGACTGAGGCTTGGCAAATGCCCTTTAACTATGGCCGGCGTTGACGAAACGATCGTACGCGAGTACTTCGAGATGAACGGGTTCCTCGTTCGTCAGCTACGCAAGTACGCGGTGCAGTCGCGCGCCAAGCGCAGCGAGGAGGAGATCGACCTGATGGTCTACAACCCCGCCTGGCGCAAGGGCTCGGCCAAGCCCGGCTTTATGCTCTTCTCGAACGAGCTGGAGCTGGTCCAGCGGGCGGTCGTCATCGTCAAGGGCTGGCACAGCCAGCGCTTCACGCCCGGCACCCTGCGCGGCAGCTCCGACATCTTCAAGTTTCTGGAGAAGGACGTGTTGAAAAAGGCCGAGGAGCTCTTCCACGTGGACGAGAGGGAGGTCGAGGACATGGGCTCGTTTATGAAGATCCTCGTCATGCCCGGCCTGCCCACCCACGAGCCGCACAAATCCCAGAGCATCGAGCTGCTCGAGAGCGCCGGGATCGACGCCATTATCTCTTTTCGCTCGATCCTGCAGGACATCGTCCAAAAGCTCGAGGTGAACCACAACTACCAGAAGTCCGACCTGCTTCAGATCCTGCGTATCCTGAAGAACTACGACATGGTCAAGGAGCCGCAGCTCGAACTCTTCGGTAGTAAACGATGAACGCTCGGTCAGCTCACATGTATCTGAAAATGGATACACTCCATCGTTTGCTCCGTCTTGGTTTTAATTTTTAAACATTTAGCTATCTAACTCTTGAACGCCCAACCCTGTTTAATCGAACCCGGCGTCACCCTCGGCGCTGACTGTAACCTGGCCCCCTTTGCGGTGGTGAAGACCGGCTCCGTGCTTGGCGATCGTGTCACCGTGGACCACTTCGCTGTCGTCGGCGGCCTGCCGCAGGATTTGAAGTTCGACCCCGCGACGAAGAGCGGTGTGCGCATCGGCGCGGGCACCGTCCTGCGCGAGGGTGTCACCATCCACCGCGCGACCACCGAGGGCGGCTTTACCGAGATCGGCGCGAATTGCCTGCTCATGGTCAACTCCCACGTCGGCCACGACTGCACGCTGGGCGACAGCGTCATCATGGCCAACGGCGCACTGCTCGGCGGGCACGTCCATGTGGGCAAGAACGCCTTCATCAGCGGTAACGCCGTCATCCACCAGCACGTGCGGGTGGGTGAGGGCTGTATGATCTCCGGCGGCTCGCGCGTCGGGCTCGATGTGCCGCCCTTTGTCATCGTGGACGGTAAGAACACCGTGGGTGGGCTCAACCTCGTCGGCCTGCGCCGCCGCGGCCACACCGCCGAGGAGATCACAGACCTCAAGAACTGCTACCGCGCCATCTACATGAGCACCGTCAAGGGCTCCGCCGCCGACAAGGCCGCCACCGTCACCCCCACCACCGAAACCGGTAAAACCTTTATCGACTTCTTCGCCGCCCGCGGCCGCGGCTTTATCCACGCGAGACGGTAGTGTGTATTTAGATTTGGATACGTCGCTAAAATGAAGAATCGCTGGAAAATTGCCTTTTGGGTGTTGTTTTGTTTATCCTTGTTTGCTGGCTACGCATTGTTTCAGCTTGGGTTTCATGTGGGAGATCGTTTTGGCCAAGCGAACTATCACAATACCTATACGAGGGAAGTCAGTCGTATGATTTACCGCATTAATGATCTTCATGAAGAAGGCAAAGAAGCAGAGATGACGCTGAAGTTGCGTTACTTGAATGAGCACATGGTAGACGTTGGAAGTCAGACTCGCTTCCACGAAATGCTTGAGGGATTTGATACAATTGGAACTTCGGAGAATGTGAAATCTGATGACTGACAAACCCATCGCTATCACCTGCGGGGACCCGGCTGGAGTCGGGCCGGAGATTGTCGCTAAAATTTTAAAAGAGCGTCCCGACCTGCGGGAAAAAGTCTGCCCGGTCGGCCCGGCCTCGTGGCTGTCCACGCTCGACTATGCGCAGGCCAAGGAAGTCGGCGAGGCAGGTTTTCGCGCCACCCCGGGCGAGCCCACGGTTGATGGCGCGGCGGTCGCGCTGGAGGCGCTCGATGAGGCTGCCTACGGTTGTCGCCAGGGCCGCTACCGAGCCGTGGTGACCGGCCCGGTCAGCAAGGCCTGGATGACCAAGGCCGGGTGGACCTGGCCGGGACAGACGGAGTTTTTCGCCGAGCGCTGGTACGGCGAGCCGACCATGGCATTTGCGGGCGGTAAGCTCACCGTCGTCCTTGCTACCTGGCACGTGCCACTGATGGAGGTGATGAACCACCTCACCCGCGAGTCGATGGAGCGTGCCGTGAAAAACGCCGCCCACCTCGCCCGCAAGCTCGGGGCCAGCGAGTCGCGCATAGGCGTCTGCGGCCTTAACCCACACGCAGGGGAGGGCGGCCTGATCGGCTACGAGGAGCAGGGCCAGCTCGACCCGATGCTCGACGTTTTACGCGAAACCTATCCCGGCCTCTCGAAGTGCGAGCCCGGCGACACGCTTTTCCACCGCCAGCTGCAGGGCGAGTTTGATGTGATCATCGCCATGTACCACGACCAGGGTCTCGCACCGCTCAAGGCCGTGGACTTCGATCGTGCGGTCAATATCACGCTCGGTCTGCCCTTCGTGCGCACCAGTCCTGACCACGGGACGGCCTTCGGGATCGCTGGTCAGGGGAGGGCGGATGTCGGCAGTTTTCTGCGTGCGATTGAGCTGGCTGAGGTGCTGATGTAGAAGGGCTTGCGGAGTTTTTATCTGCGTTTTCTGCCCGGATGGATGGACTCGAGTGCCAGCCCCGTGCGGCTGCCCGCTAGCCGCCATGGGCCGGGTCTCCCGTCCGCCCTTGCGTTTTTGGCCAAGATGGCTTTTGTTTAACCCTTACCCATGACATCTTCTCTCTCCACTGAATTACCTGCGGGCGTGCGCGTGGGCGACGAGCGCCTTGTTCGTCTCACCGAGCCTGCCGGCGAAAAACTTGCCAGCCTCATCGCACGCGAGAACAAGGGCGAGTACCTGCGCATGGCGATCACGGGCGGCGGCTGCAACGGCCTGTCCTACAAGCTCAAGTTTGTCCCGGCCCCGAAAAAGGGCGACATCCTCGTGCAGTCGGCAGGGGCCCAGGTCGTGGTGGACTCCAAAAGCGCCCTCTACCTCAAGGGCACGACCCTCGACTATTCGGACAAGATGGTCGGCGGCGGCTTCAAGTTCTCCAACCCCAACGCCTCCTCCAGCTGCTCCTGCGGCGAAAGCTTTTCGGTCTAGCGGATTTTTGTTGGAGGCATTGCGTCGGGATTCACCGAGGCCCGCGCCCTAAGCCCTGTCCGTGGGTGAACGACTTGCCGCGCCATTCGTTTATCTCCTATCGGCTGGCCACCATCCACGACGAAAACAAGGTTGCCCGCGAGGCCGGAAACTCACCCGACATCATTTTTAGCAACTATCACGAAACGACCACCGGGCATGCAGCGAAGCTGTATTTTGGGATCGGGCCCTACTCTTAATGACATCCATAGCGCCTTAACACTCGCTTTCACGTACTAAAAATACTGAGTACACCGTCATTGGCTTACGAATGGCAGTATCATCAGTTTCTGTCGTTTACATTTCCTCGAGATCCTCGTCAGCAAGTAGCCTGCGCATACGTTCTCTTTCTTGCTCTAAGAGAATCTTTCTTTGTTCGCTAAAAAAGTTTAATACTTTTTCTTGCTCGTCACTGTGTTGACGCTGTGCACGCAAGTGCTCTTGCTCTCTCGGGGGAGCAAAAAGCTGCAAATCCATCTGAACCGGACCCATATTTTTTTTGTTATCCATTGGTAGCTAATGCGTTGCAATTCTCGACGCTATACGCTCCATTACTTTTGAATTTTGGAATCGTAGACCTTTGCCACCTCTCTCTCAAGCTCAAATAAAGCAGCTAGAGAGATTCCCTGAGGAAGTCGAGCTGTGGTGGTGTCGGATGGGGTTGCGTTACCATCTGATTTTAAGACACGACCTTGCGTGGAAAATATTTCAGAGAATCTCGTCGGGGCGATTCCCTCGAAAGGGATCAATTTTACCTTATTTGCTTCGTTCCTTTCAGTCAAACTGTCGTCATGGAGCTTGGTTGCTTTGGATTTTGGATATGGTTCTATGAAGTATATTCTCTCGATCCCTGATAATATTATATGCCTAGCACAGTTATGGCAGGGGTATGTTGTGACGTAGATGCTTGCACCTTTAACGCGTGATGAAGCACTACCAAGTGCATTGAAAATTGCATTCATTTCCGCGTGTATCGCTCTGGAGAACTCGATTAGATCGGACAATCTTGATTTGTTTCTAAGGTAATCGTAGGCGTCTCTTTCATGCTTCTTGTCAATGATTCCAATGTCAACAAGCTCAGACACCATTTGCTCGGATATGACGTCTTTTTCATTGTCGTTCCTGCAATCCTTTGTTTCGGAGGTTCTATATTTATAACAACGTTTGTCTCCATTATTGTTTTCCGAACAATATATCCCACCGCCATACTTAGGAACGTCATTCCATCCTGTTCCTATAATTATTCCATTGTTATCTACAATTGAAGCTCCCACTTGCCGAGATAGGCAAGCGCTGTTTAGTCCTGCCGACCAAGCAGAAAACATTGCCCTCTCCGATATGTCGGGCGTAATTGTCTTTGTGCCAAATATGGCATCAAAAAACCTCTTGATGCGTAGGTTTGAGTTGGTGTTTGTGCTTACATCGATAAAAAAGTCTGAAAGCGGGAATAACCCCCGTACGTCTTGTCCATGGTCGTCGATGTCACGGAAATCACGATCAATTAATGATTCGGCATTTGAACGCGTATCTCCTCTGCTGGTAAGCGCTTTTATACGACTTTCTCGATCAGAATATACCCCGATCATATAAAAAAGCTTCGTATATACTTTTTTAAAAATATGACGCTCATATTTGTTTTTTAGAGAGTCAATTATATAGCAAACTCTCTTTGGTTGCTATTCTCCGATTTTCTTTCGATGTTCGTATATATTGCTTATAATATGTTCGGCGAGAAATTCTTTATTGTGTTTTTCTCTAAGGGCATTTCCAGTGTTTATAAGCTTGCTTTTTCTCGCAGAGATGGAGCCGCTTTTAAATTCTGGATTATGTTGAGGGGCGGGGTCAAGAGTGTCGGAGAGTATTTCAATTACATTACTTACTTTGTATGTCTTGACCTGATATCCCCTCGATTCCATTTCGATTTTAATAGCTTCAGATACGTCTTTGATTGGGGCTCCAATTGGTCCACAAAGGCCTAACACGATCTCATTCGTAATAGTCGATTCGACGAACTCGAGAGAGTTTGTTGCCGATGTGCTTCCTGTCTCGACTTGCGATTTCGTTTGCCTTGCTGTGTCTGCCATTATTCCAATGTTTTGGTGTTTGAGGTACATTAAATTATGTGACATCTCTTTAGTTTTACAATGAAATATCAATATAATTTAATTGTTCCACTGCGATGCGGCTACTTCTTGATGTTGGCAAAAAGGGTGCATGTCATGCCTCAATTTAGCACAGCATTTAAGCGCCTGCGCTATGCGTGCTAGAGCCTTGCAAAATCTACTTTATGTCACGTCGAAGGCTATTTCCCCGTTTTTTCCCAAATTGGGGTCTTTAAGGCCCTTTTTTGCCTTTTTGAGTCGCAACTGGATTTGTGGCTCTAGTCGTTGTTTGACAACGATTTAAAAATGGTGCCCCCACCGAGACTCGAACTCGGATTAACGGTTTAGGAAGCCTCGAATTGTAGCCTATTTTCAATGACTTAAGAAACTGGGGCTCTATTGGGGCTCTATTTTGACTTTACTTTTCCCTCCTATGGCGGCTTAAGTGCCGTTAACATGGAAGACTACCGCAGGCGTCCACGGAAACGGGCAACAGGTGCACCGGGAGAACCCGTACTCCAATCGTACAATGAAAAAGCCCGCCCTGATCTAAAGTGGCGGGTGAAGTACAAGCAGGAAGGCGCGTGGAAAGTTCGGAAATTTAAGCTGAAGAAAGAGGCCCAGCGCTTCCACAATGAAAAGGTGGCCGAATTTCGGAACCTCGGTGTGGAAATGGCCAATGCTCTTTCGGAGGAGTTAAAGCGCGAGGCGCTGGACGCTCAGGAAGTGCTCGGAGGACTTTCCCTTGTCGAAGCTGCAAAACACTACCGTGCGTACGTTCAGCGGACTTCTAGCGGGGAAAAGGTAACCAACCTCGTGCAAGCCTTCCTGCGTCACCTTAGAGATGATCGAGGAGTGGGCCCCCGACACCTCAATGACGTCGCCGGGAGGCTGGGGCGCTTCGCTGAGGATTTTGGCCAGCACCACCCTGCCGCCATCAGTCCCACCGAAGTTGCGGACTGGTTGGGAACCTTAAAGGCCAGCATTAAGCCGAAAGGCGCAACCGAGCGTGAAGTGTTGGAGGTGGATTTGTCCGTGCAGAGTCGCCGACACTATCGCGCTGCGCTGCATAACTTCTTTGCGTGGTGTGTTGATAACGACCACTGTGCCTCTATTCCCGTGCGTGGCAGGCCACCTCGTGTACGCGAAGCACAGTCGCTGGCAATCTGGACGCCAACTGAGCTGGCGCGAGTTATTCAAATACTTTTCGACTGGAGCCCTGACCAAACGAAGAGTAAGGAAGGTAAGCGCACTGGCAATTACCCGACCAAGGTGCCCGAGAAAATGGATATCCTTGCTAACATTGTGATTTGTGCCTTTGGTGGGCTACGGCAAAGCGAGTTCGAGCGCTTGCACTGGGAGCATATCCACCTCGCGCACGACATTATCGACCTGTCGGATATCACGACCAAGAACACGCCGAGTAACCGCCATGTTACGATCCGTCCTACGTTGCGTGCATGGCTGGAGGTTTTCTTCGCCTTTGAGTCCGGCCCGTGCATCAAGCCGAACTTTCCGAATCGGCTAGCAGCGTTTCGACAACACCTGCGCGACAAGGGCATGGAGTGGAAGCAAAACGTGCTGCGCCACTCTTTCGCCAGTTATCTCATGGGCGAGCTACAGGACGCCGCGAAGGTCGCAGCCCAAATGGGCCACGTTGGTCAAGGTACTTTATACAAGCACTACTCCAAGCCCGTCTACCGCGATCACGCGACCGCCTACTGGAGCCTGACCCCCGATAGTCTAACTCTTAAAGCGGTGGATGCTATATGAGCATAAACTGTGAGGATGATTGCGGAGACGTCTCCACTCTTGAATCGCTATATGAGTGCGTGCATAAACTCATCTTACGCTACGACCTAGACTACCCAAAGTTCATGCCATATTTGGAGTTCGATTCTACAGGAGAGCTAAAAAGTGAAATAACGCGCTCAAAGAAGGAAAAAGAACTCAACAAACGTGAACTGTTACTCCTTGAGCTATACTTTCGATTAGGCGCATGTATTCGTAGGCAGGATCAGTTGCATTCTGATGAGGTCATACGTATGGCTTATCTGACGGGGCATATTTGTGCAGAGGAAGAGCGAATGCGCGTGTCTAATAATAAATTTGCTACCATCGTCCCCGATGACCGCTATTGGTTTGTGCGTGCGATGCAGATGTGCTGGCCAATGTACCTTCTGGCGACCCCTACTAAACGGCGGCCTGATCCAGGCAGTTTGAGGGAGAGTGAGATGAAAAATCTTTCTGATGAGTTAAGGGAAAAGGTATTCGAAGCACTGCATGCATGCCGTATCCACCTTACTGTACAGGAGGCCCGAAGAGGGGTTAGGCTGACGCCTGAAATGATATGCAGTAACATGCCCGATGGGTTTAGGCTTGGCGCTAAAACTGTTCAGCGCTGGCAGCGGAGGTGGGCTACGCTAATGATGTCCGGAGATTCGGGCATGCGCAAAAGGTCTCACCTATAAGACCTTTTGGATTTCTTTCGTTTTTAGTTATGTGGTCTAGGGTTGGCCGCATGAAGCGAGAGCCCATCGAACAACTTCCCGAACTCGTTACCAAGGACGCCCTTTGTGCGCGCCTTGGCGTGAGCCCGGATTTTGTCGAGCGGCTTGACCTTCCGCGTTATCGCTTCTCACGTCGCGCTGTGCGCTACGACGTCAAGGACGTCCAACGAGTGCTGGAGCGTTACCGCATTGCCGGTGGAACTGGGTCAACTGCGCGCAACTAATCTACGCAAGAGCGCTCGTTGTTCCCATTGTTGGCGACCAGCAACAAACAGTCCCCCGGACCAATCTGGCTGGGGGACATGTATTGTATAATTAACACAAGATATCAGCATGAATGACCATAGTCAAATTATCAGTGGGGTAAATGAAAAAATAGGCGATCGGATGGTTAGTATCTATCCGCCATTAAGTAGTGGACCCTCAAGGGTGCCGCTCGAGAATACGCCCATTTGGGATGCGTTGATGGGTATAAAAAATGGCATCTACAAGGAGGTTGTACAGAAGGTTCGCAAGGCAGAAGGTAAGGTTAAAAAAAGGAAGGCTAAGATGGAATTGCCATCCCTCATGCCTACTGGGGTTTTTGAGAACGGATTAAAAGACATGGTGCCTGATCCGTTCTCAGGCCTGCTTCAAGTTGACATTGATGACGTTCCTGATGTTCAGGAAGTGAAAAGCCAATTGATGTCGGATCCACATATATACTCTTGTTTTGTTTCACCATCAGGAAGAGGCGTAAAGGGGCTAATTCGTGTCCCGCAAGACTCCGACCCTTTAATGGCGAAACAGGCAGTGGTTCGCCACCTGAGTGCAGTACACGGTCTCGAAATTGATGAGGGGCCTTGTGGCATAAATTATCGGATGTATGTGTCCTATGATCCCGAATTATATATCAATAAGGACTGCAGGGAGCTCCCACTGGAGTTTTGTGAGGAAAAGGATCAGCGAGACTTGGTTGTTGGGGGCTCAAAAGAATCATTTCGCGAATACAACCTCTTTCCTCTGGATGAAATAAAGTGCGCACTTGGCGCAATACCGGATCGCCCTGACTATGATCTGTGGATCAGGTTGGCAAATGCGGTACGGGATGCTGCTGGTACCGAAAATGCAGTGGAACTATTGAAGGCTTGGTCTCCGGAGGAAAGACCGGGTGAGTATGGATTTAAAATCTGCGAATTACCCTTGGTAAAGGCTAGTTGCTTGTTTGAGGAAGCTTATCGGAACGGTTGGAGTCCCGAAGTTTACTACGAAAATTCATCAAACCGATATTGGCTGATGGATGCCGACAGTAAGTTTCGTACTTACACGCAATCGCACCTGACCGATCAGCTAAAACGCTATGGTCTCGATGGCGAGCAGGCTGCTAGTGTCGCACGCAGTGCCCGTTTCAGGTTTTCATTAGACTGCGTCTTAAATGTTGCGGGAATGCCGAAGGGGCTGAACGAAATGAACGGCAAAAAGCTGTTAGTTCCGCGTGGACCGAACCTCATTGAGCCCCACCAAGGCGAGTGGGAAACCATCAAGGCCATTTTTGTAGGCATGTTAGGCGAAACGCAGTATGAGTATTTTATATGGTGGCTGGCCTTATCCTTGCAGTCGTTGTACGGCGGCAATTGGCAGCCTGCGCAGGTTTTAGCCTTGGTGGGGCCGACGGCTTCCGCGAAAAGCCTTACTCAGTCCATCCTTACTCTGCTGTTTGGCGGTACGGAAGCACGTGTGATGCAGGCTGTCTCGGGCTCGACTCCGTTTAACGGCGATTGGGCGGAAGCTGCACACTTGGTCATTGAAGACGAGTTTTCTGATAACAATAAATCGACCCGAGATAGGATAAAGGAACGGGTCAAAGAGATAGCCGTTAACAGGAGGCACCGCATCCACCCTAAGGGCAAAGATGCCATTGATGTAACTCCGTTTTGGCGTCTCACGATCTCATGTAATCCTGTGCCGGAATCGTTGGCCGTCATGCCGCACCTAGATGAATCGTCGATGAATAAAATTAGTATCCTAGGTACCAAGCGGTTCGAGATGCCTATGCCTGCGGCTACTGCGAAAGAGAAGGAGAAACTTTGGTCTGCGGTCAGGCGGGAAGCGCCTGCACTTATACATGATTTGCTATCGTGGGGAAACCCGCCAGCGCACCTGCGAGATGAGGAGAATCGCTTCGATTTAGCAGCATACCACGACGAAGGTGTAAAGCGCATGATTGAGGATATGTCGCAAGAATTTGAGTTGCTGAATTTGATCATCGACGGAATGCGTAAAGGCCATTTTGACGTTGAGGATGAATTCGACGGTGGGCACTCGGAAACAAATTTAAAGATCGAAGTTACCGCTGCTGAGGTGCACGAAGTGCTCCGCTACAGGGGGCTGCCTAGTTGGATGAATACAAGGCAGATTGGCAAAATGCTGAGCTATCTTACGAAGATTCGGCCTGAATATGTAACAACCATAAAATCTAGCCGCTCAAACGGAAACAGGTATCAGATAGTGGGCAATGGTGGTGAAATTATCTGGTAGGGGTATTAGGGGTTGGATTGGTGAGCAGAGGAATAGGCTAAAGGGGTGAGGTGCGTTCAAAGAGGTCCAGTAAGACGAACGACTACCCCTGATACCCCTACTTGGCTTCATGTCCCCCCCCCTCGACACCCACTTTTCGCCTCGACAGCAATACAATGTGCGGATTCTTATTTTACGTGGCTTTTACGTCTGGGGCCACTAGTTTTCCGCCATGCCGCCCAAGAAAAAATCCTCCCCGAAGAAGACCAACGGCGACCTCGGCTTCGAGGCCAAGCTCTGGCTTGCTGCCGACAAACTCCGTAATAATATGGACGCGGCCGAGTACAAACATGTGGTGCTCGGGCTAATTTTTCTCAAGTATATCTCCGATGCCTTCGACGAGATGCACGCGAAGCTCGTTGCGGGCGAGGGCGATTACGACGGAGCCGATCCCGAGGACCCGGACGAGTACAAGGCCGAGAACATCTTTTGGGTGCCCCCTGCTGCCCGTTGGAAATATATCCAAGGTAGCGCCCATCAGCCCGAAGTCGGCAAGATCGTGGACGACGCCATGGTCGCCATCGAGCGAGACAATAAGGGGCTCAAGGGCGTCCTGCCCAAGGACTACGCACGCCCCGCGCTTGATAAGCACCGTCTGGGCGAGTTGATCGACCTGATCGGTACCATCGGCCTCGGTGACGCCGAAAACCGTTCCAAAGACATCCTGGGGCGCGTCTACGAGTACTTCCTGAGCCAGTTCGCCAGCGCCGAGGGCAAGAAAGGTGGCCAGTTCTACACCCCCCGCTGTGTCGTGCAGTTACTGGTCGAAATGCTGGCCCCCCGGCCCGGCTCCCGCATCTACGACCCCTGCTGCGGCTCGGGCGGCATGTTTGTGCAGTCCGAGAGGTTCATCGAGGAGCACGGCGGGCGCATCGGGGACATCGCTGTCTACGGGCAGGAGAGCAATCCCACCACGCGCCGCCTTGCCGCCATGAACCTCGCGATTCGCAGTATCGAGGCAAACCTCGGTCCTGAGCATGCTGATACCTTCCGGCGCGATCTCCACCCCGATTTGCGGGCCGACTACGTTATCGCCAACCCGCCCTTTAATGACTCCGACTGGTTCCGCAAGGACGACGACGTGCGTTGGCAATTCGGCACCCCGCCGAAAGGAAATGCCAACTTCGCGTGGGTGCAGCACTTTGTTCATCACCTTGCGCCGGGTGGCAGCGCGGGCTTCGTTCTCGCTAACGGTTCCATGTCCTCTAACCAGTCCGGCGAGGGGGACATCCGCCGCGCCCTCATCGAGGCCGATTTGGTGGACTGCATGGTCGCGCTCCCCGGCCAGCTCTTTTACTCTACCCAAATTCCTGTATGCCTCTGGTTTTTGACTAAGGACAAGTCGGCCCGTGTCGTTAGCTCGGGCGAAAAGGACGATCTGCCGGAACGAGCGCGTGACCGCCGGGGCGAGACACTCTTTATCGATGCCCGTAAGATGGGCTCTATGCTCGACCGCGTCCATCGCGAGCTAACTAACGAGGATGTCGCGCGCATTTCTCGTACCTACCATAGCTGGCGTCTTGATATTCCGATGGGTGAGGTAAAGCACGGCGATGCTATTGCAATTGTTGATCCCGACCCGGAATGGATTTACCAAGATATCCCCGGCTTCTGCAAATCTGCCACCAAGGATGAAATAGCCAGCCACGGCTACGTCCTAACGCCGGGTCGTTACGTAGGGGCAGAGGCCACCGAGGACGATGGCGAGCCCTTCGAGGAGAAGATGCCGCGCCTAGTGGCCGAGCTCGACGCCCAGTTCGCCGAATCCGCCAAACTCGAAGCCGCCATTCGGCAGAACCTCAAGGAGCTGGGCTATGGTGGCTAACGTGAAGACGAAAAAAACGCTGCATGTTCCTGTTGGTTTTTCGGGACCAGACACTTGGAGTTGGTCGTCGCTCGAAAATGTCTGCGATGGGATATTTGATTGCCCTCACTCAACACCGAAACTGACGGATTCTGGTCCCTATGTCGTTCGAACTCAGGATATCATCACTGGGGTTTTTCGCAGGGAAGAAGCTGCAAAGGTTTCAGAAGAAACATACGCGACTCGTATTAAAAGAACTGAGCCTCGCTACGGCGATCTACTGTACAGCAGGGAAGGTACATACTTTGGCATTGCGGCCGAAGTTCCAAAGGAGACTCGTGTCTGCCTTGGCCAGCGAATGGTTCTTATTCGGCCAAAGTCTACAAGGATAGACTCGCGATTTCTGAAGTACTGGTTGAATTCATCGGTCATGGCGCGGCATATCCTTGGTTTCCGCGATGGCTCTGTTGCCGAGCGCCTTAACCTTCCTACGATTCGAAGTCTGCCCACCTTGCTACCCCCACTGGCGGAGCAGAAGCGCATTGCTCACATTCTCGGTACGCTGGATGATAAAATCGAGCTTAACCGCCGGATGAATGCCACGCTCGAACAGATGGCGAGGGCCCTCTTTAAGAGCTGGTTTGTGGACTTCGACCCCGTCCGCGCCAAGCTCGACGGGAAAGCCCCTACCGGCCTCGACCCAGCCACCGCCGCGCTCTTCCCCTCCACCTTCCAAGACTCCCCCCTCGGCCCCATCCCGCAGGGCTGGGAAGTAGTAAAAATTAGAGACATTGCCGATAACTCACGCAGGAGCATTAAGCCCGAGCAAATTGATGTCGAATTGCCTTACATCGCACTTGAACACATGCCACGCCGATGCATCGCTCTGGACTCATGGGGTAGATCTGAGGGTATAGCTTCCGGTAAGCTCCACTTTGCCAAGGGGGATATTCTATTTGGTAAGCTTCGTCCTTACTTCCACAAAGTTGGCGTCCCAGCCGTTTCTGGTATCTGCTCAACTGATATTCTCGTCATTACGCCAAAAGGGCCTGAATGGTTGGGCTTCGCGCTTTGCCACTTGTCTAGCCACGAGCTTGTGAACTACACGGATTTGGCTTCTACTGGGACCAAAATGCCTCGTACTAACTGGAAGGATATTTCCGCATATGAAATAGTCTTGCCACGGAAGGAGATCGCCGAGGCATTTAACCGGCAGATTAAGCTATATATCGATCAAATCCACTTAAACATACACCAATCCCGCAACTTGGAAACCCTCCGCGACACGCTGCTGCCGAAACTACTTAGTAGAGGAGGGGATTAATTTATCGTGGCAAAAGAATTAGAGATCGTATGCCCCTATGTAATACCCTATCAGAAGGCTAGCACTGGGTCGGGTAAGCATATCGGAAAAAAAAGAATCCAAGACATTTTGGGATGATCCGGACGTCGCACGGGTGGCTGGCAAGCAAGGTTGCTATGTCTTTGCGTTGAAAGCGGGGAGGGGGCACAAACCATGGTATGTGGGTAAGGCGACAAAGTCGATGTATCAGGAGTGTCTGTCATTGGATAAACTAAACAAGTATAACGAAGTTTTGTTTAAGGGAAATAAAGGGACTCCGGTTTTGTTTTTCATAGTTTTAGGCGGCAATAAGAAAAAAGTGCCCAAGGGCGATATTGATGAGATGGAACCCTTTTTCATTCAAAATGCGCTCACGAAAAACCCCGATTTGACAAACATTCAAAAGGCCAATGTTCCTGCGTGGACGGTAAAGGGTGTTGTCCGTGGTGGAAGGGGGAAACCAAAACCTAATACGACTTCGTTTCGTAAAATGATGGGAATATAACCAATAGATCGTTGTGCAATGAAAGTTTTTATTAGCTATAGTGTGGCCGATACGGCGCTTGTTTGGAAGGTCTCAGAATCAATCAAGGATAAAGCTGAGGTTATTTATTGGGAGGATGCTCACCGTCCTGGGAATCAAGCATGGGAGCAAATTGCTACATGGATTGATGGGTCTGATTTGGTTTTAGTGATTATTACCGATCGGACGGTCAATAGGGCTATGTCGGTAGGGCAAGAAGTTGGTCATGCGAGGAGAGCAAACAAGAGAATTGTGCCATTGGTTGCTAGCACAGTTGACATAAAGGACCTCGGTTTTCTTGCTGGAATCACGTATATATCGCTAGACATGAGCGATGCAGCGTCCGCACTGGCATCGCTCCAAAGGGAGGTTGATAAGTTTTCAAAAGAAGTTCAGCAGAAAAGGGCGCAGTTGGAGCATCGGAAGAGCAATCAAGAAGGCGTTGTTGCACTTGCCGGAATTGCACTCTTGCTCTACATGCTCTCGCAAAACTAAACGTATTAACCGGTGATGAGTGAAGATATTATTAGTATCAAAACACGTCAGTTATTTCGTGAATACATGGTTAATTGGGTTCTTCGCGAGATTGCTGATGCGTTTGACGCAGCAAGGATACTATGTGACTTGAGCTATGACCCGCCAGTACATGGACAGCGTCGTGCCTTGGTTGAAAGGTACTACAAGGCTATAGAGTGGAGCGACGGTGGCCAAGTGGCTCGGGTATTAAAAGTTTTCGAGTCGGTGCTGTATGAATCTGAAAGGCTTGCGAATGATGATGCAAATAACGACAAGGAAAGATCGACGGAGGTATTTGATAAGTTAAAATGGGGCCTTGGTTGTGATGGCTTTCATTGGACAGGTAGGCGGATTGTCAGAAATGCTGGGACATCTACCTTGGATGATCTGAAGGAAGTCGCTGCTACATTCGATGCAAAGCATCTCATCGAGCAAATTGCCAGGATCGAGGGCTCAATTGATGCGGACCCATCGCTAGCAATTGGTACATCTAAGGAGCTAATAGAGACCTGTTGTCGCACTATTCTTAGTGAAAGAGGCCAACCAGTAGAAGGCTCGCCCGATGTGCAGACTTTGACAAAAATGACCCTTAAAGAACTTAACTTGGTGCCAGAGGGGATTTCTAAGTCGGTAAAGGGTGCAGATGTCGTCAAGCGAATACTAAGCAATTTAGGTTCTATTGGAAATGGGCTTGGTGAGTTAAGAAATTTGTACGGTACCGGTCATGGCAAGGATGGCAAAGCAGTTGGATTAAAGCCTCGGCATGCGCGTTTAGCAGTAGGTGCTGCCGCCACGCTGACTACATTTCTCTTTGCTACACACGAAGAAACCAAGTGATTTTTGTTGATATGCTTCTTAACGAATCCACAGTCGAAGATGCAGCCCTCGCTTGGTTTGGGGAGCTGAGGTATGCGGTGGGTCATGGACCGGAGTTTGCTCCCGGAGCGGGGCCGTCGGAGCGGGAGTCGTTTAGTGGGGTGTTACTGGAGAAGCGGCTTCGTGAGGCAGTATCGCGGCTGAACCCGAAAATTCCTACTGAGGCGCAGGAGGACGCTTTACGGAAGGTAAAGCTCATTGCGACGCCTTCGCTTGTACAGACCAACCGTACTTTCCACAAGATGCTGCGGGATGGGATCGAGGTGGAGTACAGGCGGCCCGACGGTTCGATTGCGGGCGATCATGTTAAACTGATCGACTATGCGTATCCCGGACGAAACGACTGGTTGGTCGTTAACCAATTTACTGTGGTCGAAAATGGCCATGAGCGTCGCCCGGATATCGTCGTTTATGTAAATGGGCTTCCGCTATCTGTCGTTGAGCTCAAGAATGCGGCGAACGAAGATGCCACGATCTGGTCAGCCTACCGGCAACTCCAGACGTATAAGGCTGAAATCCCGTCGCTGCTGCATTATAATGCAACTCTCGTTGTTTCTGACGGCTTGGAAGCTCGCATGGGCTCGCTGACAGCGAATCAAGAGTGGTTCAAGGTCTGGCGTACTGTAAGCGGGCTAGAGGACGCGCCTGACGCCGCGCTGGAGCTTGAGACTCTAATACGCGGTGTCTTCGATCAGCGCCGCTTTCTGACACTGCTGGAGCATTTCATCCTTTTCGAGGAAGATACCGATAGCGACCGCCTGCATAAGATCATTGCTGGCTACCATCAGTTTCATGCGGTGAATGCCGCTGTCGATGAAACTATCCGGGCCAGCGGTATGGGCCAGGATGAGGGCACGCGTGGCGAGTCGGGTGACCGGCGTGCGGGAGTCGTCTGGCATACCCAAGGCAGCGGTAAGAGCTTTTCCATGCTTTTCTACGCGGGGCGTATCATCCGGCATCCGGTGATGCAGAACCCCACGCTGGTTGTCTTGACCGACCGCAACGACCTTGACGACCAGCTTTTCGGGCAGTTTCAGCGTTGCCACGAAATTCTAGGTCAGACGCCTTTACAGGCTGATCGTCGCGAGGAGCTTCGAGAGCTGCTGACCCGAAATAGCGGAGGGGTGATCTTTACCACTATTCATAAGTTTCTTCCCGAGACGGGCGAAGATATGCCAGCCCTGAGTGATCGCCGCAACATTGTCGTAATTGCGGATGAGGCGCACCGCTCGCAATATGGATTTAAGGTCCGAGTTAATAAGGAAACAGGCGAAAGGCGTATCGGGTTGGCTGTCAGTATGCGACAAGCTTTGCCCGGAGCTACCTTTATCGGATTTACGGGGACGCCCATTGAAAAAACGGACGCCAATACACGAGCGGTTTTCGGGGACTACATCAGCGTATACGACATCCAGCGTGCCGTGCACGACGGTGCCACCGTGCCGATTTACTACGAAAGTCGCATCTCCAAGCTTCGCATGAACCGAGAGGCTCTACCGACGCTGGATGAGGAGTTTGACGAGATAACCGAAGGGCAGGAATTTACCGCCAAGGAAAAGATCAAAACCAAGTGGGCAGCGTTGGAAGCGCTTGTGGGTGATCCAAAGCGGGTTGAGTTAATCGCACAGGATTTAGTTCAGCATTTCGAGCGACGTACAGAGGCGATGGAGGGCAAGGCGATGATCGTTTGCATGAGCCGTCGTATCTGCGTCGATATGTACAACGCCTTGATTAAGCTGCGTCCAGAATGGGCCAGCGCAAAAGATGACGATGTCGAAGCTGAGCGCCAAAAGGACTGTCTTGCGAGGGTCATCATGACGGGTAGTGCTTCGGATGGCCCTGAGTGGCAACAGCACATCCGTACCAAGGATAAGCGCCGAAAACTGGCTACGCGTTTCAAGGATACGAAAGACCCATTTCGTATCGTGATTGTGCGCGATATGTGGCTGACGGGCTTTGACGCGCCTTGTATGCACACAATGTACCTGGACAAGCCGATGCAAGGTCATGGCCTAATGCAGGCCATTGCCCGTGTTAACCGTGTCTTTAAGGATAAACCGGGCGGTCTCATCGTTGATTACCTTGGCTTGGCGGACCAATTAAAGCGTGCTCTGGCTACATACACGGATAGTGGCGGTACGGGAAGCCCGACCATCGACACTGATCGTGCGATCGGTGTTATGCGCGAGAAGCACGAAGTCGTCTGCGACATGATGCATGGCTTTGATTGGTCAAAGTGGACTTCAGGCACGCCAGCGGAGAGACTCGCGTTGTTGCCTTCAGGGCAAGAGCATGTCTTACAGCTTGCTGAAGGTAAGGCGAGATTCACACAGGCTACTTTGGAATTGTCGCATGCATTCGCGCTATGTGCTGCCAGTGAAGCTGCTGGCGAAATTCGCGATGATGTCGCATTCTTTCAGGCTATATCCGCAGCACTGAATAAGAAAACTCTCCAAGGGCAGAGGTCCCCCGAAGAGATCGATGCGGCTGTCCGCCAGCTTGTATCCAAGGCAATTGCGCCCGACGGCGATGTCATCGATGTATTCTCCGCAGCAGGCCTCGCAAGGCCCGATATCGGAATCCTAGATGACCGATTCCTTGCTGAAGTACGGGGCCTAAAACACAAGAATGTGGCGGCAGAGTTGTTGGAGAAACTCCTAAAGGATCAGATTAAGGTTCGGGCCAAGCGTAACCTTGTTCAATCTGAGCAGTTTTCCGATAGACTGCAAAAAACCCTTAACAGTTACCACAATCGGGCCATTGCGACGCAAGAGGTGATCGAGGAGTTGATCAGACTTGCCCATGATCTCGATGCTGCAACTAGGCGGGGGGAAGAGCTTGGACTAACGGATGACGAAGTTGCGTTTTATGATGCTTTGGCTGCAAACGGCACGGCTCGGGATGTCATGGGCAACGAAAAGCTGAAAGTTATCGCTGCCGAGCTGATTTCTAAGGTGCGCAAAAGCACGACCATCGACTGGCACCTGAAGGAAGGTGCTAGAGCTAAAATCCGCGTGTTGGTTAAGCGCATTCTTAATAAGCATGGATACCCACCCGACTTGCAGGCTGAGGCCGTCCAGACAGTGCTTAAGCAGGCAGAATTACTTTGTAAGGACTGGGTATAGATTTTATCCTACTAAAAAATGCCGCTACCTCCATACGACAAAATGACTCTCCCTGTTCTCCGATTTATCGCCGAGAAGGGAGTGCATAAGATTTCAGAGATCGAACCTTTGGTCGTCGATTATTTCAGCGTATCGCCGGATGAGAGCGCTGAGACACTTCCTAGCGGTACAGAAACTAGACTGCATAACCGTGTAAGCTGGGCGGTCTACGACCTGTATAAATCCGGTCTTCTTAAGCGAGTAAAGCGGGGACATTACGATATTACTGAGCACGGCCAAAAGGAGTTACAGTCCCCACCCGAGCAAATGGACCGTACCTATTTGCGAAAATTTGATAGTTTCCGAGAGTGGGAGGAAAAAAGTGCCAGAAAAAGCAAGACCTCCAGTCCAGTTAATAACACTGCCGAGACATCAGGCACGCCAGAAGACCAAATGGCGGAGGCTTTTGCTGCTATGCAGGTAGCTCTTGCTGACGAATTGCTGGAGAAGGTGAAAGAAATTAGTCCTGTAGGCTTTGAGCAACTCGTTCTGAACCTAATGATCCGCATGGGATATGGTGGGTCACGAGAGGCATCAGGATTTCTGACAAAAGCAAGCGGAGATAACGGGATTGATGGTCTTATAAACGAGGATCGCCTTGGGCTGGATGTTATCTATTTGCAGGCCAAGCGGTATACGGAGAATAACATTAGTGAGCCACAGATACGTGAATTTGTCGGTGCCCTTGCTGGTAAGCAGGCAAACAAGGGCGTCTATATTACGACTACGGCGTTTTCTCGGCAGGCTATTGCATTTGCTGAGCGGGTACAGCAGAAGGTTATCCTGATTGATGGCGAAAAGCTTGCAGAGCTAATGATCGAGCATGATTTAGGTGTTTCGACGAAGACCGAGTACAAGATTAAGCGTTTGGATACCGATTTCTTTGATTTCTAGGGGTGGCTATTCCATCACCTTGAAAACATCTACGTCCGGATTCTCGGCTTCTATTTGCGCGACTAGGTCTGTTGCGGGAATGCCTATTACCCTAGCGATGGCAAACAGGGTATAAAGTGAAGGGGCGTTCTCGCCGCGCTCAATAAGGGAAAGGGCGGACACGCTCATCTTGGCGTAAAAAGCGAGTTTCTCTTGAGTAAACGCTCGTTCCTTACGCGTGCGCTGGATGGTTTGCCCAACTGCTTGTTTAAAATCCATGCTTTTCGGGATTTTACCAAATTACGCGCTGAATTAACCAAGGCCTGTAATACGCGTAAAATAATGCGCGTTTATTCTTGATGGTTTGAGTGTGCCGGACAGCGTATCGGGTAGGATGCTGTTACGCGAAATACCCCGGTTTGAGCCCTATCTTCGCGAATCCACGAAGCTTGTGCGCCATATTGAGCGCAAGTGGGATGTGCGGATGCTTATCGAACATGGGCAGTTCGACTGCTACCAAAACTATCAGGTGCATCCCGTTTTTCACGACTGCTCCTACATATTGTCGTTCTTGGGAGAGGAGCAGGGGCGGGCACGCTTCATTGGGCTTTACAAAAAGACAGGAGTTGAGGGGCCTACTAGCTTTTCTGCGCCGAGTGGCTTCCCTTATCCACAGATGTTTGAGTCTCCGAGGCCACACTACATGTACGCGTTTGAAAAGCTTGATGGCTTTAGGGATTTAGAGGGGCGCTTGGTCATTGATTGGGGAGGGGCCACGCTATCGTGGCATCAGTGGTTTCGTCCCAGGAGCAGAGCTAAGGAAGTGGCCGAGATCAGCCCGGTTGGGTATGTTAAGCCCTTTCCGGGGTATGAGGATTTCGTTTTAACCTATCGTGAGCTTCGGCAGCTAGTTGCCCACCCGCAATCGAACAGGGAGTGGTATGACCTGCTTAGCTCAGTGGCTGGCGTCTACCTGATCCTAGATATTCGTGACGGCAAGCAATACGTCGGGAGTGCCTACGGCGAAAAAGGACTCTGGGGGCGGTGGGCGACCTATGCCAAAACCGGGCACGGCGGTAATAAGCTACTGGCCGAGCTTTGCGAGCAGGACCAACAGGCTCCACAGCACTTTCGTTTTACTGTTTTACGGACCCTGCCACGTACGATGGCTAAGAATCGCGTTATTGCCGTAGAGACTCTCTACAAGGAGAAGTTGGGCTCCCGGGCATACGGACTAAACGCCTCGGAGAGTAAGCGCGGGTAATTCTGGGGCTCTATTGGGGCTCTATTTTTACGCGAAAAGGCGGTTTTACGCAGTTTATAGCGGCTGGGAAGTAGATCCAGTTGATGTGTGTAAATCGCTGTTGGTCAGCGTATTTAGTAGTAAAATAGACTGGTGCCCCCACCGAGACTCGAACTCGGATTAACGGTTTAGGAAACCGCGGTTCTATCCATTGAACTATGGGGACCTTGGCTGTGGAATCGCATCCGTAGCGCGGGCGTGTGTTTGGCGCAGGGCCGTGTGGCTGATCGGCACGGGATGGTAACGCAGCCTACGCAAGCGAAAACTCCACCGGGCGTCAACAGAATCGTACCGGTGTTAGCGGGCGGATGCGTTGGCGGACCGTGTACTGAGACCCGCCGGTGAGCGGGCTGTGGTGTACGTCTATTGTCGAGGGGTTGGGTAGGGTTCAGTCAGTGCGCTAGTGAGAAGGGGCTGACGTTGGCCGTCGTCGAATAGCGGGCGCGTGTAACGACAGGCGGAGGCCCACCTGGATAGAAATTCCATGCAACCGTCTGTGCGGTTTTCCGGCTGAGAGGCGGCCCTTTTGCAGGGCGTCGCCTTTTAGCAATACTCAAAGGTGAGCGTCTGTCCGCTGAGGCAGTGGGGGCCGACCTGCAGGGTGTAGGAGCCTGCTTCGGTTTTCCAGCATTTGTCCTCGGGCGAGTAGGTGTCCAGATCTGCTGCGCTCAGCGTCAGGCTGATCTCGCGCGATTCACCGGGGCTGAGGGCGACTTTCTGGAAGGCCTTAAGCTCGAGGCGTGGGCGTCCCTGCTCGGGGGAGCTTGCCCCCGTGTAGAGCTGGACGACTTCCTGCGCGGCTGTATCGCCGGAGTTGGTGAGGAGAACCGTCACGCTCAGCGGTTGGTCCACGCTCATCTTCGAGCACGACAGTCGGGGCTCGCCGTAGGTGAAGGTGCTGTACGTGAGCCCGAACCCAAAGGGAAAGAGCGGGGCTACCTCCGGGTGCGTGACGTTGTAGCGGTAGCCCATCATCAGCCCCTCGGTAAAGGCTGTGCTCTGCTCGTTGCCGGGATAGCCGGCCATCGCGGGCACATCCTCCAGCCTCCGGGGCAGCGTGACGGGGAGTCGGCCAGAGGGGGAGGCGTCGCCGAGCAGCAGGCGGGCGAGTGCCGTGCCGCCTTCCTCTCCGGGGTAAAAGGCGTGCATGAGCGCGTGCACCTCGTCCAGCCACGGCATGGCCATCGCGGTTGCGCCGTTGAGCACGACGACGGTGTTCGGGTTTGCGCTGTTGATGGCGCGGATCAACTCGTCTTGACCGGTCGGCAGCTCAAAGCTTTTGCGGTCGCCGCCGCCGCCTTCGAAGCGGTTGCACAGCCCCGCACAGACGATGACGGCGTCGGCCTCACGAGCCAGGGCGACGGCCTCATCGAGGAGGAGGTTTTGACCGCTGTCGCGTGTTTCCAGCCGCAGGGCAGCACCCGAGGTGAGGGCGCGAAACTCCAGGCAAAACTCGACGGGCTCATCCGCCTGCGGCAGATCGAGCGTGATGTCGTGCGAGCCAAAGCGATCCTCGAATCCGGTGTTCTTGTCCGGGATCCACCTGTCGAGGATAACCTTTCCACCGACGCTCACCCGCACGCCACCGGCCTCGTACAGCAGGTGGCACTCCCCGCACAGGGCGGGCAGCTGGAGTGTCCCTGTGAAGCGTACGCTAAAGGAGCCGCGCTGGACGCCAATCGCCGGTGCGGCCCAGCCCCAGGCATAGTTGATGGTGGGCGTCTGCAGCTGGCATACGGGGCCGTCGGCGAGTTCGGTGTTGTTGAAATACTCAGCTTTAAGACCTCCTCCGAACACTCCCTTGAGGACCGGTCCGCTGCCATGAGCAGGGCAACCCTCGGCGTAGACGATCTCCACGCCACTATCGGCCAGGCGCGTTTGCAGGCCCTCCAGGGGTGAGACGGCATGGCTGGGGGTGACGGAGGCACTGCCACTGCCACCCAGTCGGGCGATGGCGGCGTTGGGGCCGATGACGGCGAGGCGCTTGAGCGAGTCCTGCTTGAGCGGGAGGAGGTTCCTCTCGTTTTTGAGCAATACGATACCGGCCTCGGCGACCTTGGCGGCGATGCTGCGGTGGCGCGGCGTGTCCAGTTCGGCGGGTTGATCCGAGCGCACCTGGTAGCGGAAAACGGCGGTCAGCAGACGCAGGACATGGCGGTCGATTTGATCCTCGGTCAGGGCGCCGCTGTCGATCTCGGCGCGAAGTTTTTCGGGGGTCAGGAATTTTCCAGGTCCGGGCATTTCCAGGTCCAGGCCAGAGGCAGCAGCCGTAGGGCTATGGACGCCGCTCCAGTCGGAGACGACCATCCCCTCGAAGTTTAACTCCTCGCGTACGAAGCCCTCCAGCAGCTCCCGGTGTTGCGCCGTGGGGATGCCATTGAGCTCGTTGTAGGAGGTCATCAGCGCGGCGGGCTGCTCACGCAGGACGACGTCGCGGAAGTGACGCAGGTAAAGCTCGTGGAGCGTGGGCTCGTCGATCTCGACCGTATGGGTGTAGGAGTGCTTGATCTGAGCGTAGCCAGCGAGGTGCTTGAGGCAGGCGCCCGTGCCCGTGCTTTGGATGCCGTGAATGAGCGCCCCAGCCATTTTTGCGGTCAGGTGCGGGTCTTCCGAATACGTCTCGAAGTTCCGGCCACCGACGGGCAACCGCTGAAGGTTGGCCATGGGGCCGAGCAGGATGCCGACGCCGAGCTGGCGGCACTCGCGCCCGAGTAGCTCGCCGGCCTGCTCCAGCATGGTCGGGTCCCATGTTGCGCCGAGTGTCACACCGGTGGGCAGGCAGGAGGTAGCCTGCTTACCCCCGTCCGTGAAGGTCAGGCCGTGGCCGCAGTCCGCCACGCGCAGGGGCTGGAGCCCCAGGCGCGGAACGCCTCCGAAGTGCCAGGTGTCGTTGCCGCTGAGCAGCGTCGCCTTTTCCTCAAAGCTGAGCTGCGCGAGAATCGCCTCAGCTTGTGCCTGTGGGTTGGTTTCGGAGGTGTTCATGGGAGCCGGTCGTATTGCGAATTAGTTTTCGGGGGTGGTCAGCGCGTACTCGATGCCGAGGATTTCGGCGATCTGGATGATCGTGTCGGCGTGGTGGCCGATCCCGAGCGCGAAGTGGTGGGTGGGGCCTTCGGAGCACCAGCGCTTGAGGAAGGTGCGCACGTCGGGCTTGAAGATGCCGTGCGTATTGGTGTTGCCCGTGGGCGGGATCGGGCGGCGGGCGGACTCGCCCTCGGCGATGACAAACTTGAACTTGCCCTCCGCGGTCTGGCCGATGCTCAGCATGGTGATCGGGCCTTCCTTGATCTGGAACTCCACGCCCGCGCCACTGCCGGGCTTGCCGTGGTACTTTTTCAGGCTGCGGATAACGGGCTTGGCGGCGGCGATGTTGATGTGGTGGGGGCCGTCATGGCCGACCAATACACTGTCGAGCTCGAAGTCCACCGGGTGGAACTCCGCGAAGCTGCCTCCGATGTCGAGCCGGTCCATGATCATCATGGCCACGCAGGTCTTGATGTCGAACTCGCCGCACATGGGGAAACCGCCACCGGTGAGCAGGGAGTTGGCCACGATGAGGTTTGTCACCAGCGTGCGCAGTTCGGAGCCCGGCTCGGCCTCGTAGTAGTAGGCGAAGCCGTCGAGGTTCTTATCCGCGATGAGGCCCTCCAGGGCGACTCCGGCCTTGGCGGCGTTTTCCAGATCTTGCTCGGTGAGCTTCTCGGTCAGCGGGTCGGAGACCGGGTCGGGCGTGTCGAAAAAGGCGAGGATGCGCTCCTTCCAGGACTCGACGCGGGCCGGATCCGGGTCGGTGTAGTGCTTGTAAAGGTCACCCGGTTCGACCGTGGTGACGTGCGCGCCAAAGGCGGACGTGATGGCGGTCGGGTCGCAGTGCATGTCGAGCATGGACTCCAGCACATGGCCCATCAGGCCGAGGCGGGCGGTGCGCAGGCTGTGCAGGACCTTGGCGATGCCGCACCACTGCTTGATCTCGGCCAGAGCGGCCGGGTCGTCTCCCTCGTGCCCGAGGATAAACGGCGGGGCCTTGCGCCCGAAGCGCACGGCTACACCGGTAAACTCCGGGACCGAGCACACGTCGTCATTGCACAGCTGCATGAAGGTTGTGCCGTTCGGGTAGTCCATGGCCTTGAGCGGCTGGAGCGCGACCAGCACGATCGGCACCTTGATCTCGCGGCAGAGCACGCCAAAGGTGGAGGAGGTGCCGTAGGTCACCATGTCGATGAAGAGCACGTCGATGTCGGCGGCCTTGATGGCGGGCACGGCATCGTAGGCGACCTGCGCGTTGTCGATCATCCCGAACTCGGCGACCTCGACAGCATTGTCTTCGAGCAGACCCTTGAGCACGCCGAGCTTGCGGTGCATCTCGTCGAGCAGACCGTCAAACTGCGGCCAGTACACATGGTGGCCGATGCCGAGCAGGCCCACGCGGGCTTTCAGCGGGTTAATGCGCTCGACCTTGGTCGGCAGGGGGGTGGTTTGCGTGGCAGACATGATGTTTGCTTCTATGGTTATGTATTTAAGGTTTGAAAATGCGGACTCTTACCAGGAAATGAGCACCGTGCCGGAAGCCGGTTGTGTCGTGGTCAACAGCTGGCCATGAGCGGTGGTGGATGCCTCGTAGGGGACGGTGTTGCCGGTGACATATGGCCACTCGGGATTGTGCCAAAACGTGACCTCGCCGGCACCGGTGGGCGGGAAAAACCGCAAGGTCGCATCCTTGAGGCCGTGTACCCACATGCGGCGCTTGACCCAGACCTGTCCGGGCAGTTCTTCCTTGTGGCTGACGAGGCTGCTGCCTGGCTGCTCGACGAAGACGCGGCACTCGTAGCGCCAGCCGCGCTGGGGCCGATAGGCTGCGCGATTGTCGTCGATCCATGTCTCTGTGCCCAGAAGCAGCGGAGCTCCGAAAGGTGTGCCGAGCGCAAGCTCGACTGTGGTGTCCGAGTGACAGCCGGAGAAGAACCAACCGTTGCTGTAGCGATGAATGGATACAACCGGCGTTGTCTGGGTGATGCTTCGGCGGTTAAATGCGATACTCCAGCCCAGATCAGACAGGGCCTGCCTGTTGAGCTGCCCAAAGTCGAAGCAAGTGCCGCGTGCATCGGGAGTCGGCAGGTGCTCGGTCTTGCTGATGCTCAGCGGCAGTGGGCCGCGCAGCCACCACAGGCGTCCGCCGGTGTCGGAGCGGTAGAAGGCCGCCAGAGCGCGGCGCTGGCCGTCGATAGTTGCAGTGGCTTGAGCTGGTTTATCGTCGCTGGGTGTTTCGGCTAAACCCCCACCCGACATCACGGGGCGATGCACGAAGCTCTTGCAGGGTTCTTCGCTGGTGGCGTTGTCGATGGCCTCCAGATTTGTGGAGACTTCAGTCGCGCCGCTCAGGGCGTCGGCCTGCGCCAGCCCCAGGCGCTTCCGCAGGGTCGGTGCGTTGTCCAGCGGTCCATAGACGATTGCGCTTTGTCCGGACTCGATCCAGTCGATGAGTAAGCTTTCGGTGGCGGCGTCAAAGGGCGCGGGGGAGACGAGGATGCGGCCCTCAAGCGACTGCCTGACGGCTTCGCTGTCAAAGTTGCGGGTGCTCACGATCGTGTTCAGAGGGAGGCCGTTGTTGATGGCTTCCCGCATAAACCAGTCCGTCTGAAACAGACGCTCCGGGCGGTGCGGTTTTTCAAACATCGCGTCATGGAGCTGCTCGAACGGGTAGAGCCATACCAGCGGGCCGGGCGTGTCCGGTAGCTCCTCAAAGGCGCGCAGCAGGTGGGGGGAAGCTTCTGCCGGGACTGCGTCGGGCATGTGGCCGTAGGAGTCGTCGATACTGAGGAGGTTCAGCTTCTGCGGAGCTTGTATGCTGCCGTTTTCGTCGATGCGGCTGACGGCTAGCGGCAGATAGATGTCGTGCGGCTGGCGTTCGTAGCGGTCCAGCCACGGGCTGTTGAGCCACCATGGATCATGGATGTAGAAGCGGAAAGGAATCTCCTTCCCGGCGGGAAGCTCCACGATGCGGCTGAGGTAGCCAGCGACCTCCAGGCCAAAGTCTTTGTTCAGCGCGGCCCAGGGTGAGTTGGGCGGTGGCTCGAAATCGAAGCCGCCTGAGTAGATCTCGCGCAGCGGTGTCGCGTCGCTGGCCAGGTCGGTGCCTGTGCTGAGGTTTGTGCCACGCGTTTCGATGCCCAGCGTGGGGCACTCGGCGCGGAAGTCGCGCCAGAACTTGAGGATCTTCTCACGGATTTCGGTGCTCTGCTCAGGGGTAAAGTTTTCCCCGTCAAAGAGCGGGCCGCGCGTCATCCAGGTTTCCATCCCGAACCCGAACCCGTTGGACAGCCAGATGAAATCAAACCCGATGTCCGCGGCCAGATGCTGGAACTGACGCCCGAGAAAGGTTCCCATGCTCGTGTCCTGCGGGATGCCCTCGGGGAAGCCCGCGTAGGGGCGCTGATCAGCGTTGAGGATGCCGTAGCAGCAGACAAAGCTGGCCTTGCCCATGGTGTCGGCGAGGCAGATCTCGCGGTGGCGCTCGTACTTGAAGCTGGAGGGGGCGAACTCGCCGCCGGGGTCAAAGGTCGTGCCGATGCGCACAGGCTTGCCAAGCGCCTCTACGGCCTCGCGCCAGCAGCGGGCGATCTCGGCGAAGCGGCGGTACGTGATGGGGCGGGCGTCCTTCCGGTAGAGGTGTGAGCGGGCGTGCAGCGATATGCTTTCCGGGTCAGTCGGTATCTGAGGGTGGACATGGGCGTTGCCGTTGCCGATGTAGCGTGCCCATTCCATCTCGCTGTCGAGGTCGCCGGTGTAGTCCAGGATTTCCGAGCCATCGGAGGCCCAGAACATGATCGAGACGCATTCGCTGTCTTTGATCAGCATGGACCACTGCTCAAGCGCCTGATCGCAGCAGGCGCGCGTTTGCTCCAGACTGAGCCCGTAAAAGGGTTTGAGGGATACTTCGAGAGTGAGGTTCTTCATGGAGAAAGGAGTTGGTGGGTGGTTGCGTTTAAGAGGCCGGGGTGGCGTTCACGCTTTGGCCCCAGACGGTTTCGATCTCTTGGGCGGCTTTTTTGAGTGTGCTCAGGCACTTGTCGAAGAGGCCGTCTTTGTTCATGCGCAGCGAGGGGGCGCTGGTGCCGATACTGGCGATGACGTGGCCCCAGGGGCTGTGGATAGGGACGGCTACCGCGCTGATGCCTTCGCAGAATTCATCCCTCGTTTTTGCGTACCCTTGCTGGCGCACGTTAACCAGCTCTGCCCGCAGGGCATCGACGGAGTTGAGCGTGTTTCGCGTAAAGGCGGCCAGGGGCGTATGGTGAAGGTAGATTTCCAGCTCGTTCTCGGGGAGGGAGGCCAGGAGGACCTTACCGAAAGCCGTGCAGTGCGAGTGGTCGCTCACATCCTCGGGCTCGTGGGCCCGGAGTGCCTGCTTGCTGGGGATGTATTGCAGGTTGATGATGCGGCCGTGGTCGATGGCGCCGAGCAGGACGCTCTCGTTGAGGATGTCCGCGGCTTCGCGGACGAACGGGCCGGCTGCAAGGGTCAGCGGGCGCAGCCCGGAGGGATGGCGACCCATGAGCGGGATGCGGGCGCCGGGGTGAAAGAGCTTGGTCTTTGGGTCTTGCCGCAGGTAGCCACGTTCGCAGAACGTGCGGGCGATGTTGTGAACGGTCGCGACGTTCAGGTCCAGCTTTGCGGCCAGTGCGCGTGTCCCGATGCCATCTGGAGCCTGAAATACCGCCTCCATGATAGACAGGCTTTTGTCGAGAGTGTTAACGCGGGGCATATTTGAGGGGGTAAGTGTTCTTTTATTGTGAACGCAATATTCGCCCAGAATACCTGTTTTCTCAATGAGAAATAGGCATCTTGACTGATGATATGCGCGTATAAACGACGATTTAGCCGAAATCAGACCCATCGGACTTCTTTTTGTTTATTTTATATAAACACGAAGGTGCCCTATGCCTAGGATAGCGTGACGGGCTTGTTTGGATACAGCGAACAGAGTCGAGAGGTGGCTCACCGGGGAGACTGAGCTGGGTGTGAGCTTCTCGTGCCGGGGTCAGAGTGGCTCATCTACGGCTACGACTCGTCTGTGCGTTTAATATTAAATAAAGATGTCCCTGATTGCTATTGCTTGAGTGGAGCACTGTGGAAAAATGGAGCTATCCATGCAGCCTAATATCCTCGTTTTCTTCACGGACCAGCAACGTTGGGACACGCTGGGCCTGAATGGCAACCCCGCCGGCTTGACTCCGAACTTCGACCGCTTCGCGCGGAAGGGGACCTTCTTTAAGCACGGTGTCACCCCGCAGCCGGTGTGCGGCCCAGCTCGCAGCTGCCTGCAGACTGGGCAGTATGCGACCACGACGGGGGTTTGGCGCAACGGCTTCGCCCTGAAGCCGGAGTCGCCCAAGCTGGCTGAAATTTTGGGTGAAGCCGGATACCGCACCAGCTACATCGGTAAGTGGCATCTGAGCCACGCGAAAGACGATGGGCCTGTCCCCGCCGAGTCGCGGGCCGGTTACCAGGACTGGCTGGGCGCTAATTGCGTGGAGATGACCTCCGGGCCCTACTCGGCTCGCCTGTGGAACGAGGAAAACGAGGAGGTGCAGCTGCCCGGCTACCGTGTGGATGCGATGGCTGACGCCATTGTCCGCTACATCGGTGAACGCGCCAGTGAGCCCGAGGCCGACCGCAAACCCTTCCTGCTTTTCAACTCCTTCCTCGAACCGCATCACCAGAATACGGACGACTCTTACCCGGCCCCGCACGGACAGGCCGAGCTTTACCGCGATCTGCCGCTACCGCCCGACCTGCGCGCGCTGGGCGGGAGTTCCTCCGGGCATTGGGCGGGCTACTGTGGGATGATCAAGCGTCTGGACGAGGCCCTTGGCCGCGTGATGGACGCGCTCGAGTCTACCGGCCTGGATAAGAACACCATTGTCGCCTTTATCAGTGACCACGGCTGCCACTTCAAAACCCGTAACGCCGAGTACAAGCGCAGCCCGCACGAGGCCTCCGTACGCGTACCCTTTGCCATCTGGGGGCCGCTCTGGGACGGGGGCGGTGAGCGCTCCGAGGCCGCCAGCCTGGTCGATCTGATGCCCAGCCTGTTGGCCAGCGCCGGGATAGAGATACCGGCCGAGGTACAGGGGCGCAGTCTGCTTCCGCTGACGCGAAATGAGACGGCGCACTGGCCGGAGGAATCGCTTATTCAGTTCGGGGACATCGGCATGTCGCCGGGGCGCGCTCTGCGCACGAACCGCTGGAAATACGCCGTTAAATCTTCTGATGAGTACACCAGCCAGCCCACGGCTCCGGCCTACACGGAGATGTGTCTGTACGATTTACAGACTGATCCCTACGAGTTGTTGAATCTGGTCGCTCTGGAGTCTCATGCCGAACTGCGCGAGCAGCTGAAGCAGCGCCTGCTGGACCGGATGGCTGCCGTCGGTGAGACTGGGGCAGAGATTCTTAGCCAGCCTCCTGAGCCAACGCCTCAGCGTACGGTCGAGTATCCCAATCACCGCTAAGGGGCAGTCTCAAGCCTGCCGGGGCAGGTGCGCTATAGCCATCCTCGGTAGACCGCTTAGTTAACCGTGGTCGGAGCCGTTTCGGCCTCCTGCGTGTCGGGCGTATGCTGGGCGGTGCTTTTCTCGGGCATCAGGCCGGAGATGTTAAAGGGATTGGCCGGGCCGTCGATGGCCTCCTCGTCGGTCTCGGGCATTCCGAAGTCGCCTCCGAGCACGAGATGGAGCTGCACCCGGTTGATACAAGCCTGGGTACGGACGGACAACAGGTTGAGCTGGGCCTCGCTCAGGTCCACCTGGAGCTGCGTCACGTAGTACATGCCGGTCTGTCCGACCTCATACTGGAGCTCGGCCAGCTTGAGCGTGCGCGAGGTGTCGTCGACCACGGTGTTCAGGTAGGAGCTCTGCTGCTCCAGTGTTTCCAGCGTGTTGAGGGTCGTCTCGACTTCCTTGAAGGCGTTGAGCACCGCTGTGGCGTACTGGGCCATGGCTTCGCGCTGTTGGGCGCTTGCGCCTTCCTGGCGGGCCTGCAGCTCACCACCCATATAGATAGGAGCGATAAGGTTCGCTCCGACATTGATCAGCGGGTCGGAGATGTTTTGCAGCTGGTAGAAGTTACTGGAGAGCGAGGCGACTGCGGCGGTCAGGTTGATCTTCGGCAGGCGGGCCGCGCGGGCTGATCCGACGAGGTTAAATTTCGAGGCGACGTTGCGCTCGGCGGCGAGGATATCCGGGCGGCGGTCCAGCAGCTCTGCGGGCAGTCCGGTGGGGATGGGCTCCAGCGTATCGGGCAGCTCGGGGGTGACGTCCAACTGCGCAGCCGGGTAGTGCCCGACTAGGACTTCCAGCGCCCGCACCGCGGACTTGTACGCGAGGCGGGTCTGCTCCAGCTCGCTGCGAAACTCATTGATGCTGGCTTTCGCGGTGAGGTAGTCCTGCTCATTACCCGAGCCGACATCCCAGCGCGTCTTGGCGATTTCCACCAGCTCCTCGCTAGCCTTGATCACATTTTCCAGGATAAGTGTCTGCTGGCGGGCCTGCTTGGCGAGAAACCACCCTGTGGCGACTTCGGCCACGAGAGACTGCCGCGCATAGGCAATGTCGTACTGTGCGGAGACGTACTCCTCCATCGCGGCACGGCGTCCGTAGCGGACACGCCCCCACACATCGAGCTCCCAGGTGGAGCTAACCAGCCAACCGCGCAGACCACCGTTGGCACCGCCCAGGTGGGTGCCCGCTTTGCCGTCTCCGGCGAGGTTCGGGTAGAGGGCTGAGCCGGCAACGGCTACTCCACTGGCGGCCTGCTGCATGCGTGCCTCAGCGGCCTGGAGGTTCGTGTTGTAGGCCAGTGCCTGCTGGATCAGCTCATTGAGCTGCGGGTCCTGAAAGGAGTCGGGCCAGTTTACGACTACCTCGCCCTCACTGCTGACGCCCTCCGCCCATTGCTTGGGGATCACCAGCTCCGTGGCGGTAGTGTTGAGGATTTCCGGGTTCTTGGGGGCGTCCTGCAGGGCACACCCGGCGAGCAGGCCAAGCAGCCCGATCGGAACGAGCCGGGAAAGCCATCCGCGTGTAAAAGGTGAAAAATGAACGCTCGGGGCCACTGGATCAGAGTTTGAGAATGAGCCAGTTGACGTACGAGTTCATGCGCAGGATGATCATGCGCAGGATGCGCAGCTCCTCGAGGAACTTCGTGTAAACGGCGGCTTCACCGACGGCACCGGCCGGCAGGTTAAGGTCTTTGATCTCCTCGGGGTCGAGCTCGATGCGTACGCCGTACTGGACGGGGGGCAGGATGTTCGCGCCAGAGTTCGCCGAGAGGGTGGAGATGGGCAGGAGAGACTGGCCGTTGATCCAGGCTATGTAGTCTACCTTACCCTGAAGGACGCGGCCGGGGTGGCTGCGCAGAGCGACCTCGGCATCATCCCCCTCCTCGATATAGACGAGCTGGTTCTGGTCAAAGTAAGCGACCAGGTAAGTCTCCTCTTCCACGAAAATCTGCGGCGAGGTCATGGGAAAGCTTGTCAGCCGCTGGCCGGGACGGATCTGGAGGTTGGGGACGTAGCCGTCCGCCGGGGCGCGCATCACGCTCTGCTCAAGCTTCCACTCGGCGCCCTTGAGGTCGGCTTCGATTTGGGCGACTTCTGCCCAGACGCCATTGACCTTGGCGTTCAGGTCCTCGACGACCTGCTGGTATTCGGCTTGGGCGGCGGCGCGATCGGCTTCGAGGACCTCCGTCTTGGTCACGGTGTCCTGCACGTCAAACTTGTTGCCCGCACCCTTGTCGGCCAGGCTCGTGTACTCGCCTGAGCGTTGGCGTGCCAGGGCAAGTTTGGCGTCGATCGAGTCGAGCTTGCTCTGGGCAATCACGAGCTGCTGCTCGAGTTTCTTGCCATTCTGCTGAGCCTGTACGAGCTGGGCCTTGAGCGAATCCACTTTGCTCTGGAAGGGTACCGGGTCGAGGCGGAAGATGACGTCGCCTTTTTTGACGTGCTGGTTGGGCTCGACGGGGACTTCCTTGACGACCCCTTCGACGCTCGGGATGAGGTCCACCATGCGGTGGAAGACGCGGAGCTCGGTGGAGGCGGGCTGGGAAAGATTCAGCAGGAGAATCTCTGTACAGATGAGAACGACCGGGATGGTGACGGAGACGACCAGTGTAATGGCGTTCCACGGTATCCACTTCAGCTTTTTAACCAGCAGGTAGAGTAAGCCTACATAGAGGGCGAGAAAGATCAGTTCCATGGCTTAGGCTTTTTTCGGTTGGTTCGGGCTGGAAGTGTCTCCGGAGGCTTTGGCCTGCAGATTGGCGAGGGCCGAGCGGGCTTCCTCGTACTCCTCCGCCACACGTCGCATGGACTCTAGGCGGAGGTTGAGGGCCTCGATTTCTTTGCGCCAGGCCAGGGGGATCTCGTCTTTTACCACAGCCTCGTCCTGCGGCTTGTCTTCGACAGTCGTTTCGGAAAGCTCGGTCATCGTCTCGGTGACGTGCCCTTCGGGGGCGTCGAGACGGATTTCATTCTGACTGATCTTCAGGCGCGGGGATTTCAGATAAGTCCATACCCAGGCGATAGGCCAGAGCATCCCGCCGAAGAGCAGCGACATGTAAACGAGTATCTTGATCGCCTCCTTTTGGGGGTGGTTTTTCTTGTGGGCGATCTTCTCGGGGAGGATATGCACCATCCAGAAAAGCGCGATGAACATGATCGGAGTCAGGACAAGAATGATCAGCGCGGCGATGTTCGCGATGTGCTCCAGGGATGTCATGGTTGAGTCATTTCCACAGGCGCAGTAGAGCCCCTGATGAGTCGAGAGAGTGCGGGATTATGAGAGTATGATGCAGGGTGATGCTGCTATGGCACACCTAAGGACAGGCAGGGATTTAACAAGCCAAAACCTGCAAGTGTTGTGCCAAACCCCCTCTTGATAAGCGATCTGGCGGGGATTTACCCTACATGTCGCAGTGACCCTTGTAGGGTGGATTTGTTGTTGTTCTCTGTGTCTCTCAGTAAAGCTTTTTAAAAATAAATCACAGCCGGAAGGCGCTACCTGCGCGCAGCCGGGCAGGGGAGCTTTCCGCCGGGAAAGCAGAGGAGCTGTATCCGTTTAGACAACTGTGTTTGTGGCTGGGATGTTGTTTGATTGTCGGGTTGAAGGGTACCCTATGGATACTGTGAGCTTCGCTGGGCACGGGCCATTGATTGATCAGGGAGTCTCGGCTCTTCCCTTGGCAGCCTGTGTCGTCTTGTGGTGACGAAACGGTCGCAGAGCTTTTAACATCGTATGCTTATGACGCCTACCCCCGGAAAGAACATTGTGCTTATCGTTACGGATGAGCAGAACCTGGCTGAATGTGCCGCCTATGGGGCAACGCCCTGCAAGACGCCTCACCTGGACCAACTGGCCGCCGAGAGTGTGTTGTTTGAAAATGCTTACACAAGCTGTCCCCTGTGCAGCCCGGCTCGAGGAACGGTTGTCACAGGTTTATATCCTCATGCACATGGCGTCACTTGTAATACGGAGGATACGGGTTGCTGCGTCCAGGAGTTGAACGATTCCCCGGATCTGCTCCCGCGTGTCCTCTCGGGGGGCGGCTACTCCTGCGGCTTCACCGGTAAGTGGCACCTGGGGACCACGAAGGGGAATCTTTATAACAACGGGCGTAACCCAGCGCTGCCGACTGACTTCGGCTACGAGGGCTACGATTATCCGGGGCATGGTGGGATTGGCATCGGCTACGATCAATTCAAGGAACACCTGAAGCAGCATGGGCTGCAGTACGAGGTCGATAGGCAGACGGATATGCAGCCGTTGATCTACGGGGCTTCAAATATTCCCGAGGCGCTCGATGTGCCTGCTTTTATCACCGATCAGGCGATAGAGATGGTCGATACCTTTTCCCGGCGTGATCAGCCCTTCTTTCTGCATGTCAACCATTGGGGCCCGCACCATCCGTTTTTCGTGCCAGAGGAGGCCCTCGAGTCTTATGAGGATACCGAAATTCCTCCATGGCCAAATTACGAGTGGGACCCGTACCTGCATAGCGGCCCCCACCAGTTAAGAGTGCTCCCGGACCAGAGGAATAAGTCCTGGGATGATTGGGCGAGGCTGCTCCGGTACAAGTATGCGTTTACGTCCTCCATCGACCGGCAGGTGGGCCGCCTCATGCGGCACCTGAGAGAGCAAGAGCTCCTGGATAACACGGTCGTCATTTTTACGAGCGACCATGGTGATCACAGTGGCTCACATGGTGGCTTGATCGACAAGGGTTTTACGCACTTCGAAGAGGCTCTGCATATCCCTCTGATGATACGGATGCCCGATGGGCAGGGTAAGCGCTGTCAGGACCTGGTCTCTCTGGCCGACATCTATGCGACTGTGATTGATGCTGCGGGCATGAGTAGCCCGGCCTCACATGGTCAGTCCTTGGTGAATCCCGCTCTACCGCCGAGAGAGCATGTCGTGACGGAGTTTCATGGACTCAATAGCATGACGCTGTCGATGCGTACGATTCGGGCAGCAGACCTAAAGTATGGCTGGAATTGTGTGGGCGAGGATGAGCTCTATGACCTTTCCGCTGATCCCCACGAGATGCGTAATTTGATCGGTGATCCTGCCTACGCGGCACGCCTGCGGGAAATGCGCCAGAGGCTTTACGACTGGATGGAAGAGACCCGTGACCCCGTACGGGAGCAGTACGCGCGCTATAACGTGTAGCGCCGAGCGCCTGCCGTGCGATCTATCCGTTAACGCAAGCCCGCCGAGGGCCGCGTATCCGCTACCCTCTATTCTGCTTGTTTGCTCAGGATTTCCAGGCCGAGTGCTTTTTGGTTGGCGTGGGTTTGGGTGGACGGTCTTTTCGTGATAGCTCCACTGGGGTCGCCCTTCAGGCCAGCACCCCCTTTACGCAGCTCAACCACAGACGCGACTGCTTGGGCATTTGCTTCCCAGGATGGCTCCATCGTGTCCGAGCCCGGGATGAACTCGCCGAAGGGCGTGCCGACAGCTTCCAGATGCGTGGTGAGGAGTGCCTTCATCTCGTCGAGCTTGGCCGCATACTCCGGGTCTGTGGCCAGGTTATGCGTTTCATGCGGGTCATCCTTCAGGTTATAGAGCTGATCGTGGTCGAAATAATTCGGATACCGGCAAATCATTGCCAGGCTGAGGCCACTGTTCGTCGTATAACCGATTCTGTAAACGGATGAAAGCGGATCATCGGGATCTGCCAGTGCGGCTTTCCAGGTCGGCATTCTGACGGCGATGTATTTCCAGCCATCTTTGACCACGGAGCGTGCCATACCGATCTCGGAGTATACGCCTTCCGGGTGGATTTCAGCCGTGGGGTTGTTGAAAGTTTCAACCAGGCTCTTGCCGTCTGTCCGGTAAGAGTCCGATACCGTCGCCTCCGCCATCTCAAGCAGGGTAGGTGCGATGTCCGCGCTCGAAACATCTGAAAGCACCACCGACGGCTTGATCGACTTGGGGTAGTAGATGAACATTGAGGCGCGCGTACCGCCTTCATAGAGCGTGGATTTTGCCGAGACTCCGTTGTCAGCGACGTAGACGAAAATCGTGTTATCCAGGAGCCCGTCCTGCTCAAGTTTGTCGATCATCACCCTGACGCTCGCATCGATCCAGGCCAGACCCTCATACTTTCTGCTCTTGATCACTTCCTCATCGTACTTGGAGCCGATGCGTTGCTGGATGGTCGAGAATGGCTCAAGCCCTTCGGCCTGAGGGACGGTATCGACGATTCCCTCTCCCGTGAAGTTCGCGTGCGCTGCGGAGTTTGCCCAGTCGGTTGGTCCGTGGACGAGGGTTGTTGCGTAGTAGAGGAAAAACGGCTCTTTATCATCCTTGTTTTCGTCGATGAACTCCAGAGCGGCATCCAGGGTCCAGGCCGGGTTGTGGGCCTTGGTGTTACCGTAGTAGACATGCTTCGCCCAGTCGAAGCCAATCCCCTCCACCACATAGCGTCTGAGGATTTTCTCCGTTCGATACATGGCCTCAGACTGCGCCGGGGTGATGTCGAGTGTTCTCGGCTCGTTGGGAATCTTGATCGCGGGCTTTTCGTTGTCAGGAGTCTCCGCGTATATCTCAGCGTAGCGCTGCCGGTCGGAGCAGTGGAGTTTGCCAACAAAACCTGTACGGTAGCCGCTCTTCGATAGGAGGGCGGCGAGGTTCTGCCCGTCGTCTTCGACGCCGAGGTTGAACTCGGGTGAGCCCTGACTGTTATTCTCCAAGACCTTTTTGTATTGGCTGCTGTAGGATGAGCCAGGGTAGCGTCCCGTCAGCATCGTGTATCTCGATGGCGTGCAGACTGAGGTCGTCAGGTAGGCGTTCTGAAAGGTTGCACCACTGCGGGACAGGCGGTCAATGGTCGGGGCGACGTCGGCCGGAATCGTCTCAAATGCGGCGGTCGGCATCAGGTCGAAATCGTGATCATCCGAAACGAAGAAAATAATATTGGGGCGGTCAGTGGCCTGCAGGCTGAGAGTAGCGAGGCAACATCCGATAAGGCAGAACTTGGAAAATAACGTCATGGCTAAGGCAGAATTGATTGCGCTCCATTGTCTTGAGATCGCTCCGGGAGCGAAAGCCATTTCCTATTCACACAGAACAGTTGCTGGATTTCTGGGGTGTCGGTGACTTCGCGGTACTCTCGATCACAGATGTTTTACGGATATGCGTGGGCTTCTGCTGGGGCGCAGGCGTTTCAGTCATTTTGCCTGACACAAAAAAGCCGCAGCACTCGGCTGCGGCTCAGAAAGGTATTCAGGGATTACCCAATGATCGGGTCAGGCCTTGAGCCGGCGGCGCAGGATCACAACACCGAGGACTGCCAGCCCGCCAAGCGCGGCATAGGTCGAAGGCTCGGGGATCGCGCCCGTCACACTTGCCCAGCTGTCTCCGAAGACCACGTCGTCAAACAACACATAGGTGTCATTGTCATCTGTCCCGATAAAGTGAGTGCGGGCTTTTAAGCCAATAATCTCGCTACTCCCCATGCCTGTGCCGAGGAAAGTCTCCTCAACCATGGTACCGCTACCCTCAGTCGTTGACGCGTTTAGCCATGTGGTCGCAGTCGTGTAGCGGCCGAGCGTTTCATCCCAGCCGCCGTAGCGGATGACGAGGAAGTACGTGGTGTAATAGTTCAGGATGCCGCTACTAGCTGCCCGGTTGGCGTCACCGACGCGCGCAATCGTGGTCGGGCCGTTCACGCCACCGAGTGTGAGGTTCGTGGTCGCAGTGCCATCCGAGTCGCTGGCACCCCAGCTGAAAAATGCCGACTCAGAAGCTGTACCAATAATGGGGCTTTGGCTCGTCGATGTGCCATTGTTGACCTGAAAGATCATGCTGGCGTAGTAGTCCTGGCCACCTGTCTGAGCTTCGGAGAAAACATTACGGCTCAGAGCGGTGTACCCGGCTGTTGTCACCTCCAGTGCGTTGCCGCCACCGCGGCTGATGCCGCCTGCGCTATAACTGATGCCAGAGTCGGTCACGTTTGCCGTGACCGTGCTGCCCCAGGCATTATTCCATCCGGAGCCACCGTTTTGGCCACCGATGGCGCTGTCAGCCGCATAGCTGTCAAAGGTGTCCCACGCCAGCTGGGCTTGGCAGGTGCCCATCAGGGCAAGAGCGCCGACGGAAAAGGCAAAAATAGAGCGAATACTTAAACGTTGGGGCAATCTCATAGTCGGGGTAGGGCTAATATTTGCAACTTTAGCCGGTCGTGCGTCGATTTGACCGGCACATGGGGTATATATGCTAGACGACGTTAACCTAATGATACTGCCTTTTTAAGACAAGCAGAATTCGCGTTATTGAGACGCTGGCATCTGGCTGGAGAGCCTACGGCTGCAACCACAGCCTCCGAGCGGACGTGCTGTGGGTATTGGGTTCAGGTCACGAGGCCGTGTCTGGCTCTCGTCCATGCCCTAAGCGGACGCTCCGAAGAGACTCATCGCCAGTGAGCGTCTGCCTTTGAGGGCGTCCGCATCTATGTGCTCCCGCGTCGATAGCGAGAGAGCTCGTGGGTAGGGTCTCCCTGTCCCCGGGAGGTTCTATGCCTCTATATTGAACGTGGTGTCGTCCAGATGAAGGTTCTTAACGTGCTGGAAGACCGGGTAGGGCGGCTCTTGCTGGCCGGTGACGGTGAAGCTGCAGTGGTTAAAAGAGATGTCCTGGATGATTGCATCCTCGCGCCCAACCACGATGGGAAAGAGCTCGCTGGTGGCAGATATGTTGGAAAAGTGGATATCCTGGATGGCGTCCACGAGGTTCTCCGGGTGGATGATGATCTGGACGGGGTTTTCAAAAATGCGGTCCAGGACCACGTTGCTAAAATTAATGTTACGGACGCGCGTTCGGTTCAGGCTGAAGTCGGTCGGGCTGGAGTGGTCGGGGAGCTCGATCGTCAGGCCCTGGCGAGAGTCGGTGATGACGAGATCCGAGAAGGTACAGTTCTGGACGGTGCCGTCGTTACGCCAGGCGATGCGGATCGCGTTGTGGATGGAGCTGAGGACACAGCCTTTCACGATGATGCGCTCGCAGACGCGAGGCTGCTTGAGGGTATTTGTGTTGGCCCGCACGATGATGCTGTCGTCGCCGGAGTGGATGACGCAGTTGCTCAGGGTGATGTCACTGGAGCAGTTGATGTGGATGCCGTCCGCATTCGGGTATTGAGGATTACAATACATTTTCACGGAGTCGGCGGACACGTACTGGCAGTTGTTAATCCAGCACCCCCAGCCGCCGGCCATCTCTTTCATGGTAAAGTCACACATGCGCACGTTGGTGCTGCTCATGACAAATATCATGCGTGCCGGCAGAATGTCGGTATTGCGAATGTAGCGTTTTTTGCCGTCGGGGTCCGTGATCTCGTCACAAAATGCGCTCCCTCTACAGTCGATCAGGCCCATGCCGGTGATCGAGACATTGCTGGCCCCACCGATGTAGATGAGGCAACGATTGGTCGCCCGCGGGGCTTTTTTCTCGTCGAGCTCCTCGCTGACAAAGTCCGGGTAGTCTTCCCCCTTTGTGCTGGCGGCCAGGACGCCGTTGGGCTCGAGGTGGAGCTCGATGTTCGAGTAGAGGTGAATCGTCCCGGTGACGTAGGTTCCGTCTGCCACACAGACCCGGCCACCGCCATGATCACGACAGGCATCGATAGCCTTCTGGATGGCTGCTGTATTGAGGGTTTCGCCGTCGCCGATGGCGCCGTATTCTGTGATGGGGAAATCTTTCATCGTGTGCGTATGGGGGTTGGTTCCTGAATTAGAGGCAGGAAATAAATGGGTTAGGTTTCTGTTTCTATGATCTATGAGCATCTTATTCTCATCAATAGGAAGGGCGTATTGTTCTTGTTTAAAAAGTTATGGAAATTGTGCGTTGGGTTCGCATGATGAGCCTTTGTGGAACGCGACCGCCTGACTTCCAGCCACTGCATTTGGACGCAGCTTGATGTGCTGCTGGTGCGTTACTATGTGGATGTGCCAAGCAGGGTGGGGCGTAAGGGCACTTTTAACGCCCGCTACCTGAGCGCCTGGTATATGAAGCGCGGCAGTGTGACTGTGCGAAAGGATGGGCATGCTCTACGCGCAAGGGCCGGGCAGTGGCTGATCATGGTTCCTGGGCAGCGCTATCAGGAGTTCACCAGTCATGCTGAGCTGATCTCCATCAACCTTAGCGTAAGCTGCGGAGCGGCCATCCTGTCATGGATGGGGAACTGGGCCTGCGTGCTAAAAGAGGACTCACGGCTGCTCGCGCAGGCGGAGGCTCTGGCGTCGGCGTTGCCACCGGTGTCTCCGGGGGAGGATCACGGGTTATCCATACCGGGTGTGAAGATGCCCCTCCGGCAGGCTGCCGATTGTCAGGCTCGTGTATTGGATTTTTTCAACAGCCTTCTCTTCGTGGCCAGCGAGTGGGGAGTTGGCGTAGACATCCAGTTTGGAGAGGATGAGCGTGTCCAACGGAGCCTCGCATATATGGCAAGCCGTCCGATGGGGAATAAGTTTTCGCGTGAAGAGGTGGCCGAGGATTGCGGGTTGAGTGCCAGCCGTCTGGATCGTCACTGGCGCAGGGAGATGGGCATCACGATCAGGCAGTATTGGGACAACCGCCGGATGAACTATGCCTGCCAGTGCCTGCGCGAGAAAACGAAATCCATCAAGGAAGTCTCAGCGGATCTGGGTTTTTCTCATGCGACCCAGTTCTCGATTTGGTTTTCCAGCCACCAGGGGGTCTCACCCCGCGCCTACCGTCGCTCGATCGTGTAGCCTGAAGCTCTCGTTTTCCACCCAGTTGCCTTCGAGCAGGAGGCTCGCGGGTTTGGCGGGGATGCCCATCTCACCGCGTCGGATCATGGAGACGACCTGGTCCACGGCGGAGGCCGCGATCTGCTCGGCGTCTTCGTCGATACCGGACCAGCCCTCGTTGCGATCGAGCAGGCTGACGACGGCTATCTTGCACGCGATTTGTGTATCGACTTTCATGGCCTTGAGAAACTCCGGCAGGCGGTAGGGGACGGTCAACAGCCCGTCGGGCTTCACCTTGTGAAACCACTTCGAGAAGCTGCTTTGGGAAAAGCTGTCGCCGTCAAAGACGGGCAAGGGAGTCAGCTCCGGGGCTTGAGCCAGGCAGGTCAGATAGCCGGCCAGATAATTATGATCAACGCGGCTGTCATGGAACTGGGGTACGGCAAAGCCGACGCGTTTGCAGCCGATGTCGATCAGCTTCTGCATGCAGAGCCGGGCGGCATGAAACTGGTGGGTGTTGACGACATGGAAGCGCGGGGATTTGAGCGTGTAGCCGAAGCTCACGCATGAAAAACCGCTGAAGTCGAAGTCGTCGATACGCTCGATCCCTCGTGGCTGCGGGCACAGCAGGATGCCCTTGATGCCCCGTGCGAGCATGATCTGCCGTAGCCGTGCTCCGGAGATCTTACTGCGGTTAAAGTCAAAAACCTGAAGCTGATAGCCGTACTCTTCCGCCTTCTTGATCGCGCCAGCCAGATACGATGGGTAGGGCTTGGGCTTGGGGTTTTCCTCGGTCAGGTTTCGGTTAATCAGAAAGGCCAGGGTGCCCCGGAAGACGCCGTCGCGTCCATGGTGCTTATAGTGGGCTAGCTGGGAGAGAAAGGGATCGGGCTGGTAGCCCATTTCCTGGGCGATCTTCTGGATGCGCTCTCGTGTCTTTGCGGCCAGAGCAGGGCTATTACTCATGGCCAGTGATACCGTAGAGGGGTGCACGTTGGCCGCCTTGGCTATGTCTTTTTGGGTATATTTACGGCCAACACTCATCAGCTACCTTGGTTTGTTGATCGGGGGATATTCAGGACGGCAACAAGCCATGAAAGGTGCGGCAATCATGGATGTATTCATGCGCATGAATTTCGTACCAATTGCCGTATCCACCTACAATGATAAAAACGAGGTATTGAACACCTCAACATACTCCCCCGTCCGGGCCGCGACTGACCGGCAAGCCCCCGTATTTGCATTTATCCCGAGCGAAGCCGAAGACTTTTACCCGCCACAGTTACGGGGAAAAGCTATGGCTAACTTTCAGCATGGGATCTGGACGAACCCCGAGGAGGCGCCGGATGGCCTGCTTGAGTCCGCGCAGGTACTCGTCGGGGCCTGGCGCCTGCGCGACATCCCGCTTGAGTTCCTGAAGAGCCGCGGGGGTAACCTGGAGTACCTCTGCCTGCTGGTGGGCTCTCCCAAGCGAGCGATCACCCGCAAGCACCTTGAGGAGGGGCTGTTGGTCTCGAACTGGGGAAATATCTGCAGCCCGGTTGTTGCAGAGGGGGCGCTGGCATTGATCCTTTCGCGCCTTCGTGATACCCACTGGCACCACGACGAGCTGGTGAAGCATGGCGTGTGGAACAACATGTCTCCGAGGTCGGTCACGTTGATTGGCAAGCGCGTTGCGATTCACGGCTTTGGTAATCTGGCCCGCGCCCTGATTGAGCTGATCAAGCCGTTTAAGGTTCAGCTCTCAGTCCATGCTCCCGGCGTTCCTGTGGAGCTGATCGAGGCCGTGGGGGCTCGCCCGGTGGACTCACTGGTGAGCCTTGCTGAGGATTGTGATGTCTTTGTCGAGATGGAGGCCCTGCGCCCCGATAACTATAAATGCATCAACCGCCAAGTGCTGTCGCATCTCCCGAAGGGGGCACTGTTTGTCAACGTGGGGCGCGGTGCACTGGTGGATGAAGAGGACCTGGTCGAGGTTGCCCGTGAGCGCGAGTTAAAGGTCGCTCTGGATGTATACCAGCAGGAGCCGTTGGAGCATGGTGCGCCCGTGCTGAGTATTCCGGATGGACTTTTTATGCCGCACACCTCCGGGCCGACAAAAGATTCGCGGCATATCTGCGGAGCACTAGGCTTACAGAATCTCAGCCGCTACTACAGTGGGCAAAAGCCTCTGTATGTAGTCGGTCCCGAGGATTTCGACCGTATGACCTAAGGCCTGTTCAGATAAACGCTCAAGGCGGCTGAAATGCTTTTACTGCCCATTTTACCTCGTCAGATTTTATACCCCATGCGCTTTCTATTATCCATCCCCCTGTTTGCTCTGTGCTGCTGTTTCACGTCCTGTGAAAAACCATCTCCTGAGCCGCACGCATCCGCTTCTGTTGTGGCATCCGCAGATACCGTATCTCAGTCTGCTGAGACTCTTTTGCCTCCCGCTGTCCTCGAAAAGGCGCTGACCTATTCGGCTCCCTATTGGGAGTTTCGCCCCAACAAGCGCTCGCATCACCTCAATCACACCTTTGGTTTTTACACGCTCTGCCTGGAGGCCTATCTGGAGCAGAAGCAGGGGAGTACCCCTGAGCCGTGGCTGGTCGAGGCGGTGACTTCGCGGTTGCGCTCCGTGCTCGCCGGTGGATCCGAGCCTGAGTGCCAGGGCGGGCTGGGAGGTTGGTCGCATGGCGCCTTTGCCTGGTCGCTGGGGTATATCCGTAACACACCTGCCGTGTGGGATGCTCTCAGTGCTGAGGAGCAGGGTAAGGCGAACCTGTTGATGCAGGCGCTGGCTGTCGCCGCTTCTTTCACGCTGGATGATGACAATGACTACCGTACGCTGCTGGACGGGTGCAGGAACTACGGCAAGAGGTGGAACCCCAACCACGTTGAGGGCTATGTGGCCGCGGGGATGGCGGCTGCCTGGTACTTCGGAGTGGATGATCTTAACGACCGTCTGGTGAATTTCGACTTCGACACCTTCGTAGAGCAGCTACGTGAAGCCGGTTTTACAAATATCGTTGGCAGCTGGACACATACTCCCGCTACCCGCCAGGCCCTCATGCATGGCGGAGTCTATAAAGGCGAGGATGCCGCGGCGAAGTATGGAAAAGGGGCCGGTGTGCACGGCAATACGTTTACCTATCTTGGGCTGAGCTTGGATCAGGATTGGGAGATCTATAAGAAGCTGGCCTCGCGCATGTACTCCCATACGGCGCGCACCGAGATCCCGGTGACTAACAAGGAAGGTCTCTACACGCATATTTTGACCAAGGGTGATGACGGCCATTTCCTGATCTCGCCCTATGATGGGCGCTACGGTATGTGCTACGAGTTCGAGACAACGAATGCGGTGAAGAACGACTCGCCGTTTCGGAGCTCACTCTCCTACGTGTACGAAGGCTGGATGAATAACATGGCGACGGCGGCAGCCGTTCGGGCCCGTGGTCATTGGAACCCCGAGGGTAAAGAGGGCAGGGAGCTGATGGGTGCCATCTATGTGGGGAGCGAGGACTTTCTCTATAAGGCCAAGTATGGATACTGGGGCTTTGCCAATGGTGAGGCAAAAATCGTCACCTTGGCCGACCTGACCGATAAACCCCGCGGTTGGCCCTTTGTGCTAGCTTGGTGGGAGTCGATGATTAAGCCGGTGGTGACTCCTGCAGGGAGTGCGTTGGAGGAGTAATGCCGAGCTTCGGCCTGTGCCGTAGGTCTTCATTATCCTTCGTATTATGATGCTATTGGGATGTTTTTTATCTTTTGTGTAGACGGGCGAGTCAGGTTGGTGGATGGTTTTATATTCGTTTGTTGTTTCTGCTTTTAAAGCTGACGCTGACCCCTCTTCACAACGGATTTCATCTGCATGAAATTTGGTGCCCTTGCAGTGTCGCTCCCCGAATGTAGGTTGTGCTCATGACATTCTACTACCCCGTGTCTACCTCATCTCGTCGTACTTCTGCCCCTCCGAAATATCGATGGCTCCCCGCAGGAGGGTTTTCGCTGGTAGAGCTATTATCCGTCATCGCGGTGTTGGCCGTATTGGTATGTCTGTTGGTTCCCGTTATATCGTCGATGCGGATCCGTGCCAGCTCGACGACTAGTGCTAGTAATTTGAGAGCTATTGGTGTGGCGATGCATATGTATATGCAGGAGCATCAGGGGTACCTGCCGGGCCCTATTATAAATGGCCAAAGACCCTTCTACGGGACGCATCCCAGCCTCGACCGCAATCTTCCTAATTTTCTTTATCCGTACATGGGCTTACCCGAGCCAAGAGAGAGAGTCATCCTGATGGAGGCTTTTACCTTCCCGGAGTATCTTACCCATGATCCAGACATGACCGGGCCTGTGTACTTTGCTACGAGTTCATTAACCTTCGGCGGGCGCAGGAAAAACCCGTGGGGCTACGCGAGCAGCGATCCTGCCAAGGTCGGGAGCCCCTCGATGCTCATGTACGAGACGGACGTCGATGCCTCCACGGCCATGCTGCTGACCGAAATCGACCAACAATCACCTTTAATCAATGGCTCGCAGGGCTGGTCTAGCGTGCTGCCTGAAAAGCCGTATCACGGCGATATCCGCAACCAACTCTATCTGGACGGCTCGGTCAGAGCTGTCGATGTCGAATAACGCAAACCCCAAGCACTCATAATATGAAAAAGATCGTACACGCATGCCTCATAACTTCTCTGCTTACAGCTTCTTCGGTGCTGTCAGCTCAGACTATTTTTTCGGATAACTTCAACTCAGGAGGCTTCAGCGGCTATGATGTGACCCCGACGGTCTCAGACGAGAATCGTGGAGTCGTAATCGTTGATGAAGAAAGTACGCCCGCCAATCCGTTCTCCGGTAATGCCGCCCGGGTCTACGACTTGTCGACAGCATCAGTCTTTCTCGAAAATGACTACACGAGTACGGCTTCCACTCAGCTCGTGCAGCTTTTCACCTTCGATGCGGCTTTGGCTGTTGGCTCCAGCACGACGGACGGCGTCTTAAGCTTCCGGCTGACGAATGAAGGGGGCAGCACAAGCAGTAAGGATAACTGTGTCTTTGATATCCAGCTGCGTCAGACTGGCGTGTTCTATGTCTACGGAGCCACGAGCAATGGGTTCAGTAACGTCATGGACACGAGCGGCGTGAACATCGCCGTGTACACCAACAGCAGTACATCATCCATCACCCTGACGGATATGGCCAGCAACGAGCTGACGCTGGGGGCCAGAGAGTTTGCCGTCTATATCGATGGTGAAAACAAGGGGATATGGGGATTCCGGACGGGCAGCACCTACGATCCCACCGAGGGTATCGGCCGTTTCGGATTCGTCAGTAGCTCAAGCGCGACAGGAAGCGACGTCATCATCGATAATATCGAGATTTCAGCCATTCCAGAGGCTTCGACCTCTGCGCTCATGATGGGGGCTGCTATCGCCATGTTCCTGATGGGCCGCAAGCGTTTCACGAAGAGCGCGCAGTAAGCGCGGTCTCAGATTCAGCGTTTAGATAGAAACAGTCAGATCTTTCTTCATATGCTCCCTACTCATCAGTTGCTTGGGGCTGTCGCCTCGGCTTGCCTTGTTGCGTGTCTTGGACAGGCCGGGGCGGCAGAAATTAGCGTGGATACGGCTGGGGCACTGCAGTCTGCAGTGTCTCAGGCGGCTCCCGGCGATGTCATTATTGTCGCACCGGGCGAATACAAGCAGACCTTGCGGCTGAAGGGGCGCGGAACCGAAGAGGCCAGAGTCACCGTGCGTGCGGAGAGTCCGGGGGAAGTGACGCTGAACGCGCCCGTACTGCTCACGGGCACATACCTCAGCCTGGAGGGGTTCGACTTCGGCGAAAAGAGTCGCCTGGAGTTCACCGAGGGGACAGGGCACCGCGTGTGGGGTTGCCGCTTCGATGCTCTTCAGGCGGGGCACTGGGTGCGGTTCAACGACGAGGCCACGCACTGCGAGATCGGGTATTGCTCATTCACCAACGACAACAACGCCGGGGAAAAGAGCAATCAGCAGATCGTGCAGATCAAGCGGAGCGATGCCACCGGGCCTGATTATCATCGTATCCACCACAACTACTTCGCGAATGTCTCCCCGGGTGAAACGAACAACGGCTTTGAGACCATCCAGGTTCATCAGGGGACGGTCGGGGCGCTGGGCAGCTCACATACCGTTATCGAGAAAAACGTGTTTGAGGCCTGCAATGGCGAGGCCGAGATGATCTCCATCAAGTGCTCGGATAATGTCATCCGCGATAACCTGATCATTGCCTGTCGTGGGAGCATCGTGCTGCGTAAGGGGACGGGAAACCTCGTCGAAGGTAATGTCTTCATCGGTGATCATGGCAAGGGCACGGGCGGTGTCCGTTTTCGCGGGGATGATCAGGTCGTGATCAATAACTTTTTCTACCAGCTCGCCTACAGTGCGATAGCTTTGCACAACGGTGATGCGGGCAACTACTATGAGCCTGTGACCCGGGCGACCGTGGCCTTTAACACGATCGTGGACTGCGGGCGTGTGCTCAATATCGGCATCCGTCACCCGAAGCATGACTCCAGCATTCTGCCGACGGGGGTCGTCTTCGCTAACAACATCATCGTGGGAGTGGGCGCACAGATTTATGATCCGGATGGCGCGATGTCTACCTGGACGCTTGAGGGAAACATCGCCTATGGCATGTCCCCCGAGCTTATCACCTTGCCTGGGTTTACGGTTGTTGATCCCGAGCTTGTTTTACTGTCATCGGGCATTCTCGCCCCAGCAGAGGGCAGCCCGGCGATTGGCCAGGCGCAGGGAGACTTTCCGCAGGTGACTATCGATATCTTTGGTAATCCGCGCCCCGAAACGGGCAAGACGATTGGCGCTGTCGAGCAGGCCGTACCCGAGCTGCCCGTGTCGCGCAGCATGGTTGGCCCCAACGCTCTCCCGTAAGATATCTAAGGATCGAGGCCCCACTATGTGCGATGCCGCGGTGGCGGGAGCTTTTCTCCTGCCGTATCATCATGTGCAGTTCAGGAGTCCGTGCGTTGTGTTGGCGTTGGCTCTGGTAGTTGCAGATTCATCAGCATGAGTTTCGGGCCGATTGTCTTTTATCAGATCCCGATACTAGAGTTCGTGCATGGTGAGAGATCGTTATCGTCTGTGCGCTGTAGCAAGCGCATCTCGTCGATAGTGGGAGGCTTACAGGGCTTTGTTTTCGGGTGTGGACTTGGGTGTTTGTTTTTCAATCAACCCCCAATCCAAGAATCATGATGAAGTTACTATGTTTGATTACCCTCGTTGCATCCGCCTTTGTTTCCACTGTCAGCCTGAGAGCCCACATCCTCTATGCGGATGATTTTTCTTCGGCTGATTTGAGCGGATATAATGCCTCTCCCAGCACAGGCACCGCGGATAACGGAGCGCAACTCGTCGATGTTCAGGCGCTTCTACCGAACTCATTATCGGCGAATGCCGTCCGGCTTTATGATCTCAGTTCCAGTGCTGCGACATCCTTTACGAAAGACTATTCAGTCATCGCCTCGACGCAGTTGGTCCAGTTGTTTCAGTTCAATGTCGCGCTGTCCGATGATACGTCGAGCGCGGGCGTGTTCAGTTTCCGTGTGGCGAACCCTGGAGGGAACATAAGCTCGAAGTACAACTGCCCCTTTGATGTGCAGCTGCGGATGTCCAACGGTACGATCTATGTCTACGGGGCGACCAGTGCTGGCTATATCAACAAGCTCAATGCTGATGGCACTTTGATCTCGGTCTATACCAACAGCAGCACCGACACCGTGGTGATCGAGAACACCGTGGTGATCGAGAACACTGTGGTGGGAGGCACACTGACGCTGGAGGCGAATCACTTCGCGGTCTATGCCGGCGGAGCTCTGCTGGGGATATTTGAATACCTCACCAACTCAAGCTTCGTGCCCGCCAATGGTATCGGTCTGTTCGGGTTCACCAGTGCCAGCACCAGCAATGGCGGCGATATCATGATCGATAACATCGAGGTCATCAGCATTCCGGAGACATACGCGCTTCCCGCAGGCATCATGGAGGAGGCGCTTCACCTGGAGGCTCCGTATTGGCAGTTCCAGCCTGCACAGCGCTCTCACAAACTTGGTGAGACCCATGCGCTCTACGCCCTCTGCCTGGAGGCGTACCTGGAGCAGGAGAATGGCCGCACACCGTACCCTCGGCTGGTGGAGATCATCCACGAGCGCTTCCGCTCCGTGATGGCCGGAGGTAATGAGCCGGAGTGTCAGGGCGGGCTGGGTGGTTGGTCGCATGGCCCCTTTGCCTGGTCGCTGGCATTCGCGCGCAGGACACCGCAGGTCTGGTCTGCCTTCAGCGCCAGTGATAAGGCCAAGGCGGACCTGCTGATGGAGGCGCTGGCTGTGGCCGCTTCTTTTACCCTGGAGGATGATAACGACTACCGCGTGACGGCGGAGGGCGACCGAAATACCCGCAAGACGTGGAACCCGAACCACGTCGAGGGCTATGTGGGAGTGGCGCTGGCTGCGGCCTGGTACTTTGGCGTCGATGAGCTGAATGCCCGGCTCGTGGGCTTTGACTTTGATCCCTTCGTGCAGGATCTGAGCGCGGCAGGCTTTACAAACATCGTCGATTGCTGGACCTATACTCCGGCCACAAAGGTGGCCTTTATGCAAGGAGGGCCCTTTATCGGTGAAGATCCAACTCTGGACTATGGAACGGGGCTTGGTGTGCGCGGCAACCATTTCACCTATAACGGCTATGAGCTTGATCAGGTCTGGGCCATTTATCTCGGGCTGGCTGAGCGGATGTTTGCACATACCGCGCAGACTGAGCATGCCGTCACGGGGATCAGCGGTCTCTATACGCACATTCTGGAGACGGATGCTATGGGAGATTTCCTGATCTCTCCCTACGAGGGCCAGGACGGCATGTGTATGGAGTTTAAAAGCAGTAACGAGGTACTGAATGGAAGCAGCTTTCGCAGCTCACTCCACTATGTCTTCAGCGGCTTGATGCTCAACATGACCAACGCGGTCGGCGTCTGGGCGAGCGGTGAATGGAACGCAAACGGAAGCGATATATCCGTGCTGGAGGCAAAGATGAATGTGGGGATGAACGACTTTTTCTATAAGGCTGAGCACGGCTATCTGAGCTTTGCGATGGGCGAGTCGCACGAGGAGGATTTTTTTACTGTGCAGGAGACCTTCAGCGTCTGGAACTTCGTGTCCTGCTGGTGGGCCTGCGTGAGTGGGTGAACCGTCCGCCTCGAGGTGAACTCAGGGTGTCGTGGTTGCTTTCGTTGGGGGCTGTGGCAAACACTAGAAGTCACTAGGATTTCTGTCCATTCGGGGCAATTTCAGGCAATCTGCATCTCCCTCGAAAAAGTCGAATTTTCGGTTCAACTGCCTATTTATCAGTAAATTAGGCTTGAAATATAATGGTGCGGGCGGAGGGAGTCGAACCCTCGTCTCAAGCTTGGGAAGCTCACATAATAGCCGTTATACGACGCCCGCATTTTACGGCTCAAAACGACAACATAGTGATCGCGGCCTATCTGTAAAGGGCGATTGCGGCCCGTGTGAAAGAAATGCAATGGCATGCGGCTGGGGGTGTCGTTGATGATTTGCGTAAAAAAAATGCTAAGCGGGGCTATTAAAAACCCTTGTTTGAGACGGCTTTAAGACTGGCCAAGGCGGGGGGCGATCGGTAGGCTAGCGGCTTGATTTTAGCTCCTGCGGAGCATGGATACAGACGCTTTATGAAGGTAAAGTTTTGGGGCACACAAGGATCATTACCGGCCAGCGTGAACGAGGAAACCGTTCGCGCAAAGGTGTTTATGGCCCTACAGGCGTCCCAGGGCTACACACTGGATTCTGCTGAGGCCATCGATGCCTTCATCGATAAAGAGCTGCCCTTCAGCGTGCGGGGCACCTACGGGACGAACACCTCCTGTGTGCAGTTGGAGAATCCGGACGGCGATATGGTCATCCTGGATGCGGGCTCAGGCCTACGGGATCTGGGGCTGTCTCTGGTGCGCAGTGGCCAGGCGCGAAAGCCCACGACCTACCACTTCGTGATGAGCCACCTGCACTGGGATCACCTTCAGGGATTCCCGTTTTTTGTCCCGGCTTTTGTACCTGGGAACCGGATCGTCATTCACAGTTATCACCCGCAGGCCGAGGAGTGCTTCCGGCGGCAGATGTCGGGACAGTTTTTCCCCATCGAGTTCGATCAGCTCTCGGCGGATATCAGCTTTGAGATCCGGGAGCCGTGTACGCCCTTTGAGCTGGCAGGGTTTCAGGTGAGCAGTGTGGTCCAGAATCACCCTGGTACCTCCTATGGCTATCGTTTTGAAAAGGATGGCAAGGTCCTGGTGTACTCGACGGATTCGGAGCACAAGCACGACGCCTACGAGGAGAATTATCCCTTTGTTGATTTCATCCGCGGGGCGGATTTGCTGATTTTTGACGCGCAGTACACGATGGCCGATGCCACCTTTACGAAAGCGAACTGGGGCCACTCCAGTAATGTGATCGGGGTGGAGCTGGCTGCACGCGCTCGTGTCCGCAACCTGGTGATTTTCCACCACGAGCCGACGAGTAGCGACGCGGAGTTGGAAGAATTTCTTTTCAACACGCGCATGTACTGCAATATTTACCATCAGGAAGCGGGCAGCAAACTCGGCCACGAGCGCTACCCCGAAAAGATTCTTCTCGCCTATGACGGGCTTGAGATGGACATATAGATGGTTGGAGAGGATATTGTAGCATTGGACAGCGAGACAGAGACCGAGGCGTTACCATACGCCACTAGCATTACGAAAGCAGAGATCAACGAGCTGCCGCTCTACCGGTACGAGGGCATGATTCATCTGATCAATACCGATGAAGACGCGCGCCGTGCGGTTAAGATACTGAAGAAAGAGCCCGTGCTGGGCTTCGACACCGAGTCGCGCCCGTCCTTCCGCAAGGGGGATCACTACCTGCCCTCGCTGGTGCAGTTCGCATCGGCGACCGAGGTATACCTTTTCCAGATTGGCCAGTTCGACGGGATGGAGGCAATCAAGCCGCTGCTCAGCAGCAAGTCGATCGCCAAGGTCGGGGTAGCCCTGCACGATGATGTGAAGCGCCTGCAGGAGATCACCCCGTACAAGGACCGCAACTTTGTCGAAATCGCCACGATGACCAAGCAGCTCGAGATCACCAACACCGGGTTGCGTTCGCTAGCGGCGATATTGCTCGGCTTCCGTATCTCAAAGGGGGCGCAGGTCTCCAATTGGGCGCGGCAGAATCTCAGCCGCAGTCAGCTGACGTATGCCGCAACGGATGCGTGGGTCAGCCGCCTGCTCTATGAGAAGGCCGCCGCACTGGTCGACGATTCACAATAAGCGTTCGCTGATTCTCCGTCCTGTCAGTTAAGGGCGGTTGTCGTTCATTTTCTTGCGCACACGCTTCTCCTGCTCTTCGACTTGTTTTTGAGTCAGGTCAGACTGCCAGTCTCCGGCCTGGTCGATGTGGTTGAGCTTGTGGGCCAACTCAATCGCAAAGGGGTAATAAGCCGTCTGCGCAGCGGGTGTGTCAGCGCTGATCTGGAGCAGGTTGCGCATGACGCTCAGGGATTGCTCGCTCTCACCGATGGACTCGAGAAAGTTGCCGACCTTATAGTACAGGCCCCACTGGCTTACGGGAAGACTGTCAGGATCCAGCCATGGCTCAAGGCTACTGAGCGCCTTGGCATGGCCACCGCGCATCTCGTACTGGCGTGCGAGGGAGAGAGCCAGTGCCAGACCGGTGTGGCTGCGGTTTTGCTCAACACCGAAGATGAAAGAGTCCTCGTATTGTTTTTCGGCGCGCAGGAGCTTCATCTTGCGCAGGACGACATACTGGTCGAGTTCGTCGCCGTCTTCCATCTGCTTGATCTGGGTATCCAGGTCGACCTTGAAAGGCTGGTAGAGTGGGTCGCCGATGTAGAGGCACATCCAGCTGAGAACGGGCAGGGAGTAGTAGGCAGCCTCGCCGGCACTCATACCCTTGACCAGTCCCTCCATCAGGAGGTTGGGGCGATGGGTGAGCTGGAGGTAGGGCTCGTACACATTACCGACGGTGAGGGCGGCACCTCGCTGCACGAGGGGGGCTGTCCAGCTGCTGTCCGGGGACCGGAGCTGGCTGGCTGAGTAGCTATGGATGTGGATGGCGATGGCGCCTGGCGCGAAGCGAAACGTCGGGTCCGCAAAGGTGCCATTGATGCTCTGGGTCCACCAGCCAAAGTAAAAGGCAGCAGCGTCGGAGCGGTCTTTCCACCCCAGGAAGCTCTTCTCCTTGTTCCAGGTGACGGGATAGCCTTCGTCTTCGACGCGTCGACCAGCCATTTCGATCCAGCGGTCTCCGTCCCCATGAGGTCCGCCCAGGTCGATGTAGCCACGGCCACGCAGCCCACTGCGCTCGGCTTCCAGTGCGGAGTCGATGCAGCCCTTTACGGCCTCGAAGCTCGGCCCGTCGAGCCGCGCTACACGCACGACACTGTCGCCGACCAGTGGGGGCAGCTTGAGCTTGCCAAAGAGGGGGTTGCCGACGAATCCGACGATCGGGGGGTTGTTGGCCATGAGCAGCGCCAGCTCCGCGTCAACAGAAGCCCGATTGACTTTGAACTCTCTCTTTTCGGGGAGCTCCCGCGCGTGGGCCATACGCGATGCGTCTTCTTTGATTTTGACCGGCAGGCGGCACAGTACGAGGAAGTCGATATTGTTCGCGACAAGGGCGGCCTGCACCCGGCCCTCGGGGTCGGTCTGGTCCATGACCGTGCCGCTGAGCCAGTCCTTTTCCACGAGCTCTCGCCGAAGCGGATTGTAAATGGTCGAGATGAACTCATCCCACTTCACGTCCGTGCCAGTCGTCGTTTCAATCTCGATCAGGTTCTTCTCGGGGATCGCCCGCTGCTGCATGTAATACTGCGCGATTTGCAGCGAGACTGGATCGGCTGAATTCGCGACAACGACGACGCGCTCGGGTGAGACTTCGGCCTGCGTCTCAGAAAAAAGCCCAGCCAGGCTCAGGATAAGAAGAAAGCCGCACGAGGCTGCGCGACCGAATCGATGATGACGGCGGATCGTAGGATACCTCATGGGTATCCTATAAAGGCTACACCCGAGCGGTAAGTCCAGCCAGTTTCAGGCCGGCTGCTACCGCCAGCAGGGTCAGCACGAGGTTGAGCGCGATATTGGCGAGGGCGCCCGCTATTTCACCTTTAGAGAACAGCGCCATCGTCTGGTAGCTGAACGTCGAGAATGTGGTCAGGGCTCCACAAAATCCGGTGGTCAACAACAGTCGCAGGTGCGGATTGATGTGGTGAAAGGCTTCCAGCCCGAAAATGAAGCCGATCAGCAGGGAGCCGAAGACATTGACCACGAGCGTGGCCCACGGGTACTCAGCGGGAATCCACAGGCTGACGACTGCGCGGCTGACGGCCCCCAGTGCGCCCCCGAGGGCGATGCAGATCAGATGCATGAAGTTCACGGCGAATATTTATCCCCTTCCGCGTAAAAGGTTAAGCTTCTTTTGGTACAGCAGGATTCCTTCCACCAGCGCATCAGCCAGCTTTTCCCGCCCCGCCGTAGTCTTTAAGCGGCGAGCTTCGGCGGAGTTGGAGAGGAAGCCGCCCTCGACGAGGATACCGGGGCAGTTCAGGTCTTTTAGTACGGCGAAGCGTGCGCGCTTGAGCCCGCGGTCGTCGGCGCCGAGTTCACGGACCATGGCGCTTTGGATAAAGTAGGCGGCCAGCGTGTTCCAGGGGTCGTTTTTGTTCCCGGGGTAGCTCTTGCGGGCCGAGGCCGTGAGCTTGGAGCTGCTGGTGGACGGCAGGTAGGGTGGGGTCATGGCGTAGGTTTCTACGCCGCTGACGCTGCTGTCGCCCACCGCGTTGAAATGAATGCTAACGAACAGATCGGCATCTACGCGGTTGGCGTAGGCAGGGCGGGAGCTCAGCGAGATAAATTTGTCCGTCTCGCGGGTGAGTTCCACCTTGTAGCCATAGGATTCGAGTTTGCGCTTGAGGCGCTTGGCCACGTCGAGGGTCAGGGTCTTTTCGTTGACGCCCAGGTGTGTGTTTTGCGCGCCGGGGTCTTTGCCGCCGTGTCCGGGGTCGATCACGATGCGGTAGAGCTTGGGGACGGGCTGGAACTGCGTAGGCGTGAGCAGTGGGCGGATCGTGGTATCATAATCGCGTTTGGAGATCATGAGCTGCCCCCGGTTAGAGGCGATCGACATGCCCAGGTAGATGCGCTCCCCGTTCAGCGTCAGCCAGCGTTTGTGCAGGCTGAAGTCCAGGGTCGTCCACTTGCTTTTGAGCTGGAGGCGCTCCCCGCTCTTGAGCCAGCTCGTGCCCATGCCCAGCTTTGCGGCGATGGTATCGAGCGAGATGTAGGTGGTGCCGTTAATCGTCGCCTGAGCAGCGACCGCTTGTTGGAGCGGGCACAGCGTCAGGAGACATAGCAGCAGAAAAAGGGAAGTCGGCTTCGGCTTACTCTTCGTCGTCCTCGTCGTCGTCTTCTTCGTCGAGGTCCACATTGTACTTGAGCTTGCGTTTGTTGGCGGGCAGCGGCGACATCGTGAGGGTGATGTTGCGCCCGACGAGCTTGGCCGGAGCATCGGCAGTAGCGATGTGTGCAAGGTCTTCCACGGCACGTTTGATGACGTCAAAGCCCAGGTCCTTGTGTTCCATTTCACGACCACGGAACATCAGCGTCATCTTGAGCTTGGAGCCCTTGGCCAGAAACTTTTCACCACGCTTGAGCTTGGTAATGTAGTCATGCTCCTCGATGCGGACGCGGAACTTGACCTCCTTGAGCTTGCTCGAAGCATTCTGTGCCTTGGCCTTGGTCTCCTTCTCCTTCTTGCTCTGCTCGTACATGTACTTGCCGTAGTCGAGGATACGGCACACGGGCGGGCGCGCAGTGGGGGAGATCTCGATCAGGTCGAGGCCGTTGTTCTTGGCCAGCGCAAGGGCTTCACGCGTCTGCATGACGCCGATTTGCTTACCGTCGGGTCCGATGACACGGATTTCCGGTACGCGGATGCGCTCGTTCTTACGAGGCCCCCGGTTGCGTTGATAGCGTTTGCGGTTACCGCCTGGACGGCGCCCGCCTCCTGAGAATGGCAAGTTTCCCATTACGAAGCGATTTGCCGCACGACGGCGGCATGCCCTTCACAGCGGGGCGTGGGGTTGGTGGTGATGAGTACCTCTTTAGTCAGCATAAAATGTGTATCGGGTATTTTGATAAAGCATCTACCCGGTGATTTTCAACTCTTTTTACCAGAGTCGTTAGTAACAAAATCGTATCAGTGCGCGGGTTCGAGCGTCATCGGGCGTATCGATGGGGCCTGAAATCAGGCGTCCATCGGCACGTCGGCCTCGACATCGGCCTCGTAGTCCACGCCGTCCAGGCCAAAGCCGAAGAGCTGGAGGAAGTCCTTCTGATAGCCGGCAAAGTCGGAGATTTCTTCGAGGTTTTCGGAGGTGACGGTCGGCCAGAGCGCCTTAACGGCTTCCTGAACCTCGGGCTTCATCTCCCAGTCGTCGAGGCGAATGCGCTTGGCTTCGTCGGTTTCGGGTTGGCCGTTGTTGTACTTCTCGGCGAAGAGCCGGTACATCTGCTCGATGCAGCCCTCGTGCAGGCCCTTTTCCTTCATGATCTTGAACAGAAGCGACACGTAGAGCGGGACCACGGGGATGGCCGAGCTGGCCTGCGTGACGACGGCCTTGTTAATGGCGACCCAGGCCGGGTGCCCCTTGGCGGTCAGGGTGGCGGCGGTGTTTTCGAGGTGTTCCTTGGCCTTGCCGATGGTACCGCTGCGGTAAATGGGGTGGGTGACTTCCGGCCCGATGTAGGAGTAGGCGAGGGTGGCCGCGCCTTCGGCGAGCACACCGGCTTCGCTCAGGGCGTCCATCCACATGACCCAGTCTTCGCCGCCCATGACTTTGACGGTGTCGGCGATTTCCTGCTCGTTGGCCGGTTCGATGGTCTGCTCGGAAATGATCTTCTTGTCGGTGTCGAGGGTCTTGGCCGCAAAGGAGGAGCCGACGGGCTTGAGCACGGACTTGTACGTTTCGCCGGATACCGGGTCGGTGCGGCGGGGGGAGGCGAGGCTGTAAATGACGAGGTCCACCTGACCGAGCTTTTCGCGGATGGTGGCAATCGTCTTGTCCTTGATCTCCTGGGAGAAAGCGTCGCCGTTGATGTTACCGGCGTAGAGGCCCTTGGCCTCGGCAGCAGCGGTGAAGGCTGCGGTGTTGTACCAGCCGGCGCTGGCGGGGCGGCCGTTGGAGCTGGGGCGCTCGAAAAACACACCCAGCGTGTCGGCCCCGAATCCGAAGGCCGTGACGATGCGCGAGGAGAGCCCGTACCCGGTGGAGGAGCCTACGACGAGCACGCGCTTGGGGCCGCCTTCGAGGGCTCCCTGCTTGGCGACGTAGTCGATTTCTTCCTGCACGTGCGCGGCGCACCCGGCGGGGTGAGAGGTGATGCAAACAAATCCGCGAATTTTCGGCTTAATGACCATGGCGCGCAGTAAACCACTATTCCGCGGAATTAATCACGCCTTTTTTTTCACATCGTCGCCTAAAAAAACCGTGCCCTGACCCGCAGACGATGCGATGATTCCACCTATGGCGAGTCTGCAAGGAGCACTTTTTGACTGGGATGGCGTCGTGATCGACTCCTCCTCGGCGCATGAATTAAGCTGGGATCTCCTGGCCGAGGAAGAGAAAATGCCGCTGCCCGAGGGGCACTTCAAGCGCGGTTTCGGGCGCAAAAACACAGTTATTATCCCCGAGATCCTTGAGTGGACGACTGATGCCAGGGAGATTGCCCGCCTGGATGCCCGTAAGGAAGAACTCTACCGTGAGATCATCCGTGAGCGCGGCATTGATCCGCTGCCCGGTGTGCGCGAGCTGCTGCAGGGGCTGATGGATGCGGGTATCCCGTGCTGCGTCGGCTCCTCCACCTCTCGCGAGAATATCGAGACGATCATGGATATCGCCGACCTGCGCAAATACTTCGCGGACATCACCAGTGCCGAGGACGTCTCAGCCGGTAAGCCCGACCCGGAAGTCTTTGTCAAAGCTGCCCAGAAAATCCACCGTCTGCCCGAGGACTGTGTGGTCTTCGAGGATGCGATCCATGGTATCAAGGCTGGACTGGCCGGGGGGATGAAGGTTGTTGCCGTCGCTACGACGCACCGGCTGGAGGATCTCGGTATGGCGGATCTGGCCGTGTACCGCTTGACGGATGTGGATGTCCCCCGCCTGCAGTCTCTATTTTAGAAGTGCTGATTTAAAAGAAGAGATCACCGATGGCGTGGAGAGCGTGGGGCCTTTAAACAGGTTTTTTACTGTTGCCAACGGAGTGCCCAACACCGTTAGTATGCCTGCGTAGATTCGCGCTTAAATCTATGTATGCTCGCCTTCTGCTCTCCCTTGCTTTGAGCCTGCCATGTGTGGTGGGAGCGGCACAACAGGAGATCGATCCGGCGACTGCGCAGCAGCTCCTGCAAAAGCTGGAGGCGATGGAGAAGCGCATCTCTCAGCTCGAGACTGAGGTCTCTGATCTGCGCGAAGAAAACCAGCGGCTTCAGACCACTGCGGATACCGCTGCTCCTCCCGCCCTTGCGGAGGCTTCGAAAGCCGCTCCCGCCAAAGCCGCTCAAACTGAGGCGGCACCTGCTGTTGTCCAGAAGAGCGCCACGGACGCATCCGTAGCGGCTTCTAAGGGCACGCCTGCCGCGGTGCAGGTCCAGGCTCCACCTGCGGCCCAGTTGTCGATCGAAAAACTTCCCTCCAATGTGCCCCAGGGCTTTATCCCGGTCTGGGGGACGGATGCGTATGTGAAGTTCTCGCTCACCATGCAGGCGGACGTCATCGGCGATACGAATAATGCCAACAGCCCCGGCGAATTTATAACCTCGGCGCTGCCGGTTTTCGGGCAGAACGACTACGGTGGCGGCCCGAATGCTACGATTAGCTTCAGGCAGTCCACGCTGGCATTTCAGGGGATTCTGGAGACCGGCCACGGCCCTCTCAATGTGCAGTACGCGAACAACTTTTTCGCAAACGCCAGCACATCCCAGTATGGCTACTACTTGCTGCGTTTCTACGGTGAGTGGGAGGGCCTGCGCATCGGCTACGGGTACAGTGCCATGACGGACGAGAATGCCATCCCGGCCACGCTCGACTACGAGGGGCCAAATTCACTGATCATCACGTATAACGCCCAGATTCGCTATACCCGCGCTTTGCTCGATCTGGGGGATGCCGAGCTGGTCGGGCTTGCCTCGCTGGAGGCGGCCAGCCCGAGCGTGACCAACGCCAACTCCACCGACCAGCGCGCTCCGGATATCATTGCCGGTGCAGCACTGCGCGGGGATAACTGGCATGTGCAGGCCACCGGTGTGTTGAGCAGTTTCTCCTCGCAGACCGCGGTGGGTACCTCGGATGCTCTGGGCTGGGGGTTGTCGTTGTCCGGTGCCTGGAACTTTACCGAGGACGACGAGTTGATGGCCTGGGCCAGTGGCGGCAGTGGTTATGCCAACTACTTGCAGGATGTTTCCGGGCTCGGGCTCGACGCCTATGTGGATGCCTCGGGCCAGCTGCAGACCATCGGGGCCTGGGGCTTTGGCGTGGGCTATGAGCACAGCTGGACTGATGCGGTCAGCTCGACCTTTACCATCGGTTACATCAATATCGATGACGAGAACACGGGGGGCGTCATCAATCCCTTTGTCATGCACGAGACCTACTACGCCTCTGGTAATGTGGTCTGGCAGATATTTCCGGAGCTCACCGTCGGTGCCGAGTTGATGTACGGGCGCAAGCGCGCCATCAACGGCAGCGATGGGGATGATTTCCGTTTGCAGATAACGACTCGTTACAGCTTCAACCCCTAACGAAGGCCCACAATGGGATTAGCCAAACACGCCGGCAAGGTCGGTGTCGTGCCCGCGACGCTGATGGTGGCTGGTAATATCATGGGCTCGGGTGTTTTTATGCTCCCGGCCAATCTCGCCGCTACCGGCGGCATCGCCATCTATGGGTGGCTGGTCACGATCACGGGGGCCGTGTGCCTGGCCCTGGTCTATGCGAAGATGTCCGCTATCGACGACAGCCCTGGTGGTTCCTACGCCTACGCGCGCCGTAGCTTTGGCCCCTTTGTCGGCTATCAGACGAACCTGCTCTACTGGCTCGGGAGCTGGATCGGTAACGTCGCGCTGGCGGTGGTCGGTGTGGGGTATCTGAGCTACTTCATCCCCGCGCTGAATGCGCCGTGGGTGCTGGCCATAGCTTGCCTGGCGATGATCTGGCTCTTCACCTTTATCAATATCCTCGGTCCTCGCCTGACCGCACACGTGCAGTCGGTGGCGACGATTCTCGCACTTGTCGCGATTGTGGGGGTGGCCATCCTCGGCTGGTTCAAGTTCAGCGGCGAAACCTATATGGCGGCCTGGAACGTGAGCGGCAAAGGCGACTTTGCGGCGATTCAGGGGGTGCTGAACGTTACGCTCTGGTCCTTCATCGGGGTGGAAACAGCCGCAGTCGCAGCCGGGGTGGTGGACAACCCGAAGAAGAACGTCCCCATCGCCACCATTGGCGGGGTCGTGTTGGCGGCGATTACCTATGTGCTTTCGTGTACCGCGATCATGGGCGCTATTCCGAATGAGCAGCTGGTCAAGTCGGCCGCGCCCTTCGCGGACTGCGCGAAACTGGTCTTCGGCGAAATCGGCGGAGCGGCGGTCAGCATCTGTGCGGCAGTCGGCTGCCTGGGGTCGCTCGGGGGCTGGATTCTGGCGACGGCGCAGACGGCCAAGGCTGCCGCTGACGATGGCCTGTTCCCGAAGATTTTTGGTCACCAGAATAAGCATGGCGTCCCCGTGAAGGGGTTGCTCATCGTCGCTGTGCTCATGACAGCCACGCAGCTGCTGACGGTTTCGCCCTCGGCCAGCAAGGAGTTTGGGGTCATCTCGTCCATCGCGGTTTTGATGACGGTGGTGGCTTACCTCTATGTGGCTTCGGCCCTCATTCGTTTTATCGGCAGTGAGCGCCGCAAGTGGCTGACCGGTACGATTATTTTTATCACGCTGGCCTACTGCTCATGGGCCATGATCGGCTCCAATGCCAAGCAGGTCGCCTGGCTCGCCGTGTGCATCATGATCTCCGCCGCCTGCTACAGCTTCAATCGCCTGCGTCGTGACGACGAGCCCCCGCACGAGCACGAGGGCAAGCCCGAGCACGCCTTGCCACCGGCTGCGGAGCCGCGCAGATAATCCTCCTCATCCTCTTAAAATATCCGATTTATAGTCTTATGATCGAACGCCGCTCAGATATTTTCCGTCCGCGAGTCCTGCTCGTCAGTCACCACCTCGAACGCGACAGCGCCGTGGGCCGAGCCGGTCGCATGCTCGTCGGCGAGCTTGAGGCCAATGGGGTCAAGGTGCTCCAGGCTCCCGGCCCGGATGACGCCTATGCGCTCTTTGGCTCGGACGCCGCCGTGCACGCCGTCCTGGTGGACTGGCTGCTGGGCGAGAACGCCCAGGACCCCCATGCCGAGGCGGAGGACTTTATCGAGTATGTGCGCCAGTGTAATGAACGGGTACCGCTCTTTCTGCTGACGTCACGCGAAACCACGACCGTCCTGCACGAGCACTTGCTGCGTCAGGTTTCGGAGCTGATCTGGCTCATGGAGGATAGTGCGCCGTTTATCGGAGGGCGTATTCTCGCCGCCGTGCGCAAGTACTCCCGTAACGTACTCGGGCCGGTAGCGCAGGCCTTGATCGACTTTGACCTCGTGCACGAGTATTCGTGGCACACGCCGGGGCATACGGGTGGCGTCGCCTTTCAGAAGCATCCGGCCGGGCGTATGTTCTACGACTATTTCGGGGAGTCGGTCTTCCGCTCCGACCTCTCGATCAGCGTGGGGGAGCTGGGCTCACTGCTTGACCACAGTGGCCCCATTGGTGAGGGCGAGAGATTCGCGGCCCGTGTCTTCGGGGCGGATCGCAGCTACACGGTGACCAACGGCACCTCCACCTCCAACCGTGTGATCTGGACGGCCTGCGTCGGCCGTGGCCAGTCGGTGCTGGTGGACCGTAATTGCCACAAATCCAATGAGCAGGGCCTGACCCTGACCGGGGCCGTGCCTACGTATCTCATGCCGACCCGCAACCGCTACGGCATCATCGGGCCTATCCCGCCCGCAGGGCTGTTCCCGGAGGGTGCGGAGGGAGCCGTTCACGCGGTTATCACCAACTCCACCTACGACGGCCTCACCTATAACGTGGATCGCGTGCTGGAGATCATCGGCGACAAGCTCGACCGCATCCACTTCGACGAGGCCTGGTATGGATACGCGCGTTTCCACCCGCTGTATGAGGGGCGCTTTACCATGCGCGGCGAGCCCGTTGACCAGCCCGAGGGTGGCCCGACGCTTTTCGCCACGCACTCCACGCACAAGCTGTTGGCGGCGTTCTCGCAGGCTTCCTTTATCCACATGCGTGAGGGCCGCAAAAATATTTCGCACGCGCGCTTCAATGAGTCGTTCATGATGCACGCCTCGACCTCGCCATTCTACCCGATCATCGCCTCCAACGACGTGAGTGCCTCGATGATGGACGGACGCGGCGGCACCATGCTGGTGGACCAGTCCATCCGTGAGGCCATCGCCTTCCGTCAGAGCGTGATGGGCCTGTGGCGTACCTACACGGAGCGTGACGACTGGTTCTTCCGCACCTGGAATCCGGATACGGTCAAGGAAGAGGGTGCCGAGGTGCCCTTCGACGAGGCTTCGCCTGACCTGCTCGCGACCGATCCGTCCTGCTGGGTGCTGCATCCCGGTGATGACTGGCACGGCTTCGATCTGGAGGAGGACTACTGCATGCTCGACCCGATCAAGGTCTCTGTGCTCACTCCCGGCCTCAATGACGACGGCACGCTCGACCCGAAGGGCTTCCCGGCCTCCCTCCTCACAGCCTACCTCGACGGACGCGGCATCGTGGTGGAGAAAACGACAGACTTCTCCGTGCTGTTCCTGTTCTCCCTCGGTATCACTAACGCCAAGTGGAGTACGCTCGTGCACGCCATGATCGCCTTTAAGGACGATCTCGATACCAACACGCCGCTGGCCGACTGCATCCCCCACGTGGCCGAGTTATATCCCGGTCTCGGGCTGAGGGATCTGGCCGAGAAAATGATGCAAACCCTGGCCGGGACCGGTCAGCTCAAGGCGCAGGACGAGGCCTTTTCGCAGTTGCCGGACCGCCGGATGATTCCCGCCGATGCCTATCAAAATCTGGTGGCGGGCGAGGTGGAGCGTATCCCGTTGGAGAAGGCCGCCGGGCGTGTCGCCGCGACCGGGATAGTGCCGTACCCGCCGGGCATTCCGCTGGTCATGCCGGGCGAGGAAATGGGCACTGCGGACGAGCCGTTCATGCGCTATCTGCTGGCCTTGCAGGAGTGGGACCGCGCCCTGCCGGGTTTTGGCCACGACACTCACGGCATCGAGGCCGAGGATGGCACCTACTACATGCTTGCCCTGAAGGAATAGGTGAAAAAGCACCGGTAATACCCGACCCTTGTCACCGTGAATACTTGGACTCGATCCCTCTGCATGGCAGCTATTCTGCTAACAACGAGGCCTGCATCATGAGTTCTGAACACCCGCATATGTCCAAATCCGGGCGCACCACGCTGCACCGCGACCCCTCGCACGGCAGCCACGATCGCGCTGTCATTCACCGCGTCATCGACCGCGCGCCGTACTGCCACATCTCCTTTGTCGAGGACGGCGAACCGCGCCTGATCCCTTCGCTGCATGCGCGCGACGGAGAGCGGCTCTTTTTCCACGGCTCACGCGCCAGCCGCCTGATGAAGGTGCTCGGCTCCGGGCAGACGGTCTGCTGCGCCTTTACGCTGCTGCACGGCTTTGTGTTGGCTCGCTCGGCCTTCGCGCACAACATGACCTACGCCTGCGCCATCGGGTTTGGTGAGGGACGCCTGCTGGAGGGAGAGGAGCACCTCGCCGCGCTCAAGGCCATCTCCGACCGGATGTTTCCGGGCCGCTGGGAGAGCCTGCGTCCCGTGACCGAGCAGGAGCTCAAGGCTACCGCCGTGGCCGAGGTTGTCCTGCGCGATGCCTCTGCGAAGTTTAACCAGGAGCTGCCTCCCACCCGCGACATTGACCAACCCTACACGCCGTGGACAGGTCTCTTTCCGATCCAGACGGTCCCTGCCGCGCCCATCCCGATGGCGGACGACGCCGGTAAGGAGCCCGCGCCCACGCCGGAGCAGGTCGCGCCCTTCCTTTGGAGTTGCGGCGAGGGGGACCTGGAGTCATTCTTTGGCCCATTCCGGGGGGAGCAGGGGGACGATAACTAAGCCCCGGCAGCTTCGTCCGACTCTCTCACTTATCGAGGACAAATCCGCCGCATGGTACCGAGTTCACCGAATCGCAAGATGGGGCTTTTTGCCGCGACGATGCTCGTCACGGTCAACATGGTCGGGACGGGTATTTTCCTGCTGCCGGTCAGTATGGCTTCGGTCGGGACGGCGTCGATTCTCGGGTGGATTGTGGCCTCGCTCGGAGCCGGATCGATCGGGCTGATGTTCGCGTTTCTGGGGGCGACGGACCCTGAGCCGGGTGGCCCCTATGCCTACGCGCGTAACACCTTCGGGCCGTACCTGGGCTTCCAGACCAACTACGTGTACTGGACGGCCAACCTCGTGGGCAATGTCGCTGTGGCCACGACCGTGATCGGCTACTGCACGGCTTTTGCTCCCGCGTTGAAGGCCCCCGCCTTGACTCTCGTCGGTGCGCTGATCGTTGTCTGGCTGGCGACGGTTTTCAACATCATGGGGCCACGTGTGGTCGGGCTGCTGACCGGCTGGTCCACCGTGGTGGCGATGGTGCCGCTGGTGCTGGTGGCGGTCTTCGGATGGATCTGGTTCGACGGAAAAGTCTTTATGGACGCCTGGCTGCCCAAGGGGGAGACGACGATTGGAGCGATTTCTACCAGTGCGACCTATGCTCTGTGGGCCTTTATGGGCGTGGAGAGTGCCTCGGTCTCGGCCGGGGTGATCGACAACCCGAAGCGAAATATCCCGCTCGCCACGCTGTTGGGGCTCATCATTGCCACGGTGCTGTACGTGAGCACCTGCACGGTGTTGATGGGGATCATCCCTGCGCCCGAGCTGGCCAAGTCTGACGACCCCTTCTCGGAGGCGGCGCTGCGCTCGGTCGGGCAGATCGGGGCATGGATCATCGCCGGGGCCGCCATCCTGAAGGCGGGTGGCTCGCTCATCGGCTGGACGCTCACGATCAGCCAGTCCGCCCGTGCGGCGGCAGCGGATGGGATGTTCCCGCGGCTGTACGCGCGCACGAACCGCATGGGTGTGCCAGTCTTCAACCTCGTCATTTCCGCCATCCTTATGTCGGTGATCCTCGTGGCTACGGCTTCGCCTTCGCTGACCGAGCAGTTTAATATCATCATCGACGTGGCGATCATCCTGAACCTGCTGCCGTATCTCTACTGTGCGGTGGCGTTTTTGTTCTCGGTACAGCGCCGGAAGATCACAGGACGCAAGCGTGTCGGCGCCATTACGGTGACTGTGCTGGCTATCGGCTACTGTCTGTGGGCCTTGATTGGCTCGGAGGTGCGGTTGGCCCGCGACGCCATGATCCTGCTTTTTCTGAGCATCCCGTTCTTCCTGATCTTTTACCGCGAGGCAACGGCCCCCACCCCTGCGGTGGAGGAAGTGCCCAACAAGGACGAATAGGCAGGCGTTTCCTCAGGCCGCCGGTTCCGGCGTGCTAAGAGGCTCGGTGGGCAGGTAGGGCGGCCGGGGTAGCGCCGGGGAGGTTCTGAGCCAGGCGAGGATGCCGAAGGTCAGCGCCATCATGCACAGGCCAAGTGTGAAGCCCCACCACACGCCGATGACTCCGTACCCGAGCGGATAAGCTAAAACCCATCCGCTGGGGATTGAGATGAACCAGCAGGCGATGAACGACAGCCAGGCCGGGCGACGGACCTCGCCCAGCCCCCGGAGGGCGCCGACCGAGATGATCTGCATCGCGTCGCTGAACTGGAAAAGCGCAGCCACGATGAGAAGCGAGGCAGCGAGTGCGAGGGCATCGGGGTCCTCAATAAACAAGCCAGCAATGGCGTGGTTAAGGAGCAGAAAGGCGGTCGCACTGAAGCATGTGAACAGGCCACCCATGGTCCAGCCACCGGCCAGAATGGGTCGCAAGCTCTGGAAGCGACCGGCCCCGTAGGACTCACCGATGCGCACCGTGATGGCCTGCGAGAGCCCAACAGGGACCATGTAGATCGTGGCCGCGCAGGTGATGGCGACCTGGTGTGCTGCCAGCGCATTGGCCCCCAGTGTACCGATGATCAATGTCGCCATGACAAAGGCGCTGACCTCGGCCAGTAGCTGCAGGCTGGTAGGCCACCCCAGGGACCAGAGCTTGCGGAGCTCGCGCCAGTCAGGCCGCTGTACCCAGCGTTCGGGTGTCCAGCTGCGCAGGCCTTCGTCTTGGCGGTACCATAGGGCGAGCCCGAGCAGTGTGAGGGCGCGCGCCAGCAGCGTGGCCACACCTGCACCTTCCAGCCCCCAGGCCGGGAAGCCCCAGTGCCCGTAGATGAGCAGCCAGTTAAAGAGCACGTTTGCCGCCACGCCACCCAGCAGGATGAACAAGGGTATCCAGGGGCGGTTCATGGCATCGGCGTGGTTTTTAAAAGCCATCGTGCCCATCGCCGGGATGAACGAAACCGCCACCAGCATGAAGTAGCCCGGTGCAGCCGCAGCCACTTCCGGAGGTTGTTGGAAAAACGGTAGCAGGGGGACGACGCAAGCGGCGCCCGCAACAGTGACTAAGCCGATGGCGGCTGCCAGCACGAGACCGTGCCGCAGGGCTGAGCGTGCCTGGGCAGGCTTGTTCGCACCTCGTGCCTGTGAGACCTGGATGGAAACAGCGACCGTGAGCCCGATGCAGAACATCAGCGGCAGGTACAGCAGGGAGTTGGCAAAGGTGGCGGCGGCCAGCGGTGTGACGCCGAGTCGGCCGATCATGATGGTGTCGGCCAGCGCGGTCAGCATGTAGCTGAGCTGCCCGGCGATCAGTGGCAGGGCCAGCAGGAGCGTGGGACGGGATTCCTGGAAGAGGCGTGAGCGGAAATTCATGGTGGGAAAAGTCAAAAGTAAGGAAGGCGAAATCCGCCGGCTTTTCCTGACATGAAAACGAAAAAACCCGCGGACGTGTCGCGGGCTTGGGTAGAGTGAAAACGATGAGGCGTACCTACCTGAGTCCCGCGGCTGTGGCTACTGCTGCCGAGATATGTTTTACGCGGGTCATCATTTTCAGAAAATAGGTTAAGGCATTACGCTGCCCGAATCTCTCCGACTGTCAATGCCGATTCGCATCAAAAGTCCGGGCGTAACGACATTGTCACTAGGTAGATGTTCAGCTGTTCGGCAGCTCGTCGCCGGTCGCACGGTAGGCCCAGTGCTCATCTCCGACGAAGGACACATCGAGAGCGAGGTAGGGGAACTCCTTGCGGAGCGTCTTGTCGAGCCGGGCGCGCAGGGCATCGAATTCACGGACATCACCGTGATTGATGATGAAGTAGATGTGCGCGGTTATCAGGCGACCATGCTGCTGGACCCGGACTTCACGCTGAGGCCACTTGTCTGTGGGGGCGGCCTCGGCGATGAGGGCGTTTATCTGCTCCACCAGCTCGTCCGCCGGTGCGCGGGCTACGATTTGCGCCCAGTTATCGCGGATGATGCGTGCGGGCACCGGCAGCACGACCAGTGATAGGAAAGCCACCACCAGCGGGTCGACGTAGTTCAGGTACTGTGTGTGCCCACTGAAGGTCAGCAGCCAGCTGAGCCCAAAGGCGAAGGCGACGGCTGCGCTCAGGACGGCGTCGATGACCCAGTTTTTCGCATCTGTTTCCACCAGGGTGGAGCGGGTCTTGCGAGCGACTCGCCGGAAATATACGGCCATCCCAATACAGCCGGCGGTAGCCCCCAGGGCATAGAAAAACGCTAACTCCGTATGGACAGACGTGCCGCCGCTGAGCAGGGTGGTGACCGCGCTGAACAGCGCGTAGACCGCTACGATAACCAGCAGCAGGCCTTTGAAAAGGTTGACCAGTGGCTCGTACACGACGTACCCGAAGGGATACTTGTCGCTGTCCGGCTGCATGACCAGGTCGGCTACGTGCCAGGTGACCACGGCGAACAGCAGCGTGACCAGTGAGTAGATCCCATCCAGCAGGATGGCCTCAGAGCGGGTGGTGAGGGCAAAGCCGAAGGCGCTGACGGCGAACAGGACGTCCGCAGCGATGTTGAGCCGGAGGGCTCGTTTTTCAGTTTGAAACATGGGGGTAGTCGGCGGTTTCGGGCCGTGTTTTATGCGTATTTAGAGCCTTTCTGAGTGCCTTGGCGAACGCATATTCGCGCTCTGCCTCGCCTTTCTTTGGGTAGGTCAGGTGCCGCCCCGACGTTGGCGGAACAGGGTGGGGGAAACGCCCACGTGTTGCTTGAACTGTTTGGAAAAGGCAAAGGCGTCGCTGTAGCCGAGCCGGTCGGCAATTTCCTTGATGCTAAGGGCCGTCGCCTCCAGCAGGGCGCAGGCTTGCTCGATACGTACCTGCACGCGGTATTCGCCGGGACTGATGCCGTACGCCTGGCGAAAGAGCCCCCGCAGCCGCGAATAGCTGAGGCCCGTTCCGGCCAGGACCGTTTCCAGCCCCTCGTGTTCACAGGCTCGCTGGCGGATGCGTTCGCGGGCGGTGCGGAGAAGTTCGCGCCGGGGCAGGTCGGCCTGAGAGTCTTCCCGCACGCGTGAGAGCGTCCACTGCATGAGTGCCGCGATGTCGAACTCCACTTGGGCATTTTCGCTCGGTGTATCGGTGCTGCGTAGTCGCTGTAGAAAGCTGGCCGTCATCTCGGGCAGGTAGGGGACCGGCCCGAGGGTGAAGCAGGACTGCCCGGTGGGGATCAGATCCATGGAGCGGAAGAGCTCGTGCCAGTGGCTGCGCACAGAGACGAAGCACTCGTGCCACGCGCTGTCGGGATCGACCTCAGTGGTATGCCGCCGGTCGGGACGCCGGAAAAAAACATCCCCCGCTCTCAGCGTTAGTCGGTGGCCGTGGCTGTCGCTGTATGTCCCGCTGCCGTTAAGCAGATAGATCATGGCAAAGCGGTCCGAGTACTGGTCTGTGACATCCTCAGTCCAGCCGCTTTTGCTCATGAATCCGCAGCTGAATGTATGCTCAAAGGGCTTCCCGAGGGATGTTCGGTAGATCGTATCGTTTAAAAACCAGCGGTTGAACGATTCCATGGGCAGTCAAATATGACATGAATGTAGGCATATCGACCATTTGTGCAAGCCGCCGCTTGCTGTATAATCCCCGGCATGCCTCACAGTTTTGTTGACCGCCAATTTGGTAAAACCTACGAGCAGCCCGAGCTGACCGAGATCAACCGCGTGCCCATGGGCGCCCCTCATCCTGCGTTCCCGCAGGCGGACCAGGCTCTGCGCCTGCCACGGGAAGAGTCGCCGTGGTGGAGCCCGCTTGACGGCTCCTGGCGCTTTCTGTTCCGCAAGTCCCCGGAAGACCTGCCCGAAGGTGTCGAGGGTGATGACACGACGGGTGAGGACTGGGCAGACATTCCGGTGCCCAGCTGCTGGGCCATGCATGGCTATGGTTTCCCGCACTATACGAATGTAAAGATGCCTTTCCCGGATGAGCCGCCCTTTGCTCCGGAGTATAACCCGACGGGTGTGTATAGCCGCACCTTTACCGTAGACTCATCCTGGCAGGGCCGCCGCATCGTGCTGCACTTCGGTGGGGCCGAAAGTGTGCTGCAGGTATACCTGAACGGCGAGTTCGTCGGCTTGGGTAAGGACTCGCGCCTGGCCTCGGAGTTCGACATCACCGAGCAGGTCAAGTTCGGAGAGGAAAACCGTCTCACGGCTGTGGTGATTCAATACAGTGACGCCAGCTTTGTTGAAGACCAGGACCACTGGCGCTTCGGCGGACTGCATCGTGAAGTCTTTCTCTACAGCACGGCTTCGGTTTACCTGGACGACTTTTTCGCGCGTACGGACTTCGACCCGACCACCGGTAAGGGGACCCTCGACCTGTCCGCCCGTGTTGAGCTGGGCCGCAAGCTCGAAGAGGGCTGGGCTATTTCCTGGCAACTGTTTGACCAGGACCTGAGCCCGGTCATGGCCGAGCCGACTGTGTTGCCGGTCCAGACCACACCCTCCTCCGATCAGCGCGACCAGCTCGCTCCGTGGCCCTGCCCCGGTGCGACGGATAGCCGCGAGTTTGAGGGTGTGAGCCCATGGTCAGCCGAGTTGCCTGTGCGCTACCGGCTGGTGCTGAGCTTGATTAACCCGGACGGAGAAACACTGGAGAGCATTGCGATCTGGACGGGGTTCCGCCGCATCGAGATCAAGGACCGCGAGTTCCTCGTGAATGGCAAGGCCGTGCTCTTCAAGGGCGTCAACCGTCACGAACACTCCGAGACCGGGGGCAAGGTCATCGACCTGGACCTGATGCGCAAGGACCTGGAGGTAATGAAGGCCTTTAACATCAACGCGGTGCGCACCTCGCACTATCCGGACGATCCACGCTTCTACGACCTGTGCGACGAGTACGGCTTCTACGTCATCGACGAGGCCAACGTCGAGACGCACGATTTTCACAATCGCATCTGTGACGACCCGCGCTATCTGGCCGCCTTTGTCTCGCGCGGTAAGCGCATGGTCCAGCGCGACAAGAACCACCCGTGCATCATTCAGTGGTCGCTCGGTAATGAGTCCGGTCACGGCGCTAACCACGACGCCATGGCGGGCTGGATTCGCCATCTGGACCCGTCGCGCCCGCTCCACTACGAGGGCGGTATCTCGCGTAACCAGAGCCACGCGGACTGGGACGACGGGCACGCGGTCACGGATGTTGTCTGCCCGATGTATCCGCAAATCCATGACATGATCGAGTGGGTGGAGACCAATGACGACCCGCGCCCGCTCATCTGCTGCGAGTACACCCACGCCATGGGTAACAGCAACGGCTGCTTGCGTGAATACTTTGAGGCCTTTGAAAAGTACCACGGCCTGCAGGGCGGGTACATCTGGGAGTGGCTCGACCACGGGCTGCGTGAAACGGCCGAGGACGGCACGCCCTACTGGACCTATGGTGGCGACTACGGTGACGAGCCCAATGCCGCTAACTTCATCGCCGACGGCGTTGTCTGGCCGGACCGCACTGCTCATCCCGGACTTTATGAGTTTAAGAAGCTGGCTCAGCCCTTCGCGGTCAAGCTGGTCTCTACCTCGCCACTCTCTATCGCGGTCCGCTCGAAGCAGGACTTCCGCACGCTCGATTATCTGGAGGCGGTCTGGACGTTGAAGGCCGATGGCGAAGAGCTGGCCACCGGTACGCTTTCGCTTGATGGCATTGAGCCGGGGGCAGAAAAGGTGTTCTCGCTGTCAGAGGCTGATGGGCACGCTGCCGGTTTCTCAGGTGAACTGCTCGCCGTGCATCTGTCCTTCCGCCTGAAGGAAGCCGAGGGCCTGCTGGCTGCCGGCCACGAAATCGGCTGGGAGCACCTGATGCTCGCAGAGGCTGCACTGCCTACGCTGGATATTCTGGAGTCTGCTCCGGCTGAATTGTCGGAGGCTGATGGTATGCGTTGGCTTGAAGGTGCCGGGCTGCGTGCCGGTTTCTGTGAAAAGGACGGCCAGCTCACACACCTCGGTCTGCCGGGAGGCGATAACCTGCTGGCTGCTCCGCTCGGTTTCACCTGGTGGCGTGCGGCCACGGATAACGACGGCATCAAGCTCTGGGAAGACCAGGCGAACAAGCCGCTGGGCCGCTGGAAAAAAGCCGGACTGCACGAGACCACTATGAACCTGACAGGTCAGAGCGTTGACGGCGATGGCGTGCGCGTGCAGTGGACACTCTCCACACCGGCGCATGAGCAGGCGGGTACCTTTGCCCAGGTCTTCCGCATGACGAAAAACGGGCTGCTGGTGGAGAACGCCTTGCAGGCGAGCACGGACCTTCCCGATTTGCCGCGCATCGGTACGCAGTTTGCGCTCGTTCCCGGCTTTGAGAATGTGTGCTACACGGGTCTCGGTCCGATCGAGAATTACCGTGACCGCTGCGCCGGGGCGTGGCTGGATCGCTTCGAGGCGAAGGTGGACGACTTCTACGTGCCGTACGTCATGCCGCAGGAAAATGGCAGCCGCTCGGGTGTGCGCAGCTTTGCCCTGTGTCATGAGAAAACGGATACGGTGGTGCGGGTCAGTGCCGTGGGTGATACGCTGGAGTGCAAGGCCAGCCACTTCACCGATGCGGATTTGTTTGCGGGTAAGCATACCTGCGACCTCAAGGCGCGGCCGGAAACGTGGGTCACCCTCGACCACCTGCAGCGCGGGCTCGGTACGATGAGCTGCGGGCCCGATACGCTGGAGGTCTACCGCATCCAGCCAGGTAGCTGGCGCTGGTCCTTCCTCCTCCAAACGCTCGGCGTTTGATCCGATTGATGGGGCTTTGCCCCATGAAAGCTGGTCCAGCCGGACCTCACTGCGTTTGCTATCCCACAGGTTGCAAACGCGGTGAGGAGCTGTATCGCTACGCGGCGACAAAGGCCGCTACCGAGGCAATACTCAGTTCGTTAAAATATTCCCGATCCCGTTTTGATGCTTTGCTCAGCGATTACCGGAATGAGCCACGCTCATTCCGGTAATCGCTGACACGATGCGCAGCATCGAAAGTGCAGCCCGCGGCTGCCGCGGGTGCGGGGCGCGTAGCCCTGCGAAACTCTTTCCCCATTAGGCCCTGCTGACGGCTTCGCCGAGGGAGCGCAGGGCGTCTGGGAGTGGATCCATCTCAGCGTGCCAGAGCTTTTCCCACTCCAGGCTGACCGGGCCGCTGAAGCCATCGGCTTCGAGGCGGTCGAGTAGTGCGCGCAGAGGGAACTCGCCCTGTCCGGGCTTGACGTACGTGTACGGGAGCTTGGCGGAGGGCTCGGGCAGGCTGTCCTTGACGTGGATGTGTGTGGTCCACGGGCGCAGGGTGTCCCAGCTCTCGAGCGGGTCGAGTCCCTTCTTGCGCCAGGTGTGGTGCGAGTCCCAGAGCAGGGTGACGTTCTCGTGGCCCTTACTCAGTAGGATGTCGACCTCCTCGGCGGTGAAAAGCGAGTCGTGCGTTTCGACCGAGAGGGAGAAATTCCAGCCGTTTTCGGCACGTGCCTTTTCCCAATTGTCGAGCCACTGCCAGGCTGTGTCGGGATCGTTGAAAAGGTCGAGCTTGCCGTCGAACACCCGCAGCGATCCTGCTCCGAAGTGTGCCATCAGGGGGGCGAAAGCCTTGATCTCGTTCAGCCCGTCTTCGAAGGGCTTGTGGAGCCAGACCGAGCTGTTAAAGGCGACGACCTCGGCCGGGGATCCTCCCAGTAGTTCGCTGGGTGAGCGGGCGAGCCAGTTATCCTCAGTAGCGAGCTCGGGGATGTTGATTTTTCCGCCGACGGCGCGCAGCTCAAGCAGGCCGATACCGGCAGAGTCAGCGAGGGCAGCGATTTGGGGGAGGGTGAGCTCCGCGCAGCCCATGCTGGAGAAGCACCAGCGCAGCGGGGAGGTGGCCTTGAGATTGGCAAGCGTGTCAGGCATCCGAATGAAGAATTAAGCGTTCGAGTCTGTGGGTTTTACCCATTCAGTCGGCAGGAGCGCTTAAGGTCAAGGATGGGGACGAATCTTTGAGCCTTTATCGGATAAAGCGGGAGTGGGCAACTGAGCTGAGACTTCTCAGGCCTTTGCGGCTTCGCGCTCGCGGATGCGGTCCCGCATGGCGTAGAGGGCGTGCAGCGAAAAGAAAGTGATGTGGTCGATGACTTCGTCGCGGTGGTGGCTTTTGGCGAGCTTGGGGTGCGCGTACTTGAGAACTTCCTGGTGGTAGGTGTGCAGGAAGCACTGACCGCCGATGCTCATGCTGGCGTAGGCGACTTCCTTGTCGGTTGCGCCCGACCCCAGAATGTCCCGCACGATAGCATTACTGCGCTCGATGCGAGGGCGGATGAGCTCGTCCATGATGGCCTTGAGGGCTTCGGTCGGCTGTGCCAGCTCGTGGGCGATCAGAGTCGTGTGCCAGGCGGGGCGGGTACGCGAGTACATGTCGTCGATCTGCACCGCGATGTGGTCGCGCATGCGCTCCTCCACGGTAGTGCCCTCCTTGAAGGCGATGTCCCCGCATGGGCTGCTGGCCACCGCGTAGCGAATGACTTCAGCGTACAGTTCGAACTTGTCGCTGAAGTGGTAGTTGATGGCAGCACAATTGACGCCCGCCCGCGTCGTGATGTCTTTGATGGTTGCCGCATGCAGGCCCCGCTCAGCGAAAATTTCGCCAGCGGCTTCGATCAGTTTGCGGCAGGTCTCCTGGGCGGAGGCGTTATTTTTTACGTTGGGCACCGTATTTAATGGGGTAGGTCGTCTTTCCTGTTACGGGAAACCGGGCAGATGTCTAAAGGATTTCTGTTTATTATTCAAATATTATTTAGATTAATCGCTTGACATGGCAAGTGATAAATGAAATCTATATTTGAATAATAGATGGTGCAGAAGCCGCTAAGGCGGCAAAACAATGCGCCCGCCGGGGTTACTCCCCGGTGGGCGTCCTTTCTATCAGCCCATTCCATTTGCTGAGTCATGAAGAACATTATTCCCGTTTCTCTTACCGTGGGTGCCCTTGGACTGGGCGTCCTGCTCGCTGGCTGTGACCGCGGCCCACAGGCACAGGCCGCTGCGCAGGCTCCTCTGGTCACGACTGTCACGCTGGAGTCCGAGCCTGTCGTGCTGAAGACCGAGCTGCCGGGCCGCACATCGAGCTACCGGGTGGCCGAGATCCGCCCTCAGGTCAGCGGCTTGCTGGAGGAAAGGCTCTTTACTGAAGGGGCAGAGGTTGAGGCCGGAGACGTACTTTACCAGATCGATCCGGCACCCTTCGAGGCTGAGGTCGCAAGTGCACAGGCAAATCTGGCCGCTGCGCAGAAGTCGGTCGAGCAGGCAGAGGCTTCCCTGTCACTGGCGAAAATCAACGAAGAGCGCTATGGCGCACTGTATGAGGAGAAGGCCGTGGCTGCCTCCGAGCGTGATCAGGCCTCGACGGACCTCGATGTGGCTCTGGCCACCCTCGCTGCCTCCCAAGCCGCTGTGCAGCAGGCTGAGGCCGCGCTGAAGACCGCCCAGATCAACCTCGACTACACAAAGATTCGCGCTCCTATTTCCGGTAAAATCGGACGCTCCAGTGTGACGGACGGGGCGATCCTCACCGCGTACCAGGCCCAGTCGTTGGCTACGATCCAGCAGCTGGACCCGATCTATGTGGACGTGCCGCAGTCGACCGCGCAGCTCATGGAGCTGAAGCGCCGTGTCGCGGCCGGGCACTTGAGCCGTGGTGGCGACAGTGTCGACGAGGTGGAGCTGATTTTCGAGGACGGCTCACGCTACGCGCACAAGGGTGAGCTGCAGTTCCAGGAGGTGACGGTGGACCCCTCGACGGGCTCGGTCATCGTGCGAATGGTTTTCCCGAATCCCGACGGCGACCTGCTTCCGGGGATGTTTGTCCGCGTAGAGGTTAAAGAGGGGCAGAACGACAGGGCGCTCCTCGTGATGCAGCAGGGCGTGACGCGTAACCGTAAGGGTGAAGCGACGTCGCTGGTCGTTGACGAGTCCGGGACGGTCATACAGCGGGTGCTGGATATTGACCGCTCGATCGGAAACCGCTGGCTGGTGTCCTCGGGGCTCAAGCCTGGTGACCGGGTGATCGTAGAGGGCTCGCAGCGCGTGCGCCCGGGCATGGAGGTCGAGGTTACTGACTTCGACCCGGAGGCTAACCCGGCAGGAAATCCGGCTGCGCAACAGAAGCAGCCCGCCGCAGAATGATTTGAACTGACTTTTAGACGTTATAGCCAGGCAGCGGTTTGAGCCGGTCAAGGATCGGCGCAGGCGCGGCCTCAACGAAGTGCTGACATGTTATCAAGATTCTTTCTAGTCCGACCCGTTTTTGCCTGGGTGGTGTCCATCATCATGATGGTCGCCGGCCTGCTGGCTATTTACACGCTGCCTGTTTCCCAGTATCCGCCGATCGCGCCGCCCTCGATCGCCATTACGGCCACCTATCCGGGGGCGTCGGCTGAGACGGTGGAGAACAGCGTCACCCAGATCATCGAGCAGAAGATGACGGGCTTTGACGATATGCTCTACATGAGCGCCACGAGTGACTCCTCGGGCAGCTCGCGTATCGAGCTGACCTTCGAGCCGGGGACGGACCCGGATATGGCCTGGTCGCAGGTGCAGAACAAGCTCCAGCTCGCCATGGCCAGCCTGCCGGATGTGGTGCAGCGCCAGGGGGTGAAGGTCGGGAAGTCGACCCGCAACTACCTGATGATTGTGGCCGTTGTCTCCGAGGACGGGAGCATGGACGAGTACGACCTGCATGACTTTGCCCAGTCGGACCTGGAGAAAATTCTCTCCCGCGTGCCCGGTGTGGGTGAGGTGGAAGTTTTTGGCACACAGTACGCGATGCGCGTGTGGCTGGACCCTGATCGGCTGACCGAGTACCAGATGACGGTGCAGGACGTGATCAACGGCCTGCAGTCCTATAACGTCGAAGTCTCAGCGGGCCAGTTTGGAGCCGCGCCGACGGTGGAGGGGCAGCGCCTGAATGCCGTGGTCACGGTGCAGACGATGCTGAAGACGCCCGAAGAGTTTGGTGAAGTGCCTCTGCGTATCAATCCGGATGGCTCCACGGTGCGTGTCAATGATGTGGCACGTGTCGAGCTGGGCTCGGAAAACTACGACACGTCGGCCTACTACAACAATAAGCCGACGGCGGCCCTGGCCATCCGCCAGGCTGCGGGTGCCAACGCCCTGCAGACCGCGAACAACATTCGCAATCGTATCGACGAGATGATGCCGTACTTCCCGGCAGGCCTCAAGGTGGTGTATCCGTATGACACTACGCCTTTCGTCGAGGTCGCTATTCACGAGGTGGTGAAGACGCTCTTTGAGGCGATCCTGCTGGTGTTCCTGGTTATGTACGTGTTCCTCGGGAATATCCGCGCCACGCTTATCCCGACCATCGCGGTGCCGGTGGTTATCCTGGGGACTTTTGCGATCCTGGGGCTGTTCGGATTTTCCATTAACATGCTGACGATGTTCGCCATGGTGCTGGCCATTGGCCTGCTGGTGGACGATGCCATCGTGGTGGTGGAAAACGTCGAGCGTATCATGCACGACGAGGGCTTGCCGCCTTTTGAGGCGACGCGCAAGTCGATGGACGAAATCACCCCGGCGCTGATCGGTATCGGTCTGGTGCTCTCGGCGGTGTTCGGGCCGATGGCGTTTTTCGCCGGTTCGACCGGTGTTATCTACCGTCAGTTCTCGGTCACGATTATCGCGGCCATGATGCTGTCCGTGCTGGTGGCGCTGGTGCTGACACCGGTGCTGTGCGCCTCGCTGCTCAAGCCCGTGAAGAAGGGGCACAACGCCTCCGAGAGCGGGCTGCGTATCCTGCGCCCGTTCTTTAGGTGGTTCGAGCGTACGTTTGAGAAGACGCGGGCTCATTACCTGAGCGTGGTTGGAAACAGCCTGCACAAGCAGCTGCGGTACATCGTGGTGTTTATCGTCATCGCGGTGGCGATGGGTTATCTCTTTAAGAAGATGCCGACGGCCTACCTGCCCAATGAGGACCAGGGCGTGCTGATGGTGCAGGCCACCCTGCCGGGTAACTCCACACTCGAGCAGACCGAGGAGATCATGAAGGAGGTCTCACGCTACTTCCTGGAAGAGGAGGGCGATGCGGTGGAGTCTGCGCTCTTTATCTCCGGTACGAATTTCGCAGGGCGTGGCCAGAACTCCGGGATGGCCTTTATTAAACTGAAGGACTGGGAGCTGCGCCAGCACGCGGGCATGGATGTGAACAGCATTGCTGGCCGCGCCTCTGCTCACTTCGCCCAAATCCGTAACGGCCTGGTCTTCGCCTTCCCGCCTCCGGCGGTGCTCGAGCTGGGCCACGCCAAGGGCTTTGACTTCGAGCTGCTGGACCTCGGCGGTCTGGGCCACGAGAAGCTGATGGAAGCCCGTAACCAGCTCTTGGGGATGGCTGCCCAGGACCCTGAACTGCAGAAGGTTCGTCCGAATGGTTTGGAAGACGTGGCGCAGTACGACGTCAACGTTGACTGGGAAAAGGCCGGTGCGCTGGGCGTGCCGATCGACTCGATCCACAACACGATCTCGGCCAGCTTTGGTAGCTCGTATGTGAACGACTTTATCCAGAATGGTCGCGTCAAGCGCGTCTACGTACAGTCGGATGCGCCTTTCCGCACAGCTCCAGAGGATCTGGAAAAGCTCTACGTGCGCAATGTTGAGGGCACGATGGTGCCGTTCCTGTCCTTTGCCAGTGGTGAGTGGACCTATGGCTCGCCGAAGCTGGAACGCTACAACGCCTTCCCGGCGATCAACATCTTGGGTGAGCCCGCAGAGGGCATCAGCTCCGGGCAGGCGATGGCGAAGATGGAAAGCTTCGTCGAGAAGCTGCCCGCCGGGATCGGCTTTGACTGGAACGGGCTCTCGTATCAGGAGCGGCAGGCGGGCTCGCAGTCCGGCGTGCTCTATGCGTTCTCGATTCTGGTGATCTTCCTCTGTCTGGCTGCGCTCTATGAAAGCTGGTCCATCCCGATTTCCGTGCTCCTGGCGCTGCCGCTGGGGGTGATCGGGGGCGTTATCGCCTCGTCGTTGCGCGGACTTCCCAATGACGTGTATTTCCAGATCGGCTTGCTGACGACGCTTGGCCTGACGACCAAGAACGCGATCCTGATCGTGCAGTTTGCCAAGCAGAGACTGGACGACGGTATGCGCGTGATCGATGCGACCCTGGAGGCTGCTAAGCTCCGCTTGCGCCCGATTCTGATGACCTCGCTGGCGTTCGGCTTTGGGGTGCTTCCTCTGGCCATGGCGACCGGTGCAGGTGCCGGTGCCCAGAAGGCGATTGGCACGAGTGTGCTGGGGGGCGTGGTCACCTCGACCTTCCTCGTCACGGTTTTCGCACCGTTGTTCTACGTGTTGGTCGAGCGGTTTGGGCGTGTCTTCAGCAAGAAGAAACGCGAGCAGGCCGCCCGCAATCAGGAGGCTGCCCGGCAGCAACACCCGGCTTCCTAGCCCGTTTTCAACTCAAGATTTCTGTTCCATGAACAAGCCTTTCTTATTTCTCCTGTCCTCGGTGGGCGTCGTGCTCGCCGGGTGTACGATGGCACCCGACTACGAGCGACCCGTGGCCCCCATCCCGGTGGATTTCCCCACCGGCGAAGCTTATGCTGCGGATGATGCGGTCAACGGCGCTCCAGCGGGTAGCCACATGCCGTGGCGTGAATTCTACACCGATGACAAGCTGAGAGACGTCGTCGTGCTGACGCTGGAGAATAACCGCGATCTGCGAGTGTCGGTGCTCAATATTGAGCGTACGCGCGCCCTGTATAATATCGAGCGTTCCGCCCTGCTGCCGACTATCGCAGCAGGTGGGAGCGTGGACCGCGCACGGACACCGGCTGACCTGTCGTACTCGGGTACTGCCAGCACGTCCTCGCAATACTCGGCGGACTTCGGGTTTGCCTCCTGGGAAATCGATTTGTTCGGCCGCATCCGCAGTATGTCGGAAGCCGCCCTGCAGGAGTACTTTGCCACCCAGCAGGCTGCTCTGAGTGTGCAGACCATGCTCATCTCGGAGGTCGCCAGCAGCTACCTGACGCTGGCCGCCGACCAGGCCCGGCTGGAGCTGGCCAAGACGACGCTCCAGACCCGCGAGCAGGCGCTCGATCTGGTCACGCGCCGCTACGAACGCGGTCTGAGCCCGCTGCTGGACGTCCACCGCGCGCAGGCGCAGGTGGATGCCGCTCAGGTTTCGCTCGTCACCTTCGTGCAGTTGATCGCTCTGGACAAGAATCAGCTTAACCTGCTGGCCGGGACAACGGTGCCGGACCATTTGCTGCCCGGTGATCTGGACTCGGTCGAAGAGCCTGCGCCGATCTCGGCGGGGATCTCTTCACTGGTCCTGCTGAACCGCCCGGACATCATGGAGGCCGAGCACACACTGATGGCCGCCAACGCCAACATCGGGGCCGCGCGTGCTGCCTTCTTCCCGCGGATTTCACTCACCGCCGCCGCTGGCACAGCCAGCAGTGACCTCTCCAGCCTGTTTACGTCAGGGCAGGGGATGTGGACCTACGGCGCGCAGATTGTGATGCCTATTTTTGACCCGCGGACCTGGGCTCAGGTGCGTGTAAGCCAGGCCGACAAGGACATCGCCATCGCTCAGTACGAGCAGGCGATTCAGGCGAGCTTCCGCGAAGTCGCCGATACGCTGGCTGTGCGGGGGACGATCCTCCAGCAGTTGAAGGCGCAGCGCGACTACGTGCAGTCGGAGTCCGAGGTTAACCGCCTCTCTAATGTCCGCTACGTGCGGGGGCTGGACGGTTACCTCAGCGTGCTCGACTCGGAGCGTGAGCTCTATGCCGCGCAGCTGGACCTCGTCGAGCTGGAGCTGACCCGCCTGACGAACAAGGTCCGGCTCTATGCCGTGCTCGGTGGTGGCTGGCAGCCCCTGGAAGAGCCTGACGGCGGAGAATCGGACGAGATCGTACAATAGCGCCGGCCTCGGCGTCGCATCGACTTAATGCGAGTGGCTGCCAGGGGAGCGGAGGATACAGGACTGACCCACCACGATACTGTGCTACGTGTCCGTAGCCTATAGACTGACCTTCCGCTCCCTCGGCGGCTGCTTGTGTGGCGTGTGACATTTTGGGCCGTTGTTATCAAAGCATTGACGGTACGTAGGCTTTGGCTCATAGTCCGGCTTACAGCTGACGTTGGTTATTTTTGACATGTGCGGATGGCTGTGTAAGGTGGTTTTACTAATTTCTCTTTGAGAATTCTAGGTCTACACACACATGGACAGTCTGCTGGTTAATAATTTTATACAAAAGTACCGCAAGGAGCTTGGCTGGACGCAGTCCGACCTCGCTCGTCAGGCCGGTCTGTCCAGACAGTTGATCCATGCCGTGGAGGGTGGCCGCTCCAAGCCTGGAATCGAGGTCGCCCTGCGGCTGGCCCGTGCGCTGAAGTGTACGGTGGAGGAGCTTTTCCCGCTGCCCGAGGAGTGGCAGCTCCAGTCCTGGCCGGGGCTGGAGGAGGGGCGCTGTCAGCTGGCCCGGGTACGTGACCAGTGGTACGCGATTCCCTGTGGGGATGCCGGAAGCTTTGACCTGGCAGATGCTGTGGTGGAAAAGACGGGCACGGAGCTGCATATCCAGCCCATGCAGCCGCTGGGGCACCTGCCCGACTCCGTCGTGATCTGTGGCTGCGATCCGGGGCTGGCGATTGCCGCCCGCATGGCTGAGCTGGAGAGCAAGGGCTCGGCGCGTCCGTTGTGGCGGAGTGTTTCCAGCTCGGAGAGCCTGCGTCGCCTGGCTGCCGGGCAGTGCCACCTGGCCGGTGTGCACTACTCTGGTCAGAGCGGCTCGCTGAATGTCGAAAAGGTACGGGCCTTCGGGCTTCCCTTTGAATACGATTTAATCCCCTTTGCCTCCTGGGAGCAGGGGATCATGGTTGCCGCCGGTAACCCCAGGGGCATCCGCGAGGTCGAGGACCTGCTGCGTGATGACATCCGCTTCGCCAATCGCGAGCCGGGATCGGCTCACTACAGTATGCTGGAGATGCTTCTCGCGGCCAAAGGCCGTGGGGTGCCCGCTGAGACGCCGCTCACGGTGCGCAGTCATGGTGCTGGCGCACAGCTGGTTGCCTCCGGCGTTGTTGATGCGGCACTGGGCTTACGGGCCGTTGCCCGGCCTTACGGGCTGGATTTTGTCCCGCTGCTGGAAGGACACTTTGACCTCGTACTGCCGCGTGACCTGCGCAGCCACAACCCGGTGGGAACATTTCTGGATACGCTCGCCTCGCTGCCCTGCCGACGTCAGATCGCCCAGCTACCCGGCTACGCTACGGCCTAGTCTGTGGCTTTTTTCTCGTCGGATTTGGTGATCTCGTAGAGCACGTATCCGGCGAGCCACGATGGCAGAAAAGTGCAGGGGGTGTGCCAGTCGCCGCGCAGGTAGGCCCGGCGTGTGATGACCAGCCCCTCGCGTGCGCAGAAGTCCTCGAAATCGCCGACGGTGACCGGATTGAGCGGGCGGCTTTCGCCCCAGCCCTCGGGGAAGACCTCGTTAACGACGCGGCGGCCATGGCGGAACATGTGCACGCGGTTGCGCCAGTAGCCATGGTTGACGAAGCCCACCGCGAAGCGTTTACCCACGCGCAGGGACTCGCGGATGATGTCCTGTGGTCGGGCCAGCTCCTGAAGTGTGCGCGAGCACAGCACCCAGTCGAAAAAGCCGTCGGAAAACTGGCGCAGCGAGGTTTCGATGTCGCCCTGGTACACGTTCACGCCGCGCTTGACGCAGCCGCCGACCTTTTCGATCTGGTTGTCGAGACCGACCCCGTAGATGTGCTTGGTCTGGCGGAGATATTCCAGAAAAATGCCGCGGCCGCAGCCCAGATCGAGCACGCGCGCACCCTCGCTGACCCAGTCTCCCAGGATCTGCAGGTCCACTTCGCGTTTGATGGCCGAGCGCTTCATAAAGTTGCTTATTTAAAATATTCATGCCGCCGGGTGCAACCCGGACTCACAGAAACTATGCTTTTACTCCGCTGGCGAGGAGGGTCTCGAAGTACGGCTCCTGCTCCTCGCGGGCAACGACAGAGACATCGACCTGCTCGAAGCCGAGCTCCTTGAGCCACTGGTAGAGGGTGTTCTCGGCGAAGCCCAGCCAGGCGTCGGCGTAGAGGTCGCGAGCTCTTTCAAAGGTGTGCTCCTTGAGATCGAGCACGATGATGCGGCCGCCGGGCTTGAGGATGCGGTGCGCCTCGCTGAGGGCGCGAAAGGGCTTGCGGGCGTGGTGAAGGGCCTGGCTGAGGTAAGCGAGGTCCACGCTGGCATCCTCCAGCGGCACGTCTTCGATGTCGCCGTGCTGGTAGTAAAGGTTATCGATGCCGTGGCGCTTGGCCAGGTCGGTGCCGACCTCGACCATCTTTTTCGAGTTATCGATGCAGTAAACGGATTCGGCACGCTGAGCCAGCAGCTGCGCGAGTACACCCTCGCCGGCGCCGAGGTCCGCGATCTTGATACGCGGGGTCAGGTGGAGCAGAAAGTGGCCGATGCCTTCCCATGAGCGGCCGGGGCAATAGTTTTTACCCAAACGCCCGGCGACCTGACTGAAGTACTGCTCGGCCTGGCGGCGACGCTTGTCGAGGATACGGGCGAGGTTGGCGGCGTCGGTTTCCAGCTCGGGCTGGTTGGCGGTGGCGCGGCAGGCGGCCTCGATGAGCTGGCGTTCTCCGGTGGGGAGGTTTCGCGCGAGCGAGTAAAAGCTGCGCTTGCCGTCGCGGCGGTCGGTGGTCAGCCCGCCCTTGCGCAGCAGCGACAGGTGCGAGGAGATGCGCGACTGGCCCATCCCGAGTATCTCCTGAAGCTCCGCCACGGACAGCTCCTCCTGCGCTAACAGTGCGACCACGCGCAGGCGCGTCGGGTCGGCCAGGAGCTTGAGCGTTTCGAGAGGATCGGACATCGCGGCCCATGTTCACGGCTCGTTAGCCCCGGGTCAATGCGAATGGTGGGCACAAAAAAAGACGGAGCCAGCAACGGCTCCGTCTTGAAGGGAAAGAAAACAAATGGCGGCTACTTACAGGGTGCGGCCCGAGTCGAGCCAGCGGGAGATGCTTTTGATCTTCCAGTTGTAGACGGTGTTGTCGATCTCGGTCTGGACGGTGTCGCCGACATGCTTGTTCATGAGGGCCTGTCCGAGCGGCGTCTTGTAGGACATGATGCTCTGCTCGGGGGCGGAGTCCCAGGCGCCGAGGAGGGCGTATTCCTGGACTTCGCCGGAGGCGGTATCCTCGACCACGACGATGGAGCCGATGCCGACGGTGTCGGCGGAGACTTCCTCGAAGGTGGTGACGCGAGCGCGGTTGAAATCTTTTTCCAGCAGGGCCTTGCGGGCCATGAGGGTTTCCTGGTCCTGACGGGCCATCTTGTACTCCGCGTTTTCGCGCAAGTCCCCGTGCTCGCGGGCGACCTCGATGGCCTCCTTGTTCTCGGGGATCTTCTTGTTGATGAGCTCTTCGTACTCGGCCTTGCGGTCGTCGAGGCTCTTCTGGGAGACGATGAGCTCGTCCACCTTCTGCTCGGCTTCGCCGGAGACGAGGTTTTGGATGCTCGGGAAACGCTTGATGAAGCGAGCCAGCAGGGACTTCTTGGTCAGGTCTTCAAAGCCCTGATTGAGGATGAGGCCCTGGGCGAGGTCGCGGGCGACTTCGTCGTTGGCGTCAGCCAGCATGTCCGGGATGAGTTCCTGGTCATCGCTGAGGACGTCGGCGAGCTGGATGCGGCGGTTACCGGTGCTCTGGAGTGCCTCGTAGTCGATGGCGTACAGGATGGCGTTGAGCATGCGGGTGCCGACCATGCCGTCAACGAGCTTGGCAAACTTGCGGGAGTTGCGGTTCTTGACGATCCAGTACAGCACGGGGCCCTTGAGGTTCTGCTCGTTGAGCCAGCGCTTGAAGTGCTCGTGGACCATCTCGCCGCAGTCGCGCTCGACCAGGAAGCTGATACACTCGCTGGTCATCTTGCCCTCGGAGTTCTTCAGGATGTCGATGAGGACGCTCTTCCAGTCTTCCGGGTAAACGCGGGTGAGCAGGTCGAGGAAGCGCTTGTGGTAGCCGTTGGGGATCTCGCTGGCGAGCTCGTTGAGGTCGTTGGCACCGAGGATGAGGGACTTGGAGGTCGGCTCGATCAGTTCGGGGTCTTCGTCGAGGTGGCGGGCCAGGTCATTGCGGACCCAGACGCCGTGCAGACGCTCGGCGTAGTTGAGGCCCATGGCGTCCTTCACGGCTTCGGTGAGGTGCTCAAAGATGTTGGGCAGGTCGCTGGCGATCTCTTCGACGTTTTCGGAGATCTGGTAAAGTTTTTCGGCCAGAGCGATCTTCTTCTTGGGCTGCTTGACCATGTAGAAGTCCTCAAGAATCTCCTGTTCGGGCTTGAGGGGCTCGTCACGCAGCAAGTACGGATCGGTCTTGCGGCTGGGGGTGGCGATGCGTGGGTCCTTGACGAGGGCCTTCTTTGTGGCGGTCCACCACTTCTTGAATTTGGTGGGGCCGAGCAGGCGGGTGAGGAGGTTCTCCAGCTCGGTCGGGCTGGCGCTCTGGTTCTCGTGATGGGCAAGGATGTCGGCGACGAGGTCGGTCGGGCGCTTCTTGATCATCTCGTTGATGACCTCGGGCTCGGTGCGCAGGCGCACCAGGACGCTGCTCGCGTCGAGCAGTTCGAGCTTGTCGGCGCAGAAGGCCGGGTCCATCGGGTGTCCCGGCTTGTCATCGAAGTCGATGATGAGCTTGTCCTGGGCTTCATCATAGGCCTTAATCTGGCCGAAGCCCCAGCTGCGGTGCATGCAATAGGTACCCGGCTGCATGGCTTCCAATTTGGAGCGCAGGCGTTTCATGCCGGGTTGCTTTGCAATGATCGTATCGATCACATCTTTGTCCATGAGTGGAATGTCTTGTCTTTATAATAGAAAATCAAGCCGATAACCTTTTGGCTATAAAAGGTCATGACTCAATTAAAACCAACAGTGCCGCCGTGGCAGCAAGCCGCAAGTCTATGTGAAGTTTATCAGGCTCAGCCCGCGAAGGCTGAGGCGCTGATAATGGATATCACCTTTCAATCCAGCGCGGATCGACGACGTTGTCAATTCCTGTTCTACGGGGTCCTAAGGCATCGTCGCCGGATCGATACGCTGCTGGCGCGGCTGATTTCTCGCCGTCCCAAGCCCAAGCTGGTAGCCATGCTCCAGGTGGCAGTCTTTGAGCTGCTCAGCGCTGGACCGGAGCGCCAGCCCAAGGTGGTGGACTACGCGGTGGGCCGGATACGGCGCCAGATGAGCCGCTCCGAGGCTGGGCTGGCCAACGCCGTGCTGCGGAAAATTCCTGCCGAGGATGAAAAACTTCAGCGCGAGGCCCCGGCGGCGGTCCGCTTCAGCCATCCCGATTGGCTCGCTGAGCGCTGGACGGAGAATTTTGGCCCCGAGGCGGCGGAAGAGCTCATGGCCTGGAATCTGGAGCCCCCGCCCATTACTTTTCGGGTGCGCGGCGAGACTCCCGCCATTGAGGCCCTCAAGCCCGCTTCATGGCCGGGCTTTGTTCAGCTCGATGGTGAATGGGCGCGCGTTGAGCCCTACCTGAAGGCGGGGATGCTCTACGCGCAGGACCCCTCCACGCGCCTGGCCCCCGAGGCCCTCACTGTGCGCCCCGGCGAGGCCGTGCTGGACCTGTGCGCGGCTCCCGGTGGTAAAGCCCTCGCCCTCGCAGATGCCCTCGGGCGCGATACGGCCGGGGTACTCGTGGCGGTGGACCTGCCCGGTCCGCGTCTGGCACCGCTGGATGAGAATTTATGCAAGCTCGACGACGGGGATGGCCCCCGCGTCTGCCTGCTCGCCGCCGATGTGCGGGAGCTGGGCGAGGAGACGCTCAAGGCTTCGCGCCTGCCTCGGCTCTTTGACGCCGTGCTGCTCGACGCCCCCTGCTCGAATACCGGGGTGCTGCGTCGCCGTCCGGACGCCAAGTGGCGGCTGGAGCCTGAAGATGTGGAGGCTAGCGCGGCTCTTCAGTCCGAGCTGCTCGCCGCCGCCGCCAAGTGGGTCAAGCCCGGCGGTCGCCTGGTGTACTCGACCTGCTCGATCGAGCCGGAGGAGAACGCCGGGGTGGTAAAGGCATTCCTCAAAAGCCCGGTCGGGAAGGACTTTACCTGCCAATCGCAGCAAATCTGGCTTCCCTGGGAGTGCGGTCATGATGGCGCAGGCGTTGCGGTGCTGGTGAAGGGGGAGTGAGGGGATCATTTTGGTTTGTGGGGGCTATGCGCTCCCACTCCCCGCCCCGGGTTGCACCCGGTGGCATTAATGGGGCTCCGTCCCATCGCTCCATCAATGACTAGTGCGGTCAGGCACCAGCCCGACCCAGGTCGCACCCCAGGAGCCGGCGGTTTCGTCGGCGAGGCGAAAGCTCTCCACGTAGTCGAGTTTACGGAGTTGGGCGTGGACGGTCTCGCGGAGAGTACCGGTGCCCTTGCCGTGGATGATACGCACGCGCAGCAGGCCCTTTTCGCGGCAGGCTTCGAGGTAGGCGGGCAGGAGTTCACCCACCTCCTGCGGTCGAAAGGTGTGCAGGTCGAGCTGGTCGGTGATCGGGACTTCTACCGGGTCGTCGTCCATAGTCTGAGAGAGAAAGGGGCGCTGATGCCTGTCGTGGCCGCCTCAGGCTTTGTCTTCGGAGGTGTCGGGAAGTTCTTGCGAGGGTGAGCGTAGCTCGTCGGCGGCGGGTTCACGCAGGATTTTCTCGACCGGCTGGGTTTCGGCGATCTCGGTGTCGGTAGAGACGTGCAGGTCCTTGAATTTGCGGGCGGTGACGAGGACGCGGCTTTCCATCGAGGCGACGGCCTTGTTGTAGCCGTCGTTGGCGCGCTCGAGGCCGCGGCGCATCTCATCAAAATATCCGGCCAGCGTGCCGAGGCGGCTGTAGAGGTCGCGGCCCAGCTCGCTGATGGCGCGGGCCTCGCGGGCGATCTCCTCCTGACGCCAGCCGTAGGCGACGGCCTTCAGCAGGGCGATGAGAGTGGTGGGGGTGGCGAGGATGACGCGCTGCTCGCTGCCGTACTCGATCAGGTCACTGTCCTGCTCCAGCGCGGCGCTGAAAAACGACTCGGTGGGCAGGAAAAGCACGACGAACTCCGGGGTCGGCTCGAACTGGCGCCAGTAGGCCTTTTCGCCCAGTTTCTTGAGCTGGTCGCGCACCTGGCGGGCGTGCTTTTTTAAAAGGTCGCGTTGGCGGTCGGGGTCCTCGGTCAGGATGGCTTCCCCGAAGGCGTCAAAGGTCATCTTGGCATCGACGACGATCTGGCGGCCATTGGGCAGGCGTACGATCATGTCCGGGCGCAGCATGCGGCCCTCGTCGGTGGTGGCGTTTTCCTGCTCGGTAAAGTCGCAGTGCGAGACCATCCCGGCGAACTCCACGCAGCGGCGCAGCTGCATCTCCCCCCAGCGGCCGCGGACCTGTGGGGCGCGCAGGGCACGCACGAGGTTCCCGGTCTCGGTGCCGAGGTGGCGCTGGGCATCGAGCAGCCCCTGCACCTGCTGGGTCAGGCCTTCGTAGGCGGCCACGCGCTTTTCTTCGAGCTGGCCGATCTGGGTGTTAAATTTCTCCAGCGACTCACGCACGGGGTTAACGAGCTGGTTGATGGCTGCCTGGCGCTTGTCCAGGTCACCCTGTGCGCCCTGCTGGAACTTCTCCAGCGACTCTTTGGCGAGTTTGAGGAAGCTCTCGTTGTTGCTGCGGAGGGCTTCGGAGGAAAGGGCCTGAAAGGCCTCACGCAGTTGCTTCTCGGCCTTGTCGAGGACGGCGAGCTTTTCGGCGGCAGCGGTAGCCTCGTCTTCGCGGCGGGTTTCGCTCTCGCGGTATTTCAGGGCAAGCTCGCTGGCTTCGGCGGCCTTGGCGGCGAGTTCAGCGCGTACCTGCTCCAGCTCGGCGGCCGTGCGCTCCAGCGACTGGTTGAGGAGGGCCTTTTCGGTCTCGCCAGCGGCGGTAGCGGTCTTTTTGAGGAAAAGCCAGATGAGGCCCGCTCCACCAAGCGCGCCAAAAAGAAACAACAAAACCGAAACAATGGGGTCCATAGAGTAAAAGTGTTGTTCATCCTGAGCAATCGCGCCTAGCCTGTCAAAGACCAGATGCATTTCCGCCGACATTCTGCCCTCTACTCCTTCCTCCCGGCCCTGCTCGGGCTGGTGTTGCTGCCGTTGACTCTGGCGGCCAAGCCCCGCGAGGTGTGGGAGCGCTATAAGATCGCCGTCATCTCCGCAGACGGTGAGGCCCCGGCTGCCAAGGCGATTGAGGCGGGAGCGCGGGCCAAGTCTCCAGCTCTGGAGGATGAGTACTACCTCGCGCTCAAGGTGGACAACCTCTCTCCGGTGGATAACACGCCGCGCTCGCGACAGGCAGCTCTCAATCGGGCTTTTCTCGAAGGGTACCACGGGGTTTTGTTGAGCGTGGGGGAGGGTGTCGATGTGGCCGACGAGGTGGATTTTCTCAGTCGGCACGGTATTCCTGTTGTGACCGTGGGGGCAAATGTCGACTCGACGCGCCTGGCGTCCATCGTGACCGACGAGGAAGCTGCCGGGCGCCTGGCGGCTGAGACTTTCCTTAAAAACATGCGCTACATGCGCGATAATGTGGCCCTGATGGCTGGGACACAAGGTGATCCTGTCGCCGAGCGTCGTCTCGCCGGTGCTAAAGCGGTCCTGGCTGAAGCAGAAGTGCTGAATGTGGATGGGCCCTATGCGACGGACGAAACCTTTGCCAGTACCTATCCGTTATTGCGCGAGGTGACAGAGGCGGACTATGGCCAAAATCTGCGCGGCTGGCTGATCCTTGGAAACTGGCCCCTGCTCGGCGGGCAGCCGCTGCCCTGGCAGCCGGGAAAAAAAGTCTGCGTGGTGATGGATGCCACGCCGCACATCATCCCCTTTCTGGCCAGTGGGCAGGTGCAGGCTGCGCTCGCAGAGGACAACTTCGCGATGGGTGAGCTCGGGATGCAGCTGTTGATCGAGAAGGTCCACAACGGCAAAGAGCCCGAGCAGTTGGTTTACGCAGTGCCGCCTGCCGTGATCACCCCCAAAGACCTGGCGAAGTTTCAGGCCGACTGGACACGTTGGCTTCAGTAGAGTCGTAAGTGTCGTGTGACACAGTTTTGATGAGCCTTGCTAAAACAAAGGGCCAAGATCTGCTATCATGCGACGAGGTTTTCTAGATAAGCCTTGTACGGGAAAGATAGGAAGGGGTATTGGTTGTGGATGCGTATGCTGAAAATTACCCTCTTTGTGCCCCTTTTGCTTCTTTTCGCGACCGCGCTGCGAGCAGAGACCGAGACGATCAAGGTACTCGGTATCGGCAATAGCTTTACCAACAACGCGCACCATTTCCTGAGCAAGGTTTGCGAATCCGTGGACGGTGTAAATGCGGAGATCGGCACGGCCTTTATCGGTGGCTGCTCGCTGGATCGCCACATGCGCCACGCGCAGGAGCACGAGGCCGATCCCGAGACCGGCAACGAATATGTGTTCCGGCTTAACTGGAAGTACATGGGCTCGCACAAGTCCCTGAAGGAAATCCTGCAATACACCGACTGGGACGTCATCTCCATCCAGCAGGTCAGCACCAAGAGCTACAAGGAAGAGACCTTTTATCCCTATGCCAAGCAGCTGATCGACTATGTGCGCCAGTACTGCCCGGATGCCGAGATCGTCGTGCACGAAACCTGGTCGCACAGCGTGAACAGCCCCCGCACGAAGAGGATGATCGATTCGGACGCCATGTATGAAAAGTTGCACGCGAACTATGCCAAAATCGCAGCCGAGAACGGCTTGCGCGTCATCCCGGTGGGGACGGCCTTTCAGAATGCCCGTGCCACGGAGATGTGGGACCTCAAGCCGAACGATTTTGACCCCGAAAACCACGGGCTCGTTTACCCGCAGGACAAGGACAACCTGCCTGATATGAGCAAATCGCTCAACAAAGACTATATGTGGAGAGAGACTGATGATGGCTGGGTTGTGAAGACGGATGGCTATCACGCCAACACCGCTGGGGAGTATCTTGGGGCGCTCGTATGGTTTCAATTCCTCACCGGAGTGGATGCCCGTAAGGTTACTTATCAGCCTGATGGTCTGAGCGATGAACAGGCGGCCTCCCTGCGTCAGATCGCCTATGAGACCGTCGAGGCCATTCAGCCGGCTGGCTGCTGCTCGGCGGCTGCCAAGGCGAAGTAGAAAAACGCCGTTGGCCGGTCTCTCGCTGATCGCGACAAGCGATGGGTAAGAGCACTTTGTCTGCACAAACATTTCTGCCCGTGCTTGCGGCGGGCTGGACTTGGCTGCACAGTAGTTCACGTGCGATTTGAACTGGCAGCCGAATACCAGCCGATGGGCGACCAGCCTGCGGCGATTGAGAAGCTCGTGAACTCGGTGCAGGCGGGTAACCCCTACCAGACCCTGCTCGGGGTCACTGGCTCGGGGAAGACCTTTACCGTGGCCAATGTGATCGAGCGCGTGCAGCGGCCTACGCTCATCATGTCGCATAACAAGACGCTGGCGGCGCAGCTGTACTCGGAGCTGAAGGCGTTTTTCCCGAACAATGCGGTCGAGTACTTCGTCAGCTACTACGACTACTACCAGCCCGAGGCCTATGTGCCCTCGTCCGACACGTACATCGAGAAAGACTCCTCCATCAACGACGAGATCGAGCGTCTGCGCATCGCGGCCACCAGCTCGCTGATCAGCCGCCGGGATGTGATCGTGGTGGCCAGTGTCTCGTGTATTTATGGGCTGGGCTCACCGGAAGACTTTGAGGAGATGATGATCCCGATCCGCGTGGGCGAGGAACTCGGGCGGGACCGCTTTCTGGAGCGGCTGGTGGAGAACCTCTACACGCGCAACGATGTGGTGCTCTCGCGGGGAAATTTCCGGGTGCGTGGTGAGGTGGTGGATGTCTTTCCCGCCTACATGGAGAGCGCGATTCGGATCGAGTTCTGGGGGGACGAGGTGGAGTCCATCCAGGCGCTTGACCCGCTCACCGGCGATACTGGCGAGCGCATGGAGCACTTTCAGCTCTATCCGGCCAACCAGTACATCACCCCGCGCCGGAAGCTCGAGACCGCCGTCAAGGCCATCCGTGAGGAGCTGGACGGGCGGATTGCCGAGCTGGAGAAGGACCAGCGACTGGTCGAGGCTCAGCGTCTGCGCATGCGTACCGAGTATGATATCGAGCTGTTACAGGAGATGGGCTTTTGCAGCGGCATCGAGAACTATTCGCGCCACCTGAGCGGTCGTAAGTCCGGCGAACGCCCCTGGTGCCTGATCGACTTTTTCCCGGACGACTTCCTGCTCGTGCTCGACGAGAGCCACGCCACCTGGCCGCAGATCGGGGCCATGTACAAGGGTGACCGTTCGCGAAAGGAGCGGCTGGTCGAGTACGGCTTTCGGCTGCCCTCGGCGCTGGATAACCGCCCGCTGCGCAGCGAGGAGTTTCAGGAGGTGACGGGGCAGACAATCTTTGTCTCGGCCACCCCGGCGGCCTATGAACTGGAGCACTCCAGCGTCATCGCTGAGCAGGTGATTCGGCCGACTGGCTTGCTGGACCCCATCATGGAGCTGCGCCCGATCAAGGGGCAGGTCGAGCACCTTATTGGCGAGGTCAAGTCCGCTGCCGAGCGTGGCGAGCGGGTGCTCGTGACGACGCTGACCAAGCGCATGTCCGAGGACCTCACGACCTACCTGCGCGAGTCTGGGGCGCGCGTCGAGTACCTGCACTCGGACATCGATGCGATCGAGCGGGTGGAGATCCTTCGTAATCTGCGCAGAGGAGACTTCGACGTGCTGGTTGGCGTGAACCTCCTGCGTGAAGGCCTTGACCTGCCCGAGGTTTCGCTGGTGGCGATCCTGGACGCGGACAAGGAGGGCTTTCTGCGGAGTGAGACCAGCCTGATTCAGACAGCTGGTCGCGCTGCCCGGCACGAGAAGGGCCGTGTGATCCTCTATGCTGACGTGATGACCGACTCGCTGCGTCGAACGCTGGAGGTGACCGATAAGCGTCGTCAGAAGCAGGCGGCCTATAATGCGGAGCACGGGATCACGCCGCGCTCAGTCAAGCGAGGCCTCCAGGCGAGCCTGCATGTGCCGGGGGCAAGCGATGAGGCAGATGCGGTCAATGTCGCCGAGGCCGGCGGCGACGAGGATGTCGCTATCGTACTGGCCGAGCTGGAAAGCGAGATGCTCGAAGCCGCCGCGAATCTGGAGTTCGAGCGCGCCGCCGTGCTGCGGGATCAGATCGATGCGCTCAAAAGCGGGGAGGCTAGGGGCGGCTTCTCAGGGAAGCGCCGCAAATCAGCCTCACGTAAAAAGAAAAGCGGCCGCCGACGATAGAGTTGTGTCCTTACTCTTAGGGGGTGGCTTATCGGGATGGCTTTCGGGGGATGTGATCAACGTTGGTGTTAGTTAATCCGTTAAAACAGTAACCTGCTAGTGGGTACATCACTATGTCCCGGTCGGAGGTTTTTTTAGGTCTATGTCTCTATCGTTAATTGAAAGTCATTAACTATAATAGTGCAAAGTGGTGGCATCTAGTAGCATCGTAGTACAAATGTTTGCATAAAATACTACGTTGAATGCAAAAAAGCAGGCGGACGAATTCGTCCGCCTGCCACCAGTAAAAACAGGGTTCCCAGGTAAGGTTAATACAGGCCTGAAATTGGCGCAGGTGGCCAGATTAACGCTTAGTCTCCAGTTTTTGGGGTGCCATCGCGCACGCAAACGATGGTCCCGATGAGCAGTGGCCTGAAGGTTCAGGCTTGGGTGAGCTTGGTCGACCTGCCCGGACCGACTGTCGCTATAAACCCGCCGGAGCGAGTGCTATTTCTTCTTTGCAGCCTTGAAGTCTGCAGCAGGTTCGCTGGCGACGATGCCGTCTGCGAGCCGCTCCAGGTGAGTCGCAATGAAGTTGGATCGATTGCGATTCTCCTCATCCGCCAACTTGTCGATACGCTCAACCAAGTTTTGCGGAAGGCTGATGGAGATTTGGGTTTTACCGGGCGCACGCCCGTGGTTTTGTTTTCTTTGTGCCATATGCAGTGTGCTTATTGATAAACCTTTATCTATTACACTTGCGGAAATGATTTTCAACAAAAATATCATTTTCGCAGTATCTAATCAGATACGGGCTATCTACGTGTATACTGATGTCCAATCAACTGGTGCTTACCGTGGTAAGCACCAGTACGGACACTGTATAACTAACCCTTGTAAATCTCAAGCAGGGTATCTGCAATTTCCGACGGAGTCGGAGAGACGGCAATGCCGGCATCTTTGAGGGCGGCAATCTTGGTATCGGCGGAGCCGCTGCTGCCCGAAACGATGGCACCAGCGTGGCCCATGCGGCGTCCGGGAGGCGCGGTTGTACCCGCGATAAAGGCGGCAACCGGCTTTTTGACATTGGCTTTGATGTAGGCGGCGGCTTCCTCTTCGGCGCTGCCACCGATTTCACCGATCAAAATAATGGCTTCGGTCTCGGGATCTTCGTTGAAGAGCTTGACCGCGTCGGTGTGGCTGGTGCCGTTGACGGGGTCGCCACCGATACCGATGCAGGTGGTCTGGCCGTGGCCGCGTACGGTCAGCTGGTACATGGCCTCGTAGGTGAGGGTACCGGAGCGGCTGACGACGCCGACCTTACCGGGCTGGGCAATGTAACCGGGCATGATGCCGATATTGCAGACGCCGGGGGTCATGATGCCGGGGCAGTTCGGCCCGATGAGGCGGGCTTTGCTCTTCTTGAGGGCGTCCTTGACGATCGTCATGTCGCGGACCGGGATGCCCTCGGTGATGCAGATAATGGTCTCGATACCGGCGTCGATGGCCTCGAGGATGCCGTCCGCAGCGAAGGGCGGCGGGACGAAGATCACCGAGGTGTTGGCGCCTTCCTTTTCGACGGCGTCGTGCACCGTGTTAAAGATCGGGAGCTTGTCTTCCCATTTGGTTCCGCCCTTACCCGGCGTGACCGCAGCCACGTAGTTGGTGCCGTAGGCGATGTTATTGAGTGCGTGCAGGGTTCCGGCTTTGCCAGTAATGCCCTGGCCAACCACCCGCGTATCTTTTCCGACGAGAACGCTCATTGTACGAAATAGACTTAAATAGTTTAAAGTGGGTTAGGTGCCGGGCTTACTTCTTGATCTGCTCGACAATTTTCTTGGCGGCGTCGGCGAGCGAGTCACCCGAGGTCAGCTTGAGGCCGCTTTCTTCGAGCAGCTTCTTGCCTTCGGCGACTTCGTTGCCTTCGAGGCGGACGACCAGGGGCACGTTCAGATCGACGTTCTTGGCCGCGCCGATGATGCCCAGGGCAATGGTCTTGCAGCTCATGATGCCGCCGAAGATGTTGACCAGGATGCCTTCGACATTCGGGTCGCTGAGGATGATCCGGAAGGCTTCGGTGACCTGCTCTTCGTTAGCACCACCGCCTACGTCGAGGAAGTTGGCAGGGTTGCCGCCAAAGTGCTTGATGATGTCCATGGTGGCCATGGCCAGGCCGGCACCGTTCACGAGGCAGGCGATGTTCCCGTCCAGAGCGATGTAGTTGAGTCCGAACTTGGAAGCTTCGACTTCCTTGGGGTCTTCTTCTCCGAGGTCGCGCATGGCGACGACGTCGGGATGGCGGTAAAGGGCGTTGCTGTCAAAGTTGACCTTGGCGTCGAGGGCTTCGACGTCACCGTCAACCGTGGTGATCAGCGGGTTGATCTCGACCAGCGAGCAGTCCTTTTCCCAGAACATGTTGTACAGGCCGGTGAGGATCTTATCCATCTGCTTGAGCTGCTCCTTTGTGTTGAGCCCAAGGCCAAAGGCGATCTGGCGCTTATGGAAGGGATGGAGTCCACCGGCGGGATCGACGTGAACCTTCGTGATCTTCTCAGGCGTTTCAGCTGCGACCTTCTCGATGTCCATGCCGCCCTCGGTGGAGGCGATGAAGACCGGTTGCGAGGTTTCGCGGTCGAGCAGGATGGCGAGGTAGAACTCCTTGCCGATCTTGCTGGCTTCAGTGAAGTAGACGGTCTTGACCTCGCGGCCCTTGGGGCCGGTCTGGTGGGTGACCAGGGTGTTGCCGAGCATGGCCTTACCGGCCGCCATGGCTTCTTCCTTGGTGTCGAGGACTTTTACCCCGCCCTTGTACCCGTCGGTAAAGGTACCTTTGCCGCGTCCGCCGGCGTGGATCTGTGACTTCACGACGATCTTCTCGCCCGTGATGCTGTCAATCGCTGCCTCGAATTCATCTACGCTCTGAACCGCTTTACCAGCGGGCACCGGAATGCCGTACTGGGTGAACAGTTCCTTGGCCTGATATTCATGAATGTTCATGTCGTGTGTGCTGTGCTGTTTACACATGACGGGGGATTGACCCGGCATGGCAACCAATTTTTTTGCAATTGCAGGTATTAGAAGCACTCTTAACCGAGCACTTCAGCTTGTCTGGCGGTAATCTGCGCGATGCCGTGCTTACCCAGCTCCAGCAGACGTGCCAGTTGGTCGGCCGAGAACGTAGCTTCCTCGCCCGTGCCCTGCACTTCTACGTACTGGCCAGCGCCGGTCATGACAATATTAAAGTCCACCGAGGCCTCCCGGTCTTCTGGATAGTTCAGGTCGAGGATCTCCAACTCGTGGAAAATGCCGACGCTGACCGCGGCCACGGAGTCACGGAAAGGGCTCTCTGTGAGCACGCCGTCATCGATCAGACGCTTGACGGCCAACTGCGCGGCGACGTAGGAGCCAGAAATGGAGGCGGTGCGGGTGCCACCGTCGGCCTGGAGCACGTCGCAGTCGATCCACAGCGTGTAGCCGGGGATTTTTGAGAGGTCCACCACAGCGCGCAGGGAGCGGCCGATCAGGCGCTGGATTTCAACCGAGCGGCCATCGAGCTTGCCCTTGGCGATATCGCGCTTTTTGCGATCATGGGTGGAGTAGGGGAGCATCGAGTACTCCGCGGTGATCCAGCCACTCTCGACGCCCTGCTCGCGCATCCAGCCGGGGACGCGCTTCTCCAGCGTGGCCGCGCAGATGACGCGGGTGTTGCCGTAGCAAGCCAGGACCGAGCCGGTAGCGTGGGGCGCGAACCCCGGTTCGAAAGACAGGGGACGCAGCTGGTCAGGCAGCCGGCCATCGAGTCGCTTTTCAGTGGACATACCCGGCCCAGCATTAAGGGCTGTCGGCATTTGGGCAACGGGAAACTCCGGCTGGGTGTGTGATCAGTAGGACGATCTTTTTTAACCGTAGAGACGCAAAGGCTCAAAGTCCTGATCCTTCATTGAAATATATTATGATGTCGGTAACTCGTTGCGTCGAGCGAATTGCGACATACTGGTGCGAAGGGGGGCATAAGTCTTCTGCTGCTTTCTGCTCTTTGGCAGTGGAAAGCACACAATGACCAATCTCAGCTGCGTTTGCCGGGGCAGCGAACGTAGTGAGCGATGGGGCGCAGCCCCATCAATGCCAGCGGGTGCAACCCGCTTAGGCTTCGACTTCTTCGGGGGCGGGTTCGACCCACTTGCCATGTTCCTTGATCAGGTCCACGAGGCGGTCGAGGGCTTCGGCCTCGGGGATGTTGACCTTCACGCACTCCTTGCCGACGTAGAGGTTGATCTTGGCCGGGGCGCCGCCCACGTATCCGAAGTCTGCGTCAGCCATTTCACCGGGGCCATTGACGATGCAGCCCATGACGGCGATGGTCACTCCCTTGAGGTGCCCGGTGCGGGCCTTGATGCGGCCGGTGACCTCCTGCAGGTCGAAGAGCGTGCGTCCGCAGCTCGGGCAGGCCACGTACTCGGTCTTGACGGTGCGCATGCGCGCGCCTTGCAGGATGTTGTAGGACAGAGCGGTGCAGCGGGCCAGGTCGTCGATGGTGTCCACGCTGATGAGGTCCCCGAAGCCATCCGCGAAGGACGGGCCGGTGAACATGGCGGCTTCCAGCAACTGGCGGCCAAAGCCTTCTTCTTTAAGAATCTCGAAGTCCGCGCGCATGCGCAGCCACAGCGGACCGCGCAGGTCCTTTTTCAGGAGGATGTCGCCGAGAGCGCGGTAGGCACCGACGGCGTGAATGTCCGTGTGGCTGGAAAGGGTGTGGACGACGTTGGGCTGTCCGGCGAGCTGGGTGCTCAGGGCGGAGACGGCAGCGGCGTCGGCATCGACGGCGAGCAACAGGCCGTGCTTCTGCGTGAGGGTGAGGTACTCAGCGAGCGCATCGGCATCGCCTGCCCCAAAGCGTTTGACGAGCATCCAGCCGCAGCGGTCGTTCCAGTCAAAGGCATCGAGAGCAGCGGTGGAAACGCCGTCGCCCAGCTCGGCTACGAGCACCTTAATGGCGGGGGCGAGGGTCTTTTGCAGACTCAGCAGGTGAATCAGGTCGAGATCGCTCTCAACCTTTACGAGCAGACCCTCGATGCGGGCGTCCTTGAGGACCTTATGGGCAGCGAGCACATCCTTGGTGATCTGAGTATGCTCGGAAAGCGGACGGAAGCTGGGCGAGATGACGCGCGGCGGCTCCAGCGTGTTGATCGGGCACTCGGCCCCGAAGTTGATCTCGGTGATGTCGCGGCGCTTGTAATGGTAGGGATCGACGGCTTCCGGTTCGCGCTCGGTTGCCGGATGGGCTGCGGATTGCTCCCAGAGAGCGTGGGCGCGGTCGGCCAGGTCGCGGGCGACGGGGACTTCGTACCAAGGGTCCTCGGTCAGGGAGACGCGGATGGTGTCGCCGAGGCCGTCGTAAAGCAGGGCGCCGATACCGATGGCGCTCTTGATACGGGCGTCTTCACCGTCCCCGGCCTCGGTCACACCGAGGTGGAGCGGGTAATTAAAACCGGCCTCATCCATGCGGGCGACAGCGAGGCGGTAGGCCTCGATCATGACCTTGGTGTTGCTGGCCTTCATGGAGACGACGATATCGCGGAATCCATGATCGTCGGCGATGCGCATGAACTCCAGGGCGCTCTCGACCATGCCCAGCGGGGAGTCCCCGTAGCGGTTCATGATGCGGTCGGAGAGGGAGCCGTGGTTGGTGCCGATGCGCAGGACGCGGCCCAGCTCCTTGGAGCGCTTGACCAGCGGGGTAAAGGCTTCGTGCAGGCGCTGAAGTTCGTTGTCGTATTCGGCGTCGGTGTACTCCTTGACGGCGAACTTCTTCTTGTCGGCGTAGTTGCCGGGGTTGACGCGGACCTTCTCCACGTGCTCGATGGCGACCATCGCGGCGGAGGGCAGGAAGTGGATGTCGGCGACCAGCGGGATGTCGGCGAAGCCCGCGGCGCTGAACTGCGCGCGAATGTCCTTGAGGGCTTCGGCGGCGGCCTTGTTGGGGGCGGTCAGGCGCACGATCTCGCACCCGGCCTCGGCCAGCTTGATGCATTGCTTGACGGAGGCGTCTACGTCCTGGGTCAGGCTGGTCGTCATCGACTGGACCCGGATCGGGTTATTTCCGCCGATGCCGACGGCACCGATCTTAACCTCGGTGGTCGGACGGCGCAGGGCCTGAAAACGCGACTGGCAGTAAAGTCTCATGGTGGTCTCAATTAGATTTCCTCAGCCCGGAAAACAAGCGAAAAGGCGTGTCAGCCCCATGCTGCGGGGTGATTCTCCCGGTCTGTTGCAAAGTTGTAACGGGCAGGCTACTCGGTCTTTTCGGGGAAGGCAACCGGGATGTAGTAGGCCTGATTGCGGATGGCCTGGCGTTTGGATTCGGCGTCGCCGACCCAGTCGAGCGAGTCAAAGAGCGTGATGTAGGCCATGAGCCCGAAGAGCAGCACGACGAAGACCCCGGTCGCAGCCTCGATCAGGCTGCGCGGCATGGGGCGGCCAAGCAGCTTCGAGACGGTGGCGATAGTCATGTGCCCGCCGTCGAGGACGGGGATGGGCAGCAGGTTGAGCAGGGCGAGGTTGACGTTCAGGATAACGGCAAAGGCCAGAGCGGCGCGGAAGCCGTCCCACTTGGTCTCGAAAATGTCCGGGCTGGAAAAGCTGTGCACGAGTCGGCCGATGCCGATGGCGCCGTTGAGGTCCTTGAAGCCGATGTCCGAGCGCGGGCTGACCAGGCTGCCGAGTACGCGGCCGATCATACGGAGGCTGGCTACGAACTGCTCGGGGGGCGTGGGGTGGGCGATGATGAGGTCGTCCTGCAGGGAAAAGCCGATCATGGCCATGGTGATCGGGTCGACGAGGGACGCCTGCCAGTCATCAATGCCCTGAAATACGTAGTCTTTGCCCTCCTGGCTAAATGTAAGTGCGGGGCCGGGCTCGTCAGCATTGGCGGCAGCGATGAGGGATGAGAGGCTGTTGACGGGCGTGCTGCCGATGCTCAGCAACGTATCGCCGGGATGGAACTGATCGGCCAGCGGGCTGTTTTCGGCTACATCGAAAAGGATGACACGCGCCTCTGTGTTGGGGGAGGCGGGGTTACCGCTTTCGCCCGGTTCATACATGGGCATGAACTCGGCGTAGGCCTCGGGCTGGTCGATGGGGGCAAGACGGGCCAGGGGTTTGGTCCAGGGGACGCTGGCAGGGGAGACCTCAAGGGTGATCGGTTTGCCGTCGCGGATGAGGGCGAGGGTGACGGTTTCGCCGACATGGCCGTCGATATAATCGTTGAGGCTCCGGAGGTTATAAAGTTTTTCGCCATCCACGGCCTTGATCATGTCGCCGGGCTGGAGGCCCGCCCGCTCGGCGGGAGAGTTGGGCATGATCGCGCCTACGCGCAGGTTCTGGGCCGGAGCGATACCGATGCGGCGGATGTCGCGCCCGGAGCGCTCATTGTAGGTCGAGAGCACGGGAAAGGCCTCGATGGGAAGGATGTCACCGTCGCGGTCGATGAGGAGCTTGACGCGGGGGTTCCCGGCGGCATCGCGCCCGGAGCCGGTCGCGATCAGCATGGAAATATCCTGAAAGTCGGTGACGGGCTCACCGTCGATCTGGAGGATGCGGTCACCGGGCTGCAGTCCGGCCTTGGCGGCGGGGGAGGGCACGGAGGTTTCGGCGTCGATGCTCAGCTCAGGAGTCACGTAGCCGATGACATTGGTCTCAACGGAGCTGCGGGTCGGGGTGCCTGCGACCCACACGGCGGTGGCTAACAGTACGGCCAGCACGAGATTGAAGAACGGACCGGCGAAGGCCACGATCATCTTGTCGGCGTAGCTGATTGAGGGCAGGGTGTCGGCGTCATCGCTGTCGCCTTCGAGGGCTTTCATGTCCGCCAGCTGCGGGAGCGCGACGAAGGCCCCAAAGGGGATCCAGCAGAAGCAGTACTCGACGCCGTCTTTGCCGCGCCAGCCGAAGATTTTCGGCCCCAGCCCGAAGATCGAGAAGCGCTCGACCTTGAGGCCGCGCCATTTGGCGGCCAGAAAGTGCCCGAGCTCGTGGATGATGATGGCTCCGTTGAAAAACAGGATAATCAGCACCCAGCCCCACGCGTTGGTGAAGAGGTTTTGCAGGAGATTGCCGTCGCCACTCATGGTTTAATCTATCGTTGTCCGCAAAGGTACGGAATGATGGAACGGTAAAAAGTCAAAGCGCAGGGTAATATCATGAGCGGGTGGCGTGTGGATGGATGGCGTGGGCAGTCTGGGGCGGCTGACAGCGAGGTGGATACGCTTAGAACCGCTCCGGGGCGAAAATGTTCGCTGCTTATTGGGCAAGGCTGGTGGTCAGCGTGGCGACCTTGTCGGCGGCGATACGGCGGGCCTCGGCATCGGCGGCCAGCAGGTCGTCGAGGTTGTCCGGGTCGTGGTTAGAGATAGCGGAAAGGGTCTGCTCAATGACGCGCGGGATGTCCAGATAGCCGATGCGGTCGGCCACGAAGGCCTCGACGGCGACCTCATTCGAGGCATTAAAGGCGCCGGTGGCGATCCCGCCAGCCAGGGCGGCTTCACGGGCCAGACGCAGGCAGGGGAACTGTACCTCGTCCGGCGGGCGGAATTCGAGGCTCATCAGCTGCGAAAAGTCGAGGGTGGCGTCCACGCCCACCGCCCGCTCAGGGTAGAGGAGGGTGTGCTGGATGGCAAAGGTCATGACCGGCGGGCAGAGCTGGGCCAGAATCGAGCCGTCCACGTACTGCACCATCGAGTGGACGATGCTCTGAGGGTGGATGGTGACGTCGATGCGGTCGGCGGGCAGGTCAAAGAGCCAGCGGGCTTCGATCAGCTCCAGGCCCTTGTTGGCCATGGTGGAGGAGTCGATGGTGATCTTCGGGCCCATATCCCAGTTGGGGTGCTTGAGGGCCATTTCCTTGGTCACCGTGGTCATTTGCTCGCGGGTGAAGTCCCGGAAGGGACCGCCCGAAGCGGTTAAAATGAGGCGGTCCACGTCCACCTTGCGTTCGCCCTGCAGGCACTGGAAGATGGCGTTGTGCTCGCTGTCGAGCGGGAGCATGCGGGAGCCGGACTTTTTCGCCGTCTCCATGACAAACTTGCCCGCGAGCACGAGGATCTCTTTGCTGGCCAGCGCGATGTCCTTGCCTTTTTCGAGGGCGGCCAGGGTGGGCTTGAGCGAAAGTGTGCCAACCACGGCGGGGACGACCAGCTCGGCCTCTTCCAGTACGGAAACGGCGATCAGCCCCTCCAGCCCGCAGTAAAGCTTCGTTTCGGCTGGGAACTCGCCCGAGGCCTTGGCCTCGGTGCAGGCGGCTTCGTCGTAGATGGCAACGTGGGGGACGTTAAACTCTTTGGCGATGCGGGCCAGATCGCGCCAGCGGCGGCGACCTGCGATGGCGAGCAGTTCGAGCTTGTCCGGGTGCTTGGCGACGACGCGCAGCGTATTTTCACCAATGGAGCCGGTGGCCCCGAGCAGGACGATCTTTTTGGGACTGGACATGGAACGGTAAAGTCAATCAGGACCGGTGGGCCGTGCAGCGGCTACACCAGATACTTGAATAAGAGGTACCCGGCGGGTGCGGTCAAGATCAGGCTGTCCGTCAGGTCAAAGATGCCCCCGATGCCCGGAATGGCGCTGCCGGAGTCCTTGACGCCAGCCCGGCGCTTGAGGATGGATTCGATCAGGTCCGAGACCAGAGCCAGGTCCCCGAGGATGGCTGCGATGAGGGCGGCCTTGAGCCAGGTCAGCCCGTCGGGCAGTTGGTCGGGGAAACCGGCCAGCAGGAGCACGCCAACCAGAGCGGAAACAGCGACCCCTCCCAGGGCTCCCTCGATGGTCTTCTTCGGGCTGATGTGGGGGCAGAGCTTGTGCTTGCCGAATTTCATACCCACGAGCAGCCCGCCCACGTCGGAGAACTTCGACACCGCGACGATCCAGATCGGCACCATTACTGTGCCGTAGTCATGCATGATCAGGGTGTAGAACTGGAGCATGAAGGGCACGTAGATGAGCCCGAACAGGGTGGGGAGAAAGACTTGGCGTATGTTGGGCCAGACCAGCAGCGTAAAGGCGAGCACGATCATGGCCAGGGCCAGCAGGTCCAGTGGGCGGCCGTCAAGGTAGTAGCTGCCGAGCACCAGCACGAGCCCGAGCCCGGCGCCGAGCGCCTTGAGCGGGCGGTAGCCCATTTTCTCCAGTAGCTGGTAAAACTCAATCTGCGTGAGCGCCGTCAGCGCAGCGAGCAGGAGTACGCCCCCGTCTGCGCCGAAGAGCACAAGCACGGCGATAATCACGGCCCACAGGCCTAGGGTGCTGGCGATGCGCTTCCTCACCGATTGATGGCAGGTTCGCTCGCCGGGGCGGCCTTGATCTGCTCGCCGGTCTTGCCGAAGCGGCGCTGGCGCTGGCGGAAGTTCTCCACCGCCTCTATAAAGTGCTTGCGGTCAAAGTCGGGCCAGTAGACCGGCGTGAAGACCATCTCAGAGTAGGCGCACTGCAGGAGCAGAAAGTTACTGATGCGGGTCTCACCCGAGGTGCGGATCAGCAGGTCCGGGTCGGGGATGTCCGCCGTGTACAGGTAGCGGGAAAACTGTGGCCAATCCAGGTGGGCCGGGTCGACTTTGCCCTTGGCGGCGTCTTCGGAGATGGCACGGACGGCGTCCAAGACCTCGGTGCGCGAGCCGTAGTTGAGGGCGACTTGCAGGACATAGTCCTGAAAGTCTTTAGTCGCTTCGAGGGCCTGGTCGAGTTTCTTGCGGACACCCTCGGGCAGGTCGTCCGGGCGGCCAATCACACGCAGGCGCACCTTGTTTTTCACCAGTTCGCGGGTGTTGCGCTCCAGGAAGAACTCCAGCAGGCCCATCAATGAGGAGATTTCCTCCGCCGGGCGTTGCCAGTTTTCCACGGAAAAGGCGAACAATGTGACGTACTTGATATTGAGCTCGCGGGCGACCTTGAGCACGGCGCGAACATTGCTCACACCCCGCCGGTGCCCCTCGATCCGTGGCAGGCCCCGCTGGCGCGCCCAGCGCCCGTTACCATCCATGATGATGGCGACGTGGTTCAGGCCGTGGGCAGCGGGTTGGCTGGGAGAGTCTTGCACGTGTGGAGAATAGGACCGATGGTGACCGTTCGGATTGGAATTAGCGCACACCATATAGGGGGTGGAGTCCGGAATGCAAATCCCAATCGCATTCCCTTGGGCGGCATTCTGGGCTCAGGTGGCCGGGGCGATATTTGACAGGCAAGGCTTACGGCGGTACCTTACCCTATGTCAGAACCGCTCAGCATCACCGCCGTCGCCGACGCCCTGGCGGGCCTGCCCGGCTGGACCCACGCCGACGACAAGCTGCAAAAGACCTTTACGTTCGAGGATTTCTCCGCGGCCTTGGGGTTCGTGGTCCGGATGGGCCTGGAGGCCGAAAAACAGGGGCACCATCCCGAGCTTTTCAATGTCTATAACCGGGTCGAGGTGGCACTGTGTACCCATGACGCGGACGATAAGGTCACCGACAAGGACGTGAGCCTGGCTTCTGCCATCGAGGCCCTCCGGTCGGCCTGATATCTGCTGCACCCCTTGATTCACAAGCATTTAACCGTCGAACGCCGGTCGCCCAAAAATCATATTCCGCTGTTGCACGCGGGTATGATGTAAGGTATAACTGCCTGTTTCGACATATAAGCCGATGAACGAAGAAGTTACATCCAGCCTCAAAGGCGCTTCTGCGGTGCGCCCCAAAGCGCACTACGACAAGGATTTCCAGGTGACGGACGCCTACCGCCAGACGCTGCCCGATATGCAGAACGGTGACCCCTCGGAGATTCAGGGGGCGAACGTGCCTATCATGCAGGTGGGGATCTCCAATTTCCGCTTGCCGCTGACCTATGTCACCAAGAGCTGCCAGAAGCGTGAGCTTGAGACCTCGGTGACCGGGACGGTCTCGCTCGGCGCCGATGCCAAGGGGATCAATATGTCCCGCATCATGCGCGAGTTCTACGATTTTAAGGACCGCGTCTTCTCGCTTGAGCTGCTGGAGGAGATCCTCCTGCGCTATAAGAATGAGATCAACAGCAGCCGTGCGCGCCTGAAGCTGAACTTCAACTACCCGATCGTGCAGAAGAGCCTGCGCAGCGGTTTGGAGGGCTATCAGTACTATCAGGTGGCTTACGAAGGCTTCATCGACGACCTCGACCGCTACCGCCGCTTCATCCATTTCGACTTCGTGTACTCCTCGGCCTGCCCGTGCTCCTCGGAGCTCTCCGAGCATGCGCGTGAAGCCCGCGATATCTACGCGATCCCGCACTCCCAGCGCAGTAAGGCCCGGGTCAGTGTGGAAGTGCGTGAAGGTCAGGACCTGCCGATCGAAGACATCCAGCAGCTCTGCCTCGAAGCCCTCAAGACCGAGACCCAGGTCATGGTCAAGCGTGAGGACGAGCAGGCCTTTGCTGAGCTGAACGGTGCCTACGTGAAGTTCGTCGAGGACGCCGCCCGGCTCCTCTACGAGCAGCTCGACGCCGAGCCGCGCATCAAGGACTTTCAGGTCACCTGTGCCCACCTTGAGTCGCTGCATTCGCACGACGCGGTGGCTGTGATCAATAAGGGCCTGCCCGGTGGCTTCACGGCCGATACCCGGGACTTCCACGACCTGATCTGTTAGGCTGGCAGGGCGGATTTTCACCGCTGAAGCCTGTCGCGGCGCTATAAGCAGATAGATTGTACTTGTGCGACAGTCTAAGTTGGCTTAGGACAAGTTTATGTCTCGTTATACAGCCCTCTGTCTTCTGTTTGTTTTCACGTTCGGTTTCGCCGGTGCCTTGCATGCTGGTGACGACCTCTTGCGCAACGGCGACTTCTCCCGTGGCCTCAGCGGCTGGAAGGGGGATCGCAAGATCGCCGAGGATGGCGACAACAAATACGTCGTGGTCCGGCTGAACTCCAAGGATACGCAGAAATTTGAGCAGGATGACCTGGATGTCAAAAACGTGCGCGCCGTCGAGGTGAAACTCCGCTTCCGGGTGAGCGATGACTACAGTGGTCGCGGCTTTATCCTGCGCTTCAGCTATGCAGGCGGCTCAACGTATACGAATGTTGATAAGGGCCTGTCTACGGAGTGGAAGAGCATCGGCTGGACCTTTGAAAACTCACGTGGCTTGGATGAGATCACCTTCTCGGTCGAAGTTCTGCCGGGCGACGGCAGCATCGAGTTTGACGATTTCTCGGTCACGCCGCAGTAAGCCTGTCTGCGCTACCCGTAAAAAGGACTGGCCCGGCGGCGTAGGTGTGGCATGGTGGGGGATATGGATTTTACCGGACCCAGCGTCAGCATCAACGACCAGTTCGCGCCTATCGATTATGCCCGTGAGTTGAACCCGCAGCAATTGGCTGCTGTGCAGGCGACAGATGGCCCGGCGCTTGTACTGGCCGGGGCAGGTTCTGGCAAGACGCGTACACTGACCTACCGGGTGGCCTGGCTGCTGGAGCAGGGCGTGTGGCCCGGTGAGATCTTGCTGCTGACCTTTACCAATAAGGCCGCCCGCGAGATGCTGGGCCGGGTCGAGGACTTGACCGGCGTGCCTCGCTGGAAGTTCTGGGGCGGCACCTTCCACTCGATCGGTCAGCGGAGCCTGCGCATGCACGGCGAGGTGGTCGGGATCGAGAAGGGTTTTACCATCCTTGACCAGGGAGATGCCGAGTCGCTACTGGGAGACGTCATCCGCGAGCGGGACCGTACCTTTCTCAAGAACAAGGACCACCCCAAGGCTCGCGTGGTGGCCGAGATGATCAGCTATGCCCGTAATACGCGGCAACCGCTGGAGAATGTCGTCCTCACTCGCTACCCGTGGCTGGAGGATATTCTCGATACGCTGTTGGGCTTTGCGCGTGGCTATGCCGAGCGCAAACTGCGCCAGCAGACGCTCGATTACGATGACTTGCTGGAGTACTGGCTGAAAATGCTGGAGACCAGTGAGGAGGCCCGTAACCACTATCAGGAGCGCTTCCGGCACATCCTGGTGGACGAGTTTCAGGATACGAACAAGTTGCAGGGGAGTATCGTGAACCTGCTCGCAGCCAAGCGCCGCAATGTAATGGCGGTGGGTGACAACTGGCAGTGCATCTACACCTGGCGCGGGGCTGAGTTTGGGAACATGGAGGACTTCGCCGAAGTCTTTCCCGAGCGCACGATTTACAAGATCGAGACGAACTACCGCTCCAGCCCGCAAATCCTCTCCTTTGCCAACCATATGATGGGCGGCCATCCGTCCATCCCCGGCTATCCGCTGGAGCTACAGGCTCACCAGCCCTCCAAGGATCGGCCCTATGTGCTGCCCTGCATGGATACGCGGCAGCAGGCGGACCTCGTTATCCGCCGTCTGGAGGGGCTGCGCGAGGAGGGGCGTTCGCTCAAGGATGTGGCCGTACTCTACCGCGCGCACTATCAGGCGATGGACCTGCAGATGGAGCTCTCCCGACGCGGCGTACCCTACACGATCACCAGTGGCGTGCGTTTCTTCGAGCAGGCGCACATCCGCGACCTTGTAGCGCACCTGCGCGTTGTATCCAATCCTCGTGACAGCGCGGCCTTTGAGAGGATGGCTATGCTTCTGCCGAAGGTCGGCACCGTGACGGCGAAAAAACTTTTCAAGCTCTCGCACGAGATCGCGGAAAAAGAGCGTACCTCGCTCGTTTGGGCGATGCTCGGTGATCCGGTTTTAAAGAAAGTCCCCGAGGCTGCCCGCGAGGAGTGGAAGGACCTGGCGCAAACCCTGATCGACATGGAGCGAGCGATGGGTGGGCCCTCCGTCGCCCCGCCCGAGAAGGACGAGCCGGACCTCTTCGACCATGCGGAGAAGCAGCAGCCGGCGGAGACGCGTGTAGCCGCCACTCCGCAGGAGATCGTGCGCCTCGCTATCGAGGGGTGGTACGGGGACTATCTGCGCAACCTGTACGACAACTGGCAGAGCCGTAAGGATGACCTAGACAGTCTGGTCGGCTTTGCGGCCCGGTACGAGGATATGACCGAGCTGCTGGCGCAACTCGTACTGCTCAATTCCGAAACGAGCGACCGCCGGATCGACCCCGATGAGGAAACGGTCAAGCTGACCACGATCCACCAATCGAAGGGGCTGGAGTTTCCGGTGGTCTTTGTGCTCGGGCTCTCCGAGGGGCTGCTGCCGCTCAAGCGCGCGATCGAGGAGGGCGATGTGGAGGAAGAGCGCCGTCTGCTCTATGTGGCGGTCACGCGCGCCATGGAGGAGCTGTACTTGTGCTTCCCGCGGGTGACGTCCTCCGGTGGTCCGCCACAGATTCTTGAGCCCTCGCGCTTCCTGACCGCAGTGTCCGAGGAGTACTACGAGGTGCTGCGCACCGGCGGTGGTCGCTGACACAAAAAACACCCGAAGCATGAGCCTCGGGTGTTTGTAATGGAAATTTACTACGCGAGTTAGTTGGACTCGGTGGCTTCCTGCACCTTTTCCTTGGTGTCTTCGTAGCCTTGCTTGATAGCGTCACCGGTCTTGTCAGCCGTCTCGGAGATGGCGTCACCGGTCTTGTCAGCGGCAGCGGAGATGTGGTCGCCGGCGTCCTTCATGTCGTCCTTGGCTTCCTTGCTGCAACCAGCGGCAAAGGTGAGAAGCGCGGCGGCGAAGAGAGCCAGGAGAATGCGATTGAGAGATTTCATTGTGAGTGGATGATTGTGGGTTGTATGATATTCGTGTTGCGGCAGTAGCGCCGTAACGAGGGAAAGTATGGGGCGATTTTACCGGAATGCAAAGGCAAACGCAGTATTCGTGGTGTGCGTTATCATCCCGTTAAAGTGGGATGCGCCTTAGATATAAAAAGCGCCGGGCACGACTCGTACCCGGCGCGCTAAAGGAGGTGTTCTATGGCTTAGTTGGCCTTGTCGGCAGCGTCTTCCACGCTGTCACCGGCGTCTTCCACGGCATCACCGACCGAGTCAGTGGCCTTGTCGGCGGCGTCCGAGATGCTTTCACCAGCGTCTTCGAGGTGGTCGCCTGTGGATTTCTCGCAGCCGGCAGCAAACGTGAGCATGGCGGCGGCGAATAGAACTGTCATTAAACGATAGAGAGCTTTCATGATGATGGTGAGTTTGTAGTTATACCTCTGTGATGTCTTTTCGTAGTGTCGTTAGAAACTATAGGCCATTTTATCACGAATGCAAAAGATCGGGACAATTTTTTCGGCGTAAGCTCTTGCCAAGGTGGTGAGGTGAAGGGCCTAGCTGGCTTCCTTCGCAAGCTCCCATACGAGATGAAAACTGGGTGCGTAGTCGTCGTGGTGCGCGCTCATATCCGCCTCCAGATCCTGTGGGGTAAACCAGCGCCCTTCGCTGATCTCCTCCGGGTCGAATGTGATCTCCCCATCCCAGACGAGCCGGTAGACATGGATGAACTCGTAGCCGGTGGCGCGGCAGGGGCTGTGGGTGAATACGTCATCGAGTGTATCCGCGCTGTCGATACAGATGCCGAGCTCTTCGGATATTTCGCGCACGGCTGCGGTGTCGTAGGTCTCGCCTGCGTCGACATGGCCGGAGCAGGAGGTCGTCCAGCGGTTCGGGTAGGTGTCCTTGGTCGGGGAGCGGCGCTGCATGTAGATGTCGCCCTTGCTGTTGTAGACCAGGATGTGGACCGCGCGGTGAAACAGGCGGCGTCGGTGGACCTCGTGCCGGGGCAGTTGCATGATGACGTCGTCATGCTGGTTGACGACATCGAAGGGTTCGTCGGGATTGGAAGGCATCTTTCTTTGGGTAGGGGGGTGTTTAACGAGATAATGGGTAGTGTGAAATGAATACGCTCTTGGTTGCGGGGTGGCTAAATGTCTCCACCCAGTGGCTGCAGCCAGATTTCATCGACCACGGTTTTGGCCGGGAGTTCCCACGCATTGACGACGGCCTGTGCCACATCGGAGGCCGGCATCAGGCGCTCGCGCAGGGTGGCATCATCCAGTCCGGAGTCGTCCCAGGCGTTGGTCAGGGTAGGGCCAGGCAGGACGCAGAGCACGCGCACGCCATCCATCAGCAGCTCCTGGCGCATCACTCGGGTCATGCCGAGCAGCCCGTACTTGGCGGCGCTATAGGCCGCCATGCCGGGGAAGATTTTCCGTGAGGCGGAGGAGGCGATGTTGATGATGGTGCCGCTCTTGCGGGCCGCCATGGCCGGGGTAAAGGACTGGGAGACGAGGAACGCGCTGCGCAGGTTGGCGGCGAGCACGGTGTCGAACTCCTCGGTCGAGAGCTTCAGGAACGGCTTGGCCAGAAAGTAACCGGCGTTGTTGATCACGGTGTCGGGCTCGCCCTGGGCGGTGCGGACGGCTTCGGCCATCGCTTTGACAGCCTCCGGGTCGGAAACATCGCAAGGGTAGCCGCGTGCCTCCACGCCGTGCTTTTCACAGGCGTGAGCGGTGGCGGTGAGTTGGTCGGCTGAGCGAGCGGTCAGGGCCAGACGGCAACCACCGCGCTTGGCAAACGCCTCCGCGATGGCGGCTCCGATGCCGCGTCCGCCGCCAGTGATCAGGATGAGGGGAGATTCCATGCTGGCAGGTTAAGCTGGTCCTGCCCTCCCGCCAAGCCGCTAAGAGGATTATTTTTCAGTAGGCCCGAAGGGCGCTCGTCTACAGCTGCTCCTGATGATGGTAGCCACTGCCGTGCAGGATGCTAAAGGCGCGGTAAAGCTGCTCCAGGAGGATGACGCGGGCCATCTCGTGGGTGAAGGTCATGGGGGACAGGGAAAGGAGGGTGTCGGCACGGGCTTTGATCTCGGCACTCAGGCCGTAGGGACCACCGACGATGAAGACAGCGTCCTGGCTGTTCGTTCGCAGCTCGTCGAGAGCGTCCGCGAGGGCACTGGAGGGGCGGCACTTGCCCTCCTCGGCCAGTGCGAAGACCCTGCCACGCTCTTTTTCCAAGGCCTTGAGCAGGCGTTCGCCCTCGCGCTCGGGATCGGTGTCGCGGATTTCAGTGATCTCCAGAGTGGCGTAGGGGCGCAGGCGTTTGGCGTACTCCTCCGCGCGTTCGCGCCAGGAGGGCTCCTTCATCTTTCCAACGACCAGCAGGCGGATACGCATGGAACCGGCCTAGTGGTGGCGTTGCTGAGCTTCTTCGGCGGTAAGGAAGCCGCTGACCAGCTCGTAGAGCTCGGGGGCACGTATCAGGAACGAATCGTGCCCGAGGTCCATATTGAGTTCGGCGTAGCTGGCGTTTTTACCGCTGCGGAGCATGGCGTGCGCGATGTCGCGGTTTTGCCCCGGGGGGAAGAGCCAGTCCGAGGTGAACCCGACTACGAGGGCCCGCGCCTGCAGATTTTCAAAGGCTTTCTCTAGCGGTCCACCCTTGCCGAGGTCGAAGCGGTCGAGAGCCTTGGTGAAATACAGGTAGGTGTTCGCGTCGAAGCGGTTGACGAAGCTCTTGCCCTGATAGCGCAGGTAGCTCTCCACCTCGAACTCCACGTCGAAGAAACCGCCCTGACTGCCGGACTCGGCCTCGCGCTTGCGGACGCGGCCGAACTTGCGCGACAGCCCCTCGTCGGAAAGATAGGTGATGTGGGCCATCATGCGGGCAACCGCCAGGCCGACGTTTGGGCCCTTTCCGGGCTCATAGTCGCCCTCGTGCCAGCCGGGGTCCTGCACGATAGCACTGCGGCCGACTTCATTGAAAGCAATAGCCTGGGCGCTCTGGCGCGAGGTGGTGGCCATGGCCAGGAGGGAGTTCACGCGATCGGGATACTCGATCGCCCACTGCAGGGCCTGCATGCCGCCCATGGAGCCGCCGATGACGCAGTGCAGCTTTTCGATGCCCAGATGGTCGAGCAGGCGCCGCTGGGCGCGGACCATGTCGCGGATGCTGACCTGCGGGAAGGATAGGCCGTAGCGTTTGCCGGTGGCGGGATTGATGGAGGAGGGGCCGGTTGATCCCTGGCAGCCGCCGAGGCAGTTGCTGCCGACGACGAAATACTTGAGGGTGTCGATGGGCTTACCGGGGCCGATCATGTTATTCCACCAGCCGGGCTTGGCGTCCTGCAGAGAGTAGACACCGGCGCAGTGGTGGTCACCGCTCAGGGCATGAAAGATGAAGATGGCGTTATCGCGGGCCGCATTAAGCTTGCCGTAGGTCTCATAGCGCAGCGTGAAGCCCGGGAGCTGCCCACCCTCCTCGAAGGTGAACGGCTCCTTGCAGACAAAGTCGTGGTACTCGACCAGCCCGACTTCGCCCTCGTCGAGCACGGGCGCTGCTTCGGCATCATTCATGTTGAGAGTTAATTAACTGCTGATCGCGCGGATGGCACGGATTTTTTTGGCCGGGGTCCGGCTGGACCAGCAGTATTTAGGGGGCAGCGAATACAGTGACGATGGGGCAAGGGCGAAGCGTGAATACCCTCGTCAATGCCAGCGGAGTCACTCCGCCTAGCTCAGCAGGGACTCGTCGATGTCGAAGTTGCTGTGGACGGCTTTGACGTCTTCGAGGTCTTCGAGCATGTCGACGAGGCGGAGGATCTGCTTGGCTACGTCCTTGTCGGTGATGCTGATCTCGTTGTTGGGCAGGTAGGCGATTTCGGAGGATTCGCAGGCGATGCCCTTGTCCTCAAGTGCCTTGGAAATCGTGTGGTACTCGCCGATCTCGCAAGTAACCTCGAAGTGGTCCTCAGCGTTTTCGACGTCCTCAGCCCCGGCTTCGAGAGCGACCTCCATGAGGGTGTCTTCGTCGGTGGCGTCGGCGGCGATGATAAACTGGCCCTTCTTCTGGAAGTTGAAGGCCAGCGCACCGGCTCCGGCCAGGTTGCCGTTGCACTTGGTGAAGGTGCTGCGCACTTCGGAGGCGCTGCGGTTTTTGTTGTCGGTGGTGACTTCAACGATGATGCCGACGCCGCCGGGGGCGTAGCCCTCGTAGACGAGTTCGTCATAGCTGACGCCCGGCAGCTCACCGGTGCCCTTTTTGATCGCCTTTTCGATGTTGTCGGCGGGCATGTTCGACCCCTTGGCTTTTTGGATGCAGGTGCGCAGGCGGGGGTTAAACTCGGGGTCGCCGCCGCCTTCACGTGCGGCGATGGTCAGCTCCTTGGAGATGACGCTGAAGATTTTACCGCGCTTGGCGTCTGTGGCTGCCTTGGCGCGTTTGATGGTGGCCCATTTGCTGTGTCCGGACATGGCGAAAATCTCAATGAAAGGGGTTGATTGTCGTCAAGATTGAAGAATCTGTCGAAAGGATGATTTTTGGGGACCATGAGCCTGTGTCGATAGTAAACTTTTTCTCTTGAGGTGCGTCCATGGTGCGCTGGTCAGGGCTTACCGCTTGACAGGAGGAGGGGTGTTTGGCCCACTCTATGAGAGTGCCCTGGCACCATCCACCTCTCTACCGGCTATGATCAGAAACCATCTCGCTCGCCATGTGAGGTCCTTCTATAGCAGGCATATCGCGCCAGCGCTGTACCGCCCTGGCGGTATTCTCGCCTCGATTGCCGACGCTTCTCCGGGGGAGGTTATTGATTATCGTCAGGTGCATCCAGCCTATCAGGATAAGCTGAAGCTTGAGGAAGCGGGTGTGAGTGTGCTCCTGGATGAGCCGTTTCCGGAAGACGACGGACACCAGCCAGAAACTTTTACGGCCACTCTGCCTGGAGGGAGTGTCTGCACGACCTCTGAGGGCGATTTTGGTGTAGTTACCCGCAAGGGGAAACTGCTGGGCGATATCTCCTGGTCAGTTAATTACACCGGCCATCTGAGTATGAAGCTGAACGACCTGCGTGAGCATCCCTTGCTCAAGGCGGCTTCGCTCCCCCGGCGTAAAAGGGTAAGCGGGGCATTGGTTGTCGCTTATAACCAGAGGCCTGTGGACAACTACTATCACTGGTTTTTCGACAGCTTCCCGCACTTCTACCTTTTGAGAAAGAACGGCTACTGCTCGGCTAAATACCGATATTACATGATGCCGTTGCGGCGACCCTATGAGGTCGAGTCTTTGCGCCGTTTGGGGATTCAGCCGTCCCAAATACTGGAAATGCCCTCCAATCCCTTCGTGAAGGCTGATGAGCTGACGGTGACGCAGCATCCCCGTCGGGGACGGTATTTTTTCAAAACCTGGGCCATGGACTTCATGAAGGAGTTGTTCCTGCCAGATCGCTGCCCCTCCAAGCGTGTTGAAGGCAAGCCCCTGGTATACATCACCAGAAATGATGGGAGTGTCCGCACCATTCAGAATGAAAATGCTCTTCTGCCCCGGCTCAAGGAGTGGGGCTTCGTGACTTTGAGCATGAGTGGGATGTCTCTGGATGAGCAGGCGTGGCTCTTTAATCATGCGCAGGTTATACTGGCTCCGCACGGGGCTGCCCTGGCGAGTCTGGCCTACTGCGAGCCAGGGACGAGGGTGATCGAGCTGTTTGCCGATAGCTACCTCAAGCCCTACTATGCGGAGATAGCCCTGCGGCGTGAGCTGAAGTACCGCTTTATGCTCTGCCCTCACTGCCCGGACAGCAAGAATCCACGCCAGGGAGACAGCATGGTCGTTGACCTTGATGAGTTGGAGGCCTTGGTGAGGTCCTGCCTCTAGGTCGTGTCTTCAAATTATCTCATGTCGCCCACTTGGCTGGATTTTGGCCCATATTTCGTGTCCTCGGCTCGACGAATCTTGATTCGCCTCGCCTCGAAAGCCGAAAAATGGCCACAAAACCAGCCTTCGCGGACTCGTTCCGTAATTTGAAGACACTCCCTAGCACGTTTTTCCGGATAAGCTTACAAAAAAAGCCGGAGGTGAGTACCTCCGGCTTTTTGTTAATGAAAGTTAGCGGCGTTTCTTTTTCTGCTGGGGCAGGCCCTTGCCCTTGAGGCTGCGCTTGACGGCGAGCTGCTCATCGCGGGCGGCCTTCACGCGGTCGGAGAAGGAGGGCTTCTTCGGGCCGCCTTTACCGTCAGGGCCGATGGCGGTGAGGGCTTCCTCTTCGGGGCTGTCCTTGTGGCGGTTGGTGAGCCACTGCTGCCCGATGGTGAAGAGGTTCTGGCAGGTCCAGTAGAGGACGAGCCCGGCCGGGAAGTTGTAGCAGAAAAACAGGAAGACCAGCGGCATGAACTTGAAGATTGTGCGCTGCATGCTGTCCGTGGTCGGCGTCGGCGTCATCTGCATCTGGAAGAACATGGTGATACCCATGAGCAGCGGCAGAGGATTGATCGGGAAGCCGGCGATGTGGCCCACCGTGTCCGGGATGGACAGGTCAGGAATCCACAGGAACGGGGAGAAGCGCAGCTCCGAGGCTGTGCGCAGCATGTAGTAGAAGGAGAAGAAGATCGGGATCTGCACCAGCATGGGCAGACAGCCGGCAGCCGGGTTCACGCGGTGTTCCTTGAACAGCTCAAGGGTCTTCTTCTGCTGCTCCTGCGGGTTGTCCTTGTACTTCTCCTTGATCTCGGCCATCAGCGGCTGGATCTTGGCCATGCGCTTGGCTGAGCGCACCTGGATTTGGGTGAGGGGGAAGAAAAGGCTCTTAATGATGATCGTCACGATGATGATCGTGAAGCCCCAGCCCCAGGTCGGTGCGACGTGGACGATGACGCCGTGGATGGCGATCATGGCGCTCAGGAGGATCTTACTGATGGCGCCGAAAAATCCAAACTGCATGACCAGGTCCTGACGGTCTCCGAGGTCGGCCAGGCGAGTGTACTCCTTCGGGCCGACATAGTACTGCATGTGGAAAAGCTGCTGCTCGCCGGGCTGAAGAGGGTTGAGCTGGAAGCGGATGGCACCCGTCATGCCGTCTTCGGCCTCCGGGTCGTCGAGGCTCATCGAGACGGCCTGGGCGTAAATGCCGTTACCGGGCTCGGTGGGGCTGAGCACACCGGTGAAAAACTGGTTTTTGATGGCCACCCATTCGACGTTGTTGACGGGTTCCTTGACCGCATCAACCGGGCTCTTGGAGCCGATCCCGAGGAAGCCCTTGCTGCCCTTGAAGGTCTTCATCTGGATAAACTCGGCATCGTCACCGTTGTAGTAGCCGAAGTTCAGGTAGGTGCCCCAGACGTCACCTTCGGTCGGGGGGGCGGTGCCGGCGTTAACGAAGATGCTGTTCTGCTTCAGGCTGGCTTCAGACTCATTGACGAAGGCGATGGTGTGCTGGATGACGTACGGGTCCTTGTCGGTACCGGCTCCCTGGAGCTGGTAGCCGCGCTTGATGCGCAGACCATTGGAGGAGACGTACTCGAAGTTGACGCGGTCGTCCTCGTCAGAAAGGTAGGTGATCTTGTAGTGCGGGGCGAACTCGTCGGGGGTCCCGTCGCCGTTTTTGTCAGCGCTGATGGCCAGAGCGGGCAAAACGCCGCCAGCATTGAAGACGTAGGGCTGGTCGGAGTCGATGGTGGCGGGGTACTTGAGCTTGCCGTCGTGGCCCTGCGCGACGAACTCGACGTTCTTGATGGCGCCGCCCCAGGTGGTAAAGGTGACGCGGATGGCCTCGTTTTCCAAGGTGGTCAGCTCTTCGGGGTCGCTGGTGTCTTCCTGCTGGAGGGCGACTTGCTCGTTGGCTTCAGCCTGGGGGAAAAAGTCCTGGCTGGGCTTACCCGAGGTGGTTTGCGCGGAGGGGGTGCTTGTCTTGGCTACCGTGTCGGCTCCGGCCGGAGCGGCCTCAGCGGTTGCTGCCGGTGTGGCCGGGGCTTGCTGTGCCTGCTGGAGAGCTTGCTCCTGCGCCTGGCGTTGCTGCCAGAAAATCGTGAAAAATGCGCCGCCGAGGAAGAGCAGCCCCAGGAAAAGGTTTTTTTTGTCCATGCTAGCGTTTCATAGCACCACTGCGCATCAGCAGGGTGGAGCGGCCGGGGTTTTCCGGCACGGGATCGTAACCGCCGGGGTGAAAGGGGTGGCAGCGCAGAATGCGCCGCAGTGCCAGCCATCCACCACGCCATAGTCCGAAGCGCAGCAGGCTCAGGCGCGCATACTCCGAGCAGGTCGGGTGGAAGCGGCAGCCTGCATTAGGCCCCAGCAGGAGGCGCTTCAACGGGGAGAGCACCACCTGGTACGCTACCACTAGGGCGGCAGCGGCTCGGGCGGACAGGCTGGGAGGGTTCACGGGAGGCGGTATTTTTTAGCCGCGTGCAGGTATTTATCCTGCAGCTGGGCGAATGTCAGTTGGTCGAATTGGGATCGGACGATAATGAGCACATCGCACTCCGGCGGCAGGCAGTCCTGGTTGAGCCGGAATATCTCGCGGAACTGGCGCTTGGCCCGGTTGCGCATGACGGCGTTACCGACTTTACGCGAGGCGATGACGCCCAGACGGCGCAGCCCCGGTGGGGCTCCCTCGCGTGTCGGATAGATGCGCATAATAAAAGCACCGCAGTCAGCCCGGAAGCCTGTACGGCGCGGCCGGTCAAAGTCAGCCCGCGTACGCAGGTGCTGAGCAGCCCGGAAGCGCATCGCAGCCGGGGTTAGATGACGGTCAGGCGCTTGCGGCCCTTGGCGCGGCGTGCGGCGAGGACTTTGCGGCCCCCACGGGTCTTCATGCGGGCGCGAAACCCGAATTTGCGGACGCGCTTTACGCGGTGCGGACGATAGGTAGGTTGCATGGTATGTCTCCGTTAAAGGTTGGAAATTGCGAAACCGCCTGAGAAAAGCGTTTTTTTGGCTTGAGTCAAGCTTTGCTGCTCCTGAATCCGCACTCTGCTTTTTTATGATATAGGTTCACTTTGTTAAATGAGTGGCAAGAAAGGTGCTCCAATCCTGCTTAAGCCAATGCGGCTTATCGGCTTAAATAGCCCTACTGATTTTTGATTTACATCTTTTTCATGCGATGATACAAAAAAATGTATAAAAAGCATTAAAGTGCTGGGAATTTTCGTCGATAACTACGACTCGCAACACCTGTAACCATGCATCTCTCTAAACTTACACTACTTTTGGGCGGCTTTTCCATGCTATTGGCCGCCCCCTACGCATCCGGTGTCACGTACGCCGCAGATGATTTTGAGTCTTACTCCCTCGGTTCCATTGACGGCTATAACGACGGTACCGGCTGGAATGGAGCCTGGTCAGCCGCTGCCGGGCAGTCTGTTGTAGACGTGTCGGGAAATCAGCTGACCTACACCGTCAACGGCGGCAATACACTGTCGGGCGGTAATCAGTCCCTCCAGCTTTCGGGCACGTCGGAGTATGCGGCCTATCGCTCCCTGGCTGATACGCAGGCTGGTACGATCTATATCAGCTACCTGATGCGTGTGGACGGTACGACGATCGAAAACAACGACTTTGCCAGCATGTGGCTGAACGAGCCGGGTACTCAGGGCGGCATGTCCACCGGTTTCAAGGCCAACAATGGTGACGGTGGCGGCACCGAAGACTTCTTTATTCGCCCGTATCTGGACGGGACGAACGCCGGTTATGCCGGTGATGTGAACCTGGGTGAGACCTATCTGGTCGTGGCCAAGTTCGACAAGAGCGCCGGTAGCAGTGTCTACGATACCTTTAGTCTGTGGATCAATCCGGATGCGTGGGATGAAAATAATCCCGACGCCATCTATGAAATGGATAGCAATACCTCGATTGTCGACATGATCGGCTACCGCTCGGCTAATCTCGACAACGGGACCACCGTGCTGATCGACAACCTCACCTCGACGAGTTCCTTTGAGGAATCCATTGGCGGTGGTGTGACTCCGACGGCGGTTCCCTTTGATCCGGGCTCCAGCCTCGGTCTGGCCTTTGTTGGCTGGTTCGCCTGGCGTCGTTTCAAGCGTCGTCTGAGCGAAAAGCAGGCTGCCTAGGCCTGCTCGCCACGATACAAGCGCATTTCTCTCTCCTCCGCCTTTAAGTAATCCTCTCTCTGCTTTTATCGCATGGCGAATACTACGTTGTCATTGCCTTCTGACGATAAGATGACCAGCCGCAGCTTCTTGCGGGTTGTTGGTTGGGCCCTGCTTTTATTGGGTTTTATCGACGCGGTCTATATCCTGATCGGTACCGATTGGCTCAATTCCATATCCGAGCTGCGGACGGGGGGGCGTCTGGCCGAGCATGCCTTGGCTCCTATCCTGGGGATGCTGCTGCTCCTGCTTCCTGCCGGTGATAAATTCACGCCCAAGGAAGTTCGCACTCTCTCGCGCACTTCCAAGCTGAGCCTTGTGCTGGCGGTTTTCAGCCTGGCGCTGGTTCCGTTCATCCTTGTCAGTGCTATCCGCATCCAGCGCGCCTATGACCGACAGGTTACGGCGTGGGTGGACCAGCAGAAGGAGCGGACAGAGGCTGCCATCAAGCAGCTCAATGACAAGCGGACGAAAGAGGATGTACAGGCCTTTGTGCAGCCGCTGCCTCTGGATGAAAAAATCTTTTTTGAGCCGGATGTTGAAGTGCTCAAGACGAATATTTCCGAGCGCTTCCATGAGCTGAATGATGGAAATATCGAGCAGGCCGAGGCTCGCTTGAGTGCTCGTCTTAGAAGTGTCTGGACCGATTCCATCAAGTGGTCCCTGGCTGCACTGATCAACACAGCAGTTTTTGCCTTATTATGGCACCGCAGCCGGCGCTATGGCCGCCTCGCCTCTTCGGCCAAGGGTAAAAAATAACGGAAGACTTTCACCACTACTTGGGGTGGAGCCGTATTGGACTAGGTGATCAAGCCGTGGGAGTGCGTGCCTACCCCACGGGTTTTAACCGTCTTGCAGTGTGCGGCTCCACCTGCTGCTTTTTGCAGGTGCTTTAGGTAGGCCTAGCTTTCAGCCCCCGCAATGAAGGCGAGAGCAGCACTGTAGCCGGCGAATCCCAGCCCGGAGATGACGGCCTCGCAGACGGGCGCTGTCAGGCTCTTATGGCGAAACTCTTCGCGGCGGTAGATGTTTGAGATGTGGACCTCGACGCACCGCAGTCCGGTCCCGGCTATAGCATCCCTCAGGGCCACGCTGGTGTGCGTGAAGGCGCCGGGGTTGATGACTGCACCCGCGAATCCCGCATCGGCCCAGGCGGCGAGCTGGTCGATCAGTTCGCCTTCGTGGTTGGACTGGAAGCATTCGATCTGCGCCCCGGCCGCGGTCGCTTCTTTTTCGAGCTGAGCGGTGAGGTCGTCGAGGGTGGCATGCCCGTAGATATCGGGTTCACGCTTACCGAGACGGTTCAGGTTGGGGCCGTTAAGGATGCCGATCTGCTTCATGGGACGGTGTTTTAGCGAAAAAAACCGCGAATGGGGAGCCTGAAGTTGTGCCCGAAAAACGAAGTGGAATGTCAGCCCCTAGAATAAAACAAAGCCCTGGGGCTGCCCGACACCGAACAGCTTGCCGCTCAGGTCGTCGAGGGCGCCAAGTGTTTCATCCGAGAGCAGTTTCAGGATTTCGTCGATGACTTGCCCCGAAAGCATGTAGGGCATGCCGCTGAAGACGATATCCTTGTCGATGAAAAAGCCGTAGATTTGGTGCTCCTCACACTGGGAGATTGTCCTGCCCGAGATCATGCAGCGATTCAGCCAGGACTGGGTGCGACGCCCATATTTTTTAGCCATCTGGTCGCGTCGTTGTTCGATGTCCACATGCTCGTCAAAGAAGTGGTTGATCAGCTTGCGGCTGTTAATGGACAGATTTTGCTGCTCCCGCTCGACGCAGTCCAGACACATCGCATACTCGAAGATGGTTTCCTTCTTCCGAAAAGCTTTTTCGATGATATAGCGCGTGTGCGTGGCGAAAAGATCCCGCTCGCACAGGGCACACGACCGGAACGCCTCTCCGGTTTCAAAGCTGTAGAAAACCTTGGGGACCGGGTAAAAGTCAAAATAGCTCATAGCGGGCAGTTGGTGGGGAGGAATTCCCACTCCAGTCCGAATTTTTGGGCGGCCTCTTCCGCCAGGGCCATCACGCCGAAGACTTCGGTGCAGTAGTGCCCGCCGAGGTAGAGGTTGAGCCCCTCCTCCTGAGCGATGTTGAAATGCTCCTGCTTGAGCTCGCCGGTGAGGAAGGTGTCGATCCCTGCGGATTTCAGAGCGGAGATAGCGGACTGGCCGCTGCCGGAGAGGATGCCCATGCGCTGAGGCTGCTCGGGACCGGCTTCGATCGCGGTAAAGGTGGCTGGGAACAGCTCCTGGATGCGCTGCCGCAGGATGGTGCGCAGCGGCACCTGCTCGACGATGGCTCCGATGTTATTACCCTCGTAGGGCAGGAACCAGTCGGTGATGCTCAGCCCGAGGCGACGGGCGATCCCGGCGTTGTTGCCGATCTCAGGGTGAAGGTCCAGCGGCAGGTGGCTGCTGTAAAGAGCGATGTCCGCGTCGAAAAGCTGCCGGACCTTGCGGTAGTTGGCCCCGGTTAGCGGCATGGGGGATTTCCAGTTCATCCCGTGATGGACGATGAGGAAGTCCACTCCGGCGGCGGCGGCCATTTCAAAGGGGATGAGGCCGGCGTCCACGGCGGCTCCGATTTTTGTCACCTTGCCAGAGTTGGCGGCCTGCAGGCCGTTCATGGCAGGCGGAAAGTCCGTGATTTGCGAGCGGTTGGTACGTTCGTCGCAAAAGGCTACCAGGTCTTGCAGTCGAGGCATGCCCTGACTTCTAGAGGCATTTACCCGGTTTCGGCCATGAAAAAACCGCTTATAATGGAATTTCCTGAGGCTTTCTCGGGGGCAAAAGGGATTGCGCATTCGCTCTGGATGGAGGATAATGAGCTTTCTTTCTCATGGCTGACTTCAAGCACATTCGAGGCGTAATCTTTGACATGGACGGGCTCATGCTTGATACCGAGCGGCTCTTCCGCCAGGCCTATCAGCAGGCAGCGATGGAGGTCGGTGTGGACTTCCCGGACGCGCTATATGCCAGTATGGTCGGGCGCCGCGCTGATACCAGTCAGCGTATTCTGCGTGAGGGCCTGGGGCCCAATGCGCCTCATGAGGATATCATTGAGGGCGCACGTCGTCATTACTACACGCTGCTGGAAAAAGGCGGGGTCCCCATCCGCCCGGGGCTTCTGATCACGCTTGATTATCTCGATGAGGTTGAAATGCCGCGCGCCGTCGCGACATCGACCCATAGCGGCCTGACGGCCAGCAAGCTGACCGGCTCGGGCCTGATAAAATACTTTACGGTCGTCGTCAGTGGCGATCAGGTCGAGCACGGTAAGCCCGCGCCCGATATCTATCTGCGGGCTGCCGAGCTGATGGGCGTAGAGCCAGAGCACTGCGTGGTGCTGGAGGACTCCGCCGCAGGGCTGGAGGGCGCCCACAATGCAGGGATGATGCCCGTGCTCATCCCGGACCTGCTGGAGCCGACCGCTGCGATGCAGGAGCATGCCGCACACATTTTTCCTTCGTTGACTGAGTTTGCCGCCGCCTTCCGCCGGGAGCGAGAGGCCTGATCCCGTTCGCCATGAGGGATGCGTCCTGGCCTGTTGAAACGAAATGAAGTCCATCAACAACATACCCCGCCTGATGATTCATACTCTATTTCGCAGCAGTTGGCTTGTGCTGCTGGTGTCATTGATCATGATGGCCAGCCCGCTGGAGGCCGCTCGTACGATCGGCAAGCTTGAGGCGGGCGATGACGTTTTTTATAATGTGCGCGTCCAGCAGGTCCTGCCGGACGCGATTATCATACGCCATAGCGAGGGTATCGCAAAGGTGCCGATGGAGATGCTGCCCGAGACCCTGCAGAGACAGTTTCGCTACAACCCGGCGCGCGCTGCTGCCTACCGCGAGGCCCTCGCGAAAAAGCAGGCTGCCCAGCAGCAGGCAAAGGAGAAAGCGGAAGCTGAGCAGAAGGAGGAGGCCGCCCGCAGTCAGTCAGAGCCGGCCCAGCCGTCTCAGTCGATTGCTCCCTTTTTGACTCAAACACCCGAGATAAAAAAGCGCGTCGATCTGCGTCCGGCTTTTCGGGAGATGAACCTGTATGCGAAAAATCAGGGGCGTCGTCCGAGCTGTGCGGTTTTCTCGGTGATCAGCGCGCTGGAGTATCAGCAGGGGCGCGAGACCGGTAAGCCGAATCGCCTCTCCGAGGAGTACCTGATCTGGGCGACGCGCCAGTCGCTGGGGATGCCGCAGGTGGCGATCGCCGAGGGTGACGAAATGAGCGGCGATGAAGACCTTGGGTTTTCCTTGTCGCAGGTGGTGCAGGGGCTGCGGGACTACGGGGTCGCGAATGCCGAGGACTTGCCGAATACCTTTGGTACGTCGATGGCTGAGATTGCAGCCCCTCCTGAGTCCACGATCGAAAAGGCCCGCGAGCGGAGCACGGTCGGCACTTATTGGATTCGAGGAGAGAAAAACGAGGAGCGACTGAACGTCATCTTCAATTTACTTAATAACGGGGTCCCGGTCGTGATTGGTCTGGGCTGGCCAAACTATGCCGTTGTGTCTCGTTCGCCCTTGATCGACAGCCAGACCCCGCGCGAGGAGGGTGGCCACGCCATCACGCTCGTCGGCTACAAGTGTGAGACGGGGAAGCCTGAGGACGCGCGCTTCCTGTTTAAAAACTCATGGGGGCCGCGCTGGGGGAATGCCGGCTACGGCTGGATCAGCTGGAGCTACCTGCGCGAGAATATGGACGCAGCACTTTTTCTGGACTAGACCGCTTGCGGTTAAGTCGGACGGATGGCCTAGGGGAGGCGGCCGATGATGTCGTCGCGGTTAGCGTAGAAAATCGCGTTGTCGCGGGAGATGGCGCCATCTTCGTGCAGTTGAAGGAGGCGGCGCTCCATGGTGATCATACCGTACTCTCCGCCGGTCTCCATGGCGGAATAAATCTGGTGCAGCTTGCGGGAGCGCAGGAAGTTGCCCATTTGCGGTGTATTGCGGAGCACTTCCATCGCCACGGTGCGGCCTTTGCCGTCAGCCCGCGGGATGAGCTTCTGGCTCAGCACGTAGGCGAGGCTGAAGCTCAGCTGGGTGGAGAGCTCGCGTTCGCGCTCAGCCGGAAACATATCGATCAGGCGGGTGAGTGCGCCGATCGCATCGCGCGTGTGCAGGGGGGCAAAAACCAGGTGCCCGGTTTCGGCAGCAGCCAGGGCGAGCGAAGCCGTTTCCAGGTCGCGAATTTCCCCCACGAAGATGATGTCCGGGTCTTCACGCAGTGCGCTGCGCAGCCCCTGAGCGAAGTTTGATACGTGGCGCCCGAGCTCTCGTTGAGAGATGAGAGAGCGCTTGCTCTTAAACAGATACTCCACCGGGTCTTCCAGCGTGATGATGCGTCGGGCGCTGCTCTGGTTGATGGTGTCCAGGAGGCTGGCGATGGTGGTAGACTTACCACTGCCGGTGACGCCGGAGACGATGACCAGCCCCTGATGAATGCCGCAAATGTGCTTCCAGACCTGGTCATTGGGAAAGCCGCACTCCTGCAGATCAGGGATCTTCGGCGGAAGCAGGCGGATGACGGCCGCGAGGCCATCGTTCTCGTGAAAGGCGTTTATGCGGAAGTTGTAGGCTTGGTCCTCGATGGTGAGAGGAAAGCTGCTGTCCACGTCAGCCATGGGGTCGTCTCTCATTTGCTTCCAGTCGACCTCGGAGAGCATGGGGTAGATGAGGGCTTCGGCCAGTTCGGGGCTCAGCAGTTCACCGCCGGGTACACTGTACAGCTCCTGGTCCATGCGGAAGCGGACAGGCTCCCCGACCTTGAAGTGAAAGTCGGAAATGCGCGGCATGCCGTTGCGCATGTAGTCCGGGTCAAAGGCGCTGCTCAGCAAATCCACGATGCTGTACTGCGAGTCTCCCGTGCTGTAGACTTTACGGTGCGGATCGTAGATGGGTGAGGATGACATCGTCGTGGGGGAGGCTTTAATTAGGATATATCACATGCAGCACGCTTCCGAACCTCTTCAGGGATGCCATGCTTACGGCAACAGGCTGCGCTGGCGCTTGCGACGCAAGGTATTGTCCAAGACCTGGCGAATATGTTCCGGCTTATCCTTAAAGCCGGGCATGGCGGCCAGCCAGGCGTAGACGGCCTCGGCCTGGTCCGGAGTCATCGCAGAGGGCGTCTCCAGCACGCGGTCAAAGGCGTCCACCACGGCCTGTGCGATGACGCGCACGAGGGTCTTGGCTACGTCCGAGCTGCGGCGCTCGATCAGCATGTCGGAGGCCTCGGTCAGCGGGAACTCCTTAAAAATGTTCTGGTAGATGCTCATGGCATCAATGACCTCGACCTCCGTGCGGGGGTAGAAGCATGCCATCAGATTCCAGGGGAACTCCTTGGCGTCGCCGACGCCGGTGCGGAAGTCACTGCGCACGATCACGGCGGGGATGTCCGCGAACTTCGCCATCATGTACTCGACCACGGTGCCCGAATCCAGCTCGGCCCCGTCGAAGCAGAACAGTGCCAGATCGGACTCCAGCAGGTTGAGCAGATTGTGGTCACGCAGTTGCTGAGGAGTGCTGCCCGGACGTGCGAGGTTCTGGGGCAGGACGCTGCAGTAGCGTCGGTCAGACAGGTCGGAGATAGCTTCAGCCAGCAGGGCATTACCGGCGAGGTCCTTGTGAGTGAACAGCTCTCCGGCAAAGTAGATATTGAGGGAGGGTACGTCGGCCATAGGCCCCTACCGATGGCAGGAGAACCGCGCCTTCACAATCAAAAAAGCGACATGTGGCCATGAGCGATTGCGCTTTGCAAGAAAGCGCAGTGGCCTTATCATAAGCCCATGAAACCGCTCGTGCTTGTCATAGGAAGTTATAATCAGGATCTGTATTGGCAAACGCCGGATTTTCCCCAGCCCGGCCAGACGTGTGTGGGGCGCTTTTCCACGCTCCCTGGTGGCAAAGGCTCAAATCAGGCTGTCGCCTGTGCGCGTCTGGGTGTGCCTACGGCTTTCTGTGGTGCCGTCGGTGAGGACACGTTCGGGCGGGCTCTCCCTGCGTTTTACCGGAGCGAGGGGATCGAGGAGCATCTTGTCTTCAAACGTGACCAGCCCACGGGTAATGCCGCTATCTGGGTGAACTCAGAGGGTGAAAATGAAATCGTTATCTCCGCCGGTGCCAATGGATTGCTTGATCCGGCTGATATTCCACAGTCAGTGCTGTGCCAGGCCCGTCTGCTGGTCTGCCAAAACGAAAGCTGCCCGGCGACGATGTCATGGGTCTTCGAGCAGGCGCGCGCCAACGGCGTGACGACGCTTTTAAATCCGGCTCCCATGCGCGCGGACTTTCCTCTGGAGATGCTGCGGCACACGGACATCCTCGTTCCCAACCAGAGTGAGTTTGTTGAGCTTGTTACTCGTCTAGGGGTTGCGCCTGAGCCGAGCTTTGGGCTTCAGGAGTTGGCGGCGCTCAGCCATGGCGAGCTGCACCGGCTATGCCGACAGTTAGGTGTGCCGACGGTTATCATCACACTCGGCAAGGACGGGTGCTTCGTTGATCAGGAAAACGAATACGAGCACGTGAATGCCTGTGGTTGTATCGAAGTTGTGGATACAACCGGAGCGGGTGACGCCTTCATCGGTGGACTGAGCGCGCATCTGGTGGAGAAGGGAGAGGGGGCAGTGGCGGCGGCACGATTCGCCAGTGCGGTGGCCGCCCTGTGTGTAACGAAAAAAGGCGCAACCCCGGCCATGCCTACCCGCGACGAGGTGGAGACTTTTCTGGCCGATGTGGGTGCTGGCTGAGCTCTTTACTCTGCTTCGCTCACACGCAGTTGGTAGAAGACGGCTTCGCCTGAGGCGGGTGCGGTCGTATCGCTCCACAGGTACTGTGTGCGTGCATTCTGCGTGTCGAGTGTCTGCACGCCTCCGCTCCAGTTATCGGTGCCGAATTTGGTTGCGACCGGGGCCCAGTCGGCGGCGATCAGGTCTGTGGTACGCCAGATTTGATAAGTGATGTCCGGCCGGGCCGGCTCGGGAATCTCAAGGATGAATCCCGGTACTCCTACTGTGCTCGTAGCCTGAGGGAGTGCGGCTGATCCCGTTTGGTTTAGCCCGAGCGCATAGCGCACGCCGTTGGCAAGAGCGGAGGGAGTAGCTTGATCGGTAAAGCCTTCTGCCCCACTATCGGTGAGTCCGGCTGACCAGAGCCAGTTGTCGTAGTTTTCTACTACAACGGTGGTGATGCGAAACGTGACCGCGTACACCCCTGCCTGGGTGAAGCTCCAGTTCAGGTGTGAGTGGCCACCTGCCTCCAGGTAGTAGCAGTCGTTCTCGTCGATACCATCGGAGGTGGCCATGTAGACGATGGGCGAATTTGCGCCATAGTCGAAGACGGCGAACTCGCCCCCGGCCGGGCCGTTTACATTGACCAGGTCGAGCCGGAGGAACTTAGCCGAGGAGTCGGCGTAGTGGCTTGGGTCTTGTGGGTTCCAGGGGACGAGCTTGCTATCCGTATCCTCTTCGGACGAGAGGCCGAGGTAGATCGAGCCGGGGACGACATAGGACTCCATTAACCAGAATGTATCTCCATCCGCTGCTCCGATGAAGCCATAACCCATGTCGATCGAGGTCTGTCCCATCGTGCGGCGTGTACCACTGTTCGCGTAGAGGTGGGCCTCGCCGGGAGTGTAGGTGGTTTCATCGCCAGCGGCATTGTCGCTGTTGTTGAGGTTGGCTGTGGCGAGGTAGGGAGAGCCGACTCCGCCAAAGTAGGAGATGCGCATGTCCACGTGCAGGCCGTCCAGACGCGTGGAGCCAGCACGATCTGTTTCCACACCGAAGTAAAACGTATGCAGGGCACTGCTTACGCTGAGGCCCTCAGCCTTCAGAGAAGTGTGCGCGCTGAGAACGAGAACGGCCGCGGCGAGGGCACCAAATTTAACGATAGTACGTGAGCAGAGACTTTTCATGTGCCGGGTGGTTTTGCGGGGTTGATGCCGCGGGCGAAGGTGGCCCTCAGCTCACTGGCGAGCATGAAGTCCACGTGTCCGTCGGCGTAGAGATAGTTGGCCCCGCCCCGGTGTCGGTCGGGCTGGATATCCATTTTCGCACTGGCGTAGCCGGTGGAGCCGATCCAGGTGCGCGAGTGGGTGTGGTCGTAGCTGATGTTGACCGAGAGATCATCGGCGCCGGTGAACACCGTGATCGTGTCGCCCGGCTGAGGCAGGCTCATGATGTTTGTGTAGTTTTCGTTTACGACAAACTGGCCGGTGGCGAAGTTAAAGCTCCTCGCGGTGACCGCGATGTATTCATTCATGACGTAGCTGGACAGACCCGCTTCCAGCCGGTCATCCGCGCGTGGATCGCCAGGGCAGATGCGGACTTCGTCCACGTTCTGGATATACGGAGCCAAGGTGTAGACCCACGATTCGCTCGACTTCCCGTCGTGTGTGGTTTTGGGAAACTGCCCGGCGTTTGATTGGCAGAACAGCATCATCCCCGTGCCGATCTGACGCAAGTTGGAGGCGCACTTGGCCTGACGCGCAGTAGCCCGCGCGCCGGTGAGGGTGGCGTGCAGGATACAGGCGAGGATGGCCACGACGGCTATGACGGCCAGCAGCTCAATCAGGCTGAACCCTGGCCGTCTTTTCTGAAAGCCCAGATGCATAAGCTCAGGCGCTCTGACCACGTGCCCGGCGGCGCAGCAGGATCAGGCCGAGAGCGGCGCTGCCACCCAGTAGTGCCCAGGTGGAGGGCTCGGGGACGACGTTAAAGGTGTAGGTGGCAGTTGAGAACTGCGGGTCACCCGAGATGGCCTCGGTCGCGGCTACGCTAAAAGTCAGCTCGTAGGTGCCCGCTTCAGAGAAGCCCCAGTTGACGTGCATGTGGTCGGCGTCGTCGAGGTCGAGTGTGATGAGATCAGACGAGCTGATGCCATCCGCTGTGGTCATCAGAAACGTCGGCACGCCGAGAGATTCTGTCCATACCGAGAAGGTCGCGCCATCCGGCATCACGGCAGATTCGAGCGTGAGTGAGAAAAGGTTGTCCGTGAAAAAACCGAGCTCGATCTCTTCACCGCCGATCCCGAGAAAGGGGGTCACCAGCGAGTCCGCCAGACTGTGGCTGGCTGGCAGATACCAGTAGCTTTCACCCGCGCTAACTCCTAGCCCGTCCCAGGCTGCTCCAGAGGCGCGGCCACCTTCACCCGTCGTGTAGGCATAGGTGCTGTACGGGACCTCAATGATCGCTGCGTCCGGCTCCATCTCGCCAACGCTCTCCAGGTGTAGGTGGAGCTCCAGCTCCTGACCTTCGCCCAGACCCATGTCTCCGTGGCCGGAGCTATAGGTATATAGATCTGCATGAGCGCTGTTGGCGACAGCCGCCACCCCGAGTCCGAAAAACAAGTGTGTGAACTTCATAGCCCACTAATGCAATATGTTTGCGTTAGTGGTCAAGGGATTAATTGCAACAAGATTGCGTTAATTAAAATCGGGCCAAGCCAAATGAGAGCAATGCGGGGCATGTGTCCCGAGTGAAAAGAGGGCGTTGCCGTATGCTTAGACGGCGGGGTGCAGGCTAGGGCTGTGCGCGTGCGGTGGCGCTGCCGAGACGTGCTTCTAGCTCTTGCTTGGCCTCCTGCAGGGAGGGGCGCTGGACGGTGGCGAGCACTTCACGAGCCTCACGGGTCCGCCCCATTTCAGTCAGCACGCGTGCTTTCTGGAGCTGGACGAGCTCAAGCTGCAGGGGGTCGTCGATGCCTTTGGAGAGGATCGTCCACTGGTTGAGGGCGTCCTGCCAGTCAGGATTATCCACCTCGAAGAACGCCTCTGCGAAGCGGATGTGGTAGTCGCGGTTAGCGGGGTCGAGGTCGGAGGCATCGCGAAAAGTCTTGAGCATGCTTCGGTCGAGCGTGTCTGGGTCGAAGGTGCCGGACTCGATAAACTGCGTGCGGTAGTGCGAGAGCAGAATGCCGAGATCGTAATGATAGAGCGGCTCGTCGGGCTCCAGCTCGATGGCGGAAAGATAGTAGGCCAGGGCCAGCGTGTACTCGCCTTCTTCTGCCAGGTAGTTGCCGATCTGCTGCTTGGCCACGGCGATGTTGGGGTCGAGCATGTTGGCCTTCATAAAGGCGTTGTTGGCGAGGTCGCTTTGCCCGGTGCGGCGGAGAAATTTACCATAGAGCAGGTAGCCGTAGACGTAGTCGGGGTTATCGAGCAGAAAGGAATCGTACTGCGTGGCGATGGCGCGCAGGCGCCGCTGGTATTCGAGGTCGTTGCGGCGCTCGGGCTTGTTCTCGATCTCGGCGAAGAGCTCCTCCTGCTTCTCTACGATGTCTGTCAGGCGCGCATCGGAGAGTGTTTGCCGGAAGGGTTCGGGCTCGCTGTCCTCGCTCGTGGCGGTGGTGGCTGCTCCTTCTGCGGTGGGGACTTGCTTCTGCTCATCTTCCCCGAAGATGCCCTCGTAGATGTCGTTGAAAAAATCGGCGCGCGCAGTCGTGCCCAGTCCGAGCAGGGCGAGCAGGAGGAGAGTTCGCGCAGTGCTGCGAACGGAGAAGTGGGAAGCGATGTGCATGAACGTGTTGATCTGGGTGAAGACAGCCCGGCTCAGGCCAGGCGGCAAGCGTAAAGACCGGCGACGGGCCGGGGCGTTCCCTCCGAGGGCGCTATGGATTGGGTTCTCGGGGCGAGTGGGTGGTGGCTGACGCAGGGACTCAGTCGTTTTGGGTCGGGGAATGGGTGTTTGGCGAAGGGGGTGAGGTAGGACCAGCTGGCGCGGGGGCTTCATCGTAGCGTAGACGCGGGAGCACTCCCTGCATCTCGATGCGCAGGCCCCGGTAGCGGACCATGTAGCGTAGACCGACCAGCACGGCGGCCAGCGCCGAGGCGGCCCCGACCAGAAGCGCCCAGCGTGCTCCGTAGCGGTCCGCCACCCAACCCACGATGGGACCGCCGATGGGCGAACCTCCCAGAAAGATCGCCATCAGGATCGCGATGACCCGCCCGCGCATGGCCGGGTCGGTGGAGAGCTGGACGGCGCTGTTGGTCGTCGTGGTAAACATCTGGGCGCTCAGGCCGATGAGCACGAGCATGAGCCCGAACATCCAGAAGCCCGGCATCAGGGCGGCCAGCACAAAGGCCAGCCCGAAAACTCCTGCCGCGATGAGGATGGCGCCGAGGCGGGGCCGTGCGGTACTGGCCGACAGCAGCGCTCCGGCCACCGAGCCGACGGCCGCGAGAGAAGTCAGCAGCCCGTAGTGGTCGGCGTCGGCATGAAAGACCGTCACCGTCATGGTGGAGATGTAGATGGGGAACTTTAATCCAAAGGTGCCGATGAGGAAAAGCATCAGCAGCAGCGTGCGCAGGCCGGGCCTTTTCCACACGTAGCGGAAGCCATCGGTGAGCCGCCCACGGTTGCGCATGGCACGGTCCACCGGGGTGAGTTGGTCTCGCTTGAGCAGGTACAGCGAGGCGATGACGGCGATGTAGGAAACCCCGTTGATGAGGAAAACCCAGCCGCAGCCAACCGCCGCGATCAGCACCCCGGCGATGGCAGGCCCGATGGTGCGCCCGAGGTTAAAGGAGGTTGAGTTGAGGGCGACGGCGTTGGAGAGGTCGTTTTCCCCGACCAGGTCCGCGACGAAGGTCTGCCGCGCGGGCGCGTCGAACGCCGTGACGCAGCCGAGCAAGAGGGCAAAGAGGTAGACGTGCCAGAGCTGCACCCATCCGCCCACTGTCAGAATACCCAGACCGAGTGCGAGCAGCCCCATGGCGGCCTGTGTGGCGATCAGGAGCTTGCGACGGTCAAGGTGATCCGCGGCAAAGCCTGTGACCGGGAGCAGCAGGACCTGCGGTCCAAACTGCAGCCCGATGACGATCCCGATGGCGGTGGCGTTTTTGTCCGTGAGCTGGGTCAGGACGATCCAGTCCTGCGCCGTGCGCTGCATCCAGGTGCCGACATTGGAGACGATGGCTCCGCCTGCCCACATCCGGTAGTTGGTGTGCTTGAGGGAGCGAAAGGTGCTCTTTAAACTCATCGGGTGGGGGAGCGCACGGGCTCAGAATAGCTCACCCTGCTGCGGTGGGGCCGGGGGCAGCTCGGCCTCGGCAAGCAGCTCGGGGCCGTCGTTACGGGCGCTGTTGACCGTCTCGGAGACAGGATGGCGGACGAGGGCATCCTCGGGTGGGGGCCTGAGCAGGTCCTCCACATCGGAGGCGCGCTCCAGTGAGGTATCGAGCCAGCGCGCGAAATCCTTCTCCTGGATGAGGACGGGCATGCGGTGGTGCAGGGGCTGCATCCAGTCGTTAGCGTTGGTGGTCAGGATCGAGCAGGACTCGATCTCGGAGCCGTCGGGGCTGCCCCAGTGGTCCCAGAGTCCGGCCAGCGCGAGCAGGCCGCCGTCGGCCGGGCTCACATACCAGGGTTGCTTGCGGCCACTGCCGAGGTCCTTCCACTCGTAGAAGCCATCCGCCGGGATCAGGCAACGCTTGTGGCGCATGGGGCCGCGAAAGGCGGGCTTACCGGCGGCGGTTTCTGAGCGGGCATTGATGAGCTGAAAAGCGATGCCGGGGTCCTTGGCCCAGAAGGGGACAAGCCCCCAGGTCAGCACGGCGCATTCACGCCCGCCGAGGTTGCGGTCCTCGCGTACGGCGGCTACGGGCTGGCCCGGGGCGATGTTGTAGCGGGGCTTGAAGGGCGGGGCCTCGCGCAGACCAAACTTTTTGATCATCTGCTGCATCTTCGCCTTCAGTACAAACCGCCCGCACATACCGGAGATTTTTCCCGTCCCGCTCCCCCAAAGCAACGAAAACCTTCGGGCAGGGCTAAGTCATGCGCCTTTGCTGCTCCAGTCGGGGTGAGCCTCATGGATAACATCGGGTGCAATCCGCTCCTGCATTCGGGTTTGCCAGCGGAGGGGAAATGTCCGAATGCTGGAGGGATGTTTGATTTTGACCAGGTGATCGACCGCACAAACACGGGCAGCCTCAAGTGGGGTAAGTATGCGGGGCAGGACGTGCTCCCGCTGTGGGTGGCGGACATGGACTTCGCCTCGCCTCCGCCGGTGCTGGAGGCCCTGCGTGCGCGGGTGGACCACGAGATTTTTGGCTACACGCTCGCCCCCACCTCGACGCAGGATGCCGTGCTGGCCTACTTGAAGCGCGTTCACGGCTACGAGGCCAAGCGCGAGTGGCTGGTTTGGCTGCCGGGGCTGGTCCCCGCCCTGAACGTCGTGGCGCGTGCCTTTGGTGAGACGGGGGACGCCAGTGTGCTGACCTGCACGCCCGTTTACCCGCCCTTTCTCTCGGCCCCCGGCTGGCAGGGTAAGGCGCTGATCACCAGTCCGCTCAAGCTCGAAGATGACCGCTGGACGATCGACTTTGACGACCTGGAGGCAAAGGTTACCCCAAATACCCGCATCTTTATCCTCTGCAATCCGCACAATCCAGTCGGGCGCGTCTACGCACGCGCCGAGCTGGAGCAGGTGGTCGCCTTCTGTGAGAAGCACGATCTGGTGCTGTGCTCGGACGAAATTCACTGCGACCTGCTCTTTGACGGCAACAAGCACACGGTCACGGCCACGCTTTCACCCGAGGCCGAGAAGCGTACGATCACGCTTATGGCCCCGAGCAAGACCTACAATCTGCCCGGCCTGTGCTGCTCCTTCGCCGTGATTGCCGATCCGCGTGTGCGCGTGCAGTTCCAGCAGGCAGCGCGCGGGATGATCACCGAAGTCAACTGCCTGGGCTACGCCGGTTGCGAGGCCGCCTACAACGAAGGCGAACCCTGGCGGCAGACGCTCATCGAGTACCTGACCACTAATCGCGATTTTCTCTATAGCTTTGTCAGCGAGCGCCTGCCAGAGATTGGCTTGCGGCCGATGGAGGCCACCTACCTGGCATGGCTCGATATCACCAAGTTGCGGGAAATGGGCTGCGAGAATCCGCACAAGCTCTTTGAGGAGCACGGGGTCGGGTTGTCGCCCGGTGCGGATTTCCGGGATGCCGACTACGTGCGGCTGAACTTCGGATGCACCCGCGCCATGCTGGAGGCTGCCCTCCTGCGTATGGAAAAGGCCGTGGCGACGCTGCGCGACAGGACTTAGTCCTGCATCTGGTCCATACCGCCGCCTCAAGCGGAGGTATCAGTGCCTGCGGGTGCAATCCGCCGCACCGCTCGGGCGTCGGCGAAGAGAAACTGCTGGGCGACACCGGCAAGGGGGCCGAAGTGCGTGCGCCCGAAAGTGGCGACCTGCTCGGGCTTCCAGCCATCGAGCCGGTAACGCTGGGCCATGACTTTGAGAATCCACGTATCCACCGGAAAGCTTTCTAAGCGTCCCGCCCCAAAGAGCAGGACGCAGTCGGCGATTTTTGCGCCGACGCCGGGGAGCGTGATTAGGCGTGCGCGGGCTTCGGCGTAGGGGAGCGCTTCTGTCTCCTCCAGCCAGCCGGGGTGCTCGGCCAGAAAGGCAGCGGTCTGCTTGATGAAACGTGCGCGGTAGCCCAGGCGGCAGGCACGCAGGTCATCCTCATCGGCCGCATGGAGGGCCTCCCAATCCGGGAGGCGATGGCGTCCGCCGGGCAGAGATTTGCCGAGTGTGGCGGCCATTTGCGCACAACCTTGCTTGATCTGGACGATCTGCTTGGTCGATGAGCATAGAAAGGTCAGGAGGGTCTCGGCGAAAGGCTGGCGCAGGATGCGCAGGCCGGGCCAGTTTCCCATGGCGCTGGCCAGCACGGCATCGCTGCGCCAGGGCAGGGCGTCGATCGTCTTTTCCCACTCGGGGTCGAGCGCCAGATAGTGCCGTAGGGCATCGCTCGCATCCGGGCATGTGGTGGGGGCCGACCACTCCAACTGGCCGTTGTCGCTCAGGCGCAGGCGGGCGATATGCTCGCCCCAGGTGCCTTCCCAGACGGAGTCCGTTTCATACCAGCAAAAAGCCTGCCCGCCGTCCAGCAGCTCGCGTAAGACGGTGGGTGATAACGGTGTGTGCGGCGCTAGAGAGCGCCACGGCGTCCAGGTCATGGGCGTGAAGCCAGCTTAGTCAGCTGCCTTTTTTCTCCTCGTCCTTGGGCTTTTCCCACAGGTAGCTCTTGTAGGCCGTATAGACTTTGCCCTCAGGGCTGTAGATGATGACCATCCAGGCGACGGGGGGCTTGCCGTTGGGGGGCTCTTCGTTACCGGTGAGGCCGATCCAGATCTCGCTGGCGTCCGGGATGGGCGTCGGCAGGGTGGTGGCCTTGACGACTTCATCCTTCTGCCCGGCGATGTGCATCTTCAGGCCGATACGGGTGCCCTCGGGGTACTTGTCAGCATCCCCGTCGAGCATCAGGACCAGGTACCAGCCCTCGCGGACGGAGGGGTCGGTGCGCAGGACGATCTTATCCCCCTGGTTTTCCTCGCCGTCGAAGTACTCGGAAATACGCTTAAAGGTGTTTTCCTCGACGTGGCGGCTCTTGACGTACTCGATCTGCGGGTACGACTTAGCCGAGGCGACGGATGCCGTCAGTAGGACGGCCAGGACGATGGAGAGCAGGGGCTTCACGCTTTGGCCTTGGCGGCAGGGGCTTTATTCGGGTTGGCGGCTTTTTTGCGGGCCTTGTAGGCCAGACGACGTTTACGCTTTATAACTTTGTTGGATTGTTTTCCCATAATGACGTGGCATCTTGCGCCATGGAGGCCGTGCTGACAAGACCAATGCCGGGTTTTGTCGCCGACCCTTTTTTATTCAATGGAATTGGTAAGTCTGGAACAGTGGAGCACGGCCGCCGGAGCCTATAACCGGCTGCCCTACGTGCGGCGTCGCGCCGGGGCGCGCCCGCCTGTGAGCTGGGAGCCGTATCTGGCCGGGACCGGAGCTGTCCTGCTGGAGAGTGCGCGTGCTGGGCGCTACACGTATTTCATCCCTCGTCCAAGGAAGCTGGACTGGCCCGCGCTCCAGAGTTTCCCGACGGAGCCGGTCCTGCCCGCCCTGAGGGCTTATCTGGCTGAGCGCCGAGCACCTTGCCTGCCGGGACTTCCGCCTTTTTGTGGCGGGTTGGTCGGCGGGCTCTCCTACGAGGTCGCCCGTGAGATCGAAAAGCTCCCAGTGCGGGCGGCCGATGATCTGGGCCTGCCTCCGGCTGTCTTTTACGAGGCTGACGCGCTGCTGGCCTTTGACCATGAGGCCGACTGTATGGATGTGGTGGTGCTGATGGAGTATGCGCCCGATGGCCCTGCTCTGGATGTGTTATACGCCCAGGCCCGCGAACGCGCTGAGGCGCTTTTGAATGATTTTTATAAGCTCGGGGAGCTGGCCGAAAAAATGGAGCCCTCAGCTACGCCACGCGCTGTAGCCGCCGGGCAAGGCGAACTCTCGCTCGACCGTGCGGCCTATGTCGATGCTGTCCGTCGTGTCCAGGCGTACATCAGTGCGGGTGACAGCTATCAGGTAAATCTTTCTCTGCGCGAGAGCCGACCGCTGGAGGTCCACCCGGCCACCGTCTATGAAGTCCTGCGCCGGATTAACCCCTCGCCGTATATGGCCTACCTGCCGGTGGGGGAGTGGACGCTCGTGTGTGGCTCGCCGGAGCTGCTGGTGAAATCCGTGGGTGGCCACGTCGAGGCTCGTCCTATCGCGGGGACGCGCCCGCGCGGTGACTGTGGCGAGAGCGATGCCGCCCTGCGTGGCGAGCTGCTGGCTCACCCTAAGGAGCGCGCCGAGCATCTCATGCTGGTGGACCTGATCCGCAATGATCTGGGCCGGGCATGTCGCTATGGCAGCGTGCGCGTGCGCGACTACATGGTGGGCGAAGGCTACTCCCATGTGCAGCACATCGTTTCCCACGTGGTGGGGGAGTTAACGGCTGAGCACGATATTATTGATCTGGTGCGGTCGGCGTTCCCGGGAGGGACGATTACCGGTGCGCCAAAGGTGCGCACGATGGAGATCATTGAAGAATTGGAGCCGGTGCGCCGCGGGTTCTACACGGGCTCGATCGGCTGGTTTAGTTGCGCGGGAGACTTCGAGCTGAATATCATCATCCGCACCCTGCTGGCCGGGCGGGGGCGTGCCTGGGTGCAGGCTGGGGCAGGGATTGTCGCCGACTCCGTGCCGGAGCGGGAGTTTGAAGAGTCGCTGAACAAGGCGCGTGCCCTGTGGGCGGCTTTGGAGGCGGCGCAAAATAAAACGGGAGGCGCGAGATGATTATTTTTTGTGGAAAGCTTATGGAGCCTTCAGCGGTGCGCATCGCGCCGGACGATCACGGCCTGCTCTACGGCGCAGGCGGATTTGAAACCTTTCGCACCTTTGGGGGGAAGTGCTTTTTGTTGGATAAACATCGGGAACGCCTGATGCGTACGCTTGCTCCTTTGTGTATCGAAAAAATCAATACGTTGATGTTTGCGGAGCCGGGAGGGATTGAGTCTGCGGTGAAGGAATTGCTCGCCGCCGAGGGGTTCGATGATGCGGTGTTCCGCTACACAGTCTCGGCGGGATCGGGAGGCTTTGGGCTGCCGCGCGCGGCTTATGGTGAGCCCTGGGATATGCTTAGTGTGCGCAGGCTTCCGGCTCCACCTCCCGAGGGTGGAGTGCCGCTGCGGGTTTTGGAGACGCGGCGTGATAGCGGCGAGCAGCCGGTGCGCGGGAAAAGCCTGGCCTATCTGAACAGCCTGCTGGGGTGGCGTGAGCTTCAGGGCAGCGGTATGGAGCCCGGTGGGCAGGGCCTGATGCTCAACGCGCGCGGGGAAGTCTGCGAAGCGGTGACCAGTAATATTTTCTGGGTGAAAGACGGCGTGCTCTTTACTCCCTCTGTGGAGACGGGTTTGCTGCCGGGCGTCCACCGTGCGCATCTCTTGGAGCTGGCTCCTCCGGTAGGCATCGAGGTGCGCGAGAGCTGCTGGCCACTGCAAACGCTGTGCGAGGCGGATGCGATTGGCCTGATAAACGCTGCAACCGGACCTGTCGCAGTATCAAACCTGAGCGATGAGAGCGGCCAAGTCCTGTGGCGTCGTAATGCCATTGAACCGGACGCTTTTTCACGCATGGTAAACGCTTACCGCGCATCTCTGCCGACATGACAGCTTTAACGACAACCTGGCGCAGCCCGCACGGGCGTGCCCTGCCTCCCGTTGGCGGCAGGACGCTCATGATGGGCATCCTGAATGTGACGCCCGATTCGTTTTCGGACGGGGGGAAATTTCAGGGCGCTGACGAAGCCCTGAGGCAGGCCGAGCGTCTGGTCGCTGAGGGCGCCGATGTGATCGACATTGGCGGTGAGTCGACCCGCCCCGGCCATGCCCCGGTTACGGCCGCCGAGGAGGCTGCGCGGGTGTTGCCGGTTGTCCGGCTCGTTCGCGAGGCTTTTCCCGATCTGGCGCTCTCCGTCGATACCTATAAGGCCGAGGTGGCCGAGGCAGCGGTAGAGGCCGGAGCGGACATGATCAATGATGTGTGGGGCTTTCGCTATGGGCTCGACCCGAAGGAGTGGGCACGGTGGACCGCCGCGCTAAGGGCCGGAGCGGGCACGGAGGGGTTTCCCCTCCCGCCGATGGCTATCGCTGCGGCGAGGCTGGAGTGCCCGGTCATCCTCATGCACAACCGCCCTGAGCCGGTGTACGCCGATTTTTGGGCCGATCTGCTGGATGATCTGCGGGTGAGTCTCGCCATGGCAGAGGCGGCAGGCGTCCAGCCGCACCAGCGCTGGCTCGACCCGGGATTCGGGTTTGGTAAGGGCCCTGCTCATAATCTGGAGACGCTGCGTGGACTGGATCGTGTCTGCGGGCTGGGCTGCCCGGTGCTGTTGGGGACATCCCGTAAGTCCACTATCGGTCTGGTGCTGGGGCGTGAGGTGGATGCCCGCGAGGAAGGTACGCAGGTGACGCTCGTCTGGGGAGTGGCCAAAGGCTGCCATATGGTGCGTGTGCATGATGTCGCCCGGGCCCGGCATACACTGCAGATGGCGGATGCTATTGCCGAGGGGTTGCATTTTGATATTGAAAAGGCTCGCCAGTCGGCCTCAGGGAATTCATAAATTTTTTACACATGGACAGCATTCGCATAGAAAGCATCCGTGCTTACGGCTACCACGGCATATACCAGAAAGAGCGCGAGTCTGGGCAGCATTTCGCTGCCGACGTAACGCTGTGCCTGCCCTTGGATAAAGCCGGTGCCAGCGATGCGCTGGAGGATACTGTAGACTATGCGGCTGTGATCAGCACGGTGCGCGAGGTGCTCACTGGCCCGGCCCGCCAGACGATCGAGGCGGTGGCCGAGAGTATCGCCGCTGCGGTTCTGGAGGGCTTCCCGCCTGTCTGTGAAATCAGTCTGACGGTTTTTAAGCCGGAGGCCCCGATCAAGGATTTCGACGGGCGTGTGTCTGTCAGCATCCACCGGAGGCGTGCCTCATGAAGCCCTACCGCCAGGCCATCCTGGGGCTCGGATCAAATCTCGGTGATCGTGCAACCATGCTCGCCTCGGCCCGCTCGACGCTGAGCGAATTACCGGGTACGCGCCTACTGGCAGCCTCGCCTATCTACGAGACCGAGCCGGTTGGACTCAGGGAGCAGCCGATGTTCCTGAATCAGGTTGTGGCGCTGGAGACGTTGCTTTCACCTCAGGGGTTGCTGCGAGCATGCCTGGAGCTGGAGCACGAGCATGGACGGGTGCGCGATGTGCTGAATGGGCCGCGTACACTCGATATCGATCAGTTATTTTACGAGAACACGATTCTCGATACGCCCGAGTTGATCCTGCCGCATCCGCGTTGGCAGGAGAGGGCCTTTGTGGTGGTGCCGTTGATGGAGCTGCTGGATCTTCCCGTCCTGAAGTCTGAGCGTTGCTGGGACGCCCTGCGTCGTGAGGCATCCGATTTACCCGTTTGCGAGGGTGTTGCCTGCTGGGGAACTCACTGATCGAGGAGCCCCCCTTCATACGCATGCGGGACGGTAACTTTTTACTCGGTGCGTGTCGCTGAGTCATGCCAGCGGTGCAGCAGCAGCCAGCTGACCCAGTGGATGGCGGCTGCGAAAAGAAAACCCAGCAGCGCGGAGAGCAGGGCGACGGCGAAGACAGCGTCGGGGCGAAACTCTGAGCGGTACTTGTAGAGCAGGAAGCCCAACCCGCTGGTGCCCTCAGAGGTGCCGGCCAGCATGTCACCGGTGATGACGCCGACCGGGGCAAGCACGGCGGCGATGCGCACGCCGGTCAAAAAGTACGGGAGCGCAAAGGGGATGCGCAGGTGCAGAAACTCCTGCCAGTGGCGCGCATGCCAGGAGCTGAAAAGCTCGCGCAGCCGCCGGTCCGTCGAGACGAGGCCCATCGTGGTGTTGGCCACAATCGGGAAAAAGCTGATCATGAACGTCATGCAGATGATGGTCTTGACCGCGTCGTAGGAAAACCAGATCTGGAAAATCGGGATCATGATGACCACAGGCACCATCTGCAGGGCCAGTACCCACGGGTAGAGTGAGAGGCGAATCGGCTTTGCGGAGGCCAGGGCCAGGGACAGGATGGCTCCCCCGGCGACAGCCGAGGCGAACCCCGCCAGTGCCATCCAGAGAGTTTTGCCGGTGGCTGGCAGCAGCTCCGCACGCTCAGTCCAGACGGCTTTTACCACTGCGAGCGGATTGGGGAAATAGATGAGCTGCTCGGCCCAGATGATCGTGATCAGCCACCAGGCCCCGAGGATGATAACTCCGGCGGCCAGCGGCAGGGTCCAGTGTAGGGAGCGCTTCATCGCTTGGGGGAGGCGTCGGCCAGCGCGCGCATGACGTCGGCGCACAGGTGGTGAAACTCGGGGTCCTCGCGCAGGCTCGCTTCACGCGGATAGGCAAAGGGCACCTCAATGCTGTGGGCCAGGCGACCGGGATTGGCGGAGAGTACGAGGATACGGTTGGAGAGAAAGACGGCCTCGTTCACCGAGTGGGTGACGAAGAGCGCGGTAAAGGGGGATTGGCGGCGCAGGCCCAGCAGCTCGGCGTTGAGCTGGTTACGGGTAATTGCATCGAGAGCGCCAAAGGGCTCATCGAGCAGTAGGAGACTAGGCTGGCGTACGAGTCCACGTGCCAGTGATACGCGCATTTTCATCCCGCCGGAGAGCTGCCGCGGATAGTGCCCGCCCACGGCGTTGAGCCCCACCATGCGCAGGACGTCATCGACAGCCTGTGTGCGCTCGGCCCGCGGGTGTCCCTCCAGCTTGAGGGGCAGCTCGACATTGCGGCGGACGTTCAGCCACGGCAGCAGGGTCGGGTCCTGAAAAATAAAACCGAGGTTGCGGCGGGCTGGTTCACCGTCGCGGAACACCATTTCCCCGTAGGAGAGTGGGCTGAGCCCGGCGACCAGCCGCAAGAGCGTGGACTTGCCACAGCCGCTGGGGCCGATGATCGAGACGAAGTCACCCTCGGCGACATCCAGGTCGAAGTCATCGAGCACGGGTTTTCCCCGCTCGTAGCGTTTGGTCACGCTACGCAGGCTCAGGATCGGATCAGCTATGGCGGTCGCGGTCAAAGCCGCTGAACTAAGACCCTTGGGGGCGTCGGGGCAAGGCCTCAGAGTAAGTTTTTTCAGCTTTTCATTTGCTTCTGGCTCAAAAAACGCTTCTGTGGGCCGTTTTTGTCGAAGCCAGAATCATGAACAAACCATCCACAGACACGCTCTCCAGCGAGCGGAGCCTCCTGCATCGGCGGCCCCGGAGCCTGCCTGTGCGTTTGCTCTGGCGGGTCGCCTTGCTCGGCAAGGCCCTCTTTGTTGCTGCCGTCAATGTCGGCGGTGCGGAGTAAGTGTTGTCTGTGTTAGCTCTGGCTGAGGGCAAAGAATGCCAGAAAGAGTACCGCGATGCCGTAGGTGAGCCAGGAGAGCTGTTTTCCGCGCCCGGCCAGTAGCATGGCTGCGCAGTACAGGAGCAGGCCGAGGGCAATCCCTCCGGTGATGCTGAAGCACAGCGGGATTAAAATAGCGGTCAGCACGGCGGGAGCGGTTTCGAGCATGTTGTCGTAATTCAGCTCGCCCAGTCCCTTGGCCATGAGCAGCCCGACGAAGATCAGAGCGGGTGCGGTAGCCGCTGCGGGGATGATGGTGATGATGGGGGTGAAAAAGAGCGCCACCAGAAAGCACAATCCCGTCACGATGGCGGTCAGGCCCGTGCGCCCTCCTGCCTGCATGCCGGTGGCAGATTCCAGATAGGCAGTGGTGGTAGATGTGCCCAGAAGGGCTCCGACCACTGTTGCGGCAGCGTCGGCGCTGAGGGCGCGTCCGAGTTTGGGCATGCGTCCCTGCTTATCCATCAGGCCGGACTGGCGAGCCAGACCGATGAGTGTGCCGATCGAATCGAAGAGATCCAGTAGCAGCAGGGTGAAAATCACCGGCAGGGCCGACTCAAAGTGCCGGAAGGGGTACAGCCAATCCAGCGCCAGGAACGTCTGGCCGATGCCAGCGGGCATGGAAAAGATTCCCTCGGGCTGGGCGGTCAGTGTACCACCGGTGGCGGGTATGATGAGTCCCGCTCCGGTGATCAGCAGGATGACAAGGATGATCGCACCCGGCACCCGAAAGCGCGTCAGCACCACGATCAGGACCAGTCCGACGAGGGCGGCCATCGGCCCGGCGGAGAGCATGTGCCCCTCGGTGACGAGTGTTTGGGCCGAGCCGACGACGAGCCCCGCATTTTGAAAGCCGATAAACGCGATGAAGAAACCGATCCCGCTTTGAATCCCCAGATGGATCGGGTGGGGCAGGGCGTGCACGATCCTCGTGCGCAGACCGGTGACCGACAGGGCAAAAAAGAGCACACCGTTCCAGAAGACCATGGCCAGCGCCCCTTCCCAGGGCACGCCCATCTGCGTCACGATGATGATGGCGAAGTAGCTGTTGATCCCCATACCGGGCGCCTGGGCGATGGGGTAGTTAGTCAGCACAGCCATGAGCAGGCAGCCGATTGCTGCGGCCAGCGCGGTCACAGTGATGAGCCCGGAGAGGTTCATGCCCGTGCTTCCTCCGGCGGAGAGGATGGCGGGGTTCAGGGCCAGGATGTAGGCCATGGCCGCAAAGGTGGTCAGGCCCGCGATCAATTCGCGGCGGACATTGGTGCCGTTTTGGCTCAGGCGAAAAACACGCTCCAGCATGCGCTCTGTCTTATGAAAGGCAGCCGCGCTGGCAAACGTGAAAGCGCTCTATGGATGCATCACTCGTCAGTGGCCCTGGGTGGGGTTGACTTGGTCAAGGGGATGCGGCACGGTTGCAGGGTATGCCTGCGACGAAGTTACCCCTGCTGCTTGGCCCCGGATGGGAGGCGGTTACGCCCCACGATGTCGGGCCTAAGCTCCTCTGGCAGGCGGGCAGCTCCCTGATGGTCTCGGGCACGGATTTTTCGGAGCCTCAGGAGCTGGGCGAGGTTGGTCTCGTGGACTGCCCGATCGCCTATGATCCGAGTCGCGGTCTGGCCTACGGCTATGCGTCTCCCCGTGGACGCCAACGGGAAGACTTTAGTGAATTTCGAGCCTGGCACCCCGAACAGGGGACCGTTAGCCGCCTGTTTCGACTGGGGCTCAACCAGTGGGCACTCTGGATGTTGCGCCACTTGCCCCGGCACGATGCGCTACTTTCGCTCGTGGCGACGGCCATGCCGGGAGAGGGGGTCAATATCCAGCATCAGCTCGGTATCTACGATCTGGGTAAAATGAGATCCCTGCTGGTTTCGTTGCCCCGGGATGCTTTTTTACCGCTGGATGTCCACCCGACGCGCCGCGAAGTTCTTTTCTACGGCGTCGAGGGCTATCAGGTGATCGAGTTCACCGGTAAGCGTCTGCGGAGGTTGGGGGGACCCGGCCTGCCCGAGGGGCGTGGTGGCTGCTACCACCCCGACGGTGACAAAGCTCTGCTCGGAGGCTCCGGGATCGTCCAGTGGGACCTGGCCAATGACCGGCTGGACCCGCTGCATCCGCGGGGGCACTATCCGCTGTGGGCTCCCGGCGGCGAGGGGTTCTGGTTCAGTGAGAGCAGTGGTGACCTGTTTTACTATTCGCTGGCCGAAGGCCGTGCTGAGCGGGTGCTCGCTCTGGCTGCCAACGCACATCCGGACATCCGCCACGCGCGTGCTCCTGTGCCGACGCGGGACGGGCGTTACCTGGCGCTATGCCTGACACGGCGGGTCAAGCGCTCTGCCGGGAGCGCTCCAGATGCGCCGCTGTACCGGCATGATCACTGCCTGTGTGTGGTCGATACGCTCAAGCGCCAGGTCTGGCAATATCCCGGCCCCTGCCGGAATGCCGTCTGGGCGGAGGCGGCGGATAAGGACAGCCCGCCGTTTCGCCGCTAAAAAGCGCGATTCACTGGCCTTCGTTAAGCTTTTGCTCAACGGCAGTCATGGCGCGCTCGTGCTCGAAGCGTACCAGCTCGGGGACGACCTCAAAATGCTCGAAAACGCCTTCGTCGACCTGGGCCTCGATGCGCCGGCAGAGCTCGGAGAGCCGTAGCAGGCCGGTATTTGCGGCGCTACCAGCCATGAAGTGGATGGCCTTGCGCAGCTCATCGGCATCCCGTGTCGCAGCGCAGGTCTCTATTTCTTTCAGCTTGGGGACAGCCTCGGTATTAAAGGTGTCCACGATATCACGCAGGAAATCCATGTCCCCGTCGGCCGCCTCCACCAACAGCTCAACCTGCTCCTGATCCAGGATGGGGAGGGATGGGTCGAGGTTGAAGAAAGATGCTTCCTGGGACGTGTATTGTTCCGACATTGGCTGACAGGCTGAGGGTATAACAGTCTTATCGGCTAGACTCTGGGGTGAACCCCTTAATCGGTCAAAGCATTAACTGCTTAAGAGTTCGCTGATGCGATTGATGAGAATCGTGGGGCTGAAGGGCTTGGTAAAGACGGTGTTGGCCCCAGCCTTGAGCAGTTCATGGCGTGTGCTGCCCTTGCCTTGTCCTGTCACGACGATGATGGGGATGCCATCCAGAGTGTCGTCGTCCTTGAAGTCCTTGATCAGCTCCAGACCGGACCGGCCGGGAAGCATCAGGTCGAAAATCGCAAGGGCCGGGCTCACCTCATGAGCCTTGGCAGATACAGACAGCCCCTCGCGGCAGATTTCCACCCGGTAGCCCCCGCGCTTGAGATTAAACTCAAGCAACTTGACCATAACGGGGTCATCGTCGGCTATCAGGATTGTCTTCATATCAAGTAAGGGGATTTTCAGGGGGGGAATATTCCCAGATGAGTAGGGTCTGGTCGTCTCTTGTTGCTTCTATATCGGGACATTCCCGCTGCATTTTAGCCTGAAGTTTATCCCAAAACTCAAAAGGAGAGGATTTTGCCTCCTCGCGGACGAATTCGAGGAAGGCATCCCAACCCCAAACGTCCTCTTGCGTTTCCCATTCATACAGGCCATCCGTGATCATCATGAGCCTGTCACCGGCACTGATCTCAAAAGTGTCGCACTGGTAAAGAGCGTCAGAAAAAAGTCCGAAAGGTGGGCCAGATGGGTGGCATTCGCGCATATTTCCGGCCTTATCCTCCAGAAGCACCGGGCAGTGCCCGGCGTTAACGAGCTCGATCCGGTCCAGAGAGGCCGGGATGCGGGCGATCGCGCAGGTGGCAAACAGCGTCATGTCCCCGACCTGCTGGCACAGGATGCGGTTGAGCGTCTGGGCCAACCCGAGCAGGGTGTAGTCCATGTGCAGGATGATGTTGAAGGCCGTGCGGAACATCGCGGCCAGAAACGCGGCCGAAACGCCCTTACCCATCACATCGACCACGGCCAGGTAGGTGTCTCCGTTCTGGCTGCGCTGGACCTCCAGATAGTCACCGGCCACATCACGCGCAGAGCGGCGGGTGGCGAAGATCTGCCACTGGGGCGGGCACTCAATCGTCGGCAGGGGGAGGAGAGTTTTCTGGATTTCTGCGGCGATTTCCAGCTCCTGGAAGGCCCGTTGCTCCCGCGAGCGCACGATCGTGTTATCCGCATTGGCCAGTGCGATGCCGAAGAGGTCGGAAAAAGTCCGCACGTTGTTCATTTCACCCGCGTTGAAATAGGGCAACTGCTCACGCACGACGCAGAAGACCCCGTAGAGTTTTCCTCCCGCTTGAATCGGGCAGCAGATGCCACAGGCATAGGCGGAAAGGATCGGGTCGTCCTCGACCTCATCGGGTTCTTCCCACACCAGCTCGTCGCGGGATTCGACGACCTCGGCCAGTCTCCCCTCTAGCCGACTCCACATGTGGGCAAAGGGCTGGGCGGATATTTCCTCGTGGAGCGCGTCTTGCAGAGAGTCGCTGTAGTAGAGAGTCATGCGGGCGTCTCCGACGACTTTTTTCAGGTCGTCGATGGCCTGTGAAATAAAGTGGCTGACGCTCTCGGCGCGGACGAGCCCGTCCCCCAGACGGTAAAAGGCAGCCAGGCTCTCATAGCAGACCGACAGCTCGTTGAGCGCCTGCTCCAGCACGGTGTCGATCTCGTCGCCCTGGATTTCCTCGTGGTTTTTGAAGATGCGCAGGCAGTAGCCATGCGAGCTTTTCCAGTGCTCCAGGCGGTCGGCGAAATTCTCGATCAGGAAGACGCCGCGCCCATGCGCCTGAAAGGGGTCCTCGGGCAGTTCGGGGTTACGGATAACTTTTTCCGGTGGACCCGAGCCGGGGTCTTTGATTTCGAGGAGCACCTCGCGTCCATGGCTCATCCACTTGACCTCGACGTTGAGCTGCGAATCGCTCTTGCAGCCATGCACGATGGCATTGACGACCGCCTCGCTCAGTATGAGTTGCCAGAAGGCCAGGGACTTGTCGTCCACGCCTAGATCACGCAGGAAAAGCCCGAAGTCTTCCCGGAGGGTCTCGACGAGCTCGACCCGGGCGCTGAGTACGCGAAAATCACCTTTTACCGGTTCGTCGGCCATTGTGAGAAAGTGGGGACGTGGGGTTCAGCTTGCATATTTGTCGGCACCCTAGACCGATTCGGGCTGTAAAGCCAATCCGAAACGGCCTTGACACTGGGACACATGGAAGCTCTGCTCATGGTTACAAATGGCTGATTATTCGTTCAAACTGACAGAGGGCGGCACGCAGCTGCTCATCACCATCGGCGCGAGCAAGTTCGACGCCTCCTGCGTCAGTGAATTCAAGCAGCAGCTGAACGATACCTGGCAGGATACGATCATCAATGTAGATATCGACTTTGCCCAAGTGGACTTTATAGACAGTTCCGGTATTGGTGCTCTGCTGGGCGTGCAGAAAAAGCTGCGCGGTGATGGCCAGCCCATCCGCGTGCTCAATGCCAAGCCCAATGTCGTCAGCGTGATCGAGCTGCTCCGGCTGCATCGCGTTTTCTCCATCACCGAGTAGGACCTGCACCGTGTCGGCAAGTCGTGCCGGACGTGTTGTTTTTCGTTTCACATCTGCGGTGCGGTGGTTCACGCTTTGCGCTCTGTCATGAATCCTTCCTCCAGTCAGAGCCCCCGGCCGCGTGCCAGCCTGCACACCCTGGGTTGTCGTCTCAACCAGAGTGAGACGCATGCGCTGCGTGAGAAACTGACTGAGGCCGGGTACGAGATCGTGCCCTTTGGGCAGGAGGCCGAGCTCGGCATCATCAACACCTGTACCGTGACCGCGCAGGCGGACTCGAAGTGCCGGCAGACGATCCGAAACTTCGTCAAGCGCAACCCGGAAGCCTACACGGCGGTGGTTGGCTGCTACTCGCAGATGGGTGCAAAAGAGGTAGCCGACATCTCCGGCGTGGACCTGATCGTGGGAAACCAGGACAAGCTCGGCGTACTCGATTACATCGGCGACCGCACGAAGAACGAGCTGCCCGTCATCGTCCGTGAAAAAATCGACAAGCGAGACTTCACGATGAATTTCGCCGGGGAGCGGCCCTTTAATCAGCGGGCCAATCTCAAAGTGCAGGACGGCTGTGACTTTGTCTGCTCGTTCTGCATTATTCCCTTTGCCCGTGGGCGGGCGCGCAGCCGTGATTTGGCAGACCTTTTACGCGAGGTGGACAGCCAGGTCTCCCGTGGGGTACGCGAGCTCGTGCTCACGGGGGTTAACATCGGCACCTATGCCAACAGCGGACTCGATGTCCTCGGCTTGGTGGATGCCCTTGATCAGGTGGACGGCCTGGACCGCATCCGCATCAGCAGTATCGAGCCGACGACTGTGCCCTGGCAGCTTTTTGAGCGGATGGCCGACCCGGATCATACGCTACTGCCCTACCTGCACCTGCCACTGCAGAGTGGATCGGACCGTATCTTGAAGGAGATGCGTCGCCGCTATGATCGGACCGAGTGGGCGGACTTTGTGCAACGTGCCGCCGAGGCCGTACCGGATATCTTTGTGGGTACCGATGTGATGGTGGGATTTCCCGGTGAGACGGAGGAAGATTTTCAGGATACCTGCCAGCTGTTGCTCGATAACCCGGTGGCATGGGCCCACGTCTTTACCTACTCTGAGCGCGACGGCACGCTGGCCGCCCGGCGCGATGACCATGTCCCGATGACAGAGCGCCACCGGCGCTCCGCCCGCTTGCGGGCGCTGGCTGAGCGGCTCCGCCACCGTTGGCACAGTGAGCATCTGGGGCGCGAGATGCGCGTGCTCTTTGAAGATCCGCGCGAGGGCATCGCCCCCGGCCTGACGGATAACTACGTGCGAGTCGTTGTCCCGATGGATAACCCTCTCTCCGTGCGTAACCGTCTCGGCCGTGTTCGCCTCCAGCGAGTGAGCGCGGACTTCGTCGAAGGCGAACTGGTAGAAGTCCTCGGCTGATCTGGATCGCATTTTTATTTTTGGCAGAGGGGTCTTGCGCGGGTTGTATCAGAACGTCATGATCCGGGTATGAAAGTTGCCCTCTCTTCACTGTTCTGTCTTTTCACCCTCATCATGCTGTCGGCCTGTGCTCCCAAGGAGCCTGCGCAGGAAGACACCGCATCCGCCGACTCTTTCCCGCTCGTTCCCGAGGAAAATCGGGCCCCGAGCTTCGAGGCTGTAGCCCGTGATCTCGATCTGGGAGGTGACTCGTTTACATTTCGTGACCTTGGGGACACGTTTAAGAAGCTGGGAACCACGATCAACAAGATGGCAGCCAGCTTAGGGGCTCAGGACCCGAATAACATGCAGGTGGCGATGGCCTCCATGCTGCCGTACGAGCAGATCATAGAGGTGCTGGGGATTTCCGATTTATCGGCCATCGGGTCGAGCTCCTATCGGGATGGCTCGATGTTCCGCAACAAGAGCGTGATCTATCTGCCGAACGGTCCGCAGGGGATCTTCGCGCTCATGGGGAAGCAGCCGCACAGCTTTGACACAATTGCGATGGCCCCGGCCGGGACGGATGTTTTTATCACGCAGGATGTGCAGGGCAGCGTGATCGCCGAGGTCATCCGCTCCGGGACAAAGGCTATCTCCCCCGCTAACGGTGAGCAGATGGCCGCAGGAATTCTAGGGCGTCCGCTGGAGCCAGGAGTATCCCTCACTGTTGGCGAGGCCCTCGAAAAGGCCGACACGGTGCTGACCGCCGTGCTGCGCTTCGGCGAGATGAAGGACAGCTCCGTGCCGATGTTTGAGCAGACTATACCCCTTCCTCAGACGCAGTATCTGCTCCACCTGAAGGGGATGGGCTGGCTGGTGACCGAGGGGGTTATCCCTGTCGAGATGGATGTCAGTGAGGGCCGCATCACCCGTACGGAAAAAGACGGGCTCGTCATCTACGAGGAAAAGAACCAGTCCGATGATGGATTTCCGGTGAGCGCTCCCACTCTGGTGCTTGATTCGGCCACGGGCGACCTGATGGTTACGAATGACACAAGCTTTCTGGAGGAATGCCGCTCGGGTGAGGGTAAGCTCGCTGCCAGCCCGGCCTATCAGGCTGCGGTCAAGGACCTGCCCGCGCAGGGTAACGGTATGACCTACATTTCCCAAAAAGGCTTCGAGACTTTTATCGAGATGCGCGACAGTATCTTTTCCCAGTTCCCACAGGTCGGGGGTGCCTTTGCGATCTACGAGATGTACATCCCGCTGCTGGGGCTTGAGAAGGTTGATGCGGATGCGGCCTGCGTCACCGTGGTGCGCTCCGATTCGATTTTCAATGACAGTCGCTGGCCCACCAACAGCTCTGGCCTGAGCAGCAACACCTCGGGGCTTGCCATTACGGGCATAATGGCCGCGATGGCCATCCCGGCTTTTAATAAAGTCCGGGCAGAGAGCCGCCAGAAAGCAATTACGAACAACCTGCGCCAGATTGCCTCTGGCGGGCAGCGGTACATCCTGGAGTCGGGTGAGTCCGAGGTCGGCTACGACAAGTTGGTCGGAGAATACTTTCCCCCGATTCAACCGGTGGCGGGTGAAAGCTACAATGACCTGGTCGTTACGGCGGACGGGAACACTCTGCAAGTCATCACTGAAACAGGCCAAGTCGTGGAGTATAGTTATATGAGCCCCGAGGTGCGCTCTTCCCAGGCGGCTCCTCTCCCCCAGTCGACACCCGAAGCATCCAGCTCGGTCACGCATATCCGCGAGATGAGCCGTGGAAAAACCATCATGAACAACCTGCGCCAGATTGCCTCTGGCGGGCAGCAGTACATCCTGGAGTCGGGTGAGTCCGAGGTCGGCTACGACAAGTTGGCAGGCCGATACTTTGCCCCGATTATGCCCGTGGCGGGTGAAAGCTATGAAGACCTCGTCGTGAGCGAAAATGGAGGTACGCTCGAAGTCACGACATCATCCGGTCAGACCGTTAGCTACGAATACTAAGTGCGTAGCCGGACGGCTACTCGACCTGGCGCAGCTGGATGCTGTCGATGATGTGTTCTCCGACGAGGAGGTTTGTCACCACGACCATCCAGTCGCCGGGGCTGGCCCACTCGATGCGCCCGGAGTAGAGCTTGGCAAAGGCGGCCTTGATCGTCTCCTCGGAATCCTCGTGGAAATCGATGCGGAACGGCTCGACGCCCCACATCATGAGCATCTGCTTGAAGATCAACTCCTCATCTGTGAAAGCGAAGATCGGCACGCGGGTCGGCCGCAGGGCCGATAGGATGCCGGGTAGGTAGCCACTGCGGGTGAAGACGACGATCCCGGCCTTGTTCAGGTCCTGGGCGAGGTGGACAGCGGCCCGGAGCATCTTTGCCTTGGGCTTGTTGAGCGGGATGTTTTCGTAGTCCTTTGCGTCGCGGTTGCGCTCGACCTGGCGGGCGATGCGGTTCATGACCCGAGCGCATTCGATCGGGTACTTGCCGGTCGTGGTCTCGCCCGAGAGCATGACGCAGTCGGCTTTTTCAAAAACAGCATTGGCGATGTCCGTCACCTCGGCGCGCGTTGGGATCGGCTGCTCGATCATACTCTCCAGCATGTGAGTGGCGATGATGACGGGCTTCTTCTTTTGGATACAGGCTTTGACGGCGCGGCGCTGGATCAGCGGCAGCTCCTCATAGGGGCACTCGATGCCGAGGTCTCCGCGCGCGACCATGAGCGCATCGGAGGCGGTGATGATCTCGTCCAGATTGGAAATCGCGGACTGGTCCTCGATCTTGGCGATGATGCGCGCCTCTGAGTTGTTGGCCTTGAGGTGGCGGCGCATGATGTCGAGGTCGTTGGCCTCGCGGACGAAGGACAGCGCGAAAAATTCGATGTTGTGTTTAACGCCGACGGCGATGTCAGCCTTGTCCTTATCGGTCAGGGCGGGCAGGTTCACCTTCACGCCCGGCAGGTTAATGTGGCGGCGGTTGCCCATCGGGCCGGGGATGATGACCTTGCAGCGGACGCGGTCTTCCAGGATTTCCAGGATCTCCATGCGTACCAGGCCGCTGTCCACGAGCAGGGTGTCACCTACGCGCACATCCTGATGCAGGCGCGGGTAGTTCACGGTGACGCCGCGGATGCCACTCTCCAGTGCGGAGCGGTCACCGGTCACGAGAAAATCAAACGTCTCGCCGGCTTCCAGTTCAATCGGCTCGGGGAGGTCTCCGGTCCGGATTTCCGGTCCCTTGACGTCCATCATGATGGCGACATGCCGATCGACTTCGGAGCACACCTTGCGCACGCGCGTGATGACCTTCTCGGTCCACTCGTGGTTGGCGTGGGCCATGTTGAGGCGGCAGACGTCTACGCCGCCGGTCACGATCATCTCGCGCAGGGTGTCTTCTTCCTCGGTGGCGGGCCCGAGTGTGAAAATAATCTTGGTGTGTCTGTAGTCGAAATACATGCGTAAAAATAGGTCAGAAGTGCAGCCAATCGGCTTCAGTGGAAAAAACTGAATACGAGTTGATCAAAAAAACGGCGGTAAATGCGTTAGAGTGTAGCCAAATCGTAAGCAGGTCCAATGCCGTTTACCGGATCGATTACGCTCAGGCCAAAGCTGCGACCACGCTCCCGGAGGACCGAGAAATGCCGCTCGACCAGCCCCACGTCGTTACAGTCGCGGCTCAGGTGCGCGAGGCAGACGTGTTTCCAGCGCGGGGACTCGACCTCGCTGAGGAGGTCCAGGGCCGCGTCATTCGAGAGGTGGCCGTGACGGCCACGGATGCGTTGCTTGAGAGACCAGGGGCGGCGCTCATCTTTTTCGAGCATCTCGGTGTCGTGGTTGGCCTCCAGCACGAGCAGGTCCGCGTGGCGGATTTTTTCGCTCACGTTGGCCGGGATGTAGCCCAGGTCGGTTGCCCAGGCGACACTGCGCCGGGGCGAAAAGAGTGTGTCCTCGCCGCCCTCGAAGAGGTAGCCCACCGGGTCATAGGCATCGTGGGGGACGCTGAAAGCCGTCACCTCCAGATCGCAGAATGAGAAGCTGCGCCCGGTCTCGAAGACCTGCCAGTTGGGGCGGAAGGTCAGGCGCGATTGGACGGCCTGCATGGTCTCGCGGTTGGCAAAGACCTTGATGTGCGGATGGCGGCGCAGGCCCTTGATGCCGGCGGCGTGGTCGCTGTGCTCGTGCGTGAGGAAGATCGCGTCAACCTGAGCGAGGCTTTCGCCGCATTGCTCCAGCATCTGGCCGAGCTTGCGGGCGCTAAATCCTGCGTCGATGAGGATCTTGCAGCCTGCCGCAGTGAGCAGTGCGGCATTACCCGAACTGCTGCTGCCAAGTATGCGGAATTGCAGGCACATCGATGGAGAATATACACAGCACTGGCGGCTCTTACTGGCAAGGAAATTGGCCGCTGCTGGCTAAATTAATGTGTACGTACGTACATCATCTTGCGAGTATCGCATACACCTTTGTTGGAGCCTTTTACATCCGGCAATGTCTCATTGCTTAAATGCTTTTCGATTTGTTATAAGTCCGGCGGTGTTTATGCCGCTTAATAAGTTATACGCTTTCCCGTTCTCACTCTCCAACCCCTTAGACTCTCATGCATTCAGCCATTAAACGCACCCTCGAAGTCGTCGAACGTCGCAACCACAGCGAGCCGGTCTTTCTCCAGGCCGTGCACGAGGTGCTCGAAACCCTCGGCCCCGTGGTCGAGGAGCACCCCGAGATCGCGGACCTGAACCTGCTGGAGCGCCTCTGCGAGCCGGAGCGCCAGATCATCTTCCGTGTAGTCTGGAAGGACGACGCCGGTAACGTGCAGGTCAACCGCGGCTTTCGCACGGAGTTCAACAGCGTGCTCGGTCCCTACAAGGGCGGCCTGCGCTTTCACCCCACCGTCAACATGGGCGTGATCAAGTTCCTCGGCTTTGAGCAGATCTTTAAAAACTCCCTCACCGGCCTGAACATCGGCGGCGGTAAGGGTGGGGCCGACTTTGACCCCAAGGGCAAGAGCGACGACGAGGTCATGCGCTTCTGCCAGGCCTTCATGAGCGAGCTGTTCCGGCACATCGGCCATCGCCGTGACGTGCCCGCCGGGGACATCGGCGTGGGCGCTCGCGAGATCGGCTACCTTTTCGGCCAGTATAAGAAACTGACCAACAGCTACGAGCTGGGTGTGATCACCGGTAAGGGCGTCTCCTGGGGCGGCTCGCAGGGGCGCACCGAGGCGACGGGCTTCGGGGCGGTGTACTTTGCCGAGGAAATTATGCAGGCCGCCGGGGACTCGCTCGAAGGCAAGTCCTGCGTCATCTCCGGCTCGGGTAACGTCGCCCTCTACGCCCTGCGCAAGCTGAACGATCTCGGCGCCACCGTCGTGGCCTGCTCGGACTCCTCCGGAGCTATCTTCGATCCGAAGGGGATCGACTTCAGTGCGCTGCGCCTGATCAAGGAGGTCGAGCGTGAGCGAATCGAGAAGTACTGCGAGATTCACCCCAGCGCGTCATTCCGGCCCAAGGCCAAAGTCTGGGACATCCCCTGCGATGCGGCTTTCCCGTGCGCGACCCAGAACGAGCTGGAGGTCGACGACGCCCGCAAGCTTGTGCAGAACGGGTGCAAGCTCGTCTGCGAGGGCGCGAATATGCCCTGCACGCCCGAAGCGATTAAAGTTTTTCATCAGGCGAAAATCCCCTTCGGCCCCGGTAAGGCCGCCAATGCTGGCGGTGTCGCCGTTTCCGCTCTGGAGATGCAGCAAAACGCCGGACTGGAGCACTGGCCCTTTGACCGGGTGGACGAGGAACTGCGCAGAATCATGCGCGGCATCCACACCTCCTGCCTGCACTACGCCGACAAATATCAGGCTTCGGGCAACTACGTCGCCGGGGCCAATATCGGTGGCTTCCTGCGTGTGGCCGAGGCCATGATGTGCCACGGGCTGATTTAAGAGGCCGGGGCTTGCTCAGCCCCATAAATGCCAACGAGTGCAACCCGCTTAAGGATAGTCCTGGCGGGTGGGGCGGACGGTGAGGTCGCTGATGTGGATGTGCGGGGGCAGGGCGACGACGTGCTCGATGGCGGCGGCGATATCATCCCCGACCAGCAGCGGACCAAAGTTTTTATGGAAGTGGTTGACCGTCTCGTCGTTGTATCCGGCGGCGTCCTGGAAGCCACTCACCACGATGCCCGGAGCCACCAGCGTGACGCGCACGCCCTTGCCGCAGATTTCGCGGCGCAGCCCCTCGGCCAGTGAGTGGACGGCCCACTTGGTCGAGCCATAGACGGCACTGAAGGGCGAAATCTGTTTCCCCACGACCGAGCCGATGACGACGAGGTCGGCAGCCGACTTTGGGTAATCGGTCTCCTGCTTTTTCACCATGCGCAGGGCGGCCTCCTGCATGAGCGCGAGGGCTCCGGCCACATTGAGCTTGAGGATCGTCTCGTACTTCTCGAGGTCGGCTTGCGTGACAGAGCCACCCAGGCCGGTCCCGGCGTTGGCCACGACAATATCGGCCTCAGCCCCGAACGTTTCCACGGCGGCAGTAAAGAGCGAGTCGACGACGGGCTTCTCGGCGGCGCTACCGGCGACACCCTTGAAGAGCGGGCCGAGTTCCTTTTCGAGGGCGGCGAGCTTGTCGGCGCTGCGGGCGTTACCGATGACGCCGTAGCCTTGGGAGACGAAGCGGCGAACGGTGGCTTCACCGATCCCGGAGCTGGCTCCAGTCACGATGGCGATGCGGGAAGGGGAGTCTGACATGGAAGACATGGTATCTACAGACAGGCAGGCCCGCAAGCCGTTCCGGGGTTGATTTACCGGATTGAGACAAAAAATAAACCGGCTCCTTTCGGAACCGGTTTATAGTAAAGTTACTTGTCCTGGTGCTTAGGCGTCGGCGAAAGCGATGTCGGGCTCGAATTCGACCACGAGGCGGTACTTCATGCCGGGTCGCATGATGAGCGGATGGTCGCGCACGAGGTGCTGGAGGTAGTGGATGTTGCCCCAGTAAGTGCGGTAGTCCGGATCGTCGCTGACCACTTCGGTCTCGCCCCAGACAGCCTGGAAATCGTCCTTTACCACGACCGGGCGCAGACCGCCCTCGCCGATGGTGTAGGTCAGGCCGCTGTGGTAGCGGGTGTGCGGAGCGCCGATGGCGATGACGTAGCGCATGCTGTCGAGCTGGACCTGATTCTTCACGGTGAAGATGAACTCGCTGGTCATCTTACCGCCGAGGAAGGTCCAGTTGACCTTGCACGAGCCCAGGCCATTGACGGTCTTTTCCTCCGTGGTGATCAGCTCGGGCTGGTCGTAGCGGAAGAAGAAAGAGTTACGCAGCCCCAGGCCGGTGGTGCAGTTCTTGCCGTAGAAGGCCGGGATAATCTTCTTATCTCCGAAGGTCAGCTCGGGCAGGAGCACGGGGATCTGCTTGGCGACGGGCCAGTCGATCACGCCGGGGCAGTGCGGGAAGGAGAGCGAGGAGCTCGAAATACCCGCTTCGGAACCGGCGCTGACGAGCGGGATCTGCACGTGCAGGCCGCTTTCGGGGTCGAAGTAGTTGAAGAGGCCGTTTTCCTTGCGGTGGCTCTTGTCAAAGATCATGAAGCGGCCAGAGCGCTTGGCCGGGTTGGCCTTGGCGTCCATGCTGCCGCCAATGCTCTTGGCGAGGCGGGCCCACTGGCACAGGTAGCGCGCGGCGTCAAAGTTGGCCATGCGGGTGGTGTGCGTGTCAGCGGTCGTGCGCTCTTCGTCGCGGATGACGAGGAAGCCATGCTCGTGGTCCAGATACGTCGTGAAGAAGAACTGGAACAGGCGGCGCAGGATGTCGAAATACTTGGGCTTTTCGTCACTGGAGATCCAGCCGTCGCGCATGGCCTGCAGGATCAGGCTGATGCAGTGCATCTGGCCGTAGGCACCGATGCCGCGGCCGTAGGCCCAGCCGAGGCCGTCCTGGCGGACGATGTCGGGGAGCATCTTGATGTACTTGCCGGCATGCGTGCGCAGGCTGGGCAGCTTGCGGTCGCGCAGGTGGATGTTGGCGTGCAGCTGGAGAGCCTGACGGATAAAGACAAAGCTCAGGACGCCGTAAATGTCGAAGCAGCCGCCGAAGCCGTCGGGCTTGTCGTCGCAGTAGCCTGCGCTGCTGTTTTCCTTGATGCGCTCGACGAAGCGGTCGATCAGCTTACCGGTCTCGTCCTTTTTGGAGAGGCCCATGCTGAAGCGGGTGACGGCCTTGGCGATGTTGAACGCCTGAAGGTGGTTGTCGTAGTCGGTGCGCTGGAGCAGGCGATGGTCGAGGGTCTCGCGGGTCGGCTCAAGCAGGCGCTCCCAGACGGCGTTGCGCTCCTTGGACGGACCAAAGGCGAGCAGGCCGAGGGCTGAGTAGGCCAGGCCGTTCTCGGCTTCCTCCTCAATGAAGGCCTGAGCCGTAATGGTGCGGGCTACCAGGTCGACAAGGTCATGATCCCCAAAGCGGGTCTGCTGGGTCGCACGGTGGAATTCCCCAATTGCAAGGGCAGCGTGGCCAGGCTCGTCGAAGCGGCCCATCTCACCCTCCACAGGGGTGATGGAACCATCAGCGTTAATGGCGTTTAGATTCTGACCCAGAATTGACTGGGCCATGTCGAGGCATTGGTCGGCGAAATTCTCCATCGCGTGGTCTTACTGCAGCATAGCATCCTAGGCCGAGGCGGCTTAAACAGGACGCGGAAACCCGTCTTTGTGGATTTTTGTATGGGTGCTGTCAACAGGTTATTGGCGCATCTGCAGAAAAGATGTCGTTTCTTGCGCGCGAATAGGGGTGATGTGCTCCATCCGAACCATGATTGCCGCGCAGTCGCTGGTGGGGATGCTTTCCCGCTTGCCCTGCGGGGTGCGGGCGTGGCAGAACTGCAGGACCATCCCCGTTATTTAAGTGGAGACACTGCTTTTCAAAGGCTTCGTGCTGGGTTTTATTTTTTCCGTCATCATGGTGCCGGGAGCCTTCTGGTGCGTGCAGGTGACGCGGCAGCATGGTCTCAGGTCGGGACTGGCGGTCGTCTGGGGCATTACGCTTGGGCAGGCGGTGTGGATCGCCGTGGCCATCGCGTTGATGGGGGTGCTTTCCCTGCTGCCTTTAAGGATGCAGCTGGACTGGGTTTTTCGCACGGCTGCGGCTGCGTTGATGCTCTACATGAGCCTGATGCTCCTGCGTGCCCGTAAGGCCGAGAGCCTGGCCTGCCCGAGCTTGCCGGGCGGGAGACGGCGGATCTTTCGCGGTACGCTGGCGGTTTCGCTAGGCATGCCGATGCGTTTTTTCGGCTATATGGCCTTCTGTGTGGCGGCAAACCTCGGCGTCCACCCCGGCGGAGTCACGGGGAGCGTATTTGTGGTCGTGGGGGCGATTATCGGCACGCTGCTGTGGTGGCTCTATCTGGTCGGCCTGGCGGTGCTCTTTGGCAAGCGTGTCCCTGAGCGCATCACCCTGCGCTCCCTGAACAAGCTCAGCCGCCTCGGCTCCATCGTCCTCATCCTGGTCTGCGTCCTGACCGTCCTGCCCCTGCTGGCGCGGGGTGGGTGAGCGTACGGGCTATTGAGAAGCCTTAATAACAATAAAGGGCTCATGCTGTGCATGAACCCTTTATCGAAAGTGCAGCCTGAAAGTCTGGGCCAGACGGCCCGGTCGCGGCGTGCTCCGGCTAGAAGCTGAAGTTGACGCTGCCGAGGCGTTGCTTGATCTCGCCGATGACGCGCTGCTCGTCGTCCTTGCCCTTGGACTCGAAGGTGACCGAGAAGCGGACGAAGGCTCCGGCGTCGTCCCACGGGACGGTGCTGATGAGCAGCTCCTTGATCATGAACTGCGAGAAATCCTCGGCGCTCTTGAACGCGATCTTCTTGCCGTCCTTTTCCGCGGAGGTCGGGATGGCGGTATAGAGGAAGAACGAGCCCTTGGGCTTCTTGGCGTCAAAGCCGGAGGCGCGCAGGGCGTCCACCAGCAGGTCCATGCGGCGGGAGTACTTGGCGCTGATCTCCTCGGTGATCGAGGGATTGTCCAGGCCGACGGCGGCCGCCTTCTGGATGGCGAGGAACTGGCCCGAGTCGCAGTTATCCTTCACATCGGAGAAGGCCTTGACCACGAGCGGGTTCCCGCAGACCCAGCCGATGCGCCAGCCGGTCATGTTGTAGCTCTTGGAGAGGGAGTGCAGCTCCACGGCCACGTCCTTACCGCCGGGCACCTGGAGGATGGACAGCGGCTTGCCCTCGAAAATCAGGGAGGCGTAGGCGGCGTCCTGCACGATGACGATGTTGTTCTCCTTGGCGAAGGCGATGACCTTCTCGAAGAACTCGCGCGTGGCGGAGGCGCCGGTCGGGTTGTTCGGGTAGTTGATGACCATGACCTTGGCGCAGGCCTTGACGTGCTCGGGGATGGCGTCGAGGTCGGGCAGGAAGTCATTGTCGGCGGTCAGCGGGCAGTTGTAGACATCGCCGCCGACGTACTTGGCGTGGGTGCCAAAGATCGGGTAGCCCGGCACGGTCATGATGACCATGTCGCCGGGATTGATGAAGCACAGGGGCAGGATGCGCAGGGCTGCCTTCGAGCCGATGGAGTGGATGACCTCGGTCTGCGGGTCGAGCTCGACGCCGTAGACAGCCTTCATGTAGCGGGCGACGGCGTTGCGGAAGTCCGGGCCGCCGTTATCGGCGTAGCCGCGGTTTTCGGGCTTGGCGGCTTCCTTGCACAGGGCGTCGAGCACCTGCGGGTAGGCCATCTCGTCAGGTTCGCCCACGCCCATGTCGATCAGCTCGACACCGGGGTTGGCGGCACGCGCCGCGGTCTTGGCACGCTTGATCTTTTCAAACTTGTAGATAGCGGTGGACTTGCCGTAGTCGGCCCCACCGATGCGCTCGGCGAAAAGTTGCTGGATATAGGGATCGTTCATGGTCAAGGGACCAGCAAACCAATCGCGGGCAAAAAGGAAAATGTTTTTTTCCCTTTCCTGTTTATTAAATCTGCGTGATGATGGCGTTTTGAACCTCTTGAGGTAGAGTGCCGTTATGCAGGTCATTGAATCTCCGCAGGAAATGCAATCTTGGGCCATCCGCATGCGCGGAAAGGGTAAACTCCTGGCTCTGGTGCCGACGATGGGCGCCCTCCACGAGGGGCACCTCTCACTGATCGACATCGCCCGCCAGAAGGCGGACCTGACCGTGGTCTCGATCTTCGTCAACCCGACCCAGTTCGGCCCCAATGAGGACTACGGCAAGTATCCGCGCCAGCTGGAGGCCGACATCAAGGCCTGCGAAGAGCACGGGGCGGACGTCGTATTTGCGCCGCGCGCCGAGTCGATCTACCCCTCGGACTTCTCCACCTACGTGAACGAGGAGCACGTCAGCAAGCACCTGTGCGGGCAGACCCGACCGGGGCACTTCCGCGGCGTCACCACCGTGGTGACGATTCTTTTCAACCTCTGCCGCCCGGATGTCGCCGTCTTCGGGCAAAAGGATGCCCAGCAGTGTGCCATCCTGAAAAAGATGGCCCGCGACCTGTTTATGCCGGTCGAGATCGTGGCTGCTCCCATCGTGCGCGAGGAGAGCGGGCTGGCCCGCAGCTCTCGCAACCGCTACCTGGAGCCCTCCCGCCTGGCCGAGGCTGCCAAGATCCAGCAGGCCCTGCGCACCGGTCAGCAGCTGGTCAAGGGCGGCTCCACCAGCGTGGATCGCGTGAAGGCCGAGGTCACCCACCTGCTGGCGCAGAGCCGCATGCTGCGCATCATCTACATCGAGATCGTGGACCGCGAGACGATGCACCCGGTGCGCGAAGTCGTCCCCGGCAAGTGCCTGCTCGCCGTCGCCGTCTGGCTGGAGGAAACCCGCCTCATCGACAATATCGAGCTGTGATTTTTATATGCCTAAGCGAACCTCCACCTCTAGCTGTATTATGAAATGTATAGTAAAATTAATATTAAGTTTAAGTGTTGCGTTTGTCATTCTAGGTTGCTCATCCGTTGATGATGCAGGCGCATCTTCTAATGCGAAAACAGGGTTCTATACCGGCAACTCTCACGCTAATGATTTGCTGAAAAAAGACACCTTGGCTTTGATCTCAACCTACGTTCAAGCAAATGGTTGTAATGACATCAGTCATGTAGATGTTAAATCGTTGCACTACGAGCCAATGAATGGCCAAAAAGGGCACGTCTGGGCTAAAGAAGGATGGATGATTACAGGTTGCGGCAAACCCTATCCATTCGTTGTTACTTATACTGAAGATGGAGAAGGTGGGAGCTTTATTCAAATTGCTCAATAGCACCAGCTTGTTAGCCTGTTTCTCTCTGTGTTCTCTGTGGTTATTCTTTAAATAAGTGAAAACGTACGACGTCATTGTGGTCGGCAGCGGAATTGCCGGCCTGAGTTTCGCCCTGAAGGTGGCGGCGGCGGGTAAGCGCGTCGCCATCATCACCAAAAAGAACCGCGCGGAGTCGAGTACCAACCACGCGCAGGGGGGCATTGCCAGCGTCACCTCGCAGACGGATGACTTCGAGCTGCACGTGGGGGACACCCTGACCGCCGGGGACGGCCTGTGCCGCGAGGATGTGGTGCGCGAGGTCGTCAGCGCCGGCCCGGCTCGCATCGAGGAGTTGAAGCGCATTGGCGTCGAGTTTACCAATCTGGAGGACGGGCGCATTTCCCTGCATAAGGAGGGGGGGCACTCCAAGCGCCGCATCCTGCACGTCAAGGATCTGACCGGGGCCGCCATCGAGGCCGCGCTTCTGCACGCTGTGGCTGAGCACAAAAATATCGATGTGCTGGAGCACCATTTCGCGATCGACCTGATCACCCGCGGCAAGCTTCAGATGCCGGGCCCGGACGCCGTGCTCGGGCTTTACGTGCTCAACGTCCAGACCGGCACCGTACACACCTTTAGCGCGCCGGTCGTGCTGCTGGCCACCGGCGGAGTGGGGCAGGTTTACCAATACACGACGAACCCGGACATCGCGACCGGGGACGGTATTGCCATCGCCTACCGAGCGGGTGTCGAGGTCCGCAACATGGAGTTTATCCAGTTCCACCCGACCGCGTTGTTTGCCCGTAGTAAGGACCGCTTTTTGATTTCCGAAGCCGTGCGCGGCGAAGGCGCGATCTTGCGCAACTCTGCCGGAGAGGCCTTTATGCCGCGCTACGACAAGCGCGCCGACCTGGCCCCGCGCGACATCGTGGCCCGCGCCATCGACTCCGAGATGAAACGCTCCGGGGACGAACACGTCTGGCTCGACATTACCCATCAGGACGAGGCTTCGATCCGCGACCGCTTCCCCTCCATCTACGAGGGCTGCATGAAGGTCGGGATCAACATGGCCAAGGAAATGATCCCCGTCGTCCCGGCCTGCCACTATCTGTGCGGGGGTGTGACTACCGCCCTCGACGGCACCACCGGGCTCGACGGCCTGCTGGCCTGCGGTGAGGTGGCCTGCACCGGCCTGCACGGGGCGAATCGCCTCGCCAGCAACTCCCTGCTGGAGGCCTGCGTGCTCGCGCACAACGGTGCGCAGAGCGCCTTAACGTATTTGGAGACGCACGCCCCGGAGACCTCCGAGATGCCGCACTGGCGGGACGGGGATGTGCGCGACCCGGACGAGCGCGTGGTCCTGCACCACAACTGGGACGAGCTCAAACGCACCATGTGGGACTACGTGGCCATCGTGCGCACGGACAAGCGCCTGCAGCGCGCCCGCACCCGCATCCAGAATCTCCAGCGCGAGATCACCGAGTACTATTGGAACTTTAAGGTCGAGCCCGAGCTGCTTGAGCTGCGCAACCTGATCCAGGTGGCCGAGCTGATCATCGACTGCGCCCTGCAGCGCCGCGAGAGCCGCGGCCTGCACTACACCCTCGACCACACTGGTAAAGTCGAGGTCGCCCAGGACAGCGTCATGCAGCGCTTCCGGGGGTGAGGCTCCGAAGTTAACAGAGCCGAAGAGGTTTTTCACCGCAAAGAACGCTAAGCACGCAAAGAAAGAGGGGAGGGCTGGAAGCCTGAATATCTATGAAATTCCATTTCCCCTCATCTGTGCTATCCGTGTAATCAGTGGTTAAAAATCTTCTTTCTTTGCGTCCTTAGTGCCCTTTGCGGTTACGTATCATTTTCCTGTCTTTACCCCTCTTTACGCTGAGCGGTTGCGTCGTTAGGATTTTTGTCTATGGTGGGGCGCATGGACTGGATGTACGATGAATGGCAGGGGAACCCGGTGTGGCATTATCTGCTGGCGCTGGGGATTGTAGTGGTAGCGATGCTGCTGGGGTTAATCTTACGGTCGGTTTTCCGCCGCTGGTCGGATCATCAGCATAAAAGCGGGCACGCGATTGTGGCCTCGGGTCTGAAGGCCGTGGCCGAGTCGATGATCTTCCTGTGCTTTGCGATTGCCCAGAATATCGCGCTGGACCTGGTCGTTTTCTCGCACGGGTTGGAAAAATTTCAGGAGGTCAGCAGCGACCTGATCACGCTGCTGGCTTTTGCCCGGCTGGCCTGGCAGTTGATCCGTGTGCCGGAGGCCTGGCTGGGTGTTCTGGCACGCCGCGACGGCACCTCGCTCAACTCCATGATCTCGCCCATGGTGCGCAACTGCCTGCGCACGCTGGTTATCCTGCTGACCCTCCTGCAGGGCGTGCAGATCATCAGCAATCAGGACTTTACCACCATCCTCGCCGGTCTCGGTGTGGGGGCGGCGGCGCTGGCCCTGGCTTCTCAGCAGAGCGTGTCCAACTTTTTCGGGGCCATCGTGCTGTTCGTGAATCGGCCCTTCGACATGGGCGACCGCATCGTCTACAGCGGCTCCGACGGGACCGTGGAGGAGATCGGCATCATGTGCACCAAGCAGCGCACGCTGGAGGGGCATCTCGTGACAATCCCCAACGGCAAGCTCTCCGGCGACATGATCCGCAACATCAGCAAGCGTCCGAACCTGCGCCAGATCCACAACTTTACCATCACCTACGATACGCCGCCGGCGAAGATCCGCCGTGCGGTGGAGATCGTGCAGGAGCTGCTCAAAGATCACGAGGGGATGGACGAATCGCTGCCGCCAAAGGTGTACTTCAACGCCATGAACGCGGACAGCCTGAACATTTTCTGCATCTTCTGGTACCACCCGGTGGACTGGTGGGCGTTTAACGACTTTAACCAGAAGCTGCTGCTGTCCGTATTTGAGCAGTACGGAGAAGAGGGGATCGACTTCGCCTTCCCGAGCCAGACCGTTTACCTGGCCGGGGACGAACGCCGCCCGCTCAACTTCGGCGACCTCAACGTCAAGCTCCCGCCCGAGATCCGGGAGCAGATCGAGCGCGACGAGTCGGACGCCGCCAGCCAGTCCTGACGCTGCGTGGCGCCCGCCGAATGGAATTCAGAGGGAACACGCGCCCGGGTTTGGGACTCTCAGGAAGGATACCTTTTGCATTGCCCCCGGGGTTCCGGCGGCACGAAATAGTCTTTTCCCATGTTCAAGGACAAACCCAGAGTCGCGATTGTCGGGGCGGGGGCGATCGGTGCCTATTATGGCTGCCATCTGGCCCGCGTCGGCTGCGATGTACACTTCCTGCTGCGCAGTGACTACGAGGCTGTCATGCAGCGCGGATACATTATCCGCAAGGAGCAGGAGGAGTTTACCGTGCACCCGGTCCAGGGGTACACAGACCCGCGGAAGATCGGCCCGTGCGACCTCGTTATCGTTGCCCTCAAGTCTACCGCCAACCGGCATCTGAAAAAGCTGGTGGCGCCGCTGGTGGATGAGCACACGCTGGTGCTCACCCTGCAAAACGGCATGGGTAACACCGAAAAACTGGCGGAGTTTGTGCCCGCTGTGCAGATCCTCGCCGGGCTATGCTTCGTGTGCCTGAATCGCGTGGAGCCAGGCGTGATCGAGAACTACATGGCCGGGCGGATTTTTATCGGCGAGTTTATGGGCAGCTATCGCCAGCGTACGGTTGATCTGGTGGAGCTGTTTGAGCGGGCAGGGATCGACTGCTTTTTCTCGCGCTCGCTGGATGAGTCGCTCTGGCGCAAGCTCGTCTGGAACATCCCCTTTAACGGCCTCGCTATCGCTGCCGGTGGCGTGACTACGGACGAGATCATGGCCAGCGAGCATCTGACGCTGCTTGCCCGCGAGCTGATGAAAGAGGTGCAGGCCGCCGCTCGTGCCCATGGCCACGAGATCGAAGACGCATTCCTGGACTCGCAGATAGAGGAGACCCGAAAGATGGACGCCTACAAGCCCTCCAGCATGCTCGACTTTGTCGCCGGGCGGGAAGTCGAGGTGGAGGCGATCTTTGGTGAGCCGCTGCGTCGCGGCCAGTCGAAGAATGTTGTCATGCCGCGCCTGGAGACCTTGTATTACCTGTTGAAGGGGCTGTGTCCGGAGCCGGAGAGAAACGGCTCCCGTGCCAAAAATTCCAAGCCCCGTAAAAAAGCCTGACCTTTTCCTATCATGTCTGACCGCATTGCCGCCGCCTTTGCCCGTGCCAAATCCGAGGAGCGCACGCTCTTCGTCTCCTATCTGTGCGCGGGTGACCCTGACCCGGACACCTCCTTTGAGGCCTGCCGCACGCTGATTGACAGTGGCGTCGGCCTGCTTGAGCTTGGCGTGCCTTTTTCCGATCCGCTGGCCGACGGCAAGACTAACCAGCACGCCGCCGAGCGCGCCCTGGCCGCTGGCATGACGCAGGAGAAGGTCTTTAACCTCGTGCGCCGCATCCGTGAGATCAGTGACGTGCCGGTCGTCTTTTATACGTACTACAACCTCGTCTATGCCTACGGTGAGGACAAGTACGTGCAGCTGGCGAAAGAGGCTGGCGTGGATGGCATGCTCGTGCTCGACCTGCCCCCCGAGGAGGCTGGCAGCTGGATGCAGATATGCGAGGCCGCCGAGATGAAGACCGTCTTCATCATCGCGCCGACGACCCCGCCCGCGCGCGTGGAAAAAATCGCCAACGCCGCCACCGGATTCCTTTACTATGTGTCCCAGCTAGGCGTGACCGGCGTGCGTGATAGCCTCGCCTCCGACATGGGCGAGAAGGTGCAGGAGATTCGTCGCCACACCGACTTACCGGTCGTGGTCGGCTTTGGCATCTCCAAGCCGGAGCACGTCAAGGCCGTGGGCGAAGTCGCCGACGGGGCCGTGGTCGGCAGTGCGCTCGTCAACTGTCTCGCCGCCAACGCAGACAACCCCTCCGCCGCCCTCAAGGCTCTGGGTGAGACCGCCCGCGAGCTCGTCGCGGGTTGCTAGGGTGCGTTTGTTTTTTTGAGGCTCTGCCCTCAACGCCTGCACTTGCGATGCTGCGCATCGTCTAAAGCTCTTATTTGTTTGGGACCATGACCGTCTACTACTACAAGGACCGGTTTATCGAGTCGGGGCAGCAACTGCTGCCGATAGAGGAACGCGCCTATAACTTTGGCGACGGCATCTACGAGGTCGTGCGCTTCGAGCGGGGTGTGCCGGTCGGTCTGAGCGAACACCTGGAGCGCCTCGAAACGAGCGCCGCTGCCGTTCGCCTGCGCCTGCCCTATTCGCTGGAGGAGATTCGCGCGATCGTCGCCGAGGCCGCTGGGCGGGTGAAGTCCGAGGCGGTCGATGTTTATTTTCAGATCAGCCGGGGTGAGGCCCCGCGCGTGCACGCCTTTCCTGATGCCGAGCCGGTGCTCGCGCTTTTTGCGCGTCCGGGAAAGGTCCACACCGACGAATCTCGCCGGGTCGGCGTGTCGGTCATCACTGTACCGGACGAACGCTGGGCCAACTGCTATATCAAGTCGCTCAATCTGCTCCCGAACATCCTCGCCAAGCAGGCGGCGGTCGAGGCCGGTGCCTATGAAGCGGTTTTCGTGCGCGATGGCTTTGTCACCGAGGCCTCGGCCAGTAATGTCTTCGGGCTGCACGAGGGGGTGTTTTATACGGCCCCTGCCGAGCGCGGTATTCTGAACGGCATTACGCGCCGCTTCATCATCGCCGCGATCAGGGATCTGGGCTATGCCCTGAAAGAAGAGCGGATGAGCGCCGCATTTTTTGAGCAAGAGGTGGAGGCCGCGTTCATTTCCAGCACGACCATGGATATCATGCCGCTGTGCGCGATCAATAGCCGTAAGCTCCAGCCGCTGGAGGATACTTCACTGATCTGGCCAGTGCTCGGGCGCATGCGTGAGCTCAGCCGGGGGTAGTTATTCTATGGTTCCCGCAGAGCTGTTGGCTTCTGCACTTTTAATTTTGTCCATCAGGTCAGGATACTCTTCAGCGGCTTTTAGGATCGCTTCCCGTATCGCAGGAACAGAATTGTAAGGCTCCGGAATATTGGCTGCGTAGCCGGGAGCAGAAATCCTGGCGTAGTAAGTGGCCAGAAGTTCGACACAGGATGCTCGGGCCTGCGCTGTGTCATTTTCTGCAAGTGGTTTCAGCAGTACGAGGCAAACCAACGCACCTGCAGAAGCGTCATTTTCAAACTGCTTGATAACCGCTTCGTTGAGCTGCTGAATCTTTAGTTTATGGTCAGCGATTCCCTGTGGGCTAATATCCAGCTCTAATTTTTGCGCGAGAATGCGAAATTCTTCTATGTCTTTGTCTGACCAACCGAGTATTTCTCCTATGCGCGCCTCAGTGCTTGCTGCCTGCCAACTCATCCCAGCCCGAAAACTGATCGCTGCAAAAACGATAGCCGCGATAAGGTAGGCGGTCTTTTTGAGCAGCATTATTCGAGTGAGTGTCGTTGCGTTAGGAGGCTTGAAGATTCGTTGGGGTTATTTCTTCAGGCACCGCTGCCGCCTTAGAACTCCTCGGGGGTGGCCATCTTGTCACCGACCGCGACGAGATCACGGATGATGCTCTGGGCAGTGGCGCCTGCGAAGTAGTAGCCGATGGTGTCGGTGGCTTCCTTGAGGGCGTCAGGGTCGCTGGTCACGTCCGGGGTTTCCTTCTTTTTGACGTAGATGAAAACGCTCTCGGGGCCCACGCGCAGCATGGGAGATACCTGGCCCTGATCCATGTCCATGAAGGAGTAGAAGTAGTACTGGGGCAGGTCCTTAGGCGGGGACATGAGCGTGAAGTCTTCGTAGCTCTTGACCTCGAAGCCGTTCTTGCGGGCCACGGCGGTGAAGGAGTCGCCCTTGTCCACGGTCTGCTGAAGTTCGTTGTGGATCTTCTCGCCGAACGCGGTAAAGGCTTCGCTGGTCTTGGCGGTTTTGTAGTCGGCCACGACAGATTCGCGGACGTCCTCAAGCTTGGGCATCTTGGCCGGGATCAGCTCGCCGCGGAAGACGACATAGGCACCCTCGGGGCCGGGGATGGCGTCGCTGTAGAGGCGGCGGTCATTGAGGGACGCACCGGCCTGGACGGCTTTGAGGGGGAGGGGGAAGTCCTTGGGGAGCTCCTGGCCACCAAAGGCCGGAGTGGCCTTCACGATGTAGCCGCCATTTTTAACGAAATCGAGCAGAGCCTGCTCGCCAGAGGCGATCTTCTTGGCGGTGTAGGCTTTGTAAATATCAACAGTGAGCTGGCTGGCCGCTTCGGTGGCCATATTGACGGCCTGGGGCTGGCTCCAGGCTTTAGCCACGGCGTCGCTCACATCTTCGAAGGGCTTGGCAGCTCCATCTTCGGTTTTCTCCCACTGGGAGATGTTGCGGATATAGTAGGCCTCGAGCTGCTCTTCGGTCGGTTCGGGGACCTTGGCGGCATATTCACTGGCCGGGAAGAAAACGTAGTTCAGGGTCATCTGGGCGGGGAGCTTGTAGCGCTCACCGGCCTGCTCAAAGTAGGTCTGGAGTTCGTCGTCTTTGACATCAACGACGGTCTGGAAGCCCTCGGAGGACATGACGGCGGTTTCGACGGACCAGGAGGTGCGGGCCTGAGCCTCTTGCTGCTCCGCGAGGTAGGAAAGGACATAGCCGGGGCCGGAGACGGCTTCGGCGGCGCGCTGGATGCGCCAGTCCTGAGCGATGATGTCAGCCACGACCTGCTCGCTGTAGCGGGAGGAGTTGGAGACGTTATCCAGGAAGGTGGTGTAAACGTTGTTGCTGAACTGGCCGGTCTGCGGATCGGTGAAGGCCGGGAGGCTCTGGATGTACTGGGCCACCTGTTTGTCGCCGGGGGAGGGGATCTCCAAGGTGTTGGCTACGTAGAGCATGACGGCACGCTGCTTCATGGCATCTTCGAGGTTGACGCTCTGCGGGTTGCGGCCGGATAGGATGTAGCTCATCTCGACGCCACGGGCGAGGTCCTGATTGACTTGATCGGAGGAGAGGTTGAATCCCAGGAAGTCGCGGGGGTATTCGGAGCGGTTCGGGCTGCCGATACCGGGCACGGCCCCTACCGTAAAGACGAAGGCGACAATGATAACGATGAGCAGTGCGCCAAAGAACCATTTGTGGTGGCGCTGAATGATGGTCTGAATCCAGGAGATCATGGTGGGTGCTAAAAAGTAAAGTGATCGAAACGCGCCAGCGTGGCTGGCCGCTGCCCCCGTGTCAACGGCGAAGCGCCGGATGCAACCCGCACTCCGGCTGGAGCGGCATTGAGGCCTCCGCTTAGGCGGAGTCATGGCCGGGTTGCACCCGGGGGACTGGGGCCTTGACCTGGAGCGTCGGTCTGGGCAACGGCGGTTGACGCCCATTCACGCGAACTCCGCCTGCGCAGTAAAAACTCTCGGGGTAGGCACGCAGCGCCGTAGGGGCAGAGCCCCTCAGTGCTAGCGGGTGCCACCCGCGGCGAAAAGCTCTTTGAGGCTTTTGCTGCCGGACTCGGTGGAGGAGTAGTCCAGGAGCTTTTCCTCGTAAGCATTGAGCACGGAGTCGGAGTACTTGATCAGGTCCACGCCTTCATTGTTACCGCGGGTTTCCAGCCGGTTCTTAAAGTCGCCCAGAGTGATGCGCTCCAGCGGGCGGGCTGGCTGGTAGCGGGAGGATTCTTCGCGGGAGCCGGTCTCGTTTTCAACCGGGCTGAGGTAGCCGATGTCTACCAGTTGGGTCAGACACTCGTTGAGGATGTTACCGGGCACGCGGATTTTGTCCGCCAGTTCATCGGCGCTGTAGGCTTTTTGGCACTCGTCGAAGCGACGGGAGACCAGCAGCAGTGCGACGAGCGAAAGCGTTTCCCGGGTGCGCAGGCTGACGTTTTCCCACGCGCGCTGATTGGTCAGGTTATTGACGTTCTGGATGGCAAAGGAGAGCTGTCCGCCCAGCAGCAGAATGACCCAGAACAACCATAGCCCGAACAGGAAAATCGGCAGAAAGCTCACAACCCCCAGCAGGCTGCCCTGCCGGATGACGAAGCCCACGTAGACAAAGCTCAGCCATTTGCTGGCATTGAGCAGGAGGGTGACGACCAATGCCCCGAGGAAAGCGGGCTTCCAGCGCACGTGGGTATTCGGGATAAAGCGGTTAAAGATGGCTACGAGGGCGACGACGCTGATGAAGGTCCACAGGGGCGCGAGCCACAGAAACGAGTCCTTGAAAAGGTAGCCGAGCGGGATGTGGTCGAACTGCTGGGCGATGCGCCCGTACACACCGAGGCTGACCGAGGTAAAGCCCAGGACTGTGCCGAGGCTGATTAACGTCCAGTAAAAGACGATCCGCTGGACGATGCTGCGGGCCTGCCTCACCCCCCATATCTGGTTAAAGGTTTTCTCGATCGTGGAGAGCAGTTGGACGCTGAGCCAGATCAGCACAAGCGAGCCGACCAAACCGAGTGAGCCCGAGCGCGCATTGCGCACCACGCCCTTGAGGAACTCCACCACGCGGGGGTCTACGGATACTTTTTCCGAGTCTCCGTCCTCCTGCTTGAGCGCGATTTCCTTTCCGTCGGCCTCGGGTTCATAGGCATCGAGCTCCAGACGTGCTGCCTGTTCGGCCGGGGGAGCTACGAAATAAATGAGCTTGGTCAGATTATCGACAATGACATCTTCGGCGTCGTCGCCTTTGAGGACAAAGCCCGAGACCATGATGACGATGGCCAACAGGGGGCCGATTGCGATCAGTGTATAGTAGCTGAGTGCGCCTGCCTGACTGGGGATGAGGTTCCGCAAGACACCTTCCCAGGTGATGGAGAGGACCCGCAGCACGGCAAAGCCCGAGCCACGGAGGCTCTTGTCGTCGACTTTCTCGGCCTGCCAGATCTCGTTCCCGATCAGGTGCGGGACGGAGACGATCCAGTCTTTCGCCTTAGTGAAAGCCTGGGCGAGGCGTGAGGGCTTCTGAGGCTTGTCGTTCGACATCGGCAGGGCCTTTAAGGGCGTTAGCGCGGTTTAGAAGAAATTCATGATGGCCAGGGCGCCAAAGCTGGCGATCCCCAACGCTGCGAAGGCGACCATCGCGTACAGGTTCAGAGTGGCGGTACACACGTAGATCGAAAAAGATCCCAGCGCGACGGCGAGGCTCTGGGGAAGCTCGCCCCAAGACCAGAAAATATAGGTGAAAAATCCAAGCCCCAGCATGGCACGCACGCGCAGGAGCGGGAACACATCCGTGGCCGACAGGATGCAGCAGATGAAGAAAAATACATCCACCAGCCCTAGGATGAGCATCGGATACTCAAGCAGCAGGGCCCAGTCGCGTTCGCTGTATATGAGCTGGACCGTATCCCAGTACGGATAAATGTCGGTAAAAACACAGAGTAACATCATCACGGCCAGAGCGGGCAGTGAGAGCGAGGCGGCTATGTTCATGCGCTTTTGCCGGGCTCGGAGATAGCGTGTCTCCTTGGAGGTACCCTCGGCGGCGGCGAGCATATCATCGACGGTGACGGGGGGCGGCTCCTTGGCCGCAGAGGCAGGAGGGGGAGCGGACTGCGATGAGGTGTCGGTCCTGCGCAGTTGGATACGCTTTGCCTCCTTGTTCAGGATGGGGTGGAAGGCTTCGTTCTCGGACAGGGGGAACCAGTCGTCTTGCCCCTCGTCGTAGTAGAGGGTTTGCGGGCTGGCGCGCCCGGCCTCAATCAGGTCTCCGAGACGCTCGAGGGTAAAGGGCCCCCGGGCTTCTTCAGAATCAACTTCCCTGATGTAATATTCCGCCATGCAGAGTTAGTGTTAAACCACGCATCTTATTGCTGGGCAAGATCAAAGCCATGCGGGGACTCCCTATGCGCCCTCCGGGTTTTTCCTGAGATAGGGCGGTGTCGGGCTACCATTTGCCCATCCTTGTCGGGGCAGAGACGGCGTTGCCCAGTGTCCGCAGAAATAGCTCCCGGGGCCAGCAGGTCGCCCCAAAGCTGGCCAGGTAGCGCGTGGGCTGCTGGCAGTCGATGAGTTGAAACTCCCACTGCCGTAAACGCTCGACCAGCCCGACAAAGGCGACCTTGGAGGCATTGGGGACGCGGTGAAACATGCTCTCCCCAAAGAACGCGGCCCCGAGGCTGACTCCGTAGAGGCCGCCAGCCAGCTTCCCCTCGTGCCAGCACTCTACGCTGTGAGCGTAGCCGGCCGCATGCAGCTCATGGTAGGCTTTGATCATCTCGTCCACGATCCAGGTCCCGTCCTGACCGGGGCGGTTGGCATGAGCACAGCCGCGGATGACTTGCCCGAAGGCCTGGTCGAATGTGACCTCCCAGCAGTCTTTCTTCAGTTCCTTCTTCAGGGAGTGGGAGACCTTCAGCTCACGTGGCAGCAGCACAAAGCGCGGGTCAGGGCTCCACCACAGAATCGGCTCACCGGCATTGTACCACGGGAAAATGCCCCGGCTGTAGGCTTCGATGAGGCGCAGCACGGAGAGGTCCCCCCCGACGGCCAGGGGCGCGTCGGCGGGGGCATGTCGAGGATCGGGAAAAGCGTTTGTAAAACGCGGCTGCATGCGTCAATATACACTATTTCCAAGTTAAAGGTATGCCGCAACAACAGAACGAACCCTCCCGTGACCCGATCTCTCTCGTCGAAGAAGCCACCTTTGATTTTACACTGGGAGACAATGACGAAGCCCTGCGCAAGCTGCGCCGGGCTGTCGATGAAGCACCCGAATGCTTCGAGGCCTGGCACGCACTGACAGAGGTCCACGCCTCGCTGGAAGACTACGATCAGGCACTGGAGGCAGCCACTCGCGCCTTCGAGCTCAAGCCCGAGGACATCCACATCAACACCAGCCTCTCCCGCATCTGGATGCACAAGGGGGATAAAAAAATGGCCGAGCATTTCGCCGCCAAAGCCCGCACCCTGGGCTGGAAGGACGAGCTGAACTCGGACGGCGAAGACCCCGGATTGGCTTGATTTTTGTGTTTTAAAAACGCCCATTTCCTTTTCAGAATCATCCTTAAGCGTAAAGAAGCGCTCCTTTCTGCCTTATGAGTAAAGCCACTTTCACCCTGGACTTTGAAAAACCGATCCAGCTCCTCCGCGATCAGCTGGAGGAACTGCGTAAAAGCTCGACGGAGAGCCAGATGGACGTCTCGGCAGAGATCCGCGCCATTGAGGATAAAATCACCGAGACCAAGAAGCGCATCCATGCAGAGCTGACGCCCTGGCAGAAGGTCCAGCTCGCCCGCCATCCGCAGCGGCCCTACTCGCTGGACTACATCGGCCTGCTGTTTGAGGACTTTCAGGAGCTGCATGGGGACCGGCAGTTCCGCGACGACCGCGCGATCGTAGGTGGCACCGCCACCTTTGAGGGGCGCCCGGTAATGGTCATCGGCCAGCAAAAGGGCCGCACGACCAAGGAGAATCTCGCCCGTAACTTTGGCTGCCCGAATCCCGAAGGCTACCGCAAGGCCCTCCGCCTGATGAAGATGGCCGAAAAGTTTGGCATGCCCGTGTTCTGCCTGATCGACACCCCCGGAGCCTATCCGGGTGTCGGCGCTGAGGAGCGGCATGTGGCCGAAGCTATCGCCGTAAACATCCGCGAAATGAGCAACCTGCGGGTGCCGATCATCGCCACCGTTATCGGTGAGGGTGGCTCTGGCGGCGCGCTCGGTATCGCTGTGGCGGACCGCGTACTTATCCTCCAGAACGCCTACTACTCTGTTATTTCGCCCGAAGGCTGTGCGGCTATCCTCTGGAAGGACCGCTCCCACTCGGCCCGTGCGGCCGAAGCACTCAAGATCACGGCGGATAAGCTCCTGGAGCTCGGCATCGTGGACGAGATCGTCGAAGAACCGCTCGGCGGTGCTCATACGGATCCGGCATCTGCCGGCGAGAGCCTGCGTGCTGTGTTGGCCCGCCAGCTTGAGGAGGTCAGCGGTCTGTCGATGGACAAGATGCTCGACGGCCGCTACGGCAAGTTCCGCAAGATGGGCGTCTTCCAGGAAGCCTAAAGCCAGACTCCACCAGGACAAAGTCCTGGACCTGTGATGCTTACGCATCACTGATGCCTCCGCCAACGCGGAGGCATGGCCGGGTTACACCCGGTGGTACTCCTTCTGAAGGAGCATGGGCAACGGTAGTTGATGCCGATGCACACGAACTCCTCTTACCCAGCTGATGGCGCACGGGGCAGCGAACGCAGTGAGCGATGGGGCGGAGCCCCATGATTGTCCAGTGCGGTCACGCACGGGCGGAGTCCCATGAGTGTCGAGCGCGGTCACGCACCTCCCCAAATGCCAGCAGGTGTAACCTGTGGGGTAGGCACGCAGTGCCGTAGGGGCGAAGCCCCTCAATCGGATCAAACGTCGAGCGTTTGTGTTATTCGATCTCGATGACTTCCTGCTGCTCGTCAACAATGACGGGGCCATCGGCACCGGCAGGCTCGATGATGTCCACCGAGGTGCTTTCGATCACTGCGCCGAGCACGTTGACCGGGATCTTTGCCTCGGAGAAGCCAGGAGCGGAAATGTAGAGCATACCGGAGCCGGGCATACCGCCCTCGATCGGGATGCTGACGGTCTTGGCCCCGGCGGGGATTGCGACCTCAGGCATGATCACGCTCTCGGGCACATCGGTGGTGACTTCGATCGGCAGGCCACCCTGCGGGGCAGCGAAGCCGATACCGACGACGATGACGGCCTTCTGGCCGGTGGAGAGGGAGAGATTGTTGCGGCTGACAGTCAGCAGGGCCGGGTCGACCTGGAAGTTACCGACCGGCATCAGGCCGGTGCCACTGGCGAGCTCGACGCGGTAGGAGTCACCGGCGGGCAGCGGCGGAACGATAAAGCTCAGGGCGGTGGGGGAGTAGTAGGTCGTGTCTGCTTCGAAGCCGCCGATCACGATTTTGTCGAACTTGCTGAAGCCGCGGCCAACGACCGGGATGCTGGAGCCGACCGGACCACGGTAGGCCTCAAGCGTGATGACGTAGCGATTGGTCAGGGCGAGGGTGTAGACCTTGCCGCTTTGGACCTGCTTGTCCTTGATGTCGCCCTTGAAGTCCGTCTGGTAGTCCAGGATAAAATAGTAGCGGGCCGCATTGCGGTTCTCCGGCATGGGGTAGTTGTACTTGTAAATACCCTGGCCAACCTCGCTGCCGGTCATGGGACGGGCTTCGCCGTCGATGACCACGTAGGGCTTGAAGCTCTTTTTGATCAGCGAGTTGTCCATGTTTTCGACGGACATGCTAATCTCGTAAATACCCGACGGGTTTTGCGGGACCGGATTGCTGGTCAGGTTCGTGATGGTCGGGCCACACCCGACGAGGAACGCCGCAAGTGAGAGCAGCGGGAGGAAAAGAAACTTTGCCTTGCTCATGGAGAAGCGCTTAGCCAATAGAGCTTTTTGTGAGCCTGCAAGCAAAACCCTCGGGTCCTTTAACGCCCCTCGGCCTCTACGTCCACGTGCCTTTTTGCGCGCGGGCCTGTGATTTTTGTGCCTTTTATCAAGAGGCGCCTCGGCGTGGAGATATCGACCGCTACCTCGAAGGCGTGGCCAGTGAAGCCGCTGCCATGCTAACCGGACGCCCGGTCGAAACGATTTTCTGGGGCGGAGGTACGCCCGGCCTTCTCCCGGCGGAGGATCTGCGGCGGCTGGGGGAGACGCTGCTCAAGCAACTGCCGGGGCCGCCCAGGGAGTGGTCGGTTGAGATGGCCCCCTCCGCCGTCAAGCCCGACAAGGCCGCAGCCCTGCGCGAGATCGGTGTCAACCGCATCTCCATGGGCGTGCAGAGTTTTGACGACGCCCTGCTGGACAAGCTCGGACGCCAACACCGCGCTAACCAGATATACCGGGCCTGGGAAACGCTGCGCGAGGCGGGCTTTGACAATATCAACCTCGACCTGATGTTTGCGCTGCCGGGCCAGAGCCGCGAGCAGTGGCTGGCGGACCTGAACGAGGCGATCCGGCTCGCCCCAGAGCACATCTCGACCTATTGCCTGACCTTTGAGGAGGACACCGCACTGTGGGTCAAGCTCTCCGAGGGCAAACTCCGGCGCGATGTGCCTCAAGAGGCCGAGCTTTACCAGCTTAGCTGGGAAACACTGGAGGCCGCCGGCTACGCCCAGTACGAGGTGTCGAACTTCGCCCGCCCCGGCCACGCCTGTATCCATAATTTAAATACGTGGAAAATGACCGAGTGGGTCGGCCTGGGCCCGTCTGCAGCCTCGCAGCTCGGCGGGCGACGCTTCGCGAATGTCGCCAACCTCGACCAGTGGCTGGCCGGCATCGAAAAGGGCCTCCCTGCGCGTGTAGATGAGGTAGACTTAACGCCCTCCATTCTGGCTACCGATACGCTGATCTTTGGGCTGCGCATGAACGCCGGGGTAGACCTCGCCAAGCTCGAAGCCGACTGGCCGGATATTGACCTGTCAGCCGTTCGCCCCTGGGCACAGACGCTCGTGGCCGAGGGGCTAGCTCTGCTGGAAGGGAACTCTCTCCGCCTCACCCCCGAGGGCCGCCTGCTGGCTGACCGTGTCGGCGCGGATGCCCTGGAGTTGCTGGAGGAGTAAGAAGGACGCTGGGGGCTTCACGCCCCCAGACCCCGCGGCAGGCAAAGCCTGCACTTTCGGTTCAGTGCCCGAGCTTCGCTCAAGCACTGAACCGCTATTGAAGTCTCTCCTGACGCGACCCGCCCAAAGGGCTGCATGTGCCTTCAGTAAACGCCAACGTAATGCGCGGCATCGAAAGTGCAGGATACATGCTGGTCCAGTGGGACCAGCTGAGCCCTGACTACTCAAAGGTGGTGCTGCTGATGAGGCCGTTTTCGATGGCGTAGCGGGTGAGGCCGACAGCGTCGTGGATGTCGAGCTTGCGCATGATGTTGTTGCGGTGGGTCTCGGCAGTCTTGACGCTGATGTGCAGCTTGTCGGCGATCTCCTTGTTGGAGTTGCTCTCGGCGATCAGCTGCAGGATCTCCTTTTCGCGGCCGCTGAGCCCTGCCATGGAGTCGGCCTGGTCAGGGTTGAGCATGATGTGCTTGAGCATGCTGGAGACATTCGGGCTGTAGAAGGTCTGGCCGTTGGCGACCATATCGATGGCTTTTTCCAGCACTTCGAGCCCCTCTGACTTCTGCACGAGCCCATCGGCACCGGCCTCGATCATTTCTTTAACGATGCGGCGGTTGGGGAACGCTGAAAAGCCCAGTACGAGGATGTCCGGGTTGTCGCGCTTGAGGCGGCGCAGGATCTCGACGCCGTTGAGGCCGGGCAGGAAAACGTCGAGAATCACCAGCTCGGGTTGCAGGCGTTCATACGCCTTCCAGCCCTCCTGCCCGTCACCACAGGCTTCTGTGAGCTCAAGGGCGGGGTAATCTTGGAGGAGGCGGCAGATGAACTCTCGGAGGACGACCTGATCCTCGATGACCAAAACTTTCTTCATAGCTACAGGAGAATAGGGGGCAAGAGACCCGATTTTGAGCTTATGATGATCTGCTCAATTGTAAACTGCGAATTCATGATTTGTTCAGGGGTGGCTCTTGCGCTTGGCAGCACTCAAGGGCTTTGGCGCAAAAAAGCCCGCAGCTTTTAGGGCTGCGGGCTAGTGTAAAAAAGCGCTGTTTGCCTGAGCTTACAGGCTCTTGGCGATAATGGCTTCGAGCTTGTTGATGTCGGCGGCGAAGAGGCGGATGCCGTCGGCCAGCTTTTCGGTGGCCATGGCGTCTTCGTTCAGCATCCAGCGGAAGGTCTTCTCGTCCATGTCGATCTTTTCGACGTCGGCCTTGGCGGAGGCCTCGGGGCTGAGCTTGCGCTCGACCGGTGCGTCAGACTCGGAGAGGTCCTTCAGGAGATTCGGGCTGATGGTGAGCAGGTCGCAGCCGGCCAGCTCGGTGATTTCGTCCGTATTGCGGAAGCTGGCACCCATGACTTCGGTCTTGTAGCCGAACTTCTTGTAGTAGGTGTAAATGGCCTGGACGGACTTCACGCCGGGATCGTTCTCGCCGGTGTAGGTTTCGCCGGTTTTGGCCTTGTACCAGTCCATGATGCGGCCGACAAAGGGCGAGATGAGCTGGGCCTTTGCCTCGGCGCAGGCGATGGCCTGAGCCATGGAGAAGAGCAGGGTCATGTTACAGTGGATGCCGTCGGCCTTCACGATTTCGGCGGCCTTGATGCCCTCCCAGGTCGAGGCGATCTTGATCAGGATACGGTCACGGGAGATACCCTTGCCTTCGTAGAGCTTGATGATTTCGCGGGCCTTGGCGACGGTGGCGTCGGTATCAAAGGACAGACGGGCATCAACCTCGGTGGAGACGCGGCCGGGGACGATCTGCAGAATCTCGCAGCCAAAGAGCACCAGCAGGTGGTCAACGATCGTCTTTACCTCGGCGTCGCCGCTGAGGCCGAGCTCTTTAACCTCGGCGATAGCCTTTTTCAGCAGCGGTGCGTATTCGTCCATCTGGACGGCCTTGAAAATCAGGGACGGGTTGGTCGTGGCGTCCTGCGGCTTGTAAGCCTTCATGGAGGAAAAGTCGCCGGTATCGGCTACGACCTTCGTGAATTGCTTTAGCTGCTCGAGTTGGCTGGTAGCAGTCTTGGATTCCATAGATTAGGGTGTTGGTGATTAATTTGAGAGGTTGGTAAAGGCGTTGATGCTTTCTCAGTTACTATTTCGTGTTTGCCGGTTTTTTCAAATCTATAAACGCGGAAGCTCCCAAGGCGATCCAGCCCCCCAGCAGGCAAAGCCCGCCCAGAGGAGTGACCGGGCCCAGCCATTTCCAGCCCACCGTGGTGAGCAGGTAAAGGGAGCCGCTGAAAAGCAGCACGCCCGTGACCCACAGCCGGGCCGTCCAGCGGGCGGCTCCGCAGCACGAGCGCCCGGCGCGCAGCCAGCTGGCCAGCGCTAACAAGGAGACCGCGTGGACGAGCTGATATTTGACGGCAGTGTGCCAGTTGGCGGTCATCCCGCGCTCAGCGAGGAGGTCCTTGAGAGCATGGGCTCCAAAGGCTCCCAGGGCGACACCGGTAAAGCCTAAAAAGGCAGCCCAGAATAGCATTTTTAACAGCATTTTTTCATGCCGAGAGGGAGATGTGACTTCTGTAGGGGATTGCATGGCTTGTTAAGTCGTTTTTAGTAAGGTGTTTGTGGCTGATTATGGGGTGCTTTTCAGACTGATTTAAATGTAAAAAAACTGCTTGATTATTTGAACGAAATTTAGCGAGAATGGCCCCTGAGCTAATTTACTGCTCAAAAATAACCTAAACAAACTCAATACAATGAAGAAACTGATTGCAACTCTGGCGATCGTTGGGGCGATGGGTACGTCCGGTCTGTTTGCGCAGACGGGTGATTCCATCGAAGACCTTTCGATCACGAGCTCCTTCGCATATGAATCCCAGTACGTCTTCCGTGGCGTGAAGCTGGAATATGATTCCTTCCAGCCGAGCCTCGAATTCGGCTTCCCGGTTGTTGGCGGCGATCTGTACGCCGGTATCTGGACCAACCTCCCGATCACCAACAAGGGCCCGATGGGTAACGACAACGAAATCGACATCTATGCCGGTTACGCTTACCCGATCACCGACATGGTCACCCTCGACGCTGGTTTCATCTACTACTGGTACGCAAACGCTCCGGCCAACAACTCGACTGCTATGTCCTACGTTGAGCCCTACGTTGGTGCTTCGTTTGACGTTCTGCTCAGCCCGGCGATCTATGTGTACTACTCGATCGACCAGCTGTCCAAGAATGCTAACGGCCAGATGGACTCCGGTATCCTGACCATCGAAGCTTCGATCGGTTACAGCTTCGACCTGAGCGAGTACGTCTCCGTTGAAGGTTTCTCCTTCGACGTTGGTGCTTACCTCGGTATGGGCATCCCGAATGACAGCTCCGCCACGAATGGTACCTCCAGCTTCCTCTATGCTGGTGTGACCGGCGACCTCGTTTACGCCTTCAGCGAAAACGTCAGCGCCTCCATTGGTGTCCGCTACTCCAACTACTCGCAGTCCGGTACCGCCTACACTGGCACCACCGGTTATGCTCCGACCATTGGCAACCAGAACAACATCTGGATGGGTGCCTCCGTCGGCTTCGCTTACTAAGCGTAGTTTGAGCTCATAAAGCTTTCGAGCCCGCGGCTAGCGCCGCGGGCTTTTTTGTGCCTGGAGATCGAGATGGGGGAGTGGTTGCTTTGTCCTTATATCGGTATCTTCTATATAGAAGGGCGCGCGAGGTTATACCGCTGGAGGTTTGATCCCCGCTTTCGCTCGGTATTTGTTGGGATAGGTGCGCTTCGGGGCTTGCCATCGGTGGGCGAAGTGTTCTTGATGGGCCGCTTTCAGGATTCGCTCCTTCCCGAGTGAGTCTGCGCACCGGCCGACGGATACGGGTTTCCATGAGGATGGAGACTCTTGATTCGTCATCTATTTTTCAAAAAGCGCAGGAAAGTCATTGACAGGGGAGGGTGCTCGTCTATTTTTCCACGCTTTTCCCAACATGAAGACAACTCTTGCCAAACCCGATATCGACAGGAAGTGGTACGTGGTCGACGCCTCCGGGCAGACCCTGGGCCGTCTGGCGGTTAAAATCGCCAACCTCCTGCGCGGCCGGCACAAGCCGATCTACACTCCGCACATGGACGCGGGGGACTATGTCGTCGTGATTAATGCCGACAAGGTGAAGCTGACCGGTAAGAAAGAAGAGCAGAAGCTGTATATGTTCCACACGGGCTGGTTCGGTAACGAGTACTATCGTAGCGCCGCCGCCATGCGTGAGAAGAAGCCTGCCTTCATCATCGAGCACGCCGTCAAGGGCATGCTCCCCCGCAACAAGCTCGCCAACGCCATGATCAAGAAGCTGAAGGTCTATGCCGGTGAAGAACACCCGCACGAAGCCCAGCAGCCCATCACCTTTGAAGGTTAAGACCCATGAGTACCGCAACTGAAAGCGAAACCTTTACCGCCGTCGGTCGGCGTAAGACCTCTGTAGCCCGCATCCGCCTCCGTCGCGGCGAAGGTAAGCTGGTCGTCAACGGCCGTCCGCTCGAAGCCTATTTCCCGACTGAAATGCTGGCCAAGCGCGCCACCCGTCCGCTGGACGTGGCTGAACTGTCAGGTGAGATGGACTGCACATTCCTCGTCGAAGGCGGCGGTTGTGTCAGCCAGGCCGGGGCCGTTTCCCACGCCCTCGCCCGCGCCCTGCAAAAGTACAATCCGGAGCTGCGTCCGGCCCTCAAGAAGGTGGGCCTGATCACCCGTGACCCCCGCATGAAGGAACGCAAGAAGTCCGGTCAGCCGGGCGCCCGTAAGCGATTCCAGTTCTCCAAGCGGTAAGCGTACCGACTCGGCTTTCCTGCCCTCCGTGTGCGCTTGCCCGGAGGGCTTTTTGTTTCTCAGGCCAGAGATTAGCCTCGTTTATTTTCAACACTCTCAGCATTAATAAATTATGAAAACCGCGATCATTGGTGCATCCGGATATTCAGGCGAAGAACTCGTGCGGCTGCTTGCGCGGCATCCGCAGGTGGAGCTTGCACTGGTTTCCTCGCGCTCGCTCGTCGGTAAGCCCCTGGTCGAGGTCATGCCGAAGTTTCGGGGCCTGGTTCCGGCGGATCTGGTTTTCTCTGATTCGGACCCGGTGGCCCTTGCCGCGCGGGACGATATTGATGTTTTCTTCCTCGCCCTGCCGCACGGGGTAGCTGCTGAGTTTGCGGTGCCGCTGGTTAAGGCCGGGCACAAGGTGATCGACCTCTCCGCAGACTTCCGGCTCGGCTCGACCGCGCTCTACGAGGAGTTCTACGGGCAAAAGCACCCGGCTCCCGAGCTGCTGGAGCAGGCCGCCTATGTCATCCCCGAGGTCGCGCAGCCTGGCTGGGAAAAGGCCCCGCTCATCGCTAATCCCGGCTGCTACCCGACGAGCATTATCACTCCGCTCACGCCGCTGCTGCGGGAGGGGATCGTCTCGACGAAGGGCATCGTGGTCAACGCCATGAGTGGCGTCAGTGGCGGTGGCAAGAAGGTCGCGGAGATGTACCTTTACTGTGAGCGCAACGAAAGCGCCAAGGCCTACGGGCTTCCCAAGCACCGGCACCTTTCCGAGATCGAGGAGCAGCTCGGTGCCGCAGCCGGTGAGCCGGTCGTGATCCAGTTTAACCCGCACCTGGCACCGATGGCACGGGGCATCGCCACGACGATCACCGTCCCGGCTGCCAAGCCCGACCTCGCCGCGCTCTATGCCGCTTGGGAAAAGGCCTTTGCCGGTCGGCCCTTCATCGGCATCCTGCCCAGTGGCACCTGCCCGGACACGCTGCATGTGAGCGGTACGAACCGGGTCGATATGTCCGCCGTGTACGACGAGCGGACCGGAAATTTTGTTATCACCAGCGCCGAGGACAATGTGGTCAAAGGCGCCAGCGGCCAGGCGGTTCAAAACATGAACCTCTGGCTCGGCTTCAAGGAAACGGACGGACTTCTCTAAACCCTGACTACCATGAGCTTCGCAGTGACGTTGACGGATGATTCACCGGGCTTGGCCGATGTGCCAGGCTTTAAACTGGCGGGCGTCCACTGCGACGTGCGTGAGACGGGTGCTCAGCGGCGCGACCTCGCCGTGGTTTTTTCTGAGCAGCCCGCGGTGGCTGCCGGTGTCTTTACCACTAATGACGTGAAGGCCGCCCCGGTGAAGCACTGCCAGGCTGCGCTGGCCGCGCGGGAAGACTTTCACGCCATCGTGGCGAACAGCGGTAACGCTAACGCCTGCACCGGTGTGCAGGGCTGGAACGACTGTGAGGCCATGGCTGCCAAGGCCGCCGAGCTGCTGAAAATTTCTCCGGACCAGATCTTTGTCTGCTCCACGGGGCGGATTGGCCGGGCGCTGCCGATGGGTAAGATCTCTGCCGGGATCGCCGATGCGGTGTCCAAGCTCACGGCGGATTCGGCTCACTCCCTCGATGCCGCCTGGGCTATTCTGACCTCTGACACTAAGCCGAAGACTGTGACCGCTCGCTTCGAAGTCGACGGCCAGACCGTGACCGTTTCCGGTATGGCCAAGGGCGCTGGCATGATCGAGCCAAACATGGCTACGATGCTCGCCTTTGTCGCCACCGATGCGCAGATCTCTAAGGCCGCGCTACAGGATGCCTTGGCGGGCGCCGTGCGGACGAGTTTTAACTCCATCACGGTGGACGGCGACATGAGCACGAATGACACGGTGCTCGTACTGGCCAACGGTCAGAGCGGTGTGGCTGTAGATGCGGCTGACTCCGAGGCTGGTGTGGCTTTCCGCGACGCGCTGGGCCAGGTCTGCCGGTCACTGGCCGCAAAGATCGTCGGCGACGGCGAGCGGATCACCAAGGTCGTCACCCTCCACGTCAACGGTGCTCCCACCGAGGCTGCCGCCGAGAAGGTGGCACGGGCTATTGGTAACTCCTTGCTGGTCAAGACGTCGTGGTTCGGGAACGACCCCAACTGGGGGCGGGTGCTCGATGCCGCCGGGTATGCCCGGATCGGCCTCGTTGAGGAGAAGCTCGACATGTTCTACGACGAGATCCCGGTCATTGATCAGGGGACTCCGCTGCATGACAACCTGCCGCAGTGGAAAGAAGCCGTCTCGAAGAAACACTTTACCATCACTTTAAACCTGAATCTCGGGTCTGCGGCCTACCATCTGCTGAGTGCCGATCTGTCCGAGGGCTACGTGCAGTTTAACAAGAGCGAATAATGCCGAACGCGACCGACCATATCGACATCACGACCAAGGCCCAGGTGCTGCTGGAGGCCCTGCCGTACATCCTTCGCTTCCGGGGCTCGACCTTTGTCGTCAAGTACGGCGGCAGCTTCATGGACGACCCGGACCCGGCGGTGCGCATTCGCGTGGCCACGGATATTGTTTTTCTCGCGGCGGTGGGCATTCACGTCGTCGTCGTGCACGGTGGCGGCAAGGCGATCTCGCGGGGCATGGAGGAGGCTGGGCTGGAGCCGGTCTTCCGGAACGGCCTGCGCGTGACCGACGAGAAGACGATCGAGATCGTCGAAAAGACGCTCAATCAGGTCGTCAACCTCGACATCTGCGAGCTGATCCAGGCCCGGGGCGGCAAGCCGCTGGGCATGCACGGTAACAACGTGCTGGTCTGTGAAAAGCTCCTCTCCAAGGACCCCGAGGGGCAGCCAGTAGACCTGGGCTTCGTCGGGCAGATCCAGTACGTGAAGGCCAAGCTGATCAAAAAAGCCATCTCGGACGGCTACACTCCGATTATTTCGCCCATAGCGGTGGACGAGCTGGACCACCCTTACAACACCAATGCCGATGTGGCTGCCGCTGCGGTTGCCTCTGCCCTGCGGGCGCGGCGTCTGGTCTATCTTTCCGATGTCCCTGGCTTACTCCGTGACCCCAGCGACCCCTCCACGCTGATTTCCTCGCTCCATATCGACGAGGTCGAGGCCCTGACCAAGGACGGGACCATCTCGCGGGGCATGCTGCCCAAGGTCAACAGCGCGGTCGGTGCCCTGCACAACGGCGTGCACCGGGTGCACTTCGTCGATGGACGCCAGCCGCACAGCATCCTGCTGGAAATCTTTACCGATAAGGGTATCGGTACCGAAATCGTTAATCAGTAATCAAGAACCCTCCGACTATGAACGCAACCTCCCCGGACACCACCGCCGAGCTCTACACCTCGTATGTACTCGGTAACTATGGCACGCCCGCCTGCACGCTGACGCGCGGCGAAGGCGCCTACGTGTGGGACTCCGAGGGCCGTCGCCTGCTGGATTTCGGCTCGGGGATTGCGGTCACGGCTATCGGCCACAGCCATCCGCACTGGGTGGAGGCTGTGCAGAAGCAGGCCGCGACGCTGGTTCACGTGAGTAACCTGTACCGGCATCCGGGGCAGGGGCGGCTCGCTGAGCGGCTCTGCGGCTATGCCGGGCCGGGTAAGGTCCTCTTTTGTAACAGCGGAGCCGAGGCCAACGAGGCCCAGCTCAAGCTCGCCCGGCTCCACGGACGGGCCAAGTGCGGCGAAGAAGGCAAGCGCTACAAGGTGCTGGTCGCCGCTAAGGCCTTCCACGGGCGGACATTCGGGGCCATGGCAGCCACGCCGCAGGAAAAGATCCAGGGTGGGTTCCGGCCCATGCTGGACGGTTTCGCCGTCGGCACCTACAACGATTTGGCCAGCTTTGAGGCGCTGGTGGATGACTCCACCGCCGCCATTCTCGTCGAGTCCATCCAGGGCGAGGGCGGTGTCAACGCCGCCACTCCGGAGTTCCTTCAGGGGCTGCGGGCGCTCTGCGATAAGCACGGCCTGCTCATGCTCATGGACGAGGTCCAGTGCGGAGTGGGACGGACGGGCCGCTTCTTCGGCTTCGAAGAGGCCGGTATCGTGCCGGATGCTATCGCCATGGCCAAGGGCCTGGGCGGGGGTATCCCCATCGGCGCTGTCTGGATGCGCGACGAGCACGCACCGCTTTTCCACCCCGGTTCACACGGGACGACCTACGGGGGAAATCCCCTTGTCTGCGCTGGCGCCAATGCCGTGCTCGATGTGATCGAGTCGGACGGGCTGCTCGCCCAGGTCTCCGAATTTTCCCAAATCTGGATCGCCAAGCTCAAGGCGCTGGAGCAGCAGTTCCCCGCATTGGTGCAGGAAGTCCGGGGCCGGGGCTATCTCGTGGGCGTCGTGCTCAAGGTGAACCACCTTCCGATCATCGAATCTCTGCGGGAGAAGGGCATGCTCGCCATCCCGACCGCCGGGCAGGTGATCCGGCTTCTGCCGCCTTTGACCGCCACCATGGACGATCTCGACCGCTCCGTCGCTCTACTGACGGAGGCTTTATCTGACTATAACCCAGCTTAGTTTTCCACCAGCCATCCCGCACATGAAACACTTTCTGAAAGTGACCGATTTTTCGGCCGACGAGGCCGAAGTGATTTTCCAGAACGCCGCCGAGTTTAAGCGCCTGGGCCGTAACACGCCTGCCTTGCTCCAGCGCCAGTCCTGGGGGATGCTCTTCTATAAGAACAGCACGCGTACGCGTGTGTCCTTTGAGGTCGGGCTGAACGAGCTGGGTGCGCACGCCGTGATGCTCAGCGCCGGTAATACCCAGCTGAGCCGTGGCGAGACGGTGGCCGACACCGCGCGGGTGCTTTCACGCTACCTGTCCGGTATGATCATCCGCTGCTACGATCACAGCCTGGTCGAGGAGTTCGCAGCTGCCGGCACCATTCCTGTCGTCAACGCCCTCACGGACCTGACGCACCCCTGCCAGCTCTACGCGGATCTGTTTACGCTGGCCGAGCGCTGGACCCCCGGTGATGGCCAGGCTGACATTGAGTCGCTCAAGGGCCGCAAGGTCGCCTTCCTCGGGGATACCGCCTGCAACATGGCCAACTCGTGGATTCTCTCTGCTGCCCAGTTTGGGATGGAGATCACGCTGGCCGGACCTACGGAGTTTGCTCCCGGCAACCAAGTGCGCGAGCTGCTCAAGAAGGCTGATCTGCCCGAGACTTTCAAGTTTACCACGGACGCCCGCGAAGCTGCCCAGGGCGCTGATGTGGTCTACACCGATGTGTGGGTGAGCATGGGTAACGAGGCCGAGGAAGCCGCACGCCTCGCCCAGATGAAGCCCTTCTCCGTCACCTCAGCGGTGATGGCCGAGGCCGCCAAGGACGCGTACTTCATGCACTGTCTGCCCGCCCACGTCGGGCAGGAGGTCACGCAGGAAGTCCTCGACAGCCCCGCCTCCATCGTCTTCGACGAGGCAGAAAACCGCCTCCACATCCAGAAGGCCATTCTCGCCAGCCTGTCCGGTGAACCCCGCTAGACGGGTTGCACCCGCTGGCATTGACTTGGGGGCTGCGCTCGCCCAAACCGCGCGGCAGGCGAAGCCTGCACTTTCGGTCCAGTGTCCGAGCTTCGCTCAAACACTGGACCGCTATTGAGTTTTCCCCTGATGTGGGCCACCCAGTTTAGATGCTCTGCTCAGCGATTACTGGGGCGTCGCTTTTCTATTCGTAGGCTTGTTGCTGGGGTAGGCGCGCAGTGCCGTAGGGGCGGAGCCCCTCATTGCTGCTCTAGCCGGAGAGCGTTCCAGGTGAGGATGGCGCGGTTTTCGTGTTCGTAGCCGAGTCGGTTGAGGGAGCCGGTGTTAAGCACGAAGTGCGCGCCCTGCTCCGGGGCGAGCTTAAGCCAGCGGGCAGCGAATACCCGCAGGTAGTGCCCGTGGGCAAAAAGAGCGACATCGCCGGGTGTTTCCAGGATGCGGTTAATGGCACGGTCGCAGCGGGCGGCGACGTCACCGGGCGTTTCTCCGCCGGGTACGGGATGGCTGAAGATGCCCCATCCGGGCACCTGCTTGCGGATCTCCTCGGTGGTCATGCCTTCGTACTGGCCGTAGTTCCACTCCGTCAGATCGGGGTCGATTTCCATCACCTCGTCCAGTCCGGCGAGTTGGCAGGTTTCGCGGGCTCGCTTGAGCGGACTGCACAGCACGAGTGAAAATTTCCACTGCGCGACGATAGGGCGCAGGGCGACAGCGTCCTGGCGGCCCTTATCGGTCAGGTCTATGTCGGAGATAGAGGTATGCTTACCGTTCAGGCTCCACTCGGTCTGACCATGCCGGAACACCAGCACCTGTTTGCGCGTATCCTCAGGCATGGGCCGGAGATTGAGGGCAGGGCGGCGGCGGGTCAATGCCTGGGATGCGGTCTGGACAAGAAAATCTCAGCGCTGGCTCCGCGCGATGCCCCCGGCGTGCCGGGAGTGGGTCGCGCCGTGGGCCTAGGCCTTGGACTTCCGGCGCCAGGCGACGAGGCCGAGGCAAAGCACCCCGATCAGAGCGGCGTAGGTCGCGGGCTCGGGCACGATGGTGAGTTCTAGGTAGTCGGCGTTTTCTCCGCTGCCCCAGGTCCAGGTGTAGATGCCGGAGGTGAGGCCGAGGTTGCTGAGGGTGGCGTCCTCATACGTTGATGTGGCGCTCAGGGCCACGCCGGAGACGTAGTCCTCGGGCACGTAGAGAGTAGATGTTACCAGCGCGAAGCCAAATGTGTCCCCCGTGCCGGAGTTGACGCTGATGAAGGAGTTGCCATCCCCGAAGCTACTGGGCCCGCTGAAGATGCCATCATACACATCAATAGTGGTATACGCGGCGGGCCCGACATAGATGACGGATGTGGAGGCCTTCAGGGATGGCCAGAGGTTCGATTTCGGGATGTACGATTTGTACGACAGGTCGGCCAGGTTAAAGCTGCCGCTGCCGGTGACCACGACATTACCGTCGACCTCATTGATGACAAGTTTGACTTCCGCGCGAGTCGTATTGGCCCAAAAAGCCAAGCTGAGAATTGCCAGGAGGAATATGCGATAGGTTTTCATGCTGAACGTCTCGTCTATGTGTTGCGTATAGGTAACAAGGTTAAGAATAGGAAATAGCGCATCATTATGGGCCATAAAGGCAATGCGAATGAGGTGTTTATATTATCCGGCTGGGCCTGTTTCTGGATGATATAAGTTTGTTGGATTGTCAGAATAAGCCGACATATCCGTGCGCGGTCCGGCGATGGGACCGCTTTTCGTGTCCTCGGTGGGACAACGCTATTGCGCCATCGCTGAGAGCGTCAGGATGAGCGCATACAGCAGGATGAAGTACCCGCCCTCGCGTCGGCTCACCGTGCGGTTGGTGAAGAACGCCATCCACAGCAGGATCGTTACGATGATCATCGCGGGGTACTCCAGCAGGAAGAGGTGCCCCTCGATTTTAATCGGAAAGATCGTGGAAACGCCACCGCCGACCAGCAGCATGTTAAAGATATTCGATCCCACGATATTGCCTGCGATAATGTCACTCTGTCCACGGATGGCAGCGGCGACAGAGGCGGCAAGCTCGGGCAGACTGGTACCGATGGCGACGATCGTCAGGCCGATGAGGGCATTACTGATCTCCATGCGCTCGGCCAGCACCACGGCACTGCCGATGAGCAGCTCCGCGCCCAGCCACAGGGCGATCCCTCCGAGAGTGATCAGGCCTGCACAGCCCCAGAAGGACTTGACCGGCTCACCCGTTTCCTCCGCGTACTCCTCCTGGATGTTTTTCTGGGCACGGCGTGCCTGCAGGACGAGAAAGATCAGGTACGCTGCCGCACCGGCCAGCAGTATTCCACCCTCAAGACGGCCGAGGTGACCGTCGATGAGGTAACCGCTCAGGCACAGCAGTGTGAAAATCAGGGTGGCGACAAACAGGATGGGGACCTCCTGCCGGATGAGGCGCCACTGGATCTTGACCGGGTTGATAATCGCGGCCACGCCCAGAATGAGCCCGATGTTGCCCAGATTGCTGCCGATGATGTTACCGAGGGCGAGGTCGGAGTTTCCCTGACCGGTCGCCATCAGGGCGGTGATCAGCTCCGGCATGGAGGTGGCGATGGATACGATAGTCAGCCCGACCACCACGGGGTTGATATTCCACAGGAGTGCCAGTGAGGCCGCGCCGCGCGCCAGCCAGTCTCCCCCGAAACACAGACCGGCAAGACCGATCAGCAGCAGCAGGATGAGTAAAAGAGTAGAATAATCAGCGTAGGCAATCACAGGGCTATATTAGCGGTAAATCAGCCAGACAGGTCATGATGGCGGCCGATGAAAGGCAAGCGGAATTAGGTTTTTCCCGTATTGAGTGCGTTCAATCGAGCCATTTACCCGCGCCCGCCCACGCTGACGGCGGCGTCCCAGCTATGGAAGGTCGCGTACACGACGCCCTTGAGGTTACTCTCGGTGACCCGCTCGGGGTCGACATCGGGGTTATTGATGCCCTCGACCTCCCACGTGCGCCCGATCTTGCGTGAAAGCGCGTGGCAGATCAGCCGCCCGTCCCGTGCCTCATACAGCACGACCATCCCGGCTCGGAGGTCGTCGAAAGCGATCGGATCAAACACCACCACGGTATTGTCTCCGTATAGTGGGGCCATGGAGATGCCCTCGCCCTGGGCGGCCATGCGGCCATTGGCCAGGCGCTCGACCTTATAGGCGGCAGCGCGGGCACTGCTGGGGCTCACCGTCGAGCTCGGAGGCTGAGAGCCGGAATCCGTTACGCAACCAGCTAAAAACAGTGCTAAACCCGCATGAATACTGAGCCGGAGAGTCATGGCGACAAGATTAGTCATACGCCGTATTTTGGCAAGCCCACTCCTTAATACAGTAAACACCTGAGTGCCCCTACAGTACCCACCGGATCACCTCTACAGCGGGAATACTGTATGATTACCGTGAACCTGCGGTAAAGGATCAGCCCTAGGCCGAATGCCTGAAATCGCAGATAAATGAGATACTTCAGGCATGAAAACGAAAACACCTGTAACAACCTCGTTTTTCTTCGCCCTGATCGTTCTCTTCTCGGCTCTCACCGCCCGTGCTGAAGTTGAACTCGCCTCTGACGTCCGCGCCTCGGACGCCTACAATGACGCCCTGAGCGTCGCGGCCATGAATGCCAACTGGACGGCGATCCCCGCAGACGGGACCTCGATGCTCCCCTACTACGACAGCAAGAGCATCCTGATGATCGACCGCGCTTCCTTTAACCAGCTCCGCGCCGGGATGATGGTCGTCTACCGCGACAACGACGGTGACCTGGTCGGCCACCAGCTGATCCGCAAGACCGAAAATGGCTGGGTAGCTCGTGGGATCAACAACCGCGGCGAAGACCCTGAGCTGGTCACGGCTGCCAACTACCGCGGTGTGGTCTTCGGAGTTTTCCACTCCAACGGCGTGGACGCCGAAAAGCTCGCCGGTAAGGAACGCGTCATCGGCAAGAGCTTCTAAAACAATTTTCTAGGTATAGTACTTGGGTTTAAATCGCGGCTCCCGTTTGGGGCCGTGATTTTTTTGTGCCCATACCTGCGTGTCGGCGGAGTGCCCCCGACCTCACGGCTTAATCCGTGGATACCGTGCGCGTGGTCTGGCTGCTGGGGCGGTAGTTCGGGGACCAAACCCGATAGCCGGGGATCGTGATGGTGCCGCCCTCCTGCATGATCGTCTCCTCCAGTTGGATCTGGCGCTGGATCGAGTCCTGGCGCTGCTGTTTCAGAAGCTCGGTCTGTGCGGTCAGCTGCTCCAGCTCCAGCTTGCGACGTTCGATGTCTTTCAGGACGGCTTTCTGCTCCTCCGTCAGGCTGGAGCCAAGAGCGGCCTGCCGGGCGGCAATCTCGGCCTGCTGCTTGCGGGTGGCCTCCAGTTGATCCTGAAGCTTCTGCATCTTCGCGGCCAGTTCGGCAGCCTGCTTTTCTGCGGCCTCACGAGCGAGGGCTTCTTTATGCAGTTGATCGTTCAGGGCCTGAAAACGTGCCTGGCGCTCGGCGATTTCCTTTTCGGTTTTAGCCTCAGCCATGCGGGCAGCCTCTTCGGCGGCCTTGGCGCGTGACTCGGCGGCGATGCGTGCTTCTGCCTGGGCTTGGGCCTTACGGGCAGCCGCGGCCTCCAGCTCGGCCTGTTGCGTGGCCAGCTCGGAGACCTCTTCGGTGGCGGAGCGGTTGACGTTGAGCAGGACCAGTACGCCGACAAGGGCGGCCACGAGGGCAAGTGAGAGGATGACAATGGCTTGCTTCATGATTATCGCCTGGGTTGAAGGGTGCGTCTAAAGAAAGTGAAAACAATACAGCAGGGCGAAGCTTGGACGACTTCGCGAGAAGGGGGAGAGCAGACAGTATAAACACTAGCAGACTCCATGGGGCTGCGCCAAGAGTGTTTTAGCCTGCCGCCGAAGGCTTAGGACAGGCGGTTTCGGTAGTCTGAATAGCCGAACTTTTTTACGACTTCGATCTTGTCTGCGGCCGGGTCCCAGGTGCAGATCGAGGGCAGGGGGACGCCGTTGAAGGTCGTGGTCTTCACCATCGTGTAGTGCGACATGTCGAGGAAGACCAACCGCTGCCCGATGCGAAGTGGCTCTTTAAAGGAATAGCTGCCGGCGACATCGCCTGCGAGGCAGCTGGGGCCGCCGAGCCGGTAGGTGTGTGCGTGCTCATCGGGTAGCCCGCCGCCGACGATGTCCGCCCTGTAGGGCATTTCCAATACGTCGGGCATGTGGCAGGTGACGGAGGTGTCGAGGATGGCGACGGGTCCGGCATTGTCCACGATGTCGATCACCGTAGCGACGAGTACACCCGTACCGATGGCGATGGCCTCGCCGGGCTCCAGGTAGACCTGCACGCCGTATTTGTCATGGAAATCCGATACAAGCCTGCAGAGCAGGTCCACGTCGTAGTCGGCGCGGGTGATGTGGTGCCCGCCACCGAAGTTGACCCACTTCATCTGCGGGATGAGATGGCCGAATTTTTTCTCGAAGTGCGGCAGCGTGCGCTCCAGGACATCGGCGCCCTGCTCGCACATGGTGTGAAAGTGCAAGCCCTCCAGCCCTGACAGGTCTTCGCCCTCAAGCGAGGCGGCGGTGATCCCCAGGCGCGAGCCGGCGGCGCAGGGATTGTAAATCTCCACCTCGACCTCGGCGTACTCGGGGTTCACGCGCAGTCCGCAACTGGGCGGGTTTTTCGCGGCCTCGACGATGGGGCGCATCTGCCGCCACTGAGCGAGCGAGTTGAAGGAAAGCGAGTGCGTGAAACGCACGAGGTTGCGCATCTCGTCCTCTTTAAAGGCGGGGGAGTAGGCGTGGATTTCGCCCCCGAAAAACTCCTCGCCCAGCAGCGCTTCGTGCAGGCCGCTCGCAGTGACACCGGCCAGGTGTGGACGGATTACATCAAAGGTCGAAAAGGCAGCGTAGCCCTTGAGCGCGAGCAGGATCTTGCAGCCGGTGCGGCGCTGGACCTCGCCCAGCAGTTCACAGTTTTTCTCCAGCGCGCGCAGGTCCACCACGTAGCTGGGGGAGGGGGCGCGGGCCGGATCGAAGTGCGTGAAGTGCTGCATGAAAGCGCAGTTGGCTGAGTCAGAAAATTACTTGATTGCGCCAGCAGGGTCGAGCTCCTCGACGCCCCAGGTGATGCCGAGCTTAGGCATCAGCTCCAGGAACGGATCGGGGTCGCATTGCTCCATGTTGTAGACGCCGTCCTTGTGCCACTTACCGGTGGCGACCATGGCCGCGCCAGTCACGGCGGGGACGCCGGTGGAGTAGCTGATGGCCTGGCTGCGTGTGTCCTTGTAGGTGTCGACGTGGTCGAGGATACTACGCACGAAGTAGCGCTTTACCTGGCCGTCCTTGACGCCGGTGATGTCGCAGCCGATGCAGATCTTACCGGTGTAGCGCTCGGCGAGGCTGGCCGGGTCGGGCAGTACGGAGCGCAGGAAAGCGACCGGCGAGATGGCCTTACCTTCGAACATCACGGGCTCGTGCGCGGTCATGCCGACGTTTTGCAGCACGTTCAGGTGGTTGAGATAATTCTCCGAAAAGCCCATCCAGAAACGGATGCGCTTCAGGCCCTTGAGGTTGAGCGCGAGCGACTCCAGCTCCTCATGGTAGAGCAGGTAAAGCGGTTGCGATCCGATCCCGGCTGGGAAGGTGTAGTCGCACTTCACGGACATCGGGGAGACGGCCTTGAACTCGCCCTCTTCCCAGTAGCGGCCCTCCTGCGTGATCTCGCGGATGTTGATCTCGGGGTTAAAGTTCGTGGCAAAGGGCAGGCCGTGGTTACCGGCGTTGACGTCCACGATGTCCACGGTGTGGATCTCGTCAAAGAGGTGCTTTTGGGCGTAAGCGCAGAAGACATTTGTCACGCCGGGGTCGAAGCCCGAGCCGAGCAGAGCCATCAGGCCGGCCTCCTTGAAGCGCTCCTTGTAGGCCCACTGCCACTTGTACTCGAACTTAGGCGTATCGAGCGGCTCGTAGTTGGCGGTGTCGATGTAGTCGACGCCAGCGGCGAGGCAGGCGTCCATCAGGTTCAGGTCCTGATAGGGGAGGGCGACGTTGATCAGCAGGTCCGGCTTTTCCGATTCGAGCAGACGGGTGACTTGCGGTACGTTGTCGGCATCGAGTGCGCAGGTGCGGATGGTCTTGCCACGCATGCGCTGGATCTCCTCGGCGATGAGGTCGCACTTCTCCACCGTGCGCGAGGCCAGCAGAATATCCGTAAAGATGTTTTCAGCCTGGGCGCACTTGTGTGCGACCACTTTCCCGACACCACCGGCTCCGACAATAACGACTTTGCTCATGGCCAAAAGGAGTGCCCACGACCCGCCGTCGTTGCAAGCGCATTATTGCGGGGTGTGACCGCACACGACGCTGAGGTGCTCTGTCGCTGCGGCCCAGCGTGCCTACCACAAGGATTGCGCAAGCGATGCCAGACGAAGCTCGTTTGAATTGGCGTTAATCACCGTTGCCCATGGCTCCACCTTCGTGGAGCCATCAGTGCCAGCGGAGGTACTCCGCTAGCCGAGGAAGAGGCGGCGGATTTTATTCAGGCTGGTAATGAGTGCGTCGATTTCCTCGCGAGTATTATAAAAGGCGAAGGAGGCGCGGGTGGTGCCGGTCAGCCCGAAGCGCTCCCACAGCGGCATGGTGCAGTGGTGCCCGGTACGCACGGCGATGCCGTCCATATCGAGCATCGTGCCGATGTCGTTGGGGTGGAGCCCGTCGATCATAAAGGAAATGAGTGAGACCTTTTCGGCTGCGCGACCGTAAATGGTCAGCCCCTCTATCTGCTGAAGCTGGGCGGTGGCATAGGCGAGCAGGTCCTGCTCCTGGGCGGCGATGGCCTCATGGCCAATGCTGTCCAGGTAGTCAAAGGCGGCGGCCAGGCCGATGGCACCGGCGATGTTCGGAGTGCCTGCCTCGAAGCGCTCCGGCAGCCCGCGAAAGGTCGTCCCGGAGAAGCTCACCACGTCGATCATGTCACCACCGCCCTGATAGGGGGGCATGGCGCCGAGCAGGGCGGCCTTACCGTAGAGGACGCCGATCCCGGTGGGGCCGAAAATCTTGTGCCCGCTGCACACGAACCAGTCGCAGTCCAGATCGCGCACGTCGATCTTCATGTGGGCGCTGGACTGTGCCCCGTCCAGCAGGACTGGCACGCCCTTGGCGTGGGCTTTGGCGATCATGGCCTTGGCCGGATTGACCGTGCCGAGCGAGTTGGAGGCGTGGCAAAAGGCGGCCAGCTTCGTGCGCGGGCTGATGAGCTTTTCCCACTCTTCGACGAGTAGCTCGCCCTCATCTGAAATCGGGGCGACCACGAGCTTGATGCCGAGGCGCGTTTCGAGCATCTGCCACGGGACGATGTTGGCGTGGTGCTCCATCACGGTGAGCAGCACCTCGTCACCCGCCTGGAGGTTGGCCCCGCCCCACGAGCTGGCCACGAGGTTAATCGCCTCGGTGGCCCCGCGGGTGAAGATACATTCGCGGGCCTCGGCGGCATTGAGATAGCGGGCCACGGTCTCGCGGGCGGCTTCGTAGGCACCAGTGGCCTCCTGGCTGAGCACGTGCACACCGCGGTGGATGTTGGCGTGCTCGTGGGCGTAGTAGTGCTCCAGGCGGTTGATGACGGCGCGCGGTTTTTGCGAGGAAGCACCGTTGTCGAGATAGATCAAGGGCTTGCCGTTGACCTCACGTCCGAGAATGGGAAAGTCCTGACGCCACGCTGCGATCGTTTCCGGAGAAGGCCGATCTGCGAGCAGGGTTTCTGTCTGCTTATTTGGAATCATTCTTAGTTGAGAACCTAAATCAAAAACAGCATCCCGCAAGCCAAATGCCGGAATTAATCGCACCGGAGTCCGCGATTGATTCACGGCTGCGGGCGTGATTGAGTTTAAGCTTATGCCGCTGACTCCGGAGCTTTATCAGGAAATCCTGCTCGACCACAGCAAGCACCCGCGTGGGCAGGGGCTGCTGGCTGCGCCTGCCTACCGGGCCGAGGCTGAGAACCCGGAGGCCGGGGACAAGGTGCGGCTGACTCTGGAAACAGGTGCGGACGGTACCATCACTGCTGTGGGCTGGGAAGCGGCTGGAAGCGCCGTGCTGCGGGCCTCGTGCTCCCTCATGGGGGAGCGTATCCGTGGGCTGACGGTCCCCGAGGCACAGGCCTTGGCGGAGCGCTTTCGGAGCTTCCTGACCGGAGCTGAGCCGGACGAGGCGGAGACGGACTACTGGGAAGATGTGGCCGCGCTGGGAGGCATTCGCCACCTGCCGCCCCGCGTCAAGTGCGCCATGCTCCCGTGGCGGGCCCTGCTCGCCGTCGAGGGTGAGTGATGGCATTTTCTCCTGAAAATGCCTGGGTGACCCGTAGGATTACAGGTGCAGGACTCTGTCCTGCTACTTCGTGAAGAGCCTTGCGATGGAGGGCTTATTGAGCACGTACAGGGCCCAGGCGCTGGCTCCGATCCCCATCACGGTGACAAACCAGAAGTAGACCTGAAAGCCGACGGTCTGGCCGGGAGGATAGGGCTGGCTCCACCTGAGCAGGGCGAAGATCAGCGGCATCGCCGTAAAGACCAGGACGAAGACCGAGATGGTCAGAGTAAACAGGCGCCAGTAGGGCTTCAGTCGCAGGAGCCCGTAACCGGCCAGCAGCATCAGGATGAGGAAGTCGACATTGTGGCCACCCTGCATGGTTAGCGAAATGACGGTACGCACAAGCGCCAGCGCGCCCAGTGCGATCAGGATTCCGGCCAGGATGGTGAGCTCCTTGGGCAGATCAGAGGCGATTTTAGGGAATTTCATAGCTCAGAAACTAACGGGACTGGGCACGGGCTCAAGCCTCAAGCGGCAGTCGTACCGGAAGCCCGGCCGAGGCGATCTTTTCTTTAGCCTGCAGAATCGAGTACGTGCCAAAGTGGAAGATCGAGGCTGCGAGCACAGCACTGGCTTTGCCCTGCTGCAGCACATCAACGAGGTGGTCGAGGCTGCCCGCACCACCCGAGGCGATGACGGGGACTTCTACTGCCTCGCTCACGGCGCGCGTCAGCTCGATGTCGTAGCCGGCCTTGGTACCGTCCGCGTCCATGCTGGTGAGCAGGATTTCGCCAGCGCCGAGGCGCACGACTTCGCGCGCCCACTCGATGGCATCCCATTCCGTCTCGCGGCGTCCACCGTGAGTGAACACTTTCCATTTGCCGGGTGCTACATTCTTTGCGTCTACGGCGACGACGATGCACTGGTTACCGAAAATGTCCGAGGCCTCGCGGATGAGCTGCGGGTTTTGCACGGCAGCGGTGTTGAGGGAGACCTTGTCCGCTCCGGCATTCAGCATGGCGCGGATGTCGTCCACGGTGCGCAGGCCACCGCCCACGGTCACGGGCATGAAGCACTCCGAGGCGGTGCGCTCGACTACCTCGCGCATGATCGCGCGCTCGTCGCTGGAGGCGGTGATGTCCAGAAAGACCAGCTCGTCCGCGCCCTGAGCCTCATAGGCTTTGGCCTGCTCGACGGGGTCGCCCGCGTCGATCAGGTTAACGAAATTCACGCCCTTGACCACGCGCCCGGCGTGGACATCGAGGCACGGAATGATGCGGACGCTCACCTGCCCGCTGTTTGCCTTAGCATTCACGCCGCAAAGATTCGGCCCGTGCGCGTTCAGGCGCAAGCCGTAACTGACGCGCCGGGTGTCTTCGCGGGGCGAATCACGCTCAGAGCGTGAGCTTGAGCCCGTCGTAGGCCAGGTGGACGGTCTCGGGGAGCTTGGCCTCCCAGGTGGCGTGATCGACCTGGAAAGTCAGGTGCGTGAGCCAGCTCTGGGGGGCACCGATTTTGAGGGCGGCCTCGGTGGCCTCGTCGATGGTCATGTGGCTAGGGTGCTCGGTGGGGCGGAGCCCGTCCAGCACGACCGCTGCCGCGCCCTCGGCGAGTTCGTAGCCGCGCGGAGTGATCTCCTTGCAGTCGTTGTAGTAGACAAATTTGCTGCCGGTGGACTTTTCCACGAAGACCAGGCCCAGTGATTCAAAACCGCCGTGCGGGAGCAGGGTGGAGTAAATATCGCCGCCGGGGGTCTCCAGCTTTTCGGGCATGGGGATGGGGCGAAAGGCCGCGTAGCCCTTGCGGACGGGTTTGTCGCCGATGGCATAGGGGAACACCTGGCGCAGGCGGGTCAGGCCCTCCTCGGAGCTGTACACCTCCAGCGCGCTGAAGTTGCGCAGGTCGCAGAAGCGCCGCAGGTCGTCCATGCCCATGATGTGGTCGGCGTGCCCGTGGGTCAGGATAAAGGTATCGATCTGGCGTAGGTCATGGCGCAGGCACTGCAGCCGGAACTCCGGTCCGGCGTCGATCTGGACGTGCCAGCCGTCCATCACGATGTGCATGGCGCAGCGGGTGCGCCAGTTTTTCGTATTCGTCAGGTCGCAGCCCTCATTCTCGTGCGCGATCATGGGAACCCCCTGCGAGGTGCCCGTCCCTAAAAAAGTCACTTCCATATATCTAAGACTATCGAATACCTCCCCGGTGCCCAATAAAAGCAAAAAGCGTTCCGTGACGGACTCTTTACGCGCAGCGTGAGTTTGTCTCTTATTGGGGCTGTGGCTGTGTAAAAAACGGCTCAGCACTGGCCAGACGACGGAAAATAAGGCATCGTAGGGGCATGAGCACCGAATCTCCGCGCAAGATCGTCCTGACAGGTATTACCCGTGGCCTGGGCCGTGCCCTGGTGGAAAAGTTTACGCGTCTCGGCCATACGGTCATCGGCTGCGGGCGACGGTTTGAGGCGGTGGAGGAGGTGCGACGCGCGCTCGATCCTTATCCCTACCTGTCCGTGGTGGATGTGCTCGACACCGAGTCTGTGCAGGCCTGGGCGCTCGATGTGCAGGACCGTTTCGGGGCACCGGATCTATTGATCAACAACGCCGCAGTGGCGCATCCGGGAAAGGCCTTCTGGGAGCTGTCGCAGGAGGATTACGATTCCGTTATCGATACGAATGTGAAAGGCCCGGCCAATGTCATGCGGGCCTTCCTGCCGGGGATGATCGCCCGCGGGAGCGGGATCGTGGTCAATATTAGCTCCGGGGTGGGGCGCTTTGCGGTGAAGAATTTCTCCGCCTATGTCGCCTCCAAGCATGCCGTCGAGGGGCTGAGCAAAGCCGTGGCGCTGGATTTGCCCAAGGGGCTGGCCTGCGTGCCGCTTTCTCCCGGCGTGGTGGATACCGATATGCTCAAAGCCCACTGGGGAGAGGAGCGCTCGGGGCAGGAGATTGATCCCGCCTCGTGGGCGGAAATCGCTGCGCCCTTTATTCTCGGCCTCACGCCAGCCGACAATGGCAAATCTTTGAACACCTCCGAGGAGAGGTAAAATTTTATACACTGGGCGATAGCGTTACCTGGGCGGAGACTGTGCGCAGTATGGGCCTGTATCGGCCCTATGTCTCTCGCTGCGATGGATTTATCGCTGGTGGCATAAAAAAACCGGGGTCCTTGCGGACCCCGGCCTGTGAAATGACTCGCTAGAGAGGGAGGTGCCTTAGATGGCTCCGTCGCCCTTTTCGTCAGTGCGGATGCGGATCACTTCGTCCAGCGGGAGGACGAAGATCTTGCCGTCGCCGATCTTACCCGTCTTGGCGGCCTTGGAGACAGCCTCAACGGTCTTGGCTACGACGTCGTCCGACACGGCGATGTCCACCATGACCTTCGGGAGAAAGTCGACGGTGTATTCGCTGCCGCGGTAGATTTCGGTATGGCCTTTCTGGCGTCCGAAACCTTTGACCTCGGTGACGGTCATGCCTTCGATGCCGATTTCGGAGAGAGCTTCTTTAACTTCCTCCAGCTTGAAGGGCTTGATAATCGCTTTAATGAGCTTCATGGCAATTTTCCTTTTCTGTTAGCATTCAGATAGGTTACGTGGAATCAAGGTAAATTCCACCCGATTAACCCTTCGTGGCGGGAGCGAAGTCCGGATAGGATTCCTGACCGTGCTCGCCGATGTCGAGGCCTTCGCTCTCTTCTTCTTCGCTCACGCGGACGCCCATGATGGCCTTGACGATGCCGAAGATGATGAAGGAGCAAATGAATGCAAAGGCGGAAATGGCCACCGTACCGATGAGCTGCGACATGAAGAAGCCGCCGCCCCAGATACCAACGGCGATCGTGCCGAAGTTACCGCAGATGCCGTGGACGGAGATAGCACCAACCGGGTCGTCGATCTTGATCTTGTCGAAGAACAGAACGGCGATCACGACGATGACACCAGCGATGACGCCGACGAGAACGGCAGACCACGGCGGGATCGTGTCAGCACCAGCGGTGATACCGACGAGACCGGCGAGGATACCGTTGAGGCCCATGGAGAGGTCCGGCTTCTTGAGCAGGATCCAGGAGGTGAACATGGCACCGAGGCCACCAGCACAACCGGCGAGCGTGGTCGTCACGAAGACGAAGGACACGAGCTGCGGGTCAGCGCTGAGCACGGAACCACCGTTAAACCCGAACCAGCCGAAGAACAGCATGAACACACCGATGGCAGCCAGCGGCATGGAGTGGCCGAGGATCGGCTTGACCTTACCGTTGACGTACTTGCCCTTACGAGCGCCCAGCAGGATAACAGCAGCCAAGGCAGCGTAACCACCGAAGGCGTGCACCAGCGAGGAACCGGCGAAGTCCATGAATTCCTTTTCACCGCCGCTGAAGTTGTTCAGCCAGCCGCCGCCCCATTCCCAGGAGCCCGTGATCGGGTAGATGAAGCACACCAGGATCGTGGCGTAGACCATGAAGCTGGAGAGCTTGATGCGCTCGGCCACGGCACCGGAGACGATGGTCGCAGCGGTAGCGGCGAACATGGCCTGGAAGATGAAGTCGGCCCAGTAGGTGTAGTCAGCGTAGGCGCTGGTCATGTTGCCGAAGATGTCTTCATCGGCGAACATGCTCGGGATCGGGCTGCCAGCGGCGAAGAAGCCGTTGAAGTCGCCCGGGTACATCGCGTTGAAGCCCCACAGAGCATACACGATGACGCCCATGCAGACGATGAACACGTTCTTGAACAGAATGTTCACCGTGTTCTTGCTCTGGGTCAGACCGGTCTCCACGCAGGAGAAGCCGAGGTGCATGATGAAGACCAGCGCGGCGGAAATGAGGATCCACAGGTTGCTGACCGTGAAGTAGGCTGAAGCGGGGGTGCTCATGAAACCTTCGTAGGTTTCAAGGGCGGCGCCCTCGGTCAGTTTATCGACTTCCTGTGCCATGGAGGTGGAGCTGGCGATAAAGGCCAGGCCGAGTCCAAGCAGCAGAAACTTCCAGAATCTGAGTTTAGTTATCATGATATTGTTTAGGGTTTGTTTGAAATCAGAGCGTTTCTGGTTTCACGTTTGAGTTTAGGCGTAGGCGATATAGCAGCGTGCGTGCCAACACGCGCTCTCCACGGGGTAACGCCTAAAAAATGATCCCGATGTGCACCAATTTTACACAGCTTACTTTTTGTGCAAATGCGGTAAGTTGCTCGCTTTAAGCTCTTTTCGCATTCTGTCTTTTTCGCTCTGAGCGCCGGATAAAATTACGTTAAAAACGAAATCGGCGTCGAAAACAGGGCCTGAAACACTCCCTGCGAGAGGGGCCGGATATCGGTGTAATCGGGCACAAAAAAGCCCCGCTACAGCTTTTGCCGTGCGGGGCTTTGGATAAAAATGAAGAGTCCTTTAGCTCTACTGTCGCCTGAGGCTTAATCTTTGTAGGGCCGGAGCTTACTCGGGCAGGTCAACCGAAGCGACATGCACATCGCGGAGCTGCTTGGGCTGGACCGGACCGGGGACGGAGGCCATCAGGTCCTGCCCCTTCTGGGTCTTCGGGAAGGCGATGACGTCGCGGATGCTCTTGGTCTTGCCGAGGATCGCGCACATGCGGTCGAGGCCCAGGGCGATCCCGCCGTGCGGAGGGGCGCCGAAGTTGAAGGCCTTGAGCATGTACCCGAAGCGGCTTTCGACGATTTCCTCGCTCATGCCGAGCACGTCGCGCAGGACCTTGTTCTGAAGCTCGGGCTGGTGGATACGGATCGAGCCGCCGCCGAGTTCGGAGCCGTTGAGGACTACGTCGTAGGCCTGCGAGCGGATGTTCTTCGGGTCAGTATCGAGCTTTTCGATGTCTTCCGGAACGGGTGCGGTAAAGGGGTGGTGCGAGGCCACGTAGCGACCGGCTTCCTCATCAAAGAGCATGAGCGGGAAGTCCACGACCCAGAGGAAGTTGTACTGGTCGGAGGAAATCTCCATCTTGCCGCGCTTGACGAGCAGCTGGGCGGCCTCCAGGCGGATACGCCCGAGAATGGCGCAGGCCTGCTCCCAGCCGGTGGCTGCGAAGAAGATCAAGTCGCCGTCTTCGATGTTGAGGCGCTCGCGCAGGGCTTTGAGCTCTTCCTCAGAGATAAACTTGAGGATCGGGGAGCGCCAGTTGGCCGGGTCATCGCCGCGCACGACGATGTAGGCCAGGCCCTTGGCACCGAGGGTCTTGGCAATGTCTTCGAGGTTCTTTACCTCGCCCTGGGTGATGTCACCGAGGCCCTTGGCGTTAAAGGCCTTGAGGCAGCCGCCCTTGTCGATGGCACCCTTGAAGACCTTGAAGGAGGAGTTGGAAAACTCTTCGGTAAAGTCCTGGATTTCGAGCTCGAAGCGCGTGTCCGGCTTGTCGGAGCCGTAGCGGTTCATGGCGTCCGGGTAGGGCAGGCGCGGGAAAGGTGTGGGGATGTCGACATTGAGCACGTCCTTCCAGACCTTTTTGAGCATACCCTCGATCAGCCCGTACATGTCGTCGCGCTCGATGAAGGACATCTCCATGTCGATCTGGGTGAACTCCGGCTGGCGGTCAGCGCGCAGGTCCTCGTCGCGGAAGCAGCGGGCGATGCTGTAGTAGCGCTCGACACCGGCCACCATGAGCATCTGCTTGTACTGCTGGGGGGACTGGCTGAGGGCGTAGAAGTCACCGGGGTTGAGGCGGCTGGGCACGAGAAACTCGCGCGCGCCCTCGGGGGTGCTCTTGAAAAGGATGGGCACCTCGATGTCGAGGAAGCCGTTTTCGTCGAGATAGTCGCGAACGCTCTTGGAGGCCTTGCTGCGCAGCTTGAGCAGGTTGAGCATCTTCTGGCGGCGCAAGTCCAGGTAGCGGTAGGTCAGGCGCAGGTCTTCGTTAACCTTCTCGGCCTTCTCTTCCTCCAGCGGGAAGGGCAGCGTATCGCAGGCGTTGTGCACGAGCAGCGAGTCGGCGTAGACCTCGATCTCGCCGGTGGCCATCTTGGCGTTGACGGTCTCGGCGGAGCGGGCGCGGACCTTACCGGTGATCTGGATCACGGACTCGTCCTTGAGGTGCCCGGCGCGCTCGTGGATCTCCGGGAAGTCCGGGTCGAACACGACCTGGGTCATGCCCTCGCGGTCGCGCAGGTCCACGAAAAGGACGCCGCCGTGGTCGCGGACGGATTCAACCCAGCCGATCAAGGTCACGGCTGAGTCCACATCGGGCTTGGAAAGCTGGCTGCAGGTGTGCGTACGTTTCATGGCAGAAAAGCCACAGAGTCACGCAAAACCTGTCCCGTGAGGCAAGCGCGGAATTACGGAGGTGAAGGCAGGTGCCGGCCATGCGATCTTATCGGGCTTGAGTGAAGGCTCCCGGTATCCGGTTGTCGGAGTGCTCTGTTGGGGATATTCGAGAAAAGAGCTCGAAGGGTGTAACGTTATTTTGAAGAGCTTAATGGGGGCTGTTATCTATTGATAATACAGTTAGTTTTTGTAAGAATGGATTCTTACCCTAAACCCCAGCCAACGAGATTATGAACATCTTTACTGCGCTCGCAAGAGCCCTGTCATCTGCGCCGAAGCCCCTTCTGGCCCTGTGTGCCCTCGGCTCCCTCCTTGCTGTGCCCGCTGCTGACGCGGCGATCTCCATTACCTTCACCTATGATTCCACTGCCGGGACGATCGTGATCGCCTCTGCGGGCTCGGCCCCGACCTCGACTACGGGGGGCGGCTCCGTCCTGGGCGATACGAGCGACGTTTTTTCAGGAGGGCTCTGGATCGATATTACGGGAGTCGTTATTGCCTCCAAAGAGGACAATATTCAGGCGGACGGCCCATGGCATACCGGTTCGGCGCTCTATCTCTACTCGGAATCCACGCAGAGTGAGTTGTCGATCGATCTGTATTTATACCTGAGCTCGTGGGAGGACGCGGGGCTGGCTGTGGCGACCTCGACGGGCACAGACCTGATTTTGTCCTATGGCAGGACCGGGGATGCCGCTGATTTCCTGGTGAGGCACGACTCTGGCAGCGACAGCCTGACGCCTTGGGGTGACGGCACGATGACGCTGACGGAGACGACCGAGGGCGCGTTGGCTTCGCTCTGGGCTAACTTGTCAACGGTGGTCGGCGATGGGCTATATTACGCCACGGCCTCAGATGCCGAACACCTTATCGACGTCACCCTCGTGGACTCTAATGTCCCCGAGCCGAGCACCTATGCAGCGATCCTCGGCGGTGCCTGCCTCCTGGTGATCGGTCTCAAGCGGGTGCGCCGTCGGTAGGCGTTACGCCTCCGGCAGCAGCTTCGGGATCATTTCGTTGCGATAGCGGAAGATGGTCTCGACCTGGCGCTTGATGAACGGGTAGGCGAGGTCGCCCAAGGGGGTGAGGGGCAGCACATAGGTGACGTCGTCGAGGATGCGGGTGCGGCCGCTGTCGATCTCCTCGAAGCGGTGGCGATGGACCCAGCTGCGGTATGGGCCTTTGAGCTGCTCATCGACAAACTCATGTGGCGGGTCCCAGACCGGGATGTGGGTGCGCCAGCGCATGGGCAGGCCGGAGATCTTTATGCGGTAGTCGATCAGCGTGCCGACCTTCATCTTGATCGGCAGCGGCGTGAGTATCTCGAACCCGAGACTCGGCGGGGTGATGCGCTGGAGGTTCTCAGCCTTGGAGAAAAAGTCGAACACCTCCCCGATAGGCAGGGGCAGCTCCAGCTCGGCATGCAGATGGTGACGCATGCGAAGAATTATAGCCGCGCCGGCCCTTAAAATAAAGCGCTGCGGGCGGATTGTTGGTCTGAGGTGAAATTCATCCTTTTCGTGTGAGGGACGGCTTCTTACAATCGGACTTATGAAACTGACCTACTTTGGACATTCCGCCTGTTTGCTTGAAACCGAAGAGCACAAGCTGCTGTTCGACCCCTTCCTCTCCGACAACCCCCTCTGCCCCGTCAAGCCCGAGGACATCAAGTGCGACTACATCCTGCTGACGCACGGGCACGCTGACCACTACGGCGACACCGAGACGATTTCCAAGGCCAACGATGCGCCCGTCATCGCCACCTATGAGCTGGCCTCCTACTGCGGGCACAAGGGCCTGCGCACCGTTGCGATGAACCTCGGAGGTCCGTCGGCATTTCCCTTTGGCCATGTCAAGCTGACCACGGCGCACCACAGCTCCAGCTATCCGGGGCCGGACGGCCTGCCCATCTACATGGGGGAGCCGGCAGGCATCCTCGTCATGTCGCAGGGGCAGACCTTTTACCATGCTGGCGACACGGCGCTGACCATGGATATGAAGCTGACCGGCGAGCAGCACGATATCGACCTGGCAATGGTGCCCATCGGTGGGCATTTCACCATGGGGCCCTTCGAGGCGGTCAAGGCCGTGTCATTCTTAAAGGCCAAGCGTGTCGTGCCCTGCCACTACAATACCTTCCCGCCGATTGAGATCGATCCGATGTCGTTCGTCTCGAAGCTCTCGGGAGCCGAGGACATCGTCTGCGAAGGCCATGTGCTGGCCCCCGGCGAGTCGATGAGCTTCTAGGGGCGAGCGGCACATTTAACGTGTCCTGCGGGCGGAAACCGTTGGCACGCTACAGCATTGCATAAAAAAGCAGCGCGCTTGGACAAGCGCGCTGCTTTTTTATCCGTAAACTGCTAAGGTAAAGATCCTCAATGTCTATCGTCGCCCGCGTCCGCGGATGATTGCATATCCGATGGCAACCAAGCCGAGGCCAAAGGCGTAGGTTGAGGTCTCGGGGACCTGGACGGCTTCAAAGCTGACGGTATTGTTTCCACTCTGTGAGGTGTAGGTGTCGGTTTGGCCAAGGCTCAGTCCGAGGTCGGCCAGAGTGGTTTCTTCAAAAGTCAGGCTGCCATTAATATCGTCGCCGCTCACATAGCCCGAGGGGGCGTAGAGACGTTCGCTATCGAAGGCGAGGAAGTCGCCATCCTGGCTGTCGGCTGTCGCTTCGCCCCAGGCGAAAGTCACGCCTTCGAAATCATCGCCCGAAAGCATAAACCAACCATCAATGGCGTAAAACGCCGTCGGACTTATATCAATTTCTGAATATGAGGAGAAGTTATTGAAGGAGGCCACCCAGGAGCCTGAGTAGTAGGCAGTCGTTGTATTTGTGTTGGGATCGTAGCTGAAACTGATGTTGATGGCCCCGAAAGACGGTATAGCGCTGAGGGCGAGGATGGCGAGAGTAGCGAGTAGATTTGTTTTCATCATGTCCTTAATACTAGTGGGATGTTACTTCACCAGTATTAGCATTAAGGCTGGATGATTTGTCAAATATTTGTTAATTTATAAAATTAGAACGACTTATTGGGGTGTCCTCACGAATAGCCGGTAGGATTGTCTTGTGCTGGTTTGGGATGCTTGGAGCAGGCTAATTGCTCGATGAGTCTTCTGGCTGAGCCTCCACGGTGAAGGTTGTCTGGGCGACTCCGCGGTTGGCAGACTCGTCGAGCACCTCGACCACGATGCTGTGGGGGCCGGGCTTGGGGCTGTCGAGCTTGATGCGGAAGATTTCCTCCTGCGCGTCAAAGATCCCGTCCTCGGGCTGGAGGGTGACAGGTGCCCCGCCGTCGAGCACGTAGCTGGCGGCGGCGATGACGCTGCTCTTGTCCGTGGCGGTAAAGACGAGCACGGTGTTGTCGTCGTTGTGCTTCTGGGTTTCCAGGGTGACGACGGGCGCGGTGTTATCCACCAGAAAGGGCTGGCTGATCTTGGTGCCGGTGCGTGCCTCGTCGGGCGGGTTGTCGAGCTGATCGGAGGCGGTGACTTTTAGCCGGTAGTAGCCATCGTCCAAGCCGCGGGTATTGAAGGAGAAGACATTCACATCAAGGTCATCGGTCAGGGTGATCCACTCGCTGTCGCTGTCAGGCTTGATGGCGACGGCGTAGACGAGCTCGTCGCCGTTGGGGTCATAGGCGCGCCAGCCTGCCGAGAAAAACCCGCTCTCGCCTAGGGGGCGAATCTGCTGGATGGGCGGCGGCTCCTGCTCCAGCCCGGCCGGGTCGTTGCTGCCTGTCAGTTGGGCGACACTGATCGGGGAGGGCTTCGGAGGGATAGAGATGATGGTCAGGCCGCCGGGCAGGACGTTGATCCGGCTGACCAGGGGTGCTGAGTTGGGGGTGGTGTAAAAGAGTCGCACGCCGCGCAGGAGGGCCTCGGGCTGGTCAAAGGCGGCTTTGTACTGCAGGTAGCGTCCGGGAGGGCTGGCCACGGTGTGGTCCTTCAGGCCGGTCCAGGCACTCCAGGTCGCGTCGGGTTGGGGGGAGTTACCGGTGCGGGTCTCCCAGTTGATGCCGGGGACCTCCTGAGTGGCGCTGCCAAAGAGTCGCAGCGTCCCCCAGCGGGCAATGATCTCCGCATCGACCGGCTCGGAGGTAAAGCTCCCGCTCGCGGCAGGACGGCCCGAAAGTTTGTAGACGGCGCCGGGGTTACTGGTGAGGACGTAGACGGCTCCTTCCTCGCCGGGGACGGACACAAGATCAGTCACCTCACCTCCGCTCTCGGCACACTGCAGCAGACTCCACTGGGTGAGATCATTAACGCTGAAAAGGCTGCCATCCTCGCTGGCACCGATCAGAAAGCTGCCATCCGGGCGCGGCAGAAAGGTGCAGATGTTCATGTTGACCGGAGACCACAGCGGCTCGGCAAAGCCATCCGTACCGAGCGCGAAAAGGAGGCTCGGTGCCTTGGAGGCGGTGGGTTCATCGGGTTCGTCCTTGTCGCCGGGGCCGCCACGATTGCGGGTGCCCGTGCTGCGCTCAAGTCGCTCCAGGATGTCGGGCAGGTTCTGCGCGGAGCCGTTCTTGTCTTTCTTCGGTTCGTTACCGGAGACGTGCAGCGTGGAGAAGTATACGGTGCCGTCCTCGGCGGTGCTCACGCCTGAGATTTCATCCGTACCGGCATTGTAGATGACGGTTCCCGTGCCGTCGGGGGCGATACGGTAGAGATAGGCGCGGGGAGCCGTTCCGGCGAGCAGGTTACCCTCGGGGTCAAAGGTCAGGGTCGTGACGTGGGCGCGGTCGGTTTCGAACCACTTCACCGCCTCATCGCCGGGCTTGAAGTCGGGCTTGAGCTTGTAAATGGTCCCGGCGGCTCCGGTGGCGACGTAGAGATTGCCGTCCTTGTCAAAGATCATGTCCCAGATGTACTCGTCGGCGGGGTCGAAGTAGATCTCGGGCCGCTGGCCGGGCGGGATGCGGTATACGCGGCCTTGCGGTGAGGTGCCGACGTAGAGGTTGCCCTCGTCGTCGAGCACCAGTGCGCGGGTGAGGATTTCCTCCGGCGAGAAAACGGTCTCGATCTCGCCGGTGGGGGTCATCTTGTAGACGGTGCCCTCCTTGCCAGTGCCGAGGTAAAGATTCCCCTGCTTGTCAGCGACAGCCCGCCAGATGACCGGGTCGTCGAGGACGGTGAGCTGCTCCAGGGTGGGGGCTAGGCCGATCTCGCCCAGATTGGAGAGGGAGACGTCCTTGGGCTCGCCGCTGGCGAAGGCCGTGTAGTCTGCCTGGAGGACAGAAAAGGTCTGGACGGCGCTCAGGGACGCGGCTGCTCCCAGAGAGGCGAGGGTGGTCAGGAGAAGTTTTTTCATCGGTGCGGTCGAAAGGGGTTACTGGATGCGGGCGGGCAAGGTGTATTCACCGTTGAATACACCGGGGACTTCGAGGGAGGTCTCCCAGAGGGTAACGCTGTCGGTGTCAGTGACGGGAGTGGGGCTGCGGTCGGAGTCCAGCAGCGCCCGTACGGAGGCGGGCAGCTCTCCCAGACGCTGGCCGTTGACGTTCAGCCCTTTGGCTTTGCGGAGGACTTTGACGTAGAGTCGGTGGTTGCTGCGCTCGGCCCGTATGGCGTTCACGATACCCGCCAGCGAGTCGGCGGTGTTGAGCAGGCCACCATGATCCAGACTGTCCGCAGCCTCGGCATCGCCGACAAAGACGGTCAGCTCCTCGCCGGAGGTGCCCGCCGGGATCGGCACGCTGAAGTGATGCCGCGTCCGCTCCTCCAGATAGTTGTTGAGCGTGACGGCCAGCTCCAGCGACTCCCCGGGCTGTAGCTGCCCGCTGAGGATCTGGATCGAGTAAAGGGAGCTGTAGATCCACTCGTCCACGATCTTGATCTCCACCGAGATGGACTTCACCTCGGCCATCCCGAAGGGATTGTTCAGGAGCAGGTCGTAGTCGTTTAAAAACTGAAAGGCGGTGCGTACCGCTCCGGAGGGGCCTGTGGCGACGCGGTCAAAGACCAGCGGCTCAAACCCGGCCACATCCATGGTCACCTCAACGTAGAAGGTCTGCTCGGCGGATGCTTCCATCGTGTTGTTGAGCGTCTCAAGCAGCGCGATGGCACTGATCAGCGGCGACCACTGGCGGCTCTGGTAGAGCTGGCTGGAGAAGGATTTGTCGGCAGTGCCGGGACCGCTGATGTGGATGGATACATCCGTCATGGGCGGTGGGCTGCCTACCTCACCAGCGATTGCCGTGAGGCGGTCCTGATAAATCCTGCCGACGACGGGGCCGACATTGGCGAGCTTGAAGGAGCTGGGCAGGCTCTGGATGACGGTGATGATCTCGGCCGGGGCCATGGGCATGTTATCGTCGCCGCTCGCGAAGAAGGGGTGCCCGAAGGCCAGGACCTGGTCGCCCTCGCGCCAGGTAACCGTGCCTACTCCTGCGAACTGAAAGTCTCCCGTCATGAGCACACCCGCTACGGGGCTGGCGGTCTGAATGTCATCGGCTACCAGGTCGGAGGTTGTCCCGATGGGGGCCTGCATCGGGGTGACTCCACGCTTGGCGAACTCCCCGCCAAAGGCTTTCAGGGTTGTTTCGCTCACGCCGGAGATCATCAGCGGGCTGGGCAGGGGCTTGAGCTTGCTGTCCAGCGGCAGGCCGCTCATCTGATCGTGGCCGCTCTGGGGCTGCCAATGCGGGTTTTGCTGCTCATAGGCGGGGTATCCGGCCTGGCGGGCCTTGTCGGGGCGGCGCTCGGCCTCCTTCTCAAAGGTTTCCATCATGTCGGCGATGGGGGTGATGCCGATGATGGTCTGCTGCTTGGGCCAGGTGTAGCCGTAGGCGTAGGCGCCGACGAGCTTGCCGTCGATAAAGCAGGGGCTGCCACTCATCCCGGCGACCGGGCCGCTCACGATCTGGCTCTCATCCAGCGCGCGCGCGATGATGATGTCCCGCTGTGGGCCGCTGAAGTTCCGGGCCGTGCCCAGCACCTCAAAGCGAAAGGTCTCGATCTGCGAGCCGGAGATCACCGTGTTCCACTCGCCCTGCATGCCGGGCCGGATCTCGGACACGGGCAGGGTGGGGGTGGACAGAGGCGGCGGGGCTGCCGTCAGGCTGAGAGAGGAGAGGAGGCCCGAAAGGGCCAGGATAGGGAGAAGAAAGCGTTTCATGGCGTCTCGCACACGCGACACGCTGACGATGTCCATTGTTCCAGATGAGGCAATCTTGAAAAATCTGACGCCGGGAATTTGCATTTTAGTCTCTTGCAAAACCAACCAAATTTTGCATAGTCTCTATTTCGGTATGGGGTAACATCTTCACATGGGAGATGTGCTGAAGTATGTAGATTTATAAGTCTATACTACGGGCCAATGATGAGGGTATTCTGTAAATTTTTAGTTCTGTTGTCTTTTTCAGCCTCGCGCGGCATGGCTAGCGCGTCGGGGGAATCCACTGCGGTCGCTTCTGGCACCGGGTACGGTGGCATCATTTTCATGGTAGCTGGCTTCGCACTCGCTGTCTTCGTGGTGGTCTCCTTGCTCCGCCGCTACCGCCGCCGCAGCAAGCCCCAAGGGCTCTCCCATATGCTGTAAGACCGTTGTGTAACGGGATGCCTTATCGGATTTCCAGATCTCTGCGGAGGTTTTAGGAGAAGTTTATTTGGAATCTAGTGCGCCAGGTGTGCTCAGGGCCTGCGTGATCTCAGCGGCCTTGTCCTCCAGGTGTATGAGCCGATCCAGGCGCTGTCTGTAAATGGCCAGGGTGTCGTCATCATCAAAGAGGAGTGTCTCTGACTCAACATCGTATGCCCATTTCCCCCAGTTGTCTTCGAGCAGCTTTAGGAATTTGTCTGTGCTGGCTGCGTACTCGGTGTGGGTCCGGTAAAGCTGAATGATGAGGCGGTATCTGTTTTCTCCCATTTCCTGCATCGTGCTTTGCTGAATGCTTTGGATTTGGCTGGCGCTTAGGCCTCCCAGAGATAGTCGCTGCTCCAGATAGGAGGGGATATCTGTGTAGAATGTGGCAACCTCCCGCGCAGCCTGTTCATACGCTGGAATGAGTGAACGAGCCTCGGCGATTTGCTCAGAGGACTCATACTTTTTCGCATCAAAATATACCCCTTCAGTGAATCGTTCGTTGGCTGTGATAAATTCGTTCAGCTTAGCCTGCAGGTCGCGAAGAAACTTTCCCATCACTTTATAGGTGGTAGCTTCAGTTTCGCTCTTCGTCTCGGTACCGTATTGCTCTATATCCGAGGTGATCTCGTCCATGTTCGCCAGAATCTCTCTGGGATTGTTTTCCCCATTGCGGACAGCTTCCATTGTTGAGTCTCTGAAGCTTTGCGCTTTCTGGTAGATGGCGTCTGCCTTTTGTATCTGCTGACTGCGTGTCCAGTTGCCAAAGATAATGAGACTGTTACCGGCAATGAAGAGACCGCTGAGCAGGCACACGGCTAGATTACCCGCTCCAGCCCGTTTCTTGGATAGTCGCCATGCCAGCCAGCCCGGCATATAGATGAAAATAAATGCTCCAATTATTGCCCCTACTGTTTCTGCTGCTCCGAGTGGGGCATCCGTGTTCATTTTAGCAGCACCGGCTATTATTATGCTGATGGCCAGCAGCACGATCGACACCGGGTGGAGCTTGAAGCTCTTGGTGCGGGCCGGTTCGGGCTTATGCCGGGGTTCATTTATAGGGGGCAGCGGAGGCGGGAGATCCATGGGAGGTAACAGTTGAAGACGGTGTGAGCGGATGAACGGTGAGCCGAAAGGCCCTTCAGTCCGCAGATTGGATACAGCTTGGTGGGCAGCACGTGTCTCGGCAAGCCGTGATTATCTATCGCAGCTTTGATTGAGCTGTGTAGAACAGCTGCTGCCCGCGGGGGTGAGTAATGCTTATCGACAAAAAAAGCCCCCGCCGGTGAGGCGGAGGCTTTTTGTTAAAGGAAAACCGGAGGTCGGGCTTAGTGGCCGACTTCGAGCTTCTTGCCCTTGCTCTGGCCGATGGCGCTGAGCAGGTCGTCGAACCACGGCTGGTCGATGTCGAAGGGCTTGCCACCGGCAATACGCTCGAACTCGATGGCGCGCAGGACAAAGCCCTGGTCCTCGTCGTGCCCGATGACGCCGCTGTGCCCCTCGAAGGCGCACTGCACGGCCAGATCGGTGCAGGACTTGATCAGGCGCAGGTCGTCGGCGTTGGCCGGGGCGGCGCGGGAGAAGTAGCCGCTCTTCTGGACCATGGTCTTGTCGGCTTCGATCTTCTTGGCGAACTCCTTGGCGAAGTACTGGCCGGGGTTGATCGTGTCGAGCTTGACGTGGCCGAAGGGGTCACGCTGGACTTCCTGACCGGCAGCTTCCATCGCCTTGATGATGCTGTCCAGGCCGGCGCCTTCGCTGAGGAAAATGTTCACGCAGTCGACCTCGTCCATGACCTTCTTGAGGCGGGCGGCTTCGGCGTCGATGTCGATCTCCATTTCGGGAACGAACACGGCATGCACGTCGAGGTTGCTCTTGGCCAGGCCGATTTCCGGGAGGAAGCCACGGTCACCCAGGACGCTCTCGCGGTAGTACTTGGCGGTGGCGGCGGTGAGCCAGCCGCAGTTGCGGCCCATGACCTCGTGCACGATGAGCATGCGCGGGTTGGAGTTGTGCTCGGCCACGATGTTGCGGAAGTACTTGGCGCCCTCTTCGGCGGCGGTCCATGCACCGAGGCTTTGCTTGATCGGGAAGACGTCGTTGTCGATCGTCTTGGGCAGGCCGATGACGCGCAGCTCGTAGTTGTTTTCGGCCAGGAACTTGGCCAGGTCGGCAGCGGCGGTGTTCGTATCGTCACCCCCGATGGTGTGGAGGACGTCCACGCCGTCCTTGACGAGCTGGTCGGCGGCGACCTTCTGCGGGTCTTCGCCGTCCTTGACCAGGCCGCGCTTCACGCAGTCCTTGACGTTGGTCAGCTTCACGCGGCTGTTGCCGATCGGGCTGCCACCGTGGCGGTGCAGGATGGCGGCGTTTGCGCGGATCTCCGGCGTCACCGTGATGTAGTCGCCCAGCAGCAGGCCCTTGTAGCCGCTGCGGTAGCAGATGATTTCAACATCCGGAGCGATCTCGGTGTAGCGTTCGATCAGGCCGCCCACGGCGGACGACAGGCAAGGGGCGAGGCCCCCGGCGGTAAGGATTCCAACTTTCTTCGGCGTCATAGCGCGGGTCATTGTCCCGATTTCCGCCCGCTTGGAAACAGTAAAATGCGCTAATACGCGAAAACACGCTTATCAGATGGGCTTCGGAGGAAATGTCCGCAAACCACTGGTTGGCGCATCCGTGGTCTCGCTCAGCCGTACCAGTGCAAGAACAGCTTGATGACGGCGGCGTTGGTGATGTCGAGGATGAAGGCACTGACTAACGGCACGATGATAAACGCCTTGTGGGCGGCTCCGTAGCGTGCAGTCACGGCCTGCATGTTGGCGATGGCGATAGGGGTGGCCCCGAGACTGATCCCGCCGAACCCGGCTGAGACGACAGCTGCTTCGTAATCTCGACCCATCAGCGGGAAAACCACCGCCACTGCGATGATGATGGCCAGGATAAACTGCGCGAGCAGGATCAGCAGTACCGGGCCAGCCAGATCGACCATGGTCCATAGCCGCAGGCTCATCAGCGACATGACCAGGAAGCTGCCAAGCGAAATATCCGAGATGAGCCCAAGCGCTTCGCTCTCGCCGGGCCATTTGACGTTCATACGCATCCGGCGACAGAGCGGAGGGACGGTATTCGTCGCGATGATGGCGAGGGCCAGGCACGAGACAAAGGTTGGGAGCATGATGCCAAAGCTCTCCAGTATCTCGTCCAGCCCCGAGCCCAGCACGATGCAGATATTCATGATGAACCAGCAGCCGAGCAGGTCGAAGTAGTCGAGTTTGCGCTCCTCCTGCCGATCCTCGTACATGACGCCGAAGTCCAGGTGTCGGTCCTCGTTGGGCTTGAGCTTAAACACCCGGATAAGTCCGCGTGCGATGGGGCCGCCCATGAGGCTGGCGAGTACCAGTCCCGCTGTTGCGCTGGCGATGCCGATCTCCATGGCGTTGGTGATGCCGTACTGCTCGGTAAATGTCTGGGCCCAGGCGATGGTGGTGCCGTGGCCACCCACGAGCGAGACACTGCCGCAGAGAAGCCCTGCCGCATCGTTCATACCTGCGGTATCCGCGATACTGACGCTCACGTAATTCTGGACAAAGATGTAGGCGACGCAGATGACGGTCAGGATGGCGAGCCGTACCCCTCCTGCCCGCAGCTTGGATAGACTGGCATTGAGCCCGATGCCGGTGAAAAAGTACAGGATGAGCCCGTCTCGCGCATCCAGATCGAAATGAAACTCCAGGCCTGAAACCAGATAAATGCCCAGGCCGATGATGGCAGCTATCAGGCCGCCAGTGACGGGCTCGGGGATGTTGAACTCGCGCAGCAGGCGGAAGCGCCGGTTAACGGCCTTACCGATAAGTAAAAAGAGCACGCCGAGCGTGAAGGTGGTATATGCGTCAAATTCCGTGTCCATGCGATGAGCGTTGAGCCGCAGGTGCTTCGTTAAGCAGGCGCCGCACCAAGAGGTGGGTGGAGATGGGATCTGTCAAGGTGTTTACGGTCAGCGTGAAAGACTCCTCACTGATATCTGCTTCCGTCCAGCATTGACTTGCCCTGAAAAATCTAGTGTTTGTGGGGGCTTATGAAGATTGTCCTGGCATACTCAGGCGGGCTCGATACGTCCGTCCTGGTCAAGTGGTTGAAAGAAGAATACTCGGCCGAGATCGTGACCTTTGCCGCCGACGTCGGCCAGCAGGAAGAGCTGGACGGCCTCGAAGAAAAGGCCAAGGCCACCGGCGCGGTCGCCCACTACACGCTCGATCTGGTCGAGGAGTTCGCCAGTGATTTCATCTACCCGATGATGCGCGCCAACGCCATCTACGAGGGCCAGTACTACCTGGGCACCTCCATCGCGCGCCCGCTCATCAGCAAGCATCACATCGAGATCGCCCGCCAGGAAGGCGCCACGCACGTGGCCCACGGTGCGACCGGTAAGGGTAACGACCAGTGCCGTTTCGAGCTCGGCTATGCCGCGCTTGCTCCGGATCTGGAAATCATTTCGCCGTGGCGCATGGACAAGTTCCGCAAGGCCTTCCCGGGCCGTAAGGAAATGATCGACTGGTGCCGCGAACAGGGCGTCAACGTCGAGGCCAGCGCTTCCAAGCCGTACTCGATGGACCGCAACCTCCTGCACATTTCCTACGAGGCCGGTATCCTCGAAGACCCGTGGTTCGACCCGACCACACCGGAGAACAAGGCCATGTTCAAGCTGACGACCTCCCCCGAGGACGCGCCCGATCAGGCCGAGTACGTCGAGCTGGACTTTGAAAAGGGCGACTGCGTGGCCGTCAACGGCGAAGCTCTCTCGCCCGCGGGCGTCATGCTCAAGCTCAACGCCCTCGCCGGTAAGCACGGCATCGGCCGCATCGATATCGTCGAAAACCGTTTCGTGGGCATGAAGAGCCGCGGCGTCTATGAGACCCCCGGTGGCACCATCCTGCTGCACGGCCACAAGCAGGTCGAGTCCCTCACCATGGACCGCGATCTCGAGCACCTGCGCGACGGCCTCATCCCGAAGTACGCCGAGCTCGTCTACAATGGCTTTTGGTACGCTCCCGAGCGTGAAGCGCTCCAGGCCTTCATCGACGAGTCCCAGAAGAGCGTCACCGGCACCGTCCGCCTCAAGCTTTACAAGGGCAACATCATCACCGTCGGCCGTAAGTCCCCGGTCTCGCTCTACGACGAAAACATCGCCTCGATGGAAGGCGTCAAGAGCGACTACAACCCGGACGACGCCAGCGGGTTCATCCACCTGCAAGGTCTGCGCCTGCGCGCCCGCGCCAAGGCTCAGGGTGGTCCCCGCCTCGGCGACCTGCGCAAATAGGCGGAGTGCCTCCGCTGGCATTGATGGGGCTCTGCCCCATCGCTCACTGCGTTCGCTGCCCCCCGGGGAAAACCACAAAGAATGCTGGTCCAGCCCGGACCTTTCGATAAAGGCCGAGTGCTACGCACTCGGCCTTTATCGTCTTTGAGGTTCACCCTGACGCGTGCCACGCCCAATGAGCAGCACACATCTTCAGCCCAAAATGGAGCAACCTAGTTTTGATGTTTATATCTCAGCGATTACTTAAACCAGCCGCGCTGGTTTAAGTAATCGCTGACACGATGCGTAGCATCGAAAGTGCAGCCTGCTGCTGCTGCGGGTCTGGGCTGCACAAGCCCAGGAAAAACTCAGCCTTCGCATGCGGCGGCAGCGATGCCGTAGCGCAGGTTGTGCAGGGAGTGCACGAAGTGTCGGGCTCCGGCGATTTCGGCCACGGTGAGGAGGATGATGCAGGCCACGGGCATGATGTCGGCGCGGGCAGCGGGGAGCTGCGGGATGCGCTGGCGTTCTTCCAGCGTGGCGGCGGAGAGCTCCTCGGAGAGGTAGCGCAGGAAATTAACCGTGATCACGGACGGAACTTCGGCGTAGCTGCATCCCAACCAACCGGCACGCACGGCACGGGCCACGTTGACGGCTCCGCCGGTGGCAGCGAGAAAGGGCTGGCTCTGGATCGCTCCGAAGCCCGACTCGGCGATTTTTGTCCGCACGTAGTCGGCGATGCGTGCAGCGGTACGCTCGGGCAGGGGCTCGGTGGGGTCTTTGACAAAGCGTTCCATCAGGCGAACCGCGCCGAGCTGGAGGCTGGTTTTGTCGGTGATCGAGCCGCCCTCCAGCCGGATAAACTCCAGGCTGCCTCCGCCGAGGTCGCAGAGGGTAAAGGCCGGGTACTCTTTCAGCGCGGGGTCGGTGGTGATGGCTCGGCCGATGTAGGCGGCCTCTTCCTCGCCGGAGAGGACACGCAGGCGATGCCCGGTGGCGTCCTCGATACGCTGGATGAAGTCCTGGCGGTTGACGGCGTCGCGCACGGCACTGGTGGCGACGATGGCAAAGTTTTCCGGGGCGAAGCGGTCGGCCTCGGCGATGAGTTTGACCACAGCGGCAGTGGCGGCCTTCATCGAGGCTTGGCTGAGCACGGGCTCGTCGCGGTCGATACCCGCCCCTATGCGGGTCTCCAGCGTGGTCTGGTAGAGCGCGGCCAGCGTGGAGCCGGTCTCAGCCACGAGCAGCTTGATGGAATTGCTTCCGATATCGATGACGCCGATTCTCATGCAGGGTAGGGTGCGAAGTTGGTTAAAGCTCGTAGCTGGCGGGTGCGATCAGGACGGTGAATTCTCCTTTGAGATTATTACCGGTGAGCTGGGCGGCAACGCTTTCTGCGCTGCCGATGAGGAAGGTTTCGTGGAGCTTTGTGACCTCGCGGGCGAGGCACACCACACGCTCAGGCCCGAGCACCTCGACCATCTCGACGGCAAACTTGCCGATGCGGTGGGAGGATTCGTACAGCGCCAGAGTATAGGCGAAGTCCTTGTGCTCCTCCAGGAAGCGGCGGCGGGCTGCGCTCTTGGGCGCGAGGAAGCCGACGTAGAGAAAGCCATTCGTCGGAAGGCCGGAGGCGCACAGGGCGGCGATGACCGCGCTCGGGCCGGGGATCGGTACGACCTTCAGGCCCCGGCGGCGGCACTCGCGCACGACCCGGAATCCGGGATCGGAAATGGCCGGGGTGCCCGCATCGGAGACGAGGGCGACAGATTGTCCGGAGGCGATCTTGTCCGCCAGTTCGCTGGCCCGGTCCTTCTCGTTATGCTCGTGGCAGGAAAGGGTGGGGCGGGTGCTCTCGATACGCTTGAGGAGCTGGCCGGTCTTACGGGTATCTTCGCAGGCGATCCAGTCGCAGCTGCATAGCAGGTCGGTGGCCCGTTGGCTCAGGTCGGAGAGGTTGCCAATGGGGGTGCCGACCACGTACAACGCCGCCTCAGGGCTTGCGGATGGCGTTTCCTCGGAAGTGGACTTGCTCATTGTTGGTGTGAGAAAGGGATCAGTTCTGGCTGCTACGGCGCGCGGTAGACGAAAACGCTCAGGGCCGATAGGCACTGAGCGCTGTGAAGTGAAGCATGTAAGGTATTGTTGCTTAGTAGCGTTCCTTGCCGGGCAGGGAATCGCCGTAACCGGCCGGGCCACCTTCCCAGGAGGCCGGGCGGCCCCAGGGGATGTTAGACTCATCCGGGTCGGCGCTTTCGCAGCCGCTAATGGCGAGTGCTGCCAGCACGAGGGCACTTAGGCACAACAATTTCTTCCACATGGTACTTACTGGATAATGGAGACCTTATCGCCTTCCTTGTAGGCCCGGGCACTGTTGTCGCCGGGGACAATGTTGGCGATGATGTAGGTCGGTTCAACGCGGGTTGCTTTTAAACGGACGGGCTTTTCAAAGCCTTTGACGACGCCGAACTCCATCTGGCGCTCAAGTCCACCCTGCTGCGGGCGGCTGATGATGACGATGCCCGTCTTGTGGTCCACCTTGAGGATCTGGGCTTCGCTGATGGCACCTGTCGCGACCGGAGTGGCAGCCTTGGGGGCGCTCGTGGTCGCAGCCGCAGTAGTGGCTGTGGCCGGAGCGCTGGTCGTGTTATCAACGGTCGTTGCGGCCGGGGCGATGTTGGTCGGCGTGTAAGTGGAGCTGCCGTAGGTCGGATCGACACGAGCCGTCGTTGTCGGGGCTGCGGTCGGAGCGGTCTTGGCCTGCTGCTGAGCCTGAGCGAGCTGGGCGGTCAGCGTCTGGACCTGAGCTTCGAGGCTATCAATCTTGGACTGATACTCGGCCGTGGTAGTGCTGCTCGCAGCGGCGGCGGGGACGCCAGTGCGCTGATCGATCAACTCACGCTTGAGGCTCTCGTTCTTGCTCTTGAGGGAGGTGATCTCCTGCTGGGCAGACTTGAGGTCGTTCTGCAGGCCGGTGATGTCACGGCTGGCCTTGGCATACTGGGAGCGGGCCTTGGCCTCGCGGTCCTTGAACGCACCCAGATCGGAGTCGAGGCTGCGGACTTGGCCCTGCAGGCCGGACAGCTGGTCTTGAGCTTCGCTGGCCTGCTGCTGGGCGGTCTGTACCTGTTGGTCCTTTTGGGCAAGCTTTTCGTTGGCTTCATTGACCTTGCCCTGGGTGAGAACCCAGCCGGCAACGGCGGCGCAGGCGCCGAGGATGGCAATGACGCGGAGTAGGATAGAAACCATTTTCATAGAGCGGGTAACTGAACTGATTACGTAGGGCTAAGCGCAGGAATATTGATTGTCGTAGAAAGCTTGGCCAGCACTTTTTTGAACGCCCTTGGCGGGGTTGGCGGCCAGGTTTTCAAGAATTTTGTATATCAGTTCCGCCTGCTCTTCGCGCGATAGTTTTTGAGCGAGGGCCTCAGCGGTGAAGCTTTCGCCCTTGGCGGAACGGAGGGTGTCGAGGATGGCCTGGCGAAGATCGAGGGTGCCGGCGGCAGCCTTTTTACCGGCTTCGACGCCGGGCTGATGGTAGGCGTTGATGTTCACCAGCGAGCCGTAGTAGCCGACTGCGCGCTCGTACAGGGCGATCAGCATGCCGACGGTAAACGGAGTGACTTCCTCCACGGTGATGGTGATGGAGTTGCGGCCATTCTCGTAAAGGGCGTCGCGGGTACCGAGCAGGAAGCCCTGCAGGAAGTCTCCGGCGGTGTGCTCACCCTCGACCAGGATGGAGTCGCCGTCGCGGGACTTGAGCACTTCGATAAAGGTGGCGTAAAAATTCGGGACACCGTCGCGCAGCTGCTGCACGTAGGCGTGCTGATCGGTCGAGCCCTTGTTACCGTAAACGGCTATCCCCTGGTGGACGACGTTACCGTCGAGGTCCTTTTCCTTACCCAGAGACTCCATGACGAGCTGCTGGAGGTACTTGGCAAAGAGGGAGAGGCGCTCCTTGTAGGGCAGGATAACCATGTCCTTGGCGCCCTTGCCACCGGTCAGGTGGTACCACATGAGGGCGAGGAGGGCGGCGGGGTTCTTGCGCGGATCAGTGTTGCGGGTGGCTTCGTCCATCGCTGCGGCGCCGTCCAGCATGCCGTCGATGTCATAGCCGGAAAGGGCTGCCGGGACGAGACCCACGGCGGCAAGCTCACTGGTGCGGCCGCCGACCCAGTCCCACATCGGGAAGCGTTCGATCCAGCCTTCGGAGACAGCGACCTTGTCCATCTTGCTGTCCACGCCGGTGATGGCCACCGCGTGCTTGGAGAAGTCCAGGCCAGCGGCCTTCCAGGCGGCTTCAGCCTCGACCATGCCGTTACGGGTCTCGGGGGTACCGCCGGACTTGGTGGTGACGACGGCCAGCGTCTCACCGAGCTTGCCTTCGAGCTGCTTGAGGACGACGTCGAAGCCGTCCGGGTCGGTGTTATCAAAGAAATAGACCTTTACCGGGTCGGAGGCGGGGTTACCGAGGGCCTGGGCGACAAATTGCGGGCCCAGAGCGGAGCCACCGATGCCGATGCAGAGGATGTTTTTGAAGGGGCCGCTTTGTCCGGCAATTTCACCTGAGAGCACCTTGGCGGCAAAGTCCTTGATCTTGGCGCGGGTGGCGGTGATTTCGTCGCCGATGGCTTTGTCCGGGGCGATCGCGGCGTTGCGGAGCCAGTAGTGGCCGACCATGCGGTTTTCGTCCGGGTTGGCGATGGCGCCGCCTTCGAGGGCCGCCATGTCTTCGATCGCCTTGGCGATCTTGGGCTGCATCTCTGCGAAATAGGTATCCGGGAAATCGACGCGACTGATGTCCAGCAGCAGATCGAGGGAGGGGACGTGCAGGCAGTATTCTTTGAAGCGGCTCCAGCTCATGGCAATAATTGTCTAAAGGGTTAATCCAAAACGACGTGGCGTTACGATTGAGCCACGCAGCTTAGCGACAATTACCGCTACGTCCATACGAAAGGCGCGCAGGGCTGATTTTTTCGGGGTAAACCGAGGGTGTCAGCCGGTGTCCGTATGGGGCTTGAGACCCCATTCAGGGTCTGCTGGCTGTCAAGTCCTGATCAGGCAAGTGTCTTGCCTGCAAAAGGACGGGAGGGAACAGGCGCTTTTACCGGCCTTCCAGGATGGCCGTAGCAATACTCCGCAAGGCACGCAGATCCGGATAATTCGGATCTTCCAATAGTCTGCGACCCTGCAGAACCTTTTCCCGGCGAGACCGTCCGGAGGGGGCTTGATACTGCCCGGTACGCGGCGGAATGGGGAGGCTTACGTCGGAATATTCGTGTTGCGGCACCATGTGTTAGTTCTCCTTATCGGCGAGGCTCTTAGCCTCTTAAGAGAAAAACGCTTACAATGCTTTTTCCTTGGGGATATCTGTCTCCTGCAGGCAGGAGCCGTGTATGGTTTCGATATGTTTACTCAGGATTTCCGCGTGTGTGATGATCTCTTTCAGGCTTTTCCTGGCCGGAGAGTCTTCCGGTAGTCCGATTAGCGCCATATCGGCGTTTCCCCGGATCAGGAATATCTCTCCGTTAATGTCATGGAACAGCTTGCGTAGATCGCTGTGTTCGCGAGAACCCGTTTTCATGTTTGTCCCTACTTTATCGCCCTGAGTGGCGATTGATTAATGCCGCAATGAGCGTTTTTATATAAAAACGCTTATCGAATAAGGAAATGTTATTCTGCGCGCAGAGACAAGGCCACGCTACATTCTGCCGGACGCAGGGCTCAACCTGTTCGCCAGCTATAAGCCTGCGCAGAGCGATAATCAGCCCTCCAGCAGGCGCAACAGCTCGGCGTTGTCCTTGGTCTTGCTCATGCGCTCGATCAGGGTTTCGCAGCCATCCTCGATCTTCATCGGGGCGAGTGCGCGGCGGAAGAAGCCGACCTTGTCGAGGGTTTTGGCGTCGAGCAGGAGTTCTTCCTTACGGGTGCCGGAGGAGTTGATGTTAATGGCGGGCCACAGGCGCAGCTCGGCGCACTTGCGGTCGAGGACCATTTCCATGTTACCGGTGCCCTTGAACTCCTCAAAAATCAGATCGTCCATCTTGCTGCCCGTCTGGATCAGCGCGGAGGCGATAATCGTAAGGCTGCCGGCCTCCTCGGTGTTACGGGCGGAAGAGAACAGCTGGCGCGGTTTTTCCAGTGCGCGCACATCGAGGCCACCGGTCATGGTCCGGCCGGAGGCTTTGCGGGCATTGTGGGCGCGGGAAAGGCGGGTGATGGAGTCCAGCAGCAGGACGACATCCTTGCCGACTTCCATCTGGCGCTTGGCGCGGTCGATGGCGATGTCGGCGATACGGATGTGGCTGTCCAGCTCCTCGTCATTGGAGGAGGCGAAAATCTCGGCGGTGGGCAGCTCGCGGCGGAAGTCGGTGACCTCCTCGGGGCGTTCGTCCACCAGCAGGATCATGACGGCGCACTCGGGGTGGTTCTCGATCACCCCTTCGGCGATGTCCTTGAGCAGGGTGGTCTTACCGGTGCGGGGCGGGGCCACGATGAGGCCGCGCTGGCCTTTACCGATGGGGCAGAACAGGTCAATCACGCGGGTGGTGAGGCGCTCGTCCTTGCTTTCCAGCTTCAGGTGCTGATTGGGGGCGATCGTCGTGAGCTGGGAAAACTCGTAGCACTTGCGGCGATCCTCGACGCTGAGCCCGTCGATGGACTCGATGTAGCGCACTTTTGGGTTCGGGAAACGGTTGTCGTGGAGGGCGTTAGCGCATATCCACTGGCCGCGTTTGAGCTTGAAACGGCGGACCAGCTCACGCGGGATAAAGGGGTCGGAATGGCGTTGGCGGCCATTTTTCGTGGGGTCCAGCAGCTGCCCCGTCTTGTTGTTGGACGGCTCGAAGATGCCTTCTACAGTGATCTGTTGCTCGGGCGAGTGGTTTTCGCTCATAAATAATAAGGTTCGCGCAGCGCAACCGCAGGCCGGTGCTTGCGCAAAGAAGAAGAGAGGGGTGTCTGCCGCAACCAGGCGACGACGGGCCGGAATGGCCTCCGGGCGGGTAGTACACGTTTGCCCCGGATGGCGTAAGGCTCTCAGGGCGGTGTCAGGGAATCAAGCCCAAATTTTCAACCCCGTTCGGCTCAGTGTTTCATGGGGCCTCGCACAGGCCGGTATCTTTTTGGCAGGGCAGGGGGATGCAAATCGGAGCCGGACGGGGTATACTATATATTAGCCACATGGGATAGCCATTGACAGACCCCGTGTGCTAGCCAGACTTTTATTCCTTACCCTATGAAGCATACCCCTATGCAGACGCCCAAGAGGCGGCCCGCTTTCACCCTGATCGAACTGCTTGTCGTTATGGGCGTGATTCTGGTTTTGGCCGGGATCGTCGTCGGCGTCCAGCGTGGTGTCTACCACCAACAGGCCCAGGCCCGCGCAAAGGCGGACCTGCACACCATCGCGAACGCCATGGAGACCTTTAAGCTCAAGTATGGCGACTACCCTTGGATACGCGATGACGAGGGAGATCTTTTCAAGGTCCTGACCGGGCAGCTCGTGCTGCGTCGCGGGGGCGCAAATCAAACCGGTGATTATGGCATGTACGCCCCGGTCGGAGATGTTGAGCCGCTGCTGGATGAGACCTTGATTGATACGGCAGAGAATGCTGCCGGAGAAACGTATTTCGTCGATCCATGGGGGACCGAATACCGCTATTACTATAAGACCGAGGCGAGGCCAACCAATCCCTGGGCATCTGCCGGTTTCATCCTGATCTCCCTGGGGCCGGGCGGCACAACCAGCCCTGAGCCTAATATATATAATGGCTTTGAGAGTGGCTCTTTACCAGGGCCTTCCGTCTACTATGCTGACCCGGAAGATGACGAATTTGACGACGTTGTGTACGGGCTCGACCCGCTTTAATGCTGACTCACTTTTCTCTATGAAACACACACACCCCGCTTCCCGCCGCGCCTTTACCCTGATCGAACTGCTGACCGTGATCGCGGTCATCGGTATCCTGGCGTCCATCCTGATCCCAACTGTCGGTGCGGCCCGCACCGCCGCCAACAAGGCCAAGACGCGAACTCAATTCGCTGGCTACATTAATGCCCTTCAGCAGTTCAAAAGCACGTATGGCTACTGGCCGACTGTTTTTAATGCCAATGGCAATGACGATGAGATCGGTATCAATGACAGCACAGACGATTTTGTGGCAGCTCTTTCCGGGCGCGATGAGGATGGTAACCGGACGGTCGCTGGCGGAAACCGCCGGGCGGCGCCTTTCTATTCCTTTGCGGATGACGAGTATGACGACAGCGGCAACCTGGTAGACGCTTTTGGTAATGAGCTGATCCGGATCCGGGTCGACGGAGATGGTGACGGCCAGATTACCGTGCCTGACGAGAACGATCCGATCAAGGCGAAGGTAGTCATCTGGAGTGAGGCAAATGAGACCGAGAATCTTCCGGCTGTTTATTCTTGGGACTAAGCGATGAGGAAATTTCATGCATCAGCACGCCGCCGTGGCTTTACCCTGGTAGAGCTACTGGCTGTTATTGGTATCATTGGCATCATGGCGGCGATCATTGGGACCGCCTTCGGGGGTGGTAACGCCAGTGTCAGCCTGGGGAGCAGCCAGCGTATCGCTGCCGGTGTCTTCCAGTCCGCCCGAAACCTCTCGGTGCTCAAGCATACCAAAACCAAGATTCTGATCCACAAAGACCCTTCAGATCCCGGCAAATACCTGCGCTACATGATGGTGATCTATGAGTACACGGATGAGGATGCGGGGGCAACCCACTGGGTGGCCGCAAATGCCGGCACCTATCTGCCGCCCGGTGCCTATTATCTACCGGCCGATTTGGATGCGTTGGGAAATATCGACGTAGATGGTGCGATGATCTTGAGTGACGCTGTTACTGACAACAATTTCACCGATAACGTTTGCCCGAATGAAGATGCGTTGACTGCGGACATTGGGTTCGCGGCTTACGCCTACAGCTATGATAGCCGTGGTCTTCTGGAAGGGGATGATGCGGGTGATGCTGTTGTTTTCGGTGCAGGTAGCCTCTCTGCCCCGCCCGCCGGCACGACCGGTATACCTACTCTGCTCTTTGATAACCCCTACGCGGTTACAGGCTTTTTCCTGAGGCGAACCGGTGGTGTCAGCCTGGCCAACTCAGATGAGCTTGCACATGTATTGGGGCCTTAACGCTAATAGTTAGAATGAGAATTAATCGGCGACATTTTGGCTGGCTACAGATGGTAAGTCCGGCGTCAGTTTCTGAAGGCCGCTCCCGTCTGCGCGGTAGCGAGCGCTCCTCAAAGGGCTTTTCCCTGATCGAGGTTGTCTTGGCTATTGGCGTGCTCTCGCTCGCTGTGGTCGCGATGCTCGGGCTGCTGGCCCCCACGATGAACTCTGTCAAGGAGGTCGTGGACAACAACAAGACCACCGCTATGATTGGAGCGGTCAATGCTCAGGTCAACGATCGCATCGCGTACGAAGATGTCGAGGCGCTGGCAACTACTCCTGACCTCTATTTCTATGCCTGGGAGCGGCAGGCTGCAAATGGCAACGTCGAGATTGTCATGCTTGACCCTGATGACGCTTTTGCAAACTCACCCAACGGTACTTGGGTCACACAGGGACCCGACATCGAAGCCATTGGTGCCGACATTATTCTTGGGCCGCTCTTTGTCGTGAGAATCAGTCAACTCGACTTGGATGGATACACCTACAATCAGGCCACCTTCGACGATAATGCCTATATCCCTTTCCTGGTCCGCATTTATCCGGTAGATGCCACTAGCTATCCCATCAGCGAATTTGCTGTCATGGACGATAAGATGCCGATGGCATCCTTCCCCTCAGCTATCCTCAGGTAATATTTTTCTATGATCATGCACACCCCGTACGCGGGCTCATCGTCCGCCAACCCTGAAGTCGAAAAGTACGATGCCGTTTGCTCACGGCACCGGGGGTTCACGCTGGTGGAGATCATGGCCGCGACAGGCATCATGCTCGCCCTGATCATGCTGGTCATGACGCTCACAGGCCGAGTGCTGAACGCATGGAGCTTTTCTTCGGGCCGTCTTGAGCAGAACTACGAGGCGCGCATCGCCATGAGCTTTTTGGCGGAGGATTTAGAGTCGGCCGTATTCCGCAATAACGGTGATGCCTGGCTGGAGGTGGTGTACTCGAATGTCGGTCAGGCTACGTACACCGCTCAAAATCAGACCGAGTTGTATTTTTTCAGTCAGGTCACGGACCGTCCATCGGACGAGCTGGGAGGTGTCTCTGCGGTTGCCTATCTGACCGAGTTTCAGAATCCCTTTACCGAGGAAGTTTCCACGGACCCGGGCAATCCGCCCCCGCCGGTCTTCGGACTGTACCGCTGTGTGATCGATGCGCCCACGACTTTTAACAATGTCATTGGGACTGTCGGTACCGATCTGGCGAATAACACGTTCGGAACGGGTCTGAACGCCACGGATAGTGAGTACTATCTGAGTGCCAATGTCGTCGATTTTCAGGTCATCTTTTACGCGGTCTTTGATTCTGACCAGACGAATGATGGCGGTGACGTGATTGCCACGGCGGGTGATGTTGTCCCGATCACGACGGACTACTCAATCAATTCCAGCCCCCAGGATTTCTACGTCGCGGACGGACAAATCCATGTCGGAGGTGCGCCTCAAAGCGGACATCTCGTCTACGCTGATGTCAAGCTGACCGTCCTCGGTGCAGAAGGGGGTAAAATCGTGGGGACAGGCTCGACCGATGGGCTTGCCTGGGATGATTTCAAAGATACCTACGGCGAAACCTTTACGCGCCGTATCTACATCATGAGCAAGACGCTCTGAGGGTAGCGCTGATCAGACAAGCATTTGGGTGGGTCAGGCCGTGTAGGCTCCGTCTTGGATGGCTTTGTTTTTCAACCCAAGAGGCACCTGTCTTCACGTTCTCCAGCAGGGAGATGTTGCTGCGCGAGAACACTTGAGTTTTAGCGCAGGCGAGCGTAAGTATTGATCTTTGGACAGAGATGGCGGCCTGCTGCATAGGGTAGTTGTGCCGCTTTCGCCCTTGAACTGAACCCGCTCCTATCTTGAAAACCACCAACTGGAAAGTCTGGCTTCTGGCCGCGCGTCCCAAGACGCTGCCTGCTGCGATTGTGCCCGTTCTGCTTGGTACAGCAGTGGCCGTACACGAGGGTGGATTCCATTTGATCCCGGCTGCTATTTGCCTGGTTTTCGCGTTGCTGATCCAGATTGGCTCTAACTACGCCAACGACTACTTTGATTTTCAGAAAGGCGCGGATACGGATAAGCGGGTGGGACCGGTCAGGGCTGTAGCCTCCGGGTTGGTCAGCCCGCAGCAGATGTGGCGGGCTACGTTGATCGTTCTGGGGCTCGCCTTCGTCGTCGGCCTGTCGCTTGTCTTTTACGGGGGATGGTGGCTGGTTGCCGTCGGTGTGCTCAGTGTGCTGTGCGCGCTCGCTTATACCGGTGGGCCGTACCCGCTGGGTTATAACGGTCTGGCAGACATCTTTGTCTTCGTTTTCTTCGGCCTGGTGGCGGTTATGTTCACCGCCTATGTGCAGACTGGGGTATTTACATGGGCCGGCTTCTGGGCCGGGTGCGGTTGTGGCTTGCTCTCCATGAACCTGCTGGTCGTCAACAATGCTCGCGATATCGAGACGGACCGTGAAGCCGGGAAGCGTACGCTCCCCGTGCGCTTCGGCTATCGCTATGCGGTGATCCAGTACTGCCTCAGTGCGCTTCTGGCCTTTGCGGTGCCGGACATGCTCATGCGCCTCGGGTACGGCGGCTGGGTTTACCTGACGTTACTTTTGTTGCCAGTGGCAGTGATCCTGTGCCTGCGCCTGACACGTGCCCATCGCCCCCGTGATTTTCATCTGCTCCTCATGTACACGGGGCAGCTTCTGCTCGCCTACGGTGTGCTGCTCTCGCTTGGCATCGTCCTGAGCTGATGGGGGTAACTGTTTTTTTCTTGGCTTATGCAGCCCAGACCCGCAGCAGGCGGAGCCTGCACTTTCGATGCGTCGCATCGTGTCAGCGAACGGCAGGGCGCGGTCCTGCACCTGTGATGCTCACGCATCACTCAATGCCACCGCCAACGCGCCGGCATCGGCATCGGCAACTATCGCCGACTCAAACGAACTCCGCTCGCGCAATACACGGGGTAAAGCCCCATCAATACTACGCTCAACCGCCGGTTTCGAAGCCGGGATAAAGCGTCATGCCGCCGTCCACGTAGAGATTCGTACCGGTGACGTAGTCGCTCTCGTCGCTGGCCAGCCAGACGGCGGCGCGGCCGATGTCCTCGGGCTCGCCGATACGCTTGTACGGTACGAGCTTCATGAGGGAGTCGTAGGCTTCGCGGGTGGACCACGCCTCGTGGTTGATCGGTGTGCGAATGGCGCCGGGGCAAATGGCGTTGGCGCGGATGCGGAAGGGGGCGACCTCCTGGGCGATGCTTTTCATCATCATGGAGATACCACCCTTGGAGGAGGCGTAGTTGACGTGTCCGGCCCACGGGATGACGTCGTGCACGCTGCTCATGCAGATGATCTTACCGGCCGAGCAGGAAACCTCCGGCACGACACCGCGGCGCTTAAATTCCTTAATAGCTTCGCGGCAGCAGAGGAACTGGCCGCGCAAATTGATGCCCATGAGCTTGTCCCAGTGCTCGACGGTCATTTCGTCGATCGGGTGGTCGATCTGCACCCCGGCGTTGGGGACGACAATGTCGATGGTGCCAAATGCGTCGATGGCCTTCTTGAACATCGCCTGGACCTGGTCTTCCTGGCTGACGTCGGCTTGAGCGATGATGGCCTTGGAGCCGCACTCGGCAGCCTTGTCGGCGACTTGCTGGGCCACCTCAGGGCGGGTGACGTAGTTGATGCATACGTCGGCCCCGGCCTTGGCCAGAGCGATGGCAACGGCTTCGCCGATTCCGGAGTTAGCCCCGGTGACGAGCGCCTTCTGCCCGGCCAGCTTGCGGTCGATCGGGCAAGCCGGCAGATGAGGGTGGGGGAGGTTATTTTGCTCGTAGTACTCCTTCATGCCGCTTTGAATATCAGGCAAATGGGCGGAGGTTAATCCTAACCTGTGCTGTAACGTAATTATCACCCATCCTGTTTCAGGTACCCGATTCCATGTCTGCGGATAATAGTCCATCCCCCGAGCCCGACCCGAGTGTATGGGTCGATGAATACGGTGATGCCTTGTTTCGCTTCGCGCTGTTTCGGGTGAATAATCAGGCCTTGGCTGAAGATCTGGTGCAGGACACCTTTCTGGCAGCGATGAAGGCCAAGAAAAACTTTTCCGGGCGCTCCTCGGTCAAGACCTGGCTGACCGGCATCCTGAAAAACAAGATCATCGACTACTACCGTAAGAAGAACCGCACCCAGTCGATGAGCGAGCTGGCGGGCTTTTTCGAGAAGGAGGAAGGCGAGCTCTTCAGCGAGGATGGGGCCTGGAATCTCGCCAGCGGGAACGCGCCGGGTGACTGGACACCGGAGGCCGTGGAGAAGCTGGACCGGGCCGAGTTCATGCAGCACTTTCACGCCTGCGCCTCCAAGCTGCCCGACAAGATCCGTCAGGTCTTTATCATGCGCGAGATCGACGGTACGCCCAGCCCCGAGATTTGCGAGCAGATGGACATCACCCCGCAGAATCTGTGGACCATCCTCCACCGTGCCCGCATGGCCCTGCGCAAGTGCCTGGAAAAGAATTTCCTGGAAGGACGCAGTCCTTCACCTTAGATGCTGCGCATCTGGATGGCATTTCTTAGGGAAATGCCATGGCGGTGTGACCTGATTATGGAAACAAGCTCAGGCCGAACTTCTGCGCAAGCAGCGCGCTGAGCCAGAAGCAGACGAAGGTCAGGGCGGCGCAGGCAACGAGCGAGAGCCAGAAGTTGACCCCGTGCATGAGCAGCGCGGGCAGTAGTAAAAACATGGGCAGGCTCGGCAGGACGAACCAGAAGGTATAGCGCGCGTATTCGGCGATCTTGGGAGTATCCTTTGTCTCCAGGTATAGCCAGATCATGACCATGATGCTGACCAGCGGTAGCGCGCCGATGAGTGCCCCGATCCGGTCCGTGCGCTTGGCGATCTCGGAGACCGCGACGATGACGGCTGCGGTCACGGCGTATTTGACGATGAGCATCAGCATAGCGAAAGCGTATTGTCGATAGACTTAGCCAGCGCGCCCGTTCTGGGCAAACCCGAATCACGCTGCCGCCCGAAGGGGGCGGAGCCTTATCTTTGCTTTTTGTGCGGGTGTAACTCGCCGACCGCCTATTGGTTTTTGCAGCAGGTTTCGTCGTCCTTGCAGTCGGGGCAGCGGTCCAGGCTGCCTCCGCAGCCACCGCCTCCACAACCGCCCCCGCCGCAGCAGCCTTCGGCGTCGCCCTTGTCGGCGGCATCGCCTTCGCAGCCATTGCAGGAGCCGCAGGACTCGCGGATGACGTGTTCGCGCTCAAAGGTTTCCACCTTCACGCTTTTCAGGTCAAAGTCGTACTCCTGCGCGGCCACGATGTGCACCGTGTCCGTGCCAAAGTCGATCTGCATCGGTACGGTGCGCATGGCTGTCATTTCGATCAGGCTGGCTGCCTCCAGCGGCTCGATCCGCAGCTCGGGCTCGCCGGGCTTAACCACGCGGATGCCGGTGTGGATGGTTTTGACGGAGGAGAGCAGGCCATCGGGGCTGAACTGCACCGAGTTTTGGTCGGCGTTCATCCCGACCATTTCCGGGTCAAAGGCTTTTACCAGGCCGATGGGCGTGGCCAGCTCGACGGGGCTGGCGGGCTCCACGGAGCGGACCTGCCCGTCCTCGTAGAGCGAGAAGCCGGTGCGCACGCGCATCGCGCCTACCGGGGTCTCCAGCAGGATACGCTGACCCGGCCAGAGAGTGAGGGAGCGCAGGCTGCCGCCGGGGTAGAACCCGACACTGATCACCTTTGCGCTAAACTTGCCGACGGGCAGGTCAAAGTCCTGCACCTCGGCCATTTCGGCCTCCATCTGCTCAGTCCAGAAGCCGTCGACTTGCCCGTTGAGGGGAAAGAGGCGGTTGAGCGAGCCGTCTTCGTAAAAGGTGATGTACTCGGCCTCAAGCGGACCGATGGGGGTCTGTACGACCGATGAGCTGTCGAGCGAAACGCTCTTGAGCTGGCCACCCGGATAAAAGGCCAGGGAGCCGCGTTGTTTTTTCTGGCGCTCGCCATACTCCGCCATCTTGTACTGCGGGATGACTTCGCCGACCGGCGTCTGCACGCGGTTTTCGGCGTTGAGCATGCACGACTTGAGGGAGCCGTCTTTGTAGGTGAGAGTGCTCGTGATGCCTTCGAGCTTTCCGTAAGCGGTATCCAGCGTGTGTGTCATGCCTGCAATCGACGCATAAATCACACCGTTTTTTGCGCCCGCGAAATTTTTATAGACGCTATTAAGCGAATTTATTGTGACGCCCCCGTCACCTTATGTGACTCTTCGTCTCTCCAGCCTGCGGTAAGCCGCCTGGAGTGGGGAGCTATTCCTCGCGCATGCGGGCCTTGATGCGGGCGCGGGATTCTTCACACAGCCCGGTCTCGGGCAGGGCATCTTCGCAGCAATCGGGGTGCTGGTGGACCTCGGAGCAGACGGCGTCGATTTGCTGGCGGTAGCGGTCGGTGTAGCAGCAGCAGCGGCACAGCAGCTTCAGCTTGATCTTTTCCAGCAGGGTTAGCGGGCGCTCGCGCGATTCAGAAATCAGCCGGGTGGCGTCGCGGCAGCTTAGCCCGAACTTGATGAAGAACTTGAAGAAGGGGCTGGGTTTGTGGTTCTCTTGATTTGCGCGCGGCATGGTCTTTCTGAAAAAAGGTGCAGCTTTCTATGTCGTCAGGAGCAGGTTATCCTTACAAACTTGTTCCGGATTCATAATATGCAACCGCTGCTCGACATACTTCAGAAAACGACCGCGTTTTTCCAGCAAAAAGGCGTGCCGCAGGCGCGACTCGATGCCGAGTTGATCATCGCCCACGCGCTGGGCTGCCGCCGACTGGACCTGTATCTGCAATTTGACCGCCTCTTGACGGAATCGGAGCTGGCCGCCATGCGCCCGCTGGTGGCGCGCCGTGGCAAGCGTGAGCCGCTCCAGCACCTGCTGGGCGAGGCGCATTTTCACGGCCTCGTCCTCAAGGCTGATGCCCGTGCGCTCATCCCGCGCCCCGAGACAGAGGAACTGGTCGAGCTGCTGGTCGAGCGCCTGGGGGCTAGCCCTCCGGCTACGGTCTGCGACCTGGGGACGGGCACCGGAGCCATCGCCCTCGCGCTGGCCGCAGCCTTCCCTCAAGCTCAGATCGCGGCGGTCGATGCGTCCGCTGCCGCCCTCACCCTGGCAGCCGAGAACGCCGCTACCGCCGGGCTGACCGAGCGGGTGCGCTTCGTCGAGTCGGACTGGCTCGCAGCGCTGGACGGGGAACGCTTTTCGCTCATCGTTTCAAATCCTCCCTACCTGACCGAGGAGGAGTGGGAGCAGGTCGAGCCCGAGGTTCGCGACTGGGAGCCGAAGTCTGCGCTCACGGCCGGGCCGGACGGCCTCGATGATTACCGGAAAATCTTCGCTGCCGCCCCCGCGCATCTGGAGCCGGGTGGTTGGCTGGCGCTGGAAACCGGCATCTCCCAGCATGCGGCCCTGGCGGAAATCGCGCAGGAAGCGGGCTTCGCCACCACCGAGAGCCTTAATGATCTCAGTGGCCGCGAACGTTTCTTTTTGGCGCAGCAGGCAGGTTGCACCTGCGGGCAATGATGGGGCTCTGCCCCATCGCTCTCTGCGTTCGCTGCCCCGGGAACTCATCAAAGAATGCTGGTCCAGCCGGACCCTGCACTTTCGATGCTGCGCATCGCCGAGATACGAACCTCAAAACTGGGGTGTCACCCATTTGTATGGAGTTCGTTTGATATGGACTAATCGCCGTTGCCCATGCCGCCGCGTTGGCGGAGGCATCAGTGGTGCGCAGCACCACAGGTGCAGGGCTGTGTCCTGCCGCTCACTGCGTTCGCTGCCCCGGCAGGACATGGTCCTGCACCTGTGATGCCCACGCATCAATGCCAGCGGGTGCACCCCGTCAACCGAGCCGCTCGGTGGCGACGTGGTACTGCGGGTCTTCGGAGAGGTTGACCTCGACGCTGTCTCCGGCCTTGTCGAGCAGCTTGCGGCACTCGGGCGAGAGGTGGGTCAGGTGCAGGCGCTTGCCGAGGCTCTGATATTTTTCGGTCAGGGTATTGATCGCTTCGAGGCCCGACTGGTCGTACACGCGCGTGAAGTAAAAATCGACGATCACTTCGTCCGGATCTTCATGCGGTTTAAACAGCTCCTTGAACGACGCCACCGACGCGAAAAACAGCGGCCCGTGCAGTTGGTAGACGCGGGCACCTTTTTCGTTGGCGTAGACCTCTGCGCCCAGGTGCGTGGCGTGGCGCCAGGCGAAGACCAGAGCCGAGATGATCACGCCGATCACGACCGCCGTGGCCAGATCGTGCATCACGACCGTGTAGGCTGCCACCACGACCATCACGATCACGTCGCTGAACGGGATCTTTCTGAACGTGCGCAGGCTGGCCCACTCGAAAGTCCCGATCACCACCATAAACATGACGCCGACCAGTGCGGCCATCGGGATCATTTCGATCCACGGTGCCAGCACCAGCACGAAGGACAGCAGGCACAGCGCGGCGGTGATGCCGCTGGCGCGACCCCGTCCACCGGAGTTTACGTTGATAAGAGACTGGCCGATCATGGCGCAGCCGCCCATCCCTCCAAACATCCCGCTGACGATATTGGCCAGACCCTGCCCAAGGCATTCGCGGTTACCGCGCCCGCGGGTCTCGGTGATCTCGTCGATCAGGCTCAGGGTCATCAGCGACTCGATCAGGCCGACGGCGGCCATGGTCAGGGCAAAGGGAAAGATGATCCAGAGCGTATGCAGGTTCATCGGGGGCAGAAAATCATACTGCTCATCGAGGAAAAACAGCTTGGGCAGTCCGGCGGAGATGCCCCCCTCGGCCTCCACAGTCGTGGCCACCTGCGTAGCAATCGCCTCCGGGCTGGCCTCGGGGCCGAGCTCGGCCTTGGCCTCCGTGGTGGCGCGTGCGGTGGTGTTGGCGCGCAGCATGTCGCCCACGGTGAGCAGGGTATGGGACTGGCCCTGTGCCTCCCAGGATGCCGGGGCGGCTTTGTTGATGGCGATGGAGAGCCCGGTGACGATGAGGATCGCGGCCAGCGATGCCGGAACGGCGCGCGTCAGCTTAGGCAGCAGCCATATGATGAGCATGGTCAGCCCGACCAGTGCGAGCATCAGCACGAGTGCCGGCCCGTGCAGCAGGACCAGCTCACCCGCAGCGTTGACGGTTTTGAAGCTGCCAAATTGCGCCATGAAAATCACGATGGCCAGGCCGTTGACGAAGCCCAGCATGACCGAGTACGGCACCATGCGGATGAACTGCCCCAGCTTGCCCATGCCCGCCAGTACCTGGATGATCCCGCACAGGACCACGGTGGGGAACATGTACTCGACCCCGTACTTGGCCACGAGGGTGACGAGTACGACGGCGACTGCGCCGGTGGCCCCGGAGATCATCCCCGGTCGTCCGCCAAAAACAGCGGTGATCAGCCCCATGAAGAAAGCCGAGTACAGCCCGATGATGGGGGAGACTCCGGCGACGAAGGCAAAAGCAATGGCCTCGGGAACGAGGGCGAGGGCGACGGTCAGGCCCGACAGCAGGTCGTCCTTGAGGTTCGCGGTCCGTTTGCGGAAGAAATTGAGCATACCTTTTGTTTTCTAGAAGCCTTTCCCACCGAATGATGGAGCTTAACAAACAAAAGGGTAAGCGCGGAAAGTGCAGCGCAGGCCGTGCCATGTAAAGCCTTTACCCGGATTTTTTGGGTTCTGGGCTACTCCACGGGGCGATTATAAGCGGCTGGGGTGCGCGTGACTACGAGGGCTGATGGCAAACCGGTGCCGGGGTCCTGCTCGCTTTCGGTGAATTCTAAACTCTGCACCGGGGCAGCGAACGATGAGGCAGGGCCCCATCCATGCCAGCGGAGGCACTCCGCTTTACTTGCCCATGCCGAGGGCGTCCCAGAGGCCGGACATCTTGAAGACCTTTTTGACCTGCGGATCGACGTTGGTGATCTTCAGACGCTGCTTGCCGACGCGCTTGTTCACGGTCAGCACGATGCGCAGGAACGACGAGGAGGCGAAGGTCACTTCCTTCATGTCAAAGTTGACCACATCGTCGGTGGCTTCGATCTTCTTGATCAGGTCCTCCTGGACTTGCTGGCAGCGCTCGGCGTTGAGCGGGCCGACAAAGGCGCACACGAATTCTTTTTCACCGTCGGAGAACTGTACGATATCGGAGGACATGCTGCCCACTTTTGCGCACCCTCGGCTCAAGTCAAGCGCGGGTTGGCTGCCACCTTGCCCTCAAACCTCCACTCGCGGTGGCGGGTTGAGCTGGCCGATGGCCTCCAGCACGCGCTCGCTGATGGTGAGGAAACGCTTCGGGGCGGTGTCGCCGGGGTCGAGGTCGGCCACATCGAGGGCCGGGCCGTAGACGACGCTGATCTGGTTTTTCAGGTCGGGCAGTTTCTGGTGGCGGCTGAAGACCCGGAAGCTGCCGTGAATGCGGGCCGGGATGATCGGGACCTTGGCGCGTACGGCGATCATGCCCACGCCGGGCCGGGCCTCGCGGAGGTTGCCGTCGTCGGAGCGGGTGCCCTCGGGGAACACCAGCAGCCCGCCGCCGCTGCGCAGGACTTTGAACACCTCGCGAAAGGCTTGCAGGTCGTTACCGCCGTCTCGGTCCACAGGGATGGCGTGGCACTGGCGGATCAGATTCCCAAACTTACCCACGAACAACGTGCTACGGGCGAAGTAGTGCAGCTCGCGTGGGCAGGCGGCCCCGAAGGCGGGCGGGTCGAAGAAGCTGGCGTGGTTGCCGGCCAGCAGGAACGGCCCCTCCTTGGGGATGTTTTCGGTGCCGTAAACTTCCCAGCGGGTAAAGAAGTCGAAAATAAAGTGCGAGAGCGCCCAGCCCCCGCGGTAGACGGGATTCGTGCCGGGGTTTTTCATGCCTGTACGGGCGCGAGGCCGGTCGCGTCCTCAATGTGTCCGGCCAGCAGGTCCACGACCTGCTCAAGCGTGAGGTGGGAGGTGTCGATCCGCTCAGCGCCTACGGGACAGAGCAGGGGAGCAGTCTTGCGGGAGGAGTCGATGCGGTCGCGCTCGGCGATGGAGTCCGTCTGACCCTCCTTGGCGCGGCGGGCCGCGCGGGTGGCCTCATCGGCTTCCAGGAAAAAGCGTAGCACGGCATCCGGGAAAATGACGGAGCCGATGTCGCGGCCCTCCATGATCAGGCCGTTAAAGCCTGAGCGCTCAGCCACAGTGGCCTGCGAGCGCTGGTACTCGAAGAGAAACTTACGCACGTCGGGCACGGCGGCAAAGGGCGATACGCTGGCGTTGACGGCGTCCGAGCGGATGTCTTCCTCGCGGGGGACTTTTCCGCCGATGCTGATGCGGGCGCTCTGGCCGTCGATTTCCTCGCCCAGTTGGAGCTTGGCCAACTGCGTTTCAATCGCAGCGGTGTCCTCGGGGCTGACCCCGGCCTGTACGAGCGCGAAGGTTACGGCGCGGTAGTGCGAGCCGGTATCGACATGCATCAGGTTAAAGCGGGCGGCCAGGGCGCGCGAGGTGGAGGACTTGCCGCTGGCGGCGCCGCCGTCCACGGCGATAACGGGGAAAATAGTGTTCATGACGGGCGGAGGTCTTCGAGGACCTCGAAAAAGTTCGGGAAGGTTTTTGCGCAGCAGCCGGGGTTGTTAATGGTGATCCAGGGGCGACCGTCGCCGTGCAGGTCGCGGCAGCCGAGGATGCCGAAGCTCATAGCCACGCGGTGGTCGTGGTAGGTATCGATGGCGACCGGTGCATCTGCGGTGGCTTTTTTCATCGCGGCCAGATCCGGGGTGACGGTGAGCGAGTCCTCGGTTTCATCCACCTTTTGGCCAAGCTTGCGCAACTCGGTGGCCATGGCGTTCACGCGATCGGTTTCCTGTTTGCGGGTGTGGGCGATACCGGTGATGGTGAGCGGCTTTTCCAGCAGGGGAGTGAGCGCGGCCAATGTCAGGAAGGTGTCCGAAATGGCGTTAAAGTCGAAGCTGTCGGGAATGTCCGCCGTCCCGGTGGGGCTGACGGCGAGGTTCTCACCCTCGGAGGCGGTTTCTACGCCGAGAGCTGCCATCACCTCGGTGAACCCGATGTCGCCCTGCAGGGCGATGCGGCCCATGCGGCGCAGGTTCAGGCTGCCGCCGGTCACCCACGGCAGCGCCAGAAAGTAGCTCGCGGCGGTGGCGTCGGGCTCGATGACGTAGGCGGGGCGGTTGTAGTAGTAGCTTTGCTCGCCGTTGAAGGCATATTGACCGCCCTCAGCGCTCTGCGGCTCGATCCCGAACTGCGCCATCATGGTCAGCGTCATCTCGACGAAGGGCTTGGAGACGGTCTCTCCGGCCAGTTCGACGGTGAGCGGAGCCTCTGCCAGTGGCGCAGCCATGAGCAGGGCGGAAAGAATCTGGCTCGATGCTGAGGCATCGACGCTGAGCGCACCCCCGGCGAAGCCCTTGGTCGTGAGTACAAACGGGAAAAAGCCCGGCTCGCCCGCGAAGTCAGCCTCAGCCGCTCCGGCAGCAGCGAGGGCGTCGAGGAGGCCCTTGATGGGGCGCTTGCGCATGGCTTCGGAGCCGTCGAGCTGATAGCGCCCGCCTCTTCTCAGTGCGAGCATCGCAGTCAGGAAGCGAGCGGCAGTCCCGGCGTTACCGATGTTGAGTTCAGCCTCTGCCTGCGGGATGTCTCCGCCGCGTCCGATGATAAAGATCGACTTGCCTGCCGGGTCGGTCGAGACCGTGAAACCCAGCGTCTTGAGCGCGGCTGCCATGATCTGCGTGTCCTCGCTGAAGAGCGCACCCTCCAGGGTGAGGGACTCGCGGGAAAGCGCAGCCAGCACCAGAGCGCGGTTGGTGATGCTCTTGGAGCCGGGCAGGCTCACGGTGCCGGTGACCGGTTTGCTAAAGGGGCTGAGGGTCAGTTGCTCCATGGGAATGGCTTGGACAAGGAAGGACGGTTGCAATGATACGCAGATTAACTTTTACCGCAGAGGCACAAAGACGCAATGGATGGGTTTTTCAGTGTTTTGTATGACCACTTTTTCGAGTTTGCTACGTTTTTCCAACATAATCCTACCTTCCACGGGTTCTACCGCTACGCGGTTTGATATTGGCATTGAGGCAAGTCACTTCTACGCCTAATAAACGGGATATCCCAACGTTCACGAGGCCCGTGCCGTAATAAGTGTAACCCTCGATGAATGATTTTATTCCTACTAGCGTATAATAAGTACGCTCAATATATATAGAAGTAGGCATCGTATGCATGCATTTCTTAGACGTCTATCCTTGTTCCAAAATAGCACTGAAATTATTGATATAAAGATGTTTCCAATGAGCAAAAACCATGCGATGCATTGCTCAAAAAAGAAATTAATATAATTAAAAAAAAGATTAGAAATGGCAACGATAAGCCCCACGATTAACGAATAAATAATCGTATATGTGAATTTCATTCAATTATTTGATTTAGGCATTCTAGAGGCAAACTATCTGTATATTGATGTCTTCTAAGTCTTAGTGGATGAATACGAGATGCGCTTAGGTTTTCAGTATTAGAAGTTGCCACTGGGCCTGCAGCATGTGCCCACACATGCAAGTCGAGTCTGTGTGGTCATCATGGTTCAATCTTTAGTCGTTACGGACGGCGTCGCGGTAGGTTTTGCCCTTTTCGAGCAGGTTGGCGATGGCGAAGGGGTCGTTGTTGGCGATGGCGGCGCGCATGGCCTGCCAGTGCTCTTCAAAGCCTTGCATGGCGCGCAGGATCTCCTCGCGGTTTTCCAGGATAATGGCTTTCCACAGCTGGGGGTCTCCGGCCGCGATGCGGGTGGTGTCGCGCAGGCCGCCTCCGGCGTAGTTACGCCAATCCGGGTTTTTGGTGCCCAGCGTGTCACAGAGGACCGAGGCGAGAATGTGCGGCAGGTGGCTGATGTGGGCGACGATCTCGTCGTGCGCCTCGGGGCTGGCGGTTGCGACCTCCATCCCCAGCTCACGCCAGAAGTGTACGATCTGCTCCACCGCTGGCTCGGGGGTATCCGTCAGGGGGGTGACGAAGCAGGCGCGTTTTTCGAAAAGATCTTCACGGGCGAAATCCAGCCCGGTTTTTTCTGAGCCAGCCATCGGATGAGAGCCGACAAAGGTAGCCTGCGGGGGCATGGCGGCGGTGCCATGGCGGCAGATCAGGCTTTTGGTGCTGCCGACATCGGTGACGAGCGCCCCGTCCTTGAGGCTGGGGGAGATTTCCTTGATCAGGGGGACGATGTTGACGACCGGCACCGCCAGGACGACCAGATCGGCGTCGGCCACTGATTCGGCTGCGGTGGGGTAGACGCCGTCACACCAGCTCTGTTGCTCACACTTTTGGCGGGTTTCGGGGCGGCGCGACCAGGCCAGGGCGCGCTGGCACAGCCCCCTGGCTTTAGCGGCCTGCATGAGAGAGGCGCCGAGCAGGCCCGTACCGAGTACCGTCATATTTCCGAACATCGTAGCTCTTTTTCATGCACCGGGCATGGAACAGGCGAGCCAAAATGTTTTCTTTTCCTATCTGTGGGCTCCTTGGGGTGTTTGCCTTTTGGCTGGCATTTCCATATCTGGAGCCTTTATTAAGTTTCTCTTTATGCCTCGTCATCGCAAAGAACGGAGTTTCTGGTACCGCTATCGCGTCTTGCTGCGTGTTCTGTTTATCAGCCTGATCATCGCAATCGGTCTAGGCGGCGCCTATGCGCTTTCCCTGCTTGGCCCTCAAAAGGTAGACCCTTCCTCGCTGAGCAGTCGTGTCGTCAACAAGGAGGAGGCCCTCAAGCTCCTGGAGGCCAGCCAGACGCTGGAGGCCAAGTTTGTCGAAATTTCGGCCCTGCGTGAGCCGACTGCAGAAGATATTGATGTGCTGGAACAGGCCATCGCCAAGCAGGAGGAATATCAAAAGGCTCTGGGTGGCTATAATAGTGAGGCCGGGAAGCGTCTGGAGAGTCTGCAAATCCTCTATCAGGATACCATGGCTGCCCAGGACTACCGGAAGAGCCTCTCCGCGGAGCGCCAGGGCGTGAACTACGACTCGCAGGATGACGCCGAGATGGCCTTGCGGAATTACCGGGAAGCTGCCGCGCTCCAGCGCAAGATCAATGACGACTACCCCCTGAGCAACCGCCGGGATGTGGGGCGTCTCACGCAGCTGGAGCGTAAGGTCAACGAACTGCGGGCCGAGCCCCTCTGGAATGCCTCCAATGAGGCCGAACGCCGCTCCAAGGAAGCTGCGGAAAAGGATAACTGGGCTCTGGCAAAGAAAGAACTGGCCGAGTCCATTCATTTGCAGAAGGAGCTCAACATGGAGTTTCGCGGCCTGCACTATGCAGATGTTACCCGCCTGAGCCGTCTGCAGGTGGATCTGGCCTCGATGGAGTCGAGCGATATTTATGAGCAGATTGTGGAGATGGAGACCAAAGGGCGTGAAGCACTCGAAAATAAGCAATACTCTGTCGCTGCCGAAAATCTGAATGCAGCCTCCCGCCTGCAAATCCGCCTCAATCAGGAGCATCCCCAGAGCCGCTTTGCTTCAAACAAGCGGGCGGATGAGCTTCGGGATTTGGGCACGGATGCTCTCAGCCGGGAAGTCGGTGAGGAGATCCTCGCCGATCTGGATGAGCTCGACCAGAGTCTCCGCACCCGCCAGATTTGGCAGGCCGGAGAGATCATCCCGGGCCTTTTCGATAAGGTTGAAGCCTTCCGGACTTCTTACCCGCGCAGCACGCTTTTGACCGAAGACACGGTGATCAAGCTGCGCTTCCTCAAGTTTATCAAGGATGACATCGCACTGCTCCAGGACCGTATCTATGGCCAGCTACTGCCCATCCCGGAGTCTGATGGCTGGCACATGACCCGCTACGAAGTCTCTCAGGCACTTTACCGCAGCATCATGCTGAACAACCCCAGCCGCCATGTCGGCGAGACGCTTCCGGTTGATTCGGTGAACTGGGATGAGGCCTCCGAGTTCTGCACGAAGGTTTCCTGGATCCTCGGGCTGCCCGCCCGCCTGCCGACCAAGCAGGAGTTTGATACGGCCATTGGAAGCCTCCGCTATGTGAACCTGAACGATATTTCCTGGAATGCCAGTAACTCTGGAGACGAAACCCACGAAGTCGGCACCAAGGAGCCGAACAAAGCTGGCTATTTTGACCTGCTTGGGAACGTTGAAGAGTGGCTCGTGTCCACTGATATTCTCTCAAACGATCAGGCCTATGTGGCCGGGGGCTCTGCTCAGGATACCGTAGACCAACTGGCGGATGTCCCCTTTGAACTGGATAACCCTCGTCGTCGTGACCGCATGGGCGGCTTCAGACTGACGGTGAATCTTAACCCCTCTTCTAACGATGCCAATGCAGACTCCGCCCCCGTCTCGGGAACCCAGCCCTGAGGAACAGGCACGCGCCGATCGTGCCCAGTGGATCCTCTACGGAGTGATGGCGTTATTTGTCTTTGCGCCGTTTATCGTCTGGCTTATTATTAAAAAGTAAGCTTCTCTCTCTCTTGTGGTGACTGGCCGTGCTGTCGGCTGGTACGGGCCTCATGAAACGAACGATTTTCATCATCCGGATTTTCTTCTTCGTTCTGTGCGTGATCGGAGCTTGGCTGATCCGCTACGCGGCCGGCTATGAGGGGACGGAGAAACTAGGCTCCTACCTGCTTTTCGGGTCACTCCTGGGTGCGCTGACGATCCTGGTTGATATCTTTCTAAAAGGCTTCTCCCTGCGCGGCCTGACGGCGCTGACCTTTGGCTTGGGCATGGGTGCCTTGATCGCCTTGCTCATATCGATTTCGCCTCTTTTTGAGCAGGGGGACCCTGAGACTATTTTTCTGGTTCGGCTCAGCCTGTATATCATCAGCATGTACTTGGGCGCGGTGATCGCCTTGCGCGGCCGCGATGAGTTTAACCTCGTCATTCCCTATGTCCGTTTCGTCCCCCAATCCGTAGACGTGGGCGTAGTTGTCGTTGATACCAGTGCGCTGATCGATGGTCGCCTCGTGGGCATCTGCAAGAGCGGTTTTCTCTCCTCAGAGGTCGTTGTGCCTCGTTTCGTGATGGATGAGCTGCAGCGCATCGCAGATGCGCGTGATCCCCAGCGCCAGGCCAAGGGGCGTAAGGGACTACAAGTCCTGAGTGAGCTCAGGAAGATTCCGCACGTGACCGTCTCTATTCACGAGAGCGAGGTGGGGTCGCACCAGAGCGTGGAAGACAAGTTGATCTTCGTGACGAAGAACCTGAAGGCCAAGCTGCTGACCACGGATTATAACCTGGCCAAAGTCGCAGAGTTTCAGGGGATTCGCTGGCTCAACATTAACGACCTGGTACGCGCTCTGAGCACAGAGGTATCGGTCGGAGATAAGTTTGACCTGGATTTGATCAAACCGGGGAAGGAGAGCGACCAGGCCGTCGGATATATCTCGGATGGTTCGATGGTGGTGGTGAATAACGCCTCCGACATGATCGGCCAGAGTGTCCATGTCGAGGTTGTCAGTGTGATGCCCTCGGCGGGTGGAAAGCTTATCTTCGCACGTTTGATTCACTAGCTAAACCGCTATTAGTAAAAATCATGCTAATTTTGCGGGCGTCGGTTTTGAGCTTGTAAGATAACGCTGTATCACTAACTTGTTCAATGATGGGTTATTGCCCATATGTCTATAATATCATATAAAAACAGGAGAATATCATGAACAAGAAATCCAAGAAGGGTTTTACCCTCGTCGAAATTATGATTGTCGTGGTCATCATCGGCCTCCTCGCCGCTATGGCCGTTCCCGCCTTTAACAAGGTGCGCCAGGAATCCCGCAAGAAGACCATCACCAACAACCTCCGCCAGGTGGCTTCCGCTGGCCAGCGGTACCTGCTTGAAGATGGTAGCGTCACCACCGTTAACTACACCAGCCTTGCTGGCGTGTACTTCGGTGAAATCGCAACCGTTGCTGGTGAAAACTACCAGACCCTCACGGTGGATGAAGGCAGCGGCAAGCTCGTGGTCGAAATGGCCGACGGCGATAAGGTGACTTATTCCTACTAAGTCATTGACCGTTTAATTTTCAGCCGCTCATAGTTTCTATGAGCGGCTTTTTTATTTCTACTTATGCAAAACGTCAGGCGCCTACTCCTGTTTCTCCTCGTTGGCCTTTTTGCGTTTCAATTGGGCTACTTCTCGTTTGGTGACTGGCAGGCCGTTACTTTTTTCCAGTACATCGGGTATTGGGTCGTTGTCGGGTCTCTTTTCTTGTTCGGCTATCTGCTCTGGCGTGCATACCGAAAGGAATTACCCAGGATCGCTGCTTATATGCGCTCACGTGTCGGGCTGCTGGGGGTGCTTGTGGCGCTGTTGGGGACCGCTTTTCTGTTCCGCGCGGAGCCACCGGGGTTTCGCACGATCATGGATGAGCACGTGCTGGCCTCTACTTCGATGGCGCTGCATGAGATCCGCCAGCCCTGTAGCTATGGCAGGATCGTCTCGGTCTATGCCGAGCCGATGCGCTTAAAGGCCGTGATCGATAAGCGTCCTATCCTACAACCCACACTGGTCTCCATGGTGCATGATCTGACGGGGTATCGGGCGTACAACGGGGTGTACCTGAACTGGGCCATCATGCCCCTGATGTTATTCGGCTTGTATGTGCTGGCCGAGAGGATGGGTGGCCTGAAGACCGGGGTGGGGGCCGTCGCCCTGCTTATTACCTTGCCCTTGCTGGGGTATATTGGGGCGGGCGGAGGATTGGAGCCTCTAAACCTGTTCTTCATTGTGCTGACCTGTCTGCTGGGGGCGTTTTACCTCCAGGCGCCGGATGGTTGGCGACTGGGGGCATTTGCATTCAGCGGGATCCTGCTGTCGCAATGCCGTTACGAGTCGGGTATCTTTATTGTTCCTGTTGGTTTGATCATTATCTGGTCCTGGATCAGAGACAGGCGTTTGCTGGTGCCCTGGGCGCTGATTGTGTGTCCCTTGTTCCTGGTGCCGCTACTGTGGCATCAACGGATTTTTCGTGTCAGCGAGGCGCTTTGGCAGATGGGGAGCGGAGGGCACGAGATGGAGCCCTTTGGTTTGAAATACGTCTACGACAACTTCGGGCGGGCGGTTGGCTTTTTCTTCGATGGCAGCTATGGCGTCCCTAACTCCTGGCTGCTGGTGGGCTTGGGTTTTGTCGCCTTGTTGCTGCTTTTGGTTTCAGGGGCCAGGCAGTGGCAGGATTTTCGTAAGCTCAATGGCGCCTTGCAGGCGGGTGTTCTTTTTCTGCCGGGCTTTCTGATTCTGTTTGTGTTGCTGCTGGGCTACGGTTGGGAGTTCGACAACCAGATCATTCAGCGCCTGAGTTTGCCCTTGCACCTGCCGCTGGCGGTAGCGGGGGCTTACCTGGTTTTCAGTTACGTGAGCAATCGTTTGTTTCAGCGAGTGGCGGTGGCTGTTCTCATTTTCTACTTCCTGGCTTACGCCTATCCGGCGACGACTCAGCGTTTGTATGCGAAAACCTACCAGGCCGGTTATGATTTCCGACTGGCCGAGAAGTTTATGCATCAGCACGAGGGCGAGCGGATGATGTTTGTCGCGGAGAATGTGCCCTTCTTCTCGCTTTTCGGGGCGGATATACTGCCGACCGCTGATGCGAACAGACGCAAGCGCGCTTTCAAGTTTTTCCTGACCCAGCCGAACACGCAGCCAATTTACTACTTCCGCCGTATGTCCTATGACCCTACGACGAAGACGTTCAAGTCGGCGACGCACTCTAATCTGGACGAGGATTTCGTGACCGAGCTGGTCTGGGAGGAAGCCTACTCCCAGCTCTATAAGGTACAGGTGATGCGCATTACGGATGTCGAAGGCGTCGAGTCCGAAGAACCCGAAACGTACAAGGACATGGCCGAGTACCTGAAAATACTGGGTCGAAACGTACCATGAGCAGTGAGCCTGGGAGTATCTCCGGAGTGGAGCCCGGCCAGATGCGCGCGGCGCGTTACTATCGCTGGGCATCGTTGTTGTTGTTTGCGGTGGTTGGCATGCTTGCCCTGCACACGCTTCCAGACTACGGGGTGAGCTGGGATGAGTACTTCCGCTGGAAGGGCGGTCAGCAAAAGCTTCTCTATTACCAGACGCTCTTTGCCGGGGGTGATGCGCGGAGCGTGTTACCGGCTGAGGATTTTTATCCCGGCTTTTTCGACCTCAATGTCGCTATGCTCAACGAGGTGCTGCCCTTCGGGCTGGTGGCACTGGGACACGGTATGAGTTTGGCCTTTGGTCTGGCAACGGTGGTCGCTGTCTGGGCGATTGGCCGGATGCTGGGAGGAGAGCGGTTGGGGTTCTGGTGTGCCGTCTTTCTGCTGATGATCCCCCGATTTTACGGGCACATGTTTTTCAACCCCAAGGACATCCCCTTTGCGGCAATGATGGCCTGGTCGCTGTACTTCCTGCTTCGGTGGGGGCGGTGGCTGCCGAAGCCGCGTCTGGGGGCGACGCTCGCCCTGGGGGTTGTCGTCGGTCTGACCTTGGCGACCCGGATCGGAGGGATGGTCGTTTTGGCCTACATTGCCGGATACGCGGGGTTAATCCTGCTGCGGGAATTAATGTGCGGGGGAGGCTTTAGCCGCCAGTGGTGGCTGGGAGTTTTACGGGTCGCGATGCACGGGCTCGTGATCGGTGGAGTGGCGCTGCTGGTTTTGATCCCGTGGTGGCCGATGATCCACGACAACCCATTGTTCCGGATCGTGGAAGCGTTTCAGGTGGTCTCAAAATATCCCTGGAACGGCATGGTCTTGTTCGGTGGCGATATGATTCTGGCGAGCGATTTACCCTGGACGTACCTGCCTGTGTGGCTCGGGATTTCACTGCCGGACTTCCTGCTGTTGGCTTTGGCCGGGGGGTTGGTCTTGCTGCTTTTGCGTTGGCGTAACGCTGCCCGCACACTGGTTTCGCCCGAAGGGCTGCCGTGGGCCATGGTCACGGTGGCAACGGCTTTCCCACTGGTCTATATTTTGGTTCGCCACTCAGTTGTTTATGACGGGATTCGCCATGTCCTGTTTATCCTTCCGCCGCTGGCCTGTCTGGGAGCCCTGGCCTGGGTCAAGGTGTTGGATGCGCTTGCCGTTGGGGCATTGCTGTGGCGTCGGTTGGCTGTCGCGGTGACAGCGGTTTTAATGCTTATCCAGCTTGGGGTGCTCTATGCGCTGCATCCCTACGAATACGTTTACTTCAACCAACTGAGCGGTGGGCTGGAGAATAAGCACGGCCGATACGAGACGGAGTATTGGGCTACCTCTACGAAGGAGATGCTCGACTGGTTAAACCTTAATGCGCCCGAGGGGCAAACTCGCGTGATGGTCGGTCGGGTTTTTTCGCCTGCCGCTGTGCTGTTTCGTCCTGAGCGGCTGGAGCTCGTCACCACAGCCACTGGATCAGACTTTTTTATGGGGCTGACCCGAGGTGGTCAGGATGCCGCGCAAGACGGTGAGCCCGTCTACGTCGTCGAGCGTTTTGGAGTGCCCTTTGGAGTGATCAAGGACATACGGGGCTACACGCCGTCGAGTCCTGATGGTGAGGGAGCCGGGCCGGGGACGTCGGCTACGGTCGAGGCTGTACCGCCTGAGAACGCAACTGCTGCGAAAGAGCGACAGGCGCAAGGCCAGCCTGACTCGGAGCAGTGATATCTTCCGTCAATGCGTCTAACTCGCCGATGATGCAGGCTCCACCGTATGGGTCGATTTGTCGTCGGTTCGCTCAATGATTTTCGCGCTGCCATCATGGCGCTGAAAGCGAATGATGAGCTCGCCGATCACGCCGAGTGAAATCAACTGCATGCCCAGCAGCATCAGCAGGATGCCCAGGAAGAACAGGGGGCGTCCGGCGATAGCGACTCCGGCGATAAGCTTCATGCACGAGATGTAGAACAGAATCAGGAAGCCGAGGCTGCTGGAGGCTAGGCCCAGCCCACCGAAAAGGTGTCCGGGGCGGTCCAGAAATCGGGTGGTCGCCAGCACGGTGAGCAGATCGAGCATCCCCTTGATGTAGCGCTTCCAGCCGTACTTGGAGACGCCGTGCTCGCGGGGGTGGTGCTTGACGGGGATCTCCGTCACGCTGAAGCCCTCGGCATGGGCGAGCACCGGCACATAGCGGTGCAGCTCGCCGTAGAGGTTCAGATGCGGGAGCACCTCGCGGCGGTAGGCTTTGAACCCGCAGTTCATGTCGTGGAGCTTAACCCCGCCTGCGCGGCAGGCCACGGCATTATATAGCTTCGAGGGCAGGCGTTTTTCCAGCGGGTCTTGGCGGTCTTTTTTCCAGCCACTGACCAGATCGTAGCCCTCGTCGAGTTTCTTCAGGAAGTGCGGAATCTCCTCCGGGTCGTCTTGCAGGTCGGCATCGAGTGTGAAAACAATTTTCCCCCGCGCCTCCTGAAAGCCTGCCGCCAGTGCGGCTGCCTTACCGAAGTTGCGCCGGAAGCGCAGGCCGCGCACTTCCTCGTGGGCTTCGGCCAGCTCATCGATACGCTGCCATGAGGTATCTGTGCTGCCGTCGTCGACAAATATCACCTCAAAGCCCCCGAGCTGCTCCTCCTGAATGACGGCAGTAATCTTGTTGAACAGCGTTTCGATCGTTTCGCCCTCGTTCAGTACGGGGATGATAAACGATAGGGGTAAAGTGGGGGCATCAGCGGCGTCCATAGCGTATTCGTGGTGACTTTACTTTGACGTGCAGGCGCTCGATGGCAAGACCCTGCTGCCTGCATGGGGTACGCTTTACGGCTTATTCACATCAGTGATAGGTGCGGTTAAAAACTGGAGGTACTGCTGCTCCTGTTTGCTGAGAGAGGTGGGATCGGCTTGTGCGCGTGAAGTGATATCCAAAAGTGGAGAGGGGGATATCAGGGGGCGCGTCTGGCGAGTGTCGCCCAGATTCGTGATCTGGAGCATGGCGGTGGCATCGCTGGCTGCGGTGTCTGCCAGTGGCTGTCCCTCCGGGGGGAGAAGGCTCTGCCAGGTGCGCCGGGCGGCTTCCTGCTGACCGAGTTTATACTGGATCACTCCCAGAACCCAGCGGGCCTGCCGCGAGTTTTGGGCAGCGGCTTGCGCGATGGATAGAAAGCTTTCTGCCGTAGCAGTATCGGGCGGTGGCATCGCACCGCTGAGCCAGAGGTTAAACTGCGCCAGCACGATCAGCTCGGAGGCTTCAGGAGATGGGCGCAGGGCTTGGCTTTCGTTTGCCCAGTGCAGGGTGTCCGCATCCCATGCCAGCTCATTGGAGGCTTGGGCCAGCAGCAGGTAGTCCTCGCTGGTCGTGTCTGTATCCGGCTTCACAAACGCGTTTAGTGCGCTCAGACCGAAAATGATCACCCCGAACGCCACGCCGGCTATCGCCCATTTGCTACGCGTGAGCAGGAGGGAGCATGCCGGGACACAGCCACCGGCGAGTACGGCCAGTAGGGGAACCAGCGGCAGCCGGAAGCGTGCGCTCACGTAGTACAGTAAGACTCCGGCCGAGTAGGCCAGCCCCCAAAGCAACACGAGGCGCACTCCGCTCTTTCTCCAGAAAATAAAGGCCCCTGCGAGCCCCAGCCCCAGCAGCAGCGCCCACCCCAGTGGGTTCCATCGTAGCCAGGGGGACAGCTCCTTGTGAAAGGAGTAAGTCTTGTTGTTATAGGGCTCGTAATTATCCAGCAGCAGCCCGGTCTTACGGGCCATCAGACCGAGCCAGTCCATGGGTTGATCGATGATGGTCTTGAGCGCACGGCCCCGCCAGTAGGAGCTTTCCGCCGCAGGGTTTTCTCCGGCGGGTTGGCTGGTCGCCTGCATGTAGAGGATGGCTGATTCCTGCCGGGCCGGGTTCAGGTAGCCGCCGTTGAGTGAGGACACGTTGATGCTCTGGGCGTAGTAGGCGCCGTTGGCTCCGGGCTTGTTCGCAGCCCACAAGTTGTAGCCACCCTGTGTCGGCAGGGGGCTGAAGCTCCCGCTGCGTGCGAGATTGATGCCGCCGTAGATTATCACGCCGGCGACGAGCGGCACGCCTGCGGCCAGTGCCAGACGCCACGAGCGCGGCCAGAGTACAAACGGCGTGACGATCGCCACGGGCAACAAGTGCGGGCGTGTGTAGACACCCAGAATCAGGAATACCCCGGCGAGCACGGCTTGGCGTAGTCGTCCCGATCGGTGTGCCCTAAGAGCCTGCTCGCAGCCCAGCAGCAGCCACGTGATGCCCAGTGTGATATCCAGCGGGTCGGCGGCGAAGTGCAGCAGCACGGGATTGAACCCCACGAGCAGACCGCTCAGTACGGCTGCTCTCGTCGAGCCCCACAGCCGCTGGCTCATGCGCAGAACCAGCACGACATTGATCAGGTGAAAGAGACCGTTGAGCAGGCGCGCCAGGGCAGGCATCCACTCGGCGGGAAACCCTAACCGCAGCGGCAGGGAAAGGAGAAAAGGGTAGAGGGGAGCCCGGTAAAAAGGCTCGCTGGCCAGATTGCCGCTGGCCATTTGGGCGGCCAGTTGTAGGTTTTCGCGTCCATCGAGGACGGGGGTCATGCCCAGGGCTGTGCCGCTGTACCACACCAGAAACCCGACCGTATACAGCGCGCTGAGGCAGAGCACCCAGATGGGCCAGCGGGGACGTTCGGGGTGCAGGGCAGAACTTTGCATGGGGTCGGCAGTAAAGCGTTGTCGGGGTTTAGGTACAATGCCTAAGCTACCGCCCATGCTCAAGCTCTTGCTGCGCCACCGGATCAAGGTCGTCCTGGCTCTCCTGCTCGGGGTGGCTGCCGTGGCCGGAGTCCTGATCTGGGGGGTGCCCTTCGGGCTGGATGAGGTGATGCGCGCCAAGGACGCGATACTGGCTTGGCTGGAGGATACGCATCCTGCGCTGATGGTTTGTGCCATCGGCTTTTTGCCCCTGATCGGGTTTCCCGTGAGCCCCATGCTCATCCTGGCAGGCATCGCCTACGGGGGTGCCGTGGGCTTGGCCGTTGGGGTGGGGGGCATTGCCCTGAACAACGCCCTGGGATTCGGGATCGCCGCCTGGCTGCGTGAGCCGGTGCGGGCCTGGCTGGAGAGGCGTGGCGTGCGCGTGCCTGAGGTGGAGCCGAGGGATTTTGTAAAGGTCGTGCTGCTGTTCCGGATTGTGCCAGGCTTTCCCGCTACCTTTCAGAACTATATCCTGGGCCTGACGCGGATTCCGTTTTTCACCTATTTCTGGGTTTCACTGATCCCGCAGGTCATCGTGGTGGCTGGCTTCGTGCTGACCGGAGGGGCGCTCTTTGAGGGGCGCTGGGGAGTCGTACTGCTCGGCGTCAGCTTGTTGCTTGTTTTCGGGATTGTCGGACGGCTCATGCAGGAGCACCGTAAAAAGAATACACTGAACAATGGCGCTGGACCTGACAACACCCCACGATGACGCGATCCTCTCGGTCGGTGACTTCACCCGCCAGGTGAAGGAGCTGCTGGAGTCGAACCTGCCTCCGTGCTGGGTGCGGGGGGAAATCTCCAACCTGCGCCGCCAGCAAAGCGGGCACGTTTATTTCACCCTCAAGGATAGCCGCAGCCAGCTCTCGTGCGTGCTGTTTCGTGGAGACGCCATGCGCCAGCGCGCCGAGCTGCGCGACGGGCTCCAGGTCGTCGTCTACGGGCAAGTCAGCGTCTACGAGCCACGCGGCACGCACCAGCTCATCTGCCGCGTGGTGATGGAGGATGGGGCCGGGCGGCTTCAGCAGGAGTTTGAGCGGCTCAAGCAGAAGCTCTCCGCCGAAGGGCTCTTTGATGCGGAGCGTAAGCGTCCGCTGCCGTCTCTACCGCGCGCGGTGGGCTTTGTCACATCGCCGACAGGGGCAGCCATTCGCGACTTTCTCAGCATCCTTGCCCGTCGTGGTTGGCGAGGGCGCATCGTCGTCATCCCTGCTCAGGTGCAGGGTAATGGCGCGGCTGAGCAGATCGTGGCTGGTATCGAGGCCGCACAGAGGGTGGACGGCCTCGACCTGCTCGTCGTGGGCAGGGGAGGTGGCAGCCTTGAAGACTTGTGGTGCTTCAACGAGGAGATTGTGGCTCGCGCGGTTGCCGCGTGTTCTCTGCCGGTTATTTCTGCCGTCGGCCACGAGATTGATTTTACGCTGAGTGACTTCGCCGCGGATAAACGCGCAGAGACACCCTCCGCCGCTGCCGAGCTGATCAGCAGTGGTTACCTGGAGATGCTGGACCGGCTCGATCTGGCTCGCGACGGCCTGCATGAGCTGGCAGCCCGTACGCTGGAGCGCCTCGGTCACCGACTGGATGCGGCTGGCTCCGGTCTGGAGCGCCGCCACCCGCAGCCCCGGCTGGAGCAGGCAAGCCTGCGGCTGGATGATTTAAACAACCGCCTTCGCTCAGGCCTGCGGCACATCCTGTCGGATCGCCGGAGTGTATTGAAAGATTCGATACATAAGCTGGCCGCCTACACGCCCGAGTCGGTGCTGCGAGTGGCGGGCGTGGAGCTAAAGGCCGCCCGTGAGCGGACGGAGCGCGCCTCGTCGGTCCAACTGCGTCAAAAGCGAGAGTACTTGAAGCAGCTTCGTACGCGTCTGGAGAACGCCAGCCTGAAAAAGGCGCTCGATCGTGGCTTTGCTGTGGCGCGTGACGAGCGCGGCGAGTTGGTCTGTGCGAAATCCGGGCTCAAGCCCGGTCAGCGGTTGGCGCTCGACTTCAGGGACGGTGAGATCCTCGTCCGTGTCGAGGATATGTAGTTAGATCTAACTACGAAAATAGGGCTTAGCTGGCCACTTTCATCGCATCCCGGACTGCGTCGCGAAGCGTTTCGATACAGTGGGCTTTCTTGCGATAGACCGGGCTCCCCCAGTTGTTGGTTTTTGCTACGACGATCCCGAAGAATCCCTCCGGGGAATATGAGGGATACCAGCCAATGTCCAGCAGGTGCTCGTGCGGGCATTTGATCTGGGCCAGGTCCTCCTTGAGAGCCTCGGTTTGCTTGGACAGAGGCACGTCGTCGTCCAAGTGAAGCCCCCAGTAAATAATGTTTTCCGGTGTGATTCCAAGGGAGTCAGGTGTGACTTTCATAGGTGTGCCGCAGTCAAACAGATGCGTGGGGGTTAGTCTTCGTCGTCAGGGCCGAAGAGCTTCCACGCTCCCAGACCGGCAGCGACGAGGCCACCGATCTTGAGGATGCGCTTACCGCTACGACCGGAAAGTGTCTTGTGCAAAAGGCCGAACGCCAGCGGCTTCAGCAAGGGTAAAGCCTTACGGGCGCCCCAGGCAACTGATCCCGCGACCGCAGCCTTGCGGACCTGCGGCATGATCGTGCGCAAGTGGTATCCAGCCGCCTGCCTTTCGGCACGGAGCCGTTCTTTAAGCACACTTATTCTTTGCTCCTGGCGGCGGATACCAAACATTGCACGTCTTCTTTAAGTTCCTGGCGCGTTTCGTGAAAGGGCATCTCGCTGCGGCGGAATATCCGGCTGAGCCCGAGCGCACAGCCCCCTGCCATGAGCAGGTAGATGAGCATGCACACTCCGAGTGCCAGCAGTCGATAGTCCTGAGGGACGGCCCACACGAGCCCTGCGGTGAAGGCTACTCCTGCCAGTAGCAGGCTGCCACTGCCGACCACCACGAGGGTGAGCACCAGCGCAAGCCGTGCCCGCTCCAGGCGAAATTCCACCGCAAAAAGCTCAAGGCGGGACTCGAGCATATGCAGCAGGGTTTCGGCCAGAGAACTGGCAGCTTGTAGCGATTTCATGGGCAGGGGAAAGGGGTGTTAGTCCCGGAGCAGGCGATCGATGACAACCCCTGCGAGTACGGCGACGCCGAGCGATTTCCACGGATTGTCCTTGATCAGCTTTTCCATGGTTTCGACGGTTTCCTGGCCCTTTTCCTTGGCGGTCTGCCCGTGGGCCTTGAGCTTTTCCAGGCCTTCCTTGAGCTGTGCCTGTACCTGCGCGGCCTTTTCACTGAAAGCTTCCTGGGAAACTTCAGCAGTGTCGGAGGTGAGGGTCTTGGCGTCGTTGATCAGCGTCTTAAGATCGGAGACGAGCTTGTCGCGATCAGCGGCGAGGTCGGTGTCTTTGGCGGCTGTTTTAGTCGGCATGGTTTTATCCGTTTCTAGTTTGAGTTAGTGAGAGAGGGAGGGTGGCGCAGGCGAGCCCGCGGCATCCGCAGAAGAAAGGAAGAGAGAAATCAGATGGCTATCCGTCCCGGTGCAGGCGGCTTACGTGTCAGCAAGATTTCGGTGCTTACAGACATGGGAATAAGTATAGCGGCGTTCGTTTGGGCTGTCAAGGGACCCGCCAAATGATCTGTACCCATTGGCAATTTCTTCCGTGATAGAAACATAAAAAAACTCCCGACCTGAGGCCGGGAGTTTTGAAAGGTGAGCGGATGGATACGCTTAGAGTTCGACGGCTTTGCCAGACTTGGCCGAGGCGTACACGGCGTCGATGATCTTCATCAGCTTGAGGGCCTGATCCGGGGTGTTGATCGGGTCCTCTTTACCCTCAATGGCGAGGACAAAGTTTTCCGCCGAGCGGATGCGGCCCATGTCTTCGCAGACGGGGGTGATGATGTCGCGGTTGACCGAGTTGCCGTTCTCCTGCACGTAGAGTTCGCAGGTGTCGATCGAGGTTTCGTCGACGCCGTCCACGCCGAAGAGGCGCTCAATCTTACCGCCAGCCTGAGAGCCCTGGAAGGTCACGGAGACCTCCTCGCGCTTGATCATCTCAGCCCACGAGACCTGGAGCGTGAGCACCTGGCCGGTCTTAAAGGTGACCATGCCGTGCGCGGCAGCCTCGACATCGTTGACGACGCCTTCGCGGTCCGGGATGCCCCACGGTCCCTTGAAGCCCTTGTCATTGATGAAGTCATCAAAGGTGCGGGCGAGGACGACGGCCGGCTCGGGGAAGCCCATGAAGTACAGGGCCAGGTCGATCATGTGCAGCAGGTCGATCAGAGGGCCGCCGCCGGAGAGTTCGCGCTGGGTGAACCAGCCTCCGAAGCCGGGGATGCCGGTGCGGCGCACCCACTTGGCCTGGGCAGAGTTGATCGTGCCGATGGTGCCGCTGTCGATGTAGCCGCGCAGCGCGAAGGACTCGGGCCGGGCGCGGTTGTTAAAGTTAAACATCAGGCGCTTGCCAGTCTTATCGGCGGCGGCGATCATCTGCTCCACCTCGCCCGCGTTAAGTGCGGGGGGCTTTTCGCAGAAGACGTGCTTACCGGCCTCCAGCATCTGGATGGCCAGCGGCGCGTGAAACTTGTTCGGGACGATGACAGCCACGCCCTCGATCTCGGGGCAGGCTTCAATCATCGCCTCGGGTGAACCGTAGGCGGCGGGGATGGCCCACTCGGCGGCAGCGGCCTTGGCCGCTGCTTCGTTTAGGTCAGCGATGGCGACGATGTCCGCGCCCGCCGCGCGGAAGCCCGCGGCGTGGTACTGGAGCATGCCACCGGCTCCGATGATTCCAATTTTAGTCGGCATGGGTGGTGGGGATGGAGGTTATAAAAGGACTAACAATAAACGTTAGCGGTTCTTGCTGTCGAAGGCGGCGTCAAAGGCCACGCCCGAGGGCTTGAAGTCGATGCGCTTGACGAACTCGCAGGATTCCCTGGCGCCGTGGAGACGGTCCATGCGGATGTCTTCCCACTCGACCGAGAGCGGGCCCTGGTAGTTGATGTCGTTGAGCGCGACGATGATTTCCTCGAAGTTGATGTCCCCGTGGCCGAGGGAGCGGAAGTCCCAGTAACGGCGCGGATCGCCAAACTCGGTGTGCCCGCCGAAGACACCGACGGTGCCGTCGCCGTGGCCCCACCAGGCGTCCTTCATGTGGACGTGGTAGATGCGGTCCTTAAAGCGGCGGATGAACTTCACGTAGTCCACGCCCTGATAGCCGAGGTGGGAGGGGTCGAAGTTAAAGCCGAAGGTCTCGCGGTTATCGAGGGCGGCCAGGGCGCGCTCGGAGGAGACGATGTCAAAGGCGATTTCGGTGGGGTGCACTTCCAGGGCAAACTTGACCTTGCACTTGTCGAACTCGTCGAGGATGGGGTTCCACATGTGGGCGAAGTACTTGTAGCCCTCGTCAATCATGCTGGCGGAGACCGGCGGGAAGGAGTACAGCAGGTGCCAGATGGAGGAGCCCACGAAGCCGTTCACGACCTCGACGCCCATGTTCTTGGCGGCCTTGGCAGTGGCCTTCATCGCGCTGACGGCCCACTCGCGCTTCTTCTCGGCATTACCGGCGCACTTGGCGGGGGCGAAGCCATCGGAGCGGGCGTCGTCGTTGAGGTCGCACACGAGCTGCCCGGCCAGGTGGTTGGAGATCGCAAAGCAATCCAGCTTGTTGCGCTTGAGCATGGCGCGCTTCTGGGCGCAGTACTTTTTGTCCTTGGCGGCCTTGAATACGTCGAAGTGGTCGCCCCAGCAGGCCAGCTCCAGGCCGTTGTAGCCCATCTCGCTGGCGGCTTTGGCAAGCTTGGTTAAGGGAAGGTCGGCCCACTGGCCGGTGAAAAGGGTGACGGGTCGGGACATGCTCAGGGTGTGTTTAGCGGGTTACTGATGGGTAATTAAGGCATTTTTTGTGAAACAGGAGAAGGGGGGATGGCAAACGATTTTACAGCTGGTACGCAGAAATATGCTCTTGAGGCATGATTTTTTGTCTGCGCAGTTCCCTTTTTAATAGCCCTTACGAGTAGAGCGTGAAGTCGTTTTGCCCTTCGGGAAATGACCATGCGGCCGATAGTAGATGTATATGAGCTACCGACGCCTGTATTTACATGCGGCAGTTGGCGGTTGCCATGTGAGGAGTGCTCTAGTTGAGTGCCCCTCTCCTCAATCCCGGATATGACCCCCGAATCCAAAAAACGCCTGATATGGATCCTGCTGGCCATGGCCATGGTGGTGATCGTCGCAGTGGCTGCGGCGGGCCCGCTGCTGCGTGTTTACCGTGAGTATCAGGCGAGGGAGAGTGTTGCTGAGGCAAACACCCTGCTGGCGGACAACGACCTTGAAGAGGCTCTCGAGGCGGCCCGCGAAGCCTATGTCGCCGACCCGGACAGCCCGGATGTCGTGCGCACGGTCGCGATGGTGTATAACAAGCTGGACCCTCGCCAGGCCGAGGCGTTCTGGCGCAAGTGCTTCGAGCTCACCGACGACAACACCGATCTGGGGAATTGGGTTTCCGCTGCTATCAAGGCGGGTGAGTTTGATTCCGCCCGCTTGGGGCTGGAAAAAATGAAGCAGCGTGGGCTGACCGGCTCGGCCTATCATCTCTATCTCGGGCAGGTGCTTCTGCATGATCAGGACTTGAACGGTGCCCTGATGGAGGGTCGCCAGGCGCTGGCGGCAGACTTGCCCGATGAGCGGGCGCATTTCTTCTTCGTCCAGCTGACGCAGCTTTCGGATGATCCGGAGTTGCGACAGGAGGGGCTAGACTATCTTTGGGGGCTGGCACGCCAGCGAGATCGCCTTGGGCTGCATGCCCTGCGTAACCTCGCCAACTCCGGGCTCATTGATAACGATGACCGGCTGGAGCTCATCCGTCTCTTGGAGGCGCACCCGCTAGCTGATCGCGAAGACCGGCTGCTCTGTTTACAACTGGGGTACGAGGTCTCAGATGCTAATGCGGAGCGAAACCTCGACCGGGCCGAGGAGTTCTTTGATCTGGATAATCCGCTGGATTTGATCCGGCTCGGTCGTTGGCTCAACCGCCAGGGGCGCTACACCCAGACGCTTGAGGTGATCCCTGCCGAGGAGGCATTTTCCCGCAAGGACCTGTTTTTGATCCGCATGGACGCGATGGCGCAGTTGGGGCAGTGGCGGCAGTTGGAGGACCAGCTTCGACGTTCCGGTGCCCCCCTCGACGAGTTTTTGCGTCAGCTCTTTCTCGCGCGTGCGTACTTTGAGACCGGTAGTGACAGCTCTGGAGAGATTGCCTGGGACCGGGCTGTGCTTGAGGCTTCACGGGATGCGCAGAAGCTCTGGTACCTCGTCCAGTACGCCCGCCAGCTCAACTTCGACGATGAAGCAGCCGCCGCCCTGTGGAAGCTGACTGACTATCCGGCGCATCGGCAGCGAGCCTGTGAGGAGCTGGTTCAGCTCTACCAGCTCGAGTATGATGCGCGGGGTATGCAGAAAGTGCTCCGCCTCATGGTAAATAGCTATCCGGATAACCTGTCGGCGTTGAACGACTGGGCCTACGTTAATCTGTTGCTGCAGGAGCAGGAGCCGGCTGCGCTCCGGGCAGCGCAAAAGGTGGTGCTCGAAAGTCGTCACCCCTACCTCTCGCACTACGTCACGCTCGCTCTGGCCTACTACCGGATGGGGGACTTTCAGAAGGCGTTCGAGACCCTGGAGCCGTTGCAGGTTAACTGGCTGACCGCTCCGCCCAAGTGGCGTGTCGTCTATGCGGCGATTCTCCGTGCCAATGGAGACATCGCATCGGCTCGTCAGCTCCTGCAGGGGGTTGATCCAGCTGACCTGCTCCCGGAGGAGATTGCGCTGGTGCAGGGAGAGGATGCCAAGTCCTAGGCGTTTTTTGTCGGGTTGCCGGCATATAATGTCGAACTGGGTTAGGTTATTCTTCGGGTATAGATTTGTTTTTTATTGTTTAAGTCGTTTCAGGTGAATGGCTTGATGTGTTTTTGGGTTGTCCGTTTTGTCGCTTGGCATGCGGCGGGCAATGAACGGTGGCATGGAATGCTTATCCGTTATGAACCGCCCTGTTGAGAGCCTCTTGCTGGGCGCACTGATCCTGCTCGGACTGGTCTGGCTGCCGTTGGCGGTCTACGCCTGGGGCGGCGGAGTTGTACGCCAGGGGATTCTCTGGGGTATGCGCCGCATCTATCGCCTGCGTATCCGCGGGCTGGAGAACCTGCCGCGTGAGGGTGGGGCACTGGTCGTGTGTAACCACGTGAGCTATGTGGACGCGCTCTTGCTGGCTGCTGTCAGCCCGCGTCCGATTCGTTTCCTGAGTGCGGAGTATCTGCAGAAAGTGCCGCTGCTGGGATTGTTCCTGCGGTGGGCTCAGGCGATTCCGGTCTCACCCGAACGCTCGAAAGAGGCCATCCGCACCGCGGCCGAGTGCCTGCGCCGCGGGGAGCTCGTGGGTATCTTTCCGGAGGGTAAGCTCAGCCGTGATGGCCGGGTGGGTACTTTTAAGCCCGGCTTCGAGTTGATCGCCCGTCGGGGTGGGGCCCCGGTTGTGCCGGTCAGCCTTGGTGGTCTGTGGGGGTCGATTTTCAGCTTTGCAGGCGGGCGTTTTTTCTGGAAACTTCCCCGCAAGATCCCCTATCCCGTCCACATCTCGGTGGGCGAACCCACCGATCCCCGTACGATGACAGCAGACCAGGCCCGACAGACCATCCTCGACCTCGGCGTTGAGGCATTCGAACAAAAGCCCGAGCTTAAGCAGCACCTGGGATGGCGCATGCTGGTTGGCCTCAAGCAGCACGTGGACAAGGAACTGGTCGTGGACCGTGCGCTGGGCCGCAAGGCCTTCAAGGGGGGCGTCCTCCTCGCACTCTCGCTGGGGCTGGCCAAGCGTCTGCGCCGGGACTGCCCGGAAAAGCGTATCGGCCTGGTCCTGCCTCCGGGCATTGCCGGAGTGGTGGGTAATCTCGCCGTTGTGCTGGCCGGTAAGACCCCGGTTAACCTGAACTTTACCCTCGGGCGCGACGCGGTTGCCGCCTGTGTCGAGCGGGCTGGCATCAAGACCATCCTGACCGTCGGTGCGATCAAGGAGAAGATCGACGAGAAGTGCCCGGAGTTCCCCTGGACCGATCACATGATCGACCTGAAGGACGCGCTCACCGGCATGTCAAAGCTCGGGATCGCGCTGCGGCTGGCCGCAGTCAAGCTCCTGCCTGCCGGGTGGCTGGCCAAGCTCTTCCGTGTGCCGACTCAGGGTGGGCGCGAGGAGGCTGCGATCCTCTTTACCAGTGGTAGTGATGGCGCTCCCAAGGGGGTGGTGCTCTCGCACCGCAACATTATCGCCAACTGTATTCAGGCGTCCATGTGCCGGGCTTTGCCCATGCAGGAGTCGATGCTGGCGAACCTGCCCATTTTTCACAGCTTTGGTTTCACCGTCACGCTGTGGTTGCCGTTGATGTTCGGCATGCGTGTGGTCTATACGCCCTCGCCGTTGGACTTCAAACTCGCCGCCCGCGCCATTCGCGAGGAAAAGTGCGGCATCCTGCTGGGCACGCCGACCTTCTTCCGTCCCTACCTCAAGCGGGTCGAGCCCTCCGATCTGGCGACGCTCAAGATCGCCATCGCCGGAGCCGAAAAGACTCCCAAGGGCTTTCACCAGGCCTGGGAGGAGCGCTTCCCGAGCTGCTTCTATCTGGAGGGCTACGGCCTGACCGAGACCACGCCTGTGGTCGGTGTCAATGAGCCGGACATCCTCTCGGACAACCCGGACGACTGCGTGATCGGCACCCGGGCCGGTTCCATCGGGCGACTTTTCCCCGGAATGGCTGCCCGTATCCGCAGTCTTGAGACGGACGAGATCCAGCCCATGACCCAGACGGGGATCGTCGAGTTTAAAGGGCCGAATATCTTCGAGGGCTACCTCGACGAGCCGGAGAAGACCGCTGCTGTCCTGCGTGACGGGTGGCTGGCCACTGGCGACCTTGGACGGCTCGATCCAGATGGCTTCCTCTACATCGAGGGGCGCATCTCCCGGTTTTCCAAAATCGGGGGCGAGATGGTGCCGCATGGCACGGTCGAGACCGCCGTGGCCAAGGCCCTCGGCCTGGACGACAGCGAGGTTCCGCTCATCGCCGTCTCGGCCCGGCAGGACCCCGCCAAGGGCGAGGCGCTCGTGCTCCTGAGCACAAGTGCTGTCGACCGCGAGGAGCTCGCTCGCAAGCTGGCTGAGGCCGGTCTGGCCAACCTGTGGATCCCGCGCGAGATTCGGATTGTCGAGGCCATCCCGACCCTCGGCTCCGGCAAGCTCGATATCAAAGCCCTCAAGGACCTCGCCAGCAGCCGGACATAGTCCTGCACCTGTGACCCTGCGGATCACTCGACATTTTCAGGAAGAAAATGCCAGGGCGCATCCGTTCTTAACTCAGGCCCATCCCTAATGTGCTGGTCCCTTCAGCCCTGTCGCGCGCTTAGCAGGCCCACAGTCCCAAGTTCTTCCTTCTCCAATAAACTTTTCCCATGATCGGTCCCCGGAAAATTCGTCATCACAGTCTGCCGCGCGAGGGCGCGCCGCTGGTCGTGGTGCTCGGTGGCATCGGCCCCAATCCCGGACTGCCGGGACGAATGGGGCGTGCGCTACACGGGGCAGGCTTCGCGGTTGAGACGATTCACTATCCCTCCACGCGCTACCGCATCGGCGAACTGGTGGCGGACCACGTGGGCCCGGCGCTGGCGCGGATCAATACCGACGCTTCCCGGCCGCTGCATTTCGTTACCTTTTCGATGGGCGGAATCATCTTCCGCGAGCTGATGCGGACGACCCCGCCGGAAAACTTCGCCCGCGCTGTCCTCGTGGCACCCCCGAACAACGGCAGCGAGGTGTCGCAGTTTTTGAAAGGCTGGGGGCCGTACCGGTGGATGTTTGGCCCCGCCGGGGGCGAGCTCGTGCTCGACGAGTCGCAGTCGATCCCCAAGGGACTTGGTCCGCTACCCGAGGGGGTGGGGGTGATCGCCGGGACGCGCTCGCTCGACCCGTGGTTCAACTGGCTCTTTAAGCGGCCACACGACGGCAAGGTCGCAGTCGAGAGCGCCCGGCAGCCGGGCATGGCGGACTTCACGACCGTCCCCGCCAGCCACTACTTTATCCTCCAGCGCAGCCAAACCATCCGCCACACGCTGCACTTTTTACGAGAGGGAAAATTCTGAGCTAGCATCAAAACTGGTACCCCAGGACAAGTCCTGGACCTGTGATGCTTACGCATCACTGATGCCCCCGCTAAGGCGAAGGCATAGATAAATCTGTAAGTGACAGCGTTGTCTGTTACCGGGGCAGCGAGCCTTAGCGAGCGATGGGGCAGAGCCCCATGAATGCTGCTCCAGCCGGAGCTTGCGTTCTTTAGGGGAATCCCCTTGGATGGTACAGATACATGCGGGAGAGCCTTCGCAATCGTATCCAGCGGCGCTTAAATGACATCGAGCAATTCACGATCGATGTCATCTATGACCGTCGCCATGGTCTGGCAGAAACCCTTTACGGCGGCTTTCTGCGGGGACTTTCGTGGATATTCGGGTCTATCGTGCAGGCGCGTGGTTGGCTGTACCGCAACCGGATTTTCCGGGACCAGCCGCTGGGCTGCCTCGTTGTGGTGGTGGGCAACCTCACCGTCGGCGGCACCGGTAAGACCCCGGTGGTGGAGAAGTTCGCGCGCTCGCTGCAGGAGCGTGGCCGCAAGGTGGCGATCCTCTCGCGCGGCTACCGCAGTAAGCCCGAGCGCAAGTACCAGAAGTTCTGGCGCTGGCTGACGCATAATGAGCCGCCCCCGCCCAAGGTCGTCAGTGACGGTAAGAATGTCCTGCTCGGCTCATGGGAGGCCGGGGACGAGCCCTTTATGCTCGCCTGTAACCTGCCCGGCGTGGTCGTGGTGGTGGATAAAAACCGCGTCAAGGCCGGTGAATACGCGATCCGCAAGTTTGGCTGCGATACGCTGATCCTTGACGACGGCTTCCAGTACCTGCCGCTGCGCGGCCAGCTCAACCTGCTGCTGGTGGACAAGAGCAACCCCTTCGGTAACCAGTGCATGCTCCCGCGCGGTATTCTGCGCGAGCCGGTCTCGCACATCCGCCGTGCGAGCTACGTCTTTCTAACCAAGTCCGACGGCGAACCCGACCACGAGCTGGAGCAGCTGATCCGTCAGCACAAGCCTGATGTGGACCTGATCGAGTGCAGCCACCAGCCGCAGTACCTGAAGGAAGTCTTCGGGGAAAAGACGCGCACGCTGGCCTCGCTCCAGGGGGTCAAGGTGGCCACCTTTAGCGGGATTGCCGTGCCCGAGAGCTTCGAGACCTTCATCCGCCAGCTGGGGGCCAGCATCGTCCACAATCAGCGCTTTCTCGACCACCACCGCTTCACGCCCTACGAGCTGGACCATTTCTTCCGGCAGGCTCAGGAGGCCGGTGCCGAGCTGATCGTGACCACGGAGAAAGACGCCGTACGGCTCGACCGTGACCACATCCCGCAGGATGTGCCCTTTTATTACCTGCGCCTGGAGGTCGATATCCTCAAGGGTGGGGAGGACTTCGACGCCGCTGTGGCGCGCATCTGCTTCCCCAAGAGCGAGGTCAAGGCCACCCGTTCGCCGTTTCTCTCCCAGAAGCGAAACGTCGGCCCCACCACTGATGCGGCCTCCGCCAAGACTCAGAGCGACGAGGTCCAGACGCGGGCGGGGTAGGCTCCGGTAGGGCTCCCCCCCATTGTTCAGTACGGCCCTGCACTTTGCGCTCGCCTGATAGGAGGATGGTCGTTAATAAGTGCGCCTGCTTCTTTACGAGACTTGGACTATGACCGCTGACACGCAAGACAACGCTGCCCCCGCTGCCGAGAGCACCGCTCCGGTCCGCGACCTCGAAATCAAAGACACCCAGATTATCTTCAATAGTGTCTGGAGTGACCTGGAGAAGGACTATTCTGTCGAGGAACTCTGTTTCCCGAAGGAAATCTTCTGGCTCAACGGCGCCCCCGGCGCTGGTAAGGGGACCCACACCCGCACGGCGATGCGCTTCCGCGACTTCACCGAGCCGCCCATCGTTGTCAGCGACCTGCTCAAGAGCCCCGAGGCCCGCAAGCGCATCGACGCCGGGCTGCTGGTGGGCGACCGCGAAGTGACCGAGCTGGTCTTCCGCGCCCTGCTCAAGCCCAACTACCAGAGCGGCGCCGTCGTGGATGGCTTCCCCCGCACCAAGGTCCAGGTCGAGTGCCTGAAGATGCTCTACGCCAAGCTCAACGAGCTGCGCGGCAAGCACCTGAACACTCCGCTGGCCCACAAGTTTCCCAAGCCGCATTTCCACATCCTGGTGCTCTTCATCGAGGAGGAGGAAAGCGTCCGCCGCCAGATCCAGCGCGGCGAGCAGGCTATCGCCCACAACCGTGAGGTCGAGGCATCCGGCGTTGGCAAAAAGGAAGAGGTCCGCAAAACCGACCTCGATCCCGAGGCCGCCCGCCACCGCTACCGCATCTTCAAGGAGCAAACCTACGACGCGCTTCAGTCACTGCGGGACGTTTTCTACTACCACTATATCAACACCAACGATACGATCGAAAAGGTCAGTAAGCGTATCGTGAACGAGCTCAAGTACCAGAGCTCGCTGGAGTTGGAAGAGGCGACCTTTGACCGCATCTCGACGATCCCGCTGGCCATCTCGATCATCCAGCATGCCCGCCAGGAACTGGTGACGCGTCTGGACGGCTACGAGCAGAACGAGCGCGAAATCTTCGCCCGCGTGGTCAACCTCGTGCGCGACAAGTTTATGCCGATCATCATCCGGCATGCCATCTCGGGCCGCGCCATCGTGAACAGCGAGGACGAGGTCTTCGATCATCCGCTGGCCTCGGCCATGCTGATCGACATCTTCTCCGAGCGCGGTTTCCACGCGACGGTAGACATCCAGCGCGAGGACGTGCCCGCCTGTGTCGATCGCGAGACCTTCGAGATCAAGACCTACACCAAGCGCGTCGTGCGCGTGCACATCAGCTTTGCCGGCAGCGAAATCCGCCGCGGCTAGGTGCGTGACCGCACGGGACATTGATGGGGCTACCCAGCGGTTTTCACCCGCTGGCATACATGGAGCTTTGCCCCATCGCTCGCTAAGGCTCGCTGTCCCTTTCGCTTTCAGTTGGGTAAGAGAAACTCGTATCAGTCGGCGTCAGTCGCCGTGGCCCAGGCGGTGGCCTCAGTGATCCGCAGGATCGCAGGAGCAGGACTTTGTCCTGCTTAATGCCACCGGGTGTAACCCGGCTCCGGCCTTGCCATGTGGCCGGGGGAGGGTAGATTGATGGTTTCTGGTTTTGGTCCAGTGCTGCCGGTGATCGGAGGGAATATTCTCCGATGCGGGCGGCTCGGACTCATGGCCTCTGGATTTTTAGAACGCTCAACCCTATTTGTCATGGATTCCCGATACGAAGAACTCGCCGCCGTGCTCACCGGTTTTTCCTGCGCCTTGAAGCGCGGGGAAAACGTCCTCATCGATGCCTTTGATATTCCGGCCGAGATGGTCGTGGCGCTGATCCGCGCCGCCCGTAAGCGCGGGGCCGTCCCCCACGTGCTTGAGCACAATGCCCGCATCCAGCGCGAACTGGTGATGAAGGGCACGCCCGCGCAGTTCGAGGGGCTGGCCAAGGTCGAGCTGGCGCGCATGAAGAACATGGCCGCCTACATCGCCGTGCGCGGGTCTAATAATATCTTCGAGTCCAGCGATGTGCCCGCCAAGCAGATGGCCGCCTACATGCAGGCCATGAAGCCCGTGCTCGACCACCGCGTGAACCACACGAAGTGGGTCGTGCTGCGCTGGCCCACGCCCGCCATGGCCCAGCAGGCCATGATGAGCACCGAGGCATTCGAGGACTTTTACTTCCGCGTCTGCACGCTCGACTACGCCCGCATGAAGCCCGGCATGGCCGCCCTGAAAAAACTCATGGAGGCCACCGACCAGGTGCAGCTCAAGGGCCCGGGCACGGACCTGCGCTTTTCCATCAAGGGCATCTCGGCCATCCCCTGCGGCGGCCAGTACAACATCCCCGACGGCGAGGTCTTCACCGCGCCGGTGCGCGACAGCGTGGAGGGCGTCATCAGCTACAACGCGCCGACCGTTTACCAGGGCGTGTCGTTTGACAATGTGAAGCTGGAGTTCTCCAAGGGCAAGATCGTCAAGGCCACCTCCTCGAACACGAAGAAGCTCAACCAGATACTCGACTCCGACGAGGGCGCGCGCTACATCGGCGAGTTTGCCATCGGCTTCAACCCGTACGTGACCGAGCCCATGCGCGACATCCTCTTCGACGAGAAGATCGCTGGCTCCTTCCACTTCACGCCCGGCCAGGCCTACGAGGACGCCGACAACGGTAACCGCTCGCAAGTCCACTGGGACCTCGTCAACATCCAGCGCAAGGACTGGGGCGGCGGCGAAATCATCTTCGACGGCAAGGTCATCCGCAAGGACGGCGTCTTCCTCCCGAAGGCCCTCCACAAGCTCAACCCCGAGTATTTGATGGGCAGGGCATAGCCCTGCACCCGTGATCCTTCGGATCACCGATGCCTTCGCCTGGGGCGAAGGCGTGCCCGGAAAACTTGTACCATGCCAGAAACCACCCAAAGCCTGCGCGCTTTCATCGACGCGCTCCCTAAGACCGAGACCCATCTGCACATCGAGGGGGCGCTGCCGTGGCGGCTGCTGCAGGAGCTGGACGGGATCAAGTACGCGGCCACGCCGCCGTCCTGGGAGGGGCATTTCAAGTTCCGCGACTTCGCGCACTTCGACGAGACGCTGCTCGGCCATGCGCTGCAGTGGTACGTCTCGCCCGAGCGTTATCATCAGGCCGCGGTCGAAGTTTTTAAAGAACTGCAGGCGCAGAACGTTCGCTACGTGGAGACGAGTTTCGCCAGCGGCGTGATCGAGTTTCTCGGTGTGGATGGAAAGGGTATCCTCGATGGGATCCTCTCTGCTGCCCCCGAGGGGCTGGAGGTGCGCGTCTTCATGGGCATCCATCATGGCGGCATGAACGCAAAGATGCTGCCGATCATCGAGGAGGCGCTGACCTGGGACGGCCTCGCTGGTATCGACCTGCACGGTACCGAGACGATCCCCGTTGACGAGGCTGCACCGCGCATCTGGCGCGAAGCCCGCGAGGCTGGTAAGTTTACCAAGGCGCACGCGGGTGAGTTCTGCGGGGCGGACTTTGTGAAGTATGTGATCGAGGAGCTGGGCGCACAGCGTATCGAGCACGGGGTACGAGCGATCGAAGACCCGGCGGTAGTCGAGTTGATTCGTGAGCGCGATCTGACGCTCGATATCTGCCCGATCAGTAACGTCAAACTCATGCCCGATGTGACCCGCGAGAATCACCCCATCCGCGAGCTGTTCGACGCCGGGGTGCGCTGCACCGTGAGCACAGACGATCCGCTCGTCTTCGGGAACACCCTCGCCGATGAGTACGAGCTACTCCACGAGTACCGTGGGTTTACTCGTGCGGAGTTGGCGCAGGTGGTTCGTAATGGCTTTGAGGCCGCGCTCGTGTGCGAGGAGCATCGGCAGGCGCTGCTGGCAGAGTTTGACCGGGCAGTCGCTGACTTAAAGGAGCCGTCCACCGATGCCTGATCCGATCGCATTTATGGTGCCTGAGGGCGTCGAGCGCGAACGCGCCGACCGCATCCTGGCGGAAAATTTCCCCAACTTCAGCCGCTCGCGGTTGCAGAAGTCCTTCGATCGCGGTGAGGTCTTGCTGAAGGGCGAACCGATCAAAAAGAAGCATCCGCTGGAGGCCGGGGACGTGCTCAGCCTCGTGTTGCCCGAGCCTCCGCCCACCAGCGTCGAGCCGGTGGACCTCGGCATCGAGCTGCTCTATGACGACGAGCACATCGCCGTCGCCTTAAAGCCCTGCGGCGTCATCACCCACGGCGGGCCGGGTATCGAGGAGCCGACGCTTTGCCACGGCATGATGCACGCCTGTGGCGGTAAGCTTAGCCGCGCCTCCGGGGACTTGCGCCCGGGGATCGTTCACCGGCTGGACAAGGAGACGACCGGCGCGATTGTTTTCGCCAAGACCGACGAGGCGTTTTTCAAAATGGTTGAGGCTTTCTCGGGACGCGAAATCCGTAAGGAGTACCTCGCCATCGTCACACGCAACCCGGCCCATGAATCGGGTACGATCAAGCTGCCCATCGACCGCCATCCCGGCAACCGTACGCGTATGGCCGTGGTTGAGGGGGGGCGTCCTGCGCATACGGACTGGAAAGTCGAGGAGCACTTCGGGCATCACCATACCCTGATCCGCTGTTTCCTGCACACCGGGCGCACACATCAGATCCGCGTGCATCTGAGTCACATGGGCCATCCGATCCTCGGGGATGCGACTTATGGTTATCAGCCCCGGCCCGGCGAAAAGGCTCCACCGCACTTTTTCCTGCACGCGCAGATCCTCGGCTTTGCACATCCGATCACCGGTGAGCCGCTCCTCTTTGAGGCCCCGCTGCCCGAGGCCTTCCAGGCGCAGCTCGAGCGCCTGCGCGGGATGTGATTTTTTGCAGGGCTTGCGCAGCCCTGCACCCCGCGGTGCGTGACCGCACGGGACAATAAGAGGCGGAGCCCCACATTGCTGCTCGAGCCGGAGTCGGATCAAACACCGAGCGTTTGCTGCGCTAGTAGCGGGTCATGGAGGGGTCGATTTCCAAGGCCCAGGCGTCGATGCCACCGGCCATGCTGACGGCCTTGTCGAAGCCCACATCTCGCAGGTACTTGGCGGCGCGCAGGCTGCGGGCCCCGTGGTGGCAGTACACGATGATCTCCGCATCCTTGGGGAGGGCGGAGGCCTGAGCGGGAAGCTGTCCGAGGGGGATGTGCTGGGAGTCGGGAAGCTGGCAGATTTCGCGTTCGAAGCCCTCGCGCACATCGAGCAGGATGGGCGATTCGGTAGCGGCGCGGGTCTTGGTCGTTTGAACGTCGATTTCCATGATTGATTCCTCGGTCTGCGGTTCAGGTTCGGTCTCGCAGGAAAACTCATAGTTGTCCGGCTGCAAGTCCGTAATGTCCGGTGAATGACCGCAGAGCGGACAGTCCGGGTCTTTTTTCAAATTCAGGGTGGTGATTCGGGAGCTGAGCGCATCAATCATGAGCAGGCGGCCGCGCAGGCTCTCGCCGATACCGAGCAGGTATTTGATCGCCTCCATTGCCTGATAGCTGCCGACGATCCCGCACAGGGCCCCAAAGACCCCGGCCTGTTCGCAGTTCGGGACGGTGCCGGGCTCGGGCATCTGTGGGAACAGGCACCGGTAGCAGGGGCCCCCGGCGTTCGGATCAAAGACGGAGACCTGCCCCTCGAACTGGAAAATGCTCCCGTAAACGAGCGGGCGTTTTGCAAAGAAGGCCGCGTCGTTGACCAGGTAGCGGGTGGGGAAGTTGTCCGACCCATCAATGACGAGGTCGTATTGCGAGATGAGGTCGACGGCGTTATCGAGTGTGATGCCTCCGGCGTGCAGTTCCAGCTTGCAGCCGCGGTTGATGGCGCGCAGCCGCTCGGCAGCGGAGTCGAGCTTGGGGCGACCGACGGCAGCCTGCGTATGCAGCACCTGGCGCTGGAGGTTGTGCTCCTCCACCTTATCGAAGTCGGCCAACCCGAGTGTACCGACACCGCCAGCGGCCAGATAGAGCGAAACGGGGCTGCCAAGCCCGCCCATGCCGATGACCAGTACGCGTGCTTCGCGCAGTTTTGCCTGCCCCTCGACACCGACCTGTGGCAGCCGGATATGACGGGAGTAGCGGGAGAGCTCCGCAGGAGAAAGTGACTCGTGGCCCATCTGCCTATTGTTGCTCCTGGGCGGGCGCTGTCGAGGCCTTGTCGGCTGCTTTTAAAAATTCCGGCATCGCCGGATCGAGGATAAAGGTGCCCGCAGGTTGCCCCTGAAAGGTGAGGGAAGCCTGGAGGGGCTGTGGCTGATCGGCCACCGGCTTGTCTCCGCCATCTGGCCAGGTCCAGCCGTCCTCCAGTACGATTGCGCTCAGAGGAAGCTTTTCTGTGAAGGTGAGGCTCTTGCCGGGCTCAATTTGGGTGATGCGGTACTCCGTGCGCTGGCTTACGGGTGGAGTCGCGGCTGTTTCCTCGCGGGGCTGGACGATGCGACCGGGGTTTGAGGCGTAGCTGAGGTTTAGCTTAATGCCCGCGAGCTCGTAGGGGGATGCGTTTTCCACCTTACACTCGTAAACACACGTCCACGTATAGGTGATGAGGCCCTCCTCGCGCTGGGTTTTCAGGTCGGTGATTTTGCTTTCACCGGACAGCTTGAAGAGTTTTCCGTTGGCGAGTTTGTCAGCGATGCTCCACTCGCGCACGTAGTCCTGATCCGATAGGCTCAAGGCATCGATCGGAAGGGTGAAGGTCAGCTTGTCGGTACGCTCGAGGACGACTTGTCCATCACTGGCAGAGTGGATACGGGCATTGATTGAGTGCCCGTCCTTTAGCTCAAATGTGCGTAGCTGCTGCTCCTGCGCCCTGGCTGGCAGACTGCCCAGCAGGCACAAGGCGAGAAAAGCGGTGAAAGCTCTGGCGTACGAGATAAACAAAGGCGCGGTTACTTCGGTTTTACCCACTTGTATTTTTCTTTCAGGCTGGACGGATTCGACCAGTCCTCAATGAGTTCACCCTGATAGTAGACGCGGATCCAGATACCTTCAAGCTTGTCCTCGCTTTCGTCTTTGCCGCCCCCGAGCCATGACCAGCCGCTTCTGAGATCAAAGGAACGCATTGAGACCTTGGCGCTGTCGCATTCAAAGTCGTTACGGGACTTCAGCATGGGGATCGTGAGTGAGCCAGTGGTTATCTCGGTATCTCCATCTCTGCGGCTTTGGGCTGCCAAATCCATGTGGAAGGTCCAGAAATTATACTCGATCCTTACGTCGCGCAGGCTGATGTCGCTGTCGTTCTCGATCTTCATCTTGTAGTAGCCGTCCCAGGTTTTCCACTTGGCAGATCCGTCGTCGTGTTTTTTCGAATTGGTCTGGGATGAACGGGCCTCCACGTGGAGCAGAGAGTCGCGCTCGTTGAGGGTATGGATCATCCACATGTGGATGTAGTCCTGGTCCTCCTGAGAGAAAATGGCCGGAGATACGGTAAAGGCGGCTCCGTCTTCGCGCTTGAGGCGGACTTTGTTACCGATGACGTTGATGAGCTCGGCTTTCATCGTACGCCCCTGAGTGTCGGTGAACTCATGGAACTCAGCTTGTAGTGCACTACTGGAGAGTAGGAAGACAAGGAGGGGGACGGTGGATATGGCGGATAGGATTTTCATGATAGTTGAGTTGGCGGTTACTCTTTTGGATCGAGGACAAACATGTAGCGATTGAGGGAAAGGTAGTCCGAGTAGGGCATCGTCTTAAAGGCGTGGTCAGGCCCCCACGAATCCGAATAAACAACGGTGCCCTCCTCCGGATGGATGCCGATAATCAGCCGACAATGCCCGGGGATTAGCCAAATGATGGGGAGCCCCTTGTCGATGATTGAATGGATGACGACAATATCCTCCCGTTCGATTTCTTTCAGGCGGTAGGGAGTGGCTGATGATATACGCCGCATGGCCGAGACCATGTCTGGGAGGGAGGTGCCGTAGCGCTCCGTCTCCGCCAGGCTGGCTACGGCATGCATGTTCGTATGGTAGCCGTAGTAGTTGAGCACGCGTGTTAGCGTGGCTGCGACACAGTAGCCCTTGTCCCCCTGATTAACCATAGGGATACCCGAGATGTAGCGTTCGCCCTCTTGGGTGGTCCTGATGTTATCGGTGAAGATCAGGGTATCCTCCTCTTCGGCATTGCTGATGGCTACCAGCGGCGATAGCTCGAGAGTCAGGTACTCTCGGGGGTCGTAGCGGAGGTCGGCCCGGATATTGTTGGGCAGGTAAAAGGTTTCTGCACCGTCTCGCAGGGCTGTGATGCCTGAGCCTGAGGAGGAGTCTGCCGCCAGACTCGGGCGGGTCCCAAAGGCATTCTGGATTTTCTCCAGATGGTCTTTTAACTCTGGATAGGCGCGGCGGGGATCGACGACGCTGTCGCGGTCGCCCTTGTTCCAGTAGTTGATGACGATACGTGGCTGGCCTGCCCGAGGCTGCTCCAGGCGCAGCTCCAGAGGCATCTGGTCCCAGGCGAAGCCGTCCCGGGTAGGGTCGGCGGAAGCCAGGGCACGGGGGTGCTCTGAGGTGCCGTCACGCAGGATGGCCTCGCGCTCTCCGAGTAGTCGTGATTTGAGCTCGGCCAATGGGACACTCCAGGGGTGGTCCGCTTCGAGCTGTTTACGTAGCAGGGGAAAGGCGGCGATGTCCTCGCGGACGTACTGGTAGGCGCGTGGCTTAACCTTGGACAGATCCGGGATCGCAATCAGGGCGCGAATGGGGGCCGCTCCGTAGCGAGGGTACTCGACCAGCCAGGTGCCACCGTTCCAGTCCATTTCGATGACCTCTACCTTTACGTCCGTCTGGAAGTCTCCGAGGGCCTCACCGGTCTCGGGAGAGTAGGCTGGCGTGGGCTCGGTAAAGGTCCAGCTCTCCACCAGTGCCGAAGGGGCATAGCGTGCCTGTGCTGCCGCGAAGATCAGCGGCAGTCCCACGCACAGAGGCAGCAGGCGGACGGCAAAAGTCACAGTAGATGGGGTGTTAAAATCGGGAGACGGTGAGATTCACTATTGAGTTTAGGCGCTAAAAATCAAACAGTTTCACCTATGCCGGAAAAATACGTTGTCATTATGGCCGGTGGTCGCGGCGAGCGCTTTTGGCCGCAGAGCCGCCTTCGCAAGCCCAAGCACCTCCTGCCGATCGTCGGTGAAACCTCCATGCTCGGTCAGACGATCGACCGTCTGGAGGGTCTGCTCCCCACTGAAAATATCTTTGTTATCACGAATGCCGAACAGCGCGATGCCGTGCTGGAGGTCTGCCCCGGTCTTTCCCCGGAAAATGTCGTGGGCGAGCCTGTCGGGCGTGATACCGCCCCGGCTGTTGGCCTGGCCGCCCTGCTGGTCAAGCGTCGTGACCCGGAGGGTGTCTTCGCGATCCTGCCGGCCGACCACGTCATTCACGACAAGGACGGTTTCCAGCGTGCGATGCAGGCCGGCTTTGAGGCTGCCTCGGCCGAGCCGGTGCTCGTGACCGTCGGCATCCAGCCGACCTACCCGGCTACCGGCTACGGCTACATCCACAAGGGTGAGCAGTACGGCAGCTACGAAGACCTGCCGACCTATCGCGTGCAGCGCTTCGTTGAAAAGCCCGACCTCGAGACTGCGAAGAGCTACCTCGACAGCGGCGAGTATTTCTGGAACGCCGGGATGTTCATCTGGACGGTTCCCACCATGGCCGCCGCCTTTGACAAGCACGTGCCGGCGCTCGCTCAGGACTTTCTCGCCATGAGCAAAACACTGGACAGCGGCACCTCGCTGGAGGAGGCCATGGCGAGCTTTTACCCGAAGATGGAAAAAATCTCGGTGGACTTTGCCCTGATGGAAAAGGCGGACAACGTCGTCACGCTGCCCTCATGCTTTGACTGGGACGATGTGGGCGAGTGGCCCGCTATCGCTCGCCACCACGACCCGGACGCCGACGGTAACGTCCTCAAGGGCTCGGCCATGGTCGAGGCCGGGGCGAACAACATCATCGTCAGCCCCAAGGGGCACCTGACCGCCGTGGTCGGTGCGGACGACTTGATCGTGGTCCATACCGAGGACGCCACCCTGGTCTGCCCGAAGTCCCGCGCCCAGGAGATCAAGGCCCTCGTCAAACGCATCGGCGCCGACGAAGCCCTCAAGCATTTGACGTAAGCGGCGGCGTTGCCGCCGCTGCGGTTGGCCGGTTGCCGGTTTGCTGTTTTTCAGTTATCGGTAGAAACACTCCATCTGATGAAGGCTCTTTTTTCGGTTCTGTTCCTGTGCGTCTTAAGTAACGTTGCTGCCTTCGGAAGCGACGACACGGAATATGCACAGCGAGTGGAGCGGATCTCCGATATCCGTTCACAGGTCGGCAAGTTTTGCGTTCCTCAGCGGTGCTATTTTTTTCATAGCACCTGTATCCGTGCCGAGCTAAAGCGTATTCTTGGTGATGACTTCGAGGAATATCTCCGGCATTTAGCCCATTCGGGATCGAGTATGCTTACGCTGGAGGGGGATACGGTTTCTGTTGATGTCTCTCAGCTCCATGTCGGTGGGTTTACCTCGTTGCTGTACTTCGACCTACAGAAAGAAACCATTGTCTTGTTTTGGATGCGGGCCGGTGTGCTGGAGCAAGACCATGCTGTCTATGGTGATAAGCCCGTTCGGGCTGACATCCTGGATTCGATGGTGTCGAGCTTGAACAGTACGTGGGGGCATGTGGCCGAATTCTCGCGAGACGGGCAGGAAATTAGCATTATAAAAACGACAAAGAAAATCGACTGGTTAGCTGACTGACTGCTACGGGAGGAAAATAAGCCTTGTCGCTCTGTGGCCTCCGTGTCACTGGGAGATCAACAACTGAACAACCGATAACCGATAATTCCATGAACTATCTCGGCATTGATTACGGCGAGAAGCGGGTCGGCCTCAGCTATGGGGACGAGATCGGCGTGGCTGTGCCGATCCCGGCCGCGGTGGACTCCACCAAAAAGGCCCGTATGGCCCGTATCGGCGAGGAGATCAAGCGCCGCCGCATCGGCGCGCTGGTGGTTGGCTACCCGTACAACATGGACGGCTCAGTCGGCTTCAAAGCCAAGGAGGTGGACGCCTTTATCGCCGAGCTGGAGGAAAAGTTCGAGCTGCCTGTGTACCGCACGGACGAGCGCCTGACCTCGCAGCAGGTCGAGCGCGGCATGGCCGCCATGCCGGGGCGTAAGCGCCTCAGCCCGCAGGCCCAGCGCGCGGCCCGCGCCAGTGGCGAGGTGGACTCCCGCGCCGCCGCCCTCATCCTGCAGGACTACCTGGACAGCCAGGTCGTGGGGCAGGGGGACTTTCTGCCGGAGGAGGACTTCCCCGAGTGAGTGCCGCGTCCGCGCTGCGCAAGTTTAAGGCTGTCTGCGCCTACGACGGGACGGATCTCTACGGCTGGCAGAGTCAGGCCGGGGGGAACACCGTGCAGGACTTTATCGAGGCGCGCCTGGCGGTGATTTTTAAAGGCCCCGTACGCATCCACGGCAGCGGGCGGACGGACTCTGGGGTCCACTCGAAGGGGCAGGTCTTTCACTTTGAGGCGGAGTGGCCGCACCCGCCTGCCACGCTCCTGCGGGCCCTGCGTTGCGGTTTGCCCGCAGGCATCCAGGTCACGCGCCTGAGCCGCGCGAAGGCGGACTTTCACGCGCGCTTTTCGGCCACCGGTAAGCGTTACTGCTACCGGCTCTACGAGGGCTTCGCGCCGCCGTGGGATAACCGCTACTGCTGGTCACTGGGTAACCGCCGACTCGACACCGCCGCCATGACTGAGGCCGCCCGACACTTTATCGGACAGCAGGATTTCACAGCCTTCGGGGCCAACCGCGGGGACGGCTCGGCGGATAATCCGGTCAAGGACATGCGCTGGGTGGATGTCTCACGACGCGGCCACAAGGTTACGCTGACCTTTGAGGCGAGCGGCTTTCTCTATAAGATGGCCCGTAGCATGACCGGCACGCTGGTCGAGGTCGGTCTGGGCAAGATAAGCCCCGACGAGCTGGCCACTATCCTCCATGGCCGTGTGCGCACCGAGCAGGTCGCGACCGCCCCGGCCAAGGGCCTGTGGATGGAGCGTGTGTTTTACGGCGCGTGATCACAGCTGGACCTTTCCCTGCGGCTTTCACGAAAAGAGAGTGCGAGGTCACGCGAAGCGCCAAGCCGCCTCTGGTTTGAATCAGGTATTTTTCTTTTAACCACGGATGACACCGATAGCTCGGATAAAGAAAAACATCTGTGCTATCGGTGTCATCCGTGGTTAATGGGTAAATCAGAGCCTGCGGACAGAAGTGTTCTATCTCGGCATCCCTCCCCCTGGAGCGTTACTGCCCGGAGGTAGCGTTGTATTTCTTCAGAATGCTGTTCCAGGCGGGACTCTGGATGTACTCCAGCATGGCTACGTCGATGTCATGCTCGTACTGGGAGTCGTGAGGGACGGCCAGCGCGAGGTAGCCGGGATTAAAGGTCTGCGCGGATACCTCGATGCGTTCGGGGTAGTCCCGCGCGGCCCAGTACTTGAGAATCGGTTGGTCATGGATGAAGGCCTTGATCTTGCCCTGATTGACCGCCTCGAGCCCCTCACTCACGCTGGCGTAAACCGCCGGGTGCATGCCCCGGCTCTCCAGAAATGCCTGTGCCGCGGAGTCGTCCAGTACACCGGTTTTGACCTTGGGCAGGGTGGCGAGGGTGATCTGGTTAGAGGTGATCTGCCCCATGGTCAGGGCGGTGGCGATGGCACCGGTGAAGCCCGAAATGATCAGGATGGAGGTAAACATCCAGGCAAAGCCGATGGCGCGGCCCCAGAAGGTGACGGGAGCCCGGTCGCCGTAGCCGACCGTCGTCATCGTCACGGCGGACCACCAGAATCCGTTGCCCAGCCCCGAGAGCGGCCGTCCGCCGAACTGCTCGGCGTTGCGCTTGCGCTCAACGAGCCAGATGAGGAACCCGGCCGCGAGGATGACAGCCAGCAGTGCTACCAGCGCCTTGAAGAAATTCAGCGTGAAGATACGTTTAAATAAATCCGTAATCAGGTTGTCCTTTTCGCTGCTGCTGGCGATGCCCAGTCCGGTCCCGTAGTAGGTGTGCGTGAAGTCCATATCGATCACCCGCTCGGCGGTGACGGTGATCGCGGCCGCCCCGACCTGCACTTCGTCCTTGGCGACCTTGTCCAGCATATCGCCCAGCGCGTACTCTTGGTATTCGTAGTCGTAGCCCAGTTCCTTGGCGACGGCCTCCCACAGCTCGATCGTGATGCCCGTCCACTCGCCGCTCTCGGTCTTAAAGGAAAAGGGTGGGGCCTCGCGGGTGGCGACGATGAGCTTGGCCGGTTTTTTCGGCGTAGCGGTTTGCTTCACGGCGTGCGGAGCTCCGGAGGTGTTGGGAGCCTTGTCCGCCGCCTGCAGGGGCAGCCAGACGGTCAGTAGACAGAATACGAGGAATACGTGAGAGCGCATGCCATGCATGCTGATGGATCGGGATACGTATGGCAATGAAACACATGAGCCGGATAATGACTGCGAAAGAATGTGTATCCATTTCGGGATGTTCTTTTCTCCACGTGGGTACTAGAAAGCGTTTCGTATGGCCGAGATTGTCCGCCCTCCGTCCCTGCTGCGCACGCTGGCCCGTGCGGGACTGGACCTGGTGTTTCCCCGTGACTGTGTGGCCACAGGGGAGCCGGTGGAGGACGACTCGCCCTGCCGCTATCTCTCGAAAAAAGGATTGGAACGGATTTTCTTTGTCAAAGACCCCTGCTGTCCGGTGTGCGGCTTTCCGTTTTTCGGGGAAATGCTGGCCAGCCGCATTTGCCCCCACTGCCGGGAGCTGGAGCCGGTATTCGGGAGGGGGCGTCCGCTCATGCTGGCCCGTGATGCCGGGCGTGATCTCGTCCACGCGTTAAAATACCACCACGGGCGCTACCTGCTGCCCGACATCGAGACGCTCATGGCGGGCTCAACGCCCTTTCGGGCGCATCTGGCCGGGGCGGTGCTGGTGCCGGTCCCGCTCTTCCCGAGCCGGGAGCGTAAGCGCGGCTATAACCAGAGCCGTCTGTTGACGGAGGTCTTTGCCCGAGTAGAGGAGGGCTGTGAAGTGGTTGATCTGCTCGTGCGGACTCGTGACACCCCCTCGCAGACCCGGCTCGACCGCAAGCAGCGCGAGGCCAACATGCGCGGCGCTTTCGCCCTCAAACCAGGCGTGAAGCTGGACTCCGAGCGCCGCTATGTGGTGGTGGACGATGTTTTTACCACCGGGGCCACCCTCAATGCCTGTGCCCGTGTCCTGAGCCGCGCCGGGGCCAAAAACCTCGATGTGGCCATGCTCGCGCACGGGTAGGGGAGCAAAAGGCCTGCTCATGGACTGAATTATAGGTGGTTTTTTCCTCTTTATTTTCCCGCCCCCTTGCTCCACACTTCCACGCTATGTCGATTTTCGGTAAGCCGAAATACTCTACCGTCCGCGTAAAAAAGAAGGACATTCCGACCGGTCTCTGGACGAAATGCCCGGAGAGCGGCGAGATTATTTTTAACAAGGAGCTGGAGCAGAACTGGATGGTCGTGCCCAAGAGCGGCTACCATTTCCCGCTCAAGGCGCGTCGCCGTGTCGAGTTGCTGATCGACGAGGGCACCTTTGAGGAGTTCGACGCCGACCTGGTCTCGGGCGACCCGCTCGAGTTCAAGGACAGCAAGCCCTACCCGCAGCGCCTCACGCAGGCGCAGCAGAAGACCGGCGAAAAGGACGCCGTCATCTGTGGGATGGGTGAGCTGGAGGGGCTGCCCGTCAGCCTCGCAGTGATGGACTTCAGCTTTATCGGGGCGAGCATGGGCTCGGTCGTGGGTGAGAAGATCACCCGCGCCATCGAGCGAGGTCTCCAGAACAAGTGCCCCGTCATCGTGGTGTGCGCTTCTGGTGGTGCCCGCATGCAGGAGGGCATCCTAAGCCTGATGCAGATGGCCAAGACCAGTGCCGCCCTCAAGCGTCTTTCCGACGCCGGGCTGCCCTACATCGCCGTGCTGACAAACCCGACCATGGCCGGGGTCATGGCCAGCTTTGCCTCGCTCGGAGATGTGATCATGGCCGAGCCCAAGGCGTTGATCGGCTTTGCCGGGCCACGCGTGATCAAGGAAACGACCCAGCAGGACCTGCCTCCGGGCTTCCAGACTTCGGAGTTTCTGATCGAGCACGGGCTGATCGACCAGATCGTGCACCGTCACGACATGAAGCCCCGCATCGCTACGCTCCTGCGCGCCTTCGGCGGTCACGGGGCTGAGTAGCTGCGCAGTTATTACGCCGGGGGCGTCGTGCTCTGTGTGCCATGACTGAGACGGAACGTTATCTCTATGGGCTGCGCAATCGCGGCTCCAAGTACGGGCTGGAGCGCATGGCGATATTCGCCGAAGCGCTCGGGCATCCCGAGCGGCAGTACCCGGTCATCCACGTGGCCGGGACTAACGGCAAGGGCTCGGTTTGCGCCATGCTGGAGGCCATATACCGCCGGGCGGGCTACCGGACAGGACTCTTTACCTCGCCGCATCTGGTCCGCCTCGGCGAGCGTGTACAGGTGGACCGCCACCCCATCTCAGACGCCCAGATCGAGGACTATGTGGCGCAGATGCGCGCTGTAGGTGAACAGCTTGCCGCGCGTGATCCGCTGGACCACCCGACGTTTTTCGAGTTCATGGCCGGGATGGGGATGCTGCACTTCGCCCAGGAAAAGGTGGATGTCGCGATTCTTGAGACCGGGCTCGGTGGTCGCCTTGACGCCACCAATGTGGTTGACCCCGAGGTCTCCGTCATCACCTCGGTCGGACTCGATCACACCGATATTTTAGGTAAAGACCTGGCCACGATTGCCGGGGAAAAGGCGGGCATTATCAAGCCGGGGCGTCCGGTCGTGATCGGCTGCCTGCCGCCGGAGGCCGAGGCGGTGATCCGTCAGGTTGCGGCTGAGCGCGGCTGCGTCGTGCACAGCGTGCGCGAGCTTTTCGGCGCAGAAGAGAACTTTCCCGAGACGAATCTCGAAGGCGGCTTCCAGCGGCGAAACGCTGCGGTGGCCTCGCTCGTGGTACGGTTGCTCCAGGGGCGTTTCCCGGTCGCTCAGGCTGTGGCTGAGGCTGCCCTGCTGGAGGTTTCCTGGGCAGGGCGCTGGCAGCGGGTCACGCTCGCCGATGGCCGACTGCTGATCCTCGACAGCTCGCACAATCCAGAGGGGGCGACCGCCTTGGAGGATAATCTCACGCGCCTGGTCGCGCAGACTGGTCGCCGTCCGGTGCTGCTGACCGGCATCCTCGGGGAGGAGCGGGCTGCCGCGCTGATCCCGACCATGGCCCGGTATGCGAGCGGTTTTATTTTGCTCAAGCCCGACCAGCCGCGAGCACTGGATCCCGAGCAGCTGCGGGGCTATATCCCGGCTGATTTTGCGGGTGAAATTCGGGAGGGGACGGTGGAGGAGCTATTCCCGGCACCGGGACAATGCGCTGCCGGTTCGGCCGACGACGTCCTCGTGGTGGCGGGGTCGATTTATCTGGTGGGAGAGATTTGTGCCCGGTTGCTTCCGTCGGGTGTGCCGGGGGGAAGCTCCTTTCAGGACGCGCTCTAGGCGGTCGGTTATCCGGCGGCGGACCTCAAGCCTCTGCGATGGCAAGGCGTCCGTTTTTGCTGCATGGCCCATTTTTTTAGAAAAAAATGGGCTCCCGCCGACGGTGATAGGCGAGTTACGAACTTATTCACCGAGGTCGTTTTTGCGGTCCGAAAGATGTTCACTGCTGTTGCGTTTGTAATATAGTTTCCTTCATGTAGTTACAAACTTGTTAACACGACTTGACTTTTTAGGTTTTGTTATTATTCACAAAGCGTTGATTTTTAATGGCTTACGAGTCTGATTGGCTTGACTTTATCCGGATGTTACAGTTATGTTTTCCTCGTTCTTTGACAGAACGGGAAACGTTCTCCGATTCGCGCCCCAGGTTTACCTGAGGCGATGGTAGGAGAACCAAAAATCCCCAGGATAATCCCGGGTAACCGGGCAAAGGTCGGAAACTGAACTGGCGGTTCCGGCCCCTGATGGTCCGTCCTTGCGGCGGGTTGTCAGGCAGATGTCACCCCTTCCGCCCGCGGGTGTCGTGACCACGCGGGTGCAACCACGAAAAAAGGAAGGAGGCGAGGAGCAACCAAACGGATGAGGTATGCGACTCGAGTCAGGCCTTGGATTATATCCGAGTCCTTGGCAGATACGCGGCGACCCCTGCGCCAACCAATGAGGGTCAATGAGAAGCTGCCGCGAGCCAGTCCCCCACAGTGTTAACGACCGGCGACGGCACGTCGCCACAAGGTTCCTCTCCGGGAACGCGAAAAGGTCGGCTGACGGGGCGCGGGACGGCGGGTGCCGGGCAAGGTGCCCGCGCTGGTTCCGATCAACATGGAAAACGCCGGCGGAGCGAAAAACCGCTTCGACGGCGCTGTCTGGTGCGAAATGCTTCCTGAGGGATGTCCCCGGACGACTCCGTAAAACGAGCCGGACCGGTGGCGGCAAGTGGCCTCGTACAGGCCATGGACCCGCCAGGCCGTAGGGCAGGACCTAAGAGGCAAGACCCGTAACCGTGGGGCCAACGCTCCGATCCACTGCGATCGGAGGCCGACCCCCCGGATGCAAGGCCAAGGCGGCGAGACAGCGTCACCTCGGCCTGGTGCGGCGAGCGATGCGCCCCGACGGGGGACAATGCCGAACCGCGCTGAAAGGCCTCACCCGAAAATCTCAGAGAGGGTAACTTCTCTGACGGGCCTGCTATGAGCCCGCCGACCCGGAGATGCCGCCGGGAATAGCGTCGGGGAGACGACAGCCTGCCCGCTTGCCGGGCAAGAGCGCCTAATGTCGTCGATCGGGGAAGAGCGCGTGGCGAACGCCCACTCCCACTTTTCAAGGGCCCTCATGGTTTCGACCATGGGGGCCTTTGTGTTTTTAGGCATTCGCACGGATGCGACGAACTTTTCGGGGGAGGAGATGAACGACAAAGTACCCAGATAGCTCGATGAACCGTTCCGAGCTTCACTTCGGCCCTATTAAAAAACATCGAGCAGACGCGATGTGTGCCGGAGGCATTGCACAAAAAAACCGGAGCCGTGGTGGCTCCGGTTTTGAAAGTATCAGGGTTTACCTGCTGGTCCGCCTACTTGATGGCAGGGGCCGGGGCGGGCGGATTTACGTCCACCATTTCGACCTCAAAGACGAGGGTCGAGCCGGGAGGGATCGGGCTGCCGGGCATGGCGGCATCGCCGTAGGCCAGGTCGGAGGGGATGTACAGCTTGACCTTGCCGCCCTTACCGATGAGCTGCACGCCTTCACCGAAGCCGGGGACAACGTTAGCGACCGGGAAGATGGCGGGCTTGCCGCGCTTGTACGAGCTGTCAAACTCCGTGCCGTCGACCAGCGTACCGGCGTAGTTGACCTCGACCGTATCGGTTTCGGTGGGCTTGGGGCCGGTGCCTTCTTCGATGATCTCGTAGTAGAGGCCGCTGTCGGACTTCTTGATGTCCGGGTTAGCCTTCAGCTGCTCGGCGATGTACTCCTGGCCCTTCTTCTTGTTCATGGAAACAAGGCGCTGGGTGAGGTACTGCTGGAGCTGCTGCCAGGTGGCCTGTGGGTCGTCCGGGCCAGCTTCACCGTTGAGGTGAGCCTGCACGCCGGCCAGAAAAGCTGCCTTTTCCTCATCGGTGATGCCGAGATGGTCCGGATCGGGGGTCGCGAGCCAGCCGTAGTCCTTGAGCAGCTGAGTCCCGGAGGGCATTTCAGCCGGGGTGCCGGGCTGAGTGGGTTGTGCGCTTGCGCTCAGAGCGATCAGGCTGCTGGCGGCCAGTGCGAGGAGGGTTTTTCCTGTATTCAATCTCATAACGTAAGAATGTGTTATCGAGGGTGTGGGTGAGAAACTTAACGGTTTGGTGGGCCGGGGCGAAGAAAATTCCCTGCTGGATCGGCCTTTAGACGTTCGACCAGCGTTTCGACGAGTTGTTCGATTTGGGGCAGAGCTTCTTCGGGCTTAGCTCCGTCGATGTCATGGACTTCCCAGTATTCGACCTCAGTGGCCTGCTCGGGGAATACCTTTCGCATCATGGGCTCGTGCTCGGTCTTTTTCAGTAAAATCGTGTGTGCGGCCCGCTTGAGGTCGTCGACGGTGAGCTGGGTGCGCTTTTCCCCGGTATGGTGCAGCGGGATGTTGCGAAGCGTCAGGGCGCTGCGGGTATGGGGGGAGAGGTCGTTGTCGTCATCCACCCAGCCCGGAAAGAGTCCGCGTGAAAATGCCCGCCAAGGCAGCCCCTCTGCTTCTGCACGGTGGTTGAAGACCGCTTCAGCAAAGCGGCTCCGGTAGTAGTTACCGGTACAGACGAACAGGAGATATTGCTCGGGCATGGGTAAACGGGACGGCGGCGGGGTCCGTGAGAGTGGAATGGCACAATCACCTCTGCGTGAGTCTGCGTCGATCCTTAAAATCCAGGCCCCTAAAGTAAAACCACCTTCCCGGGGGGACGGGAAGGTGGCTCCACTAATATGACAGAATCTCTGCTATCGAATCTGTCTCGCTACTTCGGTTGCTATGCTACGCTACTATCTGCCATTTTTCCGATATGGATCAGGCAAAAGTCTTGTTCTTAGTTAGACGGGGAAAAGCTGGTTTTGTTTCAGATTTTTTTCGGGGGTACTGAAATATTATATGTGTAATATAGCGTATCTTTCGTAAAAATCCAATGTATTCATAAAAAAAGACGCATTTTTTTCCAGCTTGTAGGCGTTGGCTCCTTTATTGATCAGCTTGCGGGCCGGGTGGTGGCGGCAGTTGCTCATCGTTGCCGGGCGCTGGGGAGTTCTGACCGGGGTTTTCACGGTTTGTGCCGTCTTTCTGTCGATCTCTGTCGAAGGAGCCGCGCTCCGGGCGCGGGGGCAGGGTGGACTCATCGAAGCCGGCCTCCTTGGCCTTGAGTAGCATTTCCTGATGCCGGGCGAGGCGTTCCTCCGGGCTGAGGCCTTTCATCTCACGCCAGAGGGCTTTGCGCTCCTCATCCGGCAGGCTGCGCCAGTACTGGTGGAGGATCATGCGCTCCTCCCACGGGATCTTGCGGTGCTCTTCCATTAATTGCTGGCGGCGGGCGGAGTCCATGTCGCGTATCTTGCGGATGCGTGCGCGCATTTCCTCTTTCTCCTCTTCGCTCATCTGCTCGATGCGGCCAATCAGGTTCCGAATCATGGCCAGTTGTTCGGGCGACATGTCCAGGAACTTCTCAACGGCAGCCAGCTCTTCGCTCATGCCCTTGGGGCGGCGTTCGCGGGGGGAGATTCTGTCATGGCTCTTGCGGGCGTCATCGAGCTCATCCTGTGGCGGCGGAGGTGGTGGCGGCGGGCCCGGCTCGACTTCAGGGGCGGGTGCTGCCGGTGGGGCCATGTCCGAGTGAGGAGCCGTGGCATCATCGGCGGCCAGAAGGGCAGGGCAGCTGATCCATAGCGGGGCAAGGGCCAGCAGGGTTGTGCGTAAAAGAGAGGTGAGAGCTGTAGGCTTCATGAAGGGTTGGGTTAGTTAACCAGTAAATCGAGAGCTTCGATCGTGTCTTGATTGCTGAGGGCGGCGACCTCGACGAGTGCGTCCTGCATCATGATCAGATCGGAAAGGTCATCGGTGCGTGCACTCCGTGTGGTCGCGAAAAGAAAATCCGGTGTGTCACCAAGCTCTGAGTCACCCTCTTCATCTGCGGCGAGCATGGCTGCCTGAGGGGCGGCAAGCGGCTGGGCACTCGTAGATGCATAGGCATCGTATCTGGGCGTAGGCTCATCGCGCGTGATCATAATCGCGCTGAAAATACCGACTGCGACCATGGCCGCCATGCCCACTGCGGTCCACATCCAGCCCTGCTGGCGGTGTGCCTGTGGGGTGCCCGTGGTGGTGTCCACGGTGTTTTGGGCAAATTCGGCAGATGGGCGCAGGGGCTGAGCGGAGAGCCAGGCATCCAGCTGCCGGTCAAGCTCGTCCTCGCTCATCGGCTTCTTTGCCTCGGCGTGGATGCGGGACAGCGTCTTGTCCGTAAAGTCCTTCGAGGGGCGTACGGGCTGGCCGCTCAGGAGCCGCTCGAGCGGGTCTTTGCCTGTGGAGTCGGTGCTCATGATGCGTTGGTGTAAAAGTCTTTCAGTTCGGTTTTCAGCTTCTGCCGTGCGCGGTGGATCCAGCTTTTGACGGAAGTTTCGCTGGCGTCCATGGCCTGAGCGATTTCCTCGTAGCTGAGCTCCTGTTGTTTGAGCAGCAGGATGGCCGTGCGCTGATTTTCGGGTAAAGTCTCCAGAGCCTTTTCAAAGGCTTCTTCGATTTCCATTAGCGCGAGTTTGTCGCGTCCGGGTGTCTCAGCTCCGAGCTCGGCAGGGTCAACTGCTTCGAGTGGCTTACGGGATTGCCGGCGGTACTCGTTGATAAGCAGGCGGCGCGCGATGTGAAAAAGGTAGGTGGAGAACTTCGCCTTGGGCTCGTACTTGGCGGCGGCCTGATACACGCGGATGAAGACCATTTGTGCCAGGTCTTCGGATTGTTCGACGGAGCCGAGCGAGCGGTAGAAGAAATTGATCAGCGGTGTCTGCCATTTCTCCACCAGCATGCGCAGGGCCTGTTCGCTCCCGCCGGCGGCTTCCAGCATGAGCGCGGCATCCGGATCCTCGCAGTGCTCGTTTGCGGCGGGCATGGTGGATAGACTAGGCATGGACTGGGCAGGCAGCCAAGCCGGAAGCGGGCTGGCGATGATATTGTTCACAGCCCATAAAACCCCTGCCTCCCCCAAAAGTTGCAGCGGGGTGCCCCCGCTGGCAATGAGGGGCTGTGCCCTTAGTACCTGTCTTATACCGTAGTCGTGTTTGCCATCCCACCGCGTTGGCGGTGGGATCAGTGCTGCTCCAGCCGGAGTGTGAATAAGTCGTGGATAAGAAAGAACAATTGACCGTTGCGCTGGCGTGGGGCCGGTTTTTCAATCCTCATACCGTGGCCGTGTTGAGGCTGCGCTGCCTATGAGTATTTGCTGAGTTAGGCTATATCTAGTATTCTTTTTCTTATATTCGTCTAGATATAGGGGGTTGGGTTGACAGGATGGTCATCTGATTCCAAGGTAAGGGCTCTAGGCTCACCACGGTGGTGTTACGGCTTTGTGGCTGCTGCGAATAACACCGCTTCTCTCACCCGCTAACCCTGATTTCTCTAACTATACACATGGAAACCACGACGATCACGATTGGGAACAAGACCTTCATCCTCGATAAGGACAAAGCCGAAAAGGCGCTCGCCTCCAAGGCGGTCATCAATGGCCGCGACACCATGTTCTTCAATATTCTGCCGCTGAAGTACCAGTGGGCCTACGATCTGTACAAGAACATGAAGGCGAACCACTGGGAGCCCGAGGACGTCCCCATGCAGAAGGACTGCGAACAGTGGCGTGACACATCCGGGGCTATTTCCGACATCGACCGCTGGATTATTAAAATGGCCGTGGGTTACTTCTCGGCCGCAGAGGGTATTGTCGGGGATAACATCATCCATGTGGTGCGCGAGCTGGTCACGGCCTCCGAGCTGAAGCTCGTCCTCGGCCGCCACGCGCACGAGGAAAACATCCACGCCGACTCACTGGTCTATATGATCAGCTCGCTCGGCATCAACCCGCACGAGTGCGAGGCGATGTTTGAGGACATCCCCACCATCGACAAGAAGACTCACTTCGTGGTCTCCAACTCACGCGCCATGCGCCGTGACATTGATCTGACCATCACCCGTAACAAGCAGGACCTGGCCAAGAACATGTTCCTCTTTGGCCAATGTATGGAGGGGACGCAGTTCTACGGGCTGTTCGGGATGGTGCTCTCGCTTTACCGCCAGAACAAGTTCCCCGGCATCGGCCAGATGTTCCGCTACACGCTGCGCGACGAGTCCAACCACATCGAGCTCCTGCGTAACCTGCTCATGGCACTCGTCCATGAAAACCCGGACATGTGGACCGCGGAGTTCCGCCAGGAACTGGTCGATATGATGAAGGAAGCCATCGCCCTGGAAAAGGAGTTCATCCGCGACTGCCTCCCGGTCAACGCGCTGGGCCTCTCCGCCGATGAGTTTGTGCAGTACATCGACTATATCGCCGACCGTCGCCTGGAAGGCTGTGGACTGCCGATCCTCAACCCCGGCATCTCGAATCCCTTCCCGTGGCTGTCCGAGGCGATCGACATGAAGAAGGAGCAGAACTTCTTTGAGGGTCGCGTGACCGAGTACCAGAAGGCCTCCGCTCTGGAGTCTGTTGACGACGACGACCTCTGATCTTTGGTAAAACTGGCAGGGTACGAATTCTCTTTTGCCAACGCCCGATGGAAGCGGTAATTAAATAATAAAGCTTTCTCTGGCGCCGGAGCCTGATCGATCCGGTGTTTCTTAGCTAAACATAGAGCAGGCCGGGAGTCTTCCCGGCCTGTCTTGTTTTATGAAGTTCTCAGTCGTGCCCATCGCACTGCGGTGTCCGGCATCGACACAAAAAAGGCCGAAGCAAAATGCTCCGGCCTTTTCAATAAAGTGTGTTGTCCGCGTTCTTTATGCGCGCTTGCGGCGGCGGATGATCAGCAGCCCGACCACTCCGAGTCCGGCCAGTAGCGCCCAGGTGCCCGGCTCGGGGACGGCGGTGACCTGGATGTTATCGAAGGCGAGTGAGGAGGCCAGCGTGACCCAGCTCGATACCCGGATGCGGATGGCGACATTGCTTTGGCCCTCAACGGCCTCGGGGAGGACAAAACTCTCCAGCTCCCATGCTTTAGTATCAACGGCACCGCTTTCCGCCCAGTCCACCCAGTTGTTCGCGCCGATCTTGTAGTCGATGTGGATTTCCTGGTTCCAGGTGAAGGTTCGGTCAGCGATGGCAGCAAAGGAGATCGTGACGTCAGTCATGTTGCTGAAATTGAAGCCCGACATCTCCAGGCGGCCTGATTCACCCAGGTCGATAATCGAGTTAAACTGCAGCGCGTTGTTCGAAGGGGTGACGGTCCCTTCGGGATAAATGTTTTCCGTCGTGCCGGTCGTATTGCTCAGGTAGTCGAAGATGTGCTCATTCGGCTCCGCGGTCATGGTGACACTACCGGCCTGGTTACCGTTGTTGGCGGTAAACTTGGCGCTGATCGACGAGTCCGCGTCCATGTTCCAGTACGCGAGCAGATCCTGTGCGTGGACATGGGCGGTCAATCCGCAGGTGATGAGCGCAATCAAGGTAGCTAATTTCCCCATAGGGCAGGACTTATAGGGACTTCCCTTCGGGTGTCGAGCTGTAACCCCTCAGGGCTGTGTTAAAACTTCATTAATGCCGGAGCTTTCGGGGTATTAGCGTTTGTGAACAGAAAGTTAAGAATTTTTGACTAAAAACCGTTTGACAGATCGGCTTACTAGATATTGTGTGTTCGACGTTGGTCCGTTAGCATATCTAGTGTACGCTCTCACGAACAGGCATGGGAATAAGAAGCAACAACTTGCCGTTGTTTCGTTCCGATTTTTCGCCATAATACAGGTTTGCTGGCCAGGCGCGATGCCCCGGACCGGTTCTCAACCATCTATTCTCGGGAGCACTGCTCCCTTCCTATTCTCCTGCGGTTGATGCCGCTTTCACCTCTTCCGACTCACCACACTTCTCTGAATACTGCCTTATGATCCGTAACTTCTCCTTCGATGAAGACCTCGCCCTGAAGCGTTTCGCCGCCACCCCGGCTGAGCAGAAACCGCGCTTCAACTGGCGCGAGGTTATGGCCGACGCCTCCGTTAAGCAGCCCGCCGTCAAGATCGAGTCGGGCGGTGAGGAGCGTGACTTCGATGTGGCCGAGGTAGCGGAAATCATCGGTAACGCCCTGACCGACCTCATGCTCTCACGCGAAGAGCAGGAGGAAAAAATCTTTACCGAGCAGAACCGCAGCTTTGTCGCTGCTGTCGCCCGTGCCGTCACCGAGCGCCTGACCCGTCAGATCAATGACGAGACCGGCGTCAGCCTGACTCAGCGCGAGGTTCACCTGATCATCGAGACCGCCCTCGTGCAGCACGACGCGCATGACGTGGCTCGCAGCCTTGTCGCCGCGTATTCCCATCATGGCCATAACGGTGCCGACGAAGACGAGCCGGAGATGACGGTGCGCCTCATCCGCCGTAACCGCCAGGTCGTCCCCTGGGACCCGAACAAGATCGAGGTCGCCGTCCGCAAGGCCTTCCTCGCCCAGCAGATGGACTCCGGCCCTGCCGTGGAGGTCGCCCGTGAGGTCACATCCCGCGTGCGTCAGCTTGGCCAGGCCTTTGTCCACATCGAGGAGGTGCAGGACTTTGTGCAGGAAGCACTGATGAAGTGCGGCCACTACAAGATCGCCGAGTCGTATATCCTTTACCGTGCCCACCGCCGCCGCCTGCGTGAGCTTGAGGCTCTCGACGGTGAGGGCGACGACGAGCGCCAGGACGCCATGATCATGGTCAAGGGCGAGGACGGCTCCTCCTACTTCTGGGACCCGGCCGAGCTGCGCAAGCGCATCGAGTTCGCCTCCATCGGGCTGGACCTCTGTCTGGACCGCGAGCACATCGAGGCCGAGCTGCGCCGCTCCCTCTATGCTGAGATGACGCGCGAAGACCTTAAGCGCACGATCATTCTCAACTCCAAGGCCCTGATGGAGAAGGACGCCGACTTCGCGCGCTTCGCTGGTCGTATCCTCCTCTCCTATATCTATGAAGAGGTACTCGGCTGGGACATCCTGCAGGATGGTATCGAGGGGCTCCAGCGCTCCCACCAGCAGTACTTTAAGAGCTACCTCCAGCGCGCTGTGGAGATCGAGCGTCTTGCGCCGGATCTGCTTGAGTACGATCTCGACCGTCTCGCAGCTGCCATTGATCCGAGTGCCGATCTGGACTTTGACTACCTCGGCATCTCCACGATGTATGACCGCTATCTGCTGGTGGATAAGACCTGCAAGCCGGCCCGCCGCATGGAGACACCGCAGCTGTTCTGGATGCGCGTGAGCATGGGGCTCTTCCGCGAAGAGCAGGACGACCGCGAGCACTGGGTCCTGCAACTTTACAACCTGTACAAGAGCCGCCGCTTCTGCTCCTCCACGCCGACGCTTTTCAACTCCGGCACGCTGCACTCGCAGCTCTCGTCCTGCTACCTGTATCAGGTCAGCGACAGCATCGAGAGCATCATGCACCGTGGCATCGCCGAGAACGCCTTCCTCTCGAAGTGGGCGGGCGGCCTTGGTGGCTCGTGGACAAGTGTCCGCGGCACCGGCAGCTACATCAAGGGCACCAACGGCGAGTCGCAGGGCGTCATCCCCTTCCTCAAGCTGCACAATGACCAGCTCGTGGCCGTCAACCAGGGTGGCAAGCGTCGCGGCTCCGGCTGCGCCTACCTTGAAACCTGGCACAACGACATCATGGACTTCCTGGAGCTGCGCCGTAACACCGGGGACGACCGCCGGCGCACCCACGACATGAACACCTCCAACTGGATTCCGGACCTGTTCATGAAGCGCATGGAAGCCCGTGAGGACTGGACGCTCTTCCGCGCCAACGAGGTCCCCGAGCTTCACGAGACCTACGGCAGCAAGTTCGAGCAGCTCTACCTCGACTACGAGGCCAAGTCCGAGCGCGGCGAGATCTGGGGCCAGAAGGTCAAGGCCATCGACCTGTGGAAGGCCATGCTCCGCATGCTCTTTGAAACGGGCCACCCGTGGATCACCTTTAAGGACCCGTGTAATGTCCGCAGCCCGCAGGACCACGCCGGGGTCATTCACAGCTCGAACCTCTGCACCGAGATTACCCTGAACACCGGCCCGGACGAGACCGCCGTGTGTAACCTCGGCTCAGTCATCCTCGACCAGCACCTCGACCGAGATGGCCAGCTCGATCTCGAAAAGCTTCGCGAGACGGTCCGCATCGCCGTGCGTGCGCTCGACAACGTGATCGACATCAACTTTTACCCGACCGACCCGGCCAAGAACGCCAACTCACGGCACCGCCCGGTTGGCCTCGGTGTGATGGGGCTGCAAAACGCGCTCTACAAGCGCGGCGTGCCCTTCGCCAGCGAGGAGGCGGTCGAGTTCAACGACGAGTTTATGGAGGCCGTCGCCTACTACGCCTACGAAGCCTCCAGCGACCTTGCTGCTGAGCGTGGCAGCTACTCCTCCTTTAAGGGCTCGAAGTGGGACCGTGGCCTCATGCCGCAGGACACCCTCGACCTGCTCGAAAAGGAGCGCGGCGTCGCCATCGACGTGCCCCGCACCGCTCGCCTGGACTGGGACGCGCTGCGCACGAAGATCAAGAAGCAGGGCATGCGCAACAGTAACGTGCTCGCTATCGCCCCGACGGCGACGATCTCGAACATCATGGGCACCAGCCCCTGCATCGAGCCCTACTACAAGAACCTCTACGTCAAGAGCAACCTGGGCGGCGACTTCATCGTCCTGAACCCGGCGCTGGTCAAGGACCTCAAGGCCCTCAACCTGTGGAATCAGGAAATGGTCGACCAGTTGAAGTACTTCGACGGCGAGCTGGAAAATATCGACGGCATTCCGGCCGATATCCGCGCCAAGTATTCCACGGCCTTTGACATCGACTACCAGTGGTTTGTGGATGCCGCCGCGCGCCGCCAGAAGTGGATCGACCAGTCCCAGAGTGTTAATCTCTTCCTCAGCAAGCCCGACCTGAAGACCCTTTCGCACATGTACCGCGATGCCTGGCGCAAGGGCCTGAAGACCACCTACTACCTGCGCACACAGCAGGCCTCCAATATCGAGAAGTCCACCGTCTCGGTGAAAAAGGAAGTCCGCGGCATGAGCGGGGAGGCTGGCTCCGAGTCCAAGCGCACCTACACCGAGGAGGAGAAGCGTGCCTGCTCGATCGAGGCTATGCGCAATGGCGAGGAGTGCGAGGCCTGCCAGTAGGCCTCAGGAAGCGCTTTTTCCAAGCAGTGGTAACAGAATACTGACAGACTGAACTCATGGGCGGCCCCTTCAGCAAGGGCCGCCTTTTTTTGTGTGCGACCCTAACGCAGATCCGGGACGCGGAGTCCCGGAAGCTAATTTCGGAGACACTCCCTGAGGCGAGGTTCCACTGAGTCGATATCGACCGCCGTTGTCCATGGCGAAGCCATCAGTGATCCGAAGGATCACAGGTGCAGGACGCGTCCTGCCTTACCCCTGGAAGCCGTACTCGTCGAGCATGTCGGCGGCGAGGTCTTTGAGGGGTGGCTTTTCGGCGAGAGAGGGGAGGCTCTCCACGCTGCACCCGAGGAAGCCGAGCATGGTCTGGAACGCGCCGCGCCGCTGATGCTGCTCCAGCCAGTCGTAGAAATACTCCAGAGCCTCCACCCATTCGCCCAGGTCGTAGGGCGAGTCGTTCACCTGCTCGGCCAGCAGGGCGAAGCCATTGGGCTTGTCCGGCTGCTCCTTACAGTGCTCCTCAAGCGCCTCTACGATCATGGCGAACTGCCGGGGGCTCTCGCAGGCCTCCGCCAACTGCCGAAAGGAACGCTCTCCGAGGCGTGCCTCACCCTGGAGGGTACGGCCCTCCGAGAGGGCATCGAGCCACATCATGTAGGCGTGGTTGGTGGCTTTTGCGCGGGCTTGAGCGAGGTTTTTCATGGGTAGGATGAGCGGGCTTGCCCGGATGGGGCGCGTGTGTTTGTTTCTTGGGGAAACGCTACGGGAAACTCTATGCCTCCAGGCCAAAGTTTCAAACCTTCAAACACCTAACTTTCAAACGCCACTCCCATGATTAAGCCCGGTGATAAACTCGATACGAACCTCTCCCTCAAAGCCGTTGTCAATGGAGAGCAGACCGACTGTGCGCTGGCGGATCTGCTGAAGCGCCGCACTATTCTCTCCATTTATATGAAGAACAATACGCGCGGCTGCGACCTGCAGACGCACGCACTGGCAGAGGCTGCGGGCGACTTTGATAAGCTCGGCTGGGACATCATCGCCGTGAGTAAGGACACCTGCGGCTCTCATCTGAAGTATGCGCAGAAGCAGGGCATCGGCTTTACGCTTGTATCCGATCCTGAATACAAAATCACGGGGGCCGCCGATGCGGTGATCGAGAAGTCCATGTATGGCCGTAAATACATGGGGCCGGCGCGCTGCGCGATCCTCGTCGAGGCCGATGGCACCGTGCTCGGTGTGATCGAAAAGATCGACACCAAGGCCCACGACGAGGAACTGAAGACTTTGATCAACGAGATTGGCTGAGGTCAGTTTCGCTGCGAGCGTTATCGCTTGGCAGCCCTTGAGCTGGGCGTTAGATCGGTACTCATGATCCAGCGTTTTTTCATCGCCTGTGCCTGCCTCCTTGTGTCCGCTGCCTGTGCGCAGTCCTATGGGCCGCGCGCCTTTGATGGGCGGACGATGACGGCGCTTGTCACCGCCTTTGACCCGGAGGTGGATGCGGTTTTGGCTTATTTAAAGGCATCTCCAGATGCCGAGCTGGAAGAGGTGAAAAGCTTCCATGGTGTGCGCTACTATCTGGGGACTTATCGCGGCGAGCCGATCATCGTCTTTGCCACGGGAATCAGTATCACCAATGCTGCCATGACTACGCAGATGGCGCTGGATTACTTCCCCATCGAGCGCGTGCTCTTTATGGGGATCGCCGGCGGGATCAACCCGCAGTGGAAGCCGGGCGACGTCGTCGTGCCGCAGTATTGGTACTATCATGACGAAAACCTCTACGCGAATCCCGACCCTGATCACCCCGGTGAGTATATCATCCCACCGCACCAGGCCGCCTACTACGCCGGGATGCCCGAGCGTATCTCCGCCGACCCGTTGATGCCGCATTATAGAAACGATGGCATGATCTTTTCGCGCGAGGTGGCCATCGTCAAAGACGGGCAACCGGAGCCGAAGCTGACGCCGTACTTCACCGTGGCCCCGGAGCTCTACGCAGCGGCGCAGGACGCGGTGGCCGGGATGGAACTGCCGAAGCTCGGCCAACGGACCGTGAAGCTCCAGGTCGGCGGGCGAGGGGTGAGCGGGTCTGTCTTTCTGGATAACCGCGACTACCGTGAATGGGTCTGGGAGGTCTACCAGGCCGAGGTTACGGACATGGAGTCCGCTGCCGTCGGGCAGGTATGCACGGTCAATGGCGTGGACTGGATCGTCATCCGTGCGGTGAGTGATCTGGCGGGTGGCCAGCACAAGCAGAACGAGCTGGATCTGTACAGCGTTCCGGCTTCGCGCTTTGGCACGCAGCTGCTCTTCGCTGTCCTCGATGAGCTGACTGAGGCCGGGCAGTAACTTAGTGGCGCTTCCGCCCTGTGTCGCAGCGTGGTCCCTTACCCCGCCAGCACGTAGTCGAGCCACTTGGCCATCACTTCGACGGGGCGACCCTTGCGGGCGGCGTAGTCTTCGAGTTGGTCGCGGCCGATGGGGCCGGCGTTGAAGTAGCGCGCCTTCGGGTGCGAGAAGTATAGCCCGCTGACCGAGCTGGGCGGGTTCATGGCCTTGTTCTCCGTCAGTGAAATGCCCGTGCGTTGCTCGGCCTCAAGGATTTTCCAGATGGTGTCCTTTTCGGTATGGTCCGGACACGAGGGGTAGCCAGCGGCCGGGCGGATGCCCCGGTACTGCTCCTTGATCATCCAGGCGGTATGCGGGTTGACCTCGCCAGCGGCGGCGGGCAGGGGGTCTGAGGCCGTGAAGCCTTCCTCTGCGCCGTAGCCGAGCTCGTCGCGCACGATCTTGTGCAGATACTCGGCGGCTGCCTCGGCGAAGCGGTCGCCAATCGCCTTGATCATGATAGCAGTGTAGTCGTCCTTTTTCTCTTCGAAGGTCTTGGCGTACCGCTCGACCTCGAAGCCCGCCGTGACGGCAAAGGCGCCAATGCTGTCGATGCGGCTGGAGTTCTGCGGAGCGACAAAGTCGGCCATGCACAGGCAGGTCTGGTCCTCGCCGACTTTTTCCTTTTGCTGGCGCAGGAAATGGAGCGTCGCCAGCGGGTCGGCCGCGTTGGTGTCATTGAAAATAACTACATCGTCGCCATTGCTCTGGGCGGGCCAGAAGCCGGTGACGCCTCGGCAGTGGAAGCGCTTGTTGGCGATGATGTCGGCGATGAGTGCCTGCGCCTCGTCATAGAGGATGCGGGCCTGCTCGCCGTAAGTCTTATGGTCGAGGATCGCGGGGAAGACGCCCTTCAGCTGCCAGGACCAGAAGAACGGCGACCAGTCGATATACTCGGCTACGCGCTCCAGCGGTAGCTCGTGCTCGGTGATGCCGATGCGGGGCAGGGTGGGGATGTCCACCGTGGCCCAGTCCGTCTGCTCGGGGCAGGATCGGGCCTCCTCGATGGAGAGGAGCTTGGTGCGGCCCGTGCTCTTGGCGTGGCGCTCGCGGTGTTTCTCGTGCTCGGCGTTGAGCTCGGTGACGAACTCCGCGCGCGTCTTCGGGTTTTTCAGGCGGTTGCAGATACCGACCACGAGCGAAGCGTCCGGCACCTGCGCGATGGGCTGGTCGTAGTGCGGGGCGATCTTGATCGCGGTGTGGGCCTTGCTGGTGGTGGCGCCGCCGACGAGCAGCGGCACCGTAAAGCCCTGGCGCTGCATCTCCTGCGCGTTGTGGATCATCTCGTCGAGCGAGGGCGTGATCAGTCCGGACATGCCGACGATGTCCGCCTTCTCCTTCTTGGCGGCTTCGAGAATTTTGTCACAGGAAACCATGACGCCGAGGTCAACGACCTTCCAGCTGTTACACCCGAGCACGACGCTGACGATGTTTTTACCGATGTCGTGTACGTCGCCCTTGACGGTAGCGATGACAAAAGTCCCCGCGCTGCTCGACTCGCCGTCGGCCTTTTCGGCCTCCATGTACGGGGTCAGGTAGGCGACAGCACGCTTCATCACGCGGGCGCTTTTAACCACCTGCGGCAGGAACATCTTACCGGCGCCAAAGAGCTCGCCGACGACCTTCATGCCATCCATGAGCGGTCCTTCGATGACGTACAGAGGGCGCCCGTACTTCTGGCGGGCCTCTTCGGTGTCCTCCTCGACATGGTCGCCGATGCCCTTGACCAGGGCGTGGGAGAGGCGCTCCTCGACGGTGCCGTCCCGCCAGGCCTGATGGGCTCCGGCGTCGTCCTTGCCCTTCTGCCCCTTGAACTGCTCAGCGTACTCGATGAGGCGCTCGGTGGCGTCTTCGCGGCGGTTGAGCAGGACGTCCTCGACGTAGGTGAGCAGCTCCTTGTCGACCTCGTCATAGACTTCGATCATGCCGGCGTTGACGATGCCCATGTCGAGCCCGGCCTCGATGGCGTAGTAGAGGAAGGCCGCGTGCATGGCCTCGCGGACGCGGTTGTTACCGCGGAAGGAGAAGGAAATGTTACTGACGCCGCCGCTGGTTTTGGCGAGCGGGCAGGTGGCCTTGATTTCGCGTACGGCCTCGATGAAGTCGACCGCGTAGTTGTTGTGCTCCTCCATGCCGGTAGCGACGGTGAGGATGTTCGGGTCGAAGATAATGTCCTCGGCGGGGAAGCCGACCTCCTCGGTGAGGATCTTGTACGCGCGCTGGCAGATGCGGACCTTGTCGGCACGGGTGGCGGCCTGTCCCTGCTCGTCAAAGGCCATCACGACGATGGCGGCTCCGTACCGGTGGCAGAGCCGGGCGCGCTCCTTAAAGGTTTCTTCGCCCTCCTTCAGGCTGATGGAGTTGACGATGCCCTTGCCCTGGATGCACTTGAGCCCCGCCTCGATGACAGACCACTTGGAGGAGTCGATCATGATCGGGATGCGCGAGATGTCGGGCTCCCCGGCCAGGAGGTTGAGAAAGCGCGTCATGCAGGCCTCGCTGTCGAGAAGGCCTTCGTCGAAGTTTACGTCGAGGATATTGGCGCCATTGTCGACCTGCTGGCGGGCGACTTCGATGGCTTCGTCGAACTTGTCCTCTTTGATTAATTTACGGAAGCGCGGCGAGCCGGTGACGTTCGTGCGCTCGCCGACGATGAAAAATCGTTGGGCGTTGTTGCTGCTCATGAGGCGGTGGAGGGAATATTGCTTTCGGGCCTAATCGTCCTGCGGAGGGAAACGCGAGTTGGACGGAGGGACCGAAGTGATTTGGAAACGTATCTGGAAATTAAAACTGCGTGGTGACGGGCAGGCTCAGCCGATAGTGAGCCCTTCGAGTCCGGACAGGCGCAGACGGGGTGCGAACTCCGGGACCTGGCGGGGCGGGTATTTCGAGGCTTCCTTGACGACGGCACCGACGTGCGCGGGAGTCGTCCCGCAGCAGCCGCCCACGATGTTGATGAAGCCGCTCTGGGCATACTCGCCGAGGGCGGCGGAGATGCTCTCGGGGGTCTCATCGTAGCCGGTCGGGGCGAGCGGGTTGGGGAGCCCGGCGTTCGGGTAGCAGGAGGTGTAGCAGTCGGCGATTTTGGAGAGCTCCTCCATGTAGGGGCGCATCAGATCGGCGCCGAGCGCGCAGTTGATCCCGACTGAGAGGGGATTGGCGTGGCGGATGGAGTGCCAGAAGGCCTCGACGGTCTGCCCGGAGAGCGTGCGCCCGGACTGGTCGGTGATCGTGACCGAGATCATGACCGGCAGGCGCTCCTCGCGGGTGTCGAAGAACTGCTCGATGGCGAAAAGCGCGGCCTTGGCGTTGAGCGTGTCGAAGATCGTCTCCACCAGCAGGACGTCCGCGCCGCCATCGACGAGGCCGCGCAGCTGTTCGGTGTAGGCCTCGACGAGCTGGTCAAAGGTGACGTTGCGGTACTCGGGGCGCTCGACATCGGGGGAGAGTGAGCAGGTTCGGTTGGTGGGGCCGATGGAGCCCGCCACGTAGCAGGTGCGGCCGGGGTGGGTGGCCTCGAACTCGTCGATGCTTTTGCGGGCCAGCTCGACGGCGGTCTTGTTGAGCTCGTAGACGATGTCTTCGAGCCCGTAGTCGGCCTGGGCGATGGAGGTACCGGAGAAGGTGTTGGACTCGATGATGTCTGAGCCGGCCTCCATAAAGGACTTGTGGATACCCGCGATGACATCGGGCCGGGTAAAGACGAGCAGGTCATTGTTACCCTTGAGGGGCTTCTCGACGTCTTTGAACTTTTCCCCACGGAAGTCCTCCTCCTGCAGCTTGTGCTGTTGGATCATCGTGCCCATGGCACCGTCGAGGAAGACGATACGCTCTTGCAGCAGCTGTACTATTTGTTGTCCGCGGGTGGAGAGCGGTTTATCGGAAGAGGTTTTCATGAGAATGTACGCATCAACATATCTGGATGGGTTGATGCGTCAACGGGTTATTTGAAGTTTTTCAACAAGTGTCGAGTGGGCTTGAAGTGTGCGGGTGGAGTGCTCATGTTCAAGGCCGGATGCGTATCAAGCTGATTATCATTGCTGTCGTTACGGCCATCTTCATCGGTGTGCTGTGGTGGCTGCTGGCGATGTGGGGCCAGACTCAGCTGGAAACGGAGCTGGAGGAGGCCCAGAAAGCCTACGAGGCCGGGTACAATGACCGGATGATCGAGCAGCTCGAGATGGCCGTGGCCAGGGACCCCGATAGCATCAGCACGCTGCAGGTTCAGGCGCGTCTGCTGGATGGGATTGAGAATGCCGGATGCTTGCCTGTGTACGAGCGCCTGAGTGGACTACAGCCTGATGACATCACAGCGTTTCGAGACTGGATGGGAGCGCTGGTCCGCTATGGTCGACTTGATGAGGCCCGCAGTATCTATGAGAAGTTTGAGGCCGCCGGGCCACCGCTGGGCGGGACGGCATCGTTTTCTCGTCTGGGTGCGGATCTGGCCGGGACTGCTCAGGATGAGAACGCTCGTCTGGCATACCTGCGTGAGGCCTATGAGCGTGCGCCTGACGATGCTGAAGTCGGCGTAGAACTCTCCCGTGCCGAGACGCAAGTCCTCCCGGCGGCAGACCTGAGTGCCACGGTTCGGCGCCTCGATAGTTTGTTGGGCCGGGATCAGGTTCGGGTCGAGGCGGCGGCTTTGTTACTCCAGATCGAGACCGCGCTCGGTGATAAGCAGAGGCTGCAATCCGCCGCTCAGCGAGTCTGGGATGCCGGAGCGGGGGACGTGTCGATGCGCCTGCTGGCTTTAGAGGCTTTTTATGATCTCAATCGCGAAGACTTTGAGCAGCGGCTAAAGGAGCTGATCATCGAAGAGCAGCGCAATGTGCCCGCGCTCACGTCTATCTTCAACTGGCTGCTGGCCCGCGGTGAGAATGAACTCATTATCGAGCTGGCGATGGAGGATAAGGCGGTCATGAACATTAACCGTCCGCCCGTGGCCAATCGTGTGGCCGAGGCGATGGTCCAGACCGACCAGCTCAAGGCCTTACGGGCTTACAACTCGCGCGTCGACTGGACGGGAGCCGAGGGCTTTGCCTCTCTATTACCGCCGCTGACGCTTACGCTCGATCGCGAAGAGGCTCGGGATGTCCCAAATCCTGCCTTCACCCGCTGGCTATCTTCCGCCGCCTTACCGCAACTGCGAGAGGTGCTGCCTGTGACGGCGCGGCTGGGCTTTGAGCGCGAAGAGGTGGCGATCCTGCAGGAGATTATTCGTGACGATCCCTGGGATCGCTCCGCCTATGACCAGCTCTACGCATTGTTTAAAGGCAGAAGCGACACCCTGGCTATGCTCCGGCTTTTGCAGGAGGAGCGTGAGAATTTCCCCCAGGATCGTGACCTGTCGAGTGAGTATGCCTGGATCGCCATGGTCCTGGACGTGGACCGTCGGGGGGCCGAGCGTATTGCACAGCTCAACTACAGCTATGACCCCGAGAACCCCGCGTATCAGATCTGCTGGGCATTCGCTCTGTGCAAGTCTCGGGAGCCTGCTAAGGCATTGGAGGTCCTTGGCCGGGTAGACCCGCTGGGTGTCCGTGGTCAACTGGTAAAGGCCTATGCCTGCCGACTTCTCGATGACAAGGAGGGCTACGAACAGGCCTTGCAGGGTGTCGATATGGACGCTCTGTTGCCGGAGGAACGCAAGTTCGTGCAGAGCGCGCGTCCCTTACCGAAAGACGACTGATTGCTATTTATATGACAAACGCTTTGGAATCTTTGCGGGCACACCTGCCTGCCGTGTCGGATGCCGCCTGGGAGCAACTGGCCCTCTGGGCAGAGCTCATGCGCGAATGGAACGAGCGGGTTAACCTCGTCTCGCGTAAGGATATCGACCAGCTTGAGCGCCATCACCTGGCCCCATGCCTGGCTGTCACGGGCATGCTCAAGCTCATGCATGGTGCACGCGTGATTGATGTGGGCACCGGGGGTGGGCTGCCCGGCGTGCCGATGGCGATCTGCTACCCGCAGGCACGCTTTACCCTGGTTGATTCCGTGGGGAAAAAGATTCGAGTCGTCGAGGATATCGTGAAGCGGCTCGGCCTGAAAAATGTAGAAGTCCGTAACTGCCGGGTTGAGACGATCAAAACGAAATACGATTTCGTCACCGGTCGGGCCGTCACGGATCTGGCTGCGTTTATTAACTGGATTCGCCCCCTGTGTCGCAAGGGGAAGACCCACTCCCTGCCCAACGGGCTGCTGTATTGGCGCGGTGGAGACGTCCAGGCCGAGGCGGCTGGCTTGCATTCACGGCTTACCCGGTCCCTCGGGCTTGAGGAGGTTCTGGCAGACACCTACTTCAAGGATAAGTACATCCTGCAATTCAAGGCTGAGGACCTGCGCCGGGAAGAGCCCGCTACCCGCGCATAGCGGTAGCGTTCCTTGCCGCCCGAAGTGCCCCGGGCATCGTTCTTCTACGCGCGGGCTACTGGGGCTCCGTTTTATTAGTTGGAGATGACCGAGGACATCTGGAAGATCGGCAGGAACATAGCGATGACGATACCCCCGATAATCACACCCAATACGCAGATCAGGATCGGCTCCATCAGAGAGGTGAGGGCGCCCACGATGTTATCAACCTCGGTGTCGTAAAAGTCCGCGATTTTGTTCATCATGCCGTCTACGTTACCGGTCTGCTCGCCGGCGCGTGCCATGTGCTTGACCATGGGCGGAAAGTACGGAGTGACGGCGACGACGTCCGAGAGCTGTCCACCCTGGCTGATGTGGCGACTGATGCCGGTACAGGCCTTTTCGATGAAAACGTTCCCCGAGGCATTAGAGCAAATCTCCAGTGCACGCAGGATGGGCACACCACTGCGCAGCAGAATGGCATAGGTCCGGCAAAAGCGTGAGACGTTGATCTTGCGGGTCAGGTTCCCGATGATCGGCAGACGCAGAAAGACGGAGTCGCGCACCTCGCGGCCGCGCGGCGTTTTGGTGGCTTTCTTGTAGAGAAAAAACAAGCCCACCCCGCCAGCGATGATAAACAGGATGTAATCCTGCATGAAATTACTCAGGTCGATCAGCATCTGGGTTGGCTTAGGCAGCTCGGCCCCAAAGTCCTTAAACATACCGGCGAAGACCGGAATGACCTTGATCAGGAGCACGTTCACGATCACGACCGCCAGGGTGATGACTGCGACCGGGTAGGCCATCGCGCTCTTTACCTTTTTCATCAGGCCGAGCGATTCTTCGAAGTAGACGGCCACCTTGGCCATAATGTCTGCCAGCGCACCAGAGGCTTCACCCGCCTCCACCATGCTCACGAAAAGGTTGGGAAATGCTTTCGGGAATTTGCGAACCGCGTCGGAGAAGGATGTCCCGCTGGAGATGTCATTGCGGACTTCCCGGATGATGATGCGGAAAACCGGGTTCTCGGTCTGCTCCTGCAGGGCGTCGAGTGCTGAGACTAGCGGGAGCCCGGCTTCCAGCATGGACGCTATCTGCTGGGTGAAGACGGTCAGCTCCTGAAGCTTGATCTTCTTGCGGCGGGCCTGTTTCTCATACGCGCGTTGTTTGGCCAAACGCTGTTTGTCGGCGAAACTGAGCTTCTTTTTTCTACCACCCGCCTGGTTGGCGGCTGCGCTCTGTGATAACATGGCCATGGGCTCTACCTGGGGTAAAGGGTTTGCGCTCCTGTGTCGTTCCGTCCGACATGAGGCATAATTGTGGTATTAGCTTGACCGCTAAGGGCTTCGGGGTCAAGTCTGCTGCCCTACGTCATTTATGCGGGCGTAGTTTAGTGGTAAAACCTCAGTCTTCCAAACTGATGATGTCGGTTCGATTCCGTCCGCCCGCACCAATTGTCGAGATATGGCCAGGCTGCCATTTCCGTGACGGTTAGCGATTTATAGGATCAATCCTAGGCCAAAAGCTACCTTGGGGTCAAATCACAAAATAATCGTGAAGTGATCGAAAAATGCGCAAAAAGCCGCTATTCTGACATGACACTGACATGACACACAGGGGGGCTGGCGTACCTGGATCATACAGGGAATAGGGAACTACCCAGCAGGTTATTCTTTCGCCATCTTCCACCCCATTTGGCGGTCATTTTTCAGGCATGCGGGCGTAAATCACGCCGAAAACAAAAACGAACGTGTACCTGGAATATCCTGAAATCCGGGGGGAGAAGCTTTTGGCGCGTTTTTGAGGGTGCTAAAAAATGGCGATATTTCTGTAAGTGGTTTAATATAAACGGTTAGTGGAAATATTGGCGAGATGCTGGTCTTTCGGAGTGAAATTTGAATTACTAAATATTAGTAAAAAATTTCACGTAAAACAGTAATAAAGGAATATTAAGTATAGAAAATGACTAGTTAATTGGTCCTTATTGTCAATAACAAGGCCCCCAAATGCGCCCTCGTGGCGCTTATTGCTACTTAGCAGATGGCTCGTGAAATGTTTTGTTCGACCATGGGTGGTAGCGTAGTTATGGATCGTTTTCGTCATGCCTCAGAAGAAAACCGCCCGTAAATCCGCCAAAATGGCGAAAAAGAAAGTACGCGCGCCGGGCCGTCTGTTTATCCTTGGGTTTGATGCGGAGTGGGTGCGGGACACTGCGGACACGAACGACAATCAGATACTGAGCTACCAGTGGTATGTGATCAATGGGGACAAGCGTGGCGGAGGGCTGTTTTTGACCAAAGATACCGGACGTCTGAGCCTGGAGGCTTTTTTGTCTCGCAGTCTGGAATCCGCCAAACGCAGAAAGCTCTTCTCGCATTACCCGAAGTCAGTCGTACTTGTTTCCCATTTTACGCGAGCTGATCTGAGCTCGTTCAGCGACTACCATGACGTTCTCAAGTGCTCCTTTGATAATGTTCGCAAAAGCTACACCAGCCTGGGAGTTCCTTATAAAGTTACCCTGACGGACAGCAACCATAACCAACGTACGGTGGCTGTAACGCTGAGGGATACCATGCACATCGCTCCGGCTGGCAGTTCGCTGGAAGCGCTTGGTGACCTGAATGGTATTGGGAAGGTAAACCTTCCGGCTGGAATGATTGCTCACATGGATCAGTTGCTTGAGCAGGATCCCGGCTTGTTCGAAACGTACGCGGTCAGGGATGCTGAAATCGCCGCCGTGCACGCGCTAAAGATGGCAGAGACATCCGAGGACATGTTTGGCGAGCGTGAAGTCCCCATCACCCTCGGGGGCATGGGGGTGAAGTACTGTCTGGACCTTTGGCGCAAGGAAGGGGTTAGCTCGTTGGCTGTGCTTGGGCAGCATGAGGTTGAAAAGACCGTGTATGATCCGAAGACCGGTCGTCAGAAAAAGATAAAAGAGGTGAAGCTGTTGCCCGAGCTTTCGGATAGCGAAAACCTTGTGATCGACTCGTATCATGGTGGTCGTAACGAGTCTTTCTACTTTGGAGCGACTCAGGAGGATGACTGGCGGGACATCGACCTGAAGGGGGCCTACTCGACAGCGATGGCGACGATCCCTCAACCTGTCTGGAAGAGAATCGAGCACACGACAGACATTGATCGTTACACGCTGGATGCGATGGGCTTTGCTAATATTCAGTTCGTATTCCCACACACTATTCGTTTTCCTGGCTTGGCTGTCCGGCATGATGGGAGTCTGTTCTTTCCCAGGGAAGGTGATACTTATGCAACGGCCCCGGAAATAGCGCTGGCCCGTGCCCAGGGTGCACGCGTTGAAATCAGGAGCGGCGTGATTGTACCTCTGAATCGCCAGCAATATCCGATTCGTGACATCGTGCTGAAGGCTACGCAGTCCCGTAACAACGCCAAGACGACACTGGAAAACAAACTCTACAAGGAGCTGATCAATTCCTTTTACGGCAAGTTCGCACAAGGTCTCAGGAACCGCCGTGGGCTCAATACGCGCACGGGTGAGGTCGAGGACTTGCCTCCGTCCCAGATTACCCAGGCCTACTTCGCGGCTCACATCACGGGGCTGGTCCGTGGTGTACTTAGCGAGATCATGAATCGCATACCGGAGCCATACGAGGTGATCAGCGTGACGACCGACGGGTTTATTACCAATGCACCGGAGTCGATGACTGATGAGGCTTCCGGTGGTCCTCTATGCGATATGTTCCGGGATGCCCGTAAGGTGCTTACAGAGGGTGACGATACTATTCTCGAAGATAAGCATCAGGTGCGTCAGGTCTTGTCGTGGACCACACGTGGCCAGGCAACTCTTAAGGGGGCTGGTGGGCATAAGCCCATTCTGGCAAAGGCAGGCATCAAGGCCCCGAGGGGATATGATGAGGCTCAGCAGAATCAGTGGATCGTGAATCTGTTCAAGGACCGGGACGAGAACAGCAAGCTGGTGGTATCTCAGCTCAAGGGCATGAGCGCCATGTACCATGAAGCGTCGGGTGGTTTGGTGGAACAGCTTAAAGACCGCTCCCTGCGTATGGACTTTGATTTTAAGCGGCAGGTTGATCTGCACAAGAAGGGCATGCTGCCCATTGACGGGCTGGATCACCTATGGTTCAAGACGCTTCCCTGGCAGCGTATGGAGGACTGCAAAAGGGCTCGTGACACTATCCAGCGGTTTCGCAGTGAAGAGAAGCGGTGCTTAAAGACTCTCGATGATCTGGACCATTTTCAGCGTTGTTATCAGGCTGCTGCATTGCCCAAGGGGATGCGACGAACGGCGGGAGGAACGATGGTCGATGATGCTGTTCGTGTGCTTATCCGAGCGATGATAAAGGAGCAATGGGGCTTGGGGCTCATGGACCGAAGCTATGCGAAATGGTGTGGGTGGTTCGGCGAGCATGGCTACTCGGTGACGCTTGACCAGTTCAAGAGCGCGGTAAGAGCCGATGTGCCCATGAATGCTATCGAGCTAACCCCGGAGGTGTTTGGCCTGATTCGCAGGGTTAAGACGGAGTTTCCGGATTTCGATCATAATGCGCTGCTTACGGCCTTGCCTTCTGCTGATGACGAGGGCGATGAATGGCCGGAGGAAATCTACGAAGAGTAGGAGTTTTTCGTAGATTTCTGAAATCCTTATCTGACCGCTATGCCTCTTCGGTAAAGGCCTTGAGGCCAGCGGTGTCGTAACCGGGTATGGGAATACCCAGACCACGCTATGACACCGGAGTCGTCCGATGTTTTGTGATGCCCGGATTAATTCCAGTTCTTCCCGATGTTGTAGGCGATGATGCGGGCCAGCCGATCCGGCATATACATACGGCTGTAGCTCAGGCGCCTACCATCTGAGCTGTTGAAATAAATCTGGGTCTGGTGGACGGTGGTGCTGGTCTTGTTGATGTCCCGTGGGCGAGCGTTGTTCATGGTCACGCCCGTGGGATTGGTTGGCTGGATTCTGACTTTCGCCTGCGCGGCAAACTTCTTCTTGAGTCCGAAGAAATCGACCGTGTTGGCATCGAATAAATTCCAGTGGCTGGTCGGTATTTCTGAAAGCTGGCTGGTACGTATGCACTGTACGGCAACGATCTGTTCGCTGCGATCTACGAGCAGTCCGAGCGTGTTGTAGCCGCTCAACTGTTCCAAATCATCATATCCTTGTGCGTAGCGATACTCGGCCCGTACCGGAAACAGCCACAGGCGAAAGGAGTTTTCGGGGAAGCCGTCTGTAATGACGACTTGGGATTTCCCGATCTCCAGAGCATCATACAGTCGGTCTCTGACGACCTGCAGGGGCTCCAGGTAATGAATGCCCTGATAGATCACGGATGCCTGGTCCAAGAGATCCCCATACAGCCAGGTCTGATCGAACTCCATCACCGAGAGGAAACTCATGGTCAGTTGTTGCTTCAGCAGATGTGTCAGGTCGTTAATCGTGGTATTGTCCAGTCCGGCATGAGCGTTTTCGCGGTCCCAGTTCTTGTCGAGGTGAAGGAATGCAGTGGGGCAATTGCTTATGATCGCTTGCTGCGTTTCGAGCGATAAGTTTTCGAGGGGAACGGTGTATTCGCGGTCGACATGCTCGGGGATGAGTCGGACCTCTTTACCATCATGGCCGATAATGTGGGCCGTGATTTTGCGTCCGTCAGCCGCGACGATCTCAGCGTGGTAAGGATCGAAAACTGTGGTGCTGTTTGCTTCAGGTGTCTGCTCTGTTGGCTGGGTGGCACTGAGGGGCCCGGCCAAGGCTATGCAGAGCAGGGCTGAAAGCGTGAGATACTGTGAGCTCATCATCCACTCCAGAGATTCAAGAGTCTCTCACAAAACCGACAGTTCTCTTCGGACGGGATCGCCGGAATAAATAGAAGGATAGTCCACCGGTTGCCAGCGTGGCAAAGATCAGTGCCCGGTTCAGATAGGCGAGCTTCTGACTCGTCTTCACGAGCTCGTCGGCGGGGTCATCGCCGGTAAACATCCAGTTTAAAAGCCTAAACGCCGAGGCACTAGTTGACTCATCCTGTAGTTCCATAAATTCATCGTCTACACTCGTCTTGGCAGGCCCTGATATAAAGACGATCGTGAAGGCAAGCCCGAGGGCAGCAAACAGGAGAACAACGGCGGCGATTCGCATTGAAACACCATATGATCGTGAGGTTATCGGTCAAGCCTTATGAGCGTATGGTGTAAGGGTGGGTAATTCACTGACTGAACTAGGTGCTCGATTACGGCTCTTGAGGGCCAAGCATAACCTGACGCAGGAGGAGTTCGCGCAACTGGCGGGCATCGGCTATAAGTTCTATCAGCAGATCGAAGGAGCCCGAAAGAAAGAGATCTGGCTATCTACCGTGGAACGTCTCGCCGCCCCCTATGGGCTTCGTGCCTGGCAACTCTTGGCCCCCACCATGCCCGAGGGCTCCAAGCTGATCCGCAAAGCACCCAGTAGTCGGGTGCATCGACGGTGAGTGGATAGGGGGATCATGTTCAGGGGCTCAAGTTCGCAACTATATTGACGGGGTGATTATACGCAAGCTGTCCTCATCTACTCGGCTTTCGATATAGGCAATGTTCTGTTTCATTGACTAGCTGTCATTTCGGAAGGAGAGATTTTTCGTGATTTTGCGCTGAGCCTTGTTAGGTAGAGCCGATCACATTTTTGATGTGCTCGGAATTACTTCAATCGAGTCATTGAAGAGCTATGGATTCTATACTAGGCACGGCCATGCTAAATCCAGTGCTTCAAAAAAGTTTTGAATCATCAAGATATATCTTGCAGCTGCTATGTCATCACCTTGTACTACAGCGATGCCTGATGCCGAAAGCTTACCCGCTCTTGTTAAGTCCATGCGAAAACAGCTCGGACTGAGTCAGGAGGGTCTCGCGAGAGAGATTGGTGTCAGCTTTTCAAGCATTAGCAGGTGGGAAAGCGGCAAAACCGTACCTATGCCCCTGCAACGCAGTCAGCTGAATCGGTTCTGCACCAAAATGTGCAAAAAAGGACTGCTGGATCTGTCTGCTTTCAATTTCGATTCGTAACAGTACTTCTGTCATGTCAGAGCCCTTTTTCGAGCATCCCATTCTCAACTCCCCCTACGGATATCCCTCCCGCCATTGGGAGTTGGATTCGGAAGGACAGCCCACTCAGAGGATAATCGATAGCCGTCGTATCGCGGACTTCATGACTCCCATCCCCAAGGCTAAGAAGCGAAAGGGGAAATCTGAGCAGCGAGAACTCGTCATGGATGAAGGCGAGGGTATTTCCACCGTTGAACAGCAGTACACGAAAACAAACATCAATTCACTGCGTAAACGCGTAAATGAGTGGCGTAGAATCGCTGACCCCGCCCAATGGAAAGTAACACCTGAAACCGCTCGGCTTCTCCAGCACTGGCGGCATCACGCCTTCAACGACATCCGCCCTTTCTTTTGTCAGGTCGAGGCGGTCGAAACTCTAATCTGGTTAACTGAGGTCGCCCCCAAGGAGGGAAACATCGGCAAGGGCTTTCTCGACCACCTAAATCGAGCCAACCAAAATGCGAACCCTGAACTGCTGCGCACAGCCCTGAAACTCGCTACCGGTGCAGGCAAGACGACTGTCATGGCGATGATTATCGCCTGGCAGACCATCAATGCCGTTCGTCGTCCAACCAGTAAACACTATACACGGGGATTTTTAGTCGTGGCACCGGGCATCACCATTCGGGACCGACTGCGTGTACTGCTCCCCAATGACACCGAGAGCTATTACAAGAACCGGGAGTTGGTCCCGCCCGATATGCTCAAGGAACTCGGTAAGGCCAAGATCGTCATCACAAATTATCACTCCTTTAAATTGCGTGAACGTATGGAGTTGTCGAAAGGCAACCGGGCTTTACTCCAGGGACATGGTGATGCGCTGAACACATTGGAGACGGAGGGGCAGATGCTCCAGCGAGTCATGCCCGATCTGATGGGCATGAAGAATGTGATGGTACTCAACGATGAAGCTCACCATTGCTATCGCGAAAAGCCAGGAGAGGATGACACTTCAGACTTGAAGGGCGAGGAAAAGAAAGAAGCGGAGAAAAACAACGAGGCTGCACGTCTATGGATCAGTGGGCTTGAAACCGTGAAGCGCAAGCTTGGGCTCAATCGGGTTGTTGACCTTTCTGCGACTCCCTTTTTTCTGCGTGGTTCGGGTTATGCCGAGGGCACACTGTTCCCATGGACGGTTTCTGACTTTTCCCTCATGGATGCCATTGAGTGTGGTATCGTCAAGCTGCCCCGTGTTCCCATTGCCGATAACATCCCCGGTGGCGACATGCCCATGTTCCGTAATCTGTGGGAACACATCAAAAAGAAGATGCCGAAGAAGGGTCGGGGCACGGGTGCCACCCTCGACCCAGAAAGCCTGCCTACGCCCCTTAAAACAGCCCTCGAAGCGCTCTACGGTCACTACGAGCAGACCTTTGAACTATGGGAGAAAAAGAAGCTGGGGGTACCTCCCTGCTTCATTGTTGTCTGTAACAACACCGCGACCTCCAAGCTCGTTTACGACTATATCTCAGGTTACGAGCCTGAGGAAGATTCAACCAAGCCGACAATCCGAGGCAGGCTGCCTCTATTTGACAACTTCAACGAGCACGGGGAGCCCCTGTCTCGCCCCAACACGCTCCTCATCGATAGCGAACAGCTGGAGTCCGGAGATGCGCTTGACGATAACTTCAGAAAAGTGGCGTCTACTGAGATCGAACGCTTTAGGTATGAAATTGTTGAACGAACTGGCAATCAGGATGCTGCCAACAATTTGACGGATCAGGACCTCCTGCGTGAGGTTATGAACACCGTTGGAAAGCCGGGGAAACTGGGAGCGTCGATTCGCTGTGTCGTTTCCGTATCCATGCTGACGGAAGGTTGGGATGCAAATACCGTTACCCACGTACTCGGTGTCCGCGCCTTTGGTACGCAATTGCTTTGCGAGCAGGTGATTGGTCGCGCATTGCGTCGCCAATCCTACAACCTCAACGAGAAGGGACTTTTCGATGTCGAGTATGCGGATGTTTTGGGCATTCCCTTTGACTTTACGGCAAAGCCCGTGGTTGCTCCACCGCAACCCCCACGTAAAACGACACATGTCCATGCGGTCCGCCCGGATCGGGATGCTTTGAAGATCAGCTTCCCCAGGGTATCTGGCTACCGCGTAGAGCTACCTTCGGAACGCTTGAGCGCGGATTTTAATGAAGGCTCGACGCTGGAGCTTACACCGGACCTCGTCGGGGCAACGAGAACCGAGTCTCGTGGTATTATCGGCGAAGGGGTTGACCTCAATCTCGTGCATACTGGTGATCTGCGCAGGTCCACTTTGCTGCTGAATCTTACCCAGCGACTCCTCTACACCAAATACCGCGATCCCGGCGATGAGCCCAAGCTGCACCTATTTGGTCAATTAAAGCGAGTCACACGTGAATGGCTAGACGAATATCTGGATTGCAAGGGCGGTACCTATCCAGCCCAGCTCATGTATCAGGAGATAGCAGATATGGCCTGTGAGCGTATCGCGGCAGCGATATCCCGAGCAGGCATGAAGTCGCAGGGAGAGCGCATCATCAAAGCGCTACTGGACCCCTACAATCCCACTGGATCGACATCACAGGTCAGCTTCAGAACATCCAAAGAAGACCTCTACCAGACAGCGGTAAACCGGTGTCACGTGAACTGGGTCGTACTCGACAGCGATTGGGAGGCTGAGTTCTGCCGGGTCGCAGAGAACCACCCACAGGTGCTGGCTTACGTGAAAAATCACAATCTAGGCCTTGAGGTCCCGTACCGCTTCCATGCTGAGAACCGTAAATACATCCCGGACTTCATCGTTCTTGTCGATGATGGGCACGGCCCGGAAAACCCGCTCCACCTGATTGTCGAGATCAAGGGTTACCGCCGTGAGGACGCCAAGGAAAAGAAATCCACCATGGACAGCTACTGGGTCCCTGGCGTTAACAATCACGGTATCTATGGCCGCTGGGCATTCGCTGAATTTACCGACGTCTGGGAAATGCAGGACGATTTTGAGAAAAAGGTATCGGGATTTTTTGACGAGATGATAAAACACGCCACCTCGGATGGGCCAAACAGTACGCCAATCGAAACGCATCAAAATGCCTGATACCCCCGCCAACTTAAAGCTTCGGATCTTTATCAGCTCTGTCCAGAAGGAGCTGACGGAGGAGCGTATGCAGTTGAAGGTGCTCCTCGGCTCAGATCCGTTTTTGCTCCGGCATACCGTTCCTATGCTTTTTGAGAAGTATCCGGCTGCCCTCAGACCAGACGATCAGGCTTACCTCAAGCTGCTGGCAAAGTGTCAGATTTACGTCCTCATTATCGGAAAAGAATATGGTACCGTAGCCAAAGGTGGGCTCTCGGCAACTCATCTTGAGTATGACTTTGCGCAACAGCGTCAGATGCCGACTCTAGTCTGTGTCAAAGGTGATCGTAGCTTCCATCGAGAGAAGAAGGAGGATGATTTCTTTGATAAGGTCTGCCATGATGCCCACACCTACAGTCGTTTCAACAATATCAACGAATTGCAGGACGTCGTCCGGGAAAGGCTCATTGAGCACATAAATGAAAACTACGAGCTAACGCCTTCCAGAGACGACAAGGCAATTGCCGAGGCTACCTTATCAGTGGCATCGCTCTTTGATCGGCAGCGCGTGCTCCGCCCGCTGAAAGACCTCAAGACTGCCCATCTGACATCACTTGCTCAGGCACTTGATCCCGAGTCACGCAAGACGCTGAAGCCTGCTGAACGCGAACAGTTGCTCTTGAGCCGTGGATATATATGGTTCGACAACAAAGAAGGGGCATCGCACCCGACCGCTGCCGGGATGATGTTATCAGCCAAGGACCCGACCGCAGAGTTCCCGCAAGCACGCGTTCAGCTTGATATCTATAAGGGCAAAACCCGCAATGATGAGGCGGTAATCGCACAACCCATTCACCAGAACATCCCTGACGCTATTGATACGATAGTCGCAACCATTTATCAGAATACTCGAAAGACGCCGCGAGTCGTGGGGCTGAAAAGGCTGGAACTTCCTGAATACCCGGAGGTCGCCCTACGCGAAGCACTCGTGAATGCGTTGGCACACCGTGACTACGAGGATCAGTCTCAACGTGTCTTCGTCGAAGTCTTCTTTGATCGGATTGTGGTGACAAACCCGGGCAAGCCAGTTGGTCACCCTTCAATGAAGAAGCTCGAGGAAGGTAAGGCTCGTTCACGGTCTCGCAACCCCCTGATTTCTCAAGGCTTGGTGTTCTTGAAACGAATGGAAGAACGCGGTACCGGCATCCGTCGTATGCGGGGGGCGATGCTGGATTATGGGCTCGACGCGCCACATGTCGAACTCGATGAAGATCGCTTTGTGCTGACGCTGCCTGGCCCCGCAGAACACCTCGACCGCATTAAGGCACCTGTTGCGGAAACCGAAGCGCTGCCCGCATCCGTTACCGATGAGCTGAACAAACGTCAGCAAGGGATTCTCGAACTAGCCATACGGAGTGGCGAGGTGACCAATCGTCAGGTTCAGGAGAGTTTTGAGGTAGCTCGGGATACTGCCCACCGTGATCTGACCATTTTGTGCGAACTCAACCTATTACTGAAAGAAGGAAGTGGGCGCTCAACTCATTATACTCCCGTAAGCCGTGAAAGCTAATCATCCGATAATCATCCGATTTCCTCTAACTAATCATCCGATTTTCGACCGATTTTCTCTAGCGAATCGACCGATGCAATCGCCGGGTATGGTCAGTTTTTCATCCGATTTTTAACGGCTAATCATCCGATCCAAATACATTTCACATTTCCCCATGCCACGCAAGAAAGCCAGCAAGACAGTCACTAAGAAGCAAGTGGAGGCGCTCACGCACGAGGATGCCAGCCGCAAAAACATTCCCACGGCGGAGTATGAGTCGGTCATGGAGGCTGCGCAGGCGGCACCGAAGGAGCTGCGCTACCCGCGCAATACGGACCTCGACCCGCAGCTCGTATGGCGGGGTAAGGATGAGCAGGACTGGTCCGACCTCGTTGTGCAGGCACCGCCGCTTTACATCCAGGAGAAGGTACACCCCAAGGTGCTCATCGAGGATCTGATGCGCAAGACCGAGCGCGAGGAGACGGGCTACGATCCGCAGATGGACTTCTTTGGCGACTTCAATGGTATCCCCGAGGGCGCGGACAAGACCGAGTTCTACCAGCACGACGCCAACTGGACCAACCGCATGATCCTCGGCGACAGCCTGCAAGTCATGGCGTCACTGGCCGAGCGTGAGGGGCTGCGCGGGCAGGTGCAGTGCATCTACCTCGACCCACCGTACGGCATCAAGTTCAACAGCAACTTTCAGTGGTCCACGACCTCTCGCGATGTCAAGGACGGCAAGCAGGAGCACATCACCCGTGAGCCCGAGATGGTCAAAGCCTTCCGCGATACCTGGCGCGACGGCATACATACTTACCTCACCTACCTGCGCGACCGCCTGACCGTCTGTCGCGATCTGCTTAGCGAATCCGGCTCTATCTTCGTACAGATCGGCGATGAAAATGTTCACCGAGTGCGGGCTTTGCTTGATGAGGTCTTTGGAGATGAAAACCATGTAGCGGACATTGTTTGCCTAAAAACGAGCTCCCAGACATCCGGACATTTAGCCGGCATAGCAGACTATGTTCTCTTTTACGCTAAAAAGAAAGATGCTCTAAAATACCGACAACTAAATCAAAAGAAGGTATTAGGAGAAAAGGGAACCACTCAGTATGTCTGGCAACTTTCTGATAACCTTGAGGAATCGCGCATTCAAAAGGGAGAAGAACCAGATGGAGCAGTATTTGCTGCAGACAATCTAGCTAGCCAGTCCGGAGGACAGACGACTCGCTTTGAATATCAAGTAAATGGTAAAAAGTTCCGTGTCACTCGGGGAGGTTGGAAAACTAATCTCCAAGGCATGCAAAGGCTAGACAAGTCCTTCCGGTTAAAGCCAATCGGAAATACTTTGATGTATAGGCGCATACTTTCGGATTATGGAGTATATCCTATCGCAAATGTTTGGGATGACGTTCTCGCCACAGGATTCTCAGAACAGAAAATCTATGTAGTGCAAAGCTCTCAAAAGTTGATAGAACGCTGCATCCTCATGGCCACCGATGCCGGTGACCTTGTCCTCGATCCAACCTGCGGCTCTGGAACGACCGCCTACGTTGCTGAGCAATGGGGGCGACGCTGGATCACGATTGACACCTCACGCGTTGCCCTGGCCTTGGCGCGGGCACGCATCATGGGAGCGAAGTACCCGTACTACCTGCTAAAGGACTCCGATGAAGGCCAGCAGAAGGAAGCCGAGCTGACCCGCAGCGCGAAGTCAGAGGTCGCCACTTACGGGAACGTCCGCCAGGGCTTCGTTTACGAGCGTGTGCCACACATCACGCTGAAGGCCATCGCCAACAACGCCGAAATCGACGTCATCTGGGAAGATTACCAGACGCGCCTCGAACCGCTTCGCGAGCAGCTAAATCAGTCACTTGGTAAGAACTGGCAGGAATGGGAAATCCCCCGCGAGGCGGAGAAGGGTTGGCCAGCCGAAGCGAAGAAGCTCCATGAACAATGGTGGGAGCAGCGCATCGCCCGGCAGCGTGAGATCGACGCCTCCATCGCCGCCAAAGCCGACTACGAGTACCTCTACGACAAGCCCTACGAAGACAGAAAAAAGGTGCGTGTGGCCGGTCCGTTTACCGTCGAAAGCCTCTCGCCGCACCGCGTACTGGGCGTCGATGAGGATGATGAGCTGATCGACCCGCTGGAAGTCAAGGAGCCCGGCGATCAGTTCAGCCAGCAAAAGTCTTTCGCCGAGATCATTCTGGAAAACCTCAAGACGGCGGGCGTCCAGCAGGCCCACAAGGAAGACAAGATCAACTTCACCACCCTACAGGCCTGGCCGGGAGACCTAGTCTGCGCCGAGGGTACCTACTCCGAAGGCGAAGACGGTGTGGAAAAACGCGCAGCCATCTTCATCGGCCCGGAGTTTGGGACCGTCGCCCGTGCCGACCTCGTCCAAGCTGCCCGAGAAGCCGGTGACGCCGGGTTCGATGTCCTGATCGCCTGTGCCTTTAACTATGAGGCCCGCACGACGGACTTTGACAAGCTCGGACGCCTCCCCGTGCTCAAGGCCCGGATGAATGCCGACCTCCACATGGCCGACTCCCTCAAGAACACGGGCAGCGGCAACCTGTTCGTCATCTTCGGCGAGCCCGACATCGAGCTACTGCCCGACCACCACGACATGGTGCGCGTCAAGGTCAACGGCGTGGATGTCTTTAAACCCCAACTGGGCAAGGTCGAATCCTGCGACGCAGACGAGATCGCCTGCTGGTTCATCGACACCGACTACAACGAGGAGAGCTTCTTCGTCCGGCACGCGTACTTCCTCGGGGCCAGCGACCCCTACAAGAGCCTCAAGACCACCCTCAAAGCCGAAATCAACGCCGACGCCTGGGACTCGCTCTACAGCGACACCAGCCGCCCCTTCCCCAAACCCAGCAGCGGCCGCATCGCCGTCAAAGTCATCAACCACCTCGGCGACGAGGTCATGAAGGTGTTTAGAGTGTAACCCCAGCCCTAGCCATGAAAATTAAGTCCATTAACATCAAAAACTTTCGCAGTATCCAGTCTGCATCTCTGACCCTAAGTAATTTAAATGTCTTTGTTGGGAAGAACGATTCTGGAAAGTCAAATCTCCTCAGGGCGCTAAATCTCTTCTTTAATGATGGCAACGGATATGAACTCGATTGGGATCGTGACTTCTGTAGTTTCGCTCAAGTGGCAAAACGAAAAGCGCCAGAGATTCAAATGACACTCGTTATAGAGCCTTCCGCTGGCTTTAATGACCGAAAGCGTGTCAAGTGGGATAAGTATTGGAGACGGGGTGGACTCCATTACCAAGACGTTAAATATATCGACAATAAAGCCCTCTCGGGTAAAAGCAAAATTCCAGCATTGATACATTCTGCACGGTTAGACTATGTGCCCGCAACCAAAGGTGATGACTACTTCTCGGAGTTACTCGCATCGATACATGACATGCTGGAGAAGACGGTTGAGGTAGACATTCGGAAAGCTGCTGAAAATTTTACGAAAGCAATCAATAGCCACACAACGCCTATCGTTGCGGATATTTTTGAGAAGCTTTCAATGACTTCCAGTATTGGCCTCCCCTCAAACTTACGTGACTTGTTTTCACGCTTGCAGTTTTCATCGGAAGATAATGGCCAGCGTTTTTCTCTGGAGCAGCGAGGCGATGGGATCAAAGCCAGGCACATTCCCATAATACTACGCTGGCTTGCGAAACAAGCCGAGACATTAAGCGCCCCAGGTCGTCCCAAGGTTGTCTCCCTTTGGGCATACGAAGAGCCTGAAAACAATCTAGAAATGTCAAGTTGTCTTGAGCTTGCGAATGAAATGCTTGCTGACAGCAGGCATATTCAAACATTTGTCACCACTCATGCGCCTGCCTATTACTCAGTAGCGACTGGCGCTGCACAAGGAGACGTCTCGATTTTTGGGGTTACGAAAGATTCTTCTAGTGGAAAGACCTCCATTGAGCAGTTGGATCGGACGGAACTACAAGACATCGACCAATCCATGGGACTCATGCCACTTGTTGAGCCCTACCTAAGCAATGCCTTAGATAGGATTCATGAACTGGAACAGATCAAGGTACAACTTTCCTCCTATGACAAGCCAACAGTATTCGTCGAGGGTCCAAGCGATAAGGCTCTGCTAGAGATTGCGATAAAGCTGTTTTTCTCATGGGCGAAAGACCAGCTAAGGATTGAATGCTCTCAGGAAAATGGAGGGGGACATACATGGGTGTCTGAGCGAATAATTGCATGGGGGCATATGCGATCAAAGTATAAAGCCATCGGATTATTTGATAGGGATGCTGATGCTATTGAATCTCGAAAAGAAGCTACAGGGGTGCTTAAGCATAGGAATGGTCACAACACCAGTTACGTACACATAGAGCCAAACGATTACCTGAAACCTATTTTGGCAAAGAAAATCAATGTTCCATACTCCGTGGATGAGTTATTTCGGGAAGTTGACTGGGATCATGCTGAGCAGCAGGGATGGCTTGTTGAGCGATCAGACAAAATTGCACTACTCTACAATTATGGAGATCCCAACCAGTCGTTTAACGAATTCTTAGAGGAAAAGCTGCCCTGCCCCAAAGCCCGCAGAATTGTCACAAAGAAAATACATAAGCATAAAAAAGAAGCGTTCTGCAAGTATCTGTGTGCTCTTCCTGAGGGGCAGAGTAAAGAGGCCTTTGAGGGCCTTAAAGCAACTGTCGATAAGGTTTTAGATAAATTAGGTATAAATATATACGGATTCTGAATGAACTTCCTGATATCCAGTACCTTCAACGACAGCCTCACCAAGCTTACGGGCGAGGAGCAGAAGGCCGTCAAGACGACTGCCTTTGATCTGCAAATGAACCCGGCGAATCCGGGGATGAAGTTTCATCGCGTTGATCGGGCCAAAGACAAGAATTTCTGGTCCGTACGGGTGAGCGGTGACATCCGCTTGATTGTCCACAAAACCGGGGACAGCTTGCTGCTTTGCTATACCGATCACCATGACAATGCCTACCACTGGGCGGAGCGCCGAAAGCTGGAGACGCACCCCAAAACCGGGGCCGCTCAGATTGTCGAAATCCGCGAGACAGTGCAGGAAGTCTTTGTGCCTCAGTACGTCGAGGCAGCGGAACCTCAGCCCGAGTTTAAGAAATCAGCACTCTTTGCAACGCATAGTGAGGACGAACTGCTCGGGTATGGAGTTCCCCCCGAATGGCTCGCTGATGTGAAGCAGGCCGATGAGGACTCACTACTGGCCTTGGCAGATCACCTGCCCGAAGAGGCGTCTGAAGCCTTACTGGAGTTGGCCACTGGCGGCACCCCTGTGGTTGCTTCCTCAGTGACCGACGAAGCCGCTACCGACCCGTTTGAGCATCCGGATGCCCGCCGCCGCTTCCGCGTGATGACCAATGTCGAGGAGTTGGAGCAGGCCTTGGAATATCCATGGGAGAAATGGACCGTCTTCCTACACCCAACCCAGCGCGAAGTCGTCGAGCGCGATTACTCCGGGCCCGTTCGTGTCTCCGGTACAGCAGGGACGGGAAAGACCATCGTAGCACTGCACCGTGCCGTTTACCTGGCTCGCAAGCACCCTGACGCCCGTGTCCTGCTGACGACCTTTTCCGAGGCACTCGCCCAATCGCTTCGTGTGAAGCTGAGGCGCTTACTCGTCAGTCAGCCTTCTCTGGGGGAGCGTATTGACGTCGAGTACATGGATGCCGTTGGTAAACGCCTGTATGAGCGTAATGTCGGTAAGCTGCGCCTGGTTGATGCTGAGACGGTTTGCACTCTGTTGAAGGAGGAAGCCGAACGAAACGGTCTGGAGGGTTATAGTCTCTCGTTTTTGAACTCAGAATGGGAACAGATCGTGGACGCTTGGCAGTTGGACTCATGGGAAGCGTATCGTGACGTCAAACGCCTTGGACGAAAATCTAGGTTGAACGAGGCCAAACGCGAACAGCTCTGGGCAGTATTCTCGTCTGTGCAGCAACGCTTGAGTGATGATTCAGTGTTAAGCAAGTGCGGCATGTTTTCTCAGTTGGCTCACCAGTTGGGGAAATCGAGTCGTACGCCTTACGACTTCACGGTTGTTGACGAAGCACAAGACATCAGCATTTCACAGCTACGTTTTTTGGCAGCACTGGGAAGCCACCGGGCTGATGCACTGTTTTTCACCGGCGATCTTGGTCAACGCATTTTCCAGCAGCCATTTTCGTGGAGCAGCCTAGGAATAAATATCCGGGGAAGGTCCAAGACGCTGAGGGTGAATTACCGCACCTCACACCAGATCCGTGCCCAGGCTGACCGGTTACTTGACCCGGAAATATCAGACATGGATGGGAACGTGGAGAAACGTACGGACACCATTTCGGTATTTAATGGTCCAGCTCCGGCTCTATCGACTTTCGATTCTCAACAGGATGAAATTGACGCTGTTGCCTCAAAGCTAAAGGAGTGGGTTGCTGATGGTGTCTTCCCACATGAAATCGGTATTTTCGTGCGCTCAGAGAACGAAATTCCGCGAGCACTGAGTGCGATAGAAACCTCAGGGCTGATGCACCAGCTACTTTCAGATTCCTTTGAATCAAGGTCGGGCAAAGTAGCTGTCAGCACCATGCACTTGGCGAAGGGTTTGGAGTACCGTGCAGTCATCGTCATGGCCTGTGATGACGAAGTGATGCCAAGCCAGGAACGAATTGAAGCAATCGGTGACACAGCAGACTTAGAGGATGTCTACAATACAGAGCGCTACCTGCTGTATGTTGCCTGCACTCGTGCCCGGGATTATTTGATGGTTACAAGTGTTGAACCCGCCTCTGAGTTCCTCGATGATCTTTTGCTGTAGTGTGCATCTGGCTAGTTAGTATGCTTCTGAGGTACGGCCTCAGAACAGTAATTTATGACCGAGGCAACATTCAAAAGGTGATTGTAGTGCCTGAGTAAGCGGCTATCCATACGCTATTGAGTCATCGCTATGAATAAGCTCTCCCAGCTAAAAGAAAAGCCCCCGTGCGCCCCGTCTTGTGAGGCGCAATAGGGCAGGGGCTTTTCTTAGTGTAAACCATGGTTTACATGGTGGGTGATTGCACTGCTGAGAGCGCCCCTACCTGCGCAGGATGGGTGGCAGTCCCTCTCATCCCCCGCTCAATTCAAACCCAGTGCATTATCGAGGAGTTGGTGGAGGCGGTGGGTGCGTGTGGGCAGGAGGTTGAGGTTGCCTTTGAGGGCCTCGGTGAAGGCGTTCTGGAGGCTCCAGGCGGTCCGGGGCTGGAAGGCCTCGTGCCGGGGTTGACGCCATTCGCGCAGGACCTTGGGGATGGTGCTGTTGGCCATGACACCGGCATCGACGGCGCGTACAATCAGGTCGTGAGCGGTACGATTCTGAAGCGTGATGCGACGGTAGTAATTTACCCGGCGGTCATGTTTATCCCAGTGGTGCTTGAGGCCTGACACCGCCTGCTTGGCAAGGCCAGGCAGATCGTGCAGGATACGCGGAGTGTGCTTGCGGGCCAGTTGGATTTCTCCGGAGAACGAGAGATTATCGCAAACTAAAACCTGGCTCCCGGCTACGATCCCCGCCGAGAAGCGTTGGTCGTGGCTGTTGCGGACGCCCACCACATAGGTGTATTCAAGTCCGGATACGGGGGCGTCCACTTCGATCAGTCCGAAGTAGCGGGCATTGTCATGGGTGAGCCCGTGAGCCTGCCCGGCAACGGTGAAGCCCTGTTCGAGTAGGGCACGTTCGACGACTTGTAACAACCGGATGTGCGGGATCGGTCTCCAGGTGGAGGTTGCCCGGGGAGTCTTGATCTGGGCAAGGTCGCACCGGCTGACGGCATGGCTGCCGCAGTGCAGGAGCAGGTTGCAGCGTTGGGGAGCTGCGGGTGAGACGGGTTCAATCGTGTCTGTTATCATGGTGTTGATGCGTTGATGTTGTGGTGTGAAAACTACGAAAAACGTCCTGCTTTCGTAGCTTTTGGGAAAATGCTGATTCGCCTGTATGTTCGATAAATACTGGCCTGGGAGTCAGTGGTGTCGTAACCGGGTATGGGAGTGCCCAGTCCCTGTTACCGCACCGAAGGGGCAGATGGGGTGGCCTCCGATGTTTGGAAAGGTAAAAGCCCCGCCTCGTGCGAGCGAAGCGGGGCTGTATTGGCCGGGCATGACGCGATAGGCTTAGCGGTAGCGCTCACGGTCCCGTTCGTACTCGGGGTATTCCGGGACGAAGGGCGATCGTCTCACCGCCCCAACGGCATAACCGATAGACCCGATGAGGACGGCCACGGAGATGACCAGGAACGGACTGAGCGTTTCCTTGGCCTCATTGACCGCCCCGATGGCGACCGGCCCCACCAGCGTGCCGACGCTGTAGGCAGTCAGCGCGACGAGCACGAGCTTAAGGACGGCATTCATGATGAGGCTGACTGTTATGTTTACGTTTTATCCGGCGCTGCGGGTTCAGGTGCTTATACCTGGCCGCCCGCACGATGCTGCAGCCCCAGATGAGGGAACAGGCGACCGAGCATCCCCCGACCCAGTAGAGGGCATGGGCCAGTGGCAGGAGGACGGGTTGCTCGACCGGAGGAGGTGAGGGTGGCTCGTCGTGGTCGTTGAGCATAAAAATGCCCGCGCCCACGCTGATCACGGTGATGAGGATGGCCTGGATCATCGCGCCCCTCCCGTCCATTTTGCGCACTGCGAGCGGTAGCTGCACCAGGCACAGTGCATGCCTGGCTGTGGATGAAACCGCTCATGGTAAATGCCGTCCACCGCCGCACAGGCAATGTCCAGCACGCGCTGTTTCTCTCGTTCGCTCGCCGGTGCCAGCCGGTGTACGATAATCTTCGGGACCTTGGTTTTTACGATGAAAACCAGTTCGCGGCCCTCGACCTTTTCGCCCGTGGCCGACTCGATCAACAGTTGGTAGAGCGTGAGCTGTACCTCGTGCTGGAAGGCTTCGAGCTGGACGTTTGGGGTGCTCGCACAGGTCTTGTAATCGACCGGCACGTTGCCCACCCGAACCAGGTCAATGTAGCCCAAAACCGGGCTGGGAAGCACCGGCAGGTCCTCCTCCAGTTGGACTTCGACACCGAGCGGAAGCTCTGTCATCTGCCCGTGCTCGGAGTCCAGGTAGGCCTCGACCATCTTGATGCCTTTGTCGTGATTGGTCTGACGCGTATCTATATCCGGATACACAAGGGGCTCCTCAGGTGCATTAAACGCCTGTGTGAAGGCCTCGATCACCGTCGTCCGCTCATGGCACTCCCCACGCCAGCGAGCGCGGTGGAAGTGCTGCAAGGCGGCGTGGACAGCCTTACCCAGGTGCAGGCTGGGGGAGACAGGCTCGGACAACTTAAGGACCTTCTTGTACCAGAACTTCAGCGGACAGGTCAGGTAGAGTTTGACCGTGCTGGCCGAGATGTGATCAAGCAGGCCATCGGTGGAGGGATGCTGGCCGTTGTGGTCGTGTTCCAGTGGCTGGATCATGACCGGTTCCTCCCCTTGGCAGAGCCGTAGGTGCCGATCAGTTCGTCGATCAGTCCGGAGGCCTGCATCTTGTTGAGGCGGGTGAGGGGCGTCTGGAAGCGGCTTTGGGCTAACTCTTCCAGCGCATCAGTCGTGAGGCCGTGCTCCTTCATCATCCGCTCGATCAGGGCCTGCTGTTTAGGAGAACAAGTCCATCCGCTCGATGCCTGTTGGTTGAAGGCCGGGCGGTTGGGGTCTGCCCGTAGCGGTGTGCGTGCGGGCTCGTGTAGCGATGAACCGGATACAGGCAAAAAGCCCGTCTCCTGAATGTCCCGGTCCACCGCCTCCTGCAGTTGGCGGTACAGGTGCGTGCTGGCCTGCTGGATGTGGGCGAGGTCGTTAACCTCCGTGCGGACCGTGATGGAATACTGGTGCGAAGAGAACTGCGGCAGGCCCAGCTTCTTCGAGTAGTTGGCTTCGAGGGTGATAGCCATGAGGAATCCTTTCGAATGCGACCGTGTGGGTACGAAAAAAGCCCGGCGACGGGTCGGTGTCTGCCGGGCTTCTGATAGCAAGAACGTCCCGCTATCACGGATATATAACGCAGGTCATATGGTTTTTGCGCAGGGGAGGGGGCTACGTCGCTGTAGTCGTGACTGCAGATGGACGAATATCCCAGAACGCCTTGGCTTCAGCTTCACTAACTTGTTCGTGGTAGTGCTTCTTGACGATGGATTCACTGTTCCCGGCTTCGATCGCAGCACGTCCCATAGACCCGAAAGCGGCCACGTGCATGGATATAAAGGTGTGCCGACAGATGTCATGTGTGAGCTTGAATTGTTTACGGATGGGGCGAACATCATTGGAGAGATTGGCCGGGATAATTGGGCTGGGGTAGGCTTGCAGCCAGGCAGCGAGATTTGGACGAATCGTTATGCGCCGGTAGTGGAGGGTTTTGGTCAGCTCAGGCTCCATGTGTATGACACTGTTCTCATCGTCGATATAACGTGCCTCCCCGTTGCTCCGTATCGCCTGGTCGAGCTTGTAAATCTCTCCATCCACACCTGGCCGGATGCCCGCGAATATGGTCAGAGCGTAGTAGCGTACCATACGCCCCTCCTTTATGCCCTCCAGGTGACGGAGGAGGTCTTCTGTGGACTTTGTTGAAAGTATGCCCGGGCGGCGGCGGGCAACCTTCATCGGAGTAATGTTCGTGATGGGATTCTGAGCGATCCATTTCCGGCTCAGGCAGAAGTTAAAGAAGTTGTGCAGGTCTGAGCGGTAATTGTTGCGGGTCTGAGGGTGGCTGGATACTGCTGCCAGGAATTGCTCGCAGTCCGACTGATTCACATCGTGGACGGGACGCTCGGGATCGATAGTTTTGGCCATACGGCGAGTGACGCAGGCCAATTGCCGAGTTTTGACCCCTTGCCGGTCCTTGTGCTCGATGAAGGCCTCGCGAGCATTGGCAAGCGTGACTATCACGGTGGGCTCGTGGTGTCTCTTTATGAAAAAATCCAAAACCTGATCCAGCGTCCATCGGTCGTTGAGCCGGTGAAAGGCGTATTCAGCCTGTTTGAGCTGATCTTTGCTCAGGCGGGTAGCCAGTGGGCGTACCTCCATGTCGCTATTGAGAAGCTTGATGTCCAGTTCGCTGGCGATGGCGTAGGCCTCGGTCTTGCTTTGGCGCTGGATGCGTATACGACGGCCCAGATGGTCGAAACCCTCGACATACCAGGTTTTCCAGCGGTAGGAACCTTTTTTTAGGGTTCTATGAACGACTTTTACTTTCTGAAATTTGGCCACATCCCATTACGGTTATGTCAACGGTGGCTGTCATGACTTGGCCTCTATCCCTTTATTGGTGTGGTAAAACCTCAGTCTTCCAAACTGATGATGTCGGTTCGATTCCGTCCGCCCGCACCAATATGAGCGGCCTGGGTTTTGTGCCTGGGGCTCAACGGTGAGTCCGCTTGGAGAAATGACCAGAGGCGTTCAGGTTGATGTTTCGATAATTTGCCTGCTGGCTTGTTGTCTGATTCAGCCGTATCAGTGGAACGATTGGTCGTATATCGACCCGATGGGCAAATGGGGAAGATGAAGGGCCAGGGCAATGATTATAATATTCTACATACGGACACTGGCGCAGGAAGGGATTCAGTATACTGGGGCGTAACAATGTTTAAATCATTGTCATTACCCCTTTTATGTCACACAATAGCGCCGACGCCTTGGAGGGATTTGGTAAGCTTTATCCGAGTTCTAATGTTACGACACCATGAATCAGTATGAATTAAACCAATCTTGGGAGGATGTTTCCTCAGATTTTGAGGGGGTTTCATTCTGTCGTATAAAATGTAAATCAACAGAAGAGAAAAAAATATACCTGTATCTTGAGAAAATACATTCTGGATCAGGGGTGATATTTGTTGGCCCCGATGACCCCCCGATGTTGGATCCCGTATTATCTGATCGAATCGGGAGAGATATGTTTATAAATTCCGGAATATCAAATATCTACAACTCAAACGCAAAATTGGGTGATGTTCTTGGTGTGACGCTGAAGTCGCTTATGCATGCTGATTTATATCAATCCGGATTTTGCCAACATGTATGTTCTTTGATAGAAAAATATGGATATGACAGATTTACGCTTAAGTCATTAGATGAGAGAAGTCTTACGTTTTCAACTACTAATGGACAGGGGAGTGAGTGGCTACGCGAGGCATGGGTAGAATCTTTGGACTTTTCTAACTTTATATCCAGCATGATCCGAGATTGTGGAGGAAACCCGAACTCATACATTAATCATTTTACAGATAAAATCGGGGATTTGATTGTAGCTGGTTATAAAATGGAAAAGTAAGAACGCGGGAAGTCTGAATGGGTAGGAAAATCCAGAGATGCCGGGGTGATAATTAAATGTCCCTAGCCCCTTTGCTCGGCCTCCCTCCCGGCCAACCCAGAGAATTTTATTTACGACGCGGACGGCAATCTTAAGCTAGATGGACGTTGGTCCTGCTCCTGGGACGCCGAAAACCGCCTCATCGCCATGCAACCAACCACGAGGAAGCCAGAAGGAGGGGGGGAGCCCTAATTTAAATGTTTTACATATATGGACACTCACGAAGGAAGGGGTTAATATATGGGACGTTACAATATTTAAATTATTGATATGACCCCTTTGGCTTGTTTCATAAAAATGTCGAATTTAACCAAAATTATAATTTTATGCGCGTTATTATTGGTGTGCTGTTTATTGGGTGTATTCATTTTTTTTGAAAGCACACTGGGGCAAGGGAAGGTGTATTCATTTGATTCTGAAAAAGATATATACGAATTGAGGCGTTATGCATACTTAGCTTATCCAGCCATTGTAGCATTAAACAATTATCATCAAAATAATGGTGAATATCCCATGTCTTTGGATGACACCGATTTATCTCCAGAATATATTTCGAATGTGTTTAGCTTTAGTGATCTAGGTGAAGGATTTTTTTATTATCATTACCGCGTCGCGGATGATCAGCAGCAGTTTGAAATATATATGAAAACGACCATGGGGCATACATTGTGGTATTGGGGTGATTCTGGCAGGTGGACTTATAATTTTGAAGATACTGAATTAGAGCTCCAAATTTAGATAGGGGAGTCGACGTAGGGGGCAGGTCAATATGTTAAATGTCCCTATGCCCCTTTGCTCGGTCTTCCTCCCGGCCAACCCAGAGAATTTTGTTTACGACGCGGACGGCAATCTTAAGCTAGATGGACGTTGGTCCTACTCCTGGGACGCCAAAACCGCCTCATCGCCATGCAACCAACCACGAGGAAGCCAGGAGGAGGGGGGGGGGAGACCTAATTTAAATGTTTTACATATATGGACACTCACGAAGGAAGGGGTTAATATATGGGACGTTACAATATTTAAATTATTGACATGACCCCTTTAGATTGCCCCCGTCCTTGTCCCTGGTGGTTAATTAAAAATTAAAATAAACATTAATTTATGGACATTAATTTATATGAAGTTAGGTTTTATGCTATGAAAGCGTTTTGGGCGCGTGCTCTCGAATTTGTTTTTTCAGAGGATAAAAGTTGGAGGGCTTGGTTGCATTCCGAATATTCGGACTGTGGATCTGAGCATGAGTCGGAGGTAGTTCTTAGTCTTAAGTCCGATAGGCAGAACAAAGGGTTAACAATTATCTCGAATATTAGTAGTAGCGGGTTTATTGGTTTTGATGCTTACGCTAAAATATTTGGAAATGGATTTGGTTATGAGACGCCAATGCTGGCGATAGAAACGTCATCAATGGAAGATGACCTTCCTCACGTAGTAAAGTTAGTTAGATTTTGGGGAGATGAAATGCACGGTATTGAAGATATGGAAATGTTTATTGAATCAGTGAGAACCCCCAAGGGGGAAGATTAATGATTTAGATGATTACAGAATCCTTGTGCCCCCGACCCCTGAGGATTTTGTTTGCGATGCGAACTGAATCTGGCTGGATTTCCTTTGAGGAGCTGGCGATTGTTTTTGTGATTATCATAGTGTCGTTTTTGTGATGTTAAGATGTCGGTGTGTTGTTGCACATGCGTTAATTGTGCTTTTTTTCTCATCGCTCGCTTGCGCTGGTCTTCGGTGGGAGCATACGCGTTTGACTGTGCCGGTGGAGGCGGGGCAGGAGCAGGCTGTCGGGGTGTATGCCTTTACGAATACCGGCAATGAGCCGGTGACGATTCTGGATATCCACTCCAACTGCGGCTGCACGGTGCCTGAGCTGGAAAAAAAGACTTACGAGCCGGGCGAATCCGGCGAGATCAAGGCCATCTTTACCCTCGGTGACCGTACCGGACCACAACGTAAGGTGCTGACGGTGAACACAGATATGCCTGGGCGCCCGATCACCCGCCTTGTCCTGGAGGCCAATATCCCCAAGTTGATGACCATCACGCCCAGAATTCTCATCTGTGAACAGGGGTCGCCAGTGAGAATAAAGAGATCTATGTAACGACGGATCCGGCGAATAGCATCTCGATCGAAAAAAGATGCCGATGGGCAAATGGGTGGTTCAAGGGGTAGCGGGTCCGGGATAAATCTTTGTTGAACAGGTTCAACGAAAAGTTTTTTGAGTCCTGTCTTCGGATATCTAGGGTGAGGTTGTTTTTTTAGTGCGCTCACTGGCTTTGGTGTCTCTGCGCACCAAGAACATAATTTTCCAACGTAAGCTTACCCATGAAGACCTTTTTTACCCTTCCTATCGCGGTTGCCAGCCTGTTAACCCTGGCCACCACGGCTTCTGCTGCAACTCTGGCGACATGGACGGCACCGGAGAGCACAACGCCTGCGAGCCCCGGGTACACGATCAACGACGGTGTGCTCCCGGCGAACTCGCCTTTTACGTATTCGACCAACACCAGTACCTGGTTTGCGCGTGGTGACTCCAGTGATCTGGTGAATGTGTATAATCAGGGATGGACGGTGGCGCAGCAGCAGGATGCGGCTATCGCTGCGGAGTCCTACATCGAGTTTTCCCTGACTGCCGATGAGAACTACCAGTTTGATGTCACTGATATTTCGGCGAATATTGCTGCCCAGAGTCTGGCTTATACGGCGACAGAGGCGATGGATGTCTATGCGTTTATCCGGACGAGTGTGGATGATTATGCGACGACCGTGGGCGATGCTACGCTCAACCTTCCGGCTTCACCTCAGGATAGCACCGCCACTCGCTCCGGGACGGTCACTGCTACCTCTCTCGACCCCGAGTACAGCTCGATTACCGGGACCGTGACCTATCGCATCTACTATTACATCGATACGGCCGCTGTTAGCACTAACCAGGTCTTGCGTTTGTACTCCACGACGATCGAAGGAACGACATCGGTTATTCCCGAGCCGGCCACGATGGGGCTGTTTGGCGGGGCCTTTGCCCTGGCAATGATGCTTTGGGTGCGCCGTCGCCGCTAGTCGATCCTGTCCCTTTTCTTTTGAGCGCCTCATCGTAACTGATGGGGCGTTTTTTGTGGGTGCTTCCATAAAAGAACTTTTGCGTGTCGCACGGATTCAGCTCAGGATGGGGCTGTTGCTGTATGCCTATTCGTAACGTCATCTATATCCACGCGCATGACATGGGGCGGTATATTTCCCCTTACGGTTATGCGATTCCCACTCCGCATCTGGAGGCCTTTTCCCGGCAGGCGACTCTTTTTCGTCAGGCCTATTGCTGTGGGCCGACTTGCTCGCCCAGCCGAGCGGGACTCTTGACGGGGGTGACCCCTCACGAGTCTGGCATGCTCGGGCTGGCCCACCGCGGTTTCAACTTCACTCATCCAGAGTACCATCTGGGGCACTACCTGAAAGGGCGGGGCTTTGAGACGGCGTTGTGCGGCATCCAGCACGAGTTCCACGATCACATGGAGCAGATGCCGTACGAGCATGTCCGCACGGAGAGTGCCGGGAGAGACCATGAGGGGATGGACCGCACCTGGATGCGGGCAGCGAAAGATTTCCTCGGGCAGTCGCACGAGCGGCCCTTTTTCCTCTCCTATGGCGTTTTTTATCCCCATCGGCCATTCGCGCGTGGTGATGACGCCTTTTCTGATGCTGATGGCCTTCAGCCTCCAGCGCCTCTCCCCGATGTGGAAGCGGTCCGTAGCGATATGGCGGACTACCACCGTACGGTAAATCTCGCCGATGCCTGCATGGGGGAGGTCTTTGAAGCGATCCGCAGCCACGGCCACGACAAGGACTCGCTTATCATCGTTACGACCGATCACGGTATCGCCTTCCCGAAGATGAAGTGCAACCTGACCGCGCACGGGACAGGGGTGACGCTGATGATGAGCTATCCCGGCAACCCCTGTGCCGGTCGCTCGGTCAATGCGCTGACCTCGCACCTCGACGTCTACCCGACGATATGCGATCTGCTGGGGCTTGAGCCTCCGGGGCACCTCCAGGGGCACTCGCTGCGGCCCGTGCTGGAGGGCACGCAGGGGGAAGTTCGCAGTGAGGTCTTCTCCGAGGTCACTTTCCATGCTGCCTATGAGCCGATGCGCTCGATCCGGACGGCTCGGCATAATCTCATCTGTCACTACGAGTCGAAGTACCCGCTCTCGAATTGCGATGACTCCCCGAGTAAGGACTACATGCTGGAGTATGGCTGGGGGCAGCAGCGCGTCAAAGCGGTCGAGCTTTACGATCTTGTGAATGACCCGAACGAGGCAAATGATGTTTCCGACTCTGTCGAGTACCGGCTAGTGCGTGATGAGCTGATGCAGCGTTTGCAGGCCTGGATGACGCAGACGAGTGATCCGCTGCTGGACGGGCCGGTCCCGGCTCCACCGGGCAGCACGGTCAACACCCCCGAATCTGTCACCCCGTCTGCGGGACCCTTTTTGCAGACTTGAGGCGTTGGTTCTGCCTTTGGCCTCCATCTTTTAGGGCTGAATGGCCTTGGGTGAGGGTGAGGCAGGGTGTCTTTTGGGGTTGAAACCCTTGCCGAGGCTCGTCTTGACTAAACAGTAACATGCCGGTCGCTTTTATTACGGGAATCACTGGACAGGACGGATCGTACCTGTGCGAGTTACTGTTGGAGAACGGTTACACGGTTCACGGACTGGTTCACCGCCCGGATACGCTGGTTAACAGTAACATCGGCCATCTCGTGCGGGATGACACTATCTGCGGCAAGCGTCTCCACCTGCACAACGGAGCCTTTGAAGATGCTACCCATCTGCGCCGCATCATTAATAAGGCCCGTCCGGATGAGTTCTACCACCTGGCTGGCCAGTCCAGCCCGCGTTTGAGCCTGGAACTGCCGGAGACGACGGTGGACAGCATCGGCATGGCAACGCTGCGGCTGTTGGAAATTATTCGTGACCTGGATCATGCTCCGAAGTTCCTCTACGCCTCCAGTGCAGAGGTTTTTGGCTCACCGGCTCACTCACCACAGGATGAAGCGACCCCCTTGCGTCCTACTACGCCGTACGGGGCGGCTAAGATGCTTTCCCAGGAACTGTGCCGGATCTATCGTACGGCCTATAAGCTGCCTACCTGTGCGGCGATCCTTTATAACCACGAGTCCCCCCGCCGCCGCAGCACCTTTGTGACGATGAAGGTCGCGCAGGCCGTCGCCCAGATCAAGCTTGGGCATCAGAAGGAGCTGACGCTGGGCAGCCTGGCCGGTAAGCGTGACTGGGGATGGGCGCCGGACTATGTGCGCGGCATGTGGATGATGCTTCAGGCCGACCCGGTGGATGATTTTGTGCTCGCGACCGGGGTCCTGCACAGCGTCGAGGAGCTGGTGGATTCAGCCTTTCAATGCGTAGATTTAAACTGGCGCGACTATGTCCGCCACGATCCGTCTCTCGTGACGGCGGTCGAGCCCTACGCCCCTTGCGGTAATCCTGCCAAGGCCCGCCGCTTGCTGGGCTGGAAAAACTCTGTCCCCATGGAAGAAATGATGGAGCGGCTGGTTGCGTATTGCATGGACAAGCTAAAATAACACGCTAAAGTCCCGATTTTCAAAAAAATATGAAAAAAGCACTCATTACCGGCATTACGGGACAGGATGGTTCCTACTTGGCCGAACTTCTTTTGGAAAAGGGCTACGAGGTCCACGGGATTGTTCGTCGTTCCAGCTCGATGAACCGGGGCCGTATCGACCACCTGCAGTCGTATGAAGAGGGCGAGGGCAAGCGCTTGTTCCTGCATTATGGTGACTTGGCCGACTCTGTCGCCTTGGTGAAGCTGCTCTATAACGTGCAGCCGGATGAAATTTACAACCTGGCCGCCCAGAGCCATGTGCGTGTCAGTTTCGATATCCCCGAGTATACGGTTGATGCCGTCGGGACGGGAGCTGTCCGCATTTTGGAGGCCATCCGTGAGGCCGGTCTGGGGAAGCATGTGCGCTACTACCAGGCATCGTCCTCGGAAATGTTCGGTAAGGTCCAGGAAGTGCCGCAGACAGAGCGCACGCCGCTCTACCCGCGCTCGCCTTATTCCTGCGCGAAGGTCATGGCCCACTACCTGACCATCAATTACCGCGAGTCCTACGGTCTGTTCGCCTGCAGCGGTATTCTCTTTAATCACGAGAGCCCGCGTCGTGGTGAGACCTTTGTCACGCGTAAGATTACCCGTGCGGTTGCCCGCATCAAAGCCGGTCTCCAGGACAAGCTTTACCTGGGGAATCTGGATGCGCGTCGCGACTGGGGCTACGCCAAGGAATACGTCGAGGCCATGTGGCTGATGCTGCAGCAGGACGAGCCGGATGATTATGTGGTGGCTACCAACGAGACCCACAGCATCCGTGATTTTCTGGAAGCCTCCTTCAACAGCGTGGATCTGGACTGGAAAGAATTTGTGGAGTTCGACAAGCGTTTCCTGCGCCCGGCAGAAGTGGACCTGCTCATCGGTGACTACACCAAGGCCAAGACCAAGCTGGGCTGGGAGCCGCGCACGCGCATGAAGGGGCTGGCTGAGCTGATGGTGCAGGCAGATGTGGATCTGCTCAAAAAAGAACGCGCCTAGGCCTGAGCCCATCATTGCGATTTCTCTGTGTGATCTATGACCGAAAGGGAGATTCGTCTATGGATGCTTGAGGAGTCCGCTCAGGACTCCTGGTGGATCAGCGTGGACGGTGAAACCGGTGAAGACGCGGTCTCGCTGGCCAAGGCGGCGGACTACGCCTCCGCCCATGAGGATAGCCAAGTCCAACTCCTGCACTCTGAACAAGGCGAGGTCAAAAACCCGCCCTGGATCATTCTGGAGCCCCATCCGGTGATGACCGCAGAGGAGCGGGAAAACCTCAGCCGCCCGAAGTCCTGGGTGGGCCTGTGTATCCAGCTCGCCATCCTGGCCGGAGTGATTGGGGGTATTATCTATGCCTTCATGCCTGAGCCTGTCCGAGACCCCTTGGAGCAGAAGCTGCGGGCAAACATCGGGAAGCAGGAAATGCTTCAGCGGCTAAGCCGCGTGGAGGAGCTTGGCGAGGAGTCAGAGCCGGGGATCGACGCACTGCTTGCCCGGAGTGGTCGCATCTTTTTTATCACGAATCGCAACAAGACGACCTGGCCGTCTCTTAAGGTTTCTCTCGGGGATGGCTACCTGTGCGACTGGAAAGAGCCTGTGCCGCCAGGTGCTACCATGCAGATCCCGTTTCGCATGTTTGTCGGAGAGGATGGGGCAACGCTTGAAGACGGTAAGGATGTCGACCTTTACCGCATTGTCCTGGAGGTTCCGGGACTGCAGAAATGGGAGAAAATCCTTTGAACCTGATCCTGCTCCACAGCCGTGAAGAGGCTGCCCATCTACACGCGGATGACCCGCGTGTGCGCCATGTGCGGGAGGTCCTCCGGATGGGGCCGGGCGATGTCTTTTTTGTCGGTCTGCCCAATGGTCCGCGTGGTCGTGCTAAAATCCTGGCCGACGAGGGGAAGGATGGTCTTTGGCTGAGTGTCGAGTGGGAGCCTTCGGCTCCGGTTGCGCAACCGCTTGTGCTGCTAGTGGGGTTACCTCGGCCTCAGACTGCGCGGCGCATCCTGCATGACGCCGCGTCGCTGGGCGTGCGGGCCATACACTTTTTCCAGGCTCAAAAAGGTGAACCCTCCTATGCGGAAAGTCGCCTGTGGCAGTCTGACGAGTGGACCCGGCGACTACATGAGGGTGCTGCACAGGCCTTTAGCACAGTGATTCCTGACGTGACCCATGCGACCGGTCTGGCTGAGTGTATCGACGGCATGGAGGCAATCGTGCGTGGGCGTTATGCGCTGGATGTCTACGAATCTACGTCGCCGCTGGCGGGTATTAAACCCACGGTGACATTCTCGGCAGGGGGGCGGACTCCCTGCCTGGCGCTGGCCATCGGCCCGGAAAGAGGCTGGTCGGATCAGGAACGTGAGGTCTTGCGTAGTGCAGACTTTGAGCTGGTGCATTTGGGCGAGCGCGTGCTGAGGGCCGAGACCGCCGTGGTAGCGGGAGCGACCCTGGCCCTGGCCACTCTCGGTGCACTCGATCAGCCCTATCTCAGCGAGGATATTTAAATCGCCGACACAAGGACGCAGTCCCTGACCGGCAGGACACGGTCCTGCACCTGTGATACTCACGGATCACTGATGCCACCGTCAATGCGGCGGCATGGGCAGAGGCGGTTATTGCCTACTCAAACGAACCTCGTTTGCTATTACTTGTGCAACCCACCGGGCAGCGAACGCAGTGAGCGATGAGGCAGAGCCCCATCATTGTCCAGTGCGGTCACGCACGGGCGGAGCCCCATGGGTGTCGAGTGCGGTCACGCACCGATGGGGCGAAGCCTTTGAATCGGATCAAGCGTCGAGCGTTTGCACGCACTAGGCCCGGTATTCAAAGACCCATGCGGCGGGCTGTGTTTTGCCTTTACCGATGCGCTTGCGTAGGGTGAAGCCCGGGCCCGGCTCCGGCTCCTCGGCACCGGGTGCCTCAAGGATGAACGTAGCCTCGGGGTTAAACGAAGCGAGGGCCCGCAGCAGCCCGGCCAGGGCCGCGGTCTGCTCGTGCCACAGGGCATAGGGCGGATCGACGAAGATCAGGTCAAAGGCTTCGGAGGGCGTCCACTGCAGGACGTTGCGGGCGTCGATGCGGGCGACGCTACTGTCGGTCCCGAGGGACTTGGTTGTCGCGGCGAGGTTAGCCTGGAGGCAGGCCACGCATGGCCGGTCTTTTTCGACAAAGACCGCGCTGCTGGCTCCGCGGCTGAGAGCCTCCAGCCCGTAGGCGCCGCTGCCGGCAAACAGGTCCAGCACGCGGGTGTCGGGCACCTCTGCGGCCAGGGAGGAAAAGACCGCCTGCCGCAGATAGTCGGTGGCGGGGCGGATCTCGCCCTGCTTGGGAGTTTTGAGGGGGATGCCCCGAGCCTGTCCGCCGGTGATGCGCATGATCCCACCAGCAAAGACAGCTCAAGCGCGGGTTTCAATCCTGCTCTTCGCCCCAGTGCAGAGCACGAAAGTCTTTGGCGATCTGCTCGGCCTGCTGAAGTTGCTCGGGCAGGAGCTCGCCGCGTAATTCTTCGGCATTATTGCGGCCCCGTTTATCAAGTGTGTCTCCGGCTAGCAGGTAGTAGGCGTAGGCCTGTGTTTTATCGACTTCCGATCCCTCTCCCTCCCAGGCCATCCAGGCCAGGTAGTCTCCGGCGAAACGGTTTTTGAGCTTCAAGGCGTGGAGGAAATGCTCAATGGCTTGGGGGTAATCTTTTTCGACGACCTCTCCGCGGTAGTAGAATAACCCCATCATATAAATCGCATACTTGTTGTCCTCATCCTGATCGAGAGTCTTCCGGTACCAGAAAAGTGCGGCTTCCCGGTCCTTTTCTGTGCCGATGCCGTTATAGAGCTTGTGGCCGCTCTTGATCATGCCGTCGGTGATGCCACCTTCTGCGGATTTCAGGAAATGCTTGAACGACTCCTTCTCGGCGTACTCGCCATCTTCCCTGTCATAATAATATCCGAGCAGATAGGCTGCGCTTGCGTTTCCGGTCTCCTCCAGCAGTTCGAGCGTGCGCAGGGCTTGCTCGATGGCGACGGGGTCGGTTTCATCGCTTTCAAAGATGGTCCATTTGGCTAAATCCTTGAGGTAGTCGCTGGAGAAGTAATCCCACTGGAGCAGGGCAAGGCGCTGGTAGTGGAGGGCGCGGTTGATGTCAGCGGGGATTCCCATCTCGCCGTCGCGGTAGATATTGGCGAGATTACCTGAGGCCATGGAAAAGCCCATGTCAGAGGATTTCTGGTAATACTCGATGGCTCGCTCGATGTTGGGCTCGCGGCCCTGACCGGTGTTTTCCATGTAGCCCAGGTTGTTATAGGCGCGGAACGACCCGTTGGCACCGGCTACCTGGTACCAGTGGTAGGCTTTCTCAAAGTCCTGGTAGGTGTAGTGACCATACTGATACATGCGGGCCAGGTAAAACTGTGCCTCGGCGTGCCCGGCTTCAGCGGCTTGTCCAAAGCGCTCGAAGGCGTCTTTCCAGTCTTTGTTGTCTCCCCGCCCGTGTCGATAGAGTCGTGTCGCAGCCTGATAGTCCTGAGTGGCTTTAGCGTATTCGAGGATGGAAACAGGCTGGAGGGTTAACTCTCCGTCCTGATCGTATAGATAGCGATCGACGGTGTAGTTGTTGCTGCCTGTTTTTTCGTCCGAAAAAGTTATATCGCTGTCGGCGCGAAGGATGGGGGCGTATGCCAGGCAGGCTACGATAAGGGGCAGGAGGAGGCGTTTCATGGAATGGGGCGGAATGATGTTGGGCGTCTTGTGACAAGTTATCATGGAGTCCGAGGGCGCTGGCTGTCAATGGCCGGTACGTTAGGTTTGGGATAAGGGCGCTGCGGTACGGCGTGAGAGGGTAGATCGGCAGCAGTAGGGCCGCGCGTGTCGAAAATATAGCCTCGCCTTTGCCCGGGATGTGGGTGAAAGGGTAGGGGCTTGTTTTTAAGGATACATACAGCGCGTCGACTGCTCGTGTCATTGCTGACGCTGATCGGGACTTCCGCTCTGCTGGTGCATGAGGCGGCAGGAGAAAACCTGGCTCCCCTGTGGCGCGAGAGCCAGACGGCCGACGATGGACGACGTGTGCAGATGCTGGGGCCGATCTTCGAGAGCCAGCAGCACGGAGACCGCCTCTGGGAGGCGTTTCGGCCGTTCACCATCAAGTTTACGGATACCGAGACGCAGACCGTCGACTCGTACTTCCTGCCTCCGGTCTTCCTCTGGCATGACACCCCGCGCTCGACCACGTGGCGGCTCTTCGGGTTGATCTCCGGCACGGAGGAGCGACGCGACGGCGAGCTGGAGGAGACGACCTTTTCGGTGTTTCCGCTGGTTTTTCGGGACCGTGACACCGTTAACCCGGACGACGACGCTTTCGCGGTTTTCCCCCTCTACGGTACGATCAACAGCAGCTTGGTCTTCGGGGATGTGTCCTTTGTGCTTTTCCCTTTCTATGTGAATATGCACCGGCCCGAGGGTGAACGCTATGGCGCGCCCTGGCCCTTTGTGCAGTGGCAGGAGGGGCCGAATGCCGAGGGCGGCGCTTTCTGGCCGCTGGGCGGGCACTTCTCGGCCGAGGGCAAGTATGACCACCAGTATTATTTCTGGCCGTTCATTTACCGTTCGGTGGATCAGATGGACCAGCCCGTGCCGCGTGTGCGTGAGGGATTTCTGCCCTTTTACGCGATCGAGCGTTCCAGCAAGGTTGAGGATGTATCCATCGGCTGGCCCTTTGGGGGATGGCGCGAGGAGTACGATACCGGCTATCGGGAGACGCGGTATTTCTGGCCGCTGTGGATGCAGGGCTATGGCCCGGACGAATCCACCGAGCGTTGGCTGCCCTTTTACATGGATGACCAGACCGATGACCGCCGGAGCCGCTGGTTTATGTGGCCGCTGGTGGCCCTCTCAGAGGGGCATGACGATGCGTATGCCTTTGAGCGGACGCAGTTTCTGTACATCCTCTACTGGCACAAGGAGGTGCGCAGCCTGGCCGACCCGGAAGCCCCGCCCTCGACCTTGACTCACCTCTGGCCCTTCTACTCCGAGTACGACGACGGCCATGGGCGTACCCAGGCCCAGCTTTTCAGCCCCTTTGCGGTCTTTTTCCCGAACAGTGAGCCGGTGAAAAAGCTCTACACGCCGATGTTTGCGTTTTTCCGGATGGAGCGTGATGCCAATACCGGCGTGACCGAGCAGGGGGTGCTCTGGGATTTTGTGCACGAGACGAAGACCGAAGACAGCACGCACTTCACCGTGGGCCCGCTGCTGGAGCACGATGTCGGGCCCGGTCGTGCGAAGTTTGAACTGCTCAGTGGCCTGCTGGGAGTGGAGAAGAAAGACGGCGATTATGCTTTCCGCTTCCTGTGGTTCACGATTGAATAAAACCGTGTAAAATCAGCTCTCACCCTAGTAAAAGACGGTAAATAATGCTTTTTTCCAGTCGATAGGAACCCGTGTCACGCCTCACCCGATGATTCAACGTTTACCCATGAAACCCGCCCTCTTTTCGCTCCCGGGCACCTGCTGCCTCGGTTGATTATGCAGTCTATCCGTAATTTTCTGGATTATGTCGGCGAGTGCGTGCTGGTGTTCCTGCGTTCGCTCTACTACCTGCCGACAGTGCCGCGGCAGTTCGACCGGGTTGTCTTTCATTGCTACCATATCGGTTATCGGACGATGCCGATGGTGCTGATCATGACGTTTTTCCTCGGCGCGGTGCTGGCGCTCCAGACCGGCTACAGCCTGCAGGATATTCCGGGGATGAACGTTTACCAGGGGTCGATCTCGGGGCAGGGGATGTCTCGCGAGCTGGCCCCGCTGATCACGGCGTTGCTTCTGGCCGGGCGTGTCGGCTCCTCGACCACGGCGGAGATTGCCTCCATGAAGGTTTACCACGAGGTGGACGCGCTGCGTACGATGAATATCCCGCCCGAGCGCCTGCTGGTGATGCCGCGTCTGGTAGCGATCATCGTGATGATGCCGCTCATGGTCGGCTTCGGGATTTTCGTCGGCTGGTACGGGGGCGCACTGGCCGCGAGTAAGGTGCCCTTTATCAACCTGAGCACGGAGATGTACTGGGCGAACCTGAAGGACGTAGTCAGCTTTCAGGACATTATCGACGGCCAGATCAAGGGCATGGTCTTTGGGGTGGCCGTCATCCTCGTCGCCTGCACACGTGGTCTGCGGACCAGGGGCGGGCCGCGTGAGATCGGTATGTCCGTGACCTCGGCGGTGGTTGCCTCGATGGTGATCATCCTGCTGCTGGACTTTATTTTAACCCTCCTGCTGATGTAAGATGAGCCGCAAGAAACACAACTATCTGGCAGAGGGCGAACGCCGCGCGGTCGGCGTGAATATCCAGCACGTCAACAAACGCTTTCACGACCAGGTCGTGCTCAAGGACGTGCACTTCAACATCGAGCCGGGCGAGACCTTTGTCCTCATGGGGCCCAGTGGTGCCGGTAAGAGCACGCTGATGCGCGCTATCGTGAACCTCGAAGGCGTGGACTCCGGCGATATCCTGATCAATGGCGAGTCGGCCTTTCGGCAGCAGACGCATGTGCGAATGCACACCGCGATCGTTTTCCAGGCGGGGGGGCTTTTTAACTCCCTCACCGTCTACGACAACCTCGCCTTTTACCCGCGTGAGCACCGTCTCTACGACCGTAAGACGCTCCAGGACAAGGTCCACTACACCCTGCAGATCCTTAATCTCGAAGGCTGCGCGGACAAGTACCCTTCCGAGCTCTCCGGCGGCATGCGCAAGCGCGTGGCCATCGCCCGCTCACTCCTGATCGAGCCGCGCCTGCTGCTCTACGATGAGCCCACCTCGGAGCTCGATCCACTCTCGGCTGCGAACATCGCGGAGGTCATCGGCACGCTCAGGGAGGAGTTTGACCTGACGAGCATCATTGTCTCCCACGACCGCGATCTGGCCATGAATATCGGTGAACGCGTCGCCCTGATGGAAAGAGGCCGTGTCGTGACGATTGACACGCCCGAGGGGCTCTGTGCCTCCACCGACCCGATCGTATGCGAATTTCTCCAACCCAGTATCAACTGCCAGAAGCCGCGCTTCCGGCAGGCCGCCGGTTCCCCGACCCCGTATTAACTCATTTCGCCGCTCTCTCTACAGCCTTGAGCCACTCTCAATAACCTTTTATACCAGCTATTATGAACCAAAGCTCGCAATCCATCCGCGTAGGCCTGTTTTTCCTCCTCGGCGTCGGCATGCTGTGGCTCATGTATAAGACCCTTTCGAATCCAGCTGTACGCACGGACGACAGCTTTCGCATCGTCGCAGCCTTTAACGATCTGCGTGAGCTGAAAGTCTCGGACGAGGTCCGCATGTCCGGTGTCCGCGTGGGCAGCGTGCTGGAGACAGACCTGATCGACGGTAAGGCTGTGGCCGTGCTGGCCATCCGCTCAAAGTACCCCATCCCGGATAACTCCCGCGCCACCATCCAGGCTGCGGGGATCATTGGTACGAACTACGTCAGCATCACCTATGGCGATTCCTCGGCGATGCTGGAGACGGGGAGCGATATTGAGACGTTTGAAACACCGGGCTTTGCCCAGGTGGTCTCCGAGATCGGTAAGCTTGGGGAGCAGATGGATCAGGCCTTCAGCCAGCTCCATGAGTCGCTGAGCGTTTTCGCCGGGGACAACGGAGAGGACTCGCTCTTCGCGAACCTCAACCACCTGCTCTCTGAGAACAAGGACCGCCTCAGCAAGACCATGGCAAACATGGAGCAGATCAGCGGCGACCTGGCCAACTACCGTGGCTCGCTCGGTAAGCTTATCGAGGACGAGGAGGCCTACGACCGCCTCATCACCATGACGGAGAATCTCAATGCGGCCACCGAGCAGGCCAACGCCTTCCTGCTCCAGCTCCAGGCCACCGACACGGCACTGGGGGCGATGGTCTACGACGAGACGCTCGGGGCCAAGGTCCGCACCTCTTTTGACAATATCGAGGAGTTCACCATCAAGCTGAACTCCCCCAGTAATACGCTCGGCCGCATCCTCGCCAATGACGAGCTCTACCTGCAAACGCAGGAGACGCTCAAGGAGGTGGATGACGCCGTCGAGCAGTTCAGCGGGGGTAGTGTTGGCTCCGCCGCTGGCGCACTTTCTAATGGCTTATTCTAATGACTGATAGGGGGTTACGATTTTCTTATAAAAAAGTTCGTTTTTTTTGAACGAAAATCTCCCCAACCCCGTCTTACTTATTGCAACCCCTCAAGATTTGAAGTTGCAGCGTATAGTTTCAGTCTAGTTTGTAGTTTGCATTTAGGTTAAAGAGACACCGTCCGGCTGGGCGGTGTTTCTTTTTTATAAAATTCCGGTTTGAGCCGAGGTTTGCCAAGGCCGGAAGGAGCCGTTTAGCTACGGGATATGAGCGGATTTCGTGTCTATTTACCCGAGGGAGCTCCGGATCAGGGGGCGGTCGATCTGCCTGCCTCCGAGGCGCATCATCTGGTGCGTGTGCTGCGGGCTCGGGTAGGGGACGCCGTCACGCTTTTTGACGGAATGGGGACGGCCTGGCAGGCCAGTCTGTCCGCCGTGGAATCCCGTCGCGCCACTGCGCAAGTCCATGCCCGCGAGGATGTTCCCATGCCCGCGCGGACATTGGTTCTGACCCTGGCTCTGGTCAAGGGGAAGGCCTTTGATGAGATTGTCCGGCAGGCGACGCAGCTGGGGGTGTCAGCCATTCGCCCTGTGGCCACCGAGCACTGCGAGGTGAAGCTCAAAGGTGGGCGGGTGGAGTCCAAGCTCGAGCACTGGCGGGCTGTGGCAGTGGAAGCCTGCAAGCAGTCGGGTAACCTGCGGCTGCCAGAGCTGGCTGAGCCGGTGTCGCTGTCGGAGGCTGTTAACTTACCCGCGGGGACGCGGCTGGTGGCTTCGCTGGAAGAGGGGACCGTTCCCCTCGCTCAAGCCTTAAGGAATGCCGGGGAAGTGTCCGGGCCGTGGGAGATTGCCATCGGCCCGGAGGGAGATTTTTCGCCCGGCGAGTATACCCTTTTACGGGAGGCAGGCTATCGGCCTGTCTCGCTCGCTCGACATGTCCTCAGGGCCGAGACTGCCGCCCTCTACGCTCTGAGTGTGATGGACGCGGCTGCGGATTGCGCCTGAGGCGGATTTCTCTCATTTCGTGGCTGCTTCTCGGTCTGCCCATGGCACAAAAAAGCCGGGCATGATGCCCGGCCTTGGAAAGGGTGTGTATGTGCGTGCCGACTACTTTTGGCTGGTGATCTTCCAGTCGTCAGTCCGGAAGGGTGTCAGCGGCAGGCCGTTGCGGTCTTGCACATTGCAGACTGGGTTGTTGGCCCAGGCATAGCGTACGGCGACGGGGTTGGGGACGTCTTTGCTCCAGACCTCGATGGTGTCCTTGCCGGTGATCTTGGCATCGGCCCAGACGAACTTCTGGTCCTCGCCGGCGATAGCGAACCCGATCGGCTCGTTCACGTCGAAGGTGTATAGCCCCTGGTCGATGTTGTCGAAGGTGAGGACGACCTTGTTGCCCTTGACCTCCATGGAATCATAGAGCGGGCTCTCGGCTGCGAAGTCATACCCGTAATCCTTGGTCAGTGCGAGCAGCGCAAGGCGGTTGGCGACGACCTGCTTGTTACGCGGGTGGATGTCGCGCCCTTCGCCGACGTCAACGATGACAGCCTGCCCGGTGTTGGGGAGGGAGAGGGTAAGGGTTTGGGCTTCGCGCAGTTCAGCCCAGCCGCTGCTACCGGGTTCGTCGGACTCGTCTTTGTAGTCAGCGAGCTGCACCCAGTAGAAGGGGAAGTCCCCCTGGCCCCAGGCATCGCGCCAGGTCTCAATCATGAGCGGGAATGAAGTGCGATACTGGTAGCCGCGGCTGCCATTGGTTTCCCCTTGGTACCAGATGACGCCGCGAATCCCGTAGCCGAGGATGGGGGCGATACGGCCGTTGTAGAGGTTGGCTGGGCGGTGCTGGTTGTAGCGAGGGTCACTCGGCTTGCGGGGAGCACGGCCCTTGGAGCCATTGGCCTTCCATTCAGCGGTTTCGTCTTCCCACTTGGCGAGATCCTGCTTGCGGTTTTCGTCGGTGTAGTTCGCGACCTTCTCGTCGTAATTCTTCAGGAACTGGGTGTGGAACTCGTCCACATCGAATTTCTCACGCGGGAGCCAGGCTTCCAGAGCGGAGCCGCCCCAGGCATTGTCGATCAGTCCGACCGGCACGTGCAGGGTGTTGTAGAGGCGCTTGCCGAACAGATAGCCCACCGCCGAGAAAGACTTCACGCTCTCGGGGGTGCAGACCTGCCATTCGTTGTTAAAGGTAAACTGCGGCTTCTGTGTGGCCGGGCTGTTTACGGTCATCAGGCGAATCTGCGGGTAGTTGGCGGAGGCGAGCTCCAGCTCGGCGAAGTCGGTGCGCTCGAGCGGCCACTGCATGTTTGACTGGCCGGAGCAGACCCAGACTTCACCGCTGAGTACGTCGGTGAAGGTGAGGGTGTTGTTGCCCTTGATGGTCAGCTCGTAGGGGCCGCCGGTGGGCAGTGCGTCGATCTTCACCATCCAGTCGCCGTCTGCGTCGGCCTCGGTGGTCTTTGTCTGACCGTTAATGGAAACGGCGATTTTCTCACCGGGATCGGCTTTACCCCAGACAGGGTTGGCCTGCTCGCGCTGGAAGACCATATGGTCGCCGAACATCGCGGAGACGCTGACATCGGCCTGGGCACTGAGTGTACCAGCGGCGAGCGTTAGTAAAAGGAGGGTACGGGTTTTTAAGCAGGACATAAGACCTGATTTTCTCAAGTCCTGCCGCAGGCGTAAATCCTTAAAATAACACAAGCGGTTATTCCTCGGCCTTGCCTGGTACCGCTACGTCCTCTGTCCGGTGCGCGGCCGGTTGTGCTAACCGACCGCGGCATCCGGCAAAGCGTGCGTAGTGCTTAACTGCCTGAACGGCTTCCGGTCAGAGAGAGGGCGAGCTTTGGCCCCAACTCGTTCCGAATACCCACTCCTCAAGCGGCTTGCGCTCGCGGGGGCCCTGATCGCGCTCGGCGAGTTCCGGGTCGCCATTCTCGGGCTTGTCGGCATAGCCAAGAGCGATGGCCGTGTGCGGCTCATAGTCTTCCGGCACTTCGTAACGGGTGCGGATGGCATCGGCGTCAATGCCGGCCATCATGTGCACGTGCAGCCCCAGTGACTGGGCCTGCAGCGTGAAATTGGCGCCAGCGAGCCCGAGATCGTGGAAATAAGTCGGGTTGGGCGAACCGTTATACGTAAATGTCTTCTTCGCGCAGGCGAGGATCAGGACACCGGCATTCTTTGCCCAGGCCTGGTTGGCCTCGACCAGGCAGGAGAGAGCCTTCTTCCAGGCTTCGGTATCGCCACGATCCGCGACAATGTAGCGCCAAGGCTGCTCGTTGAAGCCGGAAGCAGCCCAGCGGGCAGCCTCAAGGCAGGAGAGTAGCTTGTCCTTTTCAACGGGGTCTCCGCTGAAAATATACGGGCTATAGCGTTCCTTGACGACATCGAGGACCGGGTGGCCAGGATTTGCCGTACGTTCAGGATTCACAGTGTTCATCCTGAAAATTTATCCCTCCCGCCGCCGGAGTAAAGCGGGGGGCGCAGTTTTTTACCGGGTGCTACTCGCCCAAGATACTGGTCCAGTCGTCTTTGATGCTGACGACCGTCCAGTCGAATTTCTTCGCCAGGTCCATCAGTTCCTTGTCCTGATAGGTGTACTCGCGGCTGTCGTCATCGTGGTTGATGATGAGGCAGAGATTGTGATGGGGCGAGTGGTCGGCGTAGATCAGCATCTCGTAGTCGGCCATGGAATTACCGGCGACGAAGACCGGGCCTTTGCCCAGATACTCGCGGATGTTCTCAGCCTTGCCGGTCAGCCAGTTGTCAGGCTCGCGGAAGTACGTACCCTGAATAAAGTGCGGCCCCTCAGCATCGAAATCGATAGCCACCCGGCTGCCGATGATCTCGCGAGGCTGAATATTGCGCAGGGTTTGGGCCTGCAGGGCGCGGATGAACTCTGTCTGGGTGCCGGAGACCAGATACACCATAAAGCCGTGCTCACGCAGGGCATCAACCAGCTCCAGCATGGGTTTGTAGAGGAGGTCCTTGTAGGGGATGCCGTAGCGGGGGTGCCGTCCGGCTTTCAGAAATTCAGCGGCTGATTGGCGAAACTCCTCCAGGCTCATGCCCTCCACGGACTTGAGGAGAATCTCCGATTTGTTCTCGCGAATGTAGGTCTGGTCATTTTCGAGAGCCGCCTTCCAGGGCTGCTTCTCTTTGAGGGAAGGATCCTCCTCTGCCTGCCTGCGCAGCTCGGTCAGCGCGAACTCCACCTGGGTCGGCTGAACCTTCTCGACCATCAGTGTGCCGTCCAGATCAAGAGCAGCAATCCGGTCCTCCAGCGGGATAAACCCGGGGTTTGTCGGGTTGTCCGCGTTCTTCAGAAAATCGAGGATGAGGGTCTTGGTGGCGTTGTCTTTCCAGCTGGGGAGCGGGTCCAGGCTCTGGCGTGAGAGATTGCGAAAGCCGTACAAGTGCCCGGCACCCGAGAGAAAGACGACCAGAGTGACCGTGACTGCTAACCGGAGATGATGCATGGGGAGCATGTGCAGCATAAAGTAGGCCGTCCGGGCTGGTGAGAGAAGCCTAAATTTAGGCGGGTGGGCAAAACGCGCTTGGCGAGCCTATGGGCATGCGCTAGTTTCTGTATCCAGTTCATGCATACCAGATACCCCTGTTTCCTGTTATTGATCGTATGTTTATGTGCGCCTCTCATGGCGAATACGGAGAATGTCAGCCTGACTAGCATCCTTCGTAAACACAGACGTGCCCAGGCCGATATCGCAAAAATATACAGCGCCGATACGCTGCGCCTGAAGGGGGAGACCGAGCAGCAGGGGCAGACCTACCGCTTTACGCTCTATAAAAAATCTCCAGATCTGCTCCGCTACGAAATCGACTACAAGGAGCGCAGCTTTGTCATCATCTATGACGGCTCGCATGGCTACTTCTGGTCACCGGATGAGGCAGACCGCCCGGTAGAGGTCGCAGGCGGTACACAGGAGCTGCTCCTGCAGCATGAAGCCTCCTTTGACGGTGTTCTGCTCGGGGCATCTGCATTGGGGTACCGGACGGAATTACAGGGACTGATAGACTTACCTGACCAGCCCAATCCGGTTTTTCATATCCTGTTGTATGGAGCCGAGCATGGTGGGCTGATCGATGTCTACATCGACAGCTCGACCTATCTGGAGGTGCAGAGGTCTTTTCGCCCGAGCGAAAATGATCCGCCTCTGGTGACGACCTTTGGAGACTATCGTCGCGTGGAGGGGTTTATGATCCCCTTTAAAATCGAGAACACCTACGAGGGAAAGCTTCTGTCCCAGACCCGTGTCCTCGAGGCTGACCTCAACGCCGGGATATTGGGTTTCTTCTTCGAGCTGCCCAAAGCCAAGCGCTAGGGGTACCTCGTCTATCCGCTAGTCGGTCTGGTGCTGGCTGTTCTCGCGCTGAATCCTCTCGTTGTGTGAACGTCGCTCGTCGGCCTGGAGCATAAAGTCCTGCTGGGAGGAATAGGCGGGGGCGTTTTTCGAGCCGGGCTGCGGGCGGTAGGCACCATTGGCCTGGAGGAGGGTGGCCGTGCTGTCCTTGAGGAAAGCCGTCAGGATATCCTCGGTGATTTCGCGCCGCAGTTCGTCGTCCTCGACGGGGAATACACACTCGATGCGGCGGAAGAAATTGCGGGGCATCCAGTCGGCACTGCCGAGGAATATCTCCGGCTTGCCGCCTGCGTTTTCAAAGTAATAGATGCGGCTATGCTCCAGATAGCGCCCGAGGATGCTGCGTACGGTGATGTTTTCACTCAAGCCTTTGACGCCGGGGACGAGGCCACAGATGCCGCGCACGATCAGCTCGATCTTTACCCCTGCCTGCGAGGCGGCGTAGAGGTTGTCGATGGTTTCCTTTTCGATCAGGCTGTTGGTCTTGGCGATGATGCGGGCGGGCTTGCCGGCCTTGGCGTTGCGGGTTTCGCGCTGGATGAGCGCCTGCATGCCTGAGTGCAGGTTAAAGGGGGCGACCAAAAGGTTCTTGAAGTGCGGCGACCGGGAGAAGCCCGTCAAGGTGTTAAAGAGGTCGGCCACCTCGGAGGTGATGTGCTCCTTGGCGGTGAAGTAGCTCAGGTCGGTGTAAAGGCGGGCGGTCTTCGGGTTGTAGTTGCCGGTGCCCAGGTGCACGTAGCGGCGGAGCCCGTCGGCTTCACGGCGCACGACCAGGCAGCACTTGCAGTGGGTTTTCAGGCCGACCAGTCCATAGACGACATGGACGCCGACCTCCTCCAGCTCGCGTGCCCACTGGATGTTGTTGGCCTCGTCGAAGCGTGCCTTGAGCTCGACCAGAGCGGTGACTTGCTTGCCGTTTTCCGAGGCCTGCTTGAGCGCCTCGATGATGGGGGAGTCCCCGCTCGTGCGGTAAAGGGTCTGCTTGATGGCGAAGACCTGCGGGTCGCGCCCGGCTTCACGCAGAAAGTCCACCACCGGGTTAAAGGAGTCGTACGGGTGGTGCAGGAGAAAGTCAGCCTGCCGGATATTCGCGAAGAGTTTATCGGGCTGCGAGAGGTCGGCCGGGATGTTCGGCTGGAAGGAGGCGTCCTTGAGGTCGGGGCGCTCGATCATGCCATAGACGCTCATCAGGCGCATCAGGTTGATCGGCCCGTCGATGCGTACGATAAAATCCGAGGGCAGGTCAATGGCCTTCGTGAGCTGGTGGAGCATGGCGTCGTCCACCTCGTTCTCGATCTCAAGGCGTACCGGGTCGCCCTTGCGGAGCTTGTGGAGTTCCTCCTCGATTTGCTTGAGCAGGTTTTCGACTTCTTCCTCGTCGATGTAGAGGTCGCTGTTGCGGGTGATGCGGAAGGCCCACGCGCCGAGCACCTTGAAGCCGGGAAAGAGCTGGTCGTAGTGGAGCTTTATGACGTCGCTGAGGAAGATGTAGGTCTGCGGGCCCTTGTCCTTGGGGTCGATGTGCACCACGCGAGGCAGGATGCGCGGGACCGGCACGATCGCCATCTTGGGCGGGTGTCGGCGGGTGCGCGGCTCCTTCAGGCTGACGAGGATGTTGAGGGATTTGTTAACGAGCTGCGGGAAGGGGTGGGCCGGGTCAATCGCCATCGGCGTGAGCACCGGGTACACCTCCTGCTCGAAGTACTTGGCCAGCCACAGCTTTTCCTTGCGGGTTAGCTCGTCGCGCGTCTTGAAGACGATGCCCTCCTTTTTCATCTCGGGCACGAGCTGCTGGTGCCAGCAGGCGTACTGGTCGGAGACGAGGCTGCCGGTGATGCTGTGGATGCGCCGGAGCTGTTCCTTCGGGCCGAGCCCGTCGAGCCCGACCTCGATCACGCCGCTCTCGACCTGCTGCACGAGCCCGGCTACGCGGATCTCGAAAAACTCGTCCAGGTTCGAGCTGACAATGGACAGGAACTTTAACCGCTCCAGCAGGGGCTGAGTCGGTGAGGCAGCCAGATCGAGCACCCGGCGGTTAAAGGCCAGCCAGCTCAGCTCACGGTTGAAATACGGGTACTTGGCCTTGCCTTTGGGAGTGCGCGGAGCCTTCGAGGTGGCGGTGGCGGTTTTGCGGGCGGGTCGTTTACGCGGAGGAGTCGGTGCGGCCATGGGTCAGGTGTTTTCGTCGGGGGGATTGGAAGTGGAGGTGGCTTTAAACCAGGTTTTGATCTTCTGTTTCGCCTGCTGGCGGTGTTTCTCGGAAATGCAGCTGGCCACGCTGGCGGCCGCGGCCAGCAGGGCGGCGGTGTCGTCGGCGAAGCCCACGCCCGGCGTGATGTCCGGGATCGTGTCTAGGGGGAGAATGAGGTATCCGAGCGCCGTGAACAAGACCGTCTTGGCCCATTTGGGCGTTTTCTCGTCGATGCCGGTGTAGTAGAGCACGAGCGCCTTTTCCAAGACCTCACGCCCGATCTGCTTCGAGAACTTCTGGACCTTGTCCCAGAAACCGCTCTCGGAATAGTGCTGCTGGAAATCGTCGGTCATTTCTGGGCGGTGTCGCGGATGGCCTTCTTGAAATAGCTGTAGTTAATAATGGAAACGAACAGGACGGCCACCGCACCGATGAACATCGGCATGAAGGTTGGCTTTGTCACCTCTTCGGGGATCACGAAAACGGGGAGCATGAAAAACAGTGCCAGCGGAATGGGCGCTACGATGGCCCGCTTGAGGAGTTTAACAGAAGGATGGTTGGGGTCCATGGGTTTTGAATAAGAAGTACGTGTGATGCTGCTAGACAAGTGCTCTGTGTCCTCTGTGCCTCTGTGGCAAAATTTTATTCCTTACTTCACCACCACGGTCTTGATGTTCACAAACTCGTGGATGCCGAAGTTTGCCAGCTCGCGGCCGTAGCCGCTGGCCTTGATGCCGCCGAAGGGCAGGCGCGGGTCGCTGCGGACGAAGTCGTTGACCGCCACTGCGCCCGCGTGCAGCTCCTCGCGGGCGATCTTGCGGCCCTCCACGATGTCTTGCGTGAAGACCGCCGCGCCGAGCCCGAAGCGGGTGTCGTTGGCCACGGCGATGCCCTCGGCCTCGTCCTTGACCGGGATGATCGCGGCCGCCGGGCCGAAGAGCTCGTCCGAGTAGGCGGGCATGCCGGGCTTCACGTCCGTGAGGACGGTGGCCGGGTACCACGCGCCGGGCTTGTCGGGGACTTCGCCGCCGAGCAGGAGGGTGGCCCCCTCGTTCAGGCAACGCTGGACTTGCCCGTGCAGCTCGTCGCGCAGGTCCGTGCGAGCCATCGGGCCGAGCTTGGTATCCGGTTGCTTGGGGTCCCCCATCGCGTAGTCGCGCATGGCCTCGACGACGGCTTTTTCAAACTCCGCCCGCACCCGCTCGACGACAATGAAGCGCTTGGCGCTGATGCAGGTCTGGCCGCCGTTGATCATGCGGGAGGCTGCGCAGGTCTTCGCGGCCAGCTCCAGATCGGCGTCGGCGAGCACGAGGTAGGCGTCCGACCCGCCCAGCTCCAGGACGGTTTTCTTCAGCTGCGTACCGGCCTGTGCGGCAATCTTTTTTCCCGCCTCCTCGGAGCCGGTCAGCGTGACGCCCTGTACATAGGGGTGGGCGACGATCACCGCGGCGTTGGCGGAGGTGACCATCAGGGTGCGGAAAATATTTAGCGGAAAGCCAGCCCGCTGGAAAATCGCCTCGATGGTCAGGGCACACTCGGGGACGTTGGAGGCGTGCTTGAGGACGACGGCGTTACCCGCGATCAGCGCCGGGACGGCGGCGCGAAAGACCTGCCAGAAGGGGAAGTTCCAAGGCATGACGGCGAGCACGATCCCCAGTGGCTGAAAGGTGACGAAGCTCTCCGAGGCCTCGGTCTCGATCGACTGGTCAGCGAGGAACTCCGGGCCTTTCTCGACGTAGTATTCGCACAACCAGGCGCATTTCTCGATCTCGGAGACAGCCTCCTTTATCGGCTTGCCCATCTCCTTCGTCATCACGGCAGCGAAGGCCTTCTTCTCCGTACGCAGGATCTCGGCCACGCGCTTGAAGCGTGCGGCACGTTTCGCCACGGGTCGCCTGCTCCACGGGCCAAAGTCCTCCTGGACCTTTTCGAGGATGGAGAGGATCTCGGGCAGTTCCATCTCCGGGTATTCGCGTAAAAGTTCGCCGGTTGCGGGGTTGAGCGTTTGCAGAGGCATGGTAGGAGTCGGGGAGGTTGCAGGTTGCGAGGGTATCTATCATGCCGTAACCCGGCGCAAAGATCAAGTACGTCCCGGTAAATGCGGATTGACTCGATCTCACGCACATGAGGCAATGACTCTACGATGCGCATCCTCGTCGGCTCCCATGTCTTTCATCCCTGCGTGGGCGGGATCGAGGCCGTTTCGGCCATGCTGGCGGAGGCTTTTCTAAAGCTCGGTCACGAGGTGAAGCTCGTCACGCTGACACCCTCAGGTGCGCCGGATGAGTTTCCCTATGCCGTCCACCGTCAGCCCGACCGAGCGGAGCTTAAGTCGCTGCTGGGGTGGTGCGATGTTTTCTGGCAAAACAACATCAGCCTGAAAACACTCGGCTCGGCTCTGCTCAAAGGCACGCCGACGGTGGTCACGCACCAGACCTGGCTCATGCGTCCGTCAGGGCGCATCGGGTGGCAGGATGTTATAAAAAAGCTCGCCTCCACGCGGGTCCATAATGTCGCCATCAGCCGCGCTATCGCCGAGGCCCTGCCCGGCAAATCGATCATTATCGGGAATCCGTACCGGGACGAGTTGTTCCGCCGCGACGAGGATATCCCGAAGGAGCGCGACGTGGTCTTTCTCGGGCGGCTCGTCTCGGATAAAGGGGCGGACCTGCTCATCGACGCGCTGGAGGGATTGGACGTAAGCTGCACCATCATCGGTGATGGGCCTGCCCGCGCCACGCTCGAAGCCCGCGCAGAGGGGCGTGATATTATTTTTACCGGGATGAAGTCCGGCCCTGAGCTGGTTACGCTATTGAACCAGCACAAACTCCTCGCCGTGCCCTCGCGCTGGAACGAGCCCTTCGGGATCGTCGCACTGGAGGGGATCGCCTGCGGCTGCGTGCCCGTGGTCTCGGCCGGGGGCGGGCTGCCCGATGCAGCCGGGCCGTGCGGAGTGACCTTCCCGAATAACAACGCCGGTGCCATGCGCCCGCTGCTGCGCGACCTGCTCGCCAACCCGGCCCGCCGCCAGAGCCTCCTCGCTCACGCTCCCGATCATCTCGCCAAGCATACCGCCGAGGCTATCGCCCGCCGCTATGTGGAAGTGTTTGAGGGAATCGCGAAGTAGTCGGTCGCGTCAGTACTCCACGTTCTCGCTGAGTGGTGGCAGGATTTTGTCCGGGTCGCGGGAAAAGGCGCAGTCGACGAGGTAGTCGTCATTATCCGAGCGGTAAAAGTCGTAGCGGGCGAACAGCACGCCGTCACGGTAGCCATATAGGACGTAGTATTGGCGGTAGCTTACCGAGATGTGGCGGACGAAAATAGGCTCCACCTTGAGGAGAATTCCAAAGAGTTTTTCCGCCACACTGAATTCCGACCTCATCGTCGCTGCGAAATTCTTTTTGTTGCTTACGATGGGCGTGGCATTGGTCAGGACGGTGATGGCCGATCCGCTTCCACCGCGTGTGTAGGCGTTGATGCTTTGGCTTAATGCGTCCGGCAGTCGGTTGGTGGCCAGCTGATTGGGGGGCGTCGAGACGTCCTGCACCTCAATGATTTCTCCGTAGCCGGTCAGAGGGGAGAGGGCGTACAGGGCGAGGATGGCGGCAGCGATGTATCTCATGGGGATAGGATAACGTATTTATCGCAGGGGGAAAGCCTGAATAAATAGCCGGGACCCGGCGCATAAAAAAAGCCCGCGCAGGAGGGCTTCCTGCGCGGGCTTGAGTGGTAAATGCGTTGCGGCTTTTACGCCTTAGAGCCGACCTTTTCCAGAAGCTGGTGGAGGCGGTTGATCATGGCGCGCGGGTCCTCCAGCATACCGGCGGAGATGAGCGCATTGTCGTAGACCTGCTCGGCTACCAGTTTCGCGGTGTCGGCGTCCTTGTCCTTGAGTTCGGCGAGGTGCTTGATCAGGCCGTGGCGCGGGTTGAGCTCGAGGTTGACGAGGGTGGGCATGTCCGCACCAGCGTCCTCGCCGCGAGCCTGAGCCATGGCCTTCATCATGCGGCGCATGTGCGAGGTCATCATCTTGTCGGCGTTGAGGGCGAGGGCGGGGCTGTCCACGAGGCGCTTGCCCGCGCTGACTTCCTTCACGCGGTCTTCACCGAGGGTTTCTTTCAACCATGCGCAGAGGGCGTCGAGCTGTTCTTTGGCCAGTTCTTCGCCTTCGGCTTCCTTGGTGGTGTCGCCGAGGTCGAGCTCATCCTGGTCGGCGCTGGTCAGCTCCTTTTCCTTGAACACGCGCAGGTGCTGCATGACGAAGTCGTCGATCGGCTCCAGGCAGTAAATGACCTCCAGCGAGCGGGCCTTGAAAGCCTCCAGGTACGGGCCGGATTCGATGGCCTTGCGGCTGGGACCGGCGAGGAAGTAGATCGCCTTCTGGTCTTCCTTCATGCGGTCCACATAGGCCTGCAGGCTGGTGAGCTTACCCGGCTCGGTCTCGGAGGACTCGAAGCGCAGCAGCTCGGAGAGCTTGTCGCGGTGCGTCATGTCCGTGGCGACACCTTCCTTGATAAACACGCCAAAGGTGCGCCAGATCTTTTCGAACTTCTCGGCGTCCTTGCGGGAAACCTCCCCGAGGTGCTTGATGAAGCGCTTGGTGATGACTTCGCCCAGGCGCTTGACCAGCGAGCTGTCCTGCATGGACTCGCGGGAAATATTCAGCGGCAAATCGGCGGAGTCGACTACGCCCTTGAGGAAGCGCAGCCACTCGGGCAGGAGCTCCGGCGGCTCGGGATCGATGAGGATCTTACGGCAGTGCAGGGCCACGGCGGGCTCGGTGCGCCCGAAGCCGAGCAGCTCGGGGTTTGAGCCGGGGACGTAGATCAGCGCGTTGACGGCCAGCGGCGCGTCCGCCGAAAAGTGCATCCAGTCCATCGGCTCGTCAAAGGCCTTGGCCTGAAACTTGTAGAACTCCTTGTATTCGTCTTCGGATACATCGTTCTTGTTCTTGAGCCAGACGGCCTGCGTGGTGTTGACCTTCTCGCCGTTGAGGTTGACCGGGAACTCGATGAAGCTGGAGTAGCGCTCGAGGATATCCTTCACGCGGTCGTTCTGGGCGAACTCCTTGTACTCTTCCTGAAGGGTGATGACGATCTTCGTGCCGCGGCGCTGCCCCTCGGAGGGCTCGATGGTGTACTTACCGGAGCCGTCGGAGGTCCAGCACAGGCCCTCGCCGTCTTTCTTCCAGGTGTGCGTGAAGACCTTTACCTCCTTGGCGACCATGAAGACGCTGTAGAAGCCGACGCCGAACTGACCGATCAGGTTCTCGTTCATGCCGCCGTTTTCCTTGATGGCCTGGAGGAATGCCTTGGAGCCGGAGTGGGCGATGGTGCCGAGGTTTTCGACCAGCTCTTCGCGGGTCATGCCGATACCGAAGTCCTGGATCGTAAGGGTCCCGGCGGCATCGTCGGTGGTGAGGTTGACTTCGAGCCCGAGGTTATCGTCGTAGATGTCTTTCTCGGTCAACTGAGTGTGGCGCAGCTTTTCCAGCGCATCAGAGGCGTTGGAGACGAGTTCGCGGACGAAGATATCCTTGTCCGTGTAGAGCGAGTGGACGACGATATCGAGGACTTGCTTGACCTCGGCCTGGAATTCGTGGGTTTCGGGAGCTTGGTTGGACATGACTGGTACTTCGTTAAAAGGAAAAACCTTAAAGATGTGGGGGAACCCCGGCGCGGGTCAAGCCGGAGTTGTCGCTGACTGTCTCACATCCCAGGCCTGAGATGAACGGTCCTTGACTCACGGGTGCGGATCATAAGCATGTTTGTTCATTGAAGGACTCGACTCGACTTCTGCTAATCGGACTGGGGGCGCTTGCTGTGGTCGGTGCTGGCTGGGGCATTTTCTCCCGCCTGCACCGCGAGGAGGCACCGCCGGTATTGACGACGGCGACAGGGGTTGAGGGGACGGCGGCTTTTCCGATCACGTTTTTTCCGGAGCGCCATGAGCAGTTCAGCGCGCAGGCGTGCCGGGCCTGCCATGAGGATGCTTTTCAGGATTGGCTGCCGAGCGACCACGCGCACGCGAACCGCCCGGTCTCGGTCGCGCTGGATGCCCCTGCCTTTGACCCGCCGCGCGAGATTGCCGTGCCGGGCGAGACCTTTGGATTTACGCTGGCTGATGGGAAATTCTGGATGAAGGTCCAGCCGGATGACGGCGGTGACGCTGAGCGCTATGCGCTGGAGGGTGTGATCGCGGTCATCCCGCTGCGCCAGTACCTGGCCCGTCTGCCCGGTGGGCGCTGGCAGAGTACGAGCGTCGCCTATGATCCGGCTGCCGACGAGTGGTTTGATGTGTTTAAAGGGGACGAGCGCCACAGTGGTGAGTGGGGCCACTGGGCGGGGCAGGGGATGAACTGGAACGCCAACTGTGCCTGGTGCCACATGACCGAGTACCAGAAAAACTTTGATTGGCAAAGCGACAGCTACCACACGACATGGCTGGAGCAGGGCGTATCCTGCATGCAGTGCCATACGGGGATGGAGGAGCACGTGGCCGCTGCTGGCCCGGACTACGCTCCACCGGTCAAGACCCTCAGCGCGCGCCGGGCGATGGAGAACTGCGCCTCGTGCCACTCGCGCAGAGATCAGTTGACACCCGACACCTTTAAGCCGGGCGATATTTACCACCAGCACTTCGCGCTGGCGCTGCCGGATCAACCGGGCCTCTATCACCCGGATGGGCAGATTCTCGACGAGGACTACGTTTACGCGTCCTTCCTGATGAGCCCGATGGGCCACGCCGGGGTCACCTGTCTGGACTGCCACAACCCGCACTCCGGCAAGACGATTCTGCCCATCGCGGACAATAGCCTGTGTATGCGCTGCCATAGTACCGGGCTGGACGGGGCGAAGATCATCGACACGGTCGCGCACGGTCACCATGCCCCCGGCAGCATGGGTAACAGTTGCGTCGAGTGCCACATGCCGCAGACGACCTACATGCAGCGCGACCCACGCCGCGACCACGGCTTTCTCTCGCCCGATCCGCTCATGACCGCTGAGCTGGGCATCCCCAATGCCTGCCAGCGCTGCCACACCGAAGAATCGACCGAGTGGGCCGTCGAATGGGCTGAAAAATGGTACGGGGATAAACTTGCAAACAAGCTGCAGCGCCAGCGCGCCCGCACACTGGCTGCCGCGTACGCCGGTGAGCCCGCCGCAGCCCAGTCGCTGCTACAGCTCGCAGCGGACGAGCCCAACCACGCCTGGCGAGCCACCTACACCGGGCTGCTTGGCTACTACGTGCCGCAAGCTGATGTGCTGGCCTATCTGGAAAAAGCGTTGGAGGATGACAGCTCGATGGTTCGCGCGCGGGCCGTGGGTGGTCTCTCCCGTTTGCCCCAGGCGGAGCCTGTGATCGCCCCGCGCCTGAAGGACCCGTCCCGTAACGTTCGCATCGCCGCCGAGCAGGCTTACGCAGGCTGGGGGCAATCCGTTCCTGATGCCGAGGCGGCACAGGAGTGGCAGGCTTATCTGGAGTTTCAGTCTGATCGCGTGATGGGGGCCTTTATGCTGGCCGACCAGAAAATCCGCGAGGGTGACACCGCGCAGGCCAAGCAACTCATCCGGCAGGCGGTGGCGCTCGACTCTGCCTCCCCGGAAATCCTGCGTCAGGGAGCGGTCATGTACAGTATGATGGGCGATAATGCCGCTGCCGAGCAACTGCTGCAGCAGGCGCTTGATAAAGCACCCGAAGTCGCGCTACTGCACTACTCGCTGGCGCTGCTCTATGCAGGACAGGGGCAGCTCGAAGAGGCGATTCCGCTGCTGGAGAACGCCGTTTCCCTCGACCCGCACTTTTACCGCGCCTGGTATAACCTCGCCCTGGCCCGCACCAAGATTGGCCAGTGGCAGAAAGCCGCCTACGCGCTGGAAAAGGCCGCTCCCGCCTACGCTAACGACCCCGGCTGGCAGCAGACCCGCGCCATCGTCGAGCGTCAGCTCGCAAATGGCGGAAGGTAGATGGGGAGAGAGCGGGGCTACGCACCCCGCACCCGCGGCAGCCAAAGCCTGCACTTTCGATGCTGCGCATCGTGTCAGCGATTACCGCAATGAGTTTCGCTCATTGCGGTAATCGCTGAGATGACAAACATCATAACTGGGTCGCCACCCTTTGGAGACCCATTAGCTGTCCCGGTACGTATGCACTGCGCATGGCATTTTCTCCTGAAAATGCCAAAGTGATCGAAGGATCACAGGTCAAGGACTCTGTCCTTGGGCCTAGGCCTTGACCTTGGCGACCATCTCGTAGAACTGCGTGAAGAGCGGGTCGGCGTCGTTGGGGCCGGGGGCGGCCTCCGGGTGGTACTGTACGCTGAAGATCGGCAGCTCCTTGTGGCGCAGGCCCTCGACGGTGTCGTCATTGAGGTTAAGCTCGGTCACGACGCCGCCGCACTTTTCGATTTCGGCACGCGTCGAGGCAAAGCCGTGGTTCTGCGAAGTGATGGAGACCTGGCCGGTTTCGATGTTCTTGACCGGTTGGTTTCCGCCACGATGGCCGAACTTCAGCTTGAAGGTCTTGGCGCCGAGAGCGTGAGTGATGATCTGGTGGCCGAGGCAGATCCCGAAGGTCGGGTAATCCTGCATCAGCTTGGAAATGCTCTGGTGGGCGTAGGTGACAGCGGAGGGGTCACCGGGTCCATTACTGAGGAAGAGGGCGTCGGGGGCCAGCTCACGAACCTGCTCCGGGCTGGCGGTGGCGGGCACCACGTACACATCGAAGCCGTGGTTGTGCAGACGCTTGAAGATCGAGTGCTTGGCCCCGAAGTCGAAGGCCGCGACCTTGAAGGTCTTTTCCGGGCGCGTAAAGTGGTTGAGCGTGGTGCCGGTGATTTTAAAAGGTTCGCTCAGGGAGCCGTCCGGGTCGAAGTCGTAGGGGTCCTTGCAGGTGACTTCCTTGACATAGTCCACGCCGACCAGGCCGGGCCATTCCTTGGCGCGGCGCACGGCTTCCTCGTCGGAGAGTTCTTCCGTGCTCAGGCAGGCCTTCATGGCACCGGCTACACGCAGGCGCTTGGTGATGGCCCGCGTGTCGACGCCCGACAGACCGGGGATAAGGTTCTTTTCCAGGTACTCGGGCAGGGACAGGGTGCTGCGCCAGTTGCTGGAGACAGGGGAGAGGTCGCGCACGACAAAGCCGGAAACCTTCGGGCCGTCGGACTCCTCGTCCTCGGGGTTGATCCCGTAGTTACCGATCTGCGAGGCCGTCATGGTGACGATCTGCGCATAGTAGGAGGGATCGGTGAGGATCTCCTGATAACCCGTCATCGACGTGTTAAAGACCGCTTCGCCGACGACGGTCTTGGCCGCGCCAAATGCTTTACCCCGGAAGACGCTGCCATCTTCCAAGGCGAGAATACCGCTACGTGAGGTGCCCATTAGCGGACCAAAGAAATGCCAGCCTCACCTGGGGGCAAATAAAAAAACACTTTTCCGCCCGCAATCGGCGATTGCGGAGTCCTGTACCGGCTCTTTCGATGGGGTGTCAAACGGCGGCGGGGGTGTCTTTCAGGCAGTCGGCGATGAGAGCGAGCAGCTCCTGTTCCGGGAGTTTACAGGAGATGCACGCATCCATATCTCCTTGTTCTTTGATCGTCTGGTAGTCTTCCGGGAAGGGCGAACGCGAGCGCCCGACAAGGCGCGGGGCGTGGTCCCTCCAGTTCATGCGGATAGTTCGGGCTGCGATAACCCCATTGAGGTCAGGCAGTTCGACATCCATCAGGACGAGGTCGTAATCGTGGTCACGCACGGCGTTCATCACCTCGACGCCGCTGTGAGCCAGTTCGATTTCGTATCCTGCCTGGCTTAGTCGCTGGATCGCCCGGTGCTGTCCGATAAAGCCGTCCTGGGCTATCAGAATACGCGGGCGGGTGCGGCCCTCTGGGCGAGCCGCGTGTGTTTTCTTCGCTCTGGTGGGAGCAGAGCGAGGCCTAGCGAACAGTGCTTCCATGGCTAACGGGAGTCTAAAGCGGCATCCGGGGAAAGTCCATCCGCTGCGCACTGTATTTTGATTATTTATGACAATCATTCATGCAGCTCAGGGGGCGATAGCCCGGAGCGGCCCAAGGGTAACGCCTTAGTTAGGACGGCTAGGCGGTGAATAACTTTTTGCCGATCGCCTGGTTACCGCCGAACGGCCCTATAAAACTGGAAGTGCGGCCCCGCCTGGGCAACTGCCAGTCCGCTACTTTTCCGAGGGGAGTTCGCCGTCCTCAATGAGGACGCGGCGTAGGGATTCGGCCAAGGCGTGCGCCTCGTCGGCATTTTTCCAGTAGTACACGTCGCGGCACATCTTGCGGTACTCGACGATGCCCGCCTGCCGCAGGACGCGCAGGTGGTGCGAGACGGTGGGCTGGGAGAGGTTGAGCTTTTCGGCCAGCTGCGAGACGTTGCTGACGTGCTTGCAGTCCGGGCTCATGGGTAGCAGGTCCAGGATTTGCAGGCGCACGATATCCCCCACCGCCCACAGTTGTCGGGCGAGTTCTTCCTGGGTCTTAATCGTAGGGAGCGTGCTCATGGCCTGTATGAAACATTGAATTCAAGCGTCGGTTTTATACAAGGCAAATATATTGAAGTTTTTAAATATTTAAAATGGTGGTTGCATTTTTTGGGAAGATGAGTTTATATGATCCTCCTCTCACGTTAATACATGTACCCTCAGGACAAAACCCAACAGTGGTTCCAAGGCCAGGGGCTTTGGAGTCATGTCCCCGCCAGTGACTGGAAAAACTGGAAGTGGCAACTGAAGAACCGCCTCACGACGGTCGAGCAGGTCGAGCAGTACCTGGAGCTCTCGCCGCAGGAGCGCGCGGGTTGTTACTTCTCGGGGCGTAAGCTCGCCCTGGCCATCACGCCTTACTTTTTCAACCTCATCGACCGGGATGACCCGGACTGCCCGATCCGCCGCCAGATCATCCCCCGCGAGGAGGAGATGGAGACCTCGGCCGAGGAGCTGCTCGACCCCGTCGGCGAGGAGGGGAGCATGGCCGTCAAGGGCATCGTGCACCGCTATCCGGACCGCGTGCTGTTTCTGGTTACGGACCGCTGCGCCTCTTATTGCCGCTACTGCACGCGCTCGCGGCTGGTTTCCAACGCGCAGGACTACAATTTCCACCCGGAGTTCGAGTCCGGGCTCAAGTACATCGAGGATCACCCCGAGGTGCGCGACGTGCTCCTCTCCGGAGGGGACCCGCTGCTCCTCTCCGAGCGGAAACTCGACTACCTGCTGGGCCGCCTGCGGGCCATCCCGCATGTGGAGTTCATCCGCATCGGCTCACGCATCCCGGTCTTTTTGCCGCAGCGCATCACGCCCGAGCTTTGTGAAACTCTGAAAAAGCACGGGCCGATCTGGATGAGTATCCACGTCAACCACCCGCGCGAGTGCACCGAGGAGTTGCGTCAGGCGACGGAGCGGCTGGCCTACGCCGGTGTGCCAATCGGCAACCAGAGCGTCCTGCTCAAGGGGGTAAACGACAACCTGGAGACGATGAAGAGCCTCGTGCACCGCCTGCTCATGATGCGCGTGCGCCCGTATTACCTTTACCAGTGCGACCTGATCACGGGCAGCGCTCACCTGCGTACCGACGTCCGCAAGGGCATTGAGCTGATCCAGCAACTGCGTGGCCACACTACCGGCTACGCGGTGCCTCAGTACGTGATCGACGCCCCCGGCGGCGGCGGCAAGGTCCCGGTCAACCCCGAGTATGTGCAGAAGATCACCGACTCGGAGGTCGTCCTGCGCAACTTCCAGGGCAAGACCTACAAGTACCCGCTGGTCAACGGCGTCCCCGTGGCCTCCGGCTCCTACCCGGACGAGGTCGGCTACGGCTGCGAAGGGTGAGTGACCGCGCACGGGGTAGGCACGCAGTGCCGTAGGGGCAAGCCCCTTAATGCCTGCGGGTGCAACCCGCCTGGCCTCTCAAGTTTGTGTTTGCGTCTGGCCACTTGTTGCGCATTGTTCTCACCTTAACCTGATTGCATATGGCCCGTTGTGCGGGCCTTTCTGACCTAAACCAGACATTTTGAGCCCCTGCAAGGCGTCCTAATCGCACTTGACAGCAGCTCTGATCGACGACACCTTCACCCGCTTATGGCAGTTCCGTTTTCACAAGCCTGGACCGTGGCCACTTATGTGCTCGGCCAGAAAATGCGTGGTCGCAAACGCTACCCGCTGGTCCTCATGCTCGAACCGCTGTTCCGCTGCAACCTCGCCTGCGAGGGCTGCGGTAAGATCCAGTTCCCGGAGCACATTCTGAAGAAGCGCGTTTCCGCCGAAAAGGCCTTGGCTGCGGCTGAGGAGTGTGGCGCGCCGATCGTCTCCATCGCCGGGGGCGAGCCGCTCATCCATCCGGAGATGGACCAGATCGTCGAGGGCCTGATTAAGCAGGGCCGCTACATTTACCTCTGCACGAACGCCCTCCTGCTGGAGCGCGCGCTCAAGAAGTTCAAGCCGCACAAGCAGCTCACCTTCTCCGTGCACATGGACGGGCTGAAGGAAGAGCACGACCGCTCTGTCAGCCGCGACGGCACCTTTGACACCGCCCTGAAGGCGATCAAGAAGGCCGTGGACATGGGCTTCCGCGTGACCACGAACACCACGCTGTTCAACAACGCCAACCCCGAGCGCGTCCACGAATTTTTCGACCTCATGATGGAGGTCGGCGTCGAGAGCATGATGACCTCGCCCGGTTACCCCTACGAAAAGGCCCCGGATCAGGAAATCTTCCTCGAGCGCGACCGCACCAAGGTCCTCTTCAAGAAGATCCTCGGCGGTGCCAAGAAGGAATGGCGCTTTAACCACAGCCCGAACTTCCTGGCCTTCCTCAAGGGTGACATCGATTACGACTGCACCCCCTGGGGTAACCCGACGTACAACGTCTTCGGCTGGCAGAAGCCCTGCTACCTGCTCGGCGACGGCTACACCAAGACCTTTAAGCAGCTGATGGAAACGACCGAGTGGAAGCGCTTCGGTCAGCACGGCACGGACGAGCGCTGTAAGGACTGCATGGTCCACTGTGGCTACGAAGCCAGCGCCGTGGACGACAGCTTCTCCCTCGGTGGTGCGATCCGCATGTGGAAGGCCAACAAGGGCATGCACAAGCCGGTTACCTTCACCGACGACGAGGAACGCCTCTACGCACAGCTGCGTGCTGACGCCAAGAAGCGTGAGGAGTCCTGCGGGGCCAGCTCCTGCTGCTCCTCCTCTAAGGAGCCCGCCACCGTGCGTGACGAGCTGCTGGAGAATGTCGCCGCCAACCGCGCTACCCGTCAGGTGCAGCGCGAAGTGTAAGCTATCCGCTTCATACATCTTTTCAGAGCCGGGCCTCGTGCCCGGCTTTTTTTGTGCCCCAAGTCAGGGGGCAAATCAGTTCTTCCCCATCGGGCAGCGGGATAGGCCCCAGTTACGAGTCCACACTCGACTTACGGACGGTTATAACGTGTAGTTAGGGCCATGAAATCTCTCCTCTCGCTCTCTCTCATCGCACTTCTCGCCTCGTCGGCGTCAGCGGACATGCTCCAGCTGCGCGACGGCACGGTTCACAACGGCACCTACGCCGGTGGCACCATCGCCAGCGTACGCTTTGAAATCGGTTCGGACATCAAGACCTTCCCGGTCTCGCAGGTTGCGGCCATCACCTTTGGTGGAAGCGGGCCTGTGACTACGAGCAGTGCCGTTGCTGCGGATTCGGCTGTGCCGGTGAGCGAGAGCACCAGCGTGGATACTTCGTCATCCAGCTCGGCTGCCTCGGGCACGATTCAGGCGGGTACGCCGCTGGTGGTTTCCCTCGGTCAGGAGCTGGACTCGAAAAACGCGCAGGAGGGGCAGGTCTTTACGGGTACGCTGGTATCCCCGCTCACCATCGGCGACAAAGTCGTCGCCCCGGCAGGCTCCAAGGTGGAGGGCAAGGTGGTCGAGGTGCGACAGGCTCGCCGCGTGCTGGGCCGTAACGCCTCGCTGAGCTTTACACTGACCCGCATCACCGTGGGCAGCCAGCAGTATGCGATCAGCACCAGTGCTCAGTCGGAGAGCCGGCGCGGGCAGGGGATGATCGGCGAGGCCGCCAAGGGCGCTGCCACCGGGGCGACTTGGGGCGCGATTGCCGATGATGACAATGTTGGCAATGACGCCTTGGCCGGGATGGCCACCAGCGCCGTCAGCGGTGTGCTCCGCAAACCCGAGCAGGTCGTCTACCAGCAGGGCGCTATCCTGTCCTTTGACCTGACCTCCCCGCTCGAGTTGAAGTAGCAGGCCCGGGCGGAGTCTTTTTCTGGGGCTCCGCGCCCCAGACCCGCGGCAGGCAAAGCCTGCACTTTCGATTAAAGACTCATGCTGCGCACGAGTCTTTAATCGTCATTGAGGTTCATCCTGTCACGAGCCCGCCCAAATGTCTTTGTGGTTTAGATGTGTTCATTGGTCCACGACTTGTCCTGGTGGCGCCCCATTTTTTGATGAGTTGTCGGGGCAGCGACTGAAAGGAGCGATGGGGCAGAGCCCCATCAATGCCAGCGGAGGTACTCAGCCCCGCTACTGGGCTAGCTCGGCGGCAATGGCCTCGGCGAGGGCGTGGCGGACGGGGTCCCAAGTGCGCAGCAGGCGACGCAGGCGGAAGATGTCGCCGGGGTGGGTGAGCAGGTGCGCGGCCATGCGCAGCGGGGTTTCCTTGCCGCGTGCGCGGTCGAATCCCTTGTCGAGAAAAGCGGGCATCTCCTCTGTGGCGGTGTCGCTGATGGCGCGGATGACGGTCAGCGGCACGCCTGCGGCGGTGGTGGCTTCGGCTACGGGAGCGGACTCCATATCGACGACCGGGCAGCCGGTTTTTTCAAAGATGGCGGCCTTCTCGGCAGGGGTGGAGACGACGTCGGCGGCGGTATGGATTTTTCCCTCGCCGCGGTCGATCACGATGTCCCCGCGCTGGAGCGAAGGACCGAGTGCGCCTCCGAACCCGGCCAGGATGACCCGCTTGGGTTTGACCAGGCGGATGGCCTCGACGGCGGGCTCGACACAGTGGACCGGCCCCATCCCGATGAGCGAGACGTGCACGGTCTGCTTCCCGATTTCGCCGACCCACGCCGGGCGGCGCCCCATCTGGTAGGAAGCGGCATGCCCGAGTTTATGCACGAACGGCGCAGCCTCAAAAGCGGTAGGTATCAGAATCAGGGACATGGGTGGATTGAGTAAGAAATGACGTAATGAAAAATCTTATTGGTTGGCTAACGTAAAGACTGCTTGCAACAGGGTGATGGTAGAACTTTCTTGGTAACGTTACTGCTCCCTGCTGGCGATGATAGTTCGAATACAGCGTGTGATATTGTTGTGCTGCCTTATAGCTTTAACTCCAATGGCGTTGCTGGCTGCCTTAGGAGGCGTTGGGCTTGCGAGTGAGGCGATGACAACTGGAGTTAACTCGTACTGGGAGTTGTTGGGGATTGTGTGGCTTTTCCTTGCGATAGTTTTGCCGGTTGGCGCAATGCTATTACTGGCCAAGCTTGCAGATGAGGGATATGGAAAGAGGCTTCGGCACAGGTTACTAGGATACTATTTATTCTCGTTTGTCTATTGTGGTACCTGGGCTTACTCCGTTATCGGAGTCGGTGGTTTATCGTCCATGATTAAATCTTCAGTGATTGGACTGATACTGGTTGAGGCGGTTTTATTGCTTCCGGCCTTAATCACATTATTTTCCCATCCTCAAAATATACCTACCGGTCCAGAGCCTCGCTGATGGCGAAGCCGCTGAGGGCGGCGCCTTCGAGGGTGGCGGGCAGGCCGGTGGCGGTCCAGTCGCCGGCCAGCAGAAGGTTGGGCCAGGGGGCGGCAGTCGGGCTGGGACGGTGAAGCTCGGTCACCGGTTGCGCGGCAAAGGTGGCGTCGCGACTCTTGTAAACGAGCGAGCGGCTGATCTCCATCTCTTTGGCGGCGGGGAAAAACCTCTCCAGCTCGGTGCGCAGGGTGGCGACGATCTCGTCGCTTTTCATGTCCAGCCACTGCTGGGCGGCGCTGGCGATGACGGCGTAGAGGTGCTTGCCGTTGTGCTCGGGCGGGAGCGTGTGGGTGCGGTCAAAGACCCAGTGTACGGGCGAGTCGAGCAGCCCGACGAAGTCCGCCCCGTTGGTGTAGAGCGGGCGATCCGTCACCAGATGGATACCCATGATGGGCGCCGAGCCGATGGCCTCGACGTGGGCGCGCAGGGGTGAGTCCTCGGGTAGTAGGCCGCGCAGGGCGGTCCAGGGCAGGGCGCTGACGAACAGCTCCGCCTCGATGCGCTCGCCGCGCGGGGTCAGGGCAGCGCTGACGCGCTCGCCGGTGATTTCGAGGGCGGCGATTTTAGAGGAAAGATGGACGCCTCCGCCGATGCTTTTCAGGAAGAGCTCGGCCTCGGGCTGGAACAGCTCGCTGAGGCCGACCTTGCTCACGATGATGTCGGCGGCGTCGGACTTGCCGAAGAGCGAGCGGCGCAGCGTCTCGTGCAGCAGGCGGGCGCTGGCAGTGGCGAGCGTCTCATTTAGCGCGGCCACGCAGAACGGCTCCCACAGGGCGCGGATGGCTCCGGCGGTTTGCCCGTGGCGGGCCATCCAGTCACCAGCGGTCTCATCGGCAGCCGGGGCAGCCTCCAAGCGCATGACGACGCCCATGCGCAGGATGCCCAGCCGGTCGGCGGTGCTGAGTTCGGAAAATTTAAACAGGCCCCCAAGCAGCGCGAGGGAGCCGGGTAGGGGCTGGGAGGCCAGCTCGGACCAGCGTCCGCCGGGGCTGACGTAGGGGACCTTCAGGCGCGGCTGGCGCTCGAGTTTATCGCCGATGCCGAGCAGCTCCACCAGTTGCAGAAATCCCGTGTAGCAGCCCATGACGATGTGCTGGCCGTTGTCGATGGTCAGGCCGGTAGCGGCATCGGTCAGGCTGTGGGCGCGGCCACCCAGATAGGTGCGTGCCTCGTAGAGGTGCGGCGTAAAGCCCTGGATGCCCAGCTCAAGCGCGGCAGTGATCCCGGCCACGCCGCCACCGAGCACAGCGGCCCTCCCGGGCAGACTGCGGGCCTGCGGCTCGCCCTTGATCTGGCGCAGCGTACGCAGCATCAGGCGCAGTTTGCGGCCCTTGGAGAGGCGGGTGCGCTCGACCGTGATCGCGAAGTCGTTGGCCGCGATTTTGTCCAGGATGTCCTCGTAGATAGCGCCCATGACGAGGGCGGCTTTGAGGTGCTGGCGCTCGGAGTCGGGCAGGAGCCGCCGGGCTTTGTTAAAGAAGTGTTTGCAGCGGTAGTAGCAGAGCCGGAAGAGCTTCTGGCAGGCGGGGTTGCGGGTGGGGTCGGCGAGGTCGTCCTCGCTGATTCCGAGCGCGGCCAGCTCGTCCTGCGGCAGGTAGACGCGGCCCATCTTGACCTTGTCCTCGACCACGTCGCGCAGGATGTTGGTAAATTGCAGGGCGTAGCCGAGTGTCTCCGCAAACTCCGGGGTGCGCGGGTGGGTGCAGCCGAAAATCTTGATCGAGACCAGGCCGACGGCCGAGGCGACTCCGTAGCAGTATTTTTTCAGGTCCACGAAGCTGGCGAAGCGTGCCCCTCCGATGTCCATGGAGACCCCGTCGATGATGGCGAGCAGGTCGGCCTTTTCCACCCCGAAGCGGTCGATGACGGGCTTGAGCTCGTGCATGAGCTTCAGTTCGCCGGGCTCGGGCTGGTAACAGGCCTCGATCTCCTCGCGCCAGGCGGCAAACTCCGTGCGTTTTTCTTCGTCGGTGCGTCCGGGTTCGTCGGCGATGTCGTCGGCCACGCGGCAGAAATCGTAAAACACCGCCATCGCTTCGCGGCGCTCGGGATCGAGCGACATAAAGGTGTAGGCGAGATTGGATTTCTTGCGGGCTTTGACCGCCTCTTTCGACTCGGAGGACATGGGTACTTCGGGGAAGCCGCTAGTTGTCAGGATAATACGGCGCTATGGCAAGGCTCTATTGGCAGGACAGTGTCCTGCACCTGTGATCCTGCGGATCACCTTGGCATTTTCAGGAGAAAATGCCATAGCGCCACTTTTATGGGTACCGAGCTCAAGGACATCAATGAGGTGCCCGAGTTTTGATACTCTGCTCAGCGATTAGTGAAAACAGCTTAGCTGTTTTCACTAATCGCTGACACGATGCGCAGCATCGAAGTGCAGCCTGCGGCTGCCGCGGGTGCGGGGCGCGCAGCCCCGCGAAAACACAGCTTAGCGCGTGAAGGCGGCTTTTTGCAGGAGCTTGACCTTGTCGAAGGCGTTGATCTTGGGGCGGGCGCTGACGGTGTCGTAGTTGGCGGCGATGATCTTGTCCAGGATCGTCTGCCCGCCGAGCCAGGTGATGCGGATCTCCATGCTCAGCGGGAAGGGCAGATGGCGGCTCAGGACGCGGCCCTCCTTGAACATCGCATAGGTGCGCTCGACCTGGAACTGCATGCAGCGGCGAAATTGCTCCGTAGCGGGCGGGCTGGAGAACATCTCCTCGGTCACGCCGTAGGTGGCCCAGTCCTCCAGCGGGATGTAGACGCGGCCGTCCTTTTTGATATCGATGCTGACGTCCTGCCAGAAGTTGGCCAGCTGGAGCGCAGAGCAGATCTGGTCCGACCAGGCGAACTTCTGCTCGTCGGCGTGGCCGTGGAGGATGAGCACGAGGCGGCCGACCGGGTTGGCGCTACGGCGGCAGTAGTCGAGCACCTCGTCAAAGGTCTCGTAGCGCAGTTTTACGCAGTCCTGCTTAAAAGCGCTCAAGAGGTCGCGAAAGAGCTGAAGCGGGGCACCGGTCTTTTTCATGGTGTCGGCGACGGCGAGAAATATCCACGCGTACTCGTCGCAGACGGCGCGGCCCTCTGCGGCGTTGACGAGCTGCTCCTCGTAGGCGTCGAGGGCGGTCACACGCTCCTGCGGGGTGGGGCTGGCGCTCTGGCCCCAGCCCTCGTCGGCGAGGTCGTCCGCCGTGCGCGCAAAGGCGTAGACCGCACTCACGTAGGGGCGGATCGCCTTGGGGACGAGCCGGGCCACGGGGAAGTTCTCGTAGTGCTCGCGGGTCAGATCGTGGCAGCGCGCGTAGGATTCGTCGACGGTCATCATGGAAACGCCCCAGCAAAGCCACACCGGGGCACCGGGGCAAGTCTGCTCTTGGCCGGAGTTGTACTGCTGCCGCTATTCAGATCCGGCAAGGGGCCTTATGGTGTCGGGCTGAACTAGACAGCTTTTCTGCTATCATCTACAGGGTCGCCGACGGAGATTGACAGGCGAATGCCTTATTATAAGATGTGATGCACGTCATTAAAACGACAAATCCTTTCAGCGCGCATGAAAATTAAATCCCCCTTTACTCTTTCACTTGGAGCAGCCTTGCTCCTTCCCGCTGCGAGTCTCGTGGCGGAAAGCGTCACCTACCAGTTTACGAACACGCGTTCCGAAGACGTGTATCTGTACTTCGATGGTGGTTTTTCTTTTACGGCCGGTCAGTCGGTGACACCGACGAACGGGATGCTCGTCTCCGGGAACGGTGGCGTCGCTAATATCCAGATCGACAGCGTCAACTCGGGACGTATCGGCTACTCAATCGGCCAGACCCTGGATGATGCTACGCTCGGCGGCTTTAACAACACCAGCAGCACGGACTACTACAAGCGCTTCGACAAGGTGGAACTGACCGTGAATGCGGCTGGGCTCAATGGCGGTAATGCCGACATCACCGCCACCGACTGGACCTCGGTCCCTGTGTCCCTGAGCAAGTACTCCAACAGCAGCACCTACACGGGCTACACCAAGACCTACAACGCTTTCTATAACAGCCTGCTAGAGAGTGCCATCGCCAATGCTGCGACTCCCAGCACGCCGTCCAATCCCTACAACGGGGCCGGATTTGTCCTGGGGAACAACGGTTATGGTGTGAATACCTCTTCATATTCCGATGTGGTGCGCTTTATTGCCCCCTCTACGGTTGCTCCGCTGCCTGCGGGTAAGACAGAGCCCTACGTATCTTTTTCCGGTTATGTGAACACCCTGCGACAGAACGCCACGACGATGTCGATGAACCGTACCGCAGCCGGGGTTAGCTGGACTTTTAATAACGGATCGATCTCTGGCACAGAGTCCGACCCGACCGCTACCTTTTCCGGTGGCTCTCTATCCACAGGCTCTAATGACTACACGGGGCTGACGCTGACCATCGGCAGTGACGGTTTGGAGTCAGAGACGATTTACAAGGCACCCTCCTATGCGTCCACTGAGCTTGAATACGATGCGGAGACCCAGACGATTAAGCTCAAGGAGCAAAATGGCGAGACGAGCAATGCCATCAGCATCTCTGGACCTGGGCTGGATGGTATCGACCTGAACGATCCTGGTAACCCTGAAACGGCAGCCATTATGCAGGCGATTAACGGTGCGGTTGAAGACTTTTATGTGGGCTTCCTGCTCGGAGCCTGGGGCAGCATCACACCGGTAGATGAGGGATCGATTCAGGGGCTCCTCGGCGATCTGAACTCCGGTCAGATCCTCGAACTGGGCGAAGCCACCGGCATTGAGTATTTCTTTGATGGGGCTCAGCCGAGTGACCCGGACTACTACAGCGTGTATGCGCTCATCGTTGCCGAAAACTCAGACAACACGGTCTACGGCTTCCCGTACTCGGACTTCATCCAGAAGGATGGGGAGAATCCGCTGATCACTGTCGCTAACGGCGAGATCATCTACATCAATATCCTGAGTGATGATGTCGTAGTGCCGGAGCCGAGCACCTACGCCATGCTCTTCGGAGTGGGGGTGCTAATGGTGGTGCTTTATCGCCGCCGCCGCAAATAGACCCCGTAACGGTCTAACTCTTTTGAGCTCCATCTGCCTAGGCGGGTGGAGCTTTTTTGTGCCGATTGAGCAATTGGATGAAGGCGTTTAACGGGAAAACTGTCCGGTGAAACGTGTTGAAGTCTGGGCAGGGATGGGCATATTTGCCTCCCTATGATGCGAATTTCCCCTTGGTGCAAGCCGCTGGCCCTGCGCGTTTTTACGCTATTGCTCCCGCTGGCTGCCGTATCCCTGGCACATGGGCAAAGCGAGTCCCGCCTCGTCGCCGCTCTGGGCAAGATCGTCCCCGGCGAGGGTAGTGTGCAGGTGGCCGCTCCTGCCGGCGAGACCGGCCAGGCCATCGTCGCAGATCTGAAAACCACTCCCGGTGCCACGGTGAAGAAAGGCGACCCGCTGGCGGTGCTGACCACGCAGCCGCTGCTGCAGGCCTCCGTGACTGCTGCGGAGAAGGACGTCGCGGTGGCGCAATCCCGCTCTGTCGCCGTCTCATCCTCAGTGGATATTGCCGGGAAGCAGGTCGCGATCTACGACAGCCAGCTTCAGTCGCTGGATGCGCGCGTCTCCGCCGCCCAGAAGGAAGCCTCTGCCGCACAAACGGGTGTCGATCAGGCGCAGAAAGCTATCGCTCGTGCCGAGGCCGAGCATCAGGCTGCTGTTGACCGCATCCAGGGCGAGATCGACGAGTACACGCGTCTGATCAAGGAGTGGGACCCCGGTACGAAGGACCGCGTGCAGCTCCAGTCCAAGCAGCGCATCCTCGCGCTTGAGATCAAGAAGCTCGGGGCGACCAAAATTTCGCAGGACAACGAACTGAAGTCCGCCTACACCGCCGCGCAGTCCAAGGCTGATGCCGCCGCCGCTCAGGTGGATGTGATCGCCTCGGAGCGTGCGTCCATCCTTGGCCAGAAGGCCATCGCCGAGGCCCAGCAGGCGCAGGCAAGCGCCGAAGCCGAAGCTGCTGCTGCCCAGATCGCCGCCGCACAGGCCGCTGTCGATCAGGCCAAGGCCCGTCTCGCACAGGCGACTGTGACAGCGCCGATGGACGGGGTCGTGCTCGCGGTCAACGTCTGGCCCGGAGAGGCCGTCATCCCGCCCGCCGGACTGGTCACGCTTGCCGATACCACGGATATGTTTGTGGAGGCCGAGGTGTACGTGGACGATGTTTCGCGGGTCAAAGCCGGGCAGAGCGCCACGATTTCAGGGCAGCCGCTTAGCGGTGAACTGAGCGGCAAGGTCGACCGCGTGGGCATGCAGATCGCCGCCAACGCCATCTTTAGCCGGGACCCGACCGCCTACGCCGACCAGCGCGTGGTTCAGGTCCGCATCAAGCTGGACGACCCGGCCGCCGTGCGCAGCCTCATCGGCGCGCAGGTCACCGTGAAGATCAAGCCCTAGTCCCCGGTCCGATCATGTTAAACAAACTCATGCCGCTGGGCATCCCGCTGGCTTGGCTGAACCTCATCAAGGAGAAGAAGCGCTTCTTCGCGGCGGTGGCGGGGATCACTTTTGCCGTGACGATGATGATGTTCCAGATGGGGCTCAACTCCGCACTGTTCAAGCAGGTGGTCGGCCCCCATGCCCGCATGGCCGCAGACATCTTCATGGTCAGCAGCCAGTACGAGTATCTGGGCGTGAGCAAGGGCTTCCCGTTGCGCCGTCTGATCCAGGCTGAGGGCGAGCCCGAGGTCGAGCAGACGGTGCCGCTCTATGTCGGCAGCCTCCCCATGCTCAATACCGCCAAGCGCACCACGCGCGAAGTTTTTATCATGGCCTGGGACCCGGCGGTGCAGGCTTGGGATGACCCGGAGATCGAGTCCCAGCGCTGGAAGCTGAAGCGCGACGGCGTCGCCCTCTACGACCGCCTCTCGCGCCCCGAGCTGGGGCCGTTTGTGCAGGAGGTGGACGAGACCGGCGAGGCCGTGACCGAGGTCGCCAACAAGCGTATGACCATCGAAGGCCTGTTTTCGATTTCCCCCACCTTCGTCGCTGATGGCAACATGCTCGCGAGCCGGGATACCTTTCTGCCGCTATGGCCGGGCGGTGACCCCTCCGTGGTCAGCCTTGGGATGATCCGCCTCAAGCCCGGCTCCGACGTCGATGCCGTGGCCAAGGCCATGAGCGACTACCTGCCCGACGATGTGCGCGTCTACACCCGGCAGGCTTTCCTCGACTACGAGATGCAGTACTGGCGCGAACGCACGCCGATCGGCTTCGTCATCACCGCGTCAATGGCTGTGGCACTGATTGTGGGCGCGGTCATCGTGTATCAGATTCTCTATACAGATGTGAACGACCACCTCGAAGAATACGCGACGCTCAAGTCCATCGGCTTCCGCGACAGCTACTTTACGAGCGTCATCCTGCAGGAGTCCGTTATCCTCAGTGTGTTCGGGTTTATCCCGGGGACGCTCTTCACCTGGGGGCTGTTTTACTTTACCCGGCACATCGCGCATATGGCCACGTATCTCAGCCTGACCAACTGCGCCATCATCTTCGGCCTCACGCTCTTTATGTGTCTGACCGCCGGTGCCCTGGCTACCCGCAAGCTCCGCCATGCCAACCCGGCTGAAATCTTCTAGCACCATGAGCCGCCAACCCATTATCCGCGTCAAAGACCTGCACTACTCCTTCCGTGAAGGGGAGGGGATGAAGGAGGTGCTGCACGGCGTTTCGGCGGACTTTTACCCCGGCGAAATCGTCATCATCATGGGCCCGTCGGGCTCGGGTAAGACCACCTTCCTGAAGCTCCTTGGCGGCCTGCGCACGGTGCAAAAGGGGAGCATCGAGATTGACGGGCAGCACCTGGAAAAAGGCCGCAAGGAGGACCTCGTGCAGGTGCGCCGCAAGATCGGCTTCATTTTCCAGAACCACCACTTGATCGCCTCGCTCGACGTGTGCCAGAACGTCATGATGCCCCTGTCCTTTAACCCGAAGGAGACGGCCCGCAGTGCCCGCCCGCAGGCGCTCGACATCTTGAAACAGGTCGGGCTGGAGGAGCATGTAAACAAGAAGCCCTCGCAGCTCTCCGGCGGGCAGAAGCAGCGCGTCGCTATCGCCCGTGCGCTCGTTCACGATCCGCGCATCGTGCTGGCGGATGAGCCGACCGCCTCGCTCGACGGCAAGACCGGCCGCGAGGTGGTGGACCACATTCAGCGCTTGGCCAAGCAGTCCGGCGCGACGATCCTGCTCGTCACCCACGACAGCCGCATCCTCGACGTGGCCGACCGCATCATCGAGCTGGAAGACGGCATCCTGACCAAGTCATAAGGCAGGGCAACGCCCTGCACCCGTGATGCTTCCTCATCACTGATTCCGCCGCCAGCGCGACGGAATTTGTAACGGCGGTTATCGTGCGAGGTTGACTGGGTTTACTTCGGCTGAGGGGACTCCTGCTGGATTTATCTCTGCGTCTTTTTACAGAATTGCCTGTAAAAGGCGTAAAAAATGAATAGGGTTAAGCTTTCCTTAACCTATAACGCCAACAGAGATTTATGAAAAAGACATTCGGATTTGCCCTGTTTTCTCTCATCGCGGTGTTCTTCCTGGCCGGCTGTGGTACGACCAGCTCGAACGTCGATTACAAGACCCAGCGTATCGCCTACGCCGACCCGGTCCTGCAAAAGCAGATCAAGGTCGATCTGGTGGACGGCGAGATTAAGAACAACAAGGTCCTGCAGGCCAATATCACCAACGAGACCGACAAACCGATCACGATCAACTATCGGGTTGAGTGGTTTAACCTCAATGGCCTGCTGATCAACGATCCCGAAACCAAGAAGCTGCAGATCGCGCCCGGCGACTTCGGGTTCGTGAAGGCCGAGCAGCCTGATCCGCTCGCGGTCTACCCGCGCATCGTACTGGGTAAGTAAGCCCGTGGCTGAACTTTCCGGCAGCGCGCCTGCCGTTATAAAAAATCCTCCCGGCCTGCGCCGCGGAGGATTTTTTGTGTAGTCGTCGAGTGGATACGGATGCCGGTGGTTCCCACTCGGTTGCACGTGTTTAAAACGAAAGTGCTCTAGTCGTAGGCGTTGCCGCCGTTGTAGTGGTTGTAGGCGAAGCCTTCGTTCTCGATCATGATATCTTCGATGATCGAGCTCAGAAAACTCCACTCATCCTGCATCGAGTCGAGCTGCCCGGCGTGGTTGAGCTGCTTCTGGCGGATGGCGAAAATGCCCCGTCCGATCAGCGTACCGACATAGCTGCCGGTGGCCCCGCCCAGTGCTACGGCTCCCGCTACAATTACCATCATTGCCTTGGCGGTGGCCGGGTGGTTGAACCGGGTGGTAACGACGAGCATCGGTACGGCGAAGAGCACTCCGACGCCACAACGCAGGCACCACACGAGCACATCATTGACCTCGGCGGTATTGTCGAGGGCGGTGTTGCGGTGGCTGGCCTCAAGGTTGAGGGTGTAGAAATTGCGGGGGCCGCCGGGGCCGTAGGTGGTGTTGAGCCCGAAGTTCGTCTCCACGGTCAGCTCGCCGGAGCCCTTGCGGATGGCGTAGGTGTGGTTGCCGGGGCTGCTGCTCTCGTGCTCCACGGTGTAGCCGGGCTTGACCGTAAACTCCTGCCGGATGTAGTCATCGAGCAGCTCGCAGTGGAACTGTGCCTGCCGCAGCGCGGCCTCGCGCTGGTCCGTCTTGAAGTCCAGACTGCGGATGATCTTCTCTTCGGTCGCGGAGGGCATGGTGGGCGGCAACGCGGAGGTGGCTGTTTACTTCTCGACCGTCAGCTCATCCCCGGTGTAGGGGTTGAAGTTGTAATTACCCGGAAAGGTCTCGTCGGTCTTGGGGTCGATTTTGGGCGGTAAGAGACTGCCCAGTGGCAAGCGCCAGCGAAAGGTTTCATCTCCGAGTTTAAGCGTTATTGAACCAGGGAGGCGACTATCTATGCGAGTATCTTCAGTATTTGAGTAGACCAGGAATTGTGCGCCTTCGCCTAGTCTACCTAGTAAGTTTTTTAGGAATGGCCGAAAAACTTTGAGCATTTTACGCATGTCCTCTGATAATTTTGTGGTTGGGATGGGTGATGTCAGATTGCCATTCACTGTTAACTCACTTTTCGCCCATATCTCCGAAAGTGAACTGCAGTTTGTTGTGCCGTCATCGTTAATCTTGGCGTCGATGACAATGATGAGCAGGTAGGGATCAAAAATACGTAGAACCTCGTTGATCTCCCGTTCAGTTAACTCACTTTCTTGACGCAGTGAGAGCTCCCAATAGGCACTTGGAATCCACCATACGGAGTGTGACCTATGAAGGTAGGTTGATGTGAAATGCGTTTCATCCATCAAGGCCTGAGGGTCTTGTGCATGCAGTTTGACTTGAAATATCGAGAGGGAAACGGACAGAAATAAAAACAATAGTGTGGGCTTAGGCATGGCGAAATGAATAAACTGTGGCCGATTCTATGGGGCAAGCTCGTATCTTGTATCCGTAAGGTGTATCCGGCATGTTAATCCGCAGTTGACGCAGGGGGAAAAGAGGCGGATGTTTGTCCTCTGTTCTTTTTACAATTTTCAGGGGTGAGCTCTCGCGGCTCGGCGCTTGCGCCGGGTCGAGGAAAGTCCGGACATCATAGGGCAGGATTCCCGGTGAAAGCCGGGGCAGGGCGGCGCGAGCCAGCCTTGACGGCCAGTGCCACAGAAAACAAACCGCCTCGCGCCTCGGCGTGGGGTAAGGGTGAAAAGGTGGGGTAAGAGCCCACCGCCGCTTGCGGGTAACCGCGCGGGCAGGGTAAACCCATTCCGGTGCAAGACAGTGTAGGGGACCGGGCGGCCCGTCCATACGGTCCCGGGTAGGTCGCATCCCTTCGGGGAGACGCGCTTGCGCGTCAGATAAATGAGAGCAGCCGCTTCGGCGGCGACAGAATCCGGCTTATGACCCCCTGATTATTTTTACCGTTGACAGGGGAGGGAAGAAACGTAATTTCCTCCCCTTTTCCATTTTCCCAACTCGATTTTCCATGGCCAACACCAAACAAGCCCAGAAGTACATCCGCAAGACCGAGGTTCGCACGGAGCGCAACCGCAACGAGCGTAGCCGTCTCAAGACCCTGGCCAAGAGAGCCCGCACCGCCGAAGGCGAAGAAGGCACCAAGGTCGCTCGTGAGTATGCCTCCGCCCTGGACAAGGCTGTCAAGCGTGGTGTGATCCACGCGAACAAGGCTGCCCGCCAGAAGTCCTCGATCTCGGCCAAGGCTTTCGCCAAGGCCTAAGCGCCGGATGGTTCCGATCCTTTGACGGACCTCCGTTCCCGCCGGAACGGGGGTTTTTTTGTTTGGCAAAGACTTCGCTTCGAGGATCAATGCATAGGCAGCTGGCCTGGGCTGTGTGCCCGGTACATTTTCGATATGGCATCCTCCCAAAATCAACGTTTTATCGGCTTTCCTCCGCCTCTGCTGGGGGAGCGCCCGCTGCGCCTGCCCGTACTCGGGGCCGAGCCGGGTCGCTGGCTCGCTCTGGATAAGCCTGCGGGCATCCTCACGGACCGTCACCGCTGGCACCCGGACCTGCCCGGCCTGTTGGCCGCCTTTAATGAGCAGGTTGAGATGGGTAAGCCCGAGCTGGAGCCCTACGAGATCACCGCTGCGCGCCATGTTTACATCCTTGAGCCTGAGACGACGGGTGTGCTGCTCCTCGCTCTCAGCGAGAAGGCAATCGAGGAGCTGCGGGATGCCTATGGCTCTGCCCTGATGAATTTTACCTTCGGGTTTCTGGCCCGTTGGGATGGTGGGGATAAAAAGCGTACCTGCAGCCTGCCGATTTCCGTCCACACCACCGAGCCGCGCGCTCTGGTGTCGCATCAGAGCGGAAAAAAGTGCGAGACGGTTTTCCAGATGGATAAGCGGCTGGGGAACTACGCGTGGTGGAAGGCCGAGGCCAAGTACATGCGTCCGCACCAGATCCGCCTGCACGCGGCTGAAGTGGGTCTGCCCGTCGTGGGGGACCGGCTTTATGGTGGGCCGCCCCCGATCTGCCTGTCGGCCCTGAAGCGTGATTACCTCTCACGTGGGGTCGAGAAGCCGCTCTATGACGGCCTGTGCCTGCACCTGGAGTCTCTGGAGCTGCCGGATGGGGCTCGGCTGGAGTCGCCCCTCCCCAAGGGCCTGGGCGTGCTTCAGCGCCGCCTCAGCCAGCATGCACGAGACTGATCGCCTCCACGCGGGGGTCCCCGGTCGGGCATTTGCGGGGTTAATTCGACGATGGGGCAGAATAACGAGCTGTTTTGCATTTTTTTCTTGTCTCAAGGGCGATGAGCTTCATTGTCACCTGCTTTTTCCAATTTACGAATCTGCGTATCACTAACGCCAATTAACAGACATGGGTAACCTTAAAAAGAAGCGCCGCCTCAAGATGAACAAGCACAAGCGGCGGAAGCGTTCACACGCCAATCGTCACAAGAAGCGCACCTGGTAGTGTCTGCGCCTTTTGGCGCGACTCACCTGTTGTACGCATTTTGATGCCCAGAGGGATAAGCTCCGCACGGCCTTGACCGGCTGCGATGTTGCCAACCCTCTGGATGCTGTCGCCCGACGATTCTGCGTAGCCTGAGCTTTAACAAGTCCATGGCGCCATCCGGTGCCGTGGGCTTTGCTTTTCCGGCTGCGCGGGTAGGGTAGAGGGCTTGACGAAATCTTGCAGCTTGCTGGAGTAGCGAGCACGGACTGAGTGTGGATATGTTTCCGCCTCAATGCCCCTGCTGAGCTATGACTCTTGCCGAGACTGAGCGTTTACGTTTGCGTAACTGGGAAGACCGGGACCGCGATGTGTTTTTCGACCTGGTAGCCGATCCGGCTATCACGCGCTATCTGCTGCCCTGCACTTCCCGTGAGGAGGCAGATGAACGGTTCGCGCGCATGCGTGATCAGATTCGCGAGAGCGGCTACGGCTTTTATGCGTTGGCGCTGAAGGACTGCGACTCGGCGATTGGCTGGTGCGGGATCGCGCCTACCGATCTTGAGCCCTACCTGCCTGCCGGAACAGTAGAGATCGGGTGGCGTCTGTTGGTAGCCTGTCAGGGACAGGGTTACATGACCGAAGCCGCAAAGGCTTGTCTGCGAATGGGTTTTGAGAGATTTAGCCTGGAGGAGATTGTCGCTTTTACAGTGACCGGGAATCGGCGCTCAGAGGCAGTGATGCAGCGGATCGGCATGCAGCGCGACCCTCAGGCGGATTTCGACCACCCCCGAGTGCCGGTCAGTCGCCCGGACTTGAACCCTCATTGCGTCTATCGTCTTTCTAAAGAGATACACGAAAGCCACTTGCTGGACGCTTGAGTTCTTTTTGGTGCTCCATCTGGTGAAATCTACTCCACTGGAGCAGTGCCAAAGCTCTTTTTGGGGCAGATTTTCCATGGTCACAGGGGGCGGTGGGGTATTAGTTTTCTCACGGTTTCGGGGCCTACTGTATTAAGTCGACTGTGCTCGGTAACTGGCGGGAGTCTGTGGCGTGGGGTGAAGCGCCTAGTTTGCCAGGGGAAGGTTTTGTCTGGGTGAAATAAGTGTAAACCCTTCATTGAAAGTGGGAAAAAGAATTGCATATGCCAGCCCGCTACGATTATGACAGAGGCTCAATGTTGACCTGTACCCCATGGCATTGCTTCCAGTGGCCTGTTGGCTTATCGGGAAATTGACTGGGCTCGGGAAAGACATCGAGATCACCACTTCTATTTCGCGTCCATGCGCAGATCTGCCAATAAACCCCTCTTTGTTGATGTGTCCGATCAGGTCATGCTGATGGCTCGCGTCAATTCCCTTAAGGGGCCTATCCAAATTGAGGCTCTGATGGAGTGCCCATTGGGGCAGAGTCCTGAGCAGATTGGGCAGACTGTTGCACAGTTCTCAGGGCTGACCAAAGGGCAGTTGTGCCCGTCGATTTGTGGTGTGTACCCCCGGGAGGTGCTGGTCCGCCGTGCTTCTCTGGATAATCCGGGTCGTGCAAAGGATCCGGCTTATTTGTTGGAGATGGTACAGGCCCAGTTTAAGGTCGATGTAAACCAGTATGCGATCATGGTCTTGAACGCGGCCCAGGGTACGGAGTTCCGGCTCGATAAGGCTGTCAGTAAAGAGCTCCTGTTTTGTGGAGCCTCGCGCCGGGAGCTACAGGGACTTCAGGAGCAGTTGCTCTCCTATGGGCTCTATCCCGAGCGGCTTGAGCTGAGTACACTGGGTACGATCGGTGGTTTGATCCACGATGCCGAGCTGCGGGAGTGCAAGGCGCCGACCCTCGTGCTTGAGATTACCGATGACCACGCGCAGGTACTGATTTTCCAGGGGGAGTCACTGGATGTGGCCCGCCCGATTCCTCACGGTTTTAATAGCATGTACCCGCTGGTTCAGGAGCAGCTTGGGCTAAAGGATGTGGAATCCGCCCGGAAGCTCTTCAGCTCGAATACGTTTGATTTCACTGAGATGGGGCCGCTGCTGCTCAAAAAGATTATGAAGGAGCTGCAGGCTTCGACGGGTTTTTACGAGGTCCAGACCGGGCAGACGATTGGCCAACTCTTTCTCAGTAACCTGCCGGATAACCTCGACTGGATCGCCCGGAGCCTGTCGAGGACACTCTGTGTGGACATGCTTGAGCCTGATTATGAGCGCTGGCTCACCTCTCTGGGGATTGAGCTGGGCGAGGGCGTGGATGTTTCCCGTCTCGGACCCCGGTGGTTCAGCTTGTTCGCCCTGATGGGCAATTATAACCCAACCCATTCACCCGTTGATGCAAAAGGACAATAAAAAGGATCAGTTCCTGAATTGGCATCCGAACTTCCGGCTGACTGAGACGCTGCCGGATATCAAGGTCGTGCGTACCGGTTTTCTGGTAAACTTCGTGGCGATCACGGTGGTGCTGGTTTTGTTGGCTTTCAATGGGTACCGTGAGCTGCGGATTCATTCACTCAACAGCGAGATCGGGACGTTCGAGCAGCGGTTGGCTGAGGGCAAGACGCAGAACCAGGCTAACCTCAAACTGAGTAGCGAGTTTACCCGTCAGGCGAAACTGATCGATGACGTGCGGGCATTCCACATCACATCGGTGCCGCCGGTGGAGTTTCTCCGTGTCATCACCGCGACTCGCCCGGATGATATCGCCTTTCAATCCGTACGCTATGAGCTGGTGCAGCCCCCGCTGAAAAAGAAAGAGAAGCTGGTTAAGTCCAAGTTCCGGAGCCGTTATACGGTCACCGGTATGCTGAAGGGCAGCTCTGCGGAGGCCCTCATTGCGCTCAATAGTTATCGTGCCCGGCTCTCCTCATTGGAAATCCTGGAAGGGAAAATCGAAGAGATCCAGGTTTCTCAGCCGAGGCGTAACCCTTCGCTGGACCTGTTCGAGTTCGAAATCACCTTAACCCTCCTGCCTGAAGCATGAACGCCCAGAAGCTAATCGCCATTTACAGGCAGCAGCCGCTAGCGGTTATTTGTGCTGGCCTTGCCGTTATCATGGTTGCGCTCGCTTTTTTCCGGGGGGGGAGTCTGGTGGATAGCGAGTCTCGCTACAATGAGGCTTTGTCCGAGGCGGACGAGATGGAGCAGAATGAGCAGAACGCCATCGGGCTGGCCGAGGACGTCGAGCAGATAAACAAGATTGTCGAGGAGACTGAATCACGCCTGATGCGTGAGAATGCGCGTGCCGACCACTACCGTTATTTCCTGTCGCTGGCCGAAGGCAGTAAGGTCACGATGTCTGACCCGGTCATGATCCGCAGCCTGGTCCCGGGCACAAAGGGGGTCAATGTTGTGACCCAGAAGCTCGCTCAGATCGAATACCGCCTCTCGCTGCAGGGTAATTTTAATCAGATCATGGACTTTTTGTATTTGTTGTCTACCGGCCGCTATCTGACGCGGGTGGACGCAATGGCAATGGCCGGGGAGCCAGATATGGGACCGGACATCGTGACGGTTAACCTCTCCATTCGCATCTTGGCGACCCCTCCCCCCAAAGAGAAAAAGGAGGATAAAAATGGATAGTAAAGTTCTTCGTCCGTCCTTCCGGATTCCCCTGCGTCCGCTGGTTATTCTCGGTCTGATTGCGGCCTGCTCAGTCGATAGTGTTTCGGCAGCCGGACTGGTTATGCCGATCAAGCGCCGGGATGTGACTTTGAGTGCCGGCGAGCTCTACTTGCGCCCGCCCAGTGAGCAGGTTGAGGCCGAGTTGGCCGAGCTGAAGTATCCGTTCGCCTTTGAGCGCCCCCCCGAGCCTGTTGGCGTGGCTGAGAGCGAGAAAACGGATTCGGCCGCAGAAGAAACTGAGGCAGCACCCGTCGTCACCCGCACCGACGAGGAAGTGCTCCAGGCCTTTTCGTCCAAGTTTGAGCCAACGGGCATGATGGCTCGTGGGCAGGATAACTACCTGACTGTCCCGGTCGGCGACCGCACGCACTCGGTGAAAGAAGGCAGCTTGATCCGCTTTAACTACGAGAATGAGTCCTACAATGTTCGGATCTCAAAAGTGACGGACGAAAATTTTACGCTGAGTCTGGGCGAGGCCACCCTTACACGCCCTCTCAATACAGATTTCGATAAGGACCAGATTAAACGCTTTACCCCCCAACCCTAAGTTTTTCTACGCCAATTCCAACTAGATGAGGACCTTGAAAATGAAAATCGCACGACCCTTGATAGTCGCTATTTCGCTGTGCCTGCCCCTCCCATGGCTCTACGGGATCGATCCGCCTGAGGATACGATCAACCCGTTGGGCTCGGAAGAGGTGCCTCAGGATGATTTTCCGGTCGTTGATGGTGACGGTCACGTTGTTTCTCAGCAGCCGGGTGAATCCTCCCCCGCTGGCCAGGACACACCCTCCCAGACGCCTGAAGCCCAACCGGCTGCACCGGCTACTGCTGGTCGCTCGGAGTCCACGCCTCCGCCTGCTGTCCCCAGTGACGTCTATGCTCCCGATAACGCCGGTATCACCGTCAAAAATGTGACCGAAAGCGAGCCGACGATCGAAGTGACCGTCTCTCCCGAAGGTGAGAAGGAAATCGAGCGGGTTGAGTCAGATGTGCCTGCTCTTGAGCTGGACTTCCCCACCGGTGGTGAGGCCACCCTGGAGTTCCCCACAGATGTGGCGACCGACATGGACATGGAGATGGGGGACGATGATACCATTTCGGTGGACTTCCCGGATGAAGAGGTCCGCACCATCATTCGTAATGTGGCTGACCTATATGACCTCAACGTGGTCATCCCCGAGACCTTGGTCGGTAACACCACGATCAAGCTGCGTAATGTGACTTGGCGTCAGGTCTTCGAGGTTGTGCTCCAGCCGCTGGGCTACACCTACGTGGAGGACCGCAATATCATTAAGATCAAAAGCATGGATGAACTCATGCAGGAGCCGGTCGATACGCGGGTGTTTCTGATCAACTATGCGTTGGCAACGGATTTGCAGGCTTCTTTGGGTGCGCTCGTGGACCCGGCCTCCGGTGGTATCATACAGGTCGACACGCGTACCAATGCTCTGATCATTACGGAGCGCCCCTCGCGCATGAACGACATCCAGGAGATTATCGAGCGTCTGGACCAGCCGACTCCGCAGGTCATGATCCACTCGATGTTTATCGAGACTACGACCAACGAACAGCTTAACCTGGGTATTCAGTGGCCGCAATCCGCTACCTTTTCTATCTCTGGTTACAACAGTGATCCGACCGTTACGAATACGCCGATTCAGCTCGGTGGTATTGGCGTACCTCCGGGGACGGGTGCTCCCGGTAACGTGAGTTTCGCCAACAATGCGGTGCTGAGCATGAGCAGCCTGGAGGCGACACTGAACTTCCTGCAGGAGGATACGAATTCACGCGTCCTGAATCACCCCAGTGTGGTTACCATGGATGGCGAACAAGCGAAGATCAATGTGGGTGAAGAAATCCCGATCCCCGAGTTCGTCTTTAACGAAGAAACCGGCCGTTTCCAGATTTCCGGTTATGAGTATCGCGACACGGGGGCGGTTTTGACCGTGACCCCGCACGTCAACAGCGCTGGCTTCATCCGCCTGCAGGTTGAGCCCGAGCTGAGCAAGAAGGGCACGAACGGTGTCAGTATTTCGACCGGCACCGCCAGTGCGACGGAGATCCCCTCGTTTGACACCAAGACGGCCAAATCGACCGTTGTGCTCAAGGACGGTTACACGCTGGTCATCGGCGGCCTGCGTGAAAAGAAAAGCCAGGTCACTGAGCAGAAGGTTCCCTTCCTCGGGGATATTCCGCTGATCGGTGAGTTGTTTACCAATACGTCGAAAGACCCGGACAACAACAGTGTCAGCGACTTGCTCATCTTTATCACGGCCCGTACGCTCAATCCGGACGGCACCACGTATAAGGAAATGGTTGATCCCCGCATCCTTGATCGCATGCGTATCACTGATTCGGAGATCCCGGATTACCGTCTGCCTGCTCCCGAGGGTAAGCAGCTCCAGCAGGTGCTCGATATGCGCAATGATCTCGACGTGAAAAAGGAATCCGTCCGCCTGAACGAACAGGCCAAGGACCTGAAAAGCGAGATGAAGGGTGAGGACGCGGATGAAGACTCCTCCGACTCTCCCAAGCGTGCGACCCGCCTCCGTCACGGCCCGTAAGCGCTCTCCCGATTCGACATTCTTGATTCTCTTGATCCGCCCCGGTGCTCTTGGTACCGGGGTGTTTTTTTAGTGTTTGAGATGCTCTGCAGGCCCTCGGGTAGATGAGGGCTTGCCATCTATGGCTTTGGTTATGTTATCGAAACGCCTGTGGACGACCCTTCCCGCAAAGCCCCCAACCATCTGCCGGCCCATGTGAGTTTCCCTGAGGATTGGGAGCATAAGCATACGGACCGGACATGGGGCTGCATTACGCGTGTTGTTCACCGTCTGCCCGATGGGCGCTTGCACATTTGGACTTCCCGCCGACACCGCAAGGGCCTTGGTGCGCTCATCAAGCATAGCCCTGCACATGACTGGGCGGTGCTGGAGCGTCTCGCCCGCGAGAATCTGCGGCAATTCCACTGGTGGGGCTGGTCCCTGAACCGCTTGAGCTGGTGGATCGGCCTGATCTTTATCCTCGGCTCCATCTGCTTCGTGCTGGGTACGGTGCCGCTGGCCTACGAGGCGGTGGCGGACTGGATGGGCTGGAGTCAGTGGGCACTGGATTTTACCTGTTTCCTGGGCTCGGTCTTCTTTACGGTCGGCAGCTACATGCTTGTGCTTGAGGCGCTGAATGCGTCCTCAGACCCGAGCTCGAAGCACGCGGCTAAGCCTCCTCGCCCTCGCTGGCGCTGGCTGGGCTGGGAGTGGGGGCGGATTGATTTTCGCATAGCCAGCGTACAGCTAACCGGTGCGATCGTCTTTAATATCAACTGCGGGATGGCTCTGGTCGAGGGGCTGGACTGGTGGCAGAGCGACCTCTTTGTGTGGACGCCGAGCACCTTGGCCTCCTGCTGCTTTGTCACGGCCAGCTACCTGGGGCTGCTGGAGGTGACCCATCGCCGCTGGGCCTGGCAGGTGTGGGACATGAGTTGGTGGATCAATCTCTTTAGCCTGCTCGGTTCGCTCGGATTCCTGTGCTCAAGCCTGGTCGGCTACTTCGGTCAGGGGCCGGTTCAGTTCCCGCAGTGGTGGGGGAACATGTTCGCCTTGATGATGGGATCGTGGTTCTTCCTCTTCAGTACGTATCTGCTGGTGCCTGAGGTCCTCAGCGAAGAGGAGGAGCAGGATGCTCCTGCGGCTGGGTAAAGTCTGTCTGAGCGGGGCGTGGCCCTCTTGTTGTCGGCTAGCGTGATCAGGGTCTGAGTGTCGTCGCAGGCTTGCAAAGAGGCGCACTCCAGCTATGCTGAAAGTGTCCTTTAACTGATATATTAAGGTATGAGTACCCCGGCCAAGCCCATCCCCGCCCCGCGCATTAAGGAAACCCTCGACAACCTTCGCCAGAATATCGGAACCGTGATCCGAGGAAAGGATGAGGTTATCCGGCAGGTGGTCGTTTCTCTGGTGGCCGGAGGGCACGTGCTGATCGAGGACTTACCCGGAGTGGGGAAGACGACACTGGCCTATTGTCTGGCGCGCTCGGTGGACTGCACATTCTCGCGCATCCAATTCACCAGTGACCTGCTGCCCAGCGATGTGATCGGTGTCTCGATCTACGATGATCAGCTGAAGGAATTCGTGTTCAAGAAGGGGCCGATCTTCGCCAACATCGTACTGGCCGACGAGATCAACCGTACCACGCCGAAGACCCAGTCCAGCCTTCTGGAGGCCATGGACCGTGGTAAGGTGACGGTGGACGGACAGACCTACACCGTGGGCTCTCCTTTCGCCGTCTTTGCCACCCAGAACCCGGTCGACTACGAGGGGACGTTTCCCCTGCCCGAGAGCCAGATGGACCGCTTTCACATGCGCCTGCAGATGGGGTATCCGCAGTACGATGATGAGATGCAGATCCTCATGCGCAGTGATAACCGCGGCAGCTACGATACGATCGACATCGGCCCGGTTGTGACGAAAAAGGAAGTGCAGGAGATTCAGCACTACACCCCGCAGGTCTTTGTCGAAGAGAGCATTTTGCACTATATTCTCCAACTGGTGCAGGCGACTCGCACCGAGAGTGAATTTGAGGCCGGGGTCAGTACCCGTGGTACGCTTGCTCTCAAGCTCGCTGCTCAGGCTAATGCTCTGGTCGAGGGGCGCGGCTTCGTGATCCCCGACGATGTCAGTGGTGTGCTTCGGGCCGTCTTTACCCACCGCCTTAAGCTGCGCCGCCAGACTTCAGACCCGATGGAGGAGCGTCGCCTCGTGGAGGGTATCCTGAACCGCTTGCTCGACTCTATCCCCGTCCCGACGTGAGCACATGGGCAGAGCCGAACCCGGTGGCATCCCGCCCCGGAGACTGGGCCCAGCCGGATTTTTTCTCTATCCGCCTGAGCCGTGAATGGCGCTTTTGGCGGCTGTTGTGGATGATGGTTTTACCCCCGGAGGGTGGCCGTACGATCCCGACACCCTCGGGCTACGCCCTCATCCTTGTCGTGTTGGGCCTGGGGACGGCGGCCTACAACACCGCGAGCAACATTCTTTTCATGGCGCTCTCGTTGTTGCTCTCCAGCTTGATCCTGAGCGGTTTTCTCAGCTGGCTCAACTTCCGTGGCGTGCGTTGGCGTTTGAATCTTCCTGCGAGCTTCCGGGCCGGAGAAAAGGCGGACCTCCAGATCGAACTGAGCAACGCCAAGCGTATGTTGCCCACCTACAACATCTGCTTCAACGTCCGCACGAAGCGGCAGCGCAAGCGGGAGCGCGTGCTGCTGGAGTCCCGGCTCGATCCGGGGGCGTCCCGACGGCTGGACTGGGTTTTCAGGCCACAGCAGCGCGGGGTGGATACGATTATCGTGTCCGGACTGGAGTCGCAGTTTCCCTTTGGCTTTCTCCACAAGAGTATGGGGGGCGGGATCAAATGTCCGATCACGGTCGTCCCGTCGCGTGTGGAGTACGAGTTTCAGCCCCCAGTGGGCCTGCATGCGCATCGCCGTGGAGAGATCAGCCGTCGCCCTGGGAGTGGGGCGGAGTTGATCAACATCCGCCGTTATCAGGAGGGCGATCCGCAGCGGCTTGTGCACTGGAAGGCTTCGGCGCGTTTGCGGCGGCTGATGATCCGCCAGATGGCAGAGGAGACCCGTGAGGGGTATTTAATTTTCGTCGAGTCCCCGTCGTCGCTTTGGCAGGAGGGGGAACAGTTTGAGAAGTTCTGTAGCTTTGCCGGCAGTCTGGCCGAGGACCTCTTCCGCCAGGGCAGCCTGACCGGCTACGCTCTCAACGCGGACCCGGTGAACCCGGTTAAGCGCCTCCAGGATCTCAATCGTTTTCTGAAAGCACTGGCGGTGCTGAAACCGATCGACCACTATCAGCCCGCTCCCGATATAACGGGCTATAACCTGATCACTTTCCGCCCCGGAGCGGGTGGTGCCGTCCTCGCATACATAGGCGGAAACCCGGTGGGGACAGCATGAACAGCCTGAGTCAGACAGACCACCACCGTCTCAAATGGCTGTTGGGGCAGATACTGGCCCTGATTGCCTTCTGGGCCATGCTTTACCTGGACTTTGGCAGTCAGCCGCTGATTCTTTTGTTCGGGTCGCTTATTTTTATTACCCTGCTGTTTCCGGGGCTCCCGGGCCGCATCCCTGCCTTGTTCTGGAAGGCGATGACCCCCGCACTGATCCTGATCATCGCGCTCGATTTCCTCCTGCATGGGGAGGAGTTTCTGCGGCCACTGGTACGCATGGTCATGCTCCTGGCGGTGTACCGCTGTCTACAGTACAGGAACAGGCGTGAAGACCTGCAACTGGTGCTGCTGTGCCTGTTTATCCTCGTCATTGCCGGTGTGATGACGGTCTCTCTGGCCTTTGGGGTGCAGATGTTCCTGTTTACGCCGCTGGCGATGGTATTGCTGTTTGTGCTGAACCTGCTGGAGTCCACCCATGGGCGGAAGCTTGTCCGTGAAGACTGGAAAGGTTTCCGTTGGCTGGCTTTCCTGAGGCGTATTCGGCAGAGTATCGACTACCGGCTCATTGGCTTTACGGGGCTGCTTTTTGTCGGGGTTGTCACGGTCAGCAGTTTGATCTTTGTGGCGATTCCGCGTTTCCGCCTCGATCAGGCTTTACCCTTCTTGCAGATGCCGGGTACGGGGATGACGGGGTTTAGCGACATGGTGCGCTACGGAGATGTCAGTCGCCTCCAGAACGATGACCGCATCGCCTTGCGGGTCGAGACGCCTGAGAACGGCTCTATCCCCGCCAACCCCTACTGGCGGATGGTTGTGCTGGATGAGTACACCGAGCAGGGGTTCCGGGTTTCGCTTTCGGTCAAGCGCAACGAGATGGAGTTCAAGGAGGGCTGGAATGTGACGCCTTTGCGCCCCGCCCCCGATGACGAGAGCGAGGGAGACTGGGTGGTTTATATGGAGGGCAATGTCAGTGAGTATCTGCCCTTGCTCGGTCCGCATACGCACCTGCGTTTCCAGAAGATGAGCAAGTACCAGCTCTTCCCCCGGCTCAAGATGGTGGCTCTGGATGCGGTCAGTGCATCGCGTTTTGCCTACTCGGTCCGGGGGATGAACTCGACCGGACGGATCGCTGCTACCCAGGATGAGATCCTTGAGTTTGTGCAGCATGAGCCGCTGGCAAACCCGATGCGCGAAGACGAGAATATCCGCAACCTCAAGTATCCGGAGACGACGCGGGTTGTGCCCTGGCGTCAGGAAGACCAGGATTACCTGGCAGGTATTGTGCAGGAGATCACCGGTGGCGAGCCGATGGAGGCTCAGCGTTTTATCCCCAAGGCATTGGCATGGCTACACGAGCACTACCGCTATAGCCGGAACCTGCGTGAAGTCTACATGCATGAGGGCGATCCGCTCATGCTGTGGATGCAACACGATACGCAGGGGTGGTGCGAGCACTTTGCCGGGGCCTTTGCATTGATTTCCCGAGCGGCGGGCTTCCCCTCGCGTGTCGTGGCAGGCTTCGCCGGGGCTGAGTGGAACGGCTACGAGGACTACCTTGTCGTGCGTAACAGCAATGCCCACGCGTGGGTGGAAATCTACGACCTCAATGGCCACTGGCTGCGGGTGGACCCCACTCCGGCACAGGGTAGTACCGGTCCCGATGACATAAGCATGCAGACGGCTGCGGCCTTGGGGACTTTTTCCGGGTGGCAGGCCTGGCTGGATAGTATCCGTATGATCTGGTACCGGCGGGTGATCAGCTTCGACGAGGGGGACCAGGCTCGTCTGGCCGAGAATGTTAAAAGCTACTCCGAGCAAACCTATGCGCAGGTACGTACCTGGGTACGTGGAAAGATGGCGGCCCTCAAGGAATGGTTCCTCTACGGCTGGAACCGGGAAAAAGTTATCCAGATATGTCTCGCGGTGGCGGCCTCATGCGGGCTGCTGCTGGGCCTGAAATATCTCTATCAAGGGCTCCAGGCACTCATGCGCAGGCGTGGTAAACCCATGGGGCGCCATGGGGCAGGGCAGATCCGCCGGCGGGCGGGTGTGTTGCTGGGGCGTATCCGTGTGGCCCGTGAGCATGCCCAGTCCGAGCCCACAGATATCCCGGAGGCTCAGGAGTGTGAACGCATTTATCATGAGTTGCTGGCGCTGCGCTTTGGGGAGTCAGTGGAATGGCCCACCGCCAAAAATGTCTTCCGGCAAGCGCGTCGGCTACTGCGTAGTGCCCGGCGCCAGGGCTGGACTTGATTCTGGCAGCGTGTCATGACGGCACAGGACGCCCGATGATGGCTTATTGGCAGGCACATCTGGCTGTTTTTCATTTTTTTTTCGATTTGGCGTGCCATCGATCAGGATGATTCCCACAATGCGCCCACGATGGACGTCGAAATCCTCTCACGGATCCAGTTTGCCTTCACGATTGCCTTCCACTACATTTATCCGGCCTTCAGCATCGGGCTGGGTCTGTTTCTGGTTATAGTCCAGTTGTTTTGGTTGAAAACGCGGCGACCGGTTTACCACAACATGGCGCGTTTCTGGACGCGTATCTTTGGCCTTACGTTTGCTATCGGGGTTGCCAGCGGCATCGTGATGGAGTTCGAGTTCGGGACGAACTGGGCCACGTACTCGCGCTTTGTGGGGGACGTCTTCGGCAGTCCGCTTGCTATTGAGGGGCTCTATGCCTTCTTCCTGGAGTCAGGCTTCCTGGCCGTGCTGCTCTTCGGTTGGGACAAGGTCGGCCCGTACACACACTTTTTTGCCACTCTGATGGTCTGTCTGGGGTCGCACTTCAGCGCCGTCTGGATTGTGGTGGCCAACTCCTGGATGCAGACCCCGGCCGGTTACTACCTGGCTGAAAAGGTCAAGGTCACCGCTGACGGTATCCAACATCCCATGACAGCCGCTCTGGCCGAGGGCACCTTTACCATCAAGGAAGTGCCGCTGCCGTCAGACTATATAGTTCAGGCTGACCAGCTTGATAACGTTCGCGCCGTCATCACCGACTTTTGGGCCATGGTTTTCAACCCCTCTTCGGTTGACCGCCTGACTCACGTGGTTCTGGGCTGCTGGCTGGCCGGGGCTTTCCTCGTCATCAGCATCAGCGCCTTCTACCTGCTGCGTAAGCGCCACACCGAGTTTGCTAAGTCCTCGCTGAAGATCGCCCTGACCATGGGGACAGTTGCTGCCCTGCTCCAGCTCTGGAGTGCGGACGAGACCGCCCGTGGCGTGGCTGATAATCAGCCCATCAAGCTGGCTGCTATCGAGGGCTTGGCTGAGTCGCAGACCGAGGCCCCCTTGGGCTTGTTCGGCATCGTGACTTGGGAGAAGGACGAAGAGGGCAATATCACCGGCATCAATGAAAGCTCGCTCAAGGTGCCGGGCCTGCTGAGTATTTTGGTCTCCGGTGAGTTTATGGACATGCAGAAGGCCTCCGAAGTCGAGGTGAAGGGCCTCTACGAGCTTCCTTCTGACGAGTTTATCAAGTCCCGACACCCGGACGCCACCCCCGAGGAAATCGCAAAGATCCGGCCCGACTACTGGCCGGAAGTGCCGGTGGTATTCCAGACCTACCACATCATGATCGCCTGCGGTATGGCCTTGATCGGGATTACGATACTCGGCTGTATCCTGTGGAAGACCGGGATGCTCTTTAAACTGGAGAAGAAATGGGTCCGCGGCTTTATGTGGATTCTGGTCCTGTCGGTCTTCATCCCGCAGATCGCTAATCAGGCGGGGTGGTTTACGGCTGAGATGGGACGCCAGCCCTGGGTCGTCTACGAGGTCTTAAAGACCTCGGAAGGACTTTCTAAGGCGGTGAAAGCGCATCAGGTGCTGAGCTCGCTGATTGGTTTCTTCCTGATCTACACCCTTTTGTTCTTTGTGTTCCTGTACACGCTCGACCGGAAAATCAAACACGGCCCGAAGGACGACGAGTCCATCGAAGTGCTGCCTGAAAAGTGGCAGAAGCTCGTAAAGGTCGAGCATGGGCCGACGCTGGACAAATGATTAAGACGGAGAACGACACATCATGGATCTAAACACCATTTGGTTTATTCTCGTCGGCGTCCTGCTCACCGGCTACGCCATGCTTGATGGCTTCGACCTCGGCGTGGGGGGCATTCACCTTTTTATTAAGGATGACAAGGAGCGGCGTATCCTGCTCAACGCTATCGGCCCGGTCTGGGACGGTAACGAAGTCTGGCTCGTGACCGGGGGTGGTGCGCTCTTTGCGGCTTTCCCGGAGGTCTACGCGACGGCGTTTTCGGGCTTCTATGATGCCTTCATGCTCCTGTTGTTCTGCCTGATCTTCCGGGCCTGCGCGATTGAGTTCCGCAGTAAGGAGCCGGGCCGTCTCTGGCGCCGCAGCTGGGACTGGGGCTTCTCCGTCGGTAGTATGCTGGCAGCCTTCCTTATCGGGGTGGCCATGGGGAACGTCACCTGGGGTATTCCGTTGGACGAGAACCACGAGTTCGTGGGTAACTTCCTCGGTCTGCTGCATCCCTACGCGCTCTTCCTCGGTGTCACGACACTGGCCCTGTTCATGATGCACGGTAATATCTACCTGATCATGAAGACCGAAGGGGCCCTGCAGGAGAAGCTCAAGCGCTGGGTGAAGATCACCATCCCGGTCTATATCGGCTGCTTCATCATCTTTAATCTTTGGACGATTTTTGCCTGCCCGCACATCGAGAGTGTGATGCACAAGCGCCCGGTTGAGCTGGGTATTGTCTTTGTGCTGGCTCTGCTGGTGGTGGCAAATATCCCCCGTGAGGTGCACAAGGGCCGGTACTTCCTGTCCTTCCTCAGCTCCTGTGCCGGTATGGGCTTCCTCATGCTGCTGTTCGCACTGAGCGTGTACCCGAACATGATTTTCTCTAATCCTAATCCCGCCAACAGCCTAAACATCTACAACGGCTCTTCCTCCGAGGGGACGCTGGAGATCATGTTCTGGATCGCTCTCATCGGCGTACCAATCGTGATCACCTACACCTCGTGCGTGTATTACATCTTCCGGGGCAAGGTGAAATTGACCGAAGAGAGCTACTGACGCCGCTTGGCATAGCTTGATTTGGTAGATTTCTCCGGCTAATCCGGGGGTGAGCCCTTGCAACGGCACGCGAGCTGCTGTTATATAGGCTTTACCCAAGCATGCATTTCCAAAACTACACCACGGACGACTTCTTTGATGAAATGTTCGAGGCGCCTGGCAAGGTACGTCCTCACTATGAAATGCTCGCCGAGCGCTTTTCGCGCTTGAGTGACGAAGAGTTTGAGGAAAAGCGGCAGGCCGTTGACCTGTCTTTCCTCAGGGCAGGGGTGACCTTTACGGTTTACTCTGACAATCAGGGAACGGAGCGCATCATGCCCTTTGACCTGATCCCGCGTGTCATCCCCGGTGATGAGTGGGACCTGCTGGAGCGAGGCCTCAAGCAGCGCCTGGAGGCCCTCAACCTCTTCCTGCATGACATTTATCACGACCAGAAGATTTTAAAGGATAACGTCATCCCGCCCAGCTACGTGCTCAGCTCGAAGGACTTCCGGCGCGAGATGATGGGTGTGGATGTGCCGCGTAATATTTACATCCACATTTGCGGCACCGACCTGATCCGCGACGACAAGGGCCAGTACCTCGTCCTGGAGGATAACGGCCGCTGCCCCTCCGGCGTTTCCTATGTGCTGGAAAATCGCGCCGCCATGCGCCGCGCCTTCCCGAATCTTTTCCCCTCCGCGGGTGTGCGCCCGGTCGAGCACTACTCCGAGGATCTGCTCAAGATGCTCAAGCACATCTCGCCCGTGCAGGACCGCGAACCGACGGTGGCCATCCTCACGCCCGGCGTGTACAACAGCGCGTACTTCGAGCACTGCTTCCTGGCCCGCCAGATGGGGGTCGAGATCGTAGAAGGACGTGACCTCGTCGTGCGCGACTACAAGGTCTACATGCGCACCACCAAGGGGCTGCAGCAGGTGGACGTGATTTACCGCCGCATCAACGACGACTTCCTCGATCCGAGCGTTTTCAACCCGGACTCGCTGCTCGGCGTGCCGGGCCTGCTCAACGCCGTGCGCGCGGGTAACCTCGGCCTCGCCAATGCGATCGGTACCGGGGTGGCTGACGACAAGGTCATGTACTACTTCGTGCCGCGCATGATCAAGTACTACCTGGATCAGGACCCGATCCTGCCCAATGTCGAGACCTACCTGCCTTCCGAAAAGCAGGACTACGACTTCGTGATCAACAACCTCGACAAGCTCGTGGTGAAGTCCGCCAACGAGGCGGGCGGCTACGGGATGCTGATGGGCCCTTGGGCCACGAAGGAGGAGATCCAGAAGTTTCACGACGACATCAAGAAGAACCCGCGCAACTATATCGCGCAGAACCCGATTTCGCTCTCACGCCACCCCACCTACTGCGGGGAGCTCGGCTTCGAGGGCCGCCACATCGACCTGCGCCCGTACATCATCTGCGGCGACGGCATTAAGATCACCCCCGGTGGGCTTACCCGTGTCGCTTTGCGCAAGGGCTCGCTCGTCGTCAACTCCTCCCAGGGCGGTGGTGCCAAGGATACCTGGGTGCTGTATAATCAGTAATCACCGCACTTCCCCAATCTTTCACCCGACATTTCGACTGACCCATGCTTTCCCGCGTCGCAGACTCAATTTACTGGATGGCCCGCTATATCGAGCGTGCTGAGAACATCGCCCGCCTGGTCGAGGTCAACCTGCAGCTCTTGCTGGACTTCCAGGATGTGGACGACAACAAGCTCAAGGAGCACTGGGACCCGCTCATCCGCTCCACCGGTGACGAGGAGCGCTTTTACTCCAAGTACTCGAAGGCCACCAGTGAGAGTGTGCTGGAGTTCCTGACCTTTGAGCTGGAGAACCCCAACAGCGTGCTTTCGTGCGTCTTTAACGCCCGCGAAAACGCCCGCATGGTTCGCGACCAGATCACCTTCGAGATGTGGGAGACGCTGAACAAGCTCTACCTCTTCCTCAAGTCGGGGCGCGCCCGCCAGCTCTTTGAGGCGGACGTGCACGAGTTTTATCAGCAGATCAAGGAGCACTCCCACCTGTTTCAGGGGCTGGCACTGGCCACGGTTTCCCGGGACGAGGGCTACGACTTTCTCCAGGTGGGTTCCTACATCGAGCGCGCGGACAAGACGACGCGTATCCTCGATATCAAGTACCACATGCTCCTGCCCAGCGTCACCGATGTGGGGGGCGCGGTGGACGTGACTCAGTGGACTGCTGTGCTGCGCTCGGCCAGTGCCTACGAGGCCTATCACCAGCTTTACGTGGCCGACGTGAACCCGGCCAAGATCGCCGAGTTCCTTATATTTTCCGAGACCTTCCCGCGCTCCATCCGATTCTGCGTGCAGATGCTCAACGAGTGCCTGCACCGCATCTCCGGCTGTCCGCTGGCTAACTACTCCAATGAGGCCGAGCGCCTCTGCGGCCGCCTCTTGTCTGAGCTCAACTACGGCTCGGTCGAGGAGGTGTTCCAGGAGGGGCTGCACGAGTATCTGGATCGCATCCAGGACCGCCTCAACGAGATCGGCGGCTCCACCTACAAGGCGTACATGTTCCTGCCTCCCGTCGATATGGCAGGCGAGATCCAGGTCCAGCAGCAACAGCAGCAGTAGTGTTGTAGGCGAGCAGGCTGTCCCCATACTTTTAAAGGTTGTCGTCTTTGCGGCGGGGGCTTGGAGTTGGGATGTGCCGAAAGTTCTCCTGCTTCTCTCTCTTCTGATCTGTCCCTTTGCTCTGCGGGCGGTGGGCGTGTTGATCGACTACCCGGAGCAGGGCACCACGTTTGAGCTGAGCGTAAAGAAGTACGAGCCGCCGCTGGTTATTGTGGACGGCCAACTGGAGGCCGGGCAACAGCCGCCCGAGTGGTGGGCCGCCTATGACGCCTTGAAAAACTACCGTGACGGCCGCGACTATGCGTCGTGGATCCGGCACTTCTCACCGGCCCTTCAGCGCGTCAACGGCTACGGCCCCGAGCGTTTCGCGGCCATGCAGCAGTCCCGGCCTACCGCCGTATCGAATCCGCCCGTACGCAGCGTGCTCTATCAGGTGCAGGTGCTCTGGGCGGGGCGGCATATCGTAGTGGTGAAAGTTGTCAACGAGCGCGTGACGAGCTACCCGGCTGATTTGCAGGATCTACCAATGTCGAGCACGACCCTTGTCTTTGAAAAGGGCGAGGACGGCGTCTGGTGCAACCAGTGGCTTCAGGATTCCGGGCCGGGTATCGAGCTGCCCTATAACGACCTGCGCCGCATCGACGCCATCATGGAGGCCGGCTGCGTGTACTATCACCACGGCCTGAAGCCCGGTCGCGGCCCCGCGCCAGTCGAGTAGGGCTTAAGGCTTTTCCAGCCGCTTGGCGTAGCGGGCGGCCATGACCGCGCAGACCATGAGCTGGATCTGGTGAAAGATCATGAGCGGCAGTACCATCAGCCCCACGGCCGCAGGAGGGAAGAGTACGTTGGCCATGGGCACACCGTTGGCCAGGCTCTTCTTGGAGCCGCAGAAGACGATGGTGATTTCGTCCTCTTTTCCGAACCCCAGCAGGCGTGCTGCGTGGATGTTGATGAAAAGGACGACGGCCAGCAGGACGCAGGAAAAAAGCACGATCATCCCGATGCTAAACAGATCGATCTGCTTCCAGATCCCGCCCACCACGGCCTCGCTGAAGGCCGTGTAGACGACCAGCACGATCGAGCTGCGGTCGGTGATGTTGATCGCTTTCTTGTAGCGGTGGATGAGGCCCTTAAGCAGCGGACGGCAGAGGTGCCCGATGACAAAGGGCAGCATCAGCTGCAGGCAGATGGCTCGAATCGCCCCCAGAGTGTCGCCGGAGCCGCCTTCCTGCGTCTCCATCAGCAGGCCGACCAGTATTGGCGAGAGGAATATACCCAGAATGCTGGAGGCTGAGGCGCTGCAGACCGCTGCCGGGATATTGCCCCCGCCGATCGAGGTAAAGGCGATGGCCGACTGCACCGTGGCGGGCAGGGCACACAGGTAGAGAAAGCCGAGGTAAATGTCCTCGTGCATGGGGTGGGGGACAAAGAGCTGCATCCCCAGCCCGAGCAGCGGAAACAATATAAAGGTGCTGGCAAAGATCGTCAGGTGCAGCCGCCAGTGCCCGAGCCCACCGATGAGTGCCTGACGCGGCAGCTTTGCCCCATGCATGAAGAACAGCAGCGCGATGGCCGCTGTCGTCAGGTGCCGGAAGATCGTATCACCCACACCATGCGCCGGCAGAAAGCTGGCCAGCACGACCGCCCCGATCAGTACGATCAGAAAACCGTCAATGTGCGTACGCTTGAGCCAGGAGGTGAGCATGGGATAAAGCAATGCCTCAAACCGCCCCCCACCGCCAGTCGAAAAGGTGTGACTGGGCTTACGCAGCCCAGACTCGCGGTGCGTGTCCGCACTCGACTTTCGATGCTGCGCATCGTGTCAGCGATAACTTAAACCAGCCGCGCTGGTTTAAGTTATCGCTGAGCAGAGCATCAAAACTGGACCGTCACTATGGGAGGATAAATCTAGTCTGCGGGGCACGAACCGTTGATGGCATTTTCTCCTGAAAATGCCAAGGTGATCCAAAGGATCACGGGTCCAGGGCTATGCCCTGGGGGCAGCGACTGCAAGGAGCGATGGGGCAGAGCCCCATCATTGTCCAGTGCGGTCACGCACTAGTCGGTGAGAATGTCCTTGGCGCCCTTTTTCTGCGGGATAAAGGGCAGCACATGCTCGGTGTAGGGGATGAGCACGTCCAGCAGGTACGGGCCGTCGTGGGCGAGCATTTCCTTGATGGCCGGGAGCAGGTCTTCCTTTTTGTAGATGCGTCGGCCAGCGATGCCGTAGCCCTTGGCGATACCCGCAAAGTCCGGGTAAACCGCGTCGATGTTATCGGGGCTGCCGATGTTCTCCGGGTCGCAGAGGATGGTGTGGCCGCGCACGCCGTCGTAGAAGCGGTCTTCCCACTGCACGACCATGCCCAGGTGCTGGTTGTTCAGGAGCATGATCTTGGCGTCGATCTTCTCGATCTTGGCCGTGGCCAGCTCCTGGATGTTCATCTGGAAGGAGCCGTCACCCTCGATGTTGATGACGGTCTTTTCCGGGAAGGCGACCTTGGCGCCGAGGGCGGCCGGCAGGCCAAATCCCATCGTGCCCAGCCCCAGAGAGCTAATGAAGTGGCGCGGTTCCTTAAAGTGGTAATACTGGGGGGCCCACATCTGGTGCTGACCGACACCGGTCGAGATGATGGCTTCGCCCTTGGTTTCCTCGTAGAGAGCTTTAATCGCATCCTGAGCGAGGATGTACTTGTCGCTCTCCTTGTAGGTAAAGGGGTAGGGGTGCTGTTTTTTCCAGCCGTTGATGGTGGTGTACCACTCAGACAGGTCGGGCTTGGCGAACTCACCGGCCTTGATCAGCTCGATCATACGCTTAAGCGCGTACTTGAGGTCGCTGTGGATCGGGAAGTGCGTGTGCTTGTTTTTGTTGTGCTCGGAGCGGTCGATGTCGAAGTGGACAATCTTCGCCTCGGGGGCGAACTTCGAGACGGTGCCGGTGATGCGGTCGTCGAAGCGCGCGCCGATGCAGATCAGCAGGTCCGAGTCGCACACCGCCCAGTTCCCGGCGACGGTGCCGTGCATACCAAACCAGTACAGGCTCTGCGGATCATCCGGCGGGAATGCACCCAGACCCATCAGGGTGGAGGCGACGGGGATGCCCGTCAGCTTGGCAAACTCACGCAGTTCGTCCGAGGCGTGAGCGGAGATGATGCCGCCGCCGATGTAGAGAGCCGGTTGCTTGGATTCGGAGATCAGGCCGAGCACTTCTTTGAGCTGCTCATCGGAAGCCTCCGGCAGGGGCGGGTAGCCGGGGATGTCCACGGCACCGGGAAAGACCGGCTCGAACACCTTCTGCTGGACGTCCTTGGGGATATCGATCACGACCGGGCCGGGACGGCCGGTGGTGGCGATGATAAAGGCCTTTTTGATGATCATGGGCAGCTCCTCAGCCTCTAGCACGAGGAAGCTGTGTTTGACCACAGGCAGGGTCATCCCGAAAAAGTCTGTCTCCTGAAAGGCCGTCTTACCGATGAACTCCTGAAACACCTGGCCGGTGATGGCGACCAGCGGGATGGAGTCCATAAAGGCATCCGCGATACAGGTCACGAGGTTCGTCGCGCCGGGGCCGGAGGTGGCCATGCACACGCCGGGCTTACCGGTGGCGCGGGCGTAGCCATGGGCCATGAAGCCGCCTCCCTGCTCGTGGCGGGGCAGGATCGTACGCAGTTTTTTGGCGCGGGTCAGGGCCTGGTGCAGCTCGATCGAAGAGCCGCCCGGATAGGCGAAAATGACGTCTACGCCCTCACGCTCCAGGCACTCTACGACGACGTCGGCGCCCTTCATGGCGGGTCCTTTTTCGTCTTGTGGCGGGAAGCTGACAAGGGGTTCGGTCTTCATGGTCTGGTGAATTTTAATGGTTAACTGCGTGTGCGTCCGGCCTCTGTTGGCGAACGGAAAATAAGGCGCGAAACACTAGACTTTATGCACCCGGAAGCAAGGCCGAAGTTTGCCCCCAACGGAAACGTTGACAACGGTTCATACCGTATAGCAGCATGCGCTGTATTTAACTTTATTTCTCGTGTTGGGTCATGTCAAAAGCTCTTCAATATCGGCCTGAAATCGATGGGCTGCGAGCGGTCGCCGTATTGCCGGTGGTCTTTTACCATGTCGGCTTATCCTTTCCCGGTGGGTTTATCGGGGTCGATGTGTTTTTCGTGATCTCGGGTTTCCTGATTACCGGGATTATTATGAGAGAGTTAGAGCTTGGAAACTTCTCGATCATGAGGTTTTACGAGCGTCGAGTGAGGAGGATTCTTCCCGCCCTCACCATGGTGCTCCTCGGGACACTGGCTGTCGCCTATTTTACGTTTTTTGCCACCGAGTTTGAAGAGCTTGGCCAGCATATTGTCCCTGTCTCGATTTTTCTGGAGAACTTAAAGTTATATACGCTCGGTGGAGACTATTGGGCCGAGTCGACGGAGCGGTTGCCCTTACTGCACATGTGGTCTCTGGCCATTGAGGAGCAATTTTACATTTTCATTCCGGTCCTTTTAATCGTTCTCCATCGGTTCTGGCGCAGGCATATCCTGCTCTTTTTCGTTCTGCTTTATCTGGCTTCGTTAGCCTGCTGCATTGTTGTCACCGGGATTGATACCAAATTCGCCTTTTACATGCTTCCGACCAGAGCCTGGGAGCTGGCGAGTGGTTCACTGGTTTTTATTCTTATAAGCCAGGGGCGTACCCTTTCAAAGGCCGTTGGCAATCAGGTGCTTTCGATACTGGGTATCCTCATGATCCTGGTCGGGTGCTTTATCATTAATGATGACCGTCAATTCCCCGGCGCGTGGGCGTTGATTCCCACGCTGGGCGCCTCCCTGTTCATATACGGCTGTACGGAAGTGCCGACACTGGCCGGGCGTTTACTATCCTGTGCCCCGATGCGCCTGATCGGTTTGATCTCGTATTCCTTGTACCTGATTCATTGGCCGCTGCTCGTGTTTGTTAAGAATTATCGCTTTCCTGACCCGCTTTTGCCCCTGGACAAGGTCATGATTGTGGTGGTTTCCATATTGCTGTCGCTGGCCAGTTGGAAGTTTGTAGAGACTCCGTTCCGGCGTTTGGGCAGGCACCGCTTAACTTCTCCGGCGGTTGTGGCAATCGGTTGTGCCGTGTTGGCTTTGTTCTTCGTGCTGGGGAAGTACATCCGCCTGCGGGACGGTATGCCGGAGCGCTTCGACTCACTCAAGCCGGACCTGGCCCGTAACATTGCCCACTCGGATTGGGTCAGCCTTACCGGGGCTCGGAAATACGGAAACTCGCGTTATTACGAGACCGGGGGATACCAGTTGCGCACATCCCCGGATCAGCCGCCTCAAGTGGTCCTCTTTGGCGACAGTCATGCAACGATGTTTGCTCCCGCCATTGACACGGTGACCACTGAGCTGGGGCTGCCGACATCGTTTTGCGCAAACGATGGCCAAAAGACATATATTGAGGATACGGATGAGCAGCGGGAGATGATGAATCAGCTTCTCGATCAATGGCATCCGAAAGTAATTATCTACATCTGCCGTTGGGAGGATTTGCTCAAAAACTCGGATGAGCAGGCCAGAACTGAGATATTTGCCCGGCTGGAGGAGCTGGCGTCTCGATGTGACCAGCTATATGTCTTTAATGAAATCCCGCGTATTTTTGACATCAAGAGAATCCGTGCCAGCGATTACATCTACGGAATCGCCAGAAAGAACGGCTGGGAGCTGCCGACTATTTCGGATCAGTCAACTTCCCTTAGTAATGACGTTGTGAGGTCCGAGCTTGAGAGCCTTGGCGCACACAATATCGAATTGGTCGATGCTTGCAGCCTCTACACAGAGGAAGGCTCCGTTGTTTATCATGATAATGAGGGGTACCTGTACTACCGGGATGATAGCCACCTGAATGCGATCGGAGCGGAGAAGATTACGCCACTGCTGCGTTCATTACTGGTGGAGACGTTTTCGGAGGTAGATGGAGGCACTCCTCCAGCAGGTGCGAGATAGTTTCGTCGGTCAGGCAGGTCTCTGATTTTGGGAGGTTACGCTCTGGATTTCTTCGGCGGGTGAATTAACCATCAGCCAAATCAAGGCTTGCGCCGGAGGGGTGGGGTGCGCTGTGCTCGTGCGCTATGCCGAAAGTACTCTTCATCGGGGATATCGTTGGAAAACCGGGGCGCGCCTTCGTCCAGAAGCACCTGGCAGCCTTCCGGGAGGAGCAAGGCATCGACCTCGTCGTCGCCAATGCTGAAAATGCCGCCGCTGGCTCCGGGGTGACCACCGCGATCGTCAACGAACTGCTCGCCGCCGGAGTGGACGGCATCACGCTGGGCGACCATGTCTGGGACCAGCGCGGGTTCGCCGACGAGATCAACGGCTTGGAGAAAGTCTGCCGACCGGCAAATCTGCCCCCGCAATGCCCCGGCCGGACGCACCTGATCCTGGAAAAGGATGGCTTCCGCCTGGCAGTGTGCACCCTATTGGGTAACAATTTTATGAAGCTGACCGCGGACTGCCCCTTCCGGACCGGCGACCGCCTCCTGGGCGATATCGGCAGCTCAGCTGATGCTGTTTTGATGGAGATCCACGCCGAGACGACCTCTGAGAAGGTGGCCTTCGGGTGGTACTTTGACGGGCGCGCCTCTGTCGTGGTCGGGACGCATACGCATATCCCCACCGCCGACAACACCATCCTGCCGCGCGGTACCGCCTACCAGACGGATGCCGGGATGAGCGGCCCCTACCGCTCGGTCCTCGGGCGTGAGGTCGAGCCCATCGTCCTGAAATTCCTCGACGGGATGCCGCGGCGCTGGCCGGTGGCCGAGGGTGACGTGCGTATGTGCGGGTTGATGGTGGATATAGATGCCTCCTCCGGCTTGTGTTTGAGTCAGGAGCGGGTATGCTTGACGCAGGAAGTGTGAAACTTTCCGGGAATGCCGGGGTTTCCCCGTGCCTCTAACCCGCTCACAGTTCCTGATGTAAATCCTACCTCCGTTGAATACCCGTTGAAGCCCTTTTCTCAACTGGCCGCGTTGACGGCATTTATGGCTGGAGTGGCCCTGCCAGCCCAGGCGCTGATCCTCTACTCGGGTGACAACAGTGCCAACCAAACCGCACCCGCTAACGGTGCACCCTGGGAGCAGGTCGGGAGCATTTGTGGAAGCGAGCCGGCCAGTAACGGTAATGGCACGGCTATTCATGTGCGGGGAAAGTACTTCCTGACCGCAAATCATGTCCCGACCGGTGAGCGTTTGGTTACCTTTGATGGTGAGACCTACTCCCTCATCGATCAGAATTTCACCCCTGTTCAAATCACAACAGGTACCGGCTCAGTGGATATGAAGCTGTGCAAGCTGGTCGATGATCCCGGTCTGGATGATATCGTGCTAAATACCAATAGCATGTTTGATCGAAGCCGTTCGACGACCACCGTCATGATTGGCTATGGCATGGGCAGAGATCCCATCCAGGAAGATCAGACTGATACGACCCGCACCTGGGACTGGGGCTCATACCCAACGATCGTAAAGCGTTGGGGCACGAACGAGGTGGAAGGGGCTGTTAGTGTCGCAAACGTACCGGACTACAATTACACCTACAACGGACTGGCGATATATGCCAATAACGACGCTGGCGATAATGAGGGGGCTTTAGCTCTTAGTGATTCGGGCTCGGCTCTTTTTCAATATATCGGTGGTCAATGGGTTCTGTCAGGCTTGGCTACGCTCGTGCAGACTAGCGATAGCTCCACCTTTGGAGAATACCAGACGGTGGAGGAGGAAACGACTTTTACCGGTGACGCAAACTACTACGTGCGTATCTCCAGTTATGCCTCGCAGATCGAGGCAGCGCTGCCGGACCTGTCCACGTATACGGGTTGGCTGACGGATAATTCCCTCAGTGGGGCCGATGCCGCCTCTACCGCCGACCCGGATGCTGACGGCATGACCAACCTGGAGGAATTTGCCTACGGGACGAACCCGGTGGTCGCTGATGCAACGCTTTCCCCGCAGACGGCTCTGTCGGGCAGCAGTATGGTCCTTTCGTGGCAGCAGAGCACGCTCCCGGAGAGCGTGACCATCGAGGTGCAGGAGACCGACGACCTCCTCAACACCGCCTTTAGTGCGTCCTCGCTGACGCCCGAGCAGGTCGGCCTCGACGGTGACATCGCCCAGATGCGGGTCACGCTGACGCCTGCCATCGGGGCGCAGACATTCCTGCGCTTGTCGGTGACGACAAGCGAGTGATGCGCTAGCGTTTTGCTTTGGCTTACGGGCGCATGATTCCGGCTCGCGAAGGATTCCAGTGGTCAACGCCTGCCTCGGGGGCAAACGCCTTTGCGGGCAGTTGCCAGGCCACATGTCCATCGCAGTAGACGTAGGCGACTTTGTCGTCGTTGCGGGGATCGAGGTCCGTTAAGTCGTCCCCGCGCTTACTCCAGAAGTGCGCCATAAAGTGGTCGCTGGTTTGCTGGCGGTTCGCGGCAAAGAGGACCGTGCGCTCTGGATGAGGAACGAACTGGGCGCTCCCCCAGTGCGCTGGGCGGCCTTCATAGTCGTCGATGGCCGGGTCGAGCTGGAGGTAGCCATTGATGCCGTAGCTGTAGCGGTTCGACAGGCTGCCGCCAGAGCCCTCGGCAGGGTTGAGCGGGTCACGCAGCATGCGGGCTTCGTACTGGATGTAGCGCGGGTCACCTCGACTGCTCAGGGGCTCTTTCCAGAGGTAGCCAGAGAGGGCGAGCCACCATTGGCGTTCACTGCGGGTAAAGGAGTGGTTACTGCGCGGCCATCTTCCCTTATTATCCGTGGCGTAAACCAGCGCGGCGGTGCCGAGTTGGCGGATCGTTGCCGTGGACTTACTCAGCCGGGCGCTCTCCTGGGCACTGTTGACGGCCGATGCCGTCAGCGCTCCCAGCAGGGCGAGGATGACCAGGCCCACCATGACCTCCACCAGCGAGAAGGCCGCCCCGGTGTGGGACCGGGTGCGACTCTGGATCGGTGGGTAAGGCCTAAGCATCGGTACGCGTGGGCTTAAGGCGGCGCAGGCTCAGCAGGGAAAGAGCAAGCAGGCCCCCTCCCAGTGCGTAGGTGGAGGGTTCCGGCACGGCGGTGAAGTCCAGGGTAAAGGACTGAGCCGTGTAGGAGCTGTCGGCGATACCGTCGATGTCTCCCAGATAGATCGTGCCGGAGACGCTGTAGCTGGCTACGGTGGGATCCGCTGCGAAGACCGGATGCGTCATCGTGTCCGGGTACATCCACTGCGTGCTGGAGCCATCCGTGCCGAAGATCGCGGTGAACTCGGTCGGGGAAGAGTCCCGCACGTAGTAAGCCTCCAAACCACTGCCGGATACATCCATATCGACCCAGAAGTACAAGCCCTCCGGGGCGGGATCGAACGTAGTCACAAAGCCGTACTGGCGCGTCCAGGCCAGCCCCTCCTGACTGGGATCAAGCGTGGCGTACCAGGGGTCGGACGGGTTGAAACTGCTGCCCGGCGAGAGCGTGCTCAGTGGCTGCATCTCGGGGACGGAGTTGTCCACGATTACGGTCAACGCGCTTGCCGGGGCGGCATAGCTGTTGAAGTCGATGTTGATGTGGATCATCGGCATCTTTTGGCCGACGGTGTTGATTTCCTCACCTCGCGCGGTGAGTGCGCAGGCGCATAGAAGCGATATCGAAATTAGTTTATGATACATGAGTTGCGTAGTGTTTGTGTGTCGCTGCAAACAGTGAAAGCCCATGCGCAACAGGCGCACGGGAACGAATAGGGAATCGGGAGACGCTTAGGCGACCCGTGGAGGGGGCGTCTCCGGCAGCGACGGCAACACAGCCGCCTGTTCATGAATCATCGGGGGCAGGGATATTCGCTGCCCCACTGGGGTGAGCGACAGGCGCTCGGCCCGTGGCAGAAGGAGCTTAACGCTCAGGTACTCGGCCTGGCGGGCAGCCTTGAGAGGCTTGGGCTCCTTAAGCAGATTAGCGTCGACCAGACCGCAGATATCACAGGGATACTCCCCGCCAAAGGTCCGCTCAATCGCCTCGCGTAGCTTGGCGCCGCGCTGCTGCTCCTCACTGAGCATGCTTGCCCAGGCCACACCCTGTAGGACCGCCCAATGAACATTGAGGGCGGAGAAAAGGGCCAGCAGGAGCAGGCAGCAGCCAGAGATGCGCAGCATATAAGCCAAGCTGCGTGTCGTTATTAATAAGTCAAGTTAATGCCATGAAAAAGCCGGACTTCGCGAATGAAGTCCGGCTCCGGTAAAGATTCGTTTGAGCAGGCGTCAACCTCTGGTGCTCATGGCTCCGGGTGTACCCCGGGCTAGCGGTCGCGGGAGATCAGGAACAGGTAGATCAGGTTCGCGAGCGAGCTGATGAACGCGGCCACATAGGTCCAGCCAGCGGCGTTGAGCGTGCGCACGACACCGACGGCTTCATCCTGGTCGATGATGCCGATCCCGACGAGCTCCTTGCGGGCGCGGGCGCTGGCGTCAAACTCGACCGGCAGCGTAATGAGCTGGAAAATCGTCAGCACCAGATAGCAGGCCACGGCGATTTTTAGGCCGATCAGGTTTGCGGCGAGGAAGGGGAGGAAGAAGCTGGCGATCAGCACGATCGGCAGGATCTGCGAGGCAGCGGTCGTGATCGGAATCAGGCTCATGCGCAGTTGCAGGGCCTTGTAGCCGACCTTGTGCTGGATGGCGTGTCCGGCCTCGTGCGCGGAGACGCCGAGCGCGGCCAGGCTGGTGCCGCGGTAGTTGGCGCTGCTCAGGGCGAGACGTTTGTGGAGCGGGTCGTAGTGGTCGGTCAGCTGACCGCCGATTTCGACGATTTCCACATCGGTGATCCCGGCCTTGCGCATGACGGCGGAGGCGGCTTCAGCCCCGGTGATGCGGCCACGCGATGCCACCTGGCTGTATTTGCCGTAAGTGCTTTTGACTTTATGCTGTGCCCACAGGCCGAGGATAATCGTCGGCACGACGAGCACGAGCCACAGCCCCCATCCGCTGCCCATCGGGATGATGATGCCGAGCGTGGGGAAAAGGGAAAGTGAGAGAATTGTGTTCATGGTAGTGTCGTATAGCAAATGCAGTTCACGCTGGTTTTCAAGGGAAAGCGGTCGGTTATGCGGGTACGCACAGCCCATCCCTCCCTTGCTCTATTACAGGCAACTCGCGAAAAGGTTCCCTCCGCATGAGAGGGGTATTGTGAGGAACGTACTCCCTTAATGCTGCTCTGCCATCAACCCGGCTCGAATGAGGAGCGAGTTCTGGTCCGGGTCACGGCCCATGAAGTCGTGGAAGAGCTTTTCGGGCGGCTCGGAGTTACCCTTTTGCAGGATCTTTTCTCGGAAGTCCTTCCCGGTCTCGGCATTGAGCACCCCTTCCTCCTTGAAGCGGGTGAAGGCGTCGGCGTCGAGCACCTCGGCCCATTTGTAGGAGTAGTACCCGGCGGCGTAGCCGGTCGGGTCGGAAAACAAGTGGGTGAAGCGGCGGACGATGGCGGGGGACTTGGTCTTGAGCGGAGCGCGGTAGCCCTCCAGGGACTCGTCCACCCAGGCGTCGAGGTCGCGGCCCTCGTGGTTCTTGAAATTGGTGTGCAGATCGAGATCCATCTTGCCAAAGGAGAGCTGGCGCATCGTCGCGGTGGCCTGCTCGAAGTTGCGGGCTTCGAGCATCTTGTCCAGCAGGGCAGTGGGCAGAGGTTCGCCGGTGTCCACATGCTTGGCGAAGAGGTCGAGCGCCTCTTTTTCCCAGCACCAGTTTTCCATGATCTGCGAGGGCAGCTCGACGAAGTCCCAGGCGACGTTTACGCCGTTGAGGGATTTTATTTCGACCTTGCCGAGCAGGTGGTGCAGGAGGTGGCCGAACTCGTGGAAAATGGTCTCCACCTCGCGGTGGTTCATGAGCGCGGGCCTGCCGCCGACGGGCGGGTTGAGGTTACCACACATCAGGCCGAGGTGCGGGGCCACGGAGCCATCCGGGAGCGGCCCGCCGGTGCGAAGGTAGTTCATCCACGCGCCGCCGCGCTTGGACTCGCGCGGGTACCAGTCTGCGTAAAAGGAGCCGATGTGGGTGCCGTCGTTGTCGAGCAGATCGTAGAACTTTACGTCCGGGTGCCAGACCTCGGCTACGACATGATCGGCTGAGGGCGTGCCCTCGTCAAAGCGCTGTTCCTCGCCGCTTTCGGGGTCAGTGAAGCGGGTGGGGCGCTGCACGATTTTCACACCGTAGAGACGCTCCACCAGGTCGTACATGCCGGTGACGACGCGGTTGATCGGGAAGTACGGCTTCAGCTCTTCTTCGTCGAGGTCGTAGCGCTTTTTGCGGAGTTTTTCAGACCAGTAGGCGACCTCCCAAGGCTGGAGGTGGTCCTGCGGTTGGCCGGTCTGCTCGGCTTTAAAAGCCTCCAACTCGTCGGTCTCGGCGGCAAAGGCGTCCTTGATGCGGGCGTGCAGGTCCTCGGTAAACTCCAGGGCGGCAGCACCGTTTTTGGCCATGCGGCGCTCCAGCACGAGATCGGCAAAGTTAGCCTTACCGAGCAGCTCGGCCTTGGCCTGGCGCTGCTCCAGAATCTTCCAGATCAGGTCGGTGTTGTCGTGCGGCTCCTTGTGGCCGACGCCGATGGAGCCTTCCCAGACCTGCTTGCGCAGGGACTCGTCATCAGCGTACTTCATGACGGGCAGGAGCGAGGGCATGTGCTGAGTGAAGCGCCAGACGGGCTTCTCATCGGAGCCGTGGTCTTTGGATTTGGCGGACTCGCGGGCGGCATCCTTTGCGGACTGCGGCAGCCCGGACAGGCGCGCCTCGTCCTCGATCAGCAGTTCCCAGGCGTTGGTGGAGTCGAGGACGTTCTCGCCGTATTTCTGGGTCAGGCGCGAAAGCTCGGCGTTGATGCCTTCGAGCTGCTTCTTCTTTTCCGGCGACAGGTCCGCACCGCTGCTGCGAAAGTCTTCCAGTGTCTCCTCCAGCAAGCGCTTGCGGGTGCCGGTAAGGGCCTTGGCCTCCTCGGTTTCGGCAAAGGCCTTGATCACCTGCCAGAGCTTTTCGTTCAGGCTGATGCGGGTGTAGAACTCCGAGACCTTGGGCAGCATGGCGTTGTAGGCCTCGCGCAGGGCGGGGCTGTTCGAGACGCTGTCGAGGTGGCCGACGCTGCCCCAGCCACGGGTGAGCTCCTCGGTCGCCGCCTCCAGGGCGAGCAGGGTGTTCTCAAAGGTCACGCTCTCCAGCGGTGTGTCCGCGATCGCGTCTAGCCGCGCCTGTGCGTTTTTCAGGGCCAGCTCGATGTCGGGCTGGATCTGGGCAGGCGTGAGCAGGTGCCAGGGGATGATAAAGGTGTCGGCGAGAAAGGGATGGTCCATAGGTTTGATTTGCAAAGGTGTCGGATTCACCGCTGATGCCAAACGCAAAAAACGTCAAGGCGCGGACGTGGAATTGATCGTGGCCGGAGTTATCTGCTTCGCGTGTGGCGCTTATAAATCTGAAACGCGCTGGGGAATTTTGTGGCAGGGATTTTTTGCGTATGCTTAAATACTGGCGTGAATACAGAACCGCAAGCAGTCCGCTACCACGAACGGGGCAAGCCCGAAGACGTCCTCAAGCTCGAATCGATGCCCGCCGGAAACCCCGGTAAGGGAGAAGCGCTGGTCGCTCTGCGTGCGGCCGTCATTCACCCCTCGGACATGGGGATGATCGGCGGCACCTACGGGCGCCTGCCTGACCTGCCGGCCGTCGGTGGCCGTGAAGGCGCGGGCGTCGTTCTCGCCGTCGGTGAGGGTGTGACGGAGCTCAAGGTCGGTCAGCAGGTCAAGATGCCCGAGGCGCTTGGTGCCTGGCGTCAGGCCGTCGTCGCCCCGGTCGAAGATTTTATCGCCATCCCTAACGAAGTCCCGGCCGAGATGGCCGCGCAGGCCTTTATCAACCCGCCGACCGCCCTGCGCATCCTGCGCGACTTTATCGACTTCAAGCCCGGCGAATGGATCATCCAGAACGCCGCCAACTCCGCCGTCGGGGTCTCCATGATCCAGCTCGCGCACCACTGCGGCCTGAAGACGATCAACGTCGTTCGCGACGCCGAGACCTGGGAGCCGATTCTCAAGGATATGGGCGCAGACGTGGTCGTGGCCGAGGAGTCCGGCTACGAAAAGAAGATCAAAGAGCTGACGGGCGGGGCCAAGCCGCGCCTCGGGCTCAACTCCATCGGCGGCGACAGTGTGATCCGCCTCATCCGCTGCATGGCCGACTCGGCCAAGGTTGTCACCTTTGGCGGCATGGTCGGGGACAAGGTTCGCTTCCCCACGCGCAACCTCATCTTCAACGATCTGCACCTGTGTGGCTTCTGGATGGACAAGTGGGTGCGCACGCACAGTAAGGAAGAGTTTGACGCCATGCAGGCCGAGATCTTCGACCTCATGGCCAAGGGCGCGCTCAAGCTCCCCATCGACAGCACCTACAGCTTTGACAAGGCCACCGAAGCCGTCGCCCGCGCCAACGCCGGTGGCCGCAAAGGCAAGGTCCTCATCACCTCTGACTGGCAGGGCTAAGCCCTACCGCTTCGTTTTTCTAAACACAAAAAAGCCGCCCCCGAATCGGGGGCGGCTTTTGTTTTAAATGAGTTCGTGGAGACTGTCCCGTTTAGGAGACGGCACCCTTGTAGTACTCGTCGGCCTTGGCCCAGTTGACCACGCTCCAGAAGGCGCTGATGTAGTCAGGGCGCTTGTTCTGGTACTTCAGGTAGTAGGCGTGTTCCCACACGTCGAGGCCGATCACGGGCTGGCCGTGGCAGGGGACGCATTCGCAGTTCATCCAGGGGTTATCCTGGTTGGCGGTCGAGCCGATCTTGAGCTTCTTGTCGGCGTCGACATAGAGCCATGCCCAGCCGGAGCCGAAGCGGGTGGCCGCTGCGTTGGCGAATTCTTCCTTCATCTTGTCGAAAGAGCCAAAAGCTTCGTCGATCGCCTTGGCCAGCTCGCCGGTCGGAGCACCGCCACCATTCGGGCTGATGATCTTCCAGAAGAAAGAGTGGTTGGCATGACCGCCACCGTTGTTGCGGACGGCCGTGCGGATGTTTTCGGGGATGTCACCCAGCTTGGCACACAACTCGGACGGGCATTCGGGCCCTTCGATGCCAGCTCCAGACAGGGCGTCATTGAGCTTGGTCACATAGGTGTTGTGGTGCTTGGTATGGTGGATCTCCATCGTTTGTGCGTCGATGTGAGGCTCGAGCGCGTCGTAGGCGTAATCCAGTTTCGGTAATTCGTAAGCCATCTTGCTTAGTGAGGTTAACAGTTGTTTTAGAAGGATTTGAGTTCGCAATAGACAGCCAAAGTTCCCGCACGTCAACGCCGTCGGGCATTTTTCCTGACAATAGACCCTGCCGTTAGCCTGCGAGGTTGTCTATGACTTGCGGGCACAGGAAGGTGGCGTGGATTGCATTTGCAAAGCAGCTGCTTCTTTCCATACATTGCACTTGAGATGAAGGTCTGTGTGCTCACGCGGGAGAAAAACCCGAAGATCCTGAAGCGGCTGCATCTGCTCGGCCATGGGGTCAGGGCGGAGAGCCCGGAGCGTGTGCAGACGCTGGACCCCAACTCCACCGACATGGTCTACCTGATCCCCTGGAGCTCCTCCAAGGAGGAGAGCTGGAGTGAGCAGCGTGTGATCCTGGCGAGAGCCAGCCGCTACTATCTGGTCTATGGCCAGAGCATGGACACGCTCAATGTCATGAATGCCGCCCGTGACGGTGCCTACGATGTGCTCGACGAGAGTGATTCGGATGAGCGCTGGAACGAGGCCATCGAGGCCGCCGCTAAGTCGCAGGCGCTCTGGTGGCAGCTCTACGGCGGTCTTGGCCAGAGCCAGAATGAGAAGTTGATCGGCCAGTCCAGTGCCATGAACGCCCTGCGTGAGTCGATCCAGCGCATCGGCCCGACGGACGCCAGCGTGCTGGTGATGGGCGAGTCCGGCACGGGTAAGGAGCTCGTCGCGGAGTGCCTGCACGACTCCTCCAGCAAGGGCAAGTTTGTCGCCGTCAACTGCGCGGCCATTCCCTCCGACCTGATGGAGAGCGAACTCTTTGGCGTGCAGAAGGGCGCCTTTACCGGGGCCGGAGCCGATAAGCCCGGCCTGGTCGAGGAAGCCTCGGGGGGGACGATCTTCCTCGATGAAATCGGTGAGATGGACATCTCCCTGCAGCCCAAGCTGCTGCGCTTTCTGGAGACGCGGCAGGCCCGCCGGGTGGGCAGCACAAAAGAGTACCGCTGTAACGTGCGGGTCATCTCCGCTACGAACCGCGACCTGCGCGCCGACGCCGAGGCCGGGCGCTTCCGGCTCGACCTGTACTACCGCATTTCCGAGATCATTCTCAACACACCGCCGCTGCGCCATCATTCCGGGGACATCCCCGAGTTGGCCCGCTCGCTCCTCGACGCCGCCGCCATCCGCCTGGGGAAAAACTTTGAGACCATCGAGCCCGAGCTCATCTACCGCTTTCAGCTCTACGACTGGCCCGGTAATGTGCGCGAGCTCAAGCAGGTGATCGACCGGCTGGCCATCCACTACACGGGGCCGGCCATGCGGGCCGCCTGGTGGGAGCCCCCGGAAAAGACCGACCCGTACACGACCGTGCTTCCCGGTGGCTTCAAGCGCCGCAATACCCCGACACCCTTTGGGGGCGGTAGCCGGGTGCCTTTTGTCCCGCAGGCCAGTAACACATCGAGCCCGCGCAGCGGTACACGTGCGCCTTTTGGCGGAGGCTCATCGTCCTACGGCGGTGCCGGTCATGCCGATCCTGCGCCATATCGCCGTGCGCCCATGCCGAACAAGCGCGAACGCTTTGAGATGGCCAAGGAGCTGCTGGAGCAATCCGGCGGCGACCTCGCCTGGACCGCCGCCCAGCTCGGCATCCACCCGACGACCCTCTACCGCTGGCGCAAGTCGGGCAAGGTCTAGCCAGGGCCTGCCCTGAACCCTGGATGCTGCGCATCCCATGCCTTTGCTGGTGGCAAAGGCATGGCGTAGGGCTCGATGAGGATCGTGTTTCTCCTGGCTTCGAGCGCACAAAAAAGCCCGCCATTGCAGGCGGGCTTTTGCGGAAAGGTTTGTGGTTCTCTTGGGGTGGTCTTCGTGAGCTTCGTGTCTACTTTGTGCTCTTCTTGACCGTATCCTCTCTACTTCTCGGGGATGGCAGTCGGGGAGGAGGTGCCGGTGGTCGAGGTCGGATCGACCGGAGTCAGCACGACAACGTCTTTGCCGTCCTTGACGATCACGAGCACATCGTCCGAGCGCGAGGTGAGGGTGGCGCCGTCCATCGCCTTGAGGAGCTGGTCTTCGAGCTGCATGAGGTCTTCGGGGCCAGCCATCTTGGTGGAGAAGCCGATGCCGAGCTTAAGCGTCTGCGGATCGACCGGAACCGACCAGTTGTTGATCGGGCCCTTACCCACGAGGCTCTCACCGGTGTAGGTGACAGTGATCGGCTGCGGGGTCTCGACCTCGGTACCGTTGACCTCGGCCACGATGTAGGCGCCGGCTACCGGGACCGGCGTGTGCGAGCAGGCCGCGAACGCGAAAAGAGAAACGACAGAAAGAAGAGCGAGGATGAATTTCATGCCCGCGAGCAAAGGCGTTAGGGGCAGAGAAGGCAAGTCGTTATGGTGGGGTGTGGCTTAAGTGATTGTATAGATTAAAATATTGGCGGAACCGTCTTGGTGATTATTATGATGTTTATGGATTTTTCATATTTATGTATGGCCGTGGCTATCTTGTTTTGTGTGCTGTGGGTTCTGTCGAAGCAACAGATTAAGATTGTACGTACAGAGAGTCGCGCTGAGATCAGTCGCATGGTATCTGTCATTGAGGAAAAAGATACTGAAATCGAAGGATATCGATTGAAGTATTCCTCTGTTTTTGACCAAGAAGCGACTTTGTTTCAGATGGGGCAGGAGGAGGCAGGTTTAAGTCTCAGAATAGATCAACTTCGGTCTTCGTATTCTGAGAAAAAGGCCATCTTTGATCGGCTGGAAGCGCAGGTCGCCGTTTACGATGAGCGGCTCTCGTTTGCAGAGCTAGGTGTCTATGAACCACACTTCGATTTCAATGATAGCGAGGCTTTCAAGAGAAGGATTAAGCAAGTGCAAGAGCTTCAAAAAATATTGGTATCAGAGAAAACTGCCCTGCAGTGCCCGACTGCATGGACTGTTGATGGGAGCGTGTCTAAGGGCCAAGTGATGATTAACAGACAGGTGCGACTTTCGTTGCGAGCTTTCAACAACGAGTGTGGCGTGGCGATCGCTAATGTTCGGTGGAACAACGTTAATGCGATGGAAAAACGTATTTTAGCAGCTGAAAAAGCGATAAACCGGGAGAATGGATCGATGAATATCGTTATAAATGATTCATACGTTCAGCTCAAAATAGAGGAGTTACGACTGACCCATGAATATCGTGAACAGCTCAAAAAAGAAAAAGACGAGAGGGCGGAGCTAGCACGGGCTGAGAGAGAAGAGAAAAGATTGCTAGCGGAAGCCGAGGCGGCAGAGCGTGAGGAGCGAAAATTTCAAGTACTCTTGGATAAAGCAAGAAAAGCAGCTGGTGTTGACGAAGCTAGAATTTCGGAACTGGAGGCCGCATTAGCAGAAGCTCGGGAAAATAGTGAGCGGGCCCATGCCATGGCTGAGATGACTCAGTCTGGATATGTCTATATTATTTCAAACGTTGGTTCATTTGGTAATGATGTGGTTAAGATTGGGCTTACGCGCAGACTGAACCCCGATGATCGTGTTCGTGAATTGGGTGATGCGAGTGTGCCTTTTACGTTTGATACGCATGCGATGATTTATTCGGAAGAAGCACCTGCATTAGAATCCGCCTTACACAAGGAGTTTGCTGACAGAAGGATCAATATGGTCAATATGCGTAAAGAGTTCTTTTGCGTAACAATTGAAGAGGTGGAGGAGGCGGTTTCTCGTTTAGCTCCCAATGCTAGTTTCTTTAAGGATCGTGAAGCTCAGGAATGGCATGAAACGCTAGCTCGCCGAAATCAAATGTTGGAGGATTTGCAATGGCAGGGGGAAAGATTCCCCGCAGAGCTATAGCCGCATACTTTTTCCTGCTGCTGCAAAACCGCATTGCACCGCCGGGCGAATGGCTTACGGTTGGCGGTTCTTGAGCGAGGAGAAGAACCAGTCCCCGATGGCCGAGCGGCCAAAAATCCGCGTCTTGCCCGATCGCGTGATCAACCAGATCGCGGCGGGGGAGGTGATCGAGCGCCCGGCGGCGGTGGTTAAGGAACTGCTTGAGAACGCGCTCGATGCCCGCGCTGATCGGATCGAGATCGAGTTCCGGGGCGGCGGTAAGAGTCTGATCCGCGTCGAGGACAACGGTATCGGCATGACCCCGGAGGATGCGCTGATCGCGCTGGAGCGTCACGCCACCAGTAAGCTGCGCGAAGCCGCCGACCTCTCCACGGTGCTCAGTCTGGGCTTTCGCGGGGAGGCGTTGCCGAGCATTGCCAGTGTGAGCCGTTTCACCCTGCGCAGCCGCGCCCAGGGTTGGGAGCACGGCACGGAGATTTTTGTCAACGGCGGACGCATGATTCACCAGCGCGAGTGCGGGATGCCGACCGGCACCCGCATCGAGGTGGCCAACCTGTTCAACAGCGTGCCCGCGCGCCGGAAGTTTTTAAAGAGCGACGCCACCGAGTCAGCTCATATCACGCACCTGGTGCGGCTCCATGCGGTGGCCCGGCCTGGCGTATCTTTTTCGCTGATCGAGAATGGCCGCAGCGTTTTTTCGTCGCCCAAGTGCCCGGACATGCGTGAGCGCGTGGCGGAGATCTGGGGGCGCGATCTGGCAGAGGAACTGGTCGAGCTGACCCCGGCTGAGGGGGCGAACGGCATGCGCCTGTCCGGCCTGATCGGTAAGCCCGGCACCGGCCGCGCGACCCGGCGGCAGATGATCGCGCTGGTCAATGGCCGCCCGGTGGACAGCCGCACGCTCAACTACGCGCTGATCGAGGGCTACCACTCCTTTATCCCGAAGGGGCGCTACCCGCTGGCCTTCCTGTTTCTGGAGATCGACCCGGCGGTCATCGACGTGAATATCCACCCGGCCAAGCGCGAGATCAAGTTCCGCGACGAGGGCCGCGTGCGTCAGTTCGTACTGCAGTCGGTCGTGGCTCAGCTTCAGCAGCTCGCCTCGCAGGCACGGCATCCGACCCTGCAGGGTGGGCGCGAGGATTTCGAGAAGTACGTGCTGCCCCGCCGCGAGCCCAAGCCCTTCCCGCTGGCGGGCGAGGCGTCGGACCAGCCAGAGATAAAGGGACCGGCGAGCCCGTCCGCCAAGCCGACACCTGCGATCAAGCCTTCGATCTACCCGCGAACGAAGCCCGGCCCGGTCTCGGATGATTTTAAGCACAAGTATCTTTCCCCGGACTCCGACTCCCCGGCAGACAAGACGCCTGCCCCTGAAAAGACCGCTCCGCCCACCGAGAACCCGACGGGCAACGCCGCTTCCTCCCATGAAAAGGCCGGAGAATCACCGTCCCCCAAGGCAGCGGCCAAAGACGCTCCCTCAGGTGACGCAGCCGGCCTGCCAGTGGTTAAGTGGACCCCTGCGGGCGGCTCGTCCGAAGTTTCGGAGGATGACGAGTCCTCCGGTGAAAAAACGTTTCACTTCAGCTGGCGTTGCTTGGGGCTGCTGCGCGAGGGCTATGCGATCTTTGAGACCCCCTCCGGGCTGGTCGTTTTGGACCGGCGTGCAGCTCATGAGCGGGTCTGGTTTGAGCAGCTGCAGGCACGCTTTGCCGAGGATGACCAGCCCAGCCAGCGGTTGCTTTTTCCCGTCGGTCTGGAGCTGGAGCCCCTGGCCGCCGCCGCGCTGGAGGAGAACCTGCCCGCGCTGCAGGCGCATGGTTTCGGGATCGAGCCCTTCGGGAAGAACTTTTTCCGCCTGGAGTCGCACCCCGATTGGCTGGCTGAGGCCGAGGCCGAGACATTTGTCCGCGACGTGATCGAGCGCCTGCGCGAGGGTTCGCTCGACCTCTCTCGGCCTGCGGTGGGAGACGAGGCGCTGGCCCGTCTGGCCGTTTCCCGCGCCATCCGCCCATCCGATGCTGTCGGCAGTGAAGAAATGACCGAGCTGGCCCGCGCCTTGCTACAGTGTCAGCAACCGCTAAACTGCCCGCGCGGACGCCCGACCTACTTCGAGTTGTCCCACCGCGAGCTGGCCCGTCGATTCGGGCGCTAGCGCTCTCACTTCACAGCTATGATCCAACCAGCACTCTGCGAGAAATCCCATTCCCGTTCGCGGCTGTCTGCTGGGTGCTTATGTGCCGTTGACGTGAAAATCCGTGCCCGTTTGGAACAAGACCGGGGCATCCCCCTGTCTTAATCGCTTTCAACCGTGTATGACTTGTTCTTTTAATCGTTAGCCCGGGCCATGCATTTTGCCTACCGGGGTCGAGAAACGTTGACCTTGGCCGCGTAATGTCCGATTCCGGTGCTGTCACCTCCCTGATCTTAACCTCCATATCAACCGCTATGCCTTCGAGTCCCAAAGCCACCAAAAAGACCGCCAAGAAAGCCTCCACGGCTCCTGCCAAGAAAAAGGCCTTTAATTTTAACATCGACGCCGACGTCGAGGGGCTGAAGACCTCGATCGAAAACCACCTCACCTATTCGCTGGCGCGCGATAAGACCACCGCCACCTCGCGCGACTGGTGGCTGTCCCTGTGCTACTCGGTCCAGGACCGCATCCTGCACCGCTACATCAAGACGCAGGCCGTCCATAATGAGAAGGACACACGCCGGTCCTACTACCTTTCGCTGGAGTACCTGATGGGGCGCCTGCTCTCGAACAACCTGGTCAACGCCGGGCTTTTCGACGCTGCCAAGCAAGCTCTGGAGGAGCTCGGTCTGGACATGGACGACATCCTGGAGGAGGAGCCGGACATGGGCCTCGGTAACGGTGGCCTCGGCCGCCTGGCTGCCTGCTTCCTGGACTCGCTCGCCACGCTCGACCTTCCCGCTGTCGGCTATGGTATCCACTACGAGTTTGGCCTCTTCCGTCAGGAGTTTATCGACGGCCGTCAGGTGGAGCGCCCGGATAACTGGCTGCAGTTTGGTAACCCGTGGCAGGTCAACCGCCCGGAGTACCAGGTGAGCGTGCCCCTCTACGGCCATGTCGAGTACCACTTTGACAGCAAGGGCGACTCCTACCCGGCATGGGTCGGGACAAAGGAGCTTATCGGCCTGCCCTGGGACATTCCGATCGTCGGCTATGGTGCCCGCACGGTGAACTTCCTGCGCCTTTGGGAGTCCCGCGCCTCGCAGGAGTTCGACTTTAGCGTCTTCAACGAAGGCGGCTACGTCGAGGCCGTGCGCGAGAAGGCCATCGGTGAAACCATTTCCAAGGTCCTGTACCCGAACGACAAGACCGAGAGCGGCAAGGAGCTGCGTCTGGTCCAGCAGTACTTCTTCTGCGCCTGTTCGCTGCACGACATTATCCGCCGCTTCCGCAAGCAGAACCACGACAACTGGGATGCCTTCCCGGACAAGGTCGCTGTCCAGCTCAACGACACCCACCCGGCTGTCGCTGTCTCCGAGCTCATGCGCATCCTCGTCGATGTGGAAAAGCTCGAGTGGGAGCGCGCCTGGGGGATCTGCCGCAAGGTCTTCGCCTACACCAACCACACCCTGCTGCCCGAGGCGCTGGAGAAGTGGTCCGTGCCGCTCTTCCAGAAGGTCCTGCCGCGCCACCTGCAGATCATTTTCGAGATCAACCGCCGCTTCCTGGAGGACGAGGTCGAGGCTCAGTGGCCCGGTGACAACGTCAAGAAGAGCATCCTCTCGATCATCGAGGAGGGTAGCCCGAAGCAGATCCGCATGGCCTACCTCGCCACCGTCGGTAGCCACTCGGTCAATGGTGTGGCCGCGCTCCATACCGACCTGCTGAAGAAGCATCTCTTCCACGACTTCAACGAGCTGTGGCCGAACAAGTTTAACAACAAGACCAACGGCATCACCCCGCGGCGCTTCCTCAAGGTCTGCAATCCCGGCCTGGCTGCGCTCATCGAGCGGGAGATCGGCCCGGAGTGGCCCTTTGACCTGGACCGCCTGCGCGGCCTCGAAAAGCTGGCTGACGATGCTTCCTTCCAGAGCGAGTACATGGCCGTCAAGCGTGCCAACAAGGAGCGCCTGGCTGAGATTATCGAAATGGACTGTGGCGTCACGGTCAGCCCGGACGCGATGTTCGACGTGCAGATCAAGCGCCTCCACGAGTACAAGCGCCAGCACCTGAACCTGCTGCACATCCTCACCCTTTACCGCGATATCCTCCATCATCCAGAGAAGCAGCAGGCCCCGCGCGTGGTGCTCTTTGGTGCGAAGGCCGCTCCCGGCTACGAACTCGCCAAGGACATCATCTACACGATCAACAAGGTCGCCGACGTCATCAACAACGACAAGCGCGTCGGCGATAAGCTCAAGGTGGTCTTCCTGCCGAACTACCGCGTCTCGCTGGCCGAGCGCATCATCCCGGCTGCCGACCTCTCCGAGCAGATTTCCACCGCCGGTAAGGAAGCCTCCGGTACCGGTAACATGAAGCTCGCCCTCAACGGCGCGCTAACTATCGGTACGCTCGACGGCGCCAACGTCGAGATCAAGGAGGAAGTCGGCGACGATAATATCTTCATCTTCGGCATGACGGTGGAGGAAGTGCTGGAGCTGCGCGCCTCTGGTTACAACCCGTGGGACTTCTACCGCGGCGACGACGACCTCAAGCACGTGCTCGACTGGCTCGGTTCGGACACCTTTACGCCCGGCCATCCCTACGCGCTCGATCCGATTCGCCGCAGTCTGCTTGACGGGGGCGATCCCTTCCTGTGTTGTGCGGACTTCCGGTCCTACATCGACTGCCAGAAGCTCGTCAGCGACGCCTATCTGGACAAGCCCCGCTGGGCCCACATGGCGATCCTCAACACCGCGCGTATGGGCAAGTTCTCCAGTGACCGCACCATCCGCGAGTACGCCGACGACATCTGGAACCTTAAACCGCTGCCGGTGGGCGAATAGCCCGCCCGGCGGCCAACCGCCATTTTGTGAAAAACCAAGAGCTTTGTAACTTCTTCCGCACCCGGGCTAAATCGGTCAATCTCTCCGCCAGCTACAAGGCGCTCAATGGCAAGTACGTGGACAGCCTCTTGCCGGCTGAGCCGATTGCCGTGCAGCCGCGTCTGCGCGTGAGCCAGGAGACCAAACTCGACCGCGACCTCGTCCGTCATGGGGGCATCCGCACGTTTGAGTGGGTGCTCACCGGACAGAGTGTGGCCGACATGGCCTTCCTGCGCGAGAGCCAGGAGATGCTGCACGATCTGTACCCCTCGGGCTACCAGAGCGTGATCAACGCTGCCGGCACCTTTGCTACGCCGCAGGCGCTGCGCGGGTTTGTCGAGGCTCTCGATGATGATGACGACCTGGGCATGCTCGGGCGTAATCTGCTCTACATCCTGGACCCGTTCCCCACGGAGCTGTCCTTTCACCGCGACGTGGTGGCGCTCTTCGCCGAGTGGCCGCGTCGTCCTGCCATGGTGCTGACCGCCGACGGTACGCCCCCGAATTTCCTCTCCCGCGTGCTCGACTGGGGCTACGCCGGGATTGTGCTCCAGGCCGCCAAGGACTTCGAGCGCGCGGTGGTGGATCGTTGCTACCTGACCGCTCGCAAGGACCGCGAGCCGATCGGTAAGTACACCTTTGACGGCGGGGCGCTGCCCATCAGCCAGGGCCGCGAGGCGATCCTTAACGAGCTGGCCGCGCAGTCCGTCCTCGGTAACAAGTCCATCGCCTGCGAGCCGGTTGCCGCCATCCTCGAACTGCTCAGTGACTCCCATCCGGGCAGGGTCAACGCATAGAGTAGGTGCCGGCGATTCGTTTTCTTAACCGCAAAGACGCAAAGGGCACAAAGCGCTGCCGCTGTTTGGTCGATAGACAAAACATAACTGTCAGCATTCTGGTGGAACGAATGTTTGAGTATGTTGATTGATGGTGCAAATAACGCCATCAAAATTAACCGCAGAAAACGATCAGTGTTTAGGGCAATTTTAGGATAAGGAGAAGTTTTTCAGATATAGCGGTAGCGCTTTGTCCCCTTGGCGTCTTTGCGGTTAATCCCATTCCATTGGCCGTTGACTCCTGAGCCTCTGCGGCTGAAAACTATCAGCCTTTGCCATGACGACCCTTACGCTTCAGTCCCCCCTCGATATGCACCTGCACCTGCGGCAGGATGCTATGCTCAAAGCCGTTGCTCCGCTCACGGCGGAGACTTTTGCCGGGGCAGTCATCATGCCGAACCTCGTGCCGCCGGTGGATTCGCTGGAACGGCTTCAGTGGTATAAAAAGGAGATCCTAGCCGCCACTGGGCGCGATGACTTCGAGCCGTACATGACGCTCTTTTTCCGCTCCTACACGCGCGAGGAGCTGGAGGCCGCCAAGCCCCACATCATCGGGATCAAGCTCTACCCGGCGGGCATCACGACGAACAGCGAGGGCGGAGTTTCCCAGATCGACCAGGCCGAGCCGACCATCCGCCTGATGGAGGAGCTGGGCATCCCGCTCATGATCCACGGCGAGAGCAACGGCTTCGTCATGGACCGCGAGACGGAGTTCCTCTCCATCTATCAGCGCCTGGCCGAGCGCTTCCCGCGCCTGAAGATCATAATGGAGCACATCACCACGGCTGGTGCGCTTGCTCTGCTGAATCAGTTCGAGAACCTGCACGCCACCGTGACTGTGCAGCACCTGATCATCACCCTCGATGATGTGGCCGGGGGCATGCTCGACCCGCACCTCTTCTGCAAGCCGATTGCCAAGCGCCCCGAGGACCGCACCGCGCTCGCGCATGCCGCTGTTAGCGCGCATCCGAAGCTTTCTCTGGGCACCGACTCTGCCCCGCACCCGCAGCATAAGAAAGAATGCTGTGGCTGCGCCGCCGGGGTCTTTACCGCGCCCATCGCCCTGCAACTGCTGGCCGGACTCTTCGAGGAGAACGACGCGCTCGATAAGTTGCAGGCTTTTGTTTCGGACAATGCCCAGCGCATCTACGGCGTGAAGCCGCCCGCCAAGACCGTTACGCTGGAGAAGAAGCCCTTTACCATCCCCGCCAGCTACGGCGATGTCGTCCCCATGTGGGCCGGACGCACCATCCCCTGGAGCGTGACCTCGGTCGAGTAGGGGTTTGGTGGCAGGAGCATCAGTGAGCACCTGCGTCAGCTGCCAGTGATTCGTTTTTTTTATTTAACCGCAAAGACGCCAAGGGCTCAAAGCGCTGGCGCTATATCTGGAGACCTTCTCCTTATCTTAAAATTGTCGTGAACACTGACCGTTTCCAGCGGTTGGTCTTGATGGATTTATTTCCACCATGAATCGACATGCTCAGGTATTCGTTCCATCAGAATACTGACAGTCTTTTTTGTATCTATGGACCAAACAGCGGCAGCGCTTTGAGCCCTTGGCGTCTTTGCGGTTAAACTCTTTTACTCCTCCTTTTGCCTCCCCCTACGCGGTGGGGCCGGCGTAGCGCAGGATAAAGGTGGTGTGTCCGGGCAGGTCCATCTTGAGGGAGTGCTCGCGGCCATCCCAGGAGATTTCGTCGGTCATGAGGCCGCCGCCGAGACCAGCACCGCCGCCGCCGTAGAGGTCGGAGTTGGTGTTGATCATCTCGCGCCAGTACCCGGCATTGGGGACACCGATACGGTAGCCGGGGCGCGGCACAGGCGTAAAGTTGCTCACCACCGCGAAGGTCTCTTCCGGGCTGTCGCCGGTTCGCAGGAAGGACAGGACCGAGTTTTCCGAGTCGCCGCCGTTGATCCACTGGAAGCCCTTGGGGTCGCTGTCGTAGCGGCCCAGCGAGGGGTGCTGAGTGTAGAAATGGTTCAGGTCGCGCACCAGCCGCTGGATACCCTCGTGGTCCATGTACTGGAGGAGGTGCCAGTCGAGGCTGCTGTCGTAGCGCCACTCATCGCTCTGTCCGAACTCGCAGCCCATGAAGAGGATGTTCTTACCCGGCCAGGCCCACATCCAAGCGTAGAGCGAGCGCAGGTCCTGAGCCTTCTTGGCCATGTCAAACCCGGCCCCCATCTTGTTGATGAGGGAGCCTTTGCCGTGGACGACTTCGTCGTGTGAAAAGACCTGCATGAAGTTTTCGGAATACTGGTAGAGCATCCCGAAGGTCATGTCGTTGTGATGCCAGCGGCGGTGGATGGGCTCCTTCTCAAAGTACTGGAGCGTATCGTGCATCCAGCCCATGTTCCACTTGTAGTCGAACCCGAGGCCCCAGTCCGAGGTGGGCTTGGTCACGCCGCCGAAGGAGGTGGACTCCTCCGCGATCATGAGCGTGCCGGGGTAGTACTCGTGTACGAGGTCGTTGGCCTGACGCAGGAACTCGATGGCCTCGATGTTTTCGCGGCCGCCGTACTGGTTGGGGATCCACTCGCCCTCTTGGCGCGAATAGTCCAGGTAGAGCATGGAGGCCACAGCGTCCACGCGCAGGCCGTCGATGTGGTAGCGGTCCATCCAGGACAGGGCGCTGGCGACGAGGAAATTCCGGACCTCGTGGCGGCCGTAGTTAAAGATCAGCGTGCCCCAGTCCATGTGCTGGCCCTGGCGCGGGTCGGCATGCTCGTACAGGCAGGTGCCGTCAAACTCGGCCAGCGCGAAGGCGTCGCGTGGGAAGTGTGCGGGCACCCAGTCCATGATCACACCGATGCCGGCACGGTGCAGCGAGTCCACGAGGAACATGAAGTCCTGCGGGCTGCCGTAGCGGTGGCTGGGGGCAAAAAAGCCGGTCACCTGATAGCCCCACGAACCGGTGAAGGGGTGCTCGCTGAGCGGGAGAAACTCCACGTGGGTGAAGCCCATGTCGTTGACGTAGGCGGTCAGCTCGGTGGCCATCTCGCGGTAGGTCAGGGGGCGGGCGCCATCCTCGACTACGCGCTTCCACGAGCCGAGGTGAACCTCGTACACGCTGACTGCGTTCTGCTGGTCCTTGCACTGAGCGCGTTGCTCCAGCCATTCGCCGTCACCCCATTCGTAGCCGTCGGTGTCCCAGACGATGGAGGCGTTATGTGGCGGGGCCTCGTAGAACGTCGCGTACGGGTCGGTCTTGAGGTGCAGGTAGCCGTCCCCGCCGACGATTTCGTACTTGTAGTTGGCACCGGCTTCGAGGCCGGGGATAAAGATTTCCCACACACCGGAGGAGCCGAGGGTGCGCATCGGGTGGTAGCGGCCGTCCCAGCTGTTAAAATCCCCGACCACGGAAACGCGCCGGGCCGAGGGGGCCCAGACGGCGAAGCTCACGCCCTGCACGCCGTCGTAGTGCTTGATGTGCGCACCGAGCTTTTCGTAGATGCGGTGGTGGTTGCCCTGGTTGAAGAGGTACAGATCGTCTTCGCTCAGTGCGGGCAGGAAACAGTACGGGTCCCAGAACTGGCGGATCTCGCCGTTGTAGCGCTGGGTGCGCAGCCGGTAGTTAAAGGGCTCCTTGCGGTCGGGGATGAACCCTTCGTAAAAGCCGCTCTTGTCCAGTTGCTTGAGGGGCCAGCGTTCATCGCTGTCGATGTCGACGACTTCACAGGTCTTGGCGTCGGAGAGGTAAGCTCTGGCGACCAGACCCTGCTTGCCCTTTTGTTTGGCGGGATGCAGCCCGAGTACATCGTGGGGGTGGGAGTGCCGGGCCTTGAGCAGCAGATCCAGATCGCTTTCCGGGATAATCATTACCCGTGAAATTAAGTGCCCCTCTTTATGATGACAAGTGCGAACGCTTCTCGAAGTGCCTTCAGCGCTGAGAAAATCCTTTTCCCCCGGCGCATCGGCTGAGCGTGCCTGGCGGGAAAACGCCTTCCGGGCGGTTTTTCGCTTCACAGCGGGCCGCTCCGCCGCCATCTTGGCGTCAGTGAACGCCGACGTGGAGAAACTCCTTACCCTGCAAGAGCGGGAATCACGTAAACTAGCGCTCGAGACGCAGCTGCTCCAGATCCCCCGCGAGGTGGACAAGGCTCAAGCCCGCATCGACGAGGAAAAAGCCGCCGTGGAGGCTGACCGCCAGGCGCTCAAGGAGGTTGAGGTGCGCCGTCTCGATCTCGACAAGGAGGTGCAGTCGCTGGAGGCACAAGTCGTCAAGTACAAGACCCAGCAGATGGAGGTCAAAAAGAACGACGAGTACACCGCGCTCACCCACCAGATCGAGGGGCTAGAGTCCCAGATCGGTCAGTGCGAGGAGCAGGAGATCGAGCTCATGCTCAAGTTTGACGAGCAGACGAAGGCCACCGCTGAGTCCGAGGCCACTCATAACGAGCAGATCCGTCTTTTTGAAAAAGAAATCGCCCGCCTGAATACCCAGATGGAGGGCGTCAAGGCCGAGATCGGGGAGGCCACCGCTGCCGCCGAGGCTGCCGCCGTCGAGGTCACGGAAAACTGGCTCGCCCCCTACCGCGAGGCACAGGGCCGCCATGCCCGCCCGCCGTGGGTTGTCCCCATGCGCGACCACCACTGCGGCGGCTGCTACCTGAAGGCTTCCGGCGAGGTCGAAGGCACCGTCCTCAAGGACAAAGAGCCCGCCCACTGCGACAACTGCGGCCGCGTACTCTACAAGGAGTAGGGCAGGATAGCCGAGTGTTGTGCGCGACGATCCCTATGAGCTCTTTACAGCTCCGCTAGCTGATATTCTGCGGCGTTTAATAATGTTTATTGCCACGCTTTATGTGGCAGGGATTTTGGTGTGCTACGCCTTTGCGATGATCGTTGAGGGAAAGATTGATATGATGTTGTTTGCAATCACCCCCATCCTTCCGTTTGGGCTGATCTATGCAGGCATCTCATCAGGACCAGGGTTGATCAGCTATACGATACTAGCATTTCTGGGATTTCTATTCATGGCGACTCAGATGCGCTACCGCTGGCTTTGGCTTGTATTTCTTATTCAGGGGGCCGAGGCATTCCGTTTGATGTATAGTGCGTTTGCTTCCGTTTAGCGTGGTGGAAGCAGGACTGTATCCACAGATTACAGAGAGAGAATACTGGGCTGCGATTGGCTTTTACCGCCCAAGCTCGTACTCTCCCATACCTATTGAGGTTCGCGATTTTCGGGAACAAATCCTTGGTCGGGTTGATCCATGGGGAGCCGGCCATACTCTCATAACCTCACTCTCATGCCTGAATATACTGCTCCCCGCTTTCTGTCCTCCGCGCTGATCGTTATCGATATGCAGAACGACTTCGTCCTGCCGGGAGCGTCGGCCTGTGTCGAGGGGACATCTGCAGTGGTGCCGCAGGTGGCGGAGCTGGTTAACGCTTACCGCCAAGTCGGGCTACCGGTGATCCATATCGTTCGGCTGTACGAGCCGGATGGCACGAATGCCGACCTGTGCCGCCGCGCGCATATCCAGCAGGCCGGGGGCGGTATCGCTGAGCCCGGTACTGAGGGTGCGCAGATCGTGGAGGCGCTGCGACCCAGCCCGACACTCAAGCTCGATACGGCCTCGCTACTGGCCGGGCACGCGCAGGCGGTGGGTGAGCATGAGTTTATTTTCTACAAGCCACGCTGGGGTGCTTTTTATGGGACGGCGCTGGAGGTCTTCCTGCGCGAGCACGGGATCGATACGCTGGTCTTCGCCGGGTGTAATTTCCCCAACTGCCCGCGCACCAGCATCTATGAGGCGAGCGAACGCGACTTCCGGCTCGTGCTGGCGCGGGACGCTGTCTCGCAGCTCTACCCGAAGGGCGAGGAAGAGCTGGCGTCCATCGGTGTCCGGTTGATGGGCGTAGGTGCGATTCGCGCCGAGCTGGGGTTGTAACCCCGGCTATTGCTGCTGCGTTGCCTGCTCCTGTGCGGCGGCTTTCTCGGCTTGGTACTGCTGCATGAGCTCAGCCGTCTTCTGCTGGACGGCAGGCATCACCTCCATCATGCGCGGCATGATGACCTCCATGGTCCGCTGTTGGACTTCGGGAGTTTTGGAGATTACAGCCTGCCCGGCAGGCGTGGCGTAAAAGTCGGAGATGCCCTTGAGTTCGCCCGCAGTGAATGTCTCGGCGTAGATGTCGATCATGTCGTTGGCCATGGCGTTCCAGTCCATGAGATTGTTAATCTCGTCAAAGGCGCTGGCCTGGATCTCAAGCATACGCTCATCTACGGGCTCGCCCGATTGCTCCATCGCCTGGCGCTGCATCTGTAGCATGGCTTCTTTCTGTTTGGCCATCATCTCGCGCATCATCTTCTCGAAGTTTATGAGGCGGAAAATCTCCTCGGCCTCGGCACGAGCCTCGGCGGTACCCGCTTCACCATCCAGCTCGGAGGCGCTGGCCAGCCGCAGGTGCTGTGTCTCGCCGTCCTTTTCCAGGGTGAGGGTTTTGGTCTTGGCGTCGTAGGCGCCGACGGTCCAGCCGGCGTAGACACCGCCGGGGGTGACCCAGCGGCTGTTCTCGCCGGAGGGTTCGCTCAGGGAAAAGGATATCTCGTCACCCATTTCAAGCAGAGCGCGCAGAACGATAGCGGGCGGCTCAGCATTCGGGGTCGGGGTGTTGGTGTCGGCACGCAGGACCGAGGCACTCAGGAGGACTGTGATGAGTCCGCAGGCGAGAAATTTTTTCATAGGATGGGGCGGTTTGGGTAGTAAGGCACGGGCCACAGGATGACCGGTGCCCGAAGATAGGCGGTAGAAAACAGGCACGCGTCAGCACCTGTGGATTGGGATGCAGTAAGCTCTAGTAGGTGTAGTGCTCGCTGCGCTTTTCGATGATTTTGGAATGAAAAACAACGGGGCCCTGCTCGTTTTCACCAGAGGCATTAAACGTAATGGTAGCGGTAGCTTCCTTTTTCAGCGGGCCATCGGATGCGTTTACAGGGAGCCAGTTGGTCGCGTCTAATTGAAACACACCTTGCGCGACCTTCAGGTCCGGGGGTAGGCGGGGAGGGGTCAGGTTCTCGACCGTCATGTCGGTATGGAGTTTGAGGCATTGCTGCCCGTCAACTTCCTCTGTGCCGGTAACGGTGACGGTGCCGTTGACGTCCTCGGCGACCACCTGGGTTTTTGCGTTGGAGGTGTTTTCGGCGGCTTTCTCTTTGTTAACCGTCCAGCTGTCGCCGGGTTTGACCAACTCGCTCGTGCCGTAGACTTCATCGGCAGTGGCGCGTCCGTCATAGATGAAAAGCATGCTGCTGAGTGCTTGCTGGGCCTGCGGGGCCACGGGCTCCCCGTCCACGCTGAACTCGGGGCCATTGGCGCCCATGGTTGCGACAATCACCGTGCCAGCCGGAGTGAGAATACGGGGAGAGTCTGCATCGCTTTCCACATCCAGGGTCAGCTCCTTGACGGTGATTTCGGCGCCGGTGACAAGCTGGCGATCATTGACAGCCGTGACGGCCACCGTGCCGTCGAAGACCAGCTTGATGCTGTTGGACTTATCCATGATCGACTCGCCGTTCACAGTCAGGTTGACCGCGATGCTGTTATCGAGCTCCATCTGCAGGCCATAGGTCTGCCCCACGTGGCGGTCTGGAGTGATCTTGACCGGCCAGGAGTCGGCGGCGTTTGCAGCACAGGCGACGGCAAGGAGGATGCCCAGCAGGGTATGGCGGAAGACGGACTTCATGAGAGTAGGCTGCTTGCCCACGTACTTGTTTGCAATGGCATAATCCAGCCTCAACGCCAGCTCAGGCGAATGCCGAGCGGACAGTGGTCCGAGCCCATCACATCGCTGAGGATAAAGGCGTCGGCCAGATGCGGCTCCAGATCTCTGGAGATCAGAAAGTAGTCGATGCGCCACCCGATATTCCGGCCTCGTGCGCCAGCCCGGAAGCTCCACCAGGTGTACTGCTCGGCCAGGTCAGGGTTACGGTGACGAAAAGTATCGATGAAGCCGCCCTCCAGGTGCTTGGTGAACTCTTCCCGTTCCTCGTCGGTAAACCCGGCGTTACGGCGGTTGGCCTTGGGCCGGGCAATATCGATTTCCTCGTGGGCGACGTTGAAGTCCCCGCACACCACGACCGGTTTGGTCTTGTTCAGAGAGACGAGTAGCTCCCGGAACTGCGGGTCGAACACGCCGGTGCGGTAGTCTAGCCGCCGCAGCTCGTTTTGGGAGTTGGGGACGTAGACGTTGACCAGATAAAAGCGCCCGAAGTCCGCCACCTGCACGCGTCCCTCCTGCGGGTGTACCGTGCGGTCCGGCCACTCCAGACTGACACCGTCGGCCGGATTTTGGGAGAATATCGCCGTGCCCGAGTATCCTTTTTTCTCCGCCGAGTGGTAGTACTGGCAGGAGTAGGGGATCTCCAGCTTGGGGATGTCCGCCTCGCTCGCTTTGATCTCCTGCAGGCAGAGGATATCAGGCTGATGGGTCGCGATAAAATCGCCGAAGCCCTTCTTCATCACGGCGCGCAGGCCGTTGACGTTCCAGGAGATAAGGGTCAGCTCGTCGGGCAGGTGGGTCTCGGTTTCGTTCACGCTGCCCAGCCAAAGCCAGGACCCCGGGCTGCTCAAGGTAATTGCACCTGCAGGACGAATTCCCGGATGAAAAAATCACCGAAAATGCGTAACCTCTCAGGGGCGCGGGGGCGCTGATTCCCGTTAATACTTGACTAAACTAGGCAATCGGGCTCATTTTTAGCCTTTACACATCTGAACCCAAGCCACCTCCAGCGAAAGAAGTTCCACACTGCATGTCTAACGAAGTCATTGAAGTCGAAGGTAAGATCGTAGCCGTTTTGCCCGGTACCATGTTCCGGGTCGAGCTGCCTAACAAACACGTCGTTTTGGCGACGATTTCCGGTAAGCTCCGCAAGAATTTTATCAAGATCACGACCGGCGACATGGTGAAAATGGAAATGACGCCGATGGACTTGAATCGCGCCCGGATCACCTACCGCCTGCGTAATGCTAACCAGCAGCGCCGCGCGCCGATCCGTAGCTTTGGGCCGAGAAACCGCCGCCGCTAGACGGTCTGCGCGGTTGCGGCCAGCCCGCATATCCCCATTTCTCTCACCCATTAACCTTAATCTCTGAACGTCATGTCAGGAGCCTACACCAGTATTACGAACACCATCGGTAACACACCGCTGGTCAAACTCAACAAGGTTACCGAAGGCCTCGAAGCCGAAGTCTGGCTCAAGTGCGAGTTCTTCAACCCGCTTTCCAGCGTCAAGGACCGTATCGGTCTGGCGATGATCGACGCGGCCGAGAAGGCCGGTAAGCTCAAGCCCGGCGGTCTCGTGATCGAGCCGACCTCGGGTAACACGGGTATTGCCCTCGCCTTTGTCTGCGCCGCTCGTGGCTACCGCTGCCTGCTGACCATGCCCGAGACCATGTCGCTCGAGCGACGCGTACTGCTGCGCATGCTCGGTGCTGAGATTGTCCTCACTCCCGGCCCGAAGGGCATGGGAGGCGCGATTGCCCGTGCCGCTGAGCTGGTCGAGGAGAGTAAGGGCGAAGCTTTCATGCCCCAGCAGTTTGAGAATCCGGCCAACCCGGAGGCTCACCGCAAGTCCACCGCTGAAGAGATCTGGAATGCCACGGAGGGCAAGATTGACGCCTTTGTCGCCGGGGTCGGAACGGGCGGGACCATCACCGGGGTATCCGAGGTGATCAAGTCGCGTAAGGACCTTTACACCGTGGCCGTCGAGCCTGAGGCCAGCCCCGTCATCAGCGGCGGTAAGCCCGGCCCGCACAAGATCCAGGGCATTGGTGCCGGTTTCATCCCGAAGAATCTCAATACGGATATTCTCGACGAGATCATTCAGATCACCAATGAGCAGGCCTTTGCCACCGCGCAGGATATCACCGCTCGTGAAGGTATTCCGGTCGGCATCTCCTCCGGCGCTAATGTGCGTGCCGCTCTGAACCTGGCCGCCCGCCCTGAGATGGCTGGTAAGAAAATCGTCACGGTCGCCTGCAGCTCGGTCGAGCGCTACCTCAGTACGCCGCTGGCAGAAAAGGCCCGTCAGGAAGTCGCCGCTGGCTTCAATATCTAGGCTTTTTAGAAAGTTTTTCCTATCCTGAGCTCCCGGTTTTATGCCGGGAGCTTTTTTTGTTATGTTACTGGACCCTGCCGGGAGATACGGGCTGTGTTCGTTTTTAATATCAAAAAATATCTTATTTTGTGAATAGGGTTAATTTTGGCTTGTCATGGGGTCGATAGGCCGGGATGCTAGAGACTACTACAGGTAGATGTAGTAGCAGTAGTGGTAGCTTAAGGACCGCCGTTTCTCTCGGGAAGCGGCGGTTTCTTGTTATAAACATCCACCTCGTTACCCAATGGACAAACTGTCTGGGAAAGGAGATAGCCTCCGCCCTGAGCTTGCGGTTTCTGCGTTTATGGTTTGGCTGAAAGCATGAGTACCCCGGACAACTCGATGTGCCTCCTGTGGTTTCGCCAGGATCTGCGCGTTGAGGATAATCCTGCTTTATCGGTAGCCGCCGAGACTGGGCAACCGATCCTCCCCGTCTATATCTACGACGAAAAGTCTGACGGGGACTGGGCACCCGGTGGAGCCTCGCGCTGGTGGCTGCATCATGCTCTGGCCGACCTGGCCGAGCAGCTGAAGGAGCTGGGACTGCCGTTGATCATTCGCCGGGGTGAGACACTGGAGTGCTTGCGCGATTTGATCCGTGAAACAGAGGCGAGCGTCTTGTGTGCTAACCGTCGCTACGAGCCTGAGGCACGCCGCCTGCAGGATGCCGTCGAGAAGGCATTGTCAGGCGAGGGTGTCGAGGTGTCGCTTTCAAATGCGGCCCTGCTCTTTGAGCCTTGGGAGATCGAGAAAAAATCTGGCGGCCCCTTTCAGGTCTTTACTCCCTACTGGCGAACTTGCCGCGAGCAGGCGTGGCCTGTGCCGGTCGAAGCCGACTCGCATGGCCTGCATGGCCCTGAGGAGCCCACCGAATCTCTGGCCCTGGACGATCTGAAGCTGCTGCCACGTATCGGCTGGGACGCTGGGTTCTATGAGGCGTGGACGCCGACCCGGGCGGGTGCGCTGGAGCGTCTGCGTACATTTATCGGCGAAGCTTTGGGCGACTACGAGGATCAGCGGGACCACCCGGATGCGGACTTTACCTCGCGTCTATCGCCGTATCTGCATTTCGGGCAGATCGGGCCGCGGGAGATTGTCGCCTCGTTGTCTGAGGCGGGATGTCTCGACCTGCCGGGGGCGGACAAGTTTCTGGCCGAGGTCGGCTGGCGTGAATTTTCATACCACTTGATGTATCATTTTCCCGATACGCCGGTCGCACCGCTTCGCTCAGAGTTCGAGGAGTTCCCCTGGCGTGAAAATGAGGAGCTGCTGCATGCCTGGCAAAAGGGCCGTACCGGATACCCGCTCGTTGATGCCGGGATGCGCCAGCTTTGGCAAACCGGATGGATGCACAACCGCGTGCGCATGGTTGCCGCCTCGCTGCTGGTTAAGCATTTGCTCCAGCCCTGGCAGGCCGGCGCGCGGTGGTTCTGGGACACACTGGTAGATGCCGACCTCGCCAGTAATACTCAGGGTTGGCAGTGGACCGCCGGGTGTGGGGCCGACGCAGCGCCGTACTTCCGGGTCTTCAACCCTGCGGCCCAGGGAGAGCGCTATGACGCAGATGGCGAGTATGTGCGCCAATGGGTGCCGGAGTTGGCGGATATGCCCGCCAAGTACATTCACCGCCCCTGGGATGCTCCTGCCGAAGTCTTGCGCGCGAGTGGGGTTACGCTTGGGGAGGATTACCCGGAGCCAATCGTCAGCCATATCGAGGGGCGCGGGCGTGCGCTGGCCGCCTTCGAGAAATTTAAGAAAAGCCGCTAACATCTACTGAGAGGAAAAAATTATGAAAGTCGCTATTGCCGGTGGAACCGGCCTGATCGGAAAAGCCCTGCAAGCCTCGCTAAAAGCGGACGGGCACTCATGCCTGGTCCTGTCTCGTTCACCGGAGGAGGGCCAGATCGCGTGGGACCCGACGAGCGGAGAAATTGATTGGGAGGCTCTCAACGGTGTGGATGCAGTGGTAAATCTCGCCGGGCGCAATATCGCCAGCCGCTGGAGTGAGTCCGTCAAGCGTGAGATCCGCGAAAGTCGAGTCGAGGGGACGGCTTTACTGGCCCGTACTTTGGCCCAGCTCGACCCGAAGCCGCGCGTGTTTATCAACGCCTCGGCCATTGGCTACTACGGGGTGACGCGCGAGGAGGAGCTGACCGAGGAGGCGTCTGCCGGGGGCGGTTTCCTGGCTGAAGTTTGCCGCGAATGGGAGGCCGCTGCCGAGCCAGCAGCCGCCGCTGGCGTGCGAACCGTGCTCCTGCGCAACGGTGTCGTTCTCTCCCCGGAGGGCGGTGCTCTAGCCAAGATTCTCACACCCTTTCGCGCAGGCCTCGGTGGCCCTGTCGGCGACGGTAAACAGTGGATGAGCTGGATCGCTCTCGACGACGTAGTCGGCCTGATCCGCTTCTGTATCGAGCACGAGTCCATCCGTGGCCCCGTCAATGTCACTGCGCCCGCGCCCGTGACGAATGCCGAACTGGCGACCACGCTGGGTGAAGTCCTGGATAAACCTTCCAGTATGCCGACGCCCGCCTTTGCGATAAAGCTGGCCTTTGGCCAGATGGCGGATGAGACGCTTTTGTCCAGCGTGCGCGTACTCCCCGCCAAGGCCGAGGCCGCTGGCTACGTTTTTCGTTTTCCAGCCTTGAAACCCGCGCTCGAACACCTGTTGAGTTAGGGCATGCGTGCGGTAATTCAGCGGGTGGACGCGGCCTCGGTCAGCGTCGAGGGTGACGTGGTGGGTGAGATCGGCCCTGGGCTGCTCGTCTTCCTCGGAGTAGGCGAGGGCGACACGGCGGACGATGTCGCCTGGCTGGCCGCAAAGGTGTGCAAGTTGCGTGTCTTTGAGGATGACGAGGGCAAAATGAACCGTGCGGTGACTGAGACGGGCGGGGGTGTGCTCGTCATCAGCCAGTTCACGCTCTTCGGGAATTTAAAGAAAGGCACGCGCCCTTCCTTCAATCGCTCGGCTCCGCCCGAGTTGGCGATTCCGCTTTACGAGGCCTTTATCGCGGAGACCTCGCGCCTGCTGGGGAAACCCGTCCCCTCGGGACGCTTTGCTGCCGACATGACCATTCACGCCGTTAACGATGGCCCGGTGACGCTTGTCCTGGATACGCGCCAAAAAGATTTCTAGCCGTGCCCGAGCCGAGAGGTAAAGTCCTGCCCATCGCGTTCTACCGGCGTGATACCGAGCTCGTTACCCGCGAGCTGATGGGTAAGCTCCTGTGCCGCCGTATGCCGGACGGCTCTGTCCTGCGCCTGCGTTTGACCGAGCTGGAGGCCTACGTCGGCCCGCACGACAAGGCCTGCCACGCCAGTCGTGGGAAGACCCCGCGTACCGCCGTGATGTTCGAGCCCGGCGGTGTCTTCTACGTTTACCTGTGCTACGGCATGCACTGGATGCTGAACATCGTCACCGCGGGAAAGGACTACCCGGCCGCCATCCTCGTACGAGGCGTCGAGGGCATGAGCGGACCTGGGCGCGTGACGAAGCATCTCGCCGTGGACCGGGCGTTGAACGCCCGCCCGGTTCGCAAAACCTGCGGGCTCTGGGTGGAGGACGACGGTATCCATATTTCGGATACACAGATCGAGCGCACGCCGCGCATTGGGATCGGCTACGCGGGTGAATACTGGATCAACCAGCCGCTGAGATTTGTCTTAGACACAGTAAGATAAAGGTCTCCGCCCTGAGCCGCTAAGCCGTATGGAGGGGTAAAAACAAGAAGCCCTTTTGCGGACAAAAGGGCTTCCGGTATTCGTTAAAGGTGATCTGGCCTTAGGAGATTTTCATCGCGGCCTCAGTGCGCTCGGCGACGTTGTCCCAGTTGACGACGTCCCACCACTTGTCGACGTATTCACCGCGACGGTTCTGGTACTTGAGGTAGTAGGCGTGCTCCCACACATCGAGGGCGAGGATCGGTACGACACCCCACTGAGTGAGGTTCTGGTGCTTCTCGGCCTGGAGTACGACGAGCTTTTTTCCAAAGGACTGGTATCCGAGCAGCCCCCAGCCACTGCCCTGCACGCGCTTGGCTACGGCGGAGAACTGTGACTTAAAGTTCTCAAAACCGCCGAAGTGATCGGCGATCGTTTTCTTCAGGGAGGAGGAGAGCTTGGTCGATCCGGCCGGGGCCATGTTCTGGAAAAAAACAGTGTGCAGGTTGTAACCGGCACCGTTGAAGCTGAGCTGATTCTGCCAGTAGGAGACTTCGGGGAAGTCCTCTTCGGCGCGTTGCTCCTTAAGCTTGGCCAGTGCTTTGTTCAGCCCGTCCATGTACCCCTTGAAGTGGATATCGTGGTGCAGGCGCATGGTCTCGGCATCGATCGAGGGTTCCAGCGCGTCATAGGCGTAGGGGAGGGGGGGGAGCTCGTACTGGCCGTCGGCGCTCATCGGCACCTCGAAAAGCACAGAATCAGTAGAGGCGGGGGTGGGGGCGGCCTGTGCCCGGGAGGCACCCAGGAGGCCGAGGCCGGCGAGACCGGCTGCGCCGACAAAACTGCGGCGATTCAGAGCAGAGGGGGGAGTTTGATCAGGTGTCTGTTCCATGCAGGAGCATAGGGGAGGCTCCTTTTCAAGTCAACTGGCCCCCACCGATTTCTGGAGTCTTGCAGTTCGTCAGTAGGCAGGCTCAGGCGTAGGGGCGGTTGCGGTAGCTGCGGGGAGACTCGTTATGGCGGGCCCGGAACCAGTTGGAGAACTGCGATAGGTGCCGGAAACCCAGATCGGCGGCGATCTCCTTGACCGAGACCGCCCGGCGGCGCAGTTGTTCGCAGGCGTACGCGAACCGCCGGTTGTCACGGTACTGCTGCGGGGTCAGCCCCAGCTCCTGCCGCCAGAGTCGGTCAAGCTGGCCGGGGGTCAGCCCCTGCTCGGATGCCAACTGCTCCCGCGAGAAGCGAGCCTGCATCGCCATCGTGGCCACACAGAGATGGCTGTCGCGCACGCGGGGGTCTCGGATCGGGGGCACCTCGTAGCGCATGCCCAGCGGCAGGGCCAGGCGCAGCAGGTGTGCGAAAAGGCTGGAGGCCGCAGCGTGGACGCAGAGGGCTGCCGGTAGCTCCATGGGCAGGCCCCGGATGTCGAGCTGCCGGGGTGGGATACCGGCAGCGGTGACAGCTCGCTGTAGCTGATGCAGTGCCTGGCGTGCAGGCTCGTCCGGGATGGCTACCACCAGCGGCTTACCGCGCCACTCAGCCCCGTTGCACGGATTACTCAGGCACAGGTGGACAGAGATGATATCCGGATCGTCGGAGAAGTGCTGGGTACGCTCGCCGGGGATATTAAGGATCCATGGGCGCTCGGTCGCATCCGTATGGATGGCGATATCGTCGTGACTCATCTCCAGGCTGCCGCGCTGGAGTTGGCACAGGGTAAAAACCGTGCCGGGATAGGTTCCAGAGAGCCCGCAGGGGATGCCCTCGTAGCACCGGTCGACTGTGAGCTGGAGGGCCTGCCAATCGGCGGGCGGGAAGGGTGATTCGTCGGTGGACATAGTCGCCAATGCCCATAATTATTAACTCTAAGCCCACCTGCGTAAAGCTCCTAAACGTGCGTCAGCAGGCAAATATGTTAACTTTATCCCACAAGAGAAAGACATCGTTATGAAAATTGTTTCCCTTAAGCCCTTTATCGCTGACTGCTTCCGCACCAACTGGGTTTTCCTGCGCGTCGAGACCGACGACGGGTTGATCGGCTGGGGCGAAGCTTCGCTCGAATACCGTGAAAAGACCGTGGCCGAGGCCATGCTCGAAATCGGCCGCAACCTTATCGGCCGCCGTGCCAACGACATCGAGGCGATCTGGCAGGATGTGAACCGCGAGGTCTATTTTCGTGGTGGTCCCGTCTACATGTCCGCCCTTGGCGCGCTGGAGATGGCCCTGTGGGACATCAAGGGCAAGGCGCTCGGTGTGCCGGTCTACGAGCTGCTCGGCGGTAAGGTCCGCGACAGCATCCAGTGCTACGCCAATGCCTGGTTCGCCGGAGCGAAGGAGCCCGAAGAGTTTGCTACCAAGGCCAAGGCCGCGATCGAGGCCGGGTACAAGGGCCTCAAGTGGGACCCCTTCGGCTCGGCTTATCTGGACATTGCTCCGCAGGAGTTCGTCAAAGCTGAGGCCTGTGTCGCTGCCGTGGCCGAGGTTGTCTCTGGCCGTGCCGAGCTCTTGATCGAGGGCCATGGCCGGTTCAATGTTCCCACCGCTGTGCGTGCTGGCGATATGCTCTCAGCCTACAATGTGGGCTGGTTCGAGGAGCCGCTGCCCCCCGGTAATCTGGACGCCCTCGCCGACGTACGTCGCCGCACGAAGGTGCCGATCGCTGCGGGTGAACGCCTCTACAGCCGCTGGGACTATGTGCCGTTCTTCAGTTCCCGCTGTGCGGACTTTGCCCAGCCCGACGTGACGCACGTCGGCGGTATTTCTGAGCTGCGCCGTATCTCGGATATGGCCGAGGCGCAGTTCCTGCCCTGCTGCCCGCATAATCCCTGTGGTCCGGTCGCCAACGCCGCTACGCTCCATGCTGCCGCCGCCACGCTGAACATCCGCCGCCTCGAAACGATGGCCACCGACGTTCCATGGCGTGCTGAGATTGCGCGTGAGGATACGGACTTTGTCGATGGTTGCCTGACCATCCCGCAGTCGCCCGGCCTGGGCGTCGATATCGATCTGGAGGCGCTGGAAAAGCATCCCTACCAGCCGCACGAGCTGCGCCACTACATCGGCACCTTGACGGACATTCGCCCGGACGATGCCGGCTTCATCTTTAAAAAGTAACCCCGCTTAGATCCTAAATTACCATGGACGCGATATTTCCCTCTTCCCTTATGTCCTTCGCTGGAAAGACCGTGCTGGTTACCGGTTCCAGCCGTAATCTCGGCTATACTATCGCAGCAGCTTTTGCTGAGGCAGGCGCACGTGTGATCATGCACGGCTCGCATGGCTCCGTCGAGGCGTCTCGCGATAAGCTGGCCGCCGCTTTCCCGCAGGCGGAGCTGCATGCCGCCAGCTTTAACCTCGGCGACTCCGCAGCGATCGACGCGGCTTTCGCGAGCTTCAAGGAGCAGGGCCTGATGCCCGACGTACTCGTTAACAACGCGGCCCACCTCGGGCTGGGCGAGTCCGATTTCCTCAAGCAGACACCGGAGCATTTCCGTGAGGTGCTGGAGGTAAATCTCTTTGGTGCATTCCGCTGTGCGCAGCTCGTGGCCCAGCATCTCAAAGAGATCGGCGGTGGTGCTATCGTCAATATCTCCTCGCTGGCCGGTGAGCGTGGCATCTTCGGGCGCAGTGGCTATAACACCAGTAAGGCTGCCCTCGACGGCATGACCCGCTCGATGGCTCAGGAGCTCTCGGGAGATGGCATCCGCGTTAATGCCATCGTCCTGGGCTATGTCTGGACGGAGCGCTGGAATGCTCTCAGCGAGGCTGACACGCAGCGCCGCCTGATGAACACCCCGGCCGCTGCCCCCAGCTCGCAGGAGGAGATCTCGCGCCTGGTGCTCTTTGTCGCCTCCGAGGCTGTTCCTACGCTGGTCGGTGCCCGCATCGTCCTCGATGGCGGTCTCAACGTGCAGCAAGTGCCCCGCGACGTCGTGGTTTGATTTTGAGTAAATGTGTGTGACGTGGGCCGTAGGCGTGAATCGCCGCGGCCCCGTCTCAATTTCCTTCGGCGCCCAAGTTTAGCTTGGGCGCTTTTATGTTTCCGTATCTATTGGGCAGGCGACTGTTTATAGTTAAAATCGCAAGGAGTTCGTTTTTGGCAGTGAGTTGAAGAGCATAGCTGCATGATTCAAGAGAGTCACTTTGAGCGCATAGGCAGTTTGGCTGAGCGCCGCCGCATGGATCCATCCTGGCAGCCGAGGCTATTTGTCTACGGGGACAGTATTTCGATCCAGTATGGACCCCATCTCAAGCGTATGCTTGAAGGCAAAATCCGCTATGACCGCATCACGGACAATCCCGGCGAAGTCGCTCTTGCGGACCTCAATCGCCCGATCGGTGCCAATGGGGGAGATACAAACCGCGCCGTCGGCTATATGCGTCGTCGCCATCGAGATGATCCGATCCCGGCTGATATCCTTATGATCAACTGTGGCCTGCATGATCTGAAGACCGACCTGGAGACTGGTCAGAAGCAGGTGCCTCTCTGCCACTATGTAAAAAACCTGCGGCAAATCCTCGAATTGGCAGAGGCGATGAACTTGGTGGTGATCTGGGTTCGTATCACTCCAGTGATGGATGAGGTGCACGATGCGGTTCAGCCGGTCCTCAGCCAGCGTTTTGCCCATGATGTCGATGCTTATAACAAGGAGGCGGATCAGGTAATGCTGAGTGCTAAAGTCCCTGTCCTGGACTTGTATGGTTTTTCGAGCCACTTTGTCCCCGCCGGATACAAAGATCATGTGCACTATAAGGACGAGGTCTGCGCGCTGCAGGCAGCCTACCTGGCTGGAGCCATCGAGATGCTGCTTAGATAAGACCCTGCCTTCAGCTTCTCAGCAGAGCAGCTTGTGTGTGGGGGTTGCGGCTAGAGCACCAGATTGACTCGTTTCACAGATACCCCTCCTCGCTGTCCCTGTGGGAAGAGAAAGACGAGCGTGAGGGCATCGGGGTTCCTTTGCCAAATGGAGCTGTAGACACGCTTCCATTTTCCATTGTCGGGGACAGCCATCTGCACTTGCTCACCCTTTCTGTCTGTCTGGTTACTGCGGATGACTTGCTGAGACTGTTGTTGGATAGATATCGGGGTCTGAGAGCCTGCCTTGAATACGAGAGGCGATTGTGTGAGGTTATAGACCAGCCATGAGCCGGGGGCAGAGTTTGCGCGATCATAGGGGACTGGAAAAACCTGATACCGTCCGTTTCCGGTTGGAGAAAAAACGAAGAGCCACTTGCCGTGCATTCCGCTGAGGTTGACGCTGGCAATGGGGGTTCGTGTGTTTATGTTCTCGCTCGTATTTTTGCCCTTATAAAAGGTCAACTGTGCTGGGCCGTTATATGACTCTAGCTCGGTATGTGAGGCATTGGTAATGAATAGCGTGTGCACACCGGTAGTGTCGCTGTAGCTGCAGTCAGGTATCGAAGATCCCAGACTGAGCGTGGCAAACTTTAGAGAGACATTTTCCTTTTGCTGAGCCTGCGTACTACCAGTAGCCAGTGTTGCTAACAGCAAGATGGTAGATATGGATCGAATTGACATCGGGGTGATGGGGTTCGGGGTTAAATCTCGTTTTCATTGAGCCAGCGGAAACTGACGATGACGAAGCGTCGGTTGGCATCGCGGTCGAGCATGTCCCGGCCATTGACGGTTTCGTCGGGTAAGCGCTGTACGATGGCCTCACACCAGGCACGGGCCTGGATACTACCGGTGAGGGGGGAGGTGGCATCTCCGTAGCTACGGATCACAAACGTGTCGGAGCGTGCACTCAGGACTGGCCCCAGGGCCTGAAGGATATCGGCCTGCGTCAGATATGAGGTGAAGCCCACTCCTTGGTTGGAGCCGTTCAACTCGTCATGGGTGACTTCGCCAGGCAGGGATTGTCCGGATATGCTTGAAGAGGCTACCGAGTTGTTCAGCCCCGCTGCATCGATGGCCCTCTGCAGCAGGCCAGCCTTACCATTGGCACTGTTTTCAAGCGGTCGGTTCACAAACTCTGCCAGGTTGGCGAAGGGGCTGCCGCGGGCTTCAATCTCGGTAACGATAGCCTGCGCAAGATCATTCAATTCACTATCCGAGAGACTGCGATAGCCGCTCCAGTAGGTCGCGCTGTCGCCGCTGCTGTAAGCGGTGTTTACAGGGTTGGGTAGATGGGAGATGGCTGTGTCTGCCTCGGTCTGTGTCCCTGTGTATAGGCCTGCGTTGCTCCCTTGTTTTGCGTACTGTGGGATCTCCAGCTCCTTCAGCGATCCAAGCAGTGATTTCCAGGCAGCGACCGAGGTGGAGTTGATGTTGAAGGCACCATTGACCATCAGGTGGGTGGCGTTCTTATAAAAGGTATCCGCGTCATCTGCGGTGTCAGTTAGTTCCAGCGGAGTGATCGTTTTGGCATCGACGTAGAGACTTAGACGGTGGTTGTTGAGTGCGGCAGTGCCGTCGGTGAGCGTGTCGAGCTGTGACTGATCGAGGTCGTCCGGAATGGTGGAAAAATAATAACTGTCCCAGAGCTGTTGGTTGATGAGCCAGCTCAGGTCCCAGATGTCATAGCCGCTTTTGCCAGCGAAATTCGTGGAGTAGGGATTGTTTAAGCTCTTGAGTCGAAAGGGGGCGAAGCTATGCCCGACGATGTAAGTGGGGTCGGTATTGTAGCGTCCAAGGTTGGCATGCTGAAAGGCTCCGAGCGAGAGTATCGGCTCGCGTGGGATGTCGAAGAGGACAACGCGCTCGGTTCCGCCATTTGCCGTGGTACTGTTCCCCCAGAAGCCGCTCAGACGACCCATATCGCTGATCTGCGGAAGCGGGTCTGTTGTCACAAATCCGTACGTTTCGGAGCCTTCGATTTCACCGCTGTACAGGCCCATGAAATTGAAACTTCCGCTGGGGTCTTCCAGTCCCATGTGGCCGGTGACGGCGCGCAGGTTAGAGTCGATCAGTGTGCGTGTCTGAGTGCCCGCCTCGTTTGCTGTGCGTAGCCCGAATCCCCAGCTGGCCAGAATCGGATTCGCGCCATTGGAATAACTGCCGACGGGGACCTTGCTTGCGACTGTGAAGGATTGGGGAGCGGGAGCTACTCCTGTAGGCAGCGAGCTGGAGGCAAGAGATACAAAGCGTATGGCGTACTTGTTCTTAGCCTGAACATCGTTCAGGAAATTGTTTGTCGAAAGCCGCAGGGCCCCACCATTTATTTTGTCGAATGTGATGGTTACGATGTCGGAGCTGTCCTGGGCTTGAAGCTGTGTAATTTCATTGGCAGTCAGTCCAAAGTCTCCCGACGAAACGTCCTCGGAGAGACCGTCGACAGTGGCGACCCAGCAGGTCGTTTCATCTTTAGACGTGTCATAGAGGGGCAGTTGAAGGTAGCCTTGAGACTCATCCCAAAGGCTGGCACTGCTTTCCAGGGTAGCTTCGAAAGTCGAGCGCAGAGAATCGTTGGCGAATGTGAAGTAGCGGGTTTCACCGGGTTGGAGGTCTGTATTCGGGAGTTTGAATGACAGATATTTGGCGGCTTTGTAACCTATGCTCTGCCGTTCTTTGCTGCTGAAAATCTCCTGAAGGGAAAATGACACGGTCGTGTTTCCACCTACGGTTATGTTCAGTGTCGGTGAGGACTCCCACTGGAAGATGTTTGTCACCAGAGATCCAGAGGCATCCAGTCCTGGGTTTAGTGTGACGTTATAGGGGTTGTAGAGTGCGACAATGGGCTTCAGCAATATCGTGGGGCTATAGACATTTTCCGTGGCGCCCGTAATGCTGTTGGTGATTGTATGCTGGTCGAAGCGTAGACCGATACAGACCTGCATCCGTGCTACGACGGGCAGGACAGGGTTGTTGCGTTGATACTGGTCGCTCGCATAGGTGTCCTTCCACGGGAATGCCTTCGGGGACAGCGATGTGTCGCCATTGGCATCCTTGGGGTTGGGCATCGTCATGTTAATTCCACCGTTGGATACCTTGTCTTTGAGGAGGTAATAATCGCGCAGGATATCCCAATTGGGAAAGCCCGAGACGTAGCTATACTGGTCAATGTCGATAAAGTAGAGCGTGTTATCTGTCTCATTGAAGTAGCGTACGAAGAGTGTATCCGATTCGAAGGCCTGGCTCAGGTCTCCCCTCATGCCACCCCATCGGGTGTCTGTGAGCAGCCCGTAGGAGCTGAGAGTGAGATCATGCCACCTCCCGCGTATTCCCTGTTTCTGCGCGTCGTTGGCAGCGTATATTTCCAATGCTTTCCGGTTGATGCAGCGTGCCAATGTTGATTCGTCCCGATCAAGGAATTCCAGTCCACCGATGAGCTCCGGATTTGAGGCGCTCGGAAGTTGAAAGGCGAGCTGTGTGCCAAGGCTAACTGTGTTACCGAGCGGCACAGGTGTTTCGCGGTACTGGACACGAGCCTTGACCCCTTCGTCTCCGACCCACCAGGCATAGTGACCTTCGGTTGCATTATTCGTGCCCTTAACACGGACTTTGGGAGCGACGACATTACCTGTCGCACCAGCTACGGTCTCCTCTCCTGATCCGATGAGCGTGCCAGCGCCAACCAAATAAACGGCTTCGGCAGTGGCGCTGTGCCCAAAGTCGGCGTTGCTCTCCAGATTCCGCTGTGGACTGATGATTGGTATGGCATCCGCACCGTCCACCGTTTGTGTGCCCTCATTACCACTGACGAGCCAGTTCATCAGGTATAGGTTGGAGTCGGTGTAGGTTTCCATCCCGTTCATGCGGGGTGGGATGGGGGCGAGAGCGTTGTACTCCAGAGGGGGGGTGCTCTTCCAGACGCCGGTCCACATGGGGTTGGGGGTGGCGGCAGCGGTGATTTCTGCTCTCGCTGTGACACGCCTGTCTGGCCCTGCCAGTTGCTGAAGCTTCCCCATCGCGACAAGTAGCCCGAATTTCGCATTCTGACGGGCTACGACCTCCGAAGAACTTGTTTGTGTGGACATCGTTTCGACTCTCACCAGTGCTGTAAGGCTGGTGAGCAGCAGAAAGATAAACGCCATCAGTACCAGTGCGACCAGAAGTGCGAAGCCTCCGCGCATGAATGGTTGGTAAGCGTCTGGGGTGGGGCAATTGATCCGTTTACGGGGCATCCAAAAACCAATGAGCTTGTGCACGGCTGCTCGGACTTATGGGAAAGTCCGTGCAGTGGCTGGGTGAGATGAAGCTAGATTGAAATGTACAAGAAAAGAGATCGAATACGCCGGGGAAATGGGGCGCTACCCGAGCTTGACTGTTTTGGGGGTATGGTGATCAAAAGGGTATGAGACCCCTGCTTACCGCGGTGGTGGCTCACCGGGGATCACGTGGTGATCTTCCATACCTCGGGGGTTATGACGTTATCCAGAGGCTGGCCCTCAAGATAGTGGAATATCTGGCGAAGCGCATAGGCTCCGATATCCTTGAGACGGTCCTGGGTCGGGCCGGCCTGATGGGGCATGAGAAAAACATTGGGGTCACTACGCAGGGGAGAGTCTGCGGGCAGCGGCTCCTGGTGGTAGACGTCCAGTCCGAGACGCAGGTTTTTGCCCGCAGCGACTTCAATAAGGTCGTCTTCGCGTACGACTTTCCCGCGGCCGACATTGATGAAGCATGCTCCGTTCGGAAGTCGCTCCAGCAGTTTGCGACCGACGAGGAATTGTGTCTGCGCGTTCAACGGCGCCGCCTCCACGAGTATCTCGGACGTTTCAAAAAGCTCCTCTACGCTCTGGCAGAAGTGTATGCCGTTCCAGTTGCCATCCGGAATAAAGGGCGTATAGGTCTGGATGTTGCAGCCAAAGGGTTTTAGCAGCTCGACGAGTGACTGGGCGACATTTCCAAAGCCATGGATGCCGACCGTGCGCCCGAACAGACTGCGCTCAAGGCGTTCCTTATTGTGTTGGCTCTTCCAGCCTTGACGGTGATGTAGAAGATACTGATGGCTGGCCGCATTGCGCAGGGTGGCAAGTATCATCATCAGTGCGCATTCTGCCACCACGCGACTGATGGACGGTCCCCAGTTTGTCACCTGTATGCCGCTCTCGATCCAGTCCAGCGGGATGCGTGTACGGACGGTTCCTGCCAGGTAGCAAATATACTTCAGCTCACTCGGGGGAGCGAGCTCCTGGATAGGAGGCAGTGCAGGCATACTTCTGCCCACGAGCAGAATCTCGCAGCGAGTGCTTTCTAAAAAGTCCTTCCAGTTTACGCCGGAGGGTTCCTGACACCATACGAATTCGGAGACCCGCTTTTTGAGGTCATTGAGACCGTCTGGGAAGTGGTCCTCGTACTCGCGTGGCGTCAACAGCATGCTCACGTGAGGCTTGCTGGTTGTGTGACTGGTGCTTGACGCCGGAGAATGAGTGTTCGGGACAGTGATGGACATGATCAGGAAGCGTTACGGTAGGGGGTGGGGTAGAGCTCTGCCCGTTAGGAGCTTTGCTTGATGCGTGTTATCATGCGCATTCGTGGAGGAGGATAAATCAGTCCTGTCCTGTAACTATAAAATGACTTGCTGATCGGAATCGCTGATGATTATTGTCGGGTACTGTTGCTACAGGGTGAAATTCCGCTTTTGCGTACGTTTTTCAGGCGTCGTGAGGGGATGACGCCCTCGGCAGCTTACCCACCCCCATCCGCTGCGCCTTTTCATTACGGCTGCGGCAGTTCTTTTTCTCTCTCGATGCCTACCCTGAAAAGAGTTTCCATGCGCGAGATCGCCGACGCGGTCGGTGTCAGCGTGATGACCGTCTCACTCGCTTTACGAGGGCAGCCTCATGTAGCTGCTGAAACGCGAGATCGTGTCTTGAAGATGGCCGATAAAATGGGCTACAGGCCTGATCCTGCTTTGTCGGCACTGGTCGCCTACCGAAGTGTGAAGGCAACGCCGAAGTTTCATGGCCTGATCACATACCTGAACTGCACGCCTTATCCCAATGTCGAGCACACAAACCAACTGCATACCGACTACTTCGAGGGAGCCTGTGAGCGTGCCCGGGAGTTGGGCTATCGGTTGGAGCCATTTTGGCTGAACGAGCCGGGTATGACATCGCGTCGTGCCAGTCAGATTCTCAGCTATAAGCAAGTCGCCGGTATATTGGTCGCTCCGGTGCATCGGCTGGACGTGTCGATTGATCTGGAGTGGGAGCGTTTTGTTAGCGTCTCGTATGGCTTCTCGCTTGCGCACCCGAAGCTCTCCGCCGTGAGCACGCACAACTTCCAGTGCATCTCGCTGGCGATGGAGAAGATCGTGGAGTATGGCTACAAACGGGTGGGCCTGGTCATTAATAAAAGCCAGGACAAGCGTAAGCTCGGTGCTTGGTCGGGTGCCTACCTGATGCAGCAGAGGAATTTGATCAAAGCGAAAGACCGCATCCCCATTCTCTCGATCGACGATGAAAATCTCGAACACTTCGAGAAATGGTATAAGCGCTATCGGCCGGACGCCGTGCTAGTCGGCTACACCTCCGTCATTGATGCGTTCGATAAGATGGGGCTACGTATCGGGGAAGATGTCGGTGTCGTGCTGGCCTATACGGGGACGACGCACTACGACCTGGCCCACGTGGACCATAACAACCGCATCGTCGGGCGGGAGGCGATGAATGTACTCTCCGGCTTCATCTATCATAACGAAAAGGGCCTCCCCTCTCATCCTGTGCAGACGCTGGTTGATGGCGAATGGAAGGACGGCTACTCCCTGCCAGACAAGCGGTAACTCTTCGATACTGTCGTGCGACGAAAAAGCCTACGCTCCAGCGTAGGCTTTTTGTGGAAACGAATGCACTGCCCCTATGGGTTCTTCGCTGTCGTGAAAGGCACAGCGGGTAGGCCTTCGCGGTTGTACAGATTTACCTCGGGGGCGGGAGCCCAGCCATAGCGGACGGCCGCCGGGGTCGCGACTGCATCACTACTGACGACGACGCACTCACCCTCGATCATGGCCTGCGCCGGATGGAACTCCCCATCAGCCCCGGCGATCTCAAAGCCGGTCAGGTGGTCGAGTGCCGATGCGGGTTGCTCACCGGGCTTACGAGGCGGGTTACTGTCAATCATCAGCCCGCTACCGGTCTGGGTGTAGTGAATACGTGCCCGGTTGCCCTCGATATCGAGAGAGGCAAACATCGGCCCGGCATAGACGATATCCTTTCCGTATGCGAGAGCCTGGGCGGCCAGTGCCAGCCGCTTTGCCACCGTGCGCTTGTTACGCGGGTGAATGTTGCCGGCGTTGCCGACATCGATGGCGAGTGCCATCGCGGTGTTGGGGACTGAGAGCGTGGCCGTCTGCTGGTCGCGGAGGTCGGGCAGTGTGGGCGGTTGTTTGTAGGCGGCCAGCTGGACGTAGAGGAAGGGGAACTCACCCTCGCCCCACTGCTGTCGCCAGTCCTCGATCAGAGTGCTAAAAAGAGCCTGATAGTCACCAGGGCTTTTTGCGTTGGCCTCGCCCTGATACCAGAGCACACCCTTGATCCCGTAGGGAATGAGCGGGGCGATCATGCCGTTGTAGAGGGAGGAGGGGACGCGCTTGCTGAGCGGTGGAAGGGGCTTCCACGGTGCCTTGCGGTTCGCGGGTTTGCGACCGGCGGCCTTGGCCTCGGCGACTTCCTTTTCCCAAGCGTCGTATTTGACCTGCCAGGCCGGTAGGAATTCCTCGTCGTAGCGCTTTTGCCGCGCATCGAAGTTATTGACCACGTTTTGGTAGGCATCTGCGTAGGTCTTGAGGGTCGGATTTGCCTCAAGCGCGCCCAGACGGATCCATGCCTGTGCATGGGTGCCGCCCCAGTTGCTGCCGATCAGGCCAATGGGGATACCCTCGCTTTGCTGGATATCGCGCGCGAAAAAATAGCCGATAGCAGAAAAGTCTTTCACGACCTCAGGGCTGCACCTGCTCCAGCTGACGGGAACTTCCGAGACGGGCTTAAACTGCGCGTTGCGGGGAATGTCGATCAGGCGGATAAGCGGGTTGTTGGCGGTGGGGATCGCTTCGTTCGCGCTGTACGACCATTCCACGTCGAACTCCATGTTTGACTGTCCCGAGCACACCCAGACATCCCCGACCAGCACGTCAGTAAACGTCAGCTCATTGCCTTCTCCGCTGACGCGTAGCTGCTGCGGCGTGGTAGAGGCAGAGAGCGGTTGCAGGCGGACGATCCATTTCCCGTCTTCTGCAGCGGTGGTTTCGGCGATTTGCCCGGCGATGGCGACGGTGACTTTCTCGCCCGGATCAGCCTCTCCCCACACGGGCAGAGGTATCTCGCGCTGCAGGACCATGTGATCCGAGAATAGGGTCGGTAGGCTAACGGTCGCGTCGAGCGTGACTGCGCCTAAGCATAGCAATGCGGCCGCGAGGCCAGACGATAGGGGAGACGATGGGTATTTCATGTTTATTTAAGGGGGTGAAAATGGTGATATCCGGTCGCGTGGTAGACGGTAAGGTTCGGGCGATAACTCACGCAAGTGGGCGAAGTTTGGACTGCTCCTTAGTGATATTTCCGCTTTGGTAATCCACCAGTAGCCAAGGGTCTTGTGTTTGTTGGCGAAGCTCGAGCAGCCGCTCACGGTATTTCCGGGTGAGTTCCTGATGCCCGGTTTGATCGGCAAGGTTATGCAGCTCAAGCGGATCGTTATCCAGATCGTAGAGCCCCTCCGGGGGGTGATGCAGAATACGCTCTGGCGGACGGCCACCGTGGTCGCCGGACTGTTGACAAGCAGACCATGTGGGTGACTCAAAAATATCGCTGGCCAAGGGCATGGACATCTCGTGGGCCAGACACTGGACATACTTGTAGCGGTCGGTCCGGAGCACACGGTACGGGAAGTAGTTGGTGATCTCGTGGACGCTGTGTGAGTAGTAAGTCTCCTCGCGCCAGGGGCCGTCGGGGGTTGTCAGTAGGGGGAGCAGGCTCTCGCCGGTCAGCTCTTTAGGCCAGCGCTCGGTGGGGATATCGAGTGCCTCTAAAATCGTGGGCATAATGTCCGTCCAGTTGACAAGAGCGCGGGTGGACTGACCGGCCCCGACGCCGCCGGGATGGGCAATGATCAACGGGCAGTTGTGCCCTGCTTCAAAGGGGCTGGCCTTGGCGCCGGGGAAGGGCATGCCGTGGTCGGACATGAGCAGTACCAGCGTTTCGTCCGCCCGTCCGCTATCCTCAAGTCGTTGCAGGGTCGAGCCGACGAACTCGTCGAAGCGTGTGATCTCTGTGTAGTACGCGGCCAGATCCTGGCGCACCTGTGGGAGGTCGGGAAGCCAGGCGGGGACGATGACGTCCTCGGGCCGGTACTGGTCGTCGAGATCACCAAAAGTTTCCGGGTCGGGAGCGGCCTTGAACGTGCCCCCGGAGCGGTGCGGGTACTGGGCGGCAGCGTGCAGGTAAAAGGGCTCATCGCCGATTGATGCCAAGCACTCGGAGATAGCCTTTCGAAGGCGTGGAGCGCTGTTGGGGGCCAGCACCATGTAAGGATCAAACGGATACACGCTCTCCGGCGCGATGTGAGACTTTCCGGCCAGTGCGGCTTGGATGCCGCTTTCGCGTAGAATGGTCGGTAGACTGCGGACATGCTCGTGCGTGCGGAATCCATGGCGGTCGTGGCAATGGCCGTATTGCCCGTGCTGGTGGCTATACAGCCCGGTCAGGATGTTGGCGCGGCTGGCCGCACAGGACGGGGTGGTGCAAAAAGCCCGGTCGAAGCGCATCCCCCGGGCGGCCAGTCGGTCGATGTTGGGGGTACGGATAACCGGGTTGCCGTAGCAGCCGGCGATCGGGGACCAGTCATCCGCGATCATGAGTAGGACACCTTTGATGGGGTTTGGTTGGGGCATTGGAATGGCGAGGGTGGTTACAGCGACAGCTGCGTGTTCGTCTGTGGGATAGAGCTGTCTTTTCAGATAGCGTTTATGCCGTAGATGGCATGCTGGTTATATTGACTCTTCGATTAGAAAAGCGGCGAGTCAGGGCGTGCTTTAACTATAAATATTCTAGCCCGATCCTATGCCTGTGAACCTGATTTACATTGGTCTGTTAGGGGGAGGGGGATGCATTTTACAGTTACAAGGCGAGGAGAGTGGTCAGCCTGAATTTCTCCCTCGCTAATAGTGGCCACGTTGGCGAAAACCATTTCGTTTTCATCCGTAGTAGAATCTCAACCCTGTTTCCCCATGAAGCCGAATATCCTGCTCCTTCACAGCCATGATCTTGGCGACCTTATCGGTTGCTACCCGGGTAACTCCTCGGTCACGCCGCACCTGGATAAACTCGCTGCCGAGGGTGTCGTCTTTGAGCAGCATTTCGCGGCAGCCCCCACGTGCAGCCCGAGTCGTGGTGCAAACCTGACCGGGTTGGCCCCCACCCGTAACGGCCTCATCGCACTAGCCACTGATGGCATCTGGGAGGTCAACCGTGACGTCAAACTGCTGCCTGAAATGATGCAGGAGGCCGGGTATAAGACCGGTAACTTCGGAGCGTGGCACATCACCGGTGACGAAACGCACCGTGGCTTTGACAAGTTTTCCGGTGAGTTCCCGGACAGCGAGATTGTCGATAATGCTTTGGCGTGGATGGAGGAGGTCGAGGGTGATCAACCGTTCTTCTGCACCGTGGGTCTGATCGCTCCTCATCGCCCTTTCACGGATAATTGGCGCGACTTGCAGGATCCGGACGATGTGGTCGTACCTCCCTACCTGAAAGATACGCCCGTCGTGCGAGAGGAGATGCGCCGCTTTTACGGGGACACCAGTATGGCCGATGAGCAACATGGCCGCTTGATCGACTTCATCAAGCAAAAGGGACTGGATGAAAACACGATTATCATCTTCACCGTGGATCACGGGATCGGCATGCCACGCGCCAAAGGCTCCCTCTATGATCCCGGCTTGAAAATCCCACTCATCGTCCGCTGGAAGGGACAGGTCGAGGGTGGTCGCCGCTTTGGCGGATTAACTTGTAACACGGACCTCGTGCCGACGATCATGGAGGCCATCGGGGAGAGTCGGATCGTGCCCGAGGGGATCGACGGAAAAAGTCTCTGGTCTTTCGTTAGCGAGGGAAAGGATGTCGGGCACAAGTATGTATTTGCTGAGCAGACCTGGCACGATTTCTACGAGCCTATTCGTTCTATCCGTACCGCTTCGTACAAACTTATCTGGAACTTCGAGCCCGGCCCCGGCTTGCAGTTGCCGCCCGACACCCTCTACTCCTCTACAACCGGTGAAATGCGCCAAATGCTTCGTGACTTCGAGCGCCCTGAGTTCGAGCTGTACGATCTGGATGCTGATCCAGACGAGCAGGTAAATCTAGCAGGGCGTGTCAAGTACAGCGAGATCGAGAAAGAGCTGAAGGCGACGTTGCTAGCCCGACTGGAGGAGATCGAAGATCCGATCCTGAAGGGGCCCATTCCGAGTGTGCCCGGCTACTTCGAGCACTTCCTGTATCACTTTAACTGCGGAGGGCTACCTCTGGAACCAGGACGTGAAAACTGGCTCCCGATCAAGTGGCCTTTTGGCAGAACCGCCCGCTATCGAAAAGTAAGCCCGGATAAGGGCGTGCAGTAGCCGTAGAGGGCGGCGTTTCAGTGCTCAGTTGTGCTTAATAAAAGAGCCCCGTCGAAAGGCGGGGCTTCTTTGTTGCGATGATCGGACATAAAAAGGCCCGGTAGGTGCTATTCCGACCGGGCCTGATACTGCGTGTAGCTTAGAGAAAGTCGCACTTGAGCAGATCACTCACCTTGACCGGCTGGCCGGTGGCGAATGACCGGTTAGCGGCTATGCCAGTCAGGATGGAAAGTGCTCCGTCAACATGGGTGGCACTTCGCCCAAGGGCATCTGTGACCGGTTTGTCGCTGAACAGCGCATTAAGCAGAAGGGGGTCGCCGCCACCGTGGCCACCTTCGCCGTGCGGGACTTCTACCTCGTAGGGCTTCTCCCAGTGCGGAAGCACTTTAAGCTGTCGGGATTGTGTGACGCCATCGGTGATGTGACCACTGCCCGCGCTGATGTATGAGCGTTCCATCTCGTCCAGTTCGATGCGGCCGCGGGTACCGTTAAAGGCGATGCGGTATCCTTCCCAGGGGGAGTAGGCGTGAAGAGAGTAGCTCATTTGGGCACCGTTGCGGTACTTGACGAGAACGTTCATGGTGTCCTCAATGCTGATGCCGTCACCAAAAACATTCAGGTCGCGTACGTATCCATCAATGTGTTCAGACTTCCAGTACAGATTGTTGAGCTTTTCATTTTCGCGCATATCCAGGCCGAAGGGGTCGTCCCTGGCGGCAGGATTGTCGGTCGAGCGCAGGTAGGGGTAGTAGTTACCCTGAGCCATGCCGTTAATCTTCCCGTAAAAGCCGAGTGATCCGAGCCCGAATACCGTTTCCGGGACGGAGTCCAGCCACCAGTTGACGAGGTCAAAGTGGTGAGTGGCCTTATGGACCATGAGCCCGCCCGAGTTGCGCTTGTCGCGGTGCCAGCGGCGGAAATAGTCCGCCCCGTGGGTCGTGTCGAGCAGCCACTCGAAGTGTACTGAACGCACCTGACCGATCGCCCCTTCCAGTATCAGTTCCTTGACCTTGCTGCGGGAGGGTGCGTAGCGGTAGTTAAAGCTGACACGGACTTCTTTTCCAGTCTCCTTGACGGTATCGATGATCTGCTGACACTTGACTTCATCGATCGTCATGGGCTTTTCTGTGATGACATCACAGCCAGCTTTGAGAGCCCGGATAATGTATTCATGGTGAGAGAAATCAGCCGAGGTGACGATCATGACATCGGGTTTTTCTCGCTCGATCATCAGGTCGAAGTCCCGGACATGATAGGTTGGGAGTGGCTCCAGTCCGTATTTTTCCTTGTAGATCTTATTGTGATAAGCACTGCGGAGTTCATTGGTGTCACACAGGGCAACGAGATCGTACTTCTCCTTGTAAGTCGTTAGAATTGCTTCTGTGAACATGAAGGCTCGGCTTCCGCTTCCGACAACTGCGTATCTGCGTTTTTCTTTCGATGTTATGTTCATTGTGGAGTCATGATAACATTTTCATGGATGCCTCCGTAAATAGCCCTTTCGATCCTTATGTTGACATTTTCGATCATCATGATGGTCTTTGGGGGTGCTCTGTTATGTGAACGAGGGGGAACGTGATTACGCTGATAGTCCGGTGAACCTCTCCCGGCGACCCTATTGGTCTTTTCAGGCAGTCCTGACAGGTCGTATCGCTATGGTTCGTGAAAATCAGACACCCGTACTGTGCTCGCGCAGACTGTGGTTATGTCCCCCTCGCGATCCGCATGGGTGGACAGGTGAGCCTGGTCGAACGGCGGAGATTGTGGTCTTTCATTTTATGACGCTCCCTGAGCCTTTGCTCCGGCGGATACCCACAGGAGGAAGACTGGAAATAGCGCTTCAGCCCGGCATGAGTAAGCGACTTCGTGAGCTGGCGCGCTCGGCGAGAGCTTCCTGGTATAATCCGCAGCCCGATATGCTCCTGCGTTACGAACATACTTTGCTGGAGTTAAGTCTGCTGGTCATGGAGGCGGCCTTTACTCACGAGGTGAAGGATGTAAACCGCGAGCACGAGCGTGTGCGTACTGCGATCAAGTGCTTTACCGAGCGTATCGGTGATAATCCCAGTCTGGAGCAGATTGCCCGCGAGGTCGGTAGCTCCGCCCCCCACCTGCGGCGGTTGTTTCATCGGGTGATGGGAACATCCCCTAAGCGGGCCTTTGACCAGATTCGTTTCCAGCGCGCGTTTCAGCTCATGGCCGAGCCTGAAACAAAGCTGAGCGAGGTTGGAGAGAGCTGTGGCTTCGAGAGTCCGAGTGCGTTTTCCCGTGCCTTTAAGAACAAATTCGGGTGTTCCCCTGATCGGTGGCGCAACGGAGTAAGATAGGGCGCTGAGGGATGCTTGGGGGCCTCCGTTTTTAGGGTTTTTATAGTTATAATGGCGGTTCTTTTGACCGTAGGTGGCCTTGGACTACGATGATGTCTGTATATACAAACCCTAACCCATATCCTAACCCCAAGTATCTACGTAGCATGAATTACCTCGTTAAGACCCTTACCTCTACTGTTTGCCTCCTGGCCACTTGTGCCTTGGCTCAGGCAGACGTGATATTCACCGACGATTTCACCGAGTATACCGCTGGTGAGCTGATTCCCACGGGCGGAGATAACCTCTGGTCGGGCACCTTGCCTGTGGGTGAGTTGACCTTTACTGCCGAGGATGACACTGAGCACTATTTTTCTGCCGGTAGCAATAAGTACGCAGTCATGTCAGTGGCTACCACCGTCGACAATGCGAATGTCTTAGTGACCACGGGGATTTTCGACACCACATATACCGGTCAGATGACATTCTCTTTCTACGATCCCTCATCAGCTACTCACGATGGTACCGGGTGGCTGTTGCGTCTGGGCGCGAGTGCGGGTAATGGTTCCTCAGCTTTTGGTGTCTATATCAAGAATGGGACCCTTATCCTGGCTGCAGGCTCGAGCTTAAATGCCTCAGGAGGCACGATTTCCACTTACACAATGGATACAGCACACGAGCTCAGCATTGTGTTTAACAACTCGAACTCCTCTCTCACCTATGCCGGTGGCACTGTTGCCTCCGGGACGATGGATATTTATCTCGACGGTGAGCGGATCGGGGATGACCTGGCCGGTTCCGGTGGCGCTGGTGTTGATAGCGTTATCTCGAATTTCAACTTCACTGCCAAGACGTGGAACTCGACCTTCGAAAGCACCTTGTATGTGGACGACTTTAATGTCGATACCTCGATCTCGATCCCTGAGCCCAGCTCCTCCGGCCTGATCTTTGGCGGTTTTCTCGGTTTGGCTTGGCTGCTGCGCCGCTTTAAGGGCCATAAGAAGGGTTGATTGCTCGTCCTCGCCTCATCGGTAGGGGGAGGCGAAGCGTCTAAATCGGTTAGGGCACACTGGGGATTTCGTTCCCCTTTGTGTGTAGGGATGCCATGTCTTTAAGTCTCTGAGGTTTTTAATAAATACGTAACTAGAGGTATTCAAAATGATAGAATTTCATAACCTGAAAAAGTGGGCCAGGGGCCTGTGTTTGCCTGCGGCAGTCATCTTTACTCCTATAGGCCAGGGCTACGCGCAAATGATCTTCGAGGAAGATTTCGAGAGCGCAGAGCTAGATCTGACCAAGTGGAAGTACCATCTGGACGGTAATACTGCTCTGGTGGATATTGTGGATACGACTGCTCGTAGTGGCAGCCGCTCAGCCCATATGAAGACCGTCGCCGCCAACGGTGATCGCCGTGCCGAGATCGTACCAAAGTTCCCTCGCTTTGTCTGGGGAGAGGAGTACTGGGTCGGTTTTAGCCTGATGGTGCATACTCCCGTGGAAAAAGCAGGCGCAGTCCACCAACACCATTCGGTCCCTAATAACAACAACTGGGACTGTGGAGCGGGGCCCAACTCATTTACGATTCAGGCCAGAGATGATGTAGACCTGCTGATGAGAACTGCGACTAACCCTGAGTACATCGAGGCTGTTCCGAAGTCGAATTCAGCACTCGGAAACTCTGTGCCGACGCCTGTGGCCTACCTGCCGGATGAGTGGACCGATATCGTTTACCATTTCAGATATGCACCGGATGAAACCGGATTTTTCCAGATATGGGTGGATGGCGAGATGGTGCTCGATCACCAGGGGCCCACCGTCTACCGCATAGACTACTGCGGTAAGCCGAAGGTGCAGGAACAGTACATGAAGATCGGACTCTATCCGGCCGCCAAAGGTGGGGATGGGGAAATCTATTACGACGAGCTTCGAGTTGCTGGTGCCTTGTCGTCGTATGCCGATGTCGCCCCACGCTGATTGGAGCCGTTTTGTGGCGTAGCTAATTGTGGCCTTGGCTAATCGCACAAAGGTATAGCTGCTCGGGCGGCTTGCCTTTGTCGAACATCGGACCCTGTGTGCGGGACGGTGTCGCAATGGGGGAACCGGCGGCATCCTCGAATCGACCAGAGTCTACTCAACCGGCTTGCTCCTCAGCTTGGCGACCGTTTCCAGCTGTGCCCGCTGACAGCGTTGCGGTGGCAGACCTTTGAGGATCTGCTCAATGTCATCAACGACCCGCTCACCCATCCAGGGCCAGACCTCTGGGATATTGCCAGCGCGGTGGGCCTGCAGAAGGGTGTTGGGGGTCCGCCGGGCCCGGTGATCCTTCGGGATGGGCTCATCCGGCCACACATCGATACCCACGCGCAGGTGGCCTGACTCCGCCGCATCCAGAAGCTCATCGAAATTCACGACACCAGCACGGCTCATCAGAAGCAGCAGGCTGCCTTTGCTCATCTTATCGAAGTAGGTGCGCCCTATGCCGCCGGCATTCTCGGTCGTGACCGCCCCGGTCAGGAAGACGGCAGCGGACTGCTCGAAGCATTCCTCCAGCGTCGCTGGGACCATCCCGAGCTCACGCAGGACGCTGGGGTGGATCCAGGGGTCGTGCGCGAGGATCTTACCCCCGAACGGCTTGAGCAGGGGGAGCAGGGAGCGGCCGACATTCCCACAGCCGACGATGGCGGTCGTGCGCCCCGTGAGGAGGATGGAGTCCTGGTTGTCACCCTCTCCGTAGAGGGTCTCGGTACCCGCGCGAATGGCCGCATCCGCCTCATGGACGCGACGAGCCAGCGACAGAGCCATGCCGAGGGCCATTTCCGCCACCGGTAAGGAAAAGACCGGAGCGGTCGAAAGGACAGGGATGCCGCGTCGGTGGCATTCCTCGTAATCAATGTTGGGCAGAAAGTTGCTTTCCACATTGAACACCGCCTTGAGGTTCGGAGCCCGATCCAGGCGCTCTTTCGGGAGGGCGGGCTGGCCGATCAGAATCGTCGTCTCCGGCAGATACTTATCAATGTACTCGTCCGGTGCTGGCGTCCCCTCGTGCCAGATCACCTGGCCCAGACCGTTGAGGCGTGCTTTTTCCGCTTCACTGAAAAGCAGATCAATCGGGCGAGGGTGGGGGTCAAAAAGGATAAGTGGTTGTTCGGACATGGGCTAGGGTTTTGGTGAAACTTGGTTGGCCTGAGTTGGCTTTGTTTGATGAATGACTGAGGGCGTCGCGTTGGCACCTCAGAGGGAGGAAGGGCTTTTCATGCCCCTGAGAGCCGGAGTCGCCAGAGGCCTCGCGTCAAGTTAGCCCAAAATTATATACTTTTTTAATTGATGATTCATCGGTGTTTATTGACTAATGTATATCTTAAATTGATCAGGCCGTGCTGATACTAAAATGGAGAGCGAAGACTGGACAGTTCGGACAGATCGTGAAGGTCTCGTGCGAGCGAGGCTCGCCTCTGGAGGAGCATAGCCACGAGTATCCAGAGATTTTCTGGATCGAAGAGGGGCCCTGCCTGCATCGTATCAACGACACACAAGAGCGACTGGAGGCTGGAGATCTGGTCTTTATCCGGGCCCATGATCGGCACCAGTTTGTTTCGCTTGGGCGGCAGCGGTTCACCATGACGAATCTGGAGTGCCACCCGCAACTGGTTGCCGACATCCAGCAGCGCCATCCGCAACCGTTTGCGGAATGGTTTGAGCTCAGGCGGAATATGCCTCTGCGCCGCAGGCTGGATATCGGTGTGCTGCGGCAGCTCAAGCATATAGCCCTGGATTATGCCGCCCGCTCTGCCGATGCGCTTCATACGGAGGCATTCTTGTTGGATTTGGCCCGACTGTTGGAGGCGTCATCGCCATTAATCACGGAGCTGAAAAATTGTCCGGACTGGTTGCGCAGTGCGCTCCTTCGGGCAAAAGAGCGAGAGGTTTTCGTCGATGGGGTGGCGGGACTTGTTCGTGTGACGGGGCGCTCGGGTGAGCACGTGGCGCGCTCATGTCGCAAATACCTCGGGCAGGCCCCGACTCAAATTCTAGAATCTTACCGCATGGCCTATGCCGAGCGCTGCTTGCGGTTGACGACGGATCCGGTGACCGAGATTGCCTACGCCTGCGGCTATGCGACGACGACCCCGTTCTACCGGGCCTTCCGCCGCCATTATAAGCAGCCCCCGCTGGCTTATCGCCGTTGGCTGCGAGGAGGGTAGCACGAGCCAAGGACTTCCCTGGTGTCTTTCTGGAATGCCATATTCAGGGCGCAAGGTAGGCTGACTCTGGTGCTTCTGCTGTGTGAAGATATTATTTATCTAGCTTTTTTTTGTGTGATGTCCGTAGATTGTGAATTTTAATCAAATTGTCATTGATATGAGCGAACTTTCATCAATATCAAGCAACGCCGTTGGTAAGCCCAATTGGAGTTCAATGCTTCAATACTTGGCGAGATTACACCAGAACAGTACTTATGCGACGGACGGAGCTTTCCCTTATGACTGGGAAAGCATTGGAACGGGCTACTGCTGCGGTCTTGCCTTTGGGCATTGGGATATCATCCACGAAGTACTAGACCATATCCCAGAGAATCCGCAGTTTGCCTGTAAGCAGATTATCAACGATCTCTACCACCAGCGCTCTGATGGTTTTCTGCCCGGATCTATCTGGATTAAAGATGACGGTGCTGATTATTCGGATATTTTTGGCCATCCGCCTCTCTGGATTTATGCCGTCGATGAGTATTATAGGCGTTATGAATCTGGAGAATTTGTCATCGCTGTTCTGCCGAACCTCCTGCGCCAGATCAGCTGGTTTGAGAATAACCGAAAGGCTGACGACGGCGGCTATTTTTACTTGGATATCCTAACTCACGAATGGGAAAGTGGTATCGACGAAGGCGTCCGCTTTAAGCAGGTTCAACAAGGGAAAAAGGCCTGTATTGATGCGACCTCGCATGTATATGCGATGTACGAGAGTGCTGCCCGTTGGTTGAGCATTGCTGGGCAGAGTAATGACCAGTACGTCCAGAAAGCTCAAAGCCTCAAGGAGTTTATTGCCACTCAGTTATACTCCCATGAGAGTGGTTTTTTTCACGACATATGGTCGGTCAATGATGCCAAATACAGGGTGCGTTGCTTTGATGGGTTTTGGCCATTGATTTGCGGTGCCGCGACTCCAGAGCAGGCGACTGAGCTGATTGAAAATAATCTCTTAAACGAGGAAAGGTTCCTGTGTGAGCATCCCGTTCCAACCGTTGCTCTGTGTGAGCCGGACTTTGAGCATCGGATGTGGCGCGGCCCCTCATGGAACAGCATGACATACTGGATTGCCAGAGGGTGCGCGCGGTACGGTAGAGCTGATGTCGCTGCGATGCTCCTGGAGAAGGCTCTTGATGCTACTGCGATACAGTTTGAGAGGACCGGTACGATATGGGAGTACTACCACTGCGGACTTGGTGACCAGAAAACAGTCGAGAGAAAGCCTGATACGAGCAGAAATATGCCCAGTTGCGATTATCTCGGACATAACCCACTTATCGCCATGGCCTATCTCTATATGGAATGTCGTGAGGTGTCATGAGGCTTGGCTGAAGGCATTCAGCTTCTTACCTGGAGTCAATCGATCGCAGAAGCATGCTTTCACGCGCGGCTTCCGCATTCGATGACTCCTCGTCGCGCCTCTAGCTCAGCGCGGACCTCTGACATACGTTGATGTGTCAATGGTCTGCCTACGCAAACGGTACCGCGCTAATGATGTGATTTAGGGTGTAGACGGTAGTCAAGGTTGGGCGGAGTGAGTCAGCGTTGTAAAGGTCGTCTGCCTCTGCCCTGTTAGAACAACGGCCTCCCGGCAGATGTCTGGTCAACGGGGCGTGGTCATGCTCCATCCTCCTTCATGGGGTGGATGCCTGAGTAATGTTGCATCAATTGTTGCTGCGCCTGGTGCATCGGCAGTGTGCGTGTATTGTAGTCGTACGTGTTTACTCCGGCTCACTCGGTAGATGTTCGCTCAATCCCGTGGGTAGTCTGTGCGAGCATAACGTAAATTGACCTGCGATGACTTTGAACGCTCACTCAGCATGAGTTAGCGCAGCTTTACCCTCTTGATTGCGCTATCCGTGAAAGCGTATCATGAAAAATAAGTTCATCTTGTACTACCCCCTTCTGATGCTGGCTTCTGCATCCATCCTGCAGGCGTTAGATGCCCCCGCCATCCCAACCATCGAGCAAGAACTGGTCGTGGTGGGTGAGCCGGTCCATGTTGCTATCGAGCCCGTTTATGATGGAAACGCATGGGCGTTTACGGCCCGGTGGGACGATAACCACAAGATCAATCTGATGATGCGGGACGCGATGGCCGACATCGGGATGAAGGGGACCTTCTACCTCAATCGTTCCGCAGGGCAGTACGGCGCCGGTCAGGAGTATGCCCTGGCTCTGATCGAGCGGGGGAGCAGTATTGGTGGCCATACGACTTGGCATTACTCGCTGCCGACGCTCAACCCCAACACGCTTTTTCGCGAAATCCTTCTGAACCGCATCGAGCGTGAAGCCGAAGTTGATACACCGATAACCTCCTTTGCCTTTCCCTTTGGTCGCTACTCCGACCGTGACGAGGCAGACGCCATGGAGCGCGTTACCGATGCCTGGCTCAGAAACGGGTACCATCATAATGTCTATCATGGCTTCGTCTATAACAACCCGCATATGCCAGATGGCTATGCCTCCTCCGTCCATCAGGTCAAACCGGGTGACTTCACTATCGATGCGGAGAGCTTTGAAGCGCAGATCAACAGAATCCTTGCGAACCCCCAACAGTACCAGAAGGACGATCCTGCGATCAGCCTGGGTGTGCACGCCCGACAGTCTCCCGAGGAAATGGATAAATTCAAAGCCCTGATATCGGGTTACTCAAGCCGGGACGATTTCTGGAAGTGTAACGAAACCGAGCTGGCCGCTTACCGGTTACAGGCCAAACATACCCAGATCCTCCCGGATCTGGACACTCCCAATGACTGGCACATGGTCCGTCCGCGTGCAGCCTATGCCGGGGCTGATGTCCCCCTCACCCTCCGCCTGCGTGGACCTGAGCCAGTGCGGGTCATGCTTGACGGGCAGGAACTTGAATGTCGCCCAGATGGCGACAGTTGGTTGGTTAATCTGCCCTATGGCACCGAACAGGGCGCCCCCGATAAGATTAGCTGGCTGCAAAACGGCCCCGGTGAACACCGCCCAACACCTGACAATGAATTTCCGGGTCTGGATTTCCGTCTGGAGCCGACCCGGGATGAGGGGTGGTCGCTGACGCTAACCAACGACAGTGATGTCACCGTACGCGACATACAGGTTATTATGCGACTACCCTTATACTATGCCGATGGGGTTCGCATGTCGAAGGTCGGCGAGTTGCCCCCGGGGGATTCAGTCAAGCTGCACTTCGAGCGGGGGCCGGTGGTAAGTGATCCGAGCTATCAGGATGGGGCAGTGTTTGCCGCCGCCGAAATCGATTTTAACCATGATGGTGTGCCCGGTCGCATTTACGCCTCATATATCGGGGAGGCCGCCGTTCGTCTGGTTGAGGATGTGCGCGATGCGGCTGTGGTTGTCGGACCCTTGCCACCAGATTTTTCCGTCAAAGAACTGTTGGCATATTCGCGGCCTGGAGCACCGTTTTCGCCGGTTATGGATTCTCCGCTCGGGCAGTGGCGAACGGTCAGCGACGAGGTCCGTGCCGAGTTTGCCGCCAATCGCTTCGTCGTTTATAACCGGGAACGGGCCTGGCGAAAGGCCGCTGAGGCCTACGAACGCAAGCCCGCTCTGGTCGGTGTCATCTGTGATGTTTCACTGGACCAAAGCGGCCCTTTGAAAATTATTGCCGGTCTGAAGCTGACGAGTGTTGGGGTCGATGGTGTCGAGGTCTCGCTCAAAGACGGTGTGACCTCAAGTGTGAGCGCAGGTACACACCGTATACTGCTAGTCTTTGAGAAAAACGTCCAAGGCGCCTACTACAAGGAAATGCCGACTTATCTGAATGTGTCCATTAACGGACAACCCATTCACTTCCTGCCCGCAGCGCCCTTGTCGCTGGCAGTGGAGTAGGTGTCGTGTGGGTTTCCGTCATGGAAACTCAATACAATCATAATAGACAGCAAGCGCCGCTTGCTTATCTGCGGGTGAATCAAAGAGCCAGCGAGTTTAGCGCAGCATAAGGTCGACCGGGCATGTCCCCATGAACGGAATTTTTCCCAGCAAGGCCTTGGCATAAGCCTCCACCATATTTGGTTGGCGAGAGTAGGCGCAGACATAGTTATCGATGATGCCTATTTCGCGGATGGCGTATGGGTTTCCGAAAGAAACGAAATACGCAGCTTGCCCATTCTTAATCGCTGGCCAGTTGATGCGCCCGTGGCAGTCTGCGCTGAGGCGGATAGTTCCCCCCTTGGCACGCGGGCAAGCCTGTGTCAGGTAAATCACCGCCTCATAGGCGCTTGTGTCTCCCGGCACCACATCTGTCCCGTTGACACAGGTCACTTCATAACCGTCCGATTCCAACTCGCTCGCCAAGAGGTAGATCGGCTGTGTATTGTCACGGTCTTCCCCGACATTGAGGTCGAAGGGCTTGGGCTCGTCTGCGGGCAGATCAATCAGCAATATCTTCGATCCCGTCGGGGCTTTAAGCGGGTAGCGGTTTTTCCAGTCGCGGACGAGTGTGAGTGAACGCTCGGCGACTTCATGCGGTAGCTCGATTGCCGCAGGTTCATTCACAAATTGATCAAAGGCAGCTTCATCCGGCAGTGACGGTTTGTCACTCAACAGGCCGAGTTTTGCTTTCATTGAGAGGATGCGATCGACCGAGGCATTGATTTGGGTTTCGTCGAGACGACCGTCATTAAGGGCCTGCTCAATGACTTCGACAGTGCTGTCAACACTGCTGGAAATGAAAAGAAGCATATCTGCGCCTCCTTGCAGGGCTCCGATTACGAGGTCATCTTCATTGGTGTAGACAGAGTCGAGGCCGCCCATGCCAAAAGCATCGGTAATGATGACGCCCTCAAAACCCATCTGCTCGCGCAGTAGGTCGATCTGAATCGCTCGGTCCATCGTGGCTGGCAGGAGCAGTCCGGTCCTTGGGTCGCACTGTGATCGCCCCTCCAGTGCGATCCAGCCGGTCATGATGCTCATGACGCCAGCATCTATCGCAGCTCCAAAGGTACGACCATAGGTGGCTTGCCACTGATCGAAGGGCAGGGTGTTGTGCGTGACGATGATGTGCTGGTCCCGCGTATCGACGCCATCGCCGGGGAAGTGCTTGGCGGTGGCGGCCATGCCATTCTCCTGAAAGGCTCGAATGTACGTCTGCGAGAGACTGCAAATACGCTCAACATTGTCACCGTAGGCCCGATGGTTAACGATGGGGCTATCCCAGTTCATGCTGATGTCCACAACCGGCGCAAAGTTCCAGTGGCAGCCTAGCGCGCGCGCCTGTTGAGCGACGTTGACAGACGCGCGATAGAGGAGCTCCTCGGCTTCTTCGATCGGCTCGATTGCTCCAAAGTTCATCGGCCTCCCGCACTGCGGAGCTCGTGTCGCGCGACACCCGCATTCGTGGTCACCAGAGACGAGCATAGGAATCTTCTGTCGTTGCTGGGCCTCCCGTAGCAAGGGTCCTTGGTCACATACATCAGCAGTCCCGAGAAAGCCTCCGCCCCAGGGCATTTTTCCAACGCGTCCCAGGACGCCCTCAGTGGTTTCCGTGCGCCAGTGGGCCCAGAATATCGGGTGCAGTAGCTGGGCCAGTTTTTCCTGCGCAGTGAGGCTTGCCTTTGCGCGTTCAAGTTGGAGCGCTTCTAGTTCGGTGAGGGATAACGGAGATGTTTTGCTCATTAAGTTAGATAGCATTGAGAGGTACGTTTCTTCAGGGCACTCCGGCTTCTGCTCTCAAGATAACCATAGATAGTAGGGAGCAGAAGCCAAAGGCCTGAGATTCTAGCTTGTGCGGCCAGAGCTTTCGGAATGTATAGACAGACGAAGTGTAGCGGGAGGCACAACAATCGCGCATCACACAAGAATGACCAATGTGACAGGCGAATGTCGCATCCTGATGGCCTGGCTGCGGATATCTGGAACGCAATTACGCATCGGATGTTAACTGTGCTCGTGCTACTGAGCGAGGGCCTTGCGGCGACGCTGAACCAACGCAAAGAGTGTGGCACCGAGCCCAATCAGAAGCGCAGAAGAGGAAGACTCGGGGATCGAGTTGTCCACGGTGATGTTGTCGAGGTAGATGGTTCCCGCGAAATCGTCAGCGGGCTCCGAGCTGGTGATGGAAGTAAAGTTGAGTAACTCAATCGCCGAACCGACGGATCCACCGGAGCCGCCGAGGTTATCGCCGATCAGGACGCCATCGAGATAGATATTCATCGTGTTGGAGTCGATGGTGTCACCTTCGTAGCCGACAGCATCGCTGCTATTATTAAAGACGATGTTCAGGTTATGTGCAGTGTTCAGCGTATAGCTCGACAAGGAGGTCGATTGCCAGCTTCCGGCGCCTGTGGCTGAGTATATCGTTCCGTTTTGGATCCATAACCCAAAAGCGGTGCCTCCATTTCCCGAGTCCGGGCCTATGCGAAGGAGAAAGCCCTCACCATTAAACAGACTCTGCGACGAATCATAAAAGTCGAAAGTGAGCGAGCCGGTTTCGGTCGCCGCAAACTTGGTCGTGGCAATCGAAATGGATTGGTTATTGGTCGTGCTCGTATCAGAGATGACCCCGTACTGGTTCGAGCTGGAGCTGAAGATGTCTGTGGCGTCGTCTTGAGCGGTAAAGGAGACATCGTTCTTGTTCGTGGAGTATAGCCAGTGGCTCTCGGGATCCACATTGAGCTGCTGGATGGCTGATCCTGCCGTGTAGCTTTCGAAGTCTTCGGAGTAAATGACAGTGGCCTGGCTAAGGCAGGGCAATGTCGCTACCAGACTGATGCCGAGAAGGGCAGAACGTAGAGGGGTGGGGGTGTTTTGGGTCTTCATTGTATCTATGGTTTTTTAGGGTTACGGTTTGAGAATAATGAAATCCGTTAACGGGCGTATTCGTGCTTAGCTGGACCGAAGGTAGCTCTGGATATCGACGATTCCCGATAGCGGCTGCTTATTTAAAAAGCATCGGATATTGTTTAAGGCGAATTCGCCGCAATGCTCGAAGATGTCGTGTGTCGGTCCTGCAATGTGCGGAGAGAGGATGACCTCCGGGATGTCCCACAGTCGGGAAGAGGGGTCGAGCGGCTCGATCGCATATACGTCGAGTCCGACGCGCAGTCGGCCCTGCTCGGCCATGTCGGCGAGCGCGTCTTCGTCCACCAGCGCTCCCCGTGCGACGTTAATAAAGATAGCATCCTCAGGCAGTCGCTCCAACAGGCTGCGAGACACGCAGCCCTGGGTTTCATCGGTTAAGGCTTCGCACTCTATGAGGATGTCGTTGTTTTCGAAAAGTGCTTCCAGGCTGGCACACGGCTCGACGTCATACTCGCGCATCATGGATGCGGGGACGGGCTTTGAATAGGCGCTAAGCTTGACGCCAAAAGGCTGAAGAAGGGAAACTAACTCTCTGGCAACCTGGCCGAACCCGTGAATACCTACGCTCCGGCCCTTTAATCGCTTGGTCTGGAGGCTGGTGATGAAGTCGATGCGGGGCTGCTCCTTCAGATGGCGAATGTCTTTCCAGACTGGCATCCTGCGCGCACAGCCCAAGGCGAGCAGCACCGCGTGCTCGGCTACGGAGGTGGAGATGAGGTTACCCCAGTTCGTAACAACAACGCCCCGCTTGAGCATGTCCACGCTGAGTAGGTTTTTGACCGAGCCAGACAGATTACAGATGTAGCGAACGTTGAACCAATCTGCATCCGTAATCTCATCAACGAGCTGCGGGGTTGACCACGCCGTTACTATGATATCGGGCTGGTATGACTTTAGGAGACTTTCCCAGTTGCCGCCTTCAAGCTCTTCGGGATTGGCTATGCGCCAATCGACTGCGACGCCCTCTGCAGTAGTCCCGTGTGGGAAAAAACGCTTACGGTCACGGGGGGGATAGGGCGACAAGGATTCGTGCCGGGGACGCACCACGGGCGACTGTCTCTGTTGCCCGTTTGTTACTCTCTATATCCGGGTGCGATATTTCTGCCATGGATTGTTTTTAATCCCGACATGGCAGGAATGAGAAGAGCGCCTCTACTAGCACAGACTACTTTAACTGGGTCGTGTCGTATAGCTGCGCCCTAAGCCTTGAGTGTAAATGGGCTATGTCCGCTGCGATCTCGATTTTCCCTTTTTACTGCGCGATTTTACCGGTGGCAGTGTCGTGCCATCCTGCCAGATCCCTTCGATATGGATGCGCTGGACTTTGTCGGGGATGCCTTTCTCTCCCCGGATTACCATTCGGGTCAAATGATCCACAGCGACTTCGCCGATGTGGTAGGCATCTTCCACGACTCCTGCTACCTCGCCGTCCAGGCGATGAAGAACCGGGCAGGCTACAGCAATATCTTTGGGCACCCGGAGCTTGGCCTGCTGAAAGAGCTCCATGGTGATCACACTGCCAATCACAATCGCCTCAGGTTTTTGTTCCTTGAGGCGCTCGATAAAGCCCTCGCGATCATTCCAGAGATTTGTGTGCACAAGTGGAGCCTCACCGATCTCGAACTGTGAAGTGAGATACCCGGCGAGGTAGTTATGATCAGCACGGGCATCATGGCTTTTATCAAAGGCGAAGGCGATCCGTCGATATCCCTTCTCATGCATTTTCTGCATGGTTTGCATCGTCGCCCGGTATTGGGTGGTGCATACCGTGTGTAGCTCCGGTTTCATCAGGGAATAGCCGAAGGTGACGAAAGAAAAATCATCCCAGACAAGTTCCAAAGCGGTGTAGGCCTGGGCCTGTGGACAGAGGAGAACACCGCGTATGTCGCGTGCTTTCAGGATCGAAGCCAAGCGCTTGGGAGTGATTTCAGCCGGATCAATCTCCAATGACTCCAGGACAAAGCCATGCTCTTTGCAGCGCGAAGTTGCACCCGCATGATATTGTGCAAAAATCCCTTCTCCCTTCCATTTGATTTCGGTATTCTTGAATACCAGCCAGGCAAGCGTACCCTGAAAGGAACGATCCTGGATCGAGCTGCGGTACATCGCCAGAGCCGACATCATGGGGTCGGGGGTGTAGCCCAGCTTCTCCGCGGCCTTCATGACCCGCTCACGCGTGGAGGCGGGGATGCTTGGATGATTTCTGAACACCAGCGATACCGTGGCACGGTGCACGCCGGCCTCTGCTGCTACATCTCGCTGCGTGACACGTCGCTGCTTCATGGTTACTCGTCTGTGCAAATGATCGCTTGATTGATCCTTGCGTCAAGTGAAACAAACTAGGCGTCAGAAACTGCTCATACCCCTAGATATGTATACCTCACGCCGCGCTTTTAGTTTGATCGAATTACTTTCTGTCATCGCCGTCATCGCGTTATTGGCCGGGATTATTATTCCGGTCATCGGCAGAGTCCGGCAGCACTCCCATAGTGTTGAGTGTTCGAATAACCTGCGTCAAGTTGCCATGGCCATTCATCTGTACGGGCAGGAAAATAACGGTGCCTTACCGGGTCCGTTACTTGGTGGGCAGATCGCTGATTATAAAATGGGAACCGGACAGATATCCGGGTTTATCCGGGAGTACGGCGACTTCGAGGTGACGAATGAAACATCACCGAAGATCAAGGCCCTCATCTGCCCGGGTAGCGATGAGCTTATCGAGGGAGACAGTCCCCGCTACTATTCTACGCGCCAGACTTACGTCCAAACGCTGTCCAATGATCGTGCGATTCCTTTCGGACGCCCCAACGGAGATCCAAGTAAAACCGTCCAGGCCGTGCGTATCATGAATATCCTCAAGCCTCAAAGCGAATGGATGATGCGCGATCTCGATGCCATCGGAGCTGCATCGTACGTGGGGAATGATAATGCCTGCCAGCAAATCGCTCATGGAGATTTTCGCAACGTGTCTTTCTTTGACGGGCACGTCGAGGCTGTGCCGGTCGACGAAAGGTGAGCGGACCGGATACATTTAAAATGGTAACATACTCGAATCCTTTCGTTCATATGACTCGTATTCTATGTGCGGCCAGTCTCCGTAGAGAAAGCCGGTTTCTATCCCGTGAGCATCAGGTGCTGTATGTGCGATGGTAACAGTAGCTTTGATCTGCTTGCTGGTGGTGAAGCCCCCTCCACGCAATGCCTTGGTCTGCCATTAACGCCTGCCGGCGGCTGGTCGAACAAGTCTCACGATTGGAAGATTGTCACGCTTGCCGAGGACAAGGACCCGCTGTTGCGCATCCCTCTGCGCGCAGGGTCGCATACCCTTGAAATCAGCAGCCCCTCAGGCCCCTTTAATTTTGACTGGCTGGAACTACATGGCGCTAAGCCTTAGTCGGTTGAGTAACAAATGCCCTATCACATCCCTGCAACAGGCGCCAGCTCGGTGGCCGCTTCACTATGAGTACGAATAAACCCAATCTCCTCTTTGTTTTTAGTGACCAGCATCGTTGGTGCGATCTTGGATGCTATGGGAATGGAGAAGTTGTCAGCCCACATTTTAACGCCTTCGCGGGTGAAGGGTTGCGCTTGGACCAATGCTACTCGCACTGCCCTCTTTGTGTTCCGGCTCGGGGCACGCTCTTGACCGCGCGTCATGCGATGAAGCATCGTGCCGCTGCCAATGATCTGCCTATCGATACCAGCCTCGAAAGCGTCGCTCACGTGCTAAACCGAGCCGGCTACCAAAGCGGCTATATCGGGAAATGGCATCTGGCGGGAGTCCCTCGCGAGCAGGCCGTCGCACCGGAAAATCGCCTTGGCTTTCAACACTGGAAGGTTCGCCAGTGCAGCCATGATTACCTTAAGCCGGAGTATCACGACAAGGAGGGTGTGCTCCATCAATGCCCGGGTTACGAGCCGGCAGTCCAAACCGATCTGGCTCAAGCATTCATCCGCGAGCATCAGGACCAGCCATGGGGACTCGTGCTCTCCTGGGGGCCGCCCCATGACCCCTATGCTGCGGTCCCAGACCGTTACAAGACGTTGTTCGATCCGGATAAACTCAGCCTGCGTCCAAATGTCCCCGAGCGCATCGAGAAGTCATACCGTGGGCCCCTCGATCGTGATGCCATACGCCATGACCTGGCCGGGTACTATGCACACATAGCGGCCCTAGACGAGCAGTTCGGGCGTCTGGTCCAGCATGTTAAGGATCTTGGCCTCTGGGAAAATACGCTCATCGTTTACAGCAGCGACCATGGGGATCTCATGGGGAGTCAGGGCTTCACACAGAAACAGCTGCCGTACGAAGAGTCTGCTCATGTCCCTTTGCTTATCGGAGGGGGACTGCCGCAGCTTCGCCAGGGCACCTGCTGTGAGCTTATTGGCTTGGTCGATCTGTTCCCTACGCTGCTTGGGGCGTTGGGCTTATCCTATGCCTCAGACATCGACGGCAGCGACCTGAGTGCTTTGCTTTCGGATTCATCTGCGAAGGGGAGAGAAGCCCTCTACTTGAACAATCCGATCCCCTGCCACTTTGGGGCAGATCGGGGGGATGCCTCCTGGCGTGCCATCCGCAAGGGTAGCTACTGCTTTGCGATGAATCTCGACGATGGTACCGACTGGTTCCTCTACGACCTGGCTAAGGACCCTTACCAGCAGGAGAACCTGCTGATGAAAACGCCGGAAATGGACCGACTCGCCAGTGAACTTCGCCAGGAGCTATTCTGTATGGTACAGGCGTATGATGACGCGCTCCCAGGGGAGCAACTGATTGCAAAATACCAGCTCACGGAAGCCTGGAACACGAGCCAACGTTTTTTCAACCTGCCTGCCTTGAACGAATCGTAGGCCATAGTGAAAACAGAGAGATGCTTTAACGTCTCACTTAACCCATATACAATAAATGCACATCAATACAGATTGCCTGGTAATAGGAGGAGGGCCCGCGGGATATGCCGCAGCTTGGGCCGCTGCGCACATGGGGGTGAAGACCGTCATCGCCGAGCGCTATGGTTTTCTGGGTGGCATGGGTACGGTTGCCGGTCTGAACTCCTTTCTGAATCATCATTACGAGGATAAGGAAGACCTCTCAGATGGCGTTTATCGGCGTCTGGTGCGACGACTTTACCAAGCCGGGAGTATGTATCGAGCCTGGGAGCCAAATGTCGATGTATTCGACCTCGAAGATCTCAAATCTACGATGGAAGTCTCGTTGGCGGAAGAAGGCGTCCGTATCTTGTATCACTGTGCCTTCGACACAATCCGCAGGTCAGGAAAAGGCCATACTCTCCGGTTTGTTGGCAAAGGCGACGAGGTTTTTGTCGATGCTCAATACGTCATCGATACGACCGGTGACGCCGATGTCTGCGCCAAAGCAGGTGTTCCAGTCTCGTATGGCAACAACGGCGCCAGGGATATGGCACAGCCGATGAGTATGATCGTACAGTTGGCTGGCTTTAACCCTTCAGCGTACGCGGCTGCGGGTTTTAGCCTGAGCGCGACCGGCCATGCCTGTCAGGGCGATTGCTGGAGAGAGGAAATCCATGCTGCCCGAGAAGCCGGGGAATGGTCGATCCCGCGGGACAGTATCGCTATGTGGTGGAGCTCGCCCAAAGACTCTACCCACATCTTTATAAATGGGACGCGCGTACAAGGGCTTTTGGGGTGTGACCCCGAACAACTGAGCCAGGCAGAAATGGAAGGCCGACGTCAGGCCAGGGAGCTCGCCATGTTTTTCCGTAAATACGTCCCCGGCTTTGAGCATGCCTATCTTCTGGCGACAGGGCCGCAAATCGGTGTGCGAGAAACGAGGCGCATCGTTGGGGATTATGTCCTGACGAAAGATGATGTGTTCAACGGCTATCATCCTGATGACACGGTGGCCGAATGTGCGTATCCGATCGACATTCATGCTGCCCAAGGCCTTGCGACCAATGTCTACAAAGACAGATCCATTCGCTACTGGGTCCCGTATCGTTGTTTAGTCCCCAAGGGCGCGGATAATATGCTGGCCGCAGGCCGCTGCATCAGCGCAGACCATCAGGCGGCAGGCAGTTTTCGTGTCATGCCGACATGTATGTCACTGGGGGAAGCTGCGGGGACCGCCGTGGGGATTGCCGCTCAAGAAAAAACCTCCTTGGAGAACCTGAATGGAGCAGCCGTGCGCCATGTTATGGATACGCGCCGTGGCAACGCATTGACCGACCCCGGCACGGGCGTCTTTACTCCTTGATTCCATACATGGCTATCAATAGGGTGATTATGATTTTTTGAGCGTTTGACGGCTGTATTTTCTGTTCGGGGAGAGCTATTCAGCACCAGGCTTCCGCACCACTCGTGGTGGTAAGATACTTGGTCTTGAAGCTGCTTCTGGCAGCAAGGATTTACCTCTGGTTTTGGAGATTGATCCCATCTCTATATGAAATTCTCCACGAAAAAACCCGCAGTGATTGCTGCGGGTTTTTAAATAGTGGCGGGATGGACGGGACTCGAACCCGCTGGTGGACTTCACCTATTTTCACTCGGTTTCCCTTCCTGTTACTCAACAGCAACTTGAATAAGTAACCGATGGCATGCAAATGCAGGTAGATGCACCAACATGCTTCGTTTTTGGAAAATATGAATGCGGCTTCAATGTGCCATCAGGTAACGAATGTTTGTCCATACGCGAAGCTCATATCAAGGGGTAGGGGGGGCGGTGCTATAGCTTGCCTCGGCGGGTTTCCAGTCGCAGACGGATATCCGCCAACCGGTTGCGCGTTAGCGGATAATAAAGAATCAACCCGAGTGATAGCATCCAGATCGTTACTGGAATAAGCAGGAACATCCACGTCATGCGGGCAAGGACTTCTGGTGTTTGTGTTGTCTCAGATACATCGAAGCCAGATAGCTCTAACGTGAAGCCTCCAATACCCATTGCGCATGTGTTGGCTGCCTTGATGAACCAGGAATAAAATGCATTAAGTGATCCTTCCCGTCTCCTTAGGGTTCCCAATTCGTCATAGTCGGCTACGTCGGCCTTCATCGATGGAAGAAATAACCAAATGGCAGAGAAGCCTCCTGCTTGCATCGCGGCGGGAATAAGCTGGAGGTAGGGCCTACTCGGATCGAGACAGAAGTAGTAAATAAGTTGACCTGTCATGGCGACAAGTAGCATGGCTATAACAAGAGTTTTCTTGTCATATTTTTCACTGAGCCTCGTTAGTATCGGAAGTGAAGCAATGCCCACTACAACGATGACGGTGTAGCGCCAGCCATCGATGACCGAAGCGCTAGCTAAATTCCCGTTGTTGATGAGATATATGTTAACGTATTGCCCCAGGCTGACAACGGAACTGTTGCCGAGTGAGAGGAAAAACGAGGAACCTACAAGAAACCACAAGGGTTTACAGGTAATGCTTTCCCGTAGGCTTTGCCAAAAAGGTTCTTTGGCCTGCTTGGAGGCCTCCTTTTCATAGTAGCGTTCTTTGACAAAGAGCGCTGGCATAATTCCGATGGCGACGATGAGCGCCGCGAAGTACCAACTGCAGCTCAAGACGCCATTTACGATGTCAGGATCACCCGTGACGGGGTCTGCAAACCAAGGACCTGTGACAATGGCCATGATCCAGCCTCCTCCAAGTGCGACAAGCTTGGAAAAGAATGACATCCAAGCCGTCAAGTGGGTGCGTTCGTCGTAGTTTGGCGTCAACTCCAATTGCAGGCCGAAATAGGGCATCGACCAACACGTGTACGAAGTGAAAAAGAGCCACCCAACAAACAAAAGATAGAAAAAGACACCCATTTCGCTCCAGCCCTCTGGAGGTCGCCAGAGAAACGGATAGACCATCGCAGTCGCTATTGCCCCAACGAACATGAACGGTCTTCGCCGTCCCCAGCGCGTGCGGGCATTGTCTGAGATGTTTCCCATTACGGGATCCGAAATCGCATCCCAGCCTCTTAGGATCATCAAGCAAGTGCCCAGCAGGATCGGGCGAATTCCCAGACCAATATTGAAGTACGGCATCCAGAGGATGTTAATCGTCACTCCTGTGGCGAAGTAATCCATCTTACCCCCCAAGGCGAAAGCGATCTTTTGTCCCAAGGGTATGCGGTCGGACTGGGGAATCGGAGATTTCGAAGACATATTAAATATAACTAAATGAATATTGCGTTGGGGGATCGGTTGTTGTGTCGCTGGCTATGTGCATTGCGCCTACTATCTGACTGTCAGGCTTGGAGAAAATAATCTGAATCCTCGGGCGTGACTGTGCGTTGGATGCATCAAATTAGCCATGTGAAATTCATTATTGACACGCGTCAATTTTCGTCAACGATAAACTCCATTATGAAAAAAACCTACCCAAACCCTGTCCGTTGTTCTTGCCTTTTGACGTTCTTATTCGCCCTGTTGATGCCCAATATCGGGATGTCTCAGCTTGTGACGAATGCGACATTTGAGTTAGATACCATTGGGGATGCGCCGCCCGCCCCTTTTACTACTGCGTCTGATACTGGTGCCAATAGCATCACCGTAGAGGATACATCTTCCATTGCTTCCAGTGCCTTGGGAACTGGGGTAAAATCCGTTTATATCGTCAATGGATCTAGCACCAGTGGCAGCCCTGCGCTGTATGCTCCGGAATCAGCTGATCTCAACCAAGCATTAATGCTATCCGCCGATTTCTACCTTCCCGCTGCGAGTTGGACGAGTAGCAACAACATTAGCCTGGCCGTTTATGGGGTGAGCAGCTCTAGTGGCCTGGAGGTGCAGGCCTATCGTGTTACATTCAGGGGGAGTTCCGATGATATGAACCTTCAAGACAGCAACGGGACTTCCTCTCCCAGCCTTGCCATTAACAGTTGGGGTACGGGAGTTGACGAATGGTATCGAATCACTCTGTCTGTTGGGGCTCTTGATACTAGCGAAGATACGCTCACGCTCAGCATCTATGATTCCAGTGGCACACTGATTAGCAGTGCAGCGAACCGGTCCATGGCAGACATAACGTCGATTACTCAACTTCGACTTTGGGACAACTCGGCAGGGTCTACTGTCGGTAGTTTTTACGTGGACAATGTCAGTCTCTCTACGATCCCTGAGCCGCAGGCCTCCTCCATGTTGTTTCTTATAGGTGTAGGGCTGCTAGCTGGAGCTAGCTTCTTTAAGCTACGCGCCGCGAAGCGCTAGAATTGTTCTCGTTAATTTGCAAATCGACCCCTGCATGCACCACAGTAATTATCCTCAAAGCCCCAGTCCCATTTATTCTCGTTTGGGCAATCGTGTGTCCCTCCTGTTACTATGCCTGGCGGCTATATTTGGAAGTACACCACTCTTAGCGGCAGGTGAGGGTTTGACCCGCTTATCGTTGATTAGTCCCCATTTTCAAAGCATCTTTTTTCCGGATGAACCTCCGATCATAGATCTGCTATTAGATAAGGGGGATAAGGATGCCACCTATTCCATCGATTATACGATTACGGATTATTTCGGTAAGTCGGTTGGCAAGGGGATGGTAGACTATACTAATCCTAGAGGAAGAAGATGTTGGGCGAGGGTGAAACTGTCATTTGATGACGAAAATCCGATAGGATGGTTTGAGACGCTCTTTACGGTTCGAGACGCTGGTGGCAAAGTGGTCGCCACGTTAGTGAGCGATATTGCCATTGTTCCTCCCTTAAACCCAAATGCGCCCATTGATGATTCTTACTTCGGTGTGTCTGATTTTTTTGGGAGCGGTGGGTCGGCGCCGCCGTTGACGGCTGTTACTGTCTTGCCCGTGAAGCGATTGGGAGCCAAGTGGGTTCGTCTGATGGTGGGCTGGCAACAAATGCAGGACGGTCCGAACTCGCCGGTGGATTGGCGGATGATGGATCAAATTGTAAACAGTGCCGTAAATGCGCAGATACGAGTATTGCCGATGATGGGCCTTTGCCCTGAATGGGCCGTGGATTCCCCTGAGACAGTAAAAGAGATAATGCAAAATGAGAGAGGGGACAATGGAAAGGCGTTGAGGATATGGGCGTTTCGCCCGCAAAAGGATTATTGGGAACGTTTTCTTTCTGAGGCCGTCACTCGCTACAAGGATAGAATCTCTTACTGGGAGGTTTGGAATGAACCGAATGCCTCGAGCTACTGGCAGGATGGGGACCCCACCACCTACGGAGACTTTTTCGCTGAAAGTTATACGGTGATCAAAGAGGCAGACCCGCATGCGATTCCAGTGATGGGGGGTATTTCTGGAGTCAAAGCGAGCTGGCTTAAGGAATTGGGAAAGACTCCGGCAGGTCCGCTTATTGATATTGTTAATGTGCATCCGTATCGGCCTCCTGCGTCGCCTCCCGAGAAGGGGAGTCCCGAGTCCTCTCCGGGATATGGGCGTAATACCCTCGTTAACGATCTGAATGCGGCAAAGAGAATGATGGCGCATTTTCCTCCAACGCTTTCCGGTAAACCACGTGAACTGTGGGCTGGAGAAGCGGGATACAATACATTGCCAGGTTTTCCGCCTCCTCTTCACAAGGCTGTCTCAGAAAAAGAAATGGCCAAGTTGCTTGTCAGGACAATGGTTTTGGCTCACAGCGCAGGAGCAAAGAAGTTTTTCTGGTGGCGGTTGATCGATACGTACGGAGCGGGTATGGGGCTGCTTCGTAATCCCTCGGGGCATTTCCAGCCAAAGCCCGGCTATGCTGCCTACGCTGTCTTGGAAAGGATGATTGGCCAGGCTAGTGGACCGGGAAAAAGAATGCCTGATGAGTCGGGCAATGTCTACGCCATCGTCTTCCAGCGCCCACAGGGGCCCGTATGGGTTGTTTGGGGAATCGAAGACGGGATGACGTGGAATGTAGATGCTCCACAGGGCATTCGTCTGACGAATATGATGGGCATGTCGGAATATCAATCCGCTCAGGATGGTCGTGTATCTATCGAAGTAAGCACCGACCCTGTGTATATTGAATTTCTGAATGAAAAAGATACTCCTTCCGTAGATAGGCTGCCATGAACAGGCAAGTTGGAGTGAAGAGCAGAATGAGGCTCCAGCAGCGAGCATTTACGTTAGTAGAAATACTCGTTGCTCTGATGGTCGTTGCGGTGCTTGCAGGGATCATTTCGTTAGCCCTGCCGAGTGTGGTAAAGCAAACCAGGCAGTCCAAATGCCTGTCAAATCTCCGTCAGATAGGCATCGGTTTTAAACTCTATGCCAGCGATCATCAGCAGGACATTGTTTCAGGAGCTGCCTCGCCTTCTTGGTATCGAGTGCTTTGCAACGAGAACTATATTTCCAAGGACGTACTCTATTGCCCTGCGCGTGACAGTATCTCTACCACTCCCAATAATTATTCCATGAACGGGCGTATAGGTGTAGGTCAATCGGGGACGATGGGTATTGAGAAAATGCCCCAGGCAGTCAACCCTGCTCAGACCATGTGTGTGGCAGATGCCCCCATGAGGAGCAAAGGCGTATTTTACTCTCTCATGTATCCCGCTGGTGATGCGAGGGCGCAGGCAGTTCACGACGACGGGTTGAATATCCTGTATTTAGATGGTCATGTCAGTTGGGTTCAACTTTCTGACGTTTTCACGACTGGCGAGTCTCAGAAAGCAGGAAGCCCAGGCCACATGTTTTGGTTTGGTGATTGAAGCGTTTTTGATCGATCCGGCCACATTTAATCATGCTGATTCTTGCCTAATTTCTACATGCCAACCGAGTATCAGGCTACGCCAAAGAAGGTATTGTTGTCCAGTCCGCCCCAGCAGCCGATGTTCAGTGTTGCGAAAGCCGTCGGTGGCAAGCATGCTATAAAGGCAATGCGTAAGCGGATCACGTCGCAACAATTGGCTGATTATTTAGGACTGGCCCGTTCAACGGTATCCATGGCCCTCAGTGATTCACCTAAGATAAAGAAGCAAACCAAGGAATTGGTTCAGAGGGCGGCCCGTGAGTTGGACTATATCCCAAATGTGATTGCCAGGGCTATGCCCACCGGCAAAACCCGAGTGCTTGGATTTATCACTCAATTGACTACGCCGGAAATCAAGTTTCGCTTGTTGATGGGAGTCATGAATGCGGCCACTGAGGCTGGGTATCACATCAAACTGATCCCAACAGAGTGGAAAATGGATTCTGCCGAGATTGCTCGTATTTGCATTGGAGAATGCCTGGGAGGGGTCCTGGTGACTCAGGTTTGGGATGAGACGATAGGTGAGTTGGTTGAAAGTCTTCACGCGCGCTCTATCCCAGTTGCTACTATGTTAAGTGGCTTTTCTCACAGAAAAGTGGCCAACGCACTCTCCGATGACAGTGTGGGCATCCATGAAGCGATCGAGCATCTGGTGGGGTTGGGCCACCGGAAAATAGCTTATTTGGGGGGCGATCCTCAGGTGGCTTCTGAAAGGGCTCGTCGCGATGCCTTCCTGCATGCGGTTAAGATTCATAAGTTAGCGCTCCCTTCGCGATTTCTTGTGGAAAAGAGCTTTATTGCTGACGAAGCAAAGGTGGCCTTTCGGACTATGCTTGAATCCGGCCCGCCTCCTAGCGCGGTACTGTGCGGGAATGACCAAATTGCCATGGTGGCCATACGTACGGCACGTAGCATGGGGGTTAATGTCCCCACAGACATTTCGGTGGTAGGCTTTTCAAACACGGAAATGGCGAAGTGGTGTGATCCGCCTTTGGCATCTATTAATCAAGGCTTCGAAGAAGTTGGCAAAATGGCGACACAGGCGGTGCTGCGGGCATTAGCTAAAAATCGCATCAGCACATCAGTCCGAAAGAGTGTTCCCAGCCATTTTATTGCCCGTGCCTCCACGGCTCCGGCGCATAAATGAGCGTTTTATGTTGTGAGTCGATATGACTTTTCGTGGGTATCTGAGCCCTCTGCTGCGACCCCATTGCTAGTGATATGGTTTTTCTGTATAGGACAGATAATCTATATGAAGCGAGGTACGACGCCGATCACCGAGTTCCTTCAAGGAATTATCCACTCTAACTCCATACGAGTATATGGCCTGACTAAACACTCTATAAACATACGGAATTTAGAGAAACAAGTAACTACACAGGGCCCTATGTCTGGCTCCAAATGATCATAAAAACCCCTCTCTTGTTCCTGTTTTATCCGCTCCTGACACTGAATCACTCTACCTGAACTGGCCCCGCTGGCTCACGCTGCTGGTGCTGTGCATGAGCTCGATCGTGAGTGGTGTGCTCATCCCCAAGGCGGCCCTTACTCGTCTGGATCCGGGATAAAAGACATATGCCAGTCGAGGTATAGACACGAGCGTTCGTCCCCAAACAGGGGCTCCGGTAGCAGCTTCGAAACCCAGCCAGCATTCGGGCTCAAGTTACCGGGTAGGTCGGCAGTGAGCAGGGCCCAGGTGTTGTCAGGATCGTTCAGCCACCTACGTTCATGGAGCTTCGTAGCTTTTCGTGCCTCCGAGTTGAATAAAACGCTTCAGCACGTAAGCACTGCAGATCAGGGCAGCGATGGTTAAAAGGGCAGCGCATAGAAACGCATAGCGATAAGCGTTTCCAGAAAGGTCGATGACGAAACCGAGCATTGGCCCGATCAGAATATTCGCTGGTGAGTTAAGCGTACTTTGAGCGGATGAAAACTGTGCATATTTATCATGCGGGTAGAGGCGTTGCCCCAGTGAGGCCGCGGAAGTATAAAAGCATCCGGATAAGACCCCGTGAAGCACCCAGGCGATCAGGAAACTTTTTTGGTCATTCGCAAAGATGAATCCCCAGCCGGTAACGAGCATATAGCCTGTTAGCGAGATGATCACCATGCGTAAGGGGTGAAACAAGTCGACAAGCCACCCAAGGAAAAAAGAAAGGCAAAGTGAGATAAGGAAGGCGAGCGAGAGATAGTCCCCGTAAGTGTCCATGTCGATGTCGAGACTTTTGGCGTAGGGAAGCGCGAAGATGTTTACCGAACTGATGGCAACCAGGGAGAACATGATCATTGCGAAGATCGCAAGATAGTAGGGGTTGGTATAGCAGTCTCGGACATATTCTTTCACTCCGGCCCAAAACCTGCCGCAAATGCCCGGTTGGTTAGATGTGACAGGGGACGGTGGCGGATAGTCCCCCTCCTTAACTTTTAGGCAGACCCACAGGAATGAGGTCCCATAAAAGACTGCGATAATCAGCATTATCAAAGTAAAGTGCGATGGGACCTCTCCCATGATCCAGTAGTTGAAAAACATGCCGTCGATGAGGCTGATGGCTCTGAAGAAACCATAAAATCGACCAAGCAGTTCTTTCGGAACCACATCATTAATGAGTCCGCCGAAGACGGACTGGCCTATAATCGTCGCAAATTCAAAAGCCGCCCAGAATACGCTAAAGCATGCTACTGAAACCACCCATTCGCTCTGTCCGGAGAAGTGGTGGGTATGCAGCCAATCCGCGATCAACGGGGTGACCGCGATGCCGATCATTCCAAAGGCCGCGATGGGCGTCGTCACGAGTAAGAAGGGTATTCGCCGCCCCCATTTACTTCGATAGCGATCCGACTTGTAGCTGATAATGGGGCCGAGGAAAAAGCCGATCAGGGCGGGGAAGGAACTGAGAATTAAAGCGAAAACCAGGTTTGGGACATTGAGGCTGTTTAAATACCATTGAGCCATCGGGCCGACAGAGCGTTCGCGCATGGACCAAGAGAAGTCACCGAATAGCAGGATCATGAAAAGGACCAATATCCCGCTGGAGGTATAGGTCAGGGTTCCGCAGCGCCATTGTTTCCGGGGGGCGCTTGGGGAGTTGGAAAGAGGGGAGGGCATAGAATGTCGGCAAAAGGTTCCAAGAAGACAGGTTTTCCCACTCTGCTAAAGAATGGCTCTCTGGCTTTTATTGCGCAAATATAGCGATAGGAGAATGCCAGGCCGACTCATACTGATGAGCGAGCCCCAGCTCTGAGGCTGTTGATGTCCGTTAAGATGGGAGAGAAACGGGCATGGTAAGCGGTATTCCCGGGGCGATATTTTTTGGGATAAATCGGCAATCACCGCACCCCATGGCTCATATGTATGAGCGTGAAGTGTGTGGTGTTCGCATGTACGCCATACATACTGGTCCTTACATATTCACCCTCACCCCGAAAAACTTGATCATGAAATCTGGCATTAAGACATTCTACATATCCACTCTTGTTGTATTCGCTTCGCTTTCCGTTGCGTCGGCTCAACTCCTGCTGGAGGACACCTTTGGTGGTTCAGCCACCTCCAACTTGAACGGAGAATCCGCAACCTATTTTAATACCCTGCTGACCGACTCCGGTGGTAGCGCAACTTGGCTGGCAAAGACCGGCACCGAGGGCAACTTTTGGGCAGACGGATCACTGACTTCCACGACGCAAGGCAATTTTGACGGCTCCGCTTTCCTTAACATTGGAAGTTATATCAACGACAGCAAGGGCAACAGCGATGCCCTCTTTAAACTCAGTGCTACTGTTGAAATCACAGGGGGGAGCCAATCGGGGCGATTCGTCTCTCTGGGATTTTTCGATGGTACGATGTTAGTCGGGGAGGCATTCTTTACTAAGTCCCGGGGGCTGGGGACGGCGATACAAAGAGCCGTAGACGTTGATGCTACAAACTATTTCGCAGGACCGGGAAGTACGAATTCTGATGACCCTGGCGATCTCTCCAGTGGTTCGGTCACCTTTTCCATCCTTCTGGATCTGCGCACGTATAACGGCATAGACGACTTCGGGACGGTTTCCTTCTCTAGCGATGGCGGGGATTCATACGGTTTTTCTTATACTTACAAGTCAGACTATAGTTTTTCCCAGATTGGGTTCTCCTTTAACGATACTCCTAGCAGTGCACAATTCAGCGACCTAAGCCTCACCCAAATACCAGAACTGGGAACGTTTTCCCTGCTGAGTGGCTGCAGTGCTCTGGCATTCATCCTGGTTCGCCGCCGCAGACGGTAATACCCGCCAGCCCCCGAGGCATACGCCTATCATCGGCTGCGTCTTGGGGGTGCGCACGCGCAGCTCCCCGGGTCCCACGGTGCGTGGCCGCACATGACATGGAGGGCCTTCCCCGGGGCCTCTTCCCCCTGCTAAAAGCCGGGGGCTACACTTTCGATACTGCGTATCGGATTTGGCATCTGCGCAAACCGCCTGAGGGCGGTACTATGCCTCAAAAACGTAGATGGAGTTGAGTTCCGGCCCTCTGGGCGCGCAATGGAACTCAGGCCATCAAGGCAACGCCCGCCTCTGTGATCGGACACTGGGGCGGCTTCCCGCTCAGGAATCGACGACATTCTTCCACGGCCAAACTACCCATCCGGTGGCACTCATATCCATTGGAGCCAGCGATATGCGGGGTTAGAAAGACGTTGGGCATTGTTGCCAGTTCGCTCAGGTGGTACGTGCTCTCGTTTCTAATCACATCGATGACGGCAAAAATATCCGCTCGTTTGCGCAGCACTTCGATCATCTCCGATTCGCGAACGATAGCTCCCCGTGAAGTATTGATAAAGCACGCTCCTGTCGGCATCAACTGAAGCAGGGACCCCGTTATCATATTCTCTGTCTCTCGTAGCCAAGGCGTGTGTAGCGTGACCACGTCACACTCCGAAAAGATGGTCTCCAAATGATCAACGCGTTTCGCGCAGCACGATTCAAATAACGATGCGTCGGCATATGGATCGTAAGCGTAGACATCCAAATCCATATGCTGAAGCTTCTGGCAAACCAGTTGGCCAATAGCCCCCAATGAGATTACCCCAACTTTTGACCCAAAATAAACGCCTTTGATCTTTTCTGTTTCGTCAACTGCCTGGCCGTTTGCCAGGTTTCTATTCAGCCGCCATGCCTGCTTGAGCGCAAAAATGGCAGATGCCACCGTATATTCCGCAACGGGAATGGCGTTCGCCTGGTAGGCGCTGGTCAGCAGTATGTCCCGCTGCCAGAAGGCGGGGGTTGCCAGTTTGCGCACACTGCCAGCTCCGTAAAAGAAAGCCTTCAAGTTCGGGAAAGCATTCAACAAATCTTCCGACAGAACGGGAGCACCCCATCCGGAGAATATGATTTCCACATCTCCAAAAGCAGACGGAGAGCTCAAAACAAGTTCTTCAGAATATGTTTTTCTATCGTTTTGTGTTAGCTCATGAATGCGAAGGCAGTCATCATCACTATAAATTCGCGATTTGGCTCTTGTATCCAATAAGAATATGGATCGCGGTTTTTTCATTTATGGAAAAATCGTATTCATCAGTCAGCGCGGCATGTTAATGTGATTTTTCTTCCAGCCAGGACTTCATAAGGGGCCAGGTATAAAGGAGACTCCCTTCTTTGTTCGGATGGCTGCCATCGGGAACATATTCTTGATACTTTTGCGGCTCATAAAGCTTTAGCGCATGCCACACAATGAAGTGATCCAGAAGGTCGTAGCCGTTCTTGTCGGCGTAGATTCGATAATTCTGATTGTATGCTTCAAGCTGCGGCCGCACAGAGCGGCTGCGGTTCCCGTTCGGCGCATCCCAGCCATCATTCATCGTCTGGAGAACAATGGTCACGTCCGGGTTGTTCGCCCGGATACGGCTGACGATGGCATCAAGATTGGATAAACCTCTCTCGATGGGCATCTGGAATTTTTCATGCGCATCGTTATAGGCGAATTCGATAACGACCAGGTCGGGATCGTGCTCGATGACGCGCTTCTGGACGTGCCCCAGGCCCCAGTCCGAGTTCTGGCCTGAACCGCCTGCATTGATCGTCGTCACTTGCCCTGGATACCGTTTCTCAAACCACTGTGCCATTGCGCGTGTCCATTCGCCGGTCACCGTCAGACTGGTTCCATAAAACACGACCGTCTGCTTCTTCCCTTCGGCGAGAGACTTGAAGAAATCTGGACGCGCATCGCCGTTCAGGCGTATCAACGGCGACTCTGCGAAATACAGACTATGCTTACCGGCTGGCACAAGCAGACGCATGCCTCCATCATCGGGTTCTCCGACTGGCACCACCTTCCCATCCAAAAGAATGCTTTTTGTCTTGGGCCGGTAGAATGTCATTACACTGGGCTCGCCAAGTTCAACACGCCCGGAATCTGCCTTTATGTAAACGAGAGCACTTTTTTCACTCGAAAACCCAAACGTCCCGCTATTGTCCAACAGTTTAACTCCTTTTGCAAAAAACCATTTTAGCTTCCCATGGTCCTTCCGAAATAATGCCTGATCTGCCTGCAAGGTGATGTCGTCGATGTTGCAGGGTTCAGCCGTTTCATCAGCATTGATGACATAGTCCACCACGCCCGGATGATGCCCTATGGTCAGGCCTGAATAATGGTCGCCCTCAATTCTCGCGATCGGAGGTTCGGGATAGGCATCATCCGAAGGATATAAAACACTTAAAATGGATGCATGTGCATCCGTGTCCGATGTTAAGAAGTTTGCCTTGAGATACTTCCCTACAAGCCCCTCCTTCCATGAAAATGATGCAGTAGCGCCATCGTGAAACTCAACCGAATCCGCTTCCGTCCCAAAATGGATTGATAGTTTCGGGTGATTTTCCCCGGCCATATCCCATTGGTAGGCACACCCGTCATCAAGTACTGTGTAATTGGCGGAGTATGGATGGAAAATGACATTCGCGTACGCTCCCGCCTCTTTGGCGACCACAGTGTCCCAAAGCACAAAATAGCCGCCCATTCCGTCCTGGGAATGCACGAATGCTAAAGCGCGATTCTGTGTGCCGTTTGGGATCGCATTTCCTGAGCTGGCGGATGCGTAGTCAAAATCCGCCGCGGTGAATCCCGAGGTGATCCCGCTCCCGTGACGCTGAACATGATTGTTCAACGTCGAAGGCTGCCGGTCTTCGCCGACTGAGTAATCAATAAGCACGGTGTTGGATGACACCGCGCGCTTTTTGATGTAATCCCAGCTGAACCCTTTGTAGGGGCGGCCCCATCCATTGTAGCCGGAATTAGCCATCAGCAAGCTTCCATATCCGGCCAATGTGATTGAATTCACGTCGAAATGGGCGTGATCACCCGCTGTTTTTGTATTCCAAAGTGCCGCCGCAAGGGCATGGTCCTCTCCGTTCCTCTCGCGGAAGAAGGCGCCGCCATCCGTATATATCCGACTTGAAGCCTCCGATCCATTGCTGTGCGGATTGTACGTGAGGTATGTGGAGAGTCGTCCGGGTGCACTCTCAGGCGCTTGGAGCGCTCTGGCATAAGCACCGGCGGTGGCTGAAAAGGAACCTGCTCTCAAAAGCCCCGATTTGTTTGAGCTAATGAATCGTTCCGGGGCTGTGTCTCCAAAAGTCCAATTCTGTTTCGTTGGGCTTAAGGCAGAGCCTGTCATCCACTCATAACAGGCGACCATCTGCGGATCATCATACCAATGATCAGCGCCCTGATATTCCAAAATATCCATAAAGAGGTGCTTTTGCTCTCTATCAACATTGGTCAGACGGGCTAAGGCATACCCCGGCCCATCCAAAAACACTCCGTCCTCTGAGAGGTACGATGACATATGCGTACGGTAAGCTGTTTTGGCCGCGTCGAACGCATCAGGGTTGTTGTCATACAATGCCCAAACGCCACGGACGGCATCATTACTGATTTTCCAGGCGGGATTAGTGTTATTAAAATAATCAGCAACGTCACTCAGCAGGCTCTCCGCCCTTTTTATCTGGTCCTCAGTCAGGTCGTTATAAACGATATCCAACGCGAGAACTGAGTTCATAAAGGCTGCTCCCGGGGGCACGGTGGTATCCCATTTTGCGCCGTTGAGTTCGTCCCTCAGGTTGCCCGGTGTGCTTTTGTCCCAAATTTCAATCCCCTGAATGATATGCTCAAGATAGGTCTGTCGATTCGGCTCGTCCAAAATATAGGCCAATGCATTCACACTCATAATAGTCGAGAGCGTCCTTGCGCGGTGCTTGTAGGACTCCGCGCTGTTGAACTTTAGGGAAGACGCATCCTCCAGCGCCTTGTGCTTCAGGCTTTTCCATGGCTCATACTCAGCCCGCTCCTGTAAGTCGGTATAATCCTGCTCTCGGACAAGTATAAAGGGATGCTCCGCGTAAAGCGGCAATTGCATCAAAAATACAGCCGCAATGATAATTGATTTAAACATGCTCATAATGAAAAATATAGTTCCGAAGAAGCACTCAGTCGGGAGATCCCGACGGGCCTGGATGGATGTTCTGAGACGTAAGCAAGGCAGCCTCGGACCAGATCGCTTCGTCCAGATGGCCGTCTATATTTGGCGTTGCCAATGTCAGCGACACTTGGACTTCCGATACAGCTTGCAGGAGATTAAACATCGTCACGAGTAGCCACGGACATACGAAAGCACAGCATTTCAAGGCTGAATACATACTTAGTTATTTCCCTAAACGAACGCTCATTAATAACCCTATATGTGCTCCTTTAAGCATTCGACATGGCCATCAAAGAACAGGTAATTTCGCTTCCCCCCATGGACTGGGTGCTGTGCCGCAAGAGAATTTCCTCGGTAGGATGAGACTACATCTGCATCCAAATCAAAAAGCATGACTTGCTGCCCCGGATTATCTAATTCATGCAAAGTGGCGGGGGGAGTGGTAGAGCTTCCACCGGCATAACCGAAAGGGCGGATGGATTCACCATTCATTAATGTAACTCTGTATTGGACCGCATAGACCCGTGCGCTTGGGTTTTCGGCAACAGTCTCCCCCTCTTGATCGGCCCACGCGGGACAAAGAAAGATATCAGCTCGCTGAGGTGTCGAGGTCCCTCCCGGCAGATCCAGATAGGGGGCAATGTAATTCAGCAACACGCCGTCCCTGATATATTCGGGGGCGCGGTACCACGCTTGCTGGGCAGACCATAACGGGCCCGGCAGCTTATTTGTATGCTCTCCGGCGTAGAGCATGGTGGCAGTGTGGATCTGACGCATACTTGAACTGCACGTGGCAATGTTCGCCATTTGGCGAACGTGGCTCAAGCTGACGACCAGTATCGAAGACAGGATCGCAACCACGGCAATCGTCACAAGCAACTCCAGTAAGCTAAATGCATAACGTAGATTTGTGCTTGGAGGGGGCATTGTGCTAGCCTGAACTTTTTGATTCATTGACACTACCCAGACGTCACTCATACTTATGAGCGATGGCTGAGAAATTACGGATAACCCAACGAGACGTTGCCCGCGAAGCCGGGGTGGACCAGTCAAGCGTGTCATTGGCACTCAAAAACCATAGCAGCATCCCTCAAGCGACCAAACAAAAGATTCGGGATGCAGCCCTAAGACTCGGCTACACCCCGGACCCAATGCTGTCCGCACTGGCCAATTATCGAACGCGCCTGCGTCCGGCTACACTGCATGGAACCGTTGCCTGGCTTTACAGCTCTCATAACGGAAAGAATAAATGGTGGACCGATGTGCCGCAGTTCAATGAATACTACAAGGGGGCTAAAAAGGCGGGGAGCGAACTCGGTTTCCATGTCGAACCCTTTCAATTAGATGAGGCCGGCATGACACGTACCCGTCTTGCCGGAATACTGAAAGCGCGGAATATTAGCAGCCTGTTGCTCTGCCCACAGCCAAGACCCAACTCGAGCTTGGATTTTCCATGGCAGGATTTCAGCGTCATTACCTTTGGCTATACCCTCGCGAGCCCGCATTTCAGTCTGGTAACAAGCTCACACTACAAAGCCACAGTGCTTACCATCCGTAAGTTGATTGATCTGGGCTACAAGCGGATCGGCTTCTCGCTCTCTCCGACGCACAATGAAAAAGTCGATAATGCCTTCCTCGCCGCCTATTATACGGAACTTGCGTTACACGGCCTTCAGCATTTTCCCCTGGAATCGGAATGGAGTGACAGCGATGTGTTGACGGACTGGATTCGAAAGAACCGCCTGGAGGCAATTATCACTGGCCGCTACACGGGCATGAAGAAGCTCAGTGAGCTAAATATCAAGATTCCTGAAGAATTGGGTGTTGCCTGTCCGTCGCTAGGCGACAGGAGATTGCCCGTAAGCGGTGCCGTCGAGGACAGTTTTTACATTGGCGAAGTTGCGCTCCGTATGCTCAGTGAGCAAATCAACCGCGGCGAGAAAGGGATCCCTCTGAAGCCGATTAGCATCCTGGTTGATGCGATCTGGCAGGAAGGCGAAACATTGCGCAAAATCAGGGACGACAAAGCCTCCTATCTGCTCGATCCCAAGACGGTTTGGAAAACGATCAACGATGCGAAGAGCGAATAAACGTCGACTCATCAGTATGAGCTGAAGGATGGTTGTCGCTACCTCCAGCAAGGCGCATAGATGGGCGCATGATTAAAAGCTTTGTTTTGCCCATCCTCGTGGGGACCCTGGTTTCTATCCAGTCAGGATATTCCCAAGACGTTTACCAAGAAAATTTCAGCCCGGCGGAAGGGCATGGCCAGTATGCTCCTGATGCCGTTATTCCAGAAGGGAAATCAACAAAATGGGCGCAAGCCATAAACAATCCGAATAACGGAATAACTGCATTCGTCCGCCAAGACGACACGAATCAGATATTCGGCCAGGGCCCCGACAATCTCTATGGTGCGTTTAGCGATACGATTGCAGATGCAACCGTGCCAGTTGAGCGTACCAGTGGAGTACGTATGATGGCCGGTAAGCTGAGTCTTGATTTTTATGATCCGGGGCAGGGGAGTTCGAGCAACTGGGTCTTTCGCCTCTGCGTAGGGGGCGCCAGCAACTCCAGAACGGTCTTTGGCTTTATTCTGCTGAACAAAGGAGATGGAACCGGTTTCTTGTGCCCGGCTGAAGGCCCCCACGTCAACCCCCCTCGAGATCTGCCGATGTTGGGAAGCTATCCGACGAATGCGCGCAACGCGCTCGTCTTGGTTTTCAACAACCGTTCGGATAGCACTGTTCTCAACTACGACGGCGGTACCGTCGCGGCCGGACGCATGGACATATGGCTCAACGGCCAATTAATCGCTGATGATGCTGGGGCGGCCAACTCCCTGCAAGGTTCTCCAATTACAAATCTGAATTTCACCCTGAAATCGGGAGGCCACGGGACTATTTACCTGGATAATATCACATTGACCGAACTCTAGGCTCCGCACGCCAACGAGCTCATGTCTTTGCATTATGTCAAAAACACTCATCATACTGGTACTTCTCGGGTCAATGATTTTGCATTTATCCTCTGCCACCGCACGCGCAGAGGATAATACGACTTCGGGACCGCCGCCTCCGGGCAGCGCCGATGATCCTGCCTGGGGATATTGGTCTAAGCTTTCCAACCCGAATGCATGGCTCAGCGCTCACCAGCGCTTAACAAGAGCAGCGCAGGCCCAGGACGCGGAGATTGTCTTTCTGGGGGATTCCATAACCAAGGGCTGGCTGGAGCAAGGACGATCCCAGTGGGATAGTCACTACAAGGCGATGAACGCGATCGACCTGGGGATCGGTGGTGACAGCACGCGCCAGATTCTTTGGCGCCTCGACCACGGAGCTCTGGGGAATCATGCCCCCAGAATCATTGTGCTCATGATTGGCACAAATAATATCCTGAATTCGAAGGCAGATTCCGTCGAAATCATCGAAGGCATCAAGGCCATCATAACGCGCATCCAGCAACTGGCGCCGGGAGCAACGACGTTATTGCTGTCACCTCCGCCACTGGGGGCAGCCGCCAAGAACGATAGAGTCATCGATTTAACCCAGCACCTGGCAGAGCTTGAACTGCCCAACGTCGTTTTTCTCGATATCACAGGCGCATTTACCGATGACCTTGGCGTGGTCGATTTGGAGCTTTACCGCCCCGATCGCATTCACCCAAACGCCGAAGGTTATGCCCGTCTTGATGAACAGCTTTATCCGAGCCTGACGCGCTTATTGTCGAAGTGCGCTTCGGATAAATGAATGATCACAACACCCGGCCCTCATTGATTGAGTTTCCAATATGAGCTTACTTAAGCGCTATCCGAACAATCCCGTCCTGCACGAGGATAATATTCCATGGGACTGCATGTCCGTTTTTAATGCGGGCATCTGCAAGCAGGGCGACCGCTATTTGATGCTGTTCCGAACGGATTCAGGCCCCAGGGAGCGTCCTGTTGATCAGCGAACGAAGATTGGGGTCGCACAGAGCGACGACGGATTTAATTGGAAGGTGGCTCCAGATCCAATTTTTGACAGTGAGAGCATGCATGAGCTCCTCGTTGGGCAATATACCAATCACTTCCCCAGAGAAGAAATCGTCCGTATCTACGACCCCCGTATTACGATTATTGATGGGGAGATTTATCTTTGTGCCGCCCTCGATACCAAACACGGGATACGTGGCCTCATTGCAAAAACGTCCGACCTGGGTAGATGGGATTTGCTCCACATCACGTTACCGGAAAACCGAAATATGGTTCTCTTCCCGGAAAGGGTGAATGGAAACTTCCTGCGGTTGGATCGCCCTTTCCCCCTTTATTACACCGGGGGTAAAGAATCTTTTGACATCTGGTATAGCTCATCTCCAGACGGCAGGCATTGGGGCGAGCATCGGTTACTCCTCGCCGCAGAACAAGTTCCTTTTTCCAATTGTAAAATCGGTCCCGGTGCGCCTCCCATCCGAACGGAAAAAGGCTGGTTAGCCGCGTTTCATGCGGTGATCAAAAATGAAAACAAGCCCCTGTGTGGCTGGAGCCCGGAACCATGGACGAAGGAATATGTAGCCGGTTTAATGTTATTGGATTTGGAAAAACCGTACAAGGTAATCGGAATGTCTCAAACGCCACTCCTGACGTCGGAGGAATCGTATGAAACCGAAGGGTTTCGAGGGTCTGTCATATTCCCCGGTGGGATGATCGCCGAAGAGGAAGGCTCCGTGAAGATGTATTATGGCGCGGCTGACACTGTTGTCGCGCTGGCAACTGGAACGGTTGACGAGTTGCTCTCAGCCATCACCCCATTCTGAGCCAGCCATTGTAAATCTGTATTTAGATGCGGTTTAATATCATGCATCGCCCCCGGAGCCTACCGGGAACAGCACCAGAACGAAGCCGCCCGTCGGAGCTGAACGGGGTCCTGTCACGCATTCACCCGGGCTATGCCCTTCTTCCGCGCAAGCCTTCACTCCCTCTAAACCCAACTTTTGATCACATCATTAATCCGCTCATGCTAACTATCAACGCGGTACAGTTTGCGTAGGTGGTTCAAGGGGAATGCCTTCCTCGGGAACAGGAAAGACCATCGGCGCGATCTATGGTCCGCCCCGAAGCCGTCCCGTCCAGCGACTAAGCTTGTTGCACCTCCAGACTGTCTGGCGGAGGATGTCGTACTCGAAGTGAGTGCCAACACTCCATGTCGATAAGCCGGGGACTCCAGAAGCTCTACCGGACTGTCGTCACGCGGCTGAACCCGCTTTCTGCGACTTTTGCCGGGTGAGGGGGCGCAGGGTAGAGCCCGGGCACCAGATACCGTCGATGTGCAGGCGGTGGGGGATTTTCGGGATGCCGCGCTCGCCGCGCTGAATCATGGCAATCAGGAAGTCGGCGGCGGCCTCGCCGGTGTGGATCGAGTGCTCATAATAGCCCGACAGCTTGCCGTCCGGTTTATACAGCGGGGTGCAGGCGATTCCGATATCTTCAGGACAGGACAGCCCGCAGCGTTCGGCCACTTCGAGGATTTGGGAATCCGGGGTGACGATCGCATCGACTTTGTAGCGGCGGCACCATTTGAGCAGTTCCTCGGGCCTTTCGCGGATTGGCGACACCAGCGGCGGGACAACCAGGCGTTTGTAGTCCTCCTCGATGGTTTCGACCAGGTAGCCGGCCATGTAGTTGTGGTCGGTGCGCCGGTTGAACTCGCCGTTGTAGGTAAAGCCGATGCGTTTGTAGCCCCGCTTTTTGAGCTCCATCATGGTCACGCGGTTGGCGCGGTACTGCGAGGCGGCGACGACGTGCAACTGCGGCTCGACCAGCGTGTAGCCAAAAGTGACACTGGAGAAATGCTCCCAGGGAAAATCGAGGTGGACATTGGGCGTCGGCTGCGGGCAGAGCAAAATGCCGGGAATGTTGCGCGAGCGGAAGATGGATGCGACCCGGCGGGGCGAAATTTCCTTCGTGTTCAGCTCGAATATCTCTAGCTTGTAGCCGTACTGAGCCAGCCGCGCGTAGGCGCCCTCGTAGTACTCCACAAACATCGGGGTGTCTCGCCAGTCGTAGATCTTCTGGTCTTTGACGAGCCAGACCACGGTGGCCTTATAGTCGGAGGGGTGCTGCCGTTTGCGGTAGGCAGCGAGCGCGGCCAGCATCGGGTCAGGGGTGTAGCCGAGCTTGTTCGCAATGGCCAGGATGCGCTCGCGGGTCCCGTCCGGGATACTCGGATGGTTTCGGAATACCAGCGACACGGTCGAGCGGTGGACGCCGGCCATTTGCGCAATTTGCTTCTGAGTGGGACGCTCCGTGCGGGTCATTCTAAGGTGAGTTTAAATGCGCTCTACTGGGCGAGTAAATCATAAATTGAGGCACAGAGTGGGGGAGCGTAGCTTCACTCCATCGTGAACCCCATGTCCTCCCATTGCCTCCCGTCTGGAACTGCTCAGCACAGCCCGGTCGGGCTTGACGAACTGGAAAAGCGCCTGCCCCTGACAGGGCAGATGTGCGGCCCGCTTCGGGTCGGGATCGTCGGCCTGGGCTGGGTCGCGCGGACCTCGCATCTGCTTGCGCTTGATCTATTGCAGAAAAGAGGGTGGCCGGTCTCGGTGGCTGCTCTGTGCGATATTGATCCCGAGCGCCTCTCGGAAGCTCATGGTAAATTCGCCTCTGCTCACGTGTACCGGGATGCCCGGCAGATGATGGATGAGCAGGCGCTGGACGCCGTCTATATCCTTACACACCCGCCGGCGACCGTTCCTTTGGTGCAATACGCCTTGGAGCGTTCGCTGGCCGTGTTCGTGGAGAAGCCGGTGTCATCCCGGCCGGAGGAGATCGAGGAAGTGGATGCGCTGGCGAACCGTCTGGGCAGACCGGTACAGGTGGGATTTAACCGCCGCTTTCAGCCGCTGGCCGATCGGTTCCGCGCCCAGTTAGCGGGTATCCCGGACGTCTACAGCGTGCGTGCGCGGCTGTGGCGACGCAGCCGCAAGGAAGCCATCTTTTACGAAGACACGTTCGTTCACATGCTGGATTTTATGCACCAGTGCCTGGGTGATCTCCAACTGGATCGGGCCTGCCGTCTGCCTGTGCGGGATGAACGCTCGCAGTTGTCCTCCGCCCTGCAGGCGCGTTTCCGCGCGGGAAAGAACACGGTGGTCGAGCTGGATGGCCGCCCCAGAAGTGGCTTTAGTCTGGAGGCCTATGAAGCCTTTGGGCAGGATCAAGCGGTGCGTCTAGAGTACCCCGGTACGGCCGATACCCAACTGAGCCTCAGCACTTGCCAGGCGGGGCAGCGTGAAGCCTTGCGCCTCGATATCGCCGTGGATGACGCCGCCGGCATGGCGTACGCGCGCGGTTTTGTGCAGCAGGCGGCAGCCTTTTGTCGGCTGGCCGGCGGCGGCGACACACAGCCGCTCTGTGGCCTGAGCGATGCGATCTGGACGGCGCGTATGATGAGCCGGGTCTTCGATCTGGCGAGCAGGCATGACGCCGAGTCGAACCCCATCCTGGGAGCCATCGAATCATGACCTCGCTACTTCCCGGCATTCCCCCCCCATTTCTCAATACACCCTGAAAGATAACGAACCCCCAACTGTATAGATAAGGACCCAACATGAAGAAAGTAGTTACCTTAGCCCTGATTGGAATGCTCGCGATAAATGCCTCGTTGCTGTCGGCAGCGACGATCTTCTCCGACAACTTTAATGAATACACCTCCGGCGCCGTGTTGCCGTCAGGAGACGGCTATGACTGGGACAGCGTCACCGCTGACAACCAGGCCTACGCCTACGTCAACGTGGAGACGGACTCCGCCAATGTGTTCGGAAAGGGCGTCACGAACCAGTACCTCTATCTGGCCAACCTGACCGGCGCCACCACCGCGATCAAGCCGAACGCCTCGAGCCAGACCTTTACCAGCAGCACGACCGGGCAGATATCTTTCGACTTCTACGACCCGGATTACGAGGACTTCACCCAGCGCGGTTTCCTGCTGCGTCTCGGTACCGCCAACTACAACGGCGGCACGATCTTCGCCATCTATTTCCATAATGGCACTCTGTACTATGGGACCGGCAGCTCGGTGAACATGTCGGCCGAATCCTTTGCCTCGTACACTCTCGATATGCTGTACCAGCTCGACATCGTCTTCAATAACAGCACGACGTCGCTGGACTACGGTAACGGCCAAAGCGTGAACTCCGGCACGATGGATATTTGGCTCAACGGTGTCCTGGTGGCCGAGAACGTTGCCTCGACTGGAAACCAGGCGACCGGCGTCAGCGTTAAGAACATCAACTTCACCGTCGGTGGCTCTGCGCTTCAGCTGGACGAACTTTATGTCGATGACATCGCGATCACCAATACGGTCCAGGTCCCGGAACCGGCTGAATCCGCGTTTCTGCTGGCTGGGCTGCTGGCGCTCTCCGCGTCGCTTATCAAGCGCTACCAGCGCCGCAAGTAAGTCCGAACACGCGGCGTGCGGCTTACTGCGCGCCGGGGTCATAGATTATCTTTCAGGCGACGTCCGCAGCTACGCGGGCGCCGCACAGGGTGCCCTTATCTTCTCGAACATAACCAGCGGCCTTCCCCTCGGGGCTGTGCCGGATTGATAAACGCATACAATGTTACCCGTCCCCCATTTTACCCGCCCTCTTTCAACGATCGCCGCGCTGACGTCCTGCGGCATGGCATTGCTGTTGTGCCCGGCCTGCGGTGGCCCGGTGTCACCGTCCTCTGCTGCCAGCTCGCCCGCTCCTTCGGCGGACGCGGCCACGCCCGCAGAGGGCCAGGAAAACGCCGGGTTCGCCGTACGCCCTGAACTGGCAGGTGGGCATCCCCGGCTGTTTGTTGACGAGGTCGGCCTCCAGTCCGCTCAGGAGAGGTTCCGGCAGGACCGGGGTTGGGCGGGTGCTTACTTCCCGGCTGACGGGCCCGAGCTCAGCGCCGTCCCGAAGCCGGTGACGGGGAAGTCCTCGTCCGTGCCCTGCAAAGTTATCGGCAAGCTCGCCGTCGGCTACGCGGTGACAGGACAGGAGCGCTACCTCGAGCGGCTTAAGCTCTGGCTACCCGTGCTCGAAAAAGAGCCTCCTCTTGAGATCAAGGGCATTGGCGCGCGGGACAATAACGATTTGGCCTGCGGCTATATCCTGGCGGGGCTCGCCATCTCCTACGATGTGCTGGAGGGGCGGGTGGATGCCCAGGTTTCGGACGCGCTCCGGGACCTGCTGATCAAGCAGGCCAGCCAGACGTACCATGATTTGCGCGCCATCAAGCACTACCCCTACGAGCAGAACCATTTTTCAATCCCCGTCGGCGGGCTGCTGGTCGCCTCGATGGCCCTGCTAGGCGAGTATCCCGAGGCGACGGAGTGGGCGCAGTGGTCGAGCGAGATGATGGCTCGCTGCCTGCATGCGCTGGCTCCGGACGGATGGTTCTTCGAGGGGATGAACTACTGGGGCTACACTTTGCAGTTCCCCGTGACGGGGGCCCTGGCCCTGCGACACGTCACCGGGGAAGACCTCTTCGAGATTCCCTTTATGGAGAACACGGGCCTGTACTTCGCGCACAGCTATCTGCCGGGCCGCGATTTTGTCTTCGACTTCGGGGACTGGGGGCCGCGTGTCAATCAGGACGGAAAGACGGCCCAGCGCGGCTATGAAAAGCCCTGGCATACGCACCCCACGCGCGTGCCCAAGTTTATCCCTTATGTGCTCGATCATGAGCGTCCCGATCCACGGGTGGAGCAGCTGGTTACGCGTTGGAACAGCGGAGGACGTTCTCTCGACGGCATGGTTGGCGCATTACTACAGATACCTGCAGAGGCTGGCAAGTCGGTGGTGGTTGATGACAAGGCGTATCCACCGTACCACTACTTCGATGACGAGGAGGTTATCCACTGGCGAGGTAGCTGGAATGATCCGCAGACGACGGCCATCGCCTTCAAGTCCGGTCCTCCTGGAGGCCACGCGATGGCGGAGTTACTCAAGCAGTACCCGGACTGGAAGCCCTCACTCGGGCACGCGCATCCCGATGCCGGTTCGTTCATCCTGTTCTCGAAGGGCGCTTTCCTGGCCAACGATACGGGCTACGCCGTCAAAGAAACAGCCTGGCATAACTCGATCCTCGTGGATGGCGTCGGACAGGAGCAAGGGGGCACGGCCTTTACGTGCTTCAAATATCTGCCCTATGACAAGCTGAACAAGATCCGGATGGACCATGTGCTGCTCGGGCCTCAGGTGGCCGCGGGGCAGGCGGATTTCAAGGCCGCCTACAGCGACAGCTTCGGGCTGGAGCAGATGCAGCGCGACCTGATGCTCGTCGGCGGACACTACCTGGTCGTGCGTGACCTCATGGCGGCGGCGGAGCCGCACCAGTACGAGTGGCTCCTGCATGGTGACCGCGAGGCGCAGCCGCTGGGTGAGGGCCGTTATACGATGACCAACGGTGACGGGCGGCTGGTTATCCAAAACCTGGGTCCGATCGTCGATGCCCAGATCGCGCCGACCATCGTCGAGACGGAGCTTTATGAACTTAAGACGCGTTCGCGCCCGCAGCAGCGTGGTTACCACCTGGCGATGACGTCTGAGACCTCCGAGCAGGCGGGCTTCCTGACCGCGATGCTCATCCAGGCGACTACCGATGATCCCGCCGCTTTTGAGGTCGAACAGGTGACGGAGAACAAGCTCGTTATGAGCGATGGAAGCAGCCGCTGCATCGTCTGGCTGGGGGGTAGCGAAGAGCTGGAAGGCGCCTACGCCTATGTGCTCTACGATGCCGAGGGGCAGGCGGTTTCCGCCGGGCTTCAGGGGGAGTGGGTCGAGAGCGCGGAGCTGTCGCTGGAGCTGGATACCGCCGGCTCGTTGACACTTGAGCGCGACTCGGAGTCTGGCACGTGGAGCACTTCTTCCTGTTCCGAGCATACAAAACCCGTCATGTTTTCCCTGAATGGCAAGCCGAGGCAGGTGCCGCCTGTGGCTGCTGTTCCCAACCCCGCTCCGTGATGAAACTGGAATCTACCCCTCCTGCGTTCACCAGCACTTCTCAAGCCCGGGGCGCGACGCCCTCCGGCCGCCCCTGTTCGTCCACGGCCTGGCGACGGACGATGGGCTTTAGCTTAATCGAGCTACTGGCCTGTATTGCGACCATCGCCATCCTCGCCGCGATTCTCGTGCCGGTCCTTGCGCAGATGCGCAACCGCGCCGATACGACCGGCTGCGCGGCCAACCTGCGGCAGATCGGGATGGGGGCCGCCATGTACGCCAACGACCATCAGGGCACGCTGCCGGGGCCGTTGCGCATTTTGCAGAAGGCCACTTACAACGCTTCCGACGCCGGGCACCTCGGGCACTACCTCTATCTCTACTGGGCGCTGCCCACTCCTCGTGGCGGGAGGCAATGGGCTCCGGCCCTCTACTGCCCAGGGTACCGACGTCTGGATTCTGACCCGGACAATGTTGATGTGACTCCGTACCGTCTGGCCACGACCGGCACACTGCCGAACAACCGCAACGGAACGCCCTTCGGCTACACCGGGAATGCCGGCACGGCTACGACCTATCCCTACCGGCTCAGCGCCATGAACTGGGAAGAGCACTCCAAGATCCCGGCGGTCATGGATTACGATCACACGGTAGATGGTGTCAAGACGCTCTCCCACGGGACTTTCCGAAACGTGCTGTACTTCGACTGGCACGTCGAACAGGTCGAGCCCTGAGCGCGAAGCGTTCGCCGTCGCACGACTACACCCCTTCACGGGGATCATCGACTTTTCGTCAGATGGGGCGAGAGGGGCAACCCTACTGGCCACAATCCTATTTGCTTCAAACGAAACCTAGCATACCCATGAGTTCATCCCCGTCGCCCGACGACACAACCGAAATCTACGCGCCCAAGAAATGGAAGGCAGGGACGCTGACCTATACGACGGGCGGCATTGTTGTCCTGTTTTGCTGGCTGCTTCTGGGCGATTTTTCGTGGTCCATGCGGGACCGCTCCGTGGCCCCGATGTCGCAATGGTACCTGAACCATCTGATGGTTCCGAGTTTGGTCTTCGCGCTGCTGGTAAGCTCCCTGCCGGGGATCATCCAGCTGGTGGTAAGTCCGCTCATCAGCACGATGTCGGATCGTCATCGCGGCAGGCTTGGGCGGCGCATCCCGTTTCTGCTGATCGTTACGCCTGTCGCAGCCTTGGGGATGGTCGGGCTGGGGTGCACGCCTTTTATCGCTAGGTGGGTGCATCGCCTCTGCAATTCCGAGGCGACGGGGGCCTGGCTCCACCGGACGCTCGACGGCTTCCCTTTCGGCGCATGGCTGTTGTCGATGCTTGCCAACGAGGTCGTGGTGTCCGTCGCCTGCTTCGCGGTGTTCTGGACGGCCTTCGAGGTCGCCGCCATCGCGAGCAAGCCTATCTTCGACGGCCTGATCAACGATGTCGTTCCTCGGCCGTTGCTGGGGCGTTTTTACGGCCTGTTCCGAGCCATCAGCCTGATCGACGGCATGGTTTTCAATTTCTGGATCATCGGCTACGTGCCGACGCATTTCACGGTCATCATCATTGCGGTCGGTCTGTTTTATGGAATCGCGTTCATGTGCGTCTGCTTCCGGGTCAAGGAGGGGCAGTATCCGCCGCCGGAGAAAATCGTGAGCAGGACCGGTACCCTGGGCTTTGTCAGTGAGGTGCGGCACTACTGCCGGGAGTGCTTTTCCCACCCGTACTACCTCGCCGTTTTTTTGCTCATTACCACCTCGGTCATCTGCTTCAACCCGATGAACGTCTTTGCCATCCCCTATGCGAACCATGTGGGCGTGAGCATGGATACATACGGTAAAGCGGTCTCTCTCACCTTTCTTATCTCCCTGCTCATGGCCTATCCGCTGGGGTGGCTGGCGGACCGCTTTCACCCCATGCGACTGGTGATCGTGGTATTGAGCGGCTATGCGCTCGTGACGATCTGGGGCAGTCTGTTCGCGGTTAGTGCCCATACTTATCTGATCGGCTGGGTGCTGCATGGCGTTTTCTCCGGTGCCTATTATACGAGTGCGGCTTCGTTGGCCTTGAGACTGTTCCCTCATGAGAAGTTCGCACAGTACGCCTCGGCAGCAGCGATTTTCGTGGCCGTGGGTAACATGGCCATGGCTCCTGTGGTGGGCATGGTGATCGACGCCACAGGCCATAATTATCGCTATGCCTTTATCGTCGGTTTTTCCCTGACGCTCGTAGCGCTCGTGAATGCCATCATTGTGTACGCGGCGTTCAAGCGCTACGGCGGGCCGAACAACTACGCGGCCCCCGACTTCGAAGCGTCGAAAAAGTAAACGATTGGAACGGGGATCTGCACCGACCGCAGGAGTTGTGAATGTCAGCGGCTTCCGGTGATGCGGGATCGGCCGCGCTCAGGTCATGCGGTCATACTCCGCCAGGTCGATCAGGCCGGCCGGCGTTTCTCCGCGCAGGAAGCGTTCGATATTGGCGAGGGCAAAGCGGCCCATCGGCTCGAACTGGTCTACGGTCGGCCCGGCAATATGCGGGGAAAGGAGCGCGCCGGGTGTCTGGTAAAGTGGGTTTCCCGCCTCGAGCGGGTCCTGATGGCAGACATCCAGGGCCACGCGGAGGCGTCCGTTGGAAGCTTCGCGCCGGAGGGCGGCTTCGTCCACCAGTGCGCCCCGGGCAATGTTAACGAAGACGGCACCGTCCGGCAAGAGAGCCAGGTCCTTGGCGTCCATACTGCCCCTGGTCGTCTCCGTCAGGGCTTCGCATTCGAAGAGCACATCGCTGCCCGCGCAGAGTTCGTGCAGCGAGTGACAGGGCGTTACGCCATGTGCAGCTATATACGCGTCGGGCACGCCCGCGGAGAATGCCCGGATGCTCACGCCGAAGGGCTTGAGCAGCTCCGCCAGTATCCGGGCCACACGCCCGAAACCGTGAATGCCCACCTGCCGGTTGTGCAGAGAGAGGGTGTTGAGGTCCTGCCAGCGGCGTTCATCGGGCTGACTTTCAATGTAGGCGGCCCAGCGCGGCAGGCTGCGGAGCGCGGCCAGCGCGAGCAGGAGCGCATGCTCGGCGACGGCGCTGGCGCACTGCGCCCCCCAGTTGGTAACCCATCCCCCGCGCTCGATGAAACTGCGGGGCACCACCCTGCGGATGGAGCCGGCGACGTGGCAAACATAGTGCAGGGGACAGTCAGCCTCGCTCAGCCAGCTTTCGGGCAGTGGAGGTGTGCTCCAGAAGGCAAGAATCACACAGGGGCGCAGATGTCGTAGCCCGGCCTCCCATGCGTCCAACTCCAGGCGCTCTGTCGGAACTTCCGACACTGTGGTGGGTACCCCTTGCGGGAAGAAGTACCCCTGACAGCGTTCATTCATCGCATACACGATGGGCAACCGCCGGGAAGCATTTGCCGGGAAGGTCCGTGAGGCAGGGGAGGTTTGGGTGGAATCGACAGGCATAACTTGATGATGCCTGTGTATCCGGGCAGAACGGCTTTTGCGACGCAGGCATGACTCGCCCAGTAGAGCCAGGTGGGTAAAAAAGAAGATCGTGCGGTCTTCGTGTGAAATGGCCTATGCAGGAGGGAAAAAGTGAGGGCGAAATAGGGGACAAGGCTACCCGGCTCAGCCCACCATGATCCGCCTTTGTTCTGTTTCCCACGGTAAGTTTCCAGCCAATGCATTAATTTCTGAGTCTGCTTCGCTGAAAAAGTCTCTGCGGTACCTCGACGGTTTTTGATCTTAAATTTCGGAACGGAAATGACTGGGTCTTCTGCGACATACTTACGGGAGAGGCAGAATTTGAAAAAAGTGCTGAGATAGCCTCTGCGATTATTCCAGGTCTTTAGAGAGTGAGCACGCCTGGTTCCCTTTTGTTTGCCCTCCAGATACTCTTTCAGCTCTTCGGGTTGGATTTCGCGAATGATTTGTCCCTCAAACACGATTTTGAAGGTCGCGAGTTCATCGAAAATCGAGCCAAACTGCCGAGAAGAGAGGATGCCTCTATCCACTTCCCGTTCTTTTTCCTCACGATAGTCTAGGATGGCGTCCTCCACCGATTTTGCCTCAGCAGCCTCCTGATAATGTTCGAGCAGGTAGTTGACTGCGAAAATCAGAGATTTTTCTGTGCCCGATTTTTGGAGGAGGCTGATCGCTGCTACCGCGTCCTTGTTCTGGTCGTAAGTCAGCATTGTAAGGATCGTCTTCCCTGCAGAGGTTTCGTTTGAGTGCCGTACATTCGGTTTCTGCCTTTCGGCGGTCAGACTCGTTGCGACCTCTGAGGTTTCGACGGACGCGTTGGCTGTTTTGGGGGAGAGGATCGGCGACGGACTGCTTCAGCACTCGAATTGAGGGCTGCGAGAGCTTGGGGCGAACTGTGGGCCATTGGTTTTGGTGGCAACAGCTTGGATGATTGGCCGATCCAGTGGTTACAGATTTCGACGAAAAAACCCGCAGTGATTGCTGCGGGCTTTAAAAAGTGGCGGGATGGACGGGACTCGAACCCGCTGGTGGACTTCACCTGTTTTCACTCGGTTGCACTTCCTGTTACTCCGCAGCAATTTGAAGAAATGTCCGATGGCAGGGAAATGCAGATAAATGCACCAAAGTGCTGCGTTTTTGGCAAATAATTGACAAATCCTTCTCGGCCTATCGCTCAGGGAAAGCCGTTAGGTATTGTTGTCTAATTCAGGAGTCCCACCTTATTTGCTAGGGCATGGGCGATTTGGGGTCGGGTTTTTGTGTCGTTGGCTGTAGATGTCCTCGCGCAGAGAGGCCGTCGGCCGAACAGAACCGTAGAGCTGGTGTGCCGTTATATGTAAAACTGGAAGTGTCTTTTTAAATCACCGTTCAGCAGCCATCTTAATCATGCATACGCAATCGATGATGAGACTGAATGTTGATGCTAAAAAGAAAGGCCATGTTTCTCCGGCACGGGGGAATACGTTCGTTCGTACAGGAAGCGAGATGGAGCCTGCTTTTGCATTGGTCCGATTTGCGTGCTGCTGAGCTCAATGTTTCACCCTGAAGAGTTTTTCAATATCGCTTTATATGCACATCGAATGGACAACAGAACCAGATCGCCTCACGGGTATACCGGTAACAAAGCTGACTAACTACCGGGGGCACAGTCATCACCTCTACTTTACCAATCCCGGGTGGTATGATAACGGTCGTCGCTTGCTGTTTGCCTCCGAGCGTTGCAACCGTAACAACCTCTACGGTATCGATCTGGAGACAGGAGGAATCGAGCAAATTACCGATCTGGACGAAGCCAACCGCAGCTTCCTTCCCACTTGTGTGAACCCTGTGCGCGATGAGGCCTATTACCGTGATGGGAACGGATTCTACGCTGTCGATCTGCATACTCGATCGACTCGCCATTTGCTTGATATAGGACCGGATTGGAACCTTCAAATGAGCAATTGCGATGCCGCCGGAGAATTTGTTTATGTCGCAATCTTTCAGGACCCCGAGCAACTGATTCCCCGCCTGGGGGCGGCGGCGGCACCTTTGATCTGGGAGTCGCGCCCGACCAGCCGTATTATACGCGTATCCACAATTGATGGTAGGATAGAGCTCGTCCATGAGGAGCAGCGCTGGATGGGACACGTCAACACATCCCCCGTCCGGCCCGAGTTGATATCCTTCTGCTACGAGGGGCCTTGGCAAAAGGTTGGGCAGCGCATTTGGGTGATGGACGTTAACACCCGAGATATCCGCCCCGTACGGCCCGTCTCAGGGCGTGAAGTTGTCGGGCATGAGTATTGGTACGCCGACGGCGTTCGCATGGGCTATCATGGCTGTAGCGATTCAGACGAGCCTTTGCTCGGGCATATCTGCTATGACAATACAGGTAAGTCCGACATGATCTTTACCACCGGGGGTAATACAGGGCACATCTTTTCCCTGGATGAGGAACTCATCGTTGGCGATGGCGACGGTGTCATCAAATGCTGGCGCAAGGAAGGCGACACTTACTCGGAGGCACGGGTGTTCTGCCGCCATGATTCCGGGATGAGGATTCAGAAGACGCATCCGCACCCGCGTATTTCCCCGGACCGTACTCACATCATTTTCACCTCTGACCATGGGGGTTACGGTAATCTATACCGTGTCCCTCTGGTGCCTTTTGAAGAGCTGAAGCCGCTTAAGTGATCGCAAACAAACCATCTCTGAGACAACATACCCATATACCCGATGACATTCATAAATAAACGCATACTGGCAATACTCCTCCTGATACTGGGCCTCGCTGGTACATGCCAAGCTGTCCCAGTAAAGACATGGAGCTATCCCGATTTTAATGAACTGGGCCAAAACGGGATCCAGCTCTATCTCGCGTCGGGCCAGACCTGGACACCATCTGTCTCGGCGGAGGACGTTACCCCGGACGGCTACCCTTCGCTTTCGGTACATATCGACGGCACCCCTGAGGAATCGTCTATATGGGGTAAGCAGATCAATTATCAATGGGCACAGTCGGCCCAGCCAGGTCAAAAATTCAGCATCAGTTTCTATGTGAAGGGGAGTGCTGAGATGGATATCCCCTGTTACGCTGCCTTGGCCAGGTCACCCTACTCCCGCCTGGGAAGGATGTGTAGCTGGACGGTGGAGGTCTCGCCCCAGTGGCGCAAGGTCGTTCGTGAGTTCACGGTAGAGATAGACGCTCCGTCCCCCCTGGCGATGCTGCGTCTGGCCCTCGGAAACATTCCTGCCGGAGAGACGCTTTGGTTAGGCCCGGTGACATTGGAGCGTGTGGACCTATTCTCGTCTCTGCTGGGCGACGATTGGCTCTATGCGCCAGAGGCAGCAGGCGAGGCCTTGCCTCTGGACAGCATTCCGGCTCAGGCCACACCGGTGACTCAGGGCGAAGACGGCATTGATCTTGGCGCTTTGGCCGGGGAGTTCGGAGAAGGCCTTACGGCGGTGCTCTACCAGGAGTTCGTGGCACCAGCTGACGGCGTAATGACGGTGGGTATGGGTGCTGACTGGTACTTTGAGGCTTTTTGTAACGGCCAGAGCGTCTACAGTACGATGGAGCGCGGCAACCTCGCCAGCGACATTGCGCCCACGAACCATGTCTTCAATGTTCCGGTGCAAGCTGGGATAAATCTTTTGGCAGTAAGGGTGAGCTCGGGGTCTGAGGGCTGGAGCTTCGTCTCCGGCACGGTGCCGGTCGTCTTTGGTGACGTCGCTCTTGAACGGCTCTTTAGGCCCGTCGCGGGTAAGGACTATCGACCGGTGGACGACACGCGCTTTCTGGAGGTCCAGCCCGGTACCGCGCTGGACTTGTCCGGTCTGGATGGTCTACCGCGTCCAGCCGGCTCTTTGGGGCGTGTGATTATCGGAGCCACGGGTAAGCCCGTTTTTGAGCAACGCCCAGATATGCCTGTACGTTTCTATGCCTTTAGCATGCCACTCAACGGCAAGGGAATGTGGCGCCAGTACTATCATGAATGGGACAAGGCTACCATCGACCGCTATGCGGACGCAGTCGAACGCCGCGGGTACAACCTGGTTCGCCTGCACCTGCCGGAGACATTTCTCACTGGCTGGCAGACTATGCTCGACTCCCGCAATCGCCCGCTCGATGAGGTCATGATTCCGCAAAACGTGGCCGAGTTGGAGCAGAATCTTGATGCCGGGAACTATGATCGGATGGACTACCTCATCGCCGCCTTTAAGGCGCGCGGTATCTACGTGACGATCGACCTGGCCGCACGTAACATGATTACCCGCTCGGCTGACAACCCGCATGAGAAAAGCTTCAAGACCCGCCTCTTCACCGATCCTGCATATCGCAACCATTGGAAAGTGTTCGTCGACTACTTCATGGGCAGGGTCAATCCCTACACCGGGACCGCCTATAAGGATGAGACGTCCATTGCCTTCGTGAGCTTCATCAATGAGCAGGACTTCCGTATCGCCACCGGCATGGAGTTCCTGACTCCATCCTTCCGCGAGTACCTGCGCACTAAATACGGCAGCGACGCGGCCCTGGCTACGGCCTGGGGGCAGGACATCACCTTTGACACGGTCCCCGACATCACAGAGTCCGATATGCGTACGGGTGATCAACGGGCCGAGGATACGGGTGAGTTTCTCATCGCTACCATGGCGGAAATGACAACCTGGTTTTATAATCATCTGCGCGCCACTGGTTATCGGGGGCTGGTGACACACTGGGATATGATTATGCGCATGCTGGAAATCCCTGGCAGAGCGATGATGCCTGCTATCGCACAGCACACCTACTTCGCTCATCCCGGTTCGCTGCCTCCCGGACAGGTCATCCCCAAGAGTGTGCGTCCGAACTCCTTTGCGGGGAACTATCCCAACGACACGGTGATAGAGCAAACCAGCTCACTTGACTCCAGCTACGTTCGCGCGGCTGCTGCGGCTCGTTTTTTCGACCGTCCCTATTTCAATACTGAGTATTCGCACAGCGGCCCGAACCGCTACCGCAATGAGCGTGGGCTGTATTTCTCCAGCTATGCCGCCTTACAGGACTGGGATGCCATTACCGTGCACAACACCACGGTCCAGCTGCACCCGGACCCCTTCCTGACCTTTGATAGCGGCATGGATCCTATCTCGCGTATCAACGAGTTTTTGGCCGCAGTTATCTTCCTGCGTGGCGATGTGAGTACGGCTCCAAGCTCAGTTGGCCTGCAACTGGAAGACTACGAAATGTTCCCCGACCATTATCTCGCCGCCATCGGGGACGAATACGCCAAGCTCGCGCTGGTGACGCGCATCGGTGTGCTTTACTCCGAAGTCGCGCCGCTCGAGCCGGTCGGTTCGTTTACCCCCACGATGTCTTTCCTGATTCAGGACTTTACCGATCTGAACGTTTCGCAATGGTATGTAAAAGCTGACACCGACGATAGCGGTCGAAGCGAGCCCCTGTTCCAGGCCTTGCGCCAGAATGGTATCCTCGATCCCGCCAATCAGACCGACCCCTCCAGTAGCTTTTACGAGAGTGAAACGGGTGAGCTGAGACTGGACGGAGCCGCTGAGACTATGCAAGTCATCACGCCACGATTGGAAGGTGCCCTTGTTAAGGATGATACTCCCGTCACGCTGGATCGACTCACCATCCAACGTGCAACCCGCCCAGCCGCCATCGCGGTAGTAGCTATCGACGGCCAGAAGGATCTTGGGCAGGCCAACCGGCTATTGCTCATCCTCAGTACCAATGCCTTCAATACCGGCGATATCTTCGAGACTGACGAGCTGCATATCTGCTACGAAGTGGGCAATACTCCGGCTCTGATTGAAACCATGCATGCGACCCTTTCTTTGGACGACGAGCGCGATGATTTGCCTGAGGTGTATGCCCTTAATTTCGATGGAACCAGAGCTGAGCCTATCGCTGTCACGAGAGTAGAAGGGGAGCTGAAGCTCGACCTGGATACCTCTCAGTTGACGTACGGAGCCGGGTTTTTCGAGATCGTCTATCCCTGACCTGTGTTATTGCATGCCCCGGGCTGATGAGTCCGGGGCGGCCCGTTACAAACAAGCTCATCGCATTCATGCGACGGGTGCTAGCTGAGGACCTATCCGTCTGTGGTGTTTCCTTGGGGAAGCACGTTCTGTTGATCGCTCAATTCGACCCCCTCCTGTATGGGGGGGCTTTTCGCCGGACTTGCTGATGCCGGATTGCGGGGGCTATGCGTGCTTGCCCTTTAAGCTAGCAGACGGGCACCGAAACGGGATGCATTCCCATTTCCTTTTGGACTAAATGAAGAGGCCCATTCTAGCTGCCTGATCGTTTGCCTGGAGAGGTCTAAAAGTGCTCCAAGTAAGTGCCCTGAGGGTTCCAGAATATGTTGTTATTAGCCCCAATGGTATCGATCTTTTCAATGTCTTCCCGTGTGATGATACCTGTGTGGCCGTCAAAGTAAACGAGTAAGGCCATGTCCGTCGGGTAGCGATACGATATAGCACCGTTGCTGCTGGTATTAGGGTCATCGAAAAACCGAAAACGTCCCCCATATCCCACGATCCAGTCACTGGCAGTCGCGAACGCCATCGTACGGGCAGGATGATCGATGTCGAATACACGCCAGCCATATCCATCGGGCGAAAAATCGTTCCAGTTAATGCTTAGGCCATTGGTGTTATAACCATAGCTCCGGTATATGTAGTCGGGGCGATTTATCTCCGATGAGCTGGCGAGCGGGTCCAGCATGTTTTTGAAAACATCATAGTAACCAATGTTTTCACTGTCCATGCCCAGGGCAGCGAAGAATTCGCGATTGTTGTACCATGGCCGGTACCCTGTCTCAGTGCGGGAGACATTAGGCACATACTTGCCGCCGTGCTCATTCGCGTAGGTCATATTGGCCAGCTGCAAGGAGCGTAGGTTAGACAATGATACGGTCTTATGCGAGTGGGTTCGGATCGCTCGTGTGCTGGCTATAAGAATCGCAGCTAGGATGGTAATGACCGCAATCGATACGAGCAACTCAACGAGGGAAAAACCTTTCAGGGGGCGGGTAATCAACATGTGGCTATCAAATGGTGGATAAGCGTAGTTTATTGTTAGCGCCGGCGCCGACAATAGGAAGGGTATTTTACATAAATCATTTCGCGCCCGCTCATATAGGCATGAGCCGTGTTGCCTGGCTTACGTTTTATGTAAAACCTGCGAAATCTTGTTCTGCATCCATGGGGGCATAAAATGCTTTTTATATCGCAGACTATTGTAATACCAAACAATTCTATGATCAGGCGGTATCGGGTATGAGTCCCGGTCCGCTGGCATCACAATATTAATCTAATTCTACTATATTAAGAATATGTTCCCTATCACAAAAAAAAGCATCGCGCTTCTTATTGCTACTATCGCTGCCCCATTACTCCCGGCCCAAACTGTACTCCTCGATGTCGGGTATTGGTGGAATGCCACGTCCGGCCAGCCGCAAACCTGGAACAACGTCCCAAACATTACCTTTGCGGATGATACAGAACTCGTTGCGAATATGGTGGATACTTCCGGTACGCCCACGGGTATCAAGCTGACAATGACAAATGCCGCCATCGCCGCAACTTCCAGTGGTTCGGAATCGTCCACGCTTTACCCGAGTACAGCTACGGCCGATACCTACTACGACTCCACCAGCGGCGATGCCAAAATAGAATTTGAGTTCAGTAACCTCGATACCGACAAGACGTATAGCTTTACCATTTATGCTTCACGCACTGGGCTGTCGACGAACCGTAGCGCCCTGTATACCATCACAGGCTCTAACACCGGCTCTGGCTCTCTAAATCCGACAGAGAACGTCAATAACACCATTACTATATCCGGCATCACGCCCACCGAAGGCGGCATCATTACACTCACTGCGGTGCCCGATGCCAGTAACGCAGATCCCCAGAAGGTCTTCTATATCGGTGTGATGGAAATTACTGCTAGCGTTCCTGAATCCTCGTCCACCGGACTCGTGCTGGCCCTGGGGGCGCTTAGCTTCATTCTGTTCAAGCGTCGGAAGGCTCTTCAGGCACGACGCTAGCGGGTTATCCGCCAGATAGATTAGACGTCCTATACCGGCTTTTGGCCCCGGACATCGCTTTGATGAGAACGACGTGCGGGGCTGTGCCATGCCGCGTACAAGCGTTGTTCGTGGGCCCATCTCGAAAAGGGCTGAGTGCTGCGGGCTGAACAGATCGGCCTGCAGCACTTAAGCCCCGAGTCGGTAGGGTCGGTCAGCCGGGAGCGGCAGGGAAGGGGTAAGTTTTTGCTACGCATTTAATGGTTACTTTGTTTTTTGCTATATGTCTTTAATCGATTGGATGATTGTGATTGTGCCGGTCTCCGTGGTCTTGTTCATGGCGGTGTACAGTCGAAAGTATGTGCGTGGCGTCGTTGATTTTCTGGCCGCAGGGCGAGTTGCTGGCCGCTATGTGATTTCGGCGGGGGATCTGACCGCTGGGTTGAGCGTGATCACACTTGTTGCGCTGGTGGAGTCTAAATACCAGGTCGGCTATGCACTGACCTTTTGGGAGTACCTGACCATTCCAGTGGTCATCATCATGGGACTGACAGGGTTCTGTATTTATCGGTTTCGTGAAACCCGTTCGCTTTCCCTTGGCCAGTTTCTGGAGATGCGCTACTGCCGCTCGTTTCGCATCGTTGCGGCGACGATACGTACGCTTTCAGAGATTATGACTAACGCCATCGGCCCGGCGGTGGCTGCCAACTTCTTCATCTACTTTCTGGGGTTGCCGCACCGCGTGGAGATACTCGGGATAAACTTACCGACCTTCGGGGTGGTCGTGGCGCTGTCATTGTGTCTGTGTATCCTCGTGATCTGGCCGGGTGGTCGTATATCGCTGTTGATTTCCGATGCCTTTCAGGGACTGATGAGCTACCCGATTTTCGTTATCATCGCCGGTTATGTTTTTCTACACTTTGGCTGGAGCGATACCATCGGGCCAGTGATGATGGACCGGGTAAGCGGCGAAAGCTTTATCAATCCCTTTGACATCGAAAAGCTGAGAGATTTCAACATCTTCGCCCTGCTCGTGACGACCATGGGCAACGTCCTCAACTATGGGAGTTGGATCGGTAATGATACCAATGGCAGTGGACGTACCCCTCACGAGCAGAAGATGGCGGGCGTCCTGGCCAAGTGGCGTTCGCTTTATGCATCACTCATGATGATATTGGTCGCGGTGATGATCATTGCGTTGATGGCTCATCAAAAATTTTCTGAGCAATCACATAGCATTCGCCAGGATCTGAGTGAAAAAGTCGCACAGGAAGCCGTCGTCGACCCCTGGATGCGTGAGCAACTGACCACCAGCCTGGCCGATATCCCGATGCAGACACATGTGATCGGTGTAGATGAGCCGCTTTCACGCGATAACAACATAGACACGGCCTACCTGCAAACCGCTCGCGATACATTGGACAATACGCCAGAAGGTAATCTGGCGTTTCAGAAGTTTCGTACCCTTTACCATCAGATGATGCTTCCTGTAGCCCTGAAGAATATTCTGCCGGTGGGTATGATGGGCTTGTTCTGTCTATTGATGATCATGCTACTGATCTCGACCGACGACTCGCGTGTGTTCAATTCCGCCGTGACCATTGTGCAGGATATGATTCTTCCCTTTCGCAAGACCCCTTTTTCTCCCAGGCAACATCTGTGGGTAGTGCGGCTGGTCAGCCTCGGCGTGAGCCTGATTTTCTTTACCATATCGATTTTCTTCGTCCAGCTCGATTACATCATGATGTTCACGGTCATCATGACAGGGCTATGGATGGGGGGGGCGGGTCCCGTTATGATTTTCGGGTTGTACAGCCGCTTTGGTAACTCTGTGGGCGCGTACGGATCAATTATCTTTGGGTCGGGACTCTCACTGGCAGGGCTGATCCTGCAGCGCAACTGGGCTGAGACGGTTTACCCCTGGCTCGATGCCCACGGCTGGGTGGTGCCCATTGGACATTTCCTGGAAAAGGTTTCGCATCCGCTGAACCCGTATATCGTCTGGCAGATGAACCCCGTTAAGTTTCCGATCAACTCCTATGAGCTGTACTTTATGGCTATGGTCAGCGGTATCGCTGCCTATGTCATTGGCTCGGCTCTGACCCAGAGGAAGCCCTTTAATCTCGATCGTCTGCTACACCGAGGCGTATATGATGTAGCAGGCGAGTATAAGGCGCCCTTCAAATGGAGTCTGCGCAGTGCCTTTCAGAAGATAATTGGCATAACTCCGGAATACACGCTCGGGGACAAGATCATTGCTTGGTCTGTCTTCAGCTACGCCATTATTTACAAATTCGGATTGTGCTTTTGCGCTGTGTTAATCTGGAACCTGATCTCTCCCTGGCCCCTGCAGTGGTGGAGTACTTACTTCTTCATCACAAGTCTCTGGGTGACGGCCATCCTTGGGGTTATCTCCACCGTCTGGTTCTTGATCGGTGGTGTCGTCGATATTCGCCGCCTCTTCCGTGACCTGGCTGCACGTGTCGATGATCCACTCGACAACGGTATGGTTGAGGGCCACGTTTCACTGGCCGACAAGGCAGCTTTCAAGGGGCGGGGAGTGGACATCGAGGATGATGATTGATCTGCTGCCTGTGCCGCCCCGCAGTGCTGGATGAAAATCTGTGGGCCTCGACGCTCATAGGAAGTCGCATGGGGACAGGTTTTTATCGAAGCTTCCAGCACTGGCTGGGGGGGAGCCTAGGCCTTTACTCAGTTGGGATGGTTTATGTAAACTGTGATGTCGATCTATTGGCCGACCTTCGCCTTGACGCAGTGAGTTGGCAATTTTACATAAACAACCAGCTTATGCCTAAGGACCCTGATGTTGTGAGTTTAGCTAAGATTGCTGAGGCGGCCGGTGTCTCGCGTATGACGGTTTCGCTTGCGCTCAGAAACAGCACACGAATCAGTACAGAGACAAAAGACAGAGTCCACAAAATCGCCAAGGCGCTAAAATATAAGCCAGATGCCCGCATCACCGAACATATGGTAAAGGTTCGGGCTAGTAAGCATCGCTCACTTATGCCCATTGCCTGGCTGGATATGAATGAGGATTACGGTAAATGGAACACCCTGGACGCTATTAACCCTTACCTCGATGGTGCCAGTGAGTTATGCGAAAAGATGGGCTATCAGCTCCAGAACTTCTGGCTGCGTGAGCCTGGTATGAGCGTGCGGCGCATGTCGCAGATACTTTATAGCAGAGGAATTCAGGGCGTGATCGCGGCTCCCTCAAGTCAACACTGCCTGACTTATCTGCGCTTTCAATGGGATCGATTCGCCTGCGTATCTTTTGAACGCGGGCTGGAGGTTCCCCTCTTGAATCGGGCTGTATCGGATTTATACTACAATCTCATGCTTGCACTAAAGGTGATTTCGCGAGCCGGATACAAGCGAATTGGCATCGTCTATCCGAATCAGCTAGCGGTGAGATCCTACCACACCATCGAGGCGGGGGCCTTGCTTTATCAATCCCAGCTGAAGCGCTCAGAGCGCGTCCCACCTCTGCTACACAGGAATAGGGGAGTGGCTGAGGAGGGCTTCATCAAGTGGATGAAAAAATACCGGCCAGAGGTCGTCGGTCTGGCTCACCAACTGGTTGACTGGGTGCAGGAAGCGGGCTTCAGTGTGCCTGACGAAGTCGGTGTCGTTCATCTGGCTGTTGACAATGACTGTCTGGACTGGGCAGGTATCTATTCCCGCAAGAGACAAATAGGGGCGATGGCGGCCAATATCCTCATCCACCAAATCCAAACTCACTCTTTTGGGATTCCAGAGGTTCCGATGGAGACTTTTGTCCGTGGTTGCTGGTAGGACGGAAAAACTCTGCTGCCTTCACCTGGCAATAGCCTGCATGCATGAGTTTTAGGTATCTTTGCTGTCTAGCTAGGTCTCATTCTTGTAGATCAAAATCAAGCCTTGCATCACTGAAACCGGACCAACGCAAACGCATAAGGCTCAGACAAGGTTACGGTAATCTTGTTGTCGATGAATGTGGTTTCGACCGGGCTATAGACCGGTTCAACCGTCGTTCCAAAAGGAAGAGAAAAGTCGTAGCTCGCATCGTCGGCGCCATTGCGATAGACGGCCAGGTACCCTTCTGATTCATCGGGAGCGATCGAGATAATGCCGCTCCAGGAACCTTCCTCAGGCAAGTCACCCACTGCGTTGGTCAAGTAATCTGCGAGTTTTTCTCGGATGGGGGCCATCTTTTGAAAGAAAGCTTTCATCCGACTACGTTTCTCGTGGGAGGTATTCTCAATCAATCCCCAGTAAAGCGGCGTGGCAAAGAGGGTGGTGCCAAGAATGTAATTGAGGGGATAGTCGTCGATTTGCGGCATCATCTCCAGCTCGCACTGGCGCACTGGCGCATACTTGAGCGCCTGCCAGAGGTTCCCCAGAGCCATATGGGGATGGTAATAGCGATGATCTGGGATATCGCGTCCACGGTTTTCCAAAAAGAGACGCCCGTAGTCCAGTGCGAAGTCCAGGTTGGGCCTGTTGCGGCGGGTGACATCCATCGATACCACCAGCCCAGGGATTGCTGCCTTGAGCTCTTCCATCAATTGGCGGTACATCTCGTAATGCAGGTTTGCATCACCGAGCATCGTGTTGAACGCGGTTAATTGGTAGAGGTCGAATTTGAAGTGCCGGATACCAAATTCTGTGTAAAAAGAAATCAGCTTGTCCTTCATAAACGCGAAGCAATCCGGCTTCATCAATTCAATTGGACTATAGCCGCGCCCATCGCCGATCTCTCCGTTTAACTCTGTGCACTTGAAGTCGTCCGTGCGCGCGAGCCAATTCCAGGGATTATTTTCAAGCATCGTGTCGTGGCATTCTGCGCCGTCCCACTGCACCATCTTGGGGTGGCGAATATCGAGGCCCAGCGGATTGCACCAGAGCCCGAGTTCGATCCCCAACCGCTTCGCTTTCTGAGCCAATACGGTGAAGCGATTAGGGAACTTAACCTCATCAATCTCGCCCATGAAGAGGGAAAACCAACCATCGTCGATGAAGACGACGTTCACGCCAGACTCTGCGGCACAGGTGAGCTCACGGTCGATCGCCGCTTCGTCGACGCCAAGAGTCAGGTCCGGCCACGAATTGGATAACACCTCGGTATACGCACTTGCGGGAAAGTCGGCGTAGCGTTCCCGTTGATAGCGCTTTAGTCCCCAATCAGACGACAGCCCGACGACTACACCATTCGCTCGGCGAACCTCGTCGGGGCGCAAATTGTCAAAGCCCAACCCCACCATGCGTATGGCAGAGGTGTCTTCGTTGACGATGAAGTCATACTCGCCCTTGATCGGCTGGCAATCAGGCATCGGACCTTCCTTGTAGACGAATATGTCATCACTTACAAAGAACGCCCCCTGATGTTTGCCTATGGTCGCCTCAGACTCAATCAGGCGACGGTTGCTCTGATCGGTACAATTGAAGTAGTTGACGATCTTAGCATTCCTAGCTGGGTCAGCAAACGCTAGCGCTGCCAGGTCAGAGTAATACATCGCCGCCTTCGGGGACTCAGTAGTTAGCGTATCATACCAGCGCAGCGCCGGGGCCTCGCGGTAGAAAAACAGGTGCCGCATCAGTGTAATATCCCCGATCTGGTAGCGGATCCGATACTCGGTCTGCGAAACAGATTCGTAGCCTTGGTAGACCGGATCGGGTAGATTGACATCGTCGGCCACCAGCGTCCCCCCTGTGGAATACAGGACATTTTTACCGCTACGTTTGTCCACCAGCTCAGTGATCGCAAATACAGGCTCCAGCTCAATTCCGATACGGACGAACTTGTTCTCCCAAGCTATGGAAACTTGGATTTGCTCTTCTAGTTCAACACTCTGTTTCATCATCGGTTGTTTATGTATTCTAAAAATGGCCACTAATCTTTGATTTAAAAAGGCACATCCTATTTTACATACAATTTTGAGGCCTGTTTAGTTGCTATTCTACCCCTGATGCCTCAAAAAAAAGACGTCATGAAAGAAAAATCCGGCAAACCGGTTAGCCTCGGAGACATCGCCAAGGCGGCAAACGTCTCCCGCATGACCGTATCCATGGCATTGCGAAATCACCCTGCAATCCGCCTGGAAGTTCGCAGAAAGATTGCCAAGATTGCAAATGAGCTTGGCTACATCCCTGACGCAAGAATGGCGCACCGCATGGAGAAAGTCAGGGAGTCCAAGAAGCGCGAATATGTTCCGATTGCCTGGATCGATCAAAACGAGGAGGAAGGCCTCTGGCGCAGCCGACCTTGTCTTAGCCCTTACCTGAATGGTGCCAAAGAACAGTGCGAACAACTTGGGTATCAGCTACAAGAGTTTCGACTCAAGGACGTAGGCATGTCCACGAGACGCCTTTCTCAGATACTTTTCAACCGCGGCATTCAGGGGATCATCGTGGCCCCTCCCAATTCCGTCTTCATGACGAGCCTGGATTTGAACTGGGATCGTTATGCCGCCGTAACCTTTGGGAAGTCACTCGCTACACCTCGTCTACATTGCGTAGTGCAGGATATTTATTATAACATGATGCTGAGCCTGAGACTCCTGCACCGGGTCGGCTATAGGCGTATCGGTGTCCTACTACAGGCTCAGGCAAATAGGCGCTCCCGTCATCTCCAGCAGGCAGCCGTCGGTTACTTTCATTCTACGCTGCCCAAGGAAGAAATCGTTCCACCCTTGGAGCATGATTACGAGCACATCATTGGGGGAGAACATGACTATACTCGCGTTGTCGGTGAGAAATTCCCCGATTGGCTAAAAAAGTATCGCCCCGATGTAATTGTGGGAGAGGATAGCCGACTCATTGAGTGGCTCGGTAAAGAAGGCTATCGGGTCCCTGAAGATATCGGCGTTGTTCATTTATCGCTGGATGACGATTGCCTGGATTGGGCAGGTATCTTTTCCAAGAAGCACAAGATCGGCGCGGCTGCGGCCAATACAGTGATCTCACTGGTGCAGAACCATCAATTTGGTCCGCCCGAAGATCCGATGGAAATTACGATCCAAGGCCTATCCCAGTCTGGAAAAACTCTTTTGGTCCCGAAACCCCAATAACACCAGAGCCATCTAACGATTTAAAAACGTTTACCGGCACTGGGGCTCCTGGCTGCTTGGACTTCAGCTCACCGAGCATTTCCTAGTGCCTTTGCTATAATATGGCTCCAACTCAGGGAACCACAGGCATCAACGGTTATCTCTTAACTCTCGGGTGAAAGTCTCTTAATCGTGTAAGTATGCGCAACAGGCTTGTTGAGGGAATAAATGCGATCAAAAAGAGGCTGTATCTCTTTTAGCATGTCACCCTGCTTGGGCTTTATTTTGATATAATCTTTATAAAGATTAATGTAATAGTTACGGTATGCGCTGTCGGTATCTTCAAGTCTGGATATTTCATTTTCTAAGCACTTGATTCGGTCATCTATCGTAGGATCAGTAAGATTGTCAAAGAGCGATCCGTGCTCAACTTTAGCGATGTTACGCAGTTGCTTAGTAAGGTCAGCATAAGCGTAAACGGCATTTTTAACTGCAACTGCCTGCCTGTATTGAGGAGTCTTTTCATTTACAGCTAAATTGACACCGGCAGCAAATATGTCCGCACTGCCGTAAAGCACAGGCTCCCCATCAATGGACAGCTCGTAATCACCTTTCTTAAGTCCTGAGACCGTCAGCACCTCCTGATTCAGGTCTTCTGTGAACGGAACCAGTTCCAAAGCATATTGTGCGTCGCGACTAACTGGAAAGGGGAGCGCTTTAGCCAAACAGGTAAACGAAATGCCATCATCAGTCTTCGAGCACTGCGTGACATCACAGTTCTCTTCTTTCATTATACTTGGCTGGGTGGCATCAATATTGACTGTCGACACAATCGGGCTGACGCCCTGTGCCTTGAGAATGAGATAGGCCATGACAAGGTGCCCCACAGCCCTTGGGTGTACGCGATCCGGCCCGATCAACGTAAAGTCAGGATGGTCCTTTTGCTCCTCAATATTGATTCGCTCCATCTCGCCTGTTATGTCGATAAACTCAGCATCGTACTTGTCCGCAATGGCCTTGATCTTTGGCGAGAAGCTCTTGATTGCCTCGTTTACGCCAACCATTCGCGCTCGTGCCTGTGTGCCAGTTTCATCGACGGGCGTAAGTGTGATCAGCGTTGGACGTACTCCATTCTCTGTTAGCATTTTAACTAAACCATCCATACTCTCCAAATGTGAGTCGATGCGCCTTTCTTTTTCATTTTCTTCGACGCTACCATTGTCTTCGTATAGCCAATAACCAATGTCATTCAGGCCTATGTTGACCGTGGCTCGGTTGGGGTTGAATGGCTTAATGTCCCAATCAAAACGCTTAAGGACTCCAGATGCTGAATCACCTGCAACGCCAAAATTGCGCGAGACGATGTCCTTATAGGGGTAGCGAGTGGCATAAAAGGTTTGCAGCTGCCAATGGTACGTACCGGCATGAGTGATACTCGCTCCAATAAATGCGATACGATCGCCATCCTCAAATGGGGTAGCACTGCTGCCAAACGTAGCCAAGGACAACCCTAGGCAAGCTAGTATAATACTAGATATTTTTTTCATACTTCCATGTTTTATTCTTAAATATCTAATGGACATGGCCTTGCGGCATATTAATCCGTCCATGGCGGCACTAATACAGCGATTAGACCCGAACGGATCAACAAGCATTCTACTTTATATAAAACTCACCTCGACCATACGCCTGCAACACACCCAGGCTTTTCGCGTAGAAAGAAATCCCAACCGTACAACCATCAACCCAAGGCTCGGCCCGGCGTTGACTCCCTCAAGCACCTATATCAACCCTACTGGCTAACGAATCACCGTGGCTCACATCGGGTAACTCGACCAAGACCGCTGCTGCCGCGTCCTTGTTCTGGTCGTGAGTCAGTGTTGTAAGGATCGTCTGCCCTTCAGAGGTTTCGTTCAAGTACCGCACCTCTAATTTCTGCCTTTCGGCGGTCAGCCTTGCTGTGATTCCTGAGGTTTCGACGGACGCGTTTGCTGTTTTGGTGGAGAAGATCGGCGACGGACTGCTTCAGCGCTCGAATTGAGGGCTGCGAGAGCTTGAGTCGACCTGTGGGCCATTGGTTTTGGTTGGATGATTGGCCGATCCAGAGATTACAGATTTCCACGAAAAAACCCGCAGTGATTGCTGCGGGTTTTTCAAAAAGTGGCGGGATGGACGGGACTCGAACCCGCGATTCGATTTTTCCTTTATTGAGATTATTTTGAGAATTTTATTTGTTGTAAATCAACATCTTACGTTTTTATTAGACGGATATGTGCATGCTGACAGCTATTTAGTGTGGTAACTTTGTGGTAACCTTGACTATCAAATCTAATTGGATAGATGGTATGTGTATGGCTTCAATACGTCGCATGAAAAAGTCCAAATATTGGATAGCGACCTTCCGCGATAAGAATGGAAGGAGCCTGACTCGTTCGACAAAGATTGTCCACGGAGGAAGCGTTACGGATCGCGGGCAAAATCGTAAGCGTGCTTTAGAGATAGCTAATGAATTCGAGGATTTGGCACGGGGATTGGCCCGGAATGAGGCCGCGATCAGAAAAACAGCCTTTGAGTTAGCATCTATTGCTTCCAAGGACCGTGTTTCCGAGGTCTCTGTTCGGGAATTTTTTGAGGAGTATATAGAATTCAAGGCCAATCAAGGTAAAAAACAGAGCACAATGGCTCGCTATTCGGGGGTTGTTGAGCGCCTTTTTGAGGCGATAGGGGATAAGGCCCTGGCACCGATCGAGTCGCTCTCTCCGCAGGATATTGAATCGTTTATCGCCTATAGGTCTAAGCAGGGGAGAGCCCCCAAGACGATATTGAATGACCTAAAGAACCTAAAACCAGCATTCACCCGTTCAATGCGTTATGGTTCACTTTCCTTTGATCCGATTGCTGCTGTCAATTTTGAGAACTCGGACAGTATGCCTCACTTGCCCTTCCAGCCGAAAGAAATATATGCAATGTTGGATACTTTGGAGAGAGTCGACTTGAGTTTGGGAACGGATCCACAAGATTGGATGGTTGTTATTGCGTTAGGCTATTACACTGGGATGCGTCTTGGGGACTGCTCAAACCGGTTTTGGCATGAATTTGATCTGAATAATAACGTACTTAAATATGTGCCAGAAAAGACAAAAGGCCGGGGTCAGCTTAAAGAAGTTATCGTTCCGGTTCATCCTGATATGCAGGATATCTTGGCTGGCATGAACAGAGGAATGAAAGGTTTTCTGACGCCCTCAATGCGTGATACTGATAAGCATCGGGACCGCTCGTGGCTTTCAAAGCAGTTTATCAAGATTATGGAGGCAGCCAATGTTAATTCCATGCCGATTCGAAATCCTGTTAGTGGTAGGTTGTACAACCAGCGGTCATTTCATAGCCTAAGGGCAACATGTAATTCAGTGATGGCTAATGCTGGGGTCAGTCAGGAGATCCGTATGCGTGTGGTTGGGCATGCCTCTAAATATATAAACTCTGGCTATACTCATTTTGAGCCTAAGGTTGTTGCTGATGCTGTTTTCCGCATCCCACGACTTAAGGGGCATAAAAGCTAAAATAACATCATACTAACGTAGGTGTGTGTAGTGTGTGTGAAAGGTGAATTAAAAAATAAAGCACCTATATATTTCTATGGGTATGAGCTATAGCCCCAGAATATGTAGAGCATGACGTTGCCCCCCTTTCCGCTTTCGCGGAGGGGCAACGCCGCTTGGGGCTTATTCCAAAATGACCCCTTTGTTTTCATAGGGCCTCCACCACTGGTAGCTATTGCCCTGGCAGTGGTGGAGGAAGCGCAGCTTGTGGGGTGCGATCTTTTTCACTAATGCGAGGTAGGCTTGCCGGGCATGGCCTTCGCGGCGGTAGCCATCCATGGCGTCCGGTAGTTGGTAGGCCAAAGTGGTGTAGCCTGCTTGCAGCAAGGCCTTGGCGGTCGTGCGGACGGAACTTTGGTGCCGGCTGATGAATTCTGTCCAGACGTGCTCACAACGCATGGGGCGGATGGCCTGGAAGATGTCGCGGGCAAATTTCCGATACTCCTTCTGTGGCAAGATCGGCCCGACCACGACGCAGGTGCGGTAGCCCTCGTTTTGGAGTTGATGAAGCGAGGCAATGCGTTGGGCGGGAGTCGGTGTGCCCGCTTCGAGCGCGGCAGCGAGCGACTCATCGAGCGTGCTCAGTGAGACGCCGTAGATCATCCGCTCTTTATGCTCTTTTAATGCCTCGGCGATCATGGGAAGCAGATTTCCCCGGCTGAGCAAACGGATCTGCCAGTGAGTGGCTTTTAGAATACTGCGGCAGATTTCAATGGTCTCATGGGAGAGTTCTTCGTTGGCGCCGACATCGACTTGGGGCGAGCCCAGCACGACCCGCCGATCGTTCGGGTCGCTGTACTTGGCGGCATAGGTGCGCCCGTCGTAAAGCTGTCGATGCAGGATGTCGGCCGCGTGTCTGCGGCGGATAACGGAACCGCCCAGTGTAAACGGGCTGAGAGGAGAAAGCGGCGAGCACTTTTTTAACAGTTCGGGCGTGAGGCAGTATGCGCAGGAAAAGGCGCAGGTGCTGCCCGCACTGAAGGAAAAACCGTCGCACAATTGCTTCGCCTGGTAGTGCGGGTTTTTGCGCAGTATCTTGGGGGAGGATGTGTAGAGAACTGGCTTTCCGTTCATGGTTTTGGGTGTGATTGACATCATTGAAGTGTGGGTTGGTGATTGATGGGTTGAGGTGAATAAAAAAGGCCGACCTGGCGGGTCGGCCCTTGCGGAGTTCAGTCATCGGAATCGGTCCGGCTGTTGAAGTAATGCATGGCTCGGTCTCGCCTGGCATGCATCCATGTATTGATCTCGTGGATACACATGTCGTTTGCCTCGAGGAGGACGCGCTCCATCTCGTAGAGTTGAAGCAGGCTAAGCATGTGCTGGGCTGGCAGGATGAACATAGGTTCGCAGCTCGGATGAATGCTGTGCTCAATCAGGATGGAAGTGGCCTCAATGGCCGAGACCGTGCCTTGGCGGTAGCAGTCCCGCAGGCAGTCCATTTCTGGCCGCTGGGATCCGGTAAACGGAGACGCCGATGGCAGCAGCCCGCCGGGGATGTCTCCAAGTCGGTAGTGCTGATCCGGGCTGGATGTGTAGAGCTGGATCGCTTCCAGAAGCGTGAATTCGGCGCCGATAAGGTTGTTTTCGGCGATCAGTTTAAAGGCGTCCCAGAAGGCTTTTTCGGCCTTGGGCGATACGTAGTTAGGTTTTGGGGATGATGGTGTCATGATGGTGCTTGAGTTGTGGGTTGAGGGCATAAAAAAGCGCAGGCAGCCGGAGCCACCTGCGCTGGTTTCGTTATAGGTTTAGTCTGTCGTCTGGTCGGTTTCTTCGGCTTCTTCGGCCTGATCTGTGGGCGTTGATTCTGATTCCAGCCCATCTGCATAGCTGTGACAGAAATCCAATACCTCATCATAGTACCGGGCGCGGGCGTTGCGGCGTGTGAGCCAGCGCATCAGGTTTTCGGTGTTGTGTATGGAGTATTCCAATACACCGGCTTCGATCTCGTATAACTCGATCAGGGCCTGCATGTCCTCTCGGCTTGCTTTTAGCAGCGGGTTGGGGACCAGCGGTGGTGACATTTCGATCTCAGCGTGGATTGCGTGAATCGCTGCGATGCGGCCCGCGTGAAAGAGGTCCTTCAAGGCGTCGGTCAGGCGTGCGGATGCCAGCATGTCAGCGAGGTCGAGTTCGTCAGCTCCGCAGTGGCGACCTTCGCTGTGAGCGCTGATGCGGCGGATGCGCGACGAGTCAATCGGGTAGCCCTCTTCGGTGATGTATAAGCCCGATAAAATGTCCTGGGCTTGGCGTACCTTGCCTTGCTGCACGCAGGCGTACGCGGCCCAGAACTCCTGGCTTACCGGCGTGAGGGCCGGACCTTTTTCCATGTGCGAAATCAGGTGGTAGGGTGTGGTTATGAGGTTGGTTTTTATCTTAGTCATTTGTTTGGGATTAGTTGTTGGGTTTGAGGTTGATGGCCTGGCCGTGGACAAGTCCTCGGCAAGCCTCGGCGGAGGCGTGGATGTCACCTTCTCTCGGTGTGCGCGGTGCGAAGGCGTACCCGTGTGAAGTGACGTAAAAGACGAGGCGGATGTCCGCTCGCTGGATGACGATGCAGGCCTCTCCCATCGTCGTGGTGTCGGCCTTGACTCGCGTGATCCCTTTTTCTGGGAGATGCTGGAAGGCCAATCGGAAAGGCACGGCGTCGAAGACCAGGATGTACCCTTCGTGCTGCACGTAAGGAATACCCTGATCGTTGAGGTGGAGCGTGGTCTTGGCGCTGGATGCCAGCTTGCGGTCCTGACCCGGGCACAGAATAAGAATGCCCGCGTCGATGTCGGGCGCGTCAGTGTCTGCGGTCTCCTCGGTGTTGCCTGTCTCGCCGAAAATTTCATCGAATGTATCGACGATGTTGGTGGTGTCGTTGGCCGACTGGGAGAGCGTCAGCAGTTGGCTCACGCGGTCGTCGTCGAGCGGAAGGATGTACTGCTCTTCGCCGGGGGTCGCGCAGCCGAAGTAATACCAGTCGCCGGGGCAACGGTAGAGGGCCCAGGCGCTTTCGGGGCTGCCGAAGCGCTTGTCTTTGCCGATGTTCAGAATCGGAATGGTGGTTGTATTGGGAGGTGATTGTTTCATGGTTTTATGGATGGTTGAGGGTTGGCTCTTGGGTGCAAAAAAGGAGCAACCGGTTGGGGTTGCTCCTTGCGAAAAGAATGGTTTCTTTCGTGATGGATCAGGCATTCGGGTCGCTCTCGATGATTCGCGATGGCGTGACATGAATCGCCTTGTCATGGGTTTTAACTACGGTCTCGTCGCAGTAATGAAAGACGATGGTCGTCTCTGCTTGCCGCAGGTTGAACGTGGGGTTGTTGTCAGTGTCAGCTAGGCTGCCTTCAATGCTTGTGCAGCTGTGTGGGCTGAGTTTTTTGATGGCCGAGCGGTAGCTCGGGGTGTCAAAGACCAGGCAAATATCGCCGAAGACGAGGTACGGGATTCCGGCATGGTTGCAGAGCCCGACGGCCTCCGGCCCGACTCCCCAGATGCGGTCACGGCTGGGAACCAGAGAGAGGATATCCTCTTCGAGTGGGGCGTCCTGCTCCGCGTTGGCGGATTCATCGGCGGACTCGCCAATGATGGCATTTTCGAGTTGGCGAAGGATGGACGTTGTCGCATTCGCCGTGTCAGCGACGGCTAAAAATGCCTCCTGCATGGACGTGCGGACCGGGATCAGGTAGCGCGGTCCTGTGGGCAGATCGCTGGCCATGTAGGGCAAACGATCCGGCGTAAGATACAGTCCCCATCCGCCTTCGGGGCGACCCACACGGGTGTCATGAGTCATGGATACGATGAGGGGTGAGTGGTTGTTGGCTGGTGTCATAATAGGTAATGAATGGGTTTGTGGTGAGTGCGTGTGAACTAGATGTACCAAATGATTCTTTTCCAGGGCGCGTGCTTGTGCTCGCGGGCATTGAGTGTCGAGGGGCGAGCCAGAATTACGGCCTTGTCCAGCCGTTGCGGATCGACGTCCGTCTCGTCGTCGAACATCGCGATCAGCATGAGGTCCTGGCCGAGCCAGAAGCCAAGCGACACCCCGTTCTCGCCTCGGATGATGCCGATGGGGGTGGCGGAAAGTTCGATCAGTTGCAGAGCGGTGATGAAGGTGGGCGGTGTCAGCTCGACGGTCTGTGAGTTGACCAGGTCAAGCAGGCGGTATTGGCCGAGCGCTTCCCGGATGAGCATGGCCTCTTCCGAGAGAGTGAGCATGGCGCAATCGGGAGGAAGCAGCACTGGAGCGTTCTTATCCGCGTTGCTGGATGCATTTGTATTGGCGTTTGGATACGTGTGTTTACGTTTCTTTGAGAATGGATTTTTCATAGTAATGGGGTTGAGGTTAGCATGTGAGGGTGGCGATTCGGCGTGCGGTTTGAATGGTCGAGAAGTAGTACTGGGCGCGGTCCTGTCGCTCGCTTAGCCAGGTGCCCAAATGGCAGCCGCCGATGTTGGCCGAGTTGAGGGTTTCGGCTTCCATTTCATAGAGGGCGGTCAGCGCTTGGGCCTGAATAATGCGCAGGTCCGTGTCGATCATGGGGAATATGCGTGGACTCAGCTCGATCTCCAGGTGTGCGGCGTGGATCGGGCGCAGGCGTCCCTGCATGACCAGGTCGTGGAGGACATCGCTGGTGCCGGATGCGGCCAGTAGTTCCTCCCACGTTAGCTCGGTCGCGTAAAGCGGCAGGCCGTGTGCGAGGGCATCCAGCATGGCGACTCGCCGGGGGCTTTCGTCCTGGTTTTTATCGGAGGTGTATGCGGCGTTGAGGGCTTGTTGGGCCGCTTCGTCATCGCCGTTCACGATCGCTTGGTACGCGTCCCAGAATGGGCCGCTGGCCTCGATTTGAGGCCCACGTGCCATGCGTCGAAACAGGGTTTTGGGTGTGATAATGTTTTTCATAGTTGGTTAATGTAGTTATGGGTGAATACGGAAAAGGCGGGGCCGTTCAGACCCCGCCTCGCTATGCGTGCTTGCCGCTTAGGCGACAAAGGCTGGTTGTAGTTGGGCTTGGGGAGTGACAGGTTTGTCCACCCAGGGCGTGTCCAGCGCAGAGAGCCGGGTAAGGAGCGCGTCGGCTCCGTCGATAGAAGACAACTGTCGTTGTAGGGTTAGTGCGGCGGACTTTGCGCCTTTGATCCGTGCGCCTTCGAGTACTCCGCCTAGCAGCGAATCGAGGGTGTCGAGCGCCGCTTCCAGTGCGCTGATTGCCTGCTCTGGTGAGGCTTCGGGCGGTACGACGATCAGAAATCGTCGCCAGGCTGCCGTGTGTTTGCGGCTGCCGGATTTGTCCAGCGGAGCGGCTGCTCCGAGGGCTTCAGAGCGGTCTTTGACGAACTGGAACTGCTCTGCTTTGAGCCTATCGCGGAAGGGGTAACCTCCGGTCACGTCGATGATAAGTTCGACTTTTTGGTCGGACTCTCGACGTGCGATCAGGTGCGCTGTGGCGGATGTTTTTGTGTTAGTGTTGGCTTGGTCTTGCATATGTTTTTACGTGTTGGTTGATGGTTGTATGAAAAGAGCGCGGCTTGTTTGACCGCGCTCTGAAAGGTTTTATGGATTTTATATCTGAGGTGGCTTATTGACTTTTAGTTTCTTCGATCGTAGCTCCACGGGTTGTGGTGCCGGTTTTTGCTTTCCCTAAAAATAGCTACTACAAGAAAAGAATTACTTCGGGCAGCAGTGCTCCCCGAAGGGGGGCGGGGATGCCCAGTGACATGAATACCTCCCTGAAGAAATAGCGAAGCGGTCTGCTTTTGTGGCCAATGAAACACGTGTTGTGTGAGGTGGATCGGTTTGGTTTTTGCCTATGAGCTTTTTGCCATGTCATGGGTTTATAAATACAAAAAAAGCGCACTGTGTTGGTGCGCTTGATTGGTGGGTTTGCCACTTTTGTCCTTGGTTGTTGCCACTCTTGAGTTTTTCCTTGGTTAGCATTTAAAAGAAGTACATTTTTTCAGTGACTCGGCCTGGGGCGACGCCCGTCAGGTTGACTCGCTATTGGTGTTACACCAGGGCCAAAGGCCCGTCCTACCATACGCTGCAACGCAGCATGCTCCCCTCCGAAGTTCCCTTTTATGCATTCGTGTCGGTTGGGAAGTTTTTAGTCAATACCGACAAAGAGCGGTTTTTGTTGACGCACCGACAATCGTCGGTATTTCTGGGTTGTATCATGAAAAGGTTGTTTCAGATTTTTGGGTGTTTGGTTGCAAGCCATGCCCTGCTTTTGCTCACTGGCTGTGGCCAAAGTGATAACGAACCCCCGTCGGAAGAAGTCCGTGCGGCTGTTGCCAAGGCGATTCCCGCCTCGCTCTCGGTTGTGTCCGTTGAGTACGAGGCGATTCATGTGTCCGAGGGTGCCAGTCTGCTGAAGTTGAAGGCGACGCTGAAGCCTCGGGAAGATTTATGCCGGTCGATCGGGAAAGTGCTGCGAGGGGCTTCGCTGTTGGAGGTTGTTTACCGCAAAGGAGAAAAGATCGTTGTTTACGGTGAGGTCGGGGCTCGTCGTCAGGTTGACCGTTGGACGTTGGGACGTGTTTCGATGGAGAAGGACTGGAGGAATTTTCCCCGACCTGTGTCCGGTTTTCCGGCCGGCAGTGTTATTGCCGGTACGGCCGAGGGTGATGAGGCCGTGAAAGCCTATGAGGCCTGGAAAGCAGAGCAGGAGCAGGCGCGAATCGAGGCTAAGCGTCAGCAGCAACTGCGTTTGCAGGAAGAGGCTGCGCGTCAGAAAGCTGCGCAGGAAGCCGAGTTGGCGCGTGCGGCTCAGGAAAGGCAAGCGCGGTTGGCACGCTTGCAGACAGCGTTGACGCCGGGCAGGCAATACCTCGGGGAGCTGCACTATCGTAAGGATATCCAGCCGGTTCGGTTAAAGATTATTTCGCGGGAAGGGATTGCCGTTGTGGCCGAGTTGAGTAACCCGGTCATGCCCAGTGCTCGCGGAAAGTTGACCGGGACGATAAATCCCGATGCACAGTCAGAGGAGTACGCCGTCGTGTTAGCGATGGTGCCTGATGACAGTGAAAACCCGCTTGGTTGGCACCTGTATGGTGATCACAAGGGGATCCTTTCTTTGAACCTGACCGATGCCGGTGGGTTTGAGGGCGAAGCGGTTTGTGAGTCAGCCGGGCGTGAGTACAGATACAAAATTCGTCTGCAAGCGCTTGGTAATTGAGGCCGTTGTCAGGTCGGTTTCGCTGGGGGATGAGTCGGCTACGCGGTTTAGCCTGCGGCCGACCACCCCGATCTTGTTATATGAAAAATCTCGATGTGAAGTTGCCCTGTCTCATTTTTTTAAAGCGCAAGCAGGCTTTTTACTACCCCTTGCCAGCCACCGCAGGTGGGTGGATTTTTTGACTGCGCTGGGCTTGTTCAGCGCCGGGGAATACCACGGTGCTTCATGAGCTTTATCACGCGTTTTTCGCAGGAGTTATTGAGCTTGGGTAGGTTGGGATGGAACAGCTGCCAGAGATCGATTTCGTACCCTTCGGCAATCTTTTCCAAGGTGTCCAGCCGGATGGCGGTTCGCCGTCCGCCCTCGATGGCCTGGTAGGTTTTGTATGGCAGGTCGAGTAACTCGGCGGTTTCTTCCTGATAGAGGGCGGTGGTTTGCCTCAGCTCTAAAAGGCGCTCGCGAATGGAAAATGGCTGCTTTTTCACGCGCCTATTTTGCCGACTTTTAGCGTTTTTATACACCGACACAGAGCGGTTTCTTATTGACCCCGACAACTGTCGGTACAGAGTTGCCCTGTCATGTCCTACGTATCATTTACTATTGCACGTAAAATTGGAAATTTAGCTGCCGTGCTCGTCCTGGCGGTTGTATGTGCCGAAGCAATTGCTTCTGCTGCCACTACGGACGGAGACATCACCAATGTAATGGATGCGGGTGGAACTGAAGCTTCCCCGGCCCAGTACATACTGGGCGCGTCAGGCCCCTACGATTTGAGCTTGTATGGGACGACAGTTGGGGACTCCACAAGCTGGAATCAATTGACCATACAGAACGAATCGAGCCTCACCATTAATACCGGGAATGGATTGACCGTAGGCAGAGAGGAAGGAAGCCATAACAATCGTGTCGATCTCAACGCCTCCAGTTTGCGTGCAGATTGGGTTGTCCTGGGGTTCTCGGGGCATGACAATCAAATGAATATCTACAACGGTAGCACCGTCAGTGCGGCCGAGGATTTTCGCATTGGCTACAACGCCTCTGCGACCGGTAATAGTGCCACTGTCAGCGGGACAGGATCAAGTCTGACGACTGGGACCTATCTGACGGTGGGTTTCTACTCGAGCGAGAATAAGCTGAGCATCACAAATGGAGGTCAGGTTACGACAGGAGGAGGTGTGACGATTGGCAATGGTGATTCTTGGTCCGGTTCTGGGAACAAAAATCAGGTGGTGGTCGCTGGCTCTCAATCCAGCTTGAGCGTTACCTCCGGGACGCTATGGGTGGGCCGTCTGGGAGATGAAAACAGCGTCCTGGTCGAGGATGGTGCATTTGTAAATGCGGCCGATGATGTGATTATTGGGGCTCAGGGTGGCAACAACAATGACATTACGCTCAGCGGATTTAACTCCATCTTATACGTTGAGAATTCGCTATCATTAGGAGGTGTTGATCCCATGACCAGTTCCTACTCTGGCGGAAATACCTTAACGGTCGAAGATGGCTCCCTGGTTAATGTTGGCTTCATAGAGATCAATGAGGGAAATGAGACTGCTGGGGATAATGTCATCCGCCTGAACGGAGGTTACATTGCCTTGTGGGGTGACGTGAGCCCAGAAGTCGATGGATGGCTGAACGATGGACTCATCCTGGTGTGGAACCCTGAAACCTTGTCCTGGGAAGATGCGCTCGGCAGCGAATACTTTGATGTGAGGTACCTTGAATCCCCGGAGGATGCTCTCGCTTTTACCGGCTATGACGACCTTGGTGGATACACCATTTTGACATCCGTGGTTCCCGAGCCCTCGACCTATGCGGCAGCTTTCGCGGTCCTGGCCCTTCTTGCCGTGTGCATGGTTCGTCGTCGTCGCGAGCGGCGGAGGTAGACATTCCGATAGAGGGAAACAGTGTCTTCCCTCTGCCCGCAGGGGGTGCCTGCGAGGTAGCTAAGTAAGGCCCGCATTGCCCGTCTCCCTGGGAGTGCGGGCCTGCGGCGTGGGTGGTGGATGGGGTGCGAGGATGGCCCCGAAAAAAGCCAGATCAAGGATGCTAGGATGCTCAACGACGAGAGGCCTGCTGCGTTACAGCAGATGGACCGAAAGCTCGGACTCTGGGGCGACCTCTTCCAAGTGCATTTGCAAGTAGCTGCATAAGATATCGCGGCGGTTTTGTTCCGATAGTCCCGGCAGCGAAAGCACGCGCCGGATAAAAAGATGACCGGGGAGTCGGCCTTTTAGAACGTCGTACATTCGTGCTCGGTCACAGTCGAGTGCCCGGGAAAATTCGACCCTATTGAGGTTCATATTCTCGCGGATGCTTTCCAGTACGTCAGAGAATTTTTTCGCTTCCATGGAGGATTCTTGTTGTCTTTTAGAGTGTAGCCATGTAAGCTACATGCACAAGCATTGTTTGTTAATCAATTAACAGAAAAACCATGAAATCAGCAAAGAAAATCGCTCAAGAATCAACCCTCCCCATCACCTACGTCGATTGGTCTCGCCGGGACATTCACGTCCCTGGAGAGAAGACCATCCGCCCCCGAAGTGGAATCTGGGCTGGGAATGCCCTCCATGAGGCTCTGCAATTTGACCGTGATGATCGAGGGTTATCACCGATGGTTAAGGCCTTTAAGAGCCACGTTGGTCGTATTGCGCATGAGCACCGATCTGACTGGGAAGTCTATGTGTCGGGAGTCTTCACCGGACGGCTTGACTGGGACCTTTTCGGTTCGAAATCGATACAGGTGATGGAGTTTAAATGGATGACGGATTTCCTCCCGTCAAAACCTCGCGATGTCGATGTGCGGCAGATTTCATTGTATGGGTATGCCCTGAGCCAGGCCTTCCCTCAGCATGATCTGTGGCTAAAAATCGTCTATTTTTTCGGCGGAGATAGAAGCTCACGACCACGCATACGCATCTTCAATTTCAAGTATCAAAACCAACTCACTGGCATCGCTCGCCGCCTACTGGAACGGAACTAACATGGACTCAGAGAAGGTAAAAAACTGGAAATTTGTTCGTGGTTTTGAGTCAGCTCGACAGGAGGGGTTTTCTGACTATGAACTCCTAATGCTTAGGCTGCGTCTGGGGCGAGAATGCGACAACGAGATTCGCCGTCGGGTTAGTTGTGTCGAACACGACATCCGACAGTACATACACTGGGAGGGAGCTATCGAGTGCATGATTGCTCCCAAGCGCCCCGACATCCGGCCTTCGGAAGCCTATTTTGTATTGCCGGTAAGAGATGGTGAAGATGAACAATTTTCGGTACTCATCCTTCCGCCTGCCCCTAAGCGCTGGGCGCTGACCACGTGGTCATACGACAGTGAGTTTGTCCAAAAGCTCACTCATGCCGACCACCGAGTGAGCGCGGATTGGCTCGACATGATGGTCGAAGAGTTCGGCGTGTGCGATGAGCAAATTCCTGCCTGGGCAAGCCCTCATATTGGAACGAGTGTGCTCGACATAAGGGCGCATGCGCGATTCCGGCGAGAGCTAGCGGTTGCTCGTGAGCAAGAAGCACGTTTCAGACTGCATGGACTTTTACCCTGGCTTCAGCCTCGTGGTCTGGACGGCAACGTATCAACTCAGAAGCATATCGTTATCCCAGCTTCCAATTTGGACTATGACCCCGAGGAGTCTATCTACATTTTCGAGGTTCGCCTTGGGACTCTAGGTGTCAGCTATTGCCTGATTTCTTGCCCGCATTTTGACCATCCATTACTCCTACTGGAACCCTATGTGGGTGCGAAGGAATGGCACCTCTCCGAACCGATCGAAAACCAGTTTTACGAGTTGGTCTCAATGATTCTGCTCCGGATCGATTGAGTGCAGAGTATGAACTCAACGTTGTTGTCTGTGCCCGTTTGACTTAGCAAATGGTCGAGGCAATATGAGCGTGTGCCTTTCACCGGGCTTAAGTATGCCAGCGGCGGCGTTTACCTGCCGCGTCTGGGATTATGGATGGACCCGTCGCGTCCCAAGCCGGGTGCAGTTTTTGTTAGTCATGCCCACAGTGATCACACAGCGGCTCATCGGGAGGTTATCGTCAGTGCACCGACGGCTAGTCTCATGAGCCTGCGACTTGGTGGTGATCGCCGGGAACATGCGCTGGCGTTTGGACAGTCAAAGGTTTTTCATCAGGGTGAGATCCCTTTCGCTGGACGCATGCAGGCTTACGGTTGAATGAAAATGACCTCGCCAGCAATAGGGCTATAGGAGCGGTTTTGAAGTCCAAGAGTGAGGCTGACCGTTTTTCTCCCGTCTACGTAGGCTTCCATGACATCCCCGGGAGCAAGTGTGCGGGAGCTTTCTCGGTCAGTCTGGCGGATATTGACCGTGAGTTTATCTTCGTACGTCTCGGGGAGATAAATCATTACTGCCGCCTGATTCCTGCGCGCGAAGTTATCACGTAGCTGCTCCTTCAATATCGCGTAATCGTCCCATAGGATTTGTGGTACGGCTTGAATGGCAGGTGATGAATCGTTGCCGCCAGGGGGAGTGGTTTGCGAGCGGGTTGGCTGCCTCACATGGGTTTCCAATTCTTGCGTGGTGCTGACCGGCACGGCCTCAGTCGTGACCGCTGCCTGGGTCGAGGGGCGATTCTCCCCGGGGATCAGCCACAGCAGACAGGCTATCGTTGCGAGCCCGAGGGTTACCAGCGCTGCAAACGCGTAAAGGGGCTTCCTTTTGTGGGGTGGAGGCGTGTCATTGGCTGCAAGTAGCTCTGTAAGCCCTTGTCCGAGCGCAATAGCGTCTACCGGGCGGTCTTCGGGCCGCTTGCTTAGGCAACGTAGGATGACCGACTCCAGGCTGGCTGGAATATTGGGATTGACTGCGCGGGGAGGCGGCGGAGGGGCCTCCAGTATTCGCTTGAGCATGTCGGATATTTGCTCGGAGGCCTGAATTGGTCTTTTACCAGTCAAGGCAATGTACATAAGAACTCCGATGGCGTAAACGTCTGCCTGGGTTCCGATTGCGGCAGTCTTGGCCCCGGCCTGCTCGGGAGCCATGTATTCGAGGGAGCCCATGACTGAAGGAGCCATTGAAAGGTCTGAAACCGTACGCCCGACCTTGGCCAATCCGAAGTCCAGCAGGCGTACATGGTGGTGTTCGTCGACAAGGATGTTAGCCGGCTTGAGGTCCCGGTGGACGAGATTGTTTTTATGCAGGACACCAACGACTTCGCATAACGATATAAACAGTCGTATTATTTGAGCGACATTGAGATGCTCTTGCTCAATATACTGGTCGAGCCGGACACCGTTGATCAAAGGCATGGTGTAAAAGGGGGTGCCTTCAACCTCGCCGGCCTCAAGGACCGGGACGATGCCGCCATGGTCGATGCCCGCCGTGAGGGCGACCTCACGCAGAAAGCGTTGGCGCGACTCCTGTGTCAGAAGAATACCCCCGCGTGGGATCTTAAGAGCGACTTTCCGCTTGGGCTCCTGCTGCTCGGCCTCATAAACCAGTGCCATACTTTCCGCGATCAGGCGTGTCAGTCGATATTTACCGAAGGTTCTGGGCACTTCGTCACTGCGGCCGCCTTTGAGTGTTGGCAAATCTCTTGGTGTTACGGATGGGGGGGATGTGGTACTTCCGGAAGGGGCTTGCGTGGGGAACATGACGCTCTGAAGTTCCCGGGCCAGTTTGTCAGCGATTGCATCAAGTGAGTCGGGTGAAAGGTCTACCCAGTGTGTTGATGAAATGAAAAGCTCGAGTGACTGGGCGGGGGAAACGCTCTGCAATCTGACGGGGAAAATCGGTTTGCGGTGGTGCACGGCCCGCTCGACCTCGCGTCTGACGAAGGGTGACTCATTGGCGGCTTCTGAGAGCATCAGGATTAGGGTATGGCTCTGTCGCAGGCCGTGAATGATCTCCTCAGCATACTCTTTACCGGGGCGGATGTTGCGTGGGGCCACCCAGCAGGATAGTCCGCGTTTCTCCAGAGCTTCGACCAGCTTGAGCGCATCTTTGGCATCGCTGGAAGCGTGGGAGATGAAGGCCGAGAAATCCGATGAAGAGTTTGTCATGAGAGCGTGAGGATGAATTCTTTTTCAGCCGTTGTTAAGGTCGCGCGCCGGTGCCCGGGTGGGAAAAATGGTTGAGTGTATTTGAGAGTTGAGAGAAGCATCTGGTTGGTTTTCCTGTTTATTATTCTGAAAAAAATGAATAACTTACGTTTCCCGGTTGGTTTTTCTGGCAATCGCCCGTCACAAAAGTCCGGAAGGACATTTGTAGAAATTGAGGCCGCGCGACCGATGCTTGAGGTGGCTATGCGGGGAATGCAGACCGAATTGCTCACGGAGGGGCAGATGTTGTCGTTGGTTTGCAGCGCAGCCGCCGGTGCCGATACGATGGCGTGCGAACTTGCCTTGGAGATGGGGGTGCCGGTGAATCTCATCTTGCCGAAGCGACGGGAACGCTTCATGAAGGACTTCACCGCCTACGGTCCGCAGGTGTGGAAGCGGGTGGAATGGCTTCTCGAAGCGGTTGAAAACAATTTGCATGGTTCTTCGGTTGAGGTCGTGCCGGACTCAGTCAACGAGCCGGAATGCTATGAGTGGGTTAATCGCTTGATACTCGCCAGAAGCAGGGCTTTTCTGGTGGTATGGGATGGCATGGATACCGGGTTGCCGGCTGGGACGGGAAGCCTGGTTCGGAAGGTGCGGGCGGGCGATTGTCCGTATGTTTTTTTGAATACGCAATGTCCTGATCTAATTGAGTCTCGGGGCCTGAGCAGATATTCGTAAGTGTCTGTGTCAGTCTTCGAGCAATAAGTGGGTGGGATCGACAGTCTCCTTGGCATAGCTAAGACCTGCTTCCTGGAGCAGTGGCATCAGTTCAAGGTTGTCGAGGCTGATGCGGAGGTCGGGCGAAGCGCCTGTCTTGCAGATGTGGTCGTCGAGCGGGCTGTCATAGCGGACGTAGCTGAACTTTTTCTCCTCCTCGGGGAGAATGCCGGCTCCTGAGAGCGTTCCGAGCTCCAGATCAAGTTCGGTTCCGTGAAGGCACTTGCCGAGCACACGGCAGAGCATGTCCTGCTCAAGTTTGACCGAATCGATCAGGGCGGGGATCATGAAGCTGAACTGGTCGCCGAGGTGAATGGATTTGGCGATTTGCTTACGCATCTTTGATTTTACTCCCCCGACGCCGACTGAGGTGACGTGGAGCTGTTTTACGCCACAAGGCCAATTGATCCGGTACTCCGGAAGTGTCGCCATCAGTACGCTGATGAGCGACGGGTTGTTGTAGGGCGTGATGCCGCCGTCCACGAAAACATAGCGGGACGTGCCCAGCATGATTTCCTCCGGCGGGAAAAATGTAGGAGCCGCCGTGCTGGCGCGTAGGAGCTTCCAGATGGGGATGTTGAGGTTGCAGTCCGGGAGCGATGGATCGTTAAAGCGAGCTTGGGGGTTGTTGCACACCGGCCAGGGCGAGCCAGTGGTGGCGTTGCGCATGACGACCAGAAGTAGGGTCTTGAGTTTCTGGCTGCTCAGGAGGGCGGGTTGGCCGTCCTCATGGAAAATCTCCCGGAACATGCTGGCCAGGTGTTCGGCGCGGTATTTGGATTTCCATCGCAGGTGAAAGCGTTCCCGGGAGAACATTCTTTGCCCGTAGTCGAGGTACAGCTTCTTAAGCTCGGCCACGCTCAGGCCCCAAGACAGGCCCGCGGCAATAATGGCCCCGGTACTGGTGCCACCGATAAAATCATAAACTTCTCCCAGAACGAGGTCGTTTTTCTGGCGGTGTTGTCGGAAGATGCGTTCAATCTCGCCGAGTATTTGCAGGGAGAAAAGGCCCAGGATACCTCCTCCGTCAAGTGTAAGTATCCGTTTTATCTGTCCACTCATCGGAGGATTTTCGGTGCTGGACAGGCATGCTGCGCCGAGCGGGCGAACGCAGGCCGAATGGAAGGAATTTTGGCTGGCCGGGTCAAATCAGGTATCAGGAAGGGGGTGGGGGATTCGTAGGCCTTGGATGCTGAGTACGGCGTGTCCGTTTGCCTGTTCGTGTGTAAAGCTTCAGGTGGATGATTTCTTGCGCGTGAGAAAAAACACCACACCGGCTACGACTGCGAGGCCAAGCCCGATGCCGCCTAAGCTCATACCTGAGAGGCCGGAGAGGGGCGAGGAATTTTCTTCGTCCAATTCCTCTTGTTCCGGTTCCGTGAAGTTGAACTGGTGGAAGTTGCCCGTGCCCGCGTAGCGTGTGCAAGTACCACCAGAGGCTCTGTTAATGCGGGAGGCCAGGTTTGTGCTGTCGAGACGGGTTTCCAGATCGAGAATGGTGAGTCCGTCTGCGTCGAATTGCCGAACCCAGATACCGGTGATGGCATCCTCGGATTCAAGTTCATGCTGAAGGTTGGACAGGGCTGCATCATTAATGCCTGTGATTTCAATCCGTTGAATATGCCCGAGATCAGACTCGATGAGCCACTGAGTCAAAATACGGTCGAAAAGCGTTTGCCCGGAAATGTTTCCACTGCCGCCTGCGAGATATTTTCCTACAATATCCCGGGCGGCGCTTTCGGGATCGCTCATGCGGCTGGATATGTTTTCGCGGGGCGGAATGACAACTCGGGCCACCATCAACCCGGTATCCGGCTGCACGGCGGAGAGTTCTCCGCTGACGGAGTAGCGGTGAGTGGTATAAAGCCCATCCACGTCATCCTTGCCCAAGTAGCGGCTTGTGATCTTGCCCAGAATGACGATGTCGGCGTCCAGGCCCAAAAGTGCTTCTCTGAGTTGGCGTTCACTGTCGCGTCCGGCCTGGGCGTCAATCGCGGCCAAGCGGTCATTCTGCCGTTGGGCCAGTGCGGTTTGGACGAGGTTCATCTGCGATTGGCGCGCCTGCTCTTCAAGCCAGTTGGCCGCGTACTCGGGGTTTCCGGGCACGCCCTCATACAGTTCGATGATGTCAACTGCCACGCGGGGAGAGCCACGTGTGCGCACAATGTTTTGCAGGGCCATGGTGTCATGGCGGTCAGGCGAGCCGCGCCCGACTTCGGCGGATAGCGTGACACGGTAGATGCCGTCCACGTTGAGTGAGGAGTCGGTGACGGTATAATCGCGCACGTAGCCGAAGGCAGAACTAAGGATTTTGTCTGACTCCAACTGGAAGTCTTTGACCCGGGACTCGCTGACGATGTCCACACCCGCGCCTTGGCGAACGGCTTCGCGCATGGCGTCCGCGAAGGCGATAGCCCGCGCGTCGGCTGAGTCCCCAGGGGCCATCCCGGTCACACTGACCAGGCGGGTATCGGCTGCGATGGCCAGGGCGGAGAGGGACAACCAGGCCAGTACGGAGGTAAAGATGTGTTTGCTGATATGCATGAGGTGTTATTGGTCCTGGTTGTATTCGCCAATGAGCTGCTGCAGTATGTCGACACGTTGGCCATAGTTGATCCGCCCTTTGGAATCCTTCAGCCCAGCATTGTGGACACCAATGACGGCTCCATCTCCGGTGAAGATCGGGCTACCGCTGGCACCGCCGGCTGTAGCGATATTATGACGGATGGATAGTCGATGTTGAGAGTCGGCTCTTCTGCCTTGCCAATCGCTCATGTTGATGATGATGCCGTCTTGCATGACGGGTTGCGGATGACGTAAATCCGTGATGCGTGATCCGTAGGGGAAGCCGAGCAGCGCAATCGGAGTTCCGAGTTCCAGGCTGAGCAGCTTGTCCTCGTCAGCGAGTTGGAAATACGTGTCGAAAGTGTGATCCACGACAAGGATGCCCACGTCATAGATGCTGTTATTGTCGCTGTAGTTCGGATGGTAGCTGGCAGCGATAATTTTTAAAACCGTATTCTGGTCGTCATTCATGATGACGCAACATTCCAAACCTTTCTTGAGCGATTCTATGACGGGTTTTGCCACATGGGCATTGGTGCCCAGCATGTGCGGTCCCACCGCCCAGGCGGTTCCGGTCGTTGCTCCTTTTTCGGATTCGGCGTAAACGAGGCCGACACACTGCTCGTAGCGGCGGGCAACCATCGCCAACGCAGTCGACGGGTCCGTGCTCACAGGCTGATCGGATACCTTTTGCTCGACCAGGACGGTGGGCAGGCTTGCCAGGTCGATGAGGTCCTGCGGACGGTTTTCAATGATGGCATTCATGACATCCCGGTACTCGGGGGAGTCGGGCGCGATAATGGATTTGTTCAGCGTAGTCTCAGCCAGGAATTCAGGGGCGTGGTCGTGGTAAGAGTCCGACTTTACCCATTGGTCGAAGGCGCGGCGAAGCTTGCGGTGGCGGATGTCGGTCAGTTCTTTGGTCCGGTAGCGGACGACAAGAAGATCTTCGCGGAGCGCCGTCTCATCGAGAATGCGGCCGTGGGCTTCGAGTGCGTCGAGCATGAAGTCCTGAAACTCCTGGGAATCATGGTACAGATGAATTGTCATCAACTGGCCTTTTTCATAGCTGGTGTTCCAGTCGCGGATCAGGTTGCCAATGGACTGTTTGGCCAAAATTTCCGCCACAGTACTGGCGGCGGCTCCCATCGTAGGGCGCATTTGATCCCCGCGGACAGCGGCGTTCTCGGTTTTCAGGGCGGTGAGGCGGCCGGTGCTTTCGTAGGCTGAGATGACATCGCCGTTGATGCTTATCTGCACATTGATCTGGCCGCCCTTTTTAGATGTGTCGAGGGTGGCTGTGCCGACCACGAGATAATCAATTTCAGGGTCGAAACGGGCCAGTGCGCGTACATTTTCCTGAAAGGCGGTGAGGTGATCGGGGTCGCCGGAGAGGGCGCCCATTTCCTTAAACAGCCAATCGGGCGTGACGACGTTGATCCGGTGTTCGGCGAAGATCGCCTTCATGTCTGAGTTAAGGACCTCGGTAAAGTACTGCTTGTCCGCCTTGTCGAGCTTGGTGCCCTGGGGGGCACGGGGGACCATCGCAAACGCCACCTGTGGCTCACGCTGGGCGTCGAGGAGTTTTTCCAACTGTGCCTTTCCCAGGTAGCTCTCCATCTCATGGTCGTTAAAAGTGTAGTCAATGTAGAGCACGCGTACGTCGTCTTTGTCCACTTCGCGCACGATGGTTCGTTTCTCGAAATATGGCCTGAATAGGCTGAGGATTCTCGCCTTCTGCTGCTTGCTTGCGTCGAGGTTCATCTCGTCGAGGTAGGAATCAAGCGCGGTGGCGGCACCCTCGCGTATGGCCTCGTCTTCGGAGCTTTCGACTGTGACAGCGATATCGCGTATCGTTTTTGCCTCAGCCATGTGGACGGAGCAGAGCAGTCCGGCCAGCAGAACGGGAGCGAGCAGATGTTTCAGATTGGGGAATGCAGGATTTTTCATGTCGGAAGCAATTGCGGTGGTGTGTGTAGCGTATTGTTGGATTTCAGTTTTTCTTACCCGAAAGTTGCAGATGAATGAGGGCCAGAAGGTTTTTTATGGCCATGGGAGTGACCTTGCCGTTGGCGGCGACTTTGAATTTCTGGGTGCCGGAATCCGTCAGCGCTGGGCGTGGGGTACCGCTGGATGTGTTGAGGGGAGTCAAGGTCGAGGCGTAGCGATAGTCACCCAGCTTGAAGAAGCGCGCGTTTTTGAGAACATTGACATCGAGCGAGAGCTGGAGCTTCAACTGGTAGTCGGGGACAGGAAGCCGCAGGGGCAGGTAGTAACGTCCGGACTTCTCCTCCGCGATGCCGGACTCATCGAGCATGTCCGTGAAGACCTGAAGTCTGTACACGTTAACGGCGATGTCTTTGATCTGCTCCTGGGTGGGGTTGACTGAGGGGCTGGCCACCACCAGGAAATCATCCGAGGCTTCCGCTTCCACATATTTCTGGAAAAAACGCTGCATCGAGGCAGGGTCCTGAACCTGATTCTCGCCCGAGGCTAATGCTCCGGTGAAATCCACTGCATCGGAGGTAATCCCATATGTGGTGCTATATGGGCTGCGAAATGTGCCCCTTTGCAGGGCTTCCGCGATAGCGGCGATATGGAATCGTGCGCGTGGCTGCGTCGGGTCGAAACTTCGGATGATCGCATCGCGGAAACGGGCTTGGGCCTCGGGGTGCCCCGGAGGGATGCCAGTCTCGAACTGTGGGTTGATAATGAGTGTGCGTGCGTACAACACTGTTCCGTCACTGGCTCTGAGCAGGTACAGAGACAGGAAGATGTAAGTATCGTATTGAACCGTTTTTCCCGTCAGCGGGTTGTCGATAACAACGATGTCCGCAGGGTGAAACGCCACGGTGGCATAGACCGCATCCTCCATCTCCCGCGTGCGGTACTCCCGGGAAGTTGGATCAATGACCGTGATGTCCAGTTCGGGGTATTCGCGTGCTATTGCTTCCAGGAAGCCGCTGACGGCTTTGTCGAGGGTTGCGCGACCTTCGTTGCCGAGCAACGAGTCCGTGACCTTGGGAATAATCGGATGGGAAGGGGCAGGGGCGTCCTCTTGCGATTCGTACTGGGAGGGCCCCAGGTAGTGTATGGTCGCCTGCGCATGGGAACTGACTGTGCACAGCCCCCAGAGTGTCAGTGTGCCAGAGACTCGCTTGATTCTGGAAAGCATACTCATCTGTCTGCCACGTAGAGGTGGGGCCAGGCGTCAGTAACGCTGGCGGCCCATGGCCTCCTGGGCTGCGTGTTCGGCGTCGTTGGTTTCGATACCTGTGCCTTGGTAATGCGTTTGGCCGGACATGGGCGGCGGTGTTTTAGGGGCACTGGCACAGCCAGCCAGCAGTAGAACTGTAATTCCGGATATGATAGATATTTTGCTTAGATGCATGGCAGCTTGGAAGTGAGAATACACGCGCGGGTTTTATTTCTGGGAAACAATGATGACTGGAGTGCTGGCCGCATCGCTTGCCCGTTCCTGTTCGGCGGCATAGAGTTCTGCCAGGTCGGCGTCGGTCTTGATGCGTTCGGCGACTTCGACCTGTAGCGGTTCTTCGAGGCTGTCGACGAGTTCCTGAGTCGATTTGTTGCTCTGCTCCAATTTATCAAGACCTTGATTGAGTTCAGCAATTTTGACCCGCGCCTGCTTTTCGAACGCCTGAAACTTCTTCGCCTCCTGCTGTGCCTGTTGTGCCTGCTTGCGCATGGTCTCAGGGTCGATGCCCAGTTGTTCGAAAAGGACTTTCAGGGCCTTTTCACTCGCATAGCCCGCAGCGAGGCCACCCAGATAGTCACCAGCCCTGTTGCCGGTATCAACATTGTTCGCCACAACGGCCGTTACGGTGATTTTGGCGACCGTGACACCGACAATGGTTCCCTTTTCCGCGATCTCAGCGGCTCTTTGCATTGTTTGAGCCCGCTCGTTCAGGTCGTTTAGCCGAAAGTTAATCTGGTAAGTCGCCACTTCGCAGGTGGCGGTGGACTCCACGTGATAGCGAGAAACGGCCTGGCTGGAAATTTTGGCATTGTTGAGGACGACGATGAAGTCGGACAGGTCGAGGTCCTTTTGCTTCATTTCGGTTTTATAGGCCGCGAGTTCTTTCTGGAGAGCCTGCTGACTGAGGATGGATTCATTGATGTCGCCCATGTAAAGGGTCTCCAAGTCTTCCAGAGTCAGGGCGGTATCCTGATCCTGATAGATGTGCTGGGCAGCAATGATTTCTCCGTATCCTTGTTCCTGATATTTGACGATCTCGACCCGCTGCTGGAGCTTGTTGAGATTCACCTTGAGATCAGCAAGCACTTGTTCCTGGATCTTGTGTCCACTGCGTACGTCGTCCAGCGCCTTGCCCAGAAGGCGATTGATCTCCGCGATTAACTCGTTCAGTTCCTCGATTTCGTTGAGGGAGAGTTCCAGGAAGTTACGGTGTTGCAGGAGCGCGTTGATGGCATCGACATCCGTCTCGTATTTCTCCTGGATGGGGGGCAGATTATCAGCGAGTTGCTGGTAGGTGTCTGGCGAATAGGTGACAGGGGTATCTTCGATGACAACCGCCGGGGCGGAGGCTTCGGCTGGCGCGTCGGGTTCGTCGTTGGAAAACGGTAAATCAACCTCTTCGGCGAGATCCTCCAGCTTGTCCCAGAACGCGTGGGTGGGGAGGGCGCAGATGAACGGTGAGGCAATGATAAGTACGGCGAGGCGGATTAAGTGGGTCATGGCAGATTAGGTTGCGTATTTGTGTGATGCGATTTTATTAGTAAATTTAATTATATGGTAATATTGGCTAATGTGCGTATTAAAAAAATATATATACAGTTTAAACAAGCATAATATTAGGGTGGAGTTCCCATGTTAAAGGAGGGAGAAATAGCGTATGATTCCGCGTTGCTTCATCCATTTTCTTACCTGTTGGGCCTCAAGATTATCTGGGCTTATCTGGAGTATGCGTGTGACTGCTCTGCGCATTTTCTCCCAATCGCAGTTGGCGTGGGATTGACGAGCTTCGTGCCAGAGTATCCTCAGGCACAGGGCTTGCATCGTGTCGATCTCCTCAAGAAGTTGTCGGGCTTCCCTGCGCCGGGTCTCATTTGCAGCCGTGTCATAGGCGTTGCGGGCGCAATATTTCGCCCCGTGAAAGTCTTCGTTGCTAAGCAGATAGCGGGCGAGAACCAGATCGGCTTCAAGCGACTGGGCGGAGACGGGCGAGGGCGACTCGGCACCAATGCTTGACGCGGTGGTATGCGCCGCGACGGATGTGCCGTAGACAAAGGGAATGACCAGGCAAGTGCATAGCAAGGGGCGGAGCCGTGAAAATAGTCTGTTCATGCTCACGTATTGTGGCCTGGGAGATTTTCTTAGGGTTATTAGAGGATATTTTAAAAAAAGACGGTAAAATCGACTGGGGCATTTTTTCCGCGTGACCCAAGAGCACGGTGGAGCTTCAGGGCTAGGCGAGGACCGACAAGCACATACTCTCCCTCAAGAACCTGCCAGTCTCCAGGAGGTAAATCACCTTGGACGAATCCGGCTTGCAATTGACGGGTCAGGGCTTCCTCGAACTGGGAGGTGACGGCGACTACGAGTGTCAGGCGCGCGCCTGGAAACTGTGATCGTAAACCGGAGAGGGCTTTATCGACGGATGGATCATGGTCCAGTTCACGCAGGCGTGGGCTGAGGCCAGAGAGGCTGTGTGGTGCAATCGGACTGCTCTTCCCGCTAAGTGGGTCCACGTTTGCGAGCAGTTTTTTACGTGTACTATCGTAGATAAAAAAACGGCAGCCGAGGCGGATCATCTGCCGGGCATAGCCTTCGAACCGGATGGTTCCCCGGTAATCGGCGGCGAGCGCCGGAAGTGTCTCGGGCGGAGTATTCTGAAGGGGCGCCTCCATGGGCAGAGGCGGCAGCGGGGCCTGCTGCTGGGCGATAGGGGGAGGGAGCGGCGGAGGCGTTGGTTCTTTCTCGAAAACCTGCGGCTGGATGCTGACCCGCATGGGGTGGGTTTCCCGTTGGGTTGGTGTGTCCAGTCTCAGGCAGGCGAGAACGATAAGCACGACTGCGGCCCCCGCCGCGAATGCCCAAACTCGTTGCATATGAATCCGTGGTCTTGGAGTGTACCTGCAAAGTATTTCAGACTGTCTGCGAGGCTTTGCTTTTCGGGGCCTCGGTTTGACAATCTCTAGCGTAAGTTCTTCAGCGCCTGCAGGCTGTTGCGCATGGCGAGGCCGAGCGGATCTTCGTCATCTGTAGGCTGCTGATTGTCCCCCGTTGGCTGATTTTCGGGTGTGTTTGTCATTTCTGGCAAGGGGGGTGTCTGCCTTGGGATATCGGCCTTTTCGTGGCTTGTGCCGGATGGCATTGAAACCGCCGGAGAACCCTGCTGAGCCGTTTGAGCAGCTATGGGCGGCGGAGGAGTCTCTGAGCGATGGGAGGTACGATATCCGGCCCAGAAACACAGAGCGAAACCAAGCCCGAGGATAAATGTTTTAATGAGCGTTTTCATATATGTTTTAATAAGGTGTTTAGGAGCGGGGCTGGTAGGAGAGAGAGACTTCACGGATGCCGTGTTGATACAGCTTTTCCAGCAGCCGGGCCAATTCGCCGTAGGGAACGGCGGCAGCAGCACGAAGTTCTACGGAAGCGGTGGATTCGGAAGAAAGCCGATTCAAAAGCGCGTCCATTCCAGAAACTGGTTCCTTACCCAAGAGCAGGGATCCGTCGGCCCCCAGTGTGACGATTTCTAACTGTTCGGAGATGCCCTGACCTTGTTGCACGGGAGCATCCAGCTCCGGTAACTCCATGGGTGGCAGGGAGGCTTCCCTGCCCGCTGATTGAGGATGGACATTGGCCAGGCTGGAGAGGATCAGGAAAAGAAAGACCAGTACAAAAGCCAGGTCCACGAGCGTGGGATGCACGCCTGCCAGACGGCGGTTTTCGTGAAGCAGTCCCGGCATCATGACTTCTCCTTTGCGGGTGAGGCTTTACGTTCGAACACATGCAGAGTCGTGTCGGCGGCAATGGCCAGGACGATGCCTGCAATGGTTGAGAGCAGGGCTTGGCTTACCAGCGGAAACACACCCAGGACGGCTGCGTTCCCGTCGGCTTCGACCTCTACGGCAAGCCTTGCCCCAGCGGCGGCCAGCGCGATAACCGTTCCCAGCAGTCCCAGCAGTGGGCCATTTCTGGAAATAAAGCCCAGGTCAAGGACGGCTGATGCTGTGGGCTCTTGCTGACTGATCGTGTGGCGGGCGATGATCCTGAAAAGCCATAGCCCCAGCGGAATCAGCCCGATGAACGCGATCCCCAATCGCTCCAGGCAGAGGCGAACAAGAGCTTCCGTTTGGGGAAGGATGCCTTCTGCCCATGGCTCCAGGTCGAGCGGTGAGTGTCCGGCGACCCACCCCAATACGAGTCCCGCCGGAAGCATTAGCCACCATCCTGCCAGTCGGATGGGATGCGCGGCGTAAGGATATTGTGTGTCTTCAGCCATGACGTGGGCCTCTCTGTGCCGGGCTGCGGTTGGCGGCGGATTCGTCGCTCGGGGCGGAGGGTGAACGCGTCTGAGGGGGCGGCGTGGTGTCCTGGGTCGGCTGGGGAACAAGTGTTTGTCGGCGTTGGGCGGGCTTGACGTCGAATTGACGTCCTTCTACGAATCGGCCCGAATTTGGATCCCAGCCGGTCGTTTCCAGATAGTCGAGCGCGACGGTACGCACCGCGCCGTCCAAGTCTTTGATGGTGCCGAGTTGTGCGGTGTACAGGTACATATCTTCGCGGGTGCTCAGGCGGACTTCCAGTGTGATCAGACGCAGAAGCATGCCCTTGAGAGCGGGGTCGCGCTGGTTTTCAAGCCAGGTGTCGGAGATCGTTTCGATGCACTCATCGCGTTCGTTGAGCCAGCGCTCGCTCAGGGCGGCGAAGCCGGGCGGCTGTTCTGCCGCCGGAGCAGCCAGTGGGAGGAGGGCCACGAGGGTGGCGAAACAGAGGTTCTTGAACGAAGTTTTCTTCATAGTTTTAATCCTTTCAGACTTGGCGGTTGGGGCTACTGGGGGACATTGCCGTTGCGGATGTTGCGCAGGATGGTCTTGTCTCCTGCGCTCTGGGTGGAGGACGGGTTGGTCAGTGACGAACTGTTGAGCACATCGCTGAAGTTGGCGTTGCGGGAGGCCACACCGTCCTGAAATGCCTTGGGGACATTGACCAGGTCGCGGTCGCCGAAGCGCACCTGGCCGAGGCGGGCGAACAGGAGTTCTGTGATGCTGACCTGCGAGGCGACTTCGAGTTGGTAGCGCTCCATTTCCAGCAGTCCCTGGACGATGGCTAATTGCGCGGCGACTTCTTCGAGCGCTTCTGTTGTGGCATTGATCTGGTTGAGCATCCCGCCTGCATCGACGGAGGAGGTGGCTTCGAGTTGCTGGTAGAGCAGGACCAGCGTCTGTTCGGTTGTAGCCGCCTGGGCCTTGGCCTGGGGGCTGTCTAGACTCTCTCCGAGCATGCCCAGCAGCGGCCCGACACCGAGGAGCACCTGACGGATCTGGCCTCTCTGGCGGTTCATTTTTGCGGGCCCCATGACGCCGTCGCGGAAGACCTCCTGGAGCCGTTGCAAGTCCTCGTCAACAGAAAGAAGGGTGTCCATCGACTGCGCGATGAGAAGTCGGTCATTAGTGTTGAGTTCGCTCAAACCTTTGACGATTTCACTCTTAATGGCGATGCGCTCGCGCTCATCATCGGTGTCGGTCCAAGTCTCGCGGAGGGCTTCCAGTTCGCCTTTGACAGCGGTCTGGGTGCTTTCCTGTTCGCGCATGGAGGCTTCGAGGTTGGTCAGCTTGGTGTCGACGCTTTCCACGAGACTGGCCAGGATATCTCCGGTTTCTTCACGGGCATGCAGGCCGGGATGGAGCCCGAATACGAGTGAGGCAGCCAGAATGGTAAGGTGTACGTGTTTGTTCATAAGTGATGCCTTGTGTTTGGATACGTGTGTCGAGGGAGCGTGCATCGGTAGCCTAGATGCGTTCGCTTGTGTCAGGAGCAGTCCGCATGAAGACGAGCCCGTCACCGTCAGGGCTGACCGGCGTGAACGTATTGTGGCGGCCCGCTGAAGTGGTACGTTGACGGTCGCGTAACTGGTACAGGCGGCGGGTTTGCTCGTCCCAGGCCGCGCGCTGGTAGCGGTCGGCGAGTTTTTCGGCGGCATCGAGAGTACGGGTAAAGCCCGTCATATCTCCGGCTTTGAGGTACTCATTGGCGGCGGCGAGGTAGAGACGGATGTTCAGTTCGTTGCGGCGGCTCTTAACCTCTGTGGCTTTGCTTTCGAGCAATTGGGCGGCATCGAAGTGGCGACCTTCCGCCCCAAGTGAAACGGCGAACGCCGTGACCGCCTGCACGTCCTCACCTTCTGGTGCTACCTGGGTATTCCAGCCAGAGGTATTTTCAAATCCGATACGGCTGTAAGGGGTGGGGGAAGCTTCCGGTTGCGGGCTTGAGCAAGCGCTCAGAGTCAGGAATCCACTCAGGGCGAGCGCACCGCCCAGTGTCTGTACATAGTGTTTTTTCATGGTATGAATGGGTTGGTGTTTGCGGGGTATTGCGGAGTTCAAGTGTTTCTTACGGGAAATTTTTCAGCGTGAGTGAGACAAGGAGGAAGGGATATCTTTTGTTTGACCTGAGCATGCTTTCATGAAATGGAAATCGCCCTATGGAAGAAACCCGGACATCATTATTGGAACGGGTGCGTTCATCCGACAGATGCGCGTGGGAAGATTTTTACCGCATCTATTGGGAGCCGATTGTGCGCTATGCCAGAAAGCTCGGAGTAAAGGAGCCGGATGCTTACGATGTTCTTCAGGAGACCATGGTCGTGCTGATGGATGTGCTGCCGCGCTTTCGCTATGATCGGTCGAAGGGGCGCTTTCGTAACTTTCTGCTCACGATCGTTCACCGTAAGTGCCTCGCTGCATTCAGACGCGGCAAACGCCGTCAGGAAACCTCGTGGGAAGCGCTGGGTGAGCCCGCCGAGCCCACGCCAGAGCCTGTTGACCCGAACGAAAGCCTGTGGCGCGAGTCACTCATGCACGAGGCATTACGGCGACTGGAGGGAGATTCTCGCATTCGCCCGGCGACTTTGGCTGCTTTTCGCGAATATGCCTTGGAAGGACAGTCCGCGTCTGAGGTCGCAAAAAAATACGGGCTAAAGGAGAACGCGCTCTACCAGATCCGTAACCGAATGGTTAGCCGATTGAGCGAGGAGGTCGAGCAGTTGGCGCGAATGGCGGACCTCAGGGAATGAATCGCAGGTTTGCTCCTGCCTGATGTAGGATGGAGCGACCTTGAGAATATTTAACATATGCCGTAAGAAACTCGATGGGGAAACAATACGTGGGACAATGAATAAAAAACATAAATGGGAACCTTCACTTGACTTGCTGGCACAGACCATGAAGGAGACGCCGGGTGCACCGTTGGCTTTGTTTGACCGCCTGAAGTTTGCTTCAGAGCTCATCGCCGAAATGAACGGAATGATGCCCTTTGCTGCATGCTTGGCTTATCGTGGGTCCGGCCGAGTGGTTAATTCCTGCGGCCTGGAAAAAGTGCGGACAGTGGTTGGACGATCGGAGTCTGCGGAGTTGTGTGTAGCTGGAGACAGGCGGTTGTCGCGTCGGCATTTTGCGATTTCCCGGCATGGCCAAGACTATACGGTTGAAGAACTCGGTTCGACCAATGGAACCTGCGTCAATGCTGAAGCGCTCAAGCAGCCGCGCCTGCTTCGTTCCGGAGACCTGATAGAGGCTGGCAGTTGTGTCTTTGCTTTTATTATCGCATCGGATTTGGAGGAATATGCGGGAGTCACGCTACAAAATAACTCTTCTACACTGATGGATAATAGTCCTGATCCTATTTTGTCCGATCAGAAATTAATCCCTGATGAGGAGGGCTGATTGCCTTTATCATGCTCTCCGGCGTGTCTATTAAATTACCGGAATAAGCGTCGTTTAACCATAAGCAATCTGTATTCATAATGAAAAATCTAATCCTTTTAATTTCTCTGTTTTTGTCTGCCGCATCTTCAATGGCCTATGTCAAGCCCGTGGACGCGACATCGTCTGGAGCCGAGCTGCCAGCCGTCTTCCAGGCGGCCTCCCCGAGAGAGAGGATCAAGGCGATCCGTGTGGCGGAACTCGATGCCACTCGCAAGCTGGTTGAACGCATTTATGGCGTGTCCATCAATTCCGACACCGTGGTTTACGACTTGGTCTTGGCTGACGACCAGGTCGGGGCAGCCGTGAATAACCTGATCCGTGGCGTCAGAACGGCCGAGGGGCCGATCTATCAGGAAGACGGCCAGGTATGGGTGTTGAAGGAGGTTAAGCTCGCCACTGTTATTGAGGAAATCAAGAAGACCGTGAGACGCACCTATAAAGAGGGCAAACAGGTTACCGAGGAAGAATTGACGACGGTGACGCGCGAGCATGGTCACACGACTCTGGATGCTCTCGGCAATGGCGCATTGCCTGGGACATCCGGGTTGAAGAAGATTCAGGCTAAACGGGCTGCCGAAGTCGATGCTTATCGCCGCTTGGCTGAGCGTATGCTCGGGGTACAAATAACTTCGACGACCACGGTCAGGGATATGGCTCTGCGTTCGGATAAAATTCAGGCAAGGCTGGCGCAGGTTCTTAAAGGGGCCAAGCCGATTGATGTCGTTTATTCCGATGACGGTTCATGCACAGTCACCATGCAGATTAAGCTGGCCGACATCTACCATGTGATCGAGCACTACGACAGCGAAGATAAATCTATTCTCAAGAGCGATATCGAAACCGATACGCGTACACTGACCGAGAGCGGTTACGGGTTGGCCCGGCTCGACGTGGAACTTCCCGATGGGCCTGTATCGGATGGGGAAAGTAACGTAAAATCGGCTTTTCCTGAAACCACAATCGTGATTCGAAAGCTGGTGGGAACCGCTGTTGTCGCCGATTGACCAGCGATCGTGAAATTTGTGTTGAAAGGAGCACCTATGAAGACTCTGTACCAAACTATTTTTCTCGTGCTGCTGGTCACAATGGCCGGCTGTTCAACTCCGCAATCCCGTTATGAAGAAGGCTCCTACACGGAAGTCGAATCACAGACCGATGGTCGGACATACTCATATGAGCCGGTGGTGGGAGCTGATGAAGAGTTTATTGAGGAGGAAAACGGGGGCTAGCCTAATTCATCATATGGCAGCTCGCGTTGTTAGGACACTCGATTAACTTCGTTGGACTCGGGCATTGAGGACGGCACTTAGGTAAGCGTGTGAAGACCGGTAGTAAGCTAGAATAACCTTTTCGATATCTTAAAGCGCGCGAAGAATGCTTTGCAGCACAAGAGCCAGGAGTATCCCGGACTGTGTTATCCGAAGATCACGCGTCTGCTCCGGCCTGGGTAAGTGGTTCGGGAGAGCGCGTATCCGCGTGCTTTCAGCGATGTGTGTTAACAACTGAGTTGGTCCCCTTGTTCGGGGTTTGAAATACGATCTCTCGAAGCTCCAAGTAGGGATTGTCTAGAGTTCCTTCGAGGAGCGTTTGAAGAAGGAGGTGCAGGTTTTGTTAGCGCCCGTTTTTAGCCGTGAATTTGCGGCTACGCTATCGTTGAAAACGGTGGCCGAGACCAAGTTCGTCCAGCCTCTAAGTATTTTGTTCAAGAGGCGACGCGAACGTCATATTGATCACCGTTTGGGGTGGTGGTGGCAATATGTGGACTCGCATTATTGGCCACGGGTTGTTTGTGGCCAACCTGTAAGGAGGCTGCTAATCGCACTGATTTTGTGTGTCGTTGGGCATGCCTCCGCGCTAGTTTTGAGTGGTAAGTCGGGTGGACTTGCCACGAATACCCGGGAGGCGTTTTGCCTCTCCTTTTTAGGGGCGAACGGTGTTTGATGTTAGTCTCCTTTTTGCGGGATATGTTTTTCCCGCTTATGGGCCGTGCTGAGACTTTGGATCGGAACGTGCCCGCAGTCGGAAATTGATGTTGGTTTCTGACTGGTCTTGGCTGGGCTAAAGGCTTGTGAGTCTTTGCCTCCGCCTTGCTGAATCGAGCATGGTGCTCCGCACGTAAGTCTAGGTCCGTTTATACAAAGCACATTCAGCTGAAATTGCCACCCGCTGGGCTTTTTTAGGCGACGGAAAAGGCGTGCGTTTTGGTCATGGGTGACTAAGTTTTCTTGCGTAACCTCGCATAAAAATAATGGACAAAGAACCGACAATCATATCCTCCCCCTTGTCCCAGCCTTTTTATTTGGATGGGGCCACCGTTTTTATCGAAATCTACCGGCTTGAAGAGAGCAAAGGTTGGACGCTTGAGATCGAGGACGAGTACCATAATACCACCTTGTGGGAGGATGAGTTCTCGGCTGACACCGCCGCTTTTGATGAAGCTCAAATCGCGATCAAATCCCAAGGCATCCGCTCCTTTATCGGACCGGAGGATGGTAAGGGAACGTGGTAGCTGATCGACGGGGCATTCCCTTTGCCTCGGAATGAAAATAAATGTCATCTGTAGCCTTCTCCCGGATCGGGAGAGGCCAGCCAATGGACTCATTGCAATTGGCCTTGATGGCATTGAGTCGCAGTGGTATTAGACCGTAATGAATCCTGCCCGCTCTGTGTGTTTGTTACTTTTGCTTTTCCCGTTGATCCTGCTTGGGAATGTAGGTGTCTTTGACGGCGGGGGAGCTGATTTGCAGTTGTCAGGAACCGACCACATTCAGATGGTTTCAGAGCAGGTCGAAATCACGCTTGTTCCGGCGGATGGCCCTGTCACTGGTAATCTCAAACACCGCGATCTGGCCCGATTCCAATGCCGGTTTGTGTTGAAGAATCTGTCGGATGTGGCGGTGACGGCGCAGGTTGGATTTCCGATTACGGCTGAGGATGGACGAGCCGATACAGAGGGAGATGCCCGTTTCCAAACCGAGCGTATGGAGCGTTACGGCTTTGTTGCCCGCAGTGGTGACGATGTCTATGAACCGGAGTATATTCCCAAGGATAAGGAGAAGCAGTTTAGCCATCTGTTCGCCTGGGAAATGACTTTTCCTCCATCAAGCACAAAGGTGCTGGAAGTTTCCTATTTGACTCATGGCTACAACGGTCTGGGGTCGACCCGTAAGCGTCCCATTGACTGGGAGCTGCAATACAAGAAACCCTACCTTGAATCGCTGGAGTTCGGAATTGCTCAAGTTTATCCTTATGTGACCCGGACGGCAGAGAGTTGGGCTCCCCCGCTGGAGAATGCGGAGTTTATCCTGAACAACGCTGCCTTTGAGCAGTACCTGAAGGAGCGTGGGGCCTTTGATGAAACGGAGCCGGACAAGGCATTATCCGAGCCGCAAAAGACTCAATCCGATTTGTTCCGTGATGGTCAGTTTTACCGTGCGATTACGGCTGGAGACTGGAAACCTTCGTCCGATGGGCAGTCCCTCGTTTGGCGAGAATCGCCGTTTACTGAGCCCGAGGATTTTGCGATCAGCTATATCTTTACGATGTATCCGAAGTCTCCTCAGGGTTTTGAGCGACTTCTGGGGATCATAGAGACTGAGTACGAAAAGACTCGTTCCCAATACCAAAAATCGCTGTCTGATCTTAAGTCTGAGGATGATCCCAAACAAGAGAAACGCCGGGCCTACTTACAGCGAAAACTTGAACAGTACTACGCTAAACCTTTTGGCAATGAGGATCGTAAAAACATAGCCGATGCCGTGCTTGAGTTTTACGGCATTCAAACGGACAACGCAGCGTTAGCTGAGTTTCTCGCCCATCAAAGTTGGTATCCCGTTAAAAATCCCCCAGTACTTAGCCCGGACCTGGAGTCTGCTCTCATGGCGTGGCATCGTATCGAATAGAAGAGGTTCGAGCCCTTTGTGCATTGATATTTTCAATAAGGGTATCGTTGTAGCGATCGGGAGGTGCCTGGACTGCGGCCTGCTAGGCGGTAATCTTTTTTACCTTTGAGATATTTCTATTCCATCTCGTTGCTGTTTTCTCCGTCTTTCAGTGGAGCTGGGTGCGCTGCAACTCTTTTGACCGGGCGTACTGACTATGCGAAATTGCCCGCCTACCCACGTCAACCGCGCCCGCTTATCCCTGATTATGGGTCTGCTCAAGCTCGCCGCGGATATCTAGGAGGAAATCATCTTCCTTCCCAAGACGGTCAAGGGCCGAGACCCCATCAGCATCCGGGCGTTGTTCAAGTTGCCACGCTGGAGGACTGGCGGGCACAGCGGAAGCAACGGAGGAAAATTATCGAAGAAAGCTAAACGAGCAATAGACCTATTTCAGGATCAGATTAATTGTTCAATTGCCAACTCAGTCTGAACGGCAGTTCTGACCTCTTCGTATATTCGGACATCAGCTTCAAGAGCTTCAAATGAAACCACCAGTGAGAATCGGGCCTTCGCTTCTTCATTACCGCGATCCCATCCTTTGTGGCCACGAACGATGATGCCAAAAGTATCCGGCAGTTCGTTACTGCGAGCAACGGTCCAGTCTTTTTGCACTGTCCCGTTTTTGCGATGACCACCTCGAATCACGCCGTGATTATCTTGTCTGGCCAACATCCAACTGAAGGAATTACCTCTGATAGTGGGGTCATCGCTGAAGTCTTTAATTGCTCGATTCTTGAAATCGTGGAAATCCTCCCCCGAGTTACTGGTATGCCAATCTAGCCAAACCCCGAGATAGCCTCGTCGCGATTTACGTGTTCTCCTAGGCTCTGCAACATACGAGAGTGTTACATCGATTCGAACCGGAAAATCTGCTCCGGGAGCTCGAATTGCATCTGGAATCGGAACACCAAAAATCAATCCTTCTCCGGCCCTGATTTCATACTCTTCGTCTGGAATGAGGCAAACGCGCGTAGGAGCATTCTCAGTTGCCCTTTCTAAATTGGGCACACCGTATCCGAGAGTCTTTAAGGCAAAACATTGTTGTGTTGGGTCGGCACGCTCAGCCCAATCGGGCCAGCGTGCTGAGTTTACAATCAACGCTCGATACAGAAGTGGACTTCGATTCTCAAATTGCGTGGCTAAGATGCCTGCGATGTGTGCGACCTTAGGGGCTGAGAACGATGTCCCGACTTGGTCCCGAGCTATTGCAGGACCACCGTCTAAAGTCGAACGTGCCATCTGAGGGCAGACCTCAGAAACAGTGCTCAACGAAGGTGGCACCCCTGTATCGCGAACTAAGTCTCCGCCATATTCAACCACTTCGGGTTTAATGCTATTCCACATTCCAAACCCAGAACGGCTAAAGGCAGAAGGATGTAACGCATCCGAAACAGAGCGTTTGATGCCATTATCATAAAAATCGCTGCTTATCGATCCTACGGTCAATGCTTGAAGGCTTTGAGCAGGATTGGCAATGCGGCTGTTGGGTTCTTCTAGGTAAAATGGATATTCCCGACCGGCAGAAATGTGGTCGATGATTCCGGGATTTGTAGTGCGGCTTCCTCTGTCGTGGATGTTACCTGCTGCTTGAATGAATAAAACGTCCTCATGATAACTCAAATAATCGATGGATGCCGCCCAGGTGCTCATTCGCTGGGTTCGATATGGCATATTTGCAGCAATTGAATGCTGGTAAATTCTGGTTTTTTCCGAATAACGACGAACTATTTCCTGAAGAAGAACTGGAGGATACAAGTTTAGCGGAAGATTGCAGTGACGATCAAGCACACGTGCATTTATAAGCCAAAATGGAGAAACGTGGATGCCTGTGTCTGGAACATTTTGCGGATAAAGGCATGTACTTGCAACCCGAGTCCCATGGCCTCCCTCTACTACGTAGTCGGCAACATCGTCATACGGTTCGCCTGGGATAAAGCAAAAGGAATCAGCAGTAGCAATGGCTGCGGCCAACCATCGGTGGCCCTCTTGTATTCCGCTATCGACAACACAGATTGACGGGGCATCCGAGCTCGGTTGGCTGAGTTCAAAATCGTCACCATCGGATGGGGCGTTGAGCGGTGACGTTAGTGGCTGCTCTACTTCATCAGGAATCGTAATTTCGAAGACATTCGGGTGGTTTTTTATTAGATCCGTGAATCCCTCGCCGCTCATCTGAATCCGCATGGAGAAGCTATCGGGGAATTCAACCAAGCCATCATCAAAAATCCCTTTTATTTCGCCGCCATAGTGCTTGATGAGTTCTTCAAGATCAGCTTCTCGCTGGAGTCTCAAAGTGTCATATGCATCCCAATAATTTCTGACATCACGGGCGTGCTCTTCACGCTTCTTTTGGTTGGTTTCGGGCTTCCACCTTTTGTTTTGTTTGGGCTTGGCCTTCGGCTTCTTGTGAGGAGCAACTTCAATGGAGACATCTAAGGTAAAGGGGGCGTCCTTGCGGAAGGGCCAGTAATCTCTAAGTTTCTCGTCGAGTAACCGTTCGATTCGCCTTGGGTCATCTACTTCTGGATAGACTTCGAGGATGCTAGCCATCTTTCCTCCACCATGCTCCTCCTTTATGAATTGTTTGAGGCGCTCTTGAACGGTTTGAAGGTTGACGTCCTCTGTGGCGACGATGACGAACCCTTCATCATATTCTGCCACAAACTCTAAATTTAGCGTTTGAGAAAGCCATTCCAATACGTCGTCGTCTTCATCTGGAATCTGTAGAAGAAATGCATCGCCTCCAGATATTTCAGGCAGGCCAGCGGTCTTTCGTTCTTCCTTTCGATTCCGTGCAGATTCTGAGAACGAACTGAATCGATCAGCTAGATAGGCCCCATGCTCTGCCCTTCGCTCCTCATTTTCTTTGACGCGGTCCGGTTTTTCGCCTCCGCCTTCCAGCTTTGCATTGCCTCGAAATTTGTGGATGAGGGGTAAGTGGGGAAAGTCGGTGTTGGCCATTGCTTAAAAATGTCGTTTCACGTCCTGAGCTGCTGATTCTAGATCTTCCAAGGCTACCTCTTTACGGTTTGCCATAACTGAGCGCTTCGCAGCGTTCTGAGCAATACGCTCAACTTCACTGAAACTGAAACCATCTAAACTAGCCGCGAAATGCTCCAGATGGAGCTTTTTTGATACCTTCAATGCGGACAAGCTTTGTTCAAGCAAACGTGCGATCTCGATGATCCCAGGCATTGGGATTTCGACAGCTTCGTCAAATCGACGATATATTGCCTGATCCAGAGCCTCATAATGGTTTGTTGCAGCAATAACCAGTCCATCGCCACGATAGTCCTCTAGTAGCTGCAGCAGCATATTAACAACGCGGGAGACTTCGCCAACGTCATTATGGGCACCCCGTGCACGGGCAATCGTATCGCATTCATCCAAAAAGAGAGCGCAGGGCTGTGCTTCTGCTGCCTCGAAAATTTTGCCTAGATTGGATGCGGTCTCTCCAAAGTATGACGAGATTAAGGTGTCAAAGCGCACTTTGTGGAGAGGGAGTCCTGTTGCCCAAGCAATTCGTTCGGCCCCCAAGCTTTTCCCACAGCCGGGAGGGCCGTAGAAGAGGATGCGTTGGCGTGCCCTCAAGCCAAACTTCGACAATCGAGTACGAGCGGCATACTCCTTTTCTATGCGAAAAAAACGTTGCTCAATCGTGTCTGGAAGAACCATGTGATGCCGTAACTGATCATGCTCCAGTACCTGGACTAGAGGAGCTGAATCTCGGCGGGTTGAGGGCAAGGGAGCAAGCTTGCGAATCGGTGCTGACTGCTTGGCATCTGCTTTGGCGAGTTTACGCTCAAGGTCTTCGGCTAGTTTCGTGTGCCCTAGACGCTTCTCGTCTGCCACAATAGCACGACATACCGCCTTCAAGTCCAAGTCGGAACCGGCTTGGACACTGGCGAAAAGGCGTTTGAGGAGAGTGGCTTTCATGCAGATTTATGTAACAAAAGATAATATATGGTAGATGAGAGAAATTCTGCAATCTTTCTTGCCATATCTTTGTGTATGAGCGCTGTCAAAGCATCCGTTCTTGCTCTGAACCCATTTCCATGGTTGAAGATACTGATCAACAGGTTCTTACGTTCGAATTGGAATATTCCCTTGAATAGACTGCTTACAACGTTTCTGGGGTTTTATGGCTGGCTGGATCAGCCGTTGCCAACGGTTGACCGTCGATTATCTTCTGGAGGAAAAGCTTCACAGACAAAGGGCTGTGAGGGCCGATCATAAAAGTGGACGGTTAGGCCGGACCCCGATGAGCCGCCGGAAAACAGGGAGGAGGTGCCCGAAGCGGTCTGAAAACCCATTCGTTAACAATTTTTCGACCTTCGGAGATTGCGGAGAAAATCTTCAACTTTCCGAACTGCGCCACGCTTGGGCAGCCAAAATTTCCTTTCGGAAACGCTCCCTGCTTCCGATTGACTCCTGAGACCCCGAGACCACGTTTGGCTCGGAATTTTTTAGGGGCTGACCTAGCTAATGGTGTTTATTTGCGCCTCGGACCCAGTGTTTAAGCTGGCTGAGGAGCTGTTTGTGATTTCCAGGGTTAAAACGCCATTCGCACTCTTTTAGAAACCAGTAGAAATTGTCGGGTTTAATGCTGTTGAAGCGCCGTGCCTGAGTCCCACCTTTTGGCCCAGCGGTTATGATGGATTTCCGGTTGTGTGGCTGTGTTGGTTGGTTTAATTGCTTGGCAAGCTGGGTCGGGGTGAGCAAGCCCAGAGAACGATGAGACTTTAGTGATTATGCGGAGGCCCGCAGTCATCGAAGATGACGCGTGATTCACTGGGGGAGATGAATTCGCAATTGAGGCATGTTTTCACTGCGTTCGAGTGTCGCCAAGGCGGAGTCGAAGAAGCGATAACCCCTACGTCAAGGGATACTGACTAAAGCGAACTGGTTGCCTTACCATTTGTCACTGCCTCGCTTTTTTGCGCAGCTGGCCGCTATCGGCGCATGGCTATGTCCATTGGTTGCGTATAATGCCGTGAATGGATTTGTGCGTTTTTACCGCACGATAAGTCTGATGAGGCGTCCTAAATATCTACTGGGATGCAGGTGGCTTGCACCTAATCTGTTGCAAGCATCGTTCGAGCATCGCTATGGGCGATCTATGCGTGTGTGGAGTTCAGCGGTAAACGGGCGCAATTAAGGCAATTTGGGGGAAATTTAGGGAACATGCTATTTTTTTGAAAAAAAACTTGGTGATTTTCGCCCGATTGCTCAAAAGGAGATATCATGGAAAATTCCAACGAACTCAATTTAACTCCTAGTAATAATACTCTCAGCATTGAGAAATATACCAAGGTCCTGAAGGATAATGGACTTGATCCTAATGCTCCGGGCTTATTGCAAATCTTGATACGGAAGCACAGTGAGTCACTCACGTATGGTCTTGTGTCTAGAGCATACGCCGAGTGGAGGTCGCAAAAAAATAAAGCTAAGGATCGTGCCAAATCGGCGGAGGAGGGTAAAAATGAAAAATAAAAGATCCCCGCTTAGGGGAAGGATTTCATCCAAGGTAAATACGGATCGAGCGATTGAGCACCTAGACTCACAGAGTAAACAGCATCGAAAAGATCAAGAGTTTATTCAGGAGGCTCGTTCACATGCCAAAAATAAGTATGGAGACGCTTTTAATATATTTCCTAATACTAGGCTAAAATATCCGAGTCTTAAAGGTGGAATGCGACTGGATCGGGACGGAATGATGCTGTCAAAAGAGCAGTATAAGCTCCTGATGAAACGCATCAGTGAGGATAGAGGTTGGTATTACTCTGTAGTGGTTGACAAGTATGGTCGTAATAGAACGCGAAAACGAAAAACAACCCCACTAAGGCAGATTGCAATTTCCTTTCGCCCGGATTTTGCGTTAGCGTTTAATGAGCTAGAGCATTCAAAGAATCCGCCTGTTGGTAACTTTTTGAAGAACGTTTTGATGCCTGCGCTGGTGCAGGAATTTGTAATAACGACAGGCTTACAGATTGTGGCATCTGCGGTACACCCGGAGGAAGGTATGCTTCACGTGCATCTTATTTATTCATGCGTTTCGGAGGAGCATCAACTACTTTGGGCGAAAGATGGTCGTGGCCGTCGGGGGGTGCGTTTGCTTGGACCTTCAGGGACGGGTGTTTTGCGTTTGGAAGAGGGTGGGCTGATGGACGCAAAAATTGCTGAGCAGTCCAGACTCAACCTGAGAGATCGGCTAGCCAGTACGCAGGGTGAGGAACCTCTGGATTTACGCCTATCTTATACCGTAGATGCGCTGTGCTCAATGTTCTTTGAGCGACGCGGTTTAACTTCGTTGCTGGCTAAATCAAGAGACCAGTATCGGTCTTATTTGGTCCAAAAAATTAAGCAGCGTCCCGAGTCGATGAAGAAAGAGATTCGGTCACTAAGAGATAATCTCAGCGAGATGGAAGCGAAGATAAATAAGCTTCAGGAGGCGTTATTAATAAAAAAACATAGTGAACGTAGATATCTAGAGGTCTCGATCCATGAGCGTTTGAAAGGCATTGTTCCAACTGAGATCCTTCGTAACTCGAGTTCATTTCAAGATATTCTTAGTCAGCTATATGAAGACGGTACCGATGCTACTCTAAAAATAGTAAAGAGCCTCGCGTCCAATCATGAAATTCCTGTTAGTTTCGAAGAGAGGGAGATGGCCTTGTATGATATTTCCCACTGGTATGTTGGTCGTCCAGATCCAGGGATTAAGCGTACCATTAATACTAAAGAAAACAAAATCGATAGGGACATCTCGTGATGAATTCTATCTATTTTATGAAGAATATTGTGATGTAGCAATCGGCCAAGTTAAACTAAACTTTAATTTTACCTGTTTTTTACGAAAAAAATCCACAGTGCCTTGGATTTTTTTAGATTAAACCACATAAGAAACTAGGCGCTCATGCTTAAATAAAAAAATATAATTAATGCTATGAAAAATATGTTCAAAGACGAACCAAAAACAAGCAACGATTGGTTTCAGCTTAGCCTGACATCCGATACACCACAAAAGGCAGTTTTAAGCTATGGAGGTACGGAGATCGCATCCGCTGAATGCAAGATTAAATATCTTCTGGTGGCTCTTGGTGAAGGGCCTCGTGAATTTCATGATTTATCTCATAATCAGTATTATTTTTACGATACCCATTTGCCGATATCCTCATTCTACGCATGTATTATTGCGGATCTGCTAAGCACTTTGAGCGTATTTTGCATGATGGATCATCGCCAAAAAATGCTGTATGATGCATGGACGACAAGTGATTTCCTGACGAGATTTAATGGAGGTATGTGCTTGATCAAAAAGAAGTTAAAAGATGAGACTCCTGGCGGTGTGATGAGTCTATTTAAGGATTTTGATGATCAACGGACTCTTATTTCGTACCGGAACTATCAGATAAATGTAATATACTTGGATTGGGAGAAGGAGCTTGGTATTTCATGAGGCAATGACTGTGTCCGCAGAGGTCTGTTTGTAAAGAAGGTCTATCTCCGTTCTTAATGATCTCACTGCCAATCAAAGGCACAAGTGTTCGTTGAGGCATGTCTTCGCTTCGCTTGCGTGTCGCCGTGTCATAGGCACAAGCTTGGTACGTCTCTGTCTTTGCCGTTGACGCTTTTGACGTAGACGCCTGGGCTTGGGGTTCCGGACTGCATGATCTCTCCCTGCGGTCACTTTTCTTCAAAAAATGTCCGAAATCGATGCTCGGGTGACTCTTTCCCATCGACTGATATGCGCTGAAGCGACAAAATAATGAGCATATGATTTCGCTTTCCAATCTGAAAAAGACTATTGGTACGCCCAAGTGACTGAGTGATGCGTATTAATGCGACTACGTGCAATACTGCAGATTTCATTACGCCTTAACTCAAAAATGAATGAAGTCACTGTTTGCTGATAATCGGTGACTTGTGTGAGTACCCAGGCCCGTAACCCAATCCCCCATATATTACATGTTTTCCTATTGATGGTGTCTGAGTCCCACGCTTTAGCCCAGTAGTGAAAGAATATGAAATCTGTAAGGATTCTGAAGGCTTGGAAGGGAGGCAAAGGTGATGATTTTGATGACTTATCTGGGTATCTTGCGATAAGATGCTCAGAAACTGTGATGCCGACCGTTGATTTCTAGACCGAGAGAGGGTACCTCTGTGTGACCTAATTCGAAGTCTAATACTTCTATAAGTAGATATGTATCTAGCATATATATTCTTAATGGCATGGGGATGGTCTCGATTTTAAGTAAGCTATTTATTAGTTTTTTTCCTGGTCGAATCTTATTGTTCAAGACGCGAGATAGCTCTGACCGAGAAACTCCCAGAAAATTTGCAAATTCGTAAACTTTCATATTTTGGTCTAATCTCATGTCGTTGATCATTGAACAGAGGTCTTGCGTGATAGATGCTTGATATTCGGCCGGGACAAATTGTTTACTCATTCCAAATGACATAGTTCATTTTAATTATTATATCGAGTAAGATGTGCGGAGAAAACGCACAAATACGTAAAATCGGCTGAAGCGTGCGGGAAAAGCGCACAACATTAAGGTAGGCAGGCTGCCTGCCAATATATTACCGGCCAGATAATATCGCGGTTTCGTATCGTTAACCTCATGATTTTACCCAAATTGCTGGTATTATAAGATATCGATAGTCTTTTTTTCACTTTCTCCTTTTTTTTGGATCTGGTCGGGCCATATGAAGGAGGGTGAACCCAGTTACATCACCTTACAGTCAAGACAGGGATTTGTCGTCTTTGAGGGGGAGTTGTGGGATAAAAATAACGGAAGGCTGTTTTTACGAAGGTGTCTATTTTAACGGCTATGTACCAATATGGATTCGCCCACCTGAATCAGGGGAACGATGCCCCTGGACCACGTTATCCCATGGCGGGTTTTATGACTGGATTAGTAGTTTGGGACGACGAACAATTATATTTAAGTTTAACCCGGATACGGTGACGGGAACACGACTATTTTGGCTACCGAGTGTCATGTGTGCGTTTCGAGGAGGACGGTGCAAGCAAACTGCGCCATATCGTCATGAACTTGATGATCGAAAAGTACTTTTTCCTCCAATACCTCCCAAATTTATTCGTGCCCCTCGGAGGCATCAGCATTGTCCCTGGACGGGATTGTCTCAAAGTGGATTTATATCCATTCAAAAGCGTTATGGCCGACGTATCGCGTCACGTATGGATGATTCTAAGGGCAGGGGGACGACCTTAGTTTGGTTGCCCGAATTAATTCAGGAAATGATGAATGAGGCAGAAAATTTAGGTTATTGGCTCACTGAATAGTGTGTGTGCGGGCGGCTTTGCGTGGGGTTGGGGCTGTTTCTGAATGCTCGTTTCGAGTGTGCATATTGACGCCATTGTGTAGGCTGACGGATGTAGTGGTGTGGTAACTTTGTGGTAACTTTTGCCTGCATGGGTATGCAAAAAAGCCTGTAAGCGATTTGCTTACAGGCTTTTAAAAAAGTGGCGGGATGGACGGGACTCGAACCCGCGACCTCCGGCGTGACAGGCCGGCGTTCTAACCAACTGAACTACCACCCCTCGAAAGAGGAAAGAGGCCGAAGTTAGTTGATGGGCGCGGTATGTCAAGCGGTCAATTCGCACTTTTTTCAGAAAGGTTGCTTTTTCTTTTTCGGCATCGGTCTGAATCCAGTATTTATGGGCTCTCCAGTAGGTTTTATGGGAGTAAAGTTCGCAGTTTACGAAGCGTGGGCGGGTGTCTAGCGTGCCAGATATGCCGGATCGCCAAAGCCCGGGCCGCCTGGCCGCTATGAAGTCTGCCCACCGGGGGCGGGGGAAAACCGGTGCCCTGGCTATGGCCTTGGTCGTGCAGGCTATACTGCTGCTGGCGGCGGTCGTGGTGATGGTTGCGGTGCCCTCAGGGCGTAAAGACCCGGCTTTTGTCGCGGGTAAGCGCATTAGCCTGCCGCAACGAGAGCTCGACCACCGGGTGGCCCTGAATGAGTTTCAGCAGGCAGCTGGGGTCTCGATGCCTGTGGAGAAGATTTCGGCGGTCTCGCTACTGGCCGAGGATACGCTGCCGGAACTACCCGAGCTGCCGAGCGATAGCTTCAGCCCCTTCGTGCTGGAAAACCCTGCCCCTGATGCGCAGGCGATGCTGGGAGAGTCCGGGCTGAGTGCGGCTCTGGAGGGGTTGGGGGGCGGCGTCTCAGAGTTGGACCTATTCGGCGTCCGGGAGGGGGCGGCGCGCTTCGTCATTGTGGTGGACACCTCGAACTCCATGTTCGAGCGCCAACGCGATGGCGTGAAGTACCGTTTCGACTTCAGTCTGATAAAAGACGAGATCACCGCGCTCATCGCCGGGCTGAGCTCAGATACGCAGTTTGACCTCATCGTCTACGAGGGCGGATCGCTCGCCTGGCAGCCTCAGCTCATGCGGGCCTCCCTCGCAAACAAGGAGGCCGCTACCGAGTGGCTGAGGGGGCTGAGTGAGAGCCCAGGGGCCTCCATCTCCAGTCGTAGCAGCCCTGGCCCGAAACTTATCGAAGGCGGTGGCACCCGGCTCGATACCGCGCTAAAGCAGGCCTTTAGCTTTGCCCCGGAGGTCATCTTTGTCGTTACAGACGGCGAGATCAACCGCTCCGGCAAGACCATTTCCGAGGAGGAGGTGCTCGATATCATCCGGGAGCTGCAGCGTTCTCTGCCTGAACCGGCCCGTATCCACGTCATCCATTACCAGACGACGGTCAGCAAGCCGGAAGAGGTGGCCTCCATGCGCGCGATTGCGGGTCGCAACAGTGGGCGCTTTCGGCAGATCGAGGCTGTGCCGGTCGAGTGAGACCGAGGACGTGGGGCAGTCTTTGGGCCTTCTCAGGGATTTTCGAGTGCTAGTAGAGCGCTTCGCCACAGGTCTGCCTCCCCGGGGTGTCCATGGGCGGAGAGTCCATCGCTAATCGCGCTATCCGTGGGCTCGGCCACGATATGGCGTGGGTCGCCCGGGAGTTGTGGATCAACGGCCCGTACGAGCCGCCAGCAGGCCCAGGCGCGCCAGCTCTTGCGGGCAGCGTCACTCCCGCGCACACGGTCAGCCAGGTGCTGGAAATGCACGCGAGGGTTACCGATAAAGACGCCGGTTGGATTGTGAGCGACGATCCATGCTGTAGCCCTGTAGGGGAGCGGCCACTCCCTCAGGACTGGCTCAGAGCCATCCATCTGCGCGAACAGAGCTCTATCCAGAGCCAGCAGGCTACGGGCTGAGAGGCCGCGCATCCACAGGGTTTGTGCGTAGCGCAGGGCGACCGGATAAAAGTCGGCACCGGGCGAGGAGCGGTAAGGGGCGAGCGAGCGCCATGACATGCCAGGATCGGCCTCAGGGAGGTAGGGGCAGGGATCGGGCGTGTCCATCGGAGGTAAGGTTTTCGTACGCGGGGATGGCTTGCAACGTCAATGTGCCTGCGCTTGAATGCCGCCGTATTGGAGACGCCGCAGACACAGAGAAAACGCCGAGAGGCTCAGAATATCCGGGGAAAGGAACGCTTTGCGATCTGGCTGGGCTCCTGGCTGGTCTGGGCATGGACACGCTCTCTGCGCCTGCATGCGGACGAGCAGACGCGTGCTGTGCTCTCGGAGCGGCTGACCGGTGTGCACATGCTGTGGCATAACCGGCTCTTCATGATTTCCGAGGTGGGGCGTCGCTACATGAAGTACCCAGGCCGGAACTTCTATGGCCTGATCAGTGGCAGTAAGGATGGAGCCTGGCTCTCAGGGATTTTTTCCAAGCTCGATATCGAGCCGATACGGGGCTCCAGTAGTTGGCGAGGGACGGAGGCCCTCCGCGAGATCGTCCGCTTACTGCGGGACGGGAATGATGTCGGAATCACCCCGGACGGCCCCCGTGGGCCCTGCTACAGTGTGCAGCGTGGCGCACTGGTGGCTGCGCGTAGTGCGGGGGTCGCTATCACACTGACTGCGGTCAACCCCGCCCATACCTGGCGCTTGAAGAGCTGGGACCGCTTTTACCTCCCGGTCCCGTTTACTCGGGTCGAGGTGCGCTCGATCAAGTTCAAGAATTTCGCTGAGCTGGAACGCGCTGCGGGTGGTGAAGACCCGGCAGCGTATATCCGGCGTCGCCTGCTGGAGCTTTCCGGGATACAGGAGTCAGAGGCTGACGCGGGGAATGAATGACGCGTGCCGAGGCTCTGAGCTATAAGCCGGCGACGGCTCTACTGGCTTCTCGAAGAAGGTAACAGTAATACTGGCCAGACGGGAACGATATCCCAGTCTGTCGGTACAAGCGTCTCTGCCCAAAGAACACAGCAACCGGTCGGGCTGCGTACAGCCGTTAACCCGGTTTGAGGCGTTGCTAAGGGCAGCAGAGGCGAGCTTAGAAAGTCGGCGAAGAGACGGAGGTGCCGCCTGCAGCTACGGTGAGGTTTTCACCTTCGGCCCAGATTTCATCATTGATGACGAATTTGAAGACGACGCCTTCCTTGGCGCTTGCCGTCGACCAGGTCCAGTCACCATCCACACAATCCATGAGGAGGCCCTTGTCCCAGTCGAGACCGCCACCTTCACCGCGGATGTAAAGGTTGTTACCCCAGCCGATGTCGACCTTTGCGATCACCGTGGTGAGAGGGGAGGCAGCCTTTTTAACCGTCTTCTTGGCAGCGACTTTCTTGGCAACTTTCTTTGCAACCGTTTTCTTTACTGCCGTCTTTTTAACAGCGGTCTTCTTCACGGCGGCTTTCTTCACAGCCTTCTTTGCAGCTTTTTTTGTAGCCATAGTTTTGTCAGTTTAGATTGAGGGGCAGTCCCTAACCCTTAGCACATGAGTGGGTGACTGCAAGTCGATTCCCTAACCGTCTTATCATCGTGACGCACGATGTGCATGTATTAGCGGGCTGTATCCAAAAAAAACTATTTTGGACGTTAGCTACTTGCTTTGGCTTTTGGGCGGGAACGGGTTGTTGGTGTTCATGCGCGAGAGGGAATCGTTGAGGCGCATGCCTAAAACACGTGAGAGATTCAGGAACAGCTTACTGGAAAGGAATGGGCTGGAGCGTTGGAGCTTGAGCATGCTGTCCCAGTCCAGGACGAGCAGCTTGCCCGCGGTGCTTGCGGTTACATCGGCGGTACGGCGCACGCTGGAGACCAGGGCAACTTCACCGACTACACCGCCCAGCGAGAGCGTGGAGAGGACGAGTTTATTGCCTTCAACCTGCTTGCTGACTTCAAACTCCCCATCGATCACCACGTACATGCGGTGCCCGAGCTCGCCCTCGCGGATGATGCGTTGGCCAGGCTCGCAGTCCTCGATGTTGGCCAGCAGGATCAGCTTTTTCGCCTGCCATTTACTCATGCCTGCAAAGACCGGCGAAGACTCGATGAGCGCCTGACGAAGGTTAAAGCCGATGACATCCCAGAGGGTGATCAAGCGTGTGGTGGACAGCAGCACGGGCGTCAGCAGGACGTCGGCCGCAAAGGCCAGCAGCATGACGAAGGCGCTCAGCAGGCCGAACTGCATGACGGGCAGGAAACTGGAAAAACCGAGCACGAGAAACCCGCCGGCCAGGCCGAACGAGGTCGTCATCACCGGGTAAAACTCGGAGCGTAAAGCGCTGGCGATGGCGGGCATCTCCTCCTTGTGCACCTTCAGCTCTTTGTTATAGCGCACCATCAGGTGCAGGGTGTCGTCCACGGCGATGCCAATGGTGATGGCGGCCACCATGCAGGTGCCGACGTTGAGCGGGATGCCCGTCAGCCCCATCAGCCCGAAGACCATCAGTACGGCGAAAACATTTGAAAAAACCGTCAGCAGACCTGCGCGGCACGAGAGGAACAACAGGCCCACCGTGATGAACAAAAAGGCGATCATGCTGGAGAGTGAGAGCACCTGCCCGGTGATCACCTTGTCCACAGCGCGGGAAGCCAGCACGGACTGCCCCGTCACGCTGTAGCCATGCATCCCGAACTCTCCGCTGCCGAGTTTGTTCTCGATCTCGTCCACGAGTTGATTGAAGGCGCTACTGTCATTCAGATTGCAGCGCAGGGTCAGGTTGACGGCAGAAAAGTCACCGCTGACGTACGGCTGGAGAGTGGAGCGGTGGAAAAACAGCAGGTACTGAGCGACCAGCCCATCCTTGTCCGGGACTTTGAGCATGGCCGGGTCATCTCCGAACATAGCCTTGTTCACGAGGGCGAGGTAGTCATTCAGGCCGATGACCTTATCGACATCATCGCGCTGCCGCAGCCACTCGCTGAGCTTCTCCACCTGCATTAGCTTCTTGGCCTGACGGTATTCGCCCGGCTCGCCTTCCAGGGTGATGTAGGCGACCTTGCTGCCACTCAGGCGCGACGAGACCGTGTTGAGCTTTTCCAGGATGGGAGAGTCTGGCCGCAGGAAGCTCAGCAGGTCGTTGCTGACCTTGATCTGCGGGATCAGGAACAGGCAGGGTACGCAAAGAATCGCGAATACGGCGATGACCGTGCGCGGGCGGCCGATCGCATGGGTCATGATCCAGTGGCGGACTCGCAGAGTGAGGCGGCGCTGGCGTGAGTTTTGCTCGCTGCCCTTGGAATTACTGCGGATGAAGCGCCCGAAGAAGCGCAGATACGCAGGCAGAAACATGGCGGAGACGGCGAAGCGGGCAATCAAGCCGAAGGCCGCACTCATGCCGAAGTCCTGCATGATCTGCAGGGCATTGATGCCCGTCACGGCAAAGCCGAGCGTCGTCGTCATTGCGGTGAGCATCAGGGTCAGCCCGATACGCCCGGCTACGGCCTCGATGGCGGCCAGCCCGGTGATGCCCTCGTCGCGAATCTCCCGATACTCGGTCAGGATGTGGACATCCTCGGTGGCCCCGATGATCAGGATCAGCGCCGGGACGATGTAGTTGAGCATCCCGATGGGGATACCCGCCATGGACATGAAGCCCAGGGTCCAGATCGTAGCGATGGCGGCATTGATGACCGGGATGAGCGATGCCTGTACGCTGCCCATGAGCAGCCCGATTAGCCCGATCAGGATCAGGCAGGAGAGGGGCAGGAGAAACTTCTGGTCGCCGAGGATGTAGTCGCTCATCCACACGTGAATGGCGGGTGAGCCGACTTGAAAGACCCGGTCAAACTTCCCGTTGTAATTTTTCAGGATACCCTCGATGCTCTCGTAGACTTTGCGGTCGTAATGACTTTCCGAGGAGGTAGAGGGCTTGAGGTAAAGGCTTAGCAGAGTGGCCTCGCCGTCTTCGGACAGGATCGCTCGCGTCAGCAGGGGATTGGCCTTTGCGACTGTTTTGAGCCAGTCAGCTTCCTTCTGCGTCTCAGGGACGCGCTTCACGAGTGGAGAGGTGTCGACCCAACCGCCGGAGCCGGTGATGTTTTTAGCGGTAAAGAGGTTCTCCTCCCGCTGGACCTCGGGGAGCTTTTTCAGGTCCAGTGTCAGCTGCTTGAGCAGAGCCAGCTTCTCGGGGCTAAACAGCTGGGTGTCCTCGATGTAGACTGAGGCCAACTGGTCAGAGCCGAATTCGTCGCGCACGGCTTCATAGCGCATGCGTTCGGGGCTATCGTGCGGGATGAGTTCGTCCGTGGAGACGTTGATCTCCAAGCGCATAGCCTGCCACAAGCCGAAGCCTGTAAGCAGCAGAAATACCCCAAAGACTCCCAGGGCATGCCGGTAGCAAAACTGGAAGAGACGTGACACCCGTTAAGCGATCAGCGAGGGCGTGATTACCCGTGCTGATGATCTTGCAACATAGGGGTTTTACCCTCGGTCACAAGCGAAATGCGTGTAGGACAGTATCGTAATTAACGAATTTGCCCAGAGCCGTTCAGCTCTTGTTGCTGTCGTCCGTATGCGGCTCGTCAAGGATCTCCAGGAGTGCTTCGTTGCTGGCATCTTGGGTTTGGAGGGATTCAACCGTGAAAACCTCTTCGGGGACATCCTTGTTCAAGCGGGCCTTGAGCACCGTCATGATCGAAGTGGTGTTGTTCAGGTGGTTGTTCATCGTGGCGCGGCGCGGGCGCTCCGTCATGCCGTCCACCTCGGAGGAGTTGTAGTCGTAGCCGTTAAAGGTCTTATACGGTTCGCGCTCACCCTCGGCGTAAAACTCGACGCGCAGGATGTTGTAGTCCTCCTTGTCGATGTAGAGCAGGCGACTGGCGTAGTCCTGCCGGTTCTTGATGTCCACATTCGCAGGAGCCGACATGATGACATACACCTCGCGGCCCTCCAGCTCCTCGTCGAGCAGACGGTAGTACTGGAACTCGTTCGTATTCTCCTTGCGCAGATCGTCAAAGGTGAAGTCCGAGCCCATGAAGGGTGTATTCTTCTGCGAGCCGGTGATCTGACGCGCCTGTCCGAGCGCTGGAAGGTAAAAGTACTGTTCGCTTTCGTCGCCGCCTTTTTCCTTGGTCAGCAGAGCGACCCCGCTGATATCGTCGGGGGCGAGGAAGCGGATCAGGTAGCGCAGGTTGCCGTCTTTGTCGGGTTTCACCGCGCTGAGCATCTCGCGCACCTGGGTGTTCCCGCCTTCATCGACGATGACCATCTTGATCAGGTCGACCTCGGAGTTCACGGCCTGGCGAGTCTTGAGCTCGCCCATGATCTCGTCGGCGGTTTTGTAGCTGGCTTTGCGAAAGCCCGACAGCGGAAGTATGGCTGCGAGCAGTACACAAGCGATGGCGATCCGTGGGAAAGTCATAACCGTAGCAGGAATAAACTTAATGTAGCGTATTAGGGCGGCTGTCAATGAAAGTTGGTCTCCCCAGACGCATATCAGCTCAGTTACAGGCTAGTTAAGCTGCTGGGGATTGTCGATCAGGCCAAAGGAAAGAGCCTGGCGAGTGAGGCCTGCGACGTCGTGGACGCCGAGCTTCTTCATCAGGTTCGCGCGGTGGGTGTCGGCCGTCTTCACGCTGATGTCGAGTTTCGCTGCGATTTCCTTGCTGGTGCAGCTCTCGGCGATCAGTTGGAGGACCTGCCGTTCGCGCGGTGTCAGCTCCTCCAGAGAATCCCCTTGGCTGGGGTTGATCATGATTTCGCGCATGATGTCCACGATGCGCGGGCCGAAATAGCTCTGGCCGGCCGCAATCTTTTCCAGTGCGACCTCCAGTTCGTTCAAATTCGCGTCCTTCTCGATAAAGCCCTCGATACCGGCTTCGAGTACCTTGCGGACCACGTTTTTACTCGGGAAGGCCGAGAAGACGAGGATGTCCGGCTTGCGGTCGGCGTTTTTGAGCTGGCGGAGCACCTCGACGCCGTTGAGCTGCGGGAGCATGATGTCCAGCACGACGATGTCAGGCTTTTTATCGTTAATCTCACGCAGGGCCTCGTGCCCATCAGCCAAAGCCCCGACGACTTCGATACCGGGGTACGACTCCAACAAGCGGCAGATCAGGTCCCGCAGGATGGTTTGGTCTTCTACAACAACGACGCGCTTCATGAGAGATATCAGTGACACTACAATGATCGCCCCGGCTTTGGCAATCCCCTTTACGACAGGGAAACCGCTGTGCGCAAGGGGCTGTGATCCTGAGAGGGGCGTGAAGAATGACCCTGACTGCCTACAAGAAAGCCTGTAGTCCCCGGCGCAGGAGAAGCAGAAAGAAATACTGGCTGCTCCAACGATAGCCGTATCGGAGCTCTGAGTGTCGACTACGATTGGACAAACTTGAACTCCGCGACCGCGTCCACAAGGCGGGTGGGGATGTTACCGTGGATGAGGACGCCCTCGTTCTGCGCCTCCTCGTCCTGGACGGCTCCGGCCTCATGGAGCTTGTTGATCAGGTCGTAGCGGCTGTGGGGGATGAGCAGGGTCATCGGTTCGGCAAACTCGCGCAGCATCTGCTCACACTTGTCCAGTAGCTGGTCCATGCCCTCGCCGGTGTGGGCGCTGATAAAGATCGCGTTGGGGTGGTCGTGGTGCAGCTCGGCCTCATGCAGGCCGTCGATGCCTCGGTCGATCTTGTTAAAGACCGTGAGGATGTTTTTCGTCTCGGCGCCCAGTTCCTTGAGGACGCTGAGGGTGGTTTTGTAGTGGGCCTCGGCTTCGGGGCTGGAGGCATCGACCACATGGATGAGAAAGGTCGAGACGATGGCCTCCTCAAGCGTGGCCTTGAAGGCCTCGACCAGGCGGTGCGGCAGACGGCGGACAAAGCCGACCGTGTCGGTGACGAGCAGGGCCTGCCCGGAGGGTAGCTCCATGCGGCGGGTGGTCGGGTCGAGCGTGGCGAAGAGCTTATCCGCGGCGAGGACCTTGGACCCGGTCAGGCGGTTGAGCAGGGAGGATTTACCGGCGTTGGTGTAGCCGACGATCGCGGCCGAGGGCAGGGGTACCTTCATGCGTTGCTTGCGCTGGGTCTCGCGGTGGCGCACGACGTCCTTGAGCTCGGTCTTGAGCTTTGAGATGCGCGTGCGGATCATGCGCTGGTCCAGCTCGAGCTGGGTTTCCCCGGCGTCACGCTGGAGAGCGCCACCGCCGCGCTGGCGGTCAAGGTGGGTCCACGCGCGCTTCATGCGCGGCAGCTGGTACTCAAGCTGAGCCAGCTCGACCTGGAGGCTGGCTTCCTTAGTCGAGGCGCGCCGGTTGAAAATGTCCAAGATGATTTCCTGCCGGTCGATGACGAGGATCTTTCCGTCGCCCTCACGCTCCCAGTTGCGCTGCTGCGCGGGGGTGAGCTCCTCGTCGAAGATGATCGAGTCGCACTCCTCCTTGGCAACCTCTTCGAGCACTTCCTTCACCTTGCCGGTGCCGAGCAGGAACGCCGACTGCGGCTCACGGATGCGGACGATCTTGCGCAGGCCGACGCCGACCCTGAGGTTTGCCGCCAGCTCTTCGAGTTCATCAAGCAGGCTCTCGGCTTCGCCCGCGTACATGCCGGGGCGCTCCACGCCCAGCAGGCAGGCGCGGTTGATCATGGGGTTCAGGTCGTCAGTATCGATCATGGAAAGAGAAGGGGATTAACCGCAAAGGCGCAAAGACGCAAAGGAGAATGTTGACGCAGTTGGAGAACGGTTTGGGCCGTCTTTAACGGCTTAGGACGAGACGCCGGATACCATGCTTGATTAACGGGGTATTGAAGTTGATGAGAAGACCGAGTTGGTTACCGGTTAATTTCAGGTAAGTGAGTAATTGAGCCTGATGTAGCGGTGTCAATTCCTCGGTCGATTTGAGTTCAAGGATGACTTTTCTTTCCATCCAGATGTCGAGTCTGAGGCCAGCATCCAGTTGTACGCCATCATAGATGACGGGGAGGCGGACTTGTGTCTCAATGCTCAGGTTTTGCTTGGAAAGTTCATGGAACAGGCACTTCTCATAAACTGATTCCAGCAACCCGGGACCGAGTGCCGTATGTACTCTGTAGGCGCAATCAACGGCTTTTTTAGCCAAGGAGTTTTCAATTCCCAAGAGGGGTTCCATTTATTTCTACTACAAAGACCGAAAGCGCGGAGGCGGTAAAGCCAGAAGTCAATGCTCCTCCTTTGCGCCTTCGCGTCTTCGCGGTTAATTCCCTCCCCCAAAAAAAAGCCCCGGCGCGAGGGCCGGGGCTTTGAAAGGAGGGAATGCGCTTCGCGGGTTAGGCGAGGGCAGCCTGCGCGGCGGCCAGACGGGCGACCGGGACGCGGGGCGGCGAGCAGCTGACGTAGTTCAGGCCCACATTGTGGAAGAACTTGATCGATGCCGGGTCGCCACCGTGCTCACCACAGATGCCGAGCTTGATGTCGGAGCGGGTGGACTTACCACCTTCGACGCCCATTTCGACGAGCTTGCCGACGCCGTTCTGGTCGATGCTGGCGAAGGGATTCTGCGGCAGGATGTCGAGATCCTTGTAGCGCTGCAGGAAGCTGCCAGCGTCGTCACGGCTCATGCCCAGACCGGTCTGGGTGAGGTCGTTCGTGCCGAAGCTGAAGAACTGGGCGGACTCGGCGATCTCGGCGGCGCGGACAGCGGCGCGCGGGATTTCGATCATCGTGCCGACCATGTAGTCGATCTTGACCTTCTTCTTTTCCATGACTTCGGCGGCCACCTTGTGGATCACCTCGGACTGGAGCTTGAGCTCGGCTGCGAAGCCTACGAGCGGGACCATGACCTCGACCTTGACCGGAACCTTCTTCTTGCCGGTGAGGCAGGAAGCGGCGGCCTCGAAGATCGCACGGGCCTGCATTTCGGTGATTTCCGGGTAGGAAATACCGAGGCGGCAGCCGCGGTGGCCAAGCATCGGGTTTTCTTCGTGCAGGCTCTTGACGCGCTCGGCGACGAGCTCGGAGCTGACGCCCAGCTTTTCGGCAATGGCGTTACGGGCAGCGGCGTCGTGCGGGAGGAACTCATGCAGCGGCGGGTCGAGCAGGCGGATGGTGACCGCGCGGCCTTCCATAGCCTTGAAGAGACCGGTGAAGTCCTTGCGCTGGAAGGGCAGGAGCTTCTTCAGAGCCTTGCGGCGCTCGGCTTCGTCGCTGGCCAGGATCATCTGACGCATGAAGGTGATGCGATCGCCTTCGAAGAACATGTGCTCGGTACGGGTCAGGCCGATGCCTTCTGCGCCGAGGGCGACAGCCATCTTGGCCTGGGCCGGGGTGTCGGCGTTGGTGCGCACACCCAGCTTGCGGTACTTGTCAGCCCACTTCATGACCGTGTCGAAGATCTGGTAGGTGTAGCTCTTGGCAGGCTTGAGCTTGCCGCTGAGCACCTGGTCGACTTCGGACGGAGCGGTCGGGATCTGGCCGGCGAAGATAGCACCGGTGGTACCGTCGATGGAGATGAAATCACCTTCCTTGAGGACTGTGCTGCCGACTGCGAGGGTCTTCTTTTCGTAGTCGATCATGACTTCCTGAGCACCGCAGACGCAGACCTTGCCCATCTGGCGGGCGACGAGGGCGGCGTGCGAGGAAACCCCGCCACGGCTGGTCAGGATACCTTCGGCGGCGATCATGCCACGGAGGTCTTCCGGGGAAGTTTCGACACGGCACAGGACGCACTTCTTACCCTGGTGGGCGTAGTGCTCAGCCTGGGCGGCGGAGAAAACGATGTGGCCGGTGGCGGCACCGGGGCCGGCGGGCAGACCGGAGGTCATCGGCTTGGACTTCTTGACCTCGGCGATGTCGAAGACCGGGACCAGCAGGCTGGAAATGGAGTCAGCCGGGATGCGCTTGACGGCAGCCTTTTCGCTGCACAGGCGGGACTTGTTCATTTCCACGGCGATGCGGACAGCGGCGAGGCCGGTGCGCTTACCGTTACGGGTCTGGAGCATGTACAGCTTCTTGTCCTCAACGGTGAACTCGAAGTCCTGCATGTCCTTGAAGTGCTTCTCCAGCTTGCGGCGGACCAGTTCGAGTTCATTGTAGGACTCGGGCATTTCCTCGGCCAGCTTGGCGATCGGCTTGGGGGTGCGCACGCCGGCGACGACGTCTTCGCCCTGAGCGTTGATCAGGTACTCACCGTAGAAGACGTTTTCACCGTTGGCGGGGTCGCGGGTGAAGGCCACACCGGTGGCGGAGGTGTCACCCATGTTACCAAAGACCATGGTCTGGACGTTGACGGCCGTACCCCAGGCGGCGGGGATGTTGTACTTTTGGCGGTACAGGATGGCGCGCTCGTTCTGCCAGGAGCCGAAGACGGCACCGACGGCACCCCAGAGCTGGTCGTAGGGATCTTCCGGGAAGGAGCTCTTGGTGCGCTGCTTGATCAGCTTCTTGAAGCGGGAAATCAGCTCCTTGAGGTCGTCGGCGGAAAGGTCGCTGTCGAGCTCGGCACCGACTTCCTTCTTGAGGGCGGTCATGACCTCGTCGAAGGGTTCGTGCTCGTGCTCGGTGCGGGACTGCACGCCCATGACGACGTCACCGTACATCTGGATGAAGCGGCGGTAGCAGTCGTAGGCGAAGCGCTCGTTACCGGAGCGGGTGGCGAGGGCTTCGACGGTCTTATCGTTGAGGCCGAGGTTCAGGATGGTGTCCATCATGCCGGGCATCGACTCGCGAGCACCGGAGCGGACGGAGAACAGCAGCGGGTTGGTGCTGTCGCCAAATTTCTTACCTGTTTGTTTTTCTACCGTGGCGACGGAGGCCTTGACCTCGGATTCGAGGGTCTTGGGGTAGGTGCACTTATTATCATAGTAGTAGGTACACACTTCCGTGGTGATGGTGAAACCGGGAGGCACCGGCAGACCGATGCGGGCCATTTCGGCGAGGTTGGCACCTTTGCCGCCGAGGAGCGACTTCATGGTCGTTTCGCCGTCGGTCTTCTTACCGAAGTCGTAGACGTACTTGACTGCCTTTGCGGAGGCGGCCTTTTTGGTCTTGGCCGAACGTACGGTTTTCTTTGCTGCTTTTTTGGGCATCCTGTTTATGGGTAGTACGGCGGCGGATTTGCCGCACGTGACGTGGTTTAAGTATTGAACGTAGGTAAGGAAACCGCGATAGAAAAAGGTTTCCAGCACACCTGTCAACGGAAAGCTGGTGATGGCTATGATGGACGAACCGCATAACGGCGAAGAACTCACGGACGATTCCTCTCAACAGGAACCCAGCACGATGGGGCTCCTCGATCACCTGGAGGAGCTGCGCTGGGCCGTGCTCAAGAGCATCAGCGCCGTGATTGCCGGTGTGGTTATCACTGCGTTTTTCTTTCCAAGCTTCTTTGCGGCTCTGCGCTATCCTCTGGACCGGGCGGTGAAAAATGAACCGAGCGAGTTGGTTGCGCTGACGACGACGACCGTCATGGGCGTGTTTTCCGTCATTATCCAGGTGTGCATGATCGGGGGGATTGCGCTGGGACTGCCTTTTGTGCTGTACCATTTTTCGCGCTTTGTTGCGCCGGGACTGACGGAAAAAGAAAAGCGCGTACTCGTGCCGGCATGTGCGGCGACGTTCGTGCTTTTCGTGCTCGGGTGTCTGTTCAGTTATTTTATGGTGCTGCCGGTGGGCCTGGAGATGACGCTGTTGCTGAACAAGCAGCTCGACCTCGGCATTATCTGGACAGCGCAAAGCTACTACAGCCTGGTCGTTTGGATGATGGTCGGGGCGGGGCTAGCGTTTGAGTTTCCGCTCGTGCTGATCTTGCTGCAATACATCGGCGTCGTAACGCCGCAGCAACTGCGAGAACACTGGCGTGTGGCGATTGTGCTGGTCGTGGTCGCCTCGGCGTTTCTCACGCCTGCCGATCCGATTTCGACCATTATGCTCGGAGTCGTGCTTTTCCTGTTTTACTTGGGATCGATTTATATCGGTGCGCGACTCGTGCGCAAACGCGATGCGGATATCGACGCCTATCTAGACGGAGAGTAACGCTGCCAGGAATTTTCCTGCCCGTAGCGCCTCTTGTTTTTGTTCCTTTGAAACTCTGAATAAGGTGCAACGATACTTGTTTCTCATTGTTGAACGGGATTGCTATCTGATGTACCGTTATTTATATCCTCTGAATTATGAAGCCTGATCGGTTTATCTTTCCCTTGGGGAAACTCATATCTGCTGCGGTGATACTTGTGGCTGCGGTAGCCGTGCAGGCTACACCGGTTTCGTTCACCTTTAACAGCTTCACCCACTCCAAGACCGTCAGCGGGAGCTATGACGGAGGGAATCTTTCCGATCTCTATGTGGGTAATATCAATATAGCATTCAAGGACACGTCGGGCACCAGCAGTGCCAATGTCGTGGCCTTCTGCATGGAGCTGTCCCAGGGGCTAAACATAGGGCAGTCCTACAACTACACGGCAACGACGCTGACCGCCGCGGGGCTTTCTGATGCCCAGGCCCGCCTCGTTTCGATCCTTTACGACCAGTACTATGCCGGTCCGACGACTCAGGACTGGAATTCCGTCAATACCGGGGCTTTTCAGCTGGCGCTCTGGGAGTTGACCCACGATACGGATGGCAGCCTGTGGTCTGACGAGGGTGACTTCTATATTCAGAGCGAGGGTAGCAACAAACAGGTGTCGAAGATTGCTAACGAATATCTGACCGATATCTATGAGCTGGCATCTGACGCAAACTACGAGCCCTATTCACAGCTGGTTTCCCTGACCAATGCCGAGAGCCAGGATTTGATCGTGATGGCCTCGATGGTGCCCGGCTATGATGGCGGGACTGTGGTTGCCGTTCCCTTTGGGGTTAATCCGCTACCGGGCATGGCCATTGTTGGTCTGTTTGCCTGGCGCAGACTAAAAAAGCGCAGGGCTTGAGCCTGTAATAAAGCTTTTCCGAGAAGCTCCGGTCGATGGCCGGGGCTTTTCTTTTGGGGTAAATCCTGGAATTTGGGCAAAAAAGGGGGAGTCCGTCTCTCACCCCGGACTCCCCACGCCGGCTCTAAAGGCCGGTTAATCCCCTAATCTATTCTCTCTGTCTATACCTCAAAAAGTCTCTTGCGAAACTTCTAGGAGGGATAAAAGCACGTAACGGCCGACCTTGGTTTCTACCGGACGGGCGTTAATATGGTAGCTGCGTGTTTCATGATTACTGCCATTGACGGTGCGCAGCGTGCAGTCGTCTTTGGCGTCCTCGCCCTCGAAGGCGCGGTCCACTGTCGTGTTGACAGGGCATTTGCCGCAGCCTGGGGCTGTCCCGCAGCCCGAACGGCGCAGGGTGGAGGATTCGCAACCGAGCAGTTCGCCGATTCGCAGACCAACCAGCAGGCTGTCATTGGCCATATCGAGGAGGCCGGAAAAGCTCCGGTTGGCGAACACTACCTGGCGATGACGGTTCAAAACCGCCCAGGCGCCGGGCATGACTTCGATCACGCGCCGCAGATGGGAAAGCCGCTCGATGCGGGAGGCTTCCTGACGGATCGACTCCTTCGAGCAGCGCACCGGAGCGGCGCGACGCTTCGAATTAGTAGACCGTGTTGCTGCGGCTGTTGTCATATTGCCGTTACATTAGTCACACTCATGGGCTATGCAATAAAAGATTAGCAAAAATGGATATCGCAAACGCACAAATTAAATATGCTAATTGAAACAAACAGGCAACCTTTCCTAATGGGGCTTTGGCAAACGCATGAGTGCTAAGCCTCATTCTGCCCGGGAGGTCAGACTCCGACTGGGTTCGCGGTCATATCCCTATAACTCAAGGGGAAGTGACCAGTGGTCCGCTGGGGTGGGACAATAAAAAAGGGCCTATTAGAGGCCCTGAAATACAGTGTGTTCTGCTGTGATTTTAATTGCTCTTTTTTCGGCGCATTTGGTCGACCAATGTGACCCGAAACAGGCAAAGGGCCAGCCAGGTAAAGCCGCCCATGACCACCGAGCAGTAGCCCGAGAAGATCATTTTCCACACCGGATCATAGATCGGCACGTGCGGAGGGATGATCACGAACATGAACACGAGAAAAACACAAAAGGCGATCGCCACATCGACGAGCGCTCCCGTAATGCCAACCAGCTTCCGGTTTTCACTTTCCATGGGCCTAACGTGTATGAACCGAGCCCGGCAGTCAAAATAAATTTATAGGCGTGATTACGGATGCTTGCGCCCGCCGCCGGTGATGCTGCCATCCCTCGGAAAGTGGAGATTTTAGCGGTGTATGAAAGATCTCTGAAACGTTTGCCCAAAGTGGTGCTTGTCGGTCTGGCTGGCATCGGGATTGCTCCCGGACAGCAGTAACTATCCGCCAAAACGAGAATGTCAGAAGATAATAAGCAGATTCACGGGCATGCGGTCATGGATATGATGATCGCTGCGGACAAACCTTATTCGCGCGAAACCCTGCGGGCAGAGATCATCCAGCGCTACGGGGAGGATGCCCGCTTCTACACCTGTTCAGCGAGTGATCTGGATGCGGACGAGCTTATTGATTTTCTGGAAGCGCACGGTAAGTTTGCGGGAGCGGACAGCTCCTTCCGTGTCGATCCTTCGAAGCGCTGTGCTGACGACGAATAGGCGAGTGCTTCAAGTAGCCTAGAAGCTGGCGCCGATTTCAAAGCCGAGGGTCGCACCGGGTTCGGCCTTGATGGTCTGGTACTTGTTGCGGTTGGCCCGGAAGTCGTACTCGCGGAAGAAATCGCCCTGGGCAAAGGCACGTACGTAAAACGGCCCGCCGAAACGGTGGGTGACACCCAGTGTCGCGCTGACGGATTGAGCTTCGACGGACGGGTTGACCTCGCTGCTGGCTGCGGCGACGTACTGCTTGTTGAGCTGGAAGCTGCTTGAGTTGTACTGCACCGTGAAGTCGAGGATCGTTTCCTGGTCGGCATTGAGGTCGTAGACCAGGGTGATGCCGTTAAAGCTGCGGACACGGAGGTTTTCGTTCACCTTCCACTCGATGAAGGCGACCGGCCAGTAGCGGACGGACTGCTCAAGGTTGGAGATGACCAGGACCCCGAAGGAGAAGCTGAAGTTCTTGAAGAACTCGTAGCTGGCACCGACGCTGGCGGAGTAGGAGTCGCCGCCGGTCAGGGAGGCGTCGCCGGACTCGGCCCCGAGGCTGCCGCTGGCCATGGCATATGCGCCCCAATCGCTGTCCTCAAACTGGTACTGGTAGATAGCGCTGAGTTCGATCTGGTTGACATCGCTGAAGTAGCTCGTGGCGCCGCCGGACCAGTCGTAGTCGCTGTAGCCGTAGTTGAAGGTCACGTTCAGGCGGTTTTCGTTCCAGGCCTTTTTATAGCTCAGGGTGGTCTCCAGCTCCATGACGGACACGTCGCCGTTGACGCCGTTTTTCAGGTTGCTGGGGAAGGCGTAGCTCACGCCTTGGCCGATGGTGATGCCGACGGGGACCTCGGGGGAGAAAATGTCGAGAAAGGTGCCCGAGGTGGTCAACTGCTGGGCCTGTGCGCCCGTGGTCAGAAGTCCGACGATGGTGAGAATGGCAAAAAGTTTTTTGTGTCGCATGAAAGAGTATTATTCAAAAAGTTATTGGAATAATGTCAAGCTCTCCAGAACGGCGTTTTTTTTCGGAGTTTGTCGCTTGATGAGATGGTTCCTATTGAAAGGAAACCTTGCCATACACGTCAAATTGAAACATCACAAGCGGGACAGGCACGCGGTATGCGTCCCCTGATCCAGCTCTCTCTTTATAACCCATCGGGAACCACTATGTTGCAACTTGTCCACGACAATGTGCGCTGCCTGTGTCAGGGGATTGACCTGATCAACTCTCTGCCCGAAGGCGAGTACACGCGTCGTCATTCGGAGTGTTTCGGCAGTACCATCGGTGGCCACATGCGCCACAACCTCGACCACTACGAACGCTTTATGCAGGACTGGCGCTCCGGCCGCATCGACTACGATGCCCGCAGCCGCGATCCGGGGGTGGAGTCCGACCCAGCTCTCGCGCTCAATCGCCTGCTGGAGATAAAGGCTGGCCTTGAGGCGGTGGGTGAGTCCGATCTGGATGCTTCTGTGACGGTGATCATGGACAGCGGTGGTGATCCCTCTGTGTGCGGTCCCAGTCGCTCCAGTGTCAGGCGCGAGCTTCAGTTTTTAATCAGCCATACGGTTCACCACTATGCGCTTATCACCGTGCTGTGCCAACTGCGCGGCATCGAGACGGCTCCGGACTTTGGAGTGGCTCCCAGTACCTTGCGCTATCGCGGGCAGTCCTCATGTGCACGGTAACCTGGTGGAGCACCTCTGACGGCTACGAGCTGTACTTCAACCGCGACGAGTTCAAGACGCGGCTGCCCGGCCTGCCTCCCGAGGAGCTGGAGCTGGCGGGCGTACGCTATCTGAGCCCGAGGGATGCCGATGAAGGTGGGACCTGGCTGCTCGTTAACGAGGTCGGCCTCTGTGTCTGCCTCATCAATCAGCACCCCCTGCGTAGACCGGTGCCCCGTGGGGAACGGGTGAGCCGCGGCCATCTGGTGCGCGGCATGGCATCTTGTCTAAAAGCGAGGGAGGTTGCCGAGCGCCTGCGCGGGTGTGACCTGTTCGCGTATCGGCCTTTTCAGATGATCGCGGTCGAGCCGGGTGGCAGCGGGACGGCCTGGACCTGGGACGGGCACGAGCTGGCGGAGTCTCTCAATGCTCATGAAGCGATGCCCTTTACCTCGTCGTCTTATCTGTCCGAGCAGATCATCCGGCACCGCCGGGAGCGTTTTGCCCAGATCGTGGCACAGCGTGGGGACCCGAGTCCGGAGGATTTGCTGGCCTTTCACCGTGAGCACAATGTCGAGGCGGGCGCCTTCTCCGTCTGCATGCAGCGTGACGATGCCGAGACGGTGAGCTTGGCTCAGGTGGTTGTCCGCCCGGATACGATCGCCATGACCTATTCGCAGAAAGTTCCGGGACAGCCCGCATTTGCGCAGCCGGTACGCGCTAGCCTGAAACCCAGATCCTGCCTCTCCTGACCAATATGTCCGCTGCTAACAAGAATCCGCGTGAAAGCCGTAAGCTGCGCCTGCGTGCGACATTGACAGGCGTTTTTCTGCTGGTGCTGCTTGCCTCCTGGCTGTGGCGGCACTTTACGCTGCCCGAGGAGGGGCCGCTGACATCCGGCCAGCAGCGCATCGAGCTGCCGGAGTGGAAGGTGGACCGTGAAACCGGCAAGAACATCCAGCTCGCCTATCGTGACCTGCCCGCTACCTCAGGCGAGGCTGATGCCCCGGTGCTCATCATGGTGCACGGCAGCCCGATGGCCTCTGAGGCTTTTGATAAACTCATCCCCGAACTCAACGAACACTGCCGGCTCATCCTGCCCGATATGCCTGGCTTTGGGGGCTCGACTCGCGACGTGCCGGACTACTCGATCCGCTCGCATGCGCATGCGGTGCTCGATCTGATGGATGCGCTTGATATCGAGCAGGCCAACCTGCTCGGCTACAGCCAGGGTGGGGGCGTCGTGCTCAACGTGGCCGAACTCGCGCCGGAGCGCGTCGAGAGCCTGACCCTGCTCTCGGCTATCGGTGTGCAGGACTACGAGCTCACCGGAGACTACACGCTCAACCATGGCCTCTACGGGATGCAGTTGCTGGTGCTGACGATTGCCCGCGAGGTCATTCCGCATTTTGGAGCACTCGATCAGTCCATGTTTAACGTGCGCTATGCGCGTAACTTCTGGGACAGCGACCAGCGCCCTCTGCGTGGCATCCTGGAGGATTACGATGGTCCGATGTTGATCGTGCAGGGGGACCGCGACTTTTTTGTTCCGCCCTCCGGTGCCAGAGAGCACCACCGCATCGTGCCTCAGAGCGAGCTGGAGATACTTGGTGGCGGGCACCTGCTTCCCTTTAAAAAGCCGCATGAGGTCGGTGAGCGTGTAAAAGCCTTTGTGCAAAAGGTAAAAGCGGGCGCGGCGAAGCTGCGTCACGATGCCTCGCCGGAGCGTCTGCTCCAGGCCGCCTCTGATCAGCGGGTGCCCCGTCGTGAGGCGGGAGGGCGCACGCTGGCCTTTTACAGCGCGCTACTCGTGCTGGGCACACAGGTCGCCGAGGACCTGACGTGCATCTCTGCCGGTTTCCTTGCGGCGCGGGGTGTGGTGCCATTCTGGGTCGGGACCGTGGCCTGTATCTTCGGTATATTTGTGGGAGACATGCTGCTGTATCTGGCCGGGCGAATCTTTGGCCGCCGCGCACTGCGGCATGCACCGATCAAGTGGATGCTCAAGGAGCGTGACCTGAGCTCGATGGAGGAGTGGTTCCAGCAGCGCGGCCCGATGCTGATCGTGGCCTCACGGTTTATGCCGGGCACGCGCATCCCGGTCTTTTTCGGGGCGGGTATGCTGCATATGTCCACCGGTAAATTTGCCCTCTACTTCTTCCTCGCGGCTGCAGCGTGGACGCCCTGTCTGGTTGGCTTGGCCTGGTGGATGGGGGATGCCTTCATCGGCTACTTTGAGCGTTTTGAGAAGTTCGCCATCGTCGGCCTGCTCGGGGTGGTAGTCCTGATCATGCTGGTTCTGCACTTGCTGGTCCCGATGTTTACCTGGCGAGGACGCCGCCGTCTATATGGACGCTGGCGCAGATGGGTCCGCTGGGAGTATTGGCCGACCTGGGTCTTTTACCCGCCGGTGGCGCTGTATGTTTTCTGGCTGGGGCTGCGCTACCGGCATCCGGCTCTCTTTACAGCGGTCAACCCCGGGATGGGTAACGGCAGCGGCTTCTCTGGTGAGTCCAAAGTGGAGATCCTGGATAAGCTGCGCGGGGCGGGTGAGGCTGTGGCAACGTGGACTGTGCTCGGGGTGGATACGCCTCTGGCCCTCAAAGAAGCTGAGCTGCGGGCCTTTATGGCGCAGGATGAGGTGGACTTTCCCCTCGTGCTGAAGCCCGATGTCGGCGAGCGCGGCAGCGGTGTGGCTATCGTGCACGACTGGGAGCAGGTCCGCGACTACCTGCAGCGCTGCCCGGATACCGTTATCGCTCAGCGTTATGTGCCTGGTCGTGAATACGGCATCTTTTATATCCGCTACCCCTGGGAGGAAAAGGGGCGTATCTTCGGCATTACCGACAAGCGCTTTACGTCAGTGACTGGCGACGGCAAGACGCCGCTGGAGGAGCTGATCCTGCGTGATGACCGCGCCGTGTGTATGCGCGCTTTCTTCGAGCAGAAGCACAGCGACCACCTGAGCGATGTCGTCCCGGCCGGGGAGACGTACGTGCTCGCCGAGTTGGGGACGCACTGTCGCGGGTCTCTCTTTCTGGATGGGAGCCATCTGACGACAGAGCCTTTGCGGGCCTGGGTGCAGTCGGTCAGCGATTGCTACGAGGGCTTTTACTTTGGCCGCTACGATGTGCGTGTGCCCTCGGAAGAGGATCTCAAGGCTGGCAAAAACCTTACGGTGATCGAGCTCAATGGCGTCAGCTCAGAGGCGACCTGGATCTACGACCCTAAGCATTCGGCTCTGTTTGGCTGGCGCACGCTGTTAGAGCAGTGGCGGATCGCCTTTCAGATCGCGGATTGGAATCGCAAACACGGAGCACGGCCCGATACCTGCCGGGCAACCCTGCGCGCGATCTTCAGCCGTGGCGTGCGCGAGCCCTTCGAGGCCTGACCAGGGCTAGCCCTGGACCCGTGATCCTTCAGATCACTCTTGGAATTTTCAGGAGAAAATGCCGTGTAGATGTATCGGCTCTTTGCCAATGAATCGCATTTTATGGGGGTAACCGCATTGTTGAGGTTTTGATTCAGCGATGTACGGGATCGAAAGTACTGGCACAGTCAAACCTGCTATGGGGTCTGCGTGCGCAGAGCCCCTAAGCCCGTAAATCACGCTCAGGGCTACTTCCCAGCTCTGCGCGCAGGCGGGCGTTTTCCTCTTCGAGCTTTTTGTTGGCCTGCTGGAGGCGAAAGAGTTTTTCCTCAGTGGCGCGCTGGAAGGCCATGCGCTCGATCGCATTATTGAGCGAGCGCAGCAGACGATCGGGGGAGAGGGTAGGCTTTTTCAGGTAATCCTGCGCCCCGCGCTTCATCGCCTCGACCGCGGTGGCTTCGTCGCCGTGGCCGGTCAGGACGACGATGGGCCAGCAGAGGGCCTTGAATGTGCGGCGAAGTTCCAGGATGAAGTCCAGCCCCTGCATGCCCGGTAGTTGGAGGTCCAGCACGATCGCGTCCACCTTGACCGTGCGGCAATAGTTAAGCGCCTCGTCGGCATTAGCGGCCTCAAGGACTTGATTGGTAAATTCCTGATCGGTCCCCAGGTACTGCGTAATCAGTCCGCGGTCCAGGGGATTGTCATCAACAACGAGTATGCGGCGTTTGTCCAAAACTGCCTTTGTCAGGGGTGAAGGGTCCAAGATACTGTTTTATCGGTGTAGTGCAACGGTTTGTTGTTCTTTGCCAATCGCTAATGATCGGATGTCCACCGCGAGAGGGGGGGCAGCCTATGGCTGTGCCTGGGTGAGTTGGTGTTCACTTGCCTCCTGCAAGGCTTTGGCGCGGACGTCGTTGGGATCCTTTTGCAGGAGTTGCTCTGCGTAGAACTGTGCCGCAGCGGCGTCTCCGCGCAGGAGCAGCAGCTCGGCCTTCGCGTAGGGGAACTCGCCGTACCAGGGAGCGGCCCGCTCGGCATTGAGGAGGAGTGCCTCTGCCTGAGCCGGGTTGCCGTTAATGGCTTCGAGCCGTGCCCACTCGACGGCTGCAGCGACGTTGCCGGAGTTGGTTTGCGCGGTGTGGACGATGCGTTCAGCATCGCCGCGCGACCAGCGAGCGGAGTCTTCGACGGACAGGGCTGCAACCCATACGCATAGCCCGATGCCAACAAGCAGGTAGAGCTGCTTCCAGGGGGCGGGGCTACGCGGCCGGCGCGCGATACGAAAACACTGGATCAGCAGACTGGCCATCATCAGCGACAGACCCAGCCCGGGGGCGAGCAGGTAGGCCTGCGAAAACGGTTGGCCGCCCAGCTCGATCGCGATGCCGACTGGCAAGAGCCAGAGCACTGCCCAGCCGAGGCCGATCACGACCCACGGGTTGTATTTACGCAGACGCCAGGCATGCCGGAGCATGAGCACGAGGATGAGCCAGAACAGCAGGTTGATCGCAAAGAGCGCCTTGGGATCGAGTGGTCGCAGCACCCAGTCCCGCCCAAAGGGCCACAACCACCAGCCCATGTGCTCCAAAATGACGTAGGCCAGCGTGAAAAATCGTTCGCCAAATGAGGATGGGGCGATGAGCGAACCGATGAGCGAACTGGGCGTGCTCGGTGCGCCCATCAAGACGGACTGGGTCGCCGGGGCCAGCAGCCAGATGATCGCGGCCAGCGAGAGCAGCTTCTTGTCGGGAGGAAAGGGTTTAGGCTTCAAGAGACGAACAGGATTGGCGGTTCGCCGGGGCGGTTCAACCTTTTATGCGGGCTTACGCAGCCCGCACCCGCGGCAGCCGAGGGCTGCACTTTCGATGCTGCGCATCGTGTCGGCGCTTACGGTAATGAACTAAGTTCATTACCGTAAGCGCCGAGCAGAGCATCAAAACTGGGGTGCCACCGTCACTCGCGGGAGATGGCATTTCCTTGCACAGGCCCCAGATTTGTTTGTGTCAGTGTCGATCCTGTTGGCCATGCCACCGCGTTGGCGGTGGCATCAGTGATGCGTTAGCATCACGGGTGCAGGGCATGCCCTGCAAAAAAAGCCCGGTCGTTTTCACGACCGGGCTTGGAAAGGGTGCTAATTTAAGCCGTTGGCTTAGAGCTTGCCGACGGCAGCTTACAACTTGCCGCCGTAGATGGCGTCGTCACCCAGTTCCTCTTCGATGCGGAGGAGCTGGTTGTACTTGGCCACGCGGTCGGAGCGGCTGAGCGAACCGGTCTTGATCTGGCCGGCGTTGGTAGCCACAGCGATGTCGGCGATGGTGCAGTCTTCGGTTTCGCCCGAGCGGTGGGAGATAACCGAGGTGTAACCGGCTTCCTTGGCCATTTCAATGGCGTCGAGGGTTTCGGTCAGCGAGCCGATCTGGTTCACCTTGACGAGAATCGAGTTGGCGGTGCCGGAGTCGATGCCCTTCTTGAGGAACTGCGTGTTGGTGACGAAGAGGTCGTCGCCCACGAGCTGGGTCTTGTCGCCGATGGCGTCGGTCAGCTTCTTCCAGCCGTCCCAGTCGTTTTCATCGCAGCCGTCTTCGATGGAGCGGATCGGGTACTTCTTCTGCAGGTCAGCGTAGAAGGCGACCATTTCCTCAGCGGTGAGCTCGTCACCCGAGGACTTCTTAAAGACGTACTTCTTCTTCTTCTTGTCGTAGAATTCGCTGGAGGCGACGTCGAGGGCGAAGACGATGTCCTTACCGAGCTTGTAGCCGGCGTCCTTGATGGCCTTGGCGATAGCGTCGAGAGCGTCCGTGGTGCTGTCGAGGTTCGGGGCGAAGCCACCTTCGTCACCGACGGCGGTGGAGAGACCCTTGGCCTTGAGAACCTTCTTCAGAGCGTGGAAGGTTTCAGCGCCCATGCGGATAGCTTCGCGGAAGGTCTTGGCGCCGATCGGCATGATCATGAACTCCTGGAAGTCGATCGGAGCGTCGGAGTGGGCACCACCGTTCATGATGTTCATCATGGGGACGGGGAGGACCTTGGCGTTCGGGCCACCGATGTACTTGTAAAGGGGCAGGCCCAAGGCGTCGGCAGCGGCGTGCGCGGTAGCGAGCGAAACGCCGAGGATGGCGTTGGCGCCGAGCTTCTTCTTGTTGGCGGTGCCGTCGAGGGCGAACATGGTCTTATCCACGCCGACCTGATCGCAGGCATCCATGCCGATCAGCTCAGGGCAGATGATCTCGTTGACATTGCGGACAGCCTTGACGACGCCCTTACCGAGGTAACGGGTCTTGTTACCGAAACCCTTCGGGAATTCCTTGGCGGCGACGGTGCCGTCGCGCAGTTCCCAGGCTTCGTGCTCGCCGGTGGAGGCCCCGGAGGGGACAGCGGCGCGGCCGATGGACCCGCTTTCGAGTTCGACGTCCACCTCGACGGTGGGATTGCCGCGTGAGTCGAGAATTTCGCGTGCGCGTATATCAACGATGGTGGTCATAGCGAGTCATGGACTATCCTAGAGGGGCGTTCTGTCAATGGTTAATGGGAACACCCTCATAATTAAAGCTAACTGCGAAGTGGCCATAATCTAGTCTTATGGGCGTGATGATTTTTATTCGACAGGTGGCATTAGCTGGGGCTTTGCCGTCCATTAACGGGGCCATGCTTTGAACTTGCCAAAAACGTGTAAAAGGCTTTTGTATGTGGGTGTGGAGCCGTTTGCTCCGCGCGCCCGCGCCCTCGCGCCGGTGCTATCCGTACCGGGTGACCGAGCCGGGCCCGCGCACAAGACTGTGCCGCCTTTTTCGTTTACCTGACCCGATTGATTCGGGGCAGTCTGCCCGGTTTATCCGAAAAAGTACACATGTCAGAAATTACATTCCACGATCTGCCGCTGGCAGACCCGCTTCACCGTGCTCTGGGTGAGCACGATTACCAGACTCCCTCACCGATCCAGGCCCAGGCCATTCCCGTTATCCTCGAAGGACGCGACCTGCTGGGTAGTGCTCAGACCGGCACCGGCAAGACCGCTGCCTTTGCGCTGCCGATCCTGCACCGGATTCACACGCAGCCCCGCGAGCTTGAGCCCAACGAAGTGCGCGCCCTGATCCTCGTGCCGACGCGCGAGCTGGCCGTGCAGGTGGACCGCAGCTTTGAAAAGTACGGCGCCTATGTCGATTTCCGCGCGCTCGTCGTTTACGGCGGGGTGGGCTTCGAGCATCAGGTCAAGACGCTGAAAAAGGGCGTCGATGTGCTCGTGGCAACACCGGGCCGTCTGCTCGACCTGCACAGCCAGGGTTACGTAGACCTGAGCAATGTCAAGGTGCTCGTCCTGGACGAAGCCGACCGCATGCTCGACATGGGCTTCCTGCCTGATATGCGCCGCATCATTTCCATGCTGCCGCACGAGCGCCAGACGCTCTTCCTCTCAGCGACGCTCGGCCACAGCATTCAGAGCCTGGCCAAATCCATCCTGAAGGACCCGGTCACCGTCACGGTGAACCCGCCGTCCTCCACGGCCGAGAAAATCGAGCAGCAGGTCCTCTTTGTCCGCAGCAACGACAAGGCCGAACTCCTCGCACACCTGCTTCAGCAGATGGGTGACGACGAGGCTCAGCTCATGCTCGTCTTTTCCCGCACCAAGCACGGAGCCGAGCGCCTCGTGAAAAAGCTCCGCAAGGCCGGCATCGAAGCCGATGCCATCCACGGGGACAAGACTCAGGGTGCCCGCGAAAAGGCCCTCGACAAGTTCCGCGAGGGTAAGGTCAATGTGCTCGTCGCCACTGACGTGGCCGCACGCGGCATCGACGTCAAGGGCATCACGCACGTGGTCAACTACGACTTTCCGAATCAGCCCGAGTCCTATGTGCACCGTATCGGCCGCACCGCCCGCGCCGGTGAGGAAGGCGAAGCGATTACCTTCTGCTCGGACGAGGATATGAATGTCCTCTGGGATGTGGAAAAAATGATCCGCCAGCCGATCAAGATCCTCAAGGATCATCCCTTCCACTGTGAAGACCTGGAGCAGCTCCACCTCGGTCGTCGCGAGGCGCTGAAAAAGATTGTGAAGCAGGAACGTCCCCGTCGCCGTAACCGCGGTGGTGGCCCCGTCCGCGTCCGCAAGGCATTCTAATCTTTTGCGGGCTTACGCAGCCCGCACCCGCGGCAGGCAGAGCCTGCACTTTCGATGCTGCGCATCGTGTCAGCGTTTATTGAAAGCCGTTACACGGCTTTCAATAAACGCTGGGCAAAGCATCAAAACTGGGTCGAACCATCTCAGGGGTGATCCGTTGCCGGGGTAGCGACTGCAAGGAGCGTAGGGGCGCTAGCCCCTCATTGCCAGCGGAGGCACTCCGCCGTGGGCGCGGGGCGCGGAGCCCCGCAATTTCCTACAGCTTCTCCTTCAGATACGGAGCGGTCGGGCTATTCTTGGTTTTTATCAGGCCGGGGAGAGCGCCCTGGTAGAGGATGTGACCCCCGGCTTCGCCCCCGTCGGGGCCGACCTCGACGACGTAGTCGGCCTCGGCGATGAGGTCGAGGTTGTGCTCGATGACGACAACGCTGTGCCCCTGGTCCACCAGCCGGTGTAGCAGCTCGATCAGGCGCTCGCAGTCGCGCATGTGCAGACCGATGGTCGGCTCCTCCAGCAGGTAGAGGTTGCGGCGCAGCAGGCCGCGCGACTTTTCCTTAAACGAGGGCAGTCCGGTGGACAGCTCGCTGACGAGCTTCAGGCGCTGAGCCTCGCCGCCGGAGAGGGTGGGGCTGCTCTGCCCGAGTGTGAGGTAGCCCAAGCCGGTCTCTACCATGAGCCCGAGCATGTCGGAGAGGCGGCTGTGGAAGCTGAAAAACTCCGCTGCCTCCTCGAAGCTCATAGCGAGCACATCGGCGATAGTCTTGCCGTTCCAGCGGATATCCGCCAGCTCGGGGCCGTAGCGGGTGCCGTGGCAGTCCTCGCAGGGGACATACTGGTCCGGCAGGAAACTCATCTCCAGCTTGATCCGCCCCGCGCCCGCGCAGGTCTCGCAACGCCCGCCCTTGGTGTTAAAGGAAAAGTGCCCGGCGGTGTAGCCGTGGATCTTCGCCTCGGGCAGCGATGCGAAAAACTGCCGGATGATGTCAAAGGCACCGATGTAGGTGGCGGGTGTGGAGCGCGGGGTTTTTCCGATCGGCTCCTGATCGACCTCGATGACGGCCCGGAAGGCGTCGGCGTTGTAAAGGTCCTTGCAGGGCAGTCCGAGGTCGGTGCCGGTCAGCTTACGGGATTTCTTTTTGATCGCGGTCTCGACCGCGGGCTTGAGCAGGCCGCGGATGAGGGTGGACTTGCCCGCTCCGGAGATGCCGCAGACCATCACGAGTCGTCCCAATGGTAGTCGCAGGTCATCGCCTTTCAGATTGCGCAGGGCAGGCTCGCGCAGGGCGAGCCAGTCGTGCGCCTTCGAACGCGGGGACCATTTGGTCGGAAGCTTGCGGTACTGACCGCGTAGCGGGTGAGCGATCCCGTTCTTTAAGTACTCCCCTGTGAGCGACTCGGGATTCTTGATGATTTTATCGTAATGGCCCTCGGCGAGGAGATTACCACCGTGGATGCCAGCGCCGGGCCCGAGGTCGATTATGTTGTCGGCAGCGCGCATGGTGTCGTCGTCGTGCTCGACCACGAGGAGCGTGTTACCCTTGTCGCGGAGGGCGTGGAGCGAGCGGATGAGCTCGTCGTTGTCACGGGCGTGCAGGCCGATGGAGGGCTCGTCGAGGACGTAGAGCACACCGGAAAGGTTTGAGCCCAACTGCGCGGCCAGTCTGATGCGCTGAGCCTCGCCACCGGAGAGGGTGTTCGTCGCACGATCGAGCGTGAGATAGCCCAACCCTACGCGGTCCATGAACTTCAGGCGCTCCTCAATCTCGGGGGTGATTTCCTTGGCGATGCGCTTGCCGCGCGGATCGAGCTTGAGCGCATGAAGGGTGTCGAGCAGGCGCTGAGGCGGTAGGGCAAGGAGCTGTGGGAGGGAGAGGCTGCCGCTGGCGGTGTCGATGAGGACGGCACGGCTGACGGGGTTCAGGCGGGTACCCTCGCAGGTGGGGCACGGTTCACCGTCATCGGTGTCGTCGGGGACCTCTTCGAAGTCCTCATTGTCGCGCATCCACTTAAAAATCCGCCCGTAGCCGTGGCAGGCCGGGCACCACCCCTTGGCGGAGTTCCACGAGAAGTGCTTCGGGTCGAGCTCGGGGTAGGCCTCACCCGTGGCCGGATCGGTGCGTGTCGTAGAAAACCATGACAAAATGCCGCCGCGGGTGCTGAGAATAAAGCACGCGCCCTTGCCGTGTTTGAGGGCCTCGGGCAGGAGCTTCAGGGACGCGGGCTCGTCCTGCGGGTCGAGCTCCCAGACCAGCTCGATGTCGTGCTCGCTGTAGCGGTCGAGTTTTTTAAAATTGTCCAATTCGACCAGATCCCCATCGCAGCGCATAAGCGTGAAACCGTGGTCGCGGGCCCAGTTGGCCAGTGGCTCGTGGTGGCCCTTGCGGGCGCGGACGACGGGTGCGCACAGGTAAAGTGAGCGGGCATTGGCGGCTTGCTTTGAGGCGAGAGTCTGGAGGAACTTTTTGCGTAGCGCCGGGCGCGACATGGCCACAAGCGGCTCTCCGGTGACAGGGCTGTGCTGCGTGCCGACCTTGGCGTAGAGCAGGCGCAGGTACTGGGCCACCTCGGTAATCGTCGCTACAGTGGATTTGCGGCTGCCGCGGGTGACACGCTGCTCGATGGCGACGGTCGGCTGCACGCCGCTGAGGTCGTCAATGTCGGGGCGCTGGAGCTGCTCGACGAACTGCCGCGCGTAGGACGACATCGACTCCATGAAGCGCCGCTGCCCCTCGGCGAACACGATGTCGAAGGCGAGCGAGGACTTGCCTGAGCCGGAGACACCGGTCACGACATTGAGCTGATGCTGCGGGATCGAGAGGTCGAGGTTACGCAGGTTATGCTCGCGTGCCCCGAGGATACGGAGCTGGCCGTCGTGTGAGGCGGGCTTGGTGCGGGCGCTTTTTTTCTTGGAAGTTTTTGTCTTCGTGGGCGTCGTTGCTTTTCCACTACAAAGCTCCTTGAGAAATGGAGCTGTCGCGCACTTGGTCTTGGTGAGTCCTTGGGGTGGCCCCTGGAAGACGACCTGTCCGCCGCCGGAGCCGGCCTCGGGGCCGAGCTCGATCACCCAGTCAGCGCAGCGGAGGATGTCGAGCTGGTGCTCGATCACGACCAGACTGTGTCCGGCACTGACAAGCTTTTGCAGGACGCCGATGAGGCGCTTGACGTCATCGCGGTGCAGGCCGGTGGTCGGCTCGTCGAGCAGCAGGAGCGCGTTTTCCTCGTTGGCGCGCGCGAGGTACTTAACCAGCTTGAGGCGTTGGCACTCGCCGCCGGAGAGGGTGTTCAGAGGCTGTCCGAGGGTGAGGTAGCCCAGGCCGACCTCGGCAAGGGACCGCAGGCGGCTGACGATGCGTGCGCTGTCCTTGAAAAAGGTCAGTGCCTCGTTGACATCGAGCGCCAGCACATCGGCGACGCTTTTGTCATTCCAGCGGATGGCGAGCACCTCGGGCTTGAAGCGCTTGCCTTCGCAGACGGGGCAGGGGACGAAGACGTCGGCCAGGAACTGCATCTCGATGCGCTCGTAGCCGAGGCCCTGGCAGTGCTCGCAGCGGCCCTGCCCGCTGTTAAAGGAAAAGTGCGAGGCGGTCAGTCCGGCGGCCTTGGCCGTCTCGGTACGTGCGAACTGCTGGCGGATGTCGTCCCAGGCCTCGCAGTAGAGGGCGGCGTTTGAGCGAGGTGTCTTGCTGACGGGGGACTGGTCCACGAGGACAATGTCGCCGAGCTTATCGTCACCTGAGATAGCAGCGATTTCTGCCGGGTCTTCGGCCATCTTTCCGCGTTTGGCGAGCAGGCCCTGGTGAATGACGTTGGAGAGGAGGGTGGATTTGCCGGAGCCACTGACGCCGCTGAGAGCGACGAAGCGCCCCAGTGGGATCTCCACGTCGAGATTCCTCAGGTTGTGCTTGCTGGCTTTCTTAAAGGCGAGCTTTGGCGTGTTTTTGACGGGGCGGATTGTATCCGTATTTTCAATACTTAAACGCCCGGATAGGTAGCCACCGGTGAGGCTGGTTTTGCTCTTAAGGATTTGATCCGGGGTGCCCTGGAAGACGATTTGCCCGCCCGCAGAGCCGGGCTCGGGGCCGAGCTCGATCAACTGGTCAGCGGCGCGCATGACGGCCTCGTCATGCTCGACCACGACCACGGTGTTACCCGCGTCGGTGAGGCGGCGCAGGATGGAGACCAGCCGGTCGATGTCTCGCGAGTGCAGGCCGACGGAGGGCTCATCGAGCACGAAGAGCGTGTCCACCAGTGCCGTTCCGAGGCAGGTGGTGAGGTTGACGCGCTCGACCTCGCCACCGGAGAGGGTGCGGCTGGCACGGTCGAGGGTGAGGTAGCCGAGGCCGACCTCGTTGAGGTAGCGCAGGCGGGTGAGGATGGCCTCGTGCGCCAGCTCGGACTGGTGGGCGCGGTCGTTGTTCTTGGCGCGTGCCGGGGCGTGCTTCTCGATCAGAGCGAGGAGGTCGGAGACGGGAAGCTGGTATAATTCGGGTAGCGTGTGATGCTGCCACTTCCAGTTAAGGGCCTCCGGGATGAGGCGTGTGCCGTGGCAGTCCGGACAGGTGGTGTAGGAGCGAAATTTTGAAAGAAAGACCCGCACGTGCATCTTGTAGGTCGTGCTTTCGAGCCAGTCGAAGAACCGCCGTACGCCATACCACTTGCGGGAGCTTCCGGGCTCGTTCCAGTCGTAGTCGGGCTCGCCTTCGATGACCCACTCGCGGTCCTTCTCCGGCATGTCACGCCAGGGGACATCCGTGCGCACGCCTTTCTTTTTTGCACGGGAGACAAGGTCGCGCAGGCTCTCGCTGTAGACCTGCCCCTGAAAGGCGCGGATCGCACCGTCTTCGATGGAGATTGAGCTGTCGGGGATGACGAGCCGGTAGTCGATCTCGATGACGCGGCCAAAGCCCCGGCACTTCGGGCAGGCACCGACGGGGGAGTTGAAGGAAAAGAGCCCAGGGCGGGCTGGGCGGTAATGCTTGCCGGTGGTGGGGGAGTGGAGCCCCTCGGAGAAGTGCCCCAGCTCGACAGCTTGGTCTTTGTCGCCGGAGAAAAGAAATAACTCTCCCTGCCCGAAGTGGAGCGCCTGGGTGGCGGCCTCCAGAAAGCGGGAGCGGGCGGCCTGCTCCAGCTTGAGCTTGTCGGCGATGACCCAGACGGTCGTACCCGTGAAGTCTGTATCGAAGCTCTCAATACGATGGACGTTCCCGTCGGCGATCAGACGCGTGTAGCCCTGAGCGGATACGGGGCCAAGGATGTCGGGCCACTTGAGCTTGGCGGGTTTTTCGATCTTAAAGCAGACGAGGGCCTGGCTGCCGGGCCAGGCCGCGAGCGACTTCTTCCAGATCGAGGCGGGATTGTCGTCCTCGATGACCTCTCCTGTGTCGGGATCGTGCAGATGGCCGACATGGCAGAACCACACCTTGAAGTAGTCGCATAGCTCCGTCATGGTGCCGACGGTGGAGCGCGAGGTTTTGACCGTGTTGCTCTGCTCGATGGCGATAGAGGGGCGGATGTTCTCGATGGCATCGACCTCGGGCCGGTCGAGCATTTCGAGGAACTGCCGGGTGTAGGGCGAGAATGTCTCGACGTAGCGGCGCTGACCCTCGGCGTGCAGGGTGTCAAATACGAGGGAGGACTTACCGGTGCCGCTCAGACCCGTTACGCAGATGAGTTTACCCAGCGGGAGGTCGAGGTCGAAGCCCTTTAAATTGTTCTGATGGACGCCGCGCAGGCGGATGGAGTCGAAGGTAGCCATGGTTGCGAAGTGCTAAACATGTGTGCACTTGTTGAAAAAAGCAAGCGGTGCGTGACCGCACGGGACATTAATGGGGCTCTGCCCCATCGCTCACTGCGTTCGCTGCCCCGGCAGGACATAGTCCTGCACCTGTGATCATCCTGGCATTTTTAGGAGATAATGCCATACGCAGTGATTTTGGCCCACACATCAGTAATCACTCACACGATGCGCCGCATCGAAAGTGCAGGGTCCGCCTGCCGCAGGTCCGGGCTGCGCAAGCCCGGGGAAGTCCTGCCAGCTTAGAGCAGATTGGTGGGGAGGTCTTCCTCTTCCGGCTCGGGGGGGGCGGTTTGCAGGGCCTTTTCGCGGGCCTCGGTGGGCACGCTGGGCGCGTAGGCGAAGCTCTTGAGTGCGATCAGGACATCTTCGTCGGGCACGCTATCTTCAAGGACCGGTCGCAGACAGCTCAGGAAGGCGCGCCCGGCCTCGTCGCCGGGATGGGCGAACTCCTCGACTTCGCGCCAGAAGTGTTGGCGCTGCTCATCGATGGCCCGCGTAAGCGGATTGGTGGTATTCGTACGCCAGGAGAGCAGGGCACGCGTGAGCGGGCGTGAGCGCAAGGCCTTGCGGTAGGCGTCGACAAAGGCTTCCAGGCTGCCGGTGTCGTCCTCGGGAAAGAGAGTCGCGGCGGCAGGAAAGAACTCGGTATGGGTGGCGATGTGGGCAAGCAGCCCATCGAGGCCCTGAAAATAGCGGTAGATGAGGACCTTGTCCACGCCGGAGCGGGTTGCGACCAGGTTGATCCCGAAGCTGTTGAAGCCGTCTTTGACGATCAGGTCCACCGCGGCCTGTACGATACGGTCTTCGGTCTGGGCGCGGTTTCGCTTCATGGGGTGTTCATATAAGGGGTCGGCTGTGAGACTGTCAAACGCAAGTATGAGCGAGAAGCGTGCCTGTCTTCCGGAAGTGGTATCAAAGCGGCGGATTTTGTTTTAATTTTCATAAAACCTTGTCAGTCATCGCTACTGCCGTATCTAGTGAAAGGCAGTACGTGACCGAGGATTTGTCAAAAGCAACCCCAGGAGCCCCCACGGCGAAGTCTGTGCGCTATTTCCGTGCCGGTGGCTTTAACCAGCTCTATCTGGAGACGGTGGAGGATCTGAAGGTCCTTGCTGATCTGGACCAGACGCTATGGGTCGCCTCCAGCTGCCCCACGACCGGGCTCGATCTGGAAGAGGCCACCCTGAAGCTGATGGATACCGACGGGGACGGGCGCATTCGTGTGCCGGAGATTCTCACGGCTGTCCACTGGACGCTCGATGTGCTGAAGGATCCCTCCAGCCTGCCCGAAGGACGTGACTGGCTCTCGCTGGACCAGCTCAATCAGGACAATGACGCCGGAGCACGCCTGTACGAGGCCGTGCGGCGAATCCTGCGCAACCTCGAGCGCTACGATGACACGAAGATCGCCCTCGCCGATGCGCTGAACCGAAAGGGCATCTTTGCCGTGGCCAAGAGTAATGGCGACGGTGTGATCCCGGTGGCGGCGGCGGATGGACCGGTTGTGGCGCAGGTCATTCAGGACATCCTCAATACGGTCGGAGGTGCCACGGATCGCAGTGGCGAGACGGGGATCACCGCTGCCGGTGTAAACACCTTTTACACGGCCCTGCAGTCCTATGTGGACTGGTGGGCGAATGCTCACCCTGCCATGCGCAACCAGCTCCTCGCAGAGGGGACCGAGCCCGCTGATTTACCGGAGCTGGACGCCACGATCTTCCCGTTGGGTGACCAGACGGCAGCGGCATCGGCTGCCGTGGAGGCCATTGCCGCGAAGATCGAAGACTACTTCGAAAACTGCGAAGTAGCGGCCTTTGATGCGCAGGCGGTGAACTTTTTCAACTTTTCAGACCGCGACCTGGGGCAGCTCGGTGGCCGGACAAAGGCTGAAGTCGAGGAGATGCTGCAAAAGCTGCCGCTGGCACGCGTTCAGGCGGATCAGCCGCTACCGCTGGCCGAGGGGGTAAACCCGTACTATGCCTCTGCGCTGACTGCGCTTAACCAGGCGGCGATTGCCCCCGTCCTCGGAGAGGAAAAAACCGTCCTCATGCGTGAGGAGTGGAGCCGCCTGCGGGCGACCTTTGCGCCCTACCGGGCCTGGATAGCCGCCAAAGCCGGTGGTGAGGTGGAGAAGCTCGGCCTGCCGCGGATCTTGGAGCTGCTGCGCGAAAACATGCGCCCCGCCCTCGACGTCCTGATAAAGGTGGACGAAGCCATCGCGGCTGAAATCCTCGCCGTGGATGAGGTCGAGAAGCTCCTGCGCTACCACCGTGATCTTTTCCGGCTGTTGAAAAACTACGTGTCCATGCCCGAGTTTTTCGATACGGACAGCCGTGCGGTCTTCCAGATGGGCAAGCTGATCATCGACGGGTGCGCACTGAGTCTGTGCGTGGATGTCGAGGACATGAACAAACATGCGCTCATCGCCGAGAAGTCCGGCATCTTTTTGGTTTACTGCGAACTTACCCGCAAGGACCAGCCCGCCAAAAAACTGATCTGCGCCGCAGTGACCTACCGCAGCGTCGGGCGCATCACGGTCGGCAAGAACGCGGTCTTCTACGACCGTTTCGGGAAAGACTGGGACGCGCGTGTCGTCAAGGTGATCAGCAACCCGATCAGCCTGCGCGAGGCCGCGCTGTCGCCCTTCAAAAAGATCGGGGCGTTGATCAGTACGCAGATGGATAAGCTGGCGTCCTCTCGTGAAAAAGCGATTGAGACAAACGTCACTCAGGGGTTTTCCAACGTCGACAAGTCGCTGGCCTCCGGATCGGGGGCCAAGCCCGCGACAACGCCCGACAAGCCCAGTGGCGGGCTCGGTGTCGGCGGTATGCTGGCCGGTGGTGGTGTGGCCCTGGCCGCGTTGACCTCGTCCTTTGCCTTTATCGCGCAGACTTTTCAGAAGGTGAACAACCTTCAGATCCTGTACACGGCGATTGTGATCATGCTGTGTATCATGCTGCCCTCGATGCTTGTCGGTTATTTCAAGTTGCGTTCACGGGACATCGGCATGGTGCTGGAGGCTTGCGGCTGGGCCATTAACGGCCGGATGCGGATCAACCTGCGCCTGGCCCGCCAGTTGATGCAGGTGGGGCGCTTCTCGAAGCTCTCCCAGCGCACCTACCCGGACTACGCCCAGAAGCGCGGCGGCGTCTGGCGTGTGGTGCTGTGGCTATGGTTCTTCGGGCTGGCTGTGACGCTGGGCACTTACCTGTATCGCACCTACTGGATGAAGCCGAAGCCCGAGCCGGTACCTGTCGTGCAGGAGGTGGAGGCGGCGCCCGCGAGCGAGCCCAAGTAGCGTTTAGGTACTCGTGTACCGTTGGCTTAGTTCTTTAAATAATGAACTGGCCACAAAAAGGCACAAAATGCGCCATCGATGTCAGAACCGCTCTGCGCCTTTGCGTCTCTGCGGTGAAATATTTTCGCGAAGAATATAGCTAACACCATACTAGGGGTGCAGGACTCTGTCCTGCCTCAGCGGGCGATGTCGGTGTGGCAGAGGACGCGGATGCCGCTTTGGGTGAGGACTTCGGCAGCCAGGTCGTTATCCTCCAGACGCATGACCAGCCCGCTTTTACCGCCGGGGCGGGTCAGCATGGGGTAGGCGTAGTGGATGTTGATCTCGGCCTGTACGAGGGCACAGGTGACCCGCTTCAGGTCTTTCTCGGTATTGATCTCGGCCACCACGACCTCGTTGAGCGAAAAGGCGAAGCCCTGCTCGTGGAAGAAGGCGTTCGCCTGATCCCAGTAATCGACGATGATGCGGATGATGACATTGTCGGTCGTGTCGACCGAGGTCACCGACATGATGTGGATGTCGTGCGAAGCGAGCATCATGATGATGTCGTTCAAACGGCCCACTTTATTGTCCGCGAAAATGGAAAATTGCCGGACCGCTTCGCGGCCGGGGTTCTGAATCGTTTCAGACGGCATGAGTGCTTAATGTAACGCAGTTTGCGCAAATTGACAGTTAAAAAGCGGCTTGCGCTCGCGGGGGGCATACAGCCAATCTCATGCCATGAGCTATCGCCCCGCTGACAACCGCTACGAAAAAACGCCCTACGTCCGCTGCGGGCGCTCAGGCCTGAAGCTGCCAGAGATTTCACTGGGGCTGTGGCACAACTTCGGGGGCGTGGATGTGGAGGAAAATGCCCGGGCCATGATCCTGCACAGTTTCGACCAGGGGATCACGCACTTCGACCTGGCGAACAACTACGGGCCGCCTCCCGGCTCGGCTGAGGAGACCTTTGGGCGTGTGCTCAAGCGGGATCTGCTCCCCTGGCGTGACGAGTTGATCATCTCGACCAAGGCCGGCTACCACATGTGGAAAGGCCCTTACGGCGAGTGGGGATCACGCAAATACATGCTCAGCAGCCTGGACCAGAGTCTTGAGCGCATGGGGCTGGACTACGTGGACATCTTTTACTCACACCGCCCGGACCCGGACACGCCGCTGGAGGAGACGGTCGGGGCGCTGGCCACCGCCGTGCAGAGTGGGCGGGCGCTCTACGTCGGGATTTCCAACTACGACGCGACCCGCACACGGGAGGCTTCGCGCCTGCTGCGCGAGTGGAAAATCCCCTGCCTGATCCATCAGCCGCGCTACAACATGTTTGACCGCTGGATCGAGCCCGAGCTGTGCCCGGCATTGAGCGAGGAGGGGATCGGCTGTATCGTTTTCAGCCCGCTGGCGCAGGGAATGCTGACCGGACGCTATCTGGATGGGCTGCCGGAGGACTCCCGCGCGGTCAAGTCCCATGGATTTCTCAAGGAAGCCGCTGTCCGCGAGCAATTGCCCAAGATCAAAGCCCTCAATGAGGTGGCCCAAGCCCGTGGTCAGACCCTGGCGCAGCTCGCCATTGCCTGGGTGCTGCGTCTGCCCGAGGTGACCTCCGCCCTGATCGGGGCCAGCCGTGTCGCGCAGATCGACGATTGTCTGGCCGCGCTCGACGCCCCGGCTTTCAGTGATGAGGAGCTGGCCAAGATCGAGACGATTCTGGCGGAGTAGGGGGCTTCGTACGCCTTTAACCGTATGGCAGGGTTGCGCCCTCTCGAAGATGCTATATAAAGACTGACGTGGGACAAACGCTCAAACTCCTGACCTTTAACATCGCGCACGGGCGCGGCCTCTCGCTCTACCAGGGGTTTCACTCGGAGAAGGCGATCCGGCGTAACCTGTCGCGGATTGCCGGGCTGCTGAGTGAGAGTGGCGCGGACATTGTCGCCCTGCAGGAGGTGGACGAGCGGTCGCACTGGAACAAAAACCTCAACCTCGCCCGGCTGATTCAGGAGGAGGCGGGCTATGGGCATGCGCAGATCGGCGTCAACAACCGGCGTGCCGGGGGCAAGCCACTGGCCTACGGTAACGCCATCCTTTCGCGCCACCCGGTGCATTTCTGGGAGAACAACCCCTTTGGCAGTGCTACGCTCGGGGAGAAGGGCTTCCTGTACGCCGAGGTGGACGTGGGTGGGCACCATGTACCGTTGATCAACCTGCATCTGGACTTCCGCTCGCGCAAACGGCGCATCTGGCAGGTCGAGCGTGTGGTGCAGTACATGCGCCAGCGACCTTGCCCACGCAGTGGGGAGGGCGTGGTCGCGCCGATTATTTGCGGCGATTTCAATAGCCGTTCCTCGCCGGACGGGGACGCGGTCAACCACCTCTTTCAGACTGTGCTGGCCCATGGTGACTACCGGCTCTATCCGACCGATGCGAAGACCTTCCCGACCTACTGGCCGCGCAAGGCGATCGATTTTGTCTTTGTGCCGGAGCCGTACCGGGTTGTGCAGGAGAGCGTCCCCAAGTCCTACCTGTCGGACCACTTGCCCGTGCTGGTCGAGCTTGAGATGCCGGGACGATAGGCCAGGACCTGCGATCCTCCGGATCACTTGGACATTTTCAGGGGAAAATGCCGGTGGTGAGCGCTTTGCTTCCATGGGAACGTGAGGCCACATCAAGCGTTCGCATGAAAAAACCGCCTCCGGGTCGGGAAGCGGTTTTGAAAAGCAAAGCGTGGTTCAGGACTTACTTGCGGCGGCGTGAGCGAGGTTCTTCTTCCTCCTCTTCATCGTCATCGCTGTAGTCGTCGTCATCACTGTCGGAGTCGCCGTTTTCATCGTCTTCGTCCTCCTCGTCTTCGTCCTCGTCCCACTTCATGGTTTCGTCTTCTTCGATCTTTTCATCGTCGTCGACGTCCGGGAAGTCTTCCTCGATTTCGTCCTCGGGGTTCTTTTCCTCGGCTTCGTCGTCCTCGAGCTCGGCTTCATAGCCAGCGGGGACGTATTCGAGGATGGAGTTGAGCTCGACAAAGACGTGGATGGCGCGGCCTTCCATGAAGTCGGCGTTCTGCTCCTCGCGGATTTCCTCCTCCAGCTCCTCGATGGTGAGCTTCTGCTCGAAGTCGATGGTGTCGTTGAGCAGCTTCACACGCAGGCGCGTGATGTGGTCGAGGAAGTCGGCGTAGGGGCCTTTTTCCTCGTCGATGATGTCTGCCAGGGCGAAGAGCATGTCCTCGCTCTCCAGGAGCGAATCATTGACGCGGACGAGGCGGAGGCGGTTGTCGTCGAGTTTCTTGTCGATCTTGAACTTGTAAAAGGCCGACTCGAGGACTTCCGGCTGAAAATCGTAGTCGCGCAGCGGCTCGATCTGATCGATGACGTGCGAGACCTGGCGGGGGTCGATGATGCTCAGCCCGTCCACGTCCCAGTGGACGTCGTCGCTGATTTCTTCAACCCACCAGTTGAGGTCTTCACCGAGGCGGACGATGCACCATTCCAATACCGAAGATGTTTTTGCCATATGTGCGATTGGGGATGTTCGAAAATAAAGGTTTGTCAAGGGAGGGCAAAAGGTGTGTGCATTTTCCTCCGTTAGTTTGTTGAATGCACCAGCTTTGAAAGTTTTTTAAGCGCTATTCCAAGGGAAAAATGTAATTTTTTTGCCATACGCCATAACTCGGCGCTGGCAGCCTGAACTTTAGATATATGGGAGACCTGTACGAACACGTCGTCCGCCCCGTCCTTTTCAAGACTGACGCGGAAAGCGCCCACGAACGCTCGATCAGCTGGCTGAAGCTGCTGATGCGGGCTCGTCCGTTGGCAAATCTCATGGCGGCCTACAACCGCCCTGGCAAGAATCGCCCCGTGAAATGCTTCGGGCTGACCTTCCCGAACCCGGTGGGGCTGGCCGCAGGCTACGACAAGAATGCCACGGTCTGGCCGGTCATGCCGGCTCTGGGCTTCGGCTTCGTCGAGGTGGGCACCGTCACCTGGCACGAGCAGCCCGGCAACCAGCGTCCGCGTATCTTCCGCCTGATCAAGGACGAGGCCGTGATCAACCGCATGGGCTTCAACAATGACGGCGCCAAGGCCGTGGCCGAGCGTCTGGCCCGCTCCGGCGAGTTTAAGCGCCGCAAGATCCCCCTGGGGATGAATATCGGCAAGAGCAAGATCGCCAGCCTGGAGCAGGCCCCTGAGGATTACCTGAACTCTTACCACGCCTTGGCCGACTTCGCCGACTACTTTACCATCAACGTCAGCAGCCCGAACACGCCCCAGCTGCGTGAACTCCAAGCCAAGGCCCGGCTGCGTGACCTGCTCTCGACCCTCCTGCAGGCTGACGCCGAGCGCGCCCGCAAGCTTGGAGTGGCCCGTCTGCCTTTCCTCGTAAAGATCGCTCCCGACCTGACCTACCGTCAGGTGGACGATGTGCTGGAAACGGTTCAGGACCTGGGAATGGCTGGCGTAGTCGCCACCAACACCATGGTTGAGCGCCCCGAAGGCATTGACGATGGCGGTGAGAGTGGTGGCCTCAGCGGCCGCCCCATTCACACTCGCTCGGTGCAGATGGTGAACTACATCCACCGCTCGACCGGCGGTAAGCTGCCCATCATCGGCGTGGGAGGCATCATGGATGCCCGTAGCGCCGGGCAGATGCTGGACGCAGGAGCCAGCCTCGTGCAGGTCTACACCGGCATGATCTATCGCGGTCCCTTCTTCGCTCGCGACATCGTGCAGGCCCTCCAGTGGAACAACGCCGAGTGGGTTGGTGCCCGCGCCTAGGCGGGTTGCACCCGCTGGCACTCCGGCTGGAGCAGCATACATGGGGCTCTGCCCCATCGCTCGCTAGGGCTCGCTGCCCCGGTGCGTGACCGCACAGGAAAATGAGTGACTGTGCGCCCCCAAGCGCTGCGGTAGATACGTTGGACCTGCATTTGTTCAGCGAGTCTGTGGCGATAGAAATCTCGCCATGGCATTTTCTCCTGAAAATGCCATCCAGATGCGAAGCATCTAGGGTCCAGGGCCGCGCCCTGGGGATTTTGGTGTTGCAAGGGTGGGAGATTATTAGCTTTTCTACTTGGATGCTGCCGGGCGTATCCGGTGGCTTAATGACTGTACCGACTACTGGCCATGCCGACACCGCAATTCGCCTACCAAGACACCTTCCCGCTGGGGAAGGACGACACTCAGTACCGCCTCCTGTCCAAGGAAGGCGTCTCCACCGCCGAGTTTGAGGGTAAGAAGGTCCTCAAGGTGAGCCCGGAGGCCCTGACTTTCCTGGCTCGCGAGGCTTTCAAGGACATCGCTTTCCATCTGCGCCCGGCGCACCTCAAGCAGGTTTCCGCCATCCTCGACGACCCCGAGGCGAGCGAAAACGACCGCATGGTGGCGCTGACCATGCTCCGCAACGCCGAAGTGGCCGCGCACGGCATCCTGCCTTTCTGTCAGGACACCGGCACCGCTACCGTGGTGGGCAAGAAGGGCCAGCAGATCTGGACCGAGGGTGACGACGCCGAGGCCATCTCGCGCGGCGTGTACGAGACCTACACGCAGGAAAATCTGCGCTACTCGCAGACGGTGGCGCTCGACATGTACAAGGAGAAGAACACCGGCTGCAACCTGCCGGCGCAGATCGACCTGTACGCCACCAAGGGCGACGCCTACAAGTTCCTCTTTGTCGCCAAGGGCGGCGGCTCGGCCAACAAGACCTACCTTTATCAGGAAACCAAGGCCCTCCTGAACCCGAAGAGCCTGGAAAAGTTCTGCATCGAGAAGATGGCCAGCCTCGGTACTGCGGCCTGCCCGCCGTACCACCTGGCCTTCGTCATCGGCGGCACCTCCGCCGAGACTTGCCTGAAGACGGTCAAGCTCGCCTCCACCAAGTACCTCGACTCCCTCCCGACTGAGGGCAACGACGGTGGCCAGGCCTTCCGCGACGTGGAGATGGAAAAGCTCCTGCTCAAGCGCGCTCAGGAGCTGGGCATCGGCGCTCAGTTCGGCGGTAAGTACTTCGCGCTGGACGTGCGGGTGGTTCGCCTGCCGCGCCACGGGGCTTCCTGCCCGGTGGGCATCGGCGTCTCCTGCTCGGCTGACCGCAACGTCAAGGCCAAGATCGACGCGGACGGCATCTGGCTCGAACAGCTTGAAAACGACCCGGCCCAGTACATCCCCGAGGAGTACCGCCAGCTGGGTGAGGACAAGGATGCGGTCAAGATCGACCTCAACCGCCCGATGCCCGACATCCTGGCTGAGCTGACCAAGTACCCGGTGACGACCCGCCTGTCGCTCTCCGGCACGATCGTGGTCGCCCGCGACATCGCCCACGCCAAGCTCAAGGAGCGCATCGACGCCGGTGAGGGACTGCCCGAGTACATCAAGAAGCACCCCGTCTACTACGCTGGCCCTGCCAAGACCCCCGAAGGCTACGCCTCCGGCTCATTTGGGCCGACCACGGCAGGCCGTATGGACAGCTACGTTGGGCTTTTCCAGGAAAACGGTGGCTCCATGGTGATGATTGCCAAGGGCAACCGCAGTCAGCAGGTGACGGATGCCTGCCAGAAGTTTGGCGGTTTCTACCTCGGCTCCATCGGTGGCCCGGCTGCTCTGCTGGCCAAGGAGAACATCAAGAAGGTCGAGCTGCTCGAATACCCGGAACTGGGTATGGAAGCCATCTGGAAGATCGAAGTGGAAGACTTCCCGGCCTTCATCCTCGTGGACGATAAGGGCAACGACTTCTTCAAGCAGATCCAGGGCTGCAACGTCTGCCACTAAGGCAGCGAGAGGCCCCTCCAGAGCCGTCTGAGCACGGTTCTGATCCTATTTACAACGCCTCGGCCAATCCGGCCGGGGCGTTTTTGTGTCTAGTGGGGGAGGGTGGCGCGAGTGGCGGTTGCGTGACTGAAAAGTGACTGTTGGTAAACGCCAAAACACCGCAATAACCCGCAAAAACCGCATTGTGCGCGCTGAGCGCCTTTGTCTAAGAAATACCAGCACACGCGCATAACCTTCTGGATATAAGCACTTAGAACGAAAAAAAAGCCCGCAAATGCGGGCTTTTAAAAGTGGTGCTCAGGATGGGACTCGAACCCATACACCTCTCGGCACCGCCCCCTCAAGACGGCGTGTCTACCAATTCCACCACCTGAGCAGATCGTGTGAAATGAAGCAGAAAGAGAAAACGTGTTGCGGGAGCCTGCGCAACAAAAAACTTCATCTGTTTTCTGATTTCGTTCCAGCAAGGGTGCTTCGATGGTATGAAAAACGCTTTGAAAAGGCCAAATCACCTTATTCCATGGGCACATCTTCCCTATAAAGCTTATTGCCATGGGTCCGTTTTTCCTCCTAGTGTGCGGTCTTTCGCTTGGAAACCCGACCCCATTGCCTGGACGGTAAACGCTACAAAACTTTTTCCTCTTCACATTCTCTGCTGCGGTAACATGGCTGGAACATCACAATCCGGTAAGGATGCGGACAACCCCTCCGCTATTGACTTAAGCGAACTGCAGGACCTCAGTTTGGGGCCTGACTGGACGAGCGGTAAGTCCATCACGACGCATACGCGGGACCGTGGTCGTAATGACCGTGGCCCTGCTGGCAAGCGTGGGGGACCTCCCTCCGCGCGCCGTGACCGCCGCCCGGCGCGTCCTCCCCGCGAAGGAGGCTCACGCGATGAGCGCGCCTCGCGCGACCAGCGTGGCGGGGGCAACCGTCGCCGTGACCGCCGTGAGGAAGCCGCCCCGCAGGAGGAGTACCAGCCGATCGTGGAGGTGCTTTTCTATCCCGAGGATATTCCTTTCAAGGCCCTGTGCCACGCGATCAAGACCTCTTGCCGCACCTACGAACTTTTTGAGCTGGCCCGCCTGATCCTGAGCAAGCCCGAGCGCTATGTGACGGTGATGAAGCCGCTGCCCGGTATGCCCGGCTCGATCGAGCGCTTTGTGGTTTCCGTGCCAGACGGTCTGCCGTTCGAGTCCGAGGAGGCCGCGCTGAGCCACGTGATGGAGCAGCATCTGGATCGCTTTTTCACCACTGAAGAGGTTGAGATCGACCCGCCCAAGGGCTCGTTCCAGATCGTCAATCGCTGCGGGGTGACCGGTGAGCTGTTGGGACCCCCCAACTACCACCGCTATCAGGCCCTGCTGGCTGAGCACCATGCCCGCCGCCTGCCGAATATGCCGTTTGAGCGTTTTCAGCAGAAGATCGAGGCGGTCAAGGAGCAGGAGGTCATCGATGCATGGCTGAAGAAAATGTCCTGCGTGACCCGCTTCAAGGTCATCTCCCCGCGTGAGGGTGAGCCTGAGGCTCTGGATGGGGTCGAGGCCGCAAAGCATTTCCTGCTGGCCAAGCGCCGCAGCGAGGTCGTCCGCGACTCCGAGCAGGTACGCCTCTCCGGCAAGCTTGTGGAAAAGCTCCCCGATGGCCCGATCGCCCGCTCGGTCAAGGCTGTGCACGAGCGTCAGCTGCGCTTCCCGCTGGATACGGCGAATAACCTGCGCGGCCGCCTGCGCCGGATGAACTTCACCATCTACAAGCGTGGCGCCAAGGGCGTTTCCTACGTCTGCGCGGTGAAGCGTGCCTTCCGTGAGCAGGGCAGTAACTTCTCCGAGTCCATTCAGGAACTGATCGATTTTATCGAGAACCACCAGAACATCAACGTCTCGGCACTGCCGGAGGCGTTCCTGGGGATCTCGCTCGACAAGACGGGGCCGCAGCCCCTGCCGCCTGAAAAGGCCCCGGCCATCGAAAAGGTGCCCGAGGAAGAGGCTGCGAAGATCGTCGAGGCTCATGAAAAGAGCCGTCTGGCTGAGCAGGAAGAAGAAGCCTCCGCCGAATCAGAAACTCCCGCTGCCGAGCCCGCCCCCGCTGCCGAGAAGAAAGCATTGAGCGCCGAGGATAAGCAGCTCCAGCAGCTTTTTGCCGATTTGCGTTGGCTGGTCGGTGAGGGCTACGTGACCGAGTTTGGCGACGGGAAGCTCTTCGCCAATCCGCCGGTGGCCGCTCCTGCTCCCAAGGCTGAGAAGCCTGCTCCGACCTCTGACGAGAAAGCGACTGAAGCCGCCTCCGAAGAAAAGCCTGCCGAGCCTGTAGCTGAGACCGCTGCCCCTGAAGCACCCGCTGCCAAGGAAGCCCCGGTAGAGGCTGCTGCCGAATCTGAGAGCCCGAAGTCCGAGGATGCTGAGTCTGTTGCGCCTGCGGCAGAGGTATCTGAGACCGAAGCTCCGTCGGAAGACCAGTCTGGCGAGGAAGATAAGCCCAAAGCCTGATCACTGACTCGGACGCTTGATCGCTCTGTGACTCTCTACCCGCCAGGGGGAGGTTTTCCCGTCGCCCATTTTCGGGCGGTGTCTGGGATTACGTCCCCGTGCTTTCGAGCCGGACGGTGCGTACGCTGCCGCTCTCGAAGCTGAAGCGCAGCCGCCAGGCTTTACGGAGCCAGTAGGGCTCGAAGCGCTCGGGCCACTCGACGGCGAGCAGCCAGGGGGACTCAAGCAGATCCTCAAGCATCAACCCATCGGCGTCACCGCTCTGCTCCAGCCGGTAGGCATCCAGATGGATGAGCTGGCGCGTGCCGCGGTAGAGATTGTAGATGTTGTAGGTCGGGCTGGTGACGGGGCGCGTGATGCCGAGTCCTCCGGCCAAGCCGCTGATAAAGGTGGTCTTACCGGTGCCCAGGTCACCGTAGAGGGCAAGCACGGTGTCTGCTGGTAAAAGCCCCGCCAGCTCGCTGCCCAGCTCGCGAGTCTCATCGCTGCTCTCACTGCGGACGCCTGCGCGGAGTCTCTCCAGAAATGCCGTGTCCATGCTCATTGGCCACTCAGGTGCTGATAGCCTCCATTCGGAAAAAGGGGCTTATCGGTCGCGTCGTCGATCATGTGGCCGGCGTCGTCGATGGAGTCGGCTTCCGCTACACGGCCGATCAGGCTCAGGGATAGTTCGAAGTCTTTTTTCCACGCCTCCATGAGGGGGGCTAGGTCCGTCTGCCCATCCAGGATGGTCAGCAGCTCATAGTCTTCTCCGTCGCAGCAGGCATGCTCCAGGGCGCTGAGGCCATCCTGCTCCGAGCGGGCATGAGCTGCGGCATCGATAGGGACAGAGGAAATGTCCAGCCGGGCACAGATGTCCGGATGCAGCATCGCGGTCAGGTCCTTGGCCAGGCCATCGGTAAGGTCCATCATCGCCTTGACCTCCGGGCGCGCGGCCAGCCACAGGCCTTCGTTCAGGCGAGGGACAAAGGCTGCGTGTTTACCCAGCAGGCTGCCGCCGAGACTTCCGGTGACGGCGACATGGTCGCCGGGAGCGGCTCCGTGGCGAACCACCGGCCGCTCCGCCTCGCCGTAAAGGGTCAACGTCGCCGAGAAGCTACGGCCGTCGGTCGCGCTGATGTCACCCCCGACAATCTGGGTTTTGTAGGTCAGGGCGCAGACCTTCAGGCCGTTGAAAAACCGTTCCAGCCAGTTGAGCGAAACGTTGGGCGAAAGAATGAGCGAGACAACGGCGCTCACGGGGCGTCCACCCATGGCCGCGATGTCGCTGAGGTTGCGCTTGAGGAGCTTGGCGCCCGTCTGCTCCGGGGGCAGGCTATCGTCGAAGTGCCGCCCATAGACGACCGGGTCCACCGTTAGCAGCGGGCTGCCATGGGGCTGGGGTAGGACGGCGCAGTCGTCGCCCATACCGGCAGGAGGGGGCGGAGAGGCTGTGCCGAGCCAGCCGTTGATACACCGGATCAGAGCCCTTTCCCCCATACTGCCTACACATTGGACGGAACTATGGCTGAAAGGTGTCATACAGGATTCGATTGGAGGATTTCAGGAGCGATCGCGAAGACCAGAAGGGTGTTCAGGTTGAAACAGGCATGCAGGGCGATGGGGACCAGGATCGAGCCAGAGCGTTCGTAGGAGCGCCCCAACAGCATCGCCAGTAAGAACAACGGCACGAATTGCAGCAGATTAAAGTGCATGAGGGCAAACACCAAGGAGCTCAATGTCAGCGCGACCAGCGGATGCAGGCGTCCCTTGAGGAAGCGGTAGAGCGCGCCGCGGAAGATCAGCTCCTCGACCACCGGGGCGATGATACCGGCCATGAGGACGACCAGCAGCCATTCGACGGGGCCGTCGAGCTTGCCCAACTGCTCAACCAGTGCCTGGTACGGGATTTGAGCAATCCACCCCAGATCCCGCAACCATGAGAGGATATGCCGCCAGATCAGACCCGTAAAGGTCAGCAGGGGTATCGCGGCCATGAAGTAGAACGCACCCGTACGCAGAGCGGTAGTGGTACGCAGGCGGGCCGGGTTCAGCATCAGGGAGAATCCCTGGCTGTGCCGCATCGCTACCGCGAACAGCCCGAAGACGCCGACCTGTGCGGCCAGAAACTGGAAGACCGTCCCGTACGGCCACCGCGCTTGCTCACCCGCGAGCGAGGTAAATATCCGGTAGCCGATGTCTTGCCCCACCGCCTGGATGGCGAAGATGCCCAGAAAGAACGCGACGAACTCAAAGATGCGGATCCGCCAGGGCTCCAGCCCGTAGCCCTTGGTGCGCAGGTTGCGCTGGATGTCCAGCCCCAGGCAGATGCAGCCACCGACCAGCAGCAGCAGCGAGTAGGTGCTGGCAATGAGTTCGGGGGTCAACATGCCCTCGGTCAATTAATTCAGGACGTTGCGCCCGTTGACAAAGGTGGCCTTGACCTTGCCGTGCAGGGTCTGGCCGAGCCAGGGCGAGTTGTGAGAGAGGCTTTGCAGGTTCTCCGCCGTGACGGTCCATGACGTCTCCGTGTCAAAAACGGTGATGTCCGCGTCCGCACCCTCGGAGAGCGTGCCTTTGGGCAGACCGATGACCTTGGCGGCCTTGTGCGTGAGGAAGCTGATGAGCTGCGGCAGACTGCAGTGGCCGGTCTTCACGAGGGTTTCCAGGCAGACCGAGAGCGCCGTCTCCAGGCCATTCATGCCGAAGGGCGCGTAGTCGAACTCGCGGTCCTTTTCCATCTCGGTATGCGGGGCATGCGCGGTGGCGATACAGTCGATCGTGCCGTCGCAGAGGGCTTCGATCAGGGCCTGGCGGTCCTCTTCGCTGCGCAGGGGCGGTACGGTCTTCAGATGGGTGTTGTAGTCCTTCAGGGCGGCGTCGGTGAGGGAAAGGTGCTGGGGGGTGACCTCAGCGCTGACGGGGATGCCCCGCTCCTTGGCGCGGCGGATGACGTCCACGCTGTAGGCAGAGGAAACCTGCTGGATGTGGATGCGCGCTCCGGAGTGGTGCGAGAGGATAACGTCGCGGCCGACCATGATGTCCTCGGCGGCGCGGGGCATACCGCGCATGCCCAGACGCAGGGACCACTTGCCCTCGTGCATGACGCTCTTATCCGTCATGGCGGCGTCCTCGCAGTGGTCCAGCACGACGAGCCCAAACATCGCTGCGTACTCGAGTGCGCGGCGCATGATCTCGTTGTTCTGGATGCAGTGGCCGCCGTCGGTCACGGCAACAACCCCGGCCTCCTTGAGGGAGCCGGTGGGGGCGAGCTTCTTACCCTCGCGCCCGGCTGTCAGGCAGCCGGTGGGGAATACGTTGACGACGGCATCGCGCTCAATGCGCTCGTTGATAAACTGGATGGTCCCGGCGTTGTCGGCAGGGGGCTTGGTGTTGGGCATGCAGACGATGCTGGTGTAGCCCCCGGCGGCAGCGGCGCGGGTGCCCGAGGCAATCGTCTCCTTGTGGCTGTCGCCGGGCTCGCGCAGGTGCACGTGCAGGTCCACAAAACCGGGGCTCACGATCATGCCTTTGGCGTCGAATACGGTGGCATTCTTGCGCTCGTCATCCGTTAGGGAGGCGGCGATTTTACCGTCGCGCACATAGAGATCGCCGGTTTCGTCGCGGTTGTTGGCGGGGTCGATGATGCGCCCGCCGCTGATGCAAAGGATTTCGCTCATTGGGCCGTGGAAAGAGACTGGGTGGAGGCGCACAGGTAGAGGGCGGCCATGCGGACGGCGATGCCGTTGGTGACCTGGTCGAGGATGACGGAGCGGCTGGAGTCGGCCAGATCAGAGTCCAGCTCGACGCCGCGGTTGATCGGTCCGGGGTGCATGATGATGGCCTCGGGCTTCAGCCAGGCGGCGCGGCGCTTGTTCAGGCCAAACATGCTCGTGTACTCGCCGAGGGAGGGGAAATGGGTGGAGGTCTGGCGCTCGTGCTGAATGCGCAGCAGCATGACGGCGTCCGCCCCGTCCAGGGCTTTTTTAAGGTCATGGCAGACGGTGACGCCCATTTCCTCAAACCCGTGGGGCACGAGGGTGGAGGGGCCGGCCAGGGTGACATGTGCGCCGAGCTTTTGCAGGCACCAGATGTTGGAGCGAGCCACACGGCTGAAGAGGATGTCCCCGAGGATGGTGATGCGCTTCCCGGTCAGGTCGGGGCCGATCTTTTCCCGCAGGGTGTAGGCATCGAGCAGGGCCTGGGTTGGGTGCTCATGGGCACCGTCACCGGCGTTGACGACGGGGATGTCGATAATCTCGCTCAGGTACTTGGCCGATCCGGCGGCCGAGTGCCGCATGATGATCATGTCCGCGCTCAGGGCCTGAATGTTTCGGGCCGTGTCGCGCAGGGTCTCCCCCTTGACGAGGCTGCTGGCATCCCCGGTGACGGTGATGACATCCGCGGACAGGCGGGTGGCGGCGATTTCAAAGGCCAGCCGCGTGCGCGTGCTGGGCTCCATGAACAGGTTAACGACGGTTACCCCCCTGAGGGAAGGTAGCTTTTTGACTGAACGGCCAAGGGTCGATTTGAAGTTCTCGGCAGTGGCAAAAAGAATGTCGAGCTCTTCGCGGGAAAGATCCTCGATCGCGATCAGGTCTTTACGGGTCCAGGCGGGCAAAGGCGTCATGCTTGCAGAATTTCCACAGTGTCAAGCGACGGGTTTTCGGTGTCCAGTTTAACTTTCACTTTTTGCGCAGGGTCGGTGTCCAGCGGGAGTCCGGTGAAGTCCGGCTGCACGGGCAGGCGGCGTCCGCCTCGGTCGCACAGGACGGCCAGATAGACACGGGCCGGGCGACCGAGGTCAAATACCTCATTGAGGGCGGCGCGAACGGTGCGCCCGGAGTGGATGACATCGTCGGCCAGCACGACAGTCGCCCCCTCGATGGGGAAGGGCAGGTCGGTGCGGTCCTTGACGCTTGGGATCGGGTTGCTGCGGATGTCGTCGCGGTGAAAGGTGACGTTGACGCTTCCGACAGGTACCTCGTACCCGAGCTTGGCCGAGAGCGCGGTAGAAAGCTTGTGAGCGAAGGGGATGCCGCCGTTGGCGATACCGATTAGGGCCAGATTTTTGACTGGGCCGGCAGCCTCGGCAATCTCCGCGCCCATGCGTTCGAGGGCCTCGCTGATACGTGCGGCCTCAATCGTGGTTTGGGTCTTCATGCAATCGGGAGAGATTACGCCTCTTGTCTCACGTTGCGCAATGGCATTTTAAGACCCGAGCTCATCAGTGTTGCGGAGGCAGAACCGGCGGCTGGGGAGGCGTGTTGGGGCCGCTGTAGGCCTGACCGTGGGCGCTGCTTCTGAACTGGCGGCGGGTGTGGGCGATGTGCAGCGCCCGATCAAAGAAGGCCGTCCGGACGGCTCCGACAAAGGAGTCCCCCTCGAAGACCGGGTAGAGGCGGTCGGCCTGGGACTTGAACAGCGGAGCGTAGAACTCCAGCGGCCAGACGGTTTGCAGGACGGGGGTGGTGCCGAGCAGCGGCTCAACTTCCTCCCAGCGGGCGGGCAGGGTGACGTCCGCGATGGTCAGCCCGGCGTAGGATTCGACCGTGCGCAGCTGGCGAAACTCCATTTCCCCGCCGATGATAATGAACGCGAAAAGCGCCACTGTCAGCGGGCTGTGCAGGTAAAAGGCCGCCCCGGCTATGGCGAGAATCCCGAGCACCTTACCCGTGTGGACCGCGATTTTGGTCGCTGTCAGGTAGTCGTAGCGCATGGCCAGCAGCGCTCGCAGCACGCGCCCGCCGTCCATCGGAAAGATGGGCAGCAAGTTAAACAGGCCCATGATGATGTTCCAGGCTATGAGCATGGTCAGGATCTCCAGCGGATGCAGGCTGAAGGGGTTGTAGCTGAAATAGCTCGGTACGCCCAACACCGCGAACAGTGCGCCCGCGATGAGGAAGTTGACCAGCGGCCCGGCAGCCGTGATGATCAGCTCCTTGCGGGGCTCACGCGGGATGTGGCTAAACTGCGCCATGCCCCCGATGGGCAGCAGTAAAATGCGGGGGATGCGTACGCCGTAGCGCCGCGCAGCCAGGCAGTGCCCGTACTCGTGCATGAGTACGGAGGTGAAAATGAGCGCCGTAAAGATCATGCCGCCGGCGATTCCGGCCGGTCCGGCCTCCTGATAGCCCCACATGGCGACGAGCCCCAGTAGCAGCGCGAAGCTCGCATGCACCTCCACCTGGATGCCAAAGAGACGAAACAACTTGATTGACCACCTACGCATGTCCGCTAGAGCATGTATCTTTACCCCGGCCTCATCGGGCACGGGTGTAATAGTTATTATTCCATGAGCAAAAAAAGTCCAGTCGTTCTGGTTATTGATGACGATACCGAGATCCGCTACTCGCTGGAGCGCATCCTCTCGGCCCGCCAGTACCAGGTCGTTACCGCCGACAGCGGGGAAGAGGGCCTGAAGGTCGCCAAGGAGGTGAACCCGGTGGTCATCCTGCTGGATAACCGCATGGGCGGGATGAGCGGGATCGAGACCCTCCAGCACCTGCGCCACACCAGCCCGCAGGCCATGGTCATCCTGATGACCGCCTTTGGGACAGCGCAGACCGCGATCGAGGCGATGAAGTTCGGGGCCTTCGACTACATCATCAAACCCTTTGACGTGAAAAAGATCCTCGGCCTCGTCGAGAAGGCCGTTTCGGCCTACGAGGATTCGCACCAGGAAAAGGAAGGCGTAGCCCCCGTCCTGAACTCCGAGGACTACAAGGAGGGCATCGTTGGCTCCTCCGAGCCGATGCAGGAGGTGCTGAAGATCATCGGCCAGGTCGCCGCCAGTGATGCTACTGTCATGATCACTGGTGAGAGCGGGACCGGTAAGGAACTGGTCGCCCGCTGCATCTACCAGCACAGCCACCGCAACGGTAAGGCCTTTATCGCCGTCAACTGTGCGGCCATCCCCGAGAATCTGATCGAGAGCGAGCTGTTCGGGCACGAGAAGGGCTCCTTCACCGGGGCCACCGGCCAGCGCAAGGGCAAGTTCGAGCTTTGCGACGGGGGAACGATCTTTCTGGATGAAATCGGGGACATGTCGCCCCCGACACAGACCAAGATCCTCCGCGCCCTTCAGGAGGGTGAGATCCAGCGCGTCGGCGGGACCGATACGATCAAGGTCGATGTGCGCCTGATTGCCGCCACCAACAAGGATCTGGAGCACATGGTTTCCGAGAACACTTTCCGTGAAGACCTCTACTACCGGTTGAATGTCTTCCGCATCCGCCTGCCCAGCCTGCGCGAGCGGCTGGAGGACATCCCGATGCTGGTCGAGTACATGCTCCAGAAGCTGGTCAAAGACCGCAAGGCGCGCGTCAGCCGTGTTTCCACGGATGCGCTGGCCATTCTCCAGGCCCACAACTGGCCCGGTAATGTCCGCGAGCTGGAGAACGTGATGTTCCGCAGCGCGGTCATCGCACAGGGCGACACGATCCTGCGTAAGGACCTGCCGACGGAGATCGTATCCGCCGTCGGGGATAAGGTGAAGCTTGCCGCGGTGCCATCCGAGGATGCTCCCGCTGAAGAGATCGAGGTCCGTGAGCCGGATCAGCCAGAGGCAATGGGAGCGCCCGCCGCCGTGCAGGAGCCGACCACGATCATTGCCGATACGCCTCCTCCGCCCAGCCCGGACGAAGCCTTTGATCTGGCCTTTGCGACCGCGCTGGAGCGCAACGACACAAATGTGCTCGTCGAGGTCGAAAAGGAAGTCATCCGCCGCGCCCTGTCGCATACGGGTGGTAACCAGGCCAAGGCCGCCAGCATCCTCGGCATCACCCGTGCGACTCTAAAGAAGCGCATGGACCAGTACGACATCACGGTCTGAGCCAGGGAGAGCCCTGCTGACCACCCATATCTTTCATTTAACTTTTCACTTTCATTACCCATGACTATCGAACCCGAATTGCGCACCCTGATCGACGAAATCACCAAGAGAGCCGGATACCTTTGGAGGTATCTTTGACGTCGAGGGTAAGCAGCAACGCATAGGCGAGCTGGAGCAGGAGATGGGTGCGCCCAGCTTCTGGGACAGCCAGGAAGCGGCCCAGAAGGTCATCGGTGAGTCCAACCTGCTCAAGAGCGCCATCAGCGGCATCGTCGGCTACAAGGCCAAGGTCGATGACATGAAGGCTCTCGCCGAGCTGGTCGAGGAGGCCGATGACGAAGAGGGCGAGGAGTTTGTAGGCGAACTGGCTGCGAGCGTCGAAGCTCTGCGCAAGGAGCTCGACGAGATCGAGATCCAGTCCTTCCTCTCCGGCCCGATGGACCGCAACAACGCCATCCTCAGCATCCATGCCGGGGCGGGCGGGACCGAGTCCTGCGACTGGGCGGACATGCTCCTGCGCCAGTATACTCGCTGGGCCGAGCGCCGGGGCTTCACCGTCGAGGTGCTCGACATCGGTGCCGGTGAAGAAGCCGGGATCAATAGCGCTTCGTTGCGCATTGTCGGCCCCTATGCCTACGGCTACTGCAAGGCCGAGCGCGGCGTGCACCGCCTTGTGCGTATCAGTCCCTTTGATGCGAATAAGCGCCGCCACACCTCTTTCTGCTCGGTGGACGTGATCGCCGAAGTCGCCGACGATATCGACATTGAGATCAACGATGATGACCTGCGCATCGACACCTACCGCTCCAGCGGCAAGGGCGGTCAGCACGTCAACAAGACCGACTCGGCGGTGCGCATCACGCACTTGCCGACGAATATCGTCGTGCAGTGCCAGAACGAGCGCTCCCAGATCAAGAACAAAGCCAGCGCGATGAAGCAGCTCAAGAGCCGCCTCTACGAGTTTGAGGAGGACAAGAAGCGCTCCGAGATGGAAAAGTTTTACGGCGAGAAGGGCGAAATCGGCTGGGGCAACCAGATCCGCAGCTATGTCTTCCAGCCGTACCAGATGGTGAAGGACCTGCGTACTGGCGTCGAAACCGGTAACATCCAGGCCGTGCAGGACGGCGATCTTGACGCCTTCATCCACGCCTGGCTCCGCGCCGGCTGCCCGACCTCCCGCAATAAAGACATCAAGATGGACGATTAACCGAAAGGCCGTTGTTCTATCCTTATGCTCGGAAGCTACGATCTCGCCGTCGCCATCTATGGTGAGCAGCTGCACGCAGTCAACCGCAAGGGTAAGCGCGCCTCCGCGCCTTTGCCTGCTGGCTTCCCACTGGCTGGAGATCCGGTGGCACAGGATAAGGCGTTTCGCGAGATATTTAGGCGCGTCAGTAAACCGCTTCTTCCGCGTTTGTTCCTGATTCCGCCGAGAGTCGTGCTGGCGGCGAATATGGTCTCCGAGTTGCAGCGGCGGTTTTATAAGGAGTTAATGATTCACGCCGGATGTCGCGAAATTCTGCTGCTGGAGGGCGGGATGGCCGTTGCTCTAGGCTCGTCGGACCAGGACGTCTTCAAAGGCGTGAAGCGGACCTACCTGTTGTGCGAGCCGGGGTGTCTGGAGTTGTACGCGATTGACGGTCCGAGCTGCGCACTTGCGGTCCGCGTGCAGGCCGAATCGTTTTTTCTTTCGCGACCGTTTCCGACACTTGTCCAAGAATGCGGAAATACGGGCTTTACTCACGAAGGCTTCCAGCGCCTTCGCGGTGAGCTGGATGCCCTGCGGGTTGAGAAATATCTGGAGGAAGGACTATTTGTGTGGTCAGCGCATGAGGTCGACAAGGAGACACTGGACTGGATTAGTCAGCTCAATGTGAGCACGCAGGTACTGAGCCCGGAGTGTATGCTTGATGGTGCGCAAGCGATTTTACCCGACCTGAAGGTCACGCTGGCGGTGAAACCTTCCTGAGGGGGCTCATTGCTTCCTTCATAAAAACACGCCGCTGACTTGCTGTGGGGCGGAAAAGGTTTTCCCTTTTCAGGTTTACTGATTATGGATGGAGCCCACCTTTGCCATGCCTACGCTTGATTACCAGACCATCAAGGCCTCGCTTGAGGCTCAACCGCTTTTCGAAGACAAGACCTGGCGCCTCTCGCCCGAGGCTTGGCCGTTGACGCCCGCTCAGCTTAAAGAGATCGAGCAGATCGGGCAGGCGTGCCGCGATTTTTACCTCGCCCTCGACATCCTCTACCGGCGCTCCTGGGAGGGGAAGAACCTCCTGCGCAACAAGGAACTCGTCGCCCCCTGGGTGGCTGACTACCTCGACCGCGGCAAGCCGATGCGTGTGATCGAGCATGCCCGCCACCCGCAGTTCAAGGGCTTTATGCCGCAGATTCTGCGGCCGGATCTGCTCCTGACGGAGGATGGCTTTGCGCTGACCGAGATGGACTCCGTCCCCGGTGGCATCGGGCTGACCGACTTTTTAAACGGCCTCTACGCCGGTGGCGAGGACGACGCTGTTATCGGCGGTGCTGACGGCATGCGTCAGAGCTTTTATCGTGCGCTGGCTGCGACCGCGCCGGATAAATCCGACCCGCTCATTGCCGTGGTGGTCAGCGACGAAGCCGTCACCTACCGGCCCGAGTTTGAGTACCTCGCCGCGCGTCTGCGCGAGGAGGGTAAGCGTGTGTACGTCTACCATCCGACGGACATTATGCCGCTGGGCAGGACGCTCTGCGTCAACGTGGACGGTAATCCTGAGCCGATCGACATCATTTACCGCTTCTTCGAGCTGTTCGATCTGGGCAATGTTTCCACTGCGCAGTTTATTTTGGAAGCAGCCGAGAGCGGGGATGTCGTGGTGACGCCCCCGATGAAGGCCTTTCAGGAGGAGAAGCTGAACCTCGCCCTGCTGCACCATCATGTGCTGGACGACTTCTGGCGCGAGAATCTGCCCAAGCGCTCCTACAAGACGCTGAAGAAAATCGTGCCGCACTCGTGGATCATGGACCCGGTGGAGCTGCCGCCGAACGCCGTGCTCGACGCTCCGCATGCGCAGGGTAAGCCCATTCGCCGTTGGGAAGAGCTTGGCGAAGCCACGCAAAAGGAGCGAAACCTGATTATCAAGGCCAGTGGTTTTCACGAGCTGGCCTGGGGGGCGCGCAGTGTCGTGCTCGGCTCGGATGTCTCCAAGGGCGACTGGCAGGAAGGCATCGCCAATGCGGTCGAGATGGCCGACTCCACGCTTCACGTGCTACAGGATTACCACAAGCCCAAGCGCACGCCACACCCGGTGTATAACGAGGAGGGTAAGGCCTCTGCGATGGAGGGACGCCTGCGTTTGTGTCCGTTTTATATGATTGAGGGCGATGCCGTGTCTTTGAACGGGATACTCGCCACTTTTTGCCCGGCCGATAAGAAGATCATCCACGGGATGAGAGATGCCGCAATGTTGCCCTGTCGAGCCCTTCCTGCGGCTGATCGGGCAGGGTGATTGCAACGAAATTGTAACAGAGCAGTAAAGGCGCTTGGGCATTGGGCTTAAGCGCCTTTTTTGCGTCCGCAATTGTTACAAAATTAGCCCTTCGTCACCCAACTTTAACATTAGAAACCTAGTCAGGGCGGGCTTTTTTTGCTCAGTAGGCTGCTTTCCAAAACCTTTTTGCGTCTATGAAGCTGAAGCCTATTTTTATGATCACGCTCTGCCTGGCAGCGACTCCGTTGCTCGGGCAGGATGCTTCGCCGGTTAAGCAGGCGAAGAGCAAGCTCGATAAGTGGGTCGAGACCCAGCAACTCATCTCGGAAGAGAAAAGCGACTGGACGGCAGAGCAAGTGTCGCTGGCCGATACCAAAGAACTTTTGCAGAAACAGCTCGAAGCCCTTGATGAGAAAATCAAGGAGATGGAGGATACGGCGACTGAGGCCGATAACGAGCGCAACGATCTGCTGCTCCAGCGTGCTGGATACATGCGTGCGAATAAGAGCCTCGCGGAAACGATCAGTGGCCTGGAAAAGCGCCTGAAGGATCAGACCGCCTATTATCCGCAGCCACTGCTGGATATGGTTGATCCGCTGCTGGTGCGTATCCCCGAGAACCCGGAAGAGACGGATGCCTCTCTCGGCCAGCGCGTGCAGAACATCGTCGGGATTCTTTCCCAGGCGCAGAAGTTTAACAACATGATCACCTTCATCGGTGAGACACAGGATGTCGAAGGCAGTGACAAGCAGGTGCAGGTCTGGACGTTCTACTGGGGATTGGGCGCAGCTTTCTATGTTGATGAGCTCGGCCACGTCGCCGGTTACGGGATGCCCACTCCCGAGGGATGGGTCTTCACACAGGACGATAGCATCGCTGCTCGGGTGAGTAAGATGCGCGCCTACTACGAAAACACCGATCAGGACATCAAGTTCGTTCCGGTTCCGGTAACGATCCAATAACTTTCAAGTTCTCAGCAAACCATGAAATCTCTTTTTAAGACCTTCGCGGGGGCGCTACTCGCCTGTTGTGCCTGTCAGTTCGCCTCCGGCCAGGATATGAATCAAGTCCAGCAGAAAGTGGACGCCGACCTTAGCCGGTCACTCGCTGAGCTGTCCGAACTGCGCAGCCAAATTGCCGAAGAGAAGATTCCTCTCTCTAAGGAAATCAGCAGCCTGGAAGACCAGGTACTGAGCCGCCAGCGTGAGTACGATCGCTTGCTGAGAGCTCGCGACAGTCGCAACCTCGACCTTGATCAGCTCAAGAAGCAGGTGGACTCGATGGCCAAGTCCAACGAATACATCACCGGGCTGCTCAACGAATACGTGCGTAACCTGGAAGCGCAGATCCCGATCAGCGAGTTTACCCGCTATGAAGACACGCTGAACAAAGCTAAATTTGCTCCCGGTAACACGAACCTCGATCAGGAGGAGAAGCTGGCCGCTCAGGTGCAGGCTCTCGATGTCGCCCTGGCGCGGATGGACGAGCTGATCGGCGGTTACACGTTCGAGGGGCAGGCACTTTCGCCCGACGGTATTCTTGAGGACGGTAAATTCCTCGTTCTGGGGCCGACGGTTTTCTTTGCCAGCAATGACGGACTGGTCGTGGGTCAGGCCGAAACTCAGGTCAATACTGCTGACCCCATCGTGGTTCAGTTGCCCGCTCAGTTTAATGCGGGGCTCTCTGAGTTGATCACCCAGGGTACCGGTACCCTGCCGGCTGACACCACACTGGGCAAGGCCATCAAGGTCGAGCGCTCGAGCGACACCTTTGCCGAGCACATCGAAAAGGGCAGCTATGTGGGCTATGTCATCATCGGACTGGGCGTGGTAGCCTTGCTGTTGGGCTCGTTCAAGGTGATCGAGATTTCGAGCTTCAAGACCGCGTCTGTAAAGGATGTGCAGGACACGCTCGATCTCTTGGCTGAGGGTAAAACCGAGGAAGCCGAGGCGCGCGCCAATCAGGTCAAGGGAGTTGCCGGTGAAATGCTTGCCCGTGGAGCGGAGCACTCCAAGGAAAAGCGCGGTGTGATTGAGGAGCTGATGTATGAGCGCATCCTCAAATGCCGTCCGAACCTCGAACGTTTTCTTCCCTTCATCGCCCTGATTGCGGCAGCCGCTCCTCTTCTGGGGCTGCTGGGTACGGTTATCGGGATGATCCGCACCTTTAACCTCATCACGATCTTCGGTACCGGGGATGCACAGTCGCTCTCCAAGGGTATTTCTGAAGCGCTGGTGACGACGGAGCTCGGCCTCATCGTTGCCATCCCTGCACTGCTGCTGCATGGCGGTTTATCCCGCTTTGCCAAACGCAAGCTGGCTCAACTGGAGCAGGCCGCCGTGGCCTTCCTCAACGGGCTTAGCCTGATCAAGTAGGTACGCATCCATGTGGGAAAAAATCATAGATATCTGGGACGGCGGAGGCTGGGTCATGATACCGCTGGCTCTGCTGGCGTTCATGACGTATGCGACCGCCTTTCAGGTGCTGCTTTATTTATTTACGACCAACTTGGGCAAAGTAAATGAAGAGGTCTGGAAGAAGTGGATCGATAATCCTGAAGAAGGCGAAGGCCGTGTCGGTGAGATTATCAAGTATGCCATGTTAGGGGAGGGGATGCAGAAGAACATCCGCCGTCGTTTCGATGAGGTTCGCCTGAGTGTGACCGGTATGATCGACCGCCGGGTGATCTTTATTTCTTCTCTCGTGGCGACTGCTCCACTGATGGGGCTACTGGGTACGGTTATCGGGATGCTCCTGACGTTCTACGGGATTTCTCAGTCCGGCGGAGCCGAGACGGCCGAGGTTGTGGCCGATGGTATTCGCAAGGCCCTGATCACGACACAGACCGGTCTCACGATCGCCCTGCCTGGCGTATTTATCGTTATGGTTATTCAACGCAAGAAGCACGCCCTGGAGGCCTGCCTCTCCCGCCTGGAGTCCATGGTCCTGACCGTGTCCAAAGCTACCTAGCTCCTACTTTTTAGTTGTATGCCACGCCACAGAGTTATCGAGGAAGAAGCCGCGCCGGAGATCAACTTATCTCCGATGATCGACTGTATCTTTATCCTGCTGATCTTCTTTATCGTTACGACGGTCTTCGTCGAGGAAGTCGGTCTGGATGTGAACAAGCCGCAGGCGGCCTCTTCTGTTTCCATTGAAGAAAATGACACCATCGAATTTCTGGTCACCGCCGATGGAGAGGTCCTCTACGAGGGCGAGGATATCGGAGTGAATGGTGTAGCCCCGAAGATCAAGCAGTTGATGGTCGGTGAAGATATTCCCGTCAGCATCAAGTGCGAGAAGAAGGGGCAGTTCGGAATGATGGCCAAGGTATATGCCGAGGCCGTGAATGCCGGAGCCGAGAACGTACACTACGTACCCAAATGATTTTCAGCCATGCCACGCGCTAGCATAACCGACGAGCAGGATACCGTAGCGGAGATTAATTTGTCTCCGATGATCGACTGTATCTTCATTCTGCTGATCTTTTTCATTGTTACAACGGTCTTCGTGGATGAAGCGGGGGTCGATGTGAACAAGCCCAATGTCGCGACATACCGGAAACTGGACAAAAACAGTATCCAGATAGCGATTACCGCTGACGACCGTGTGATCTATGGGGGTAAGGAAATCGGTGTTGGGGGCGTGGCTCCCCGCATCAAGCAAGCTCTCATCAAGGGCACGGTTCCGGTTAATGTCCAGTGTGATGAACGCGCCAGTGTGGAGACCTTCGACCGGGTCGTTACAGAGGCTAAGCTGGCTGGAGCCGCCGAGGTGAACTTCTCAGCACTCAAACGATAGGGCCTACGCATGACGCAGATTTATCATCCGTCGAAGACAAAGCCACGGCACGTTGTGCTCGGTCTACTTATCGGCGCTGTTTTTACCTTCATCGTTTTCCTGTTGGTGCCGCTTACGCAGTTCATCGCTGAGGTTAAGCTGGAAGACGACGATATTGAGCAGATGGACATTGCCTTTACTCCGCCCGATGTCCTCGAAGTGGAGGAAGAACCACCGCCACCGAAGGAGGAGGAAGAGCCGCCTGAAATGGAGGAGACTCCAGACCTTTCTCTTGAGCAGCTGGAGCTGTCCTTGAACCCCGGCATGGGGGGGGACTTAGCGGGGGATTTCGCCTTACCCGGTATGGGTATCGGCAAAGCGGATTTGGACATCTCGTCTATCTTTGACCTGGACGATCTGGACAAGCAGCCGCGCGCCTTGAACCAGCCGCCACCACGATACCCGCGCGCCTTCATGCGTAAGAAGATCAGCGGTTTCGTTAAGCTGATGTTCGTCGTCGATGAAAATGGAAAAGTGCGAGACATCGAAGTGCTCGAGTCCACGCACAAAGACTTTGCTGATGCGGCCGTCGAGGCTGTTAAACGCTGGAAATTTGAACCCGGAACCAAGAACGGGGAGAAGGTACGCACCCGCGTACGCATCCCGATCCCATTTAATATAAAATGAACAATAATCTGATGCTAAAAACCATCCTCGCGATGGCTCTCTGCAGCTTCGGCTCGGCTCTGGCTCAAGGGCAGGAGACTGAAACGGTGGTGGTGAGCGCAGCGCCAACTTCCGCCTATGCTCAGCAGTTCTGGAGCAACCCGGAATTCATCAAGCGTTTTCTGGGTAGCTATGGCTTTAACTCGCAGATAGAGCCCGAGGTCACCGACGACGAAGTCGAGCTGTTCCGTGACCTTGTGGAACTGATCCAGGTCGACCCGCAGGCGGCTGCACTCAAGCTGCAGGAGGAGATGGACGGCAACAGCAGCGCCGCGCTGAATTTCGTTTTGGCCAATTTGTATTTCCAGGACGGAGATTTGGACAACGCCGCGAAGTACTACTCGGTTGCGATCGAGAAATTCCCGGATTTCCGCCGTGCTCATAAGAATCTTGGGCTGCTCAAAATGCAGCAGCAGGATCTGGCTGGTGCCGCTGAGCACCTGAGCCGTGCGATCGAGCTGGGTGATTATGATGGCCGTAACTACGGACTTCTGGGCTATTGCTACATCGACAGCGAGGATTACGTCGCCGCCGAGTCAGCCTACCGGACAGCAATCCTTCAGGAGCCGAAAGTTAATGACTGGAAGCTCGGTCTGGCTCAGGCTCTGCTCGGGCAGGAAGAATATTCCGAGGCTCATGCGCTTTTCCAGAGCCTGATTGAGGCTGACCCGACTAACGCTGACCTGTGGCTTTATCAGGTTAATACCGCCCTGGGGATGGACCGCGCACGTGAGGCTGCGGTCAATATCGAGGTCGTGCGCCGCCTTGGCGGTGTCAAGCCCTCCAGCCTGAAGCTGCTCGGTGATGTCTACATGAGCCTGCGCATCTACGACAACGCGGTTGAGGTATACGAGGAGCTTCTGAGCCAGGACGAAAAGGGGCAGTATAAGGACGCAGGGATGCGGACCGCCAAGTATCTGACCATGGCTGGACGGAGCGAACAGGCGTCCATGCTGATCGAAACGGTTGAAACCCGCTATCCCGATTTGACCGAAGATGATCAGATCGAGCTGCTGCTCCTCAAGGCACAGGTCGCGCGCAAGGAGGGTAATGATGAGCAGGCCAAGCAGGCCTTTGCTGATATCGTTGAGCGTGATCCGCTCAATGGTGAAGCTCTCATGGAGCTGGCCTCCTATGAGCAGGGCGCTGGCAACACCGCCAAAGCGATGTTCCTCTACGAAAACGCGGCAAAGGTCGACGGTTTCGAATTCAAGGCCCTCTTAAGCCAGGCTCGTATCAAGGTTAGCGAGCGCAAGTTTGACGAGGCGATCCCCCTTCTGCGCACAGCTCTGCAGTACAAGGATGACGAGCGTGTGGCTCAATTCCTGGAGCGTGTCGAGCGCGCCGCGAAAAATACCTGAGTCCTGTTTCTTCCACTCCTGGCGAATCTCGAACCAATGAAACGACTGTTCAGAATAGGCTCTATGATGATGGTACTTCCCTGTGCCATCATGAGCGGTCTGTCGGCTTTCGGTTCCTTGAGTGAGCATTCACCTTTCCTTCCTCCTGGTCACAACGAAACGAAGCCGCTGCCAAGCACTGCTAAGGCTCGTACGCCTGTATCGACGATGCCCAATTTGACGCTACGTGGCGTGATGCAACTGGGCGGACGCGAAATGCTGAGCATTCAGAACGAAAGTAGCGGGAAGTCTGAGTGGGTGGAAGTGAATGGCCATGCGATGGGCGTCAATGTCATTGCCTACGACTCCAGACAGCGCTGTGCGACACTGATGTATCAAGGCCAACGGGTACAGCTCTCGATGGCAGATATGGAGGAGCCTTCTCCCTCTACAGTGTTCCGGGGGCAATTGAGTCAGCAAGAGGTCCAAGCATCTTCGTCCTCATCCATGACGAATGCAGTGGGCCCCGGTGAGACCGGCACGATCGCATTCGAGAAACTCAACCCTCGTTTGCGCGCCTTGTACCTGCGTGGCGATCATGCTGATGACTTGCGTAGAGCAGGCGTGCGTGGTGGCCCAGGGCAAAACAAACAATCGCAGTCGTCTGAATCTCAGGTGGCAGAGCTCGTCGCGCAGGAGAGGCAGAATGCCATGAGCGCACAAAGTGCACCGCGTCAGAAGAAGAACCCCACGGTTTTCACACAGCCAACCATCAACAACGCACTCACTGCCGCTGAAAAAGCGTTAAGGCGACAACAACTGGGTTACAATGAATAAAGAATTGCTCATCATTATGGCAGCGATTGCCTTGGGCGCTTCATCTGTCCGGGCGGCATCGACACCAGAATACGAGGTCTTTTCGGAGTATTGGCCACAGCGAGTGGAAATGACCGAGGCTTTGAAGCTGGATAACGGTACCCAGTTGAAGGCCGGTCAGGGCTTTATCCTGATCCGGGTGCAAGATGGTAAACTGCTGGCCGACTTTGGCCATAAGGGGCTCCAATACATTGATCCGGGTCTGACGGATTTTAAGGAGCAGTACGCCAGAAATCTCCATGAAAGAACATGGGACAATCCTGGCAATACGACGTCTGTTCTGGGGCGGACGTGTTTCATGCCCGATACCATGAAGCAATGTCAGCCCGATCAGTTGGATTCCTATGACTTTGTGTTGCTGGTCTATGTAGATGTGGGGGCAGAGGGAACGGCCGAAATCATCGATTCCGTAAACGCTATTTCAAATCGTGTCGAGATGCCTCAGGCACAGACCGCCGTTGTCATCATCCCTCTGGATGAAACCAAGGAGGAACTCAAAGAGGACCTGGCCAAGAGCGATATAAGCCAGCCCGTTATGTTTCAGTTCCTGGCTGAGGGCTATCGAATCTCATTTGATCATCATCCCGAGAAAACACCCGCCGTACTGCTAGATAAAAATGGTCGTGTGTTGAAGTCCTTCCGGCTGGAGGAGGTCCTGGATAAGCCAACCTTTGTCTCGAAGGTTTATGCGGCGGAGCAAGCTCAGCGAGCCGAGCGCTCTGCTCCCCAAAGGGAAAGTATGTAGCTCGCAACTGCGGGACGTGAACGCGTACCGCCTCGAAATTTTACATCGGCTATGAATTGCTACTTCATATTTATTTCCAACTGCTGTGCCCGCTACGGGAGGCGAATGGCTGCATGGGCGGCCATGGCTCTGCTGGGCTGCCTGTGCTCTTATGCGCAGGATACCGGTGACGATCAAAATCTGGATCCGCAAGCAGCGGGTACGGGCACTGTCCAGGGTTCAGTGATAGATTCAGCAACAGGGGAGGCCGTGCCGTCGGTAGCGGTTGTCCTGGAATGGCCAGATGAAGCTGGTCGTGAGCTTTCGAACGAAGTTGATCGCAAGAAGACTGTGCTGACGGATGAGCAGGGCGCCTACGAGATCAAGGACCTGCCTGCTGGTACCTACAACCTCAAGATGATCAAGGCCGGGTATGAAGTGGGTACCCTGCGGCAGGTCAAGGTCGAACCCGGTAAAGACACAGAGTCCAACTTTGCGCTGCTGCCCAAGAAGGCCGAGATGAGCGATGACATCTTTGACCTGGAAGCCTTTGAAGTGACCGCCGAAAGCTATGGCGAGGGGAGCCAGGACTGGCTGAGTAATTTGAAACAGGAGTCGACCGGCTCGATTGACTTTCTCTCTGTTGAGGATTTTGCGAAGTTTGGTGGGACGGACTTGTCTGATATTGTCCAGCGTATCCCTGGTGTCACCGTTGTCGAAGGTCAGTTCGCGGTGGTGCGTGGTCTTGGTGACCGCTACAACAGTACGCTCGTAAACGGTCTGCCGGTGCCCAGTCCGGACCCTGTCCGCCAAGGTCTCCAGCTCGACCTGTTCCCGACCTCGATCATGTCGAGTGTGGTGACGCAAAAAACATTTATGCCGGATATGCCGAGTAACTCGTCGGGGGCCGGATTTAATTTGATCACGAAGAGCTATCCGGAAGAGACGACTGTGTTCTTCAAGGCCGGTGTCCGCTTTAACTCAAATTCTCAGGAAACTTTTTTGAGCAACCCAGAGGCCGGGATGGCCGATAACTTTGCGAACGGCGTTAAGGAGCGGCCGAGTGCGCCCTCTCCGGGGCCTTCGGCGGAGGTGCGTGCGCAGACTTCGCGTCAAATCGTTCCCGTGACTGGTAAGGCTCCAATCGGATTGTCCTTCGAGGCTGGCGCGGGCTCTACCATCGAAGTGGGGGGGCGTAAGTTGGGCCTGGTGTTTTCTTCGGCTTACAACAGCTCCTACGATACCCAGTTTGGGGAGCAGCAGGACCGCTATGCTACCAATAGTACGTACCGGATCGTTCCTCCCGGCTTTCCGGGGCCGACCTTCTTTGGGGATCCTGGATCTCTTTTTGAGAACGAGTTGTGGGCCAGTGGCCTGCACTATGATATGACGACTTCTGAGGCTCAGGTTCAGATTGGCATTCTCGCTGGAGTCGGGTACGAGTTGGATAAGGACGGGGATAACCGCGTTGATTTCACCTTCCTGTTCAGCCAGACTGGAACGGACTTTGTTCAGACAGCCGAAAATGGCTACCTGCCGAGTGGTTATAGCCAGGGGACTACCGGTAACCCCGATACCGACCGTGGGTTCGGGGACCCGACTGCAGGTGGCCTGGTCAATAATATCGTGGGGCGTGACGGTAACAATACCCTCACCGTAAATACGAATACGATCTCCTACGAGCAGCGTAACCTGCAGATATACCAACTCAGCGGTGATCACACCTTGAACGAGTTGGACGACCTGCACGTTAGCTGGGGGGCCACCATCTCCTCGACAGAGAGCAAGACTCCGCATGAAACCGTAACGAACTACCTGTATGATAACGGTACTGGCCCGACATCAGAAGGCTACCTGTATGCCCGGCCCAGCTCGATCGGTACGGATGAAGCATTTTTGACCGAAACATGGAGAAACATCACCGAAGACCTCTATGGGGCACGGATGGATTTTGATTACAATTGGGAGGATCCGTATTCAGACTTTCTGTTCGGCAAACTCCTCAGTGGTATTTTCTGGAGTAAGTCGACGCGTGATACCGAGCAGGTAGATACGGTCTTTTACGGGACCACGAATAATGTGCGCTATGATACTGAGCAGGAAGTCGTAGATGCGATTCTGTCGAGTGCTTCCACCAGCGCCGCAGTTAATAATGCCTTCGCGTTGAACACACGTGACGACATAGCCGGCTATGTTTCGATGGACATTAACATCACCGACTCGTTTAAGATTTCGGGGGGTGGGAGATTTGGGAACCTGCAGATCACCTCACAGGGGGACTCTAACTACTCCCCGACGGTGACACTGGCTGACTTTCTGAACTCCAAAGGCCTTGGTAATCCTGATATCCGCAATGGCTCATTGTTGGGCTTTGAGACGCTTCCCAATGACAGCCAGTCTCTCATCCTGATTCAACAGCAGTTGGATGCAGGAGGAGAGATTAACCGAACGTTTGGCCTTCCGGCAGCCAGCTTTGCCTGGGATATCACCGATGAGGTCGTGCTACGCGGCGGCTATAGCCAGACCATCGCCCAGCCTTCATTTCGAGAGCTTTCACCGATATTTTCGCGTGAGCTGGGGACGGGGGATACCGTGGTTGGTAATCCGCTGCTGCAGCTATCCGATGTGGAAAGCTTTGACCTGCGACTGGAGTACAACTTCCGCCCCGGAAGCACGGTCTCTGTGAGTGGTTTTTATAAGACGATTGAAAATCCAATCGAGCAGATCGTCCTGCTTGATCCAGGCGGTGGTAACTCTGTGGTAAGCTTTTTTAACAACCCAAATACGGCAACTGTTCGTGGGGTTGAGTTCGATTTTCAGACCTCGATGGACTTCATCGCTGAAGAACTGGCCTATTTTTCCTTTGGGGCGAATTTTACCTACATCGATGCCTGGGTGCCGTATTCAGACAACGTTCTGGCAACTTACTTTACCGGCGTGCCGGGTACGAATGTCTCGGGACCGTATGTCGGGGATGACGGCCCACCTCTGGGGAATAACGACCTGCCTTCGAAGCGTCGTCTCTTTGACCAGCCCGAGTACATCGCCAATGCGAACATTACCTACAATAACCCGGATTGGGGCTCGGCGATTACTCTGTCGGTCTACACGCAAAGCGACGTGCTGACGGCTGTTGGTTCCGGTACCAATAACAGTGTGGACCAGTATACGGCAGCGTTTTATCAGCTGGACCTTACTTTCAGTCAGGAGCTTACGGAAAATATGCAGCTGAGCTTTCGCGTGACGAATCTCACGGATACCACGCGGTCCATTATTTATGCGCCTGATCAACTGGATAACACGGAGACCCGCCAGAGCTACAAGCTCGGTCAGAGCTACTCGATTTCCCTCAAGTACACCTTCTGAGGAAGTCTTTGTCACACAAATGTAATAAAGACGCAATCAAACTGCCACCTGCTTCGTGGATAATGGCCACTCATTTCACTAACCCATTACATACATGACTAACAAACTCTACGTCTACGCTCTGAGTACATTTGCCGCTGTGGCTGGTCTCCAGGCCCAAACGGTTTTGGACCAAAACCTGCCGCAGATCGACCTCGTCGGTACTAACTACGAAATTAACGCTGACCTGACTCTCAACCTGGCCGGTAGCCCTTATATCCTTGAGGGTACGACCATTGTGACTGCTGGTCACACGCTCACGATCGAGCCTGGTGTTATCGTTCGCGGTCAGCCCGAAGTTGTTGAAAACTCGGACATCCCCGGTAGCCTGATCGTCGCTCGTGGCGCTACCATCGATGCTGAAGGCACCGTCTCCGATCCGATCATCTTCACGACCGCCGCCACCCCGTCCCGCACACGTTGGACGTCTGGCGCCTTCCTTGATTCCGATCCGGCCGGCAGCCCGCTGCCTCCTACGGATGGCACTAATGATAATGTCGCTCTGTGGGGTGGTGTGGTTCTGCTCGGTTATGCACCGACCAACCTCGGCTACAACTCTGACACATCTGTCAGCGGTGAAGGTACGATTGAAGGTTTCGGTCAGACCGGTGAGAACTTCACCTACGGTGGCCGCAATCCGAACGACAGCTCCGGTACGCTCAAGTACGTCTCCATCCGCCACACGGGTAACTCCATCAAGGAAGGTGACGAAGTGCAGGGCCTGACCATCGGTGCTGTCGGCATGGGCACGCAGCTCGAGTACATCGACATCTACTGCTCCAGTGACGACGGTATCGAAATCTTCGGTGGTACGTCCGCTCTCAAGTACATCATGATCAGCTACGCTGCTGACGATGGCCTCGACCTCGACCAGGGCTACTGCGGCTACATCCAGTTCGCCTTTATCCTTGGTAATGGCCTGACCAACTCGGCTGGTGGCCTCGGTCCGAACAGCCTCGCTGAGTGGGACGGTGACGACGGCTCCGACACCATCGACGGCGCTCCCTTCGCCCACCCGACCTTCTACAACTTCACCTTCTTCGGTACGGGTACGGCTTCCATCAACTATGAAGACCAGATCGCTTTCCGCCTGCGTAACTCCTTCGGTGGCGACCTGTACAATAGTGTGATCGCCTTCATCCCGCAGATCGACATCCTGTCGATCCAGACCCAGGGCAACACCTACGCCACTGGTGCTGGCTACCCGAGCCCCGCTCCGAGTGCTCAGGTCCAGGCTGGTACGCTCAACATCGCCGGTACCCTCTGGTGGGATGTGTCTGGCAACGACGCTACTGCCATCGCTGACAGCGCCATCGGTACGGACATTCTCCAGAACAACCTCGGTGGTCTTGCTCCCGGTGCCAGCAACAATGTCGTCGGCACCAACCCGTACTTCGCCGGTTCCGGTCTCGTGGCTGACGCCAACGACCAGTCCGCTACTAACGGCCTGAACCCGGTTCCGTACGTCGGCGTCTCCCCGGCCCCGATCGCCTACACCAACGTGTTCTTCGACAAGGTTGACTACATCGGTGCTTTCGAAAACAGCGCTGAAAAGCCCCTGTGGACCACCGGTTGGACCGCTATGAACATCCGTGAAGTCCTCGTCGACAACGGTAACGGCGACACCCTGTAAGATCTGAAGAAGTTTTTCTAGAAGATCTATACTCTGCTAATTCTATAATACACAACTGCCGTCGGGGTAAATCCCCCGGCGGCAGTCCAAAAAAACAACAAGCATGAAAAAGTTTATAGTTGCCGCAGCCCTTCTAAGCGTGGCTGCCTCTTATTCGAGCGCTGCTCTGCTTGTCGGTGGATGGTCATTTTCCGACAGCTTGCAGACGAACTCCACATTTACCAGCGATGTGACTGACATGACCGGTGCTACTATCTACATGGATGGTACAAACGGTTCGGACAGTTTCCAGCAGGCCGAGTTCCCTCCCGGTGCTCAGCAGATCGTCGGTGATAATGTCGCTCAGAACACGGATATCCTCAGCCGCCCGACGGTCGGTGATAACTATGCGCAGATGAGCAACTCCCCCGCCAAGAGCCTGCTCTTTGTGGATAACACCTACTTCGGTAACGAGCGTGACGCTAACGGCCTGAGCTTCGTCATTGCTGCTGATGCTCTGAACACGGGTTACTACACGGACATCACGCTGAGCTACGGCGCTGCCCTGCTGAACTCGGCCGGCTCGACGACCATCACTTGGGAGATCAGCTACACTGGTGCTACCAGCGGTTTTGAGCAGACTGTTGCTCTGACCACGACCACCGCCCTCTCCAGTGGCGGTGAGCTGGAATCCACTAGCTTTACCGGCTCCGGGACGCAGTTCTGGATCAAGGGTACCCTGAGCGATGTGACTGAAGGGAATGCCTTCCTGGTGGACAACCTCCAGGTCTACGGTAACGCTGTTCCGGAACCCTCGACCTACGCCGCTATCGCCGGTGGTCTGGCCCTGGCCTTCGTGGCCCTGCGTCGCCGCCTGCGCAAGTAAGCGTATCGGTTACTGCTTTAAACAAAAGCGCCTCCCAAACGGGAGGCGCTTTTTTTGGCGTTTCGTGCCGAAGAGTATCTGAGCCGAATCGCCTACGGGTAGGGCTCCGCGCGGTTATTATGGTGCGTCGGGGCCGATTGCCCTATGTCGAGCTTCAGGGGCCGCTTTTAACTGGCCGGCGTCGGTACTGCGATGGAGGCTAGGTCGAGAACCGTATAGCTGATTTTGCCGGCGTTGAGGGCCTGCATATCGTCGAGCTGACCATGGGGGACGGGCTCGCGCTCGACCTTGTTGAAGTGGAAGTGGTTCTCCCCGGTACGCGCGAACAGGGAATGCATCGGCATGGGGGAGGGGATGGTACGGACGACCTCGGTGTCTGCGTAGGTGCGCTTGGGGAAGTTGATGTTGTGGACCGTCGGCGAGGTCGGACGCTGCCCGGTGACGGCCAGGGCCAGCTCCACGCCCTGCACGGCCGAGCATTTGACGGACTCAGCCATTTCGCCTTCGGCCTGACCGTTTTTCTGGCGGATAGCCTCAAAGTCCACCTGCGGGATTACGTGCGAGAACGCCACGGCGGGCAGCCCCCAGAACGCCCCCTCCATGGCGCCTGCAACGGTACCAGAGGACAGGATAAGCGGCAGGCAGGCGTTGTAGCCCAGGTTGATGCCGGAGCAGACGACGTCGGGCTTACGGTCGCCCATGAGGTGCCCGAGCGCGATGTTGACGCAGTCGCTCGGCGTGCCGTCCAGCGCGTAAGCGGGGCAGTGCAGCCCGGCGACCTCGGCCATATCAATCTGGCGGCGGCGGCTCATGGCGCGGCCGATCCAGCTCTGTTCGCCCATAGGGGCGGCTACGAAAACATCAAATTTGTCGAGCATCGCCTCGACCAGTACCCGCAGGAACCAGGAGTCGATGCCGTCGTCGTTTGTGATCAGTGCAAGCGGTTTGGACATGGAAATAGTAATAATAGAATAAGCCACAGAGTCACAGAGAGCGCAGAGTCTATTCTTCAGGAAGGCCTTGGCGTCCTGTGGTGGTAAAGGAAAAGGGTAGTCTCAACTTTTATTAAGAGTGTCGCAACCCACAAAAAATCCCGGCTCCTTGCGGAACCGGGACTTGTTAAATGGATGTTGCCTGTGGGCTGGCAGTGTCCCATTCAGGATAGGCGCGTAGCGCCGTAAGGGCGGAGCCCTTCAATGCCACTAGGTGCAACCTAGTCGCGGGGGCGGCGGTCGCCACGGCCACCACGCCCACGATCGCCACCACGGCCACGGCCGCCACGGTCACCACCGGAGCGTTCGGGCTTGGGCTTGGGCTCGTAGGGGATGCCCTGGGCTTCAGCGAGAGCGGCGCGGCGGCTCAGGCGAACCTTGCCGCGGTCGTCACGACCGATGCACTTGACGACGATCTCGTCGCCAACCTTGCAGACGTCCTCGACCTTTTCGACGCGGAAGTCGGCCAGCTCGGAAACGTGGACGAGGCCTTCCTGGCCGGGCAGACATTCGACGAAGGCGCCAAACTCCTTGGTGGAGCGGACGATACCCTTGTAGGTCTTACCTTCTTCGATTTCAGCCGTGACCATTTCGACTTCCTTGACGGCGCGGGCCATGCTTTCGCCATCGGTGGCGAAGACGAAGACCTTACCGCTGTTGTCCTCGGCGATATCGAGCTGGGCACCGGTGATTTCGGTGATGCGCTTGATGTTCTTACCGCCGGGGCCGATGAGCATGCCGATCTTTTCCGGGTCGATCTGGAGGGTTTCAATACGCGGGGCGTATTCCTTCAGCTCGCTGTTCGGAGTGGCGATGGCTTCGGTGATGAAACCGAGGATCTGGTCGCGGGCAATCTTGTTGCGCTTGACGGCTTCCTTGGCGATCTCGAAGGGCAGGCCCTGGATCTTCAGGTCGAGCTGGAAGCCCGTGATGCCTTCGGAGGTGCCGCAGATCTTGAAGTCCATGTCGCCGAAGTGGTCCTCGGCGCCGAGGATGTCCGTCAGGATGACGTGCTGGTTGATCGTGCCGCTTTCGTCAGTCTTGGTGACGAGGCCGCAGGAGATACCGGCAACCGGGGCGGTGATCGGCACACCGGCGTCCATCAGGGCGAGGGTACCACCACAGACGGAGGCCATGGAGGTCGAGCCGTTGGACTCCATGATGTCGGAGACCACGCGGATGGCGTAGGGGAACTCGTCCTCAGCGGGGAGCACGGGCAGGAGCGAACGCTCAGCCAGGGCACCGTGGCCGATTTCACGACGGCCGGGGCCGGTGAAGCGGCCGCACTCGCCGACGGAGAAGGGCGGGAAGTTGTAGTGCAGGATGAACGACTTCGAGCGGGGACCGCCGGTGAGGCCGTCGAGATCCTGGGTGTCACGGCTGGTACCGAGCGTGATGTTAACGACGCTCTGGGTTTCACCGCGCTGGAAGAGGGCTGAACCGTGGACGCGCGGGAGCACGTCGGTTTCGCAGAGGATCGGACGCAGGTCTTCAGGACCGCGGCCGTCAACACGCTTGCCGGAGTCGAGGATGTTCTGGCGGTAGACTTCCTCCTGGAGGACTTCAAAGGCCATGGAGATCTGGTTCTCGTCGAACTCTTCTTCGCCGACCTTTTCCTTTACGAACTCGGAGCAGGCATCCTTGAGGGCATTAACAGCGGCCTCGCGGTCCTGCTTCTTGTCCTGGAAAACGGCTTCGGAGAGCTTACCAGCGGTCTGCTCGCGGCACATTTCGAGGATCTCGGGCTTGGCGTTGTGCAGCTCGAATTCCTTCTTGGTCTTGGCGACCTGGGCGGCGAGGTCCTTCTGGGCGGCGATGATGGGCTGAATGGCCTGATGGGCGAACTCCAGAGCGGCGACGAAGCGGTCGTCCTCCATCTGGTCGGCCGAGCCTTCGATCATCATCATTTCCTTTTCGTTACCGACGTAGATGAGGTCCAGGGTGGACTCGAACATCTGCTCGTTGGTCGGGTTGACGACGAACTCGCCGTCGATCTCGCCGAGGCGGACGCAGCCGATGGGGCCGTTCCACGGTACATCGGAGCACATCAGGGCGGCGGAGGCGCCGTTGACCATGAGGACGTCCGGCTCGTTAACGAGGTCGGTCGTCATCAGGATACCGATGACCTGTACTTCATTCAGGAAGCCCTTGGGGAAAAGCGGGCGCAGGGGGCGGTCGCAAAGGCGCGAGGTCAGGATTTCCTTTTCGGAGGGGCGTCCTTCACGCTTGAAGTACCCACCCGGGAAACGCCCGGCAGCGGAGAACTTTTCGCGGTAGTCGACCGTAAGGGGGAAGAAGTCCTGGCCGGGCCGCATCGTGGTGGCGGCGGTGGCACTGACGAAAACTTCCGTTTCCCCCAGGGAGATAGTGACGGCGCCGCTGGCCTGCTTGGCGATGGTGCCCGTCGAGATAGTGATTCCGAGGTCACCAGCGGTGACCGAGTATTTTTGCTTCATTGGGATTCGTTTTGGATTACGGGATATGCCGGGGACGGATCGGACGTCGTAGCGCCGGCATGACGCTATTTGTTCGGAGTGCAGCACGGCTCATTGAGTCGCGGCGCCTCCCGAAAGTGGGTTATAAAAAAGCCGCCCGAGTTAACCACTGGGCGGCCTTTGCTGGACTAGCGGCGCAGACCGAGGCGACCGATGATCTCGTTATACTTATCGAGCTGGGTACGCTTCAGGTAGTTCAGGAGTTTTCTGCGGCGCGAAGTCATCGCGATCAGCCCGCGGCGCGAGTGGAAGTCCTTCCGGTGCGTGCGCAGGTGGTTGGTGAGGTGGGTGACGCGGGCGGTCAGAAGCGCGATCTGCACTTCACATGAGCCGGTATCCTTGTCGTGTACCTTGTATTCTTCGATGACTTTGTTTTTGTCTACAGCTTCAGCCATATTGATGTTTTTCGATTGCACGGCTGCCAGGACCGCCTCGCAGGAGGGGCCGTATCCCCAGCCACTCGCCGGAGATACCGTTAACAGCACCCGGAGGTGCTGGGCCGCGGAAGCGGACGAACGAGCCGTCGGCTTCTAACGCAAAGGCAAGGAGCATGTGGTTTTAGCGGAGACTTTCAAGGACAATCTTACCCACCTTTATACCGCCTTTTGGGGCCGTCTACGCCCGTGATAATATTTTATCATTTAGGCTCAGGCCCGCTGGGGGGTAGCAAAGCGGGCCGTCTGCGTGCCGACGACCCGCCCGCTAGCCGTGATGCCATGAAAGTGCTATCACGGGATAGCTTGTCTTAAGATGCTTTCAGGGGTTTAGATATTCCAAGAAATCTAATCCTGGTTCTGCGGCCCACCTCGTCACTCTTATTGAAGGTGGGCCGCAGAGGGGAGTGCAACTCATCTAACTGTGTTGCTTTGGGGTATGTCTCTCTCTCGCTTACAGGGGTAGTCAGAGTCGTCTTCGGTAGCGCGGGAGCGGGCCGCCTGCGTGCCGGCGGCCCGCTTGCCAGCGTGGGTCAGCCTGGGAGCTGAAACCGCACTGGCGAGATTCCCTAGAACCTAGACGGTATGCGGGATGTCATTCTGGATCTTTGGGGTTCGGGGTAGGGGTTGAAGAGCCTTTTAGGAGGGGGAGTCTTAATTGGCTCTATGCCTGATTATATCGGTATGATTAGACACTCTTTAAGAGTGATTTAGGAAAAATTATCACATGCAAATAGATTGCAGTTTAAGCCCCCTGCGGAGCCTGAGATACCCCCGTCCAGTCGGGGGACTTTTCACAGAGCATTTGCCGTCGTATGATAGGCCTTCGAAGGGCCCTAAGTGCCTGCGATCAACCGTTGAGAATCGCGATCTCGTTAATCGTGTGGCAGCCGGGCAGACGGTGGATCTGGCGCAGGATACGGTGCTGGTTGAACTGCAGCTCCTGGCGAATGACGGGGCTCCCGGCGAGGATGATCAGCTTGCGGCCATTGGCGATGCGCTGCGGACGGCAACGGTGTGCGGTGCGTTCGCCCACGATCTCCTTCCAGTGCTGCATGATCACGTCCTCGATGTTGTCCTGGCCGATCTGGTGACGCTCCAGCAGGACCTCGACCAGATTGTCGAGCGAGGTGGTTCTGCGCATCTTGGCCCGCGAGCGGCTGCCGGGAATCCCGCGCAGGCTGGCGATCAGATCTTCAATGTCGGGCCGGAAATGCACAGCCCCTACGCAAGCGCATTTCGGCTCACTCTGCAAGACTTGCCGCCAGTTCCGGTAAACCATCCATACGCGGAACGCCGGGAGTGGGCTCGCCCCGCTCGTTGACGAAGGCTGACTTCTTCCCCACCTGCACCACGCGCCATCCGGCGTTGAGCGCCCCGGCAATGTCCTCGTGCGGGGTGTCTCCGATATGCAGCAAATGCTCCGGGGCTACCCCGAGTGCCTGCTCGGCGGCGGCAAACATCTCACGGCGTGGCTTCCCTGCTCCGACGACGCTGGAGAGGATGACGGCGTCAAAGTACACGTCCAGCTCCAGGGCCTTCAGTAGTCCCAGCAGGCGCTCGTCATTGTTCGAGAGGATGCCCAGCCGGTAACCACGCTCGCGCAGCAGACCCAGAATCTCGTGCACACCGGGAAGCATCCGCCAGCTGGTGGGCCGCGCGTAGCCGAGCCATAGTTCCTCGAAAAGCTCGGGGAGCGTTTCCGGCGGGCACAGGCCCTCGAAGGTTAGCTCGACGATCTGACTCCAGCCCTCACGGTTGAGGATACCTCCGCGCGGCCCGGCATTGACCTGCTTAAAGGCCCGTACGAAGCGCCGCTGAAGCTCGGTGGAGTCCGCATGGTGCCCAAACAGTGCCAGAGCGGCTGCATAGGTCTCGCCCACGGAGGGGTGGGGGTCCAGCAGAGTACCCGCCACGTCGAAGGTGATGGCGCGGATGTTTTCAAAAATACTCATCGTAAAAAGAATACTTGGAGGTCCATTGGTGCCGCAGGGGGCAGCTTCAAAGACGCTCCTTTAATACCCAACCGACTGAATGACCTCGCGGAAGTTCTCCACGCTGACCATCCGGGCGTAGGCGTGGAGCTGTGGGGTGAAGGTGTCGCGCCACTGCGGGTAGGTGCCGAATATCTCGGTCAGGACGCGGAGCAGATCAGTCTCGTTCTGGTCCTTGAAGGTGAAGCCGAGCTGATGGTTCTCCACGGTCTTACCGATCAGGTGATGGTCGCTGGCCAGTACGGGGCGCTCGGCCAGAGCGGACTGGGAGAGCAGGTTGGCCACGCCGTAGTGCCCGAGGTAGGGGATGGTGACGAGGTCCGAGGCGCGCAGGCAGTCGGCCTCTTCCTGGCTGGAAATGTAGTAGTTGAGCACCTTGCCCTTGCCGGATTTTTCCAGCCGTTCCAGGGCGGGGAGCCACTCGGCATCGGCGGGTTGGCGTCCGGCCACCACGAGGCGGTAGTCCGTCGCAGGCGGGAGTTTTTCCAGTGCCTTGAGTAAAAGGTGCAGTCCCTTACGGCGGGCGCCGAGCCCGTAGTGCAGGAGTACGGGGACGTCGGCGGGCAGACCGAGACGCTCGCGGGCTTCCTCGCGCGGGGCGGTAAACTCCCCCTCGGCTGGGCACGGACAGTAGTGGAACTTCGTGCGAAACTTCTCCAGGGTGGGGCGACCGATGAGGGTGTCATCGAGCAGGAAGACGTGCTTGAAGAGTCCGGCCTTATCGAGGCGGGAGAAGCCGATCTTTTTGCTCAGGTTGCGCGGAGACAGGCCCGGCTCCAGGAAGCGCGGGCGGTGGTAGATGCCGGAGAGGCCGCAGCGGATGGCCTTGAGCGGGTTGGACCCGAGAGCGGCAGTGCGCAGGAGCTTCGAGCCAAACTCATCGAGGCTGTTAACGAAAACCGCGTCGGGCTGTACTTGCTCATAGGCGTGAAGCAGGGCGGGGATGGCCGCGCCGCCGTGGAGCTCGCCGTCCTCGCCATAGAGGCTGATGAAGCGGCTGCGCTCGGCGATGTGCGGGTGCTTCTCGGTAAGGATTTTCAGGGCCTTGTTCTCGCGCAGGTCGGCGGCCACGGTGACCGTGTAGCCCTTGTCGGCGAGAGCCTCGACGATGAGGCCGGTCCAGAGCATGTGGTGCCCTTCCGTGCGGGGCTCGAAGAAGAGAATGTGGGTGCCGTTGGGCTCACTCATGGGGAGGTTCCTGCGCGCGGACAAACTTGGCCTCGTAGATCTTACTGTAGCGGTAGAACGTGGCAAAGGCCTGGAAGAACGCGATGTAAAAGCCCGGGAACCCGTCGAGGAACCCGCGCCGGATGAAGTAGGCGCGGAAAAAGCGCCAGAAAGAGCGGAAGATCACCGGGAAGGTGTGCCAGTGCTTGGTTTTGGCCGCCTTGCGTTCGGCGAAGATGTCCCCGAAGTAGGCGATCTTGCTGGCCTGGTGGTTGAGGTCACGGAAGCTGAAGTGGAGCAGGTCACCGTCGAGTTTACGGGCTTGCCCGTCGAGCTCGATTTTGTCGTGCTCACGGCTGCCGGTCCAGCGGCCCTTGCCGTTGCGGAACAGGCGCAGGCTGTGGTCCGGGTACCAGTCCCCGTGGGTGATCCAGCGCCCGAGGAACCAGACCTTGCGGGGAAAATACGCTCCATTAAACGCCGGATCATCGGCCTCGACAAAGGCGCGGATGGAGGCGGCGAGCTTTTCGGAAACGACTTCGTCCGAGTCGATACACAGGACCCAGGGCAGGGTGGCCTTGGAGAGAGCGATGGCCTTCTGGTCACGGTGACCGTGCCAGGGCTCTTCGTAGAGGGTGGCGCCGTACTCGTCGCGGGCGATGGCCTCGGTGCCGTCGGTGCAGTCGTTGTGGACGAGCACGATCTCGCTGGCCAGGTCCTTGACGCTGTCCAGACAGCGCCGGATGCGGTCGGCCTCGTTACTGGCGATCACGCACACGCTGAGCGGAAGTTTTTGCGGGGCAGTCGTCATCGGGCAAGCATCTCCAGGGCGGTTTCGCAGGCTTGGGCGACGGAAATGCCGTCCAGGCAGCGCTGGGGCTGGGCGCAGGTGTGCAGGTGTCCGGAGCAGGGGCAGAGACCGCCCTGCAGGTGGCGGTTGGCGGGTCCGAGCGGAGCCCAGCGACTGGCCGCGCTCGGGCCGAAAAGCCCCAGCGTGGGCACACCCAGTCCGGCGGCAATGTGTAGCGGGGCGGTGTCGGGCGAGATAAAGAGCCGGGCTCGGGCCACGGTGGCGATAAAGAGATCGAGCGTGGCGAAGCGGGGCAGGATGTTCGCCTGAGGATCGGCCTGGCGCAGCTCGTCGAGCAGGGCCTGCTCGCGTTCGCTCGGCCCGGCGGTGAAGGCCACCGGATGCCCGGCGGCGGAAAGTTGCTGGCCGAGCTCGGCCCAGCGGGTGGCGGGCCATTCCTTTTTCGGCTGACTGGTCGAGAGGTGGCACAGGACGGTTCCCGCGGGCAGGAGTTGCTCGGCTTCAGGGGAGGGGGCCGGGGCTGCCAGATGCGGGACGCATTCCTCGGCCAAGAAGGGTACGTCCCAGCCGCTGAGGACATGAGCATCGCGCACGACCTCGTGGCGGGTCAGATCGAGCTCCTCGACCGTGGTGCTGTAGCACCACTTGCGGCCCGCAAAGCCCTTCGGCGCGAAAACCCCGAGGCGCTCCTTTGCGCCGATCAGGCGGCTGACGATAGCCCCGCGGTCGTTACCCACGAAGTCCACCGAGCGGTCAAACTTCTCCGCGCGTAGCTGGCGGATCTGGGGCCAGCAGGCGCTGAGGCGCACTTTTCCCCGGGTGCGCGGAAAGCTCCAGACCCGGTCAATCCAGTCCAGCCCTTGCAGAAAGGGGGCGGCCTCGGCGGCGACCAGCACATGCAGCTCGGCCTCGGGCCATTGACGCCGGAGCATGCGCAGTGACGGAAGCATGATAATTACGTCACCAAGATACTTGAACTTAATGGCGAGAATCTTCAGCTTCTTCACGGTGAATGTGGTTTCTGATAGCCCGGATGCGGCGCATTTTTATGAAAAGATCAGGCAGGCTCGCAAGGTGCTGGTGCTCGATCTGGGTTTTCTGGGTGATACCGTCCAACTGATACCCGCCTGCCGCCGTATCAGGCAAGCACTTCCTGAGGCCGAGCTGCACGTGATGGTGGCCGACCACATCAAGGCTGTGCTGCGGCTGACCCCGTGGATCGACCGCGTGTGGGGTTATCCGCGCTTTCCGAAGTCCGAGAGCCTGCTCAAGGACCTGCCCCGTGTGAAGCAGCTGAGACGGGGAAAATTTGACGCCGTTATCAACCTCAACGGCTCGGACCGCTCCAGTATCCTGACCGCTCTCAGCGGCGCGAAGCACCGGCTAGGGCGCGTCCCCCCGAAGCCCGCGCTGTTCTGGAAGTGGTGCTTCACGGACTGGGTGTACGCTCCATTTGGGCAAATGCCGGTCTGGCAGGCCCGCTGGAATTGCCTCGATGGGGCCGGGTTTCCGCAGGCGGAGCCGGACTTCGGGGCGGAAATCCCGGCTGAGGTCCGGGCGTCGGCAGCGGAAAAGCTGGGCGAGGCGGGCGAGTACCTGCACATCAGCCCCTTTACTACGCTCGACTATAAGGAGCTGCCCATCCCGCAGTTGGCGGCATTTTTGAACCAACTCAACGCCGAGTCCGGGCGGCGACTGGTTATCTCCTGCGCTCCCAACGAGCGCGAATGCGGCAAGCTGCGTGAACTGCGTGCAGCGTTGAATTTCGAGCCATGGCGGGTCTTTGACGGGAGCCTCTCGCTGCTGGAGGTGGCCGCCGCTATCGCCGGGGCACAGCTGCACATCGGGGGTGACTCCGGGGCCATGCACCTGGCTGTGATGATGGATACGCCGACCTTTACCTGGTTCCGGCGCTACGATAACCTCGTCGAGTGGATGCCCACCGGCGAAAAGCACTGGCAAGTCATCGGCGAAGCCAGTGAGCAGGGCCTGCAAGGCATTACGCCCGAAGCCATGCTGGAAAAGGCGCGGGAGGCGCTGGCCGTATTATGAAGTTTAGTGTCGTCACCCCTTGTTTCAATGCCATGCGTTTCCTGCCGGATACGGTGGCCTCGGTGCGCCATGCGCTGGCCGGGCGCGACTACGAGCACGTGGTCGCCGATGGTGGCAGCACAGACGGAACGGTGGACTTTCTGCGTGATCAGCCGGACCTCAACTGGCGCTCTGAGCCGGACGGCGGCATGTACGAGGCGCTGAACAAGGCCGTCTCGCGGGCCAGCGGAGAGGTCATCGGCCACCTCAATACCGACGAGCAGTACAACCGGGCGGGCTTGCAGGCGGCGCTGGACATTTTTGAGAGTGACCCGTCTGTCGATGCGGTCTTTAGCCCCACCGTGATGGTCGATGCCGAGGGGGAGTTTATCCAGCTGTTTAAGCAGGTGGTGGTGCCTCGTGTGATCGACACGCATTGGCATATGCCCGTGCAGTCCTGCTCGCTGCTCTACCGTCGGCGCTGCTGGGAGCGCGAGCCCTACGATACCTCCTACCGACTGGTGGCCGACCATGTGTGGTTCCGGCACCAGATGGAGCGCGGGATGAAGCTGGCCTGCGTGCCCGAGCCGATCGGTATCTTTACCTGGCACGCGGATAACCTTAGCAGCTCCGAGGGCAAGACCTCGGGCGAGGACGCGCTGGCCGACATCGACCGCAAGTCCATGCGCATCAAGCTGGCCAAGGACACCTACCGGCTGCGCAAGTGGTTGGCCGGAGGCTACAAGCCTACGCCGGTGCGCTACGAGCAGTTTCATCAAGGGAAGCTGGAAACGCACACCGTAGAGCGCCCCTGCCTGAAGGTCCGTCGTGACCTGCGCGGGGGCTAGTGTGCTGTTACCGAAGTTCGTGGTATAATTATTTCACCGCAGAGACGCAAAGACGCAGAGCGGTCTCTGGCAGTATGAGGGCTTTTGTACATTTTGTGGCCCTGTTCGTTAATGAATATTGGACTCGTGTGGGGGGCCTTTTCTTTTGGATGCTTCTCTTGGATCACTGCTTTCCAGCAACGCTGGAAAGCAGTGATCCAAGATGCGATGCGGTAGCATCGAAAGTGCAGGCTGTGCCTGCCGCGGGTTTGAGGGCGCGTAGCCCCAAAATCAAGTGTCCAGCGCGGTCCGCATCTGCTCGGCAAAGGCGCGGACGTCGATCTCGTGGACGCAGCGCGGGACCGGGTAGGGGCACTCCCAGTCGCAGCCGTAACAGGGGAGGCGGTGATGGAGCCAGACCTGGCGGGCTGAGCGCGTCCAGGGTCCCCACTGGCCGAATTGGCCCCCTGCCAACACGATGAAGGCGCGTTTGTCCAGGGCGGTGGCGAGGTGGGCGGTAAAGGTATCGGTGCTGACCACCGCGTGCGCCTGGCCGACCTGCTCGACGAAGGCTTTCAGGCTGGCCCGGCAGGAGACCTCGGTTTTCAGGTCGGGACGCTTTTCGCGCAGAAACGCTGCCAGCTCCGTAAGTTTGTTTTCCTGGGAGGGGCTACCGCAGAGACGAAGCAGGTCGATGCGGTCCGCAGTAAAGGGAGCGACGAGCTGAAGGAGTAGCTCGGGCGGGATGTCGCGGATCGGCTCGGAGCCCAGAGGAGATACGATCAGGGTCGCGTTCGTATCCTCAGGGGCTGGCATTTGCGGGAGGAGGGCCTCGACATTCGCTGGGGCGGGTGAGATCTGCGAGAGCACCGCCAGGTGGCGGTACAGTTCGGTCGGCTGCGTGGGGGTTGTAGGGGGTGTAAATACCAGCGGCTTCAGCCACCCGGATTCGCTCTTGCGTAGCCAGTCTTCGTCCTGACTGGAGGGCAGGGCGAGGGCGTGAATGCTTTTCGCCTGTATCCAGCTCAAACAAAGTGAAAAGAAGTCGCTGCGCTGGTGGCGCAGGCAGATGAGCTCGTCGCAGGCGATGGCACTGAGTTGAGCGCGGATCTTAGCGCATTTTTCCTGTTCCTTGCGCGGCCGACAGTCAAAGGGGATGGCGAGTCGGGGAAACCCCGGCAGAAGTATCTCTGCCAGGGGCTCTGCCACCTCGGAGACGATGAGCAGGCACTGCTCAGGAGGATGATTACCACAGGCCGCGCGGATACTGGCCGATGACAGTAGCAGGTCGCCCAGGCGGTCGGGCTTGAAGATCACCCGTTTATACGCACGCGTAGCTTCAGCACCGGGCATGTGCCCACGCAGCCTGTTATAGGCCCGTTGGCTTTTGATTCTTCTCAACCACTTCACAGCGTTCAGGATGCGCCCGTAAAAGGCGCTGGCTGCGCCGGGCAGTTCAGGTCGCAGCATCCGTAGCCAGTGCCCCCGAGGCAAGTCAATTACTCAAACGGGATAAGACTGGCAGGTTGGACTGGATTTTTAGATCATCCGGGCTTAGCTTCCTACCTTCTCTTTTCTGTCTCATCGCGCCTATCATGCATCTTCCCGGATTGGCTGAAGTGGGTTGAGGGGATGAAAAGGGGCCGCGTTAAAAAGGACATCCATGGAGACCATCGTAGCAGTTTTTTCTTACAAACGGGCAGATAAGCTCCGGGCCGTTCTGGACGCCCTGAAGGGGCAGTCGATCGACAAAGTTTATCATTTTTGCGATGGGGCACGGACACCGGCCGACCAGGAGGCCGTCGAGGAAAACCGCCGTCTAGTGCAGGCTTTCGATCCCGGCTGCCCGCAGGAGGTTGTCCTGCGCGAGAAAAACCTCGGCCTTGCGGCAAATCTCGTGGGTGGGCTCAACTACGTCTTTGAGCGGCATGAGACGGCAATCATCCTGGAGGATGATATTGTTCCGAGGCCGGGCTTCTTTGAGTATATGAGCAGCGCGTTAGAGCGTTTTTCGGACCGTAAAGACATCTTCTCCGTCTCTGCCGCCCATGAACTCAAAGGCTACCCTGGGGAGTTGCCGGAGCTGTTTCTGAGTCGACGTTTTTTCTGCTGGGGGTGGGCCAGCTGGGCGGACCGCTGGCAGGCGATCAGCGAGGATGTTACCGCTGGGGTCATCCCCTACAAAAAGTATTGGGAGGTGCCCAGGCATAGTGGTGGTGACTTTCCGTGGTTGGTCAGGAGTCATTACCTGGGCCGAAATGCTAACCTGTGGGCTTTCAAGGTTGCCCTTCATACCATGTCACGAGAGTGGACGCATGTCTGCTGCCGTGATATCCTGGTGGACAACATTGGTTTCGACGGCACGGGTGAGAATTGCCCGGAGGATGCCGAAGCTTTGGCATCTGCGACCATGCCTGCGCACCGGGTCGATGATATGCCCGAGCCGGAGACTTCACCGCTGATTGATGCAGCTGTGGCCGCGGCTCATGTGGTCGATGAGGGGAGCCATTGCAAGCGTCTCCGGCGCCGGCTATCCTACTACTTTATGCGGCTTATGGGCTCCGGGAACGCTTGAGCAGAGTGCTCAAACCAGATGCTCCCGGGCGAACTCTGCGTCCGGTATTGTCCGACTTCCGAACTGTTTACGGTACCGCTTGCACCGCTTAGCCGATGAGCGGCGAATCTTTTTCAGGAGTCTCTTGCTGGTCGGCTCCTTGGAGAAAAGATGGATGTCGTAGTCGCTGCAAAAATGGTAGCCAAATGCCTGACCTAAGCGCCTGAGGCTTTCCTCAGTGTAGAATGCAACGTGTTGACCATCGTCCAGAAAATACCACCAGTCTGGGTCCTGACCGGTGTATAGGCATGTGCTGAAGAACACATACTCCGGGTCGAAGGCAAAGATTTCCTTGAAGTCCGTCATCGGGTCAGGGAAATGCTCGGCCACCTCAAAGGCCGTGATCATGCGTGGCTTTGTCCCGGCGGGTAGCCGGTCTGCTTCAAACCCAATCGCAAAAACATTGGAGGCGTACCGGTCATAATAATGGTAGTTCATACCATAGTCCCGGCATATTCGGACCATCATCCCAGTCCCTGCTCCGAAGTCCAGGCAGGGCTCGTCCCCACCGATCCCCAGCTTGTCCGCGAGGGCGACCGTCAGCTGTCCCATCCCCAGTGAGCGAGATACCATCCCTGTGTCCGGGGCGAAGGATAACTGTGCATAAGCCTCCTCCAGCCAGTACGGTGGCTCTGTTTGCACATGCCCACATTCCGGGCACTTATAGAACGCCACCGGATATTTCTTTACCAATTGTTTCTGGAAAAAGAAATGGGTGCTTGAGCCACAGATACGACAGTTCGTTGTGGCGTCTGTTGGGTGATGAGTAGTGATAGGGGCGTCCGGTTGATTTTAGATGTTTTTCGCTCTGCGAATCCTGGATAATTTCATTATCAAATGATGTGACGGAGCCAACAAAAAATGCGTGTCAGCCGGCCGGGTTTTCCCAGTAGCCCTGAGAGTAAAGATCGTCAACGGGCTGGAAGTCCTCCAGTCTTAGCGTCTGCGATTCCTGGGTGATCTCGTAGCGGGGGATGCCAGCGATAAAGGCGCTCCAGTGATTGAAGGTCGAAGGCGGGCCCATGACATAGTCGCACACGCTCAGTGCGTACAAATCACCGGTGAGCGACCCGGGGCCGGGCTTCCAGTCAACCCCGGGAAAGGCATCGGTGGGTATGGGTTCATCTGAGCAGGCAATGAACGTCGCCTTACGCCCGCCCAGGTTGCTCACGAGCGACTTGGCGAGTTGGGCGTATTGATCCAACGAGAAGTAAAACTCGCCGCCTCCGAACTCTCTGTAGTCGCCGCGCCGGATATGGACGCCGACTAGAATGTCTTCGGCCTCGGCTCGTACCTGCTCGAGGTATTGACGCTCCGCGTTGCTGGGCTTGAGGGCGAGAAGTTCCTGCAACTGTGCACGGTGCTTTTGCAGGATGGCAGGATGGCAGTAAGTGTAAAAGCTTGGCAGGAGCGTCAGTCGGCAGTTGAAAACAGCAGCCAGTGACTCCGGAGAGGATAGCAGGAGCGGTTCGGCCTTGGTTCCTTCAAGGATTTGGCAGCGCAACAGTCGCTGTAAAAAGGGGGACTTGAGAGTCCAGTCCAATATCTTTCTCTGAAGCCGACGCCAATGCTTGCGGATCGGGTGCCCGGCATAGTGGACCAGGCTGGTGTCATAACTCTCCAGGCTGTAGAGCTTGACTCTAAAGCCGTACTCCAGGGCTGTGGCCAGCGTATACGCTGTGCACTGGAGGCGGTTCCCGAAGCGGCCACTTCGGCTGATCATGGCTACCGTCGGGCGCTTGAAGCGCCGTTTTTCCGCAGGGAGGCTGGGGATTTGTCGAGGGTCTCTGCGCACGGAGGGTGGTTCTGGAGTCGGAGATTGCATGTTGGGCCTCTCTATGCCCAGTCCGGAAGGGTGCGCTTGAGCAACCAACGCTTGAAGCCGGTGACGGGCCCTGCGGGGGCTGGCCACGGATTGAAAGAGCGCATGCGTTTCTTGGCGGGCCCCTGAAAGTGCAACATCAGCGCAGGGATGACCTCGCCGCTGTCCTCGCGCTTGAGGGTGGGGACGAGCCTGCCGTCCTGTTGTTCCCAGCGCACGCACTTCACCGTGCGCCGTCCGGCTTTAGCACTGACGAAGCCATCGGGCACGTGTATGTTAATATCCAAGTACCCGGCGCAGGAGATTTTGTCGTACTGCTGGCCGTCTTGCCCGGAGGAGATGTACTCGTAGAAGAGCTGCATTTCGCCGAGGGTTTTGAGCTGCTTCTTCTTGCGGGCCTCATCGTGGAGGCGCTGTGCGTTCGCGAGGTACTCTTCGTCGGTATACCGGCTCAGGATGTGGTCGAGGAAGCCGTCCAGCGGCCCCCGAATGACCGAGAAGTGCGGCGACCAACCGCAGCAGTACAGATGCTTATCACCGAGTTGGGCCAGGAAGGGGCTGACATCCCCGAAAACCATGACATCGCTGTCGACCAGGAAGAGCGTGCGCCCGCCCAGTTCCTGGCGCAGGGTTTCGAGCATATACCAGCGCTCCAGCACGAAGCGTTCGTAGAACTCGTCAAAGACGGAGATGTGGCGGTAGCTCTTTTTGAAGCGTTCCAGTTTCTCCGAGGGTAGAGAGGCAAAACTCCGGCACTCGACCTGGTATTCATCTTTCCAGTCTGGAGTATGTTCACTGACTAGAATAATCCCGGCTTCGGGGTTCGAGCTGCGCACGCTTTCGACCGCGAAGCGCAGGTACTTCGGGAGTCGACCATAATGAAAGAATACGAAACTGGGGGGCTGAGCGGTTTCCACGGTATAGCCTGGGTGGGTCTGTTTAGGTCCATCGGGCAGTCCCGAATAGATTAAACTGAGGTATCATGAATTCGGGCCGGATGGGGTCAATGGCATATTGGGTAGCTCCAAGACAGTGAACAAAGCCCCGCTTCGCCCGCTTTACCAGTAGCAGCCGTCTTCTACCACGCCGATTTTGGAGGGGCGTTCGTCCCCGCTGGGAGTGACCCAGTGCTCATTGATGTACGGGGTAAAGGGCGTGTCAGCCTCCGCCCAACGTTTCCCGGTGACTCCGAACCATGCCTGTGTCGATCCGCCCAGATGAATGCCGATCTTACCCTGCTGTTTGGCATGTGTGCACAGGGGCATGGACCAGGCACCAGCCCCTACGAGCATAACGTCGTAATCGATGGTGTCCATCTGTGCTTTGAGCGCATCAAGTGCACTGAACCAGTCTGGGTACTGTGGTTCATCAAGCATGTAGGAATAGAGGGGGACCTTGAGGCCCTTGATCTCGAACTCCGGCAATACCGTGTGGGGGTGGCGTTCCCAGATCAGTTCGCGTTTGCGGTATTGCTGTATGATGCTCTCGCAGAAGGGCGAGACCACGAGCACGCGCTTACCGGCCAGCTCTTCCGTCCAGGGCGTATACTCCACTCGGTTGATGCAATCGAGCCCGCGAAAGGGGATCAGAGTGGCTTGAGGGACGTATTTGGTGAGGATATTCTCTTCGCCCTTGTTATACCAGGCGATCAGCATGTCCGCCTCGGGTAGTATCTCCCGGTAGAGCCGCACCATCCGGTAGAAGATATCCTTACGCATGGGGTAGACGCCGGAAAGCTCGTACAGAGTTTTTCCTGGGCGCTTCCAGCTCAGGTTATAAGGAAAAGGCGGGCGGAACCACCGCTCGGCGAAACGCAGGCACTTACACTCGGTGCCGCCAATTTTACCAATGACTGCCGGTGTGGAGGATGAGATCGTATCCCGTATGCGTGCGATGGCGTCCTCAACACTCAAGAGCGTGCGACCTGCATAAGACTGTGGAGCGGCTGGTTGTGTCATGGGTTGTTGTATGCGGTTGCTTCAGAAAACGGTGCTCTGCCCCCGGGCGCAAACCAAACTTACCGTGAGAGTACCCATACGTGGGACGGGAAGTCCTGCTTAAAAGGGGAGCTTTTTACGTAGCTTGCGGGCGTATTTGTGTAGGGTAAACGAGCGTCGGTTTCTTTTCCAATCCCTGACGATCGCCGGGTCGCTCAAGCGTACCCAATCTTTCATCTGCCATTTAGCTTTGCCTCCGCAATGGAGCCCCAGAAAGGGAATCTTTTCTCCATCCTCAAGCCAAAGGCCGTATGGGCGTCCATTTTCCCAGTAAAGGCGAACGAGGCCATCCTGCATCTCCCAGCCTGTCTCGACGCCCATATTGTGGTCGATGGCCTGCTGCCCTCGATACTCGGAGGGGCAGGTATTCAGGACGCGGTCCCGGTTACGCTCATAGAGCAGCCCGATGGCTATCATTTCCGTGACGGCGGCCGGGTTGTGAGGATTGCTATCGCCCCCGTGCTTGAGATAGTCCTCGTCGAGCTCACGACTCAGAGAGCTTGGCTCAAACATCTCGCGCATGATGTCCACCATTTGGTCCAGCAGCGTGACATCCTGAAGCAGCGAAAGGGCTCCTGTCGCTGTGATCAGCCCTGTCTGTGCGCGGCTCACCGTGAGCCCCCAGGGGGCCAACTCGGTCCGTAGCTCAACCAGGTCACCAAAGATAAGCACGTCGGTGTCTATGATGAAGCAGCTCTCCAGCTCATGCGCTTTGATAAAATCACGCATGAAGGCCCACTTCTGAAAGCAGAAACGCAGCCACTCCGCATGCCGGGGCACCGGGTTGCGGTGGCGATAAAGCTCTCCGATCTCCCTGGCCGTCTGGAAATAGTCGCTGTAGGCGTAGTGCTCGACGCCCTTATAGTACCGGTTTATGTCGTCTCCCAGCAGGATGAGCCGAGAGTCCGGGTTGGACTGTCGGGCCTGGGCAATCGTGTGAGAGATATAAAAGCTGTCGCCCTGGTGGGGGATCAGGATGGCTGGAGCCGAAGGCATCGTTTAGGATTGGTTGGTGACAAGCTTCTGGAAGACAGGAGAGGTCAGCATCAGTTCTTCATGGGTGCCAGAAGCCACGATTTTCCCGCCGTCAAAGACCAACAGTCGCTCGGCGTGTTTGAAGGTGCTGCGGCGGTGCGCGATGGTGATGACCGTGCGATTTTTGACGAGTTTATCGATCGCTGACTGGATGCAGGCCTCGCTCTCGGCGTCCAGCGCAGAGGTCGCTTCGTCGAGCAAGAGAATCGGTGCGTCTCTGAGGATCGCGCGTGCGATGGCGATACGCTGTTTCTGGCCCCCTGAGAGCAGGCGACCGTTTTCGCCGCAGGATGTGTTATAGCCTTCCTTGAAGTCGCTGATGAAATCGTGGGCGTAGGCTTCGCGGGCCGCCTGCATGACTTCCTCGTCGGTGGCGCCTGGCCGACCTAGACGAATGTTCTCTAAGAGCGAAATATTAAAGAGCACCGGGTGCTGCGATACCAGGGCGATCTGATTGCGCAGGTCTGCGAGGCGCATGTCCTGACTGGCAATATCGTCGATCTGGATGGTGCCCGAAGTCGGATCGTAGAGCCGGGGTATCAGCTTCATGAACGTGGACTTACCCGAGCCACTTGGGCCGACCAATGCGCAGTGCTGGCCAGCCGGGATGGTCACGCTGATATCTTCCAGCACCGGGGTGTCCACTTTATACTCAAAGGATACATTCTCGAAGGTTACGCTCCCCCGGACTTTATTGACTGTGACGGGGTTCTCCGGGTCCGTTATCGGGTTTTCCAGTTGGAGTGTCTGCTCCAGACGGTCGAAGGAGGCGTGGGAGCTGTGGAAATTGTTTACGATGTTCAGGATCTTCTTGAGCGGATCCAGCGTCATGTAGAGGGCGAATCCCAACCCGGCAAACGTACCATAGTCGATGTTGGAATAGTACGCATACAAAAACAAACCTGCGATGATCGTGATGGACATGATCTCCATGATCGGGTTCTGCATGCGCTGGTACTTGATCATCTTGAGCTCGTTCTGGATGTATTTATCCATCTCGATATTGTAGAACATGCGCTGCTGGTCTTCGAGGTTGAAGGCCCGGACCTCTTGCACCGCATCCAGGTTTTCCTTCGTCATCTGAGTCATCGAGGCGTAGCTCTCTTGGAGTTGCTTGCCCCGTCTCTTCAGCTTTTTGCGCAGCAATATCACCGGGATGGCGAAGCAGAAGGCTGCTGCGATAAACCCCAGAAAGAACGCGGTCTCACGGCTATCCCAAGAGAGGTAAACCAGGGCACTGATCCCCGATATCATGATGAACGGCTGCCGTAGTAACTCGGTGAGTACCTCCATCACCACGGTTTGCACGCGGCCGGTATCGCTGCCGATACGCGTCAGCGTGTCTCCGGTTGAACGGCTGTCAAAATACGAAATCGGCAGTTGCTGGAGCTTATGAAAGATATCGTTGCGCAACTGCTTCATGCTGCGCCAGCTGCAGATGCTCATCAGGTAGGAGCTGAAGAAGTTACTGATGCCACGGATCGCAAAAACCAGCGGTAGCAACGCAGCTACGCCGATAATTTTCCAGGTCTCAACCTCGATCGCTTCCTTACCGGCCTCGTGAAGGAAATTCTTGATGACTTTTTCCGTGATGACGGGCAGCCCGAAGCCGCTGAGCACGCTATAAATAAGCCCACATGTAAAAGCCACGGCAAAGAGCTTCCAATGCGGTCTTATGTATCTGCTGTATTTGAGTATATGCTTGAACACAATTAACTGCAATCTCTGCCTTCGGGCCTTTCAAAGGCAACCCAAATCTCCCGACGCAGATGGTTGGCAAGAGGCTCATTCCCCCCCTCTGGTAGATGAATTTCAGGTATTACTGTAGCTTGAGGAGGTAGTCGCCGTACCCGCTTTTGGCGTATTGTTGGGCGAGGTCGGCGAGTTGGTCTCTGGAAATGTAGCCCATGCGCCAGGCGACCTCCTCGATGCATCCGATTTTAGTCCCTTGGCGCTCCTCGATCACGCGTACAAAGGTGGAGGCCTCGTTCAGCGAGGCGAAGGTCCCGGTATCCAGCCAGGCGATGCCTCTGTTAAACGGGCGCACATTCAGGCATCCCTGCCCCAGGTAGGCGTTGATGACAGAGGTGATCTCGTATTCGCCCCGGGCTGACGGCTGGACGGACTTAGCGATATCACAGACCTGCTCATCAAAGAAATACAGGCCCGGAATCGCGTAATTGCTCTTGGGGTGGGGTGGTTTTTCCTCGATGGAGAGGGTCTTCCCGTCGGCTGAGAACTCTACCACGCCGTATCGCTCTGGATCTTTGACCGGCGCGGCGAAGATCGTGCAGCCGGGATTTTTTGACTGTTGACGAAGCATTCCCCCAAAGCCGGACCCATAGAAGATATTGTCACCCAAAATGAGGGCGGCTTTCTCTCCGGCCAAAAAGTCTTCCCCGATCACAAAGGCTTGAGCCAGACCATCGGGGGCCGCCTGCTCGGCGTAGCTGAATGAACAGCCTAATTTTGCTCCGTCTCCCAGTAGGGCTTCGAAACTGGCCCGGTCCTGCGGCGTGGTAATGAAAAGAATCTCCCGGATGCCCGCCAGCATCAGGACGGAGAGCGGGTAGTAGATCATCGGCTTATCGTAAACCGGGATGAGCTGCTTCGAAATCGCCAGCGTGATCGGGTGCAGACGCGTGCCGGACCCTCCTGCCAGGATAATGCCTTTCATTGTCTGTTAATGGTAGGGGGACGTATCGGGCTGACTCAAGCCGCAATACTGGACCCCGGCTGAATATAAATCTCCGCCCAGTTATGCGCGCCGGGTGTCGAGGCCGAGTCGATTCAGTTGGTACTCTCCACTCAGGATGTGTTCCCACCAGGTTCGGTTGTCCAGGTACCATTGGACGGTTTTGCGCAGGCCGGAGGTCAGACTTTCTGTCGGAGACCAGTCCAGCTCACGCTGGATCTTACGTGAATCGATGGCATACCGCAGGTCGTGCCCCGGACGCTCTTCGACGAACGAGATCAGGCTCTCGTAGCTCTTGCCGTCGGGGGCAGGCTGAAGCTCGTCGAGGAGCTGGCAGAGCATTTTGACCAGGTCGATGTTCCGGCATTCGCTATTGCCCCCGATGTTGTAGGTCTCACCGGGCTTGCCGTGCTGCCAGGCTTTCCAGAGCGCCCGGCAGTGGTCACCCACATAGAGCCAGTCGCGGACATTCTCCCCCTTGCCGTAGACGGGGATGGGCTCTCCCTTGAGGCACTTGAGGATGGCGACCGGGATGAGCTTTTCCGGAAACTGGTAGGGGCCGTAATTGTTTGAGCAGTTTGTGACGATCACCGGCAGCCCATAGGTGTGGTGCCAGGCGTGTGCCAGATGGTCAGAGGCGGCCTTGCTGGCAGAGTAGGGGGAACGCGGCTGATAGGCCGTCGTTTCGCTGAAGGCCGGATCGCTGGGGCCGAGGGAGCCGTAAACCTCGTCTGTGGAGACGTGCAGGAAGCGGAACTGCCCGCGCTTACTCTCGGTGAGGCTGTGGTAGTGCTCCAAGGCTCCTTGCAGGAGGTTATAAGTGCCCAGGATGTTCGTCTGGATAAACTGATCGGGGCCGTCGATCGAGCGGTCCACATGGGACTCGGCAGCCAGATGCAGGACGCCATCGGGCTGATGCTCGGCGAACAGCTTGCGTACAGCACTGGCGTCGCACAGGTCGGTCTGGCAAAAGGTGTAGTTGGGCCGGTCTTTGATGTCGGCCAGAGATTCCAGGTTGCCCGCGTAGGTGAGCTTGTCGACATTGACTACGTGCACCTCTGGTTGCGTAACCAGATACCTGACCAGATTTGAGCCGATGAAACCTGCTCCGCCAGTGAGGAGTAACTTCATGATGTTGAGTTGTGCGGCAAGCTGTGTCATGGCCGCCCGGTTATGCCGTTAACGCATGAACGAGGGGCCGGGAGGTCGTTGCTGTTCACCCTCTCACATTTGGGCACGCAGAGGCAAGGGCGCAATGCTGGTGCCCTGCGCGAATCTCTTGCCAGCGGTTGGGCCTGCAACCCTCGCCGAGTGGTCCGTTTAGTCGCGCTTCATGCGCTTGGTGATCTTGCGGCGCATCTCGGAGTCGAGGATACGCTTGCGCAGGCGCAGGTGGTGCGGGGTGACCTCTACCAGCTCGTCGGCGGCGATGTACTCGATCGCACGCTCCAGCGAGAAGCGGATGGGCGGGGCCAGCTGGACATTTTTGTCGTTCCCGGAGGAGCGCATGTTGTCGAGGTGCTTGGCCTTGCAGGGGTTGACCGGGAGGTCTTCCTTACGGGGGCATTCGCCCACGATCTGGCCGTTGTAAATATCCTCACCGGGGGCGACGAAGAGCTTGCCGCGCGCCTGGATGATGTCGAGGGAGTAGGGCATACTCGTGCCCGTTTCCATCGAGACGAGGGTACCGGTCTGGCGGGTGACGATCTCGCCGCTGCGCGGGCGATACTCCAGGAACATATGTGAGCACACGCCGTGGCCGCTGGTCAGGGTGACCAGATCGCTCTCAAAGCCGATCAGCCCGCGGGTGGAAATCTCCGCCTCGACGGTGACGCCTGCCGCATGGTGCTCCATGTTCGTGATCTGGGCCTTGCGGTTGGAGAGGTTCTCCATGACCGAGCCGAGCATGTCCTCGGGGACTTCGACCCAGACCTGCTCGTAAGGCTCGCATGTGGTGCCGTCGATTTCTTTATAAAGCACGGTCGGGCGCGAGGCCATGACCTCGTAGCCTTCACGGCGCATGGTCTCCAGCAGCACGGCGATCTGCATCGCTCCACGGGCTGCGACGAGGAAGCGCGTGCCCTCGTCGGTGTCTCGGACCTGGATGGAAATGTTACTCTTGGTCTCGCGGATGAGGCGCTCGCGGATTTGGCGCGAGGTCACCTTCTTGCCGTCTTTACCGGCCAGCGGACCGTCATTGACGTGAAATTCCATCTCGATCGTGGCCGGGTCAATGGTCACAAACGGCATGGGCTCGGCTTCCTTTTCGGCGGCGAGGGTGTCCCCGATGTCGATCTCTTCAAAGCCAGCGATGCCCACGATGTCGCCTGCACCCATGGTCTCGACAGGGGTCACCCCGAGGCCGGTGAAGCGGATGAGCTTGGTGATCTTGATGCGCTGGCGTTCGCCGTTTTTGCGCAGAGCGTAAATGGTGTCACCGTTGGAAACTGTGCCCGAGAGGATACGGCCGATGGCCAGGCGCCCGACGAAGTCGTCCCAGTCGATATTCGAGACCAGCATGCGGAACTCGCCCTCCTCGACCTGCGGGGCCGGGACGTGCTCGACGATCGTTTCAAAGAGGTCGGTCATGTTCTCGCGCGGGCCGTCCAGCTTGTTGTCGGCCCAGCCGTTCTTGGCCGAGGCATAGAGGAAGGGGGCGTTGAACTGGTCTTCGGAGGCCTCCAGATCGAGGAATAGCTCCAGCACCTTGTCGTGCACCCAGTCGGCGCGTGAAGTCTCGCGGTCCACTTTGTTGATCACGCAAATGGTCTTCAGGCCGTGGCCGAGGGCCTTGCGGAGCACCCAGCGGGTCTGGGCCTGCGGGCCGCCCACGGCGTCGGTGAGCAGCAGCACACCGTCCACCATCTTCATCACGCGCTCAACCTCGGCACCGAAGTCCGCGTGCCCTGGCGTGTCCACGATATTAATCGTGTAGCCGTTCCACTGGATGGCGGTGTTCTTGGCCTTGATGGTGATGCCCTTTTCGCGCTCGAGGTCCATGCTGTCCATGGCGCGCTCGGGGACGGCCTGGTTCTCGCGATAGGTGCCAGCTTGTTGCAGCAGACAGTCCACCAGGGTGGTCTTACCGTGGTCGACGTGTGCGATGATTGCGATATTGCGGATCTTTTCCGCTGTTGCGAGGGTGGCCGTGGCGCTCATAGAAATCTGAATAAAGCGCGCCAAGGTGACAGCTTTCCGGCAAATAGCGAGCCCGGAGTTGGGCGGACGCAAAACACCGTCCGCCCCCGATTCGTGGTCATTTTAGGGTCGATGAGGTGTTGCTGGCATCAACCCTCTAATCGGCAGTGGCTTACGGGATTGTTCTAAAAGCTTGGGATATTTATGCCACCGTGAGGTTGTTTGGGGCGACAAGCGTAATTTCTTTTTGTCGCTCAGTCGTCAGTCAGGCGCTTTTGCAGATCCCAGTCCTTGATCGCCTTCATCTGTTCTTTCGTTCCTATGTAGAGACTCCCGCATCCCTTCGTATAGGGGTTGCCGTTAGCGATCGGATAAAAACCCAGGTGCAGATAACCCTCGGCTGGGATCTTGATCCGCAGCTCAAAGGGGCCACTGCCACTCTCAAGGTAAAGCTTCTGGCCGGTCTTCAGCTGTGTCTTTCCATCGCCACGGGTCTGGGTGACGGTCAGTAGCATGATCGCCTCCTGGTGACTCTCCAGCTGGTAGTGCCCGCGTACGACGACTACGTCGCCCGGCTCGAAGTCCCCCCGCGTGGCGTAAACCTCCTCGATCTCGACGTGGTCCCCCTCCAGAAATGCGCTTGGCCCCAGCGTGTAGGGAACCTCGTGGATGACGACCTCGGCCCGCAGCAGAGACAGGCCTGCACATAGAATCAGCAGGGGTAGGAGGGCTTTCATAGCCCGAGTCTGGCCTTGTCCCGTGAGGGTGTCAATCAAGCTGAGCGAAGCGGCTGATCGAGGCTCGCCTTATGCGTATGTGTGCGTGGGGTCTTACTGGACTTTGACCGGTGATATTAAGAGAAAATTAGGATGCGTAGAGAACTCAAGACTCAGGCCGATCCTGTTTCCGGTATCGAGGTGACACAGCTCACGGATTACCGTGGGCACAGCCACCATCTGTATTTTACGAATCCGGGATGGTACGATGACGGCAAAAAGCTGCTCTTCGCATCGGACCGTGAGAACCGCAGAAACCTCTTTGGGCTGGATCTGAAAAGCGGCGACATCGAGCAGCTCACGGATCTGGATGAGCACTACCGGAGCTTTCTCTCGGTCTGCGTCAACCCCGTGCGCCCGGAGGCTTACTACCGGGACCGGGAGGGCTTTTACGCGCTTGATCTGCACACCGGCAAGAGCCGCCAGATTTACCACATCGACGGGGACTGGAGGCTCCACATGAGTAACTGCGACGCCAGCGGCGAGTATGTGTATGTCGGTATTTTTCATGACCCGCACAAGCTCTCCGAGCAGGGCTTTACGACCTTTGTGCAGATGTGGGAGTCCCGCCCCCTGAGCCGCATCGTCCAGATCGCCTGCCAGACCGGGGAGAGCCGGGTCATTTACGAAAAGGACTGCTGGACCGGGCACCTGAATACCTCTCCGACCCGCCCTGAGCTTATCAGCTTCTGCTACGAAGGCCCCTGGGACAAGGTGGGGCAGCGCATCTGGATCATGAATGTCGTCACCGGTAAAATTCATCCCCTGCGGCCTGTGACGGGTGAGGAGATGATCGGCCATGAGTACTGGTATGCCGACGGCGAGCACATCGGGTATCACGGGCATAAGCGCCCCGGCCTGGCCATGCTCGGTTTTATCCGCTACGACAATACCGACCAGTGCGATACGGACTTCCCGACGGGGGGCAACACCGGGCACATCTTTTCACTGGATGACCAGTTAATCGTCGGCGACGGGGACGGTCTGATTAAATGCTGGCGGCGTGAGGGTGATGGCTACTCCAAGCCCCGCATCATCTGCTCGCATGATTCCGGTTTGCGGTTTCAGATCACCCACCCGCATCCCCGTATCTCCCCCGATGGCCGCAGCATTATCTTCACCTCTGACCGCACCAGCTACGGCAACCTATACCGCGTACCGGTTCCGCCCTTCGAGGAGCTGGAGGAGTACGTTCAGCCCTAAGCGAGCGGGGGGCATCCCATGCAGCGATATAGGCGTGGGCCATGACTGCCCTGCCAATTGTCAGCATCGGGCCAGCTTATTCTGGGAATAACCCTACGCATCTGCCTGTTGGGTAAATCGCTGGAGGTGCCATCATAGAGTGGCTCATCACACGGCTTTGCAGAGAATGTGCGAATGCCGATATCCCACTTGACGAGTGCCCGGTGAGAGCTAGTATGCGCCCCAGATTGGCAAATGTCACTCGCGTGAACGACCGGCCCTCTGCGCCACGTTACGCCATGTTTCGCCAGCATGCCGGGTTAGCTCAGTTGGTAGAGCAACTGATTTGTAATCAGTAGGTCGTCGGTTCGACTCCGTCCCCCGGCTCCACTTTTCTCAAGCGGTTTTCGCTGATAAGCAGGGGCTTACGAGATGTTTGGGTATATGGGCCGAGTCTCATCCAGTCTCAATAAATTTCGCCCAGTCTCGAAAAACCCCCTGTTTTTGGGCAACTATTTGGGCAACTATTTTTGAGCTTTTCAGACCTGTTTCGGACGGATAGTCCTCATGGTAGTAATCCTGCCCGATGAGCGCTGCCCCGAAGTACGATCCCAACAACGAGATTTTTGTCCGACGTGAGGACTTTGACCGTGTCTTTTTGAAGGCCATCCCCAAGGCGACATTCCACCGCTGGGTCAGTGAAGGTAAGATCAAGAAGGCCCGGGACCTGGAGGGGTGGTACCTGCTGAACAAAACGCTCGTACACCAAGGGATGGAGCCAGTGGACGTCGAGGAGTTCCGACAGGAGCGGCAGGAGGTGCCCCAGGGCCTAAAGAACAGCCAGTTACTTTACATCGCCGTCCTGCAATCCGACGCCGCCTTCGAGATATTATCCCCACCGCGTTTTAAACTTCCCGGCACACTGACCCCGGAAGAGGTCGGCAAAATCCAAATCCTGAAGGCCGAACACCTGAAGGTCATGGACCTTTACACGGAACGGTCCGAGCGCATCATCTACCGGCATGGTTTCCTGGATGCCCTGGATGCGGCAGCTTTCGTTGATCGAGAATAAGTGGTAGGGGCTTGGGATGCGTCCCTAGGATATCTTCAGATATAATCCATGGCTATCATCATGGGATGGCCTTCATGCTGTGGCATCTGGGCGGTACTTCGGCTCCGAACTCTGCATGGTTGCTTAGGGCTTGTGCTGGAAACCCAGAACACAGCAGCGTCACCTGTCGTATCCATTTTGAGTAATGCTTTGCTCTATAGTTAGAACATAATGTGTATTGTCTCAGGTGAGCTGTTTTCGTAAATGATGGTGCCGTAGATGTGGTAATGAATACCCCAACATCCAGGCCGGATGACGATGCTTGTGCTGTCTATTGAAAACAGGGCAAGGCAAGTATTACTTGCGCACAGACGCTTTCCCATAAAATCAAACCCTAAGACCATACTATCAATGAAGAACAAAGCCCTAACCCTTGCACTGTTTTCCTGTGTTGTTTGCACCGCTGGCTTCGGCCAATGGACGTCCCAGCTCTCCGACAACTTCGACAGCTACAGCTTCGGAGATCAGCCGGGTGGCTACTGGTACAACTCCAGCGCCACGACGGATACTGGCGCAAACTCCCTCGTGACCAATCAGGACGGGGGTACCAGCTCCACCAATGTGACGCTGCCAGCCAATAACCTCGGAGGCGGCAATGCCCTCTATTTCTTTGACACTTCTGGCGGGGCTACGCGTGCGGCGATGAATGTCAGCTCCACAGGTAGCAACTTTGATGTCGTGCGGGTAAGCTTCGACTTCAGCCTTCCGACCATTGTCAGTGGTACATCGACCTTTGGTGTAATCACGCTGACCAGCGCTGATAACACTAATTTTTCCAGCAGTAGCGACCGGGCTGTCTCGATCAGTGTGAAAAACGATGGCCAACTGGTCTGGAGTGGCGGCAGCCATACGCTGAGTAACCCGAGCAGTGCGCATTCGCTCTCGATCGTGGCCAATGGTACGGACGCCGACTATTCCTATGCTGCTCTTGATGGTAGCGGGACGAGCACCATCTCCAGCTACAGCTTCGACCTTTACGTCGACGATGCGCTGATCAAAACATCTATCGCATTCTCTACCGATTCGGTTGAGCTGGGACGCTTTGGGTTTACGACATTTGGCGGGGCACAGGGAGACTTCATGATTGATAACCTGGAGATGTACTCTGCCGCAATCCCCGAGGCCTCCACCATGATGCTGCTCGCGCTGAGTCTGGGGGTGCTCCCGATGGCGTTGCGCTATCGGGCCCGCCGGAAGTCGCGTACGAATTAGTAAAATCATTGGGGATATACTGAGGTGTAGGCGCTCCCGTGCCAGGAGTACCTGCACCTGATGAAGGGGACATCCGTAAAGTCTCTGTTGTGGTTGTGTGCCCGCGTGTGAGGATTATTGGGTTTTTCCTCACCCGGGCACGCGAGGGTTGAGAAGACTTTCAGGACGAAATAACCTCGATCGCATAGATGCGCCTGCGTTGCTGCAGGTTAGCCTCTTTGTACTTTATTGTTCGCGTATCGGGCGAAGAAAACTCATTTTGCGCGAAGAGTGAAACGCGTTACCCTTAAGGATGTCGCCCAGGAGGCGGGGCTTCATGTCACCTCGGTGTCCATGGCCATGCGGAACCATCCGCGTATCTCATCGGCCACTCGGGAGCGGGTTCAGGCGATTGCCAAGCGTATGGGCTATTGTCCGGATCCGGTTTTGTCTGCACTGAATGCCTATCGCCATAGTAAGCAGCGGCCCGCCTATCAGGCGACGCTGGCCTGGATCAACGACGGACCCCACCGGCCAGAGAATGAAATGCCGTGGTGGTACAGCGATTACTTTGTCAGTGCGCAGGAGCGTGCCCAGGAGCTGGGCTACAAGCTTGAGGAGTACTGTATCCCGGACCTGAAGATGGACGGCGTCGGCATCTCCCGTATGCTGAGCAGCCGGAACATTCCGGGGATCATTATTGCTCCCCTGCCACTGGGGCGCACGCATACCATCGACCTGAAGTGGGACCGTTTCTCTGCGCTCGCTATCGGGTACTCCCTGATCCGTCCACGCCTGCATGTTGTGACTAATCACCACTACCTGACGATGCAGGAGGTCATTACAAAGCTGCGTTCCCTGGGCTATGAGCGTGTGAGCCTCGTTTGCTGTCACGATAATGATCGCCGGGTCAACTACGCCTATACGGCCATGCACTGGGTGGATTATTATCAGCAGCCGACTTCACGCCGAGTGCCGCCCTTGATGTTCAAAGAGGCGTTGCCCACGCAAGAGAAGCTTTTGCGTTGGTATGAACGCTATAAGCCCACTGCTGTGATCTGCAATGACCAGAAGATTACCCAGATGTTTGTCGATCTCGGCATTATGCCAGGGCGGGACATTGCTGTTGCCAGTGCGCGTGCGAGTAATCCGCCTGGCGAGCGGGTCCATGCCGGAATGGATCAGAACGGCCATTCCATCGGTTCGCTGTCTGTGGATATTTTGGTTGGGATGATGCAGCGTAACGAGCGCGGTATCCCTGCTGTGCCAAATGTGACGATGGTAAACAGTCAGTGGGTCTCTGGCTGGACTGTGAAGGAAGATTGATTCTCCTGTCCCTGGCAGTGCGTGCAATGCGTAGCTATTGGGAGCATATGTCTCCTTGTTGCTCTATAGATAGAACTATGGAGTGTTTGCTGGGGTTGATGACCGGAGACATATTGAATGCATGCTTAGTACCCGTCGTTACCCCCTGTGGCGAGGATTCACCCTGATTGAGCTTTTGGCAGTTATCGCTATTATGGCGGTCTTGATGGCGATTCTCATCCCGATGGGCCGCAGTGTGCGCGCAGCAGCCGATGATGCGGGATGCGCTTCAAACCTGAGACAGATCGGTACGGCCGTTCAGCTCTATGTAAACGAAAACTCCGGCTACCTGCCGGGGCCATCATGGTCGGCGATCTCGGTGCAGTACAGCCCCCGTGCTGATATTCAAAACACCACTTACGGGATCCGCTATAATCTGTTTACGCACTTGGTCCCTTATTTAAGTCACCTTTCGCAGACAGGTGCCCGTACCTACGAGGAACTCGCGTGTCCGGGCTGGCGGAGGGAAGCCACTGACTTAACCAAGCCCTGCTACATCGCCCAAGACACCTTGCGCGATAGTAAGGGCGTTACTTTCCGCCCATGGGGTAATGCGGGATCCGGTGAGGCGCCGAGCGAATCCGTTTACCAGATCGAGTCGCCGTCCAGCACATGGGCAATCCGCGATGTGGATAAAGGTAATTTCTCGAATACATCCTCCTCTTACTATTCCAGTTTGCCGGACAGGCCTGTTCATGGTGATCACCGGAATGTCCTCTACTTCGACTGGCATGTTGGCTCAGTGGATGCAGACTAAGCCTACTCCTTGAATACGAAAATTTGAATCCATGACCTGCGCTAAAACTTATCCCTCATTCTTCTATTTGAAACGTGTGCTGATGGCTGGTCTGATGCTGGCTGGCACCACTATGCTGCATGCCTCTGACGATCTGATCGAGAACGGCACTTTCGAGCACGGAAAGAGCAATTGGCGTATCTATATCCCTGACGGTAATGATGGGGTCGGCGCGCAGTTCGACATCACGCAGGAAGCACAGGACGGCGTTGTTTCTTCCGTAGCCTGTCTCAAGTCGACAGAGACAGCCCGCTTTTGCATCAGCCAAAAGAAAACACCTACGCTGGAACCGGGGCGGTATCGCCTCCAGGCTCGTGTACGTGCCGGGGATGACTTTGAGCCTAAGAAATGGACGCCGGGTTTTGTGGTGCGGCTGACGCAGAAGTTCAAGGATGGACGCAAACCCGTTCACGTCTTTGTTAACTGGAAAGGACAAAAATCCACTTCGATCAAATTCCCGGGTCAAGACCCTCTGCCAACGTCATGGACGACGATAGAGGTCGTGCTTGGTGTCGATGATACTACTCGCGACGTTAGCCTCGACTTCTTTATCTGGGAGGGGAAGGGGAGCGTTTATCTGGATGATGTTTCGCTGGTTCGCCTCGACTAGTTGGATTTTACCATGTTTGCCATGAAAACCCCCATCTCCTACATGTGTCTGACCGTTGTCTCTTTGTTGATTACGGCTGCCTGCTCAAGGCCATCCGTGGAGGTGCCTGCCTCCTCTGAAGGCGCGGCTTCCTCAGTCGCTATCGATAATGCTTCGGCAGATGTGTCCTCCCAGGTTCCGCTCTTGCTCTCGGGCGAACGGCTCTCTCATATCCGCGAGCAGGCTCGTCAGGACCCCTTGCTGGAGGAGGTGCTGGAAATGTTGCGATCGGTGGGTGAGGCTAACCTTGAAGAGCCGCCGATTGGCCCCCTGGAAAAATCGCCGGAGTTGCAGCAATGCCGTCGCGCTTCCAGCCGTTTGCTGACGAATGCCTTTCTCTATCGACTGGATGGCGATGAGCGCTACCTCTACCGCACGCGTGAGAACCTGTTGCAGGTCTGCGACTGGCCGGACTGGAACCCCCGCAAATTTCTCTGTGAGGGTGAGACGGCCTTTGCCGTAGCCGTTACGTATTCGTGGATCGCAGACAAGCTGTCGGAAGAAGACGCGGCCACCATCAAGGCTGCGCTCTACGACAATCTTCTCAGGGATGCCCCGCAGTATTACTCGCGTACGCCGATCAAGGGGCTGAACTGGCACGCTTTCGGAGAGAGTGCCAAGACCATCAATAACTGGAACTTTATCTGTAACGCGGGCTTCCTCGCCGCGGCGATTGTTTTGCAGAGTGATTACCCCGAGCTGTCGGGGCAGGTGATTACGGATGTGGGAGAATCGTTGCCGCTGGCAATGGTCAACTACGCGCCGGATGGTATCTGGCCAGAGGGCCCCGTGTACTGGCACTATGGGACGGGCTATCTGGTCAATACTCTTGAGTTGCTTCATCAACAGGGCGGCCAGGCGGCTGTCGTCGAGGAGAAGCTGGTGCAGATGTCGGGCTTTGCCAACACGCTGGACTACATCCTCAATGCTTTTGGCCCGAGCGGAGTGGCATTTAATTATGCCGACTGTAAGCCCGTGCCGGAGTATCGTGGCAATATCTTTAACCATCTGTGGCTGGCCAAACGCTTTCAGCGTAGCGATACGCTGCCACTGCTCAGGGACATCGTCAAAAAACGGCTCGATGCCTCTACGGGTATGGATTGGTCCCGGGATGGTCGCCCGCTACTCTTTTCGGCACTGTATTTCCCGAGCGAGCAGAAGCAGGGGGCCGAAACACAACTGCCGCTGGATATCTTTATGGATGGAAACACCGAGTTGGTGGTCATGCGCTCGGACGATGGGCCTGAGCCGATGTGGGCTGCTCTCAAGGGCGGGTTTAATGGACTGCCTCACGGGCATCTCGACCTGGGCTCATTTGTGCTGGAGTCGCAGGGCGTACGCTGGGCTCAGGATCTCGGCCCAGAGGCTTATCTGCCCGGCTATTGGCAGGACCAAAACGGCGGCTCGCGTTGGGAGTTTTACCGGACGAATAATCGCAGCCACAGCACGCTGACACTGGGTGATGCACTACAGGATGCTAACGCACAGGCAGAGGTCGTGGAATTCTCCTCAATGCCGGATGAAGTCTCGGCTACGATTGATCTGTCGGCGGTTTATCCGGGGCAGGTAGACAGCCTGACGCGTACGCTCACGATGTGGCGATCTGCGAGTGACGATGATAATTCACCACCTGAGTTGCTGGTCGAAGATACCTTCGAGGGGCTGAGAGGTGGCACAGAAGTGACGTGGCGTATGATGACGCAGGCTCAGGCTCGTATTGCGGAGGATGGCCGATCAGTCGTCTTGGAGCAGGCAGGAAAGTCGTTGCGGCTGGAAATCGTTGAAGGCGATGCCTCCGCGCAGTTTTCGCTGCGTCCGGCCATCCCACCGACCATGCTTGAAGATCCCAATGAGGGCTATTCTGAGTTGCTTATTAAGTGGACGCCGACCGAGGATAACGAAGTGCTCGGTGTGAGCATCCGGTAGTCATTCAATCGATTGTTTTGGTTTAGGGATGTGCTTTTCAAAAGTAGTCCGGGGCGTGCTATCTGTAGCCGCGGTGCCACTCATCCCGTCTGCCTTGTCGGGTGACATTTACGAGGTCGGCGGTCGCGATTATTGTGTGGAGTGGAGGCTGAATGAGACCTTTGACTCGGATGGCTGGGCGAGTCGTTGGACGGTGGAAAGCCAGGGTTCAACGGTCGTTGCCGAGGAGGGGATGCTACGTATTCGCCGTAACGGTGTTGATAAGGCGACGGGAGGGGTGACGGTGTGGTACGATGAGGATTTGCCGAAAAATGTTCTCATCGTCGTCGATGCCTCAACGGCACCGGGAGATCATGCCTGTAATCTGAACTTCTTCATCCATGCAAGCGAAGCTGACGGTAGCCCACTGATCTATGGGCGCAGTGCTGAGTATAAACTATACCATGAGATTCCGAACTACCTCTTTACGCTGACGGGAGGGTTTATGGACGGGTGGGCTCGGGGTCGCCGTAATCCGGGCTTTGTGCTGGTGCACGAAGACAAAAGTATCCGCGTTGAATCGGGCCAGCGCTACGAGATCACCATAGTTGTCGATGACGGCCAACTGAGCTATTACCTGAATGGAAAGTTGATTCACCGCTACGTGGATGAGGATCCTCTTCCGGGAGGGCGTTTGGGTCTAAGAAGTTGGTTTTCGGATATAGACTTCGATCGGATACGGATCGCAGCCATCGTAGAATAAGGGCAGTATTCAGATCTAAAAACTTGGTACAACTGCTATTCATCACTCCGATGCCCAACGTAAAAGCTCGGAGTTCTCCTTCTCCAAGTCGCGTAGCCTCACGTCCAAGCCGCCATACTTCCGCTTGTAGCGGTGATACGTCGCCCGTGCTCGCGGCAGGCTTCTTCTAAGTTTAGAGCTTCGCTTGCGCGAAGGGTACGGATAATCTCTTCGGTGCTTCGTCTTCCTCGTTTCATCCTCGAATATCTGTCATTTGACAGAAAATCATTTCATTAACAATGGACCGGTTTTGAGAGGCTCAGACATGGTTTCCTGGATGCCCTGGATGCGGCAGCTTTCGTTGATGGAGAATAAGTGGTCGGGAGCTGGTAGGGGAGAGAGGAAGTAACCCTGTATTCGCTATCATGAAACGACATATCATCGGGCACATAACAGCCCTCTGCGCCGACTTTTTTGACCTCGTTGGCGTAAATCACGCAGAAAACAAAAACGAACGTGCACCTGGAGTACCCTGAAATCCGGGGGAGGGGATCGATTTGGGGTCAAATCCTAGTGGGCTTAGAAAAGGTATTTATTTCTTAAATTGCTTATTGATAGGTGTTTAAGTAGTTTTTTCTTGTTATGCTGTGTTTGGGCGAGTGTTTTCGCTTACTAATATTTAGCAAAAAATTATGCGCAAAATTCTACTAAGGGGTGAATTGCGGGCGATAAGTAGGTGTTATTGACGCTTAATAGTAACTATTTTTCCCAAAAACAGGCCTTATTATTCTTATTGCTACTAAGACTGACCTTATTGGGAATCGGTTTTGAGAGGTAGCCCGACGAGGGGGTGGGGCGTTTTTTGAGGAGGGCTGAAATGTGTCCCCCCTGAGGGATATTCAGGTGTAAACTATGGTTGTCATTGAGGCTATGTTAAATGCCCACATTCAGAATATGACTATTTATTATTGTTTTAGAATGTGCTCAGTCCTATGAAATTTAGGCAGGAATATGGATTGATGAGCGTTACTAGTGCAGTACACTCATGGCACATTACTGCACAGTTAGACTTGAGGCCCGCCTCATGGCCTTCGCCATCGTTTTCGACGAGTGGCTCGCGGAAGGAAAAGTCCGCGGCTACGCCGAACTGACCGCGATCAGTGGTATGGACCGTTCCGACGTCACCCACATCATGAACCTGCGCCTACTGGAACCGGAGAAGCAGGAGCGGCGGCTCGGGATTCGCCTTGAAGCAGGAACCGGTTGTCCGTAGCGTGTCTCTATACTTGTGAATGGCAAATACCGCAGTCTTGAAATCAGGATGGAGTAAGCATGAGTGTAGGCAAGTATCAAACCTCTGCGGGAATTGAGGGCGAATACCAGCCCGGTTCCCGAAAGCGTGTCCTTCGCAATTTATTGGGCATTACCAGCAAGCAGGCCATGGACGAGGCGGAATTCGAGGCTCTGATCGGCGTTCAAGACTGCTATTTGGATGGGGTGACGGAAGATACTGTTTTCACTGCGAATCTATTGCGTCAAATGCACAGGGAGTGGTTGGGGAGCATTTATGAGTGGGCAGGGAGCTATCGAACGGTGGAAATGTCGAAGGCCGGCTTTACGTGGCCCCCTGCTTTTCGCGTTGCGGCCAACATGGAGAGCTTCGAAAGGGATATCCTTCGGAAGATGACACCGTTTCGGCTGGAGGGTCTTGATGCCGGATGCGTTGCCTTGGCCCAAGTGCATGCCGAATTTCTATTGATCCATCCTTTCCGCGAAGGCAACGGTCGAATGGCTCGCTGGTTGACGGATTTGATGTGCCTGCAGGCAGGTTTGCCGCAACCCGAATACGGGTTCGTGGGGCGAGGAAGCCGCCAGAACCAACAGGCTTACCTCCAAGGCGTCATTCGTGGGTATGAGCAAGATTACCGCGCCTTGGCGGATTTTTTCCAGAAGTCCTTGGAGCGAAGCACCACCCGGTGATTGCGAGGCAAACGCAAACCTTCAAAAACGGAGGACTCGTAGGTGCGCCGCTCCAACAGAGAGCGAATCTCCGCAACAGAGTGCACCGCTAGGTGGGGATTGGACTGGCGAAGCGACGGCATGATTTTCCCACAAATATAAGGCATCCTTTTCCAATCGTCAACCGGAATAGCCCGTGATGGAGAGGGCATTTCTGGGGGGTAGAAAAAATGTTCGTTCTTCTGCGTGGGCGTTATTCGAGGATTCCGGGGTACCCCTGCAATTTACAGGCTTTTGGTATATTTGCATTTCGGATACGCCGAGCAACCGAGAAAGGAGTTGCCTGCGTTTTTACCACTCCTGGCGGTTCTGACGACTAATGCTTTTCCGCATTTGGGGCAGACGGTTGTGGAGGCATGACGGCTCTCCAGCGATTGCAGATGTGCCCGACGAGTGAGGGTGGGGTCGTTCCGCAGGCCGGTCAGATATCCCAAGGCCAGGGATGCTTCTTCGGCGCTCACGATCAGTTCGCGGAAACTCTTAATGTAGGGAACCAGGCCCCGGTTCATGACATTGGCGGGCATTTCGGTTTTGAAGGTGCATTCCCCGATGAAAAACACGACGGAGAGGAAACGGTCTTCCGGCAACCCCCATAGATGCGCTCAGGCACTTGATGTGTCGATAATTCTGGTGCAGGGGATTTTGAAAGCTGGATTTTTTGCCGTAAAGTGATTGTGTCCACTTGGCCTGCTTCTCCCCGCCGAAGATCCAGCCGGAATAGTTTTTCGTCTCAATGACAAAGATGCCGACCCGGGAAACAATGACATGGTCGATTTGCGTAGTGCCGTTAGTGGAGGGGGCGATCACGTCATGAAAACGCGGATAGCACTGCTTATCGAGCGTCGCCCAAATCCCAAGAGAAGTCATTTTCTCACCAAGCCAGCCTTTCAACAAACTCATACAACTGGATATTGACTGTTGCATGGCTGAACGCCATTCGATTTTTATCCGTTTTGCATTCCCCAGTCTTATCGGATTGTTGATTTAACTGGGCCGATTCTGAGGTGGTTTTCAGAAAATGGGGCCGGATTTTTGGCGGGTCGGTGTGCCCGCGACAGGGAAAAAATGGGGTAGCAGAGCGGACTTGTCCTGCCGCCCGCATGCACAACTTTGAGGCCTGTCTGCCCTGGTCCCATGTCCTTCAATCCCTATATCTATGGGCGTTCGGGGGCGATTGGCTCCTTCCCGCGATGTCAACCATGGTTGACACCCAACCCTCAGTATTGGTGGGATTACGGACTTTTTAGGGTGTTTTTTCATGGACCACGGGAAATAACCAAATAGAGATAAGGGAGTTTTCGTATCTTTATGACCCCCTGATAGCGATGAATAGCACGCGCAGTGATATCCCCGAGACGACCCGTACGACGGTCGATATCCTGCTTGGCCCGGATAATCCCAGACGTCAGGCCCGCGTTGCTGAAATCGCCGCGATCTATCAGCCTGTTTTAAGAGGGGTTGCCGCCAGCTTTTTGCTCAAGCATGCGGGCAATGGCGAGGGCTTATCAGAGGTGGAGGACCTTGCTGGCAATGAAGTCCTGCTGATGCTGGACCCCGGTCGCGATTATTTCTCGACGTATGACCCGATACGTGGACGGCTGAGGCATTGGATCAAGAGCAGGATCCGCCGCCATGTGCTCGACCACTGGCGTAAGCGCAGGAAGCTGGTGGCGTCCGAACTGGACGAGGAGCACATGCACTCGGAGTCGCAAATCGTCCAGTGCATCGATGAGCTTGAGGTGAACGAAGTCTTTCGTTTGGCCATGCGTCTGACCGCCGAGCACTATGCCGAGCTGGGTCAGTCCGAGCGCTATGAGGCCTATAAGGAACTGAAGTCCGGACAGGAGCGTTCGTCCGGCGTGCAGGCGATGGGCGAGTGGGAGATGCGCACCATCAAGAGCGAGGTGGCCTCCTACATCCGTCAGCAGGCTCTCTGGCGGGCAGCCTTGACGGTGTCCGACAACCCGGAGGATGTGTACGAGCTGGCCGGGGCAGTCTGGGACCGGGCCAAGAACAAGAAAACCCTCGATCTGGATTTTTAAGGGTGTCATGGATTTTTCCGACGACGAGTTGAAGGGCCTGATCGCAGGAGACGGCGGTGCTTTTGACCCCGGAGAGATTATCGGCAATAACTTCGAGGTCCTGGAGTTTATCAAGGAGGGAGCGGACGCGGAGGTGTACCGCGTCAGGAACCTGACAGACGGGCAGGAGTATGCGGCCAAGGTGCCGAAGGATGCGAATGCCTATGGGCAGTTCGAGCACGAGATCGAGTTGTATAATATTTTGAGTCGTCGGCATCGTTCGGAGCACTTGGTGCGGGTGCACCCCTCGATCGACCACCATGGCTGCCCGGTCTTCATTATGGAGTATTTGCACGGTCATACCTTGGCCGAGCGTATTCAGTCCGGGAAGGCGCTTCGCCCGCGGGAGATCGTCAAGATCATCAAAGATATCCTCAGTGGGCTGTCCGAGCTGCACCGCTCAGGGATTATCCACTGCGACGTCAACCCGAACAATGTCATGATCACGCAGCACGGGGCCGTGTTGTTCGATCTGAGCGCGGGCGTCCTAAGCGAGAAGGTCGGTGGGCGTACGCCCAGACGCGGGACCAAGGGCTACATGCCGCCGGATGAATACCTTTCCTATGCCTGGGATGTTTATTCGGTCGGCGTGATTTACTATCAGCTGATGCTCGGAGATTACCCGGCCTGGACGCGACCGGTCGGTGTGCAGGACGAGACGACCAAATCGCTGACGATACCAGAGAAGTTCGGGCGCTACCTGGGGGCGCGTCCGATCGTGGAAAAGGCCCTGCAGCTGGACCCGGATAAGCGCTACCGCAATGCCACGCAGATGCTCGCTCAAATGCGCAACCCGGTCCACAGCCAGCGTTTGTTTGAGGGGATGAATATTTTTAAACGCCGCCACCCACTGTCGTTCTGTGTATTGGGCTTCGTGCTTGTGATCGTTGTGCTGGCTGGTGTTGGGGGCTATCTTTGGTCTACTGGACGAGCCGAGAAACTCAGGGATACCTACTCGCTGAACCTGACCCATCAGGACCATGCCCTCGGATGGTGCTTTCTGTCGAGTGAGGCCTGGGACCTGCACAAGCAGATACAGACGCAACAAAGCGCAATGGATTCACAAGACGGGGCCATCGTAGCAATCGACGAGGTGTTGCTGCGTCTGAAGGATGATGGCAGTAAGCAGTATACGCTCACGCTTGAGTTTTCTTCGTTAGCCAGTGGCAGGTCAGAGGCGGTGGAATTTCCGTTGGAGTGGTCGGAGGTCCAGGGCGGCTACTGCCTGGACCTGAAAGATGCCAGAGTGGTTAAGGGGATCACCCCGAAAACCCGCGTGCTTATCAAATTGAAACGTCACCGGCGTTTGTGGTTGGATAAGGAGTACGCGGCCCCTGAGCGGGCTTTCCAGAGACTTCAGCCTACCCCGAATGGGTGGGTGAGCTGGGAGGACGATGGTACGTCCTTCAGCCTGAGAGTTGGCGGCAGCTACCTGTCCGCGAACTGAGTTTTGCCCCCGGATCGAGATCGATCGGAGAGGGTATTGCTGTGTTTAGGCCTGTGTCCATGCTGGATTTGCGGGGCCGTGCTGTCTTTGCATTTTGAATGCGGGGTAGGGGGATGAGCCTGCCCTAAAAACTTTTTTTCAAAAAAATCCCTCAGGGTGCGGGTGCTCATGCGTAACGGGTATGAAGGGTCGAAACAACTTCGGCCTAAAACTCAAAAATATAAGAAAAACCATGAGTAAAGAAACTCATCCGACCTGGTGCGACAGCACCGCGAATCCCATGATGGGCGGCAAACACAGTGAACTGTTTGCTCCCGCCGACACGATCCTCGATAGCATCGACAAGGTCGTTCATGCCCAGTGTGGCGACTGGACGGAAGGCCAGGCCCGCGAGCTCTACGCAGAGCTGATTAACGAAGCCTACGATGCGATCGAAGCGCCCAGCGAGCATCACAGCAAAGCACTCACCACCACGAACCTCTACCACCTTCGCAAGAAATTTATCGCGAAGGTGAAAGCCGATTACGGGAAGCATTCTTCCGCTGCTGCCCATCGGGCAATTGAGGAGCGGATCACTAGCCATGCTGCCATGCAGCATTTCAAGAAGGGCTACAGCCTGGTAAATCCGGAACGTAAGCCGAAGAAGGGATATGCTCCCACCTTTGAGAGCGTGACCAAATTCAATGGCAGGGGCCGTAAGGCTGCTGCCCTGTCAGACCTGCTTGGCTGTCGCTCGGCAAATGAAGCATGGAAAGTACCGCTCGCCCGCATCATCTGCATCGGTGACCTCGGAGATGCCTTCAGCGATGAGGCGAATTTCGAGTTTCTCGAAGCAGAAATGAAGCAGGCAATCCGTAGTGAAGCAGGCCAGAAACACCTCTGGGTCTGGTCAACCATGTGCCCCGATGTGATGGGCAAGTTCGCTGAACGCATTGGCGGTTTTTTTACCAATGTCTGTGTGATGACGACGCTCACCCGTGTCGACGAAGTCAATCTGAAGCGCTTGGATGATCTCAAGGCCGTCAACGCAGCCATGCGGGCACTATGCCTCATGCCCGCAGCCGAGATTGAGATGGATAAGCTGAATCTCGATAGCATCGACTGGGTCATCCTCGAAGGGGAAAGCAAGCACGGCAAATATCCTCGTGCCTTGACGGTTGAGTGGGTGGAAAAGCTGCGTGCGCACTGTCAGGAGCAGGGCGTGGCTTTCTACCTGCAGCAACTGGGCGGCAATCCATCACAAAACGGCATGACGCTCGGGCTGAAGGACGGGGACGGTGCGGACTGGGACGAATGGTCCTCCACGCTACGTGTGCGCGAATTCCCGCAGGCCTTCCATGAGTTCCGAAAAGAGGAGTTGGATAGTCCGGGCACGGAGTATCCCGACCGGAGTAAGGGGCGTCCGAATACGTCCACCTTGCCCGCTCTGCCTATGGATAAGCTCAATGAAGCCGAGCGCGAGGAGCTGGAGCAGTGCGAGGAATGTATTCAGCGTGGAAAGCATGTATTCGAGAAAGTCGGCTATGCGCTGCTGAAGATCAAGAACGACCGACTCTACCGCGAAAAATACAAAAGCTTCCAGGAGTACTGCGAACTGAAGCATGGGTTCTCGCGTCAATACGGTTACTTGGTAGCCAATGCCGTTGCAGCAAAGGAAATTATCTCTCCGAAGCTTGCCGCGCGTGGTCTGCCGTTAATCGAAACGGAGCGAGGCTTGAGGCTCTTCGGTGGCCTCAAAGGCAGTGCCTATGATGAGGTGATCGATATCGTTGCGGAGGAAATCGGTGAGGAAAAGGCATCCATTCCTTACCCGATTATCGAAAAGGCGGTCAAAACCATCAAGCAGAAGTCCAAGAAGCCGAAGGGGCCTGAACTCGATGATTCTATGGAGGACAAGGCACCGGTGAACGATGCTGTGATGCTCGGTACCGATCTGATGATCGATGAGGATGACACGCCACCGATAAGGCTGAGCAAGCCGATATTCCGGGGATTTCTCCCTCAATCGACCAGCGATAAGTGTACTTCGTCAGGCGAGGGACTCGCTGCCAAACTGCGGCGAGCTGTATCAATGGCAGAAAAAGGTGATCTGACTCAGGTCTACGAGGTTTTGGAAGCGATCCTGAAAGAAAAGGAAGTCAGGTCCTGAACGATAACTCACAATGGCCCGTCAGGCGTGGAAATATGCCTGGCGGGCAACCTTTAACAAAAAAAACATGAACTACACATCACCTTATTCCTACAACTTCAAGGAGTTGATCCGTCAGCGAAAACGATATGCCAAGGCTCTGGTTTCATTATGTGCAACGCTTCCTGGACCGAACAAGGGGTTATACACACTGATCATTCGGGACCTGATTTATCACTTTGACCGTACCGCAGCAGGCTATTGCCGATCCTCTATCAAGCATGACGGTAGACTCTGGAATGCGGATAACTACGAGGTCCTGACGAAGCGGTATAATAGGAAACTCAAAAAGCCTGTCAGCGTAAAGACCGTGAAGCGGTACCATGCTGACATGAAGAAAAATGGGCTGCTCTATACCTCTCGCTACATTTTTCGTGGCAAGAATACCCTGCATCGAAGCATTAATATCCCGGTTATGGAGGAGGTGCTTCTGAGCGTGGATCGAGCAATTCGCCTGCGCAACGATAAAGCGTTGCAAGAGCACGAATATGACGAACTGAGGTCTATGGTTGATGAAGCGAAACGCAAAGACATATGCCGCGAGAAATATGGCGTTGTCCCGTTTACCTATCAGACGAACGGTGAAATCGATCAGATTGTGGAATCCACGATCGAATTTGGCCACCTGTTGTTCAACCTGGGGCGGCTTACCGACACGGCGAAACGACCGACGCAGCGAGCTCGGGCCAGAATCAGGCGATTGGTTGAGCTTCGCATTCTCGGCCCTCAGTTTCTTGTTTGTTTGCGAGCCGCAATAGACCATGGGGAGTTCGAGAACGAAAAGTCTATCATCACGCACCGTTTTTGGCCAAATTGGCTGGAGACTTTTTACCCCGAAGAAGGAGAGGAGTCTATTGAGGATGGCCTTGCCGCTTCCTGGTTCCAGTTTGATGGTGCAGAGGATTCGACATGGATGACGCCCAGCATGCGGTACAACTTTCGGCGATGCCATGGGTTGTTCTGCGGGTATCTGGATAGTGTGAGGTACGCTGAAAGTACCAAAAAACTTGTTCAGGAAGCTACGGAGAGTACGGGTGAAAACGAGATTGTGTAATGTCCCTGATCCTTCCGGATTTGTCCCTGGGAAGCCATATTTTTTCCTCAAGGCTGTCCCTAAGGAATGTCCCCAATATTACTGAATGTGTTACTGAATTGAATATACTGAATATGTCCTGAATTCTTATCTGAACAATATAAAGAGAAAGAGACCTCACCTTACTGGTGAGGTCTTTCTATGTCTTTTATATTTAGCTAAACACGTAGATCCATGTCGTCCATGCTTGTCGTTCGACAGATCATCCATCGGCTGTGTGCTGGTACTGTACTCCATCGAAGATATAAACATGCTGGGAGTGGGGGATGCCTGTGTTCAGGGTTTGATGTCCTTCCTCGTTCACAAACTCCAGGGAACCATCACCGTCAAAGTCCCAAAAGTAATACACCTCTCCAGTCCCCTCTATCGGGGACAGTTCTTTAGGCCCATCCTCATGCAGGATAAAGACGCGCATCACCCAGGCAGGGGAACCCGACGCGGGAAAGGTTTTTACGCTCTCCAGAACAGCCAAGGCTGGGACCCCGTTTACAGGTATCGGTTCCCAAGGTTCCAGAAAACAGAAGATCGACATAGGCTCATAGGGCAGTTCCAGGCAGGTGTCCGCGCCCAACCTCTTTGCATACCTTGGCCTAATCGTTAGGGGCACCTGATCCTTCAGGGGGATTTGGATTTCTGTGACATAACCTTCAGCGTCTTTTTCCAGGTTAATCTCATGCTCACTGGCAGCCGTTGTTGCCATACCACTTAGGAAGCACGTCAAGAAGGCCACCAGGAGGGTGCTGGAGAGCGTTTTAATCATCAAAGGCCAGATGGGTTGCTTGCCGCATTTAAAGAGGCTGAGAGGGCGTTTGGGCGTTGGGCTTCTTGGGGCACAGGTTGATCCCGTTTCCCAGGCGGATCGGAATGACCCGTATCGGCAGTTCGAAGCTCTGCACGACCTGTTGCAGACGCGTCAGATATTTTTCCTGATCAGGCTTTTCGATGACCAGGATGATGGCTGCTTGTCGTCCGGTTTGAGCAGCGTAGTTCAGGCTCTGCCCGATGGCTTCGGCCCACTTGTCAGCAAAGTCCACCTCGATGGCATAGGTATCGGTCAGGATGTCGCAGCGGGTGCCGTTGGGGAGGGCGACCTCTGTCTGGCCGTTCAACTGCGTGGCCGCACGTACCTGATAAAACGCTTCCGGGTGTTCACGCGCTGCCTCCAGGGGCAATGAGCAGATGCCTGCCAGCCCAACCACCAGCAGGAGACGGAGCACTGTGCCCGCGCTAACTGGACTCGGTTGGCTCATCCTCTGCCTTGGCGGGTATCGTGTGCTGTTGTTTGTAGGCGTTGATGACCTGCATGCGCCGCTGGTTCAGCTTCGCTCCCTGTTCGCACAGGTCGATCCGTTGCAGGGTGTCATTACGCCACTCCAGCTTTTCAGAGGCAACCTCCTGCATGATCGGGAAGGTTCGCTGTGAGCCATCGGCCATCATGATGGGGTCCGAACGTCCTGCGTAGACCAGATCCCGTTCTGCCCACCCGGGGGTATAAAAGACCGTCTCTTGCGTCCTGATGAAGACCAGCTGCTCTCCGACCTCGACCAGGTAAGCCCTCCAGCCCTCACCCGTGATTTCCTGGTCGATCGATGTTTGGCTCAGGTAAAACCGTACCCTTTCTCCGAACTCCTCTTCGCGCTCCTTCAGCATTTCCTGCAAGCCCTTTCCGTACTTTTCGTAGGTCATAGAGGGCATGCCCGTCGTTGTCATCAGGCCCCCCTTGTCGTCCTGCACATAGGCATACGCGTTGTCGTAGGCGATAGAGGACTCGTTTTTAGGCATCATGGTGAGTCCAGGGATTGACGGGAGTCTGTCCCATTGAGCGAACACGCTTTGGTAAATGGTTTCCTGGGTATCCACGGACAGCGCTGACAGGGCAATCCGGTAGTACCGGTCGCCGCTGCGGTAGATGATCGCGTCCAACCCGTCGAGCATCACCACGCAGCCCTCGATGCTTTGCCCAGCGGCATTTTCGAGAGTCATGGGATCGGTTAAACTCCGTCCGTGTCGCAGCGAGTCCAGACGTCCTTGCAGGTCTTTGACCGCGTTGACCACGTGCTCGTTTTGCTCCAGCTCACGACGAGATTTTCTCAGTAGCTGCTCCCCTCGGGCCCGTATGTCTGCCTTGCTCAACGACCGTCCGCTGACAAAGCTTCTCATGTCGCCGGTATTACTCATGCTCTGAGCCTCTTTGATTTTGTCCATCAGTTGCGCATTGCGGAGCTCCAGGCGCGTCAGCAGCGATGGCCACACAGACGGATCGTCCAGACTGTAGTTGCGGCACCATGACGCGAAGGTCGGGTCCTGCTTCAGCAGGATAAAGAGGTCGTCGCGCTCATAGCCTGATTTGTTCAAGGTCTCGTTGATGGAGAACGCGTCCGGCCCGCCGAAAGCCAGAGGGGACACGCACATGATCAGAAGTGCACACAGGGCCAAGTGTACGAGACTTTTAACCGGCCAGTAGGAGAGGGGCGTATTCACAAAACAACCCCAGCGATCACGGGTAACAAAGGCAAGTCTTTTCCCCTACAATCACTGGGGTATGGATTCCGTCGAACGTGTCGCCCGCCGAACCCGTGAGCTTCGTCAGAAGCACGGCCTGACCCAACAGGAGTTGGCCGAACTGGCCGACATGTCAGAGAAGTTCCTCCAGCAGATCGAGGCCTGCCGTAAAAAGGAAATCTGGGTCAGCACCGTTGAGCGCATCGCCGCCGCCTTCAGCCTGGACGTGCATGAATTCCTCGCCCCCGACCTTCCCAGCACCTCTAGGCTTGCCAAGAAAGTCCCCAGCAGCCGGGTACATAGAAGGTAAGGGGATAGGGAGTCTGCTCGGAATAGTGTCAACCATGGTTGACATCTTCCCTCGGGGTAGGGTTGGGCCGTACACTCGGGCTGCTCACCACACTTGGGTTTCGGTAAAAGAAATCGCACCCGATCCCTTCGAAACCAACCTCCAAGGCATGGGCTACACTCGGGCTATGCCCTCCTTCCGCCCAAGCCTTGACACCCCTCTACAACTTAACACTCAATCACATTATTAACCCGCTCAGACTAACAATCAACGCGGTACAGTTTGTATAGGCAGGTCCGCTTCAATATACCATCCTCCTGGTGATCGAACGCTACACGGACTCGCACTGTTTCGTGTTCATCCCTTAGTAAAGGATAGCTGTTGGACCAATAGTTTATTAGTAACAAACTTTGACATTATTGGTCGTTCGTCCAGCATCATGGCGGAATGAATGTTTCCCTAACCGATAAGCTGGAGGATTTCGTCAACGAACTGGTGGCGCAGGGCCGCTATCGCTCTGCCAGCGAAGTCGTCCGCGAAGGGCTTCGGCTGCTTGAAATTAGGGAAGCTCAGCTCAAAAGCGCGTCTGAGATACCCAAAGTGATCAAGACACCTAAGAAGTAACTTTTATGCCCGAAGCGAATATTTCCAACCTAAGTTCCTTTTCATGGTCTATCGCAGAAATTCTGCGGGGTGACTTCAAACAGTCCGAGTATGGCAAGGTGATCTTGCCTTTTGTGGTGCTTCGGCGTTTGGACTGCATTCTCGAAGCCTCGAAGGATGCCGTGCACGCTGCGAATGACAGCTTGCCCGATGGCATCGATGATGCCACGCGGGACATGATGCTCTTCGAGGCCGTTGGTGACGGCATACAGGTCTACAATACGAGCAAGTTCACTTTCGCGAAGCTCAAGGGACAGGATGCCGCCGACCTGCATTCCAATTTGGTCAACTACATCACCAGCTTCTCGCCCAACGTTCGCGACATCTTTCTGGATAAGTTCCGTTTCACGGAGCAACTGAAGCGGCTCAAGGATGGCGGTATCCTCTGGCAGGTCTTCGAGCGTTTCGCATCTATCGACCTGCACCCGTCCGCCCTCACCAATCTGGAGATGGGCTACCTCTTCGAGGATTTGATCCGCCGCTTCTCGGAAATCTCGAATGAGACCGCAGGGGAACACTTTACCCCGCGTGAAGTGATCCGCTTGATCGTCGAGCTACTGATTGCTCAGGACGACAGTAAGCTGGCGGGTAAAGGCGTGATCAGGCAAATTTACGATCCGGCTTGCGGCACGGGCGGTATGCTCGCACTGGCTGAAGAAGCCTTGAAGCAGTTCAACCCCGATGCGCGGGTGGAACTCTTTGGTCAGGAGCTAAACCCAGAGTCCTTTGCCATTTGCCAGTCCGACATGCTGGTGACGGGGCATGACCCCGCCAATATCGCTTTCGGCAATACTTTGACCGAAGACGCGCACGGCTCGAAAAAATTTCACTACATGCTCTCCAATCCGCCTTATGGCGTGGACTGGAAGAAATACGCTGATCCGATCAAGGATGAGCACGCCGAGAAGGGCTTTGATGGACGTTTCGGTGCAGGTTTGCCCCGTATCAGTGACGGTCAGCTTCTCTTCTTGCTGCACATGATTTCCAAAATGCGTGACGACGAAAACGGCAGTCGCGCAGGTATTGTCATGAACGGCTCGCCGCTCTTCACGGGGGGCGCAGGCTCCGGTGAAAGCGAAATCCGCCGATGGATGTTTGAGCAAGACCTTGTTGAGGCCATCGTCGCGCTGCCGACTGACCTTTTCTACAACACGGGCATTCAGACTTATGTTTGGCTCCTAAATAACCGGAAGCCGAAACAACGCCGCGACAGGGTGCAGCTCATCGACGCAAGCAGTGAACGCTTTTGGCAATCAATGCGTAAGAGCCTTGGCTCTAAACGTCGTGCTATTCCCGATGATGCACGCCATGAGATTGTTAAAATCTATGCGGGTATGCTCAACGGCGACGGCGAGTATGCCGAATTCTCGAAAATTTTTGATGCCTCAGACTTTGGCTATCGTGAGATTCGTGTCGAGCGTCCGCTCAAGCTGAACTTCCAAGTGACGGATGAACGCCTAGAGCAACTCAAAGAGGCGAAACCATTCCAGAAACTGGATGAAGCGGATCAGGAAAGCATCCTCGATGCTTTGGCTCAACTTCCCGACGAGAAGTTTATGAACCACGATAGGTTCAGTAAAGTGCTGAACAAAGCCTTGAAAACAACGGAACTGAAAATCGGTGCCCCCATCAAGAAAGCCATTCTTGCCGCACTCTCGGAGCGCGACGAAGAAGCCGATGTTTGCACCGATAAAGACGGTAATCCTGAACCGGATACGGAATTGCGCGATCATGAGCTCGTTCCGCTCAAGGAAAATTGGAAGGAGTATGTTGCCCGTGAAGTCACGCCATTTGTTCCTGATGCATGGGTCGACGCCAACCACACTGATACACAGGACGGCGAAATCGGGCGTGTCGGTTACGAGATCAACTTCAACCGTTACTTTTACCAGTATGTTCCACCGCGCCCATTGGACGAAATCGACACGGAAATGAAGACACTTGAGGCGGAAATTGCCAACTTGCTCAAGGAGGTTGCAGGGTGAGTTCGATATCCAATCAGAGGTTTACAAAGATTACGGACTGCACGCGTTGGCCGAGCAAACGCGCACGCTTTTTATTTCGTGAAAGCCGCCAGAGGGCATCCGATGGCGATGAGGCACTCACTGCTAGCCAAAGCCATGGAGTGATTTCTCAAAAGAGATACATGGAGCTATCTGGAAATCGAGTGACGCTAGCATTAGCTGGGACTGATAACTTTCTTCATGTTGATCGTGATGATTTTGTAATCAGTCTGAGAACCTTTGAGGGCGGGATTGAACGCGCCTATGACACAGGATGCATTAGTCCTGCATACACGGTAATGAAGTCTTCGAGTGAAGTGCTTCCGCCGTATTATCATTATTTGCTAAAGTCCCATAGTTTCATTTCAGGGCTTCAAACTACCGTTACTGGAATACGAGACGGTAAGACGGTAAGATTTGATAACTTTGCTGACTTGATATTGCCAGTTCCCGCGCGCAAAGATCAGCAAGCGATTGCTGATTTCCTTGACTACGAGACCGCTCGCATTGACCAGCTCATCGAGAAGAAGAAACGGCTGGTTGCTTTAGCTTCTTCCTACGTCGAATCACTTGTGGATAGAGCAATTTCTGACTCAAGCTTACCTCGCAAACGCTTTGAGTATCTCACCCGCCGAATGACTCGACCTGTTGATCTTAACAATCACGACGAACTCGTTCGGTTAGGCTTATACAATAGAGGTCGAGGGATTTTTAAAAAGCCTGCCGCAGATGAGGAGGGTATGGGTGCGTCAGATTTCCATTTTATAAAATCTGGCGATCTTATCATAAGCGGCCAATTCGCATGGGAAGGCGCGGTAGCGATGGCAACAGATGACGAGGAAGGATGCGTAGTCTCCCATCGCTATCCTGTTTTCCGAGCTACCGACTCTATAAAGACCGCTTATTTACTCGGCTTTCTCAGAACAAAGCTAGGCGATTTCCTCCTGAATGACTGTTCACGGGGTTCCGCTGGAAGAAACCGACCTTTGAATGCTTGGCGTCTTGGCAAGGAAAAGATTCCAGTGCCTTCTATCGCCTTACAGGAAGAAGTCGAAAGAGCCGTAGTCGCCCATCGAAAAATCAAAATAAAGACTGAAGAATCCATCGAGAAACTGAATGAGTTCCGTTCTGCCTTAATCACGGCGGCAGTCACGGGACAAATCGACGTAAACAAATGGAGCCGCCGAGGGCATTCCGACGCGAAGCTGGATGCCATTGCGAAAGAAATGGAGGCCTAGCGTATGATCGATTTCACAAGGCACGAAGACAAACTCATCATGCGCTATCAGCCAGAGCGCAATGAGGCGTGGCTTGTGGAGCCGTTACAGCGGGACGACGACATCCCGCTTTCGAGCAGGACGTTCTTTGTCCGACAAGAGATTTACCGAGCAGACATAGATGACAGTGATTACGGCATGGATGCCTGCTATCGATTCATCGTCGGGCAGCTCGAAGGCGAGTATTATCGGATGGATAGGCGTTTTCTGGGCATTGAATACGATCTATTCATGCACCAGTCGCTTGCCTTCAAACGCACGACGTTTGTGGCTAAGACTAATCTGGCGATTTTCAGGGGCTTTAATAATTACGGCTTTGAAGAGCTTTGGATCGGCGGGGATAGACCTGATGCATTGCCCAAGCCAGTCTTTGAGGAAATGCTCGATCAGTTCCCGACGACTTGGGAGCTGAAGAGATACGCCAATGCCAGGGTGAGCAGCATCATACGGAACTATGTGCCGCACGAAGTCGATTTTGAGGAGAAGTATCGCTCCTACATGGAGCGAAAACAGTCTCGACAAGGCTTTCAGCCATTGGAGGTCTTTTCCGATTACGAAGCCGAGAAATACTCCGACCTACTGGAGAAGCTGAAGGACATGCTTGCGCAGGCCGAAGGCTATACCGAAGTGCAATGGCAGGCAGAGATCATTCAGATCATTCAGCTACTTTATCCAAAATACGTGCATGCCATTCCCGAAGCTCCCGTTAGAGATAGCCTTGCGGGTAAAAATCGTAAGATTGATTTCATGCTAGTGGATGCATCCGGCTACGTGGATGCCGTCGAGCTGAAGAAGCCCTTTGCTGAGTGTATCGTTACGAATAACCGTTACCGCGATAATCACGTTCCCATGCGTGAACTGAATGGCACGGTCATGCAGCTCGAAAAATACCTGTATCATCTGAACCGCTGGGGGCAGCAGGGAGAGAAAAAACTGAATGAACGCTACGGCGACCAGCTCCCTGATGGTGTAGCCATTAAAGTCGTGAACCCAAGCGGCATGATCATCATGGGGCGCGACAAAGACCTCACAGAGGATCAGCGCAACGATTTTGAGGTGATACGAAGGAAGTATCGCCATGTCTTAGAAATTATGACTTACGATGATATGCTAAGACGCCTTGAAGTTATCCGAAACCAATTGAAGAGAGACGCAGACAATGGCTAAGACGAACAGCTCCATCCACAAAGAAATCGTGCTAGAAGAGCATCTGGTGCAGAACCTATGCTTTGGCTTGGGATATGAAGAGCGCTCGCCGGATGACTTTGACCGCAATCTGGCACTCGATACGGACGTGCTGATCGAGTTTATCCAGCAGACCCAAGCGGATGAGTGGGAAAAACTGACCGCACAATACGCAGACAGCGCGAAGGCCGAGCTACTGAAGCAGCTTGAGAAGGCATTGAAATCTCGCGGCACTCTGGACGTGCTACGCCATGGTCTGAAGCTGATCCCGAATATCCAGCTTCGCTTCTGTTTCTTTCAACCCGCATCCGGCCTGAATGCGGAGCTGGTTTCGCTTTACGAGAACAATCGCCTCACGGTGATCCGGCAGCTCAAATACAGTCAGAAGAATGAAAACGCCATCGACGTTGGGCTGTTTCTAAACGGCATCCCTGTGGCGACACTGGAGCTGAAGAACCTGCTTACAGGTTCCACCTTCAAACACGCGGAGCGGCAATACATCAAAGACCGCTCTCCGGCGGGAGAGCCTTTGCTGACCTTTAAGCGCGGGGCACTCGTGCATTTCGCTCTGGATGAAGACAACGTGTCTATGACTACACGCCTCCAGAACGGAAAAACCCACTTTTTGCCCTTCAATCGGGGCAATGAAGGCGGGGCTGGCAATCCAGACGTGCCGAATGAATTTCGTGTCGCCTATCTCTACAACGACATCGCTGACGAAGACTGGCAGCGCAAAGCGGTATTCAGCCGCGAAGCTTTGCTGGCGATCATTGGCCGCTTCATGCACTTGAGCAAGGAGGCGAATAAGGCCGAAGTGATGATCTTCCCACGCTTTCAACAACTGGATGCGGTATTGAAAATCATGGCACACGCCAAAGCGAAAGGCACTGGCCACAATTACCTCATCCAACACTCGGCTGGCTCTGGTAAGTCCAACACGATTGGCTGGACAGCCCACCAAGTCATCAACCTACACACCGAGGCGGACGAACCGATTTTCGATACGGCGATTATCGTGACCGACCGTATCGTGCTCGACCGCCAGCTTCAGAATACGGTGAAGCAGTTTGAGCAGACGAAAGGCGTGGTGAAAAAGATCGATGGCACGTCCAAGCAGCTCAAGAAGGCGATTGAGGGCGGAGCGCGGATCATCATCACGACAATCCAGAAGTTCGGCACCGATCATTTGAAAACCGTGGCGGGGCAATCAGAGCGAAAATTTGCCATCCTGATTGACGAGGCGCACGGCTCGCAGTCTGGAAAGACTGCTCAGGCCATGACCGATGCACTGACACGGGAAGCCTCTTCGAGTGACGACATCGAAGACATTATTGCCGAATATCAGAAAGGCCGAGGCCCTCAGCCCAATATCAGCTACTTCGCTTTCACCGCTACACCCCGCAACGTGACACTGGAGCGTTTTGGGATACGCGGAGCAGATGGGCTGCCGAGGGCTTTCCACCTTTATTCTATGCGACAGGCTATCGAAGAAGGCTTCATTCTTGATGTCCTGCAAAACTACATGACCTACTCGGCTTACTACAAGCTGGAGAAAACGATTGAGGACGATCCGACGCTGCACACGAAGAAAGCACAGCGTAAGGTGGCTAAATTCGCTCACCTGCATCCGACCGCAATCAGCCAGAAAGTCGAAGTGATTGTGGAACACTTCCGCCGACACGTCATGCAGGAGCTGCATGGACAAGCCAAGGCAATGGTCGTCACTGCCAGCCGTGAAGCCGCCTTGCGCTACTATCAGGGGCTTCAGGAATATATCCGCAAGCAGGGCTATACGGATATGAAGGCACTGGTCGCATTTTCCGGTGAGCTGGAAATCGACGGTGTAACCTATACCGAAGCTGCCGTGAATGGGTTCTCGGAAACGCAGCTTCCCGAAAAGTTTGATACCGAAGAAGACTATCGCCTTCTCATTGTCGCGGAGAAATATCAGACGGGCTTCGACCAGCCGAAACTTTGCTCCATGTATGTGGATCGTAAACTGGCCGGACTACAAGCAGTGCAAACCCTGTCCCGCCTGAACCGCACAATGGTAGGCAAGAAGAACACGTATATCCTCGATTTTCAGAACTCAATCGACGACATCAAAGAAGCCTTCCGTCCCTTCTTCCAAGCGACCACGCTTGAAGAGACTTCAGACCCCAATCAGATTTATGACCTCGAAGCCAAACTCAGGGGCTTTGCCATTCTGGACGAAGGTGAAATCGACCGCTTTTCCGAGATTTTCTTCAGTGTCGATTTAACTTCGAATGATCGAATTCAGCTCGAAGGCTTGGTGCGGGAAGCAGTCAATCGCTTCAGCTATGAGGATGACGAAGGGAAGCAGGAGGAATTTCGCCAGCTTCTGAGGAGCTTCATGCGCTTCTACGCATTTGTCGCCCAGATCGTCAGGCTCTCCGACAACAGCTTGGAAAAGCTTTATGCTTACACCGCTTGGCTCGTGCGCTTGTTGCCGAACCGCGAAGTGCCGCCTGAAATCGAAATCACCAACGAGATGTTGGAGTTGCAGGCGTTCAAAGTCAGCCAGCTGGAAGCTGGCAGCGCGTCACTAGGCGTTGAGGAAGATCAAGCCTTGTATCCAATCAAGGAGTTTGGAGCGAAAACTTACACTCCCGAAGAGGAAAAGTCGCTATCTGAAATCATTGATTCATTCAACGACCGACACGGCACGAACTTCAGCAAGGAAGACTTCCTGCGCTTCGAGCAGGTAAACAAGGAAATCATGGATGAGGACATGAAGGAAATGCTGCGAAACAATCCGCCGGACGTGGTTTTCTCAGCCTTCAGTAATGCCTTCTTCCGTGGCGCAATCCGTATGTTCCAACGGGATTCCGAGATGAAGAACATCATCCTAACCGATGAGAAGGCACGCGAGCAGGCCATCCAGCATTTCTTCAGCCGCGCCATGCGCGAAGCACGAGAGAGCGCGTAGAATAATCTAGAAACAGCTTATACAACCTTGACATGAAAGACGCACAAAAGCCCGACCATATCAGCCTGAACACGCTCATTTCGCGATTAAAGGAAGGGCGTTTTATGATACCCGACTTCCAACGTGAATTCGAGTGGAAGCCATGGGACATTCGTGACCTGATGCGATCAATATTCCTCGATTACTACATCGGGAGCCTGCTTTTGTGGAAAGGTAAGGATGAGAATTTCGAGGCTTTGAGTTGCGAACCTGTTTACGGCACAGATGGAGCTGGAAATCGCGAGCACATCGTGCTCGATGGTCAGCAGAGACTCACCGCGATGAATTATGCGTTCACCGCGCCCAATCAGCCACTTCCATCCAGAAGTAATCCATACTATTACTTCATTCGAGTGGATCGGTTTATGGCTGAGGAGTATGACCAAGCCTTTGAGTATGACTGGACAAAGCAGCGTCGGAACAAGTTGGAAAACGATCTCGAACACCAATATGCCGAGCACATTTTCCCTCTCTGGATAATCGGCCAAGGCGGTCGAAAGCTCTACAAGTGGTCAGACGGCTACGCGGACTATTGGAAAAAGAAAACGGAAGAAGCAGCGACCTCAGGCGATAGCGCACTTGAAGAAATTGCCCGTAAGCATTCTGAGAATGCATTGATCTTCGATGAGCATATTCAAGGCATCACGGAGCAATACCAAGTTTCATATATCGAATTGGATCGAGATATTGGTGTGGATAAGGTCTGTGACATATTCACCCAGATCAACAGCAAGGGCGTTCGCCTCGATGTCTTCGACCTTATCAACGCACTGCTGAAGCCAAAGGGCTTGCAGCTGAAACACCTATGGCGTGAGGCCAAAAGCCGTTTGGAGTTTGTCGAAAGTGATAAGCTAAACGTCTATATCCTTCAGGTGATGTCCATTCTGGTGCAGGCGTATTGTTCGCCGAAGTATCTCTACTTCCTTCTTCCAGCACAGGAGAAACCAGTGCGTGATCCTGATGGCACCCGACGCAAGGAGGTTCTTATTCCAGATACGAATGCTTTTGAAAGCCGTTGGAACAAGGCTGTCGATGCACTGGAAAATGCAATCAAGATTCTCAGGCATCCGCAGGAGTATGGTGCGGTATCGTCCAAATATCTGCCATACGTTTCTATTCTCCCTGCTTTCGCGGCAATACGCCAAGCTACGAAGTTGGTTGAACCGAATAAGCAGATAGATGCTCAGCGAAAAATTCGTCACTGGTATTGGGCTTCTATCTTCAACAGTCGCTATTCAGGCTCCGTTGAATCAACAGCCGCACGTGACTTTCTGGATATTAGGGAGTGGATCGACGATGACGCAGCGCAGCCGGCATTGATTGCTGAATTCTCTCAGAGATTTCGCAACCTAGATTTTCGTAAGGAAACCAGCACTCAAAGCTCGGTCTATAAGGGGGTGTTCAACTTGCTTGTGTTGAAAGGTGCCCGTGACTGGATGACCAGCGATGTTCCCCATCACGATGAGTTGGACGACCATCACATCGTTCCGGTTTCGCGCGGAAAGGATGATTTGGACCTCAAGGGCGATGCCATTCATACCATCCTTAACAGAACACCGCTCACCGCTGACACCAATCGCAAGGTAATTGGCAACAAGCTTCCCAATGAGTATCTCCCTGAACTGATACAAGAGAACGGATTAGAGCAGGTTCGAGGTATGATGGAATCACACCTCATATCCGCTAAAGCCTTGGATATTTTGCTCAGAGATCCGTTTGCGCCGGATGATTTCGACGAATTCATCAGCGAGCGGCAGCGAAGTATTCAGGAAGCCATTGAAAATCTTCTGATTAAGGAACGCCTCGACCTCAGCCCTCAGTTGAGAGAGCTGGATGAGGCAGTCGAAACGACCGAACTTGGCTTGAGATACTGTGTGCAGGAAATCGTTGCACAGGATGGCAAAGAGTTTCCGCCTCACATTCTGGCCAAGGTTAAGGAGCGCATCCAGAGGGCGGACAAGAAGGATGCATCCTTCGATGCAGATTATTATTCAGAGATAAAGGGGCAGCTCGAATACTTCGACCTCAGAGAATTGCAGGACACAATCCTAAACAAAGCTCTATGGCCTGACTTTGAACCAAAATTCAAAAACAAAGAGGCTCTGATGACTAAATTCGGGCAGCTCGCCGAGATGCGCAATGGCATTCGCCATAGCAGAAACCTCAGCGAGATTACCCGTAAGGAAGGTGAAGCCGCGCTTCTTTGGTTTAAAGAGGTGCTTGGTAATTAAAACTACGTCTCATGGATACCATCAAAAAGCTAAGGATTATCTGTCTGAGCCTCCCTCAAGTGGTCCATTGCTGATGAGATGATTTTCTGTCAAACGACAGATAATCGAGTATGAAACGAGGAAGACCAAGCACCGAAGAGGTCATCCGTATTCTTCGCGCAAGCGAAGTGTGCATTCATGGGCCGTAAGCGTCATGCCAAGCACCGTTTGATTTTGCTTGCCGCGTCGTTTGCGGTGTCGCTTGCGTTGGAGGGGGGCGCGTACGCCGTGTCCCCGGGGATTGGGCTGGTCGGCCTCAGGCGGCGTTTGCCGGCAGGAGTCGTTTGCTCTTGGCGATGGCGGCAGGGGTGTAGGCTTGGATTTGCCAGTTGGTGGCGGCGGGGAGTTCCCTGAGCAGGAGGAGGAGGTACTGGTAGGGGTCGAGTCCGTATCGTTTGGCAGACTCGATGAGGGTGTAAAGGATGGCAGCGGTTCTTCCTGATGTTTCCGAGCCGATAAAGGTCCAGTTTTTGGCGCCGATCTTGGTGGGGCGGATGGCTCGCTCGACCTCGTTGTTGTCGATGTCGATGGCCCCGTTTTGGAGGAAGGCTTCCAGTCCGCTCCACTGGCCCAGGGCGTAGTCGATGGCCTTGGCCATGGAGCACTGGGGGCGGTAGCGCTGGCGCAGGATGGGCAAGGCCCTTTTCAGGCGGGCCACGACGGGGGCCGACTGCGTGGCACGCCGAGCTGACCGCAAGGCGGGTCCGGCCTTGTCGTCACGCAGGCGTTGCTCAACGCGGTAAAGCTGGGCGATCTGCCCGAGTATCCATCCGGCCACGCTCGGGGCGTGTTCGCGAGCTTCAAAAAACTTGCGCCGGGTATGGGCCCAGCAACTGGCCAACTGAACCGGTCCCTGTTCCAGCTCCAGGTCCGGTCCGGCGCGTTGTCTGGCCACACTGGGATAGGCGGCGTAGCCGTCACACTGGATAATGCCTCGGTAGTGCTCGGGGAGTATCTGCTGGAGGCACTCGGCTGAGCGGCTCGGATGCCAGATGTAAATGACGTAGCCGTTGGGCAGGGAGCAGACCCACAGGTAGCCCTTGGCGGTTTGGCCCCGGCCCGGATCAAGGTACGGGATGGGCGTCTCATCGATTTGCAGGTAGGCGTGGGCCATCTGCTCGCGGGCCATCCACTCGTAGAGCAACTGGCAGGTATCGGCGGCCAGGTCCACCCAGCGACACAGGGTCTGCCGCGAGAGCTCCACGCCTGCGCGCCGGTAAATCTGCGACTGCCGGTAAAGCGGAAGGTGATCGGCATATTTGCCGATCACCACCTGAGCGATCAGTTCCGGGGTGGCCAGGCAGCGTTCCTGCATACACGGAGGCAGCGGCGCGATCACCGGCGCGGTAAAGGGAGCGTCCTTGCGGACGTACTTGCGCCGGATCAGGCGGCGACGGTAAAAGCGCCCCGGCTCGTAATCGAGCTGCTCGCTGACCTCTTCGCCCATCAGCCGCCACTCTTGCGGGCAAGCCAGCACCTCGTCCGGGTCGAGCACGACTTCCTTCACCGGCAGGTGCTCGGGCACGCGCGGACCGGGGCGGCGGGGCTTGCTCGGAGCCTTTTGGGTGACTCCCGCGGGCGGCTCAACGGCGGCGGGAGCCTCGTCTATTTTTTCCGCAAGCCCTCCGAGCAGCTCAAGTTGCGCGGGGTCCAGCTTCTCGCTCTTTTTGCCGTAAAGGGCACGCACCAGCGCGTCGATCTTCTCCCGCAACAACCGGTTTTCCAACTGAGCCGCCTCCAGTTTGGCTTCGAGGGCGGCTTCGCGGTCGGTCATGATGCCATCACTGTATCCATTTTAGCATGACAGTAAAGCTCATTATCACGGCTCGCGTTCATACCAGGGTAAAAACTTTGCCCCCTGCATCTGCACCCCGTCGCACAACAGCACAAACGCCTCCGGGCGCAGCCGCAGCTTCACTGCCGTGGGGTCCGTCGAGACTGGCCAACTGAAGCGACCAACCTCCAACCTTTTGTTCAGGAGCCACAAACCCGTCCCGTCGAAGTAAAGCGCCTTCAGGCGTGTGCGCCGCTTGTTCGTGAACAAAAACAGCGCTCCCCCGCGCACCGATTCCTTCAGGCGCTGCGTCACCAGCGCTTCCAGTCCACTAAACCCTTTGCGCATGTCGCAAGGCTCCAGCGCCACGAACACACGCAGACTCCCGCTGAAGCTCAGCATGACTCCTCCCGCAAGGCCCGCAGCAGCGCCACCGCCAGGGCAATATCCTCACGCCGGGCGATATGCACCTTCAGCCCGCCCGGCGTCTCCACCTCGACAGAGCCTCCAGTGCCCGCGCCCCCATCCAACACCGCCTCAACCAGCGCAATAGGGCCGGTCGTTCCGGTCAGCCCGGCTTCCCCGCTAAGAACACGATGCCGCGCCCGCACCCACCGCCTGAACGTCCCATCCCTCACCCCCAGACCCTCCGCAAATGCTCGCTCGCTCAGCCCGCTACGCTCGAACGCATCCAAGATCAACTCTCGCTGCCCGGGCGACACCCTCGACACCCCAGCCAGCTCCCGCCTCAGCAACTCAAGCTCACTCAAGCCTGCGCTCCCGGCATCACATTCTGGCGGACAAGGCGTAATCTCCATGCCTACCGAATATACGACAACCCCCGCCCCCGCGGGCAGAATAAATCAACGGCACTTGGTATGACGCTTACCATGGGCCTGCTCAATGATCAGTGGACGAGCTTATAAATTGCCATACGCCCGGATTCTCGAGCAATAGGTCAAATCCAGCATTTTGATGGACAAGGTTCAATAGGGCATGATCCCATTGGACGCCTGGATTTATAGCCAAGCGTTCCCAGTTAATGCGGTCTGCATAACGCATCACCAGTTGGTGATCCCATGGAACTGCTCGATTTGCAGACAGGGCGTTCCAATTCCAAGCGCCTGTGAATTTATCCATGATTTCGTTGCTAAAACAGAACCCCTCATTCTGGCTAAGCAAGTTCCAGTGTTCCAGTTGTGCCCATTGCAGAAAATCGTCAAAGTCCACCGGGTAGGACGCATTTTTCAAGAGGTTGAGACGTTCTTTCGGAGATAAGAACTCCGTTGTAAGTTGCTGCAAGACATGACTGCTCCACGGTAATGCCGGGTTATCGGCCATCATCAGCCAATTGAGCGACTCTTTTTCGCTGTAGATGAAGTCGATACTCCAAAAGCTTCCTCGGTTCTGGCTGAGCGACCAATAGTGCACCTGTTTCCGGAACCGCTCAATACGACTGGAACACCAATAAATCGATGCGTTATTGCTGATTGATTTCCAATGTAGGTTATCGCTTTCGTTGCTCAGGAAATCATCTGTCCATGGAAAGCCAATGTTTTTGGAAAACTCTGCGCGGTGCCACGGGAAGCGGTAGTATTTATCTACGGACCACGGCAGGGATGGGTTTGAACTGAGATTGTACAGGTCTAGTCGATCCATTCGCGCTGAAATGAAATTCCACGACCACTCAAAGCTCTGATTTAGGCTTAGTAGCCGCCAGTCCAATGCGTGCTCGATGCGTGGGGTGTCAGAGGGTTTGAAATGCCCATACCTTGATGCCAATTGAGCAACGAGTGTTCGAAATGTTTCAGCGTCCATCGTTCCGGGAGATGATTTTTGTCATGGAGTGGGTTTTTGACAGTATATCGCCTCCCGCGACACAGTACGTCGCACTCGAGTGTATGATGGGAATGTGATCAAACAGATCACATCAATTAACCTATTCATCGATCACATGGCTAAACTCATACTCGAACACCCTGCGACAGGGATTATCAAAAACGCGCCTGTCGGCTTCTCTTGGACGACACTTTTCTTTCCTGCCTTACCCGCTTTATTTCGTGGGGACATAAAGGGATTTATCATCCAAGTTTTTCTGGATTGTTTGCTTTTGGGGATTCCTGTCGTCGTCTTCCCCTTTATCTACAACAAGCAGTTTTTGATGCGTCTTTTGCGTGAGGGCTATAAAGTGGTTGAGGCCAAAGGAGGCAATTTGGAGTCAGCAAGCCACAAGCTGAAAATCAAACTGCCAACATTGGAGCATTCGGCCTCTGTCTAACACATGGAGAACGCTTTCCGCTGGATAATCTCCCTCGGAACGTCTGATTCCAGTTCTATTCGCCCACCACTATCAGTAACGATGGATTTAAATAAAAACAGGCTCTACGTTTACGGACAACTCCCGAGACGCCAAAAGGAAATGGATCTTCAAGGGCTCTGTAAGCTTGGTTTGCACGAGTGCTACGGCGTCGATTATGATGAGATACGCATTGGCCAGTCAACCGACGGGGGACTGGGTTGCTGTTCAAAGCCTAGTCTTCGCTCATTCCAGCTTTGTGAACGAATGGATTACGAGTTGAGTCAGATCAAGGAAGCTGGGCTTGAGGGTGATTTTCTCCTTGCATGGGACATTGTTAATTGGGCTCGTGAGCAAGGCATCGCAGTCAGTCCAGGAGCCCGAGCTGCCCCGAGCTCTCTGGTCTCTTATTTGCTACGGATTACCGATGTGTGCCCCATCCGCTTCGGTTTGCTATTTGAACGCCTGCTAACCGACAAGCCGACGTTTTTCGTGGAGCTGTGCATGCACAGAGGAAAAGAGGTTCTTGACTATGCGAAATCTAAGTATGGTCAGCGTTGCACCATCCGTCAGGAATCGGCGACTCCCTCGGAGATTCATGAGATGAGGGGAGTTGAGTATCTAAAGCCGTGTACGCTGGTTATATCAGATGTGCTGACCGATCATGAAGCTCCGTCGCCTAAAGGTTCCGTGAAGAGTGATTTACCCCGCGTTGCCCCAGGAGCTGAATATGGCAAATCCTTGGAAATAGGCATGCGAGGGCTGAATGCACTAACGGTGATTCAAGATGCGGTGAGACGCATTCGTAGGCGGGCGGCATACCGGCGCTTTGATATAGAGCGTATCTCGCTTGATGACCCGGCGACGTTCAAATACATTTGCGACAATAGTACGACGGCCATCTTCCAGTTGGGTGTTGGTGGAATGGATGAACACTGTCGAGAATGCAGAGTGCACTCTGTAGAGGATATTGCTGCCCTGATTGCGATGTGCGGTGTGTTTGCGGGGAAATTTATCCCTCAGTATCTTGGGGGAAGAAAGCGCGCTGAAAGAATTCGAGCAGAGCATCCTCTCTTGGCGGATATGTGTAAAGAAACGTCCGGTATACTGCTCTACCAGGAGCAATTGATGCTGGCCCTTCAGGCTATTGCTGGTTTCAGCCTGATTGAAGCAAACACGCTCCGTATCGATTTTGGAAAGAAGACCAAGTCGACCATGGAAGTGCACCGGGAAGCGTTTATCAAAGGTGCACAAAGGGTAAAATATCTCCCAAAACAGGAAGCCCATGAGTTGTTCGGTCTCTTGTATGAATCTGTGGTGTACACCTCTAGTAAGTCGCACGCCCTTGCTTATGCGGTGACGAGTTATCGCACCGCATACTTGAAGGCACACTTTTACAGCGAGTACATGTGGGCAATCGTTAACTCGGCATCTGGGATGGCCTTTGTGCAGGAGGAATCGTCCGTGCGATGACGGGGCTGTGTGCTGGATGTTGTTCGGTTTTCGTTCTCTCCGTGGCTTTTGTAAATAAAACTTGATAACGTTAGCAGTTGCGACATGAAATGACGCATTAATGGGTACCATTTGAGCCGCAACTTATGGCAAAATCGCATAATTATTTAGCTGTCGAACGTCAGTGGACTCTGCTTCGCCTTATCCCGGAGCATCCCCCTGGTGTCACCACAAGTCAGCTTTTTGAGCGATTAAAGGAAGATGGACACTCGGTTGCCAAGCGTACGGTTGAGCGGGATCTTGAGCAGCTGTCCCGGCAGTTTGGTATCGCCTGTAATGACGTTAGCAAGCCGTACGGTTGGTATTGGCTGAAGGGCAAAAAAGACCTGCTCGAATCGCTGGAGATCAAGGAGGCTGTGTCGTTGGCGATGGCTGAGAATATCCTGAGCCAACTACTTCCCCTGCCAATGCAAGAAGAGCTGGCTACGATCTTTGCGGATGCGCGTAAAAAACTGAGCGCATTGTCTGGGCATCCATTGGTGCGTCTTCAGGATAAGGTCCGCTATGTTGCTCCAAGCTTACATTTTGAGAGACCTTACATTCGCAACGGCATCCTCAAGGTCCTGAAGGAGGCCTTGATGGAGGATCGACAGATCACCTCGCAGTACGCTCCATTTGATCAAAAGGATAGGGAACTGCGTCTGCATCCGCTGGGGCTCGTCCAGCGAGGGCCGGTTCTGTACCTGGTGGCAAGGGCTTTTGACTATGACGATGTACGCTTTTATGCCGTTCATCGCTTCAGCAAAGTCGAGCTGCTTTCAGAAAAAGCCACGGCTCCAGCTGGTTTCTCCATCGATGAACTGGTTGAGCAAAACGCCTTTGATTTCGGATCGGGCGAGATGATTACTGTTAAGGCCCGGCTCAACAACACGCTCGCCATGTACTTGGCTGAGACACCGCTAGAGCCCAAGCAAAAACTCTCGCCTCAAAACGGACACTACATGCTCACAGCTCGCGTTCGCGACAGTTGGCAACTGTATTTCTGGATACTTTCACAGGGCGATCAGATCGAAGTTCTCGCGCCAAAATTACTGAGAAATGCGATTGCTGATACGGTGAAGGAAATTTACAAATTATATCATTAGGCAGGTCACTGGTTCAGCCTCCAGAAAACAAATGCCATCCACGCTTTACCTTCGTTACTTGAATTCAATTACCAATGGCAGCAATGGCTGTCGCATATAATCAGTACATATTCTATGAACATTTGGAGATTGTCATCAAGCTGGAGCCAAGATGGGAATTATGACTCCACTATCCTTGATATTTTTTGGAAACATGGAGTCGTTTTTATCCGCGATGACGGAAAGCCCTTACATTCCGTTAACCATGCCGATAATGATGAGGAAGGAGACCTTATCGCCGTAACCGATGGTGATCGCATCGTGGGTTTAGCAAAGCCCCTAACTGCCGTTTTAGACTTCACTGAGCTGAAGATGGGGCTGAGAAAGTCGGATGCACAAAGACTGTCTGATGCCGAGGCCGACATCCGGGGATTTCGAGTGCGCTTCCTCAATGTATCTGATCTGGATGATCTTGGGGATCAAGAACCGAGTCGCTTTTGCCGTATTAATGACGAAACACTCAAAACTCGACTCAAAGAGATTTGGACGTCGAAGAATTGTGAAGACGCCAGCAAAGCTTTCAAAATTGAGGCATCAACCAAGACCTTGGATAAACTGATTCGCGAAAAGGGTGACCAGGATGTGACCCTCTACCAAGTTCCCGTATACCAGCGCCCATATGCCTGGGGAGAGGATCAAATACAGCGTTTTCTTGGTGACATTATCCGAGGCATAAACAAGGGCGAAGACATGTTTATCGGAACCATACAGCTTTCGGCGAAACGTTTGTTGGATCCAAGAGGCGAATACTACCAGGAAGTCATTGATGGACAGCAAAGACTGACTACCTGCGCTCTGATTTTGAAAGCTCTTGAGCTCCTCAGTCCTGATGAGTCTTTTTCGGCTTTCACGAAACAGTTCACTTGGATCGAGACACGAGTCAGCAACGGCCTAATGCAGAAGTATCTCGATCAAACCCTGTTTGAAAACGCGTTGGAAGATAGTTCGGAGCTGAATATCTATGCGACCAACCTCAAGCTTATCAAAAAAATACTCGAAGAATGGATGAGCAAAGACGGGGAAGAAAATTCATGGCAATACAACCCGCTTGAGCTCTTTGAATACCTCACAAAGAAGCTTCATTTCGTTGTCATCCAAACCGAGGCCGGGCTTTCCAAAACACTCCAGATTTTTAATACCATCAACACTGCAGGTCTAGATCTCAACGGAGGCGACCTGTTCAAGGTTAGAGCATACGAATACTTCAAGGACTATCATCAATTCGACTGTTTCGATGACATCAGCGAACTGTATGAAAAGATTGACCGTATAAACTCAAACAAAAGACGTTCAGTTTGCTCGATTCAAGAGGTTCTCAATATATACCAGACTATCATCGTGGGCAAGACATACGACCCCACTCCAGATAAACAGTCAGGACTCCCCATTTCCACGATCCGTTTTGCTCCAGAAACGTTCTTCGAGCGTCTTTTTGATACCCGTTTCGGCATTCAACGTTGGGAAAACTTTACCAGCGTCACCAAACTCGACCTAGCAAGTCGCATCATCGACCTGAATGAACTTCAATGGATTGTCGAAGAATGCAACCGACTCGATAGTAAATGGTATAGTAACAATCTGTATACTGAGACTTTTTTGGCGTTCAATCTGATCTATAATAGTCGATATTCGGAGTATATACATCTCTGGCACGTCTTCAGGTTTGCCTACAAAGACCATGAAAACAGGCAAAAGCTTTCGACGGAATACATGAAGGCCTTGGCTCGCCTATTTACGATCTACAGTATCATCTATGCCAAAAAGGTGAACGAGATGCATACCTATATTGGAAATCTGGTTCGTGAGATGTTCAACGAGTCGGCAGAAAATATCATCGATAAGCTAAATGAAAAAATTGAAACAAAAAGAGACCATTTCTACTCAGAACTCGATTCGCAGTTCGCATGGTATCCGACCCCAAAGAACCTGCTCTGCCGGCTTTTGGAATGGTTGGCCAGAGAGCCCGCCCAAAGAGACCCTAGTGAAACTCGCATGATCTTTGAGGGATCATACGACATTGAGCACATTCAGTCTTTAAACGACATTAAACAAGAGGAGCGAGAGGCAATCTCAAAGGAATGGGGTGATAAGATCAACGGGCTTGGCAACCTGATGTTGCTCGAATACGACATCAACCGCTCCATCGGTAATAAGACCTTTGATTTAAAAATCCTTCGCTATGGCGGCGACGAAGAGGATTGCAGTAAGCTAACAGTCCCCAACTCCATTTCCAAAGACTATCAAGGAAACAAAATCTGGAAAATGGAATTTGGAGAGAAGAAGCTTCAGAACGATAAAGAACAGCTGATGCGCTTCATCTTCGGATAGACTGATGACCTGGCCGTGTCCTCTAGAACTGGACCGCTTGCAAAGTTAGTCTGAGTGCTTAGAAAGGACTCAGAAGATGAAAGGCAAGCCGTCCTCTACAGACTGATGCTGATACTTCTTCAGCAGTGACTCGAAGTGGGCGTGGCGGTACTCCTCCGAAGGGGAGTCTGTCGGGGTGTACTCCAGCCACTCGGCAATATCTTCTCCATTCAAGTCCTCGTCCTTGAGGAATTTCGTGAGGGTGCGTGGTGGCCGCAGTAAACGTACGGCCCATGGTTTTAGGCAACTTGTGAGGTCAAACGTTTCCATATGTGCTTTCAATGGCTGTTAAAGAAGCTGGTACTTGGTTTATGCAGCACCTCAGGTAGAGTGTTGCACAGGCCATTGCATCGGAAAGGGCGTCGTGGTGATTCAGGGGGATGCCAAGCTCCTGGCAAAGGGGCCCGAGGCCTTTTCCGTAAATCCGATACGTGCAGTGCCCCGAAAAAGTCGGCATTTCCATCCCGTAATGAGAGAGGGTTTGCTCCAGGCAGCCGAAGTCGAACGAGCTGTTATGGGCGACGACAGTTTGGCCTTCGATATACGGGTGTATCTGGGGCCAGACTTGATCGAAGGTTGGAGAGTTTTGAGTATCCCACCTGTGAATGCCGTGTATTTTAGAGAAAGAGCGCCAGTAGTAATTGTCTGGCGGCTGTACAAGCAGGCTCAGTTTATCTACGACCGTACCGTCAACTACACGCACAAGCCCAACTTGGCAAATGCTCCAACGGTAGCCCTGCGCGGTTTCGAAATCGAGTGCAGTGAATGTTTCCATATATGGAATTCTTTTGTGTGTGACTTGTGCAGTATAGGGCTTTTGTGCGTCAGAATATGACGCATGGAGCAGATTATCTCGCTGTGGCAGAGGAGACCGGTTCGGTTTACCTGGCCCCGAACCCAGAGAATTTTGTTTACGACGCGGACGGCAATCTTAAGCTGGATGGACGTTGGTCCTACTCCTGGGACGCCGAAAACCGCCTCATCGCCATGCAACCAACCACGGATGCCCTTGCCGCCGGTGTACCCAACCGGAAATTGGAATTTTCGTATGATGCGCAAGGCCGCCGCTATAAAAAGACGGTTTTGGACTGGAGCGACGCCAGCTCGGCCTATGTTGTCTCCTCGGCCACACTATATCTCTACGACGGCTGGAACGTGATCGCTGAGCGCTCGGCCACGGACAAGTATTACCTGTGGGGGCTAGACCTGAGCGGCTCGCTCCAAGGAGCAGGCGGCGTTGGCGGGCTGCTGGAGGTCTCCGTGACAGATGAAACCGCCGGAACGCACACTTATGCCCCCGCTTACGACGGTAATGGCAATGTCATGGCCTATGTGGACGCCTCCAGTGGCGAAGTCGCTGCGCAGTTCGAGTATGGCCCCTTCGGTGAGCCCCTGCGTGCGACCGGTAGCGCTGCCGACGAGCTCACCTACCGCTTCTCCACTAAATACACCGACCCCGAGTCCGGTCTCCTCTACTACGGCTATCGCTACTACTCTCCCGGAATAGGGCGTTGGCCATCTAGAGACCCAATCGGTGAGGACGGTGGAGTTAACCTTTACGGAATGGTCAATAATGACCCGATTAATTACTGGGATGTGCTGGGTCGTTGGCCAAATTTTCTTTCATGCTTTGGGGTTACTGGAGATGCAAGTGAGTATCCTGATCCGAGGGAAACCTGCCTGACAAGCAACCGAGAGGGTTTTTACAGGCATTGCGTTAACACTTGTTTGCTGAGTAGATGCTTATCGACGATTAATCCAGTATTGGGACCAATTATAGCAGAGCAAGTCGCTCTTGAGGCAGGAGGCGATCGTGGCACAGGCAACTCCGATACAGAAGCAAATGAACATGGAGTCGGAAACACGTATGGGGTCGGAACATGTGAGAGTATGTGCCTGAATGACTTCAATTCATACGTAGCTGAAAATTGCTGTAGCACTGACGAGATGCTAGATAAGTCTGATTCGTCTTGTTGTGATGAAGAATAATAAGATTATATTATTAGCATTCTTTCTAGTGCTACTGTGTGTTGCACTTATTGGAATGACTTTACTTACAAGCATGAAGCTAACCTCATATCGAAATCTTGCTAATGCAGTTCACTTTGAAACTAAGAATGATATTGTGGAATCAGGTGGGTTTAGTCGAGTCGAGCACTTATCGAGTTACGAGTTTATCAAGGGCTCTATCCCTGAAGGCCTAGACATTGATGATCTCTGGGTTAATACACAAATTGAAGTTTACTCGGCAGGGGGTGTGCCAGCGAGATTTGCTATTTTCATTATAGATAAAGATACGAAAGATATCTTATTTTATTATTGGGTAGCTGCGTAGTGAGTTTTCGTTTTTCCGAAGGAATCCCCCTTAGCCGCCTTCATTACTTAGGCTGATGCCCGTAAAATGGTCGCCATCAATCAAGCCTACGCCCTGAGCGAAACAGGCAACCCCACGCAAAACCGCGTCGGGAGTTTTTTTGATCGCACCCAGCCCCGTGCCTGGCGAAGCCAGCCGCCAAGCCGCACAGCCACTAAGGAAAAAACAGGCACCCTTACGATAACCGTGTCGGGTCGCCCCTTTTGGCTCTCAAGAGACCCGATTGAGGAAAAGGGAGGGCTGAATTTGTATAGTTTCGTTAAAAACGATGGAATTAATTTCTTGGATGTTGCTGGCTTAGAGGCAGTCGGAGGAACCCCAACTGTACCTGGTTTGCCTCCGACAACTGAATTTCAGCCTCCGACCCCGCCTGCTACACCAAGTGGGGCAAGCGGTTCTGCGGCTGATTTGGCAACGCAGGTCAAAGAGTTCATGGATAAGCTAGATGATGCAAAGATAGATGCTGACTTAACTTCACTACTAAACGGTTCAATGTTAATTTGTCATCAGGAACGTATACAGATGGGTGAGCCTGAGGGCTGTGGGTGTTGCATATTAAGAATCTTGGCAGAGATGCAGTATCCTCGGACGAAAGGTGGTCGTGGTCTGTTTAATATTGGTCCGTACAGACCAGGCTTGCCACCCAGTGGTCGCATTGAGAAAATAAGATCTTACAAAATTCGCTATGTACCCAAAAACTGTGATAAAATCAGCTACTCTTCAGTTTTCGAAGATGAAGTATATAGTGCAACAGATTACAGTGCAGTGATTTATTATGGGCGGACTCTTTAATATAAGATGCGTTATTGCACTGCTATCATGCGTTTATTTGGTAGCATGTACTGACAATGATGATTCGCCAGGGGCTCCAATTGTCCTGAAGCGCGGCGACAATATTCTGTTTCGATCTGACTCCGTTACGGAGATAGATGTATATGGGATGCGAGCTGAAGTGGATTTATCTAGTTCTGACTCAATCGAATTGGCTAAGTCTATCGGCTTGGAACAGGGGAATGGTATGGTTTATGATTTATACCTTGGAGAAATACTATATATGAAAGATGTTAATTTTGTTTTTAGTGAAGACGATGATTTTGATTTGCTTTCTATACCATTTTCTATGGATTGTGTTTCTAGATTAAACGAAGTCGGTATTGATATTATCTACAAATAAATTCATGAAAATTATAGCTTTATTATTGGTCATGTCATGTTTATGGACCTCCTGTGGGTTGGGTGTAAAAAGGGGGGTTCCTGTTGTTATTAAAAACGGTGATAAGGTGCTTTTTGAATCAGAACCAATCAGTGAGGTGCGTATTGGCACAGGTAGTGCGGATTTTATTTTTTCAACTAATGACTTGAAGCGTTACGAAAAGTTCATGCGTGAAGGTGCTTCCAACGGTTTGTCTGTTGATGTTTATTTAGGTGATTTGCCATATGTCAAAAACGCGCCAATTGTTTTTTATTCAGATGGGATTAGAACTAAGCCCATTATACCACTTCCAAACGACTATGAATCTAAATTTGAAGAAGCTGGATTCAGTACTATACGCTAGTAATCCCAATCCAACTAACAAATCCTCCGCGATGCTCCCTCCACAGTCGTCAAAGCCAAGCTCCTGAACGAAGCCATTGACGCCGATTAAATCATAGGTGTCATAGCTACGGGATCAATGACGACTACGATTTTAAATGACTGCTGCAATTGCAATCCAACGGCGCTCCACGTGACGCTTACTATTAATGTCACATTCTTGAGTTTTACGCTGTGCGTTTTCCCCTTGTTCGCACATGCCGGGCTTCGGTGGGAGCATACGCGTTTGACTGTGCCGGTGGAGGTGGGGCAGGAGCAGGCCGTGGGGGTATATGCCTTTAAGAATACCGGGAATGAGCCAGTGACGATTCTGGATATCCACTCCAACTGCGGCTGCACGGTGCCTGAGCTGGAAAAAAAGACTTACGAGCCGGGCGAATCCGGCGAGATCAAGGCCATCTTTACCCTCGGTGACCGTACCGGACCACAACGTAAGGTGCTGACGGTGAACACAGATATGCCAGGGCACCCGATCACCCGTCTTGTCCTGGAGGCCAATATCCCCAAGTTGATGACCATTGCGCCCAGAATTCTCATCTGGCGAAAAGGGACCGCCAACGAGAATAAAGAGATCTATGTAACGACGGATCCGGCGAATAGCATCTCAATCGAAAAAGATGCCGATGGCTACGATGCTCCGTGGTATGAGCTGGTGCCGGACGAGGATAAACCCGGGCGCTACGTCGTGCTCGTGCACCCCGAGAGCACTGAAGTCAGCAGGAAGCTGAAATTCCTGATCGTCGTGACTACCCCCGAGGGGAAGCAGGTAAAAAACGGCGCCTTTATCCTCGTGCGTTGACCCTCGCGGGCGATACGTTGGCTATCGTTTCTGAGCTTGGATAAAGGATACGATGAACTACAGAGTTCGTTGCCTGCTCGGACATATCGTTTCTAATTGTCCTGCACCTTCCAGCTAAAAGAAAAGCCCCCGTGCGCCCCTTGTATGCGGGACGACAGGGGCAGGGGCTTTTCTAGATGTAAACCATGGTTTACATGGTAGGTGATTGCACTGCTTAGAGCGCCCCTACCTGCACAGGATGGGTGGCAGTGCCTCTCATCCCCCTCAATTCAAACCCAGTGCTGTATCGAGGAGTTGGTGGAGGCGGTGGGTACGGGTGGGCAGGAGGTTGAGGTTGCCTTTGAGGGCCTCGGTGAAGGCGTTCTGGAGGCTCCAGGCGGTACGGGGCTTAAAGGCCGCGTGTCGGGGTTGACGCCACTCCTGCAGGACCTTGGGGATGGAGCTGTTGGCCATGACACCGGCATCGACGGCACGTACAATCAGATCGTGAGCGGTACGATCCTGAAGCGTGATGCGACGGTAGTAATCCACCCGGCGGTCATGTTTATCCCAGTGATGCTTGAGCCCTGACACCGCCTCCCGGGCAAGGCCAGGCAGATCCTGCAGGATACGCGGAGTATGTTTGCGGGCCAGTTGAATTTCTCCTGAGAACGAGAGATTATCGCAAACTAAAACCTGGCTCCCGGCTACGACTCCCGCTGAGAAGCGTTGATCGTGGCTGTTGCGGACGCCGACGACATAGGTGTATTCAAGTCCGGATACGGGGGCGTCCACTTCGATCAGCCCGAAGTAACGCGCATTGTCATGGGTGAGCCCGTGGGCTTGGCCTGTGACGGTAAAGCCCTGTTCGAGCAGGGCACGTTCGACGACTTGTAACAACCGGATGTGCGGGATCGGTCTCCAGGTGGAGGTTGCCCGGGGAGTCTTGATCTGGGCAAGGTCGCACCGGCTGACGGCATGGCTGCCGCAGTGCAGGAGCAGGTTGCAGCGTTGAGGGGCTGCGGGTGAGACGGGTTCAATCGTGTCTGTGATCATGGTGTTGATGTGTTGAGTTTGAGGGTTAAAAACTACGAAAAACGTCCTGTTTTCGTAGCTTTTGGAAAATGCTGATTCGCCTGTATGTTAGGTAAATACTGGCCTGAGAGGCAGTGGTGTCGTAATCGAGTATGGGATGTCCCAGACCCTGTTACCGCACCGAAGGGGCAGATGGGATGGCCTCCGATGTTTGGAAAAACAAAAGCCCCGCCTCGTGTGATCGAGGCGGGGCTGTATTGGCCGGGCATGACATGTGAGGCTCAGCGGTAGCGTTCACGGTCCCGTTCGTACTCGGGGTATTCCGGGACGAAGGGCGAACGTCTCACCGCTCCCACGGCATAACCAATGGACCCGATGAGGACGGCTACGGAGATGACCAGGAACGGGCTGAGCGTTTCCTTGGCCTCATTGACCGCCCCGATGGCGACCGGCCCCACCAGCGTGCCGACGCTGTAGGCAGTCAGCGCGACGAGCACGAGCTTAAGGACGGCATTCATGATGAGGCTGACTGTTATGTTTACGTTTTATCCGGCGCTGCGGGTTCAGGTGCTTATACCTGGCCGCCCGCACAATACTGCTTCCCCAGATGAGAGAACAGGCGACCGAGCATCCCCCGACCCAGTAGAGGGCATGGGCCAGTGGCAGGAGGACGGGTTGCTCGACCGGAGGAGGTGAGGGTGGCTCGTCGTGGTCGTTGAGCATAAAAATGCCCGCGCCCACGCTGATCACGGTGATGAGGATGGCCTGGATCATCGCGCCCCTCCCGTCCATTTTGCGCACTGCGAGCGGTAGCTGCACCAGGCACAGTGCATGCCTGGCTGTGGATGAAACCGCTCATGGTAAATGCCGTCCACCGCCGCACAGGCAATGTCCAGCACGCGCTGTTTCTCTCGTTCGCTCGCCGGTGCCAGCCGGTGTACGATAATCTTCGGGACCTTGGTTTTTACGATGAAAACCAGTTCGCGGCCCTCGACCTTTTCGCCCGTTGCCGATTCGATAAGCAGTTGGTAGAGCGTGAGCTGTGCCTCGTGCTGGAAGGCTTCGAGCTGGATGTTTGGGGTGCTCGCGCAGGTCTTGTAATCGACCGGTACGTTGCCCACCCGAACCAGATCGATGTACCCGAGCACGGGGCTGGGGATGTCCGGCAGGTCCTCCTCCAGTTGGACTTCGACACCGAGTGGAAGCTCTGTCATCTGCCCGTGCTCGGAGTCCAGGTAGGCCTCGACCATTTTGATGCCTTTGTCGTGATTGGTCTGTCGCGTATCCATGTTCGGATACACAGGGGCCTCATCAGGCGTATTAAACGCCTGTGTGAAGGCCTCGATCACCGTCGTCCGCTCATGGCACTCCCCACGCCAGCGAGCGCGGTGGAAGTGCTGCAAGGCGGCGTGGACAGCCTTACCCAGGTGCAGGCTGGGGGAGACAGGCTCGGACAACTTAAGGACCTTCTTGTACCAGAACTTCAGCGGACAGGTCAGGTAGAGTTTGACCGTGCTGGCCGAGATGTGATCAAGCAGGCCATCGGTGGAGGGATGCTGGCCGTTGTGGTCGTGTTCCAGTGGCTGGATCATGACCGGTTCCTCCCCTTGGCAGAGCCGTAGGTGCCGATCAGTTCGTCGATCAGCCCGGAGGCCTGCATCTTGTTGAGGCGGGTGAGGGGCGTCTGGAAGCGGCTTTGGGATAGCTCTTCCAGCGCATCTGTCGTGATGCCGTGCTCCTTCATCATCCGCTCGATCAGGGCCTGTTGTTTAGGTGAACAAGCCCACCCGGTCGATGCCTGTCGGTTGAAGTCCGGGCGGTTGGGATCTGCCCGTAGCGGTGTACGTGCGGGCTCGTGTAGCGATGAACCGGATACAGGCAAAAAGCCCGTCTCCTGGATGTCCCGGTCCACCGCGTCCTGCAGTTGCCGGTACAGGTGCGTGCTGGCCTGCTGGATGTGGGCGAGGTCGTTAACCTCCGTGCGGACCGTGATCGAGTACTGGTGCGAAGAGTACTGCGGCAGGCCCAGCTTCTTCGAGTAGTTGGCTTCGAGGGTGATAGCCATGAGGAATCCTTTCGAATGCGACCGTGTGGGTACGAAAAAGCCCGGCGACGGGTCAGTGTCTGCCGGGCTTCTGATAGCGAGATCGTCCCGCCATCACCGATATATAACGCAGGTCGAATGCTTTTTGCGCAGGGGAGGGGGCTTACAGCCCGAGTGCCCGTTGTCGCTGCCAGTAGCCGTTCTTGGGCAAGTCGATCTTGTGCTTGATGCAGCGCTTGCGGATCGCGTTGTCCGAGATCCCTAAATCCTTGGACAGCTTCGATAATGGTTTTTCCCACACCAGTTTGGCCAGCTCTGTGTCGTCGGGCCAGTTGTCGAGGCCTTGTCCCGTGGGAAGATCGACCGTGACGGTTTTCAGGGATTCAGGAGAAATTTCCCAGTAGGCATCGACGGACTTGGGATCATCGATGACGTCGCGGTAATGCCGCTCGATCATCGTTCTGGACGTGCCGTTGTTGAACGCTGTGTAAGCGTCATCCTTGTCGCGCTCCAGCTGAAAGCTGATCGAGGTGTGCCGGATGATGTCCTGCACCCAGTGCTCGGCTTGAGTGGCTGCTTTGAGGACCTTCATCTTATAGGCTGAGCCCTTGGGCTGACCTGTAAATGGAAACTTTTTCAGCCAGGTGGAAAGGATATCCGGCTTGGGAACCCGTCTGTTCATCTGACGACGTAATTTCCCTCCTGTGACAACGATGTACTCGTCCTTGATGTTCTTGGGCTCAAGGTCATCGATTTCACTCGGGCGTAGTCCTGCAAAGAGCCCAAGTGCGATGACCGCAGCCATGGCTCCGTCGCTGTAGAGCATGGACGCTCGGAGCAGGCGCTTAGCTTCATCGAGGGACAGGATTGAAACCTGGGAGGTGTCGGCTGGAAGCTTGTCTAGCCTGATGCACGGGTTTTCAACCGCATAGTGATGACGAACGCACCAGTTGAAGAAGGTGCTTAGACTGCGTCTGTAGGTTCGCTGCGTGTTGATATTTTTGTACTTGGCCAGCAGTGGCTCAATGGCTTTCAGCCCGATCTGATGCACCAGCGTATTCGGGTTCATGCGCTGGAGGAGTTTCAGGCCTGTCGTATAGTAGGCGAGGGTTCGCTTACTGTGCCCCTCTTTGCTTTTCAGAAAACGTTCAATCGCAGCGCCGACGGCTATATCTTCAAGCTCAGGCTTATAGTGTTGGGCGAGAAAATGAACGGCCCCATCCAGAGATAATCCTGTTTTGGCATGGACTGCGGCTTCCAGCTTTCGGTAGTGGGCTACAATCTCAGCCACTGAGGTCCCTGATGCTAAGTTGATGGCACTCTCGGCATCAGCCAACTGCTCACGGGATAAAGAGGTGCGTTGGAGCTGGTAGTTGATCGCAGCGCCCTCGGCCTCGGTTTCTATGCGTGCTCTGTGTTCGACGGCATCGGATTTGTAGCGGAAATTCTTCCGTTCTCGCTTCCCGTCGGGCCAGTAACCCGTTACTCTCCAAGATGTGGTACCACTATCGTTCGTGTATGCTTTGACCTTGAAACGTTCATCTTTCTTGGGCCGGGACATAGCTGATATTGGGCAACTATTTGGGCAATTGGCAACTCTTTTGTCGAATATATATTTTTTAGTTGCTGTATAACATAGTTTAACAAAACTTAGATGTAGGTTTTGTAATCAGTAGGTCGTCGGTTCGACTCCGTCCCCCGGCTCCACTTTTCTTAAGCGGTTTTCGCTGATATAGAGAGCGTTACGAGACGCTTGGGCATATGGGCCGAGTCTCATTCAGTCTCAATAAATTCCGTCCAGTCTCGAAGAACCCCCTGTTTTGGGGCAACTTTTTTGGCCACTGTTTTTGAGCTTTTCGGGTTAGCCGCAGACGAATCGTTCTGTGGTATCAACCCTGACTGATGAGTGCTTCTCCAAGTACACCTCGGACAGCGAGACTTTTAACCTGCGAGTAGGAGAGGGGCGTTATCACAATTACAACCCCAGCGGTCGCAGGCAACAAGAGGGAGCCTGGAAACCCAGTCGTGTTCAGCTTTGGTATGCGACGGTTTGTCCATCCACCCATCTCCCGTCAATGAGGTGGAAAACCGGGACATCTGGGACGCCACGTTCTCTTCGGTTTATCATTTCAATTAGAAAATCAACCGCCTTTGCTCCTATGATTTTAGGATTCTCATGAATGCCCGATAGCAGTTCCCCATTGTCTTGCACAGAGATCATGGCAAAGCCGGTTTCTTGTGGGACTCGCACACCAGCTTCTTGAAGCCAGCCGTAGGGCTCGATGTTGATACTGATCACGACGTCAGGTCTGTGTTTTTGAAACCACTTTAAGAATATCTCATCGGTGAAGTTCTTGGATATGAGCGTGGGAATCCGCTCTCGACTGCCAAAGTGCTGTCGTTGTAAGGAATTGAAGGTGTTGGACCAGCTATGGTCAACTCGTGCGTCGCTTTCTTCGCGCACCGCCATTCCGGGACGTTGATAGCCCATCTCAATCAACTTGCTGAACGCAATTTTCATGGATCGCGCATGATGCATGGTGACGACATGTAGTTGCGGTTTGACCAGGGTGTATCCAAACGCGATGGCCGAGAACTGCTCGAAGCTGAAATCCAGAATGGTATTGGGGTTTGGCTGGGGGGCCAGCAGAAGCCCGTCGATACCGCGCGCATGCAGGATGCGCTCCATGCGGGTATGACTCATGCCCTCAGAGCGCAGGGCAAAGTCCTCCAGTGTGTAGCCCAACTCCGCTGCGCGCTCACTGGCACCTGCATGATACTCTTCAAAAATCGACAAGGATCGCCATGTCCGACCATCTGAATCGTTGGAAATCCACGCAAGGTTCGCGTGAAAACGAGCCGCCTTGGTCCGCTTGCGGTATGATGCCAAGCCACTCAGATAAGGGTCGGGAGAGTAATTGAGCTCCTGGGCAACGCGTTGGACTTCAGCACGGGTATCGGGTGGAATGCTGGAATCATTGCGTAATGCACGCGATACCGTTGACTGGGTCAGTCCCAGTTTTTTGGCTATACTGCTTTGGGTAACGCGGGGGGGCTCCATTAGTGGGGAATTTGGCAGAGAAAGTGGAGTATTTCAAGTCCACGCATATGTATGCGCGCCACTAGGGTGGTATATGGCTCCCGAGGATATATGGTGGATGGTATGGTAACAATGCGCGATCAAAGCCTGAAAGCAGCTGTTGTCACTCGATGCCCCCTACATCGCTTTTCCCGTTGCGAGGATAAAGGCCTTTGGCGTGGTGTCGGTAGTCGTGTGGTCAGGCAACGGAGGCATTTCATGGATCGTCTGCCTACCGGACAGGGTCTTTCCCGGTACCCCACAGCGCTGCGGACGTCGCTCTACTTTTTCGCATGCTTATTTTTTGCCAGTGGGTGCTTCGGCCAGAATGCTGAGGAGTTAACCGTGATGCCTGCTATCGGAGATGGGGATGGACGTTTTGTAAAAGTTGAAAAGACGAGGTTGCCCGCTCCAGATCCGATTAACGCAGAAGCCATCGCCGAATTGGTACCATTTGTGTCGGAGGAACCTCTTGGGCTGGGAGCACCCGTGTCGGACCGGGCGTTCTGGGAGCCTTTGGCCCGTCTTCCCGGGGCGGATGAGGTCATAGCCTCCGCCGAGTCTTTAGTCGATGCTCCGATACCCCAATTGACCGAGGAGCTGTGGCTGCGTTATCAGACTGAGAATGATCGTTATGCCTATCAAACGCCTTACACGCAGCTCACCTATCATTTGACGGATCTGGCCTTGGCGGAAGCTCTTGAAGATGCTGGCCGTTTTCTGCCGCAGATCGAAAACTATCTAGAGGCATTTCTCGATTTACCGACGTGGAGCACTCCCGCTCATGGAAGCGATATGGCGGTCTATCGTGGTGAGTGTATCGTCATCGATCTGCATGCCTCCCAAACCGCTTGGCTTCTTGCCACTGTGGAGTATTGGTTCGCGGATGAGCTTCCTGAGGAATTGAATCTTAGATTGGTAGAGGAGGTTAAGCGGCGCGTGCTCACTCCATACTTGTCTGCTATCCGCAGGGGACAGCCCTTGTGGTGGATGGTGAGACCGAATAACTGGACTGCTGTGTGTGCGGGCTCAATCACCGGCGCAGCTCTTGCTCTTGAGCCAGACCCGGAGACGCGCGCAGAGTATATCCTATGCGCGTCTGAGTTGCTTGAGCGCTACATCGACACCTTCTCGGACGAGGGCATTTCCGACGAGGGGATGAACTACTGGACCTACGGCTTTTCGCACTTCCTGTGGGCAAGTGAGGCGATACGCAAATCCACCGGTAATCAGGTGGACATACTGGCGGATGACAAAGTCTTCAAAGTCAGCCAGATCCCACGCTCCATGGCTATTTCCGGAAAGACCTATCCCGCCTTTGGTGATCAAAAGATTTATGGAAAGCCGGATGCATCCTTGTACGATTTTGCCTCCATGCGGTACGGGCTTCCGTACTCACGGGATTTCGACAAGGTAGACATCGGCATACACAGCAAGGTGCGTCCACCGCTGGCTGCTTTGTCCATCGCCCCCTTCGGTTCTTCTGCCCCGCAGGTGCAGGATTATTCACCACCTTCGAATGCGTTGGAGGATCAGGGCCTGCGCAGTTGGTTTCCCGGCAGTCAGTATTTTGTTTGTCGTCCGGGGACTGTCGATAGCTCTGGACTGGGAATCGCGATACATGGCGGGAATAATGGCGTATCGCATAACCACAACGACCTGGGGAGCTATGTTGTGGTCAAAGACGGTGTCCCCGTTCTGCTGGACCCCGGCTCTGAGATTTATACCGGCCTTACATTTGGGCCTACCCGCTACCAGAGCCAGATGCATAATTCGTATGGGCATCCGGTGCCACTTGTCGCAGATCGCATGCAGAAAACAGGGGCTGAAGGCTATTCCACCGTCCTCCATGCGGACGCCACTCCGAGCGTGGATAGCATAACGCTGGACCTCACCCATGCTTATCGTAGTGATTCACTGCTTTCGGTTACCCGCACACTGAGCTACCAACGCTCAGCAGAGCCGGTCAGCGCGTCAGTTCGCATCGTGGATGAGGCTTCTTTTAGCCAGCCCCAGAATTTCTCGACAGCGCTCATCACGCTGGGAGATTTCCAGATTATCAATGCCACGACGGTCATGATCACCTACGAGGGAGTCTCTCTTTATGCGCAGGTCGATACTCGCGGCGCTGATTTCACTTTTATCGAAACCCCAGTTACCGGTTTCAAGCTACCCAATGGATTAGAGCCAAAGCGTATGGGAATTGCGCTTAACTCTCCTCTAATGGCCCCATATGTCGCCGTCGAGATAACATCGAATCCACCCCAAATTCAGAGTTTGCCAGCGAATGAAGAACTTACCTCTACCCAAAAATGAGAAAGCATCAAAGGCCTTTGCCCTCATTGAGCTCATCACAGTCATATCTATCATCTTAATCCTGGCAGGTATCCTGATCCCTGTCATGGGGATCGTCAGAGAGCAATCATCCCGGGCAATTGAAACATCAAACCTGCGCCAAATCGGCTCGATGGTATTGCTCTATTCCCACGATCATGGGGATACTCTGCCCGGTCCGCTCTATCCGAAGCAGAAGCCTCGGTACAAAGAGTTGATCGTGAATGATGATGGTGTGAGGACCAAGGACCTTGCATCTATGTTGGCGACCTACGCCGATCTGCCACTCGATGGGAGGCAATGGCGAGATTTTTCACTGCTAAGCTCGCCAAAATTTGAGGCAGCCCGTGAATCGAATGGCTCAGGATTCGCGACCTACTCCTATCTCATGCAGCAGGAAGCCAGTGACAATAATCGGCAAAGCCCCTGGGGGACGATAAGCACCGATCAGCCGTTTACGCTCGCGCAACTCGCGGAGAGGGTAGACGGCCAGCGATGGGCGATGCAGGCGCTGGACATGGACAATCTACCTTCAGGTATGAACTCCTCGAATGTCCTTGCCGATCCCGTTTTTGAGGATTCACGCGCTACGCTTTATTTTGATTGGCACGTCGATTTTGTGCCCATCGAGAACTGAGAATCAGGCTTATCCGAAAGACAAAGACAGACACCACTCGTTTAGAAATATCCTAGAGATGAAAATACTTCCCATAATTCTTATATTTTTCTCCTCACTGGCGTGCGCGCAAGATGATGTTCTTGTTTCCTACTCATTTGATGGCGCGAGCAGTTTAAGCGAGATGCTGTCTCCCTCAAAGGTTCATCGCCAGGTCTCTGCAACGTCTATCACCGGTAAGAATCTCACCGTGGTGCCGCAGCACGCTTTCGCGAGATCTTTGGAGAACCGCCTGGCGGCGAGAGCCAACATCAAAACGCGTCGCCCCTCGGTCAATGATGCACTTGAGAATAATACTTATTTCTCTTTCACGATTACTCCCGAGGCGGGTCAGGAGATCGTTTTCAGCGAGCTGACATTCACTGCTCAAGGTGGAGGGGAGTCTCCCTGTCGGGCCTTCTACGTCTTTTGCCAGGCTGATGGGTTCTCCGCTCAGGACCTGCTTCTCAGTGCGATCCAGGCGGGCAATGAAGATGACACGCTGAACAGTGAAAACCCAACCTCTTATTCCATTAAGTTGCCCGACATGCGTGTAAATGCGCCGTCGGAATTTCGCATTTATATCAATTCAGACTCAGACCGTAAGACTGTGATCTTTAATGATATCACACTGCACGGAAAGGTGTCCGCCGGTCGATGATCGGTGTTGGCATCAAGTATAAATTCTAATCACGAGAGTGACAATAAACCCTCACCAAACAATAACCCAAAATACATCGAATAAATGACAGTACCTACCTCAAAATTAAAACATCTGTTTTTAGCAGGCTTATTCATTGCTGCCCCGATCGTAACGCACGCAGATGTCATCGTATCCTATGGCTTTGATGGTGCTTCATCTTTGTCCGAGATGCTAGAGCCCTCCTCAGTTGCTAACAATGTAGCGGCCTCATCGATAGCTGCAAACAATGTGACCGTGGTTCCTCAACATGGCTTTGCCAGCGACCCTGATAATCAGTTGGCGGCTAAGGCCGATATCACCACATCGTCCCTGTCGGTATCGTCGACGCTGTCGAATGAGACATATTTCTCCTTCACGTTGACGCCGGATGCTGGCCAGCAAATCACATTCGATAGCCTGACGTTTACCGCTCAGGGTGGTGGTTCCTCCGTTTACCGCGCCTTCTATGTCTTTAGTAGCGCTACGGGATTTGAGGCGGCCGATGTCCTAGAGAGTGGCATACAAGAAGGTGAAGCCACAGACACGCTGAATAGTACGGGCGAGACGCTCTATACGATCACGTTTTCCAGCTTGGTCGTTACCTCTGAGACGGAATTCCGGTTTTATATTGATTCGGACTCAACCAGCCGGACGGTCATCTTCGATGACGTAACGGTTAACGGAACGGTCTCAGCGGTCCCGGAGGCATCGACCACTGCGCTTGTCATCGGTGTATTGGCGATTATGGCCACGCTTATACGGCGCAGAGCAGGCAGCCTCAAGTAAGGGCCATTCGTTGACCAGCGAGCGCATCATCACGGTGGTGCGGTATTGTTCAGGCATTTCTTGAATGCCTGCATGTCATTCTATGTGAACTTAGTGAGCGGGTCCAGGCCTGCTGCCAGGGGCATTTTTATTCGGAGGGTGAGTGAGGCCGAGTTTGCCGGGAAGGCTAGGGTGGCCTTCTGGATAGACAGCTTTATGCTTGAGGCGCGGGTGGGGTGACCGGATTGGAAGTGGGTGGGATGTGGATGTTATCCCGTCGTGTGCCGATCGCGAAACGCACGCGGAGAATCGCCTCCCACTCGCTTAAAGAAACGCGAGAACTGGAATGCATCCGGGAATCCGAGCTCGGTGGCGATTTCTCCGACAGGCAACGGTGACTCCAAAAGCAGCCTGCGTGCGACTTCGAAGCGATACTGATCTACAAACTTCTTGGCCGGCATGCCGAGGTAGCGTTTGAAGATACGGTTCAGGTACTGCGTCGAGCAGCCTGCTGTTTCGGCCAATTCGCCTACTCGTACCGACTTCCCTGCGGCCACACGCGATTCGACAAGCTTTTTGGCCGCGCTGATCATCTCGTCCTCAACCAGCGATGGTCGTTTTTCGCCAATATGGATCGCGAGCACGGCAGCGATCAGGTGCTCAATTACTACGCGTGTCTCCTCGTCGGGATTATCACCTGTCGCTGTCGTATCCAGGAGTGCCTGGTGCAAGCAGTTACGGAGGGGCCCCGGTTTCACGGTAGACACCGGGTAGAGTGATGTGAGTTCATCCGCTGAAAACTTGAAAGTCCATCCGAGCTTGCCTTGGGGATGGATGAACAAGTGAGAGCATTGCGGTGGGATCAGTACAATATCTCTGTCTTTCGGCCTCAGCTTTTTCTCGCCGAAACGTATCGTAAACCCACCCGTCTCGACCACTTCCATCTGCCAATAGGGGTGCACATGTTCGGTGTGCTTCCAGCTCTTGGTTTTATGCCCCTCGATCTGTACAAGGCTCACCTCAATCGGGGAATATGCTCGGCGATGGTTGAGCTTGTCAAGGTGCTGGTCCCACGCGCTGTTGGGTTCGATCGGCATATTGGAGGAGTTTCCTTTTTGCTATGTTTTGCATGGGTCCATCTATTCTGCAAGCGCGATTACCCTGCTATAGTTACATCGTAAACTTTTCAGCCAATACCGATATGAGTGTAAACCAGCCCGCTAGTTTTGACCCTGTTCTTAGCCATGTTCGCCTTTGTGAGCAGAGTAAGCCCGTACTCACATGGGGAGGTCATGGCTTTCCCGAATGGAGGGCTCAGGCTGCTGCCCGGCTCTCGCAGCTGTTGGGGCTGGACACAATGTTTTTTCAACTCCGGCCATCCCTCGATGTGCGGAGCGTATGGCACCGTGAGCATCCGCTCGGGACTATTGAGAAAATCATTTTTACCAGTGAGCCCGGTGCGGATGTCCCCGCCTATGTTTGTATTCCCCATGGCTTTCGAGCACCCGGACCTTTTTTTGTCTGCCTCCAAGGGCATTCGACGGGCATGCACAACAGCATTGCGGTCGACATTAAAGATGAGCGCCTGCCTATCGAAATCAAGGGGGACAGAGACTTCGGTCTGGGCTGTATGAAGCGCGGTATCGCCGCCCTGTGTATCGAGCAGCGGGCTTTCGGGGAGCGCGAAAGTCCGCGTGACGGACAGGGGAATCGGTGCCATGCCGCCTCGATGCAGGCGTTGATGCTTGGTCGCACACTTATCGGTGAGCGTATTTACGACGTCGATCGTGCCTTGGATTATCTGATGACTCGCGGGGATGTTGATCCGGCCCGCATTGGGGTTCTGGGGCAGTCCGGTGGAGGAACCGTGGCCGCCTTTGCAGGCGGTCTGCTTGGGCGTATTACCCACATCATTGCCTCGTGTAGCTTCAGCAGTTTCGCGGCCTCCATCATGAGTGTGCATCACTGCCAGTGTAATTATGTGCCCGGGCTGCTCCGCTATCTCGAAGCCGCAGATGTCGCTGGGCTTGCCGCCCCTAAACCTCTGGTGATCGTAAACGGCCGCCACGATGATATATTCCCGCTTCAAGCCGCAGAAAGCGAATTTGAGCGCCTGCGTTCCATTTACGCCGCGGCTGGAAGACCGGATAACTGCCGCCACGTCGTCGGTGAAGAGGGGCACCGCTTTTATGCGGACCTTGCGTGGCGAGCGATGTTTGATCTTCTGAACTGAGCTTTAGGTTTCTTGAGGCAGCACCGTTGAGTGTATCGCCGCCGCCTTCTGCTGGACGTGCACGAATTCCGTGCCCTCGACCTACCCAGCAACCGCCAAACTCGCCAAAGCAGCCGCCAGCAGCCGGGTGCACTGGAGGTGAGGTACATGCGTGTTTGTACATTCGCGGATATTGAAATCTACGGACTAAAACCTTGTCTTGTATCAGTATGTAGCTTTGATCGCATTTTAATGTGTAGCCTGCTTTCTCTTACCCCTGAGTCATGGCAACAGTGCCGCGCGGATCTGCTGTGTCTGCGATGGGGGGCGCCTGCTGAAGATGGCCGAGTCATGGAGTGCAGCCCCAATGAGCTCACTGCCTGGTACATCGAGGCCGGCCAGGTCAAGGTGACAACATCGCGGAGAAAATTCACTGTCCGAAAAGGGGAGTGGATCTTCTTGCCGACGGGATACCGACGTCAGGAGTTCAGCGATGCTTCGCGTATTTTTTCGGTTGCTTTTGACGTGAGCTGGCAGGATAGCCACCGGCCGGTTCTGGATTTACGTCCTGGTCTCGTCGCGCCCTCTACGGACGCTCTGGACGCAGCGATGAAGGTCATCCGTCGCCAGCGTGAGAACTCCGAGAAGTTTGAGTGGCACTTTCACCATATCGTGTGTGATATGCGCGAAAACTTTGAGTTTCAAAGCTGGTTCCTCGGATGGCTCAGGGACGTGCTTTCTGTTTTGCGCGATTATCTGCCTGAGCTTGAGAACTCAAGTGAGATGGACCCCCGGGTGGACGCAGCCCGTCGCTGGATTGAGGATCAGCCAGAAGCTCAGCCTATTGCCGATTTTCAGGGGGCGGCGGCTCAAGCCAAACTGAGCCTGGGTCATCTGAATAAGCTCTTTCTTGATTGTTACCATCAAAGCCTGCATGGCTTTCATGAGCAGCGTCGTTTTCGCTATGCCTGCAGTCGGTTAATTGAGCCTGACAGTCGCATCAAATCCGTAGCCTATGAGATGGGGTTTAACGACCTGTCCAAGTTTTCGAATTGGTTTAAGCGGCTCAAGCAAGTTTCTCCCAGGGAGTACCGGCGAAAGAATGCGAGTGATGCAGCCGGAAAGGGGTAAATAGCTCATTGCCGAGCTTAGCATTTTGAGGTGTTCTCAATGCTATAGTTAAGAGGCTAGATTGCACCTTTCATTGACCTTTATACCAGCTTACTTGCTAGGGGTTGGGATGTGTGTCTTGTGTAGTTTTCTAAAGTTTTTGGGCCATAATTGGCCAAATTTATGAGAAAATGTAAAGTTTTGCTTAAAATGAGCAACTTATTCGCCTTCCCGTTAAGCGATGTGACAGGCTATTTTACTAGCCATGATCTACAATACCTCGAGACATCCCATCTTCGCCTTTTCTAAATTAATCGCGCTGGGGGCGCTTGCTACCCTCGGCTTTGCTGCGACATCGTCGCTGTCAGCCCAACTCATCGAGAACGGCTCTTTTGAGAGTTGGACAGACGGCATGCCGGATGACTGGACGCTAGCATCCGCCCCCGAGCCCACCCAGATTAGTGGTCTCGTGGCGGGATCGGATTCTGCTGTGCTGATGACAACCGGTGGTCGGATTTCTCAGAATATTGTCGAGGCTCCTGAGCAGGCTGTACTTTCCCTGACGTTTGCTTCCAGTGCTGCCGCTACTTCGAGCGCTCGGGCTTTCTCGATCGCTATCGGTGTTAATGGGGGGATCCCTTCGATTAATCTTCGTCTCTTTAATACGACGGGAGACTCTGGTTCTCAATTGCTGAGTCTGCGCGCCTACGATGGCATTTCGAAACAGTATGTGACCATCGCTGAGAACGCCTTTACTGCGTCCGTCTATGACACTGAGGCAGGGTCGTTCACGACCTTGAATGCTTACAACATGTCCATCAATGTCGACTATATGTCCGAAACGCCGTCCTATTCTATCGCTTACGGCGCAGTCGGCGGGGAAATGACGACGATTTCGAATATAAGCTATTTTCAGGATGCGACGATCTCGACGGTGAATGCTGTCTATCTCACTGACGCTGGCGCTGGCTGTTACTATGCGGTAGATAATATGTCTTTGGCTTCCGTTCCTGAGCCGGAGTCCTCCACCTTCATCTTGCTTGGGCTTACGCTTGCTTTCATGCTCTTCCTGCGTCGTAGGAAATAAGCCTCGAACAGCTTTCCTCCAGAGCGTTTATTGCTTTCTACATAAGTAGACATGCGCTTACCGTTTATCTGCTGAAGGGCAGGATAAACGCTCCTACCCATGCCCCCACGGAACTTAAAGTTACGCATGAAGAGATTGCGGCCAGATCTTGGTTTTTCTCTGGTCGAGTTGCTGTGTGCGATTGCTGTGATCGCTATACTGATGATGGTTGTAGTCTCCACTCTCTCGCGGGTGAAGGTACATTCTCAGCGATCACAAAGCGTTGCCAATCTCAAGTCTATCGGTCAGGCTATCATGCTGTACAGTGCTGACCATCAAGGGGTTCTCCCATTGATGTGCTCAGCGGACCGGTGGGGGAGTCCGATCTGGAGCACAAACGTACTGCCAGAGTATCTGGATAATAACATGACCGAGGTGCCCGGCGACAGGACCATTAACTCGGTGTTTGTAGATCCGTTACTGGAGTTCGAGAAACATGGTTCGCTCGGTGATTACGCTGCCAACGCTGAAGTGCTGCGGGGGTTCCCAAGCTATCCTGGCGAGGATGGTCTGCGGCTATCCAAGCTGGCACAGGCTGATACCTCGCGTCTCATGATGGTGATGGCTGCAGAGAATGGCGGCTCGGACCTGCTTCATGGGATGTGGTACATACTCCCGATTTACTTGAGAGGGAGTTTGTTTGATAACCCCAGGGCGAGACCGAGTACACGCGACATTGGAGTGGTGTTGGGCGTATTCGTGGACGGACATGTTGCTGCTGTTCCCGAGGCCGAGTTTGCCGAGAACTACCGTGATTACCTTTTTCTGGAGCCTTGAATGATCATCGTATCGTTATCGGCCGTCTATAATCATAAAATTAGTATAAAATGATTTTTAGAAATTTACTTATTGGCTTACTCTTGGGAGGTGCACTTGGCTATGCGAATGAGGGCGATTTACTGTCCGTCTGGCAGTACGATACGCCCGGCGATTATCGTTTTCATGTGGTGCCCGATAATGTTGCGACGATTGACAGCAACACGGGTGAGGTGACTCCCGGCGGTGAGAAAGCTGTCGCCATCAGCTTGGTAAAGCTGGTTTCAGGGGCATTACCGTGGGATATTCAATTCTCTTGCGACTATGATGGCGCGCTCAGTGCCGGAAAGAGCTACGAGGTCAGCTTTGCCTGCCGGGCCACTGTGCCGGGCGTGATTAAAGTTTGCTCGGGACTTCGCAATAAGCCGTTTACGCCCATTGCCGGATCCATGGCGGATATCGATGTGACGGAGGACTGGAGGACTGTATCCTTCCGGTTCACCGTTGATCAGGATTGGCAACCACCGCTCACAATCTCACGTATGATGCTGGCAGATTACGGTGAGCCCTCGACTCTGTACATCGGCCCCATCTCGCTGCGTGAGTTGCCGTCGCTGCTTCCTCTGGCTGTCGAAGACGAGTGGGTGGTGTGTTTGGATGCCGATAAGCCAATGGATGTAGCGACCTTTCAGGATGGGTTTGCCACCTCGAAGGGGGAAGCCTCTCCCATGCTGGTGACAGCTACCGAAGGTGATATCGACCTGGCGGCTTTGGCTGGTGAGAGTCAGGAAAAGCGTAGTGCTATTCTCTACAACGAGTTCTATTCACCGAGTGCAGGGAAGATGCGAATCGGGGTTTCCGCCGATTGGTGGATGGAGATTTTCGTCAACGGAAAATCAGTCTATAGCACGCTAGCGGCAGGCAATCTGTCGAATAGCTTTACGGTTAACGACCATGTCGTAGAGTTTCCCGTCATGGAGGGAGTGAATCTCCTGGCTGTGCGTGTCTTGAGTGGCTCAGAGGGTTGGCGTTTTACCTATGGCGTGCCCACCCGGGCACCGGATGAGGTTGGGCTTTATGTTGTGCGGCCGAGTCACGAGTGGAAGCCTGTGAATATGGGAGCCTACATCGTCAAGGCCGGGACGGCTTTGGACTTTTCCCGGTTGCTGGGAGAGCCGGTACCAGCGGGGACGTTTGGGCGTCTGATCGTTTCGGAGGAGGGGAATCTGGCTTTTGAAAACGCCAAAGAGAAGCCGGTGCGCTTTATTTCCTTTAACTGCATGCTCAGCAAATGGCGAAAAAAAGTGCATACCTGGACGAAGCAGGATATCGAAAACTATGCGGATGCTATAGCCCGGCAGGGATACAATATGGTCCGCTTGCATTTCAATGAGCGCTTCCTGTTGGGATACAAGATTCATGATACTCCACATCGGACACTTGCGGAAACGGGTATCCCCGAAAGCGCCTCAGAGATACCGTTTGATGAAGAGAACTATGAACGCTTCGAGTACCTGATTTACTGCCTGAAAATGCGGGGGATTTATGTCAACCTCGACTTGATGGGATCGCACGGGGGTTATACGTTGGCATACCCGTCTAAGGTCGCCTCAGAAAACAGCTTTCGGGTACAGCTACTCATTAACCCTGAGTACCGTAAGCACTGGTATCAAGCGATCGAGTACTTGCTGACGCGGGCCAATCCCTATACGGGCCTAAGCCTGAAAGACGACCCCATGATTGCCCTGGTTGAGCCGCTGAATGAGCAAGATCTTCGTCTGTATGATAAAGGAATGATGGCTGCTCTCACTCCCGCCTTCACCGAATATCTGAAGAGTAAGTACGGCACCGACAAAGCGCTTCAAGAGGCGTGGGGCGAGGCATCCGTCACTTTTGCCACAGTGCCTGATATTGATGAAACGATACTGAGAAAAGGGGACACCCGGTCGGATGATGCTGGTACTTTCCTGATCGATACGATGTCGGAGATGACAAAGTGGTACTACGATTCGCTACGTCAGATCGGCTACAATGGGTTGATCTCTCAGTGGGACATGATCATGCGGACAATGGAGATTCCGGTGCGGGCGTTGATGCCGGTGATTGCCCAGCACAGCTACTTTAGCCACCCGACTCATGGCATCCCGACTAAGAATTTGGCGCAAAAGTCAATGAACTGGCGATACACGCTGGGTAATCCCGATTATGACGTCATGGTGGTACAGGAAAGCTCCCTGAACTCCAGTTACTTCAGGGCTTCAGCCGCCGCACGCTTTCTGGACCGTCCATTTCTGATCACGGAGTACTCACATAGTTCATTTAATCGTTACCGTCATGAAAGGGGCCTTTATTTCGGAGCCTACGCCGCGTTTCAGGATTGGGATTGTCTGACTGCGCATGGCGAACTGGCAGCGGTCAGAGACACGACTGCTGAGCCTTTGGCTACCTTTGAGAGTGCCGTAGATCCTATCTCCAAGGCTTCCGAGACGGTGGCAGCACTTGCATTCCTGCGGCGGGATGTGGGTGAAGCAAAGCATTCGGTCGAGTTCCCGTTGACGCGTGACCTCCTTTTCCCACAGCACTTTTTAGCTGCGATTAGTGATGACTATGCGAAGCTCTCCATGCTGACCAAGATCGGTATATCCTATAACCAGGTCGAACCGCTGATGCCTGTGGGGGTATGTACTCCGACGCTGCAAATCGTACCGGAGGATTTCTCGCCGCTCCAGGTTACCACTTGGTACGTCAAGGCGTCTTCATCGGATTCAAACATGCTTCCTTCCTTGGTTCAGGATGTCCGCGAGGCAGGGATCCTCTCGGGCCAGAATAAAACTAACGCCGAGGAACACATTTACCAAAGCGATACCGAGGAAATCATTCTCGACGCTCAGGAGGAGACCATGACGGTGATCAGTCCTCGTCTCGAAGGCGCAATCGTGAAAGAGGATGTCCCAGTGCAACTGGACCGTATGCATATTGATTCATGTTCAAAGCCTGCGTCAATTGTGCTCGCGTCTCTGAATCGTGATCAGGATATACGGGATGCTGATCGTCTGCTGCTGGTGCTGGCGACGAACGCCCTCAATGACGGCATGACCTTTGAGCGTCCAAATATGGTTCTTCTCGCAGAGGTCGGCCAACTTCCAGTCCTCATGGAATCTGTTCAGTGCGAGATCAAGATTGAAACATCACAGTCCACGCTTCCCAGGGTGTTTGCCTTGAATATGGACGGAACCCGGTCCGAAGAAATTTCCAGCAAGTTGAGGGATGGAAAGTTGATCATAAGCCTGGATACAGCGAAGCTTGAGTACGGAACACCGTACTTCGAGATCGTCTATTCCGAAAAATAGGCGCATTGGGTAACCTTTACGACGAGGCCCTCACTTTAACTAGAAGTGGGGGCCTCATTTTGCCTGAAGGGGTACAGCCGCTGCAATCAGTGACAGCTGTTGCGCCTAGGCACAGAGGGGTCGCAGGGGAGGCATTGCTTCTCTGGTTATCGCGTCGGAGCGGGAGTGTCGGTAATCGTGTCGATAGGGGGAGCGATAAGCATCAGGCTTAGCTTTTTCTACCGGGGACACGGCGCTCAACGCGCAGCCTGCGAGGGCTTGCTCCGTGAGTCGAAGGCGCGGCCTGGCCTGCCGGTTTGCATGTTGTGTGACCGCATGCTCCGGGGGCGGTGTGTGCATGTTTATACGGGCTGTACTTTGACTTGCGGCGGGTGACGTGTGGCCTTCTGCCCCCTGCTCCCGGCGACTGCGGGACACTCTCCGGGCAGCGTGTGCCATAGACTCTACTTGTCCTTATCGTCAGCCTTTGTGCTAAAGGCGGCTTTGTCCATGAGGGAGACTTCTCCCTCTACGCGACCATCGTCGAGCGGGTTGTCGATGCGGTTCTTCAGGTCTCGGAACAGTTGACGGGTATCAATAATCCCACCGATCATGAACCAGATCGTGCTGACCATGCCCATGATGGCCGGGACCATGATGAACGTGATGAAAAAGTACACGCTCCACCAGTGCTTGGGCCAGGGGCTGATGAGGTTCCAGATCAGCACAACCAGAAAGGACAGGAAAAACTTGAAGAAAATGGAGTAATAGAAGATCGCCCAGGCGATGATGCGGTCTCCCTTGGTGTAGTCGGGCGTGATGCCGATGAGTTTCTTGAACACCGTGCGCCAGCTCCAGGCGGTATCGATGTGCTTCTCGCCGTCGATGTTGTACTTACCGCGGTGGAGAAGTCGCTCCAGGTTGTAGGGCTTCTTACAGGTCAGCAGCGACACGACTACATAGCCCAGGATGCCGAGCAGGATGGCCATGAAATACAGCTCGTACGAGTTGATCGGGAACTTCACGGCGCTCATCTTCCACTCGATGTAGGGCGAGAAGGGGCTGGAAACGGTAACCAGAAAACGACCGATCGGGTCCACCCATCCGTGTTGGTCGAGGAAGGGGTAGATGACGTCTGCCCATTTGCGCTGAAGGAATAGGCCCAGGATGGAAAAACCACTGCCAAAGGTCAGCGCGGTGTAGGCGCCTGCCGTCGTTCCGAATCGGCTGTACAGGCCAAACACCATAATCGGCCCAGCTCCTCCCATCCAGATCGCGGTCATGATGGTTACAAACATATTGATGTAGTCCAGGCTGACAAAGAGCATGGAGAAACACCAAAAGAAGACGGCAATGACGAGGGAGCAAAGGCGAAGCACCCAGATGTGCTGACGCGGTGTGAGTGGCCTTTTCAGGTTGGGCAGTATCACGTCCTGCACTATGCTCGCCGAGCTGTTGAAGATGCGTGAGTCATCCGTCGAGAGCATGAGCATCAGCATGAGCAGGCAGAACAGGCCCGTCAGCCCGATGGGGAATATCTGCCGCAGGGCGACAGGCATCATCATCTGAAAGTACTGGGTGCGATACTGCTGGAATTGGCGATTCCCGTCCGCGCTGTCACCGAGCACTTCGTGGGCGGTATCGAAATACACCGTGTCGAGATTGCTTTTCTGGGAGAGTGGGGGATCCATGCCAATGACATGATGTTGCTCCGGGAGCGCCGCGATTCGTGCATCCAGCTCTCCGCGCAGCGAGTCGTCTTCGATGACCTTTTCCGTGATCTTCTCCGAGAGTTCGGCACGGATTTCATGCGCCTGTGTGGCATGATTACGGTGGGTCATGACCGTGATGATCAAGATCGCAATCGCTATGCCCATGAACGCGGAGAGCCCTGCCCGCCAGGCTCCCAGGAGGCCCGCCATTTTCTGCTCGTGGGGTGTGCGGGCCGAGCACGAGGTGTCGCTGCCTATCCAGCTGGCTCGGTTCAGCACAGAGCTGACCACCTGCACCAGGAGTGCAAAAATGTTAAAGTCTCTCAGTTCATCGATGTCAAAGGGGTTTAGAAAGCTCTGCCCATCGACTCGGTCCAACATCGTAGGGGCGATCTCGCTGCCCCAGGAGACATGGAGAATCAGGTAGCCGGTGATAATGACAAAAACCGGGTATGCGATCAGACCCTGGAAACAGTCCGTCAGCAGGAGCGAGACGCGTCCACCCGGCCAGATGATGATGATGGCCATGATCAGGACCAGAGTGACCACAATCCCGTAGCACGGAATCGGAATCCCGAAGATCATAACCTGGTGCGGGAGTCCGAGATAGTAGATGAAAAAGTTGGCAGCGATCGCAGGGCCAATGGCGTTGGTCAGTAGCTCAGATAGCGTACGTAGTATCGAAGCCAATACACGAAAGCGCCGACTGTAGCGCATCTCCAGAAACTGCCCCATCGAGAGCGCCTTGGTTTCGCGGAAGCGGTAGACGCAGTAGCCCGTCAGACCCATGAATATGCTGACAGGGATCGTCAGGAAATACCAGAACGCCAGCCCGTAGCCGGTTTGATACTTCATCTCTACCATCCCCACCAGCGTGATGATGCTGAGTGTGGCGGTCATGTCGCCGACAGAGATCACGTAGCGCCCGGCGACTCGCCCTGCGGCCAGAAAGTCAACCACGCCGTGGATATACCTGCGCGAGTAGGCAGACAGGAGCAGGATCGATAAGGTCGGGATAATGACGATCAGGTAGTCAACAAGATGCATGGCGGGGGTATATTTGCGGGCATGGGGGGCAAAAAGTCGAGGAGGTGCCCGGCAGGCACATTGCCGGGCACTCCTGTCGATACGAGGACACGCGCTATCAGCCTCAGACTCGCGTGTTATCGTACTCTAGCTGATATAGCACACTATCAGGAGCTTGGAGAGTATCCTCGAAGCTGTCGCAATCGGTGGCTACGACACGTCCGGAGAACAGTTCTCTGACACTGCTGCATTTGGCGGGAAGCTGGAACGTCCTGAGGCCGCCCGTGGCGGTATGGGCGGCGAGGAGGCGAGAGTTGGCATAGACGGGCTCACCCACTGCACCGTAGAGATGCACGCCAGCAGAGTCGGCTATGGCGCGCAGGGAAGCGGCCGAGGGGCTAAGGTCGGAGTGCAGGACAGATGTCCAGCCCCCAAAGTCTTTCTCCTGAATGCTGCCTGGCTTGTAGGGGAGACCGGTTAGTTTCTCGACATTGGCCTCATCGTAGTGACCGTCAGCGATGACGCCTGCCATGTGAATCCAAAGGAGAGTCCGGCCTTGCGCGGCGATTTTGTTTTTCAACTCCTCGGCTTTGTCAGTGTCGCAGGCGAAGAGATTGGGGAAGATGACCAGCTTGAACTGCGTGAAGTCGATCCTGTCGATATCGGCAGTGGAGTAGAGGCTGTAGGGAGCACCGATACGCCCAAGAGGTTGACGCAACGTTCTGAACACATCGATCACGCGCTTGTCGTATTCGTTCAGGGCGAGGCAGCTGTCGGCATCGACGAGGACGGCGATTTCGCTCGCGTCTGCCGCGGGCGTCTCAACTTGCTCATCCCAGATGTCTTTCATCTGCTCCAGAGCCTGCAGGACATTCTTGGAATCGTACCAGTGGTTCCACATGTCGAACCACCAGAGCGAAACACCCTTGGTGAGAGCCAGTGAGAACTCTCGACGCAGCCCGGCTATGGACGAGGGCTCATCGGACCAGCGATGATTCCACGATTCGCCCCAGGGGATGCCCCATGGGAGAAGGGGGTTGCCGTTTGCCGTATGCGTAAAGTGGTCAATCTCCCGGATATAGCCCTTACCGTGCAGCTTCATGCTGTCGATGAGCGACATGTACCCGCTGGCACCTCCCATCTCACGATCCGCATAAGTGCCGGGAGAGATAAAGAAATCGATGTCGTCGGAGGCGAACACCTTGTCGTATCCCAAGTGCCCGTAGGAGACGAGTCGCTCGTGTCCGTGCTCGAGGACGTAGCCGTAGAAAACACCGAGATCGACACGGTGGTCGATGATCGACTGGGCCTGCTCGGCAAAGTAAAGAATCGTATCGGCGATCAGGTTACGGCTGAAATCCCAATACCGGATGCTGAGCCCGTCTGCCTGAGGGTCTTTCAGAAGTCCATGAGCAGCAGATGTACGCTCTCGCATAGACGGTAGATCAGTCGAATCTTCATTGCCCTGCTCGGCACACCACTGGCGCCACGCATCGATCCTGCTCGGTGACTCCTGCCCGTGGGAAGCGTCTTGCCATTCGCAGGTTGCTCCGGCGCACAGGATATAGCTTTTGATATGTTCGCCGTACTTCTGCTCACAGTGTTCCAAAAAGGCGTGCAGGTACTCGGTGGCCTCTTTGCGCCACCGCGTGTCGCCAGCTACCTTGCCGAGGTTGTAAAAGGAGTCGTCATAGCGGGAAAAACGCGTGAGCCAGTTTGGCGTGTTCAGGTCGATCATGCAGAGGAACTGCGTGCTCGGGTTGACCTCCAGTATCTCGTCAAACTGGCGGTCCAGGTACTCCCACTTATAGACGCCGAAGTGCATCCAGTTGGGGCGATGCTGACTGTATTCGACACCCAGGCTGTTGAGTGTGTTGGAGGGGTAGATACACACCGTATCGACTCCGAGTTCCACGAATTGGGCAACGGTATCCTGTTTAGGCCAGAATGAGCGGTAGGCCATAAATGGTTTTGCCTTGGAGGATACTCCTCCATCTATGGTGCCGGATACGGTCGCGGTGTTGCTTTCAGCAGCCGCGTGTGAAGGGGGGCGAATCGAGTGTGTCATCCCTAACAATGCTCTCTCGCTTCACCGCAATCCTCAATCTGATTGAGTTTCCCATTTTTCACAAAACTTTAGTTTTATGAAGATTTTGGCCGTTGGATATAATCTTTGTGTTTTCGACTCATGGTGGACAATATCCAATATTTTTGCTAGATGCATGGCATGTCTTTGAAAGACGCTCTTCCTGGCGTCTCTTTGTCCCCAAACGGTTTTATCTTCATGTCTGTACCAGATTCTAGCTCATCGGTGGATGGTAGGGAATCCCATGTGAAACATGCCTCTCCGCACCACGGTTTTATTTGTGGGTATCGTCACTGTCAGCCGGAAACTTCGCCCTGGAAGCAGCGTATCACTGATCGGGCCGGATTGCTACTGTGCGTGGACGGAGAGGGAGTTATCTCCTACGGGGATGATGATCGGCTGTCCGCTGTGTCTGGTGATCTTATTCTTCTGAAGCCCAGTGTCGCACACGCCTTTCAACCTGTCGGGACCTGGCATTTTCTCTGGTTTCATTTTCCGATCCGGTCGCATGTCATGCATGCTCTGCAGTGGCCAGAGCCGATTCCGGGGCTAGGGAAGGCAAGCCTTTTGCACGAGGACTTTATGCAGTCGCAGACTTCGCTGCTGGAGGCCCATCGGCTTGATTTGCAGCGTACACGTAATTGGAGTGAGCTGGCTCTCATCCTCGTGGAAAGTGCACTGGTGCGCGGCTACAATCAAAACATGGCGGAAGCGGCGGGTATCGACCGTAGGGTGCAGGCTGCTCAAAAGCTTCTGGCGGAGAGCGATGGGAGTATCGATCAGATTGCCAGACTATGCGGTGTGTCCAGGACGGCTCTGTACGAGAAATTTAAGAAAGCTGTCGGGGTTTCTCCTCGGCAGTACCGTGAGGAGGCTTTGCTTAGGCGCGCAGTACAGCTCCTTGCATTGCCTGAGTTGTCGATTGCGGAGATCTCGGAGCAGGTTGGCATGCCAGATCCCTATTACTTCTCCACGCGTTTTCGTAAGGCGTTTGGACAGGCTCCCCGAGACTATCGCAAGCGATTGTTTGCGGGCAGTTAATAGCCCTGATTTTTGTCACAGGCACAGCGCCGACCATCTCGCGTCATACCGATTTGTCTGCGTGTTTGATGTCGAGCCGGTGTTTTCGGACAAAATTAAAGGTAATATGGATGTTAAGCTATTTTCGGAATGCCTGTAATAAAGTATTCTATGAGCGATCTGTATTTTGAGTCACCTGTACCTCCTAAAAGATTGGAATCGCTTATGAAAGTATCCTCACACTCCGAGACTTTGCCGCCTTCATTGGGCCGACTGCGCCTGAGCGGACCTGTTGCTGAGCACCTGGAAACCTTTGCTTACGAGCGCATCATCTCCGAGCGGGCGCATCGGGTGGTCTTTCACGAAGCGGAGGACGCATTTCGCAATAAGCTGGACGACAGCTCCGGCGTGCATGGCATCTGGCAGGGCGAGTACTGGGGTAAATGGATGATCGGCGCAGTGCGTCACTGTGAGTATGTCCACGACACGGAACTTAAGGAGTTTATCCGAACCAGCGTGCATACGCTGATGGAGATGCAGGAGCCCTCCGGGTATATCGGCACTTACCGTGACCCGATGAACATTTTCCCCGCTGACCCTGCTGTGACCGAAAAGGCGCTGGGGTGGCCGTGTAACTGGAACTGGAACATCTGGTGCCGCAAGTACACCCTGTGGGGCCTGCTAGAGGCCTACCGCCTGCTCGGCGAGTCGGAGATCTTGCACGCGGCCGAGCGGCTGGCCATGCACTTAATTACCTCGCTGAAGGAGAATGGGATACGACTCGGACAGACGGGAACCTTTGCCGGGGTGGCCAGCGGCTCGATTCTCAAGCCAATGCTGCTGCTGTATCGTCAGACCGGGGATGAGCGCTACCTGGAATTTTCCCAGGAGATCGTGGCTGATTGGAGGCGCGAGGACGACCTGTGTCCGAACCTTATCACTAACGCGCTTAGCGGAAAGCCGGTCCATGAGTGGTACGGGAATCCCCATGACTTCGCCAAGGCCTACGAGATGATGTCCTGCTTCGAAGGAGTCATCGAGCTCTACCGAATCACGCGAGAGCGCGAACTGCTCGAAAGCGTCATCTGTTTTCACCGGCTGCTAAAAGAGCATGAGTACAACGTGGTCCACTCGGTCGGCTTTAATGACATCTTTCACCATGGGTCCTCGCAGATCAGTGCCATCACTGAGCCCTGCGATGTTATCCACTGGATGCGCCTGAACGGAGAGCTCTACCTGGAGACCGGTGACAGCGTTTACCTGGACGATTTTGAGCTGGCATTCTATAACCCCTTTCTGGCCTCCGTGTGTCGGGACGGTAAGTGGGGAGCCCGTGGCGTGCGCAGCCATACTCGCCATCTCTACGTTTTTGAGCAGGCCAAAATGAAGCATAACCACTGCTGTGTGGACAACATGCCGCGAGGCTTCCTCAACTTCGCCCAAATGGCCACCACCGTGAACGATAACGGTGTTTCGGTGAACTTCTATTCGCCTTTTGAGTCCGAGCTGGAGCTGCCCTCCGGCGGCTCGATCAAGCTCTGTGTCAGCGGTGACTATCTCGGTACCGGTAAGGTGCAGATCACCTGGGATGCAAAGCTTGATAAGCCCATTGTGCTGCGCCTTCGTATCCCGGGATGGGCGATGTCAGCCACGCTGGAGATCGAGGGTGCGCTGGAAACTGAGCGTACGACGCCAACGGGAGAGGGGGAGTGGTTTGACCTTGCCGTCGAGTCCGGTCAGTCCAGTGCAGAGTTGTGCTTTGAGCGCGAGCTTGTTGTGCGTGAGCACGCAGCTACGCCTGATGTTCCGGCCTGGCACCGCAAGCGCTGGATTGAGCCAGGCATCGAGTCGTTGATGCGTACTGAGCGTGGCAGCACTCTGCAGTACGGGCCGCTATTGCTCGCCCGCAGTCGTTTTATCGGAAATACGGAGGAGGAGATGTTTGGCCCGCCGCTGTCGGCCGGTTTTACGTGCACGCTCACGCCCATCGCACCCAACGGAGTGGACTATGCCTTCGAGGCCGAGATACATGATGGCAGTCGATCGCTTCAGACAAAGGTCTGTGACTTTGCATCTGCCGGGAACGTCATCACCGAAGAGGCGAAGCTGTTCAGCGTTTTCTTTTAGTATCGAGGGGCGACGTGTGTCTGCGCGGCATCTGTGGCATTTGAAGGGTGCGGAGTCAAGGCATGCTGAGAGCTGCGGCTGGCTTAACGTGCTACCAGAACTTTTCGAAACTAACCTTTAAGTCATGGGCTGCCTTTATAACCAAACGCTCAGTCACACCATTGACCCGTCTGGACTGAATCTCAACGGGGTACTGTTTGCGTAGACAGGTCAAGGCCACGGTCAGGCCTGGTCAGACCCGGTTGCAGCCTGATTGAGATTGCCGACGTGTTCGGGCTCTTCCTTTTCTGAGGCCTCCCGAGCCGCCATAATAGCCTCCACGTTTTTCTGCGCACGGAGCCCGCCGAGGTATAGCAGCAGTCCCGATAGGATGACGAAAAGGGACACCGCCAGGATGCAGAGGCGGCTGAATAGATCATTGGGGACGAGCAGGATCAGCATAATCAGCGCTCCCACCGCCATGACGGACTTACCCAGCAAGTAGTACTGAGCATAGTCGATGGTGGACGAGCCAATCTCCTTCTCGTAGTCGATCGGCTTGTGCATCATCTTGAAGAAGTTGTCGATCTCCTCACGAGATTTCTCGGAGGAGGTACGGTTCATCAGGCGGCAGACAATGGTCGCCAGTGTCCCACAGATCAAAATCCACATCGTGCGCTCCTGGACCGTCCACTGCTCGCCGCTCAGGTAGCCGTCGATAAACGACCAGATCGAGGGGATCATGCAGCCTCCAAAGATCGGGAAATATGACCATTTGGGTAGCTTTTTGAGCCACAGGCCCATCAGCTTGGGGAAGCCCATCGGCACGCCGATGACCGAGCCGATGATCAGATAGGCATCAAAGAGTGCGATCTCGCTCTGGTTCGCCAGCAGCAGCGCATAGCTCACAATGATCAACCCGAGGATCAGCGTTGAGATATGGCAGATGCGGATATCTGTTTTCGGTGAAAGTTCCTTGTGGTACCCAAGCGCCCCCCGCAAGCGAGGGATCATGTTGCGGGCAATAACGCCCACCTGGCCGTTTAGCCCGGAGTCCATGCTACTCATCGTAGCCGCAAACATGGCCGCAATCATCATGCCCATCATGCCGTTGGGGAGGAGTTTCATGGCGATAAACGCGTAGGCTGTCTCGGTCGGTTTCTCCACAGCACTGGCCATGATCTCATCCGCGAACATGAACCGCGCAACCATCGGCGGGACGAACCAGATCAGGCTCCCGATGGCCATCATGATAAAGGCCCACCAGGAGGCACGGGCGGCTTCCTTGCCGTCGCGCGCCGAGATATAACGCCCGGCTGAGCTGAGGCTGATCTGACTGTATAGCTGCATGAAAAAGATCACGATGGCCCACTTGTATGTGAAGCGGTCTCCCGAGAAGTGACCCGGATCGTTAAAGAAGCGAAAATCCTCCGCGAAGCGCGGATCGCTGAAATAACTGAAGAACTCTCCAAATCCCCCAATGGCTCGCAGCGACAGGAAAAACACCAGCGCCGTAATCGCAAACATCACCAGTGCCTGCACAAAGTCCGTCGCCATGACCGCCCATTTCCCCCCGGTGGTGGAGTAGAAAACCACGATCAGGCAGATCGTTATCATGACGGGCACCAGTGGCAGGTTCAGCACCGTGCTGGCAAAGAGCGAGAGCGCGTACAGCTGGATGGCAGCCCCAAACGGCCCCAGGAACACACCGGCGATGGCCGAGAACTGCTCGACCGATATGCCGAAGCGCATGCGTATCACATCCACGGTCGTGTAGGCCCGCGTCTGCCTGAACCATGGACCCAGGAACAGCCCCCCGACCGCAAATCCAGCACAGTTAGCCAGGTAAAGAACCAGCAGGCTCGGCCCAGCCTCGTAGGCTGCCGAAGCGTTTCCCGTAAAGGTGAAGGCACTGATTCCACTCATCAGGATACTCGTACCGACCAGCCACCATGTGCCACGACCACCGCCGCGCACGAAGTCGCTGAGGTCTTTGTTGAAACGGGCAAAAACCATGCCCAGCAGAAGCAGGACACCAAGATAAAGGGAAAGGGTAATGTATTCGATATTCATTTTTTTGAGGGAGCCTGGACTATAGCCTAAACTCCTTTTTCTTATAAGCGGATTCGACCAATACCCCATTTCGCCCTGTACTGTGGCAGTCGGATATGCTGCGGACACCGATTGCTGTGCACGCGGTGGTCAGAGGTTGTGGGGTATGTGTGTTCATGAGTGTTCAGGGGAATGCGTAGGCCGATACTCTGGACAGCTTCTTATCATGAGGTCTATAAGCTTCGGAACAAGGACAATGCTGAAAACATAATGTAAATAGAGGTGTAAATGTCGTCAGCTTTCATTTTGTTTACAATCCATAGGAGATTGGGACGATAGTTGTCCTGCTATGTGTCTAATGTCAGCGACGCTGGTTGTCTTTTCAGTGTAATGGTTGGCTTTTATACCTGACGAAAGTCACAAACCGGCTCCGTGGTAAGCGTTTCTGTGAAAATTGACTGTAAATAGGCGTGGGATTATGGTTTTTTATCCTCAACTTTCAAAATTACCCCCAAAATGCCTACGATCCATGAAATCGCCAGGGAGGCTGAGGTCTCGATTGCGACCGTTTCCCGTGTGTTCAGTAACCACCCCAATGTGAAAGAGGAGCTGCGTGAGCGCGTCCTGCGCGTGGCCCGGGCGCATGACTACTACCCACGCCTGTCCAATCGACGTCGCACGGTGATCCTGATCACGCCCTCGCGCTCGGAGCACCCCGTGCAAAACTACGTGGACATGGTCGTCTCCCATCTGGCAGAGGCCTCCTCCCGGCGTGGCTACCGGATCGAAATCCTGTCCGAGGACGGCCTGGACAAGCTCGACAACACGCAGTTTTGCGGGGCCATCCAGATCAGCTCCGGCGAGTCTCCCTGGAAAAACTGGGGGCGGCGCTTCGACGCTCCGCTGGTTATCATCGACCGCGAGGTGCCCGGTGGCTTTGAGCAGGTCACATCCGTGCGCTCAAACGAGGAGCAGGGGATGGAGCTGGCCATCGACTATCTCTACCGGCTGGGCCATCGCCGCATCGGCTGCCTCATCAGTAACTCCCGGTTGGGGAACCCGCAGCTGCGCATGCGTTGCCTGGAAGAATCCCTGACCCGGCGCGGGCTACCGGCAGAAAGCTATTTCCTGCGGCTGGCGAGTGAGGTCGAGTATGTGGAGGAGGTGGGTAAGCTGCTGCGTCACGGCGTGGACGCCATCTTTGCGCCGGGGGGATCGGGCGGTATCATTACCGCCTATGCGCTCTCCCTGTATGGTAAGCGGATTCCCGAGGAGATTTCGCTTATCTCCTCGGAGCGGGTGATGGTCTCGCGCTACTGTGTGCCCTCACAAACAACGATTACACAGGATTACAGTAAGCTGGCGTCGATTGCTGTGGACGCCATCGACGCCGCTCTGCGCCGGGACTCTTTCCCGCGCGAAACGATCCTCGATTACCAGCTCATTGAGCGGAACAGTGTCATCGACAGAAAACCGGCCTGACCATCTGGAGTTGTGTCACGGCTCGCACTGAAGTGTGCGAGCGAGGCCATGCCGACTCAATCAGCTTTGAGTGTAGACCGCATTCTTACGCGGGGGCCGTGTGGCGCATGAAGCAGTTCTTAAGCTCTTCGACTTTTTGCGTATTTTCTGCGGCGATGTTGTTGAGTTCGGCTGGGTCGTTTTTGAGGTCGAAGAGCAGGTCCGGTACGGGCTGGGGGGCATCGAGCTGCTGCTTGAAGCCGCGGTTGGTGTCGTAGCCGGTTATCCACTTCCAGCGCCCGTCGCAGGCAGACTTCCAGTTGCCCAGTCCCGAGAAGACCGCCTCGCGGTTTGAGCGCGCGTTGCCCTCCAGGATTGCACGCAGGGAGCAGGCGTCATTGTAGCGTGGAGTTTCCCCGCAGGCGTAGTCCAGGAAGGTTGCGGAGAGGTCAATGAGGGAGACGGCGGAGTCGTTGGTCCCGGTGGCCTTCACGCCCGGCCCGGCGATGCAGAGCGGGATGCCGACGGAGGCCTGATAGGGCAGGTTCTTACCGAAAAATCCCTTGTCGCAGAGCATGTCGCCGTGGTCGCTGGAGATGACGATCAAAGTCTCCTCATCCTCCCCGCGCTCATGGATGACCTGCAGCATGCGGCCGACCCAGCGGTCGATGTTTTCAATCATGGCGGCGTAGGCGCGCCGGGTGTTCTGGCGGGTTTCGGGGTCCGCCAGCTCAGAGGGAGGCGGCTCTCCAAATGTGCGCCCGCGCACGGAGTCAAACATGCTGTGGGTGGTGTCCATGGGGGAGTGCGGCCCGCAAAAATTCACCTGTAGGAACCAGGGGGATTGTGTACCAGCGCCCTGCAGTAGATCAACGGCCTGCTGGCCGACAAAGTTGTCCAGGTAAGCCCGGTCGGGGAGGGGAGTCGGCGCATTGCTGTAGTAGTCCCTACGCCCATTCAGGTCGGCGATGTGGACATCGAGCAGGCCTTCACTTTTGAGAAAGGATGTGTAGGGGCACAGATTGTCGCGGGCTCCTTCGGTTACGCCGTCGATTTTACCGCTGACATCGGCGCCGCCGTTGAAGCCCCAGTGGTCGAGGCGGTTGGTGCCGTCAGGCAGAGGGTGCTGCCCGTTTGGGCTCCAGTCGTTGGCATCCTTGGCCAGGTCGTACTTGCCACAGCCGAGCACCTGGTAGCCGGTTTCGCGCAGGCGCTGATAGAAGGTCTGTTCATCCAGATCGAGGTCGTCGCTGTTGCTCTTGACCGCGCAGTGCTCGTACTCCCTACCTGTGGCGAGGCAGGCGCGGGCCGGTGCGCAGAGGGGAGAGGGCGTGACGGCATGGCTAAAGCTCAGGCCCCGCCGTGCCACACTCTGGCAAAAGGGGAGCCGCAGCGGCAGCTCACTCTGCCAGGACCAGTCGTGCCGCCACTGGTCGGGAAAAACAAAGAGGATGTTCGGTGGTCTTTTCATCAAGTGCGATTATTGAGAAGCTGCTGAGCAGATGACTGTTCCGGGTGAACCTAGGCCGGTCCGCCTTTATCAATTACTATGGCATGACGGTCCGTTTATGTGGCCCGGTCATAGCTGATGAGGTCCACTAGATCATGCGGAGATTCTCCGCGCAGGAATCGTTCTATATTCTGCACGGCGTGTTGCCCAAGTAATGCGAGCTGGTCGGCCGTCGGACCAGCGATATGCGGTGTCGCGAGGAGCCCGGGTGTTGTTACCAGAGGCGAATCGCAGGCCATCGGTTCAGTGATACAGACATCGGTGGCGATGCGAAGTCTGCCGCTGGACGCTTCCTTTAGCAGGGCATCCTCGTCCACGATAGCACCGCGCCCGACGTTGACGAAGATAGAGCCGTCGGGGATGGTCGCCAGCAGTTCTGCCGTCAGGCTGTCACGGGATAGCTCGGTAAGGGCTTCACAGCCGAAGAACACGTCGCAGGATTGGCAAAGTTCTTTGAGCGACTGGCAGGGGGTGACTCCTTCCTCATGCATGAGCTTGTGCGGGACACCCTCAGAGAATGCCCGTATCTCGACGGAAAAAGGGCGTAGCAGCTGGACCAGTGTACGAGCCACCCGTCCAAAGCCGTGGATGCTGACACGCTTGCCGAAAAGGGTACGCGTGCCCAGATGCGTCAGCCTGCGCTGCCGGGGTGGTTGCTGGATATACGCAGGCCACTGGGGCAGACTGCGCAGAGCACCCAGGGCCAGTAGCAAGGCGTACTCGGCTACCTGAGGAGCGCACATCGCACCCCAGTTTGAGACGAGCCCGCCACGCTCGATAAAGGAGCGGGGGACGATGCCACGGACAGAACCGGTCACATGGCTGACGTAGCGCAGCGGACAGTCCTCCTGCTCCAGCCAGGCGGAGGGCAGGGGAGGCGTGCTCCATGAGGTGAGGAGGACGGTTGGCCGCAGGGTCTGGAGCTGCTCCTCCCAGTCTTGGGCCGGGACGTCTATCGCCTGGGCTCCGTCGATCTCTGCATCGATCCCGTTGGGGAAAAAGTATTGCCGACACCGTTCGTTCAGGGAGTAAGCGATGCGTTGTTGTTTGAGATCGTCTGAGGCGTTCTCCCGTTCTTTGGCTGAGTTCTGCTTTAACATAGGTACAAGCATCCCGTGTTGCACGCTTGGGGCGCCAACTCGCAGGAATCGATATGGGGTTTATATACGGAGGGGCGTCTAAAGAGATATACCCCAAGCCTGCCCTTAACGGCGGCCCTTCACTCGCTTCAGGAACGCCAGCAGCAAGGTCGCAGCAAGCAGTATGGCGGCACTTTCCGACGGCTCGGGGATCGAGGCGTTACTGTCGATGGACAGATTATCGATATAGAGTGAGCCCACATACTGAGCTTTGGACACGAAGTTAAAGCTGTTCAGCGAGGTACCGGTGCTGATGTTGCCGGTGTTACTGACGCCGCTGGCAACGCGTGTCCCGTTGAGCCACACATCCATCATGCCGGAGGCCACGGTGCCACCCTCATAGGTCAGTGCTGAGCCCGTATTGTTGAAGACGACCACGAGGTTGTTGACTGTGTCTTGAGTGTAGCTCGCGACGGCATCCTGCTTCGTGATGGAGCCGCCCGTGTACAGGTAGAAGGATCCGTCCTGGATCGACAATGCGAATGCGGAGGTGCTGTTACCGTTACCGGTGCCCCAACGCATGATCCAGCCGTCACCCGTGCTGCCAGTGGGGTCGTAGAAGTCCAGGGAGATTTGTCCGCTCTGAGTGGAGTTGAAGGTATTGGTAGCCGCCATGGGCTGGAGGCTGGTATCATAGCTGGTGACAGCCATGTTCAGGAACTGGTTGGATGTCCCCTGCCCGAACAGATTTCCGGTGTCAGCAACGACGGTAAAGGTCTTGTTGGCATTGGTGAGGGTCGTTTTCCAGATTTCCGGGGACTCACCTGTAGGCAGTGACTCTGGCACTGGCGAGTAACCGTTGAAGTTATCCTCGACGAGTACGGCCCCTTGCGCGCAGAGACTAAAACTGGACAGGGCACCACAGAGTAGAAACAGGTAACAATTTTGGGATATTTTTTTCATAGGCCTTTACTCAATCTCAGTCTGATTGATTTCACAAACCATGGGTTGTTCACCAAGGTTAATGATAACCGCTATATTCCAGTAGAAAACGGTAACGCCAGGGCTTACTGAGCGGAGCGCAGGCTTCCGCCGTTGTACCAGCTGCCTTCTATCAGGATACAGCGCGGGTTGTCGCTCAGTCCTCTCTCGCCGTTGTGGAGCATGGACACGAGCATGGTGACCGCTTCTTCGCCGATGAGTGTCGAGTTCTCGACGATACTGGAGACGCCCGGAGTCTCGGCAGAGTAGGTGAACCCGGCTACGCCGATGTCACGCGGGCATTCCAGGCCAGCGGCATCCAGTGTCTTCTTGATTTTCCAGTCAACCGTGACGACCGCATCCAGCCGGTTCTCATCGACCCACGCACGAAACTCCTGATGGTAGCCTTTGTGATCATAGGACAGGGGCGGGATCGGCTCAAACCCGTACAGGTGTACGGCTGTCAGGTAGCCGGCGAGGCAGTTGTAGTCCGTGCGTTCGTTAAATTCCCAAGGGTAAGCGTAGCCAATGCGCTTATAGCCGCGTCTGGCCAACTCCCGCATCGTCGTCAGGACGTTTTTGCAGTGGGCCGCCGTTATCATATTCAACCGCGGCTTCTGAAGAGTGTAGCCAAAGGTGACGGAGGCGAAGTTCTCCCACGGGAAGTCGATTTGTGTAAGCTGGTTGGGCTGGGGGCAGACAAGGATACCCGCGATGTTGCGAGCCTTGAAAATAGAGGCCATGCGCTTGGAGGTCATGCCTGCAGTCGTTAAATCGAAGATCTCCAGCTTATAGCCGTGACTGGCAGCCTGAGCTTGGGCTCCGTTGAAGTAGTCTCGATAGTGGCGGACATTATGCCAGTTCCACTCCTGCGAACTGCGGACCATCCAGGCCAGAGTCCCGTGAAAGGCGACCGGCCGGGACTGCGAACTGTACGCGGCCAGGGCCGAGAGCATCGGGTCACGCACGTAGCCCAGCTCTTTGGCCAGCTGCATGATGCGCTCACGCGTTTCCTGCGGTATACCGGGATGGTTCTTGAGCGCCAGACTCACCGTAGAGCGGTGGACGTTCGCCTTCTCGGCGATGTCTTTCTGGGTAACTCGCTGTGCCATTCACCTTGGTTAACGGACGATGGGTTGTCTGACAAGCTTACTTGTGCAACTTTATGGGCATAACCAACCCCGTTATGCTTTTCTCCAAACCCCACCGGGCATTTTCGCTGCTCGAGTTATTGGCGGCCATCGCGATTATAGCGATCCTGGCATCCATCATTATCCCCATTGGTTTCCGTAGTATCGCAACCACTGAGAAGACCCGCTGTGCTGCCAACCTGCGTCAAATCGGCCAGACGCTGCAGCTCTATCTGAATGATCACAGCCTTCAGTTTCCCGGCCCCTTATACTCGGATATGAGTGCGTGGGCGCCGCGTGGTAGTCACATGCCGACTGTGCTGGAGGACTATATGACGCCGTCAGAGACGATTGGCTCCCGGCGCTATTTCGATATGTTTTTCTGCCCGGCCTGTGTCCGTCGCGCTACAGATACGCGCTCGATGGCAGAGATTAAATCTTACAGCACCGGGAGAAATCCACGGATATTTGGCTACCAGCACAACCGATACCCTCAGGCGGTGATGCGGTTGACCGATATCGAATCTCCGCCCACCACCGTCGTGCTGCAGGATGCTTCTGGAGCTTCAAACGGCATCACCAGCACCGCCCACGAAGCCTTTCGAAATGTGCTCTACGTAGACTGGCATGTGGAGAGCGTGCCCGAGGAGGAGTTCAGTAACTAGCTTCAGCTTTTCACTAAGCCACGATTCATGACTGCATTTCAAAAAAGATATATTTTGATCATTTCTATTTTAATGGCATTTGCGCTCGCAGGCTGCTCCGATCCGGATCCCGCCCCGCAAGCCTACGCATGGGAGGTGTCCGATTCTGCGCTGGAGGATCGGGCCTGGGATATCGCCGGCATGCTTCCGGTGGAGCCTGGCTCCTATGTGCCGCCAGTTAGTGATCGTAGTGCATGGGAGGCATACGGTCGGCAGAGCCCGCAGCTGTTAGCCAAGGCTAAGACGTTCCTGAATCAACCGGTCCCGGCCTTGCCCGACGACCTCTATCTGACGTTCACAACCAAGGGTACACGCAAGGGGTACGAGCGCCCGTATTCCGCACGAATCGAGCGTCTGGGCACATTCACCGCCGCAGAAGCTGTCGCAAACAACGGGCAATTCATCCCTGCCATCGAAAGGGAGCTGCAAGCCATCCTCGTTGAGAAGACGTGGGTGATGCCGGCGCATGACCGTGACCTCAAGAACTTCAACGGCGAGGTCGTCGATGTCGATTTGGGGGCGTCCCGGCGAGGGCTCGCCGTCGCTGGTGTGCTGACGCTCTTGGGAGATAAACTCTCTCCTGAACTCACTGAACAGGCTCACGCTGAGCTGAAGCGCAGAGTATTTGATCCCTACCTGAAGCGTTTGACGGGCCAGGACGACTCGCTGTGCAAATGGATGAAATGGGATAACAACTGGAACGCCGTCTGCCACTCGGGTGTCGTGGCGGCAGCACTCTTTACACTGCCTTCTGAGGATACGCGCGGGTTGATCGTGGCCGGGGCAGAGGCCGCACTGCCTCGCTATTTTAACAGTTTTCGCAGTGATGGTTTTTGTACCGAAGGCCTGTCCTACTGGAACTATGGATTCGGGCACTATGTGACCTTGGCGGAAACGCTTTGGCGATTGAGCGAAGGCGAGATAGACCTCTATGAGAGCCCACTGGTCCGCAAGATCGCCACCTATCCGGCGCGTCTGGAGATGGCTCCGCGCCAGTTCCCCTCCTTTGGGGACAGCCCGCGAAACCCTCAGCCAGAGGCCTGGATACTCGATGTGTGTGCCAGCCACCTGCCGCTGTCCGGCGATGTGAAACAGGAACCGTACCCTGCGATCCCGCTGTTTCTGGAGCAGTGCTTTCGGGTGTCGTTTAGCCCGTCCAGACCGCTCTCGCTCGCCGCGATGAGAGAGGACCAACTGCGCAGCTGGTTCCCGGAGGCGCAGGTCTATGTCGGGCGCATGCCGGGTGATTCTTCTGAGCAAATGGCGATCGCCGTCAAGGGCGGGCGCAACGGAGAAAATCACGGACACAACGATCTGGGGCAGTTCATCATCGCTAATCAAGGCCGACAGGTCATCACCGACCCCGGCGGTGAGGCGTACACGGCGGCTACTTTCGGCCCCAAGCGCTATGAGTCGCCGATGCTGAACTCCATCGGCCACCCGGTGCCTGTCATTGCCGGGCAACTACAGGGCAGCGAAAGAACCGCGACGACAGAGGTGGTGAGCACTGATTTTACCGATGGGGAGGATCGGGTCGTCTTCGATCTCAAAGGCGCGTACGCGGTCTCTACGTTGGCAAAGCTCGAACGCGAGTATGTCTATATGCGTCAGGGCGCAGGCGAGCTGCAGGTGACCGATACGGTGGCATTCTCCAAGCCCGAGGCCTTCGCCAGCTCATTGATAACTTACGGCAGTGTTGAGCAAATGAGCCCCAGCGAACTCCTGATTACGGATGGAGACGCCCGTCTGCATGTCAAAATAGATAGCGGCGATGTGCCCTTCTCAGTCGAGCAGGAGCTGGTGCGCCCGAAGGGGCCTCTACGTGTGCTGATCTCGCTGGATGATCCTCTTGTGAAGGCGACCATGAGCTACCATTTTTCCGTAGGATCGGAGATAGCCCCGCAGCATGCGAATGAGGAATGAGCCCCCGGCTCCTGCCGTGAGGTAGTAGGCGGCTTCGTCTCCTCAGGCCCGCGCTGCGACACTGTCGCGTGAAATTAACTGGTAGGGGAGCATCGTGCTGGCCGGGGTGGTGTCTCCCTCGATACGGGCTTCGATCAGGTCTGCGGTGCTAGCGGCCATGGCCTGATAGTCGGGGGTGATGGTCGTCAGGGGCGGGACTGTGTACTGGGATATTTTCGTCTGCTCCGAGGCGATGAGTGCAATGTCCTCGGGGACGCGGCGGTTGTAGAGCGAAAAGGCGTACAGGGAGACGATCCCGGCATTACCGCCGGGGCAGAAGAGCGCGTCGATGTCCTGCTTGAGGAGCTTTCCGATCAGCTCCACATATTTGTCGCTGCCCGGTCCCGAGAAGCAGACCAGCGAGTCGTCGCAGGGCAGGCCAGTCTCCTTGAGTGCTTTGAAGATGCCGTTCTGGCGCCGCGTGGCATTACCGGTATGGGGGGAGCCGTGAATGATGCACCCGATCTTTTTGTAGCCGCGCTCATGCAGGTGCTGGATAGCTTGCCGCATGCCCTGCTCCTCATCTGAGCGCACGTAAAAGACGTCCGGGCTCTCGGTGGGGCCTTCGCGGTCCATGATGATCAAGGGCATGGCGTAGCGTTCGCTCCAGTCGCTGAACTCCGCAGGCTCGGCGCCGATGGCGATAGCCGCGCAAAACTGGATGGCATCGAGACGTTCCCGGTTATCGCCGGGAAGGATCTCCAGCCGGAACCCTCGCTTGGACATTTCCTGGACGAGGGCCATGAGGATCATGTCCACGCAGCTCTGCACGGGATAGACCGGGTCGTAGGGAGTGATCACGACCACGTTCTTCTGCTTCAGGGTCAGGCGTGGATGATAGCCGTGCTCGCGTGCGACCGAGAACACCCGTTTACGCACCTCCAGGCGGATGTTCGGATGGTGGTTGAACACGCGTGAGACGGTTGCGGCGGATACGCCTGCGATTTTTGCAATTTCGTGAATCTTAGCCATAGCAGGCCCTGGGGGTGATTGTTTTTCAGTGGGTATTTGATATTTACACGATGTGGGCGCGTTTTTCGCTCTTGGTTTCAATCATGTGCATGATTCGTGAAACTTACACATGCTATATGCAAATTATTCCGTTGATGGGCAAGATTTTATCTCCTGAGATAGGCCATGCCTCAGGAGGTTTTCCTTCCGTCTTCAGGGACTGTTAACGCCTGCCGAGGCCATCCTGTTGCGGCATCTGCCGCACCCTAAACCTTTACCCCCTTACTTTGACCTAACCTATGAACGCCGTAATCATCGACGACGATAAGCGCCTCGTCTGGTCCTCTGTGGCGGACCCTGTGCGCGCAGAGAATGAGATTTTAGTGCAGGTACATGCCGCCGCGCTGAATCGCGCTGACCTGATGCAGCGCGAGGGTAACTATCCGCCCCCGCCCGGATGGCCGGAGTGGCCGGGCCTGGAGGTGGCGGGCGTCGTCCTCGAAGCACCGTCTGGCTCCCGCTGGAAGCCGGGCGACAAGGTCTGCGCCCTGTTGGGCGGAGGCGGCTATGCTGAAAAAGTCGTTGTCCCTGCGGACATGGCGCTACCGGTCCCGGAGGGGCTCAGCATGGCCGAGGCTGCGGCGATCCCGGAGGCTTTTGCGACGTCCTACCTGAACCTGTGCCTAGAGGGCGGGATGCAGGCTGGCGACACGGTCTTCATCCAGGCCGGGGCCAGTGGCTTGGGGATGGCGGCCATCCAGCTTGCCAAGACGCTCGGCGCTAAGGTCGTGACGACGGTCGGCTCCGAGGATAAGGCGCGCTTCGTCCGCGAGCTGGGGGCAGACGTGATCATCAACCGCAAGCAGCAAAACATTGCCGAGGTCCTCGCCCAGCATCCGGTCGATGTCGCCATGGACTGTGTGGCTGGTCCAAACCTCGGACCCTGCCTGGAGACGATGGCCCGTGGTGGGCGCTGGATTATCATCGCCACCTTGGGTGCTGCCAGCAGTGAGCTGAACATGCTCGATTTCTTTAAGCGCGGGGTGAAACTCATCGGCAGCACGCTACGCAGTCGCACTAGCGAGATGAAGGCCGATATCCTCAAGGGGCTCGAAGATCAGCTCTGGCCCGCTTTTTCCTCCGGAGCGATCCAGGTGCTCATCCATGAGACGCTGCCCATGGCCGACGCTGAGAAGGCGCACGCGATCCTCGAACGACAGGAGAATCTCGGTAAGGTTGTCCTCACGCTGGAGCCTTAGGCAGCATCGTTCAGCCAACGCCGGTAAAGTTACCGGTGCTTGGCGAGCATGCGCAGGATGGCGTCACGGACTTCGGGCACGAGCGTGCGGTCCGCGAGATTCGCCTCTCCGGCACCGTCTTGAAACAGCCCGTGCTTGTCACCCGGTCCATCGAAGCGGAAGACCTCGCAGGGCCTGTTCACGGCTCGGTAGGCCTGCTCAATGATGTCGGCGTGCTCGATGGTCACGAGCTGGTCGTTCTCGGAGTGAATGCAGTTCAGGGGAGGGGACTGATCGCTGACGTAGTAGCGTGGCGAGGCGTCTCTTAAAAAGGCTTCCTCGACCGGGCCGCCGGTGAATTTTTCCCAAAACTCCGGCTTATCCAGACAGAACTGGGTCTGCCACAGCGCCACATCGGTGATACCGGAAAGGTTCAGGATCGAGCGTACCCGCTGCAGGGGCAGGCGAAGTCCTGCCATCAGGGCGAGGTGTCCACCGGCCGATCCTCCGACGATGTCAATCTGGTCGAGATCCAGTTCACGCATGGCCGGGTGGCCAGCGTCCATCAGGAACTTTGCCCCGCGGATGCAATCATCGCCACAGGCTGGCCACGGGTGGGTCGCTGTCAGTCTGTAGTTAATGTTGAATACAGCATAACCATGCTCCGCCAATAGCCTGGCGATGGGCTCGATACTCGTCTTTTCCATCGATACCCATCCGCCCCCATGGATGAGTAGGGCTGCTGGTGCCCCACGGGGGTTGTCGGGCAGGAACAGGTCGGCTTTCCCATCTGTGCCGAGGTCGTCTGCGAAGGAGATGTCGTTGATGCGCTGATACATGCTACAGGGATGAGATGAATACGTAAAACCTAGCCCTGTCTCCTGGGGGAGAACGAGCAAAAAGGCGCTAAGTATATCGCAGCCGATCTCACCTGCCGGGCAGGTGGCTTCGCTGCCTGACGCTACTGATTGAGGTCGCGCACGCCGCCACGGTCCGCACTGGTGGTCAGGCGGGCATAGGCCTGCAGGGCGGTGCTCACGACGCGGTTGCGCTTCGGCTTCCAGCCGTCGGCCCCCTTGGCGTCTTCGGCAGCACGGCGTTTGGCCAGCTCCTCATCACTGATGGTGATGTTGATCGTGCGTCCGGGGATGTCGATCTCGACGGTGTCGCCCTCGTGGATCAGCCCGATCGCGCCGCCGCTGGCAGCCTCGGGGCTGACGTGGCCGATGGAGAGTCCACTCGTGCCGCCGGAGAAACGTCCGTCGGTGATGAGCGCGCACTGCTTACCGAGGCCCTTGGACTTCAGGTAGCTGGTCGGGTAAAGCATCTCCTGCATGCCGGGGCCGCCCTTGGGGCCTTCGTAGCGGATGACGACGACGTCGCCAGCCACGACCTGGTCGGTCAGGATGGACTGGACGGCGGCGTCCTGGCTCTCGAAGACGCGGGCGCGTCCGGTGAACTTGAGGATCGACTCGTCCACACCGGCGGTCTTCACGATGCAGCCGTTGAGGGCGATGTTGCCCTTGAGCACGGCGAGGCCGCCATCCTTGGAGTAGGCGTGCTCGACATCGCGCACGCAGCCTTCGGCCGGGTCGGTGTCGAGGGACTCCCAGCGAGCTTCCTGGGAAAAGGCGCTCGTGGTACGCTTGCGACCGGGCGCGGCGGCGAAAAACTTTTTGGCGCTTTCGGTGGCCTTGCCGCGCAGGTCCCAGAAATCGATGGCTTGGCCGAGGCTGACCGAGTGCACGGTGGGAATATCGCGATGAAGGAGCCCACCACGGTCCAGCTCCCCGAGCAGGCGCATGATGCCCCCGGCGCGGTGAACGTCCTCGATGTGGTACTTCTGTGTGTTCGGAGCGACCTTACACAGGCAGGGGACCTTGCGGGAGAGCCGGTCGATGTCGTCCATGGTGAAGTCCACCTCGGCGCTCTGGGCACTGGCCAGCAGGTGCAGCACGGTGTTGGTGGAGCCGCCCATGGCGATGTCGAGGCTCATGGCGTTTTCAAACGCCTCAAAGGTGGCGATGTTGCGCGGCAGCACGGACTCATTGCCTTCTTCATAGTAGGCGCGGGCCAGCTCGACGATGCGGCGGCCAGCCTCCTGGAAGAGACCCTTGCGGTCCTTGTGGGTGGCCACGACCGTGCCGTTACCGGGGAGACTCAGGCCGAGGGCCTCGGTCAGGCAGTTCATGCTGTTGGCGGTAAACATGCCCGAGCACGAGCCGCAGGTCGGGCAGGCATTCTGCTCGATGAGGTCAATCTCCTCGTCGCTGACGCTTTCGTCGGCGGCGGCGACCATGCTGTCCACCAGGTCGAGCTTGCGGGTCTGCCCGTTAACGACGGTGACACCAGCCTCCATCGGACCCCCAGAGACAAAGATGGCTGGGATGTTCAGGCGCAGGGCAGCCATGAGCATGCCGGGTGTGATCTTGTCGCAGTTGGAGATGCACACCAGGGCGTCGGCGCGGTGCGCGTTGACCATGTACTCGACCGAGTCGGCGATGATCTCACGGCTGGGCAGGCTGTAGAGCATGCCATCGTGGCCCATGGCGATACCGTCGTCCACGGCGATGGTGTTGAACTCGCGACCGATGCCGCCAGCCTTGGCGATTTCCGAGGCGACGAGCTGTCCGAGATCCTTGAGGTGGACGTGCCCGGGTACGAACTGGGTAAAGGAGTTCGCGATGGCAATGATGGGCTTGCCAAAGTCTTCGTTCTTCACGCCGGTGGCGCGCCACAGGGCGCGTGCGCCGGCCATGTTACGGCCGTGGGTGGTGGTGCGGGATCTGTATGCTGGCATGTCTTTTCTAAGGGTAATCACATAACCAAACCGAAAAACGCCCTTAACTCAATAGCTGAAAGCTTAAAGGTGAAATCCGTCCGCGGACCCGAATCGAGAAATCAAAACCCGTTTAAAGCGTGCATCCGTATGACTTGCAAAGAGATATGCGGCTTTGGTGCGCACAAAAAAGCATGGCCCATCTGGGCCATGCTTCGAAAGTGGGTGGATCGCTCTGGCGTGCGGGTTAGCAGGCGGTTGCCTCTGCCGCTTTTTTAGAGCAGCAGCTCATTGCTCCGTCCGGGGACTCCTCACGGAAGCAGTACGCCAGCGGAATCGCGTAGAGCCAGTGGCGGGCCATCGACAGGACGGGGAAGATGACGCCTCCCTCCAGCCCGGCTATCCCCAGCCCCAGTAGCGGGAAAAGGAGGAACCAGACCAGCATCACAGTCTCCAGACTCGTGAAGAACAGCGCACGGAGCCAGCCCGGACCGATAAGCGACGGTGAGAGCGCCGCATAGATGGCGGCGAGGGCAACGCCATTACCGTAGTGCATCAGGAGCGCGACCGCGAAGGGCACGCCCACGGCATCGGCGAGCACGTGGGGGATGTCCCACCAGGTGCCGGTGAACAGGAAGCCGGTGATATCAAAGAGCAAAGTCCCAATGACGCCGGCGAGTATTGCTTTATACCAGTTTATTTTCATGTGTTTACCTTTCTGTAGGGGATAAAGTGAGGGGCTCAGGCCTGCCCGCCGAAGCGGAGGTAGTCGTCGAGGTCCAGGTACTCAAAGAGCGTGCCGATGTCCGGACGTGACGGGGTCTGTGCGCCCGCGAATTCCGCAAACCAGCTGCGAGCTTCGATACTCAGACCCGGCAGGTTCTCGATCCAGTGGCTCCATGCCTGAACCTCGTGTGGGCGAAGCTTTGGCTGTGCGCTCTCTTGCACCCACTGGAGAATGGCCCAGTCTCCGGTAGTCACGCCTACCTGAGTAAGAAAGGCGTCGGGGCTTAGCCCGATGAATTTAAAGAGCTCCATGTCGAGCAGGCTGTCATCGCCATAGAGATAGTCGCCGAGGGTTCCGGCGAGCTGGGCCCGGGCTTTGTCAATCAGCCGGGGCAGGTGGGCGAAGCCACCCAGGCGGACGCGTGCGCTGCGTGGAGCGCGCGTGCGTAAGTCGTGGAGTTGGTGTGAGAGTGTCATGCGTTAGAAGAGGGTGGAGGTTGATTAATGGGCCTGAAGCCGACGCTTGGCCTCAAGGATGGGTTGGTCGTTGATGGACGCGAAGCGGCGGGCCATGAGCCCGTTTGCGTCGAACTCCCAGTTCTCGTTGCCATGCGAGCGGTACCATTGGCCGGAGTCATCGCGCCACTCGTACTCGAAGCGTACCGCGATGCGATTGTCGCTGAAGGCCCAGAGGCTTTTCCTGAGCTTGTAGTCCAGCTCGCGTTCCCACTTGCGGGTGAGAAAGGCGACGATGGCCTCGCGCCCATGGATGAACTCCGCACGGTTGCGCCACTCGGAGTCCTCGGTGTAGGCGAGGGAGACGCGGACCGGGTCCCGGGAGTTCCAGGCGTCCTCGGCCAGTTGGACTTTTTCGCGGGCAGTGGCCTCGGTAAATGGAGGCAGGGGAGGGCGTTGTGGTTGTGTGTGCATGGTTGGTTTCTTTGAGGCGGCGGAAGGGTGAGGCTTCCGCCGCCCGGAGGTAGACAGGTTGTTGGCCGCTTAATGGGAGCAGGCACAGCTCGGCCCGTGGGACTTCACGACAGGGAAGTCGATCTCCGTCTGGGCGAAGCGGTTGAAGTAGTTGGTGAAGACGTTCAGGGCTACGTTGGCGACGACCTCGGCGGCCTCCTCCTCCGTCACGCCGGCATCTGCGATGCTCGCGTAGGTCCGGTCAGAGACGTTCCCCTGAGTCGCGAGGAGGTGGCGCGTCAGTACGAGAATCGCCTGCTCCTTACGGTCTTCGGATTCGCCGTTGCGTGCCGCCTCGATCTCGGAGGCGGGGATCTTCATCACACCGCCGATGGCTGTGTGGGCGCTCAGGCAGTAGTCGCACTGGTTCTGCTCGGCTACCAGCAGGGCGATCTTCTCGCGGGTCACAGCCGGGAGCTTACCGCCGGAGACGGCGCCGCTCAGGTTCAGGTAGCCCTGGAGGGCTGACGCGCTGTGCCCGAGGGCTTTTACCATATTGGGGACGAGGCCCAGCTTCTTCTGCACAGCCTCGTAGAGGGCGGCGATGGGTTGCGGGACTTCGGTGGATTCGAGGGTCTTGATTCTGCTCATTGTTTTTAGGTGTGTTTGTTGTTATTGCCATAAACCGACCGGTCGGTCTGTTTGTGGGTAAAGAAAAAGACGTATGAAAATGAATAACCTTACAAAAGGTTGTTGGCCTGCTGCTTGGCAGTCTGCGCAGGCCAGGGCGCGCGAAAGTTCTGCATATGAACGATCGAGGCCTCGAAAAGCAGGAAAAGCGTGTTCGCTGTTTGCTCACGCTGAGCGCGGGGGAGGTCGGGCTGGTGCTTGTCCACGAGGGACTGGAAAAAGTCGAGGAGGCCCTGCTTGTGGTCGAGGATCTGTTTGCGCAGGGGGCTGTCAGGCTCAGGGGTTTCGGCGAGTGTGTTCAGGAAGGCGCACCCGCGGTAGTCGCAATCCGCCATCCACTGCTCCAGGAAATCGAAGGCGGCGAGGATCTGTGTGCGAGGTGTTCGTTTGGTGTCCACGGCGTCATGGAGCCATTTGTTCCAGGTGTGGTGCCGGGCCTTCAACCAGGCGACGCCGAGCTCTTCCTTGGACTTGAAGAAAGAGTAGAAGGTGCCCTTTGCGGCCCCGGCCTGCTGGATGATCTGCTGGATGCCGGTCTGGTGGTAGCCCTGCTCGTAGAAAAGCTTGGAGGCTACCTCCAGAATGTTATCGCGCTTAGTTTTGTGCTCCATGATGGAAGTGAATTTACGCAAACCGACCGGTCGGTCAAGTGGTTTTTTAATTTTAGAAGAATCTGGAATTATCCGGGCAGTGTCTGGGGCTAGGGGGATCTTGCTTTGTACCGCTAAGCACTCCTACGTCGCTCGTCTTTAAAAGAGGGTATAGAGCGCGACGGCGAGGATAGTGAATTGTCCGGAGAAGATCATGATCAGGCTGGCGATAACGCCCTCCTCTTGTCCGAGCTCAGTGGCCTTGGCGACCCCGGCTCCGTGAGCGCCCATCCCGAAGAGAGCCCCCCGCGCGAAGCACGAGCGCACCGGCAGAACGTGTAGGAGCGTCTCTCCGACAGCCGCACCAAAGAGACCTGTCAGCGCTGTGAATACGGCGGTGAGCTCAGGGATGCCCCCCAGCAGCCGTGAGGCGTCCATGGCCAGTGGAGTGGTGATCGAGCGTGGAAGCAGACTGGCCCGCAGCTCAGGGGAAAGCTCAAACAGGGATGCGAACGCCCAGGAGCTGGCGATGGCCAGCGTGCTGCCGATGACGACCCCTGCGCACAGCAGTACCCAGTGCTGGCGAATCATCGTGCGGTGCCGGTGGATCGGAATGGCAAAAGCAACCGTGGCTGGGCCGAGGAGCCAGACCAGCCAGTGCGTCCCGCGCAGGTATTCATGGTAGGATGTGCGCATGAGGACAATCAGCAGCCCGCAGACGACCCACGTCACCAGCATGGGCGAGCTCCACCAGCGTCCATAGCTGCGGTGCAGACGCCGGGCCGCCAGGTATACACCCAGCGTACACAGGCACCAGAAAAGCGCTTTAGCGAGCGGCGGCATGGTTTAGCCGGAACCCAAGCTCTACCACACAGGCCGTACCCATCATCACGATGAGAGTGCAGGCCAGCACAGTGATAACCAGTTTAACCCCCAGCAGGCTGAGCATCTCGGGGTGGTCTACGAGTGCGAGCATGGCGGGTACGAAGAACAGCATGAGGTGGCTCAGCAGGCTGTCGGCCCCGTGCTCGAACCATCCTAGCGGCAGGATGCCGCGGTCCAGCATGAGCCAGAGCAGCATCAGCCCGACCAGACTACCGGGGATCGGTAGGTGCAGGTATGAGGAAAGCATTTGAGCGAGCCACCAGACGCCGATCAAGGCCCCGACCTGGAGCAGCTGCCGGGAGGCGCGGATCGGGAGAAAAGGTGCCATTGAGGATCGCAGCTCGACTTTCATGGTCCGGATTATAACACGCCGATAGATATTCTATAAATGAATTGATAGAATAATAAATATTCTTAAAAGGAATAACATGGAGCTGAGGCATTTGGAGTGTTTGGCGGAGGTCGTCCGTCGGGGCGGGTTCTCCGCTGCGGCGAGGACGCTGGGGATGTCACAGCCCACGGTGAGCAAGGCCCTCGGACAGTTGGAGCACGAGTGCGGGGCGCGTCTGCTGGACCGGCTGAAGGAGGGAGTACGCCTGACCGAGGCCGGCGAGCGTGTCCTCAAGCGAGCCAAGGTCATGCTGGCCGAGCGAGACCACCTGAACGCGGAACTGGCCGAACTGCGTGGACTCGAGACCGGGCGTTTACGCCTCGGCCTGCCCGTACTGGGCAGCAGTATCCTTTTCGCGCCGCTCGTGGCTGAGTACCGCCGGTGCTATCCCGGGATCGAGGTCGACCTGCGCGAGCATGGCAGCCGCCACTTGGAGGAGCAGGTGCGCAGTGGTGAGATCGAGATGGGGGCGACGCTGGCCCCTGTGCCCGCTGACTTCGAATGGCAGCAGGTGGCCGACGAGCCGCTGGCCGCGCTGCTGCCCGCCGGGCATCCTTTGGCCGAGCGCGAGACGGTGAAGTTTAAAGAGCTGACGGACAGCCCCTTTATCCTCTTTGAGAGCGGCTTCGTGCTGAATGTCCTGCTGGGCAAGGCCTGCCGTAAGCGAGGGGTCGAGCTGAACGTCGCTGCCCGTGGTGCGCACGCTGACTTTATCATCGCGCTGGTATCGGCGGGGCTCGGGGTGTCTGTGCTGCCGCGACTGGTGATCGAGACACGCAACCATAGCTCCATCCGTACTCCGCTTATCGAGGACAAGGACATGCGCTGGAAGCTGGGGCTGATCTGGCGGCGGAACCTGTCGCTATCGCCCGCTGCCAGCCGATGGCTGAGCCTGGTGCGGGAGCATCGCGGGCAGGGTTAGCGGAAGCGGAGGGCTTACTCAGCGCGCACATGGCGCAGAGATGACCTCTGATGGTGACCTTGCTGGTTTAGACTATATCAAAGGTTTGTTGGACCATGGCTCATTCCCTAAAAAGGCGTTTGCGGATATAATATTCGCCCAGTACGGACTCCGAAAATGAGGTCCGGATAACCCGAATACTTTATCCAATTGTGAAAACATCATCCTCCCGTAAGTCTTCTCCCTCCAGCCTTGGAGCCCTGCACCTGAGCGGCCCGGTCGCCCACCACATGGAGCGTTTTTCGTACGAGCGCATTACCTCGGAGTGCGCGCATACGGTCGTCTTCCATGAGGCCGAGGAGGCTTTTCGTACGAAGATCGATGACAGCTCGGGCGTTCATGGGATCTGGCAGGGCGAGTACTGGGGTAAATGGATGATCGGAGCCGTCCGCCACTGCGAGTACACGGAGGACGCCGACCTGAAGGACTTTATCCGCAAGAGCGTGCATACGCTGATCGCGATGCAGGAGCCCTCCGGCTACATCGGGACCTACCGCGATCCGATGTATGTCCTGCCAGCAGACCCGAAGGTGACCGAAAAGGTCCTCGGGGAGGCCCTGGACTGGAACTGGAATATCTGGTGCCGCAAGTACACGCTGTGGGGCTTGCTGGAGGCCTACCGACTGCTCGGCGAGTCGGAGATCCTGCAGGCGGCTGAGCGTTTGGCCGCCCACCTGATCAGTTCTCTGCGTGAACTTGGTATCCGCCTCGGGGAGACCGGGACGTTTGCAGGTATTCCCAGCGGCTCCATCCTCAAGCCCATGGTGCTGCTCTACCAGGCAAGCGGTAACGAAGCCTACCTGGACTTTGCCAGGCAGATCGTCGCCGACTGGCAGCGTGAGGATGGCCTGCGCCCGAACCTGATCGCTAAGGCGCTCAGCGGGCAGCCCGTGCATGAGTGGTACCCCGACCCCAAGCGCTGGGCCAAGGCCTATGAGATGATGTCCTGCTTTGACGGCATCATCGCCCTCTATCGTGTCACCGGGGAGTCCGTGCTCCTTGAGAGCGCGATCGCGTTTCACCGGCTGCTCAAGCAGTACGAGTACAACGCCGTCCACTCGGTCGGCTTTAACGACATCTTTTACCATGGCGCATCGCAGCTGAACGCCATCTCCGAGCCCTGCGATGTGATCCACTGGATGCGTCTTTGCGGCGAGCTGTTTCTGGAAACAGACGACAAGGCCTATCTGGACGACTTCGAGCTGGCCTTCTACAACCCCTTCCTGGCCTCTGTCTGCCGGGACGGCAAGTGGGGCTCACGCGGCGTTCGCACCCATACCCGCCACCTCTATGCCTTTGGGCAGGCGAAGATGAAGCACAACCACTGCTGCGTGGATAATGTCCCACGCGGGTTCCTCAACTTTGCCCAGATGGCCGTCACCCTTGAGGCCGATACGGTCTCGATCAACTTCTATTCACCCTTTGAGAGTGAGCTGGCGCTACCCGATGGAGGTGCGATTTCGGTCGGCATCAGCGGAGATTATCCCGGCGACGGTAAGGTCGCTATCAACTGGAATGTCGCAGGGACCTCCCCCGTAAAGCTTCGCCTGCGTATCCCCGCATGGGCGACGCAGGCCACCCTGGCGCATGCCGGAAGCGTGCAGACCGGGGCAGGGGACTGGTTTGAGCTGGTAGCCGAACCGGGCGCGGGAACGGCGGAGATGGCTTTCGACCGCGAGGTTGTCGTGCGCGAGCACGCCGCCCAGGAAGACATCGCTGACTGGTACCGGATGCGCTGGACGGAGCCGGGTATCGAGGAGCTGATGCGCACAGAGCGCGGCAGTACCCTGCAGTATGGGCCGCTGCTGCTGGCCCGCAGCCGCTTCCTGGGGAATACCGAGGAGGAAATGTTTGGCGACCCATTGCCTGCCGGCAGTACTTGTACTCTGAGCCCGATTGAGTCCGACGCTGTCGACTATGCCTTTGAGGCGGAGTGGAAAGCCGGTGATCGCAGCCTGCTTACCCGAGTCTGTGACTACGCTTCGGCGGGTAATCAGGTGACGGACGACACAAAGCTGTTCAGCGTCTTTTTCTAGCCGATTGAGGTAGGGTTTGGCTGATCGCCAGGTAACTCATCGGCCCGCGGTGTGCGTGCTGCTATCCTTTGGGCTTTATCTCGCACTCCTGCTGACCATGCTGGGTAGAGTGATCGCGGGCTGAGCGGGAGAGCCATGCCACCACCCTGAGCCTGCCCAGATGACGATGTCAACGCGCCCTCCAGTAACGCCCATTATAAGCAAGCACATCAAGAACCCGGATGAGCAGAACGACTTCATCTGCGGGTATCGCTATTGTCATGCCGAGACCGTGTCGTGGCAGCAGCGGATTACAGACCGCTATGGGCTGATGCTGTGTGTCAGGGGCTCGGGGGAGATTTCTCATGGCTCCCAATGTCTGAAAGTGAAGTCGCGCGACCTGATCCTGCTCAAGCCGAACTACGACCACGCCTTTCACGCATGCGGGGATTGGGACTTCTTGTGGTTTCACTTCCACACGCGCCCCCACGTGACCTCTGCGATGGATTGGCCTGAGGCAATCCCGGGAGTCGGCCGCACTCACCTCGTCAAAGCCGAGTATGATGCATCTCTGGCCGCGATGACCGAGGCCCACCAGCTGGACTTAAAGCGCTCCAGTAACTGGCGGGAGTTATCGATGCTCCTGCTGGAGTGCACGATGATTCGCGGCTACAACAGTCACGCCAGCGAGTCAGCCGGTATCAACTCCCAGATGCAGATGGCCCAGCAGCTTCTCATCGACTCGGACGATAGCATTGATCAGATCGCTCAACGCTGCGGGCTTTCCCGGGCGGGGCTGTTCGCAAAATTCAAAAAAGCCGTCGGGGTCTCTCCCGGCCAATACCGGGAGGAGGCCCGCCTGCGCCGGGCTGCTCAGCTCCTGGAGATGCCGGGCTTCACCGTGTCCGAGATCGCCGATCAGGTTGGGATGCCTGACCCCTTTTATTTCTCCACACGCTTCCGCAAGGTCTATAAAATTTCACCCAGCCAATACCGCAAGCAGCTGCTCAAGGACGGTCGCCGCTCAAGCCGCTAGCGCGGATATTCAGCCCTGCTATCTGTCCGGGCGTTAATCTGCGAAAACTACAGGTCGATTTCCAGTGTGGCGGGTTTTAAGCCTTCGGCGTGAGCATACACTCTGAGTTGGCCGGGCTTGCTGCCGACTCTGATCGCACAAGCGCACACTCCGGCCCACATGCGCCGGTCCGGGCACTGAGGGGGAATATGGTCGGTATGGTCGGAGCCGGTACCGGCCACAGACCCGAGCCCATTTGTCGTGAAGCTAATGAAGGGTGACGCATCGGGCACCAGCTGCCCCGCCTCATCGACACAGGTGCAGTGCACGACAGCGAGGTCACAACCGTTGGGGCTCAGGTCATCGCCATTCATGAGCTCGAGGCGTAGTTCACGGGCTTGCCCGCTCGTTACCTTGAGGTCTTCACAGACTGGCTGACCGTCGCGGTAGCCCACGGCTTTGACTTCACCGGGGTGGTAGGCGACCTGAAATTCGACATGCCCGTAGGGCTCGTTCTTTTTGCGGCCGAGGCTTTTCCCGTCCTGAAGGAGCTCCACTTCCTCGCAGTTGTGGTACACGCACGCGCGAATCATTTCGCCCTCGCGGCCGGACAGGTTCCAGTGCGGCAGGATGTGCACCATGGGTTGGTCCGTCCAGTGAGACCTGTTTTGCCAGAAGGCGTCTTTCCTGATCAGGTATAGATCGTAGGCGCCGGAGACAGAGCACAGGCGGGGCCATGCCGCCTCACCTCGGTGTTCGATGCCCGCCCACTGGAATGCACCCGCCAGCCAGGGGCGTGCCATGAAGTACTTCCAGGTGCGTTCCCGCCCCATGAAGGACTGGTTGACGTCGCGGTCGTAGCAGTCGAGGCGGCCGCGATACTCGTCCTCGGGTAGATACCAGCCCCGCGTCGTGCCGGTGGCGCAGCACTCGCTGGAGATAATGGTCTTGGTCGGGTATTTTTCGTGGAGGGTGTCGTAGGCCGGAAGATTATAGTTCACCCCGATGATGTCCGAGATGTCGTTGACGGTGGCCATAGCCGGGTTATTGGAGATGGCTGTCATCACCGGGCGTGAGTCATCGAGTCGCTTGGCGTAGGCGTACATGGTCTGCACGATACGTCGGCCCTCGTCCGTCTCGTGGAAGGGCTCTTCGTTACCGACGCTCCACATGATCACGCTCGGGCGGTTACGGTCGCGCTTCATGAGCATCTCCAGCTGAGCCAGTCCCTCCGGAGTGGACTCAAACCAGCGCGTTTCGTTCATGACCATGAGCCCGAGGCGGTCGCAGGCCTCCATCGTCTCCTCGGCATGCGGGTAGTGAGCGGTGCGCAGGGCATTGGCGCCCATGTCTTTCATCAGGCGCATCCGGTAGCGGTGGATGTTGTCCGGGACGGCCTTACCCGTGAGCCCGTAGTCCTGATGGCAGCAGACACCCTTGATGACCGTTTTCTCGCCGTTCAGCCAGAAGCCTTCACCGTTAAACTCGAGCGTGCGAAAGCCAAAGCTCACCGAGTACTCATCCAGGGGATCTCCCTGCGGCGAGCGAAGCGTGGTTCTAAGCGTGTATAAATGCGGGTGGTTCATGTGCCACAGTAGCGGATTCGCTACCTGCATCTCCGCTTGGGCCTTGCCCAGGTGCTTGCGGTTCACGCTCACCGCTGTATCCGCCGTGCAGATACAGCTCCCATTGGGGTCGATGACTTCGTGAGTGATGTTGATCTCGGCAGGCTCAAAGGAATCGTTGCGTATCGTCGTTTCAACCGGGACGCACCATTGGCCGTCGTCGAGTGCTTTGGGGTTTACCCACACACCATAGGTATCTACCGAGAGCAGGGCTGTTTTCTTTAGCCAGACATGGCGGTAGAGTCCGCCGCCTTGGTACCACCAGCCCTCGTGGCTATCGGATTGGACGTACACCGCGACCGTATTGTCTTCTCCGTAGCGCACGACGTCCGTGATATCGACTTCGAAAGAGGTGTAGCCGCAGAAGTTATGCGCCATCTGGCAGCCGTTGACATAGACGGTGGCGTGGGTTGCCACACCGTCGAAGTACAGCGACAGCCTTTTATCCCGGTCCGATTCCTCCACTACGAAACGTTTGCGGTACCAGGCATTGTCGTATTTGAAGAAGCCCAGCGTTTGGTTTTTCGCAGGGTCCGGCGTGCCTTCGATGATGTAATCATGCGGCAGGGTGACGTGCTCCCAGGGAGTGTTGTCAAGGAGCTGGTCTCCCCCGTACACATCCAGGCTGTCACGGTAATAGCGTGCAGCCGGACCGCTTAGCATGCGTTCGGTCTTTGAGGATATGTAAGTCGCGCTCTTCAGGGTGGGGGACGGCACGTCGATATCCCCACGATGAAAAAGCCAGTCTTCGTCAAAGCAGATTTGTTCTCTCATGGCGTAAACTTTCTCCAGTCAGTGAATGCGACTTCTGTGCTGGAGATTGGACGGGGGTAACCCAATCGGTGTCTAGTGTAGGAGTGGTGCTACGCGAGCCCAAGGTTAATCGATGACAACGGGTTCGATTTTGCGGAGTCGGCAGAGGTCTTTAAGCTCCTCGACGATGTCGCCGTGGATGACAGAGAAGTGGTGCTCGAAGCCGCCGTAGACAAGTGTCTCGGATATCTTCGACAGGTCGGCGTCGAACTTGATCTTCATCGGATTGCCGCGCAGGACCTGCTCGGTGGGGATGGCGGTGCCGGTGGTAATGAGCATGCGGTAGCCGTCTCCGTTTTGGTTTTCGCTCAGGCGGGCCATGGTGACTTTTCCGGTTTTGATTGGGAACTCCATGGTGAGGCCCTTCTTGCCACCGCCGTCCATGATCGAGTGCTTGCGCAGCTCGGGCTTGGCTGATGAGCAGCAAAGGGAGGCCGGAGCTGCCCCGCAGTGCCAGGTCATGCCGACGTTTTCATCCGAGTCGATAGAGATCAAATCGCAGAAGAAGGGCAGCTCGCCGGTCAGCTCGTGCTCCATCATCATCGTGACGGTGCCGTAGATGTCGCCTTCGCAGCCGGTGAGGATGCCCTCGTCGTTGAGGAGGCTGGAGATCGCGCACACGGCGATGCCGAGCATGTCCCCAAACTCCGGCCAGCAGCGCACGGCGAAGCTGGTGAGATGGTACTTGTCCTTTAGTTCGAGGAAGGCCTCGTAGAGGGCAGCACCTTTGCTCAGTTCGGACTCGTTTACGCCCTCTGACGGGGTCCCGGAACCCGTCAGCACCTTCAAGCCTTCGGCCTGCTTTTGCTCGGAGATTTTGCGGGTACTTTCGATCAGTTCCCAAAGTGTGATCAGCTCGATCTCCACGCCCAGCTCACGGCGCAGCAGCAGCTCGTCCGCATTGGAGGCATAGAAGCCGGGCACGCGGTTGCCGACGACCCCGAGCTTGAAGCGCGAAAGCGACTTGAGACACTTGAAGACGTTGAGCTTTTTCCCCAGCGCCCCGGCTGCATCCTCCAGCGGCGCGTGTACGTGCAGGTACTCGTAGCCGAGCACCCACATCGCGTGGGCGTTCATGTTGACCGCGCAGAAGGAGTTCGAGCTGATGCGCCCGCCCTGCATCGGCGGCTCTGGCATCGACCACAGCAGCACCGGCACCTTTAGACGCTCGACCAGCATAGGGACGACTGCGCCGAGAGCGAAGGTGATGAAGTGGACCACAAGCACGTCCACGCGCTCTGTTTCGAGCTTCTCGATCAAAGCCTGCGCCTCGGCCTCGGTGGTGATGATGGTCTCGCCGCCTACGGTGCGTGCGCCGGGTGAGGACTGGATAAGAGCCTCCCGGCCCTGAGCCCGAATCGCTTCGAGGTGTTTGTCTACCCAGCTGCCTTTGGCGCAGGGGACGTAGCCGATGGTGAGGTTAGAATCGCTCATAAGAATCAAGAGGTAACAAGTCGGTGACTATGCCCGGCCGCAGGCCAGGCGGATTTTCTGTTGAGCCAGCTTCGAAGCGTGCTCGGTGACGGGATCCATAAAAAGGTCGATGGCGTTGAACTTACCCCGCTGGGCGTCTACCTGCGCTTCGAGTGCTTTCAGGTATTCGGCCATGAACTCGGTGGCGATGTTCATCTTGGAGAAGCCGGCGGCGATCACTTCCTTGACCTTATCCTCCGGCGTATCCGAGCCGCCATGCAGCACCAGTGGTATGCTGACGGCCTCCCCGCAGGCGCGGGCGAGATCCGTACGGATGACGGGAGTGGTTTTATAAAAACCGTGGGCAGTGCCGACGGCAGCCGCCATGGCGTCCACGCCGGTCTCCTCCACGAATGCCTTGACCTCGTCCGCGCTCGGCAGGGGCGGGGTCTCGGTGTCCGTGCCGGGGATGTGCCCGAGCTCACCCTCGATGCTCAAGCCCGCCTCATGGGCGAGCTTGACGGCCTCCCTGGTCTCGCGGATGTTCTGTTCGTAGGGCTTGGCCGATCCGTCGTACATGACAGATGAAAAGCCGTACTCGATCGCCATCCTGACCTGCTCATGCGTCTGCCCATGGTCCATGTGCAGCGCTACCGGCAGCGATGTCTTCGAGGCCAGATGTCGCACCAGCGCAGCCATGTAGGGGGCCTTGCCGGTATTGAACAGGCGATGGTACACCTGGAAAATGACCGGCATCTGCTCACGCTCAGCAGCCTGCAAGACCGCCAAAGCGGTCTCCGTGTTGACGACATTAAATGCGCACACGGCGCGCTTTTCGGAGCGCGCCTGTGGCAGGATTTCGTTAAGGGTGACCAGTGGCATGACTAGACGGCGGCGGGAGTTTGAGCTTGGGCCAGGCAGGCCTGCTCCAGTGTGAGGACGTTCAGCTTCGGCTCGGTGCAAGCGGTCAGTACCTCATAGGTGTAGGGGCTGGCGGTGACGAGGATATCCTCGGTGCTGTCCATCTCCTGGATCAGGCGAGCCCGCAAGCGGGCGGCCAGGGTGGGGCGGATCTTATCAAAGACAACCGAGCCCTCGCCCAGCGCGAACGACTCTTCGGCGTTTGTGCCGAGCGGGCGCAGATCGCATCCGGCGGCCTTGAGCAGGGCTCGCGGCTCCTCGGCCATGTCGTTGTAGTTACGCAGAAAATCGCTATCGATGTAGTAAACCGTAGAAGCGTTTTCGGGCAGCTTGAGCTTTCCAGATTCGACCAGCTTGAGCAGGTACTCGCTGGTGTGAAGGACTTCGATGCTGTCGAGTGCAGCGCCCCACTTGGCGAAGTCGTTCTTAAGCGCGTCATACGCAGCCGGGCAGGAAACAACCACACTCTTGCAGCCGCTCTTCTCGATCAGCGCCTTGACCTGTGCAGCCAGTTCGGCGGCGTCCTTGGTATAGCCCAGCGCGCCCAGGGCCTTGCCGGTGTCGCTGACGGAGAGTGTTTCGTAAGACACACCTGCCAGCTCCATCAGGCCGGCGAAGGCGTCAGCCGCGGCGATGGCGCCGGCGGTGTATGTCGTGCTTTTCAAATACAGCACTTCACAGCCCTCTCCGCTCAGCTGCGGATCAAAGTCCGCCTTGAGCGCGTCGGCCACGGCCTGTACCTCGGCGGGTGCAAGGCCCTGCTCGACCACATCGCAGCGGGCGGCCAGGGCGAGCCCGGCCTCGTCAAAGTGACTGACGCAGTGCTTGCGGCAGGCGGCCGAGAGTGTGTTGTCGTAGAAGGTCTTGATGAAGTCCGGATTACTCCACTGCTCGGGCTTCATGCTGAGGCGGTCGATGATGAGCGCGTTGCCGCGCGGGATGTCAGCCTCGCGAAAGCTGACGTTGGCGGTCGTCGCCAGGTGCCGGCACATGAAGCAGAAGCGGCAGGCATTGATGACGTCGCGGTAAGAGTCGGTGTTCATAGTCGTGATCCTCTCAAAGATGTATTTTAGGTTGTCATACTGCGGCAACTACACGCCGAAGCCCATTTTTCCGGGGTTCATGATGCCGAGCGGGTCCATGGCGGTCTTGATGCGCTTGAGTACGTCGAAGGCCTCGCCGTAGAGCTCGGGCATCATGCGGCCCAGCTTGAGCCCGACGCCGTGGTGCTCGTTGATAACTCCGCCGTTGGCGATGGCGGCGCGCACGGCCGTGTCCCAGATTTTGTTGTAGAGGGCGACAGCTTCGTTGGGGTCCTGCGGCGGCTCCTCGATGATGAAGCGCGCATAGAGCATCGCTCCCCACTCGTACCAGTGCGAGAAGTGACCGATGAATGTGGCCTCGGGGAAGTTGTCGTTGACGGCGTTTTTCATCGCCCAGTAGACCTTCTCGATGTTGGTAAAGGTGGCCACCGTATCGAGTGTGCCGAAGGCCTGTGGCATGTGGAACATGTAGGGCGGATAGAAGAACTTGTAGCGGTTTTCCCACCAGGTTTCCCCAGCTTCGGTGCCGAGATCCTCGGGGTCCTGTTTTTCACAGATCGCACAGGCCTTGGCCATTTCCAGGTCCACCATCTCCCTGGGGCCATCGAAGCCGAAGACCAGGTACGAACCTTCGCGGTCAATGTCCAGCACGCGCTTGATCAGGCGGGCGGTTTCAGGATTGTCGTAAAGACGGATCGCGCACGGACGCAGACGCGAGGTCATGATCTCCGCTCCGGCCGCCATCGCCGTGTGCATATCCTTGAAGAGGTAGGCGTGGAATTTCCGACACTCGGGGATCGGGTGAATTTTCAGCGTGGCCTTGGTCATGACACCCAGCGTGCCCTCGCTGCCGAGGAAGAGCTGGGTGAGGTCCGGACCAGAGGCATGGCGCGGCACGGGTAGGGTGTTAATGATCTTCCCCTCGGGGGTGACCATCTCCACGGACATGGTCATGTCTTCGATTTTGCCGTACTTGGTCGAAAGCACGCCGGTGCCGCGGTGGGCGAGGAAGCCCCCGAGCGTGGCGCAGCCGATCGATGCCGGGAAGTGCATGGTGGAGAAGCCCGCCTTTTCCGTGGCCCACTCCAGCTGCTGCATATTGCAGCCGGTCTCCGCCGTGATGGTCAGCGCCTTCTCGTCAACCTCGATCACGCGGTTGAGTTTCTTCGTATCCAGGCTGATGCCTCCGAAAACGGGCAGCGCGCCGCCCTGCGAGCCGGAGCCGCCGCCCCAGGGTGTGACGGGGATCTTGTACTTGTTGGCGATTTTCATCACCTCGGCCACAGCCTCGGTCGTCTCCGGAGTCACGATGATGTCCGGGCAGCGCGGGGTCTCGCCACGGTCGTGCCAGAGTTCGGGCACCCAGTAGTAGTCGATGGAGTGCCCCAGCTTATCGGAGGCATCGATGGAGACATTGTCTTCGCCGATGGCCCAGGTTAGCTCGCTGCGGATCATCTCGAAGAGGTAATGCGTCGTTTGCGGAAGCATGGGATTTTTCTAGTTTGGATTAAAGGCCGCGTGCCCGGCGCTCGTTAGTCGATTTCACGGTAGACATCCGCCAGCACGTCGTGGATGCGGGTGTACAAGGGAAAGGCTTTGGCGTAGCGGGCGACATTGTCGGGCTGCGGCTTGACCGGCTCGCGCTCACGCAGGCATTTTTTCACCGCGTCGCGTTCGTCGCTAAAGACGCCGGTACCGACACCGGCCAGCAGGCAGGAGCCGTAGGAGGCATCGCAGCCGGAGGGCCGGATGATCTCCCGCCCAAAGACATCGGCCACGATCTGCGTCCACAGCTCGCTCTTGGCGCCGCCGCCAATCAGGCGCAGTTCATTCACGGGCAGCTGCATCTCTTCAATCGTGCGGAAGCAGTCGCGCAGGGAGAAGACGACCCCCTCCAGCAGGGCACGGATGAAGTCGTCGCGTGTGTGGCGCATGGTCGCGCCGACAAAGCTTGCCCGCAGCTTTGGGTCCCAGTACGGGGCGCGTTCACCTAAAAGATACGGGTGGAAAAAGAGACCATGTGCACCGGCGCTCGAACGCGCAGCAGCATCATCCATCAGGTCGTAAACCTTACGGCCCGTACGGGCGGCCTCGTCGATCTCGGCTTGGCCAAAAAGGTCGCGGAACCACCGCTGAGAGCGGGCGGCGCAATTTGTCGCCACCACCGTGAACCAAAGTCCCGGCACCACATGCGAATAGGTCAGTGTGCGAGCATTGGGCACGGGTTTGTCCGTCATGACATTGACGTTGCCCGCCGTAGCCATCTTGAGAATAAGGCTACCTGGCTCAATCGCGCCCGCGGCATAGTCTTCAATCGCAGCGTCGGATGTGCCGCATACGACCGGAATGCCTGCGGGCAGCCCAAACTCTCGGGCGGCCTGTTCAGTGATAGTACCCGTCACCGTCGTCGGGTTGACCAGATCAGGCAGGATCTCCTGCCGGATGCCTGCGAGCTCGCACAGCGGCTCGGACCAGTCCTGCCGCGCCATATCAAAAAAGAGCGTGCCCTGCGCCTCGATCTTATCCGTACAACACACGGCGGTGAGACGCCAGCGCACGTAATCTTTCACAAAGAGCATGTGCTCGGTCTTGCGTAGCGCCTCCGGCTCGTGCCGACTCAGCCAGAGCATCTGCGGCAGCGTCCAGGTCGGCGCGGCCATCTGGTAGGCGGTCTTGAAAATCAACTCGCCGTGCTCGGCGTTGAGCTCGGCTGCCTCTGCAGCGCTCCGCTGGTCGGTCCACATGATGACCGGGCGCACGGGCTGCATGTGTTTGTCCAGCAGCACGGCGTTGTGGGTAGAGCCGTCCACGGCGATGGCATCGACTTTTTTCAGATCGATCTTTTCGCGCAGCTGATCGAGGCAAGCGCGTACGGCCACGCACCAGTCCTCGGGGTTCTGCTCGGCCCAGCCGGGATGCGGCTGTGCGCTCTCGTACTCGGCGAAGCCCTCGCCATGCACGACGCCACTCGCGTCGATCGCGGTGACTTTGCAGCCACTGGTGCCGATATCTATGCCTAGAAGGTACATGGCGAAAGCCTACTGCATGCGCGCTGCATGGACGGGGTCTTCGTAGCGCTTGAAGCCGCGTTCGTGTCCCGCCATGACCCACAGGTAGTACATGGTGTATCCGGGGGTGTTCACCGTCGGGTGGTAGCCCTCGGGGATGACGATCGTGTCGTTTTCGCGCACTGGGTAGGCGACATCGGTGCTGGTGTCATCGGTGTAGATCAACTGCAGACCGAAGCCGGTGGACGGGTTGAAGCGGTAAAAGTACAGCTCTTCCATGTCCAGCTCGCCGGGCGGGTTGTGGAAGTCGTGGCGGTGCGGCGGGTAGCTGGCCCAGTTTGCCGAGGGCACCCAGGCCTCGCCGACGAACAAGTGCTGCGCGGGTGCGTCGTCACCGATCATGATGACCGCCTCGCGCTGGCAGCCGTCCTTGCCCAGCTTCATATACGTGTCCTTGACGTCATCGGCGGTGTAGAGGACGGGCTCTCCGGATTTGTCGCAGGGGGATTCGGCGATGGCGACCTCGACCGCGCTCTGGCCGGTCAGCTTGACCTCACACTGGGGCGGGATGTAGAGCGTGTACGGATCGCCAGAAAAGACATCCTTGCGGGCTCCGATCACGCCAAAGTCTTTGCCGCCCGCCTCAGCGTTGCAGGTGCCTCCGAGCACGACGAGCACCAGCTCCTTTTCGCCGGAGTTCACGGACCAGTCTTCGCCGGGGGCAAGCTTGAGCAGTCCAAAGCCGGTCATTGCCATGCCTTTTTCGCCAATGTCAAAGATGCGGTTAAAGCCGTCCGCAGCGGGGGTTTTGATTAAATGTGTCATGATAAATGGGGGCTGTGTTTAAAGGGATGGCGCTGTCGCGCTCTTGATAAAGGCGAGGGCTTCCTCACGGGTCGGGATGCCGGTGCGACCGCCAAGCTTGCGGCACTTCATGGCCGCAACTGCGGAAGCAAAATGCAGGCAGTCAGCCAAGTCCGGGCCACTGGCCATCGTGTCCACATAGCGGGCTGCAAAAGCTCCGTGAAAGACATCACCTGCGCCCGTGGTGTCCACCACCTTGACATCGGGTGTAGGGATTTCGTGGATACGCTTCCCGTCAAAGCCAATCGAGCCGTTGCGCCCGAGCGTCACCCCTGTCCACTCCGGTCCTAGCCGGTGGAGTGCGCGGGCAGCTGCCTGTGGGTCTTTTTCGCCCGTGAATCTTTCGGCAAATACCTCCGAGGCGATCACCACCGTGCAGAGCGATAGGAGCCGTTCGATATCGTTCACGAGTGTCCCGGCATCGAGAAAGACGGGGATGTCATGCGCACGGGCAATCTCTGCTGCGCGGATAGCCGCGGGTGTCTGATGACCGTCCAGATGGAGCGCGCGAGCGGAGAGGATCGCCTCTTCGCTGACCTCATCCGGAGTGAGGGGAGCTGCGCCGCCATGGGTCCAGGCGATGCTGCGCTTACCGGTGGACTGATCGACCCAGCAATAGGCCGTCGCTGACGAGGTTTCGGTACGTTTTACCAACCACTCCGTGCTGACTCCTTCTGTGGCGAAGTCTGAGAGGATATTCTCACCGTTGCGATCATCACCGATAGCCCCGATAAAGGTGGTCTTTGCACCGAGACGGGCTGCGGCCGCGATAGCGGTTGCTGCGGGGCCACCGCCTTGCTCAATGCTTTGAACGATCTGTACCTTGTCGTCCAGTGGGATGTGGGGCAGCAGACAGAGCGTGTCCCAACTGCAATAGCCCAGGCCCAGGATGTCTGATTTCGATTTCATCGGATAAAAACAAGCGGTTTGGCCGTACTCAGGAATCTAGGCCACATGATATGTTTGAGAACATGCTAGATGCTCTGCTTGGGGTCAATGATAAATATGAAAATAATATCGAGTAAATTATCACTTATGGATGATAATTTGGATTTGGGATAAGCTTTCTGTAAAGGGGCGCGCGGTCGATTTTGAAACGCGGGGTGGGGTGATGAGCAGGCACAGTAAGGCCGTTGATTGATGCCTGCCGCGGCGCTTTACGCTGCGGGGAGGCATGCTTTGTTCCAGTGGACTAGAGTATACGGGTCTGGGACTTCGTGCAGGCTTCCTGGATGTCCTCGGGCGGCTGCGTGTCAGACACCAAAACTGATAACTTTGTGAGATCACAAATGCCAAAAAGTGCTTCCCGCTGGAACTTGGAGGAGTCAGCCAGCAATATCGGGCTTGCCATGTCGGTGAGCCCACCCAGGAACCGGGCATGGTCTTCCTGGAACGTGAATGCCCCGTTTACGCTGATTCCGACGGCAGAGAAAAACAGCTTTGTGATGCGCATGCTCTCTACTGTCTTGGTCGCTATCCCGCCCAGAAACGAGTGTAGCTGGGGGTTGTAGGTGCCCCCGATGCTGATCAGTGTCATCGTCGGCGGCAGTGAGGGGAACTCATTGATAATCGCGCAGGAGTTGGTGATAATGGTCAGCCGGCCGAGGTTTAGTGCAGCAGCCTCTCGGGCCAGTTGCAGCACCGTGGTCGAGGAATCGAGAAAAACCACATCATCCTCCTGCAAGAGGGTAGCCGCCTTGCGGGCGATCTTGCGTTTCGCATCCAACTGTCGGGTCATTCGCTCTCCGAAGCGGGATTGCGCCCAATCCTCTGGCCGCGATTCAGCTTCGATGTAACCTACGCCACCATGTGTCCGGGATATCAGTCCTTCTCCGGCCAGTTCGTTCACATCCCGATAAATAGTGGGGATAGAGACATCGAACTGCTGGCCGATCTCCTCGACAGTGCAATGGCGGCGATTTTTGATAAAATCGAGGATTTCACGCCTCCTTGTCTGACTGGGTTTGTTGCCTGATATCGCTTTCACCGCCAGCATGTTGATGATAAATTCTCATTTTTTACAAGTATATAATCACCTCGCGCCCTCCTCCAGGTGGTTAAGCCACGGACATGGGGGAGGGCACGGTGGGAAGCGGGATGGGATTATACCGCGTCGAAAACACGGACGTAATCGACCTCGAAGAAATCGGGAAGGACGGCGTTGTGGAGATCCTTCGATGCGCGGGAGGGGAAGCCGTCTTCACCGCTGGCGACTTCTTCGAGCCCACCGCGGTTGACGCCAAAGCCTTCATGGTGGTAGCCGTGGCACTCGGTCGAGACGAGGATGTACTGCTCGACCTCCGAGACCGGCGCTTTTTGCACCCCGACCTCTTTACCGTCCGCATAGAACACGTATCCATCCGGGCTCCAGTCTACCGCATAGCGATGCCAGCCATCTTCTGTCTCTTCGTAGGGATACCAGAAATGACCGTGCCAGGTAGAGTCCTTGCCGTAACCGCCCCAGCCGTTTCCGCAGCCGATCAGCCCCTGCTTGTGCTGCTTGTAGTTCTCCATGATGTCGCATTCGACTCCGCCGAAGCGGGGGTCGGGGTGCGCACCGATACACGGTGACTGCAGCCAGAAGGCTGCATGCCATCCGGGATTCTTGGGCAGACGGCAGCGGATCTCATAGAAGCCATAGCGGTGCAGGAACTTCATCGGCTGGTAGGAGCCAAAGGGCCAGAAGCCGTCGCTGTCCTTGGGGATGTCATAGGTGAGAGAGCCCGTCTGCAGGTGGGCTGAGTAAAACTCGCCGTCTTTCTTGACCAGATTGATACGCAGCTTGCTGTCATCGACCTCGACGCCCTCAGTCGTGAAAGTCGGGGAAGGACGCCCCCAGAAGTTCAGCCGATAGTTCCACTTGGATTCGTCCAGCTCCTCGCCGTCAAACTCGTCATTCCAGACCAGTTTCCAGTTTTTGTTTTCGGGCAGCAGGCTGTCTGCATGCCCATTCAGTTGGTAGCTCTTCATTCCGGGGTGTTCTTTGATTGCGATTATTCTAGTCCTGCAGTGTTAGGCGGAAACTTAATGATGACTATGCCTGGCTCTTGGAATAGCGCTTGCGCAGCGTGGCAATAGTGATCGGCAGGATGACAAGTGCGAGCCAACCGGCTGTGCTGGACTCGGGGATGCTGATGGCTGAGTTTACTTCGATGTTGTCCAGGTAGATTTCACCGCTGAAGCCAGCCTTGGGGTTAAAGTTGAACATTCCGATGGGGGTGTCTTGCGCGAGACCTCCAGAGTTGTTGGGAATGTCTTGGCCGATGAGCTGGTTATTCAGGTAGACATCGATCGTGCCTGCAGCGATTGTCTGGCCGGAGTAGTCCAACTCGCTGGACGAGTTGTTGAAGACGATGGTCAGGCTGTTGACCGTATCGGTGCTGTATGTGGCCAGCTCATCTCCTTTTCCGACATAGGTTTCGGCGCTGGAGTAGATGACGCCTTTGTTGATTAATAGGGCAAAGGCTGTTGAGCTGTTCGAGCTCGAAGTGCCGACGCGTAGGATGAGATAGTCACTGCTGGACCAGCTTGAGGACTCGGGTGTATAAAAATCAAAGCTCATCTGCCCGGTAGTGGACGTATTCGCGAAGGTATTGGTCGAGATGACGGCCTGGCTCGCGATATTGCTACCCGATAGCAGGGCGTACTTGTTGTCTGTTCCGGGAAAGATTTGCGACGAGTCATTCTCTGCGTCGAAGGTGATGACACTCGATACGCCATTCCAGTTGTCGGTGGGGGTGCCATGGGGGATCGTCTGGCCGGCGGTGTACTCGTCAAAGCTCTCTTCGAACATGACGGTGGCGTTGGCCTGTGTGAAAGCTCCGATAGAGAGCATCAGGGCAGTGGGGAGAATAAGCTTTTTAAACATGTTGGCTGTGTGGTTGGGGTTATGAGATTTGATGGCTCGAACTTAGGGTATTCGGGAGAGGCCGGAAAGCCCCTCATCACACACACAGTTTTGTCATGTTTTAAATAGCGTTTTGTTTGCGTCGTATTAATTTCGGTAGGTCACTTGAAAGCCTTTTGTCTATTGCGTTTTCAATAATCGAATGACCACTTCGATCGAATCGCATTAAGGCCATTCGTTCAGGCATCATTTTCCTGTTTTCCAGTAGATCTGTAGAACTTTCATTCTTGACTGTTTCGTAAACCTGGGATGATTCACGCAGGTGTGTGAGTAAGCAAAAACGTATCACTCAGCAAGATATTGCCCGGCGTGCTGGCGTCCACCGTTCGACAGTTTCGCAGGCTCTGAAGAATCATCCGGTCATCCCGAGAAAGACATGTGAGCGTATTCAGCGGCTCGCTGAGGAGATGGGTTACCGGCCTGATCCGATGCTTTCGGCTTTGGCCTCATACCGTAACCGCAACCATGCGCACACGTTCATGGGGACAATGGCCTGGCTTTATATCACCGACCGTGAGCCGTTGGATAGCTGGCGCTACAGCCGCACAAATGTGCTCTACTACGAGGGTGCCTTGAAGCGGGCTGACCAGCATGGCTACAAACTGGAGCTGTTTGAGTTTAACAGTCAGGAAATCTCGATACAGCGCATGGCTTCCATCCTTAAGGCCCGCAACATCGCAGGTGTGCTTTTATGTCCCTTGCGTGGGGCCAATATCGAAATGGATTTTTGCTGGGATGACTTTTCGTTTATTACCTTCGGGTACAGCCTTAAAAAGCCCGAGCTTCACACGGTCACTTCTACGCAGTACCGTTCCATGGTGCAGACCATGAACAAGATGCACGAGCGCGGCTATCGGCGGATCGCCTACGTGTTTAACAACGAGCACAGTAAACGCACCGATAACAATTATCTGTCTGCCTATCTGTCCGCCCAGTTCCAGATCGGAGAACCGCCGCTGGTTTTCGACTATGAGTGGCGGGACGCAAAAGATCTGGCTCAGCGCCTCGAATCCGTTGACCTGGAGGCCATTGTCACGGGTGACCCTTATCTCATGGAGCGCATGCAAAAGGTTGGGGTGCGTGTGCCTGAAGACACTGCCATGGCCTGCCCGCTACTGCTGTCCAACACGAGTGATCAAACAGGAGTGTACGAGAACTCCGAGCATATCGGTGTCGTTGCTGTCGATTGCTTGACGAAGCTCATCATGCACGGTGATCGAGGCATCCCAAAGCTTGTCCAGCGAACCCATATCGAAGGGGAGTGGATCGAGGGAAAAAGTCTTCCGGACCGTCGCAAGCAGAAGAAAACTCCGCGTCGAACTTGATAAGGCAGGGATGCTCCGCTCGAGGTTTAGAGCCATCAGCATCCTCTATGGGCCGCTCGTTATCTAGCGCATTCCTGCACGGTTGAGTCTGTGATGAAGTGGGCCTGGCAACTACATTTATCAGGTCAGGTCGATCTCAAGTACGCAGCTAAATCGACCTGTGCCAGTACGGGTTCGCCGTGCAGGTAGCGGTTGATGTTTTCCAGTGCGAAAACACCGCAACTGGGGCGTATGTCCTGAGTCGGCCCGGCGATGTGAGGTGAAAGGACGACATCATCCAGCTCAAACAAAGGTGAGTGATGGGGCAGGGGTTCTGATTCGAAAACATCCAAGCCAACGCGAATGTCACCCCGGCGAATGCGTTGGATGAGGGCATCCTCGTCGACCAGCGCACCGCGGCCGACATTGATAAATACGGCCCCTGAGGGAAGCCGGTTGATCAGAGAAGCGTCTATGCAGCCCTTATTGTCCGGCCTGAGAGCTTCACACTCTATCAGCACTTCGTTCTCTGCGAATAAGGTCTCCAGCGAGTCTACGGGGGTGACGTCATGCTGCTGCATGTACTCGGGCGATACACCTTCCGAATGCGCCGAGATGGTGACATTAAAAGCTTTAAGCAGGCGTACGATTTCACGTGCGACAAGTCCGAACCCGTGTAGGCCGACGCGTTTCCCGATGAGGGTGCGCGTATTTAGATTCGCTTTGCTCCTCACGTACTCCTCCCGGGGAGTTTGCATGGTTGTGCGCCATGTCGGCATCCGCCTGAGGCAGGCGAGAGTCAATAAAAGGGCATGCTCGGCGACTGGCGCACTGGCTAATGTCCCCCAGTTACTAACGATGATGTCTTTCCCGAATACGCTTTCGGGTACGACCTTCCTGACCGACCCTGCTAAGTGGCAGCAATATTTTACCCCAAACCACGGGCTATCGACGATTTCCTCGGTCAGAGGGGGCGTGGTCCATGCGCTCAGCAAGATTTCCGGATCGTACTCTTGCAGTGATTTTTCCCACGAGTCTTGATTCAGGCCATTTGTGTCGATCAGCTTCCAGCACAGGTTCTCGTCGCTATCCGGGAGCCCATTGGGGAAAAAGTAGCCTAGCTCCACGCTTCCGGCAGCAATCAGGACGCGCTTTTGTCCCACGCATTCATGGACGCTGGATCTAGGGCATAAGTCCTTGTCGGGACTCGATGTGTGCACAGGTTGCATGTATTCCAATCTAAACTAACGCGTTTAAATAAAAAAGCCCGCCCCCACCCACACAGTCCTGTAAGCCCTGGACAGGGCTATCGAAAGGGTAGGGAACGGGATGCAACCAGTCAAAGGAGGGCGGGAATTGGCCCTCCTGTCGGTCCGGTCAAATGCGTTGAGCCAGCACTGCGCGTCTGCCGGTAGACAGGCCGGGCTTACCCCTTTTTACCGATCAGGGAGCAGCGGTAGAGGTCCTTGCGGCGGTTTTTCAGGATTTGCACTGAGCCGTGAGAGTGGAGCTGTTTCAAGCTGGGCAGGTGGACGTCGCCGATGAGCGTCATCTCGGTATTTGGCGTGCACTCGGCCTTGACCCCGTTTTCGGGGAAGGCGAAATCGCTCGGGGTAAAGATCGCGCTCTGGGCGTAGGAGATGTCCATGTTGTGTACGCGGGGGAGATTACCGACGCACCCGGCGATGACCACGTAGCATTCGTTTTCAATGGCACGGGCACGAGCGCAGCTGCGCACGCGGTTGTAGCCGTTTTGCGTGTCTGTCTGGAAGGGGACGAACAGGATCTGCATGCCCTGGTCGGCCATGATGCGTGAGAGCTCGGGGAACTCCACATCGTAGCAAACCTGGATGCCGATGGTCCCCGCGTCGGTCTCATAGGTGCGCACCTGGTCGCCGCCTGCCATGGCGAAGCGGCTTGTCTCGTCCGGCGTGGTGTGAACCTTGTAAATGCTCTCCATCGTGCCGTCGCGGCGGCACAGCACGGACAGGTTGCGCAGCTTGCCGTCTTTGCCGATCTCCGGCATGGTGCCAGCAATGATGTTGACGTTGTAGCTCATGGCGAGCTCGCGCAGGTTTTCCTTGAGCTGCTGGGTGTAGCCCGCCAGGCCACGGATGGCCTCGACCTCACTGAGTTCGTTAAACTCGGCCATGAGCGGGGCGCAGAAGTACTCCGGGAAAATGCAGAAATCGCTTTCGTAATCGCTGACCGCGTCCACGAAGTACTCCACGTGCTGCATGAGTGTTTCCAGCGAGGTGATCGAGCGCATCTGCCACTGCACGACACCGATGCGGACATCCTCCTTTGTCGCGCCGACGAGGATTTCGTTTTTCTCATAGTGGATGTTGATCCACTCCAGCAGCGTGGCGTAGCTGCGGCTCTGCTCGTCCTCGGGGTCATAACCGCGCAGGATCTTTTTGACGTGGAAGTCGTTCGAGAGCTGGAAGTTCAGGGTCGGGTCATGGATTTCGCGAGCGCGCACCTTGTCGATGTACTGGCGCGGGCTCAGCTCCTTGGCATACCCGGCGTACTTGGGGATGCGCCCCCCGGCGATGATCGCGCGGAGGTTCAGGTTCTCGCATAGCTCCTTGCGCGCGTCATAGAGGCGCCGCCCGAGGCGCAGGTCGCGAAAGTCCGGGTGCACGAAAACCTCGATGCCGTAGAGCACATCGCCGTCAGGGTCGTGGGTGGTAAACTTGTAGTCGCCGGTGATCTGCTTGTAGGTGTGCTTGTCGCCGTACTTGTCGTAATCGACGATAATGGCCAGCGCGATGGCGACGACGCGCCCGTCGGCTTCGATGCACAGTTGCCCCTCGGGAAACATCTTGATGAGGCGCTCAATGTCCCGCTGAGACCACGGCTCGTAGTTGGCCCCGCGATAGGCTTCGAGCATGGTTTTACGGGTCTGCCGGTAATCCTCAGGCTGGAGATTCCTCAGCGTAATCTGTGCGGTCTTATCCATGCCCATAGGTTGCATGCACTTATACGTGTCCGCAACGTCGCATATGTTTTTCGATAGGAGATCTTGTTGGAGTGGGCCGTTTGATGGGCCGTGTGGGCATGGTTCAGACGAATGATCGATTTTTCTTGAATATTTAAAATATATTTGCATAACTATTATGCATATTCGCCTCCCGCCATCCATCCACCCCCCTAAAAAGTCTCACCTCAAGCCCCTCACTGCCATGAATGAGCCAGTTAAGACCGTACCGATCAGCGGCCGCATCAGTCAGCAGGATTACGATTTCATGATGCAGCACTCCTTTGGCGGAAAAGTGACCGCCAGCGAGAAGCTTCGTCATGTGGCCTCTTTTTTTCGTCAGTACCATGAGCATTTCGGTACTTATGCCGAGGGGGTTGAGGAGCTGAACCGGCTGACGGAGCCCGCGCGCAAGAATCTGAAGAAGCTGGAGTACGAGCAGAATGTTCATTCTGAGCTTGTTGACATCGTCACAAACATCCTGCCGCTTGGGTTGGCTCATCTGGCTAGCAGGCAGCAGGAGCCGCCTCAGAAAGAGCAGCTGCCCTATCTGCTGGAAACCGAGGAGCGCCTGCTGACGCTAGTTCTTCGGCTGGTTGAGCAGGTGCTTCGACTGGGGCTGACGTCAGAGTCCCCCACTTATAACCCCCATCTGCTGGAGGATAAATTACAGACGATTTCCGAATTGGTTGGACTGTTGTCCAAGCGCAAACAGAGTTAGTATCATACCCGATTATCATGAGCTTGTTTACCCGATTGTTTAATAAATCTCGGCGTGAATCCGATGGTTTGAAACAAGAACAGCGTGAAGCCATCGTCGATCTGCTGGGTGCCGACGGTAAGGCTGACTCTGAAAAAGAATTTTTGACCCGGATGCGCACTGTGCTGCATCTGGACTAACCCCCAACGCCATACTGTTATGAACGATACCATCAGTAGCCGCATACGGCGGATTATCACGGGCACCGCCAGCTCCATTGTCTCAAAGATCGAAGGGCTGGCCCCGGAGGTTGTGTTGGAACAGGCCATCTCGGAGGTCGATGCCGCGCTCGACGAGGTCAAGGCCGAGCTGGGACGCATCACCGCTCAGAAGTACCATGTCTCCAAAGCCATGACCAAGCTCAACGAAGAGCATTCCTCTATCGAGGAGCAGACCATGGAGGCACACAAGCAGGGCCGTAAGGACTTGGTGGAGGCCGCGATTTCCCGTCAGCTCGACATTGAGGATCAGCTCCCGGCTCTGGAAAGCCAGTTGGGAGATCTGGGCCGTCAGGAAGAGGAGCTGAATAAAGCGATCGCCGGTCTTGTCGCCAAGCGCAACGAGATGGACGACGAGCTGTTCGAGTTTAAAAAGACTCAGCAGGAAGCGTCTGTCACCGGTGCTCCTGATGCACCCGGCGGGATGCCTGCCAGTGGCAGCGCCACCGCCAAGGCCGACCGTGCCGAACGCGCTTTCTCAAGGGTGATTCAGGACGCGACCGGCGTACGCCGCACGGCCATGAAAGCGGGCTCTGAAGAAAGTGGAAAGCTGGTAGAGCTCGCCCACTTGAACAAGAAAGCCCGGATCGAAGCGCGCATGAAAGCGCTCTCCAACCAGTAGTGTCGGCGACGACGCACCCGCATGTACGCTCATTTTATCGCACAGGAGAACCTGCCCTTCGCGGTGGCGTTGGGTTTGTTTTTCCTCATCGGCATCCTTCAAACCGTTAGTTTGCTGACGGGGATCAGCCTATTCGGTTGGGTTGATGACCTGATCCCGGACTTCGAGGCTGACCTCCCCAGCGAGCTTAGCGTTGATGCCGATGTCGAGATGGGCGAGGGGAGCGTCGAGCACTCCTGGGTAGCGGATGTCTTTGGCTGGATGAACTTCGGCCGCGTCCCGTTTATCATCAGCTTCCTGCTCTTCCTGTTTCTGTTCTCCTGCATTGGCTACAACGTCCAGTTGTTCCTCTCCGAGAGCGGGATCGGGCTGCTGCCAGCCATCGTCATCGCGCCCTTGTCGCTGGTCGCTGCGGTGTTTCCTCTGAAGTGGGGCAATGCCCTGTTTGGGCACATCCTGCCTAAAGACGAGACGAACGCCGTGTCCAGCCACAGCTATGTGGGCCGCGTGGCGACGATCACGATTGGCGAGGCCACTCACGAGCGTGCCGCTGAGGCTAAACTCAAGGGGCCGCTCGGGCGCACGCACTATGTCATGGTGCGAGCTGATCGCGAGGAGGCTTCTTTTAAGCAAGGGGAGCATGTGCTGCTTGTCGCCGAGGATGACGGTGAGTTCACCTGCATCGCCCCCAATAACCCGCACCTCGACGGTGCGTGACAGACCGCCTCGGAGGTCCGCCGCTCAAACTGAGCACCCTTTATCTCTATACACTAACGATTACTCACAAACGCCATGTTTAATATTAATATACTGATTTGGATCGGCATTGCCTTTGCCGCTCTGGTTTTCTTCGGTGTCGTCGTTGCACGGCTTTATAAGCGCTCCTCTAAGGAGCTGGCTTTCGTTCGTACCGGTCTTGGAGGCGAGAAGGTCATCCTTGATGGCGGTGCGATCAGCCTGCCGGTTTTCCAGGAAATCATTCCTGTAAACATGCGGACCCTGCGTCTGCAGGTGGACCGTAAAAACGAGGACGGCCTTATTACTGCGGACCGCATGCGTGTCGATGTGACGGCTGAGTTCTACGTCCGCGTCCGCCCGGAAAAGGAGTCCATCGCCAAGGCCGCACAGACACTCGGTGACCGCACACTGCAGCCTGAGATGCTCAAAGAGCTGCTGCAGGGTAAGTTTGTGGACTCGCTGCGCGCGGTGGCCGCAGGTCTGACCATGGAGCAGCTGCACGAGCAGCGGGCTGAGTTTGTCCAGTCGGTGCAATCTTCCGTGAGCGAAGACTTGCTGAAGAACGGTCTTGAGCTGGAGTCCGTTTCACTGACTGCACTCGACCAGACCGGCCGCACTTACTTTAAGGAAGACAACGCCTTTGATGCTCAGGGCCTGGCCAAGCTGACCATGATCACTGAGGCCAAGCGTGAGGAGCGCAACCGTATCGAGCAGGACACACGTGTGCTCATTGAGACGAAGAACCTGGAGGCCGCCCGCCAGAGCTTCCATATCAAGCGCGACGAGGAGATGGCCCGGCTCGATCAGGAGCGCGAGGTCGCCTTCGCCACCGCCTCACAGGAATCTCTCGTTGCCACTGAAAAGGCTACCCGTAAGCGCGAAGCCGAAGAGGCCCGTATCGTCCAGGAGCAAAAGGAGAAGGAGGCCGCTATCGCATCCGAACAGGCCGTGAAGGAGCGAGACATCACTCGCGAGCAGGCGATTAAGGAGCGCGATATTCACGCCAAGCGCCAAGTCGAGGAGGCCGACATCGATCGGCAGCAGTCCGTTGAAATTAAAAAGCAGACGGCTGATATCGCGGTGGCCAAAAAATCTGAAGAACAGTCGGAGGCCGAAGCCCAGGCTGCCAAGGCTCGCTCGCTGATGGTCAAGGAAGAGGAAAATGTCGTGACCGTGCGCCAGACCTCTGTGGCCAACCGTGAAAAGGAAATCCAGTTGATTAAGGCCCGCGAGGCTGCCGAAAAGGAAGCCATCGATATCAAGGTGGCTGCTGAAGCCGAGAAACAGGCCGCGCTCGACAAGGCAGAGGCGGCTGTCACCGAGGCCAAGGCTAGTGCCGAGCGTATCCGCATCGTGGCGGAGGCCGACCAGAAGCGTTTCGAGGTCGAAGCCTACGGCGAGAAGGCGATCAACGAAGCCAAGAATCTGCTGAGCCAGGAGATCATCAACTTCGAGATCCGCAAGATCCTTGCCCAGGTCGCACCTCAGATTATCGAGGCCAGCGTCAAGCCGATGGAAAAGATCGACAGCATCAAGATCGTCTCGACCAACGGCTTTGCCGTACCGGGTTCGAATGGCAGCAGCAACGGCTCCAACGGCGGCTCTTTGGCTCCGGCCAGCTCCGGTGGCATGCCGAATCAGTTGATGGAGTCCCTGCTCGCTTACCGGATGAACTCGCCCATCGTGGACAAGCTCCTGCACGAGCTCGGCATCGATCCGTCCCGCCCAGGTGGCCTGGCTGATGATCTGGCCGACGCGCTTGATAGCGGCAAGAGCGATCCGGAGAAGTCCTGATCTGTACCGTAAGCTAAACTTCCTGCGGGGCGTCGTTGGGCGCCCCGTTTTTTTGGCTGGTACTCTCCGGGATGAAAAAGCCCTCCGGGTTCGGGAGGGCTGGAAAGAATTGGTGGAGCCGATCGGGATCGAACCGACGACCTCGTCATTGCGAACGACGCGCTCTTCCAACTGAGCTACGGCCCCACGCCTTGAAAAATTAGCTATGAGCTTTGTCTGCCAGCAGGTCAAGGCAAAGCGCAGGCGTCGTCAGCCATTTTAAATAAGGGAAGCTTACTGTTCTTTTCTGGATGGGCACTGATGCTGGGCCCGAATGATGCCAATGTTCGATGTTGAATGGGTGGGGGACTTGTGGCAGGTGTAGGCATTTCCGACCTGCCATCCGGGAGGCCTCTTATATCTTTGGGTCGTAAAATAAGGGCTGGTGGTAACGTATGACAGGCAGCGTGTTATTTAGGGCGGTGCCGCCGGGGAGCCAGATAAGGGCTTGTCATGGCCGGAGGTTTCCCGCATACCGGGCCGGATAGACATATCAATATCATGGAAAAAACCCTGATCATTCTCAAACCTGACTGCATGGAGCGTAAGCTCTGGGGCGCCGTTCTGGATCGCTTCGCCAAGGTGAACCTTGGCATTGTCGCCTGTAAGATGATAGAGCTGACCGAAGATCAGCTGCGTGAGCATTATTCGCATATCTCGGATAAGCCGTTCTTCCCGCGGATTGCTGAGTTCATGGGCTCTCGACCGGTGCTCGTTATGGTCTTCAAGGGGCCGAACTGCATCAAGCGTGTGCGTTCGATCCTCGGGCCGACGGACTCGGTCGAGGCTCCGGCTGGCACGATTCGTGGCGACATGGGCGCGGACAAGATGAAGAATCTGGTTCACGCCTCGGATAGCGTCGAGTCGGCTGAAGCCGAAATCCAGTGCTTCTTCCCCAACGAGAAGCTCTTCGACGACTAGCCCGACTCAGAGTCCCTCTCACACTCAGTCATTTTTCACAGACCGGCTCCGCATCCTGCGGTGCCGGTCTGTTTTTTTAGATTTTCCTCCGGCAGGCCCCGGCGGAATCAATACCGTGTGTTTTAATTCGGGCCCCAGGGGGCCTCTTCGCGAGAGCTGGTGTTTCCCCAGGGGATGTCGTCGAGGGTGAGTGGCTGCACGGAGCCATCGGCGAACAGCATGTTTATGACGCCGTTATGGCGCTGGATGGCAGAGACATCTCCATACCTCTGCCGCTCAAAGTTCGGGCGTGAGTAGTGTGCGAACTCCCGCTCGTCGCAGTCAGCGACCAGGTAGGTTTTGGAGGGGTGCTCCACGTTTCCCAGTCGCACATTTCCCGGCTCGCTCTCCATGGCAGAGGTAAAGAGGCCGAGCAGGTTCAGGTTGGCGGCATAGGAGGATGCCGACATGGTGCCTCGGGCGATTTTAGAGGCGGAGGGGCAGCTGAAGGCTTCGTGGGGGAGTTCTTGTGCATTGCCCACGGCGCGCGCTTCTTCTTCGGAAATCGCATACAGCAGCAAGGCATAGTCCCAGGAGTGCATCGTTTCCCTGCTCACGGTGTAGGGCAGGTAGCCGTCGTTATCCAGGGCGTAGCTGTGGAAAAGAACGCCGATCTGACGGAGATTTGACGTACATTTGCTGGCGTTGGCCTTATCTCGTATCTCACTGGCCGCAGGGATTAAAATGGTCAGCAGGACGAGTATGACGGCCATGACAACGAGCAGCTCGGTCAGGGTAAATCCCCGGCGGATGGCCGGAGCAGGGTATCGGGGGTCGAGGGGTTTTTTCATGAGGGGTTTGGTTAGTATGGGACTTGAAAGCGTCTTCCACGATCTGCCCGGACGAGCCGAATCCTCTCCGGGCAGGGGCATTGATACCGCTATGGCGGTGGTGCAGGCTGATGGCCTGAGTTCCCCAACGTCGCAGCATGCGCAGGCTGCGTGCAGAACACAGCTGGATGCTGGTCAACCGCGCTTAGGCGATGGCCTTGAAACTGATACCACCGAGGTATCAGGAAGTCTTTTGTGGGGCTGGGGTGATCGGGCAGGATAATAACCCTACACTGCTCAAGGTGCCCACTTCGGCAAAAAGTATTCCGCCGAATACGTTCAATGACGCCATGATTAGGTGGTCTGCCCTAGGGGCTCGTCCAGGCTTGAGGCAAAGGGACAGACTAGGCTGCACCGATGGCTAAGAGGATGGCGACCTGGGCCACACCGATGATAAAGCCGAGGATACCCCCGAGCCACTCGATGAGGCGAAATTCGCGGGTCGCCACCTGTTTGACCACCTCTTCGAGTTTATCGAGGTCAAAGTCGGCGATGCGCTGGCGTACGATGTCCCGGATCTGGAGGTGTTTCTCCAGGTCCTCGGCCAGATTGTCGCGCATTTTATCGGCCTCCTCGTGGACGGCGTCCACCGCCGCTTTCTCGATCATGCCGAGGGTGCGGTCGTTGATAAAAGCGCCGATCAGCGGGATCGCCTGGAGCTTGCGGCCCGCCTTTTCACGGACGACGCGCCGGACGAACTCGTCCAGCCGCCCGCTGACGTCCAGCCGCTCCAGCTCCGTGCGGATGGTATGCTGGCTGAGGACCTCGCGCTCGATGACCTCGGCCACGGTGTCAGCGACGTCGTTCTGACGGCGGGGAATCAGCCCCTGCCAGGTAAAGAAGAGCAGCCGTACCGGGCGGCGGGGGCGGAAAAGCATGCGAATGGCCACCCAGTTCGTCAGCCAGCCGATAAAGGCGGTCACGAAGGGGATCCACAAGAGAGGGAGGATGGCGTCCAGTCCGGGCATACGTGTAAAGAGTCAGCTTCGCACAGCGACGGTTCCCTGACAAGCGCTTTGAGGTGTTCGCTGCCCCCAAACTGCAGCAAAAGCGCTCTGGGGTGCTTGCTGCCCGTCAGGCTAATGTCTGCTGCTACTTGTCCGAATCCAATGTATCCGGATGGGGCTGCGGATGGGCAGCCTCGAACTGCTCCCGGTGGTCTTCGGGCAGCTCGATCGCAGTCCAGTTAGCGCGGTCGTGGACGGGGGAGTCCGGCTCCGGCTCGTAGCGTCGGGTGTCTTTGTTGCGGGTCAGTTTCGGGTCGGCGAAGCGTGAGTCGAGGTCCTGCCCGGTGGCCATCTGCCAGCCGGAGAGATTGATCTGCAGCGCGTCGAGCTGTGCGGCCTGATCGGGCTCAAAGGCCATCCACCACAGATTGCGGGAAGATTTTAGTGTATTGTAGAAATCCGGCCACTCGGCATACGGAACCTTGATCAGGCAGGTTATGTCGGGTTGGACCAGTTGTGTGCTGAAAATGTTGTCGCGCCATGTCCAGTTCTCCGTGCGGACGGTCTCCTCCGCCTGATCGGTCCAGTCAACAACCGGGCGTGCGGGGAGGCGGAGGACCTCGATCTGCGCTTCAAGGTTGTCGGCAAAGATGTTGTCCTCCAGCAAGCCGTTGCGAGCGTTGGCGAGGATGAGCCCGACTCCGTTGCGGACAAACTGGTTGCCTCTGATAACAAACGGCCCCTGACTGGCGCTCAGCTTGAGGCCGCCGGGCCAGTTATCCTCGAAAAGCGAATCCACGATGCGGATGCCCCGGTTGTTGTAGTCGAGCCAGAGGCCGGGGGCGAAGTTGACGGAGGCTTCGAGATGACTTATCAGTCCCCGGTGGGCGTTACTGAGCAGCAGTCCGGCCCGGTTCCACAGGTAGGGTGGGTTGTTCTGTTGCTCATTCCAGAACGAACGCTGATTGCTGCCATTGACCGCGCAGTCCTCGATGCGAAAGTTCAGCAAACGCGAGGCGGAGATGCCGCTACCGCCGTTGCCGCGGGTGTGGACGCGGCGCAGAGTGACAGCCTCGCTTACGGGTTGGAGCTTACGCTGGACGTTGATGTCGATGCCGCTTCCGCCGTTTCCGCTGACATAGACATCCTCGATTAAGACATTGCGGCAGCTGTCCAGATGCAGGCCGTTTTGCACGGAGTTGACCAGAGAGAGGTTGCGCAGGACGAGGTTGGGCTTATCGACGATGTAGAGACAGGCGCTGGCGTTTTTGCGGCCAGGGTTGAGGTTTGTCGAGGCCTCGATCACGGTGTCATCGGGTGTTTCGCCCTCAGGGAGGCAGACGAGCACATAGCCGTCGGAGCGGTCGCGCAGGTAACCGTCACTCACATAAAAGCTCCCAATCTCTCCGAAAATGGCGAGATTCTCCGGCTTTTCGACCATCACCAGTGGGGCTCCCAAAAGGCCTCCGGCGAAAAGTCGCTCGCGACGTCGCACGATATACGGCGGATATCCGACTCCCTCCGGGTCGCGGGCGCGGCTGTTGACGATGCCCGAGGGGCGGCTTTCCTTGCCCCACTTGTTAATCGCCGTGACGTAGTAGGTGTAGCTGTTGTTCTCGAAGGCCGTGGAGGGCTCCAGATCGGTGTCTTCCCAGGTGGTTTCGCGGACCTCGTCGGCGACGAGCTCGTAGTCCTGCCCCGTTCGTCCGACCCGCTGACGGTAAATGCGGTAGCAGGCGGTAGGGTCGCTTCCCTCACCGGGAGGCTCCCAGCTCAGGGCAACACTGTGGGCACGGCTTTGGGACACGAGGCGTTGCGGGGCCAGAGGGCCCTGGCTGCTGGACCAGCTCTGGTCCAGTGTGAAATCGCCCCAGTCGTGGGTCCAGGAGTGGCGCCAGATGTTTTTCTCTTTATCGACGAGTGACCAGTGGCTGGTAAGGGGCTCGCTGCCGGTGATAATGGTGTAGAGGGCGGAGTCCCCCTCGATCACCAGCAGAGCGCCGAGCGAGTTACCGGGGATGGTGATCGACTCGCGATAAATAGACGGGGTGATGCCGATACGCACCGGGATGTCACGCTCCAGATACTGCATGGCGGCGTTGACGGCGTCCTGGATGGTCTTGAACGGTGCGTCGGTCGGATCGGCTCCCTCCGGCAGGATGTAGGTCGGGTCCACCCGCAGGTAAATCTGCTCGACGGATTCGTCGATAGATGCGCCGGTGGGGGGCGTGTTTACATCGACTTCTGACGGCGGGGAGGCATTCGCCAGCGACAGCAGTGAGAGAGAGACAGAAAGACTGAGCGTAAGCGCACGGCGCATCTTGTTATAGCGGACGATATTGGCCGATACTTAACAAGCTTTTTGTCGCGTATGAAGCGCGCTCAGGCCTCCTCGGGCTCCAGAAGAGAAAGGTGTTTGCCGAGGCACAGGGCCAGGGCCTCCCGGTACTCGTCCGTGTGGGCGGCGAGCACTTCGTGGATGGCTTCGTTAAAGGGCAGGCCGCTGGCACGGCGACCGAGCACGAGAATCGAGCCAAAGGTCACATGCAGCAACTGCCGTCCGATGCGCTCCCCGAAGTAGGCCAGCTCGGCATCGGCGGGCCAGGAGTGGGCCAGCGCGTCCACCTCCTCCTGAGTGGTGGAGACCAGAAAGGAGCCTCGCTCCTCCGAAAAGTGGGAGGCGGCGTAGGCAGCGATCTCCTTGAACAGCTCCGGCTCCTCACGCCAGACGACGCGCAGGGCCTCCAGATAGCTGGTGCCCCCGGTCTTGATGTGCAGCAAATCCCCGCAGATACGGGCAATCGAGGGGTAGAGCGAAAATTTTTCGGAGCCGCTGTGGACGGAGATTTTGTAGGGGCCGAGCTTGCGGGCGAGAGCGGCGTGACGCTCCAGCTCCTCGTTAAAGACATCAATGTCGCCGACGTAGTCGATGCCCTTTTCGAAGCGGCTCACGAAGCGCGGGGCGATGGCGACGGGGCTGACGCCGCGGCGCTTGAGCTCCGTGGCGAGAAAGAGGTGCTCGCGGTGGGTAGTCGCGCCGATGGTCTCGTCCACCGCCACCTCTACCTCAAAGGGGCGGTCTGTGCAGTGGCGGGCGACAGTGGCATGGAGCCGGGCGGCCTCCGCCGTGGCGCGGGCGTACTTGACGGCGGCGCGCAGCAGGGACTCCTCGTCAAAGGCGAGGGGAGGCCCCTGGTCGATGTCCCATTTTTCGCCCAGGTAGCGTTCTTCCCAGCCCTTGGGCATGACGCCCTCGCGCACGAGTTTCTCTGCTTCGGCCTGCAGCTCGTCCTCCTGCATCGTGTCAGCCTCCTGAACGACGGCCTCGCTCGGATCGAGGGTAAAGTAGGTGAAGCCCGCCTCCACCATGCTCAGGATGTCCAGGTCGGTTTTCAAGTGGTCGGCATCTGCTCCCCACGGGCGCGTGTAGCGGGCCTCTTCGACGGCTTGCTGTGCGGCCTCGACGACCTGGTCGGCGCGGCGACGGGTGCGGCTGATTTCGCGGATGGACTGCTGGGCGAGCATCCCCCGGAAGCTCGATTCCTTTAGCGCGGCCAGATGGCCGGGGCCAGCCAGACCGAGGCGATCGCCGAAGCCGAACGACTTTTTCAGGCCGAGAATGACAGGTTTGTTTGTGTGTACCATGCGTGGTATGTCTTGACAGAGCGGACGAAAAGCCGACACGTGTTAGGTGGTCCTTAACGTTTCCAGCCTTTCCCAAGCCCAGCACCATGTCAACTCGTCCCTCCAGGCCCGCCACCGCCGCCGCACTGGCCCGCCATCTTGGTTTATCGAGGTGGACAGTCTCGCGGGTTCTCAACGGGCATCCCGGCGTTCTCCCGGCTACGGTTGAGCGTGTGCAGCAGGCGATGCAGGAGCTCGGCTACCAGCCCAACGCCCTGGCCCGTGGCCTGCGTGGAGGGCCGACCGGCACGATCGGCATCTGTTTTCAGGAGATCGAGACGCCGATTCTCGTGCGTAAGAGCTCGATGCTGCAGCAGCTGCTGCGTGAGCAGGGGCGGCATACGATGATCGAGCTGACCGTGGGCAGTCCCGGCCTCGAAGAGCGGATCATCGCGCACTTTCTATCGATGCGGGTGGACGGCATCGTCTTGATCGGCTCGCGCCTGAGCGAGGACGACCCCGGCCCCCGCAATGCGCGCGAGCAGGGAACGCCCGTCGTCTGGATCGACCCGGAAAAGCCCGGCATCGACCACCGCGTTACGCTTGACCGTGCCTATTCGATGAAGCTCAGCCTCGAATATTTGCACAGTCTCGGGCATCGGAGCTTTGTCACACTCGGGCTTGACCCGACCGACGCCTATGGGGCGGCCAAGCTGGCCGGGCTCGCGCATACCGCCCAAAAGCTCGGCCTGAACTGGAAGCAGGATTTTACGCATCTGTGCCGTGAGGGTAAGCAGCAGCATGACTATGCCTATGGTGAACATATGGCCGAGTTGCTGTTGGAGAAAAAACCGGAAGCCACCGCCGCCATCGTGCTCAACGACCGGGTGGCAATCGGTATGATGCACCGCCTGCGCAAGGACGGGTGGCGCTTCCCCCAGGATTTATCGTTGGTCAGCTATGACAACAACGACATTGCGGCCTATGCCTGGCCTCCGCTCACGACGATCGACCAGCGCGTCGAGTCCATGATGCGGGCGGCTGCCGACATGCTTGATGCCCTTATTGAGGGTGGGGAAGCGGCGGAAGCCATTCAGCCTCAGTTGATTCGGCCCACCCTGATCGAGCGCGAATCCGCCGTGCAGGTTTAGGGCCTGCCTGGCTGAGGATTTGTTGAGTTATCGCTATTTCTGATGCTTCGGGCTTGACGCGAACCCTACACGTGTGTGATTTTGGTGGGATTCTATAGTTCTCTCATGGCAAAAATACTCCTTACCACTACCTCCTACCAGGATACACCGGGTCCGCACCACGACCTGCTCAACGGCTCCGGCCACGAAGTCCAGCGCGAGCGCGGCCCGCTCTCCGAGCAGCAGATGCTCGATCTGGTGGGCGACTTTGACGCTTTTCTCTGCGGGGATGACGCCATCACCCGCAAGGTGCTCGAAAAGGCTTCTCCCAAGCTCAAGATCATCGCCAAGTACGGCATCGGCGTGGACAAGATTGATGTCGAGGCCGCTACTGAGATGGGGATGCCGATCTGCTTCACGCCGGGTGTGAATCACACCACGGTGGCCGAGCACAGCTTTGGGCTGATGCTGGCGCTTTTTCGCAACCTCGTGGAGGAGGTCAACTACGTGCGCGCCGGGCAGTGGAAGCGCATCACCGGGCACGAGATCATGGGTAAGACCATCGGGATCATCGGCCTCGGCCGCATCGGTAAGGAGATGGTTATCCGCGCCAAGGCTTTTGGCCTGAACGTCATCGGTAACGACCTGTACTGGCCCGAGGAGTTCGCCGCCGAGCATGGGGTCGAGCGTGCCGAGACCTTTGATGAGATTTTTGAAAAGGCGGACATTATTTCGCTGCACACCAACCTCACCGCCGAGACCCGCGACCTCATCAGTGCCAAGTCCATGGCCAAGATGAAGGACGGCGTTATCATCCTCAACTGCGCCCGTGGTGAGCTGGTCAACACCGCCGATATGGTGGAGGGGCTCAAGTCCGGCAAAATCGGCGGCTACGGTGCGGACGTGCTCGATGAAGAGCCGCCCAGTGCCGACCATCCGCTGCTGAGTGCTCCGCACTGCGTGATCACGCCGCATATCGGCTCGCGCACGCACGAGTCCGTGCAGCGTCAGGCTATCATGGCCACCAAAAACCTGCTCCTGTGCCTCGAAGGCAAACCGCCGCTGGCCCAGATCAACGACGTTCCCGTCCCCGCTTTAGACTAAATTTTATTTTTGGTCACAGCGTTCACAGAGGAGGCCCAGAGAACACAGAGTTTTCAGAATAATATTTCTCCGAGTGCTCTGTGCTTTCTCTGTGAGCTCTGTGGCCAGCCAATTAAAAATATCCCATATCATGTCCGAAACTTTCTACATCGTTCCCGAGTCCGAGCATAACGCTCTGGTCGTTGCCGCCTACCGCCACCGTGGTTTCACCGAAGACGAGGCCGCCGCTGCCGCTCGTTTCTCCGCCCACGCCAGCCGCCACGGCATTCGCACCCATAACGCGATCAAGGCCCTGCACCTCGATCACCTTTTTGGCTCCATGGCTGGTGGCTGTAAGCCGAATGCCCAGATCGAGAAGAAGTCCACCCGCTTTGCCGCGAGTGAGATCTGGAATGCCAACCGCAAGCTCGGTCAGGCCACCGCCTACGAGGCGATGGATACCGCTATTGCGCTGGCGGATAAGTACGGGATCGGACAGGTTTCGGTGGACAACGCCTTTCACTACCTCTGGGGTGGGGGCTACGTGATGGAGGCCGCCGCGCGCGGTTATATCGCCTATACAAACTGTACCGCAGCACTGGCCGAAGTCGTGCCCTTCATGGGTAAGTTCCCCACGCTCGGGACTAATCCGCACTCCTGGGGCTTTCCCACGACGGACGCGGTCGGCTTCCCGCTGGTTGTGGACTGGGCGACCTCCGTGGTTGCGATGGGGCGCGTGCAGCAGTTCGCCCGTGAGGGCACCCAGCTTCCCGCCGGTGCCGCCGTGGACAAGAACGGTAAGCCCACCACCGAGCCGACCGAGGTAGCCGCTCTGACGACCTTCGGGGCACACAAGGGCTATGGCCTCTCGCTCATCAACGAGCTGATGGGCGCCTTCATCGGTGGCTCGCTGCCGACCCTGCGCTCGCGCTGGGAAAAGCAGCCCGACGAGAAGCATACGCCGGCCTTTTACTTTCAGGTTATCCACCCCGAGGCCGTGTCTGGCGGGGACTTTGCCCTTGGTCGCGATCAGGCTGCAAATGTCAAGGCCGTCCTCGCCGACATCCTCGGTCATGGTAACGAATCCTGCATCCTGCCGGGCCAGATTGAGGCTGAGGCTGCCAAGCGCTCGGACGCGGCCGGTGGTCTGCTCTTCTCGCGGGCCGAGATCGATGCCTTTAACGAGATCGCACAGGAGTGCGGCGAGAAGGGCTGGAAGCGGGACGACTTCGCCGTGGCCCCCGATGCCTAAAGGCATGCGGGCGCGCCACCTCGGCGAGTTCGTCGAGATGCGCGCTTGCCGAGCCTGTGCTGATGCGCTACATCCTGCCTCATGAAAGCTTTGATCATCCGTTGTCTTTTCGTCGCCTCCCTGCTGTTACCCGGTCTGCTCCGGGCAGAAACGGTCAATCCGCAGGCGGCGATCATCGGGACCTGGGTGATTGATTCGGAGGAGAGCTGGGCCAACTTTGAGGATTCTTCGGAGTGGGCACAGATGACCCCTGAGCAGCGGGTGGACTTCAGCGCGACGATGTGGCCCAAGGCTCTCGAAAAGCTGCTTTTCACCGCCTACCATTTCTCAAAGGGTGAGATCACAATCGTCCACAAGGAGAACCAGATCCGCATCCCCGCGCGCTACATCACTGCCAGCGGGAAAACCTTGACTGTGATCATGGGCGAGCAGCCCAACGTCACCACGCTGACCATCACCTTTTATAACGCTGATCAAATCAACATCCGCTCAGCCGGTGAAGTCCGCCCCAACTACTATGTGTGGAAGCGGCGCGGTAAGGCTCAGCAGCCCTGAACATTTAAACCATCAAATCCTTAGATAGACCTAAAGAGACACTACCCATGGCCATTGATATCAAGCCCAAGGAATCCTGCCAATATGACATTATCTCGCTCGGCGAGGTGATGCTGCGCCTCGACCCCGGTGAGGGCCGCGTGCACACCGCCCGTCAGTTCACCGCCTGGGAAGGTGGCGGCGAGTATAACGTGGCCCGTGGCCTGCGCCGCTGCTTCGGCCTGCGCGCCGCAGTGGTGACCGCCTTTGCCGAGAACCCCGTCGGTCGCCTGATCGAGGACTTTATCCTGCAGGGTGGCGTCGATACCCGCTTTATCCAGTGGAAGGACTACGATGGCGTCGGCCGTACCGTGCGTAACGGCCTCAACTTCACCGAGCGCGGCTACGGTATCCGTGGCGCTGTCGGCGTGCCGGACCGTGGCCACACCGCAGCCAGCCAGCTCAAGGTCGGCGACGTTGACTGGGAATACATTTTCGGCGAATGCGGCGTGCGCTGGTTCCACACCGGTGGCATCTATGCAGCCCTTTCCGACACCACGCCGGACGTTGTCATCGAGGCGGTCAAGATCGCCAAGAAGCACGGCACCATCGTCTCCTACGACCTCAACTACCGCCCCTCGCTGTGGAAGTCCATCGGTGGCCACGCCAAGTGCCAGGAAGTCAACCGCGAGATCGCCAAGTACGTGGACGTCATGATCGGCAACGAAGAAGACTTCACCGCGTGCCTCGGCTTCGAGGTCGAGGGTGTGAGCGAGCAGATCGGTAACATCCAGGTCGAAAGCTTTAAGAAGATGATCGCCACCGCCGTGAAGGAGTTCCCGAACTTCCAGGCCACTGGCACGACGTTGCGCGAGGTCCACACCGCCACCGTCAACGACTGGAGCGCCATTTGCTGGCACGACGGCGAGTTCTACGAGTCGCAGCAGTACCCGCGCCTTGAGATCATGGACCGCGTCGGCGGCGGCGACAGCTTCGCCAGCGGCCTCGTCTATGGCTTCCTCGCCAAGAACGACCCGCAGCAGGCCGTCGACTACGGTGCCGCCCACGGTGCCCTCGCCATGACCACCCCCGGTGACACCACCATGGCCTCCTGCAAGGAAGTCGAAAAGATCATGAAGGGCGGCGGCGCCCGCGTCGTGCGCTAGAATTGAAAATATATTTATAACCGCAAAGAGCGCAAAGGGCACAAAGAGGTTCGAAACGATGGACGTCGAAGCAGCAGCTGGGACCGTTATCGATGCTGCCATTGAGGTGCATCGCTTACTGGGGCCCGGACTGTTGGAGAATGCGTACGAGCTTTGTCTGGCGCACGAGTTGTCCCTCCGGGGTGTAAGCTTTGTGCGCCAGAAGTGTCTTCCTGTCGTCTATAAGGATTACCAGGTTGAAGATGCCTATCGTGTGGATTTGCTCGTGGAGAATTGTCTGCTGGTTGAACTGAAGTCTGTCGAAAAAATGACTGATGTTCACATGGCCCAGGTCCTTACATACTTAAAATTGTCTGACCTACAGCTTGGATTACTTCTCAACTTTAACACGACCCTTATGAAGCATGGGATTCGACGAGTGGTGCACAATTACCACCCAAGCTCTTCGTGTTCTTAGCGTTCTTTGCGGTTAATCCGAATAACTTAAAACCATGTCTGATTACTTAAACAAACTTTTCTCCCTCGAAGGTAAAACCGCGGTCATCATCGGTGGCACGGGTGAGCTCTGCGGTGCGATGGCCGAGGGCCTGGCTGGTGCCGGAGCCGAGGTCGTACTCGTTGGCCGCAGCGAGGAGAAGGCTGCCGCTCGTCTCGAAAAACTCCGCGCCTTCCACGGCAAGAGCTACTTTGAGTCCTGCGAAGTTGGTGACTCCGAACAGCGCAAGGACCTCCTCGAGCGCGTGCTCAAGAAGTCCGGTCAGGTCGATATCCTGGTCAACGGTGCCGGTGTGAACAGCCCGACTCCGTTCTTCGAGATCACCGAGGAAGAGGTCGACCGCATCCTCGACGTTAACTTCAAGGCCCTGCTGTCCTGCTGCCAGGTCTTCGGTAAGTACTTTGTCGAGCGCGGCCAAGGTGGCTCGATTATCAACGTCGGCTCCATGTCCGGGGTGACGCCGCTCTCGCGCGTGTTCACTTACTCGGCCAGCAAGGCAGCCGTCCACAACCTCTCGAAGAACCTCGCCCGCGAGTGGGCCACGCAGAAGATCCGCGTTAACACCCTCGTGCCCGGATTCTTCCCCGCCGAGCAGAACCGCAAGGTCCTCACGCCTGAGCGCGTTGAGCAGATCATGGGGCACACCCCGATGAAGCGTTTCGGCGAAGCCGCCGAGCTGATCGGTGCGACCATCCTGCTCGCCAGCGATGCCGGTAGCTTTATCACCGGGGCCGAGATCCTTGTCGACGGTGGCTACGCCGCCATGACGATCTAGTGTAAACATCAAGAACTGGCCACAGAGCTCACAGAGGAGGCACCGAGCCCACAGAGCGGGTGCTTTCTTTTTTATTCAAAAACAAACACGTGTAAGCTTTTTCGTATTCATCTTTTAAAGACAAACATCTCTGTGCTCTCAGTGAGCTCTGTGACCCAAACATTTTCTCCCGAACCCACCAACCACCACGCCCATGAAACCCTTCATCCACGACGATTTCCTCCTGCAGACCGAGGCCGCCCGGCGCCTCTATCACGACTACGCCAAGGACGAGCCGATCTTTGACTACCACTGCCACCTGCCTCCGCAGGACGTGGCCGCCGACCGCCGCTTCGCGAACCTCTTCGAGATCTGGCTGGAGGGTGACCACTACAAGTGGCGCGCCATGCGCACCAACGGTGTGTCCGAGGAGCTATGCACCGGCGGGGCCGACCCGTACGACAAGTTCCTCGCCTGGTGTAAGACCGTCCCCAACACCCTGCGTAACCCGCTCTACCACTGGAGCCATCTGGAGCTGGTGCGCTACTTCGGGATCGACGAGATCGTCAACGAAAAGACGGCCCCGGCCATCTGGGAGGCCGCCAACGCTCGTCTGGCCGAGCCCGACATGAGCGCCAAGGGTATTCTCGACAAGTTTGATGTGCGTGTGGTCTGCACGACGGATGATCCGGTTGACTCGCTGGAGCACCATCAGGCCATCGCCGCCTCCGGGATCAAGACCCGCATCTACCCGACCTTCCGCCCTGACAAGGCCATGCAGCTCGCTGACCTCGACGCCTACGGCGCGTGGTGTGACAAGCTCGCCGCCGTCTCCGGCGTGGACACCGGCACCTTCCAGGGACTGCTTGATGGTATCAAGCAGCGCCACGACTTCTTCCACAGCATGGGAGGGCGTCTCTCCGACCACGGCATGAACCACTGCCCGACGGAGATCTGCGACAAGGCCGAAGCGACCCGTATCTTTGAGAAGACCCGCGCCAAGCAGGCCGTGACTCCGGCCGAGGAAAACCGTCTCGCGGGTTTCCTCATGGTTTACTTCGGTCAGCTCGACGCTGAGAAGGGCTGGACGAAGCAGCTCCACCTCGGCGCCATGCGTAATAACAACGCAGCCTCGCTGCGTAACCTCGGCCCGGACACCGGCTTTGACTCGATCGGTGATTACCCGCAGGGCGTGGCGCTCTCGCGCTACCTCGACGCGCTGGCCACCGACGGCTGCCTGCCGAAGATCGTCATGTACAACCTCAACCCGGCCGACAACTACCTCTTTGCCACCATGGCGGGTAACTTCCAGGACGGCACCGAGGCCGGTAAGATCCAGTTCGGCAGCGGCTGGTGGTTCCTCGATCAAAAGGAGGGTATGGAGATGCAGATGAATGCGCTGGGTAACCTCGGCCTGTTCTCACGCTTTGTCGGTATGCTGACGGACTCCCGCAGCTTCCTGAGCTACCCGCGCCACGAGTATTTCCGCCGCGTGATGTGTAATCTCGTCGGTGGCGAAATGGAGCGCGGTGAGCTGCCGGGTGACTTCGAGCTGGTCGGCGGGATGATCAAAAACATCTGCTTCGATAACGCGCGTAACTTCTTTGGGCTGGAACTCGGGTAAAATAAGTCTGATAGTGTCGGCGTCATGCGCCGTCTTATCTGTTTTTTCCTGCTGCTCGCAGCTAGCTTTTCGCACGCCCGCACCTGGACGGATGTCCAGGGGCGGACCATGGATGCCGAGGCCGTCTCCTTTGAGGGAGACGGCTTGGTCAACTTCCGTAAGACCGACGGGATGGTCTATTCCTTTCCGTTGGCTTCATTGTGCGCTGAGGACCAGGCCTATCTTCAGGAGCAGCTCGCCACTGGCCAGTTAAAGGCTGCCCCGCTGGAGCCGACTGGCTTTACCTCCTGGCTGGATATCAATCTCGTATCTCTCCAGAACGGCACGCTGCAGCGTCTGCGTGATGCGGATATGTCACAGGTCAAGTACATCGCCGTGTACCAGTCGGCGCACTGGTGCCCGCCGTGCCGCCAGTTCACACCGAAGCTGGTCAAGTTCTACAACCGGCAGAGGCCTAAGCACCCGAACTTCGAGATCGTATTCGTCAGCAGCGATCGCGACGAGGAGGCCATGCAGAAGTATATGGAAGAGATGGAGATGCCCTGGCCCGCTATCGAGTATGATCGCCGTAAGAGCGGTCAGGTGGATAAGTCCTCCGGCAATGGCATCCCCTGTCTCATGATCTTTGACCGCGAGGGTAATGTGATCATGGACAGCTACACCGACGGCGGAGAAAAGTATATCGGCCCGACCGCTGTCATGCGCCGTTTGGGCGAACTCATCGCCGAGTAGGAGCCTTTCTGGTCCGCCTAGCTTTGATTCGGTGGTGTGTCGGTGGGGGCAGGCTGGGTCTCCGCCAGCTTGCCGACAGAGCGGATCATGGCGCTAAAGATGTACTTGTGCACGAGGTACAGGCTGTACCAGTAGAGCACGCCGGGGAACCCCTGCGGGCGAAAGATCGCGCTCTGGACGAGTCGTGTGCCGCTACCCTCGGGCCAGGCTTCCCACTGCAGCCAGGCGCGGCCGGGCACTTTCATTTCGGCGCGCAGGCGCAGCAGCTTGGGTTCGCGGACCTCCTCGACCCGCCAGAAGTCCACCGTCTCGCCGGGCAGGAGCTTTTGCGGGTCCCGGCGTCCCCGCCGCAGACCCGGTCCGCCCACCACACGGTCCATCATCCCGCGTAGCCGCCAGGCCCAGTTCATGACGAGCCAGCCGCGATCACCGCCGAGACTGCAGAAGGCCCGAAACGCCGCCTCCGGATCGGCGTCAACATGGAGCGTACGCTCTTCCCGGATCGTGCCCTCCCAGTCGATCAGGCGGTAGGTGGGGCCTTCGCCGAGGGCTCCGCTCCAGCGTGTCTCGATGTCGCTGTGGGAGATTTTGATCAAAGCCAGCTCGACCGCCTCGATGTAGGGGAGGGGCTCGATCATCGGAAACAGCTCTCGTGCCCGGCTGATATCCGCCTCCAGCGGCTGGACGATCCCCTCGATCAGAGGCACGGCGAGGCTGTTGGGGATGGGGGTGACCAGGCCCACCCAGCGTGCCGCCAGCCCCGGTGTCAGCACGGGAAGCGGATAGATGAAGCGCTTCAGCCCACGCACCTGCGCGTAGCCTAGCATCATTTCCTTAAAGGTCATAGCGCTGGGAGCACCCACCTCAACGATCCCCAGAGGCGGCTGATTGAGTGCCTCGATCAGATAGGCCAGAATGTCGCGGACCGCGATTGGCTGGACGAGGTTTTTAACCCACTTGGGGGCGACCATGACGGGGAGCCGCTCCGTCAGGTAGCGCACCATCTCAAAGCTGGCCGAGCCCGAGCCGATGATCGGCCCGGCGCGAAACTCCGTCACCGGCAGGTGTTCACGCAGGATGTCACCCGTGCTGGCGCGGCTCTGCAAGTGTCGCGAGACTTGCGTGCTGCGGGGCATGAGTCCGCCCAGGTAGATCGTGTGCGGAATGTGACGTGCAGCCTCGCAGAAGTGCCGGGCAGCGGCGTTGTCCCGCCCCTCGAATCCGCTGCCGCTGTTCATGGAGTGGACGAGGTAGTAGGCGGCGTCAAAGCCCTCCAACTGCCGGGTCCACTCACCCTCGCCATCGAGCAGGTCACCCTGAAGGATGGAAACTTGCGGGAACCACGGGCGTCCCTCCAGCCGGGTCGGATCGCGGGCCAACACCGTCACGTGATGACCCGCAGCGAGCAGGCGGGGAGCGAGACGCCCACCGATATACCCGGTAGCTCCGGTGAGGAGGATGCGCATGCGTTGAATCAATACACCGTGAGGTGTTTTTCAACTCATCGCGGCATCTTGCTGGCCTGTTCGGAAACTATTCCGCTTCAACCGGAGGCTGCTTGCCCTGCACAATATCGTTGAGCCAGAGTCTCTCCTGCGCACGGAATGTCTCGTGGGAGTTGAGCTTCGTGCTCTTGTGGCCAGCCGGGGGCATGGGAATCACTTCCACCGGGCCCTGGATCTGGTTGGCGGCGGCGTAGACGCCGGGAGCCGGGCAGGTTGTGTCACCGAGGCCGACACCGATCAGGGTGGGGCACTTGATCTTCGAGCAGAAGTTGACCACATCGTAGTACTCGGCGGCGCGGCGAACCGCTTCGGGGTCCTTGTCCTTGGTGGCGTAGTACCATTTGGGCCAGCCGGGGGAGTTCCCGGCGACAGGGCCGTTGAGGTCGCAGCCGGCAGGCACATTGGCGATAGCAGCGGTGACGACATCGTTGCAAAGCGCGGCGGTGACAAGCGTCTGCAGGCCACCCTGGCTGCCACCCCGTACGACGAGTATCTTGCCGTCCCAGTCGGGGCGGGTCTTCAGGTAGCGCACTGCCTGGTAGCAGGACAGATACATGCGCAGAAAGTAGCTGGTTTCGCGGTCGTCGTTACCGATGTCTGGATACCTCTTGAGGTCGCCGTTCTTGAGCTCGCTGTAGTACTCCTTCGACTCGTAGATCGGCAGGTCGTGGGCGATGATGTTCATCGCCAGCCAGCCAGACTCGGCAGGGCTGCAGACCCAGCTTTTAGAGAGAGGGTAGACTCCAGCGTACTGCACGATGAGCAGGGCCGGGAGCTTGCCCTTGGCATCCTTGGGGCGGGCGATCTGGCCATGGACTTTGCTGCCGTTGATGTTATCCAGAGTGACCTGCCACAGCTCGACGTCATCCCGGTTGGTGGCTTCCGGCGTGAGCTCGGGGTTCAGCGGGATGCTGTTGATCAGCTTGATCTTTTCGGACCAGAACGCGTCGAAGTCCGCGGGCTTGGGCAGCGAGGGCTCAATCTTTTCCGGGGAGAAGGCCGCACCGGTGATGGCCTTGATGTTGCCGGACTTGACCTCAAACATCAGCGTGCCGGGGTTGTCGCGGGTCGTGGTAAAGCTGCCCTTGCCGTCCGTCAGGGTCACGGTGCCCTTGTCGATGGTGCCGAGGGCGTTGGATTTGACCTGATAGGTAGCCGACTCGGGGGCGGCTTCGCCATCAGCGAGATCAACGGTCTCAATCGTCCAGGTGACATTCTCACCGGGGGTGTAGATGCCGTCTTCGTGGTCGGTGCGGACTTTAAAGTCCGCCGCCCACACGGCGGTGGAAAGGCTCAGGGCTCCAAGGATAAGGAGGGGGTTCAGGCGAGATACATGCATGATGAAACGATGTTAACTGGAGTTACGAGAACAAGCTGGCTGTCCTGCGCTTGGCGGCGGCCAGAGCAAAGCGTTGATTAAGTCGCATGCGAGGCGATGGGTCAAGGCTGTGGTGGGGAGACTGTTGCAGGCACAGGTGAGCACAGGTGCCGGGATGTTTATAGTTGCTGCTCGGACGGTGAGTAGTAACATGCCGTCAGTCCCTTCGATGTTCATACGTGCCAGTTGTCGCTCTCTATCTGGCTGGCCTGTGTGGACACTTATTTGTTTCTCCCATGCTTTTGCATCGCTTCGGATCTATCTGCTCGGGCCGTCGCACGAAAGTGGTCGTGCCCGCTTTTGCGCTGGGGTGCTCACTCGTATTGATGACGGGTTGCGCTCCGAAAAACGAATTTGTCGCGCCGCCACCGCCTTCTGTGGTCGTCGCGCCCCCCTACCAGGGTGAGGTCACTGTCTACACTCCAGTGGGTGGACAGACCAGTGCCCGCGACAGCGTGGAGATACGTGCACGCGTCAGCGGCTATCTGGAGAGCGTGGACTTCACACCCGGCTCGACCGTGAAGACGGGGGACCTGCTTTTTACGATTGAGCCACAGCTCTACGAAGCGGCGCTCCAATCAAGCAAAGGTCAGCTGGACAGCGCAAATGCCAGCCGGGATCTGGCCCAGACGACTTACCAGCGCAACGAGCAGCTCTTTACCTCGGATGCCATCTCGGAGCTGGATCTGCTTCGCAGCCAGGCTGAGCTGGAGCTGAGCGAGGCCAGCGTGTCGCAGGCAGAGGCAGCCGTCGAGTCGGCCAGCCTCGATTTGGGGTACACAAAGATTTACGCACCGCTGACCGGGCGGATTTCCCGCGAGCGTGTCACGGTCGGTAACCTCGTCGGCTCCGGGGAGCCAACCCTGCTGGCCACCATCGTCCAGATGGACCCGATGGACATTTATATCAACATTGATGAGCGCACCCTGCTGACGTTTCTCAAGGAGTATGGCCAGAAGCGCAGCACGGACATGAAGGGCTCAACCGTCTTGCTCGAGCTGAGCGATGGCACGGTCTACTCCCGAAAGGGGCGCGTTGATTACGTCTCCAACCGACTCGACTCAGCCACCGGTACACTGGAGATGCGGGTCAGCTTTCCCAATCCCGACGGCACGCTCATCCCCGGCCTGTACGGTAAGGTGCTCTTCCCGAATACTTACGATGACGCCATCGTCGTGCCCGAGGAATGTATCCAGATGGACATGACCGGCAACTATGTGCTGGTGGTGAACTCCGAGAACGTCGTGGAAACCCGCTACATCGAAAAGGGGCCGCTCGTCGATGAGGGCAGGGTGGTGACGGAGGGGCTCGGGGCGGACGAGCACGTCATCGTCAACGGTATCCAGCGTGCCCGGCCGGGCATCACGGTCACCCCGCAGAACCCGTCCTGAGGAGCGCGCGCGTATGTTCAGTCACTTTTTCATCCGTCGCCCGATCTTCGCCGCGGTCCTGTCCATTGTCATCATGCTGCTGGGGGGCTTTGCCCTCATCACGCTGCCGATTGAGCGCTACCCGGACATTGCCCCGCCCTCCGTGCAGGTCGTAGCGAACTACCCCGGCGCGGATGCCCAGACCGTGGCCGACACCGTGGCCTCTCCCATCGAGCAGGCCGTGAACGGGGTCGAGAACATGATCTACATGTCCAGCACCTGCGGTAATGACGGGAGCATGACGCTGACGGTCTCCTTTGCCACCGGGACAGACCCGGACATGTCGCAGGTCTTCGTCCAGAACCGCGTTAACAAGGTCATGTCTCAGCTCCCGCAGGAGGTGCAGCGGCTCGGCGTGCAGGTGGACAAGCAGATGAAGGATGCGAACCTCTACCTGGCGCTGACTTCACCCGATGGGCGCTACGATGACATCTTTCTGGCCAACTACGTTAACCTCCGCATCAAGGACGAGCTCGCCCGCGTCGCCGGAGTGGGGAAGGTGCAGACCTTTGGCGCCGGTAACTACAGTATGCGCCTCTGGCTGGACCCGGACAAGATGCAGGTGCGCCGCGTCACGGTAGACGAGGTGCTCCAGGCCGTAAAGGAGCAGAACGTGCAGGTCGCCGCCGGTAACATCGGTGAGCCGCCCGCCCCCGAGGGCCAACAGTTTCAGTACACGATTAACGTCAAGGGCCGCCTGAGCGACCCGCAGGAGTTTGCCGCCATCATCCTGCGCACGGGTGAGGACGGGCAGGTCCTGCGTCTGGGGGATGTGGCCGACATCGAGCTCGGGGCCGAGACCTACAACGTGCAGGCTCAGCTCAACGGCATGCCCGCCGCCGCCATGGCCATCTATCAGGTGCCCGGCGCGAACGCGCTAAACGTCGCCAAAGGGATCAAGGCCAAGGTCGCCGATCTTTCCGAGAGCTTCCCCGAGGGGATCGAGATGACGGTGGTCTACGATAACACCCGCATGATCGTGGCCTCGATCGAGGAGGTGGTGGTGACGCTTTTCATCACGCTGATCCTTGTCGTGCTGGTGGTCTACATCTTCCTGCAAAGTTTCCGGGCCACCCTTATCCCCACGCTGACCATTCCGGTCTCATTGATCGGTACGTTTGGGGCCATGGCCGTGCTCGGCTTTTCCATCAATCTGCTCACACTCTTCGGGCTGATCCTCGTCATCGGTATCGTGGTGGACGATGCTATCGTGGTGGTCGAGAACTGTACCCGCCACCTGGAGGAGGGGATGTCCCCGAAGGACGCGGCCTTTAAGACCATGATAGAGGTCAGTGGTCCGGTGGTGGCAACTACGCTGGTGCTGCTGGCGGTGTTTGTGCCCACGGCGTTCATGGGCGGGATCACAGGGATACTTTTCCAGCAGTTCGCGCTCACGATCTCGGTGGCCACGGTCTTCTCCTCGATCAACGCCCTCACGCTCAGCCCGGCGCTGTGCGGGGTGCTGCTGAGAAAAAGCAGCGGGCGCACGAACTGGTTCTTCCGCCTGTTCAACCTCGGGATGGACAAGACCACCAACGGCTACCACGCCACGGTGCGCGCGGTCATGCGCAAGGCCGCTATCGGGGTCATGCTCTTTGTCGGGATGACGGTGCTCGCCATGTGGGGCTTTGTCCAGCTGCCGACCGGGTTCGTGCCTCAGGAGGACGAGGGCTACTGCATCATTTCGGTCCAGCTGCCGGATGCCTCCTCCCTCCAGCGCACTACGGCTGTCATGGATCAGGTCAACGGCATCGTGGGCGACACCGACGGTGTGCAGAACTACATGACCATCTCCGGTTTTTCGCTGCTCGATGGCGCGGCCTCCTCAAACATGGCCTTCTGTATCGCTGTGTTCAAGGACTGGTCCGAGCGCCCGCCCGACCAGCACCAGAGCGTCCTGCTCGGTAAGCTCAACGGCCGACTCACGCGCATGCTGGATGCGATCGGTTTCGCCTTCCCGACGCCATCACTGCCAGGGCTCGGCCTGACCGGTGGCTTTACCTTCATGCTTCAGGACCGCGGGGGTGCTGGGATGGAGACGCTTGAGCAGGTGGCCAACGAGTTTATCGCGGACGGGAACACCCAGTCCGCCATCACCGGGATGAGTACGACCTTCCGGGCCAACGTGCCGCAGCTCTTCGTCGATATTAATCGCGAGCAGGTGAAAAACCGCGGGCTCTCGCTCACGTCGGTTTTTGATACCATGCAGACCTATCTCGGTTCCTCCTACGTGAACGACTTCACGCTCTACAACCGGGTCTTTAAGGTCAAGGCACAGGCCGCCAGTGAATACCGTACAGTCGCCGCCGACATCGGAAAACTGGAGATACCGACCCCCGGCGGCGAGATGACCCCGCTCGCTGGCTTGATCGATGTCAGCGAGGTCCTCGGGCCGCAGACCATTACCCGCTATAATCTCTACCCCTCCGTCAAGGTGATGGGTAACAACGCCGCTGGCTACAGCTCCGGGCAGGCGATGGGGGTGATCGAGAACATGGCCACGCAGAAGCTGCCTACCTCGATGGGCTACGAGTGGACGGATATGTCCTACCAGCAACAGGTGGCCAGCGGGAGCACCACAGTCATCTTCGCCCTCGCCATCGTGCTGGTCTATCTGGTGCTGGCCGCTCAGTATGAGAGCTGGACGCTGCCGCTGTCGGTCTGTCTCTCCGTGCCCACGGCTCTGCTGGGGGCGGTGGCTGCGCTCATGATTCGCGGCTACGATAACAACCTCTACACCCAGATCGGTATCGTGCTGCTGATCGGTCTATCGACCAAAAGCGCGATCCTTATTGTCGAGTTTGCCAAGGAGCAGCGAGACAGTGGCATGAGTCCTTTTGACGCGGCCTTGAGCGCCGCCCGCCTGCGCTTCCGCGCCGTGCTGATGACGGCCTTTTCCTTCATCCTGGGCGTGCTGCCGCTACTCGTCGCCACGGGTGCCGGGGCCGAGAGTCGCAAGGCGATCGGCACCTCGGTCTTTGGCGGTATGCTGGTGGCCACGGCTGTCAGTGTCGTCGTGGTGCCGATGCTTTACTATGTCATTCAGGTGCTGTCGGAGAAGTTCGGCCGCTCCCAACCCATTTCCTCTGCCCCTGCGGGCGACAACGACTCTGGCCATGAAGCCTAGTATTTTCCTTACCCTTTTCGCCTTTCTGCTGGCTGGTGCCGCGCACGCCCAGACGACCGCATCTACTGTCATGTCTGGCGGCGACACCGCCAATACCGCCACCGGTAAAACGCTGTCCACCTACACGATTGCCGTGGTGCGGGACGGAGCCTCTCCGGTCTTCACGGAGCAGGCTGCTATCGTTGAGCAGGAGTTGCGCGGTCTCATCCGGGGTAAAACCGCGATCCGCTTTAAACAGAGCGCGACCTTTGATGCCCAGTGGGACCCCGAAGGAGCGGACGAGGCTCTCCAGGCAGCCTTGGCGGATACGGAGGTGGACGCTGTGCTGCTGCAGGGGCTGCTCGTGATGCAGGCCGCCACTCAGGCCGATAGCCCCTTACCAAAGCCCGTGGTCGGCTCGTGGCTGCAGGAGCCCGAGATGATCAACCTGCTGCTCGATGAAATGGGCCGCTCCACCGTCCCGAACCTCAACGTCGTGGTCGCCGGGCATACCGTGCGGGAGGATTTGAAGGACTTCGTCGGCCTGGTGGACTTTGCCAAGCTCTATGTACTGGTCGATGCCGCCTATGGCGACAGTGTGGCCTTTATCCAGGATTACCTGAATGAGGTCGAGACGGCGGTCCCGGCCGAGCTGGTAGTCGTGGATATGGGGGACTCTGCGCAGGCCGTATTGGATCAACTTCCCGGCAATGCCCGTGCGGTGTATCTTTTTCCGCCTCTGCAGATGGATGAGACCGCTCGCAAAGCGCTTATCGCTGGCATCAATGCCCGGGGCATCCCGTCTTTTGCCTATCTGGGCGAGCCCGCTGTGCGCAACGGGGTGCTGGCAGGCTCAATGCCGGACGTGCGGCTCCAGCTCGCCCGCCGCCAGGCGCTGAACTTCCAGCGGGTGATGAGTGGGGACAAGCCCGAGTCCCTGCCGTCACGCATCCGTATCGAGCCTAAGCTCTACCTCAACGCGCTCACCGCGCAGCAGATCGGCTACGACATCGCGTTCGAGACCGCTGCCGGGGCCGAGGTGCTCTTTGAAAATGAAATCGAAATCGGCGACCCGATCGAGCTGATTGGCGCGATTGACCAGGCGCTCCGGTACAACTTCGAGTACCTCTCTCGCCAGCAGGACACCCAGGTCAGCTACGAGGACAAGCGCATGGCTCTGAGCCCGTTGCTGCCGCAGATCAGCGCCGTCACAGCCTACAATCAGGTCGATGCCGGTACGGTTTATGCCTCTGGCGGGGCCACCCCGAAGGTTGCCGCCAATGTCGGAGTTCGCATCAGCCAGATCATTTACAGTGACAAGCGCTTGGCGAACTTCCGCATCGCGGGGCAGAACTACCAGGCCGCCACGCTGCAGGAGGAGGTCACCCGGCTGGACATCATCCAGGATACCTCGCTGGCCTACATCAACTACCTCTCGGCGCGGGCGGTGGAGCGCATCGCCCGTGACAATCTCGCCGTCACCCGGCGAAATGTCGAGCTGGCCCGCATCCGTGAAGAGGTGGGTACCGGGGGTAGGGAAGAGGTTTACCGCTTTGAGGCAGCCGAGGCTTCGGACCGGGCTCAGGTGTCTGACGCGCAGGCCGCCGTCGAGCAGGCGCTGGTCGCCCTGAACCAGATGCTCGGCGAGGATCTGAGCAAGCGCTGGATACCGCGCGACCTCGCGCTCGATTCCCCGCATTTCCGGGATGTGGTGGACACCGCCTCCGGGCTCATCGGCACCCGTGCCGATTATGAGCGCTTCCGCCTGTTTTCACTCCAGTACGGGGTTTCCCGCAGCCCTGAAGTCGGCGCCTATGACCGGCTCATCCAGGGGCAGGAGCTGAGCCTCGACCAGAAGGAGCGCTCCTTCTACATCCCCGAGGTCGCCGCCAATTTTAACTACACCAATACCTTTCACCAGAGCAGCGAATACAACCCGCTGCTCTACCCGGACGATGATGCCTGGCTCGTGACGGTGGAGGCGGAGCTGCCGATCTTTGAGGGGGGGAGGCGCGTCTTTGATGTGATCCGTCAACGCTCGGTCGTGCGCGGGCTGCAGTACACCCGCGACCTGACCCGCCAGCTCGTGCAGCAGCGGATCCTCAATGCCATCTACTCGCTGGCGGCCTCCCGCTCGAACATCGAGTACAGCCAGGTCGCCGCTGACCGTGCCAACCGCAACCTCGACATCGTCACGGAAAAATACCGCCAGGGCATGGTCAACAACATCGACCTCATCGATGCGCAGAACGAAGCCTTTACCCAGCGCCAGAACGAGACCCTCGCCGTGTACGGGTTCTTGCAGTTCCTCGTCTCGTACATGCGCTCGATCAGCTTTTACGAGTTCTATGCCGACGCTGCCCAGCGGGACGCATGGATTCGCCAGACCGAGGCCTTTATCAACCGTGAGCCGGGGATGGCATATCCCGCAGGTGGCGCCTCCTCCATGCAGTAGTTGAGTCCAATTGGGGCAAATATCCCGGGCGGTCGGCTGATCCGACAATGATCGCTCATAGGCAGGCGTAAGCCGGGCGAGCTGAGATAAACGTCTTAACGGGGGGCCGTTATATCTTGTTGCCAGATACTGGCTTAAAATGGTCGGGCTGAGAGGATTCGAACCTCCGACCCCTACACCCCCAGTGTAGTGCGCTAACCAGACTGCGCTACAGCCCGCGACCAAAGGGGAGAAGAATTACAAAGATTACAGTTCTGTCAAAGAAAAACAAATGGAAGTTTTGGGATTGTGATATCGCGTTTTTTTCTGTTAGCGTTTCGGAGTTATCAGGGGGGATTTAAGGCATAGATGTGCCATTTACGCCTTACCTCTCATAATTTTATTGCGTTTTAGTCGCAATAAGGCCATCTATTGGCTCTTAAATCGCCATCTCATCTATCCATCCTTCAATGAAAATCAGTACCGCTCTAGTCCTCTCCGCAGGCATACTCTCGGCTGCACCGCTCACCAGCACTGCCGAAACTGCCTACACGCCACCCGTCATGGCTTCCAGCACACAACTGCAGGAAGGCCTGAATGTTGTTGGCGTGACCGCTTTGAATGCCATCGAGGCAACCGGCGTCATCGACTCCATTGATAGCGTTGACGGTGAGGGCTATACCACTCTGGTTGTGACCGATGTCCCTGAGGACTGGGGAACCTACGACCAACAAAACCAGGGCGGTATTGTACAATACAACGGCATTGTTGGTTATCAGGATGTGCCCATGTATTACTTGGAAGTTACCTCCGGTGATCAGCAGGGTTTGATTTTGGATGTTGTTGCTACGGAGGCAGGTGCTGAAAATACCCTGACTGTGGGGACTGACCTCACGGGTATGGATGCCATTTTTGCCGACCAGACTTTTGCTGTCCGCCAAAAGCGTACGATTGCCGATGTTTTCGGTGCGGATAATGAAGCTGGTCTGACGGGTGGAAACAGCTTCAGCAGCTCTGATTTGGTGTATGTTTACATCAACGGCAATTTCGAGATGTTTTACTACCAGGAATGGCCTGAGGAGCTTAACAACAATGGCTGGCGACAGATTAGTGATTTTGAAACATCCATGGATGACATCTGCGTCGACCCAGACCTTGGGCTGATTGTCTATATCCGCAATGCAGGGACGACGGTGAATCTCGTAACCGCAGGTGATGTTAAAACAGGCACTGCGCGCACGGCCTTTACCACTGGGCTGAACCCCATCAACATGAAGTTCCCGGTTGGGATGACTTTGGGGTCTTCTGGATTGTACAATGGAGACTCGGAGAATCCTGTTTTACAGGGGGGGATGAGTTTTTCGACCGCTGACCTCGTTTATGTTTTAATCCCGGACGAGAGTCGGTTTGAGATGTACTACTACCAGGAATGGCCTGAGGAGCTTAACAACAATGGCTGGCGACAAATTAGTGATTTTGAAACATCCATGGACAATGTTGAGATCCCAAATGGAGCAATGATTATTGTCTACCGCCGTGCGAGTGAAGCGACGGAGTGGACATTGCCACAACCTTTCAGCCTTTAGTGCTATTGATCTATAATCAATAATTTCACACGAATACCTTTTGAAATGTACAACAAGTTTCACCATTATCTGACTGCCAGTCTGCTCTTAATCGCTACCACTGCTTGCTGGGCACAAACGGCGACGACAACCATCAAATGGGGAGGAGATAACCCCATCGGTAGTTCCTTCTTGCTTAGCGACTCAACTGGCGAGCTCTTTGACAATAACGCCATTGTTGCCATGGGTTACTTTAATGCTGGGTTTGATATCGGCGCTAACGTAACGGATGTGCAGGCTATCTACGATAATTTGGTCGTGCTCGATACTGCAATCGTTGGCGAAGGTGAGCAGTCCTATTACGATGGCTTTGTTACTGCTGATACTACGATTGATACCACTACGCCCGACGGTAGTGCCGCAGTTGGACAAGTCGTCTATTATTGGGTTTTAGCCGGTGTTACCACTTACTCTGAAGAGATTTTGTCCAGCATCGCTGAGATGGCCTTGGTCACGGATAGCTCATGGGATGTCGGTGAAACCCCCGGAGCCATTCCGAATGGTACTGTCAGTGGCAACACCTATAATATCGCGACGAACTACCTCGACACGATTGTTTATGGCACTGACGGTGGTGCTGGAGTTGGTGCTGGTAGTATTACCATTCGTACTGCCCAAGTCGTTCCTGAGCCGGCGTTTTATGCGGCAGGGCTGGGGATCGTTGCTCTGATGGTAGCATGGGTGCGTCGTCGCCGGGCTGCCTAAGTAATCTTTATCCGCTTTGACTTTCCAATCCCCGCCTGTTGGCGGGGATTTTTTTGTCGCGTGGGCTGTGGTGTGCCTGAGTTTAATCAGGGAGCAGATAAGCGGTGGAATGTGTGAAATCAGCGCGTTTAGCTGCAACTTTTAGTGGCCAGAGGTGTTTTAGGCGTCACAGGGAATCCGTCACTCTGGAGGGCAGGGCGGGTTGCCTTCTGCTATCGTGCTTTTTCACCCATGATCGTCACCTATTCGTCATATTCGCCTTCCAGTTAGAACTTGGATTTCCGGCCCGAGCGGTAGAGAATATCCCCTTTGCCGCCCTTGTGGCCAAGACTTCCAATATCCGTTAATTCCTATGATCGACAACCGAGTTCCCCTCTCCGCCGCCAAATCCGTGGCCCGCACGGTCCGGCGCGGTTTTACGCTGATTGAAATCCTGATCGTCATCGCGCTGATCGCCATGCTGGCGGGCGCGAGCATCGTCGCCCTCGACAAGCTGTTCGGAGGTGGTCAGGAGAGTATCGCCCAGACTTTTTGTGAAACCACCGGCCCCACGGCGCTGATGGCCTACCGCCTGAATATGGGCGGCTATCCGACGACGGATCAGGGCCTGGCTGCGCTACGGACGGCTCCCTCCAACGCCGGTAACCGCTGGAAGGGCCCCTACCTGAAAAAGGAGCCTGTCGATCCGTGGGGTAACCCCTACCAGTATCGCCAGCCCGGCACCCATAACACCGACGGCTACGACCTGTGGTCCTTCGGGCCGGACGGTAAGGAAGGCTCGGACGACATCGGTAACTGGGAATAAGCCTGCTTCCTCGGCCGGGAGATTCATCGAGCTTCCGGCCTGCTCGCGCCCTGGCGCTTTCACCCTGCAACGAGAACTGCACGCCTTGCCCTGCCGACATGCCCAGTCCTGTTCCCGTATCCGGGGGTTTACCCTGGTCGAGATCGTCATTGTCATCGGCCTGCTGTGCATGGTGACGGGGCTGGTCGTGAGTAATCTGGAAAACCTCCTGCCGGCGTTCCAGAGTACGCCGCTGGAGGTGCAGTTCCGTAAGGCTGTGCGTGAGGCACGGATCAAGGCGGCGACGTCGAACCACCCGGTTTACCTGCGCTTTGATGACGTGGCGGAGGAGTTTCAGGTGGTGGATCGTGCCCCAGCGTCCGAGGAGGACATGGACGCGCCAGTCATCACGAATCCGGAGGTGACGGTGGAGTTCTTCCCAGTGCCCGCCGAGGCCGAGGGTGGCCTGGGGCGCACGTCGGATGTCGATTGGGATGAGCCGCTCCCTCAGTTGCAGTTTCACCCCTCGGGGGTCTCGCAGCCTGCGCAGGTGCGCTTTCGCTGGCGCACGGGTGAGGAGTCTGTCCTGAGTCTGGACCCTTTCTCCAGCGGACCGCTGGCCAGCAAGGAGCTTTTTGAATGAGCACGCAAGCCCAACGCCGGGGCCTTAGTCTGATCGAGGTCGTGATCGCGCTGGCCATCTTTGCCGGTGTGGTGGGGATGCTCAGCCAGGCTGTCCAGATGTCGGTGCATGCCATGGACACCCTGGATGAGGATACCCGGCGTGAGCAGGAGTTGCGCTTTGCCGTGCGTGAGATCCTTCAGGTGAGCGGCCGCGAAGACATGGAGGACGGCGGCGATATCCAGACGCTCGACTCGGGAAATATTCACTGGGAGGCCGAGGTCGAGGAGACGGATATTGTGGACCTCTTTACACTGCGCCTGACCCTGGAGTGGGAGGAAGTGCCGGGAGACGAGGACGGCCAGGGGACGTACCTGCGTGAGCAGAGCCTGTATGTACTGCGACCCGAGTGGTCGGTGAGTGATGAGCGCTCGACGCTGCTCGATGATAAAACCCGGGACCTGCAAAATTCACGACGCGGCCTATGAACGACTCCCGAACATATCGCCGTACGCGTGGCTTTACCCTGATCGAGGTGGTGCTGTCCATCGGGCTGGGCGGCATGCTGTTGATCGCGGCGGCTTCGTTTTTGTTCGGGATTTTCAGGCTGAAGGTGAACCTGGAGGAGCGGCCTGCCTTCGAGGAGCACATCGAGGGGGTGGAGCGTTTCCTGGACTTTGCCTTCGCCAATGCGATTGCGGACGAAGAGGAGGAGGACGCGCAGCCGGTCGCCTTTGCGGAGATACCCGGCGTGACGCTTGGGCAGGACGAGGTGCTCAGCTTTCGCCTCACGGGCGAGCTGCCGCTCTTTGTCGAGCCGGAGACTTACCTGCCCGAGGTAGACTGCTACCTGGTCTTCAACCGGCAGGACGGGCTCTATCTGCTCTGGCAGAGCGATGAGATGGCAGCGGAGGATTCCGACGACCTGCGCCGCACGCCGCTCTCGCCCTATGTTACCAGTCTCCTCTACGCCTACTATGACGCCGAGGACGACGAGTGGGAGGTCTCCGAGGAGCCTGAGGATGCCGATCAGGGCGGGCTGAAGATGCCCGACATGATCAAAGTGATTTTTACTCACCCAGCGGATGAACACGAGCAGATCATCGAGATCCTGCTCCCAACCTATGATGCCGATGTGCCGCTGGTGTGATCATAGGAGCTCTCCGCGCCGGGGCGCCATACTCATGATCGTGCTGGTCATGATCTTCCTCATCTCGGTCTTGATCGTGAAGGTGATCGAGGACCTGACGATGCAGGTGCGGGCACGCACGGTTCAGGTTTCCCGCGACGAGCTGCGGTTTGTGGGGCTATCGGCTCTGGAGAGTACGCTGGCCGTCCTCAACGAGATTCGTGAGATCGACGGGATGCTGAGTGGACCGGCTCAGGGGTGGACGGATCCGATGGCCTATGCCGATACGCTGACCTGGCCCGAGGGCCTCGAGATCGAGGTAACAGTGACAGACGAGACCGGGAAATTTCCCCTCAATGAGGTCACCGGGTCGCAGTTGGTGGCGTTTTTCGATACGCTGGATGTTGACTACAGCGATGCCGAGACGCTCAGCGACTCCCTGCTGGACTGGATGGATGAGGACGACGATACGCGCCTCAACGGGGCTGAGAAGAACTTCTACGAGGACGAGGACCCGCCCATTTCTCCTGCTAATGCGCCCTTGAACAGTTGGGAAGCTTTGCGTTATATCAAGGGGTTCAAGGAGCTGTTTTTCGACGAAAAAGGCGCGCCAAACGAGCTGCATACGCGCTTCACCCAATCCTTTTCCCTGCACACCACCGCCGATCCCAACATGAATACCGCCCAGGCAGACGTGCTTGAGACTCTCAGCGAGCAATATGGCTTCGATGACGAGTACCTGATCGACCAGCGTAATGGCCAGGACCGCATTCCGGGGACCGATGACGACGAGTTTTTCACCAGCGCCGATGACATCACGGCTCTGGGCATATCTATCGGGGAGACTCCGGCCAGCTACACCTGTGAGGTGCTCAAGATCGAGGTGCGGGTGAGCTTTGGTGAAAAAGCATACCTCCTGACCGCGCTGGTTGATACCGGCGAGGGTTCTGATGATGACGAGGATAGCAGTAGCGGTAATGCCTCTGGCAGCCCGTCTTCGCCCTCGACCTCTACGCCGGGGGGATCGACAAGTACGACGACAGGCGGGGGTAGCAGCACAACAAGCGGTAGCGAGAGCACGTACCCTTTTACGCTCGTAAAGCTGGTAGAAAGTATGGAGATCGATTGAGCGATGGTCAGGCTTAAACAATTTATGCAGGATAACGCGGCGACCATGCCGCGTACGGTGAGCTTTGTGCCGGGTAACCTGTTCTTTACCCGTACGCTTGAGCTGCCCGAGGGGATGCGCCCGGTAGATGTTCCGTCGTTTGCGGAGTTGACGCTGGAGGAGATGTCGCCGTTTTCGCTGGAGCACTTGGCCTGGGGGTACCAGATGGACGCCTCCGCCCGCTGGCTGCTGATCGTGGCGGCCTGCCAGCCCCGCCTACCTGTCGCCCTTACAGCCTCATGGGATGAGGCGCTCTTTGTCCTGCCTGCTTTTTATCCGCTGCTGTGTGCCGGTCAGCCGACGCAGGGTGCACCGGCGATCCTCTATGGTAACTGCCTGACACTTGCGCACTACGGCGAGCAGGCATGCCCGCTGCCGACGGGCTTTACCCATCACCTGATCGAGACCGATGGCGATCCGCTGCCCGAGGCGTTTGCCATTTACGCCAGCGAGCGCCCCTCCGAGGCAAAGGACTCGGGCCTCTTCGTACTGGAGGAAGCCCGCGAGGGTAGGGATGGGACCGTAGCGTTTGATCTGTCCTGTGTGAAGCGGGAGAATGTCGAAAACATGGGGGCTGATATGCCCGCATCCGCTGTGGAGTCACATGATGGCGAACCGATGGCCGATGCCCCGGTGCCCGGTCAGCCTGTTGTCTACCGTATTGATGATACGGATACGATCTGGCCGACGGATCTGCGTGATTCAGCCTTTAAGGCCAGTGAGCAAAAATCCCGCCGTCTGGGGGCCGCTCTCTGGAAGGGGATGCTCATAGCCGGCGCTGTGGCTGCGGTCCTGCTGCTTCTTGCCGTGGGCTGGGCAGTGCTGGCTGGTATGGTTTCATCCCGACAGAGCAAGATCGCCAAGCAGACGCCTCAGATCATGGCGCTGGAACTGAAAGAGCAAAACCTTGAAGAGCTCAAGCAGTTCGCAGGCTCACCCTTCCGGCCCTTTACGATTCTCGAAGCGGTGAACGATGTGAAGCTCAACCGCATGGGGAAGAACGGGGTGTATTTTGATTCAGTGGCCCTGAATAAAGACAATGAAGTCACAATTCGCGGTAAGGCGGGCAGCATTGTCGAGGTGAACCAGTTTGCGGATGCGCTGACGGACTCCGGGCTTTTTGAGCAGATCAGCCCGCCTGACTACCAGTCCCGCGGGAGCGGAGAGGTGCGCTTCACGCTGGAGCTGCGCTACCTGCCGCCACCGAGTGGTGTCGATCCGATTGAGACCGTTCCGGCCCAGAGCGCGGAGTCTCAGGATGAGGCGATCGAGCCTGAATCTGCTAGCGAGGAGGCCGTATGATCCGCCGACTTTTTAAACGTCTGAGCCTGCGCGAGCAGGTCCTGCTAAGCGGCCTGATCTGGTGCGCTTTACTCATACTTTGCGTCTTCTTGCTGGCAGGCATCGTTGGCTCGGTGCGGCAGATGCGCGAGACCGGAGAGATGCTCGACTACCACCGCCAGTGGTATGCGATGGAGCCCATCCTGGAGGATGAGTTACGCGAGGCCATGGAGAAGCTGAATCCGGAGAAGACCTTCTCGGGAGCTGCTCTGGCCGGGCGGATTGATGCCCTGGCGCGCAGCTCGCGGGTGACCCCGACGATCAACACCCCACGCGCACGCGCGGACGACAAGCTCAAGATCTACTCGATGCGGGTGAACCTGCAAAAAGACGGGTTGCCCGAGCTGTTGGAGTTTGATCAGAAAATCCAGGAGGAGTGGCCCTACATCAAGATCGAGAGCATTCGCATCAGTGCGGATAACCGCAACCGCGAGGAGCACGACGCCCTTTACATTATTAACTCATTTGAATTCAATGCAGACCAGGGCCAGCCCTAAGGGGCGCCCGTTATACCCAACCGGAAACATGAAATCCCGTTCACCACTTTTACAGCGATTGACGGCGTTGCTTGCGCTGGGAGCTTTCTGCACCAGTTTTGTCTTTGGGCAGCCAGCTAGCCCGCCCTCGACGATCCCCGTGCGCTCGTCTTCCCGGATCGCTTCGCCTGCACCACAGGACACACCCAGCTTCCAGCCCACCGCGCAGGCGGCCCCTGAGGAGCGTGATCAGTCTGTGGGTAACCTCGTTCTGGTGGACGAGAGTGCACAGCAGGTACTCAGGCTGATCGAGACGCTCTCGGGTAAGGCCATCCTGCGCGCGCAGAACCTGCCTCCCGTCAAGATTACCTTTGACAGCCATGGGCCCATGACGCGCCAGGAGGCGCTCATCGCTCTGGAGAGTTTGCTCAGCCTCAATGGCATCGCGCTGACCCCGATGGGGAGCTTTATCAAGGCGGTGACCTATCAGGACGTGGCCCGCCAGGTGCCCGAGTTCATCGAGGGTAGCGCGCTTGATTACCCGGCGAGCGAAAAGTTCTACACCATGCTCATGCGCCTGAAGTACCTCAGCGTATCCGGCGGTGAATACAAAGAGATCATCGAGCCGATTATGTCCCCCAATCCGATCGGCAAGTCGGTGGCCCTCCCGAAGGCAAACTCCCTCCTGCTCACCGATACGCTGATCAACCTCCAGCGTGTGGAGGAGGTGTTGATTCAGGCTGATACTCCGCGCGATATCGATGAGGAGGTGCTCTTTTACCCCCTGCGAAACATGCAGGCCCGCGATCTACAGTCGCGCCTTCAGAATCTGCTCCTGAGCCAGGGCAGTGCGCTTAGCAAGTACTTCATGAACAACACGACGATCGAGGCCGACGAGCGTACGAATCAACTGATTGTGCTTACGCACCCGACCAACGTCACCATGCTCAACTCGATTATCGAGAGCTTTGACATCGATGTGGAGCCACAGACCAGCAGCGAGGTCTTTTACATCAAACACGCGCAGGCTATCGATGTGCAGACGCTCCTCGACTCCGTTGTCTCCGGTCAGCAGCAAACTCGCGAAGAGGAGCCCGAGAACGCTGTCGGCAGAAACACTGAGGGTGGGGCACCTCAGGGGCCGGCCGCGGGTGCTGGCAATGCACCGGCCGCCCCCCCGACACAGTCTGCTTCATCAAGTGTGGACGGGATTGACACCGGTAACCTTCAGTTTAGCAAGTACATCACGATCGTGGCCGACGAGCGCAGTAACGCCGTTGTTGTCTACGGGACCAAGAGCGACATTAAGCAGATCAGCGACCTGATCGATAAAATCGACGTCGTGCTGGCGCAGGTTTTGATCGAGGTCATCATCGCGGAGGTCACGCTGGACAAGGACGAGGTCAGCGGCCTGACCTCGCTCGGCCTGACGCGTGACAGTACGGCCTGGGGCGGGCTTGTCGCTCAGACACAGACACCCAGCATCGGTGGGACTCCGGCTTTTGACATTACGGCGACTGCCGACCTGAAGGAGTTTTCCGTCACCTTCGGGCCTGCTCTGTCCTCCGGGAAACTGCGTGTGCTGCAGGCTCCGGTTCTGGCCACGACGCATAATCAGGAGGCGACAGTCAACGTCAGCGAGTCGCGCCCCTTTGTGACCGGTAGCACGACCTCGCAGACGAATCCCGATGCTACGACCAGCACCGTGAATTACCGTGATGTCGGCATCGAGCTTACGGTTAAGCCGCTCATCGGCTCCAACGGCGTCGTACAGATGGAGATCGACCAGAAGGTCGAGAACGTCGTGCCGGACAGCAGTACGGACGTGCTCGGGGTCGATACGCCGATCGTTGCCGTGCGCGAGGCGACATCCTTCGTCAGCGTGACAGACCAGCAGATTATCGTGCTGGCGGGCTTGCAGGAGTCGAGCATTAGCCGGACGAATCAGGAGGTCTTTTTACTGAGTAAGATACCGCTGCTTGGAGAGCTCTTTAAACCGGAGACCAACGCGGACTATCGCCGCGAGCTCATGATCTTTATCAAACCGAACGTGATCTACGCACAGACCGACGCTACCCGCATCGCGAACCGTACGATCCACAATCTGGATAACGGCTCCAGCGTGCAGCAGTACCTGGATAACCCGGACATGAGCGAGGTCTACGACAACGAGATCTACGAGCCGCCTGCCGAACCTATCGAACGGCCTGCGAAAAAGACTTACGGCCCCAACCGTTAACCCTTGCTGTCAGCGACGTGAAAGTGGACGAGCAGATATTGGCCCGGCTCAGTGAGGAGCAGCAGGAGGCCTTTCACGAAATCCCGCGCCAGGAGCGGACCGGGTTTCTGGCGGTAGCCTGGAACACGACCGAGGGCGACGTCCTGAAAGAGCTGGCGGAGCTCGCGAGACTTGAGGTTCTGGACGACATCCGTCTGTCCGAGGCCCCGGAGGATGCGCTGCCGTTGCGCCTGATCAATGAGTATCAATGCCTGCCTGTGCATGTCGCCGATACTCCGGAGGGGCAGCTAAACCTCATCACGGCCTGGCCACCGGATGCGGTGATGGACGACTGGATCCTCGCCGCCTGTGGCCGCCGCCCCCACTGGTATCTGGGGCCTGCCGCCAAGGTCAACGAGACGATCACGCAGGTTTTTGGGGTTGGCTCGGGCAGCCTCGACTCGGACGAGCTGGAGGGCTTCTCCGAGGTGTCCGAGGACAACCGTCAGGAGGACGACGAAGACGCCGCGCTCATCCGTTTTGTTAATGAGGTCATTACCAAGGCCATTGCCGACCGTGCGACGGACATCCACTTTGAGCCGCAGAAGGAGTCTCTCCAGATCCGCTATCGTATCGACGGGGAGCTGGTGCCGGTCCGCGTGCCGGATAATCTGGTCCAGTTCCAGCGGGCGATTATCTCGCGCCTGAAGATCATGGCGCGGCTGAATATCTCCGAGCGCCGTCGCCCGCAGGACGGGCGCATCAGCTTTACGGTCGGTAAGGAAGATATCGATATCCGTATCTCCTCGCTGCCCATCATGTACGGGGAGAGCGTCAGCCTCCGCCTGCTCAGCAACAAGAGCCAGCCGGTGACGATCGAGGACCTGGGCTTCCTGCCGCGCGACATAAACAAGATTAACCAGATCCTGACGCGTCCGCACGGCATCGTGCTGGCAACGGGGCCGACCGGCTCCGGTAAGTCCACCTCGCTGAGCGCCTTTTTGCGGCAGATTCGCGACCCGCGACGCCGCATCATCACCATTGAGGACCCGGTCGAATACGAGATCGAAAATGTCAATCAGGTGCAGGTGCACCATGAGATCGGGCTTACCTTTGCCAGTACGCTACGCAGTGTGCTGCGTCAGGACCCGGACGTGATCATGGTCGGGGAAATCCGTGACCGCGAAACGGCGGAGATCGCCATCCGCGCCTCTCTGACCGGTCACCTTGTGCTCAGTACGCTGCACACGAATGATGCTCCGGGCGCACTCACGCGCTTGATCGATATGGAGATCGAGCCTTTCCTCATCGCCTCGTCGGTTGAGCTGGTCATCGCCCAGCGGCTGGTGCGCCGCCTCTGCCCACGGTGTAGCCGTGAGGCGGATATGGAGCTGGCCCATCTGGGCTCCTGCCTCGTGGCGCTCCACGTCGACCCGACCGAGGTGCAGCATGGCCACCTGCTGCGTGAGCCCGGCGGCTGCGATCATTGCCGGGGCTTGGGGTACCGGGGCCGCGTTGGGCTGTTCGAGATTTTACAGGTCTCCGAGGAGATTCACGAGATGATCATCCACAAGGCCTCCGCGCGCGATATTCGCCACCGGGCTGAGGCGCAGGGGATGAGCACGCTGCAGACCAGCGGGTGGGAGCAGTGTAAGCGCGGGATCACCTCGCTGGACGAGATCATGCGCTACGCGGACCTGGTCGTGGAGGACGAGGCTCCTGCCGCCCCCGAGGACACGCCGCCACCGCTCAGCTAACCTTTTACGATGCCTGTTTTTACATACCGTGGGATCGACGCATCCGGCAAAGCCAGCTCGGGTACGCTGGAGGCTGCGGACCGCCGTCAGGTCATCCAGAAGCTGCGGGCACGTCGCATCCAGCCGCTGGATATCCGCCAGAGCCGGAAGAAATCCCGGTCCGGGCGGGCGGAGCCGGAGCTGGATGCGGTACCGACGGCCTCCGAGTCGAAGTCCTCACGCGCTTCGAAGACGGGGCGCTTCAAGCGTAAGTCTTCTCTGGCTCTACCGTTTTTCCGGAAGCTCTACCAGCTCCACAACAGCGGGATGTCCGTGGGGGACGCCATGCAGCTGATGACGCAGCGCATGTCTGACCCAGGGCTGAAAGAACTCTCCGAGCATAGCTACAAGGACTTGTCTGAGGGGCGGACACTGGCCGTCTCCATGCGCTCGCAGCCCGCTGTGTTTGACCCGATGATGGCGCACCTGATCGATGCCGGTGAGGCCACCGGTAATGTCGTGCCCATCCTGCAGAACCTGATCGAGCACCTGGAGCGCAAGGCCGAGCTGAAGTCCAAGATGATCACGGCGCTGGTCTACCCGATTTTCCTGATCTTTGTAGCCTTGGGGGTGGTGGCGCTGTTCCTGTTTTTCCTGTTGCCGCGCATCCAGTCCATGCTCGACTCGCTGGGTGAGAAGCTAAACCTGGCGGCCCGAGTCCTGATTGGATTTTCCGAGTTCCTGCTCAAGGACGGCCCGTTTATACTCGGTGCGCTGGTGCTGGTCTTCGCGTTTATCATGCAGTGGCGAAAGTCCGACAAGGGACGACTGGCGACGGACCGCTGGCTGCTCAAGCTGCCCTTGATCAAAAGCCTCGTCTATCACGCGGAGGTCACGCGCATGACCAATGTGCTGGCCATCCTGCTTGGGAACGGGGTGAACACGACGGAGAGCCTGCGGCTGGCCGAAAACACGATCAATAACCGCATCATACTGGAGCGCTATCGGGCTGCGCGTGCCATGATCAACGACGGGGCTCCGTTCTCTATCGCCTTTAAAAAGTACCAGCTGCTGCCCGATCTGGATCTGGACATCATCAGTATCGGTGAAAATACCGGCAGCCTGGTGGACGGCTTTACCGAGGTCTTTAAAACTCACTCCGAGGAGCTGGAGTCGAAGATGAAGTTTGCCACCTCTCTCGTGGCCGGTGTGGCTCTGACCTCCGCCTTTGTCATGGTGGCCGTCCTGACACTCGGGATCGTGATGAGCATCCTCAACGTCAGCCAGAACCTGATGAATCAGTAGCGTCGGGTTTACTCTTTTTCGGTCGGGGCGATGGACTCGGCCAGGACTTGATCGAGGGTGACCTGGTCGGGCTTGAGGACGCCGAGCTGGACCAGCGTATCGATCTCCTGCTGCATCCGCTTGGGGCTGATCGTGCCGTAGCCCTCACCCTCGGCCGGGTCGGCAGCGAGCCGGTGCTGGATGATCATATCGCGGGAGTAGGCCAGAAACTCGTCCGTCACGCCGTCGGTGCGCATCTTTTTCATCAGGGCGTTTCCGGGGGTGGGGTCGCCCTCCAGATAGTCGCGCCAGCCGCGTACATAGGCCCGGACGAATGCCTCTGCAGCCTCCGGCTGGCGGGCGAGAAATTTATCGTTGGCGAAGAGCGTGGCGTAGGCGTGCCAGCCCCCTTCGGCGAGGGTGAGCAGTTTAACCTTCGCGCCTGCTTTTTCCATGAAGTAGGGCTCGGCGATGTAGAAGCCCTCCTGGATGAATGCCGGGTCGTTCAGAAACAGGCCAATACCGAAGTTCTGCGCGATGACCTTGAAGTCGATGTCGTAGCGCTGCTTCAGAAAGGGAATCCACAGGGCCTCCGGGCGTGCCATGATTGTCTTCCCGTTGATCTGACTGAAGTCGCTTATCGGGTTGTCGGCGTGGAGGATAAGGGCGGTCGGAATCTCGTGAAAGACCCCTGCTATATTCGAGACAGGGATGCCGCGCGCGGCTGCCCGGATCACCTGTGTGCTGGAGCTTTGGCCGATCTGGGCATCGGCAGCGGCTACGGTCTCCAGTACGAGGACATTGGCACCGCCGGGGCGGAGCGTGACCTTGAGCCCTTCTTCCTCGAAGTAGCCTTTGGCCTGCGCCTGAAAGAGGCCGCCATGCTCGGGCTCGGGCACCCAGTCGAGCTGGACGGTGATGGGGATCAGCTTGTCAGACTCGCTATCCGCGCTTTGATGGGGTTGAGGCTTCGAACATGCTGCCAGCAAGCACGCGAAGAATATGTAGGCCAGCAGTTGAAAGTATCTCTTCATGGCGTTTATTTTACTAAACTGTTATTTAACCGCCGAGCGCGGATGTCGATTTATTAAGAGTGAAATCCAGGGCTGACATCTTACCTTACCCCAGAGATGACTTTGCCACCTGGCAAGAACGCTGGTCAAGAAACCCCGATGATGTGGCGACTGAGCTGACGCGCCGATTGGCGCTGATGCCGGAGCAACTCAGGCGCGCGGTTTTCGCCAGTGTGCCGGACGAAGATCAAATCCGGGAGCAAATCGCGGACGTTGACGATGCGGATGCATTGCCGGGCGTGCCGTTCGTCGTGAAGGACCTTTTCGATATGGCAGGCATGCTAACAAGGGCCGGATCGACCTTTCTCGATGAGGTGCGCAACGTACCGTCGGAAACCTCGAAGCTGGTGGAGAACCTCCAGGATAACGGCATGATTTTCAGCGGGAAAACCCAGCTGAATGAGTTCGCGTTCGGGCTGAGCGGGGAGAACCCGCATAGCGGAGATTGTCCGCACCCGCGCGTGCCCGATGCCCTCACCGGTGGGTCCAGCAGTGGCTCGGCCTGGGCGGTGGCCTCAGGGCTCGTGCCCTTCGCATTGGGGACGGATACGGCGGGCTCGATTCGTGTGCCGGCTGCTTTCTGCGGCATCTATGGCCTGCGCTTGGTCCCTAATGCCTGGTCGCGCACAGGATGCTTTCCGCTGGCACCGAGCTTTGACACGGTGGGCTGGTTTACCTCCACGGCGGAGGACATGCGCCGGGCCACCTCGATACTCGTCGCCGAAACCAGAGACGACGTTGGCCGCGGTTTATTCTGCGCAGGAGCCTTTGAAGACAGCCATCCCGAATTGCGTGCGGCTGCAGAGCGCATCGCGCAGTACCTGGAGCTGGAGCGTGACCCCGAGCTGGAAAAGTGGTCCAGGGGCATCATTTTGGGCTGCGAGCCCGCCTTTGACGTGCTGCGCAACCAGGAAGCCTACGAGGTCCACGCTCAGTGGCTCGATCTGATGAAGGACCGCTACAGCATAGAGGTCTGGGAGCGTATCAACCGTGGACGGCACCGTGACCCCTCGGCGATCAGTCTCGCGTGGGATAAGCGTGAGCAGGCCCGCAAGCTGATTCAAATCGTGTTCGATCAGTATGACTTTCTGGTCCTGCCCGTCACTCCCGTACCGACGCCCAGAAAAAGCGAAGTAACGGAGGAGCTGCGCCGACGCTTGCTTACCCTGAACATCCCGGCGAGTTTCTGCGCTCAGCCCGTGCTGACGGTACCACTCCAGCTCGCCGACGGGCGAAGCGGTGGGCTCCAGTTCATCTTCAGAGATATGCCCAGCACGGCGGTAGGCCCGCTGATGGAAGTGATGGAGGCTTATCGGGTGTAGGTCGCTCCTGAGCCTTGGCTCAGGTAGGTCAAAAGTTAGTGGCAGCTTTGTCTGGCTAGGCAGATGTCACTCACCTATAGCTGGACGTCTATGTCACGGAAGCCGACACTCGCGATCGACTGGAACCGGGCGGCAGAGCTACTGGCTCAGCTGGAAAAGGAAATCCTGCGGCAGGTCGTCACTGCCCGGAACGCTGACAGTGCGCGCGCCCTCAGCGGCATCGCCGAGGTGACCTGTGCGGATACGATCTACGCCGTCGACAAGATCAGCGAGGCGGTGATCTGTGAGTGGTTCACCCGCAACTGGCCTGCCGAGTGGCCGGTCGAGTTCGTGATGGAAGGGGCGGAAAATGGTCCAGCTCTGACTTTCCCTCTCGGCACGCCGCCAGAGCAGACACTGCTCAAGTGCCTGATCGACCCCATCGATGGCACGCGTGGGCTAATGTACGATAAACGCTCGGCCTGGGCGCTGGCTGGGCTAGCTCCTCAGCGGGGGAGTGCCAATACACTGCGTGATATCGAAGTGGCTGTGATGACCGAGCTGCCTGTGTCCCGGCAGCGGCTGGCCGACCAGATAAGCGCCGTGCGGGGGCAGGGAATACGGGCCCGGCGGATTGACCTGGCAGATGATAGCGAGGTTCCTGTTCAACTGCGCCCCAGTCATGCAGAGCGTGTCGAGCATGCCTTTGGGACCGTCTCGCGGTTCTGTCCGGAAGCGCTGGTCCTGCTGGCACAGTTTGAGGAAACGCTCTGGCGGATAGTCGGGGAGGGGAGCCTGCCGGTCGTATTCAATGACCAATACATTTCCACCGGTGGGCAGTTTTATGAACTGCTGGCGGGGCATGATCTTTTCATCGCCGATGTGCGCCCACTGGCCTTTGCCAAGCTCGGCCTGCCGCCGGGGCTGGTCTGCCACCCCTATGATGTGAGCACGGTTCTCGCGCTGAGCGAGGGTGGCTGTGTGATCGAGCAGCCTGACGGCAGCCCGCTGGATGGGCCTATGGATACGGTGACGCCAGTCAGCTGGATCGCGTATGCGAACGAACGGCTGGCCAGCCGCCTGCGCCCTGCGGTACAGACCGCGCTCGCTGAAGTCTTGCTCTGAGCTGAGCCTGCCGGAATGGCGTAGCGTATATTTCGCAAAGAAAAACCCCGATCCGCGAACGGACCGGGGTTTTTCGTAAAAGCTTGTTTGCTTGATTAGTCGCCGATGGCGTAGCGAACGAAGCGGCGGATCTTGAGGTTTTCGCCGATGGTCTGGATCTTCTGCGTGAGCAGTTCGCCCACGGTCTGATCGGTGTTCTTGACGAACGGCTGCTCAAGCAGGCAGTTCTGCTCGAGGTACTTGTTGACCTTACCTTCGACGATCTTTTCGACCGCAGCGGCGGGCTTACCCTCGGCCTGACCCATGGCAGCTTCCTTTTCCTTTTCCAGGATGGCAGGATCGACTTCCTCACGGCTGACGGCGATCGGGCTGGCGGCAGCAATGTGCATGCAGACGTCGCGGGCAAAAGCCTTGAAATCGTCGTTCTTGGCGACGAAGTCAGACTCGCAGTTGATCTCGATCATGACACCGACCTTGCCACCCATGTGGATGTAAGACTCGATGATGCCTTCGGAGGCTTCGCGACCGGCCTTCTTGGCGGCCTTGGCGATGCCCTTCTTTTTGAGGATGGCAATTGCACCTTCTTCGTCGCCATTGGCTTCGACGAGGGCGCCCTTGCAGTCCATTAATCCGGCTCCGGTGCGTTTGCGGAGCTCGTTAACCATGCTTGCGGAAATGGTGGCCATTGTTCAGCTGGGTTAGCTAGTAATTACTTGTTTTCTTCAGTGGTGGGTTCAGCGGCAGCGGGAGCTGCTTCCTCGGCCGGAGCCTGCTCCTGCTTCACTTCTTCCTCGTCGACCATCAGGTCGGGAGAAATGGTTACTTCGGGCTGTGCCTCGGTGAAATCGCGTTGGACCATCGGAGTGATGTCCTTCTGGGTGATGGTCGGCTCGGAGCGACGGGCGAGGCCGTTCTGGATGGCTTCGAGGACGACCTCGACGACCAGACGGATGGCCTTGACGGCGTCGTCATTACCCGGGATCGGGTAGCCGACCAGCGACGGGTCGGAGTTGGTATCGACCAGAGCGATAACGGGGATCTTCAGGCGCTTGGCCTCGGCGACGGCGATGGCTTCGGTCTTCACGTCGATGACGAACATCGCGGCGGGGACCTTCTTCATCTCGAGGATACCCTCGAAATTGCGGTGCATACGGGCCATTTCGCGGCGGATGGCAGCGGATTCCTTACCCGGCAGCTTCTGCAGGGAGCCGTCAGCTTCCATAGCCAGGAAGCGCTTGTACTTCTCAAGGCTCTTCTCGACGGTTTGGAAATTGGTGAGGGTGCCGCCGAGCCAGCGGTTGGCGCAGAAGGGCATGCCGACGGTGTTACCGGCTTCGCGGACGATTTCCTGAGCCTGGCGCTTGGTGCCGACGAACAGGATGTCCTTGCCAGATGCGACGAGCTCTTCGGCGTAGGCACATGCCTTTTCGAGCAGACCGTAGGTCTTTTCGAGGTTGATGATGGAGATGCCGTGGCGGTGATCGTACACGTACGGCTTGGACTTCGGGTTCCAGCGGCGGACCTGGTGTCCGAAGTGTACGCCTGCGTCGAGGAGGTCTTTTACAGTGATGTTCATGATCTTTGGCTCCGTATCAGAGCGGCATGGCCGGCTGATCTTGGATCGTTGGGTTTGTTTGCTTTCTTGAGTGTTTGTTTCCGTGTCTGCCCGGAATGGGCATCCAACAAAAGAGGAGAAAAGATAGGTTGCCGCCTGGGGAAGGCAATCCCTTTTTCTGCCAGAGCCCTGTTTTTGTCTGAGACTGTTTCGCATCCGGAGGGTCGTTTTGTGGCAAATATAAAAAAAATGAAAATAGTTCTTGAAAAGATTCCCGAAAATGATGCTGTAGCGCTTTCCCTTTGATGCAGGGTGGAGCAGCTCGGTAGCTCGTCAGGCTCATAACCTGAAGGTCCTTGGTTCAAATCCAAGCCCTGCACCCAATTTCTAAAAGCCCGTCTGGTAAGTACTTGACGGGCTTTTTTTTGTCACCATTCCGGGGTGATGATGAGCATTTTCTGGCGCAAAATACCCGTGCTTCGCCATGAAGAGCCCGAGCTGCCGTGTCAGCATCCGGTTAAAGCAGCAGGCCAATAGGCCTGAAGGCTGTAACAGGCCACCGTCCCTTGAGACGTCGATGAAAGAGCAGGCTCCAGCCGTCCGTTGTCCGGTTTCGTCCTCAAGGGTGGCCGTGGGAAGGCGTTTCCCTCGGGTCCACAGGGGTTGCAGGTGGTTCTCCGAAAAGGGGAGGACACCGCTCCGTTCTAGGGCAGCGCGTTGCGCAGTGAAGGGAGAGGGTGCCCTGTGTTACTGGTCCTTTTTCGTGTACTTGTGCTCACGAGCGTCAAAGGCTGCCTGGTCCATGAGCGAGACACCGCCCTCGACTCGGCCGTCATCGAGCGGGTTGTCGATACGGTCCTTGAGGTCGCGGAAGAGGCGGCGCACATCGAGGATGCCGCCGATCATAAACCAGACGGTTGTGATGACGCCGACGAGCATGGCCACTGCGATATAGGTGATGAAGAAATATACGCTCCACCAGTGATCGGGCCAGGGGCTGATAAGGTTCCAGATCAGCACAATCAGGAAGCACCCGATAAACTTGTAGACGATAGAGTAGTAAAAGATCGACCAGGCGATGATGCGGTCGCCACGGGTATAGTCGGGAGTGATGCCGACCAGTTTTTTGACAATGTTTCTCGGCGTCCACGGCACGGTGATGTGCTTCTCGTCGTCGATGCTGTACTCGCCGCGGTGGAGCATCCGCTCCAGATTGTAGGGCTTTTTACAGGTGATCAGCGAGATGATGATATAGGAGCTGATGCCGAGCAGGATTGAGATAAAGTAGAACTCGTAGGAATTGATCGGGCATTTGACCGCGCTCATCTTCCACTCGATGTAGGGGTTAAAGGGGCGTGAGGCTGCCACCAGGAAGTTACTTACGGCCTCGACCCAGCCATGGCGCTCCAGGAAGGGGTAGATCATGTCTGGCCAGTTACGCTGCAGGAAGAGGCTCATCAGGGAAAAACCGCTGCCGAACAGCAAGGCGGCATACGCCCCCCAGGTAGTCCCAAAGCGGCTGTACAACCCGAACACCATGATCGGACCGGCTCCGCCCAGCCAGATCGCGGTCATGATCGTGGTGAACATGTTGATATAGTCCAGGCTCACGAAGAGCATGGAGAAGCACCAGAAAAAGACGGCGATGAATAGCGTCACTATGCGCAGGAGCCACAGGTGTTGCCGACTGCTCAGTGGCCTCTTCAGGTAGGGGAGGATCACGTCTTGCACCAGCGTCGAGGAGGCGTTGAAGATACGCGAATCGTCCGTGGAGAGCATGAGCATCAGCATCAGCAGGCAGAACAACCCGGTCAGCCCGATCGGGAAAATCTGCCTCAGCGCGACGGGCATCATCATCTGGTAGTACTGAGTACGGTACTCCTGGAAATGCGTGTTCCCCTCCGTGTCGTCGCCAAACATATCGTGAGCGGCGCCAAGGTAGACGGTGTCGATATTGCTCTGCTGCGAGAGGGGTGGGTCCTGGCCGATGACGTGATGCTGCTCGGGGATGGCCGCGATCTGTGTGTCAAAGGCTTTGCGCTCGGCCTCATCCGTGATGACCTTTTCGGAGATTTTTGCCGACAGCTCCGTGCGAATGTCTTTGGCCCGTGCGGCGTGATTCTGGTGCGTCATCACCGTAATGATGAGGATGGCGATGGCGATCCCCATGAAGGTCGAGAGTCCCGCGCGCCACGATCCCAGCAGACCGGCCATCTTTTGCTCGTGGGGGGTGCGGGCTGAGCCCGAGGTGTCATTACCGATCCAGCTGGCGCGGTTGAGCACAGAGCTGATTACCGTTACCACAAGTGCGAAGATGTTAAAGTCCCGCAGGTCGGCCATGTCCATCGGGTTGAAGAAGCTCTGGCCCGGCACCCGGTCCATGAGAGTGGGGGCGATTTCGCCACTCCAGGAAACGGTCAGGATGAGATAGCCGGTGATGATGACAAAGACCGGGTAGGAGATGAGCCCCTGAAAGCAGTCGGTCAGCAGCAGCGAGACGCGCCCGCCCGGCCAGATAACGATCATGGCCATGATCAGGACCAGCGTCACCACGATGCCGTAGCAGGGGAAGGGGATGCCCCAGATCATGATGCTGTGCGGCAGGCCCAGATAGTAGATAAAGAAGTTGGCCGCGATGGCGGGCCCGATAGCGTTGGTCAGTAGCTCGGAAATGGTGCGCAAGGTCGAGGCCAGCACGCGAAAACGGCGGCTGTAGCGCATCTCCAGAAACTGCCCCATGGAGAGCGCCTTGGTCTCACGAAAGCGGTAGATGCAGTACCCGGTCAACCCCATGAAAATACTGACCGGGATGATCATGAACTGCCAGAAGGCCAGCGCGTAGCCGGTCTGGTACTTCATCTCCACCAACCCGACCAGGTACATGATGCTCATGGCATTGGTCATGTCCCCGACCGAGATGACGTAGCGGCCAGCTACACGACCGGCCGCCAGAAAGTCCACGACACCGTGCACATATTTACGCGAGTGAAAGGACAGCCACAGGATGGCCAGGGTGGGGATGATGACGATGAGCCAGTCAAGGAAATGCATGGGGTATGGGGAGGGCTAGGAGGGCGTTTGAGCCTGGGAAATGTGTGGTTAGTGAACTTGCGGGCGCTGTCTGCTGTGCTAGCTCCTATCCATTTGCTCTGGGCAGAGCATAGACAATAAACCAGCAGCGTCGAGAGGATGCATCGTCCGATGAAGCGCTATTCGATCGGGATGGCAATGCTCCAGGTGTTAAAGGCGTTACGGAAGCCGCCCGGCCCATCGGCAGCCGCTGCGAATAAATAAACGGGGTGATTGCCGTCATCAAACAGGAGCTGCGGGCGCTCCAGGCATCCGAGGTCGCGAACGCTGCCGTCTGTGTAGGCTACACTGCGTGAGTAGGCCTTGGGCTTGGGCATCAGCTGCCAGTCGAGACCATCAACTGAGGTGAAATGGGCGCCGGCATGTTTTTCGCCAGTGATGCCCCCCAGCATGTCCTTGGCCAGCATCTCGTAGTGGTCGCCTGCCCACCAGACAAAGGGGTCCTCGATGAAGTCACCGCTTTCGAAGACAAGTACCGGCTCATCTTGAAGCCGCTCAAAGGGCCCCTCCGGGCTGTCTGCCGCGGCGACCCCGATACGCAGGCCGTCGGGTGTATTGGAGCGGTAATACAGCAGCGTCCGGCCATCCGGGCGGACGACTGGAGCCGGGTTTGTCACGATGCGGTTGTCCCAACGGTCAGGGCGTATATCCAGGACCGGCTTGTCGAGGGGTTGCCAGGGGCCATAGACGGACTTTGAAGTGGCGAGCCCGATGCGGATATTGGAGTAGCTCTGTGCGCTTAGCTCCTCCAGCTCTTGCGTTGAGGTCGGATCGTAGTTGGAGCCGATGTAGTAGAGCAGGTAGGTGTCCTCGAACTTACGGATGGTCGGATTGTGGGCCATGCGGGCGTCCCAGGCGTTTATGTCTGAGCAGGGGAGCACTTTATCCACAAATGTATAGGGGCCGCTGGGGGTGTCTGATACCGCATGGACGATCTCGGAGTGCAGCGTGTACCCGGCAAACATCGGGTACTCCTTTGACCAGCGCGAGGCAAACAAGTGGTAGCGGTTGTCTTCGCCAAGGATGGCCGACCCGCACCATACCCAGTATCCGGGGATACTGAATGCCCCCTCTGAGGGAACCGGCTGGAGCCTGTCTAAAAATGAGCCACAATTGGCCTGCGCTGGGACTGCTTTCATCCCACTATAAAAAGATCCCCGTACGGTTACGACAATCCGCGGGTCGTGCGTATCATTGCACGGCAGTGTTTAAACGGGCCGAGCGGGCGCTCTGGGAGGGGCAGGAAATCGCAGGAAACGAGTTGGGGTTAGCCGTTAGGATTCGGCTTTCATCGTACAAAGTAAGTCGGTGCAAGTTGCAAAGGGGAGGCCGCTGTCTAGGCCCCGGTGGTGCGCTTGCGTTTACGGAATGCGGCAGGCAGCTCCATCTGGCTGGCTGCGATGAGGGTATGCCCATCCACCCACTCGTTGTCGGTCTGGATGGTGATGCGGGCAGGAGGCACTCCAAACAGGTTGTTGTTCAGCTTATGAATCAGGTGAACGACGGCCTGATTTCCCATAAATTCGGCATTGATGCTGATACCCGAGTACTTGGACATTCTGGGGTCGTTCACATTCGCATTGAGATTGACGAGGCCGACATTCTCCGGGGTTTCGATGTCCATGTTCGCCAGTCGTGCCTCGATGCTGGGCAGCAGGTGATTCGAACTGATGATGACCTGAGGCTTCTCCTTCTTAATCCATGCATCGATGGGTTCTTCATTATCGGTGCGGCGGGTCAGTAGCGTGGGGATATGGGCCAGCTCGGGGTGCAGGCTGACAAAGTAGGTGTACGCGGCGGTGAGCAGACCTTCATTTTTCTCATGGACCCGGCGTGTGAGCACGAGGCCGATGCGCGTATGCCCCATGGCTACGCATTGCTCCATCGCCCGGATGACAGAGTGAAAGCTGTCGGGGACGACCCGGTCCAGCAGGGGCTCGGTGAATGAGTACTCCAGCGAGACTGAGGCGAAGTGCTCCCAGTCCAAGTTAAACGATCCGTGAGCCTCGGGCAGGGGGGCGAGGATGAGGCCGCGAATGTTGCGGTTGATCAGGATCTGGTTCAACCGCTTCTCGGACATGTCCTGATTAATCGTGAAAATCTCGACTTTGTACCCGTTGAGGTCGGCAACCTTGGTGACGCCGTTAAAGTGGTCGGTTATGTAGTCCCTCTGGTGCTGGACGTAGGCTAATACCGTGGGAGTCGTGAGCTGAGCATGCTGATGGCGCAGGGTGGAGAGCGCGGAGATGAGGGGATTCGGGCGGTAGCCCAGTGAGTCCGCTGCCTCACGTACTTTTTCCTGTACCGTCTTTGTAATGCGCGGGTCATGTTTGAGCGCACGCGATACGGTAGAAATATGAACGTTGGCCAGGCGGGCAACGTCGGCCATGGTGACGCCTACATGGGTCTTTTTCTCCTTCATGGGATTCCGAGAGTGGCAGGTTCAGGTCTTGTCAGTAGGGTAGATAAGCGGAAAGCGCGCGGGCGCATTTAAGAATTACATCATGCTTAGCAGCTTCTTTTCCTACTATATGAGTTGTTTATGAATGTAAACAACGCTGTGCGACGGTTTGCATAGAGGCGGTCTTGTGAAGTCGGTGTATAGGCACATAGATTTGCCGACATGGAGTTAATCTGGCTCCACCGACAACATACGAAAAGACAAATATCCCAACAATAGCTATGAATATACGATCCATTCTTCTCGGGGGCACAGCCCTGATTGTTACCCCCATTCTGGCAAACGCCCAGACCATGCTGGTGGAGTATCTCTTTAACGGGACAGGCACCACCGTCCAAAATACCGGCACGCTCGCCAATGCCGACCTGAACATGCTCAATAGTGATAATCAGGCCGCGGACCTCTATGGTAGCGCAGGCTCCGGTGTTTCGGGCTCGGCTTCCGATTTCAGCTTTAACAATACGGCGTCCACCGGTATGGGAACCGTTTCCGGTCAGAGTTTTGTCGGGGGACGTGCTGAAGCTTCGAGCTCCTTCAGCATGGACTCACAGGCGTCCTTTACGATCACCGGTTGGCTCAATACAACCGCCCTTGAAGGGTCGTCCGGGAATATCCTGGATCTGTATAATACGAGTGGTGAAAACCCGGTGGGGGTTCGCCTGTCCTATTCGCTTGGATCGGGGGGTACGGTTGGTTCTCTTGGGCTGAAAATTAATGGTGAGAACTATCCCTCCAGTACGGGAGGTGGCACTTTCCATTCCGGAGGGGAATGGGTGTTCTTTGCTGTGACCTACGATGGTACTGCGACCACGAACAATGTTGTTTTCTACATTGGGGATAAGGAGACCTCGGTCGTCAAGAATGCCACCCGTAGTAGTGCAGAAGGCACGGTTGCCTTTACGGATGCAGACATGACGATCGGTAATGTCGAGGGCTGGAACGGCCGCCCCTTTGACGGTATGCTGGATGATATCCGCATGTTTGGGTCAACGACTGATGCTTCTGGCGTCCTGTCGATCTCCGAGATCGAGGCCTACCGCGCCGCTGATGCCATCCCCGAGCCGAGCGAGTCCGCAATGATCCTCGGTGGTGTCTTACTGCTGCTGGCGCTGCTTCGCCGCCGCGCCTCCAAGTAGATCGTATTTCGTTTTAAAAAATCCCCTGATCACCCACAGTAGACAGGTATCTCCCTGTTGCTTGACGCCTCAAAAATGAAAAATTCGTATAAAATAAGAGTATGTATGTTGATCGGCACGCTGGCTGTTATGGCTGGCTCCGTGGTCAAGGCTGACCAGCCATCGTCAGCCTTGACCAACCCCGGCTTTGAGGCGCCGTATACACCAGCAGTCAGCACGTCACATGGGATAAGTGGCAAGGCGACTGTGACGGGGGAAATCGCCAAGGGATGGAGCGATAACTCCTCGTGGGCACCGGTGGTGGTGCACTACAGTGAGGCTTCAGGACTGGATGCCCACAGTGGAGATAGCGCTCAGCAGATTGCTATCGAGTCGATGAAGGACGGGCGCTTGCAGTTCGTTCAGCCCGTACAGATGAAGGCGGGGGAGGCTTACCGTGGCTCTATGTGGCTGCGGGCGTCGGGGTTTGTGACGGCGACGCTGTCGTTTCAAATGACGAAAAAGCCTTACCGTGCCGTCTCGCAGCAGCACATCGTTATCTCGCCGGAGTGGCGGGAGTACTCGGTCAGTGGGATGTCTAAGGAGGGTGAGCGAGCCTTTTTCATGCTGGGGATACCCAAGCTGGGTGATAGTTCCGCCACGATCTGGGTGGATGACGCCTCGGTTAAGAATATGGGTGATGCCGGCTCGGAGGCTCCTCCCCGGGAGGGCAACCTGCTCAACAACGGTTCGTTCGAGACAGAACTCTCCGGTGGATGGGGTGTATGGGTACGTGAATATAACTACCTGCAGGACGCCATTCGCACGGAGTTTCAGGACGATCGTCCCAGCTTTGACACCGAGACAAAAGTCGATGGGGTTCAATCCCTGCGCATTGATGTGCCCGATGCCCGCGCCGCGCTAGTGGCTTCGCCCTTTGTGCCGTACCATTTCAATCGTGAGCATACAGCCTCGATTATGCTTAAGGCAAGTCGGCCGACGATGGCGACTTTTTACATCGATGGTGTTCCGGATAGCCAAAAGCGGATCATGATCGAAAAGGAGTGGAAGCGCTTTTCGGTCTCGGCGGAGCTGCCCTATGGCGAGATGACACGTTTTGTCCTGCGACTGTGGCCGGATAAGGCGACAACGATCTGGGCTGACGCTGCGCAAATCGAAGAAAAGCCGGAAGCGACCGAAGAGTATATAGCCGCATGGCCGGTTGAATTGGGGATCAACGTCACGCGTCCGGGCGGAATTGTTTTCGATGGGGAAGCTGCTCCGGTGCTTATCACGACAGGTGGTGAACCTCTCCCTGAGGGTGCGCATCTGAGCTGGGAAGTGCATGCCCTAAAGGGTGAAAATGTCACGCTGCCGGATCTGGCGCTGCCTGCCACAACAGTCGAGGCCCCCCAGTCACGTATGGAGTATGAGATCGAACCTTCAGCAGAGGGACCCCGCGGGATGTTTATGATCCGCGGTAAGGTCGTCGATGCCGAGGGGAACGATCTGTCGGCACCCGTTGAGGCGATCTTTGCCCGCCTGCCGCAGCCCCGCGAGCTTCCTGCCGAGAAGTCCTTCTTTGGCGCTCACTGCCACCTGACTCCCGAGCTGATCGAGATCCTGCGCGGGACGGGGTTCCGCTGGGTGCGCCTGCATGATACCAGTAACCTCACCAAGTGGCGCTACGTGGAAGAGAACAAGGGTGAATTTGTCTTCCAGGACGAGGGCATCGATGCCGCCCGTGCCGCTGGACTGCAGATTCTTGGCATGCTCGACGGTGCACCGCCCTGGGCGATGAAAGAGCCGCGTGCCCTGCTCGGTAATCACTCTGTCTATAACCTGCCGGATATCCCCAACGCCTATGAGTATTGGGCCCGTTACGTGGACAAAACGGTGGAGCACTACAAGGGCCGCGTTGACTACTGGGAGGTCTGGAATGAGCCCTGGGCCAACGAAAGCCGTTTCGGGCTCTCGTCAGAGATGTATGCCGACCTGCTCATGTATGCCTACGATGCGGCCAAAGATGCCAACCCTGAGTCGGTCATCGTCGGCGTCAACTCGGTTGCCCATAGCAAGCAGGGGGATGATTTTACCGCTGGAGTACTGGCCATTACCGGGCTGGACTACTTCGACATCTTCTCCGTCCATAACTATAACCCCTCGCTCTACGGCGGCCACCCTTCGCAGGCCGACAAGATCGTTGAGAAGTTCGACGGCTATATGGCTAAGTACGGTGAGCCCAAACCGATCTGGGATACCGAGGGCGGTCCCGGTGTAACCACCTCGTGGTACTGGGCCAACGAAGATGACGAGATGATGATCCGCCAGCAGATGGCCCATCTTGTCCGCTTTGATGTGACGCAGATGGCTGCGGGCATTGAGCGCTTCTTTTACTACAGCATATATTTCCACCAGAGCCGGGGCGCCAAGTCGGGCTTCCCCACGGTGGAGCACGATCGCTCAATTCACCCGGTGATGGCAGTTAGCGCGGTTCTGGCCAGCCTGGTCGATGGTGCCACCAGCAAGGGCTACGTAACGCCTCAGGACGGTATCGAAGGCTATCGCTTTGTCCAGGATGACGGGATGGACATCTCCGTGCTGTGGAGTGTGGATGGAAGCGTGCAGGAGTATCTGAAGCAGAAGGATACCGAGGTCTGGGATGTGCTGGGTAACAGTCTGGATAGTTCTACCATTCCCCTGTCTGTTGAGCCCATCTATGTAATTCGTAAGCAGCCTTAATCTTGGGTTTAACACTTCGGTAAAAATGCGAAAGACTCCCTAATCGAAACCCTGGAGAAACTACCCCCCATGCCCCAGCTAAATTCCAGTCATACCACACGGTTCCGATGGTCTGATAATGTACGCCCTGCATTTTCGCTGGTCGAGCTCATGGTCGTAATGGTTGTCCTGGCCGTGCTGGCGGCTGTGCTGGTCCCCATGGCCTCCACGATCATGCGGGACAGTAATCAAACCAAGTGCGTCCAGAACCTGCGCTCGATTGGAGTGGCGATGCACCTGTATGCCAGCGACCACGGCGGTAAACTTCCAGGGCCGACCTATAACAGCCAAAAGGCAGGGCCGGATGACCGTCGCTTCCTCGCCTATTATTTACTGCCCTATATCGGCCACCCAAATGAAGGGGCGGGGAGTAGTTACCCGGAGTCAGCGCCGATCAGGCTCTTGTGGACCACACCCGTCTTGGAGTTCCGCTGCCCCTCGACGGAGGACGATGAGATTTCCTACGTGGCTGCGCACTCGATCCGCTCAGACACCAACACGAACATGAGCCCCTGGGGACTCGTATCTGGCAGCTATGGCCGCAACATGGAGCCGATGACACTACTGCAGCTTGACAGCCACTACGCCTTGGCCGGTCAGTGGGCGATCCGGGATCGCTATGGAGTCGCTCCGGCCTATCGCCCGAGTACGAATCAACCTGTCGGACCTCCCCGCCATGGTTTGACCAACGTGCTCTTTTTCGATGGACACGTCGAGGGTGAGAAATAAACTGTGATAGCCGATGTTACTGTCGGCACGGGGTAGCCCTGCTTGTGTGCCCGTGCTTGTCCCTTTAACGATTGCTAACGCCATTCTTCCCAATGAAATCCTGTTTGTTGTTTGCCAGTATGATGCTGGCCATTACTGCCACCGCTGAGGTGAATCTACCTGCGATTATTTCCGATCACATGGTCCTGCGTAAGGCTGCGGACACCCCTGTCTGGGGGACAGCCGCACCGGACGAAACCGTCAAAGTGACCCTCGCAGATGCAACGGCGACGGCGACAGCCGATGCTGACGGAAACTGGCAGGTGGAGCTCGACCTGAGCGACTCGGCCCCCGGCCCCTTTGAGATGTCGGTGACCGGCAAGAACCAGCTCGTCGTCCATGATGTGCTGGTGGGCGAGGTCTGGGTGGCCTCCGGGCAGTCGAACATGGGCTTCCTGCTTGAGCGGGAGCGCAGTAGTGCCGAAGAGATTCCGCAGAGTAATTACCCGATGATCCGGCAGTTCCAGGTTGCCCCGTATGTCTCTATCCCTGAGCCGCGCGAGGAGTGCGAAGGTAAATGGGTCGTATGCAGCCCGGAAACGGCGGGTCGCTTTACCGCCGTCGGTTATTTCTTTGCCAAGTCGCTCGTGCAGGAGCTGGATGTGCCGGTCGGTTTGCTTTTTAACGCCTGGGGCGGGACACCGGTTGAGGCCTGGATGAGTCAGGACGCCATCGCTCAGAACGCAGACCTGAAAGCACGTGGCGATAAGGCGATCAAGGACCAGATCGAGTACAAGCCGCGCAAAAAAGCCTACGATAAGGCTTTCGCCCAGTGGTTGAAAGATACGGGCCGCGAAGATCATTTCCCGAAGGACGTCGAAGCCTATGCAGGCATGGATGTGGACACGACAGACTGGCAGCGTATTGATATGCCGAGCACAATTTTCGGAGGCGACCTGCCCGAGGATGGCGTGGTGTGGCTGCGTGGGGAGGTAAACATCCCCGCCAACATGCTCAACGGGAAGATCCCCGTTCGTATTGGCAGTATGGAGGCGTTCCCGACAGTTTACTGGAACGGTGAAAAGGTCAGCACCGGGACCTTTGAAAACTATCCGGGGAAGGGCTACACCTATCGCTATTACATCAGTGCTCCTCACCTGAAAGAGGGTAAGAATGTCGTGGCTATCCGCTTCTATGCCCCCTACGGCAACACAGAGAAAGTTGATGTGCATTGCGATTTCGCGCCGTTTATCGATGGCCTGAAGGCTAAGGTCGAGTACACGCTTCCGCCGCTCACTCCCGCGCAAAAAACCTCCATGCCGCAGGCGCTGGACAATCCGCTGCGAGGGCAGGATGTGGCGACATACCTTTACAACGGCATGATCGCCCCGATCCTGCGCTACGGCATCTCGGGCGTGATCTGGTACCAAGGGGAGAGTAATGTCAGCCGTGGCTACGATTACCGCATCGCCTTTCCGCTCATGATCCAGGATTGGCGGGAAAAGTGGGGGCAGGGTGACTTTCCGTTCTATTTTTGCCAGCTGGCTAATATCGGGGACAAACAGAGGACGCCCGAGAAATCGGCTTGGGCAGCGACACGCGAATCTCAGGCTGCTGCTCTCGACCTGCCGAATACCGGTATGGCCGTGCTGATCGATCTGGGCGAGGCCAAGGACGTACATGCGCGCAACAAGTCCGATGTCGGCGACCGTCTGGCCCGTATCGCGCTGGCCGAGACCTACGGTCAGGATGTGGAGCCTTTCGGCCCGATGTTCGAGTCCATGGACATTGAGGGCGACAAGCTCGTACTGAGTTTCTCCCATGTCGGGGATGGTCTGGAGGCTAAATCGGTTCCTGACACGTACGTACTCTCTTCACTGTCTGGAAAGACTGCTCCGCTCGTCCGCAACAGTCCCGAAAGTGAGCTGGAAGGATTCGCCGTTTGCGGGAAGGACCGCAAATGGGCCTGGGCCGAGGCGAAGATCGAGGGGGATCAGGTCGTTGTCTGGTCCGATAGCGTTAAGGAGCCCATCGCGGTCCGCTACAGCTGGGGTAACAACCCAAGCGGAAACCTGTACAACAGCAGTGGCCTGCCAGCAGCACCTTTCCGCACGGATGAGTTCCCGGTCTCCAGTCAGGGTAACCATTACTACAAGGCGGACTGAGCTCAGGTTTCTGATTGTCCTTTTGCGGCTCGTTTCGAACGCATGTGGACAGGGGGGGACTGTCACGAACGACTTGAAGTTCCTCGGGCAAATCCCGGCTCTGCCATCCATTTAAAAAGCCCTCGGTTTTCACCGAGGGCTTTCTTATTTAGAATACTGGCGGGCGACGCTGGTTTATCGCCGCCGTTGGCTGCTGCGTCGTTTACTGAGGGACGACGTCGTAGTAGTCGGCGTTAGCATCGCCGATACGGATCTCGTCGAAGTAGATGTCTCCGTCCCCCCCACCATTGGACGGATAGAGGCCGATCTTCAGGTACTCTTCATGATCTCTGGCAGTACCGCTCCGGTCCAGGGTCGCGATATTGGGGCCGGTGTCACGGTAGACGAGCTCGTCGTTAATCCAGATTTCCCAAAAGCCAGAGGAGTCAGCCGCATAGCGGAAGTGACAGACGACATCGTACCAGACGAATTTTGAGAATCGGAGCGGGACCTTGATCTGCCCCTGCACGGCACCTCCTGTGAGGGGAGGGACATTGATGAGGGCGTCATTGGTGGACATGCGCAGGTAGAGGTCGCCTCCCACCATGGCCTGCATGGTGAAGCCATTGACCCCGGCCCCGACGCTCCAGTCGTTGTCATGGGGGACGGAGTGATGCTGTAGGATGATGCCGCACTCCTCCACCTGCTGCCAGACCTGAAAGCTGAAGCCGAGCCAGTACTCTTCTTCCCACTGGAAGCGATCGGTAATGGGGACGAGCTCTGCACGGCGGTCGCCATTGGCGCCAAATGTCTGCATATGGACGGCGTAGCTGCCGCTGCGTACGGGGCTGGAAACGACTTCGATCAACGAGGTAGGCCCGTCGATACTGGTGCTCCATTTAGTGGTGTAGTCTCCGGATTCGAAGCCGTCCTCGAAGAGGATTTCGGCATCGGCCTGAAACATAGGCATGCAGCAGCATGCGAGGAGTGCGATACATGAGGTCGGGGTTTTGACTCTTAGCATTACGTTTTATATTTGGGGTTACGAGATGGCAAAGCAACGGGCTGCGGGGCTGTGACGCACGTCACGTAGTGCGCCTTGTACAGAGCAAAATACGGGCGTCGCTGATCGTCTTCAGCAGCTTTCGCAGGGGTAGGGGGCAGGAGGTCTTTGTTGGCAGGAGGGGTCCCACGCAGCACATGCGAACCAGTATGGTTGCCGAGGTATGCCTGTAAAGGGACGCTCTACAAACACACGTTTGTAGCGAGGGGAGGGGGCGCTTCGCTCTGGCAGACGACCATCCTGCGAGTCTGCTCATCCTGAGTGCTGCGCGCATTGAAAAAGCCCCCGGCTTTCACCGAGGGCTTTATCATTGGAAGGTTAGAGGAGACGGGCGAGCTGATCGCCGTGTCCTGATCCTCAATCGATCATTGCGGGACGAACGTCGTAATAGCTGGCGTTGGCGTCGCCGATACGGATCTCGTCGAAGAAGACCTCTCCGTCTGCGCCGTTTCTGGACGGGTAGAGGCCGATTTTCAGGTACTCTTCAGGATCTCTGTTTGTGCCACTGCGGTCCAACACGCCGATGTTCGGGCCCGCATCGCGATAGACGAGCTCGTCGTTGATCCAGACTTCCCAAAAGCCGGTAGAGTCGGCCGCATAGCGGAAGTGGCACACCACATCATACCAGACGTGCTTTGTGAATCTGAGGGGCACCCTGATTTGCCCCCAATCAGCCCCGGTCCCATCGGGCGTTTTATGGATGATGGCGTCATTGGTCGACACATGCAGATCGAGAAAGCCTCCGCTAAAGGCCTTTAGGGTAAAGCCGTTGGGGCCGGCGCCGACGCTCCAGTCCCTGTCGTGGGGGACTGAGTGGTGCTGGACGATAATACCACACTCACCGACATACTGCCTGACCTGGAAGCTGAAGCCGAGCCAGTACTCCTGCTCCCAATAGAAGCTCTCTGTGATGGGGACAAGCTCAGCGCGGCGGTCGCCATTAGCGCCGGTGGTCTTCATGTGGACGGCGTAGCTGCCACTGCGTACGGGGCTGGAAACGACCTCGATCAGCGAGGTTGGTCCTTCGGCACTGGTATTCCATTTCGTGGTGTAGTCTCCGGATTCGAAGCCGTCCTCGAAGAGGATTTCGGCATTCACCTGAGACATCGGGATGCAGCAGCATGCGAGGAGGGCGATACATGAGATCGGGGTTTTGACTCTTGGCATAACGATTTATACGTGGGGTTAACGAGATGGCAAAGCAACTGGCTGCGAAGGTACCTGGGCACATCCCGTGACGTGCCTTTTGCCTGGCAAAAGCCGAGCATCGCTGATCGTCGTCAGCGTTTTTCGCAGGGGCAGGGGGCAGGGGGTCTTTGTCGGCAGGAGGGGTCCTACGCAGCACATGCGGGCTAGTATTGCCCTTGTCGTACGCCTGTAAAGGGTGGCGCTACTCGTACATGATTGTAACGCCTGCATCACCCATCAGGGGCGCGATTACGGGCTGCTGCCCCGTCCTGATAAACGATACGGGACCTGCCTTTAGCCGACCTTCAGCTCGCAGTCGTGCTCATCTTAAGCCCGGCAATCCCGACGATGATCAGCAGGACGCAGACGACTTTGATGACATGGGCAGGCTCTCCTAAAAAGAGCATGCCGATCACCGTCGTACCCACGATGCCGATCCCGACCCATACCGCATAGGCGACGCCCATGGGGAGCGCGCGCATCGCGACACCGAGCAGGAATATGCTCAGGACCATGGCCAGTACCGTTCCGACGGTAGGCCACAGGCGGGAAAACCCTTCCGTGTATTTGAGACCAACGGCCCAGCCGATTTCCAGCAGGCCAGCGACAATCAGAATTAACCAATGCATCATTCATGGGGATTGCTGGGGCCGTCCCCAATTTGAATGCTAAAAGCCGAGGTCGTCCTCGCTCCGATGGCTGCTACCTTCGCGGCCTTTATGGGAAATGGCAAGGCCCCCGAAGGGATTTTTCTGGGGTGTGCTGGGAGCCTTTCGGACCCGGCAGCTAGTTACAAAAAAAGCCCTTCCGTAGAAGGGCAAAAAGTGGCGGAGAGGGAGGGATTTGAACCCTCGGTACCCTTTTGGGGCACGCATCTTTAGCAAAGATGTGCATTCGGCCACTCTGCCACCTCTCCAGACCGTAACTGACGTTGCGGCCAGTAAAGCGGGTAAACAACCGATCGATGGCGTTGCTGTCAATGCCTTTTCGTCGCTTTGCCGTCTTTGGACCGGTGAAGATATTTCCGGTCCAAAGGCCCCGGCCGGTTGCGCAGTCCAGGGCGGTTAGGCGCGGGGCAGCGTCTGCATAAAGGGGGCACCGTTTTTATCGGTATGGAGCACTGCCTGGACGTTAAACACATCCTCGACGCGTGCCTCGGTCAGGACTTCGGAGGTCGGTCCGTCCGCCGCTACAGCCCCGCCACTGATGAGCACGGTCTCGTCGGCATAGCTGAGGGCGAGGTTGATGTCGTGCAGGATGGCAAGCACCCCCACACCCTCGGCGGCCAGCTCACGGGCGATGCGCAAGGTGCCATGCTGGTGGGCGAGGTCGAGACCAGCCACGGGCTCATCCATCAGCAGATAGCGCGGGCACTGCTCCTGGGGCTCCCAGATCTGGGCCAGAACGCGTGCCAGATGGACGCGCTGGCGCTCGCCGCCCGAAAGTTCGAGGTAGTAGCGGTTTTCAAAATCCTGCAGATCGACGCGGCGCAGGGCCAGCTGGCAGATCTCGCGGTCCCGGAGAGTCTCGCCACGCTGGACGTGGGGCGTGCGGCCCATGAGCACGACGTCGCGGACGGTAAAGTTAAAGGCCAGCCGTGGCTCTTGAGGGAGGACGGCGCGCACCTGGGCGAGGTCGCGCGTGTGCCAGTCGTGGAGGGCTTTATTTTCCAGTAAAATCTCGCCCTTGCTGGGGGTGAGCTCACCGGTGAGGATTTTCAAAAGCGTGGATTTACCGGCGCCATTGGTGCCGAGCAGGGCCACGAGCTTACCCGGCTGGAGGCTGAGCGATACGCCGTCGAGCACAGCGTGCTTACCGTAGGAAAAGGTCAGTTGGCGGGCTTCGAGCATCGGGACTAGATAGAGAGCTTGCGTTTGGCGGACAGGAGCAGCCCGAGGAAGAACGGGCCACCGATCAGGGCGGTGAGGATGCCGATCTGCAGCTCGGCAGGGGCGACAAGTGTACGTGCGCCGAGGTCCGCTCCGACGAGGACGGCACCGCCGAGGATGGCCGATCCGGGCAGCAGCCAGCGGTGGTCGGGACCGAGGCTGATCCGGATCATATGCGGGACAACCAGCCCCACAAAGCCGATGACCCCGCAGGCGGCCACGGTGATGCCCACCATTGCCGCGGTGACGAAGATCAGGCCCCGCTTGACGAGCTGGACGTTGACGCCGAGCTGGAAGGCCTCGGCCTCGCCGAGGAGAAAGGCGTTGAGGGCACGCCATTGGCTGAGGACCCACGCGCCCCCGGCCAGGGTCAGCCCCGCTACGAGCAGGGCGCTCTGCCAGTTCGCACCCGCCAGGCTGCCAAGAGTCCAGAATGTGATGGTGCGGATCTGGGTGTCGTCGGCGAAGCGCGTCACCACGTAGCCGATGAGGGCTCCAGAGATGGCGTTGATGGCGATGCCTGTCAGCAGCATGGTGGCGATATGGGTGCGGCCACCGATGCTGGAGAGTCGGTAAATGAGAAAGGTCACGCCAACGCCCCCGGCCATCGCGAAAATGGGCAGCATATACTGGACGAGGTGGGCAGAGGCTCCGGCGATGATGCCCCCAAACAAGATAGCCAGCACGCCGCCGGTTGCCGCCCCGCTGGAGACACCGATGATGCCAGGGTCGGCGAGGGGATTACGAAACAGGCCCTGCATGGCCGCTCCGGCGAGAGAAATGCCTGCCCCGACAGCCAGCCCGAGCACGATGCGCGGCAGGCGCAGGTCCCAGACGACGGTATCTGTGAGCACGGCAGGCTGCTCTGAGGTGAGGCCGAGTCGGTAGGCCAGTACCTGGGCCGTCTCTCCGGAGGAAAACTCAACCGGGCCGGTGTTCAGGCTGTATAGACAGATCGCAATCGTGAACACCCCCATGAGGGCGAGCAGGACAATTTTAGCGGAATGGGAACGGGCGGGATTCATCCTCGAAGGTGTGAACGTCAGGCGCGTTGGCTGGGTTCAAGCCAACCAGTAAAGGCGCTTCGTGGGCGGGGAACAAGCAAGGATTCCCCGCCGAAGCGGAAAACGGAAGGCGAGCCTGGCCAGGCAATTAGCTGTCGGCTGGAGCCGGAGCGATCAGCTCGGACCAGGAGGAGGTAACCTCGCCGAGGCGGGGACCGAAGCTCAAGTCCTCCATCGGTACGGTCTCCACACGACCACTTTTGATGGCGGGAATCTGGCTGAGCTGCGGCATCCCGAGCAGGACCTTGGCGTCACCAGGGCCTGAGCCGTGCCCTACGCTCGTACCCAGCAGGATCACATCCGGGCGGGAGGCGATGAGGGCCTCCAGTGCGAAAGGCTGGTAGCCGTTGACGTCGGAGGCGGCATTGACGCCCCCGGCCAGCTTAATCAGCTCATCGGCGCGGGTTCCCTTACCAGCGACTTTACCGGCGCGGGTGGGGGTGGGCGACTGCATGAAAAAGACGATGCGCGGCTTTTGCGGCCACTGGGAGGACGCCATCTCGACGTCTGTCAGCTTCTCCTGGATGGAGGCGGTCAGCTCGGCAGCCTTCTCCTCTTCGCCGAGGGCCTGGCCGACGATTTCCAGCGAGGTGTAGAGGGCGTCGGGGCTGGTGGGGTCCGGGCACCAGACGACCGGTACGTTAACGCGCTTCAGTGCGGCCTTGGCGGCTGGCGGGCCGAGGGCCTCACTGGTCACGATGATGTCGGGGTTCAGCGAAAGGACGCCCTCGGGCGAAATTTGGCGAATGTAGCCGACCTTGGGCAGGCGGGTCGCCGCGGGAGGGTAGGTGCTGGAGAGGTCGACGGCGACGACTTCGTCACCCTTGCCCAGCGCGTAAACGATCTCCGTCGGTGCGCCACCGATGCTGATGATGCGGGTGCTCTCGCTCTCCGGGGCCTTGGCGGTGTCCACTTGCGGGTGGTTTTTCGGCATCGGGCCGGTTTTACCGGTAATGGGGCAAACGGCGGGCGCGGCCGTTTCGTTTGCCTGAAGCATGGGCGTGATAAGCAGGGCCGCGAGGACGCCTGCGTATGCGAAGAAGGTCTGATTATGGTTTTTCACGGTTCCAGTATTGACCAAAGAGCTAAAACGACGTGTATTTGTGACTCAATCTCAAACTTTATAAAAAAGATATGGTAAACGCAACGATCAAAGAAGCTACTTCTCCGCAGGAACTCAAAGCCCGCTGGGATGAACTCCTGAGCGCTAATCCCAAGCTGCGTATCCGCAATGCCGCCGATGAACTCGGCGTGAGCGAGGCCGAGCTGCTGGCCACACAGTGCGGGGGTACGGTGACCCGTCTGGCCGTCTCCGACTGGGAACCTTTTATGCAGGCCTGGAAGGGTCTGGGGCGGGTCATGGTGCTGACGCGTAATGAAAACTGCGTCCACGAAAAGACCGGTGAGTACGAGGAGATCCACCCGCTGGTACACGGTGGCAAGGTCGGCCTGACCACGGGCAAGGATATCGACCTGCGCCTGTTCATGGGTGGCTGGAAGCACGCCTTTGCGGTGGAAGATCTTTCCATCCCCGGTGGCCACAGCCGCTCGCTTCAGATCTTTGACCCGACGGGTACCGCCATTCACAAGATCTACGTCAAGAGCGATCAGGGGATCGAGCCTTTCCAAAAGCTCGTCGAGCAGTTCCGCGCTGAAGATCAGGCACTTGGCTTTACCGCCGAGGCCGCCGAGCCGAAGCGCCCGGAAATGCCGGATGAGCAGATCGACAAGGACGCGCTCCTGAACGGCTGGAAGAACCTCAAGGACACACATGACTTCTTCCCGCTGCTGATGAAGAACCGTGCTGGCCGCCAGCAGGCGCTGCGTTTGGCCGAGGGTGTCTTCACTCAGAAAGTGGACAATAGCTCCGCCCGTAAGGTGCTTGATCTGGCCAGTGAACAGGGGACATCGATCATGGTGTTTGTCGGCAATGACCACTGCATCCAGATTCACACCGGCCCGGTGAAGAAGGTGATGGAGTACCAGGATTGGTACAATGTCATGGACCCCGGCTTTAACCTGCACCTCAAGGAATCGGGGATCGATGCTTGCTGGATCGTGCGCAAGCCTACTGCTGACGGAGACGTTACGTCACTGGAAGTTTTTGACAAGGATGGCGAGGTGATCGTGCAGTTCTTTGGCGAGCGTAAGCCCGGCAGCCCTGAGCTGGAGAGCTGGCGTGACCTGGTCAAGGCCATCTAAGGCGTCCCGCCTTTGACTTTTTAAACTGGCAGTCATTGAGCCGTGGTTCCCGAAAGGGGCCACGGCTTTTTTGTGGCTGCGAGGGTGTTGCCCGGTTGCGGTAGCCGGAGGTATTTAGTCCGTCTTTCTCCAGACACGTGAGTGTGTTTTTGCATCGGTGTATTCATGAGCGAATACGTAGCCGTTTTGTCCTGCTCGCATGTGGAAGTGTTTACGCAAAGAAAAAGGCCGGTCGAATAAACGACCGGCCTTCTTGTTTCTTATGAGGGATCTATGACTGTATGACTTTACTTCTGGGAAAGCTTACGGCGGCGCAGCAGAACCACGGTGAGGACACCAAGACCGGCCAGAGCGGCGTAGGTCGAGGGCTCGGGCACGGCGATGGCCGAGTAGGTGTCACCTTCGGTCAGGCTAATGCCCCAAAGGATCGCGTGTGCATTTGTCGTAAAGGTGATCGAGTAGTCGGTGATCGTGCTCTCGATGCTGGAGAGATCCCACTGGTAGACGTCGATCGTGCTGCTGCCGGTCTGGCCGCCCCCATTGTAGGTATGGCTACCGGCGTAGTTACCGATGTAGCTTGCAGCAAGCTCCTGGCTGCCGCCGTTGTAGCTCAGGGTGATCGTGTCCATGCCCTGGGCGTTCTCGAACTGCAGTACGAGGGTCGAGAGGTCAGTGATCGGTGAACCCGAGCTAATGGTGTAGGTCGATGCCGAGGCGTTATAGATATAGTCGGAGCTGCTGAAATAGCTACCGCCCGCAGTAATGTTCAGGTCGGCGTCGATGCCGGAGGCGGTGATCGGATCCGGCCAGGTGTCGCTACCAGGGTAGCTACTCGGGTATGTCGGATAGTTAGTCGGGTTCAGGTCCGTCCAGCTGCCTGTTTCGGTGTTCCCCGGGAGATTAAAGGCCATAAAATCGGCGTGTGAAACTGCCGGCGCTAGCAGGGCGGCGGTCAGAGCGATAAGTTTCGTAGTTTTCATAGGTTAGTTATTGACTGTGGTAATGAGACTCGATAACAATAGACGCATAAAACTGAGACTGAGTTTCAAATGCAAGAGATTTTTTCAAAAAAAATGCATCGGTGGGGTAAACAGGTGCTGGGAGCCCTGAGCCTCTGTCTGATGACGAGTGGCCTGCAGGGGCAAACCGACTTCTTTTGGTACAATGCGATTGTTCCGGCTTTTGACGGGGAGCCCAACAGCGAGTTCGCGCAGTTTGACCGCGTGCAGTATGCTTATACTTCGTGGGAGGACCCGTTTAACACGTCTGCTCCTACAGAGGTGAACACGCCCACGCCGGCCTCCATAAACCCGAGCACGCTGACCACAAACGAGGACGCTGTGCTCGCGCAGATCGGGACGGACACCGCATTTATCACCAGCCATCCCGGGATATACAGCTTCTCGGAGTCGATGAGCTTCATTGTCTACGACAATCCTGCTTACAGCCCCGGCCAGGTGATTTTTCAGGTTAACACGGTGGGAAGTCTGCCGGACCAGGAGGCATTCATTTACTTCCGTGAGACTGAGGGGGGACCGCTGGTCGGTCCGATCCCTTACACCCATATCGGATTCTTGACCGGGGGTGATCCGAACTCCGGAGACGGGCAGGGCATTATGGCCTGGGAGTGGGACCTGAGCGGCTACGACGTGGCTGAGTACTATATTACGTTCGGTTCATCGGGTACGAGCATGAGCCTGTGGTGGGCGACGCTGGACACCTGGGATGGTTTCTCGGCTGAGCTCAGTAACGCCATCTTCCCGAAGACCAACACGAATTTCGCTACCGGAGCCGTTGGTTCCGTCGAGCACGAGCTCTCGGGTGGCGGTGGCCCCCGGATTACCTATGAGCCGGGCGATGAGGTGGTGCTGACCGCTGTCGCTGAGGATGGCTGGGTCTTCGTTCGCTGGACGGGCGATGTCAACTCTACCAGCTCTTCCATCGTGACGACGATCGACGGCAACCTCGACGTGAAGGCTATTTTCGCGCCCCAGACCTACGATAAGTGGAAGGAAAACATTATCCTGCCCGCGTTTACCGGCAGCAACCCCGTGGTGAATGGTGCCCGTGATGCCGACCCGAACCGGAACGGCCTCGTCAACATCCTCGAATACGCCTTTGGCGGCACTCCTGAGGAGATCAGCACCCCGGAGGCCTTCCCGGTGGCCGGTGTCACAGAGGATGGTAAGCACTTGACCCTGACCTACCGGCAGCAGCCGGAGGCGACCGACCTGACCTACCACGCCATGGTCTCAAATGATCTCGAAAGCTGGAACTACAACGGCGACGGCTCCGAGCAGACCTATACCTCCATCGATATTTCCCCCTCCATCAACGAAGATGGGACACAGACCGTTATTGTTACCGACCTGACCGACCTAAGCACCCTGCCGGCTGGAACCAACCGGCAGATGCGCCTCCAAGTGATCCTGGAATAATTCAGCAAAACCGAAGAATGAGTAACAATACGTCTATTATCCGCCGGGCCCGTAAGGGTCTGAGTCTGGTCGAGTTGATGGTCGCCGTCGCGGTGATCGGACTGCTCAGTAGCCTGACCTTTGCTGTCAGTACCAAAGTCAGTGAACACGCCGCGTTGACCAATGAGTCTGCTGTGGCCCGCAACATGGTGACCGCTTTCCTGCTATTTCCGCAGGATAATAATGGGGCACTGATGCGAGGTAAGGGGACCGAGCCGCGCAAGAACATTACCGGGTTCGACGGGCTGAGCCTGGATCCGGGCGAGGAGTCGGCCATGCGCTGGCCCTGGAAGCTTGCCAACCAGATGCCGGGTGGCGCCCAGGACCTGTTTACGAGCGCGCATCAGGACTACTATGCTTACCTGCGGGAGCGCCATGATGCCTACGGGATCAGCCTGACGCCTTCTCTCGGTTTGAACATGGTCTTTGTGGGCGGTAACTTCCGCAGCAGTACACTCTCGCCGCAGGCCGTGACCTATGCCAGCCGCCGTGACCGGGAGGGGACCCCGACTTTTCCCAATGACTACTGTGTCACCCGTCCGAATATTGCCTACAAGCCCAGCGAGTTGATCGTCTTCGTGTCCACCTTCAGTGAGTATGCGGAGAACTGGGAGGATATCGGCTACTATATCGCAAATGCGCCCATCACGCCGGACGGCATGCGCTGGGGCAGCTACAATGAGGATATCCCGGCGAACATGGGCTTTGTCCATCTGCGTCACAACGAAAAGGCAGTGGTCGCCATGCTTGATGGCAGTGTCGGCCTGATGGGCGAAGACGAGCTGCGCGACATGCGCCACTGGTCAAACCAGGCTGCTCGTTATGATGACGCGAATTTTGAGAATTTTAGCCGGAACTAAGTGATATACAGATGCGTCTCAGTTGATGCATCCTTTTCGGATGTGGCAGCTATGAGATAGGAAAGTTGTTATTTTCTTAAAATATTAAGAAATAATTTGCTGAATTTGCTTTTTTGTGGAACCTTTGACGCACGTCAAAGTCAGAACTTTCCAGAATACGAGTTTTAGCAAGGAGTTCCGGCCTTATCCGGAACGTTTTGGGGTAGAAACAGATGCCGCCATTCCCGCAAGGGGATGGCGGTTATCATTTATATAGGCCGGGAAAGAGCCGTGGTGGACGGGCTGGCCTTCCGGGAGTGAAGGGTGGGGAGACGCTCTTTCTGTTGGGGCCTGCGGGTCTACTCTCCGGGCACAAAAAAACGGCGCTCCATGGGGAGCGCCGTTGGAAAGCTAAGTAAGCTAGAGGACCAGACCTTAGGCGGTCGGGACTTCCGCGATCGTCTTGAGGACGCGGGAGCAGATCCGGTAGGGGTCGCCCTGCGAGTTCGGACGGCGGTCTTCCAGGTAGCCCTTGTAGTCGTTCTTGACGAAGCTGTGCGGGACACGGATGGAGGCACCACGGTCAGCCACACCCCAGGAGAACTTGTCGATCGACTGGGTTTCGTGCAGACCGGTCAGACGCATGTGGTTGTCCGGGCCGTAGGCAGCGATGTGCTCGTCCTTGTTCTTTTCGAAGGCGTCCATCAGCTTGAGGAAGTACTCCTTACCGCCGACAGTGCGGAGGTATTCGGTCGAGAAGTTGCAGTGCATGCCGGAGCCGTTCCAGTCGCCCTGGAAGGGCTTACAGTGGTACTCAACGACGACTTCGTACTTTTCGCAGAGGCGCTCGAGCAGGTAGCGGGCGACCCAGATGTCGTCAGCACACTTCTTGGAGCCCTTGGCGAAGACCTGGAATTCCCACTGGCCCTTGGCCACTTCGGCGTTGATACCTTCGTGGTTGATGCCAGCTTCGATGCAGAGCTCAAGGTGTTCGTCCACGATAGCGCGGGCGATGCTGCCAACGTTTTCGTAGCCCACGCCGGTGTAGTATTCACCCTGCGGGTTCGGGTAGCCGGATTCCGGCCAGCCCAGAGGACGACCGTCTTGGAAGAGGAAGTATTCTTGCTCGAGGCCGAACCATGCATTTTCGTCGTCTTCGATCGTGGCACGCATGTTGGTCGGGTGCGGGGTGCCGTCGGGGAGCATAACCTCACACATCACGATAAAGGCGTCATTGCGGCCGGCATCGGGATACAGGGCGACAGGCTTGAGCACGCAGTCAGAGCTGCTGCCTTCGGCCTGCTTGGTCGAACTGCCGTCAAAACCCCACTCAGGGCAATCTTCGACGCTCTTGGGCGCTTCGCTGGCGAGGCGGGTTTTACCACGGAGATTCGGCACGGGCGTGTAGCCGTCGAGCCAAATGTATTCTAGCTTGTATTTTGTCATGGGTTATTATGTGTTCGAAGCAGTTGGTTGACCGGGACAGCTATATGGTCCCTTTCTCTTTAGATTGAGGGTCAGGAAGTTTCAGCAGAAGCGGTGCCAGTTTGTCAATTTGGTAAATTTTTTCATGCACGATATTAAGGACACTAAACAGGCCAGTGTGAGAATTACATACGATGGCCGCGTCCACAAGCGCTACCGTGGCCCGATGGCCCGCCAGCGCTACGAAAACGAAGTCCGGGTGCTGCGTTACCTGGAAAAAAAGGGCTGCGACTACGTCCCGCGCCTCCTGCATGCCGACCCCGACGAGGGCGATGGCTACATCGTCACCACCAACTGCGGTAAAGTGGTGGACAAGATCGCCTCAGAAAAAGCCGACGCGCTGTTTAAAGAGCTGGAAGATAAATATGGGGTGCGCCACGAGGACCGCTTTCCGCGCAACATCACCTACAACGACTGGACGGGTAAGTTTAACGTCATCGACTTCGAGTTTGCCACTATCCTGGAAAGCGGTGAAGGGCTGACGCTGGAGGAGGTCCAGGAGCACCGTGCAGGCGAAGGATGGGAGCGTAAGGACTGAGATGAGCGAATCAACGGCCAGCCCTGAAACCCTCCGCTTATCCTGGTCCGGCATGACTCATCCGGGCCGGTTTCGCAAAAATAACGAAGATGCCTTTTTAGCGCTGACCGTCGACCCCCAGGAGATGCGCCTGCTGGGTAAAGATGGCTCCGCACCGATGGACGGCTGCGACTTTATCTTTGCCGTCAGTGACGGCATGGGGGGTGCCAACGCCGGTGAGTTTGCCAGCCGGGTAGCCATTGACCGGATTTCGCACACTCTGCCGCGCAGCTTCTGGCTCGGAGCCATGGGGATGCGCCGTGGGGCCGGTGAGTGGCTGGATAATCTTTTTACCGAGATCCATGCCGAGATGGGTAAAATGAGCCTTGTCTACCCGGAGTGCCGCGGGATGGGTGCCACCCTGAGCATGTGCTGGTTTGCGCCGGGGCGGATGACCTTTGCCCATGTCGGTGACAGTCGCATCTACTACATGCCAAAGGACGGCGAGCTTCGCCAGATCAGCGAAGACCATACCCATGTCGGCTGGCTCCTGCGCACGGGGCAGATCACGGAGTCGCAGGCTCGTTTTCATCCCGGTAAGAGCGGCCTCCAGCAGGTGCTCGGCGGTAACGTCAGTAACCCTGATCCGCAGATCGGCGCCGTTGACTACGAGCCGGGGGATGTCTTTGTCCTGACGACTGATGGCATCACCGACGGGCTTTCGCGGCCCGGCATCGAGGGAGTGGTCAAAACGGGTCCCAAGAACGGCAAGACCCTTTCGCGCCTCCTGATCGACGAGGCGATGTTCAACTCCGGCCGCGATAACCTCACCGCCCTCGTCATCGAGATCGCGGAGTGAGGTGGAATGGAGAGGCGGGGCTACGCCTGATTGTCCCGTGCGGTCACGCACCCAGGGGCAGCGAACGCAGTGAGCGATGGGGTGGAACCCCATCAATGCTGATCCAGCCGGATTAACCGAAGCGGCCGCTGACGTAGGCCTCGGTTTGGGGGTCTTTGGGGTTCATAAAGATGGCCTCGGTTACGTTGTGCTCGACGAGGCGCCCCAGATAGAAAAATGCGGTGTGGTCGCTGACGCGGGCTGCCTGCTGCATATTATGGGTCACGATGACGATCGTATAGTCCAGCCGCAGGGAGTGGATCAGCTCCTCGACCTTGGAGGTGGCGACGGGGTCGAGCGCCGAGCAGGGCTCGTCCATGAGCAGGATTTCCGGCTCCACGGCGAGGGCGCGAGCGATACACAGGCGCTGTTGCTGGCCACCTGAGAGGGTCATCGCGCTGTCGTTGAGACGGTCTTTTACCTCGTCCCACAGAGCGGCCGCGCGGAGGCACTTCTCGACGGTTTCGTCGAGCCGGTCGCGGTGATGAACCCCCTGGATGCGCATCCCGTAGGCGATATTGTCGTAGATCGACTTGGGGAAGGGGTTGGACTTCTGGAAGACCATCCCGACCTTTTTGCGCAGCTCGATGACATCGATGCTGCGGTCGTAGATGTCGTAGCCGCCGATCAGGATGCGCCCACCGGCTACGCGGGCGGAGTCGGTGAGATCGTTGAGGCGGTTGAGGCAGCGCAGCAGGGTGGTCTTACCACAGCCGGAGGGGCCGATTAGGGCCGTCACACTGTTCGGGTTTACGGTCAGATTGATGTCCTTGAGCGCCTGATTCTGCCCGTAGTAGAAGTCGAAGTGCTCGATCTTGATCAGCGTCTCTGGCTGCTCCTGAGGGGCGGCGTCCGGGTTTGCTGTCGGGGAGGATTCCATGGGAGCGATAAAGGATTACCAGTTGTGGCGGGAGCGGATCTTGATCCGCAGTAGGATGGAGGTCAACGCCATGACGGCGACGATGATCAGAAAGACAAAGGCCGTGCCGTACTGCATGCGCTCGGTGTAGGCGTTCTGCGGGAGCTTGGCGCTGACGACATAGAGGTGGTAGGGCAGGGCCATCACACCCTGGAAGAAAAAGTCGTACCAATGGTCGAGCCCCTCCCAGGGGAGCTGGTCGCGCAGCAGGTAGGCGGCGGTGAACATGATGGGAGCGGTTTCTCCGGCCACCCGGGCGATGCCGAGAATAGACGAGGTGAGGATACCCGGCAGGGCGTAGGGCAGCACGCTGGTCCGGATCATGGTCCAGCGGGTGGCGCCGAGTGCCAGAGAGGCTTCCCGGAATCCCGTGGGCACGCTGCGCAGGGCCTCCTCACTGGCAGAGATGATAACCGGGAGCACCATAAAGGCCAGGGTGAACCACCCCGCCAGGAGCGAGATATTCCAGTCCAGGAAAATCACGAACAGCCCGAAGCCGAACAGCCCGTACACGATTGACGGCACACCCGCCAAGTTGAGGATGGACAGGCGGATGAGGCGCAGCAGCGGGCCGCTGCTGCCGTACTCGCTCAGGAAGATCGCGCTGGCGATACCCAGCAGCATGGCGATGGTCATGGCACCGGCCACAAGAAGCAGGGTGCCGATAATCGCCGGGAAAATACCGCCACCGGCATGCGCATAGGTGCGGTCCGGCGGGGGAGTGAGGCCGTTTGCCTCGTAGGTGGCCCGGAACTGCGAGTCGCTCAGCTCGTGGGTCTTGCCGTCGGCTTCAAAGACATGGAGCGTCTCCGGGGCCTGGGTGAGGAACTCCACGTTGATGTACGGCCACTCGGCCTGGAAAACCGCCTGCGAGCCCTTGATGGCAATCGTCAGAAGAATCGTCGATATGCACAGCAGGATAAAGTACGTCAGCCCCCGCAGTCCCCAGCGCACCACCAGCTCGACCCGCCGCGTGGTCGAGGGACGCGGCAGGAACGGGTTGTGGGCTGGCTCTGAGAGGGACGTTTTCACGGTGGATGTCGTTGCGGGCTATTCGCCCACGCGGGTGTGGTGGAAAATCTTTTGAGCGGCGAAGTTGATCAGCAGGGTGAGCAGGAACAGCACCACCCCCACACAGAAAAGCGCGCGGTAGTGGATGCCGCCTTGGGCGACCTCGCCCATCTCCTGGGCGATGATCCCGGTCATGGTATGGACCGGCTGGAAGGCGACGCCCGGCCCCTCGGTGAAGTCCGGGATGCGGATGCGGTTCCCCGCGCACAGCAGCACCACCATCGTCTCGCCAATGACGCGACCGATGCCGAGCAGGACGGCTGAGACAATGCCGCTGATGGCGGACGGCACGACGATAAACATGGTGGTCTGGAAGCGCGTCGCACCCAGTGCCAGTGAGGACTCGGCATAGATGCGGGGGACGCGGTTGATGGCGTCTTCAGACAGGGTGAAAATCGTCGGGATGGCCATCAGCGCGAGCAGGCACCCCGCCGTAAAGGCGTTGAGGCGCTCGGCCACCGGGAAGCCCGGTAGCCAGTCCAGCCATGGGACTTGCGAGACTTCGCGCACCAGTGTCCCGAAGACCGCGATGCCGAAGAAACCGATCACCACGGACGGGATGGCGGTGATGAACTCGATGCACGGCTTGATGAAACTGGATTCGCCGCGCCGGGCCATCTGGTTGGTGTAGATGGCTGCGCCCACCCCAAAGGGGATGGCCAGCAGGATGGCGATGCCGGTGACCATCAGCGAGCCGGTCAGCAGAGGCAGCAGCCCAAACAGGCTGTGCCCGTTGTTGTTCACGATCCAGTGGTCGCCGAACAGGAAGGCCTTGATCGATTCCATCAGGCCGACATGCTGCTCGGGGCTGGCCTCGGCCAGCGCAGCGGCATAGCGGGGCAGCCCGGCGGCGAAGGCGATCGCATTCTGCCGGAAGCTCTCGGCCTCGGAGCGGAGCGCCGGGTCGTTTAGCTCCGGGAACTCTCTCAGCACGCGCAGGATGTCGTTTTCGAGCTGGTTGTTGAGAGCGGTCAGCTCGGGAAAGCTGGCTTTGATCTGGCTGATCGTGCCTGCGTAGTCGATCTCGTGCTCATGGCCGTCATGAGCGTGGCCCGGCGCATCACGGTGCTCGATAGCGTTGGATTTCGCCTCTTTATAGGTCTCCGAGGCGAGGTCGCGCACCTTGATCTGGTAGTTGCGCAGGGGCAGGGAAAGGTCGCTGAAGCTGTAGATGTAGGCCTGCATGGGGGCCGTTTGCCGGGCAATGTCTTCCCGGCTCAGGCCTTTGCTCTCAAGCGTTTCGATCTGCTGTTTACGGATGTTGACGAGCTGCCCGAGCAGGACGTTGAACTGGTTGTGCTCCTGCTTGACGATGGAGGAGTACTCCATCCCGCTGCGGCGGAACAGCTCCATGTCCGAGCGGTATTGGGGGAAAAACGACAGGCCTTCACGAAACAGAAAGAAGGTGATCAGCAGCAGGACGATGACCGCCACGATGGCATTACCTCCGAAAAAGGCCTTCAGCAGTGCCTGCCGACCAACCCCGAGCAGCCGGTCCTCGCGGCGGCGGCTCAGATGAAACTCGGTCTGGGGAGGCGTGGCTTTCATGGGAGGCGTGGTTGCTGAACTTGTGGGCAAACCCGTTTCGACAGCAACCCCTGAATGCGTGGGAGGGATGGGCAGATGCTTGTGCTCACGGTCGGGTCTCTCTGGTCTCGGGGGTTGGCTACTCGGTGTCTGAATCCAGGTAGATTTCGTTCATCCGTGAGGCTGGCAGGAAGTCCACGCTCTCCACCACGGCCTGCCCCTCAGGGCTGACGATGAAGTCGATGAACTCCTGGACAATGGGGGTGCGCTCTTTACTGACATCGACGTAGAGATACAGCGGGCGGGCCAGCGGATAGCTGTTGTTGGAGGGCATCTTGCCGTCCACCGGCAGCACTTTGACACCGGGGGTGTGGATGTAGGCCAGCCCCACATAGCCGACTCCGTACGGGTTGTGCGCGACCTCGGCGGCGATTTGCTCATTACCGGCCAGCTTTTGCGCGAAAGGGGAGTAATTGCGGCGATGCAGGGAAAGTCTCTGGAATAGGCTGTATGTGCCCGAAGAGGTATTACGCGTATAGATGGAAATGTTTCCGCTCATCGGGCTGATCGCGCTCCAGTCCTCCACGTCGCCGGTAAAGATCATCTCGATCTCCCGCAGCCCGAGCTTTTTCAGGGGGTTGTCCTCGTTGACGATGATGGCGATTCCGTCAACACCGACAGGGATGGGCTCAAGTTTGACGCCCTTGGCATTGGCGGCGCTCAACTCGCTGCTCTGAAGCTCGCGGCTGGACATGGCGAGGTCCGCCTTACCGTCGATGATGGCTGCGATGCCCGTGCGCGAGCCTTCCGCCGAGATTTCAAAGGTGACGGTCTCGCCCTGATTTTTCTTCTGGGCGATGAATTCCTCCTTCAGCCGGGGCATGAGCTTGGCTCCCAGCGTATCCGAGCCCTTGATGACGATTTTATCCGAAGCCTGCGCGGTCGCACAAATCAACAGCATCCAGCCCAGTAACAGCGAGGCTGGCAGGAGTTTTTTGCGCAGGTGGAGGAGTGATCTCATCAGGAATGTTTCCGTTTTAACCGGACGTATATATCAGAGTAATGTTACGTCCATGTGAATAATGGGCTTTTTCTTTAAAATATTCGTAGCAACAGCGTTTACGGCCCGCTGGCTCTGAGCATGAGGAGCCCCTCAACGACGCCCTGAGCGTACTCCTCGACGAGTCCATCCGGCAGCGGCTCGGGGGCTTCGGCTTCGGCCTTGAGCCGAGGGTAGACGGCCTGACTGTTGGCGACATAGGGCTCCAAGAAGACGACGGGGCAGCTGTAGAGGCGGTTCGCGAGGAGGTTGCGCCCCCACACATAGGGCTGACCGACGAGGGGGACGGCATTGGAGCCGGTGTAGCGGAAAGGCGGCAGGCCGGTCGCGTCGGCCAGCCCGGCCGCCACAGCAGCGGCGACCTCGGCCTCCACGCTGCCGGAGTCGTTGAGCAGCTTGATCAGCATCTCGGCCCGGACATCGTCGTAGGAGAGCTCCTGCGCGCTGTAGGCACCGTTGACGAGCGCGTGCAGGTGATTGGGAGTGAGCAGCGTCGGCTGTGCCGGATTGGGGAACTCCTCGGCGTTGATGTGCAGGCAGATAACGAGATCGGGGCGTAGCTGCTCGTTGACGAGCTCTGCACGGGCACGGATATCGCTGACCCGGTAGAAAAGGATGTTACTCAGGCGCTGGAGGTCAGCTGGGGTGGGGGCTGGCCCCTGTGGGTTCTGGTCCGCATACCAGGCCTCCGCCCGGGGGCGCAAGCTTTCCGGCGTCTCTGCCGTGACGGGGCCGGGCTGATCGCGCACGAGGCTGACCTGGGCTCCGAGGGCCTGCAGTTTCTTTTTCAGGACCTGTGCCACAGACAGCACGAGATCCCCCTCCTGGATGAGCGGCCCGCCCTCAATGCTCCAGCTGCGCCCCTCCTGTGGGCCATAGCTGCCGCCGAGATGGCCGGGGTCGAGCGCGATGTGCCATCCGGTAAAGGGCTGCTCAGCCGAGGCCTCTGCCAACAGTTCCTCGGGTTTACGCCAGCGGCGGGGCACGGGGGCGGCGGTTTCGGTACTCTCAGCGAAGACCAGCCGGTAGGGCGCGCTGTCGGTGCCTGTCTGGATGAGGGCGGCCTCGGGGGTGACGGTGATACACCCCGTCCATGCGCCCCGCGGCGCATAAAGCGTATCGAGTCGCCTCAGGAACTCCTCTCGGGTCAGTGTGCGCTGGAAGACATCGAGGGTGCTCCAGTCGGGATGTTGGCCGAGGCTGGTCACGTGATTAGCGTAGGTGAGAGGGGGCCAGAGTGAGGCGAGCAGGATGACAAAGGCGAAGATGAGGCGTGCGGGCTTGCGCATAGCGGGCTTTCGGGCATGAATCCGGACAAGTCTTTCATTCAATCAACGCCTGGCACTGACCAGGTTGTTGCTTTAAAAAACATCACTCTAGTCCTATGTCTCCTGCCGAACAACTGCAAAGCGCGGCCAAACGCCTGCGCGAAGAGCTGGCGGGGTTGCGCTTTGGCGCGCCCGTTACCCACATCTACCAGCCCCTCGACTACGCCTGGGAACCCCATGCCCAATATCTGGAAAAATACGGCAACGCGACCAAGCGGGTAATCTTTATGGGGATGAACCCCGGCCCCTTTGGCATGGCGCAGACGGGGGTGCCCTTTGGGGAGATCGAGGCCGTGCGGGACTGGATCGGGATAGAGGCTCCGGTGGGCAAGCCCCCGGTCGAGCACCCGAAGCGCCCGGTCGACGGGTTTGCCTGCACGCGCTCCGAGGTCAGCGGGCGGCGCCTGTGGGGGCTGTTCGCGGAGAAATTCGGCCCCGCGCAAAATTTTTTCCGGGAGCATTTCGTCGCCAACTACATCCCGCTGCTGTTCTTGCAGGCTGATGAAAAGGGCTGCCGGAATATCGCCCCCGACAAGCTCGGGGCCGCTGACTCGGCCGCCCTGCTCGCTGCCTGCGACGAGCACCTGCGCACGGTGGTCGAGGTCTTACAGCCCGAGTGGGTGATCGGCGTGGGTAAATTTGCCGAGGGGCGCGCCCGCGAGGCGCTCGGCCCGGACGGCCCGAAGATAGGGACCGTCCTGCATCCCAGCCCCGCCAGTCCCGCCGCCAACCGCGGCTGGGCCCCGCAGGCCACAGCCCAGCTTGAGGCCCTCGGCATCTGGGTGCGTGACCGCACAGGACATTGATGGGGCGCTACGCGCCTGCCCCGGCTGAATAGCTGGGGAGCTTTTTTATGCCTCAAAGTCTTCGTCATCCCGCCGCCTTGGCGGTGGCATCGGTGATGCTCCGCCGCGCATCCCAGGGACAGGACTTGCCCTGAGGGGAAAATAGTCGTTGACAATAGCGGGGGAGAGGTCTTTTTTCGTCCGCTTTCCATCAATTTCAGAGCCATGAAAGTCGTATCTTCCATCAAATCGCTCAAGAACCGCCACCCGGACTGCCAGGTAGTCCGCCGTCGTGGACGGATCTATGTCATCAACAAAACCAACCCCCGCTTCAAGGCGCGGCAGGGCTAACCTTTTAAGGCGCAAGCGTGAAAAAAGATCTTCATCCCAAGTACCAGCCCGTCGCCTTCGTTGACGTTGAAACTGGCAGCAAGTTCCTGACCCGCTCCACGGTCCGCACCTCTCAGAAGGAAACGATCGACGGCGTCGAGTACGGTGTCGTGGTTTGCGACGTGACGAGCCACTCGCACCCGGCCTTTACCGGTGAAAAGCGTTTTGTGGACACCGCCGGCCGCGTGGAAAAGTTCCAGAACAAGTTCCGCCGTCGCCGCGGCAACTAAGCCCGGAGCTGCAACACTTTTACCTGACGCCGCCTCACGAGGGCGGCGTTTTTTTGTGTCAGGGGGCGGGCCACAGGCTCACTGCCGGCGTGCGTGGCATCCGTTTAGTTCTTTATTATATTTGGGGCTCTGCGCCCCCAATCCCCGCAGCAGGCAAAGCCTGCACTTTCGATGCTGCGCATCGCGTCCAGGATTATGCGGACGTGACACTGGCCCCTCAGTGCCAGCGGGGGATAACTTACGCTGCGCGGCCTAAGCCCAGGTCTATCCCTGGCGGACCTTGTCCTTGGCCGCTTCGCGTTCCTCATCGAGACGGGCGCGCTCGTTGAGGAGCTGTTTCTCGATAGCGGCGCGCTCGTCGTGACCGGCTTTAGCGAGCTGTCCTTGGAGGAAAATCTCCTTTTCGGCGATCTTCGCATCGTACTTTTTGTCGATGTCGGCCAGTGCGGCCTTTTGCTCAGGGCTCAGCTTGACGGCTGGTTCGCTCTTTTCGAGCCGTTCCATGGCGAGTTCGTAGGCGCTCTTCATGGTCTAGAGCTTGGCGAATTCTGCCCCAAAGACAAGCACGGGGGTGAGGATGGCTGGCGGAATCAAATACGCGACCGGATGGTGTCTTGCCCAGCGGGACACGGCCAGCAGACTAAGCAGTAGCGCGAGCGAGGCCGTAGGTGCTACCCACTCAGCCCGAAACCCCGCCTGCCAAAATCCACCCGGCAGCGTGATGGATGAGCTGACCACAGCCCACATCTCCCAGATGACGGGCCGGATCGCGGCATTGACGATGGCTCCCAGGGCGGGGATCGCTGCCAGCCCGATGATCGCAGAGGCGAGAGCTCCGACGATGACGATCGTCGCCAGCGGGATCAGGATAAGATTTAACAGGACAGCGCCGGGAGCGAAGATATTGAAGTACTCGATCGTCAGCGGGCTGGCGAAAATAAACGCGGCCACCGACACCGCGAGCGACGCACACAGGATTTTTAGCAGATACCGCAGCAGACGCTGGAAACGGCTCAAGCTGTCGGCGGGAATGAGCCGGTACGGGTCGAGCCGTGCCATCGCCCACTCCGATAGCGGGGCAGCATAGAGCAGCAGGGCAGCGACAACCAGATAGGAGAGCTGGAACCCGGCGGAGAATAGTTGGCGTGGGTCTATTAAAAGCACGGCCAGGGCCGATCCCAACAGGGCGGAGAAGGGCGCGGGCCTGCGGCGGAAGAGCTGGGCACCCCAGTAAAACGCTACCATGAGAAACGCGCGCAGGGCCGACGGCGGTGCGCCGATGATCTGCACGTAGAGCAGCAGCAGGGCCAGCCCGAGCGCCGCTGCTGTCGGGGCAGGTACGCGCAGCAGCCGCAGAATAAGCGCAAAGGCCCCCGCGATGATCCCCACGTGCAGCCCGCTGACGGCGAACAGGTGCATGGTCCCGCTGGCGATAAAGGTTTCCTTCTGTGAGCGGGCCAGCTCCCCCTTGTCCCCGAGGAACATCGCGGCAGCCACACCGGCCAGCGCTTGCTCACCAGCGGTCTCGGCGCCCGCGTGCAGCGCGGTGTTGATGCGGCGGTTCATGTGGTGGCACCAGCGCCTAAAGCCGCTCGCGGTATGCTCGATCTGGAGCGCGTCCCCTTGGCCGATCTGGAGCACGTAGCCGCTTTGCACCAGATACTGCTCGAAGCCGTTCAAATCGTCGTCCGGATTCAGCCGGGTAACTTTTCCCCGCGCCCGAATAGTGGCTCCCGGCAGGGCTTCGCCCCGATCGATGTCTTCAGCCCACAGTGAAAACGCTATCGGCTGCCCATGCAGATACGGCTGGAGTCTCGGGGCCTCACTCACCGTGGCCAGCCCGCTCAGGCGCGGAAACTTTTTTCCGGTCTGGAAGACCCGGTCGATCTTCAGGGCGACCTCCGCCTCTCGCGGCGTAAAGCTCTCGGGCGGCAGGGCAGGGGGCTCACGGTGCAGCGCGCAGGCCCACGCCAGGAGCGCCCCGGATACGATGATCAGGAATCCCCAGACAGGCCTCACAAACCACCGCTCACGCAGGGTCAATACACACGCGCAGGCGGCCACGGCCAGCCCCGTCGCAGCGAGTGCCACCGGGGGCACAGTGGCTCCCAGCACCCGCGCCAGGATGATGCCCCAGACCAGGGGAGCCGCCAGCCAGAGCAGCGGGGCGTGTCCATCGGTACGTGGGGCGGGCATGCTTTTAGTGATTCAGAAAATCAGGCTTTGATAAATGCCAAATGCTAAAAAGCACGGTGTGCAGTTGGGAGCGTCTTCAGTGGTCGTCCTGGCGACGCCACCATCCGGCCAGGAGCGAGCCGGTGATGTTGTGCCAGATCGAGAAAAGCGCACCGGGCAGGGCGGCGGCAGCCGAGAAGTATTTGATCGCCAGTGCCACCGCGAGGCCGGAGTTCTGCATCCCTACCTCGATAGCCAGCGTGCGGCAGGTGCGCGCGTCTCGCCCGAGCAGGTGCGGGACGCCATAGCCGAGCGCAAGTCCTGTGGCATTGTGCAGGGCGATTGCCAGCGCCACCGCCAGCCCCATCTCTCCGATACTGGTCCGGTTGAGGGCGACAATGATCGCGATGATCAGCACGATGGCGGCGACGGACAGGAGCGGGAACACGTGCTGCACCGGACGCAGGCGCTGCCCGAAAAACCGGTTCACGATCATCCCGGCCAGGACGGGCACGAGCACGATCTTGGCAATGCTCAGGAGCATGGGGCCGGCGGGGACGGGTACCCGCGTGCCTGCGTAGAGGAGCGTCAGCAGGGGGGTGGCGAGGACGGCCAGCAGGGTTGACACCGTGGTCAGCGTGATGGAGAGGGCGACGTCTCCGCGCCCCAGGTAGCAGATAACATTCGAGGCTGTGCCTCCCGGGCAGCTCCCCACAAGCACCAGCCCGGCCAGCAGCATCGGGGGCAGGTCAAGCGCCGCAGCGATGGCCCACGCCGCCAGTGGCATGACCAGGTACTGCAGGGCGACACCAAGCAGAATCGTGCCCGGTCGCCGCAGCACCGCTGCGAAATTATCCCAGCTCAGGGTGAGCCCCATGCCGAGCATTACCAGCCCCAGCAGGGGGACGATGGCAGGCTTTAGCGCTGCAAAGGGCGCTGGTATGGCGTAGGCCAGTCCTGAGAATAGGATGGCCCAGACCGGAAAGAGTGAGGTGAAGCGTGCGCTCAAAACGATGCCTCCACTGCCTAGGCGTTGTCGATGCCGACTCCGTGGCTGATGAAGTTCTCACCACGGACACGCAGGGGCTGCTTCATCGCGCTTTGCAGATACGCATGAGCAGCGGTGACGGCCTCGGCCAGCTCTAGTCCCCGTGCGAGGTGTGCGGCGATGGATGATGATAGCGTGCAGCCGCTGCCGTGCGTATTGACATTATCAATACGTTTAGAGCTTAGCTGATATGGCTCATCGCCGGGGATGGCGAGGGTGTCGATGAGAGTGCCGCCGGGTAGGTGGCCGCCTTTGAGCAGGACGGCGGTTCCGTATTTCTCGCATAGCTCCTGAGCCGTGGCGGCGAGCTTATCCACACGCTCCACGGGGCGACCGAGTAGGACGGTGGCCTCGTCGAGATTGGGAGTGATCAGGGTGGCACACGGCAGCAGTTCTTTCTCCAGTGTGGCGACGGCGTCGGGCTGGAGCAGGACGGCGCCCGAGGTGGAGACCATGACCGGGTCCACCACGGCGGGGATGTTCTCACGCTGGATAAAGCGGGCGGTGGTCTCGATCAGGGGGGCGGAAAAAAGCATGCCCGTTTTCAGCGCGCGGATGGGGAAGTAGGCGGCCAGTTGATCGAGCTGTGCCTGGAGGAAATCCGGGGGAACCTCGTGGATCGCGCTGACGCCCTCGGGGTTCTGTGCCGTGAGTGCCGCAAAGGCGCTGACCCCGTACACGCCGTGCGCGGCAAAGGTCAACAGGTCGGCCTGGATGCCGGCCCCGGCTCCGCTGTCGGAGGTGGCGATGGTGAGGGCGACGGGCAGTTCGCTCATAGGTATCGATGCAATGCGAACCGCCCGCCTATGGCAAGCTCTGGCTGGGGCGAAGCGCTGGCGTTGTCTATGCCGTTGCATAAAAAATGCCTGAGGCGTGTGGCCTCAGGCATGGGGTGGAAATTACAGTGCTGCGTTAGCTGCGCTTTCTTGCAGCCTTCCGGGCCGTTTTCTTCGCCACCTTGCGAGCCGTTGACTTCTTGGCGGCCTTCTTCGTAGCTTTACGGGCCGTCTTGCGAGCCGGGCGCTTCTTTTTCGCGCCGTGGCGTCCGGGGAATGTCAGCTCCGCTACGCCGGACTTATCGAGCTCGCCCAGGCCCTCGGCCGTCATCTTGTCGTACTGCTCTTTGGTCGCAGTAGCGACAGGGAGCTTCAGGCGGCTCTTGCGGGCCAGCTTGAGTGCGATGCCGGAATCCTTGGCCGCGTGAGAGGCCGAGAAAAAGCAGTCGTGGTCGCGCTTGATCATGTCCTCGGAGTCCGTTTCCAGCACGCGGCTGTTGGCCCCTGTCTGCGAGAAGACCCGGCAGAGCAGGTCGAGGTCAATGCCGAGCGCTTTACCCAGGCCGAGTCCTTCGGCGAGGCCCGCGGTGTTGATATTCATGACCATGTTGACCAGTGCCTTGACCTCGGCAGCCTTGCCCGCCTTGCCGACGTAGATCAGGTCCTTGCTCAAGTCGCTGAGCACGGGCTCGACCTTCTTAAAGGTCTTTTCTTCGCCACCGATCATGAGATAGAGGGTGCCTTCGCGGGCCTGCGTAATGGACGAGGCCATACAGCCCTCCAGTGTCTGGGCGCGGCGGCGACGTGCGAGCTTTTGGATGTCGCGGTGAAGCTCCGGGGTGACAGTGGCGCAGTTGATGAAAACCTTACCGGCGGATTTCTCCAGCAGGTTGTCGCGCTTAGCCGTGAAGATACGCTTCATGGCTGTGTCGTTCGTGACGACGGTCAACACGATATCCGAGGCGGCGGTGACTTCGCTCAGCTTGGCCGGAGCGGCACAGCCCAGTTCTTCAGCGAGTGATTCGGCCGAGGGGCGGTGGACATCGTACACGGCGCTCACGGGGTAACCACAGTCCGCCAGGCGACGCGCCATATTCGCGCCCATACGGCCCACGCCGACAACGCCGACAGCGGGTTTGGTTTTACGGGATTTTTTCTTAGGCATAATCAGCAATACAGGGCAAACGCTGAGACCGCAAGCAGGCGGCGCACAAAAGCGTCCTGTATGGGGGAAAGGGGATGTGAAAGTCTCTCGCCTAGGCGAGGCAGGGGTTGTGCTCGCGCTCCTCGGCGACGGTTGTCATCGGGCCGTGGCCCGGGCAGAGGATGGACTCCGGGGGGAGGGTCAATATCTTCTCGCGATTGTTGCGCAGAGCTTGCTCCCAGGCACTGGGTGCGCCACCCATCGACCCGGCAAAAAGCGAGTCCCCCACAACGGCTACGGTGCTCTTGAGCCCCTGGACAACGAAGGTCATGCCGCCTGCGGAGTGCCCGGCTGTGTCCAGGGAGAGGACACCGAGGGATCCGAGTGTAAAGCTGGCGCCCGCATCGATGGCGGCTGCACCGTCGATGGGCTCGTGGCAGGAGATGTAGGTCGGAGGGTTGCCGGTCTCTTTCTGCAGGCGTGGCAGATCCTTGATGTGGTCGCCGTGTGAGTGGGTCAGCAGGATGAGCCGGACGTTCAGCTCGTGCTGCCTGATGGCCTCGAGTATGGGGGTCGCATCGGCCCCGCTGTCAAAGGCGATGGCGTCGCGGGTCTGAGGGTCGTAAATAATATAGGCATTAACGGTCATGCCTTCGTAGCCCTCGGGGTAGGGGGTTGTAATGGCCAGGAGGCCTTCCGTCTGGACTTCGGCAGGCTGGTACTTACCGGCACCCAGATCGACGAGGGCATCCGCATTCAGGTTCAGGTGGGGGGCAAGAGCCCGGAGGGCGGCCTCGTCTGTTTCTCCATTTTTGACTTCGGTCAGACGCTCCTTGCTCAAACCGGATTTTTCGCTTAGCTGTTCGTCTGTCAGGCCAAGACCGCTTTGTGCCTTGGCGACGACGTCTTCAGCGTTGTCTTCGAGGTGTAAGACCATGTCTGCGCATACTGCTAATTTCCTACTAAAATGACAAGAGCAATTCCGATACTATCTGGTATACTGGCGATGCTGGTGGCGGGCTGTGCCAGCTCAGAGGTACCCTACACGCGTGTGTCTGTCCCGATCACTGCCCCGCGTAAGATCGAGCCCGCCGCGAGCTTCCATTCCCACCTCATTGATGAAAGCTCGGGCATTGCCAAAAGTACCCGCTACGAGGGTGTGTATTGGACTCACAATGACAGCGGTGACCGCGCCCGGATATTTCCGGTGACCCTGCAGGGGGAGACCGTCGCCATGGGAGACGGGCTGGGCATACCCGTGAAGCTTGCGCAGAGTCGGGACTGGGAGGACATCGCCTCGGACCACAAGGGGAACCTGCTGATCGGCGACTTTGGTAACAACGCCAACATGCGTGAAGACCTCTGTGTGTATATCGTGCCTGAGCCCAACCCCATCGATGCGAACCAGGCCATCGTCAAGCGCGCGATCCCGTTTTACTTCCCTGAACAAAAATCCTTTCCTCCCGCCGAGGCGAACTTCGATGTAGAGGCGATCTTTGTCGCCAATGATACCTGGTATGTGCTGACCAAGCACCGTGCCGACGCCGATACCTGCCTCTATCGTTTCGACTCCTACCGCGAGGATAAGCCCAACGCGCTGACACTCGTGTGCCGCTTCGGGGCGCGCGGGATGGTGACCGCTGCCGATGCCTTGCCCGACGGCAGCCGCGTGGCCGTGCTCTCCTATGACAACGTATGGGTCTTTGAGCCACCCGAGGGAGACATCGACCGCCTGCCGGAGGGCAAGGTCTACTGGCGTCCCTACCGCCTCGGGCAGTGCGAGGCCATCTGCTTTATCGATCGTGACACGCTGCTGGTCACCAACGAGCAGGGAAAACTCTTCGTCATCCCCATCACGGATCTGATCGAGGTCCAGCAATAGAACGGCCGCTGTTTTCACAGCAGCATTCCGTTTGCTCTCCAGTGCGCGAGATTCGCGCCCGCTCTACTTCTGGGCCGGAGGGGTCGGGCTGATCGTCACTGCGATGCAGGCCTTTTTAACCGGTGATGTCAGGTAGATGCCCAGACGGTGGGCGACGGGCTTCTCGGGTTTGAAGAATCCCAGCACCGGGCTCTCGGCGATAGCGAAGGGCTCGCCGCCGGTGTCGATGGTCGCATAGAGGGACACGCCTTTGTGCGTGACCTTGACCGTCGAATCGTCGAGGACTTCAAAGCTGCCACGCGAGACCAGAGCGGTCGAAAAGGCTTCCGGCTGGCTGTTGAGAACACAGTCGGTGACGACGATTGAGCCGGGGTTGTTTTTTCCGGGGCGCTCATAGCGAAGGGTGCGTACCAGCTGCTCAAGGCCAGGTGAACGATAGCCCTGGGTCATGTCGATCGTGATGGTGTCGGTCTGATCACCGGCGGTCGCGCTGATGACTTCACCGTAGGAGTCTTTACCGAGCTTCTGCATGCGCCCGGCGACGAGCGGGACCGGGTGCCCGAATGAATTGTTCAGGCTCACGTCATAGCGATGCTTGCTGAAGGACTTGGCGGAGTAGCGCTCCATGCCGGGGTCGAGCAGGACGGGCTCGCCCTCGTACTCGACGACATAGCTGCCGATATCATTGTGGTTGTGGTGCTCACCGTTATTGCTGATGCGGATGGCGACGCTCATGCCTTTATCGGCATCGGGGCCGGGGCGGCAGATGTACTGCTCGCTGTTGGGGAACCAGCTCCGAAGCGCCGGATCGTCCATGCTCAGGTCTGCGGCGTTGAAGTTTTTAACCTGCGGAGCGTCCTCACCAAAGGACCGGATGATGAGCGAGTAAAGATGCGGCCCGAGCGAGTGGCGCGCTCCGCGGTTGATCACGCCAAACTCGCTGCGGTCGGCGCCGGGGAGCCCGTAGCGGACAGCCGAAAACCGAACCAGACGCATGTCCGGTGAGCCGGTCGCTGACTGGTCTCCGAACGCCCCATAGACGCCGTCGGAGAGCTCGAGGGTGACGGGTGACTGGCTGATGCGAAACACCTGCTCGTTATCCAGCAGGTCGATCGCGCCCTGCGTGGATTTGCGGATCTCCTCGCTGGCGTAGAGGAAATGCCCGTAGCCGTAGGTCCAGTAGCCAAGACCTTCCTCGCTGATGCCCTCCGTGCTGAAACTGTCGATATAGCGCCCGAGTATGACCTCGGCGATGGCGATGAACTCAGCCCGCAGTTTGGGGTCCGTCTCCAGCGTCAGCGCTGCCCCGGTGATCGAGCCGCCGCAGACGGCGGTCCAGTTGTTCGGACTGACCATCCACCAGAACGGCTTACCGGTGCGGACGGCCTTCAGGTAGGGGCCGAGCACACGGTGCTCGATCTCGGATTTCACGCGGGCGTGCAGAGCGGGGTCCAGGACATCGGCGAGCCAGTAGTCTATCGTGGCCAGTGTCCACGCGAGCTGCGAGGAGGGCAGGTCGATGGTGATTTCCTTCCCCTCGAAGACGTTCAGGCTTTTGTTATGGGAGGGGATGCTCCAGGCCCCCTGATCGAGGATGGCGGTCAGTGTCGCCTCCAAGGCGGGCAGAAAGCGTCCCTTGTACTCCAGGGCTTCGCCCAGGGCCAGGTCGCGCAGCCGCTCGTAGCGGGAGTTTGCCGCCTCCTGGTAGGGGAGCCGGCTCCCGGTCTTTTCATAGGATTGCCAAAGCTCTTTCGTGATCGGGACGATCGGATCGTTAAGCGCCTTCTCGGCGCACTTCATCAAAAAGTCAGCCTCCGGCTGAGCAGCAAGGGCGTCCCAGACTTCACGATTGCTGGCGGGGGCTCCGACTCCTACCGGCTCGGTCGTCAGGGTGGCAGCGATCTTGTCGATCTGCTCCGCAGTGGGTACGGGTGGCGGCGGGAGCTTTTCACGCCCGGCATAGATATTGTTTAGCTCTTCGTCTCCCAGCGCGGGGAGCGGGTCGGGCGCGTCAAAGGTCGCGATGGTCGCCTCTGTCGGTGCGAGCGGTGCGGCGACAGAGGCCTTGGGGGTGGTCGGTGCTTCAGGGGCTGTTTTTGCCTGCTCCTGACACCCGGTGCTAAACAGGCTAAGCGCAGCCAGTGACAGGGCTGGAAGGGTGGTCAGGAGGGGTTTTTTGAGGGAAATGGGTGTAAGCATGTTAATGATTATTTGCTGTCCGGGAGGGGCCATTCGGCGTTGAGCTGGGCAAGCAGCTTGGCCTGAACGTCTGCGTAGGCCGGGTCGTTGGCGAGGTTCTTGGTTTCCGGTTGGGGCAGGGAGTAGTCGTAGAGTTCCAGGGCGAGGACCTTGCCGGTCTTGGCGTCCCACCAGCGGTTGAGGCGGTAGTCTCCACTGCGGACGCTGCGCCCCTCGATACTGCCATCCCAGTTCATGGCGGCGTTTTTGCCGCCCTTACCGCGAAGCGTCTCGGTATAGGCGACGTCCTTGCCCTGGGCATTCGGGTCGAGCATCTGCGGCATCAGGCTCTTACCGGCCAATCCCGGCGGGTGGGGAAGCTCCAGGAAGTCGAGCACCGTCGGGTACAGGTCGATGAGCTCAACGGCCTGGTCGATGCGCAGGGGCTGGGCCTTGTTACCGGGGACGTGGATGATCAGCGGCACGCCGCAAGTGGCCTCGAAGAGCGCGGATTTGTCCCAGCGGCCATTGTCGCCCACATGGAATCCATGGTCGGCGGTGAAGATAACGAGCGTCTCGTCCTGCAGGTCGAGCTCCTTGATGGCGTCCATGATCTGGCCGACCAGGTCGTCAACGAAGCTGGCCGAGGCGTAGTGGCCGATCATTTGCTCGTACTCGACATCGTAGCGCGGGTCTCCGGGCTGGAGGGCGGCCTTACGGCTCCCGCGCACGGCGAGGGAAGGCGCCCCTTCGGGGATGCCGCCCGGCTCGGGGAAGGGAAGTGTCTCGTCCGCGTACAGGTCAAAGAACTTCTTCGGCGCGGCAAAGGGCCGGTGGGGGCGCTGGTAGCCGACATAGAGGAAAAAGGGTTCGTCCTTTAGCTCGCGCATGATCTCGATGGCCTTCTGCGTCACCCGGCCGTCCGGATAGGCGGAGTCCGGCGCGTCCGCGGATTCAGTGAGCGGCCCCATTTTGATCCAGCCACCTTTCCAGCCGTTGTTGCGGTCGAAGTTGTCCTGGAAAATCTTCTGGTTTTCGGGCAGGGCGTATTGATCCGCACCGCCGGCTTCGCCCAAGTCGCGGCGTGACCACGAGGCCGGGTCGGGCGGACCGTAGGTCTTGCCCAGTCCGATGGAGGTGTAGCCAAACTTTTGCAGGTACTGGGGCAGCGTCTGCACATCGGGCAGGAAGTTACGGAAGCGCGACTTGCGGTAGTTGTTGTCGCGGGTGCCGACAGCGTCGGGGCGCATACCGGTCATGATGCTGGCCCGTGAGGGTGTGCAGATTGTGGCCTGGACGTAGGCATGCTCGAAGAGGCTGCCCTCGTCGGCCAGTTGATCCAGATTGGGGGAAATGACCGGGCCGCCGTAGCACTCGAGGCGGGTGCTCAAGTCATCGGCGAGGATAAAGACGACGTTCTTGGCGCTGGCTGCCTGGGTGGTGAAGGCAAGGGCAAAGCCCATAGAGATAGTACGCAGGATTTGCTTCATAAAAAGTCAGGTGGGGTGAGGGGAGGTGAAAGTGCGAGCCTAGGGTCTGTTCAGGTAAACGCTCAAAGCGGCTTAAGCTGGGTCTTTTTGATCTGGAATCGACGTTTTTCGACTCGATGAATCTTGATTCACTTCGTCTCAAAACATCAATCCAGCCTCGAAAAATTCCTCAGCTATCCATCTTTTCCGTTTACCTGAACAGACCCTAGTGATCCGTGCTACCGGACCTCAATAGAATCTGCGATGCATACGTATTAAGTGGTCGGCGAAGATAGATGCCTGAATCTGTGGTCGGAAAGGGGGACAAGCGAGTTGCGTTGAATGAAGGGAAATGCGTCAGGCGCGCCCTGTGCGTTTGGTTTGTTTTCTGACCGTTTGGCCGTCTTTCCAGACGCTCTCAAGCTGGAGCATGCGCCGGACTTCCGGCACCCCGAACTCGCGGCGCCGAATCGCTCCGACCAGTACATCCACCGCGGCGGCTCCGACCGACTGGGGATGCTCATGGATGCCAGCATAATAACGCTCCTGCTCCAGGCAGGAGAACTGGGCAATACCGATGTCGCGAGGGCTGTGGACGCCGATCTCTTTCAGCGTATTTTCGACAAAGGGGGTATAGTCCGAGAGGACGGCCACCGCGTCCGGGCGGTATTGGAGGTACCAGGCTTGCAGCAGTTCTGCCTCTCGGCTGTATGAGGAGCGTAGGCGCAGGGTGGGGATCAGCTTTTGCAGCCCCGAGCCGAGCACGCTGATTTCGAATCCCTGTGGCCATAGATGGTGGTTAAACTTGCCGATTTCCTTGGGGCCCAGCGATATGATAGCGGCGACCCGGCGATAGCCCAGCGCGTGGAGATTGCGGACGATCTCCGAGGCGTTGTAGTAGTGGTTCGGGCAGACCGAGTGGAAGCGCGGCTCCGTGACCGACCAACCAAAGGTGACGGCGGCGAAGTGCTTCCACTCGAGCTTGAGTGCCGGGCCGGGATGCAGGAGGGGCGGCAGGATGACGCCCTCGATCCCGCGGTTGTAAAGGATGTCCGATAAGCGGCGCTGGTTGGGGGCCTGCATATCCACCTCGAAGTTCTCCAGCCGGTAACCGCTTTTGAGTGCCTGCTGCTGGGCCCCCTCCCGATAATGGAGCCAGGCAGAGTCACTATAGCTTTTCAGCTTGTAGACCTCAGGGTCATTCAGCCAGGCCAGTGTGCCGTGGTAGCCTTTCTCCTGAAGGTTTTCTCGGTAGGAGGCCAGGGCGGTCAGCATGGGGTCTTTGAAGTAACCCAAACGCCGTGCCGTCCGCAGGACCTTCTGGCGGGTTTTCTCACTGATGCGGGGGTCGTCGCGCAGGGCCAGGCTGACGGTGGGCTGACTCAGTCCGGTTGCCTCGGCAAGGTCTTTCTGGGTAACAAGGTCGGCCATGCTTACTTGATAGATGAAGGCTGGAATGCGGTGTGGGGACAGTACAACGAGCCGAGCCTGAACTCAAATGAAATTAATAAGTATAAACAGAGCCCTCCGTGGACACTGGCAGGGGCCCGGTCTAGGTATTAGAGTGTGCTGGAAACAGTAGCACCCAAACCCTTCAACCCCTCGAAACACGACACCCTATGGACAAAAAAACACTTTTACTCAGCCTCTCAACAATCGCGCTATCGGCCCTGTGTCAGGCGCAGTGGACGGACCTCGTCTCCGATGACTTCAACAGCTACTCCTTTGGCGATCAGCCGGGTGGTAACTGGTACAACACGAATGCTCCTTCCAATACCGGGGGCAACGATAACGTGACCAACGAGGAGGGCGGCACCAACCCCTATGGCGTGACGCTTCCGGCCAGTGTCTTTGGCAGCGGAAACGCTCTGTACTTTTATGATCTTTCCGATAGCCAGATCGCGCGTGCGGGGATCAACTTTGGGGACAACAGCCAGAGCTACGACATCGTGCGGGCCAGCTTTGATTTCAGCTTTGCCCAGCTGACCAGCGGCACCTCTAACTTTGGCACGATCTGCTTCACCAGTGCGGATACGGATGCCTTCTCGGGGGGGACGACGCACAGTGTGCATATCAGCCTCTTCAACGACGGTAAACTCGGCTGGACCGGTGGAAACCTCTCGGTTTCAGATCCCACGGGTGCCCATACGATGGACATCGTCGCCAATGGGACGGACAGCAACTTCTCCTACACGTCGCTCGCCGGTAGCGGATCGGTGACCCTGTCGGCCTATTCCTTCGACCTGTATGTCGATGGCGTGCTGGTCGCCGCATCGGTAGGCTTTACCACGCCGAGTGTTGAGCTCGGGCGCTTTGGGATCGTGACCTTCGGGGGCACGGAGGGCGAGTTCATGATCGATAACTTGGAGACGTACACCACCACCGTTCCCGAGCCCGCAGAGTCGGCTGCGCTGTTGGCCCTCGTTGTCGGGCTGTCGGCTCTGGTGCTGCGTCGTCGCCGCAAGCTTTAATCCCGGAGAGGGGTCCGGGATGTCCAAAAGGCGCCACCGGAACGCATTGTTCCGGTGGCCCCCGATGACTCCTCGCCATTCGTTGTTGCTGCTGGTGTCGGGGCGCAGTGGGTCTGCATACGTATGTAACGCGGATTCGATGGACTTGGCGTCAGTGTTAAAACTATGCTGTGACCCCATAGCGTGCATTGATACGTTTTACCCCTTAGGAGACTATTTTTATGAAGCGTGTTTATCTCTTGTTTGTGCTGGGTGCTGCCCTGAGCGTGAATCTCTCCGCGGCTACGCCTGAGCGCCCGAATGTGCTCTTCATCGCCGTGGACGATATGAACGACTGGGTCGGCCCTCTCGAAGACGAGGAAGCCGCGCTCACGCCAAACATGGATGCGCTCTCGGCCTCCGGAGAGGTCTTTTCCCGTGCCTACTGCTCATCCCCGGCCTGTAATCCCTCGCGCACAGCGATCCTCACCGGGATGAGCGCCGCCACGACGGGCATCTATCTCAATGACCAGCCCTGGCGTCCGCACATGCCCGACGTCGTCACGCTGCCGCAGCTTTTCCGTGAAAACGGCTACCTCTCCGTCGGCCTGGGGAAGATTTATCATAACCGCTACAACGGAGACAAAGCCTCCTGGGATGTATACAAACGCTTCGGCCACGGTATCTGGCCCGAGGACCCGGTGGAGACGGAGTACCCCGGTAAGGGGCAGTACGACTGGGGTCCGGTCGATGCCCCGGATCCGGCATTCGGGGACTATAACTGCGCCACTGAGGCGGTGAAGTTCCTCTCCGAGCCACAGGACAGGCCGTTCTTCCTCGGCGTTGGTTTCATCCGCCCGCACCTGCCGTTCTACTGCCCGCCGCGCTTCTTTGACCTCTATCCGATGGATGAGGTGGTCATGCCAGAGGTAAAGGATGACGACCTCGAAGACATACCGCTGGCCGGTAAAAAGACCGCCTGGAAATACCGTGGGCCGAACTATAAAAAAATGGAGTCTCAGGGCGACATCATGCGCCGGGCGATCCAGGCCTATCGCGCATGCATTTCCTTTACCGACGAGCAGGTCGGCCGCGTTCTCGATGCCCTGAAAAACAGCCCCTACGCCGACAACACCATTGTCGTGCTCTGGAGTGACCACGGCTTCCACCTCGGCGAGAAGCAACACTTTACGAAGTACACGCTCTGGGAGGAGTCCGACCGCGTGCTGCTAATCTTCCGGGTGCCCGGCGTGACTGAGCCCGGCACCGTCAGCTCCCGTACGGTTAGCCTGCTGGATCTCTATCCGACGCTGGCTCAGCTCTGTGAATTGAAAGATGTGCCCACAGTCCTGGAAGGGCGCAGCCTCGTCCCGCTGATGAAAGACCCCGAGGAAGCCTGGCCCTATCCGGCCGTGACGACCAACTTCTACGGCAATCACGCCGTGCGCTCGGAGCGCTGGCGCTACATCCGCTACGAGAACGGCGACGAGGAGCTCTACGACCACGATGTCGACCCCAATGAGTGGACCAACCTCGCCAATGACCCTGCCTACGCCTCCGTAAAAACCGACCTGGCCCAGTGGCTCCCGACCACCAACGCTCCGAACGCCCCCCGCGAAGAAGAGCGCAAGCACTAGGCTAGACTCTGAGGGTTGGCTCCACGCTCCCTGGAAGGGGGTGGCGCTTTAGCTCATCTGGTCTGCGACATCGGCTCAAAAAACTTCTTGGCGTTTGCGGTCTTGCGTTCGCTGAGAATTTCTTTTCTGTTTGCCGTTTCGTCTGGCCGGTCATGACCGGAAACCTGCTCAGGTGGCGGAATTGGCAGACGCACTGGACTTAGGATCCAGTGGCCGCAAGGCCGTGCGGGTTCGAGTCCCGCCCTGAGCACCATTTATATTTCGTCGAGGCGATCCCCGCTTGCCGGGTCAAAGAGCAGGGCCTTGGCCGTGTCGAAGCGCAGGCGGATTTCCTCTCCGGCGCGGAAGGAGTGGTCGGCGTGGACGCGCGCGATAAAGGGTGCCGCTCCTGTATTGAAATATAGATACGTCTCCGCACCCATCGGCTCGGCGACGTCGATTCGCATCATGATCGGGGAGGTCCCTGTCGTGTCCACGTGGATATCCTCGGGGCGGATGCCGAGGACAACGGACCGAGCATGAAGGGATGGTTCAACACTGTCGCGTGGAGGAAGCTTTACCTTGAGTGCGGAAGCGGAGGGACTGTCTTCAATGAAGCTGATTTCATCGCTCTGACGCTCGACCTTCCCGTGGAAAAAGTTCATCGGCGGGCTGCCGATGAAGCCCCCGACAAAAGTATTCGCCGGTTGTTTGTAGAGGGTCAGCGGCGTGTCAACCTGCATGAGGTTTCCGTCTTTCATCACGCAGATGCGCTCACCCATGGTCATGGCCTCCGTCTGGTCATGGGTGACGTAGATCATGGTCGCTTCGAGCCGCTTGTGCAGACGGGAAATCTCGGTGCGCATCTGCACGCGCATCTTGGCATCGAGGTTGGAGAGGGGCTCGTCGAACAGAAAGACCTTGGGCTTGCGGACGAGGGCGCGGCCCACGGCCACGCGCTGACGTTGCCCGCCAGAGAGCGCCTTGGGGCGGCGGTCGAGCAGCTCGCCGAGCCCGAGGATGTCGGCGGCCTCCTCGACCCGCTGACGGATCTCCCTGGTCGGGAGTTTGCGCAGCTTCAGCCCGAATGCCATGTTGTCGTAGACGCTCATGTGCGGGTACAGCGCGTAGTTCTGGAAAACCATGGCGATGTCCCGGTCCTTGGGGGCCACGTCATTGACGATGCGTCCGTCGATGGCGATCGTTCCGCTGGTGATCTCCTCTAGCCCGGCAACCATGCGCAGGGTGGTGGACTTCCCGCAGCCGGAGGGGCCGACCAGAACCATAAACTCGCGGTCGCGGATCTCCAGGTCGATCCCTTTGACCGCGGCAAAGGCCGGCTTACGGGCTTCCCGGTATTCTTTGACGAGATTGCAGATGCTGACGGTGGCCACGTGGGTGCGATTTGGGATGCGCGTTAGAAACCTGCGTGCATGGCACGGTGTTTCAGCGGAGGGGAGCAAGCTATACAATCGCGCGCTCGGCATGCAAGGTTCGTTGTCTGCGCGAATATTCTCACGGCATGCAGACAACGCTCCCGAAGCTACCACTCGTGGCTTAGCTTATCGTGCCGGGAGGGGCTTACTCCGGGGGCAGGCCATCAAAGAAATCCACCAGACCAGTCTCAAGGGAATACTCAGCACCGACGACGAGCAGTCCGTCATTGAGGATGAGGCGCTCAAGCAGGGCTGAGCCGCTGCGTAGCATCTGGGCAGCCATGCGGACGTTTGAGCGCACAGCCCGGTGCTTAAGCACGGGCTCGCTGTCGTCTTCGTGGACGAGCTCCTCGATCGCAGGGCGGATGCGATTGACGATGGAGAGCAGGCCGGGGGAGTTCTGGGAGTCGGGGTTGCGGATCGTGTCCAAGGTTGCGCTGACGGCCCCGCAACTGCTGTGGCCAAGCACAACGACGAGTCGTGTTCCGAAGCTCTCCGCCGCAAACTCGACGCTCCCGATCTGGGAGGATGCGACGACATTCCCGGCCACACGGATAACGAACAGGTCTCCCAGACCTTGGTCGAAGACGATTTCGACCGGGACCCTGGAATCTGAACAGCCGAGGATGACTGCAAACGGAGCCTGTCCCGCCACCAGATCGGGCTTATGGGCCTGGGCGATCATGGTATCGATACTACGCACCCCGGTGGCGAAACGTTTGTTACCTTCACGCAGACGGGCTAGGGCTTCCAATGCATCTATCATTAGGGGTTAAAGTGTAAACAGCTTCTCTTATAGCAAGATCGGAAGTGCTTTTTATTCCCGACCGTCCAGTGGGGCAGGGAGGCCATTGGTTGTCCGCAATCGGTCCGACATGGCTTCCCGTCCGGCTCGATGCATACCGCTGCTAACTGAGGTGACGCATCCTGAATGGGTGGACGTATGATGCCTAGACACGAGGCTAATGCCTCTGCGAGCCCGGTCGCTGTGTGGAGACACAATGTGTGCCAGCATTTACCGTTATTTCCGGATTTTACCGAATCGTGTCGGACTTTACCGGACTGGGCCAAATTTGCGGGACAGCCGCCAAAGCCCTGAAAATGCGGAACTTCCGCTAAATTCAAATGGCACACCCGAAGGGAGTCGAACCCCTAACCTCCTGATCCGTAGTCAGGCGCTCTATCCAATTGAGCTACGGGTGCACGCTTGAAGGAAAGCGTGGGATTCAAAGCATCGTACCGGGGCTTGGCAAGCAGAACTTTTACGAAAAATGCATTTTATTTGTACGGCGTTATTCGCGGTAAAAACCGGGCGATAGTCCGTAATGGCTTGGGCTGTAATAACCTGTAGGACGATGGGCTTGACTCTGAGCCCTTGCCGTGATTGAAAGGGCCTGTCCGCGACGGTGTTTGCTGGCCGTGCGCAGTTTCTCACCCAACCCATTCCCCTCCTCTTTCTCTCGTTATGCCTGAATACTTTGACGTCCCTGTCATTCCCTTCGAAGGCCCCGGTACTGAAAACCCGCTGGCCTTCCGTCACTACAATGCCGATGAAGTCGTCGGCGATAAGACGATGCGTGAGCATCTGCGTTTCGCGTGTGCGTACTGGCATACGATGCGAAATCCCCTCAGTGACCCTTTCGGCGTGGGCACGGCACAGATGCCCTGGGATGATGGCTCGCAGACGCTGGCAAACGCCAAGAAGCGGGTAAAAGTCTTTTTCGAATTTCTGCATAAGTGCGGGATCGACTACTACTGCTTCCACGACCGCGACATCGCGCCCGAGGGTAAGACCCTGGCTCAGAGCAACCGCAACCTGGACTCCGTGGTGGCGGAGTTCAAGCGGCAGCAGGACCGCACGGGTAAGAAGCTACTCTGGGGCACGGCCTGCCTGTTTACGCATCCGCGCTATAATCAGGGGGCGGCGACCTCGCCGTATCTGGATGTCTTCACCTACGCGGCTGCTCAGGTGAAAAAAGCCATGGAGGTCACGCATGAACTCGGTGGCGAGGGGTTCACATTTTGGGGAGGGCGTGAAGGCTACTCCACGCTCTGGAACACAGATATGAAGCGCGAGCTGGACCACCTGGCGGCATTCCTGCACATGGCCGTCGATCACGCCCGGCGCATCGGCTTCAAGGGGCAGTTCTACATCGAGCCCAAGCCACAGGAGCCGACGACGCATCAGTACGACTCCGATGTGGCCGCGTGTTTAAACTTCCTGCGTGAGTATGATCTGCTCGACCACTTCAAGCTCAACATCGAGACCAACCACGCCACGCTGGCCGGGCACAGTATGCTGCATGAGCTGCTGGTCGCCGCTACGGCGGGCGCTCTCGGGTCGATCGACGCCAACTCTGGCACGCCGCACTGCGGGTGGGATACGGACCAGTTCCCGACGGACATTTACCTGGGTACGCAGATCATGCTCGTCGTACTGAAGATGGGGGGATTCACCACCGGGGGGCTGAACTTTGACGCTAAGCGCCGCCGCGAGTCCTTTGAGCCCGTCGATCTTTTCCATGCCCATATCGGCGGTATGGATACGCTGGCTCGCGGGCTGAAGATCGCTCACCGCATCATCGAGGACCATCGCATCTGCGACTTGATTTCAGAGCGATACTCCAGCTGGGAGAGCGCGCTGGGGCACCGGATCGAGACGGGTAAGCTGACCTTGGTCGAGCTGGAGAAAATCGCTCTCCGTAAGAAAGAGCCGATCACCCCCTCGGGAAGGCAGGAGATGCTCGAAAATATGGTCAACGACTATATGTAGTTGCCCGCCAATACGCTTTTCAGAGTCTCTGGGCGACGATGATGGCGGCTACTGCCAGTGACGCCAGGGCGCAGATGAGGACCGCAGCCGCCGCCATATCCTTGGCGCGACGCAGGCGTGGGCGGCGCTCCAGGGTGACCTCGTCAGCGAGTTCCTCCAGGGCGGAGTTAAAGGCCTCGGCCGCCAGTACCAGTGCGATACACAGGATGACTGCGAGCCATTCGCCTGCAGACAGTTTTAGGATAAAACCTGCGATGACCGTCACTGAGGCCGCAGCGATTTGGAGCCTGGGGTGGCAGCCATGCGCGGCAAACGTCGCCAGCCCTCGTAGCGCGTGGCGAAAGGCGTCAAGGCGAGGGCGGAGCTTCATAGCTGCGGGGATTGTTTTTGTAGATAAAACCGCGTCTGCGTCCTCAATGTTTCTATCCCTTAGTGCCTTTAGTCTTCGTAGCTGATTCTCCAGAGGCGACCCTGTCGCGAATCGCTGACGTAGAGGCTGCCGTCGGGGCCGACGGCCAGGCCGACCGGGCGGGCCTTGGCTGAGCCGGGGCTTTTGACCTCGGCTTCACCCGCGAAGCCATCAGCAAAGATTTCCCATCCGCCGGAGGGCTTCTCACCGTCGAAGGGGACAAAGACGATGTTGTAGCCACCCTGCATGAGCGGGGCGCGGTTCCACGACCCATGAAAGGCGATGAAGGCACCGCCCTCATAGCGCTCGGGGAATTGGCTGCCGGTGTAGAAGGTGAGGCCGTTCGGGGCCCAGTGGGCGGGCAGGGCGATGACCGGATCCTGAAACTGCGGGTCTCCCTCCAGCCCGCGGATGAGGCCGGGGCGCCAGACGGTCTTGCCGTTACCGCCGTACTCGGGGGCGAGCATGCGTTTGTTACTGGACGGGTCCCAGTAGGTGTAGGGCCAGCCGGCATTGCTGCCCTCGGTGAGGAGGTGCATCTCCTCGGCGGGGAGGCGGGCATTGTCGCTCTGGGTATAGAGCTTGGGGAAGAGGTTGCTGAGCTGGTCGCGCCCGTGCATGACCGTGTAGAGCTGGTTGGAGGCCGGGTTCCAGGCGAGTGCCACGCAATTACGCAGGCCGGTGGCGAAGCGTTTACCGTCGCTCTGGCGCTGGTCGGTCTGTGTGGCGTCAAAGACCCAGATGCCACCGCTGCGGTCGAGTTGGGGGCAGTTGACGATACCGGCAGAGCCGGGTGTGCGCTGCTTTTCCTGGCAGGCGTTTGACGGGGCCCCGGAATTGACGAAGAGCCGCCCCTCGCCATCGAGGGCGATGGATTTGGCGTTGTGTGCGTATTGGCGCGGGAAGCCCGCCACGACCGTCTCGATGGGGCCTGACGGGACGAGCTCATTACCGGCAAACTCCTGGCGCATGACCTCGGTGGAGCTGGAGTAGTACAGGTATTCGATCGGGCCAGCCGGGGTGCTGACGGTGACCAGTGCGGCCCCCGTACCCTCGCCGGGGCCGAAGTACTCCACCTGGTCGTATTTGCCGTCTGCGTTCGTATCGCGCAGGGCGGCGATGCCACCTCCCTCCGTCCGCTTACTCAGCCGCACGTAGATGTCGCCGTTCTCGCGCACGGTCAGGTGGCGGGCGGGCCCGACCGCCTCGTTGATGACCTCGGCCTTAAACCCGGCAGGCAGGCTTAGGCCGTCCGCGGCGGGGCCCAGCGGCGGCTGGGCGGGGTTCTGGTTCGGGAGCTGGGCGAGCAAACCAAGCGGCAGGCCCAGGCACAGGAGGAGAAAGAGAGATCGTGGCATGGGATTGGCTATGAGTCCTGGAGGTTAAAACTTAAAGCACCGCTACTGTCGTCGCGGATAGGGGACTTGTCAAAGTCGCTTGTCATGGCGTATAGTCTTTTCCCAGTTATGGCCCGTAAGCCGAAAACCAAATGTATTGGCATCCTCACCTCCGGCGGGGACTGCCCAGGATTGAACGCCGCCATCCGCGGGGTGGCCAAAGCCGCTATTCACCACGGGATCAAAGTTCTCGGGGTCATGGATGGTTTCCGGGGCTTGGTGGAGAACCGCTTTACGCCGCTCGATGACGCGCAGGTCTCCGGTATCCTGACTCTTGGGGGCACGCTGCTGGGGACCAGCCGCGATAAGCCGCACAAGATGCCGATGGGCGACCAGGTCCTCGATATGACCGAAGTCGCCGTGGCCAACGCCAAGGCCCAGCAGATCGACTGCCTGGTCTGTCTCGGTGGTAACGGTACCCAGAAAAACGCCCTGCGCATCCAGAAGGCCGGGCTCAACGTCCTCACGCTGCCCAAGACCATTGATAACGATGTGGCCGTGACGGACGTGTCTTTCGGCTTCGATACGGCGATGAATATCGCGACCGACGCCATTGACCGCCTGCACACCACCGCGACCAGCCACCACCGCGTCATTGTCTGCGAGCTGATGGGCCACAAGGCCGGTTGGCTGGCACTGGGCGCGGGTATCGCCGGGGGCGCGGATGTTGTTCTGATTCCCGAGATTCCCTACGACTTGAATGTTGTGGCCGAGCACTTGATCGAGCGCCGTAAGCACAACAAACGCTTTTCCATCATCGCTGTCGCCGAAGGCGCTATCTCCAAGGCCGAAGCCTCTCAAACCGACGAGGAAAAAGAGAAAAAGAAAAAGGCCAAAAAGAAGACCGCCGCCCGCAAGCACAAGCCCGGCGAGCCGCATCTGGTGCAGGAGTCGCTGGATAGCCGCATCGCCCGCGAGCTTCAGCAGATGACAGGTCTGGAGGCGCGCACGACTTCTCTCGGGCACGTCCAGCGGGGTGGCTCACCCAGCGCGCGTGACCGCCTGCTGTGTACGCTGCTTGGCACCATGGCTGGCCGCCTGCTGGCCGAGGGGCACTACAACCACATGATCGCGGTCAAGGGAACGCAGGCTGTGCCGGTCCCGCTGGAAAAGGTGGCAGGCATCATCAAGACCGTGCCCCACGATCACGACTGGCTGAAGTCCGCCATGCTCGTGGAGACCTGCCTCGGCGACCACCGGTAGGGGAGCAGATTTCCATCACAACAAGGCTGCGGTAGGCTGTAGACCATCGCAGAGGCTTGGGTGTTTTTTCCCTTTCCGGGGGAGGCCCTCATGCCTTATGTATGGACGATGAGCAAGTCTTCCGAAAGCGCCGGCTACGCCGACTCACGCCGTCAGGCGCTCGCCCTGCGCCAACTGCGCAAGGCATTCGCCAGTGGCCGTATCGAGACCGGTGAGCTGGCCCTGAAAACGGCTTCGCTAGACACCTGTCGTCTGGCTCATATGCCTGCGGCCGTCCTGCACCCGGCCTGCGATGAGGAAGTCTCTGCCACCCTGCGATTAGCCAACAAGTATCGCGTGCCGGTGACGACGCGCGGGGCAGGCTCGGCGACCACGGGGGCGACGACGCCCATCCTTGGCGGCTGGGTGCTGGACTTGTCATCCTGGGACTCTATTGAAATCGATGCGGTCAGTGGCTACGCGCATGTCGGTGCAGGTGCATTGAATGCCAAGATCGACGAGGCGGCAGCGAAGAAGGGGTGGTTTTACCCGCCGGACCCCTCCTCGAAGGGGTACTCGACCATCGGAGGTAACATCGCCTGCAACGCCGGGGGACTGCGGGCGGCCAAGTACGGCGTGACCCGTGACTATGTGGTGGCGCTGGAGGGATTTCTGCCCACCGGTGAGCCGGTCAAGTGGGGGCTGCCGCTGAAAAAGTACGTCTCCGGCTTTAATCTGCGTGATCTGTGGATCGGCTCGGAAGGGATGCTCGGCGTCGTCACCAAGGCCACGCTCAAGCTCATCCCGCGCCCCTCTGTGCGGGCGACGTGGCTGGCCGCCTACAAGAGTGAGGCAGCGGCTCTGCGTACGGTGAAGCGGATCCTCAAGGCACGGTTGGTGCCGTCCATTTTAGAGTTTATCGACCGGCAGACGCTGGAGTGCTTTTTACGCAAGCATGAGCGTGCCGGCACCCTTGGTACGCTGCCCTTTCGGGTCAAGCCGGGCGACCTGGCTCCGGCCATGCTCCTGATGGAGATCGACGGTGATGCGGCTCAGGTGCGTCGCCAGCTCAAGGGGGCCCGTGAGCTTCTGGGGACCGGTGCCCAGTGGGTGAGGCAGGCCCGCGACGACGCGCAGGCGGAGGCGCTCTGGCGTATCCGTCGGACTTGCTCGCAGGCGATGTTTCAGATGGGCGACACGAAGCTCAATGAAGACATTGTCGTGCCTCTGGATGCCCAGCTCCCGCTGCTCAAGTACACGCTGGAGGTTAAGAAAAAGACCGGTCTGGCCACACCGACCTTTGGCCATGCTGCCGACGGAAACTTCCACGTCCACGTCATGTTTGACTGGGATGATCCCGAGCAGCGCGCGCGTGCCAAGACCTCGATCGAGCTGATCATGCGCAAGGTGGTCGAGCTGGGTGGGTCCATCACCGGCGAGCACGGGATCGGCCTCGCCAAGAGCCCCTTCCTGCACCTCCAGCATACCGAGGCGGAGATCGCTGCGATGAGGCGCATCAAGGACGCACTCGACCCGGCCTGGATTCTCAACCCCGGTAAGATGTTCGAGCCCTTCGACATGTGGCAGGTCCCGCGTGTGCGCGATTGGCGTTTCCCGTGGGATCATTGATCGAATCGGGCGCATAAAAAAGCCTCCCGGTTTACCCGGAAGGCTTTTTTTTATAAATGGTGTAGTGAGGCTCTAGAGCTTCATTTGGTTCGCCATGTTGTCCAAGACCTGCTCAAGGTCGCCGCCATCGGATTCGGTGGTGAAGCCGATGAATTTGTGCATGTCATTGAGATCACCGGCTGTGAGAAGGGTACACATGTAGCGTTTGTAGGTCTTCCCGTCGATGTTTTCGGTTTCAATCCCGGTAATGCGGTTCCAGGGGCGACCATTGAGCTCAAATGTTGAGGAGCTCGTAATCGTCATGACCTCGCCAAGGCGTTCGGTGACATGGTTCCTTGATCGTGCCATGACCATGTCACGGATCGCCGTGTGTTTATCGAGGGGTTCAGGAACATTGTGGAGACTATACGTGAAAATGATGATTGTTCTGAAATTACCAGCAATCAGTTCATCGGGGCGGTAGATGAAAAGGGTCTTTCCGCTGCTGTTGTATGTTTGTCTAGTCTCCGTAATCAGGTTCATGACCCTTTGGGAGCCTGTTGAGGCCTCCGCATGAGCGAGTGACTCGAACTCCTCCGGCGTACTCGCCTGATAACCGGGTGGCAGCGGGAACGAAAATCCGCGCCGACCCACGTTTTGGGCACTTACCGTGTTGTTGGCGACGGTGGGGGTTTCGAGGGTGAGGCATCCGCCCAGGATGAGAGTGGCGCAAAACAGCAGGATAACAGGAGTATAACGCATGTGAGAGGTATGCGTGATGTGCCTGCTACGGACAAGTTATTATTACTTACTCAGTGTATAATGGAATAGCTGTTGATTGGGTAAAGTACCTCTAATGGGCCGTCTTTGCCGCTGTAGATGTTTCCGTTGGGATGTTGGCGGCATCCGTCCTGTCGGTGGGCGGTGGGGCGATTTCTTCGGGGGTGCGCTGATAGCCTGTGAGCAGAGAGGCCGTCATCATCTCCATCGCATCGGTCATGCGGGTGAGGTCATTCGGGCGTGCCCATCCTTCCACCGCGTAGAGCATATCTTTGCTTCGTGTGATAGCGTAGAGAAAGTACCACTCGACAGGCTTGGGAGCGTCAGGAGAGGGGACTTCCGAAGGTTCCTCGAATGCGTCTGCTGAGGCCGTTTGATCCGAGGTTTCGTCTGATGTTTGGGGTTCCGAGTCTGCGGTGGACTGGTCGAGGTCGGGGTAGGTAAATGGGGTCGCCAGGCGTGCGGCTAGCCAGACCCATTGGCGGCCTGCTATCGTACGCGTCTCGACGGAGACGTCCGTAGCTTCCGTGGCGAGGGTGCCCGCCAGCCAGCTTGCCAGGCTGCTCAGGTTGCCGTCCCTGAGCGGGGGAAATGCCGCGGCTCCGGCAGTGTTATGGGCATTGATGGTGCTGAAAACCAGGAAGGGCGAGGGCGCTGCCATATCCTGCTGATCGAGAGAGACCAGCAAGATGTCCTCGCCACCGGTGCTGAAGTAGGCGCGGTAGTTCGGGCGGCGATAGAGAAGCAGGTCGGCGCGCAGTTTCTGCTCAAGGGCCTGAGTGGCCGTGATGGACGAAAAGCCCGAGGCCTCCTCGGTCTCCAGCCACTGGGGCGTATAGGGGACGTGCGGCAGGTACTCGGGCAGGGCCTGTGCGGTGAAACCAGCCGGGACATCGACCTGATAGCCGCGCGGGATGGCCGCTGAGCTGGTGATGCTCTCAGCGGTCAGGGTGGCTGGCTCAGTCGTGAGGCATCCGCTCAGGGCGGGCAGGCTCAGCAGCAGGACGGCGGCAAGCAGTCGGCTGAAACGCGGTTGATCCGTCGAAACGTGCGGCATGGAGCAGGGACTATGTGAGAGAAGCCGAGACGAGCTCAAGCTGATAGGTGAGGGATTGGGAAGGCGCTTCGGACGCACAGACGTGCAGCTTTAGTAGTGCTGCTTGCCGTCTACGTAGATGCGCACAGAGGAGGCGTTTTCAGGCATAAAGTTATCCGGCGGGAAATGCCAGGTGCCGATGATCTGGTTAAGCGCCTGGACGTGGCGATCAAGGCTATCGGCCGGGCCGGTGAGGATGATGCGGTAGCTGCCATGCTTACGTGCGCCGTAGGTCAGGAGCATGGCCTCCTGCGGGTCGGCGAGGACGGAGGTGGGCTGGCGCAGGTAGAGCTGCTGCCAGGGGCGGTCGTCGATCTCAAGGGTGTCGTCACCGGCCAGTTGCAGGTCCGGCTGTCGTGCGAGCAGACTCGCCAGGGACTTGCGGGCCCAGTCCTCCTGCGTGGTTGACCAGGGGCCGGTCTCGATCAGCACGTAGATGCCCTCCTGATAGGCGAGGGCGCTGATCTCCTCGGTGTTGTAAAGGATGCGCCATCCAGCCGGGATGAGGACACGGTACGGGTAGGTCTTGCCGTGCAGGACCGTGCGAACCGTCAGCGGCTGCGTGTTGGTACGGGCGGCTTTCAATGCGGGCAGACTGAGGTCGGGACCGGTGCCCGTGGCGGCAGGGTTGGACTCAGGCTGAGGTGTGGTGGGCGTGGGCTGCTCGGGTGCTGGCGGTGTGTTTTTATCCGGGGCAGCAGGCGTGGTTTCCGGCTCACTTTTCGGCTTCGGTTTGGCGGGTTTGCCGTCGAGGTCCTGCTCGATCTCGTTGAGCGTGCCGACTTCGAGGTCAAGGAGTTCGTTGAACTTGCCGACGGTGTCCGACTGGACAATCTCCGGGACGAATTCCGCCGTCGCTTCCCAATCGCCTGCGATGGGCGTTTCAGCCTCGGAGGGCGTGTCCTCAGTCGTCGTTTCGTCCAGACTATCGAGATAAAGATAGCCCGCCAAACTGGCCAGGCCCAGCCCGGCCGAAAATAGCAGTAGGTAGCTCGCCCGCATAATCCGAGTCATACTTTAGCCAGGATGGCGCCGGGTACAACCCCGAAGCCACCCGTCACGCTGAGGCTCATCCCTTATTTTTTTCGCCTTTGGGTAGAGAGCTGAGGATAATCAGGTTATTGACCAGGATGACGATAAGCCAAGGGAGAGGATGATTGAGGGCTTCCTTGAGCGGAGAGTCTGGGTGGGGCCACCCAAGCCAGGTCATGACGACCAGAGCGAAGAGAATCCAACCGAGGCATTGACGTTTAACCAGAGACATGGGCAAGCGTTGTTGAGGGTGTACCGACAAAAACAGGCTGCCCGGTGAGGGGCAGCCTGTCGAGGTAAAGTCAGTGGTGGAGCGGCGCGCTCAGCCTTCAGCTTTGAGGCGGTTAAAGGCCGAGACGAGGGCCTTCAGGCCGGCCATCTCGATGGAGCTGTCGATACCGCAGCCCCAGGTCAGCCGCCCGGTATCCTCGTCCTGCAGCTGGACATAGGCGGCGCTGTTGGAGGCCGAGCCTTTACCCACGGAGTGGGAGCGGTAGTCGGTCAGGCGGAAGTGCTTCCAGCCCTGCTGATCCACGGCGTTGACAAAGGCGCTGATCGGGCCGTTACCGGTGCCCTCGATCTGGAGTGACTTACCCTGGTACATGACCTGCGCCATGCAGCGGACCATGCCGGGAGTCTCCGTCTGGTGAAACAGCTCGTACTCGCCCAGCTCCAGCGGGTCGGTCAAGTTGACAAAGTTCTGCTCAAAGACCTCGCGGATTTCGTCGGCGTTGAGCTCCTTTTGCTGGCGGTCGGCCTCGTCGTTGACGACCTTGCCGACCTCCGGGTGCATGCTCTTGGGGAGCTCCAGCCCGTGCTCGGTGTCCATGATGTAGGCCACGCCGCCCTTGCCACTCTGGCTGTTGATGCGGATGATGGCCTCGTAGGTCCGGCCGATGTCCTCGGGGTCGATGGTCAGGTACGGGACCTCCCACGCCGGGTGCTCCTCGTCCGACTTTTTGCGGCGGTCCAGCCCCTTCTTGATGGCGTCCTGATGGCTACCGGAAAAGGCCGTGAAGACCAGCTCGCCGCCGTAGGGATGGCGCTCGTGTACGCCCATGCGGGTGCAGCGCTCATAGACGGCACGGATGCTGGAGAGGTCGGAGAAGTCCAGCCCGGTCTCGATGCCGTGGCTGTTCATGTTCAAGGCGACGTTGACGATGTCGAGGTTACCGGTGCGCTCGCCGTTCCCGAAGAGCGTGCCCTCGACGCGGTCGGCCCCGGCCAGTAAGCCCAGCTCGGTGGCGGCCACGCCGGTGCCGCGGTCGTTGTGGGTGTGCAGGGAGACGAACACTGTGTCGCGGTTCTTGATCGTGCGGCAGAAGTACTCGATCTGGTCGGCATGGACATTCGGGGTGGTCCACTCGACGGTCGCAGGCAGATTCAGGATCATGCGGCGCTCCTGAGTGGGCTTCCACTGGTCCATGACGGCCTCGCAGATCTCGATCGCGTAGTCGATCTCGGTGTCGTTAAAGCTCTCGGGCGAGTACTCCATGGTGATCTCGCTGCCCTCAGCCTCGGCTTCATCGGCCAACTGGCGCACCAACTGGGCACCCTTGATGGCGATCTGCTTGATGTCGTCCTTGCTGGCGTCGGAGAAGGTGATCTTGCGCTGCAGCGGGGAGGTGGAGTTGTAGAGGTGCACGATGGCGCGCTTGACGCCCTTCAAGGCCTCGAAGGAGCGACGGATCAAATGCTCGCGGGCCTGCACCAGAATCTGGACCTGCACGTCGTCGGGGATCTCGTTCTGCTCCACCAGGCGGCGCAGGAAGTCGAACTCAGTCTGGGAGGCCGAGGGGAAGCCCACCTCGATCTGCTTGAAGCCGATCTTCACGAGCAGGCGGAACATCTCCAGCTTCTCCTCGATGTTCATCGGGATGGCGAGGGCCTGATTGCCGTCGCGCAGATCAACGCTGCACCAGATGGGAGCGTTTTCGATCACGCGGTCCGGCCATTGGCGGTCCTTCAGCGGGATGCTGAAGCGCCGGTGGAAGGGGACGTACTTGCGAATACTGGAGGGTTTCATGAAAAGCCGTTTGTGGGAAAAGGTTGAACGTTAGGTAAACCGGAAAAAGCACTCAAGCGTGCAATGAAGAATAGACACAACACCTCTGTGGGGTGATTCAATCCGTGTCTGAGTGGCCGATCCAACGGCCTCGCCCCGCCTCGGGGGCATGTGACATCCCGCTACTCCCCCTCAGGGGAGAAGCACCGAACCAAGAAGGTGGCGGAATGCTGCGACGTTCATGAGACGCCAATATCCGCCCGCAAAGGCCGATTGTCAAGGCTTCCCTGTGCGGGCATTTTTTGGCTGCTATTGGGGAAGGAACCGGCTACAACACCGTTATTATGCCACTACAAGGCAAAACCATTGTCCTCGGCGTCACCGGCTCTATCGCTGCCTACAAGGCCGCCGATATCGCCTCCCAGCTCACACGGCTGGGCGCCAGTGTGCACTGTGTGATGACCAAAGAGGCCACGCACATCATCGGACCGCTCACGCTGCAGACGCTCTCCCGCAACCCGGTGGGGACGGATATGTGGCAGCAGTCGAAGGACTGGCAGCCGGAGCACATCGAGCTGGCTGACTCAGCTGATCTGTTTCTGGTCGCGCCTGCCACCGCGAACATCATTGCCTGTTTCGCCCATGGGCTCGCACCGGACCTGCTGACCTCGATCTACCTGGCCACGCTGGCACCGGTCATCATTGCCCCAGCCATGAATGGCAAAATGTACCGGCATCCGGCCACGCAGGCCAACATGGACACCCTGCGTGCGCGGGGTACGCAGTTTATCGAGCCGCAAAAAGGCGGCATGCTCGCCTGCGGCTATGAAGGCGAGGGGAAGCTATCCCCGGTGGATGAAATCGTGGCCCGTGTGGCCGCGTTTTTCCAGAAGAATCATTGAGGTCGTGTCCGCTGAGGATGCTGGGTGTTGACTGCGTTTTGCGTTATCAGCGGGCACAAAAAACGGGCTTGCCCGCGTGTACCGCAGACAAGCCCGCCTGTAGAAAAATCTAACTGAGCCTTACTTGCCGGGCATGGTGCCGACAGCGCAGCTCTTACTGGAGCCCGTAGACGTCCACCTTGACCTTGTCCACGTAGTGCTTGGCATCAGGCGGCGTGGAAGGAAGCGGGAGGTCGTCCAGACAGAGCGGGATGGTGTCAAAGGTAGCGACGTCAGCCTCCTGATAACGATAGGGGGAGTGGGCGACCTGGCCACGGCGGAGCTTACCGTCGTCCCAGGCGTAGAAGTAATAGCGCTCCAGCAGGAAGAAGGGGAGGGTGTCCGGCTCGGGGATGCGAATCTGCCCCTGTCCTCCGTAGCGGAAGACCGAGAGCCGGTAGCTGCCGTAGGGGGCGCCGCCGTAGCGGTCTGCGCGGCGGCAGGTATAGTGCACATCATCGGTGATGGCGGCCTTCATCCGGGCCTGGAAATACGGGAGCTTGAAGAACTTGCGGGCGATCCAGACGGCCGGGCCGCTGCTGCAGTCCAGCGAGTAGAACCACACGCCGGGCACGCCATTGTCGTCGTAGACATAGGTGCGGACATTTAACTCCAGAAAGTGGGAGAGCAGCGGCAGGGCGGGGAGCCGACGGGGGCGCGCCCAGTTCATGACAAAGGGAACGATGCTCAGCCACGCACTATCCTCGGCCAGGTCGACATGTAGTCCCGGCGGGAGGGTGTCCTGGATGAGTTGCGGATCGACCTTCCAGTGAAGCAGCAGCAGGTGCTCCCAATGCTGTAAAAATGCCAGGGACGCCTTACCGTCCGGTTCTCGGGCTGCCAGTCGCTGATCCGTGGTGGGGAGCATATTTTTTGGAGGATGTCGTAGGGGAAACTACAGGTTAACCTCTAGTGGGCGCGCAGGGGGTAAGGCCAGCAAAAACTGTTTACAAATAATGGCTTCGGCATTTTTCAGCTAAGCTTTAGTGCCGAAATTGGATTAAGCGTCACCTCCGGCGCCCGGGCTTTTAAGCCTGGGCTGTCTGCTTCTGGCGCTTCTGACCGATAGCGGTTTTGACCAGATTTGTCCCAAACTCCCACATCGGTCCGGGGAACTTCGTCACCTCGGACAGGACATTGTCGAAGGCCTGCACGCAGCGGTCTACCTCTTGCTGCCCGATGATGAGCGGCGGAAGCAGCTTGACCACGTCCATGTTGTGCCCGGCCACGTGGGTCAGGATGCGGTGGTTGGCCATCAGTGAGCTGACGACCATCTGCGCGAACAGCTCCTGATTCACTTTGTGGATGGCCTTCCATGCCATCTTGAGCTTGAGCGAACGGGGTTGCTGGAACTCGACGGCGATCATGCAGCCTTTACCACGCACTTCCTTGATCAGGTCGTGGCGAGCCTTGAGGTTGTTGAGGCCATCCATCAGCTTTTCACCCATGACCCGGCTGTTTTCGACCAGGTTCTCGGACTGGAGTACCTCAAGCGAGGCCAGCCCGGAGGCCATGGCCAGGTTATTACGGCCAAAAGTGGTGGAGTGCACGACGCAGCGGTCGAGCCGGGAGAAGACCCCCTGGTAAATCTTGCGGGTGGTGACGATGGCGGCACAGGGGACATAGCCACCGGAAAGGGCCTTGGCCATGGTCACGATGTCCGGCTCCAGATCCCAGTGCTGGAACCCGAAGAGCTTACCGGTGCGTCCGAGGCCGGTCTGGACCTCGTCGGCGATAAAGAGAGCCCCGTACTTGCGGCACAGGTCCTGCGCAGCGGGGAAATAGTGATCATCGGGGATGTGGACGCCCTTACCCTGTACGGGCTCTGCGATAAACGCAGCCACATCGCCTTGCTTCAGCTTGGCTTCGAGGTCGGCTACGTCGTTGAAGGCGACCTTTTCTACCCCCGGCAGGAACGGACCAAAGCCCTCCTGGAACTGTGCGTTCTGGGTGGCACTGAGGGAGCCGTAGCTCAGGCCATGATAGGCCCCGGAAAGAGACAGGATGCGGGTGCGGCCGGTGGCGGCGCGGGCAAACTTAAAGGCACCCTCGACGGCTTCGGTGCCGGAGTTGGCGAAGAAGCAGGCATCCAGATGCGGCGGCGTGATCTCGACAACCTTCTCTGCCAGCAGCCCGCTGAGCAGGGCGCAGTCCATCTGCACCATATTCGGCAGGTCCAGGGAGAGGACGTCTTCGATCGCTTTGCGCACGACAGGGTGGTTACGGCCCATGTTGTAGACCCCGTAACCACTGAGAAAGTCCAGATAGTCACGGCCGTCCATGTCGTAAAGGTAGGACCCTTCGGCGCGGGCGTAGACTTTGTCGAAGCCGATCGTGCCCAGCACTTTGGCCAGGGTACGGTTGACGTACTTATGATGCAGGTCGTAGTTCTCGCCCTGTCGTTCGGTAATAATTGCTCTCAGATCGAAGGCCATGGTTTTATCCAATCCGCCATTTATAGCGCCTCATGCGGAAATTGCAATGCTTGGTGAGGCTTTAGCCTGCCACTGTCGAAAATGACAGCAGGTTTTATGACAAGTATCATTGTCCGCGATAAGACTCGGTTGAAAAATAGGTAATATTCAGTCTCCCAACAAAAGGAAAAAGTTCCTTCTCCTGTGTCTGGGAATCGGTAAAAGGGTGAAGGGGAGTGATCTACGAAAAAGTCAGCTCCGTCCAGACGGCTGCCGGACGAAAGAGGCGACGGGGGAATCAGTCGTTGCTGTCCTGCCCGTGGGCTTTCTCCACACGAGCGGTAAAACGCTGGGCCCAGGTTTGAACCGCCTCTGCGATGTCGCCCCATTTGTTCATGCTCTGGCGCACTTCGAGCTTTTTCCCGGCTAGCGTGTCGATGACTGCGCCCTCGCGCTGGCCGGAGACTGAGTCGAGCATCTCTGCCTCGATAGAAATAGAACCGACGCCCATCGGGGTGCCGCCTGTGGCCTGGTTGGCCGCATCGGCGATCCGCGCATAGGGCATCCACGAGCCTGCGTACATGACCGGGTTACCGGGGACGACGTTGACGATGGCGATCCGCAGCACAGCCACGCCTTCACCCCGCTGGAAGACGACCGGATAGCCTGCCGCATCGAGGGCTTTGGTCAGCTCGGCGCGAAAGTAGTCGGTCAGCTTCTTGAGATCGTCCGGGTTGACACCCTTGAACTGGGCATCATTGGCGGTGTAGACGATGATCGGCGAGATGATGAACTTATCGTAGTGGGCCAGCTCGCCCTCCTCGCGTACCCAGACCCAGGCTCCCGTGTCGGAGTCTTCCTTAAACCCTTCGTAGCTGGGCAGAAAGCCCGACTTCGTCATGGGCGCTTCCTTGGTCGGCATGACAGAGCTCACGCCTTCCTTGATCGGATCCGTGACGGCGCCGACAACCTGCTGGGCGGGGCCGGGCTGGCTGTCCGCATCCAGTGAAGAGCTGGAGCTGAGGATGGCGCTATTATCGGTGATGTTCTGGGTGCGCTGGTTCACGCGGTCACGCAGATTACCGAGAATACCCCCGCCCAGGATGCCTTCCTGGCTGCTGCTGTCGTCACTCTGGGCGTGCAGACAGACTGCACCTGTAAGGAGACAGATGGCCAGGGTGAGGAATTTCATGGCACAAAAGCGTGGCTAAGACGGAATCGTCAAGCGGCAGGCTAGGCCTTCTGGAGCTGCTCGACGACTTCCTGGATGAGGAATTCCGGGGTCGAGGCACCGGCGGTCACACCGATTCGCTTGTAGTTCTTCCGGAGGTGTTCGAAGTCCAGCTCGGAGGCCGTCTCGACGTGGTAGGCGGGCAGTCCGGTTTTTTCCACCAGAGCGGCGAGCTTACGGGTGTTGGCCGAGTGGCGACCACCGACCACAACAATGGCTTCGGCGCCGGAGTCCTTGAGGACGTGGATGTCGCTCTGGCGTTCCTTGGTGGCACCGCAAATGGTATCAAAGACCTGGGCTTCCGGGTAGGTTTCCTTGAGGATGCCGGCCAGGCGCTCAAACTCGTCGGTGAACATCGTGGACTGCGAGACGAAGCAAACCTTGTCGCCAAGATTGGGCAGGGCGCGGATGTCGTCCTCGTTTTTGACCACATAGCCACGGTCCTCGGTGTAGCCCATCAGGCCGATGACCTCGGGGTGCACGGGGTCGCCAAAGATCACGGTGGTGAAGCCCTTGCGGGAGTGCAGCTTGATCTTACCGGCGATGATGCCCACGTCCGGGCAGGTGGCGTCCTTGAAGTCCATGCCGAGCTCCTTCAGGTAGGTGCGGCGCTCAGGGGAGATGCCGTGGGCACGCACGACCAGGACACCGTGTTCACGGTCCTGCTCGGTGACTTTGACTTCAGTCTTGCTCTGGTAATCGCCGACTTCCTGGATGCCGACGGCTTCCAGTTTTTCCATCATCTGCTTGTTGTGGATCAGGGGGCCGTCGGTGTAGACCGGGCGCTTGCCCTCTTCGGCAAATTTGGCTGCGACGTTGATGGCGCGTTCCACTCCCCAGCAAAAGCCGGCGCTTTGGGCTCGTATAACTTCCATGGTAAAAATAGCTCTGTAAACCTACTTAGCCTGTTTCGCCATTGCAAATACGCAAGGGTATTTTTAATGGCTCCTATTCGCTATGTTTATAAGAAACGCTGATCATGCCTGATAATCTGCCCTGGTTCGCCGGGGGGGCTTTCCCCCTCTATCTGGCTCCGATGGCCCGCTACACGGACTTCGGCTTCCGCCAGCTGTGCAAGGAGCAGGGCGCCGATGTGATGGTGACGGAGTTTGTCCAGGCCGACGGTCTTCTGCGCGGCGGTCCCCAGGCCTGGCGGGCGGTGGACTTCACCGAGGGTCAGCGACCGATGGGCGTCCAGCTTTTCGGCTCAAATCCCGAGACGATGGCCGAGGCGGCCCGCCGTGTCTGGGAAAAGGTACGCCCGGACTTTATCGACATCAACTACGGCTGCCCGGCCTGCAAGGTCATCGACCAGAACGCCGGTTCCTCCCTGCTGCGGGACCTCGACCGGCTCGGCGCGGTAGCCGAGGCGGTGGTCAAGGCCCTGCCGGAGTGCCCCGTGACCGCCAAGATCCGTATCGGCTGGGACCACAAGTCCATCGTCGCGATGGAGGTGGGCAAGATCCTGACCGATGTCGGTATCCGCGCGCTCGCGGTACACGGGCGCACGAAGGAGCAGGGCTACGGCGGGCACGCCGACTGGGACGTGATCGAGCAGGTGGCCCGCGAGCTGCCCATCCCCGTCATCGGCAACGGCGACGTGCGCGACTGGCACTTCGTGGCCCGCATGCGCAGGGAGTCCGCTGTCTCCGGCCTCATGATCGGCCGTGCCGCGCTCGGCTACCCGTGGATTTTCAATGTCATCAAGCAGACCCTCGCCACCGGCGAGGCCCCCGAGCCCCCCACCGTGCGTGAACGCTGGGCCACGGTTTTTCGCTATCTGGACCTGCTGCTGAAGGGCCCGTACAAGGCCAAGCCCGCGGACGACATCGCCTGGATGCGCGCCAAGGTCAAATCCCTGACCAAGGACATGGCCGGCTCCCGCAAGCTCCGCCCCGCCATCGACCGCGTTAAATCCCTCGACGAACTGCGCGCCCTCTCGCAGGAACACCTCGCCGAGTACGGCGAGCCGCCGGGCTATTCATGCTGGGGGTAAGCGGTGCGTGACCGCACAGGACGTTTTTTTTCGAAGAAGCTCACACGGAGGCACAGGGGCACGGAGATAGGTTCGCTGGCGTCTGATGATTGATCCTCTGCAATGGAAAGAGCGACAAGCCGACGAGCCAACCTTCGAACTATAGTGTGCCGGGGCTATTTTGATGATTTCTCCCTTTTTTCTCCGTGCCCCTGTGCCTCCGTGTGAGTCTTTGTCTTCTCCCCTTTGCGTACTTCGCGTCCTTTGCGGTTAATCTATTCGGGATTTGCCAAGCTGCGTGTGTCGCATTACTCACTGGTCTTCAATGATCCATTGCCGCGAGCTGACCGTTAAAACCCCCGATGGCAAGACGACGCTCCTGCGCGGGGCTTCGGCGGAGTTTTTGGCGGGCGGCATGAACGCCGTTATCGGCCCCTCGGGCTGCGGTAAGACCACCCTGATGAAGGCCATCCTCGGTATCCTTCCTGCCACGGGTGAGGCGTACTGCGGGGGAGACCGGATCACCCGTTCGGAGGACCTGGTGGGGCGGGTTGGGTTCGCGCCGCAGTTCAGCATCGCCCAGCCCAAGCTGACGGTGGAGGAGTCCCTGCGCTACGCGCTGGAGCTGTACGTGAGCGACGCGGACGAGCGCGCCCGGCGGCTGGAGACGATTTTAACGGTCATTGGGCTGGCCGAGCACCGGGCCAAGCGCGTGGAGTCGCTCTCCGGGGGACAACTGCGCCGCATCGGCCTCGGGCTGGAGCTGACGCTCGACCCGCCGTGCCTGATCTGCGACGAGGTCACCTCCGGGCTCGACCCGCTCTCCGAGGACCAGATCCTCGCGCTCATGCGCACGCTCTGCGAGCAGCGGGGGAAAACCTTTCTGTGCATCATCCACAACCTCGCCAAGCTCGACTGCTTTGATCGGATCACGGTCGTCTACGAGGGCGACGTGGTCTTTCAGGGGACGCTGCCCGCGCTGTGCGCGTTCTTTGAGATCCCCGATGCGCTGCACCTCTACGATCGGCTCAACACCCAGCCGCTGGCCCATTGGCAACAGCGGTGGAGCGAGCAACGAGGCGCCGCGCTTGCCCCGGGAGGCGAGGGGAGTGGTGCTGCTGAGGAGACGACGGTAAGTGCATCCTTCGAGTCAGAGCCAGCACAGACAGAAACACCTGCCCCGACCGCAGCCCGACCGGGGCATGTCTCGCAGTTGCTGACGCTTTTGCAGCGGCGCTTTGTATTGTTTTTCCGCGACACCGGTTACCTATGGCTGACGCTGGCCATCACCTTCGGGTTCCCGTGTCTGGTGGTGATCTTCGCGCTCGACGGGCTGCCGCAGATTCAGTCCCTCGCGCTCGACCGCTCGCTGGGCTTTTTGGATGAGCTGCAGCAAAACATGCAGTTCAAGATCGAGGCGATGGAGACGGCCTCGCTGGTGACGGGGCTGGTCATGTTTCAGGTCATCCTGCTCACGCTGATGGGCTCAAACAACGGCGCGCGTGAAATCGCCGCCGAGCGCAGCCTCTACGAGAAGGAGCGCCTGAGCGGGCTCGGCGTGGTGCCCTACGCGCTCTCGAAGATTGTTTTTGTGCTGCTGATCGCGGCGTTCCAGGGGGCGTGGATGACCTTCTTCGTCAAAGTGATCTGCCGCTTCCCCGGTCCGTGGCTGACGCAGCTGGCGATGCTCATCCTTGTGTGCGGTTCGATGAGTCTGGTCTGTCTGGGCTTTTCGGCGCTGTGCAAGTCGGCGGAAAAGGCCAGCCTGCTCTCGATTTATCTGGTCGGTTTTCAGCTTCCGCTCTCGGGCGTGGTGCTGGCTCTGCCAGACGCGCTGGTGTGGTTCTGCCGACCGTTTATCAACAGCTACTGGGGCTGGGCCGGGTACTTGAGCTCCATGCTCGACACGCGCCTGTGGGACGCCTTTCGCGAGAACAACGCCGACTGGGTTGCATCGCCCGCGCAGGCCATCGCTGTGCTCGTGCTACAGGGGGCTGCCGCTGCTGCCCTCATCCTCTGGGGCTGCTCCCGCACAAGGGGGGCGTGACCGCACAGGACACTCCGGCTGGAGCAGCATTAAGGGGCTTCGCCCCTACGCTCGAAGTCAATGGTAATTTGCCTACAAGGATGATAGGCTGCTCAGGTGAGGTGAGCGGACTTTGTTTGGGTTGGCGACAATCGCCGCTGCCCATGCCACCGCTAAGGCGGTGGCATCAATGCTGCTCCAGCCGGAGTCACAGGTGCAGGACCGCGTCCTGCCGCTCACTGCGTTCGCTGTCCCGATTACTTCTTGCCGGTCTTTTCGGGAGACGGCGGTTTGAGCGTAGGCTGGCCCTGAAGGTAGCCGAGGGACTCGAGAAACTTGTCCGCTTCGATCAACGTGAGGGTGTAGTGCTCCGGGTTTTTGCTTTTATTAAAGAAGCCGTGTTTCTGGCCTTCGTAGATGTGGAGATCGCAGCGGACGCCCACGTTCTGCATGCGCTTCTGGTACTCCTCGACGGTGGCAACGGGGACCAGCTGGTCACTGTCGCCGATGAGGATGACGGTGGGCGGGGCGTCGGCGTCGATGTTGTTCATGGGCGAGAAGCTCTCCCAGTAGTCCTTGACGCGCTCGTAGCCGTAGCCGTTGGGGCCGTTGTCGATGACGGGGTTGAAAAGCACGAGTGCATCCGGGGTGCAGCTGACGGAGGTGTCGGCGTCCTCGTCATAGGCATCGACCAGTGCGGTCGCCGCCGCCACGTGGCCACCGGCCGAGCCGCCACCGGCGGCGAGCATGTCGGGATCGATGCCGAGCTCATCGGCGTGGGCGCGGACCCAGCGCATGGCGGACTTGCCGTCACTGACGCACTTGCGCGGATCGGTGCCGTGTCCTTTTTCGGTCCGGTACTCCGGGCAGATGGCGACCATGCCGCGCGAGGCCAGGTACTTGGCTTGTTGGGAAAAATGCGAGGCGCTGCCGCCTTTCCAGCCACCCCCGAAAAAGAGCACGATGGCGGGTGTTTGATCGGAAGGCTTATGACCCTCGGGGTAGTACACGTACAGGTTCAGCGTTCCCTGGTCGGTCTTTTTGTAGGGGATCACCGCGTCGGCCTTGGGGCCACCGTAGGCGGCACCGAGAGTCACCAGCGAGGCGAGGGTACAAAACAAAACGCGAAGGGATGAACTGAGCTTTATCATGGGTAAAACTATTAGGCCCGGGAGCTGTCCGGGAATCAAGGGTTTTCAAGGATACGGCAGCGACATACTTATGCGCACATGTAAATGCCCTTTGCTTGGGCTGTAAGAGCGCGCTTGCCATGCAACTTTATGACCGTAGAGTGGTTAGCATCTATTAGCATCTACTAACCCGGCTGCCCGGCGCTCCGGATTTTCGTATGGCTTCCTCGAAATTCAACCCCCTTGTTTCGGCGGCGATCTTTATCGGCGTGGTCGCCGTGATTGCGGTCATGCTGCTGGTGATGCGTTCGGACGGGATTGGCTCGCTGGAGTCCTTTCCTGCGCAGACCTACCGCAGCCAGCCCTCCAACCTGCTCGGTAACGAGTACGCGCTCACTGCGCAGATTCACTCCCTGCTGGACTGGGAGGAAGGCACCGGGCGGTTGCTCGCCGTGGTGCCGGATGACTCGGACCAGCGCCTGCCGGTCTTCATCCCCGACGCCCTCGGCCTGAGCATTCACACCGGCCAGCGCTACAAGATGAAGGTAGCCATCCGCCAGGGCGGGCTCATCTACGTGGAAGATTTGGAGAAGTACTAAAATTTCGCCGACTATGCTGGTAGCCCTCTAACCCTTTATACGCCCTCTCAACCCAAGTCCTTTCGTCGACATGCGCACCCTGTCTTTGCTTCTGCTGACCAGCCTATCGGCCGCCACTTTGATCGCGCAGGCCCCGCCAAGTGTCGGCCTGCCTACGCGCACGACGCCAAAGGCCCAGCCTGCAGCCGCCCCGGCTGCCCAGCCGTCCAACGCCAACACGATGAATGTCGGCTCCGGCGGCGGGATGTTTGAGAGCGAAACACTGCGGGCGTTTTCCAAGGACCTCTTTGACACCGACAGCGACGCGGTGGATCTGGAGGAGGGGACGCTCAACTGGAAGGGCCGCACCTTCGCCATCGGGAACTCTCGCGTGGTACGTGCGCGCTTCGAGCGCTACCTGGCCACCCCCGCGCTGCCGGATGACGAGGACGTTTACCTCGGCATTATCGAGCGGGTGCACGAACTGCTCTCGCAGGTCGGGCAGGGTGAGGTCAAGGACGCCCAGCAGCTCAACGACGAGCTCTTCGAGGCGTGGCAACTTTTGTTCGTCGCTGCCCGCTACGAGATGGACGGGGGCACCTCGCTGGTTATTGCCAATCAGGTTTACAACGTTTGGCGCATCCGCGACGAGAACGTCAACCTCGATCAGGCGCAGGTGATGCTGGCCGATGAACAGAGGAAGATTCAGGACGAGCTGGTATCCGGCGACTGGTACAAAAAGGTCGAGTTTGACGAGAACCAGAGGCTCAAGGCACAGGGCCGGCACACCGGCGAAACCTTTGAAGGAATCACCGAGGCGACGTTCCGGGCGGAGCGACTGGCCGAGACGCAGGCCCGTATCACCGGGCTGGAGGCCCAGCGCGTGACCAACGGCCTGCAGGCGAAGCTGCAGTTCCAGTCGCAGTTGCTGAACATGTTGCTCTCCCGCCGCTTCGAGCACTGCCTGATCGGGTGCATGTTCTACCGCTACGTTTTCAAGGGCTCGCACATGCAGATGATCGTCGGGCAGGAGCAGCTCAAGGGCTTTATCCCGATTTCGGATTTTTCACCGACGGTGGAGACGCTGGAGTTTATCGCCCGCGAGGCCATGGCCGATGTCAAAAGCGGCATGCGCACGGTGGAGACGCTCTATGATGGCAACGAGCGCTACGGCGCACTGGAGCGCCTGCAGGAAACGTACTACCTGGGTGAATACATGCCGCAGGTGCTGGAGTTCCCGCCGGAGAAAAAGCGCGAGCTGCTCAAGCTCTACCGCCTCGTGCGCGAGGTGCAGATGCTGGCCGACCTGAAGGACTACGGCGCGATTGAGGCCAGTGTGGACCAGATTGGTGAGATCGCGCAGGACTTCCCCGCCTCTCGTGTGCTCTCTGCAGTACGCTCAGCTGAGCGCCTGAGTAACCTCTCTCTGCTGGCCGCCCAGCAGGCCCTCGCCATGGGGCAGACAGACAAGGCCGAGAAGTCCCTCGCCCGCGCCACCGAGATCTGGCCGCTGAACCCGGCCATCAAGACCTTCACCCTCGACATCGCCAACCGCGCGGACATCTCCACGCAGGCCACGCTGATGTTTGACCAGCTCTACACCCGCGAAGACTTTAGGCAGATCTACGACCGGCGCACGGAGTTCGCCGCCGCGCTGATGCAGGACCCGCTGCGCTCCGAGCAGCTGCAGCAGGTGGCCGAGCGCGTCGGCACGGTCGATATGCTCATCGCCGCTGCTCAGGAGCAGTCCGAGCAGGAGAATGCCTACGAAGCGTGGGAGATGCTCCTGCGTGCCACCGATCTGGAGCCCAACGACCCCTCGCTCGCTCGCGCCAAGGCGGCAGTCGCCCCGCGTGTGGCGGACTTTGTCGGGGCGGTCGATGCCGCCGAGCGGGCCGAGAAAAACGGCCAATACGCCGTGAGCCTCAGCCGTTTTCTTGCGGCGCAGGATATTTACCCGGCCTCCAAGACGTGTCGCATCGGCATCGAGCGCGTGAGTAAAGAGCTGATGGACCAGATCAAGGAAACGCAGGCCAAGCAGGACGCGGAGGGCTGAACCTGCCTGTCGCGGCGTTTTTCCAGACCCAAACCGCCGGGCTCCTGTGTGAAGGGCAAGGTCTGCGACTTTGCTTTTGGCTCTGCTGGAGTGGGGTCTACACACTGGACAGGGAGCTTTACGCTTGTGTAAAAAGCGAAGCCGAATAGCTGTAGGTGTACTAATTTACGTTATGAGGTTCGCTACTCTGTCTTTCTTCGCGCTAAGCGTGCTCTGCCCGTTGGCTTCGGCTGAGATCCCGGTGCTCAACTACAGCTACTCAACGTCCCCCTCCGGCAGCTATCCAGATAGTGGCGGTACGGAGTTGACGGATGGTGTAGACGAGACGGTTGCCTGGGGGAGTGGTATGACTATCGACGGCTCAGATGCAGTACCGCTGGTAGGCTGGTTGAACAATAACGCTAGCATCACCTTTAATTTCTCCGAGGAGGAAACGATCCGCAGCGTCACCGTTTGGGCCGCGGATAGCGATAACTACGCTGGTGTGGGGTTGCCCGCAACGATCACGCTCTCAACCCCCGGTGAGGCCTTTTCGCAGACTTTCAACGTGGTCAATCCTGCCGGTAACGGTACGACGATACCGCTCACCTTTAGCGGGTTTTCCGTGACGACGGATCAGTTTGTTGTGAGCTTTACCCGTGCGTCTCAGTGGACGATGCTTTCGGAGGTTGAGTTTTCCGACGTGCCCGAGCCCGCCCACGTCGGGGCGGTTCTCGCTCTGGGGGCTCTGCTTTGGGTTGGCGTACGTCGCCAGCGCAAGCAGGCGTAGCTAACTGCTCGTCTTAGGAGCTAATGGACCGGCGCTGAGAGACTGACGTCCGCAGCTACTCAGTGTCTTTATCGACGACCAGTGAGCACTCCTTACAGCGTCCGGATTCGAACTGAATCGTGGCGTGGTTGATGCCGAAGTGTTCGTGCAGCTCGTGTTCGATGCGGTTAAGGAGCTCCGTGGTCTGGCTGACCATGCGGTCCTCGATCTCCACGTGCGCCTCGAAGTGTACGTTCTGCTCGTTGAGCGCCCAGAGGTGCGCGTGGTGGACATTGCAGACACCGTCCATGTCGCTGATCGCCGCGTCGATTTCCTCTAGGGTGGGGGACTCGGGAGCGGCCATCATGAGGATCTTTGAGGCGTGCCAGACGATGGCCCAGCTGGCCTTGATCAGCCAGATTGAGATAAGCACCGTCAGCAGCGGGTCCACCCAGGTAGCGGACTCCCAGACGAGGATCACGATCCCGCCTGCAATGACGCAGATGCTGACGATGGCGTCGCTCAACACATGCAGGTAGGCGGCGCGCATGTTAAGGTTTTCCTTGGAGCCACGCTGGAGCATGACAGCCATCACGATATTCGCGATGAGGCCGATGAGGGCGACGCCAGCCATGATGCCCGGCTCGATCGGCTCGGGGTGGATGAAGCGCATGACCGCCTCGTACATCAGCCACAGGCTCAGGCCGATTAGCACGCCGGAGTTGAGGACAGCGGCCATGATCTCAGCCCGCTTGAGCCCAAAGGTGAAGCTGTGTGTGCTTTTGGCATCACCCAGGCGCAGCGCAAAATAGCTGATGACCAGAGCAAGGGCATCGGTGGCGGTGTGGAGGGCATCCGAGAGCAGCGCGAGGCTGCCGGAAATGATCCCGCGGTGATCTGTGCCGCGGTGATCACCAGGCTGATCATCATAGCCTGCAGCAGGCGCTTGCGGGGAACTCCTGGCGGGGCGTGGCTGTGACCGTGCCCGTGGGAATGGCCGTGACCGTCCGAATGGCTATGCGTATGCGCGTGAGTGTGCATGTGTTTCTGGCTTTAATGAAACGGAATCTCAGGTGGCAAGCGTGGAGAATGGAATTTCTTTGTGACGACTCTGCAGGCCGCTCCAGGCTTGACTTTGGGGGCATAGGGCGGTGCGCTTGCTGTTGCAATGAGGTTGCGTAAACGCGAGCATCCGGAGGCGGATTTTCAGATGGCGCCCATGATCGACATGGTGTTTCTGCTGCTGGTTTTCTTTCTCTTTGCCGGGACGCTCGCCCGCGCCGATAAGCCCCGCGACGTCGATCTGCCGGAGTCCGCCCAAAGCGAGGTCCCCGACAACACCGCTCACCGGGCGATTGTATCTGTGGAGGCCGACGGTACGGTGTACCTCGGTGCCGAGAAGGTCACGCTGGCGCAGTTGAGCAGCCGGCTGATGTGCGCCCTGAGTGCGCAGCCGCAGCTGGCAGTCGATGTGCGGGCGGACCGGACCACGCCCTATGGAAAAATCCGCCCCGTCCTCAATGCCTGTGCCGAAGCCGGTGTGAGCGAGGTCATTTACGCCACCGTCCAGACGAACTGATATGGCCCGGCTGCGCAGAAAACCCGATGATCGCGTGGGCATCCCGCTGGCGCCCATGATCGACTGCGTCTTTCTGCTGCTGATCTTTTTCATGGTTTCGACGACGCTGGAGGAGCAGGAAGCGGACCTTTCTTTCGAGCTTCCGGGAACGGTTGAGACGATGGCTCCGCTGGACATCCCCGACGAGCAAGTGATCGAAATCCGTGACGACGGGCAGGCCGTGGTCAACGACTATGCCTACGATCGCCCCGCCTCCACGCACTACACGGAGTTGGCCGTTATGCTCGGGCGCTATCAGGCAGCCTGTACCTCGACGCATAGTGAGGCCAGGGTCACACTTGCCCCTGCCGACGGCACTCCGCATCAGGCAGTGGTTAAGGTCATGGACGCCTGCGCCCGCGCCGGGGTGCACGATGTGCAGTTCGCGCAGTAGGTGCGGAGAGTTTGAGCGTTTGAAGGTTGGGGAAGGGGGGCGAAGACGGGGGAGCTGTCCGCCCATGGCTTTTCTTCCGGAAAAACCATCCCGATCCGGAGGATCACGGGTCGAGGGTTATGCCTCGGGGGGCAGCGACTGCAAGGAGCGATGGGGCGGAGCCCCATCATTGCTGCTCCAGCCGGAGTTTGCGGTTGCCAGTGGGAGAGGCTTGGGGAAAATGGTGGGCATATGGCATTGGTCCCCGTCCTCGTCTCGATCCTGCTTATTTTTTTACTGCTGTTTTTCGCCACGTTCTTCCTGCGTCTGGGGGCGAGTGTGGCCGGTGTGCCCAAGCACAAGAACACCCTTGGCCGGGCGGTGCTCATCCTGCTCATCACCTGGCTGGTCATCACCGCACTGGGTGGAGCGGGGACGTTTATCCCCGGTTTGGGTAATATTCTGGGGGTGCTGATCGCCGTATTGATTAACGTCCTGATCATTGGCGGTATCTTCGATGTGACCTTTGGCAAAGCCTTCGTGACCTATATCTTCAGTCTGGTCTTTCAGGTCGTATTCATCGCGATCGGCGTCCTTATCCTCGGGCTGCTCGGCGTGAGTGCTGCCGCTCTGGCTGCGTAAAGTTGTCGATAGAGTTCCCTCAAAACCTCACTATGGGCGAGTAGGGGGTGCCAGTCTCAGGGTACGAAAAACGGCGGGCTCATGTGAACCCGCCGTCAAAGATATTCAGCCTGGAAATCCAGGGGTGGCTTAGACGCCGACTCCGTGTGCCTCGGCCAGGTGGCGCTCGGCGGAGATGGCGGCGCGGCAGCCCATGCCCGCGGCGGTGATGGCCTGGCGGTAAACATGGTCCGAGCAGTCACCGGCGACGTACACACCTTCGAGGTCCGTGTGGACACCGCTGGAGTGGTTGGAGACGATGTAGCCTTCCTCGTCGGTCGGGATCTCGTCACCGAGGAAATGCGTATTCGGGATGTGCCCGATCGCGATAAAGAAGCCCTTTGACTCGAGTTCGGAAACCTCACCGGTGATGACGTCCTTGATGCGCACGGCGCGCATGTTACCGGTTTCGTCGGCGAGGACTTCCTCGGGGACGGTGTTCCAGCGCACGTCGATCTTTTCGTGGGCGACGACGCGGTCGGCCATGATCTTGGAGGCGCGGAACTCGTCACGACGGTGCAGGACGGTGACCTTGCTGGCGAAGCGGGTCAGGAAAAGAGCCTCTTCGCAGGCGGAGTCTCCGCCACCAACGACGACCACATCCATACCACGGTAAAAAGCTCCGTCGCAGGTCGCGCAGGTGGTGACACCCTTGCCGCCAAACATTTCCTTCTCACCGGGGATGCCGAGCAGGCGCGGGCGTGCGCCGGTGGCGACGATGAGGGTGCGGGTTTCGTAGGTCTTGGTGGAGGACTTGAGGACCTTGATGTCGCCCTTGAGGTCAACCGATACGATCTCGTCGCTGGCGAACTTCGCCCCGAAGCGGGCGGCTTGCTTGCGGATGTTATCGGTCAGAGTGAAGCCGTCGATCCCCTCCGGGAAGCCGGGAAAGTTTTCCACCTCGGAGGTGGTGGTGAGCTGGCCGCCGGGCTGGGTGCCCTCGATCACGAGCGGTTCGAGGTTAGCGCGGGCGGCATAGATGGCGGCGGTCAGGCCGGCGCAACCGGTTCCGATGATGATGACGTTTTCCATGATGTGAATAAAGGGCGTGTGAAACAGAGTTAGAAGTCAAAACAGCGAGCCCGGGCGGAGCATAAGCTCCGCCACTAGGCATGCTGCGAAACGGTTATTTACCGAGGTAAGCGGCGACACCCTCGTGGGTGGCGTTCATGGCTTCCTCGCCCTTCTGCCAGTTCATCGGGCAGACTTCGCCGTACTGCTCGAAGTGCTGGAGCGCGTCGATCATGCGGATGGCTTCACCGATGCTGCGGCCCAGCGGCAGGTCGTTGACGATCTGGTGGCGCACGACGCCTTCCTTGTCGATCAGGAACAGGCCGCGGTAGGCGACGAGCTCGCCGCTGGCCACGAGGTTACCCTCGACGTCGATGTCGTAGTCGCCGGTGAGCACATCATAGGCCGAGGCGATGGTCTTGTTCGTGTCGGCCACAAGCGGGTACTCGACGCCCTCGATGCCGCCCTGCTTGCGCGGGGTGTTGACCCAGGCCCAGTGGCACTGCTCGGTGTCGGTCGAGCAGCCGATGACCTGCACGTTGCGTTCCTCGAACTGGCCGAGAGCTTCCTGGAAGGCGATGATCTCGGTCGGGCACACGAAGGTGAAGTCCTTCGGGTAGAAGAACAGCACGACGTACTTGTCCCCCAGGAACTGATCGAGCGTGAAGCTTTCCACGATCTGCCCCTTGACACAGGCGGCGGCGTTAAAATTCGGAGCTTTCTTTCCAACTAGAACTGACATGATTCGTTGCGTTTGGTAATTATACCGGCAAGCAGTGCTTGCGCGGCTTGAATCGAATGAGAGAAGCAGCAGGAGTCAAGCCGGGGCCGGTATTGTTACCATATTAAGATATTATGAGCACGATAGGCGGCTCCTATCGCGAATGGTAGCAACCCCTACAACAGAACAGGCCTCCCCGAACTCGGAGGAGGCCTGCCAGCACCGCCTGGCTGGACGGTGTTGTGTGGTGTATGTGCTTTTTTTACGCTAGCGCATGATGGAACGGCGCTTGCGCAGGAGCAGAGAAAAGACGAGTACGCCTGCTCCAGCCGTCAGCGCCCAGGTGGAGGGCTCGGGGACGGCGGCCGGGAGTATCGAAGTGGTACCGTAGTCAATGCTGCTCTGGTCCAGCTGCAGGGCGTAGAGCTGGGCGTGCTCGACAGCAGTGAAGCTGATGGAGATTTCGCTGATGTCGTCGTAGTCGCTGACATCCCACTGGTAGGCGTAGAGGTTGATATAGACGTCCTCCATACCGCTGGGCATCTCCATTTGGCCGTTATAGGCGGCCATCACCAGCTCGGAGATGGTGGGGGCGATCGTGATGGTCTCGCTCTCCCCATAGGACAGGGTCAGGATGGGGGACTGGAGGCCATTCTCGGGATCATCGTAGTAGTCGTAGCCCCAGGCCTCACCGATCTGGACCTGAAAGGCCAGGGTGTTGACGTCGTCGAGCGGTGAGCTGTCAACGACACCAACGGTCCCCCCGTTGGTATTCACCACGGTGCCGAAGCTCCCGTAGTAGAGCGAGTCACCGGAAGGGAAGGGCCCCCCGGCGGCGCCGTTGGAGATCTTGACGAGTTCAGCCGAGCTGGATGCACCCGAGTGGAGCTGTGACCCGATACCCCCGGGCCATGCGCTTGTCGCGTCAAAAAATCCCGGATAGCCGGAGTTCCCCGTGAAGGTGTGCTCCGTACCATGCACCGTTTTCGTCTTGGAGGACGAGCTCAGGTTGTACCAGCCATCGTACTTGGTTTCGCCTCCCATGGAGACGGCTTGTGGGATGGCGTCTGTGATCCCGGTGTATTGAGCATAGCTGGCCGCTCCAGAGAGCAGCAGGAGCGTGCAGACAGTAGATGAGATGCTTGTTCGTGTATTCATAGTAAATGAGAATAGGATTGACTCTCAATAAAGACATTATTGAGATTGAGTGTCAATATCGAATTAGAAAAATAAACATGGGGTATGTTTAATGAATCTTAAAAATCATATATATCTGAATTATAATGAGTTGGATGGTGCTGAGCGCGCCTCATCTGCCGTCGGGACTGGAACCGGGAAGTGCCTTAAATCTCAAAAAAGTCTCAAAAATGGAGGCTTCACGCTGATGGAGATGCTTGTCTGTCTCGCAGTGGTAGGGGTGCTGACCAGTCTCACCTTCACGGTGGTGCATAAGGCCGGTAGCTATGCGGACATGTCCAATGAGGTATCGGCTGCCCGGCGACTGATCGGCGGGTTCCATCTGTACTCGCAGGATCACAGCGGGCGCTTTATGCCGGGGCTGGACCGTACGGTCAGCTCGATCGCGTACCGGGATCGTCAGGTTTCATTCGCCGAGGCTCCACACCGGTATCCGTTCAGAATCGCGCCTTACCTGAACTACGAGCTCGATGGCGCCATTTTCGTGAACGGCAACCGAGAGCAGATTGAGGAGATGTACGGGACATCCGGATCGATTCACGATTACATCGTGAGCCTCTGGCCCGCATTCGGGATGAATATGTTCTTCGTCGGGGGCAAGGTCGACGGTGCCGGGGACTTAATGGTCGAGCAGCAGAACGACGTCATCAGTCGTCAATCGCAGATGGAGGACTCGATCATCGTGTTTGCATCCGGCGGATTGAGAGCGTCCGCCGGGATGAACGTAGACGATGACATCCTGGGGTACCACGAGGTGCGGGCTCCGCACACATGGTCCAGTATGGGCTGGAAGGAGAGTTCAAACCCCGGCGAGTACGGTAATGTGGCCTTCCGTCACGACGGTAAGGCGGTCTGTGCTTTTCTGGACGGCAGCGTCCAGACGATGAAGGCCGAGGAGCTGCGCGACATGCGCTTATGGAGTTCCCAGGCCGCCCGGCGCAACGACCCCGGTTACCGCCCATCAAACTGAGTCCACTCGCCCATGGATGAACGGCTGGGTTGTGCCGCCTGAATTTACTTAGCTACTTACGTACGCGCTTCTCGGCTTCCTGAATGTTCTTGGAGAGGTAGTCGCGGATTTTGACCTCCCGCTCGATCATCTCGTCGAAGTACGGGTAGTAGGTCGTCAGTTGCGGACCACCAATGGCATTGCTCAGGCGCATGTGCTTGACGTAGGCGCGGTAGGTGTCGTCATGGATGATCCCGTCGAGCTGGCGAAAGAGCGTGGCATAGATCTCCCGCAGGGAGTCACGGCCGATCCTGTCGCTGATGGACTTGCGGCGGGCTTGCTCATTGGCCTGGTCGATGAACTCCATGAGCTGCGCATCGTCGCGCCACTCATCGCTGTCTGCATAGAGGAAGATGGCGACGTTCTGGCGCTGGGTGCGGAAGCTTTCCAGCTCGTCGTTCTGGCGGCAGAAGCGGGGCAGGTCGATGGGGTACCAGTCGTTTGCCGAGTCGATCCGATAGCCGTAGTAGCGGATCTTGCTCTTGATGGCGGACTGCTCGTTGTTGAACGATTCCTTGTCGAAGTAGTTCTCGATGGGGACCTGTTCTGCGTAGCTGAGCACACCGATGATCTTGCCGCTGTCGATGTGGATAATGGGGCTGCCGCTGTTTCCCTCGTAGACGGGGGCGTCGTGCTCGACCTTGGTCGGTCCAATGCCGACGACGCGGCCCTCGGTCCAGATCATGGTGCCACCGCCCTTGCTGTTACCGGGGATGACGATGAAGTCGCCCGGCTTGACGTTGGTGGCGACCTGCGGCTCGAACTCCAGTGCGACCTGCTCGTAGTCCGCCTCTTCGGCGAAACGCAGGATGCACAGGTCATGCTCCCTGGCCCCGTAAATCGATTGCAGCGTGAGCTTGCGACCATCGAGCGTGCGGGCATCAAGCTTTTGCAAGCCGCCGCCGTAGGAGTCGCCAGCTCCCGCGCAGGCGAGCATATGGATATTCGTTAACAGAAAGGGGATGCCCTGTACCTTGCAGATGAAGGCAGTGCCGGTTCCGTTGTCGCCCTCCAGTAGCACGAGGGCCTGCTGGTACTGGGCTTTATCAAAGCCGGAGGCACTGGCGTGTGCGGCGGCTGGTCCATCCTGGCGTGCTTGCCACTCCACCTTTGCTATGAGTGCATCTGCGTAGACTTGCGGGTAGTGGATCTGAAGCCACTCCATCGTGCCCGGCTCAGGGTCATCGACAGGGGGGGATGTGGGGTTGCTCGGCTGCAGCCATGGGTTGTCATTGCTCGGTCGGTCGGTCTGTGACCAAAGCTGGCCGCTGCAAAAGGCGATGATTCCGGCCAGAAAAAGGGCTCTCAAGGGGGCATTCATAGTAGCGGATGGACGGTAGCATTTTGTAAAAGATGCGCTGGATGGGGTAAAGTTTTTTTGTCCTATGTTGTGCCTGCTCGCGCTGTGTGTGAGGATCACGCGAGAAATCGAAGCTTGGAATGGGACTGCTCAGCCTCAAGAGTTACGGGGGTATGCAATTGATCGACACCCACTGCCATCTGGAACGTTTTCACCGCACGGGCGAGCTCGACGCAGTCCTGAAACGTGCTGCCGAGGCGGGTGTCGAACGGCTGATCTCGATCGGAACCAGCTCCGATGACTGGCCGCTCTACCAGCAGCTAGCCGGGCAATATCCGGGCCGCATCGACTGGGCCGCCGGGCTGCACCCCTCCGATGTCGGTGAGGACTGGGAGGAGCAGGTCGAGATGCTGCCACGCTATTGGGAGCAGGGGCCGCGGCCGGTAGCGCTCGGGGAGATCGGGCTCGATCGCTTTCGACTGCCCAGTGACACGGCCGAGGCGGCTACGCTTATCGTACGCCAGGAGAAGGCCTTCCGGCGGCAGCTTGAGCTGGCGGCCCGCTTTGAGATGCCGGTGATCGTGCACTCACGTAATGCTTTTGAGGCCAGCCTCGCCGCCATCGATCAAAGCGGTTTCCCATGGGAGCGCGTCGTTTTTCACTGCTTTGTGGATGGTGCAAGGCAGATGCGCCAGCTGCGCGAGCGGGGCGGACGCGGCTCCTTTACCGGTATCGTTACCTATAAGAATGCGCCCGAGGTGCGTGAAGCCTGCCATGAGCAGGGGCTGGAAACGCTGATGGTGGAGACGGATGCACCGTATCTGGCACCGGTCCCTCACCGGGGGAAACCCTGCGAACCCTGTATGGTGCGCGATACGGCTCTCTTTATCGCGCAGGAGCTGGGGGTGTCTCCCGAGGAGTTGGCCGCGACTACGACCGCGAACGCCCGAGCTTTCTTTAATTTGAGCTAGGAACGGGCGTGGGGGAGGAGGCCTTGCGCATTTTCCCACGCATGGTCAGCATGGCAACCCGACCTCCGATGGAGACCTCTTCGTAGCCATCGACGAGCAGGAGCTGCCCCTCGCTATCTTCGGAGAAACTATCCGTCAGCTTGCGCCCGAGTATCGAGTCATCGTTGACCGAAATCCAGCTGATGCGTTTACCATCTTCGCTCACGATCCCCTGGAAGAAGTGCTCGTTCGTGCCCTGGACGGTTTCTGTATAGATCTTCCCTTTTTCAATATAGGTGCGTGAGGTCGAGGTGGAGAGGTCGCCCATCGAGGCCATGACTGCCTGTCCTTTGAGGACGGTCACGCCATCCACTTCATCCCACCAGTACTGCTGCTCGATCTCGATGGTCTGGATGACCTGCTTGAGGTTGAGAATCTCAAAGGTGCCAACCCAGCGCCCGACGTACTGATCGAGCACGGTTTTGAGCTTCGCTGTTTTGTGCGTAGTGCTTTCGTCTGCGGATGCTGGTGTGGTCTCGGCCTGTTGGGCGACCAGCGGAGACAGCGTGCAGAGGCATAGCGAGAGTACGGCGATGAGGCGATTAGGCATAGGGCTGAAGTGCAGTTTCACGCTTTTGGATGCAATCGTTTTCTTTAACCAGCCCTCGTAAAGAGCCGACGTCGGGCGCTTTTACTAGCTGCCCGTACCAAAGTCGACCTTGGGGGCGGTGGCAGCGTCTTCGACGGCCTCGAAGTACTCGTCGCGGCGCTCCATGCCGGTCATGCCGGCGACGAGGCTGTTGGGAAAGACGCGGATGGCGGCGTTGTATTGCTGGACGGCCTCGTTATAGCGGCGGCGCTCCACGGCGATCCGGTTCTCGGTGCCTTCGAGCTGGGATTGCAGCGCGAGGAAGTTCTGGTTGGCCTTGAGGTCTGGGTAGCGCTCGACCACGACCATGAGGCGCCCGAGCGCGCTCTGGAGCTGCCCGGCGATTTCGGCCTTCTCGTTGACGTTCTCGGCCTTGGCCCACTGGCTGCGCAGGGCGGTGACCTCGGTGAGGACATCCGATTCGTGCTCGGCGTAGCCCTTGACGGTTTCTACGAGGTTGGGGATCAGGTCAAAGCGCCGCTGGAGCACGGTTTCGACCTGGGCCCAGGAGCCGTTGACCTGCTCGTCGAGCGTGACGAGCTTGTTGTAGCGGCCCATCAGCGAGAGGGCTACGATGAACACGATAAGCATTGCGACACCGGCCACGATGGCGGCGATCATTCCACATCCGGGTTTTTTCATGGCTGTATAGAGAGGTTAGGGACTGCGTAGCCTACTTATCTTCGAGTGAGTCTATGGCATCAACCATTTGTTCCACGCTGGCGAGGTAGGCGGCGAAAAGGGTGGGGATGTCGCCGGGCTTGGCGGCCTTGCGCTTGATGGCATCGACCTGGCGGAACGGCTCCGGGTCGAAGCTGATGGCCCCGGCCAGCGCGCCGAGCGCTTCGTCGTTGCAGGCGGGCACCTCCTTGCCCAGGCAGCGGAGGCTGGCGCGGACCAGAGTGGTGAAGGTCGCCAGCGAGCCCACGAGCGTTTGCGTGACCAGGTCGGGCTTACCCCCGGCGGCGAGGTAACGCTCGCGCAGCTGGATGAGCGCGCCCTTGAGCTCGTGCTCCAGCTGCCAGCGCAGGTGGTGCGTCTCGACTACCAGCCCGTTGAGCGGGTCGTCCCCGGACAGCACCTTATAGTGCGCCTGCATGTCCAGCAGCTCGATGGGGAAGGCGTCCCGGGACTGCTGCAGGCGGGCCTCGGTGAACATCAGCGGGGCGCGGTTGCCGGCTTTGACCCACGACTGGGCGGGCTTGGCGAGCTTGTCCAGCACGGCCATGTCCAGGCGCTTGCAGGTGACCATGAGGTTAAAGTCCGAGCGCGTGCCACTGTGGTCGCCGCGCGCCGCTGAGCCGTACAGGATGACGGAGACAAGCTCCTCGCCGAGGGTGTCTTGCAGGGTTTGGGTAAAGCTTTCCGGTGTCATGATGTTTAAAAGGGTCCTGTTGAAGTATAAGTGTGAGATTACAACTGAGTGAAAGCGGGGCTACCAGCCGCCGCTGGCGCCGCCTCCGCCGGAGCTTCCGCCCCCGAAGCCGCCAAAGCCGCCGCCTCCTCCTCCGCCGCCGAAGCCACCGCCGCTCCAGCCACCGCCGCTCCAGCCTCCGCCACCCCAACCGCTGCCCCAGCGACTGCTCCCACGCCCGGAACGTCGGCGGTTGAAGACCCAGATGGGCAATATGAAAAAGAAGATGAAGAACAGCACAGGGAAGACGAAATAGATCTGCTCTTGGGAAGTCCTGCTCGTCTGCCTGGTTGCAGTAGCGCTCTGGTTGAGCTCCTGTCGGATGGCGGGGTCGCCCTTGATGAGGCCGTTGAGCTTGTTGACGACCTGGCGGATGCCGCCGCTGTAGTCGTTCCGACGGAAGGCGGGAGCCGCGACGGTGTCGATCAGCAGCTTGGCCTGGGCGTCCGTGATCGTGCCCTCCAGCCCGTAGCCGACCTCGATGCGCATCTTACGGTCGTTTTTAGCGACAAGGAAAAGCACGCCCTGATCGTACTCGGCCCCGCCGATCCCCCATTTTTCAAAGAGACGGTTGGTGAAGTCGTCGATCTGGCCGCCGTCGAGAGAGTTCACCGTCACGACTACGATGGCCGCGCTGTGTTCGTCCCAGGCCTGTCGGGCCGTCGTCTCGATGGCGGCCTCGTCTCCGGATTGAATGAGGTTGGCAAAGTCATGCACCGCCTTGGATTTGTCCTGCGGCAGCGTTTGCCACAGCTCCGCGGCATGCAGACCCGGCCCGATGCAAAGTAGGCAGAGGGTCGCGGCCAAAATCAGCAGGCTGAGCGGGTAATAGAGACGGCGGGGTTGCTCCAGGGGGACGCCAGGCATGGGCCTATCACGGAGCAGGACAGTCGTGCTTGCAAGGACAGAACCTCGGAGCGCCCCGAAAACGCTATCCCTTAGCAGAAGCCATCATTGGCTGGAGTAGGCTGGGTTATCCAGTTTGCGTACAAGACCTAGAGCGCCAGTGCGATGAGCAGGCCGAGTCCGAGCAGCAGGGCAAGGGCGCTCAGCGCGGCGGCTTCGCGGCGGGTGAGTTTCAGCAGCATGGCGGACTAGACGAAGTTCAGCGGTGTGAACGGATGGCTGATGACCTTCGAGGGGTCCGCCTGCATCCACTTCTTGAGGACGGTTGAGTACACCTGACGGAAGTCGGTGGAGTAGGTCAGGTCCTGATTCTTTTTTACGCTCAGGTCCGGGGCTTGGCCGACCAGGGTATTCTGTACGCGGTTGCCCATCACAAAGAGCGGGGCAGCTGTGCCATGGTCGGTCCCGGCGCTGGCGTTCTCGTTCGGGCGGCGCCCGAACTCGGAAAAGGTCATGGTCAGAACCTGATCCTGCAGCCCGTGCTTTTTCAGGTCTTTCTGGAAGGTAGCCAGCGAGCTGGACAGCTCACTGAGGAGGCGGCTGTGTTTGTTGGCCTGACCGGAGTGGGTGTCGTAGCCGCTCTGGCGTACGAAGTACACGCGTGTTTCCATGCCGGCCGCGATAAGAGCGGCCACGCGCTTGAGGGATTGAGCGAGCCCGTTTTTATCGTACTGAGCCATGGGCTTATACTTCTCAAGGATGTCGTTGACGCGCCGCTCGGTGACGAGTGCGTCCATCAGCGTATGCTGGAGGTAGCTGGCATTACCGTCATTTTCACCGATGGAGTTGGTACCCTCCAGCAGACTGATCACGCCATCGGAGGATTTACGCATGCCTCCGCGGGCGGGCATCCCAAAAATGTTGTGCGGGATTTCCGCCTGGCAGGACTGGGGCATCTCATCGCCGATGTGAATCGCATCGGGGCCGGTCTTGTTCTGGGGGCTCCCGGCGCATTCAGCATCCAGGTAGCGGCCAATCCATCCGCTGCTGCCGGTTTCATCGCTGTCGGTGGCGGTTTCCCATATCTCGGTGGAGCGGAAGTGGCTGCGGTTCGGATTGGGGTAGCCGACATTCTGAACGATGGATAACTGGCCTTCCTTCCAAAGTTCGCTCATCTCACCCATGGAGGGGTGCAGGCCGGTTGCGTCATCCAGGCGGATGACCTCTTTGGCCGGGATGGCGAGCTTGGGGCGGAGCTTGTAGTATTGGTCGTTGGTAAAGGGGACTACGGTGTTCAGGCCGTCGTTACCGCCTGCCAGCTGGACGAGTACCAGGATGCTGCGGTCTCGCTCGGCTCCGGGGACCTGGGCGGCTGTGGCCCGGGTCAGAAACGCCGGGACGAAGCTACTGAACGCGAGCAGCCCGAGCCCCCCGGCCGAGTTGCGGAGGAATTCGCGGCGCGTGAGGGGAAAGCGAGGTGCGGAGTCGTTCATGGGCGGTCAGAGTAGATTAACAAAGGTGGTACTGCGGGCACTGCAGGAGGGTGAGGATGACATCGCGGGTGCTGTGGTATTTTCCGTTTTCAGCCTTGGCGAGGTAGTCCTCCAGTCGTTTCTGGAAGTCATTGTTGAGCGGTTTGGAGAAGAGCTGCAAGCACAGCTCATTGACGACCGTCGGCGCACCTTTCTGGTACATGGCCACCATCTCCTTTCCGCTGATGCTGAAGCGGGTGTAGCCCTCGGCCCTTGCCGCTTTGATGTCCTGGACCTGATCGGCGTTGAGCTTCTCCTCGTTGATGCCCCAGAAGAGACTGCGCGTTAGCTGGCGGCGGGCTTCCAGCGTGGTGGCGTTGATCCAGTGGCGTCCGCCGACCCAGCCGCGGACATTGGGCGGGTTGTAGAACTCCTGCCCCATCGAGCGGAGGAAGCCCAGCGTGCGGGAGGCCAGCGGAACGACATCCAGGTCCATATCCTGGCACATGCCCAGGTAGTACTGGACCGGGCTTTTGATGAGGTTACCGCGAAACTCCGGGGCGTAAAAAGCGCGGCTGCTGAAAAAGGTAATGAGCAGGTAGCTCATGTCGAAGCCGTGGGCCTTCCAGAGCTGGCCGAGCTCGCTGACGTAGGACTCTGGCAGCGGGTCCTCCGTTAAATAGAACGCGATCAGCTCGCGCGGGACGAAGGTCTGCGCCGCCTCCTGCTGGTAGACAATGTCGATGACCTCGTCTCCGCCAAAATTCCCCGTTTGCCCGAACACGGTTTTCTCTCCGTTGTCGTGCTGGTTGGGGATAAACTTGAAACCCTCGTCTCCGTAGCGGTAGCCGGTGAAGGCGCGGGCTGCCTCTTTGATGTCCTTCTCGGTGTAATTGCCCTCGCCCAGCGTGAAGAGCTCGAACAGCTCGCGGGCGAAGTTCTCGTTCGGGGCCCGTTTGGTGTTCCGGTTGAGATTGAGATACTTGATCATGGCCGGCGAGCGGCTGACCTGCTTGGCCAGCTCGGGGTAGGAGCCCAGCCCCTGCTCGCGGAGCAGTGCCTGATGATCGTAAAGCTGTCCCGTTTCCTGCACCGCCTGCCGCCCCACCACGAAGATATCCTGCAGGAACATGACATACTTCTCCTGCGGGGAGTACTCCGGCTGCCGGGCGAACTGGAGCCAGCGGATGCCATAGTCCCGGTAGGAGTTGATATTCATCTCCCGCTGCTTGCGGCGGAGCTCGTTCTTCTCCTTGGGGTCCTCTGTCTCGCGGATCATGCTGCGCATCTGGACCATGCCTTCGGAGGCCATGAGCGTCTCTTGCGGCTCAGTCATCGGGGTGGCCTTCGAGAACCACTTCTTGAGCGTTGCCTCAAGGCCGCGTGCACGCACCTCTTTGACCTGCTCCGGGTTCGAGGCAAAGCCAGCCCTGCGCAGCAGATGCTGGATCTCCTGCGTGCCCCACTGGTCTGTGGGGATCGTTTGCCAGGCTTGGCGGGGGGTAAGGTTTTTTATGCTCGTAGTCACCGCTAATCAGTGTATAACCTGCGCGGTCAGATAAAGTTACTGATAATGTGGCTTTATTTTAACTCATAACCGCTTAAACGCAAAACGTAATTTACCCTATGCGCAACCTGGTCCAGACCTCATGTTTGCTCGTGTGCGGAGCCCTTTTCTCTCTCGTGGGTTTCAGCGGCTGCGATACGATCGATAACTCGGAGAATATCTCTACAATCGCGTCGATGAAGACCTTTTACATGGCCGAGGTCACAGGCTCTGTCGGTGGCTTCTCGTCGCGAAACCAGCAGGACGTGCTTGTCCTGACTCAGGAGATGGTCGCTCGGCAGCTCGAGTCGCTCGGCTACCAGGAAGTCGGCTCAGACAAGGATGCCGATATGACCGTGATCCCCAGCTGGAGCTTTTATCAGGACCGCAAGCTGAGAGTGCAGAACAACGATCCGACGCTCTACGAGTCTCCGCTGAATCAGGCCAGCAGTGCAAACATGGCCCGCATGGGTGTGGAAGTGCTCGGTGGCAGCGGCCAGGTCCTCTGGAGCTCGCTCGCACGCTGGGGCGTGACAGCCTCTGTCGCTACCGCTAATGATTTTTCGCGTCAGGCTGAGCTCGCGCTGCAGGGCTTCCCCGATTGTGAAGTCGCACCCGAGGCCAAGGCTGCTCCGGCCATGCCGCCACTGCCTCCTCTGCCCGTGGGCGAAGGGGAAAATTAGACCCCGGCTGACACAACCTTTTCTAAAACACCTCGCCCTTGTGCGGGGTGTTTTTTTGTAAACAAGGGGCGGGCTTGTGGGACGCTATTGTTCGCGGGAGGTGCGATAGAGTCGGGGGACGCGCTTGGTGATCGAGCAGAACGCCTCCCATGGAATACACATGGCCCACTGGCTAAACTCCTGCACCTCGATGCACTCATCACCCTGATGCCCGATGAGGGTGACGCGGTCTCCCGCCTGCGCCTCGGGGCAGTCCGTCAGATCGACGATGGTCTGGTCCATCGTTACCCGCCCCAGTACCGGGCACCGGTGCCCGCGGATGATGACTTGGGCGCGGTTACTGGCGGTCGTGGGGATGCCGTCTCCGTAGCCAGCAGTGAGCACGCCCAGGCGCGAGTCACGAGTCAGCTGAAAAGTCTGCCCGTAGCTGATACTGGTGCCCGCTGGCAGGCTTTTCGTGATGCCGACGCGGGTATGGAAGCTCAGGACGGGCTCGGGTTTGAGCTCGGCCAGGAAAGAATCCGGGTAGGGGAGGCAGCCAAACTGCAGCAGCCCGATACGGACGGCATTGAAGGGGGAATCGGGGCTGAGCGATTCCAGCCCGGCGCTGTTGTCGGCATGGATGAGCAGCTTGGAGGTGTCGAGGTCCGGCAGTGTCTCCAGCGCATGCAGAAAGCGGTTGCGCTGCTCGCTGGTAAATGCCGGGTCTGTGTCGGCGCTGGAGAAGTGGGTAAATATCCCGGCCAGCTTCAGGCCGGCGGCAGCCATGACTTTTTCGTAGAGGGAGGCTGCGTCCTCGTGCCAGACGCCCAGTCGCCCCATGCCGGTGTCGATTTTCAGGTGGACGGGGAGGATGGTGTTGGCGCGGGCTGCAGCCGCCGAGAGGCGGTCCACCTCCTCGGGGGTCGAGATCGTGGCGGTCAGATCATACTCGGCCAGATAGCGCTCTTCCTCGGGCAGGATGGGGCCGAGAACCAGAATCGGCCAGCCTCGGCCAACTTCGCGCAGCTCGGCGCCTTCATAGACGTTGGCCACGGCAAACATACTGGCCCCGCTCTGCATGAGTCGGGCGACCATGCGCGGCATGCCATGCCCATAGGCGTCGGCCTTGACCACGGCTACGTACTGCATATGCGGCGGCAGCGCCGCCCGTATCCGGCCCAGGTTGCGCTCCAGTGCGCCCAAGTCTATTTCCGCCCAGCAACGATATGCTTTCATCTATCCCGTCAGCTAATCACGACCCGCCACGACGCGCAATGCAGCAAATGACCGGGACGGGTTTTTTGTTGTTTTCCGGGCCTGCGCGGCCTAACCATCAGGGCGAAAGTGCAGGGGCCGGCTGGACCAGCAATCATGGGGCGAAGCCCCATCAGTGATCCGAAGGATCGCAGGTGCAGGACACTGTCCTGCTAGCGGTGGCGTTCCGGTGTCCAGGTGCGGTAAGTCGCCTCGTTCACGAGAAACAGGCCGGGAGCCTCGACGGAGCGCAGCAGGCCGGGGGAGGCGAGCAGCTCCGGGTGGGCGGAGAGATCGTTGAGCACGGGGACGGCCCGCTCGGGCGGCGTGTGCCAGCTCTTGCGCTGGCGCAGGTGGTAGATGGGTGCTTCGAGCGCGTCGATGACCTCGGGCTCGACCTCGGCGATTTCGCCGTCCGGACAGGTGAGTAAATTCCAGCGTGTCTGCCGGGCCTCGGCGATGACGTGAAAGGGCTCCTCCGGTTGTTCCGTGGCGTTGATGAGCGCGGCGGCGAGAGAGAGACTGCGGCAGGCCAATGACTCGGCGTCGGCCCAGGCGGGGAGGGCCTGCCAGGAGCGGATGGCCATGGCGGCGAGCCGGATGCCCAGCACCGATCCCGGCCCCTCACAGTGGATGAAGCCCCCGACTTGCTCCAGTTTGAGTTTCGCCTCGACGAGGCAGCTTTTGACCAGCGAGAAAATACTCTCCAGCGCCGGGCTTTCCTGCGATTTAATAGACAGCCAGTGGCTGTCGCGCCAGAGTCCGGCCTGCACTTGGACGGAGCTGGCATCGAGGAAAAGGTAAATGCGATTCGGGGTCACAGGAAGCAGGGGCACGGGCGGCGTAGCCGGTTACTTTTTACTCCAGGGCTGGTCCATGAGGTTTTCGATATCGCCTGCGGCCAGAAGCTTCCAGAGGGAGAAAATCCGCTGGTTCGAAAGCTCTTCCATCTCGCGTTCGGGGACGGGGCGCAGGTTGTTCTCCAGTGTGACATAGCCGCCGGGAAAAACCGAGATGCACCAGCCAGTCTCCAGGTGAGTGAGCCAGACGTCGGGAGCGGACTCGTCGCCCTCCTCCTCGCCGACGGAGAGCAGCAGCTCCTTCAAATGTTCGTCAGTCGGATTGATTTCGGTAATGCCGTCGCGGCTGGTGGTGTGATACATGGGAGGCAATCGGTGTCTCAGTTATATCTGCGGCGGAGATTGGTGGGGAGGATGCCCAGCTCTTCGCGGTACTTGGCCACGGTGCGGCGGGCGATCTTGATGTCCTTTTCGGCCAGGATGGCCACGATCCCCTGATCGCTGAAAGGTTTGGCCGGCTCTTCGTCCTCGATGATGTGGGCGATCTGGTCCTTGACGCTCTTGTTGGAAAAGGTCTGCCCGTCCTGGCCCTGATAGCCGGGAGTGAAGAAGTACTTGAACTCGAAAACGCCGTGCGGGGTTTCGATGAATTTGTTGGCGATGGCGCGGGAGACGGTTGTCTCGTGAACACCGACCAGCTCGGCCACCTGATTCATCGTCAACGGGCGTAGCTTGGAGACGCCCTCCTCGAAAAAGTCGTGCTGCAGGCGGAGGATTTCGCGGGTTATGCGCTCAATGGTCTGCTGGCGCTGCTCGATGGAGTTGATGAGAAACTTACCGGAGCGGATTTTTTCCCGCACGTACTCGCGGTCCTTGCCGTTCACGATGCCGCGGGCGATCATTTCCTTGTAGGCATGGGAGATGCGCAGGCGCGGGATGTAGTCGTTGTTGAGGTGGATGATCCACTCGTCCCCGTCTTTTTCCACCCGCACATCGGGCACGATGACGCGGTTGGAGTCGTCCCCGAACTTGCGGCCGGGGGCCGGGTCGAGCATGGCGATTTCCTCAATCGCTTCCTGCACGTCCTCGGCCGGGGAGGAAACTTTGCGGGCGAGCTCCGGGATGCGGCGGCGCAACAGCAGATCAAAGTGGTCCTTGATGATGCGGGCGGGCAGGGACTTGTGCCGCCCCTGCAGGTGGAGCTGCGTCAGCAGGCAGTCCTGTAAATCCTTTGCACCGATCCCGGCCGGATCAAAGCTCTTCAGCGCCTCGGCGGCGCTCTGTACGCTGGAGAGCGGCAGGTTCGCCATGAGCGCGAGGTCGGAGAGGCTGGAGGTCAGAAAGCCGCGGTCATCGAGGCTGCCGACGAGGTAGTCCATGGCGGCGCGCTCAAGCTCGTCGAGCTCGGAGAGGTCGGCCTGTCGCAGGAGGTGCTCCTGCAGGGAGGTCTCCGAGGTCAGCGAATCGAAAAAGTGCTGGCGGCGCTCCTCGTCATCACGCGAGTACGAGCCAGCGGAGTTTTCCTGGGCGAAGTATTCGCGGAACTCCTCGTTGAGGTTGCTCAGGACGGAGTAGTCGCTGTCGCTCATCTCCATCTCGCGGGGGCGCTCCTCGTCCTCGGAGCTTGAGCTGTCGGGGTCGGCAGACTGCTGCTCGATGCTGACGCCCTCCATGGGCAGCTCCTCCAGCGTCGGGTTGGCCTGAAGCTCTTCGAGGATAGTGTTACGCAGCTCCAGGGCTGGGGCCTGGAGAATCTTCAGCGACTGGCGCAGCTGCGGTGCGAGCACCAGCGACTGCGTCTGCTTCTGAACCTGCTGAAACCCTTGGTTGGCCATCTGTGCTAATCGTCGTCATTGGCGCGGGGTCTCGCCAGGTGTGAAGTGTTAAAGAGTTGCTCAAGCCTTTCCTGTGAACCAGCGGGTGCTGGCGGAGCCACCCTTGCTGCTGTACAGATCCTTCAGGTAGACCGAGAGCTTTTCATTCGTGGGGCCATAGCCGTCGCTGTAGAGGTAGACCTCCAGCGCGGTAAGCATCTCGGAGGCTGTCTGGTAGCGGTCTTCGCGGGGGCGAGCCAGGCAGCGGTGGAGGATGTCGTTGAGCTTCGAGTCGATGCCCTCGCGCATGCGCGTGAAGTCCGGCAGGTCGAGGTACTCGATCTTGTGCCGGGTCTGTTCGGGTATTTCGCCCTCGAAAATGTTGTAACCCAGCAGCAGCTCGGAGAGCACAATGCCGCAGGGGAAAATGTCTGCCCGCTCGTCGGTGATTTCCTTGCGGGCCTGCTCGGGCGAGAGGTACTCGTCCTTACCGGCGATCACTTCGCCCTCCTCATTGTACATCAGGTCCAGGGCCTTCGCGATGCCGAAGTCGGTCAGCTTCACGTCACCCTCATAGGCGAGCATGATGTTTTTCGGGCCCACGTCGCGGTGGACGATGCCCAGGGGGCGCCCGTACATGTCGCGTTTGTTATGGGCGTAGGCCAGGCCGCGGCAGATGCGCGAGACGATGAATACCGCCAGCTCGATCGGGACGAGCTGGTTGGTCTCCATGTGCTTGTTGATAAACTCCTCGGTGTTGATGCCGTTGACGTACTCCATGACCATGAAGTACTGCCCGTCGATCGAGCCGAGGTGGTAGGTCTGCACGATGTTCGTGTGGATGAGGTCGGCTACCAGGCGGGCCTCACCGATGAAGTTCGCCCGAAACTCGTCGATGGCGGAGAACTCCTCGCGAATCACCTTGATGGCTACGACCTTGCTGAACTCGTCGGTCCCGTGCTGGCGGGCCTCGTAGACCATGCCCATTCCCCCCTCCGCAATCTGGCGGACGAGTTCGTACTCCATGTTGTCGATGAGTCGTTTATGGGCTACCACAATCCTCATAGTCTAGGGGGTGATTTGCCCCGCGCAAGCGGTTTTTTGGAAACTGAGCACGAAACCTGCTTGCTCCCATTGACAGCCACCACCATCGACATATAAACTTATTGCCATGATTAAGCTCACTGAAAGTGCCGCCGAACGTATTTCCTCTCTCCGCGATAAACTCAAGGATGACACCAAGTTCCTGCGCCTGTTCGTCGAGCCGGGCGGCTGCTCCGGCTTTGAGTACGGGATGAGCTTCGACGAGGAGAAGGACGGCGATACCAAGATGGAGAGCATGGGCGTGACCCTGCTCGTGGACGCCGCCAGCATGCCGTACCTCGACGGCTGCGTGATCAACTTTGACGACGGTCTCACCGGCAAGGGCTTTGACATCGTCAACCCGAACGCCACCAGCACCTGCGGCTGCGGCAAGAGCTTCAGCTAGGCAGGGCGTAGCCCTGCACCGCAGATGCTTCGCATCTGGATGGATGCCACGGGTTGCACCCGCTGGCACCCATGGGCCTTTGCCCTATCGCTTACTGCGTTCGCTGCCCTCTTTAATTTCATGCCCATGCCGGCGCCCAAGCGGAGCCATTCGTGATGCGTTAGCATTACAGGTACAGGACTCGTTCTGGTGGTGGGACCCAGTTTGGATGCTCTGCTCAGCGATTAGTAAAAACAGAGAATCTGTTTTTACTAATCGCTGATACGATGCGCAGCATCGAAAGTGCAGCCGATGGCTGCTGCGGGTCTGGACTGCATAAGCCCAGGGGAAATCAAAGGGCGAGGATTTCGACTTCGTAGCCGTCGGGGTCGGTGATGAAGGCCATCTTGTGGTCGTTGTCGGGGGTAAACTTTTCCTTCCAGTCGCCGGGCCACACTTCGATACCCGCGTCTTCGAGCATCTGGCAGTGGGCTACGACATCGTCCACGCGGATGCAGGTGTGCACGAGATCCTCGGGGACTTCGACCTTGTAGTCGGGTGAGTAGGTCAGCTCCAGCTTGTGGGCGCTGCCGGGGATCTGCATGTGAACGAGTTGGTTGCCGGAGGGGGACTTGTCGGTGCGCTTGAGCACTTCAAAGCCGCAGGTCTTGCAGTACCAGTCGATAGATTTGTCGAGATCGCTGACGCGGATGCGGGTGTGGTCAAAGGAAATAGGCATGGGTGTGGGAAGTCTGAGTGGTTATTTCTAGTGAAAGCGCAAACGTATAGCGACACGGGCTTTATTGCAAACCCTTGCGTGCAACGCGGACCAATCCGATGGCCAACGCTCTTTGCTTCTCTTTATCGTGGGGTAGTCGCTTCCCGGTTCGGGGTAGCGGCCTGGATGATGGTGGTCGGTGTCGCTTTGACTCTCCCTTTGCTTCAGGCAAAGGGAGCTGTGATCCAGAGGGTCACGGGTCCAGGGCTATGCCCTGGCCTCATGGATGGCGACGATGCCGCCGGTCATGGGGATGGCTTTGACCTCAGCGAAGCCGACATCGCGCAGCTGCTGGGCGAAGACCGGGCGGGCAGGGAACTTCTCAATCGAGTCACCGAGGTATTCGTAGGCGTCGCGGTTACCGGTGGCCATGCGGGCCATGAGCGGGAGGATGCCCTTGAGGTAGGCGTAGTAAAAGGGCTTCATCCACCACGAGGGCTGGGAAAACTCCAGGATGAAGGCCGCGCCGCCGGGGCGCAGGACGCGGAGCATCTCGCGCATGCCGCGTTCGCGGTCCTCGAAGTTGCGCAGCCCAAAAGAGATGGTGATGGCATCGACAGTGGCGTCGTTGAGAGGCAGGTTCATGCAGTCCCCAAAGGCGAAGCGCAGGTTCTCGGTGCCTGGGCGCTGCTTCTTTTTCTCCTCGGCCTGGTCGAGCATGGGCTGGCAGAAATCCAGCCCGGTGACGGCGACGCGGGGGCCGAGCGTCTCGCGCAGGGTAAAGGCGACATCGCCGCTGCCGGTGGCCAGATCCACCACGTCCTTAGGGTCGCGGGCCTTGACCATAGCGGCCAGCTTACGGCGCCAGCGATAGTCCTGCCCGAAACTAAGCAGGTGGTTGGCGCAGTCATAGCGACTGGCGATCCCGGCAAACATCCGGCTGATGGCGGCTCCTTCTGGCATGGCCTTGTTTAAAAACAGGCTTCGTGCTGTGACGGCAAATCCTTTTCGCAGGCACGGCGTTTTACGGGGCGTTGAGGCGTTGCTCTACTGATCGCTCTCCTCGGACTGGCGGGCTGTGTCGGCGATCATTTTCTTGAGGCCCTCAGGCAGGACATCGGCCTTGCGGCTCAGGTAGGGGCGGACAGGGATGCGGTAGCTGTAGGCCCCCTCGTAGCGGTCATTGCCGTAGTCTACCAGCACATAGAGGTAGGGGAGAAAGGACTCCTCGATTTCAAAACTGGTGTAGAATAGATCGTCCGTCCACTCCTGGTGCCACATGCGGGCGGTCAGTTCAGCGTCGCTGTGCCCCGGCTTCTGGATGACGATGCGAAACCCATCAAAGCTCTTTCGGCGGCTCTTTTTCTCAGCATCGACACCGATGATGTAGATCTGGGTGCCGTGCCGCACCTTCAGTGGTTCGAAGCCCAGGCGGATGCCTGTTTTCTGTGCCTGATCCGGCGTCAGGGGGATGATCTCGCGCTCAACGGCGTGCCCCATCGTGAAAAACAGCTGGGCGAGCAGGGTAAGTAGAATCACGCGCAACATGGAGGGCAGATTGTGGTGAAAACTCGCGGTGGCTGCCAGTCAGAAAATACTGCTGCATGTATGTTATACTTTTAATGGCATAATTATGTCAAAAATGAATTGACGGGCAACGTGCGGGTGGTGTCTTTGGGCATAGCTATGTCAATACGCGCTAAATCCATATTAACCATAACCGGCCTGACTGTGGCCATCTGCACCACTCAGGCCGGGGTGTACTCCGGGCCGAGTGATATCGCCCATGCTATCGATCCGGCGGTCCACTACACCTCCACAAAGCTTGCGGGGTGGGCGGAAACGGTCGCCGACTACAGTCCGACGGACGAGGTCAGCGCCAGCTACGCCACTCCTGATAAAGCGCTTGGTTATTACAACACAGGCACGGTCAGCCTCGGGGACCTCAGTTCTGATAAAATCGCGACTGGGGTTACTCCCGGCAGCATTACGCTGGGCTTCGGCGCCGGTTTTTCCAATGGGGACGGCTGGGACTTCGCCGTCTTCGAGAACGGCTTCACCAGTGGAAATAATCTCTTTATGGAGCTCGCCTATGTGGAGGTGAGTACGAACGGGGTGGACTTCGCGCGCTTCGACAGCATCTCGACCAACACCAGCAGTGCGGCCGGTAGCGGAGCATTTTCGTATTATGATACGACCAATGTCTACAACCTCGCGGGCAAAAGCGCCGGTGGCTACGGGACGACCTTTGACCTGAACGACCTGCTCGATCATCAGCTCGTCATCGACGGTATCGTGGATCTCGATGCGATCAACTATGTACGCCTCGTCGATATCCCCGGAGACGGCAGCTATCTGGACAGCGAGGGCAACCCGATCATCGACAACTACCATACGTCCGGCTCGGGTGGACTCGACCTGCGCGCCATCGGCTACGCCTACGCTGTGCCGGAGCCGCGCCACTACGCCATGCTGGCCGGTGCGCTCGCACTGGTCCTTGCCTGGCTGCGTCGGCGTACGCGCTAAAGGAATTCGCTTTTCCTGCTACTTGCGTGGCTTTGCCCGCGCATCCTGTATATATGTAAGCCACGGTCCAGTGAGGGGCCGTGGCTTTCTTTTTGCAGGACGCGATCCTGCACCCGCCAGGCCGAGTTCTAGACCTGTGATGCTGGCGCATCACGGAGGCCTCCGCTTGGAGCGTCGGCCTGGGCCACAGCGGTTGTCGCCGCCTCAAACGAACTTTACTCGTCCGACACTGGTAGCGTGAGAAAATCTGTAGGCAAATCGGTATTGACTGCGAGCGATGGGGCAGAACCCCATCATTGACTCCAGCTGTAACCCGGCTGGGCTCTGTGTAGTTTACCCGTTGCTCTCGTTGAAGCTGGCCACGACCCACTGGGAGAGTTCCTTGTCGGGGTCCTGGGCGGCTGCTTCGTTGATGGTAAACTCGGTGCGTCCGGTGTTGCGGCTGATGATCTGGAGGCCGTGCTGGAAGTCCTTGAAGCGCTGCTCGCAGACCGCGCGGATAGTTTTGTCCTGCTCGGTCGCGGCGGCGATGATGACCTCGGCGGCGGCGTCCTCAAACTGCAGGCTGAAGCCGTGGGTGTTGCGGAAGGCCTCACTGAAGCGCTCGATGTCTGCTTTCCAGACATCATCCTGCAGGTGGAGGTTTTCCACGATCAGCTCCTTCAGCGCCTTCTCCGGCTCGGTCAGGGTGTCGGTGGTGACTTCAAAGGATTTGATCGCGGTCGAGGGCAGCTCAAACTTATAGTCGCGGAACAACCGCTCCAGCACGGTCATGAGGCCGCGAGCGCCGGTCTTCTCAGCGTGGGCCTGGCGGGCGACTTCCTGGATCGCCTCCGTGGTGATGTTAAAGCTGATGTCGTACCCGGAGAAGTCACTGCGGTACTGGTTGAGCAGCGAGCCCTCGGAGGATGTTAGGATCTCCGCCAGGTCCGTGGGCTGGAGGGACTCGCAGGCCACGCGCACCGGGATACGCCCGATGAACTCCGGCTCGAAGCCGTACTTGATGAAGTCGGCCGAGGCAGACTGCTTGAGGTAGCCGTAGGGGTCCGCATCCTCGTCACCGGGGTGAGCGGCGAAACCGATGGAGGCGGCCTCGACGCGCTTTTTGACCGATTCGGCCAGCTTGTCAAAGGCACCGCTGACGATGAACAGGATGTGCCGCGTGCTGATCGTCTTGGGCTGCTCCTTTTTACCGCCGCCCCCGCGCTGCATGGACATCATGGCCTGCATCTGGCCCATAATGTCGTTGGGGGCGAAGAGATTGACCTCAGTGTCCTCCATCAGCTTGAGCAGGTTGATCTGCACGCCGCGTCCGGACACGTCCTTGCCTGCGCCTTCTCCGGCACTGGCGATCTTGTCGATCTCGTCGATATAAATGATCCCGTATTGCGCCAGCTCGACGTTGTTGTTGGCGGCCTTGACCAGATCGCGCACGAGGTCCTCCACGTCGTAGCCGACATAGCCGGTCTCGGAGAACTTGGTGGCGTCGGCTTTAATGAAGGGAACGCCGATGAGGCGGGCGATATTGCGCATCAGGTAGGTCTTACCCACACCGGTCGGCCCGAGCAGGAGGATGTTCTGCTTGCTGTACTCGCGCTCGCGCAGTTGCTGGTTTTCCAGGCACTGGCGCACGTGGTTGTAGTGGTCGCAGATGGCGACTGAGAGGACTTTCTTCGCCTCCGCCTGCTTGATCACGTAGCGGTTGAGGTGGTCGCGGATTTCCTTCGGCTTGAGGCTAAACTCACGGATGCGGCGCAGGACCTCGTCGTCCTTTTCCTTTTGCTCGGGTGGCGGGGCCTCCACGTGCTCAGCGCCGCCGGGCTGCTGCACGCCCATGCCCATGTTGGCCAGGCCGGGGTTTTTCCGGATCATGTCCTGAATGTTTTTTTGAAGCTCCTCAAAGGGGTTCTTGTCGTCTTTATCGCTCATGAATGAAAGGGGATTGAAGTTGAAAGTCAGGCCGCGGCGCGCGCATTTTAAACGCGCTTGGCATACCAGCGGTAAGCGCTACGGACAGGGACGAGATGAAAAAGTAACGGGTTTTTGTCCGACGGCGGCAACTAAATTGGGTTTGACATGGCCACCCCCCAGGCAAAATATCGTATCTCCATCGTACAAATATCGTTGCACCAGAACTAAATACCTTTAAGACTACTTTTTATGGCCGGGAACCTTACCAAGCGGGACATCGTACTTGCCATCTATGACAAGACCAACTTCCCGCAAAAAGAAGTCCGGGAAACGGTCCAGCTCACGCTGGATTGTATTGCCGACGCCTTGGCGGAAGGGCGTAATGTTGAGTTGCGCAATTTTGGCGTATTTGAAGTGCAGGTCCGCAAGAGCCGCATCGGACGTAACCCGAACCGCCCTGAGACCGACGTGGTCATTCCGACGCGCGCCGTGATCAAGTTCAAGGCCGGTAAGGAGCTCAAGGCTGCGCTGAAAGACATCGACCTGGATAAGCTCCAGGAGCCGAAGCAGGACTAGGCTTTCCCGATAGCTGACTTTTCTAAACGACCCATATGGGTCGTTTTTTTGTGTCTGTCTTTGGGGGGTACGCTTCTCGGATGGATGTTTTTGTGTATAATAATTGACTAAATCCGGAACGTTTTTCTGAGGAATTATAGATTTATCTATTAAATAGCGTTTTTGGGCACGGACCTTGCTGTTTTGTTGTTAATTATATTTTACATCCGGTCAATTTGCTTTTGTCGTTATCGAAGTGGTTGTTCGATAAGTAACCTGGGCGGCGGTCTTCTATAGGGGCCGCCGTTTTGGTATTGGAGCAGGGGTTATGAGCGGGGAGCGGAGACTTTCACTTGACAGGATATGCATTTAGGGGAATGTATTGACCATGGGTGTCATACAGGTCTATAAATGCCTCTGCGATGAGCAGCGGCTGCGCATCTTGAACCTCCTGAAGGAGGGGCCGCTGTGCGTGTGCCAGTTGATGGAGATTCTCGAGGCGGACCAGGTCAAGATATCCAAGCAGCTCAGCTACATGAAGCGCATGGGCATGGTCGAGGGCGAGCGTCAGGCCCAGTGGATGGTCTACCGGCTGGCCGATGTCGAGCAGCCCCTGTTGATGGAAAACCTGAAATGCCTGCAGGACTGCGCGGGTGAGTCGTTGGCTTTTGCGCAGGACCTTCGCCGCCGTCAGGCAGTCGTCAGCCGTGCTGATGGCGGCCCATGCTCTAGTTGAGCATAGACGAATTTTTTAAACGTATCAAAACCATGAATACTACTGAAAATGCCAAGCCGGCTGAAGCAGAGAAAAAGCCGGGCCTGTTCAAGCGCCTGTTTAACAAGCTCGATCAGGGGATGAAGGCGAAGGCCGACGAGAAAGCCAGCTCGGGCTGCTGCTGCGGCAGCGGTTCCAAGGACGGCAAGGGCGGTAGTAAATGCTGCTGAGCCTGATCGACCACCTTGTCTATGAGTGGATGGGCTTCGACCCGGCCTCGCGGCTGGGCGGGGCTATTCACTTTTTCTTCTACGACACGGTAAAAATATTTCTGCTGCTGGCGGTGATGATCTTCATCATCGGCATTATCCGCAGCTACCTGCCGCAGGATCGTCTGCGCCGGTGGATGAGTGGCGGCGGGCTGGGGGGAAACTTTGTGGCCGCGCTCTTCGGGGCGGTGACGCCCTTTTGCTCGTGCTCGTCGATCCCGATTTTTATCAGCCTGCTGCGGGCCGGAGTCCCGCTGGGGGTGACCTTTTCCTTCCTTATTACCTCCCCGCTGATCAACGAGTATCTGGTCGTACTGATGGCGGGCGAGTTCGGCGTGCCGGTCACACTGGCCTATGTGGTGAGTGGCCTGGCCATCGGTACGTTTGCCGGTGCAGTGCTGGGAAAACTGCGTCTGGAAGGGCAGTTGGAGTCGGACATCACCACGGGTGAGTCCACGAGCGACAGCCTGGTTTTTGAGAGTTTCGGGGCTCGACTGCGCTATGGCTGGAGTGAGGCTGTCGATGTCATTCGGCAGATCTGGGTCTGGGTGCTGGTCGGGGTCGCCATCGGTGCCTTTATCCATAACTACGTGCCCCAGGAGGTTATACAGAATGCTCTGGCGGCGACGGGCGTGTTTTCTGTTCCGATTGCCACTCTGCTGGGGGTTCCCATGTATGGCAGCTGCGCGGCCATTGTGCCGGTGGCCGTGGTGCTCTTTGAGAAGGGCATCCCGCTGGGCACGGCACTGGCCTTTATGATGGCGATGGCGGCCCTGAGCCTGCCGGAGGCCGTTATGCTGCGCCGCACGATGCGCCTGCCGTTGATTGCGCTCTTTTTCGCGATTACGACGGTGGGCATTATATTGACCGGCTACCTCCTGAACTTTCTCGCTCAGTATCTGTGAGCGCCCGGACACACTAGGGGCACGACTGCCCGTGCCGTGCGTCTGTCGGCTTCTGTGAAAGACGCTCGCCAGTGTGCTCGTTATTATCGTAAAATATAATATTGTTATTTTATGATACGTGGCTATGGTCGAGAAAAAGATACATACGGTGGATATACAGGGTGAATACGGCACCATGACGGTGTCCGAGCGGGTGCTGCAAAAAATCTGGCAGCGCGGCGATTTCCTGCAGGAGCGGTTGCGTACGCTGGAGGGGCAGCGGTTGTCGATTCAGAGCCGGGGCCGGTGGAACCACCAGGAAGGGCCGGACTTCCGGGAGGCGAGCCTGATGCTGGATGGCCGCGCGCTGGAGGGAGACGTGGAGGTGCACTTTTACCCGCAGGACTGGTTCCTGCACGGGCACGACCGGGACCCGCATTTCGACCGGGTGGCACTGCACGTGTGCCTTTTTCCGCCTCTGAAGCCTCAGAAGCCCGCTGTCACTGCGCAGGGGCATTGGCCACCGACGCTGGTGTTGCTGGACCGGCTCAATCAGGACCTGGAGAGCTACGCCTCGGATGAGGCCCTGCTCGCGCTTGAGCAGACGGAGCGGCTGGCCGCGCTGGATGTGATGGCCGTGATGCCGTTGGAGGATCGCCTGGAGGAGCTGCGCGAGCGGGCGGGGCGGCGTTGGCGTCAGAAGGCCGCCTTTGCCCGTCGCAGGTTGGGTGAGATGGAGTGGGAGAGAGCCTGTCACCTGACGGTGCTGGAGGTGCTCGGCTATCGCCGTAACCGTGGCCCCATGGCGACTCTGGCGCGGCGTTATCCGCCCGCGATGATGGCCCGATTGAGTGCGGATGAGCTTTATGAGGAGATGACGGGGCAGTGGGCGCTGGCAGGGCTGCGCCCCCCGAACCACCCGCGTCGCCGCCTGGCGCAGTACCTGCACCTCCTGCACGAGCGTCCGGACTGGCCGGAGACGCTGCGTGAGTGGGGCCTTAAAAAGGGCCTCTGCGCAAAGGCCTCGCTCCCGACAGGCGCTGCGCGTAAGCGCGGTCTGGGTACGGCCCGCAAGTCCCTTTCGGATAACGTGCTGGCGGGTGCGGTGGGCGGCAGCCGACTGGACACGCTGGTGGTGGACGCCCTGCTGCCGCTGCTGGCGGTCAAGACCGGGGCGGAGCTTTTCGGGGCGTGGTTTCACTGGTGGTCCGGCGATATGCCCGATGCTCTGAAGCATTTTCTGGCGCAGGCCGATATCGTGGGTAAAGGGCGCCCGGCGGCCAACGGATGGTCGCAAGGGGGCTGGCAGCTGCTTTTGGAAAGCGGCTTGTAATTGGGCGGTTTTGGGGGAACATTACCGCTACCCATGAAACTGTTAAAGTGGCTCCTCATTCTCCTCTCCGTCGTGGTCGTCCTCGTGGTGGCCGGCGTTCTCTTTGTTCTTAATAGTGCCAGCTTCCAGAAATCGATCGTACTCGGTGCGCTCGAGAAGCAGGCCGAGGTGCCCGAGTTCGGGTACTTTAAAGCCGGGCTGAGCGATGTGACCATCCGCTCGCTGGCGGTGGAAAAAGACGGCATGGTCGTCGGGCTCGACGAGCTGACCCTGAAGTATTCGTTCTGGGACTTTCTGCTGAACAAGGAAGTCCGGGTGGACGATCTGGCCGTGAGCGGTCTGGTGGTGAATATGCGCGGGCCGTCGGTCCCGATGGGTCCCGGACCGGTGATCCCTCAAAAGAGCAGCCCGAGCGAGGTCTCGCCGCAGCCGTTGTCAGAAAAGACATCCGGCAAGGCCGAGCATGAGTCTTTCGAGCCGGAGCCCTTCAAGGGTCTTTTCACCCATGGGGTGCTGCCCTTTAAGCTCTACGTGGGCAAGGTCGATGTGGACGCCCAGGTGTTGCTGCCCGGCCGCCAGAACGTGAAGGCGACGCTGAGCGGCGGAGGGATCGAGCCCGGCGCCAGTGGTCAGCTTGTGCTGACTGTGAACTTTGAAGACGGGGCTGAGCAGGCGCAGCTCAGCCAGGGTAAGCTCGACGCGACGCTGACCCTGACGCAGGACGAGGACGCTGCCATCACACGTGTGCAGCTGGCCGCCACGGTCGAGGGGGACAGTGCGGTGGTCGCCGATGCCCCGACCCTTGCCTTTAATGCGGATCTGGCTCAGCAGGCCGACAAGACCGAGACTTACCTCGTCACGCTGGCCGAGGCCGCCAAGCCGGAGTCTCCGCTGATGAAGCTTGATGCGGGTTTCGATCCGGCCAAGGAGCGCCTCAAAGGCACGCTGACGCTGGCTGCGAACGATGCGCAGGTGGCCGCCGTCGCCCCGCAGGATAAGCTCCCGACCTTCCAGCTCGATGGCGATCTGGACTTTGACCTGGATTCGGACGGTGGCGATGGCTCGGTGCTGGGTAAGTTCCGGCTCGTGCTCGACCAGCTTACGCGGGTGCGCCCGGAGTTGGCAGAGCTGGGGCAGGTGACCTTGAGTGCGAATCTGGAGGCCGAGGGTGCCGACAAGGTCATGACCCTGAAACACGCGACCGCTGGCCTCGCCAGTGCGAATCAGGGGCAACTGCTGGTGCTCGAAACATTAAAGCCGATCTCCGCCCGGTGTGGCGAAGACGTCGAGATGCCCGAGCTGAGCGGTGAGCTCGTCCGGCTGACCCTGAATGCCCTGCCGCTTTCGCTGGTGGAGCCGTGGGTGCCCGGCATTACGATGAGCGGCCAGCCGCTCTCGACGCAGGTGCTCGTCAGCGGCGTCGATGATGGTGCTTACCGGATCACTTTCCCACAGGGGCTCAGCGTGGCCGACCTCTCCGTCTCCAAGGACGGACAGGCCCTGCTCAATGCGCTGACCGTAGCTGCCCAGCCGACTGTGACCTACAAGGGTGACGAGGCCGAGGTGATGGTCGAAGGCCTTAACCTCTCCAGCCGCGGGGTCCCGTTGGCTCAGGGTGAGCTGAGCCTGAAGGCTGACTCGCTCGACGAAGCCCAACCCGATGCCCAGGTCAAGGCCCGCCTCTCCGGCGACCTGGCGCAGCTGCTGAAGCAGCCTGCCCTGAACGCCTATAACAACGTGGCTGCCGGGACCTTCTCGACGGAGGCCGATGTTGACTACGAGGAGGGTAAGGGGGAATTCGAGCTCAAGGCAGAGCTGAAGAGCCTCATCGTGCGCCAGCCCATGAAGCAGGTGCCGCTCATGACTCTGGAGGCGAAAGGCGAGCTCGATGCCGACCGCAAGATAGAGGTCGAGGCACCCTTCGTCCTGAATACTTCCGAGGGTAACACTGATCTCCACCTCAAGGCCGAACTCGAAAAGAGCGGTGCCGTGCAGACCTTTGACGTGACCCTGGAGGGCGACCAGCTCGACCTCGACGGGGTGCAGCTGCTTGCTGCAGCTTTTAAGAATCCCAATGCCGCCACGGCTGCGCAGCCTTCGTCTGCACCGACAGCGCCTGCTGCCACGCCGACGCAGCCCACCGGGAAACGGTCTTCTGTCAGCCCCACTGCGACCGCAGGCACGCAGGCTGATAGCGCTCCCTTCTGGCAGGGCTTTGCCGGTCAGGCTTCGGCCAAGATCGGTAAGATCTACATGCAGAAGTACCGGCTCGACGATGCGACCTTTAAGCTCGATCTGACCGAGAACAAACTGAGTGTCGATCCGCTTGCAGCGACCTTTGCCGGGGCCCCGCTCAAGGCTGATGCGCTCATCACCTTCACTCCCGGCGCAAGCCCCTACGACCTGAACAGCAACCTGAGCTTCTCCCAGTTCAATGTGGGGAAGTTCCTCGTGCAGGAGCAGCCGGGCGCGACTCCGCCGGTGACGGGCATGTTTGATGTGACCGGCACGGCCACTGGCAACGGACCGACCATGAACGCCCTGCTGGAAAAGATTCAGGGTAAGTTCAGCCTCGTCGGTAAGGACGGTAAGCTGCGTGTGCTCGCTGCTGCTGGCCAGGAGGGGCTCGGCAATCTGGCGGGGATTGGGCTCGGGGTTGCCTCCATGTTTCAGAAAAATCAGCGGACAGGTGTGCAGACTGCCCAGAAGCTTATCCAAATGCTTCAGCAGATCGACTACGACCGCTTCGCCATCGTGGCCGAGCGTGCGCAAAACCTCGACATCAACCTGAGCGAGCTGGCCCTGACCGGCCCGGAGATCCGTATGCAGGGCACGGGTAAGGTCACCTACGCCGACGGCACCGCTCTCCCGAATCAGGCGCTCAGCGGGCAGATCAATCTCGCCGCCAAGGGCAACGCTGCCGAGCTCTTCTCGGATCTGCGCATGCTGTCTAACCCCAAGCCCGACGCGAACGGCTACTATGAGGCATTCTCGTTCCCGCTGAAGGGTACGCTGTCCAAGCCCGATTTCTCTGCCCTTAATCAGAAGCTGGTGAGTGCCGCCGTGGCCACCGCCACGGATAGTGACTCTGGCCGAATGAATAAAGACCAGCCCGGGGCTACGACCGGGACCGAGTCTGGAGAGGAGACCACCGAGCCCGCACAGAGCAATGAAGACGCTGCCCGCAATGCCGTGAAGGGCTTGCTCAACGGGCTGTTTAATAATAAGTAAGATTCTATTTTTGATGGCGAATAATACTCCCCAGCCGACACCCCCGCGCATGTCAGTGAGCCAGGCTTCCGCGCCGTTTCACATCATGACCAAGCCCATGGGGCCGCTGTGCAACCTCGACTGCAAGTACTGCTTTTATCTCGAAAAGGAGGGCCTCTTCCCCAGTAACGAGCGCTTTAAGATGCGCCCCGATCTGTTGGAGGCCTATATCCGCGACTACATCGCGGCCCAGCCCGGCCACACCGTGTCCTTTGCCTGGCAGGGTGGGGAGCCGACCTTGGCTGGTGTTAAATTCTTCCGTCAGGTAGTCGAGCTCCAAAGGAAGTACGCCGCCGGGCGCCAGATCGAGAACGCCCTGCAGACCAACGGCACGCTGCTCGATGACGAGTGGTGCGAGTTCCTGGCGCAGGAGGGCTTTCTCGTGGGCATCAGTATCGACGGCCCCGAGCAGCTTCACGATGCCGGGCGTGTGGATAAGCAGGGGCGCTCCAGCTACCGGCAGGTCATCCGTGGTATCGAGATGGCCCGTAAGCACAAGGTCGAGTTTAACACCCTGACCGTGGTCAGCAGTGCAAACGCCGAGCAACCGCTGGAGGTGTACAAGTTTTTGCGAAACATCGGCTCGACCTACATCCAGTTTATCCCGCTGGTCGAGCGTGCCGCTGACGAGGCCTCCGCCGAGCTCGGGCTCAGCCTCGGCCTGCCGCCGGACTTCGATAACCCGCCAGCCCCGCACAAGCCGATCGTGACGAAGTGGACCGTCGACTCCCACGCGTGGGGCCGGTTCCTGTGCAAGATTTTCGACCGCTGGGTCACCCGTGACGTGGGCAAGACCTTCGTGCAGCAGTTCGACGTGTCCCTCGGTAAATGGCTGGGCATGCCCGGCGGCACCTGCGTGCTGGCTGAGACCTGCGGTAAGGCCTTCGCACTGGAGCACAACGGCGATTTGTATGCGTGTGACCACTACGTGTACCCGCGCTACAAGCTGGGCAACATCCTGAATACCTCGATCTCGGCGATGGCCGACGGCGCGGAGGCCATGAAGTTCGGGAACGACAAACGCGACAAGCTCACGCAGTATTGCCGCGAGTGCGAGGTGCGCTTCGCCTGTAACGGCGATTGCCCCAAGCACCGCTTCACCTTTACCCCGGACGGTGATTTCGGGCTCAGCCACCTTTGCGCCGGGTACAGGATGTTCTTCAACCACATCGATCCGGCGATGAAGATCATGGCCGACCTCTACCACCAGCGCCGCCCCTCCTCCGAGATCATGGACATTATCAAGAAGCAGCCCAACATCCTCAAGGGGAACAAAGTCGGGACCGCATCCCGACGAGGCTGATCGCAGAGATGCGTACGCTGCGCGAGCCTCCGCCTATCACTTAACGCTGGCCACACAAACCGAACCTTCGTTAGCATTCATGATATGAAGTCCGCCTTTTTCTTATCTGTCCTCGCTGCTCTGCTCGTGCTGAGCGGTTGCTGTAAAAAACAACCGGCTACGCTTCCCGGCCAGACTCCCGAGGGCTTCGCGCTGCTCTATGATGTGACCAGCCAGGAGCAGGACGTGGACAAGTTGCTCTGGATCAAAGAACCGGGGCCAAAGATTTCTGCCTGGGTCAAGGACATCGCTACCTTTAACAAAAAAGTCTCCGTGCAGCTTGAGGCCTGGAAGAAGGACGGCACCATCGAGAATCTGGAGAACCTCTCGCTGCCTCCCGCCGAGATGGAGGCCCGCGCCCGCGCCGCTGCCGAGACGACCGGCGACCTGCTCTTCGACACCGATGCGGACCTGCGCCTGGTCATGATCTATTCGCAGCTGCAGTCGCTCGGGTATTGCTCGGATCTTTGTTACGCCATCGCCCGGCTCCCCTATGGTGAGCCTCTGGCCGACACTCTCAACGAGTGGGTGGATGACTACAACAAGCTCAAGTCCACCGGCATGGAGCTGATCAAGCAGGGTGAGGTGGCTCCGGCTCCTGCGACCCCGGCCCCCGATAGCTCAAAGACTCCGACCGACAAATCCAACACAGCTGGCGGCCACGGTCCCTCCCAGAACTAATAAAGGGAGTACTAACTGGGCTTGTGCAGCCCAGACCCGCAGCAGGCGAAGCCTGCACTTCCGATGCTGCGCATCGCATCAGCGTTTGTTGAAACCAGCGACGCTGGTTTCAACAAACGCTGAGAGGCATCAAAACTGGGTCGCCACCTTTTCTACTGCGCTCGCGTATGGCTTTACCTGAGCAGTGCGTGCGTCAGGAAAGACTAAAATGTCGATTTATGGTTTGTGCGCAGCACGGGCCATGAATCGAAAGTGCAGGCTAAAATGCTGGTCCGACTGGAGCAGCAATGGCGGCGTAGGGGGATTTATCCCCCTCAATGCCACCGGGTGCAACCCGGCGCGGAGCCCCCAAGTGTTACCCTAAAACCTTGGCGAGCAGCTCCTGGATTTTGCGGGGGTCGGCCTTGCCCTGAGTGGCCTTCATGATGGGGCCGATGAGGGAGTTGATCGCCTTCTTGTTGCCTTCCTTGAACTCCGAGATCGCCTTCTCGTGTTTAGAGTCGGCGGCGACCTCACGGATGATGGCCTCAAGCTCGTCGGCGTTGTCCTCGGCCTGCAGGCCCTTTTCCTCGACGAGGGTAGAGGGCATCTTGCCGGTGGCATACATGTCGATAAAGACGTCCTTGGCGATGTGCTTGGTGATGACACCGTCCTCGATCAGCAGGGTGAGCTCGGCGATGTGGGCCGGGGTCAGCTTGCAGTCGCTCAGAGGCAGGCGGCCTTCTTCCTTGCCGCCGGAGAGCTCGCGCAGCAGGTCGTTGGCGATGATGTTGGCCACGGCCTTGGGGGCGACTTTGCCTTTGGTGTCTTCGAGGGCTTCTTCGAAAAAGTCGGCCAGTTCCTTATCCGGGCAGAGGACAGAGGTCACGGTGTAGGGCAGATCCATCTGCTCCATGAAGCGACGCTGCCGGTCAAAGGGCAGCTCGGGCAGCTCCTTGGCGAGCACGTCGAGCTGCTCCTGCCCGATGGTGACGGGCATCAGGTCGGGCTCGGGGAAATAGCGGTAGTCGTGGGACTCTTCCTTGTCGCGCATCTTCGTGGTGACCTGTGTGGTCGGGTCCCAGCGGCGCGTTTGCTGGTAAATGGTCTCACCGGAGGTGACGGCGTGGATCTGACGCTTGATCTCGTAGGCCACGGCATTACGGACGCCCGAGATGGTGTTCATGTTCTTCAGCTCGACCTTCACGCCCAGCTCCTTCTGCCCCTTGGGGCGCACGGAGATGTTGGCGTCGCAGCGCATCTGGCCCTTCTCCATGTCACAGTCGGAGAGACCAGCGGCGAGGATGTTGTTGCGCAGCGCGGTCAGGAACGCGAAGACCTCGTCGGCGTTGTGCATGTCCGGCTCGGTCACGATCTCGCAGAGCGGGGCACCGGCGCGGTTGTAGTCCACCAGGCTGTCGTTGGCGAAGTGGGTGAGCTTGCCCACGTCCTCCTCCAGGTGGATGCGGGTCAGCTCGACCATGCGGTGGTCGCCCATGACATTACGCGAAGCCCCGAGCATCTCGATCTCGACCTCGCCGCCCTCGCAGATGGGCTGGTCGTACTGGGAGAGCTGGTAGTTCTTCGGGCTGTCCGGATAGAAGTAGTTTTTGCGGTCCCACTTGCAGCGCTCGGCGATCTTGCACTTGCACAGCAGGCCGAGCAGCACGGTCTTGCGGACGGCTTCCTTGTTCATGACCGGGAGCACGCCGGGCAGGGCGAGCACGACGGGGTCGGTCAGGGTGTTCGGCTCGGCCCCGTAATAGTAGGGCGCGCGCGTGAACATTTTCGATTTCGTCTTCAGCTGAACGTGGACTTCCAGCCCGATGTCTGCGGTAAATTCCATGATAAAGAAAAGAGGTTAAACGTCAAAAGAGTCGTTGGCGTCAGTTGTTGCTTCCACTGCTAAGCTCGCTGTCATTATGGTCGTAGGACGGAGGTAAACTGTCCACATAGTCGAATGCGTCTTGAAGCTGTTTTCGAGCCTGATCTGTGGCTTCTTGGCTTGCCAGTTCGGTCGATGAAGTTTGCACGTGAAATGTTTGGTTCAGGAACTGCTCAGGCCGCTCGGCCATATAGGCTTTGGCCTTCTTCAAATGCTTACGAATATCTTTATCTTTTTTTGTGTAGTGGCTGGTTTTGTGGAGTTCTACCAGGGACAAAAATGTCCCCCGGAGTATAACTTCGTGGTCGCTGGTGATGCCATTGATGTTTTCGTTTTCGGCTTTTTCCAAGGTTGAGTAGGAGGCGATAAGAGTCAGGAGACGAGCGTCGATATAGTAATCCTCCAGTGTCTCGTCATACTTGAAATTTGCATATCGCAGGGCCAGATCACCTCCGATGTATGCACCAACAATCATCCCCAGGAGCAGTAGTAACCAGCGATTTTTGAGTGCCTTCATCTTATCAGTGAACAACCAATCTGTCTATGACAACGTCGCCACGGCGTCCTTCCAGTTGTGGGCCTGTTCGTAGCGGTGGGCGACGGCGAGCAGCTCGTCTTCGGCGAAGGGCTTGCCGATCAGTTGCAGGCCGATGGGCAGCTTGCTTGAGGTGAAGCCGCAGGGGACGGAAATGCCCGGCAGCCCGGCGAGGTTGACGTTGATGGTGTAGATGTCGTTCAGGTACATCGACAGCGGGTCTTCCTTGGCCCCGAGCTTAAAGGATGGGGTGGGGGTGGTCGGCGTGAGGATCGTGTCCACTGATTTGAAGACGTTCATGAACTCCTCGCGGATGAGGGTGCGGACCTTTTGCGCGCGCAGGTAGTAGGCATCGTAGTAGCCGCTGGAGAGCACGTAGGTGCCCAGAATGATGCGGCGCTTGACCTCTTCGCCGAAGCCCTCGGCACGGCTCTTGTAGTACAGGTCGATGGCGTCCTTGGCGTCCTTGGTGCGGTGGGTGCAGCGGATGCCGTCGTAGCGGGCGAGGTTCGAGGAGGCCTCGGCCGTGGCCAGAATGTAGTAGGTCGGGATGGCGTACTCGGTCATGGGGAGGGAAACCTCCTGCACCGTGTGGCCGTCCTTTTCGTAAAAGGCGATAGCGTCCTCGACCGCGGCCTTGATCTCGGGGTCCAGCCCCTCGGCGAAGCACTCCTTGGGCACGCCGATGGTCCACGGGCCTTCCTTTTCGGAGAGGGCGGCGCGGTAGTCGGGGATCTCGGTCTTGTAGGAGGTGGAGTCGCGGCGGTCGTGCCCGGCGATGGCCTGGAGCAGGAGCGCGGCGTCCTCGACCGTGCGGGCAAAGGGTCCGATCTGGTCCAGCGAGGAGGCAAAGGCGGCCAGGCCGTAGCGGGAGACGAGCCCGTAGGTCGGCTTCAGGCCGACCACGCCACAAAAGGCCGCTGGCTGGCGAATGGAGCCGCCGGTGTCGGAGCCGATAGAGAGGGGGGCCTCCAGCGCGGCGACGCTGGCCGCACTGCCGCCGGAGCTGCCACCGGGCACGCAGTCGGTGTTCCATGGGTTACGGCTGGTGTGAAAGGCGGAGTTCTCCGTGGAGGAGCCCATGGCGAACTCGTCCATATTCAGACGGCCCCACAGCACTGCGCCCTGCGTCTTCAAAAGCTCGGTGACGTGCGCGTCGTAGGGTGATATGAAGTCCTCCAGCATACGGCTGGAGCAGGTCAGCGGCTGGTCCTTGACCGCGAGGATGTCCTTCAGCGCGACAGGGATGCCGTCCAGCGGCCCGGCGGCCTGACCGGCCTTGCGGCGCTCGTCACTGGCCTTGGCCTGGGCGAGGGTCCACTCGGCATCGCGCGAGTTGAAGGCCTTGACGCGGTCTTCTACCGCATCGGTGCGGGCGATGAAGGCCTGGGCGACCTCGACGGCGGAGACGGCCTTGCTGGCGAGCGCGGCGGAGAGCTCGGCGGCGGTCTTATGAATAATGTCACTCATGGATGAAAAGTCGTTTAAAAAATTTAGCCACAGAGGTGTGGAGACCACAGAGAGATTAGTGAGAAGCCGTTGGCCTCAGTGTCTTCTGTGTACCAGTGGCAATCCTCAAGCATCCTCCACCACTTTGGGGACGACGACCTGGTTGTCGCGCTGGGCGGGGGCGTTGCGGAGGGCCTGCTCGACGGGCAGGGGCTTGTGCGGCTCGTCGTCGTCGAGCACGTTCTCCAGCGCAAAGGCGTGCGCCATCGGCTCGACGCCGGAAACGTCTACCTCATTGAGCTTATCCACGTAGGCGAGGATGTTCCCCAACTGCTCGGGAAAGGTCCGTTTTTCCTCCTCGGTCAGGTCGATCCGCGCCAGGCGCGCCACATAGTCGATGTCTATCTTTTCAGACGGCATCCGGTCTTTCTAACACCCCTCGGCCAGAGGTCACGGAGATTTTTCGTCAGGTTTCGTACCTAGGGCCGAGGCTGGCGGCGAATCACTGTGCCGCGAACCCCTGAAAAGCGCCTCAATGGGCCATGAGCAGGATCCAACCCGCGGCCATGGCCAGGCTGGCCAGGCTGACGGGCAGGCCCGCCTTGGCGAACTCCCCAAAGCCGATTTTGATCCCGCAGGCGGCGGCTTGCTCGACCACGATGATCCCCGCCAGACTGCCAAAGATGATCATGTTACTGGAGAACCCGGTACTCAGCGCCAGAGCAGCCCCCAGGGCGTCTGCGCCTGCCCCCGGATGCAGGTAGGGCGTCAGCAGCATGACGGTCGGGTTGTTACCCACGATGTTGCTAAGCACACCGCCCACGCAGAAGAGCGAGAGCGGGTGGTTCAGGTCGATGCCACTTTTATCCAGCCCGGCGAGAATTTCCTGAGGGAGTCCGGTGTTGGAAAAGGCTTGGTTGACGACGAACAGCCCCATGATCAGCAGCAGGAGGTTGCCGTCCACATGCCGCAGCATGTCCTTCGAGGAGGTGCGGCGGCTGATCAGGAGGGTGCCTGCCCCGGCCAGTGCTATTAGCTCGCGCGGCCAGCTGCTGAAGATAAAGGCGACGATCACTACGGTGGCGATGATCCCGGCCTTGGCCGTCTCGATCTTGTCCAGCGGTTGCAGGACCTCCTCCGGTGGCGGTGCATCGGCAGACTTGGGCGCCGCCCAGCGATTGCGGTACATGAAGGCCAGGATGCCCCAGATCAACGGCAACGAGAGCAGCGCGGGCAGACCGGCAACTTTCAGGAAGCCGTTAAAGGACAGCCCCAGCCCCTGCGCGGCGATCATGTTCTGCGGGCTGCCGATAAGCGTGCCCGCAGACCCGGCATTTGCGGCGAAACAGAACGCCAGCAGAAACGGCACGGGGTTGAGCCCGCGGGCCAGCGTGAGCGAGACCAGCAGCGGCGTCATGGCGACGACGATCACGTCGTTGGTCAGCAAGGCCGAGAGGCCTCCGCCGACCGCGATCAATACCGCCAGCAGTACGGGCGGGCTGACGGGCAGGGCAGCGACCTTGTGTACCGTCCAGTCGTAGAACCCCGCCACCGCGAAAGCCGACGAAACCACCATCAGCCCGAACAGCATCCCGATCGTGCGGTAGTCGATCGCGTCCCACGAGGCCTGCGGGCTGATCGCCCCGATGCTCAGCATGGCCAGCGCACCGACGATGGCCGCGCCCGTGCGGTCGAGCTTGAACCCCGGCAGCGTGCCGAAACCCATCGCCACATAAACGAGGAGAAAGACGACAAGCGTCGCGTCGGTGAGTCCGTCAAAATGCATAGGGAAGGGCTTGCTGGTAAGAGTCTTACGAACCAGTTTTATTCAATCTTCCGGATAGGTCACGCTGTTTTTTATGCACAGGGGTGATGTGCACGTAACAAAGGCATCTTGGCCAGAGATGAAAAGAGCACGCAGAAAACTGCGTGCTCTTTGGAAAAACGTTGGCGGTTGCGTTACACCCGCAGTTCGTAGCCCATCTTTTTCATCGACTCCTGGATGGCGTCAAAGGCGGTGTTGACCTCCTTGTCCTTGAGGGTGCGGTCGGGGGCGCGGAAGCTGATGGCGTAGGCCAGGCTCTTCTTGCCCTCGGGCAGGCCCTGTCCGGCGTAGAGGTCAAAGGCTTCGACGCCCTCGCAGGCGAACGCCTTGCCCACGGCCTTGCTGGCAGCCTTGAGCAGGTCGCGGCGCACGGTCTCGGCGGTGGTGTCCACGTCCACGACGAGCGCGAGGTCACGGGTCGAGGCCGGGAAGCTGGTGAAGGGGGTCAGGCGCACGGCCGACTTCTTGCCCTTTTTCTCTAAAAACTCGGGCAGGATGATGAGCTCACCGGCCAGTACGAGCGTGTCCAGATCCCAGTCCTTGGTGGCATCGACGTTGATGAGACCGGCAAAGGCTTTGTAGCCGTTTTTCTTCCAGCAGGCGGCGCGGGCGGAGTGGTCCGGCTGCCAGAAGGCCTCGTCCTCGATCACCTTGTAGTCGAGCTTCTGAGGCTTGATTCCGGCGAGGGTGGCCAGCTCGGCGACGAGCTTTTTGGCGGTGAAAAAGTCCGGGGCCTCGCGGTCGCGCCAGCGGCGGCGGCCGTCGTCCACGGCGATGACAAAGGCGACGCTGGCCAGCTCCCAGAGCTTGCCCTCGACGGTGCGGAAGACACGCCCGGTCTCGCAGAGGCGGGCCGGGTGGTTACCGTTGTTGGCGTTCAGGCGCAGAGCATCGAGCAGGCCGGGGATGAGCGAGGGGCGCAGGTGGCTCTGCTCGGCGGTCAGCGGGTTGTCGAGCTTGAGGGCGTCGGCGCGCTCCTGGCCGAACCACTTGGCGACGCCGGCGCCGTCGGTCAAAGTATAATGCGAGCACTCGGCGAAGTCCGCCCCGGCGAGCTTTTGCACGGCCTGGCGGTTAAAGACGGCCAGTGCGTCGTCCTCACGGGTGAGGCCGGTTGCCTTGACGGGGGCTTCCGGGATCTCCGGGGTGCCGTGCAGGCGGATGAATTCCTCGACCAGGTCGATCGGGCGGTCCACCTCCGGGCGGAAGGACGGGACGAGCACGCTCCACTGGTAGGCGCTGCTGTCCACCGTGAAGCCCAGGCGGGTAAAGGTGTCGGCGATGGCGCTGTCCTCGACCTCAAAGCCGCAGACGCGACGCACGTAGTCCGGCGTGATGGTGATGGTGCGGTCGCCGCGTGGGGCCTTGCCCACGGTGATGCATTCACCGACGACCTCGCCACCGGCGAGCTCAAGGATGAGGGCAATGGCGCGGCGGGCGGCGAAGTCCACCCCGACCGGATCGACATCGCGGCTGAAGCGGTGCGAGCTGTCAGAGAAAAGGTTGAGGGCGCGGGAGGTGCCACGAATCGAACCGGGGCGGAAGTACGCGCTCTCCAGGACGAGGTCCACCGTGGCGTCGTCGACCTCGGCGTCGAGGCTGCCCATGACCCCGGCGATGACGAGCGGGCGCTCGGTGTCGGCGATGACCATCATGCCCGGCGTCAGCTTGCGCTTGTGCTCGTCGAGGGTCACGATCTGCTCGCCCTCTGCAGCGGGACGGACGATGAGCTTGCCGCCCTTGATCTTGGTCGCGTCAAAGGCGTGCAGCGGCTGGCCGGTCTCCATGAGCACGTAGTTGGTCACGTCCACCACGTTGTTGATGGGGCGCAGGCCGATAGATTCGAGGGCTTTCTTGAGCCAGTCGGGGGAGGGGGCGATTTTTACGCCCTTGATGCTCCAGGCGGTATACAGTGGGCAGTCCTCGGTCTGCACATCGACGCCGCTGATCAGACCCTGGCCGGAGCCGGGGTTCAGCTTCACCTTAGGCAGGCGCAGTTCCTTGCCGTAGAGGGCAGCGATCTCGCGTGCCACGCCGATGTGGCTGAGGCAGTCGCCGCGGTTGGCAGTCAGCTCCAGCTCGATCACGGTGTCGCCACCGGGGAAAACGTCGTTGATCGGGGTGCCGATCTCGGGGCGCTGCTCCAGGATGAGCAGGCCGGAGTGGTCCTCGCCCATGCCGAGCTCCTTGGCCGAGCACATCATACCGTTGGACTCGACGCCGCGCAGCTTGCTCTTCTTGATCTTGAAGTCGCCGGGCAGGATGCAACCCTCCAACGCCACCGGTATGCGGTCGCCGACTTTGTAGTTGCTGGCACCGCAGACGATCTGGCGCGGCTCGCCGCTGTCCACCTGCACCATACAGACGCCGAGGCGGTCGGCGTCGGGGTGCTGCTCGCGGGAGAGGACCTCGCCCACGACGAGGTTTTCAAACTGGGGCAGCCCGGTGGACTCGACGCCCTCGACCTCCAGCCCGATCATGGGCAGGTCGTCGGCGAGCTGTTCGGCACTCACGTCGAGATCGACGTAGTTCTTGAGCCATTGGAGGGAAATTTTCATCGGGAAATTCTTTTATTGAATGAGTTTAACCACAGAGGCCACAGAGAGCACAGAGGGTTTATTTTTTGAGAAAAAGGTGAGTGATACCAAATTTGTTCAACACGTGAATAATCAAGAACGCAGGGATGACCCAGAAAACGATTATAAGGTGGAGCCATTCCGGGAGTTGAGCGCCTTTGGGATCCATCAAGGTTGCCATGAGCAAACCTGCCATAAAACCGATGGCAACAAACCCAACAGCGCTCCAGCGGTACCTCATTTTCTTATCACTCTCTGTGTCCTTTGTGGCCTCTGTGGTTAAGTATTCCTTAAGCGAACTGGCTGAGAAAGCGCAGGTCGTTCTGGTAAAAATAGCGGATGTCGTCGATGCCGTGGACGATCATGGCGATGCGCTCGATGCCCATCCCAAAGGCGTAGCCGGTCCACTGCTCGGGGTCGTAGCCGACGGACTTGAAGACGTTCGGGTCGACCATACCGCAGCCGCCCAGCTCGATCCACTGGTTGGAGAGCTTGCCGAGGTTGGGGGTCTTCATGTCGAGCTCGAAGGACGGCTCGGTGAAGGGGAAGAAGCTCGGGCGCAGGCGCACGGTCGAGCCCTTGCCGAAGATCTCCGCCACGAAGTAGTCGAGGATGGCCTTGAGGTCTACGACGGTGACGTTCTTGTCCACGTAGAGCCCCTCCATCTGGTGGAAGTTCGCGCTGTGGGTGGCGTCGGTGGTGTCGCGGCGAAAGACGCGGCCGGGGGAAATGATGCGCAGGGGCGGCTCCTCCTTCATCATGGTGCGGATCTGCACCGTGGAGGTGTGGGAGCGCATGAGGTAGCGCTCGGAGCCGTGCTTGGAGACGTTGTCCACGTCGGCGGCCTCGGGGAGGAAGAGCGTGTCCTGGGCGTCGCGGGCGGGGTGGTCCTCGGGGGTGTTGAGCGCGTCAAAGCAGTACCACTCGGTTTCCAGCTCGGGGCCCTCGGCCACGGTGAAGCCCACCTTGCGGAAGGCCTGCTCCATCAGGCGACGGGTCTGGGTGAGCGGGTGCAGGCTGCCCGAGGCGGTGTCGGGGCAGGGGAGCGTCGGGTCGATGGACGGGCCGAGCTTTTCGGCGGTCTCGACGGCCTCGATGCGCTCCAGCGCCTCGGCGTAAAAGGCCTCAATCTGCTGCTTGGTCGCGTTGAGGAGCTTGCCCATGGCGGGCTTGTCCTCCTTCGAGACGTCCTTCATGCCCTTCATGGCAGCGGTCAGCTTGCCGTTGGGGCCGGAGATGGTGGCCTTAAAGGCTTCGAACGCGGCGCGCTTTTCCAGCGCGGGCACGGCGCTCTCGACTTCGGTCACGATGGCTGCGAGTTGCTCTTTCATTGGTAAAAATAAAATGGATGTCTGTGTAACTGGAGACCTGGGGAAGCCTTTCGCTCGCCGTGGGATTCCAGCCAACAAAAAAGGCGGCCATAATGAGGCCGCCTTTCGGAAATATCAAGTGCGAGTGAACTCGTGCGCTTATTAGGCGCTAACCGCAGCCTTGGCCTTTTCGACCAGAGCGGCAAAGGCGGCCTCGTCATGGATGGCGAGCTCGCTCAGGGCCTTGCGGTCCAGCTCGATCTGGGCGGCTTTGAGACCGGCCATAAAGCGGCTGTAGGCGATGCCGTTCATGCGGCAGGCAGCATTGATACGGATGATCCACAGCTGGCGGAACTCCGTCTTCTTCTTGCGGCGGTCACGGTAGGCGTAGACGCCAGCGTGCATGGCGGCGTCCTTGGCGTAGCGAAACAGACGGGACTTGTTCCCGAAATAGCCCTTGGTGGACTTCAGGACGCGCTTGCGGCGTTCGCGCGAGGCGGGTGCGTTGGTTGCTCTAGGCATGTTGTATTATCTTTCTTAATGTATGGGAGCGGCAGGGTCGCCTGGTGGTTGTTCACCCCGACCAGCTCAGTTAACGGTCAATCACTTAGATATCGTGATGCGGGAGGCCGACTCGGAGCTGCTTGACGTAGCCGGACGGGACGAGCTGGTCCTGACGGGCGGCACGCTTCTGCTTTGTGCTCTTGTTGCGCAGGAGGTGGCGGTGGTTGGGTTTGCGACGCATAACCTTCCCGGTGCCGGTCACCTTGAAGCGCTTGGCCATTGCTTTGCGGGTTTTCTGACTCATGATCTTGGGAAAAGCGGAGAAAACAAAGGCTTTTGCCCCCCTTGGCAAGGAGAAATGTATAAAAATGCTCTCCGGGGCCAGCTGCTTATGGGGTTAAAAATCCCTTTTATACCTGACTTTACATCAAAGCGACTCTTTCGCGTACTTGATTCCGGCGCGGAATTTGCTATGTTAGGGGTAGCGTCTGTGAAAGGCGCGAAAGGAGTTATACGTTTATAAATGAGTGAAAATAAAGATTTTGGCGAAGTGGTAGAGCTGATCCTCAAGGAGGACGGCCGGTTCGACAAGGGGGCGTACTTTTTCGTGCGCCAGGGGCTCGACCACACGCTGCGTCAACTCGATGACGGCCCCGAGGGGCACCCCCGCCACGTCACCGGGCAGGAGCTGCTGGAGGGTATCCGTGATTTCGCCCACAACCAGTACGGGCCGCTCTCATACAGCCTGCTCGATCACTGGGGCATCCACAAGTGCGACGACTTCGGCGAAATTGTCTTCAATCTCGTCGAGTACGGCGTCCTCGGTAAGACCGACAACGACCGCAAGGAGGACTTCTGCGGCGGCTACGACTTCCGTGAGGCCTTTCTGAAGCCCTACCTGCCCAAAAACGCCAAGGGCGAGCTCCACCCCGAGCAAAGCTAGCCGAGATGCAAATCACCAAAACTGGGTCGTCTCTATAGGGAAAATCAAAAGGCAATCGCTATCGGCAATGACTTAGGCGGGCCCTCGTCAGTTGAGACATCAATGTCGGTCGATGTTTGGGCGAAGCCCGGACATCGGACCGAAAATGCAGGCTCTGCCTGCCGCGGGTTTGGGGCGCGCAGCCCCGATTAAAACCGCGGGACGGCGGCGAGGAGTTTCTTGGTGTAGTCGGATTGGGGGTGGGCGTAGATTTCGTCGGCGCTGGCCTGCTCGACGATTTTGCCCCCGGTCATGACGAGTACGTCGTCACTGATGTGCTCGACCACGGCCAGGTCGTGAGCGATAAAGAGGTACGTGAGCCCCAGCTCCTCCTGGAGGTCCTGCAGGAGGTTGATAATCTGGGCCTGGATGGACACGTCGAGCGCGCTGACCGGCTCGTCGCAGATGATGAACTCCGGCTCGACGGCGAGGGCGCGGGCGATGCCGATGCGCTGGCGCTGCCCGCCGGAAAACTCGTGCGGGTAGCGGTCCATCTGGTCGGCGGTCAGGCCGACGCGCTCCAGCAGCTGAGCCACGCGCGCGCGGCGGTCGTTTTTCGTGAGCTTGGGGAAATGAATATCGAGTGGCTCGGCCACGATCTGAAAGATCGTCATGCGCGGGTTGAGCGAGTTAAAGGGGTCCTGAAAGACCATCTGCACGCGCTTGCGGATGGCGAAAAACTCAGCCTCGGTGAGCCCGGTCAGCTCCTGTCCGTCAAACTTGATCGACCCCGCTGTGACCGGGGCCAGCCGGATGAGTGAGCGCCCGATGGTGGTCTTGCCGCTGCCGGACTCGCCCACCAGCCCGGTGGTCTTACCCTTGCGGCAGGTGAAGGACACTCCATCCACCGCCCGCACATGGTCGGTCACTCGGCGCATCAAGCCGCTGTACACCGGGTAGTGCACTTTCAGGTCGGAGACTTCAAGGAGTGTGTCGTTCACGGTTTTTTAAAGCTGAAGATGTTTTTCTTAGCCACAGAGGTGATAAGAGCACTGAGTCTGGCGCTCTGTGTTCCCTGTGTCTCTGTGGTTAACCATAATATTTAAAGTCAAATTACCCCTGAGCCAGGGCGGCGTAGTCGATGGTGGTGAGGCGTTTTTCGTGGGCGCCGAGGCGCGGGATACAGGCGATGAGGGCCTTGGTGTAGGGGTGCTGCGGGTTACGTAAAACTTCCTCTGTCGGGCCGGCTTCGACGATCTCGCCCCGGAACATCACCACGACCCGGTCGGCGAAACCGGAGACGATCCCGAAGTTGTGCGTGATGAGGATGATCGACATGGTGCGCTTCTGGCGCAGCTCGACCAGCAGGTCCATGATCTGTTTCTGGATGGTCACGTCGAGCGCGGTGGTGGGCTCGTCGGCCACGAGGATGCGCGGCTCGCAGGCCAGCGCCATGGCAATCATGACGCGCTGCTGCATGCCGCCTGAGAGCTCGTGCGGGTAGGCGCGGTGGCGCTTCTCGGGGTCGCGGATGCCGACCGCCCGCAGCGCCTCGATCACGCGCCCGGTCACGTCCTTTTCCTGCGGGAAGTGCAGCTTGATCGCCTCGGCTATCTGCATGCCGATGGTAAAGACCGGGTTGAGTGAGGTCGAGGGTTCCTGAAAAATGTATGCGATGTCCTTGCCGCGGATGCCGCGCAGCTCGCGCGCATTCATCGCCATCACGTCGCGGCCGTCGTAGAGGATTTTCCCGGAGACGCGACAGCCCGGGGGAGGGGGTAGCAGGCGCGTCAACGAGAGGGCGGTCACGGATTTGCCGGAGCCGGACTCACCGACCACGGCGAGCGTCTCACCCTCGTTCAGCGCGAACTCGATCCCCTTGACCGCCTCCAGCGTCCGCTCGCGATTGCGGAAGGAAATCTTCAGGTCCTCTACTTTTAGTAAACTCATGAAATAAACATCGTTCGCGTCCGTTATTGGTTCGAGCGCATGCGCGGGTCCACAATATCGCGTAGGGTATCGCCCATGACGTTAAAGGCAATCACGGTTATAAAGATGGCGGCGCCAGGGGTGAGCAGCCACCAGAAGTTGAGGAAAAAGACCTTCATGTCCTGCTGGGACTGCTGGAGCATCAGCCCCCACGAGGCGGAGGGCTCCTGGATGCCCAGCCCGAGGAAGCTCAGGGCGGCCTCGCCAAGGATATAGCCGGGGATGGACAGCGTGGCGGCTACCAGCAGGTAGCTGGCGAGGTTGGGTAGCAGGTGTTTTAGGAGGACCTTGCCGGTGCTCTGGCCCATGCTCTCGGCGGCGAGGATGAACTGCCGGGAGCGGATGGACAGGCTCATGCCGCGCAGCACGCGGGCCGTCCCGGCCCAGCCCACCAGCGAGAGGATGATAATGATCACGACAAACATCTGCCCGGACTCGAAGTGCGGGGCCAGCGCCGAGCGCAGGGCCAGCAGCAGGTAGAGGCCGGGGATGGCCATGAGAAACTCAACCAGGCGCATGGCCAAGAAGTCGAAACGCCCCCCGAAGTACCCGGCCAGCCCCCCGACGAGGAAGCCGATCGTCATGGTGATGCCGATCCCGATCAGTCCGATGGTGAGCGAAATCTGCGAGCCGTAGAGCAGCCGCGAGAAGATGTCGCGCCCGGTCGAGTCGCTACCCAGCAGGTACACGGGGAACTCCGCCGGATCGACCGGTTCGCCGAGCTGTTGCTCCAGTGCCTTGTAGTCGGGCAGCAGGAGGTGGCGGCTGGTTGGGATGAAGCCAAAGAGCTTGTACTCGAAGCCCTCTGCCAAGAATTTTACCGGGATGCTCTCGCCCTGTACCGCCTCGTATTTGGCGGCAGTCGGGTCGATGTTGGCGTAGACCTTGACGGCCAGCCCGCCGTCCCAGGTGAGGGCCGTCGGCGGATGAAAGGTCTGGAGCAGATTCTGGTCGGAGGCCTGGTGCGTGGCGAGAAATGGCGCGAAGGCCGCCCCGAAGTACAACAGCCCCAGCACACAGGCGGCGATCAACCCGACCGGACGGCGAAGGAGTTGACGGGCGATGGAGACGAAGGTCGGCCACGCAACTTTGAAGATAAAAGCGGCCACGGCCAGCAGGACGACCAGCCCGCCCCACTTGATCCAGCCGATCAGCGCCTGCATGGCCTCGGTGTTGCCCCACGGGATAAAGGAGATGCCCGTCAGCAGGGCGACAACTACTGCCACAAGGATGGCCGCTGGCTTCCACTGGCCCTTACGGACGATCCCGCCCGTGCCGGACTCCAGCCGGATGCGTGGGTCGCTCCAGGCCAGCAGCAGGTCGGCCACGAGGTTGCCCAGCATGAGCATGGTGCAGCCCATCATGACCGCCGCCAGCACTACGGCGTGGTCCTTGCGGGTAAAGGCTTCGAACACGAGCAGCCCCAGACCGGGGTAGTTCATGACTTTTTCCACCAGCACGGCGCCGCTGAGCAGCCCGGCCAGTGCGAACCCCAGCGAGGTCAGCAGCGGGTTGATGGCGTTGCGCAGGACGTGCCGGAACATGATCACCCGCTCGGAGACGCCCTTGGCCCGCGCCGTGGTGACAAAGTCCGACTGCATGTAGTCGAGGAAATTGGCGCGCATGATGCGCATCATCCCGGCGATGCCCCCGACCCCGAGGACGAAGGTCGGCAAAATCAGGTGGTAGGCATAGTCGGCCCAGCGAGCGGGCAGCGGCAGAAAACTGCTTGAGAGCGAGGACAGGCCGCCCGCCGGAAAGAGCCCGGTCTTGGCCGCGAAAAAGACCATCAGGATGGCGAGGAAAAACTCCGGCACGGATAGGGCTGCGTACGCGAACAGCGAGCTGAGCCGATCAAAGAACTTGTTGCGGCGGATCGCGGCCAGCACCCCCATCGGTACCGCCACCACCCAGGCAAAGGCCAGTGCGCACAGCGACAGCGCAAAGGTCGCGGGCAGGCGCTGCGCGATCAGACTGGAGACCGGGATGTTGTAGGCCCAGGACTGCCCGAGACTGGGCTTACCCCAGTGCAGCCCAAAGGTGTAGGTCGGCTCCGGTTCGGTTTCTGCCTCAGTGGCAGTTGCCGATTTTTCCTCCGACAACGTCTCCGCCGCTGGGGGCGGGGCTGCTTTGGCCTCAGATTCAGCAGAGGTGTCCGCAGATGCGGTGGGCTCCGGGTCCGTCCCGGTGTAGAGGAACTTCAGGGGCGAGAGATTGTTTAACCAGAAGGCATACTGCACGTACCAGGCGGTCGGCTCACCGTGGGCATCAACGAGTCCGTAGTCGCGCTCCATCTGCGCGATCAGCTCGTCGGAGATGTCCGGGCGCGAACGCGCCTCGGTCAGGAAGTCGCCCGGTGCGAGACTCATTAAATAAAAGACCAGTGCGCTGACCCCGAAGAGCACCGGGATCATAGAGGCGATACGGCGAAGGATGAAGCTGATCATTCGGGCACCTCCTCGGTCCAGAGCTCATCGAGATTCCACAGCAGGGTGCCGGAGGGCGGCACGACGACGTTTTTCCACTTGTTCTTGATCCCGCTGTAGCCGTAGGGGGTGACGAGGTAGAGCAGGGGAGCCTCCTCGGCCAGGATGGCCTGAATCTCCCCGAAAATCTTTACCCGCTCAGCCTCATCGAAGGTCTTCTCCTGTGCGGTGATTAATTCATCGATGCGTGCCTCCCACTCGGTCGCGGGGGTTTCCTGCCGGGGGTGCCAGATATGGTATATGCCGCTGCTGGCGTAGAGAGCCTTACTGCCGGAGGGGTCGGAGGCCCCCGCGCTGGAGCCCCAGCCGATGGCGCTCATCTCGTAGTCGTGGGTGTTGTCGATCTTCTGGATCACCACGCCGAAGTCCACGTAGCTGATGCGCAGGGAGATGCCGATAGCGGCCAGGTTTTCCTTTAAGGTCGTCGCCATGTCGGTCATACGCTGGCTACCCTCAAAGAGCATGAGCTCGATTTCGACCCGGTGTCCCTCCGGCCCGATTAACTCGTCCTGCGGGTTCCACTGGAAGCCCGCCTCGGCGAGCAGTTCGCGGGCCTTGTCGGGATCGTAGCGGTACTTGCGGACATCCGGGTTGTACCACTTGGGGTTGCCGCGGGAGATGATCGAGTCCTGCGGCTCAGCCCGCCCGAAGTACACGCCACGGGCGATTCCCTCACGGTTAAAAGCGTAGAGGATGGCCTGCCGGAAGCGCTTGTCCTGAAACCACGCCATCTTGTACGGGGCGACATAGGGGACACCCTCGTCGTTGCTGCCGGGCATGAGGTTAAACCACATGAAGGAGGCCGAGGTGCTCGGACCCCGGTCGTAGAGCGTAAAGCCGTAAACGTCCTCGCCCTTTTTGACCCAGGCTTCATCCGTCCCGGAGATACCGGCGGCGTCTGTCTGCCCGGTGGCGAAGAGTACGACCTCGGCGTTGGGGTCCTTGACGTACTTGGTCACGAGAAAGTCCAGATACGGCAGACGCTTGCCCTCGCGATCAGCTCGCCAGTAGTGCGGGTTGGGCTCGTAAACGATGCGCTCACCGGGACGATAGGCGAAGACCTTGAAAGGCCCCATCCCGACCAACTCCTCTGGGGTTTCAATCGCGGTCTGGGTGGACCACTGCTTGAGCAGGCTGCCGTCCTCGTAGGCTTCGAAAAGCTTGTGCCTCGGGATGATCGGGACAAAGCCGATGTCGTTGATAAAGGGGGAGTAAAGCTGCGGGGTGTAAAACTCGACCGTGTAGGGGTCGATCTTGCGGTACTGGATGGGCTCGCCGCCGATGGTGTACTGGGCGATGTAGCGGTTTGGGTAGCGGGGGCGGGACTTGCCGGTGTCGGGGTCGGTCGTCTCGGCGAAGATGCAGTCGAAGGTGAAGATCACGTCGTCCGCGGTAAAGGGCTCCCCATCGCTCCACTTGATGCCGCGCCGCAGGTGAAAGGTGTAGGTCTTCTTGTCCTCGCCGATCTCCCACGACTCGGCCAGCGCGGGGATGTTCTCGGTTTTGACCGGGTCCCAGCCGACCAGCCCGACCTGGAACCGCCCCATGGCGGAGGCCGAGGCGGCGTCTGCGGGCACCAGGAAATTAAACGTCTTTGGCTCGGTGGTGTCGGACACGATGAGGACACCGCCGTACTGCCCCGGCTCGCACTGCGCGGTCTCGACACCCTCCGGCAGCGGGTACTGCCCGCGCTCGATGGCAGGCGGCTCTCCACAGCCCCCCAGCAGGGCGACCAGCCCCACCAGCGCCCCCATCCGGCTCAGGGATGCCCAGCGTGTGCGCCTGACTGTTTGATGCTTCCGGGCGGGCTCGGTGCTTTTGCAGTGGGGCACGTAAGTGGCCCCCGACATGCGTACGGGCGAGTGAGTAAGGGCGGAGTTGGAGGCTGAGAGTTTCAAAAGTCTTTTCAGATCAGGCGGAACTGTTCAGCCAGTATTGAGCCGAACCGATGCGATTTGACCAGTTAATACTTTTTTTGCTCCCGAAAAAGCCGGAATTACGGACCTTGGATCGGGTGGGAGAGTCCTGATTCTGCACTCGACCGGAGGATGACTTACGGTTTTAGATGAGCTTTAGCATGGATGGAGGGACCTACTTCGAGGGCGGCGCATTATCTTTTCTGGTGGCGCGCATTGTGGCTCAGCTCGTAATCGCGCTGTACGTAGGCCTCTGCGTGGCCAAATACGTGCGCTTCTATCAGCTTCAGCATGATTTTATGCGCTCCTGCGAGGATGCCGATAACAAGCTCTACTCGGTCACTTACGATAACGGGCAGGGGCTGGGTAAGCACCGCCGCTTCGAGTACCAGAAAATCTGCCGCGAATTTCGCGACCTCATCCTCATGTACAAGCTCAGCTACGAGCGAATCGGGTTTATCGCCACTGCGATCTATATCCAGAGCTTGCTGGACAGCTTCAGCGATGCGGACTTTACGATCCAGGATGGCGAAGACGAAGAAGAGGTCCAGGAGGTGCGTAAAAAGGCCAGTAAGATCATCTCAGGGGTCGAGTTCAGCTTCGGGATGCTTCGACCCAGTGCGGTGGACATCTTCCTGCGCCCTTTCAAGAGCCTGAGCTGGAAGTCGGGCGGAGACCGCGCCGTCTAGGTCGGGGGTGCACCCTCGGCATTGACAACGGCAGTTGATGCCGACTCATGCGAACAACGCTTTTATAGAAAAGAGATGGCCCTGACGGCCGCGACTTGTTTGCGCGACCGTCAGGGCCAAATTAGGGGGACCGTGGCTTTATTAGCTTACGCTCCGAGGTGAGATGTTGGCAACGTGCCCCACCTTTTCAGAATATCAAACGGGATTTGTATTTTATAGCCCCTTATGGATGAGCTATTAACGATGTTTAAGATGAGTCTCTTGGGATTAAGGAAATTAATCCCCATTGGGGCTGCTGGACCGAGAGGGGCGCTTGGCGGCCCGTTTTCTGGCCGGGGCCTTTCTTTTGTGGGTTAGGACGCTCGGGCCGTCCACCCAGGTGGCCCCAACGAGCGTGGCCCGTGGAAAGGCCGGGACGCCGCGCTCGCCGTTGTGGATCATGCTGATGAGCATGTCGAGGGCAGCTTCCCCGGTGACATCGTTGTGTTGGTTCATGCCTGCGATCTCCGGGTGCTTGGCGCGCCACTCAAGCTGGACGACGCCGATGTCCTCCGGGATTTTTAGCCCCAGCGAGTCAATCCACTTCAGGACGACATTATAGAGCGTGAAGACCAGGTCGGGCTGTGCTTGCTTGAGCCAGCGTTTAAAGAGCGGCTCGCTGGCGGTGAGGTCGTCCTTGAGGTAGAGGGGAGGGCAGCGCCCGGAGGCGGGCAGGAGTTGTTGGGCATTGGCAAAGCCCGCGGTGAAGCGCTGGTCCACCAGTTTGTCAATGCGGTCGTGCAGGATCAGGCCGGGGCGGCGGTAGCCGAGTTTGACCGCCTGCTTCATCGCGAGGGAGGTCAGCATGTAGTGGTCGACGCAGCAGTGGGAGAGGGCGGGCTCGTGAGTGCGCACGCCGGTGACCACGACGGGAAACTCGTCCACCACCGGCTCGAACCACTCGGGGATGCGGTTCTTGTTCATCATGCCGACGAGGACCAGCCCGCGAATGCCGCGGCTGCGCAGCATGCGGGAGAACCCGCGCGCCGTGCGGCCTTTTTCATGCAGCCAAAATGAGTCGAGGCTGCAGCCCAGGTGCTCCGCGCGTCGCTTGCAGCCCTCCACATAGGTGGGGATCGTCGGGTGCTGCCGGAAGGCCAGCGGGTCTTCGTTGGCGTTGAGCAGGGCAAGGTTCAGGCGGTTGGCCGCGCCTCCGCCCTGGCGCAGGCGCGCCATCAGCTCGCTCACCACGGGGTCCTTGCTGTAGCCCATCTCGGCCGCGATGCGTGCGATGCGCTTTCGTGTTGCTTCGGGGATCTGGGGGTCGTTGCGGAGCGCGAGCGATACAGCGTTCTTTGAGACGCCAGCCTCGCGGGCCACATCGGTCATTGTGGTGCGATTGGAGCGTGGGGGCATGCTTTACTGTCAAGTCATCGGGCCGTTTACGCAAGCGGCTGAATGAGATTTTATTCAATCATGCCCTATACCCTTGGCCTTGATTACGGCACCAACTCCGCCCGCGCCATTCTCGTCCGTTGCCGAGATGGGAAAGTGGTCGGATCATGCGTGCAGGACTATCCCAGCGGCACACAAGGCGTGCTGCTATCCGAGCGCGACCATCTGGTCGCCCGCCAGCATCCCGGTGACTATCTGAGCACGCTGGAGACGATGGTGCTCGGGGCAATGGCGCAGGCCATGGAGGACTCCGAGTTTTCCCCCGACAAGGTCATCGGCATCGGCGTTGACTCGACCGGGTCGTCCCCCCTGCCGGTCATGGCCGACAACAGCGCCCTGGGTTGCCACCCGGATTATCGCGATAACCTCAATGCCCAGTGCTGGCTCTGGAAGGACCACACCAGCCACGCCGAGGCGACGAAGATCACTGACCTTTGCTGGGAGCATCGCCCGGAGTATCTCGCCAAGTGCGGCGGGACGTATTCCTCCGAGTGGTGGTGGAGTAAAATCTGGCACTGCCTGAATGCGGACCCCGATACCTTTGAAGCCTGCTACTCGTGGGTGGAGCTGTGCGACTGGGTCCCCTCTCAGTTGGCAGGAGTCACTCGGCCCGAGGATATCAAGCGCGGTGTTTGCTCTGCGGGTCACAAGGCGTTTTACGCCGAGGACTGGGGCGGGCTGCCGGACAGAGAATTTTTGGACATGCTCGATCCGAGGATCGGTGCGCTGCGAGACCGTCTCTACGACAGAGCTTATGATGCCTCGCACGCAGCGGGCAGCCTCTGCGAAGCCTGGGCGCTTCGTCTGGGGCTGCTCGCGGGCATCCCGATCGCCATCGGCGAGATGGATGTGCACTATGGTGCGATCGGCTGCGGTGTTGATGAAGGTGCACTGGTCAAGGTCATCGGGACCTCGACCTGCGACTGCACCGTCGTCCGGGCCGATAAGGAAGTGGCTGACATCCCCGGCATTTGCGGTATTGTCAAAGGCTCGATCCTGCCCGGCTACTATGGCATCGAGGCGGGGCAGTCCGCCGTCGGTGATTTGTTCAAGTGGTGGGTCGAAGGTGTCTGCCAGGGTAAGCCCGAGCTGCACTGCGAACTTACCAAAGAAATGGCCGGACTAAAGCCGGGCCAGAGTGGTCTGCTTTCGCTCGACTGGAACAACGGCAACCGCACGGTGCTGGTCGATCAGCGCCTCAGCGGGCTGATTCTTGGCCAGACCCTGCACACTACGCGTGCCGAAATCTACCGGGCGCTTATCGAGGCCACGGCCTTTGGTGCACGTATGATTCTGGAGCGGATCGCCGAGTATGGCGTGCCGGTCAAGCGCATCATCTGCGCAGGCGGCATTGCCGAAAAGAACGCCGTGCTGATGCAGATTTATGCGGACGTGACGGGGCGCAAGATCCAGGTCTCGCGCAGTGATCAGAGCTGCGCGCTCGGATCAGCCATCGCTGCGGCCGTTATTGCTGGGCCACAGGCGGGCGGTTACGAGGACTTCGCATCCGCGCAGGCAGCCATGACCGGGGTCAAGGATATCGTCTATGAGCCCAACCCGCAGGCTCACGTCGTCTACGACAAGCTCTTTGCTCTCTACCGGCAGCTGCACGATGCCTTTGGCGGCGTGAAGACCGAGGCCCTCGGCCACGTGATGAAGGACCTCATGCTCATCAAGGAGCAGAGCCTCCAGGTCGCATCCAACAAGAAAGCTTTAAAAAACAACCATACCGATGAAGAACCTTTATACCCCCGAACTGTGGTTCGTGACCGGGAGCCAGCATCTATACGGCTCTGAGGTCCTCAAGAAAGTCGCTGCTCATGCGCAGCTCGTGGCTTCGGCGCTCGACGCCGATACCTCCGTGCCTGTGCGGATCGTCTGTAAGCCGATCGTGACCACGCCGGAGGAGATCCGCAAGGTCTGCTCCGATGCTAGCGCGAGCCCTGCCTGCGCCGGGATCATTACCTGGATGCACACCTTTTCCCCTGCGAAGATGTGGATCAGCGGACTGACGCAGCTGACCAAGCCGATTTGCCACCTGCACACGCAGTTCAACCGCGACATCCCGTGGGATCGCATCGACATGGACTTTATGAACCTGAACCAGTCCGCTCACGGCGGGCGCGAGTACGGGCACATCCTGACGCGCTTGCGGATCCCCCGCGAGGTGATCGTCGGGCACTGGGAGGACCCCGTCGTGCGTGCCCGGCTGGCCGACTGGGCCGCAGTGGCTGCCGGGTGGCAGGAGATGCGCAACCTCAAGGTCGTGCGCTTCGGGGATAATATGCGCTACGTGGCCGTGACGGATGGTGACAAGGTCGAGGCTGAGCGAGTCTTCGGCGTGCAGGTAAATACGCACGCCATCGGCGACCTCGTCGAGGTGGTTAATGATCACACCGATGCCGAGGTCAACGCCCTCTGTACCGAGTATGCCGACAGCTACACCGTCGTGCCCGAGCTGCTCAAGGGCGGCGAGCGGCACGAGTCCCTACGGGATGCTGCCCGCATCGAACTGGGCATTCGCAGCTTTCTGGAGGAGGGCGGTTACGGTGCCTTTGTCGATTGCTTTGAAGACCTGCACGGCCTCAAGCAGCTCCCCGATATCGCCGCCCAGCGCCTGATGGCTGACGGCTATGGCTTCGGGCCGGAGGGAGACTGGAAGCATGCCGCGCTCGTGCGCGTGATGAAGGTCATGGGCGCGGGTAAGCCCGGCGGCACCTCGCTGATGGAGGACTACACCTACCACTTTGATCCGGCGGGCGCGCGCTGCCTCGGCTCGCACATGCTGGAGATCTGCGCCTCGCTGGCGGCGGAAAAACCGCGTTGCGAGATTCACCCGCTCGGTATCGGCGGTAAGGACGATCCCGTGCGTCTGGTCTTTGACGGGCAGACCGGCCCGGCCATTAACGCCTCGCTTATCGACATGGGCAATCGCTTCCGGCTCCTGGTCAACGTCGTCGAGAGCGTCGCGCTGCCCGAGCCGATGCCAAAGCTGCCGGTGGCCCGCGTCCTCTGGGATGCCAAGCCCGACCTCCAGACTGCGGCCCAGGCCTGGATCCTGGCCGGTGGTGCTCACCACACGGGCTTCAGCCTCAGTGTCAGCGCTGCGCAGATGGAGAGCTTTGCTGAGATGGCAGGCATCGAGTGCGTGCTCATTGACGAAAACACCGACCTGCGCGCGCTCAAGCAGGAGCTGCGTGTCGGGGAAACCTACTACGGCCTGCGCGGCCTCTAACCACCATGAACTACAAGAGTATCCGCGAAGAATGCTGCGAGGCCAACAAACGGCTTCCGGCCACCGGGCTGGTTGACCTGACCTTTGGCAACGTCAGCGTGTACGATCCGGCAGAGGCAGTCTTTGCCATCAAGCCCAGCGGTGTGGACTATGATCAGCTCACACCGGCCTCGATGGTGATCGTCGACATGGATGGCCACGTCGTCGAGGGTGACCTGCGCTACTCTTCTGATACGCCGACCCACCGCTGCCTGCTGCGCGAGTTTGCCTCCAAAGGCATACGCAGCATCGTGCACACGCACTCGCGCTCAGCGGTCGCCTTTGCTCAGGCCGGGCGTGTGCTTCCCTGTCTGGGGACCACGCACTGCGATTACTTTAACGGCTCGGTCCCGGTGACGCGTGTCATGACGGAGGCCGAAGTCGCCGACGAGTACGAGTGGAACACCGGTCTGGTGATCCTGGAAGCTTTTGCCAATATCGACCCGGCTGAGGTGCCAGCTGTGCTCGTCCGCAACCACGGGCCGTTTGCCTGGGGGGGCAGTGCCGCCAAGGCTGTGGAGACGGCGCAGGCGCTGGAGATTGTCGCCGACATGGCTTTGAAGACCCTGTCGGTTTCGCCCTATTCGCGCCCGGCCAGTCCGCATCTGCTGCGCAAGCACTTCTATCGTAAGCACGGAGTCGCCGCCTACTACGGGCAGCCGTAGTTGAAATTGAATACAAAGGAAAAAAGTCGTCCTGGCCTGTGATGCTCGCGCATCGCTGATGACTTCGCGAATCGGATCAGACCCCGAGCGTTTGGGCCCAGCGCTGGCCGCGCCGAAAATCAGAAGGAGAGAGTCCCATCTGTCGCCGGAACGCTCGTGAAAACGCGGCCGGGCTTTCGTAGCCGCACTCCAGCGCGATCTCTGTCATGTTGAGCGGTGAGTCCAGCAGCAGCTTGCTGGCGCGTGCAGTGCGAAGCTGCGAGAGAAATTCTCCGGGGGAGAGGCGCAGGTGCTTCCGAAACCAGCGCGAGAGCGTCGACAGGGACATGCCCGCGTGCGCGGCAATCGCGACGACGTCGACCCCTTCGCTCAGCCGTTCACGCGCGAAGCGTACGATGTCGCTACACGCCTGGTAGTGGGATGGCAGGTTGTCTACCTCGGTGCTCAGTGGGCGGGAGATGCCGGTCGTGCCGATGACCTTTTCGCGCGCATCGAAGATCGGGAGCTTGGTGGTCGAGCGCCACTCGATCTCCCCGAAGCGTGTGGCCAGCAGCTCCGCTTTTCGGCGCAGGGGTTTGCCTGTTTTAATCACTTGCCGGTCGTCGGCCATAAAGACCCGGGCCAGCTCTGGGTAGTAGAGGTCTGCGTCGGTTTTTCCGATGATTTCACTCTCCGGTGCGTTGACGCGCTCGGCAAAGGTCGCGTTGAGCGCCATGATGCGGAGCTTCCTGTCCTTGATCCAGAAGAGTGTCTCACTGATGTCGTCAAAAAGGGCTATCAAAGCCATCGACTCTGAGCCACTCAGAGACTTTTCGAATTTAGGATCAATGAGCATAGTGACCGATTCTGCAAAGAAAATGGCCGGTAACGCAATGCGATAGCGCACGGCTTTATGCTATAATTCGGCTTTAATCTCGAACCCCTATAATACCCATGAACAAGCATTTTAGCTGCGAAAAGATTCGCTACGAAGGCCCCACCTCAAAGAACCCGCTTGCCTTCAAGCACTACGACGCCGATGCGCTGATCGACGGTAAGCCGATGAAGGAGCACCTGCGCTTTGCCGGGGCGTACTGGCACGTCATGCGCAACGCTCTCTCCGATCCTTTCGGGGTGGGGACTGCGCACATGCCCTGGGACGATGGCTCGGACTCGGTGGAAAATGCTCTGCGCCGCGTCGATGTTTTTTTCGAGTTTCTGGACATCCTCGGGATGGAGTACTACTGCTGGCACGACCGCGACATCGCACCCGAGCTGGGCGACCTGTCTGCCTCGAACAAGGCGCTTGATGCCGTCGTCGCCCGCCTGAAGGAGAAGCAGGCGGAGACCGGAGTGAAACTCCTTTGGGGCACGGCCTGTCTCTTTAATCATCCGCGTTATGCGCAGGGTGCCTCGACCTCACCGGACCTGAATGTCTACGCCTACGCTGCCGCGCAGGTGAAGAAAGCGATGGAGTGCACGAAGGAACTCGACGGTCGCGGCTACACCTTCTGGGGAGGACGTGAAGGCTACGCCACGCTGTTGAACACCGACATGAAGCGTGAGATGGACCACATGGCGGCGTTCCTGCATATGGCTGTGGACCACGCGAAAAAGATCGGCTTTGACGGGCCGTTCTACATCGAGCCCAAGCCCCGCGAACCCACCACGCACCAGTATGACTCCGACGCGGCCGCCTGCCTGAACTTCCTGCGCGAGTACGGGCTCATGGATAAGTTCCGGCTCAACATCGAAACCAACCACGCCACCCTGGCCGGCCACAGCATGGAGCACGAGCTGACCGTCGCCGCAAACGCGGGCATGCTCGGCAGTATCGACGCCAACCGCGGCGACCCGCTCATCGGTTGGGACACGGACCAGTTCCCGACCGACATCTACCAGACCACACAGGTCATGCTCGTGGTTCTCGGGATGGGTGGCTTCACCACCGGTGGGCTGAACTTTGACGCCAAGCGCCGCCGCGAGTCCCACGAACCCCTCGACCTCATTCACGCGCACATCGGCGGCATGGACACCTTTGCTCGCGGGCTGAAGATCGCCGACGCCATCCGCCGCGATGGTCGCCTGGCAGAAATCGTCCAGCAGCGTTACGCTGGCTTCGGCGATGAGCTGGGTAAAAAGATCGAGTCCGGTCAGTGCAGCTTTGATGAGCTGGAGCGCTTTGCCCTCGCCAACGGAGAGCCTGCGCTTGATAGTGGGCGGCAGGAAATGCTGGAAAATCTCATCAACGAGTTTATCTGAGCCATCCCGGCCCGGCCACTCGCAACCCCCTGACGTCCCATGCCTCTCTCTCTCGGCCTCGACGCCTCCACGCAGAGTTTCTCCGCACTGGTCATCGACACCGATCGCGGTGAGACCGTGGCGGAGGCATCTGTAAACTTCGGTAAGGTGCTGCCGCAGTACGGCGCGCCTCAGGGATTTATGGCCGGAGGCGCTGAGGGCGAGGTGCACGCCGACCCGTGCATGTGGGTGGACGCCTTCGAGCTGTTGATGGAGGCTCTGGGCGAAGCGTGTGATTTGGCGGACATACGGGCTATTTCCGGTGCGGGCCAGCAGCATGGCTCGGTCTACTTGAACGACAGCTGGTTCGACGTGATCGGCACGCTTCGCCCCTGTGAGTCCTTATCCGAGCAGCTCGCACCCTGCCTGTCCCGCCCAACCAGCCCGATCTGGATGGACACCTCGACGGGGGAGGAGTGTCGGGAGATTGCGCAGGCTCTCGGGGGCGCGCAGCGCGTTTGCGACAAGTCCGGCTCGGTCCCGATCGAGCGTTTCACCGGTCCGCAGATCCGGCGCTTTTACAAGCAAGATCCCGAAGCCTATGCGGCCACGGCTCGCATCCATCTGGTCAGCTCGTTCCTGTGCTCGGTCTTGTGCGGCGCGGATGCACCGATCGACCGTGGCGACGGGGCAGGCATGAACCTGCTGGATATCCACCGCTGGGAGTGGGACGAGCATCTCCTGCGCGCGACCGCCCCGGACTTGCACCCAAAGCTGCCGTCGGTTGTTCCGGGGGCAACGGTTGCCGGTACGGTTTCGAACTATTTCGTGAAGCGCTTCGGTTTTACTGCGGGGACGCCGGTCACGGTCTTCAGTGGGGACAATCCCAGCAGTCTGGTCGGGATGGGCGCCAGCCGCCCCGGTAAGGTGGTGATCTCGCTGGGTACGTCCGATACGTTTTTTGCCGCGATGCCGGAGATCGTGTCCGACCCGCAAGGCTGCGGGCATGTCTTTGGTAACCCGATGGGCGGCTCGATGTCGCTGCAGTGCTTTATCAACGGCTCACTGGCCCGAGAGGCGGTGCGCGATCGCTTCGGCTATGACTGGGACCAGTTTACACAGGCGCTGGAAGCGACTCCGCCGGGGAACAATGGACAGCTCATGGTCCCGTTTTTCCGGCCCGAGATCAGCCCACGCCTAACTCTGGATGCGCCCCTGCTGGCAGGCAGTGAGGATTTTCTGAATTGGAAAAACGCGGATGCAGCCATTCGCGCCTGCGTCGAGGGGCAGTTTATGAATATGAAGCTGCGCAGCGACTGGATGCAGGTGCGCCCGGAGGTTATTTACCTGACCGGAGGTGCTTCGAGGGATACCGGGCTGGCGCAGGTCGTGGCGGATATCTTTCAGGCGCAGGTGGAGCGGCTCGCTGTGAGTAGCTCTGTCGCGATGGGGGCGGCGATGCGGGCCTCTGTCAACAGCCGCGGTGCCGATCTGGGCATGCTGGAGAAGACGTTCTGCCGACCGGTAGAGTCGGGGACGGTCAACCCCGCCGTAGATGCCGATGCCTATGCCGAGCCTTTGCGTGAATTTACAGCACTGCTGGACTCCGTTGCCAGCTAGGCGAGGGGACCCCTAATAAAACAGGTTGCGGTCGAGGCTGCGGTATTGGATGGCCTCCAGCAGGTGGGGCGTCTCGATTTTTTCCGAGCCAGCAAGGTCGGCAATCGTGCGGGTGACTTTTAAAATCCGGTCATAAGCGCGGGCCGAGAGCTGAAGCTCCTCCATGGCGCGCTGGAGCAGGTCGCCCTGCTCGGGGGTCACGGTACAGTGGGCCCGGATCTGTCGATGGCTCATACGGGCGTTACTGGTTGTCATCGGGCTGTCAGTGAAGCGCGCGCGTTGGGTGTTGCGGGCGGCTACGATGCGCTCGCGGATGACGGCCGAGCTTTCACCGGGCTCACCCTTGCGCATCTCGGTGATGGACACCGCCGGGGCCTCAATGTGCAGGTCGATGCGATCCAGTAGTGGCCCGGAAATACGGCTGCGGTAGCGCTGGATCTGCGTGGGCGAGCAGCGGCACTCCCGGCGAGGGTCGGAGAGGTAGCCGCAGGGGCAGGGATTCATCGCCGCCACCAGCATAAAGGAGCAGGGCAGGGTGATCTTTGCCGCGCTGCGTGAGATCGTCACCTCGCCGTCCTCCAGCGGCTGGCGCAGCACTTCGAGAGCCGAGCGCTTAAACTCCGGCAACTCGTCGAGAAAGAGCACCCCGTGGTGGGCGAGGGAAATTTCGCCGGGACCGGGGTGTGTGCCTCCGCCGAGCAGCCCCACGTCGCTGATCGTGTGGTGAGGTGAACGAAAAGGGCGCTGGAAGCAGCGACCTTCGCCGTTGAGGCTGACGCCAGCGGCGGACTGGATGCCGAGGATTTCCAGAAACTCGTCCAGCGACGGCTCCGGCATAATGGTCGGGATGCGCTTGGCGACCATGCTCTTTCCTGAGCCGGGCGGTCCGATCATGAGGAGGTTGTGATTTCCGGCCACGGCGATCTCGACCGCGCGGCGGACCTGCTGTTGACCCTTAATCTCGGAAAAGTCCACCGTGTGCGCGTGGTCGGGGCGACGGTAAAAGGCGCTCTGCTCGGTCGTCATCGGGGTGATGGCGTGTTCGCCCTCCAGAAAACGTACCGCCTCGTCCAGCGAACGCACCGGGTACACACTGACGCCTTCGGCGAGCACCGCCTCTTCGGCCGATTCGGCGGGGAGGAGCACGCCCTTGAGCTTCTGCTTGCGGGCCAAGAGGCCAAATGCCAGCCCACCGCGCACCGGACGCAGTGCTCCGGACAGGCTCATTTCGCCCGCGATCAAATACCCGTCGAGTGTCTCGGGGCGAAGCTGGTTCGTCGCCGCCAGCAGCCCGAGTGCGATCGGCAAGTCGTAGCACGGTCCTTCCTTGCGCAGGTGGCCGGGGGCGAGGTTGATCGTGGTGCGGGTCTGCGGCATGCGAAACCCGCTGTTGGCCAGCGCCGAAGAGACGCGGTCCTTGGACTCCTTGACGGCGGCATCGGGCAGGCCCACGAGATACACGCCCGCCTCGCCGAACTCCCCGGCATTGACCTCCACCTGCACCGGCTGAGCCTCCACCCCCACGAGTGCCCCTGAAGTAACGACGGCTAGCATATCACACAGTAGCAAGACGGACAGCGTTCGCTCTGGCAAGAGTAAGACCGCGAAATTTCAATAGCGTCTCCTGCACCGTTTGGGAGTTCTTCATAGCGTTTTAATTGTAACGATGTGTCGTCTGTGTGTGCAACGTGTCGAACTGTTCACAATGTGTAGTTTGACTTGGGAGACGCCACTCACCTTGCTGGATGTGCTACTCAACTTTACTGTTTTTAGTCGTTTTATCTTCGAGTGACCAAGGGGGGGATTCCTGGGGTCGTTTTGGGGTTGCTTCTACTTGGATGCGCTAGGGTTGAGCAGTGTCTGCCGAGCCATCGGGCCGGTGGATAAGCTATCTACACTATCTACACCACGGGATTAATATGGGACTCAAAGCATTCTTCGGAGCATGTCTGTGCTTGGGCGCTGCTGCTGTTCAGTCTGAGGCTGGCATGGTTGCGCACTGGGACTTTAATGAAGGCAGCGGCACGACCGCCACTGACTCTGTCAACTCTATCGAGGGCACCCTGCAGGGGGAAGCCGCTTGGGTTAGCGGACCGGATGGTTATGCGATCCAGATGACCAATGACGCCACAACGCAGGTCTATATCGGCGCGCCGGACGTGCTCGACATCACCGGGGCGGTGACGGTAATGGCCTGGCTCCACCCGGATGGTGCCAGCAACTACGGTAACATCGTGGGCATCGACACATATGGTGGTGCGGACAACGACCAGTATATTCTTAAGACAACAGTATACACAACCTCCCGTCTTTCGTTTCAGGTAACTTCGGATAGCTCTAGCGCAACGGCGACTGACACTGTTTCCATCGAGGAGCGTGCTGCGTCGGATGACGATGGTTGGATCCACGTCGCTGCGGTTTTCACTCCTGGTGAGTCGATCGTCCTGTACGTGAATGGTGAGGTCGTTGCTACCACGAGCACTGACATCGAGACTATGCAGAGCGCGCTGAGCGAGGAGGCTCCCTTTCGCATCGGTAACATGACCAGCAGCACCACCTGCGGTTTTAACGGTGCCATCGGCGATGTCCGTGTCTATGACAACGCGGTCAGTGCCAGCGCGATTGCAGCGCTGGTTGAAGCCCGGAGCACCTACGCCGATGATTTTGATGCCGACAGCAGTAGCAGCTATACCGGCGTGGATTCCTACAATACCGGTGGCTCCTTCTCAGTGGACACGGGTAGCGGCGAGCTCTCCACCATGGCAGCCTCTTCTAATACCTACTCGGTGCTGATCAATGATGGTGAGCACTTCCTCAAGCCCGGTCAGTACTTTGAAGCGAAATCGACTGCCGGTGTTGCCGATAGCGGCCCGCACCAGTATGCCATTGTTTCTAATACTGCTGCTCAGCCGGGCGCGACGGAAGGCTTCCGCTTCCGCCGCTCGCCAACCCTGTGCATTCAGGGTGGTGACTCTCCTGGCAGCGCCACCACGCTGGCTTCGCCGAGCCAGAGCATCGGGATTGCTTACCGCATTGCGCGCACGAGCGATACCGAGTTTGCCTTCTACTACAAAGTAGGCTCCAGCTGGGAGTATCTCGATACGTACACGCTGGATGGTGCCAGCGAGCAAATGTACGTCGGTGTGCAGAGCTATGCTGGCACAACGACCTGGGATTACCTCAAGATCGGTAACATCGCTGACATCGAAGCCGACGCGACTGAAGCTGACGATGGCGAGTACCTTTTCTCCTTTGGTGCGGTTGCCGACATCCAGTACAAAGATGTTACGGTCGCTGGTACCCGCTATTACAGCGCCTCGGTGGTTAAGCTCCCAGTCATGGTCGAGGACTTCAATGCGCGCGACCTGACCTTTGTGATCAGTCTCGGGGACTTCATCGACGCCGACTATAGCAGCTTCGCCACGATGATGGATATCTGGGAAGACCTTACGGCCCCCACTTATCAAGTCATTGGTAACCACGACATGGTCTCCGGCTCTACGCTGGCTGATATTATGACGGCGTTGGGCATGACTGAGGCGTACTACACCTTTACCTACAACGGCTGGCGTTTCATCGTCATGGACGGTAACGACAGTGGCTACGGCGTTCACTCCGACGGGCAGCTCGCCTGGGCGCGTGAGCAGCTCGACCAGGCCCTCGTTGATGGCGAGCCTGTTATCATTTTTGATCACTTCCCGATCTATCCCCAGAACACGGCCCACATCAGCAGCCAGGCTTCGGAGCTGCGCAGCCTGATCCATGATTATCCCAACATCCGCGCGTGGATTAACGGCCACAACCACGCCGGGGATTACGCCGAGTTCGAGGGTATCCACTGTCTGACAGTACATGGTATGGTCGAGACGGCGGACACCACTGCCTATGCCGAAGTTGAGATCTGGAGCAACCGTCTCGAAATCCTCGGTGAAGGACGCGAGCCGGACCGCTCTCTCTATTTTACGGAGGCGAATACGCTGGCAGCTCCGGTAGCGCTGAGTGCTGCCGACGGCACGACCGGCATCAGCATCAGCTGGGATACCTACGCCGGAACCGATGCCACTAGCTACGAGCTGCAGCGCCGCATCTCCGGTGAAAACACCGGCTACGAGAGCATCGCCACCCTGGGGATCTCGGACACGAGCTATCTCGATGAGAATGTCTCGAGCAGCTCGATGTATGTTTATCGTCTGCGTGCCGTCACCGACGGGGGCGATGCCTCCGACTGGGTGCTCACGAGCTATAAGTTGAGCAACATCCCCGGTCAGGTCACGGACCTCACCGCGACCGCCGGCGAAAACAATGCAATCGCCCTGACCTGGACGCTCGATAGCACCGGCTACGACAGCCTTATTCTTGAGCGCAGCATTGCCGGGACTGGCGAGTACGAGCTTGTTACCGCCGAGCTTTCCGGGGATTCCACCAGCTACACCGACACCGGCCTCCTCCCCAACACCGAGTACTCCTACCGTATCGCCGGGGTCGCTGCAGGCCGCCAGACCGACTGGTCCGACGCTGGCACAGCCAGCTCCGGCAGCCTGCCGGTTCTCGAGGGCGAGGCCGAGGGCCTCGTCGCCTACTGGCCCTTTGATGAGGGCACCGGCACATCCGCGGTTGATGCCACCAGTAACGGCTCCAACGGTACGCTCCAGGGCGACGCCGAGTGGACAGCGGGTGTGAGCGGCTCCGCCATCCAGATGAAACCTGACAGCGCGACTCAAGTTTATGTGGGTGCGCCCAGCCTTCTCAACATCACCGGCGCGGTCACGATTATGGCCTGGGTTCACCCGGACGGCGTCAGTAACTACGGCGTCATTGCTGGTATCGACCAGTCCGGTGGGGCGACGAATGACCAGTACGTCCTCAAGACGACCGTCTCCAGCACCTCCATGCTGACCTTCCAGGTTTCCTCAGGTGGGACTGGCTACACCGCCACTGACACCGTCTCGCTCCCCACCCGGGCTTCCCAGACGGCAAACGGTTGGGTGCATGTCGCCGGGGTCTTCACACCGGGTGAGAGTGTGAAGCTCTACGTCAACGGTGAGCTGATCACCACTACGCCGGTCAGCATCGAGACGCTTCAGAGCACACTTGATAGCAGTACTGTTCCCTTCCGCATCGGTAATATGAGCAGCAGCTCTGACTATGGCTTCAACGGTGCTATCGACGAGTTGCGCGTGTTCGCAGCCAGCGTCTCGGCCGAGGACATTGCCACCTATGCTGAGGGAGAGGCTGTTGTCGAGTTTCAGGGTACGCTTATTGCGCAGGGCTCGACCTGGTCTTATCTTGACGATGGTTCGGATCAGGGGTCGGCCTGGACGGCGGTTGATTTCGACGACTCCTCCTGGAGCAGTGGTGCCGCCCAGCTCGGTTATGGCGACGGCGACGAGACGACGATTGTTAGCTATGGTGGCAACTCTTCGAACAAGTACCCGACGACGTACTTCCGCCAGAGCTTTGAGATCGACGAGGCGAACCTCCCGCTGATCTCGCAACTCAATCTGAATATCCTGCGTGATGACGGCGCGGTCGTCTACATCAACGGAGTTGAAGTCGCCCGCGATAACATGAACTACGACTCCTTTGACTACCAGACCTACGCCTCGGGTGTGGTTGACGGTGACAGCGAGGACACCTTCTTCGCGCACATCGTCGACTCCAGCGTCCTGCAGGCTGGTACAAACGTGATCGCGGTTGAAATTCACCAGCAGCGGTCCAGCAGCTCGGACATCAGCTTCGACCTCTTCCTGGAGGCCAAGAGCAGTGCCGATGCCGAGGCTATCGCCGCCGGCTCGACGTGGTCTTATCTCGATGATGGCTCGGATCAGGGCTCGGCCTGGACAGCGATTGATTTCGACGACGCCACCTGGAGCACGGGAGTCGCCCAGCTCGGCTACGGCGGTAATGGTGAAGCCACTACGATCAGCTACGGCAATGACGCCAACGACAAGCACATCACCTACTACTTCCGTCAAAGCTTTGAAGTCGAAACTGCCAGCGATGTGGCTGGCCTGCTCTTCAAGGTGCTGCGTGATGACGGCGTTATCGTTTACCTCAACGGCCATGAGGTCGTCCGCGACAACATGCCCGCGGGGGCGATCAATTCTGAGACGTACTCCTCGGATATCATCTCGGGTGATGACGAAAACACCTTCTATGAGTTCCATGTCCCTGCCTACTACCTGATAGACGGGACCAACGTGGTGGCCGCCGAGATTCATAATCGTGACGGCACCAGCTCGGACCTCAGCTTCGACCTCTCCCTTATCCTTATGGGTGAGCTCGACGAAAACGCCGCTACCTTCACAGAGGACAGTCTGACGGCTGACGATGCTAATGCGAAGGCCGGCTATAGCTTCAGTCTCGCTTCGTACGTGAGCAACGCTGACGACGACGCTTTGACTTACAGCATCCTTGAGGGCCCGGACTGGCTTTCGGTCGACGAAAACGGTAACCTGACCGGTACGCCCGGCCCGGATGATATCGGTACGGTGACGGTGATCGTCTCGGTCAGCGATGACGATGGGGCCAGCACGATTGAGATCACGCTTACGGTCGGTTCCGTGGCCGAGCTCGCCCGTGCGCCCTTACCGAGCATCAACGACGAGGCTCTGAGCTTTGGGGTCATCCCGGATACACAGGGTGGGACCAACGGTACGCCGCCGGATGAGGCTGCCGCCATCGCTGCGCGCTTTATCGGGCACGCTCCGTCCTTCATCATTCACTGCGGCGACGTTACCGACGGTAACAGCTCGAACGGAAACACGAAGCTTTCCCAGCTTGAGGACCTCAAGGAGCTGCTGGTGAATCCGCTGGCCGAGCATGGAATCGGCTTCTACCCGGTGCGTGGTAATCACGACTCCAATGCCTACAACCAGGTCTCCAGCGGTGTCTCTGCCTGGGCGGCGGCCTTCCCGTACCTCTTTGAGGGAGACGACCCGATCGTGGACCCCACAGATGTTCCGGGGGGCAGCGTGGACTCGCCAAACGACAGCAACTTCTGCTACGTCTACTCGCCCAACGACAATGTATTCATGGTCTCGGTGGACCAGTGGAATGGCGGGGCCTCGAGTAACTACTCGGACTGGGTGGCCGCGAAGTTCAAGGAAATCCGCGAGTCTCACCCTGATGCGCATATCTTCGGCTTCTCGCACTCCGGGCTCTACGCTCTGGCGTCGCACCCGGCGATGTCCGAGTTTGTGACCGGTGGTTCCGAGCCCTATATTGCAGCGGGTAAACAGTACCAGATCGACGGTTGGTTCAGCGGACACAACCACATCTACGACCGCTCGATGGCGGTGGATCTGGAGAATGGCAGCAAGCCTTACATGTTCGACTTTACCTGCGGCTCGGCCTCGGAGAAGTTCTACTCGCTCAGCCGTACGCCGGCCGACGACCAGCATGTCAACGCGATCGTAGACAGTACCGCTACGGCGGGTCGTCCCATCGCCTACCTGATGGTCGATGTCGCCGGGCCCTTCGTCCAGACAGTCACCTATATGTCCCCGGATACGAGTGGCAGCGGTACCTTTGACGATTGGTCGGTGTGGGATGCCTACACCTACTCACGCAACGGTCTGCAGTTCACCGTGGCCGCCGGACAGAACTACAACGAGCGCGACATCGCCGACTCCGCTCCGGATGAGGATGGCTTTGTCGGTACCCGCGTCGCCATCACTGATGGCGTCAACTCCGACACCACCTCCTACACGGTTGGCGGCACGACCTTCTCTGTGTATCGAAACATCACTACAGGATGGTTGACGCGCGAGCAGTGGTACGATGCCGGTGATGCGAACGTGGTCTCCGATATCGTGAGCATCCACGGGATGACCAACGACATCGACACGAACCGCTCCGATGCCTACACGCTGACGCTCAGCTATGATGGTGACAGCCTCTCCGATGAACAGGTCGCCAGCCTCTACATCGCGGCCTTCCTCGACGAGGACACCTCCGACGATGACGAGGGTGGGTGGTACGCAGCCGCCGACCAGACCGCCGCCGGAGAGCTCGCCGCAGAGCCGCTCATGCGCGCGGCCACTGAGGAGGACGAGCTCGGCGCCTGGGGCATCGACACGGACACGCAGACCGTCTGGGTGCGCTTGGACTACCAGGGTGACTTCGCCGTGGCCTCCACGCTGACGGACTCTGATGGTGACGGCCTGGTTGACGCCTGGGAAATGGATCACTTCGGCACGCTCGCCTACGATGGCACCTCCGATGCCGATGGTGACGGCCTGACTAACCTCCAGGAGCAGGCCGTCGGTAGCTCGCCACTGGACTCCGACAGCGACAACGACCTCATCGACGATGCCACCGAAGTCCAAAACGGGCTGGACCCGACGACTGCCAACTCCTCGATCACAAACAGTATCGCCAGCGCCATCGCGAACAGTTCTGATGTCCAGTCCGCCTACGGGCTGTACACCGCCGACAGCCTCGCTTCGCTCGTCGGCCAGAGCTTGATCGAAGTCAAATCCGACAAGACGATCAGCGTCGAGTTGCAGCTATGGGAGAGCTCGGATCTGGAACACTGGACACCGCTCGGCGACTCCGAAGCAAAGACGCTCTCGGTCGGAGGATCCGGTGCGGCCTTCTACATCTGGCAGCTGGGCTCCTCCCAGGAATAGCCATCACATCAAACTCTTACACACAAGAGCGGGACCTGAATGGGTCCCGCTTTTTTTGTGTCCTATAAAGCTGTTTGTGAGAGCCGCTCTCTGGGAGGTTACCCCATGGCGTGTTAAGCGGGTCGAGGATATATGGTGGTGCCAGTATGATACTGGTTGGAAACGCGTGTGGTTTGTGATACTCAGTCCAGACCCTATGTTTACTCCGCTTGTTTCTTTTCTACTTTCGACGTGTACGTTTTGCGCTCTCAGTGCTGAGTCGATTCCACTTGCAAATCCCGGCTTCGAGGATGGTCGGACGGGTTGGGTCTTTGACTCCGCCGATGCTGGCATGAGTGTTGTTGCTGCTGAGGCAGCCCGGCAGGGAGATGCCGGGCTGCGAGTGACAGATGCCCGCACAGATGGCGGTAGCAGCGTGCGGACGGCTCCCTGGCCAGTCGAGCCCGGTGCTGGATATCGACTGGGGTTTGACGCGCGCGTGATTTCCGGTGGGGGCGTCGGCGTGTATATTCGGTTTTACGATGAAGACGGAGAGGTTCTTGATCCTTCGGCACATATCCGGAAGTTAATGGAACAAGCTGGATGGAGACGCTATACGCTGCTGGCGATTGCGCCTCCCGAGGCTGTGCAGGCTCGCGTATGGATTCACTCTTTCGAGAAGTCCGAAGTGATGGCAGACTTTGATGACTTTCTTCTGGAAAAACTCCCTGCCGAGCAAACGCGTGAAATCATGGAAGATACGATGAGCATCAGTGAGGTCGGGTTTCCCAAAGGCGATCCCGAGCAGGCCTTCAGCGAATACAAGATCTACCAGCCCGATGGTGGCGTACTGCGCACCCCGGTGGAGGACTGGGAGGGCGCACGTCGCCGCGTGGCCGACTCTCCGCGGTGGGCGCATTGGTTCGAGGGTGTGCGGGACAAGACCGAGGCCTGGATGGCCGAGCCGCGCGACCGCGCCGAGTGGCAGGCCGGCTGGTGGCATAACTTTGTCAGCCCGGTGGACGGGGCTTTTCTGCTCTGGCGAGAGGAGGTCCCCGGAGAGGATACCGACCACCTGATGAGTAAGAGCGGAGATCGTGTGGAGATCACCACGGAGATTTTCGAGGCCTGGGTCTTTGGGGTGCGCTCCCGAAACATCTCCGCCATGGTCGAGGCGGCCAGGCTCTATCGGCTGACCGGTGAGCAGCACTATCTGGACTGGGTGGCCGGGCAGTTCGATTTTTATGCGGATAACTACGAGGGGTGGGGGCATAACCCGCGCCAGCGCAAGAACTCGCACCTCGGGTGGCAATCGCTGGAGGACGCCACTTGGCTAGCCCGCCTGACGGAGGCGGCTCGTTTGATCTTTGACGCGGTGGATGAGGAGCGGCGGCAGTATTGGTTTGAGCATCTGCTCAAGCCACAGGCTGAGTTGATTAGCGCTCAGGGCAAAAGCATTCACAATATCTCCACCTGGTTCCGGGCCAGTGCGGCGCAAGTGGCGCTGCTCTATGGAGACGACGATCTGTGGGCGCGTGTGGTCGATGGCCCCTATGGGCTGCGCCAGCAGTTCCGCGAAGGCGTTACCAGCGATTACTTCTGGTACGAGCAGTCCATGGGGTACAATAACTACGTGATCACGGCGACGTATCCTCTCTTCTGCTTCGCGGCTCTGCTCGGTGAAGGTCAGCGCCTGGAGACCGAGGCGGCCATCGCGGAAAACCTGGCTCTGGCACCCTTTGCCATCCGCTTCCCGGACGGGCGCCTGCCCAACCCGGCCGACGCCAACGGTATCATCAAGCTGAGCGAAGATCGACTGGGGCGGATTTACCGGGCACTGCCAACGCGGCCCGGTCTGGCAGATGTCGCCGGGGAGTATAACTGGGATACTCTGATTGATCCGCCCGCGCAGGTGGAGGGAGAGGTGGAGCTTCCGCCGGTCGTCTCGCGCCTGATGGAGAGCTCCCGCTTTTCCCTGCTGAAAAAGGGCCCTTGGCAGGTCTTCTTCCAGTTCGGGCAGTTGGGGCGCTCACACTCGCAGTCTGAGGCGCTCAACTGGTCCGCCTATTTCGGGGATGCGGTGATCTCGCAAGACCCCGGCACCGTCGGCTACGGCTCTCCGATGAGCAACGGCTACTACCGCCGCGGACTCACGCACAATATCCCGCTGGTCGGCGGAGAAGGGCAGCAGCCCTGGAAGCGTGGCACGCTGACGGACTTCGATGCGGAGGCGGGCACAATGTCGGCGCGGCAGTCCTGGTATCGGGATGGTGTTGAGGCTGAGCGCAGCCTGAGCCTGGATGGGGATACCTTAATCGACAGTGTCGTGATAAAGGTCTCCGAAGCCGCTGCCGAGGGTAAGCCGCTCGGTCTCGCCCTGCACCTGGAGGGTAGCGCGCAGTTAGGCGACGCATTCCGCCCGGTCTCACCGGAGGATTTTCAAAAGGACCTGCCCGAGTCTTTCAAGTACTGGAAGGATGTGTCGGCCGCGCACTTTGAAGACACGGCGACGGTTCCGGTCGTCTTCGACGGCGGTCTTGTGCTGGATGTTACTTTCGCCTGTCCGGGCTCCTTTACGCTCTATGTGGCGAGCGCGCCCGGCGTGCCTCCGACACGCCACACGGCCTTCTATCTGGAGTCGGAGCAGACGCGCCACGCGCGCTTCGTGACCACGCTGACTCCTGCGCAGTAGGTGGCGACCTGAGGGTGATGGAGCTTATTGATTAACGAGCTGCGTCACTAGTCTCGGCGGCACTTGTCCTCTAAAAGCTTGGCCACGAGGCCGGTCCAGCCGGTCTGGTGGCTGGCTCCGACGCCGCGACCGTTGTCCCCGTCGAAGTACTCATTAAACAGGACGAGATCCTTGAAGTGCTCGTCGCGGTACCAATCGGCATGCAGCCGGTGCACAGCGCGGTCGCCGTTGTTATCGGGCAGGAAGATTGCGCACAGGCGGCGGGAAAGCTCGGAGGCGGCTTCCTGGAGGTTGACCCAGTTTCCGGAGCCGGTGGGGAGCTCGACCTTGAGGTCGTCACCGTAGAAGTGGTGATACTTTTCCAGCGACTCGATGAGCAGGAAATTCAACGGGAACCAGATGGGACCTCGCCAGTTGGAGTTCCCCCCGAAGAGCCCGCTGTTCGACTCGGCGGGCTGATAAGAGACGGAGAACTCCCGCCCGTGGTAGTCCAGCCGGAAGGGCTGCTCGCGGTGCGCCTTGGAGAGGGAGCGCAGCCCATAGGCGGAGAGGAACTCATCCTCGTCGAAGAGGTAGCGCAGCACGCGCTCCAGCCGCTTGCGGGACGGGATGGCCAGCAGCAGCTTGGCGCCCTCTTCCTTGCCGCCGCCAAACTCCAGGCAGGAGGCTTCCTTGGCAAAGACTTCATTGTGCTTGAGAAACCACTGCATGCGCTTCTTGAAGCGCGGGAGCTTCTCGATGGTCTCCACGGGCAGGACCTCGACCGCGCATACCGGCACCAGCCCGACCATGGAGCGGATGGCCATCGGGATCGTGGTGTCGTCGGCCTGAAGCATGTCGTAGTAAAAGCCGTCCTGCTCGTTCCACAGACCGGTGCCGCCGAGGGTGTTCATGGCCTCGGCGATGGCGACAAAGTGCTCGAAGAATTTCGAGGCCACACCCTCGTAGGCTGGGTCGTTCCCGGCCAGCTCAAGTGAGATCGAGAGCATGGTGGCGCAGAAGAATGCCATCCACGCAGTGCCGTCGGCCTGCTCCAGGTGGTAGCCATCGGGCAGAGGCTGGGAGCGGTCAAAGGCCCCGATGTTATCGAGTCCGAGGAAGCCGCCGGAGAAGAGGTTCTTGCCGTGCGGGTCCTTGCGGTTGACCCACCAGGTGAAGTTGATCAGCAGCTTGTGGAAGCACTGGGCGAGGAAGTCCAGGTCGCGTGCGCCACGCTTGCCGGTCATCTTGTAGACGCGCCAGACCGCCCAGGCGTGCACGGGCGGGTTTACGTCGGAGAAGTTCCACTCGTAGGCCGGTATTTGACCGTTGGGGTGCATGTACCACTCGCGCAGCATGAGGATGAGCTGCCGCTTCGCGAAGTCCGGATCGATCTTGTCAAAGGGGATCATGTGGAAGGCCAGGTCCCAGGCGGCGAACCACGGGTACTCCCACTTGTCGGGCATGGAGATGACGTCGCGACTGTAGAGGTTTTCCCATTCCTCGTTACGGCCATGCAGGCGGGAGTCGGGCGGGGTCGGCTCGCCGGGATCTCCGTGGAGCCAGTCCTTCACCACGTAGTGGTAGAACTGCTTGGAGTGCAGCAGCCCGGCGTAGGCCTGGCGGATGACCTGCTCCTCGTGCGGGTGCAGCCCGTCCTCACCAAGAATGTCACGGTAATAGGAGTCGGTCTCCGCGCTGCGGGTTTTAAAGGTCTTCTCAAAGTCCGGCCCGAACGCTTTGTTCTTCCCGCGCTTGGCTTTCATCACCAGTCGCAGGCGCAGGGTGCGGCTCTGCCCGGGGGGCAGCTCCAGACGGTAGTGCGCAGCGGCCTTGGTGCCATGCTGCTCAGGGTTGACTGCATCCTGATCTCCCTCGCACAGCAGGCGGTTGAAGGCGTCCTTGACGTAAGGGGTGGCGTTCGCCGAGCCGAAGAGCTTTTCGCTGTTGCTCTCGTTTTCGGTAAACAGCCAGGCCTCGGGATCGTCTTCAGCCTCGAGGATGAACTCCTCCAGATTGTCGTGGCCAGCGGCCAGGAGGCCCGTATCCGTTTTTTCAATACGTGGCTTCAGGGTGCAGCCCTCGTGCGAGCAGCCCCAGATCCAGGTGTTGCGAAACCAGAGGGTGGGGAGCAGGTGGAGGGTTGCGGTGTCCGTGCCGCGGTTGGCGACTGTGAGCTTGATGAGGATGTCGTTGGGGCCTGCCTTCGCGTACTCGGCGAAGACGTCGAAGTAGCGGTTGTCGTTCATCACCCCGGTGTCGAGCAGCTCGAACTCTGGCTGGTTAAACCCGCGCCGTCCATTCTCAGCGACCAGCCACTCATAGGGGTAGGCGGCCTGCGGATACTTGTAGAGGCTCTTCAGATAGCTGTGGGTGGGGCTGGAATCCAGATAGTAGTAGAGCTCCTTGCAGTCCTCACCGTGGTTACCCTCCGGCCCCGAAAGCCCGAAGAGACGCTCCTTGAGGATGGGGTCTTTCTCGTTCCACAGGGCCAGTGCAAAGCAGAGGCGGCACTCGCGGTCGGTGATGCCCAGCAGGCCGTCCTCGCCCCAGCGATAGGCGCGGCTGCGTGCCTGCTCGTGCGGGAAGTAGGTCCACGCTTCGCCGTCGGGCGAGTAGTCCTCGCGGACGGTGCCCCACTGGCGCTCGGAGAGGTAGGGGCCCCAGCGTTTCCAGTTCTTTTCACGGTCCAGGGATTCGTCGAGGCGCTGTTTTTCGGGATTAGTCGGCATGGGAAATCGTAGGTGGATGAAGTGAGAGAACCATACTCCGTGCTGGTCGAAGGTAGCATGCCAGCGTGCAAATGGCGGGCCAAGGCGAAAGTTTTATCGGGGTGGTGGCGGAGGGCCACTGCTGAGCGCACGAATGCCGTCTCTTGCGAGGGAATTGTCGTGGATTAATCGACCTTACCCTTGAGGGAGGTCGGAGGCATTGATTTTTCGTTCGGTGGCAACTGGGTCAGGTAGGCTCGGATTTTAGCGATCACCCATTGCTCCGCGTTGGGATATCCCTCGCGCTTGGCCATATTTTCAATCAGGGCTCATTCATTATTGCTGAATTCCAGCGTCGTGTCCGCCTTGGCATATCCATGGGGAAGCTTACCGAAGATGAGTAGATTCAGCAGGCGTTGCTCCGGAGCCTTTATCTTTCGTTTGCCACTGAGAACGCCATGGATGGCGTATTTGTCCCAACCGACCAGCTCCCCAAATTCAACCTGAGTCATGCCTTTGTCAGCGATCCACTGATTGAGAAATTCCTTGGTAATGGGGGGCATTCCTACGTGTCCGTAGAGAATCCGTTGGACTTGTTCAACTTTCTTTCTTGTTTGGTTGAGAATTATCAACTTGTGTGTTGTGAAAGTTCAACCATTGCTCATGAACGTAATCATAAAACTGGAAAAACACTTAAATCAGAAACAATGCGAAAGCTTCCGGGAACAAGCTCGCCTGCATGGCCGCACGTTATCTGAGCATGCCGCTCATCTGTTATTTTCCCCCGAGGCACCGGGGGCAGCTCCGTCCCAGGATGGTCTAGGAAAAAGAACACACGCCTCAGACTGGAGCCTCACGGGCAAGAAAAAATGGTATCTGTTGCTGGGGCTGGTACTTTTCTTCGCAGTGAGCGAAGTGGTGTGTCGTTACTGGGTTGGGCTCGGCGATCCGCCGCTTTCCATCGCGCATCCTGCGATCGAGTACATGTTCAAGCCCTCGTGCACCTACTCGCGTTTTGGCAACCGTTTTTCGACTAACGCCTACGGGATGCGTTCAGATGACATTTCGTCACAGCGTCAGGGCAACGAGGTGCGTTTGCTGGTGCTGGGAGACTCGATCCCGAACGGTGGCAACCTGACCGACCAGGACGAACTGGCCACGGAAATCCTTAAAAAACAGCTTGGAAAGCAGATGAGAGTCCCCGTTTACGTGGGTAATGTTTCTGCCGGTTCCTGGGGGCCGCCGAATCTGCTCGCTTATGTCAAGCAATACGGCACGTTCGAGGCGGATGCGGCTGTCATCGTCCTTAATCGTGAAGACATTGACGACTTCCCAACCTTTGCGCCGCTTAATCCCCATACTCATCCTACAGTCTCTCCGCATTCGGCCCTAGGGGAGCTATGCACTCGATACGCGCTGCCGAGGCTCGCCGCTATACTGAAACGCACCCCGCAAGCAGAAAAGGAGAAGGAGCATGAAGTGGGCCCGAACTGCCTGCCTGAACTTGGGGAACTCATCGAAAAGCTCAAGGCCGATGGGGTCGTTGTCGCGGTCCTCTATCATCCTTCCCGGCGGGAAGTTGAAGTGGACGGTAATTTTAAGCCAGACCGGGCCTATGATGAGTTCGCGCAGTACTGTGACGAGATCGGTGTTCCTTTCTTCTGTTTGGATCAGCGCTACAAGGAGGCCGTTCGCTCTGGACAAAATCCGTTCCGCGACGGGATGCATCCGAATGCCTATGGGCAAGCCTTGATGGCTGAAGAGATTATGGGAATTCTGCAGTCGCAAGGGATCGTCAGCCAATGGTCTGAGCGAAATTGAATTGAGCAAGCTTTCAGTTTGGGCTGGAAAAAAGAGGGTGTGTGTACAAATATTCACCCCTCTTGAGCAACGATTTCCAGTCCAGCCTGTTTGACGAGTCCTCGTCACAAAAAGGGGCCTCCGAAGGTGATGCCTCCCCGGCGAGCAACACGCAGCGGCACCGTCCGCTGGCGGTGCGCATGCGCCCCCGTGATCTCTCCGAAGTCCTCGGGCAGGACCATCTGCTGGGCGAGGGCTCACTCCTGCCCAAGCTCATCCGTACGGACACCTTTGGGAGTCTGCTTTTTTACGGACCTCCCGGCTGCGGAAAAACCACGCTGGCCGAGGTCATCGCCCAGGAGACCGGCGCGAAGTGTGTGCGGATCAACGCCGTCATGTCGAATGTGGCCGAGTTGCGGGACATCCTGCGCATGGCGCGCTACGATGCGGCGCACGAGACGATTTTGTTTATCGACGAGATCCACCGCTTTAACAAGGCGCAGCAGGATCTGCTCCTGCCAGATGTGGAGGCGGGTAACATCCGCCTGATCGGTGCGACCACGCACAACCCCGGCTTTTACATCATCGACCCATTGCTGAGTCGCAGCCATCTCTTCCGGCTGGAGCCGCTGCCCGAGTCGGCCACAGTGGACCTGCTGAGGCGCGCCCTGGAGGATGCCGAGCGTGGGCTCGGAGCGGCACGCTGTACGGCGGAGGACGCCGTACTGGTCGGTCTCGCACGCCTGTGCGACGGCGATATGCGCCGCGCGCTCAACGCGCTGGAAACGCTCGTGCTCAGCCAGCCCACCGGTAGTGAGATCACACCGGCTGAACTGGAGGTCTTCGCCCGCGAGCGGCAGATTCGCTACGATGCAGACGAGGACGAGCACTACGACACGATTTCGGCTTTCATCAAAAGCGTGCGTGGCTCTGACCCGGACGCGGCGCTCTACTGGTTGGCCAAGATGGTCGAGGGTGGGGAAGACCCGCGCTTTATTGCCCGGCGTTTAATTATTCTCGCCTCCGAGGATATCGGGCTGGCGGACTCGCGCGCTCTGCCGCTGGCTACGGCTGCGCTGCAGGCGGTGGAGTTTATCGGGATGCCCGAGGCTGCGCTCACACTGAGCCATGCCACACTGTTTCTCTCACTGTGCCCGAAAAGCAACTCTGCCACCGAGGCGATATCCCGGGCGCGCCGGGCGATCAAGGAAGGACCGGTGCAGTCAGTGCCCCAGTGGCTGCGGGACAGTCACAGTAAAATCGGCAAGCAGCTCGGCCACGGCGACACGTATCAGTATTCCCATGACAGCCCGGATCACATCTCCGGGCAGGAGTACATGTTGGACCCGCTGGAGCTCTACAAGCCCAGTCCATATGGGGCGGAGGCCTCGCTGGCCGAGCGTCTGGCACAGTGGAAGGAACTCAAGCACCAGCGCCAGAACGATAGCTGAGGGCGAGCCTCTGTGCTCCACTCAAACCTCGCAATAACACACCTGCTTTTAACCATTTTTAAGAGTAGCTAGGGTGTTTTTATAGTGTTATTAAAAAAATAACACTACATTTGGGTTTTTAATTCAAGTGTTCTGGCACAGTTATAGGGGCACTCCCTTATCCATTCGACCCACCCCGCCGAATGACGCTTGTTCCCAAAAATACATTATCCAATCAGACTGCCCTGCGCCTGAAGGAACTGATCGCCCAGAATACCTGGAGTGGTTGGCTGCCGAGTGAGCGGGCCCTGAGTAAGACCCTGCAGGTCAGCCACAGCACACTGCGCCGGGCTCTGGAACAGCTACGCTACGAGGGGATCCTCGAAACCCGCCACGGCGTGGGGAACCGCATCTGCCAGGTGCCGGAGCCCACAGGCGCGACCCTTGAGGAGGGCGAGTCGAGTGTGGGCCTGATCACGCCCAAGTCCACGATCAGCCTGCGTCCATTTTCCCTGTGGGTAGACATTTTCCGGGAGATGCTGTTCGAGGCCGGCTGGCGTTTGAAGATCTACACCGGTACGAAGTACTACCGCACGAACCCCTCTGCGATCCTGAATAAACTGGTGGAGCAGAACGGGCATACCTCGTGGGTGCTTGTGCTCTCCAGTGTGGCGATGCAGCGCTGGTTCCAGGCACGTCAACTGCCTGCGGTGCTGGCCGGGACGAACCACGAAAACGTGAGCCTGCCGGGCGTGGACATCGATCACCGCGCGATTTGCCGCCATGCGGTGGGCACGTTGATCCGGGCCGGTCACCGCCACATGGTACTGTTTCTGCCGCAGTCGCGCAGGGCAGGGGACTTGCGCTCGGAGGTCGGGTTCTTCGAGGGCATCAGCACCTCTGCCTATGCTAAAAGCATCACGGCGAACGTGATTTACCATGACGACGTGGATGCGCAGAGCATTAACAAATGCCTGGCGCGCTTGTTCATGACGGCGCCTGAGCGTCGGCCGACAGCGATGATCATCGCCAACCCGTATGTGTATGTCACGACGCGGATGTTTCTGGCCGAAAATGGCCTCAAGGTCCCGCAGGATGTTTCCCTCATCGCACGCGAAGACGACCCACTGTTTTCCTATCTCACACCGAATCCCTCCCGCTATCTGAACCAATCCGAAATATACGCACGCAAGCTCATGCACATGGCGATGGAGCTTCCCACTCACCGGCATGCCGTCGCCAGCGAATGCCAGTATCTGCTGCCAAAGTTTTTCGCCGGCAAGACGGTGGCGCGTCCACCGGATACGGCGGCCTAGTGTGTATCGAAATAGAGAACACCTGATTAGTTTCGCACGAAAATACCTTACGAATAAAAGTTAACGCATAATCGTTTTACTGTTCCCAACACCCCTTAGCACCCCTGCCCACATCTCCCCATGTCCCCGATGATTTCACGCACGTTCAGGCGCCCGGCTTTCTCCCTGGTCGAGCTTTTGGCCGTGATCGCAGTGGTCGCGATTCTTTCTGCGCTGCTCATGACCGGTGTCGGACACGTGCGGGAAAACATGGCGAGCACTCACTGCCTCTCGAACCTGCGCCGCCTCCAGATGGCGAACATCACCTACGCGAATTCGAATCCGCAGCGTATGTATGTGCCGACATTCAGCAACGGCTCCGAAGTCGCCTCGTCGGGGCGCGTCCTGTGGCACAGTAACGACGCCTTTCTACCGTTCCTCGAAGTCGAAAAGTTCACCGACAGGTCTAACTGGCCGCCGACCTTCTGGCCGGATGAATACATCTGCCCGATGGCGACCGTCGAGGGGGGGCGTATCGACCGCTGCTATGCCTCGAACTGGACGGATATGCCCTTTGGCCGTAGCTATAATGCTCTGGGCGCGGTGGCCGCAGTCCGGGTGACGGATGTGATTCGCCCCGGCGAGGTGATTGCCTTCGTCGATGCTCCCAACTGGCTCGTGAATTACCCCTTTAACGAGTATGTGGGAGAGATCACCACGAACAACGCGATCGGGTATCGTCACAAGGGAAAGGCCAATGTCGTTTTTTATGACGGGCACGTAGACAGCTACCCGCCCGAGATTCTGGAGAACACTCCATCCATGTGGCAAATCAGCCACTGAAGCACCTTCTCTTTGATCTGAATATAAGCCATCAGAAGTATAAAATCTTATAAATAAATAATTTCGGTGATGCGCGTGCGCACGTTTACAGAGCCGACCTACCTAACGAACAACCTCCAAAACCTGCTAATCTCATGAGATACACGAACGAAATACTCCGCTTGATTCCCAAGCCTGCCCTGTCGCTGAAAAGCGCCTGTCTGTTTTCCCTGCTACCTGCTGCCCTGAGCGCACAAACCATTGTCTGGGACAGTGCGACGGAGGGTGGCCTCTGGTCTGATGGGACTAACTGGGTGGACGGCTCTGCGCCAGGAGCTGGTGAGACGGCTGTGCTCGGTGATGCCGCAGCTGACCGCACTGTCACTTATGACGCCAGTGCGTCGGGTACTGTAGGTGGGCTGACGATGACGCAGACCTCGGCCTTTGCGAATACAGTTGAGGTTCAGCGTACGCTGGAGCTGACCGACGAGTTGGTGCTCGGGTCCTCGACCGGTACCACCGTTGTCAACCTGAACACCTCGACCGAGAGCGGGATCACCACCGGCTCGGTGCTGACGGCTTCCTCCGGCGTGACCTTGAACTCCGGCGGCGTGCTTGAGTTTAACCGATTGCTGGTCGACACCGATGCGGTTTCCTCGACTCAGCAACTGGTGGGCGATCTGACGATCAGCGGAGGTACGCTCAACGTGTACTCGGCTACCCGCAGTGGTACGACGACGCGCAACACGTTTACGCACTCAGTCAACGGTTCGCTGACGATGGACAGCGGCTCCATTATTCTTAAGACCACTCCGGACAGCAGCGACACGGTCCTGACCGATACGCGCCTGCTGGTGAACGGCAATTTCACCATGACCGGTGGCAGTCTCTCTGTCGCCGATGGCTACTCAACCGCTCGTGCCTTGATGGTGGATGGTGCCCAGACCACGATCGGCAGTGGTGCGGATCTCGGTGAGACGGGTATTACGCTGGTTAACTTCACAGTCGATCAGCGCATCGATAGCGAGGTTGCTCTGAACTGGCTTTATCTTGAGGCACTGGGGGATACGACGAAGACCCTGAACCTCGCCGAAGTCTCCGGCGGTAATGTCGAGCGTATCAACTTCATCCAGCGCGGCACCGGTAAAACACTCACGCTGAAACTCGACAGTGATGTTTCGCTGCGATCCGGTGGCTATGTGACGACGGACTCCACGGGCGCTCCCACGGGCGGCACGGTGACCTTTGCGATCGATACGAACGGCCACACGCTGGACCTGACAAATGGGCAGGGCCTCTTCCGCAATAGCAAGTCCACCACGACGACGAACTGGGTTTTCAAGGGTAACGGCACCATCAAGGAGAACGACTTCGACCTGAGCCTCGCCAGCACGACGAGCGTTGAAGGGACCACAACCCTCATCGCTGTAGGCGGGGACGGTACCCGGAACGAACTGGCCGGTAACAACTCGGACGGTATCTCCGCCGACTCGACCTTCATCTACGCAGGTAACGCCAGCGCCGCTAACGCCGCAATCCTCAGTAGTAACCGCAGCATCGGGCACCTGATCGTCCGCAGTGGTGCCCTGCAGTTGGAGGAGGCGATCGACGCCACCTCTATCACTGTGAACACCAATGCCCAGTTGATTGCCGACAGCTTCACCTACGCTGATACGTTCTCGATCGAGTTCGACGAGGCTGCGACGGAAGGCGACTTCCAGATTTTGGATTTCAACAGCCAAAGCGGTACGGTGAGCACCGTGACGCTGACCGGCTTCTATGATGATGTCGCCCTGAGCGATAACGGCAGCGGTGTCTGGACGACGGAGCTGGAAGGCATGCTCTACTCCTTTACGAAGAGCAACGGCCTGCTCCACGTCGAGGCGGCTATCCCCGAGGCATCTTCGGTCGGTCTGTACCTGGCCCTGATGGCTTTGATTTCGCGTATGGCGTTGAAGCGCCGCAGCAACCGCGGTTAATCTGTCTTGCGAGCCGGGGGCGGCGTGCAGCCTCCGGCTTTTCGATGACTTTCAAATTGTTTTTCGATGTTTCCATTTCGATTGTTTCGTTTCGTGAATCTGGCTCTGCCGGTCGGTCTTATGCTGACGGTGAGTGCCTGCGGCTCTGAGCCCAAGGCAGCCGTCAGCAATGCCGAACTCTCGCGGCAGGACTTGCCGCTGGTGAGTGAGGCGCGTGTGGAGGAGATCACCGAGTGGATGCCTGCTGAGCCGCAGGTGCTCTATCCGCGTGCGGATGATCGCGCGGTCTGGGATCGCTGGTATCCCACGAAAGAGGGGCAGACCGTGATCGAGCGGGCGCAGGTGGCGATGGGCGAGCGCCCGGACATCCTGACGCAAGCGCTCTATGACGACTTCAAGCTGACGGGCGACCGCCAGAGTTTTGAGAAGCCCTTTTGGAAGCGGTTGAAGAATCTGCAATATCTGGTCATGGCCGAGGCGCTGGAGAACAAGGGTCGCTTCCTGCCCGCCATCGAAAGCTACGTGTCGGCTATCAATGATGAGCCCGCGTGGATCATGCCCGCCCACGCCGGTGACCGGAAGCTCTGGGAAGATAACTACGACAAGATCGATCTCGGGGCGTCGATCCGTGGGTGGTCTCTGGCCTGTACGGACTGGGTCCTGCAGGATCGTCTCCAGCCCGAGACACGCGAACGCATTCGCGAGGAGGTCAATGCCCGTGTGCTTGAGCCCTATCTGGAGCATATCAACAGCGGCGTCACGGGGGACTTCTGGTTCCTGAGAGCCAGTAATAACTGGAACGCGGTCTGCAATGCCGGGGTGCTCGGCATGGCACTGATCCTGATGGAAGCTCCTGAAGACCGGGCCCGGATCGCGGCGGCCTTTGAGCTGTATACGCAGCGCTTTATCGAGGGCTTCGGTGATGATGGGTTTTGCCAGGAAGGCTTGGGCTACTGGAACTTCGGGTTCGGCTTCTACCTGGTCGGGGCCGATCTGCTCAAGCACGCCACGGGTGGGGAGCTGGACCTGCTCTCGACGGATAAGATTCGGGCGATCTCGCAGTTCGGACGGCGCTGGCAGATCTCCGGTAACCATTACCCGGCGTTCAGTGATGCGCGGCTGACAGATAAGCCCGCGGGCTGGATGCTCGACTACATTGCCGTAAACTTTGGAGAGGGCACGATCAGCCCAGTCCCGAATCTCAAGGCCGGGCTGAATGTTTCGCTGCTGGATGTCTCGCTGCCGCGGCCCGAGGTGCCTGAAAAGGCGAGTGCCTCCCCGCTGGCCCTGCGTGACTGGTTCCCCGATGGTGGGGCATTGATCAGCCGTCGCCATCCGGACCCGAACAAGGGCTTGGCTGTGGCGATGAAGTCCGGCCACAACGCGCAACTGCACAACCATAACGACTCGGGCTCCTACGTCATCGCCAACAACGGGCATCTCGCGGCAGGCGATCTCGGGCGCGATGCCTATGTGAAAGATACGTTCAACGAGAACCGCTACCGCAGTCAGGCGATCAACTCCTTTGGGCATCCGGTGCCGCTGGTGGCGGGTAAGCAGCAGAGCCGGGGTGCTCAGGCGCGCGCAGTCAGTGTGCAGACAGATTTTAGCGAGACCTCTGACATGTGGGAGATGGAGCTGACCAGCGCCTACGACGTGCCCGCTCTGGAGGAGCTGATCCGCACGTATATCTTTGATCGGGCAGGGGGTGGGGCGCTGGAGATTCTCGACGAGGTTCGCTTCAAGGAAGGCAGCCCGGAGGACTTCGGCACGGCGATCGTGGTGCTGCCGGGGTATAAATTTGAAATACTCGACGAGCAGTCCCTGCGCATCCGCAATGCCGAAGACCCGAGCGGTAAGTCCGATCTGCTCGTCCGGTACGAAGAGCTTGGGGGCCAGGCGCTCGTGCTAAATCAAAAGCCGGTCATCGGCATCGTCCCCAACGACCCCCCACGCGGCACTCGACTGGGGATCGACCTGGCGGAGCCCGCCGAGGAGGCGACGCTACGGCTGACCTTCACGCCCTGGCCGGAGACGATAGGGGAAACGGCTTCTTTGGACTGATCCTGAATGAACCGTTCGGGGCGTCTCGTTCCGAATGTGAACACTGATATTTGACAATTTAATCACAAAATAATTAAATCGCGGGCGCTTTTCGAAGCCTCTCCGCGCGAACCTGATTTTAAGCTATGGAAGCATTGAATGGATTGGTGGCTGCACCGTTTACGCCCATGGGGCCTGATGGAGAGTTAAACCTGTCAGTCATCCCGGCCTATGCTGAGATGCTGGCCCAGCGCGGGGTGAGTGGAGCCTTTGTCTGCGGTACGACCGGGGAGGGGGCCTCCCTGAGCGTTGAGGAGCGCGAGGCTGTGGCAGCGGCGTGGATGAAGGCGAGGCCGGAGGGCTTTAAAGTGATCGTACATGTCGGGCACACCGCCCAGCCCGAGGCCTGCCGACTGGCGGCGCACGCCTCCACTGTCGGCGCCGATGCGATTTCTGCCATGGCCCCGTTCTTCTTCCGCCCGCAGGACTGCGAAGACCTGGTCGAGTGGTGCGTGCCAATCGCGGCCTCGGCCCCCGGCTTACCCTTTTATTACTATAATATCCCCAGCATGACCGGGGTGGATTTCTCGGGGGAGGAGTTCCTGACACGAGCCCATGGTCGGATTCCTAATCTGCGTGGCATCAAGTACACTTATGAGGATGTTAAGGACTACTCGGCCTGCTTGGCATTTGCAGATGGTAAATACGATATTCTCTTCGGGCGCGACGAGCTACTGCTCGAAGGTTGGAGCGCTGGCGCGCGCGGTGCGGTCGGGAGTACCTATAACTATGCCTCTCCCCTCTACCTGGGCCTGATTGATGCACTGGCGTCGGGGGACTCCATAGAAGCCCGCGAGCTCCAAAATAAGTCCATACGTATGATCGATATCTGCAATGGAATCGGGGTTGGCCACCTGGCTGCGAGCAAGGCTCTGATGGGACTGCTGGGGGTGGACTGTGGTCCGGTCCGCAGCCCGCTCAAACAGCCGGATGCTACCCAGGTCGAGGAGATGGTCAAAGCGCTGGAAGATGAGGGTTTTTTTGAGTACGCACAAATCGAGCCACGGCTGGTCTGAGGGAAGGTTTCACCTGAGTGACCAAGTTATTATACGGGTGGTGATCGAATCCGATTGTATGAAAAAGGAGTTTCGGCTATAGACCCTCCTTCCCTCAGAGAAAATGAATATCGAATACATTACCCTTTCCCTTTATCTTGGTGTCTTGCTTGTCCTGGGCATGGTTTTTGCCCGTTTCAACAAGGACCTCAGCGACTTCGTTCGTGGTGGTGGCCGCGGCACGTGGTGGCTGGTTGGTACGAGTATCCTGATGAGCGGGATCAGTGCCTTTACTTTTACCGGAAACGCGTCCGCAGCCTACGAGGCCGGCCCCAGTCTGCTGGTTATCTATCTGGCTAACTGTATGGGGTTTGCCGCAGGCGGTCTTTTTCTGGGGCGGTGGTTCCGGCAGACCCGGGCCTATACGGGTGCCGATGTCGTACGGACGAGATACGGGGTGCCGGTGGAGCAGTTTTCTGCCGTCGCCGGGGTGTTTCTTGGACCCTTTGGGGCTGCTATCCAGCTCTACGCGCTCTCGCTCTTTGCGAGTACGGTGCTGAACCTACCGCTGATTCCCGTTATGGTCTCGATCTGCCTGATCGTGGTTTTCTACTCCACCACAGGGGGAAAATGGGCGGTCATGGCGACGGACTTTGTGCAGGCGCTGGTCATGTTTGCGATTACGGCGCTGGTGTTTTACCTCTCACTGCGTGCGATCGGGGGATTTGGAGAATTTTTCAGCTATTTCAAAGATCCGCGTTTCGCGGAGGACTTCCGCTTCATTAACGATCCGGGCCATTTCCCGGGAGACCGCTTCACCTATCAGTGGGCCGTGGTGGTCTTTTTCATGCAGTTCTACGGGCAGATCAGCCTGAGCTCTGCCGGGCGCTACATCGCTGCCCGCGACGGTAGGGAAGCCTCCCGTGCCTCCTGGTGGGGCTTCATCATGATGGCGATCGGGAGCCTGATCTGGTTCGTCCCGCCGATGGTTGCGCGCTTCATGTTTGCGGATGAGATCATGGCCAGCGGTCTGGAGAAACCGACCGAGACGGCTTACGCCTTTATCGCCATGAAGCTCCTGCCCAACGGGATGATGGGCATGATGATTGCGGCCATGTTCGCGGCTACGATGAGCAGCATGGACTCCGGCCTGAATGGCCAGGTGGGTGTTATCGCCCGTAATATCATTCCTCGCCTGCGGGGTGCTTTGGGTTACCACAAGGACCTTTCGCCGAAGACGGAAATCCGGATCTGTCACATCGCCACGCTGGTTCTGGGCGCGATCATCATTTGCTATGCGCTGCTGCTGGCAAATCAGAGTGAGATTGCTCTCTTTGACGCGTACCTGATCATCGGCTCGGTCATTGGGGTGCCGATGGGCTTCCCGATGCTGATGGGCCTGTGGATCAAGAAGTTGCCCAAGTGGTCGTACTTCCCGATTTTTGCCGGCTGTATGATCCCCTCGATCTGGTCGTTTATCGACGGCCACCTGACCGGTGTGCAGTGGACGATCCAGGAGCGTACGATGTGGATTCTGGTCTGCGGGGGGCTTGCTACGGTTGCATGCCGCTTCATGTACCGTACCGTTTCCGAGAAATCCCGCGAGGAGATCGACGGCTTCTTCAAGACGATGCATAACCCGATCGATTACGAGAAGGAAATTGGCTCCTCGGTCATCGACTACGCGCAGTACTATCTGCTCGGTAAGTCCGTGATGGTGGTGGGTGCCCTCGTTTTGTTTATCCTGCTCGTTCCCAACGATATGTTCAACCGCCTGTGCATTCTGGCTGTGTCGTTCTTCGTTATCTTTTCGGGGCTCCTGCTATACCTCGGCGGACGCCGTGCGCAGAAGCGTGTGGAGGCGATTATGGCTGCGCGTGAGACCTCTGAACAAGAGGAGGAGTCCGAGCCGGTCGGAGATTTCAGTCAGGCTGCAATCGAGACTGATAAGGCCTGATCTTCCGTAAAAACTGGACTGAATTAATTTGAGCGAGCCCCCATACCCGAAACGGGTACGGGGGTTTTCCATACGTATTAAACGCGTACAGGATGAAGGCGCTTGCGCTGCTGCTCGCGCGGAGGAAAATAGGAGTTCCGATGAAAGTTGTTTACGTCCTTTTTGATTCGCTCAATCGCCACCTTTTGCCCCCTTACGGAGGCTCGATCATTGCCCCGAATTTCCAGCGTCTGGCCGAGCGGAGCGTCACTTTTGACACTTCCTATGTTTGCAGCATGCCCTGCATCCCGGCGCGTCGCGATATGCATACCGGGCGTCCAAACTTTCTGCACCGCGCCTGGGGTCCGCTTGAGCCGTTTGACGACTCGATGCCGAAGATGCTGCGTGATGCCGGTGTGTACACCCACCTCGTTAGCGATCACTGCCACTACTGGGAAGAGGGTGGTACTAACTACCACACGAAGTTTAACACCTGGGAGGCGATTCGTGGCCAGGAGGGTGACCCGTGGTTCCCGCAGGTGCGTGACCCCGAGCCGACTGAGGCCTCCATCCTGCGTTCGGAGACAGGCTCGCTGAAGCGCCCCTGCTCGGGTGCCGACGCGATGGTCCGGCAGGACGTGATCAATCGGCAGGCCATGCCCGAGCCACACCTGCAGCCGATGTCTCAGGTCTTCACTCAGGCCCGTCATTTTGTAGAGCGTAACCATGCCGAGGATAACTGGTTCCTGCAGATTGAGACTTTTGACCCGCACGAGCCGTTCTTCAGCCACCGCTGCTACAAGGATCTCTACGACGAGCATTTCAAGAACTACAAGGGCCGCGATATTGACTGGCCTCCGTACCGGGCGGTGAAGGAAACGCCGGAAGAGGTCGAGCACATGCGCTATCAATACGCAGCGCTCGTCTCCATGTGCGACGAAAAGATGGGGCATGTGCTGGACTGGATGGACCAGTACGAGATGTGGGATGATACCATGCTCATCGTCGGCACGGACCATGGGTTCCTGTTGGGCGAACATGACTGCTGGGCCAAGTGCTGGACTCCCTTCTACGAGGAGATCGCGCACACCCCGTTCTTTGTCTGGGACCCACGCAGCGGGGCCCGTAACGAGCGCCGCAAGGCCCTCGTCCAGCCCTCGATCGACGTCGTCCCGACCGTGCTGGGTGCCTTTGGGCAGGAGCCGACCCCGCGCATGACCGGGCACGACCTGGCAGCGACGGTGGCCGACGATACCCCCGTGCGCGAGACCGCGGTCTTCGGGTTGTTCGGGGCGCACGTCAACATCACCGATGGGCGCTACGTCTACATGCGCGGCAACCCGGACGGCCAGCCCAATAGCCCTCTGTACGAGTATACGCTGATGCCCGCCAACATGCGGGAGGCATTCCCAACATCGCGCTTCCAGGAGCCGTTTGAAACCGCGAGTTTTGATTTTACCCAAGGTTGCCACGTGATGAAAATCCCCGCTGCCTCGGGTATGCCGGGAGGTGAGTCCATCACTCCGACGTTCGACACGAAGCTGTTTGATCTGAATCAGGATCCGGATCAGGAGTCACCGATTCAGGATGCAGCGGTGGAGGAGCGTCTGCTGGCCGCGCTTGATGGACACATGCGTCAGCTAGATGCCCCTATCGAGCAGTGGGAGCGCCTCGGCATGGCCTGCGAGACGGCCAAGCTCTAGGCTTCAAGACGCCGAGCTTATCAAATTATAGCGCCCACGTCTGGTACGCAGGCGCAGGATGACTGACGCCTCAATGTAGGCGACTGCGTGAGTCGCTCCCGCGTAAGCTATACGCTGGCAATGTAGGCTTGTAGCGGAAAATCGCTACACGGTGGCCGCTGCCGGGGCCTTGGGGGCAGACTCCAGCTGGGCGTAGGCTTCGCGTACGAATCCGCGTTCATCCTGCGCAAAGGCGAGGGCCTCTGGCTGGATGGGCAGCCCGAGCTGCGTGCGTGTACGAGCGATGATCAGATGCAGCTGCCAGGAGTGGTCCTGGTGCGTGACGACGCCCTGGTCGTTATAGAGCTTCTTCTGGGGGATCTTGTAGATCGTATGCCACAGCGAGCGCGAGGGCGGTTGGACGGCATCATCCACCGGGCTGGCCGTCAATGCCTCAAGGGCGCTGACGAGGGTGGGGTGCGGACCGACGCGCTCGGCGAGGCGCTCCAGCGTCCCGGCCAGGATCGTGCGCACGTTTAAGGGCATGTCCTTCTGTCCGGCGAGCTGGCAAAGCGCATCGAGGCACTCGCTGTCGCCGCCACGGCGCAGCATCATGACCGCCTGCAGCCAGAACGGGATGTCCACGCACTGGCCGAATGCACCGGGTACCCAGTGCTCTTCGGGATCGGGTCCTTTTTCCTGATCCAGGATTGCTTGGATGAGGCGCGGCTGTGCGCGGCCGTCTCCCCACATGGCGAGGATGGCGGCGCTGTAAAAAGATTCGGTGGGCTCGGAGCTGTTGAGACGCTCCAGCAGGGCGTCGCGATACTGCTCCTGCTCTTCATACAGATACCAGAGGAAGACGCCGGGGAGCTTTTTCTCAAAGCAGGCGAGCAGGTCGTCCGGGCGCGGGTTGGTGTCTTCAACCGGATCGCTGGCACCGCTCTCTGCGAGCATGGCCTGCAGCTGGTCCATCGGCACGCGGCGGCTTTCACCATCTAAGGGCAGGCAGAGTACGGCGGCGTAGCCAGCGGCTTCACCGAAGCGCTGCATCTCCCGCTGCATGCGCAGCCCGTAGGAGGCGTCATTACTGATGCCGGATGCACGGCAGGCGATCCATACGTTGGTCAGACCTTCGGGGAGGAGTGAGCGGTACGGGACCTGGCAGTACTGGAGGTTCTTAAAGCCGCGGCAAATCCAGTAATAAAACGCGAGCTCGTCGCTCTCGAATTCGAAGTCCACGGAGTGCGTGTCGGCGACCGTGCGGACCTCGCCAATGCTGTCTTCAAAGCTGTGATGCGCGACGAGGTCGTCGAGGGTGACGGCGTAGTCTGTCGCCACATTACGGGTCTGGCGGACGCCGAGCGCGGCAGCCATGGTGATCGGGCGGTGGTCGGCGCTCCAGTCCTTGCACTTATACTGGGCCAGGCCGGTTAGCTTGGCACGGGTGGCGTCGCATGGGTCGTTAAAGTCAGCCCAGCCCGCGTCGAAGTTACCGCCATGCACGAGCAGGCCGCGCGGGCCGCTGCGCAGATAGAGGCCGGACTGGGAGTAGGCCAGCTTACGGGCGTCTCCGGGGCGTCCCTCGTTATTGATCGGGGTGCCGGCATGGTGGCATAGGTCGCCGTCGCCGGTAGAGTCGATGAAGGCGGTGGCAGGGATACGGGTCAAAACGCCGTCGACCATCGCGATCAAGGCCAGCACGCGACCGCTGTCATCCTTACAGACTTCACATAGATGGGTGTTTCCGAGGAAGCGGACGCCGTCCTGGTCGAACTGCTTGAGCAGGACGAGTTTCTTGGCGTCGTGGTGCCAGCTGCCTTTTGCGGTGTGGCCGGTGAAAAGCTCGCAGGCCAGACCGGTGGTCTTATCCAGCTCGTCCTGGATGCCGCCGGGGTGCCCGTAGAAATAGCCACAGATCATCCCACCTGTACCGATGCCACCGGGATAGGCGGCCTGGTCGAGACAGAGCACACGCGCCCCCTTGCGGGCGGCGGCAATCGCTGCCACGGCTCCGGCGGTGCCAGTGCCAGCGACGACGACATCGTAGCCTTTGAGCTCCTCGGTGGGCTGGAGCTCGCACTCGGGCAGCTCGGAGAGGGCCTCTTGGGCGTCCTCACCGGGAACGAGTTTGAGCGCTCTGAGACCGAGCTCGAAGCGTTCGTTGAGGGTCTCGATTTTATCAGCCTGGAGTGCCGGGCTGAGGACGAAAAGGTTGGAGGGCAGGCCTTCCTGGGTGGGGGCCTTGGACTGGCTGTAAACCGGGTAGTCCTTCAGAGAGCAGTGGCTGACGACGAAGTGCGGGCAGTCCGCACCTGAGCGCAGGCTCTGCAACTGCTTTTCGAGTTCGGTGTGCCAGAGGCCTTTGGCTTTCCAGCGCAGGTGGCGCTCATTCGGGCTGCCGGGGATGGACTCCCATGTCAGGTCCGAGTCTTCCGCGACCAGCTTGGCCGCATGGGCATCAAGCCGCTCAATATCGCTATCGCAGTAGATGACTGCGGTACGCATCAGGGCATCCGGCTGCTTGGGCTGCACCTTGGCACCGGCACAGAGGCTGGCGAGGGTGCCGCGCTCGCTGGCATCGACAAAGGTATGGGCCTGGATATTGCGGAGGCCTTTCTTCGTAGAGACGGTGAGGGCCTGCAGGGTGCTACCCTCTACGGAGACTGCGACTGCCGGGGTGTAGAGCAGGGTGCTCAGGGGAGCCTGGGTGTTGAGAAGCTCGTCCGCAGCGGTGATTTCCATCCGCGGGGCGTCGACGGATACCATGCCCTCGGGCAGCCACTCGCGGAGCTTTTCACCGGCGTCAGCGGCATCGACTTCCAGCGCGCGGCTGGATTCCCACAGGAGGTCTCCGTCCTCGCCGACGAGTACGGTACTGAGACCCTGGCTGGCCAAGGCACGGGCGGCAGAAAAGCCGACCCAACCGCTGCCATAAACGGTAACGTGGTTGACCCGGTCAAAGGGAGACGAGGCTTCCATGGGATTTAATTGCATCTTACTACAGTGGGGAATACGCTTGCTGAAGGCAAATGGATGATTATTGCACTTGTTCAACGGACAGCAATTTTTTGAGACTAAATAACCTACCCCATGTCCTCTGATAAATCCAGAACAACCCTTCAGGATATCGCTGATCGTCTGGGCTACGGGCGCTCAACCATATCGCTCGCGCTGCGCAACCATACGAGCCTGCCCAAGGCGACCCGCGATAAGATCCAGCGGGTCGCGAGGGAAATGGGGTATCAGCCCAGTCCGCTGGTTTCGGCGCTGATGGCGCAGATCCGGGACAAGCGAAAGAGCCAGCGTGAGCAGATCGGCATTGTCACGCGTTTTGATGGACCGATACGGCAGGTGAAGGTTTCCGGGCATTATTATCAACTGCTGTACAAGGCGATCGAGGAGGCGGCCACCGATTTAGGCTACGACATCACAGAATTCCCGATCCGCAAAGAGACGCCGATGCTGTCGGGCAAGCGTCTGTCGCACATTCTCAAAACCCGCAATATTCACGGGCTTATCTTCTTTCCCGGCGGAAATTTCTTCGGGGACAAGGACTTCCCCGAACTGGAGTGGGAGCATTTTTCCACGGTGATGATCGGGTATAATACCTGCCTGACCGAGCACCATTCCGTGAACTCCCACTATAGCTATGATATCGACCTGGCCCTGCAGCACGCGATTCGCTGTGGTTATAAGCGGATAGGGCTGACCATCACGGAGTTTATGGAGCGTGCGACGGACTTCGGCTGGAGCTCCCGCTTCATGCTCTATCAGAGTCGTATCGCTCCTGAGGACCGTATTCCGATCATGCACTTTAATGACTACGACGAGGTCGTGCCCTGGTTCCAGGAGTACCGGCCCGAGGTCATCCTGTGTGCGGATAATGGCCCGATCCATGCACTGGAGAGGGTTGGTCTGAGTGTCCCGAAGGACGCAGGGGTCATCTTGCTCATTCAGCGCAACATCGAAGGTTGTGCGGGCGTGAACCCCTTCACGGACGAGGTGGGGCGCGCTTCGGTGGAGCTGCTTAACTCGCTGCTACAGACAAACCAGCGCGGTCTGCCACAGTTTGCCCGCAATATTACGGTCAAAGGAAGCTGGGTGCCCGGAGCATCCTTCCCAGAACCAGCCGAGTCATCAGCACAAAAAAAGACCGGGCGCTGAAGTCTGCTTCAGCACCCGGCCTGGGTAAGATTATCAAGGAGAGTCGGCTTTCGCCAGTGCTCTACTTTGTCGGATTGCTGGCCGTCGGCGACTTGGACTCAGGGATGAACTGCGCGTTATTGAGGCGCAGGTTGACGGTCTGGTCTAGCTTCTCGCGGACGATTTCGCTGGCGCGGGCCAGTTCCGGAGAGTCGTACTCTTCAGCAGCCTGGAGGAAGATGACAAGCGCCTGACCATACACGCCGCGCATGTTGCCGATCTCCTGCTTGGGCCACGGCTTCTCGCCGATGACGTAGGGGAGGAGGTACATGCAGGCGACTTTGATCGCGGGCGAGCCGGGCTTGTTCGGGCTCTCGTAGTTCCACAGGTCCATGCCGAGGTACTTGCCGCAGTTGGCGAGGGTGACGAGGGACTTGAGGCTGTAGAGGCTGTAGGAGAAGCTGCGGTTACGCTCGTTCTCGTAGACGAAGATACCCTCCGGGGAGATCTGGTCGTCGAAGTAGGTGTGGGCCCGTTCCATGGCGGTCTCGGCGCGTTCGCGATTACCGGCGTACAGCGAGTAGACGGCGACCTGTGCGGTGTACCAGGAGCCATGGTTATTCTTGTTCTGGGCTTCTTCCTTACCGAAGGGGCTGGTGACCAGCCACTCGGTGTATTCATCGAACCACTGCTTGAGGCCGTCTTCGTTCTCCTGCGTCCAGGCCTCAGAGCCGGGCAGCAGCTTAACAAAGTCGAGCATGCGGATCATGTCGGCCCCGAAGATGATGCCAATGGGCATGCCCTCGTGGACGCCCGGCTGGGATGAGCCGAAGTTGAAGTTCGGGTTCATGCGCGTGCTGGGGTCGATGAACCAGGTGTGCAGGAAGTCGGTAGCCTTGGTGGCGTACGCTTCTTCTTCGGTGTAGAACCAGGCCTGCCCGAGCTCGACGACGCTGCTGCGCAGATCGCGGAAGCGCTGCATGTCGTACTTGTCGGTCGTGCTGTCCGGGTTGATCAGGCCGTCCTGGCGGATCCAGGGCATCCCGTCCTCGGTGTTCGGGTTGGGCCAGGAGTACTTACCAATGGTGTGGAAGTCATGCGGATCACCGGAGGAGGCTACCATCTTCTGCGGGTCAGTGACGGTGAGCAGGGGCTTGGACAGTTCCTTGTCGGCGCGGGCCTTGAGCGCGTCCACGGCTTCGACAAATGCGGGGACGCCGTCCTCGTAGGCTTTGCGGTTGGCCACGAGATCAGCGTAGTTCATCTGGATCAGCTCCGGGGTACCGGTCGGGATGGCGATCGAGGGAACCTTGTCCTTGCTGGGCATTGCGCTCACGGTCTCAGCACTGACGGAGATCGTGCTTTCCAGGTCGAGGCCGTCCACGGCTTCGGTGGTCTGAATCACGACGCTGGCATGCGTGCCGGGGCGCTCATTCTTCGGACGGTAGATCGTGTTGTCCGGCATGGTTTCGACCCAGACCTTGACGGGCTGGTTTGCGTCGTAGGTGATATCGATATTACCGACGCGGATACCGTTTTCCAGAGTCTTGTACGGGGTGTCGGCGGGGACGGCGAGGTGCCAGCGGAAGGTGATGAAGTCGGGCTCCTTGAGGACGACGTGGTCGCTGACGTCGAGGTACTCGGCATCCCAGGTGGCGGTGCGTTCCCAGGTGTCAACGCTGGCATAGCAGGCTGAGCCGTCGACGCTGACTTCGCCGCCGCTCTTGTCGAGGCGGTGAACGGTCATCGGGGCGGTTTTACCCTCGGGGTCGCGGAGCTGTCCGGCCCCGCCCTTGAGCGCTGCGTCGGAGAGCTTTTCGGGGGGCAGGTTACCGACCTGGAGCACGTTGTGACCGGCTACGCTGCGGTAGTGAGTCGGGTGATCCTTAATGCCATAGGAGAATAAACCGGCCTCCATGAGCACGGGCTGACCCTTGACGACGTAGCTGAGGTGGCCGCGGTCCTGGTGGTCGTGGAAGTCAGTGGGGTGACCACCGCGCATCCAGAAGCCCGAGGCGTCCTTGTCCCAGCTGTTGCGCCAGTTGACGCGTGTGGCGATGGGGTAGTACTCGAAAAGCGGCGCCTCCACGGGCGTGACGGTCGAGGCCGCAGCGAGTGTGCCGTCCAGCGAGGTCGGGTAGTTCTTACCGAGCGGTCCGGTAAAGGCCCACTTGGCGACGGGGTTACCGGTCATGGCGACGAAGGTAGCCAGCATTTCAGAGCTGGCACCGAAGGAGCCGCAGTCAAAGGCGTTAACGCAGGTGCCGCCAGGCTGCTCGTGCTCGACGAGCCAGACGGGGAAGTTCTGCATGAAGGGGTGGTCGATCAGGCGGGTGTCGCCGTGCAGGGCGGCGTCACGGGCAGCGGATACAATGCCGTCTACGGCCAGAGTCCCGTAGGACATGCCTTCGACGAATTCGCCCTTTTCGCCCTGTGAATTAAGCGAGCGCAGCAGGTTCTGGACGGCCAGCTCGTAAGCCTCAGGGTGCTTGTCCTTACCGACAAAGAGGCAGGCGCGCAGCAGACCCTCGTTCGGGATGATCCACTGGTTACTGTAGACGGCTTCCTTGTCGTAGTACCAGGTGCGCTTGGTTTCGTAGTCGTCGAGCAGGCCGACGATTTCTTCCTCCATGCGCTGCTTGAGGGCCGCCATCAGCTCCGGCGGGATGGAGTTGTCGGGCATGCACTCGACCGTGTCGCAGATCATGCGGATGGCCCAGCCCGTGCCGAGCCATGCGCCGTCACCCTCGGGGGGGAGGGTCGGCCGGCCATTGTTGATCGACCAGCCGGGGCGTTCAAAAGGAACCCAGGTGGCGACTTCTTCCAACTGCTCGATCACATAGTCCGAGTAGCGGCTGTTACCGGTGAGGTTTGCCGCTGTGGCGACAACCGGCAGGCGTCCGGAGAGCTGGTGGGCGAAGCGGGCATCGGCCAGCGAGAGCGCGCTCTTTTTCCACGTCTCCGGCGAGACCTTGTTCATGTGCGCCGGTTGCGTGTTGTACTTTAGCGCGCCCATCTCCCGCAGAGTGTCGAGATCGTCCGTGCGGACCATCTTGTCGCTTTGGGAGTATTTCTCGGCCAGGCTGAGCAGGGCCTGGACTCGGGATGAGTCGGGGTCCAGCTCTGAGATCTGCTCACGCAGCGTCAGTGTGTAGGTCGGCTGGCCGTCCTTGGATTGAACCACCGTGGCGCTCTGAGCGGCAGGGGTGGTTGCCGGTTTATCGGCGAATAGGGTGCCCCCAAGAAAGAGGGGACACAGCATGAGTGCTGTGGTTAGTCGAGGGTATCGCATGTGCATGGGTTGACGAGGTGAAGCTACGTACTTTATGGGATAATGAAAGTGTGCGGTGACTGACTCGATCAGACAAACAAATACAGAGGCGAAGTTACCTCCGCCTCTGGAAATTTGTCTTTCACTCTCCCCAAACGCTCCAGAGGGAGCGCTTGAAAAGTTTATGTGGTGAAAAAAGTGTTTTGCTGAAGAACGCTCGATCCTAGCGGCGGCTCTTGCTGCGCTTGTAGCGATTCGCGAGCAGGAGGACGCACAGCCCGAAGAGCAGGCCGGTGGTGGCCGGCTCGGGGATGGAGGCGGTCACGACGGAGTCCCAGTCCGTGCCGATGCGCATATCGTCGAGCAGGAAGTAGGAGTTTTCGTCAGCCAGGAAGAAACTGCGGATCTGCAGGCCGCCGAAACCGGTGGAGCCCGTGTCGTCAATGTCTATGGTGGCTACAATGGTGTTGAGCGTGGTAGACTCGTCGGTTGTCGCGGGATTCAGCCAGAGGGTAGCTGTATTGTACTTGCTGCCGTCCCAGCCGCTGTACTTGACCACCGCAAAGTAGGTCGTTGCGTACTGGATGTGGTTGTCAACGAGGTCCTGGTTCGAGCTGCCGCCATTACGGACGCCTGCGTCACCGCCCTTGGCGATGATGCCGATGGTGCTGTTTTGAGCGACGAATTCGTTCTGTCCATCCACCGGTGCATAGTGGGTGAATTCGTTACCGATATTACCCGTGGCGTTGTCGTTGTTCACGACTTGAAAAATGAAGCTGGAGAAGTAGTTCTGCCCGGAGGTGTCGGGAGTTGAGTAGATATTACGGGCCAGAATCAGTGGGGCGTCGTTGGTAATCTTAATCGCGTTACCACCGCCGCGGACAACACCGCCTTGATTGTAAGTCATGGATGAACCATCTACTACTTCAACCACAAAGCTGTTGTTGTTATACCAGCTGTCGTTCCAGCCGGAGCCACCGCTTTGGCCGATGACATTCGTGCCAGTGGTGTATCCGTTGAAATCGTCATAGGCGATGGGGGCGGCAGCCTGTGCCCACAGACTGAGCAGACAGCCGACGGTAGCGGCCAGGGAAGTCTTTGAAAAAACAGAGGAAGTCATTCTCATTTTCATGGATTGCGTTCGTTGGGGTTGTTGCGGTTTCTTCGCCTGCGAACTTTTATTTCATGAAACGCGTTTTCTTCTCAAATGAAAGGTTACTACACTCGTTTAGTGAACGTTGTGACCGGAGGCTTGGTCTGCTTGTGGTCGGTTGAGAAAGATTTTGCAGGGCTCGTCGTCTTTCTTTTCGTCTGGGGGGAGGGGTATTCGAGATAACACTTAGTTCGCCTCTCCCGATGTCGGCTCGACCTCGATCAGGGTGCTCAGCTTGAGTGCTTCGACGGGCTGCTCGGAGCGGATAACGAGACAGTAGTGGGGTGATTTGCGCCCTATCGTGTTATCGAGTACGGTTTCGAGTCGTGCGGTGATCGGTTGATTTGCAGAGAAGCGTATGGTGTAGCCTTCGGCTTTGAGGATGCCCGGCTCGAGTGTGAGTTCCGCTTTGGGCATTTTCCAGTAGCGCCATTTTATGTCCTCCGCGGGGGCGGCGAGGTGCCAGCGAAAGAGTGCGATGTCCGGAGTCTCCATGACGACCTCATCGGTGACCTCCACCGTGTGTGCATCCCACTGAGCCGAGCGGGTCCACACCTTGACGGCTGGGTAAGCACCGCTCATGTCTGCGGAGACACTGCCGCCGTCCAGATCGAGCCAGTCAACGCTCAGGGGCGCCTCTTTCTGGCCGTCGCCTCGGGGCTGCCCTGCAGCCAGCAGTTCTTCTTCGGTGGAGTTTGCGAGGTCCAGGTCTCCGACCTGAAGAACATTGTGGGCCGTGACGTAGCGGCTGCGCAGGAAGACATCCGGGTCGCCATAGCTAAAGGTGCCGGCCTCAATCAGAATCGCGCGGCCCTCGGAGATGAAGTTGATGTGGCCGCGGTCCTGGTGGTCATGGAAGTCGGTCTTGCTGCCACCGCGCATCCAGAAGCCCGAGGCGTTGTCTTCCCAGCTGTCGCGCCAGATGACGGTCTGGTTTTTCGGGAACTCGTTATAGAGCGGCGGTTCGACGGCATCGGTGGCAGGTATCGTGGCGCAGAGCAGGCCATAGAGTGACGGGTCACGGGTCTTCGAGTAGTGGTTACGGACCCAGAGTCCCTCTGGGCTGCCGAGTAAAACCGCTGAGCGCGAGAACATGCTCATGAAGCGCACCAATCCCCCGCGTGCGCCGAAGCCGTTGTCGAAATTGTTGACGATATATTCGCCCGGCTGGATCTGGGCGGCGATCCATACGGGGTAGTTTTTGAGGAAGGGATGGTCGATAAGGCGACGGTCTCCGTCCAGGGCACTGTGATAGGCGGCTGACATCAGACTGGCCACGGTGACAGCGGAGTACATGAGCCCCTCGACGAACTCTCCCTTTTCCCCCTGCGAGTCCATCGTCTCAAGCAGGCATTGGACGCCGTACTCGTAAGCCTCGGGGTGTTTGTCGCGACCGAGGAAAAGCGTGGCGTTAACCAGCCCGGCCATCGGCAGCGCCCATTGGTTGGAAAAGACAACGTGGCCGCGAACATACCACGGACGTTCGTTTTTCCAGTCGTCAAGGATACGCGCAACTTCGCGCTCGAACAGAGCATCGACCGCTGCCCGTAACTCGGGGCTGATCTCCTCGGGGGGCAGGATGTCCAAGACCTCGACGCAGGTCTGTATGCCGCGCCCGGTAGCCAGCCAGACGCCATCGCCATCGGGGGGAGGCGGTGCCTGCCGGGAGTAGGAGGACCAGCCGGGGCGCTGAAGCGGGTCCCAGGTGGTGAGCTCTTCGACCTGATCGAGCGCGTGCTGGAGGTAGGCGCGGTCATCCGTCAGGACGTAGGCACTGGCCAGCAGGTAGGCCTCATTGACGATGGTGTCGGAGGCTGTCGCATCCGAACGCCCGAGGGCGAAGGCCTCGCGGAAAGATTCGTCAGAGGTGCTATAGCGCGGGTCCCAGTAAATGCGCGGTGAGTTCTTCAGTTCCTCCAGATTGTAGGCGCGGCGGACGATAGGCTTCTTGAGAGAGACGGTCGCCCGGTCTACGAGGACTTTGCGCTGTTCGGCCAAGGTTGGATCGTGCTTGGCGCGCAGGAGCAGTTCACGAAAGGTTTCAAGTTTTACGTCCGAGGTCGCGGTGACGGGTTCGATGCCCTGATCGGGCATCTCCTGAGCATAGGCGCAAAGCGCGGTACTGCAAAGCAATGCGGCGAGTAGCAGCGAGTGGGGGAGTGAGGTAGCGTTGGTCATGGGGGTAGCGGATTGTGGGGGGGCGAATACTAGGTCGGTTGATCCTCGGGGAAAGAGTACCCGGGGGACCAACTGCCCTTGATCGCAACGGTCTGTGGGTAGGAAGGGGGGCCGAACTGATTTGTCTGGAGCAGCTGGACGAGCAGGTCGACCGCAACACTCCCGAGCCGCTCCGTGTGCGGATTGATGCCGGCCATGTCGCTGTTTCCGCGGTTAGTCAGGTGGATCAGGCGGACGTCGCCGGGGACACTGATCCCAATCTTTGCTAAAGCTTTTTTAACATCGGCGATTGAGATGAGGATGACTTCCGGGCGGTGTTTGCTGTACCACTCAGGGCTTTCTTCAAGAAGGTCACTTATGGTACGGGAAAGAAGTACGGGGACACGCTGTTCCTCGGGCATGCTCTGTTGGAAGAACAGAAAACGTGAAGCCCAAGTGTGATTGGTCGCACGGTCAGCAGATTGATCAATGGCGAGTCCGATTCGTGTGTAGCCTGCATGGAGGGCCCGCTGAATAGCGCAGTCGATGTCGTAGTAGTAATCAGTGGCAACCTGGTGCAGGTTTCTCTGGCTGGTGTTAAACCCGACGAGGACGGTGGTCAGGTCGGGAGAGTTCAGCAGCGGATAGTCCATGGTGACAGTGTCATTGTCGCGACCGGGAAGCAGGAGTACTCCGTGGATGCCGCGCGCCTTGAGAATTCCACTGATGCGGGAGTCGCTGATGGTATTATCTCCGAGGTAGAACTCGTCCACACCGTAGCCACGCATCTCAGCCTGCTTATTGGCCGAATCGTAGATCATGCGGTAAAAATCATTGATCTTACGGCTTGTGTGAATAGGGCGCGTGAAGCGGCTGATTATGGCGACACTCTCCTTGCGGGGGCAACGCTTGTCCCGTACCTGGCGCATGAGAGCGGAGACCAGTGGATTTGGGCGGTAGCCTAGCTCGTGGGCGGCCTCCTGAATCGCTTTCAGTGTCTCTGGCTTCAGGCTCGGGTCATTACGCAAGGCCAGGGATACGGTCGAGAGTGCGTAGCCGGTGGCGTTGGAAATATCCCGGAGGGTAGGCATGATGTGCTTAAGGAGCTCGACTTAAGGGTGTCGTTTTGCGGGACACGTACTTCTAGAGTGTGATCCGGTTTGGAATGAGCTGCAAACCCGTTCTGATATTGATAACGTGACTCCCGCAGCGACAGAAGTGCGGCGGGAACCTTTAGCCCAAGCATGGCTGGCCATCGGCTGGGATGACCGGGCGATATGCACTGGGCCTGGATAAAATGGTCTCTAGCGACGACGCAGACGCAGGCCGATCAGTGCCAGCAGCCCCAGTCCGAGCATGCCCATGGTGGATGGCTCGGGGACGGAGGTGAAAGCTACGTCATCCAATCCTATGATCGGGACAACGCTCGTGCCAGCATCTTGGTTGAAGGTGATGCTGATCGAAGCGATGTCGTAGTCGTCGGACTCATAGCCGAAGTAGAGTGCGTTGGGGTCATTGGGGTCATCCGTGTCCAGCTCCGAGTATAGGACGGTCTGGGAGGAGAGCACGCCACTGGAGGCGTCGAGGAATTCTACTACGATGGATGATGTCAACGCGAAGCGGGCTGCCGGTGCGGTGAGGGTGAAGCCGGCAGCCTGTACACTATTGACGCCGGTGGTGAACTCTTCTGTGCCGCTGTTGTAGCTGCCAAAGTCGATCGTTATGGTGGGCGTGAGAGCTTCGGTCGCGTTGGTGGGTAGGTAAATGTAGTAGCCAGAGTTGGTCGCGGTATCCGGAGTAGAGGAAGTTAAGAACCCAGGGTTCGTGATTTCATTTCCGGTGTTGGTGCCGCTGAAGCTTTTGGTGTAGCGGAGGTCGGGCAGGGTACTGTCGGTGTAGCTGACGATGTTCGTGAGGCCAGAGCTAGAGAAGCCGGGGACACTCTGCAGGGCATAAATGTCACTTCGTGCATTCAGTGTTGCACTCGAAGTGCTGCCGGTGGCCTCCAGAGTGATCGAGCGGGTGGGGGCGATAACGGTGCCAGGTCCCTCCGCCAGAGGAAGATCGGTGACGACGGCAGCCGATACGGTGCCGGCGGCGAGAACGAGAGAGCAAAAGCTCAGGGCAAGGTGCATTTTATGGGGTATCTGCATGACTCAATATTACATATCGGTGCATCTGTGCCGCAAAAAGTATTCCTTTGAACACGTTCAAAGCCGTGCGCGACAGAGTACTGCGAGAGATAAAAAAAGGCCGCGCTTGTGCGCGGCCTGAGTGCCCGTCTGGGGCAAAATCAATAATGCCAACCTGGCTGGTTTGTTCGCTTACTCTGTCGCAAATGCGATGTCGTCGAGACCAAGGAGCGGTGAGTTGTCTTTGACGGTGCCGGCCTTCTGATTGATGTCGATCTGGATCGAGGCGATACTGTCGCCGCTGGCTGCATAGCCGAAGTAGATGCTCACGGTTTTCGTGGTGGCGGTATCCAGATCGGAAGCAGGGATGGCCTGGGTGCTGAGGACCTTACCGCTGGTGGACAGGAATTTCACCTGGATGGAGTCTGTCAGCCGGTAACGTACGCCCGGAGCCACCATCGTGAAGGCGGCTACGGCGACACCGGGCTTGCCGGTGGTGAACGCTTTGGAGCTGGCTTCGTAGCTGCCGAAGTCAATCGTCACCGAGTATGTAAAGGGGGCCTTGCTATCCATGCCCGGGTGGATGAGGTAGCCGGAGCCATAGGAGCTGAGGAAGCCACTGCTGGAAATTTCCTTACCGGTGCCGCTTTTTTCGCCTTCCTGCGGCGTGATGCGGATGGCCAGATCGTCCGCGCCAAAGGTAAAGATGTTGGTCTTGTTGGCAGAGCTGCCCGTGAAGTTCTGCAGGACGCAAATGTCGGCCCGGGATTCGAGGGTGCTTTGGGCGGTGCTGCCGGAAGCGGCCTTGATGTCGGGGCGGTTGGGGGCGATGCTGTTAGCGGCTCCCTTGGAGAGGGAAGCCGTGGTGGAGACGTTGGCCGCAAATGCCGTGCTGGAAAGTGCGAGGGCTGCCACGCCGATCAGTGTCGTAAAGGTAACAGGGTACTTCATCCCGGCAGTTTGTGCCAAGTCCTGCTCCGGCTCAAAGCTAAAGACACTGTACCCGTTTAATCCAAAGGCTGCGGAAGGGACTCGCTGTGAACACAAAAAAGGCCGTACCCAGCGGTACGGCCTGAAAGAGGAAATAACAGTTGTTCCCTTAGCGGCGCCGGCGGCGGATGAGCATGCCCACGAGGACGGCTGCACCCAGCAGGGCGGCGCTGGTGGAGGGCTCAGGGATCGAGGTGAAGGTGATGTCATCAAGGCCTACCATCATGCTGCTGGCGAGTGTACCGGCATCACGGTTGATGGTGATTTCGACCGAGCCGATCAAATCGCCGGTGGTCTCATACCCGAAGTACATGCCGGGGTTGCTTGAGGCATCGTTGATAATGTCAGTGCCCAGAATGGTTTGGGTCGAGAGGGTCGAGCCTGAGGTGGACTTGAACTCGACGACGATCGAGTCGGTCAGCTCAAGGCGTCCCTTGGCAGAGTTGAGGGTGAAGGCACTGGCATAAACTCCCGTGCCGGTGGTAAACTCTTCTGTGCTGGAGTTATAGCTGCCAAAATCAATCGCGAGGGCATAGCTGATGGCAGAGGCCTCAGTTGTCGGTGTCTGGATGATATAGGCCGAACCATAAGAACTTGCGAACGAGTCATTGGTCGTGTTCTCGGTGGAGGTAGAGCTCCAGAAATTCGCAGGATCTGAGGCGAGGCGGATCTGAACGTCCGGCTTAGTCTCGTCGGTAAAGGCAAAGATGGCCGTCGTTTTGGAGGCGATGCCAGTGAAGTTCTGCAGGACAAACAGGTCGGAGCGGGCTTCCAGCGTGCTCTGGGCTGTGCTGCCTGAGCCGGTCAGCGTCGGCGTGCGGTCAGGAGCGATGACGTCGCCCGGACCTTCTGCCAGCGTGATATCGGTGGTAACGGTTGCCGCTGTAGCGGTGCTAAACGCAAAGACAGATGCGGCAAGGAGTTTGGCTATATATCGAGGGGTGATCATAGTGTATAATCTCATTGTTCTAGTGACTGCTTTAAAGTGAAAAATTTGCTCAATGTATTTAATACATATAGAACCGTGGCTGCATTTTTAGGCACTTGGTGCGCCTGTATTTGCCGACGGTTCAACTCTATTCGCTCGGCTCAGTCGTCCGGGCGATAGCGGTGTAAGGGGCGAAGGCTGATTACGTTTCAGCTCTTACTCAGTGGCGTCGGTCAGCTTCTTACGCCGACTGCGCCAGCCCATATAGGCTGCACCCAGGGTTAGCAATATGCCGCCCATAACGGTGCTTGGCTCGGGGATCACGGAGAAGTTCGAGAAGGGGACTAGCTGGCCGTTGGCGAGGAGTTTGGCCCCGTAGATACCGGGCGCCATGCCCTCGGGGTTCACAAAGCTGATCGAGTTGACCTGGTCGGCGGTCAGGCTGCTGGCGTCTGTGCCGAAGTAAATCTGGCTGAACTCGCTTTCGCTGTTATTGTTCCCCCAGTTTGTGATGAGGAGGGTGCCGCTCCAGGTGCTGCTACTGCTGTCGGCGAAGTTGAGTGTACCGCCTTCGCCCAAGTCGATGGTAGAGGCAGAGGAAAGAGTCAGGCTGCCGAGCGTTTCGGAGTTCCCGCCGGTGGCGAAGTTACCGCCCGCCAGCTCCATGGAGGTGTTGTTGTCGATCTGGTTGGAGGAGGCGAGCAGGAGCGTGCCCCCCGAAACGGAGATGTTACCCGTCACGGCTGTCGCGCCGTTACTCTTGTCCAGAACGACGGTACCGTCCTGGATGTTCAGGCTGTTGAGATTGTTGTTTTCGGAGCCGGTCAGCACCAGCGTGCTGTTGCCTTCCTTGGTGATCCCGCCGTTCGGGGCGACTGTGTCCCACTGCCAGCCCTTGTTGACCGCGCCGTTAATGATCAGGGTACCACCATGGTCACCGGTGATGAGGATATCGTCGTGCAGGTCGATCCCGCTGTTGATGATCGCGGTGCCGGTATGATTGACGCTGATGACCGGCGAGTTGGTAAATTTGAAAATCTTCTCGGACGAGTGGTTGTCGATGGTGTAGGTCGAGTTCCCCAGGCTCGTCTTGAAATTGATCTCCTTCTGGGTGTGGATCCACCCGTCGTTAAACGAGTAGGTCCCCTTGCCGAAGTTCATGATCGTGTTGGCGGCTGCCGGATCATCGTACTGCGAGGGGGGAGCGACGCCTCCAGCCCAGTTGGCACCGCTGGACCAGCCGTCGTACCAGGGGGTTCCTTTCCAGTTGTACACATCTCCGGCCCGCAGGGTGAAGGGCGCACAGGCTAGCGCCACGCAGGCGGTGATGGCACCTGCGCGAAGGAGAGTGGAACGGGATGTTAGGAGTTTGTGCATCGTCTTGTCGGCAAGATACATGTCTTGCCTCTATACTAGTAATATCGACCAAACGGCTGTTTGGACAAGGGCTTAAGGTGCGGTTTTTTGAGACTTTTATTTTTTCGCGTGTAACGTGCTGTGCAGCAACGGCATGCGTACTTTTTATGAAAAAATTGTCAAGTCTTGCTCAATGGCGGTTCTCGCTTGAGGGGTTGGTGGGGGCGTGCTAGCTTGGGTCCATGCTTCGTCCTGCCCTTTATGCCTTCATATGCCTGTTTTTGAGCTTTTCCGTGGCTCAGGCTCAGGAGGAAGCCCCTCAGCCCAATCTGGACGCGCTCAAGGTCGGGGACCCGCTGACCCCCGAGGACGGCGTTTACTGGAATCTGCAGGGTGAAGAAGGCATGATAAACCTGCGGTTTGTCGGTACGCGGCTACGCCTGTACTTTGTGGATGGGGCAGGGGAGCTGATTGAGCCTCCATACCCCATCGCGCTCGTGCGCTATGAAAATGCCGTTCGTACCGGCGGTAACCGCCAGTTGACGAAGCTCACGCTTGCCGGAGACGGCCTCTACCTGGCCAGCCCGCGGGTGATTCCGCAGCCACTGCGCTATCGGGTCTGGGTGCTGCTCAAGACCAACGAGTCCGATGGGGAGGAGAAGGATACTCAGTCCTACCCGCAGCGGATTCTCAGCGGGCTGGGGCAGTAAGGCTGCTTTTCAAGTCGTTTTGCAGGGTTGCCAGCGCCCAAGAGGCGTGCGAAAGTAGGGGCCGTGCAGGAACAACGCCGCCAGAAAAAACAGATCAACTTTCTCAAGCTCTTACAGAGCTGGATACTCATCGCCTTGGGGGTGCTCTTGGCCTCCAGCCTGAGTGATGGCGTCAGCTACGACTCGCGCGGCACCTTCGTGCTCGTGGTGCTGCTGGTGAGCCTCTTTAACCTCGTGATCCGCCCGGTGCTGATCCTGTTCGCGCTGCCGTTCGTGGTCTTCACCTTCGGGCTCGGGCTGGTCGTGATCAATGCCCTGGTGTTGCTCTTGGTTGAGGCGGTGGTGCCGGGCTTTCACCTGGCGTCTTTCTGGTCAGCCATCTGGGTGGCGATCGTGATCAGCTTCGTCTCGCTGGTGGCAAATATGCTCATGGGCACTAGCCGGGTAAAGGTATCCGTCAAGCGCACAGGTCCACCCAAGGACGGCCCGCACGGGTCCACCGGTAAAAACCTGTCGAGCAAGGACGACGACGTGATCGACATCTGATCGCCCCGCTTCATCTCGCAGCTTCGCCCGCCCCTCCATCACCCTTTCTCTGGTGCTTGGCGTACCCTCTGTACGCCGAATGCGAAACAAAACCGAAGCGGCATTGACGGCCCGCCCGATTGCGGCTTTAGTGCTCCTTTCCTCTAAGATATACCGATATGGCAGACGAACCGACATACGATCTGGTAGTAATTGGCGGCGGACCCGCCGGATATGCGGGCGCGATTCGCGCCGGACAGCTGGGCAAGAAAGTGGCCTGCGTCGAAATGGAACGCGCGGGCGGCACCTGCCTGAACTGGGGCTGTATCCCCTCCAAGGCCTTGCTTAAGAGCGCCGAGCTGTACCGTACCATGCAGCACGCCGAAGACTTTGGGTTCACCGTGGGTGACATCAAGGTCGACTTCGCCAAGGTGGTGGAGCGCTCACGTGGCGTCGCCAATCAGATGGCCAAGGGCATCGAATTTCTCTTCCGTAAGAACAAGGTCGAGTACATCCGCGGCAAGGCCCAGATCAACGTCCCCGGCCTGGTCGAGATCACCGACGGCGAGGACAAGGGTAAGATCCTTTCTACCAAAAACATTCTCATCGCCACCGGTTGCCGCGCTCGCATGCTGCCTGGCCTCCAGCCCGACGGTAAGCGCGTCATGACCGCCCGCGAGATCCTCGATCGTCGCGACCTGCCCAAGTCCTGCATCGTTCTCGGTGCCGGTGCCATCGGCATGGAATTCGCCTACTTCATGAACTCTTTCGGCTGCGAGGTGACCATCGTGGAAATGCTCCCGAACGTGCTCCCCGTCGAAGACGAGGAAGTGTCGAAGTTCGTCGAGCGCGCCTTTAAGAAGCAGGGGATAAACATCCTCACCGACACGAAGGCCGACAATATCGCGGTGACCGACGACGGCGTCACCCTCGATGCGGTCAAGGACGGCAAACCCACGCCGCTGAAGGCCGAGAGCCTGCTCGTGGCTATCGGGGTCGGCGCCAACATGGAGGGCCTGCTCTCCAAGAAGGTCCGTCTCGAAATGGACCGCAAGTACATCAAGGTCGACCGCCACTACAATACCTCCGTTAAAGGCATCTACGCCGCTGGTGACATTATCGGGCCGCCCTGGCTCGCACACGTCGCCACCTACGAGGCCGTGCAGGCTGTCAACGGCATCTTTGGCCACGGCGAGCCGCGTCCGATGGAGCGCTTCCCCGGATGCACCTACTGCCAGCCGCAGGTCGCCAGCATCGGTATGACCGAGCGCGACGTGAAGGAAAAGGGCCTCAAGTACAAGGTCGGCAAGTTCCCCTTTACCGCCTCCGGTAAGGCTGTCGCCGCCGCCGAGTCCGACGGCTTTGTTAAGCTGATCGTGGCCGAGGAAGACGGCGAGATCCTGGGCGCGCACATCACCGGCCATGAAGCCACCGAGCTGATCGCCGAGTACGCCCTGGGCATGGAGCTGGAAGCTACCTGGGAAGAAATTCACGGGACCATCCACGCTCACCCGACCCTGAGCGAAGCCCTCATGGAAGCCGCCGCCGCCACCCACGGCGAAGCCATTCATATTTAGCCGCAGTCAGTGGAGTTGCGGGGCTGCGCGCCCCGCAACCGCTGTGCGTGACCGCACTGGACATTGATGGGGCGACGCCCCATCGCTCACTGCGTTCGCTGCCCCAATAACAGGCATCTCCTATGGACTATGTCTTGGGGTGGCGACCCAGTTTGGGTACTTGAGCATCGGCGATTGCGGCAAGCATCTAAAATGCAAGCTTCGCTTGCCGCGAGTCCGGGCTGCGTAAGCCCGTAAACAAAAACATTCTTTTATCCAAGCCATGACCCGAGTCATCATCATCCGCCACGGCGAGACCGAGTGGAATCTGCAAGGTCGCTATCAGGGGCAGGATAACTCACCCCTGACCGCGCGGGGTGTTGCCCAGGCCGAAGCGGTGGGGCAGCGTCTGGCGGGCGTGCATCTGGATGCTCTCGTTTCAAGCGACCTGCAGCGGGCTGTTGATACGGCGGATCGCATTGCTGCTCCGCATACGGGCACGCCACGCTTTACCGACGATCGGTTGCGCGAGCGCAACTTTGGCAAACTCACGGCGATGACCCGTGTCGAGGCTCTGGAGAAATACCCGGAGGAGGAAAAGAGCTACCTCAGCCACGACCCGGACTACCGCATCCCCGGTGGTGAGAGTCTGCGTGATGTGTACGACCGTACTGCCGCTGCGCTCGATGAGTGGGCGGCGCGCTATGAGGGCAAGACGCTCTGCGTGGTCACGCACGGCGGCGCGCTTGGGCAGTTCCTGCGCTACGTGCTGGGCATCCCGCTCAATCACCGGCGCGCGTACAAGTTCGTCAACTGCGCCTACACGGAGTTCTCTTGGGAGGACGGGCACTGGCTCCTGCATACTTGGGGTGATATCCATCACCTGGCGCATCTCGGCGCCGAAGACGACATCCGCTGACGGCTATCGCCCTTCACTCTCGATCCTGTGCATCGGGATGGTTTTGTCTGAGCGATATTATGGACATCGCAGTGGCGGTGCGCCCTGTTGAGGTAGGGTGGGCTGGAACGGCTGCCCAGCGAGTCGCCGCTGCTGAACGGTGCCTCTGGTTTTCCAGATAGCGTTCTCCAAAAGAATGCTGCAGCAGCTGGACCTTTCGTCTTGTCATCGGCGCGTAACACGCCATCGTGTGTCCTTTCTGCTGCTCCCGTAGTTCAATGGATAGAATGTCGGTTTCCGGTACCGAAGATTCGGGTTCGACTCCCGGCGGGAGTACCAGCTTTAACCCGGGCACAAAAAAGCGGCAGGGGTTAGCCTGCCGCCGAAAGGGAAATGTCGCTTAGGTGCGATGATGATGCTGGTGGCCAGCGTTATCGCTTAGCTCTCGGTTTCGAAGAACTCGACCTCGCCGGTGTCCAGGTGGTAGACCCCGCCGACGATGATGATCTCGCCGTCATCCTCCATTTGCTTGAGGATCGGGCTTTCCTTGCGGATCTGCTCCATAGCGAGCTTGACGTTGTCGTCGCACACGGCCTGGACGAACTCCGAGTTGCTCACGTCAGCATCACCAGAGAAGTTGGACTGAGCTTCTTTCACCGCAGGCTGGATTTTGGAGAGCATCGCAGTGATGTTGCCCAGCTCGACGCCCTGGATGGCAGAGCGGACGGCACCGCAGCGGTCATGGCCGAGGACGAGGATGAGCTTTGAGCCGGAAACCTTGCAGGCGAACTCCATGCTGCCGAGCATGTCTTCGTTGACGATGTTACCGGCTACGCGGGCGACAAAGAGGTCACCGATGCCACGGTGGAATACATCCTCGACCGGCACGCGTGAGTCCAGGCAGGAAAGGATGACAGCCATGGGATACTGTCCGGCGGAGGCATCACGCACGCGCTGCGAGTTGTTGCGCACGGTCAGGTTGTCCGCGATGTACTCTTTGTTGCCTTCCTTGAGGATCGTCAGCACCTGCTCGGGCTCGAGCTGAGATTGATCCTGTTGAGTCAGGACGGTGTTGGGGATCACCTCCGACTCGGGGATCGTGACCATCTTGCCAGCGGGGCAGGCGGCCATTTTGTCGGCTGGAGCCTTGGCCGTCTTGTCGGTCGAGCAGCAGGAGGTGCCTGCCTGGAGGCTGACCGCTGAGCCTATGAGGCCGATGGAGAGAATCGAAACAGCTAACGTCTTTTTCATAGGAGGATGCAGGTTGGTGTGTGAGAGACCCGCCATCCGCACGTACGGCATGTGACGGGGATTGACCGCCTTTATTAATCCTATGTCGTCACTACGTCAAACACTAGGGTGATTTATTTATGCAGCCCGGAAGATGCACTTATCGAGCCTCAGCACCTGCTGGGCTGAGTGGTTTATTGGAAGGCGGTCGACGGTCGTGCCTGCTCAGCAGGGGGTGACGCCTTTTTTGAGCAGGATGTTGCCGTACTTGGCAGTCTCGCCGGTCATGAGTACGGCAAAGGCACCCTGTGCGCGCTCGTAAAAGGCAAAGCGGTCGATGCGGGCAATGTGCGGCGCGTCGGGCGCGTGCTTTTTGATCGGGACGAGATAGGACTTCTCAACGTCAGGATCGAGGGTGTCGCCAGCGACCGCAGCCATCATGATCAGTGGCGTGTCCACATAGGCATCGAGCTCGAAGAGCGGCAGGATCGCATCGAGCAGCTCGGGGATGCGCAGCCCGTCGGCGCGAAGGACGCGATCGTTGAAGCTCTCGCCGGGGAAGTGTGCGTCGGCCAGCACGATTTCGTCACCGTGACCCATGCGGGCGAGCACGGCGAGCAGTTCGGGGGAAATAAGAGGGGAGATACCTTTAAGCATGACGGGAAAAGACGGTTGATGCCACGTGCCAACCGGTTGGTCCGGGGTGCGACAGAACTCGTAGGCTAGTGAACGCCTTGGCCGATGGGAAGCCGTTTTTGGGGCCACAGCGCGCGTTTAGTGCTGCGCGAAGGCGGGGTTTGCGGCACGTACGGCGTCGATGACGTTCACGACGGCGACTCCCTGCTCGACGGTGATCGGGTACTGCACGCCTTCGCGGATGGCGGCATAGAGAGCGTACCAGATCCGGTGCAGGTCGTCCGGAGCGGCGGGACAGGCGGTGATCTTTTCCTCGACCCAGTTGACGGTCTCCAGGTCGGCGTAGCCGGAGGTGAAGCCGCCTTCGAGGGGCGGGTTTCCGTCGATGGCTGTGTTTTGCTTAAAAACCTGATCGGGGTCGATGTACTTGAGGTGGATCTCGTGGCCACGGCAGGTCAGGGCGCCGCGTGTGCCAAAGACGGTGTAGTCGTTTTGCGGGAGGGCGGCGCCACCGCTGATTTCCAGATCGACGACCAGGCCGCTCTCGCCCTTGAAGACGATCTTGACGTGGTCCTCGGCATCACCGATGGCGGCGATGCACTTGAGGTCGCTCCACATGTCCTGCACCTTGTAGTCGAGGAACTGCAGGGCGTGGTCGATGATGTGCGGGCCCCAGTTGTTGAGCTGGCCACCGCCGCAGGAGAGGAGGGTCTGCCAGTCACTGCGGCGAAAGTAGCTGTGGCGGCAGAGCTTGATCTCAGCCACCTGCCCGAGCTTACCGGAGGCAATGATGCCCTTGATGTTGTTAAAGGGGGCCTCGAAGCGGCGGTTGTGGCGCAGGAAGAGCTTACCGGGGTACTGCTTGTCCAGCTCCAGCAGTCTGGCGCCGTCCGCACGGGTGAGGGCGATCGGCTTTTCGAGGAAAACGAATTTGCCGGTGCTCAGGGCGCGTTCGCAGTGCGAGACGTGATCCTGAGAGCGTGTGGCGATGGAGATCAGGTCTACGTCCGCGGCCTGAAGAAACGCTTCCTCACTGTCGTAGGCGGGGGCTCCGGTTTTTTCGCTGAAAATGCGGTTACGCTCGGGGTCGATGTCCATCCCGGCGCGGATTTCGAACTGCTGCGGGTATTGCTGGAGCTCCGAGACGTGTGTGATGAGACCGGCCCGGCCGAGCCCCCAAATGCCAACCTTGATTTTCTCTGACATGTTTCTGATCTGTCTGTTTTGTCGGATAGTGACAACAGAATGGGCCGAGGCAATGTTACATCGGCCCGGCCCATTGAAAATGTGTGCTTCGTCTTGCTGTCTGCTTACAGGCCCTTGGAGCTGAGGAAGTCGTAGCTGGACTTGAGGCAGTCGAAGGGGTCGCGGTAGCAGTTGTCCTGCTCGACGCAGTACCAGTCGACGCCAGCCTTTTCGCAGGCGGGTAGGATGCCAGCCCAGTCCATGTTACCCTCGCCGATGGGGGCCATGCGAGTTTCGTTACCCGGCTCGTGGACTTCCTTGTCCTTGAGGTGGATGACGGGGACGCGCCCGGCACAGCGCTCCATGAAGGGTACGCAGTTCGCGCCGGAGTGCTCCAGCCAGTAGAGGTCAAACTCGAGCATGAAGTCCGGGGTGCTCTCATCGATCAGGATGTCGAGCAAGGTCTTGCCGCCCGGCTCGGGACGGAAGAACTCGATGGCGTGGTTGTGCAGGCCGAAGCGGATACCGGCGGCCTTGAGCTGCTCGACGACCGGGGTGGCTTCCTGGAGGAAGCGCCGGTAGTCCTCATAGGTGTAGGCGTAGCTGCGGGGGATGATGCCGATGGCGGTATAGTCGCAGCCGAGGGTCTGGTGAAAATCGATCTCCGCCTGGATGTTCTGGGTAAAGGACTCGAGGGGGCGGTGCGTGGCGATGCACTTGAGCCCGTTGTCGTCGAGCATCTGGCGGGCGGTCTTCGCATCCACCTCCGGGGCGTCGCCATTCATCGCGCCCACTGCGGAGAGCTGGACGGCGGGGTAGCCGATGTCGCTGATGGCCTTCAAGGTCTTGGCCAGGTCGGCGGCGGTCTTCGTGTGCTCACGCACGGTGTACATCTGTACGGCGGTCTTGGATTGCATAAGGGGGATGAGTTCGGGGTTGCCGGAGTGGTTTCTGTTAACGCGTAAGCCTACCAGAATTGAATGCATTTTAAAATGGTCAATAGCGACAAATATTTGCTAAATCACGGCATGAATGCATCATCGGGATTTCCGTCCCTGCGGATTAATGTGCTGGGGCGTCCCATCCCTTCCTCGCAGTGGACCTGGGCTCCCGGAACGATGAAGGACTACGACCTGATTTTGATGCTTGAGGGGAAGGGCACTTATTTCGGAGGTGGGGAGTCGTGGCCGGTTGCGCCGGGCTCCTGCATGTTGTACCGCCCCGGTGATGATTATCAGGGCGTGCAGGATCCGGATAGCCCGGTGGCCATGATTTTTATCCACTTTGACGTATTAGATAGAAAAAAGCGGCCTACGCCGGATATGCCGGAAAACTTTCTCCCGATGCATTTCAAGGTCGAGCAGTTCGAGTTTGTGCGGACGCTTGCCCAGCGGGTGCTGGAGACTTACCGACGCCCTGCGATACTCGATGAGGTCGGAGAGTCTGCCCAGTGGCTGCGCACGCTCCTGCTGGAGCTGGGGCGGCAGGCGCAGCGGCCTCGATGGCAGGGGCTGGAGCGCGAGCAGTCAGAGGCTGTCGATCGCCTGTGTCAGGAGATTCGGGATCGGGTAGGGGCGCCGTGGCGGCTGGCGGATATTGCCGGGCGCTTGGGCTGCGGCCCTGAGCATGCGGGGCGGCTTTTCCGGAAGTACCGAGGCGTGGCGCCGGGGGAGTACGTCATCCAGGCCCGCATCGAAGCGGCGCGCGCGCTTCTGGATGCCTCCTCGCTGAGTATCGGCCAGATTGCCGAAACACTGGGCTTTTGTGATATCTATGCGCTGAGTCGCCAGTTTAAGGCAAAAACCGGCCTGAGCCCACGCGCATTTCGACAGCGATGATGGGTGATACTGGTATGTTTTAAACATATTTGTTTAATTTGAAAGGTGTGCCGTCTACATGATTTTATAATGTCAATGTGAGTATTTTACTTACCATGAGTACGATATGCTGCTGTATCGGAAGTGGATTGATGCTCTATTATTGGGTTGTAAACGGGCAAAATCTTGTTTGCATGCCTGTGCCGGTAAAACGGTTTCGCTCGTTGCTTAGTTACCTTTAAAGAATAGAAAATCGGATATATGGGGGAGATTCGGATGGATGTCGCCGTAGTAGGGGCCGGCTTGGCCGGGCTTTTGGCTGCTCAAGCACTATCTCGTAAGGGCTGTCGAGTTGTGGTCCTGGAAAAAAGCCGTGGCCTGGGTGGGCGTATGGCTACCCGCCGGTTCGGAGGAGCCGTTTTTGACCACGGTGTGCAGCATTTTACCGCTCGTACGGCACGCTTTCGGGAGCAGGTCGCAGCCTGGCAACTGGCTGGAGTGGCCCTGCCGTGGTATTCGGTTGTCAACGAAAGCGGCGAGGAGAGTGTCTGCTATCGTGGAAATCCCGCCATGAACGCGGTGGGCAAGCATTTGGCTCAAGGGCTGGACGTACGGACGGAGTCACTGGTCACCTCTGCGATCAGGGGGAAGGATGGCTGGCGTCTGCGTGTGGAGGGCTCAGAAGCGGTTGAGGCGCGGTATTTATTGATGACGGCCCCTGCGGAGCAGTCCCGAGCGATCCTGGATGCGGGCGGTTTTGCCTGGCCGTCGGAAATTTCCTCGCTGCTGCGGAATGTCAACTATGTGAAAATGCTGACCTTGTTAGCCACGCTGGATGGCCCCAGCGGGTTGCCTGCACCTGGCATCTGGGAGCCCGCTCGCGGGGAGTCCGTGCTATGGGTGGCCGATAATGCGATGAAGGGCATCTCGCCGCAACCATGCCTGACGATCCACAGTGGAGCGGATTTTGCCCAGCGTTATTATGATGCGCCCGATGAGGTGCGTGTGCCGTTGCTGTTAAGCTCTGTCCTGCCCCATATACAGGCAGGCGTGCAGCGTACGCAGGTGCACCGTTGGCGCTACGCCTTTCGGCGCGAGGGGATCGACGGCTCATTTCTGGCCCACCCGGAGACGGGGCTGTGGTTTGCCGGGGACGCCTTTATCGATGAGCGGGTAGAGGGTGCCGTGCTTTCCGGGCTGGCTGCGGCCGATTCGCTGGCCGAGTCAATGGCCTGAGAGAGCGCTTAAGCCAAGGCTTCCACCGCGGCCTGAATGCGTGCAAGGTTGGCCTTCACGTTTTCCTGATAAGGGTTCTCGCCAGTGCGAGGGTCTTCGAGGAAGCGCCATTGATTCCCGCACTCGTTTTCCATGCGCGGGACGACAAACTTTTCGTAGAAGCCGGGCGTTTTGCGCAGGAGGTCTTCGTAGTTATCGTAGGGCCACTTCTCCTTGGGGATACCCTGATAGGTGTAGCTCTCGATGAATTCGCGGTAGAGGAAGGGAAGCTTTTCGAGGTAACGCGGGTCACTGATCTGCCCGATGAAGTCCGCCGTGCAGACACTCTGGCCGAGCACTTTCTCGATCGGGCTGGAGAAGGGGATCTGCTCGATATTGGCACGGGGGCCGGTGCAGCGGATCAGATTTTCGACGAAGAGGATGTCTTCCGGCGGCCACTTTAGCTGCTCCAGATAGGCGCGTGCATGGCGGCAGCTGCGCTGCTCGTGGATATGAGTGTACTTGGCTCCGCTGCCGTCGTCGTCACCGATCTCTTTGAGATAGCCCATGTCATGGAGCAGGATGGCGATGAGGGCGCGGTTGAAGTCATCTGCGCTGATGGCAGGGAGCGTGCCACTATGGTGCCGGTTGGTGATCAGGAAGACCAGGCAGAGCGTGGTCTGCAGGGTGTGCTCCAGATCGTGGTAGGCCGTATCCATGGGCTGGAAGCCCGGATAATTGCCCTCAAACATATCCGTCACGGACTCAAAACGCGGGAGGATATAGTCGCTGGAGCTCGCCGGGAAGGCCTGCTCGAAGAGACAAACCACCTGCCGCGCGATGGTGCGCGGATCACCCAAATCCATTTCGTTGAGACGCAAATGGAAACTCTCCTGTTGTTTTTCTGTCGAAATAGTGGATGCTACGGTATAGGGCCAAGGCTCTAACTTTCAACGGCATTTTTTCACAAGTGTTACTAGCCTCTGGTTGACCGAAACAGGGGGATTGTCGTTGTCAGGAGAAGCTTGGCATTCAATATTTATCTTTTCCTTAATCCTCTTTCGGTCGATTAACCCTTTGTTATGGAGCTTCCTTTACCACGCATCAGCCACTTCAAGGCCAGTTTTATTCTGCTGGCGATGCTTTGCGCTGCGCCTTGGGGGTATGCTCAGGCCGCGGATGAGCAGCCGACCACGATCGAGGAGATCGTCGGTGCCCAGACCCTGACGCCTGGCGATCCGCTGCCTGACGATGTGCTCATGCAAATCATGCGCCTCTACGTCGGCAGTTGGCATGGTTCGATCGACCTGACGGATAAGTACGGGACTGTGATTCAGACGCTTCCGGTCGAGTCCGAGTACCGCCTGGAAAAAAAGGACGGTAAGACCATGCTGCTCGGGCGTTTCCAATTCGGGCGCAGCAGCGAGGCAAAATACTCCTCTTCGGAGGCGGAAATTTCCAAGGGCTACCTGCTCAACCGTATTAACCAGCAGGGCAAAAACACCGTCTATCGGGGTGAGATCGAGGGTGGCCGCATCGCCTGGCGCGAGTACGGGGTGCCGCGCAGCGAGTACAACGTTTTCTATGAGAGCTTCGGGGAGCGCAATGACCGGCGTGTCTGCACGACGCAAAGCCGCAACCTCATGCGTGATGCCGATGGTGTAGAAAAAACCTATTTTACCGCAGGTCGCTATCTTTACGCCGGTCCGGTTAACGAGTGGACATTGCCGGAGCCCAGTTTTAAGGCAGCCGTTGTCCCCTCCGTGGAGACTCCCGATGCCCCGGCTAAATCAGGAATGGCGACGCTGGGAGACCTGACCCGTAAGCGCAGTGCCAGCACTACGCAGGTGGAAACCGAACCTGCACCCGATCTGAAAACCGCGCGCGCAGAGATTGCTTCCTTGCAGGAACAGCTTGAGGCCGAGCAGGCAGCATCAGCCAAATTGCGGGCACGTATCGAGCAGCTTGAGGCCAAGATTGCCGAGCTGACCGGCCAGCCGGTCCCCACAGTTGAAGATGCCTCCACTGAGGCGACCGCATCTGCGCCTGATAGCGCGCCCACCGATGATACGGGAGCGGCTGCGGCCACTCAGGACAGCGACGACGATTCGGATAGTGGGCGCAGCTCCTTCCGCAGCCGTGTGCGCTAGGTCGGTATCTGCGCGATACGATGAGCTGGGCAGACAGGCCAAAACGACGCTTTTTGTGAAAGACGGAATCAAACTAGGGCTGACGGGCGGAATCGGTTGCGGCAAGTCCACGGCGGGCGCCTTATTCGAGAAGGGCGGCTTCCGCGTTGTCGACTGCGATCGCATCGTGCGCGACCTTCTGGAGAGCGATTCCGGGGTGCATACCGCGCTGCGAGAGCGCTTCGGGGAGCAAGTCATGCTGCCGGAGGGTGGGGTGGACCGGGCGGCGATTGCGGCTATTGTTTTTCAGGATGCCGAGGCGCTCAAGTGGCTCGAATCCCTGCTTCACCCGCTTGTCGAAGGGGTTTGGAGGGATCAGTTAAGCAGTGATCCGGGGGCTAACTGGTGTGTGGAAATCCCGCTGCTGTTTGAAAAAAATCTTGAAAAGCACTTCGATTTCACTGTTTGTTTAGCTTCGTCCGAAGCGGTCCAGCTGGATCGCCTTGCCGCCAGGGGGCTTTCACGAGACCAAGCGAAAGCCCGGATTCAGCGGCAGCTTCCCCTAGAGCAGAAAATCTCACGCGCGGATTTCGTCCTTTTTAATGACGGATCGCAGGATTTTCTCCGGCAGCAGGTATTTCAACTGATTGACCAACTAACCACCGTTTCCTGACCAGCCAACCGGGCTTGTAAAGACCATCTCCCACCGGACAGGTGGATTCCGGCATGCCCTGTGATTGACCCGCCATGAGCGAACCTGACGAAATGAATTTCACGCTGGAGAGCGACCAGGCTCCCGCGCCCAAGAAAAAGACCGCCCGCAAGAGCGTCCGCCGCGGCTCCGCCCGTAAGAAAGCGGTTGCCCCCACGGATGATGCTCCGCAGGAGAGCGCGCCTGAGCCTCAGGCCGCCGCCAGCTCCGAGTCTGCCCCTCAGGACGAGCCCAAGCCTAAGAAGAAGATCGCTCGCAAGCAGGCCCGTAAGGCCAAGGAAGAAGAGGACGACATCCCCCAGACTTTTTCCGCCGACCCCGACGATGTGGACGACTACGGTGACCGCGACGCCCGCAACCGTCGTCAGGATGATGATCGCGATAGCGACAACGACCGCGACGATAACAGCGATAATTCCCGCGAGCCTAGAGGCGACGAGAGAGCCTCCCGCCAGGATTCCCGCGATAATGGCGACGACTCCGATGGCTCTGATAACCGCTCCGGTCGCGGTGATTCGAATCAGAACCGGAACAACAACCGCCCCAACCAGCAGAACCGCGGTAACGACAAATACAATCGTCGCGACAAAAACCAGCAGGGCGGTAAGCAGCACTGGCAGCCGAAGGGGAACAAGAATTTCAAGAAGGGCAACTTCCAGCCCGGCGGCAACCCGAACCAGCAGGGCGGCAAGAAGGGCAAGTTTAACAAGAACCAGCGCAAGAAGGGCTTCTTCCAGCCTGCCGGTGGTTTCGCCGCCTCCAGCGACGATGATTACGATCCGCCCGTGTACGACTCGCTCCTCGATGACGAGTCGCTCAACACCGCTGAAGCCTTTGATGCTCTCCGTGCGGAGAAAACAGCCGGTGAGGCTGAGGCCATTTCTTATAATGAGCTTAACGAGCTGAACCTGCCCGACCTCGAAAAGCGTGCCCGCGAGCTGGGTGCCGAGTGGGAGGGTGCGCCGGTTAAAAAGAAGCTCCTTCGCGCCATTCTCGACAAGGCTTCCACCGATAACACACCGGTGCGAGCCCGTGGGATTGTAGAGCTGGCCGACGATGGCTACGGCTTCATCGTGTACGAGTCCGAGCAGTACCGCGTACTGTCCGAGAGTGCGTTCCTGCACAGCAGCTTTGCCGAGCGTTACGGCCTGCAGCGTGGCCACATCGTGGATGTGCTCCTGCACCCGGCCCGTGAAAACGAGACGACCCCCTTTGTCATTGGCGTTGAGAAGATCATGGACACCGAGCCGGAGTCCGTGCAGCACCTCACGCCCTTTACCGAGCTGGTGCCGTACTACCCGCTGGAGCGTATCCTGCTGGAGTGCCCGCCCGACGAGGTGGATTGGGATAACAACTCCATGCGCATCGTGGACCTGCTCACGCCTATCGGGCTGGGGCAGCGCGGGCTCATCGTGGCCCCGCCGCGTACGGGTAAGACCGTCCTCATGCAGGGCATGGCCAAGGCTATCACGAAGAACCGCCCCGACGTTCACCTCATCATTCTGCTCGTGGACGAGCGTCCCGAGGAAGTGACGGACTTCCGCCGCCAGGTGGAAGAGGCCGAGGTGATTTGCTCGACCTTTGACGAGTCGGCCGAGAGCCATGTGCACGCGGCTGAGATGGTCATCGAAAAGTCGCGCCGCATGGTGGAAAGCGGTAAGGACGTGGTCATCCTGCTGGACTCGATCACGCGTCTGGCCCGCGCCTACAACACCCTCATGCCCAGCAGCGGCAAGATCCTCTCCGGTGGTGTCGAGGCTGGTGCCCTCCAGAAGCCCAAGCGTTTCTTCGGGTCGGCCCGTAACATCGAGGGCGGCGGCAGCCTGACCATTCTGGGCACGGCGCTCGTCGATACCGGCAGTAAGATGGATGAGGTTATTTTCGAGGAGTTCAAGGGCACCGGTAACATGGAGCTTCACCTCGACCGTGATCTGGTCAATAAGCGGATTTACCCGGCGCTCAACTTTGAGAAGAGTGGCACGCGTAAGGAAGAACTGCTCTACCACCCGCACGAGATGGAGAAAATCTATGCCCTGCGTCGCGCGATGAAGGGCGTTCCCTCCACCGAGGCCATGGAGATGCTCATCACCCGCATCAAGAAGACCAAGACCAACGCCGAGTTCCTCATGACTATGAGCCGCTAGCGGGGTGCCCCCGTTGGCACTGAGGGGCTCCGCCCCTACGGTACTGCGTGCCTACCTCTGGCAGGGATAGTGATCCGACGGGATCATCGGTGCAGCATGGTGTCCACTTACAGGCGTTTGCGGAGTAGAGGATTTTTTTCAAAAAAAGTGTTCTGCTCTTTGACAAATGCCATTTTCGTAACTATGTTTGTTACGTAATTTAAACATCATGGTCAACAGCCGCATGACAGTCGCCATTCACGTGCTTTGCCTCCTCGCCTATGTGCGGGGGACGGAGAACGTGACATCGGATTACATCGCCGGGAGTGTAAACACGAACCCGGTGGTCATCCGGCGGCTGCTGGCATCACTGCGCAAGGCGGGCATTGTCAGCTCGCAGGGCGGCAGTACCGGGGGCTGGTCCTTGTCACGTCCTCCGGAGTCGATCAGCCTGCTCGATATCTATCGCTTGCTGGAGCCGGGCGACCTCTTTGCCATGCACAATAAAAAGCCCAATCCTCGCTGCCCGATCGGGCGCGAAATCCAGGACAGCATCGGCGTCTACTACCAGCGTGCCGAGCAGGGCCTGGAGCGTGAGCTGGCGGGTGTGACGATTGCCGACGTCCTGGGCAGCGTGCGCGCCTCTATCGGCGAATGACATCTTTTTAATTTTAAACGTAACAATGTTGGTGACGAAAGGCCGCTGACATCACACTCAGAATCGAAAACGCAAAACGAAAATGAAAACAGGTATAACAGGAGCCAGCGGCCAGTTAGGGCGCTTGGTGATCGAACAGTTAAAACAAAGAGGTGCTACCGATTCGCTCGTAGCCCTGGTGCGCTCGCCGGAAAAGGTGAAGGATCTCGGCGTCGAGGCGCGGGCGGCGGACTACGATCAGCCTGAGACGCTGGAAGCTGCCCTGAAGGGCATCGACACACTCTTGCTCATCTCGGGCAGCGAGGTTGGCCAACGCGAGCGTCAGCACAAAAACGTGATCGAGGCGGCGAAGGCAGTTGGTGTCCGCTGGATCGTTTATACCAGCCTGCTGCATGCCGACACCTCGGTACTGGATCTGGCGGCGGAGCACGTTGCCACTGAGGCCGCCCTGCAGGCATCGGGTATCCCCTATACGCTTCTGCGCAATGGCTGGTATACCCAGAACCACGCGGGCTTTGTCCCGATGGCCGTCCAGAATGGCGTCTACGTGGGCAGTGCCGGTGAGGGGAAAATCTCCTGGGCTCCCCGCAAGGACTATGCGGAGGCCGCCGCGGTGGTCCTGACCACGCCGGGCCATGAGGGCAAGATCTACGAGCTGGCCGGTGACGAGGCTCTGACTCTGACAGACCTAGCAGCAGAAATTTCCCGCCAGAGTGGAAAAACGGTCACCTATAAAAATCTGCCTCAGGGCGAGTATGCGAATGCGCTCAAGGACGCGGGCCTGCCGGAAGGTTTGGCTGATGCGCTCGCGGGCTGGGATGCTGGCGCTGAGCAGGGGGCCTTGTACGACGATAGCCGTACGCTCTCGAAACTCCTTGGCCGCCCGACGACACCGTTGGCGGACGTGGTAAAAGACACACTTCAATAACCATGAGCACACACACATTTACCAACACGGGGGCCGGTCCGAAACCGGCCTCCGCCCCTGCCAAGCCCATCGCGCCGGGCACGCGTATCGGCCACGTCCACCTCAAGGTGGCTGACCTCGATCGTTCGCTGGCTTTTTACCAGGGCGTGCTCGGCTTCGAGCTGACGCAGCGTTTTGGCGCGCAGGCAGCGTTTCTGTCAGCGGGTGGTTACCACCACCACATCGGCTTGAATACCTGGGAGAGCGGCGGGGGACGCCCGCCAGAGCCGGATCGGACCGGCCTCTATCATTTGGCGATCCTGTACCCGAGTCCTGCGGCCCTCGCTGATGCCCTGCGCCGTCTGGCTGAGGCAGGGATCGAGCTGGACGGTGCCTCGGACCACGGCGTCAGCCTGGCCCTGTATCTGCGTGATCCGGATGGCAATGGCGTGGAGCTGTACTGGGACCGGCCGATGGAGGAATGGCCCCGGACCGCGAATGGCGAGCTGGATATGTATACGCGCCCGCTGGATTTTCGTCTGCTTTTAGACACAGACAGCGGCTCTTGAGCCGCTTGGGGACGCCACTGAGAATGGGGTCGAAACCCTGCCGGGGGTGAATTGCGGCGGATGGGGGGATATTTATGCGGGACGACTGCCTGAAGATTCCTCTTTGCAAAACGATGATTTGCTGGCATCCTCCGACATTTAACCCATTGACCCCCGGTGCAAATCGCGCATTTTTGTGCGAAATATTCTACTTATTAGTCCCGTGACGTCCGCAGACGATTTTGTACTCCAACTCCTCCAAGACAGAGCTCTCGTAACCAGCGAGGACGTGGCCACAGCACGTGAGCAGGTTGAGGCTAGCGATGAAGGCTCCGTGAGCCCTGACTCGCAGACGCTCGATTTGCTCATCCAGAAGGGCTACGTCACACCTCAGCAGATCGTTGAGGCGATGGCTGACGAGTTCAGCATGGAGGTTGTCGACTTGAACGATATCCGCGTCTCCCATGAGGCGCTGGAAAAAGTGGACCGCCAGATGGCGACCCGCTACAAGGTTTTCCCCATCGAGGTGGACGGCTCCCAGCTGGAGCTGGCGACGGCTGACCCGCTCGACGTGGACTCCATTGATAGCATCAGTCACGTCATCAAGATGACGGTAAATGCCCGGCTGGCTCCGCTGGAGGACATCGAGCATGCCATCCAGCAGTACTATGAGAGCCCGCACGCCGAGGACCTTGGCGAGATGGAGGGCATCTTTAGTGACATGGGTGAAGATGGCGAGATCACCATCGATCTGCCCACCGGCGACGAGCAGGGGGTCAAGGAAGAGGAAGCGCCCATCATCCGCTACGTGCACATGCTGATCACCGAGGCGATCAAGCGCCGTGCGTCCGATATTCACCTTGAGCCGCTTGAGAAGCGTTTCCGTGTGCGCTACCGCATCGACGGGGTGCTCCAGGAGGTGGAAAACCCGCCCAAGCGTCTCCAGCCCTCGATTCTTTCGCGTCTTAAGCTGATGTCCAACATCTCGATCGCCGAGAAGCGTGTCCCGCAGGACGGTCGTATCCAGATGAAGGCCAGCGCTAAGGAGATCGACCTTCGCGTGTCCTCCCTGCCGACCGTGTACGGTGAGTCCATTGTCATGCGTATTCTTGACAAGGAGGGGCTGAACCTCGGTCTGCCACAGTTGGGATTCTTCAGTGACGACCAGGAGCGCTTCGAGCGGCTCGTGGCCATGCCGGACGGCATTTTCCTCGTTACCGGTCCGACCGGCTCGGGTAAGTCAACGACCCTTTATTCCGCCCTGAACTACGTCAACCACCCTGACCGCAAGATCATCACGGTGGAGGACCCGGTCGAGTACCAGATGACGGGTATTAACCAGGTGCAGGTGCGCAAGGATGTGGGGATGACCTTCTCCGCTGCCCTGCGCTCCATGCTGCGTCAGGCTCCGAACATCATCATGGTTGGTGAGATTCGTGACCTTGAGACGGCTGAAATCGCCGTTAACGCCTCGCTGACCGGTCACATGGTGTTCAGTACGCTTCACACCAATGACGCCCCGAGCGCCGTTACCCGTCTGGTCGATATCGGGGTCAAGCCGTTCCTCGTTTCCGCTTCGCTGCGTGGGGTGCTTGCCCAGCGCCTCGTGCGCCGGATTTGCCCGGCCTGTAAGAAGCCGACCATGCTGGAGCCGAAGGAAATCGCCTCCATGGGCATGAACCCGGCCCAAGCCAGCGACGCTACGTTCTACAAGGGCGAGGGTTGCCCCAAGTGCCACGGCACGGGGTACAAGGGCCGCTTTGGTATTTTTGAGATTTTCAACGTCTCCGAAGAGATTCAGCAGATGATCTACGAAGGCCGTACGCTGGTCGAGCTGCGCAGTAAGGCGCGCGAAGCCGGTATGCGCACGATGCGTGAGGACGGCTTCCGCAAGGTCTCTGCCGGTATGACCACCCTCGACGAGGTCCTGCACGTCACTGTCGGCGACGCACCCTGATCCTTTTTACTCTAGCGATACCCCGCAACAATCACCGCTCCATGGGCTACGAAATGAACGATCTGCTCAACCTCATGGTGGAGGAGGGCGCTTCCGACCTGCATCTGCAGGTGGGCCAGCCGCCGACTCTCCGCACGGGTGGGGCTATGGTGCCCGTTGACGGGCCGGATCTTCAGCCCGACGACACCGAGGAGCTCATGCGGGCTATCACCTCTGACGATCACCAGCAAAAGGTGAAAACCAGCGGTGGGGCGGACTTCGGCTTTTCCTTTCAGGACGAATCACGCTTCCGCGTCTCCGTGCTCAAGAGCAAGGGCAACTACGGTATGGTCCTGCGCCAGATCCCCAGCAAGTTCATGGGGCTGCGTGAGATCGGCCTGCCCGATAAAATCAAGGAGCTGCTCACCCGCCCGCGCGGGCTGATCCTGGTCACCGGGCCTACGGGCTCGGGTAAGTCCACCACGCTCGCCTCGATGGTCAACTGGATCAACGAGAACCGGGACGGGCACATCATCACGGTGGAGGACCCGATCGAGTACTACCACGACCACAAAAAGAGCCTCGTGACCCAGCGTGAGGTCGGGGTCGATGTGGCGAGCTTTGCCCAGGCGATCCGCGGCGCTCTGCGCCAGGACCCGGATGTAATCCTGGTTGGGGAAATGCGGGACCTTGAGACGATCGAGGCCGCCGTCTCAGCCGCTGAGACCGGACACCTGGTGTTCGGGACCCTGCACACCACCGGCGCTGCGCGCACGGTGGACCGTATCGTTGACGCTTTCCCGGCCGACACCAAGGACCAGATCCGCACGCAGTTGGCCTCTACATTGGTTGCCGTGGTTTCGCAGGTGCTGTGCCGTCGCGTAGGCGGCGGTCTTGTCGCCAGCTACGAGATCATGCTCACGACCGATTCTATTTCCGCCCTCATTCGAGAAAATAAAACTTATCGCATCATGTCCGACATTCAGACCGGGGGCAGTCAGGGGATGATCACCCTCGATGCGCACCTGCTGAGCCTGTATAACCGCGGCCTGATCACAGCCGAGACCTGCATGGAGAAATCTCAGTTGCCTGCCGAGATGCGAAAAAGTATTCAATCTATCCGGAACCCCGGAGTTGCCAGTTAGCCACCCAAGATGTTCGAAGACCACAACGACACCATCCACGAAATCCTGCGCCAGAGCGAACAGCTCGACGCCGCGCAGCTCGAGGAAATCAACAATGCCCACCTGGCCACCGGTAAGTCGCTGGCCGAGGCGGTCATCGACTCCGGCCTGATCGAGCGCGCCGAGCTGCTCGAAATGATCGCCGACTACCTCCAGTACGAGTACCTGCCGGTGCCGCCGCAGTCGATCCCCGAGGATGTGGCTCGCCTGGTCAAGCCCGCAGTCGCCCGTATGTACGCGGTGGTACCGATCCGGGCCGATGAGCAGTTGGTCGATTTGTTGGCTAAGGACCCCTTTAACAACAACATCATCGACGACCTTACCTTCTCGCTGAGTAAGGACATCAACCTCGTCGTGACGGACCCCGAGTACCTCGACAACCTGCTCGTGGGGACTTATGGGGACGAAGATTCCTCGATCGACGACCTGTTGGAGGAGATCGCCGGTAATGAAACGGACTCGGACGAAGAGGAAGACCTCAGTGAGTCGGCCCTGGCCACGATGGCCAATGAGACGCCGATCATTCGCTTTGTGAATCTGGTGCTTCAGCAGGCCATTCGCGACAAGGCTTCGGACATCCACTTTGAGCCCTTCGAGGACCAGTTCCGCATCCGCTATCGTATTGACGGTGCGCTCTACGAGATGGCCCCTCCGCCCAAGAGCCTGGCTACCCCGGTTATTTCGCGTATCAAGGTTCTTTCGAACCTCAACATCGCCGAGCGTCGTATCCCGCAGGACGGTCGTATCAAGATGACCATCGCCGGGCGCCCGGTGGACCTGCGTGTCTCCACACTGCCCACGCAGTTTGGCGAGAGTGTGGTGCTTCGTGTGCTCGACAAGTCCGTGGTCAACCTCGACCTGGAGCAGCTCTCCATGCCCGAGGATGTCCTTTCGAATATCCGCGACCTGGTTGCCCGCCCGAACGGTATTTTCATCGTGACCGGCCCGACCGGCTCCGGTAAGACCACGACTCTGTACTCCGCTCTGCGCGAGGTAAACAAGACCGAGATCAAGATCCTGACCGCGGAGGACCCGGTCGAGTATGAGATCGACGGCATCATGCAGGTCGCGATCAACCACACCGTGGGGCTCACCTTTGCCGCCGCGCTGCGCTCCTTCCTGCGACAGGACCCGGACAAGATCATGGTCGGTGAGATTCGTGACCTTGAAACTGCGCAGATCGCCGTGCAGGCCTCGCTGACGGGGCACGTCGTGCTCAGCACGCTGCACACCAATGACGCTGCCGGTGCCGTTACCCGTATGATTGACATGGGCCTGGAGCCGTTCCTCATCTCGGCCTCGGTCGAAGGGGTGCTCGCTCAGCGCCTTGTGCGCCGCATTTGCCCGACTTGCCGTACCGCCTACGAGCCGGATCAGGAGCTGATCGAAGTGCTCGGCGCCGATCCTCTCGATATCGCCGACAAGCAGTTCTACTACGGACGCGGTTGCCCCGAGTGCAGCCAGACCGGCTACCGTGGCCGACAGGGCCTCTTTGAGATGCTTAGCGTGACCGACCAGATCCGCGAGCTTATCACCAACAAGGCTCCGACGCTCGTCCTGCGCCAGAAAGCTCTGGAGCAGGGCATGCGTACGCTGCGTGATGACGGTCTGCGTAACATCTTCGATGGTGCAACCACGATCGAGGAAGTGTTAAAGTATACCTAATGTTTCCCCCGGTTCGGAACAGTCTTTCCCATAAATGGGGGCTTGTTATCGGGCCATAAATGGCTTTTTATCCGAACTTTCGCTCGTTTCACCGTAACAGATTCTCCCACCTATCCCATGCCCAAATTCACCTATACCGCCATTGATGCCTCTGGTAAGCAGAAAACCGGCAAGATCGTCGCCAACAGTGAAGACGAAGCCAACAGTAAGCTGAGTGCAAGTGGCTTGATGGTGAGCAAGATAGCCGTCGCAGGTAGCGGTGGTGGTCCCGCAAAAAAGACCAAGGCTCCTTCTCGCTCATCCGGGGGTGCCAAGTCGAAGAAGAAAGCCTCCAGCTTCACCATCGGTAAGGCCATCAACACCGAAGGGTTGACCATTTTCACCCGCCAGCTGGCGACTCTGCTGCAGGCCGGTCTTCCGCTGCTGCGCAGCCTGGAAGTCATGATCCGTCAGGAGAAAAACGCGGCCTTCCGCGACATCCTCTCGCAGATCGCCGACAATGTCCGCTCCGGTAATAACCTTTCCGACGGCCTGGCTCAGCACCCGAAGATTTTTGAGCCCATTTACATCAACATGATCCGTGCCGGTGAGGCCGGTGGTGTGCTGGACGTGGTGCTCTCCCGTCTGGCCAAGTTCATGGAAAAGAACCTCAAGACGAAGAAGAAGGTCAAGTCCGCCATGGTCTATCCGGTCGTGGTTGTCTGCGTGGCCATCATTATCGTGGCTCTTCTGCTCATCTTTATCGTTCCTCGCTTCCAGAAGATCTTTTCGGACATGCTGGGTGGGGCCGAGCTGCCCAAGCTGACACAGATCGTTATTAATCTGAGTAACTTGATCACCCCGAAGAGCTTTGGTAGTGCCGGGATCATGATCGGTGTCATTATCGCCCTCATCATCGGTTTCCGGTTCCTGCTCAAGTCGGGGCCCGGTAGCCTGGCCAAGGACTGGCTGGCCCTGAAGACACCGAAGATCGGTGACCTCGCCAGCAAGGCAGCCGTCTCCCGCTTTACCCGTACGTTTGGGACACTCCTGTCCTCCGGTGTGCCGATCCTGCAGGCTCTCCAGATCACCCGTGACATTATCGGTAATGCCATCCTGAGCAAGGCGCTGGACCGTGTGCATGACCGTGTGCGCGACGGTGAGCCGCTGGCAGCCCCGCTGGAGCAGCAGCGTGTGTTCCCGACCATGGTCACCAGTATGATCGACGTCGGTGAGGAAACCGGTGAGCTTCCCGAGATGCTCAACCGTATCGCCGATAACTACGACGAAGACGTGGATAACGCCGTGAACAGTATTACCTCGATTATCGAGCCGATCATGATCGTTATGCTGGCTGTCATTGTCGGTACGATCGTTATCGCGCTGTTCCTGCCGATCATCGAGATCATCAAGCAGCTGACCAACTAAGACCCGCGGTCAGCTCAAACAACCTTTCATACAAAAGCCGCCCTGTAGACCGGGGCGGCTTTTTTCATCGAAAGAGCTAGAGCCTTAGCGAGGTTTATCGCGGAGTAGGGGCGGGTAGGTTAAACGCCGCCATCAGGCCGCTTCATATGAGCCCGGGTGCGCTTGCAATGAGTGTGGATGGGGAAGGGGGATGAGGTGCAATCCCAGCGGCTGGCCCGGCATGGCCTGCTCTACGCCTGATGAACACACGGGGCACCGCTCTGCACATGGACAGTCTTTACGCCTAACCGGGCGGCTTATCCATTAAGCGCCAGCTTGTAGAGGAGTGAGTGAGTTTCTTTATAAAAGAAAGGAAACGCCAAAACGTCTACGAAGCTCCGCCCCACCTTCAACCAAACGCCAGATGCGATTACGAGCGGATGGAGCGCTGGTTCCGCCCGTCGAGCAGGGTAGCCAGAATGTAGAGGACGACCCCGACCGTGATGCCGCAGTCAGCAATGTTGAAGGACGGATAGCGGTAGGAGCCGAAATGCAGGTCGATGAAGTCCACCACGTGCCCGTAGGCGAAGCGGTCGATCATGTTACCGATGATACCCCCGACGAGTAGGCCGAAGGCGATCTGCATGAGCGGGCGTTTGAGCCCGAGGACTGCCCGGTAGTGGAAAATCGCATACAGGGCGATGATACCGAGCACGCCCAGGATCACGGTGTAGCCCTCCATCATGCCCCAGGCTGCGCCTTCGTTGGTGATGTGGACCAGATAGAAGAATCCGGGGATCACCTCCACGGGCGGCAATACGGAACCGATGAAATAGGTGCCCACCGGCAGCCACTCCACGATCAGCAGCTTTGTCAGCTGATCAAGAATCAGCACGACCAGTGCGATCGTGAGGAGCAGTCGGTAGGGGTGCAGGCGGGTAGGCTTCATGGGGAGACGGCTTTAGTTGTCGCCGTCGTCGTCCGTGAAGCTCATGGCGTCGTCGCTGTCTTCATTGAGGACGCCCACGCGCTGGATCTTGCTGCGGCGCTGTTTCTCCAGTTCACGCTGGCCCTCCAGGGAGTAGCGGGTGAACGGGACAGCCATGAGGCGATCCTTGGCGATGGGTTCACCGGTGATCTCGCAGGTGCCGTAGGTGCCGTTGAAGATGCGCTGGATGGCCTCTTCGATCTCGTAGAGAGCTTCCTGCTCACTGGATACGAGGCTGAGGGCAAAGTCGCGGTCAAAGGTGTCGGTGCCGGCGTCGGCCATGTGCTGACCGTAGCCGGAGAGGTCGCCAGAGTCTTCCTTGTTGGAGCGCTTCAGCGTGTCGGCGGTGTGCAGCTGGAGGCCGTCGTTGACGTGGTCACGCAGTTCCTGAAGCGCCTTATAGTACTTCATGAACTTCTGGGGGACGTTGTCAGAGCTCTGGGCAGCGGCCTTCTCAGCCGGGTTAAAGCCGAGGATGTCGCTGAGGGAGGCGGCGGCGTGGTTGCGCGGTGCGGCCTGGACTTCCTCTTCGATGATCGGTTCGGCTTTCTTCTTCGGCTGGGCCTTGCTGGGGGCAGTCTGCTTGTCGTCACCGCCCTTGCGGTTCTTCAGCATCTCCTCGACATCCTCCATGGTGAAGACCACAGGGGTGTTCTTACCCTTGCGCTGCTTAAAGACAGACGGGGTCACCGTGCGCTTACGCGCGTTGAGCACGAGCTCCTTGGTCTTGGAGTCCATGACGTCGGTTTTGGTGCTATCTTTTTTGTTGTTCTCAGCCTGTTTCATCGTGGTCGAGGGCTTTGCTTTTTTCGTGCCAGTTGCCTTCTTGACGGCTTTTTTGCCGGATGAAGTTTTGGAGGTATCAGCGGCTTTTTTCGGGGCAGCCTTGGTTGCGGTTTTTTTGGCTACGGTCTTCTTCGCCGCAGTTTTCTTTACCGTCTTCTTTTGGGAATTTTTTTTGGCAGGCATGTCCGTATACGAGATTGGTGAGTGATTATTGTGAGAGGAGGGCGTCGCGGTCGCGCGGCGAGACTTCGCCGTACTCGCCCGCATCCACCAGTTCGGGGACCCAGCGCCAACTCCGCGGGCAGCGTACACCGCCCGCATGCTCGGCTGACAGGGTCAGGTCACCTTCGGCAGCTTCTAGGCTGACCTCGGAGACAATAAAAAGTTCCGCCAGGTGTTTTTCGTAACGCTGGAGGAGGGTAAAGGTAGCGTCTGACTTAGCCCCACGGATCACGACGCGTGCGTCGAGGGACTTGCCGATGGTTTTCTGCTCGCGCAGGCCTTCGAGCTGCTCGTTCACGCGGTTGCGGAACTCCAGCAGTTGCTCCAGTTCGGCGGCGACGGCATCCTCGTAGAGGGTGGAGTCGATGATGGGCCAATCCTGCAGGTGGATGCTGTCCTGGGCGAAATCGCCGTCTGCACTGGCGTAGCAGAGGGCCTCATCGCAGGTGAAGGTCAGCACCGGAGCCAGCAGGCGGGTCAGGGCCTTAAAGATCAGGTGGATGGCGGTCTGGGAAGAGCGGCGCTCCTTCCAATCGCGGCCGTAGGTGTAGAGGCGATCCTTGAGGATGTCGTGGTAGATGCGGGACAGGGTCACGCCGCAGAAGCGGTCCACGAGCTGGTACACGCGGTGGAACTCTGCCTGCTCAAAAGCCTCGGTGCAGGCGGCGATGAGGTCGGCGGTCTGCTTGAGGGCCCACTGGTCGAGCGGGTCGAGTTCGCCCTCGGGCACGGCGTCGTTAGCCGGGTCAAAGTCGCTCAGGTTGCCCAGCTGGAAGTACAGGGTGTTGCGGATCGAGCGGTAGGTGTTGGTGACGAGTTTGAAGTGCCCGTCGGAGAGGCGGATATCGCCGCGGTAGTCCTGCGAACAGACCCACAGGCGCATGATGTCCGCACCGTACTTCTCCACCCAGCCGTCCGAGCTCATGGCACCCTTGGACTTGGAAATCTTCTCGCCCTTACCGTCCACGATAAAGCCGTGGGTGATGATCTTCTCGTAGGGCGGTTGGCCCTGCGCGATCATGCCGGTCCACAGGGAGGACTGGAACCAGCCGCGATGCTGGTCGGAGCCTTCGAGGTAGAGGTCGGCGGGCCACTTGAGGTCGGGCGTGTTCTTGAGCACCGCGAGGTGCGAGCAGCCAGAGTCGATCCACACGTCGAGTGTGTCGGTGCCCTTCTTGAGCTTTTTACCGGCAAAGCCTTCGGGCAGCTCAACGCCTTCGAGGAGCTGCTCGGGGTCCTGCTCGAACCAGATGTTCGTCCCGTGCAGGGCGACCTTGGCGGCGATGGCGCGCACGACCTCGGCGTCGAGGAGGGCGTCGCCGTCCTCGGTGTAAAAGGCAGGGATGGGCACGCCCCAGGAACGCTGGCGGCTGATGCACCAGTCCGGACGCGTCTCCACGGCGCTGCGGATCCGATTCTCGCCGCGCTCGGGGATGAAGCCGACTGCGTCAAGGCCCTCAAGTACCTGCTGGCGCAGGCCGTTGTGGTCGAGGCTGACGAACCACTGGTCCATGGCGCGGAAGACCACGGGTGTCTTAGAGCGCCAGCAGTGCGGATACTGGTGCTTGAAGCGCTTGCACTGGAGCAGGGTGCCGTTGTCCCCGATGATGGCGAGCACGGCGTCGTTGGCCGGGCACTTGCCGTTTTGCTCCAGGACGCTGACGCCGACGAGGTTGGCGGGCACCTGCCCGTCGTCCACATAGCAGCCCTTGTCGTCCAGCGGGCAGTAAATTTCGAGGCCGTACTTGAGGCCGGAGAGGTAGTCCTCCAGGCCATGGCCGGGGGCGGTGTGGACGCAGCCCGTGCCCGCCTCGGTGGTGACGTAGTCAGCCAGCACGACAGGAGAGGCCCGGTCGATAAAGGGGTGGCGCGTCTGGACGCCGTCAAAGTCCTTGCCGGTATGGAGGTCGCCGGTGGTGGCGCCTTCCAGCTCGCAGTCCGCGATGAACTGCTCGGCCAGCGGCAGGGCGACGACATAGGTCTCGCCGTTGTGGGCGATCTGGGTGTACTGGAGGTCCGGGTGGACGGCTACGGCGAGGTTGGCCGGAAGGGTCCACGGGGTGGTCGTCCAGATGACGAAAGAGCTGTTCTCGGGCAGGCCGAACTTTTCCGGCTCGCTGACCCGGAATTTGACCCAGATCGAGGGGCTGACGTGGTCCTGATACTCGATTTCGGCCTCGGCCAGGGCGGTCTCGCAAGGGATGGACCAGTAGACGGGCTTCTTACTGCGGTAAACCAGGCCTTTTTCGACAAAAGTGGCGAATGTCTTGAGGATTTCGGCCTCGTAGGCGGGGTTCTTGGTCTTGTACTCGCGCTCCCAGTCGGCCTGGACGCCGAGGCGCTTGAACTGCTCGCGCTGGATGCCGATGTATTTTTCGGAAAATTTGGCGCACTCCTCGCGTAGCTCGGCGGGGGTGAGGTCCTTCTTCTGGGCGCGTAGCTCGCGGCTGACCTTGTGCTCGATCGGGAGGCCGTGGCAGTCCCAGCCGGGGAGGTACGGAGCCCGGAATCCGCGCATGGACTTGTAGCGTAAGATGAAGTCCTTCAGGATCTTATTGAGCGCGGTGCCGATGTGGACATCGCCATTGGTAAAGGGAGGGCCGTCGTGCAGCAGGTACAGGGGACCGTCGGCATTTTTGTCCTGGATCTTCTTGTAGAGGTCCAGTGATTCCCAGTGAGCGAGGCGTTCCGGTTCCCTTTTCACGAGGTTGCCCCTCATGGGAAATTGGGTCCGGGGGAGATTGAGCGTATCCTTCAAATTCATGACGCGGGGGGCGGCTGGCAAACCGCTCGGGAGGCCCGATGAAAAGCCGGGAAGTCTGTCCGAAACCCTCGTCGAGTCAAGCGCGGAAACAGCGGGTGGGTTTTCCGACGAATGGCGGCTGATCATCGGGGGGAGAATGGCAAATTGGGCGTCGAGATTTCGCGAAACAGGGCCTGACCCATTCAATCCGCAATCGGGCTTTACAGGCGGGATACGGTGCCAAAAAAACGGCGCCCCGCAGGGCGCCGTGTCGGTAAAAGTGCTGGTGTGTGAGGCTTATTCGAGGTGGAAGGCCGCCTCACCGTGCTCAGCCTGATCGAGTCCGCCCTGCATCTCCTCATCGGAGGCACGAAGCCCGGTCACGACCCGGCAGATCACTCCGATGATGACGGTCGCCACCGCGCTCCAGGCGATGACGGCTCCGAGGGCGATGAGCTGGACCTTGAGCTGGCCGAGCATGTCGACAACGCCCTGGCCGCTGAAGAGCTCCGTCCCGAGGAACGCTACGAGAATCGTGCCGATGATGCCGCCGACGCCGTGCACCGCGAAAACGTCGAGGCTATCGTCGATCTTGAGCCGCTCCTTGACCAGAACGCACATGTAGTAGCAGACGGACCCCGCGGCCATGCCGATGAGGACTGCGCCCAGCGGGCCGACATTCCCCGAGGCCGGGGTGATCGTCGCCAGTCCGGCCACCATCCCGGTGACGATGCCGACCAGACCGGGCTTACCCGTGGTTTTCCACTCGATCGCCATCCAGGTCAGGCTGCCCACGGCAGCCGAAATATGGGTGACGAGCATCGTCATGCCGGCGGAGCCATTAGCGGCCAGCTGGCTTCCGGCATTGAAGCCGAACCAGCCCACCCACAGCATGGAGGCGCCGATCATGACCATCCCCGGGTTATGGGGCGGGTGCAGGGACTTGGGGAAGCCGATGCGAGGGCCGACCATGATTGCCAGAATCAGCGCGGAGGTGCCTGCTGTGGCGTGGACGACGATCCCCCCTGCCAGGTCGATCACGCCCATCTGCTGGAGCCAGCCGCCGCCCCACACCCAGTGCGTTACCGGTGCGTAGACCAGGATCAGCCAAAGGGCGGTGAAAAGGATCACGGCGCTGAACTTCATGCGCTCGACAAACGCGCCCACGATCAGACCCGGTGTGATAATGGCGAAGGTCATCTGGAACATGATAAAAACCGTCTCGGGGAAGCTCCCGCTTGTATTATCAATGCCGATGCCCCGCAGGCCCAGGCGCGTGAGGTCGCCGATCCAGTCGTTCCCGCCGGAGAAGGCCAGCGAGTACAGGCCTACGATCCACAGGACAGAGGCGACACAGGCGATGGTAAAGCAGTGCATCAGCACAGAGAGGCTGTTCTTACTCTGGACGAGGCCAGAATAGAAAAGCGCCAGCCCCGGCAGGCTCATAAAAAGCACCAGAACTGTGGCGGTCAGCATCCATGCGGTGTCCCCGCTGTTGGTTAATATTTCCGGGCTGTCTGCGGCTCCGGCCCACTGGGGGAGGAGGGCCAGAGCGGCCAGCGTGAGTAGCTTCTTTACGGGTGAGTTAGGGTATAGGGCTTTCATGAAAAAAAGCCTAACGCTGTATGAGTTCCATTTATGACGCGCAAGCCGTTTTTTAGCTCCGTTGATGGACACTGGGCTCCAGCCATACACGACCACCGACGAGACGCGATCGGTGGTTTAAGCGCAGCCCGGACTCGGGCAACTTTTGCGGACGATCAGGGCTTAACCGGTCGCCGCATCCTTTTCGTACACCTTACGAAAGTGATGGCCCACGATGGCCAGGTTGACGGCCAGCGGCAGCAGGGCACGCCTCCTGAATATGACCCACGCCAGCAGCTTCCAGTACTGGAAACGTTCGCGGCCGAGTACGCCGAGGCGCACACAGGAGCGCAGGAAGGCCCGGAACTTGATGTAGTCGAGCGGCTGGGTAACGACGGGGGCCTTGTAGTTACTCAGGAAGGTTTTGACGCGCTTGTAGTAGGGCTTGGGCAGGTAGAGGCCCTTGAAGAGGTTGCGGTAGCCGTCGCGGAGCTTTTCGGGGTGCATCTTCGTCACGAAGTTGCTCACGGCCTTGGTGTTGTTGCCGAGGGAGTTGCCGAGCAGGCGGCCCTCCTCCTTCATGCGCTCGTACAGGGCGGTGCCGACGGGGGCCTGAAGAATGCCCACCATGGCCATGACGATCCCGCTGTGCTGGATAAAGTCGATCTGCCGCTGGAAGATGTTCTCATTATCCGAGTCGAAGCCCACGATAAACCCGCCCTGGACCTGGAGCCCGTGGCGCTGGATCTTATGAACGCAGGCCACGAGATCGCGCCCGACGTTCTGCTTTTTGTTGCAGTCGGCCAGGCCCTCCTCGGAGGGCGTCTCCAGCCCGATAAAGACCGTGTCGAATCCGGCGTGAGCCATCATGTCCATCAGCCCCTCATCGTCGGCCAGATTGATCGAGGCCTCGGTGTAGAAGGGGATGCCGGTTTTGTCCTGCTGCCACTCGATCAGGGCGGGCAACAGCTCGCGCTTGAGCATGCGCTTGTTGCCGATGAAGTTGTCGTCCACGAAAAAGACCGAGCCGCGCCAGCGGGAGGCGTAGATGGCGTCCAGCTCGCTGATGATCTGTGAGACAGACTTGAGGCGCGGGCGGTGGCCGAGCAGGGCAGTGACATTGCAGAAGTCGCAGTTAAAGGGGCACCCGCGCGAGAACTGGATGCTGAGCGAGGCGTAGTCGTTGACGCGTACGAGGTCCCAGCGGGGCACGGGGGTCTCGGCCAGCTCCGGGTAGCGGCTCCCCTCGGCGTAGATCCGCTGGGCGCAGCCAGCGGTGAAATCCTTTAAAAATGGAGCGAGGGTCAGCTCGCCTTCGTTCAGGATAAGGTGGTCCACCTCGGGGAACTTCTCTGGCTCGCAGGTGAACAGCGGGCCGCCCGCGATGACGGTCTTGCCCAGGCTTTTGGCAAGCTTGATCACGTGCTCGGTCGACTCCTGCTGGACCGTCATGGCACTGATCATGACGATGTCGGCTGCCTCCACGTCCTTCTGACGCAGGCGGCGCACATTCATGTCCACCAGCTTGAGCTGCCAGTCTTCGGGCAGCATGGCAGCTACCGTCAACAGCCCCAGCGGGGGGAACGACGATTTCTTTCCGACGAACTTCAGTGCGTGCTTGAAGCTCCAGAATGTGGCCGGAAACTCGGGGTATACCAGAAGCGCATTCATCCAACCATAGCATGTCCCAGAGGCGAGGCTATGAAAAGCGATGACGGCCTTTTTTGACTGATTAAAAGGGCCATTTATGGGGACTATAAACGGGCACGGGTGTCGTGTCGGAGGCTGTAAGCCCCCATTGTCCAGTGTGGTCACACACTGGAGTAGAGCCCCATTTATGCTGCTCCAGCCGGAGTGCCAGAGGGTGCAGTCCGCCTACAGCAAGTCGGCCAGGGAATTACCGAAGCTCTGGTTTTGGCGCGGGCCATTGCTGCGGTTATTACCGCCTCCGTGGCGCGGACCGTTACCACGATTGCCACCGCGCGGGCCGCCGCGATTATCGCGCGGAGCACCGGGCCGGTTGTCGCGGTTGTTCCCGCCACCTGCGCGCTGGTGCGGCTTGCCGCCCTCGCGCTGGGTACGCATGGACAGGGCGATGCGCTTGCGGGCGGTATCGACCTCCAGCACGGTGACGAGCACCTTCTGGTGGACCTTGACCACCTCGGCAGGGTCTTCGACAAACCGATCCGCCAACTGACTGACGTGGACGAGGCCGTCCTGGTGCACGCCAATGTCTACGAAAGCGCCGAAGGCGGCGACGTTGGTCACGATGCCGGGCAGCTGTAGCCCTTCCTTGAGGTCTGAAATTTCGTTAATGCCCTCGGCGAAGCTGAAGGACTCGAACTGCTCGCGCGGGTCGCGGCCGGGCTTGGAAAGCTCCTGCTGGATGTCCTGCAGGGTGGGGAGGCCGACCTCGTCGCTGATGTAGTTGTCGAGCACTACGCGGCGGCGGGCGGAGTCACTGGTGAGCAGCTCGGATACGCTGCAGCCTGCGTCGCTGGCCATACGCTCAACGAGCTCGTAACGCTCGGGGTGGACGGCGGAGCCGTCCAGCGGGTGCTCGCCATCGCGGATGCGCTGGAAGCCCGCGCACTGCTCGAAGCTCTTCGGGCCCATGCCGGAGACTTTCAGCAGCTCCTTGCGCGAGCGGAAGGGCCCGTTCTGCGTGCGGGCGGTGACGATGTTTTCCGCCAGGCGTGTATTCAGCCCGGAGACGTACTTGAGGAGCTGCTTGCTGGCGGTGTTGACCTCGACGCCGACGGAGTTCACACAACTGACGACCACGTCGTCGAGGCTGTCCTTGAGCTTGATCTGATCCACGTCGTGCTGGTACTGCCCGACGCCGATGCTCTTGGGGTCGAGCTTGACCAACTCGGCCAGCGGGTCCATCAGGCGGCGGCCGATGCTGACCGCGCCGCGCACGGTCACGTCCTTGTCCGGGAACTCCTCGCGCGCCACCTCGGAGGCCGAGTAGATGGAGGCACCGCTCTCGTTGACCATGACCACGGCGATGGAGCCGGGCAGGCCGCACTTGCGGACAAAGGCCTCTGTCTCGCGGCTGGCAGTGCCGTTACCGATGGCGACGGCCTCGATCTTAAACTGGTGGCAGAGGCCGAGCACGATGTCGCGGGCCTCGGCGTCCTTGTGGCCGCCCATGCCGGGGTAAATGACGGTGTCATGGAGCAGCTCGCCCTGCGGGCCGAGTACGACGGTCTTGCAACCGGTGCGGAAGCCCGGGTCGATGGCGAGCACACGCTTCTGGCCCAGCGGGGAGGCCAGCAGGAGCTCGCGCAGGTTCTCCATAAAGACACGGATCGCCTGCTCGTCGGCCTTTTTCTTGGAGGCCAGGCGCATGTCGGTCTCCATCGCGGGACCGAGGAGTCGCTTGAAGGAGTCCTCGACGGCGAGAGAAACCTGCTGCCCGGCCTCGCCCTGACCGGTGAGGAAGCGGCGCTTCATCAGGGAGCCGCCGCGCTCCTCGTCGATAGCGATGCGGAAGTACAAAAAGCCCTCGGTGGAGCCGCGGCGTACGGCCAGCAGGCGGTGGGAGGGGATCTCGGTCAGCGGCTCGGAGTAGTCGAAGTAATCTTTGTACTTCGCGCCCTTTTCCTCCATCTCAAACATCACCTTGCTGGTGAGGATGGACTCTTTTTCAAACACGGTGCGCATCTGGGCGCGCATCTCGGTGTCGTCGCTGAAGCGCTCGGCCAGGATGTCGCGCGCGCCCTTCAGGGCCTCCTCCGAGGTGGGGACGGCCTTGTCCTCCTCTTCGGACTCCACCACGAACTTCGCGGCTTCGTCGGCGACAGCGGCGTCCTGATTTTCCAGGATAAAGTCGGCCAGCGGGGTGAGGCCCTTTTCCTGCGCGATCATGGCGCGGGTGCGGCGCTTCGGGCGGTAGGGCTGGTAAATATCCTCCAGGCGCGAGACGGTCTCGGCGGCGTCGATCTGGGCGCGCAGGGTATCGGTCATGAGCTTGCGCTCGTCGAGCGACTTGATGATCGAGGTGCGGCGGGCGTCGAGAGCCTTCAGCTCATCGAGGCGGTCGCGGATAGACGTGATCTGGACCTCGTCGAGCTGGCCGGTGGCCTCCTTGCGGTAGCGGGCGATAAAGGGCACGGTGGCGCCTTCGTCGAGGAGTTTAGCCGTCGCGGTGATCTGACCGGGGGCGAGTTTGAGTTCTTCGGAAAGTTTGGAGAGGTGCGCTGTTTCCATGGGGAAAAGCCGAAGAATGAGGCATAAAGTTTCCGCCGTGGCAAAAGAAAATCCGCGTGAATTCTGTTCGTCGCTGTCTGAGAGCTGAGTGGCGGGTGGCTTGTCGCTTGACGCAGCGCTACGGGGCTGCTCCCATCGGGCATCATGCTGAAATTTTACGGTTACAAGGGCTGCGGTACCTGCCGCAAGGCGAAGAAATTCCTCGACGAAAACGGCGTCGCCTACGAGGAGATCGCTATCCGCGAGACCCCGCCGCAACGGGGCGAGTTCGAGACCATGCTCGGGGCCTATGATGGCGAGCTGAAGCGTCTCTTCAACACATCCGGCGGTGACTACAAGTCCATGAACATGAAGGACAAGCTGCCCGGCCTGTGTACGGAGGAAGCCTGCGAGCTGCTCGGCTCCAATGGTAATCTGGTCAAGCGCCCCTTCCTCATCGGCGATGGCGTGGCGCTGGTCGGCTTCAAGGAAGATGAATGGCGCGAGGCTCTGCTGAGCTAAGCGTGGTGCCGTGGGCGGGTGTGTCTTGTCCGCTCGTTTTGCTTACGCTTTATCCACCTCTTCGACGGTGCGTTTGAGTTTGGCGAGGAAAAGCTCCCCCTGTGGCTTTCCAACGGCCATGATCAGGCGAATAAGCCAGCGCACCGGAGTGGGGATCAGCGCGTCGGGGAACTCTATCTCCTGCTTGACGCGGATGCCCTGCCGCGTCCGCTTCAGGGTGAAGCGCAGGCGGGTGCCGTCGAGCCGGTCGTTCTCGGGGTCGGTGATGTGCCAGCCCAGGCTGGTGGGCGGATCGTAGTCGCTTAGGCGCTGTATGCACCACATCTCCTTACTGCCCATGCGGTAGCAGGCGCGGTAGGTGGCACCTTGCCCGGCTTTGGGGCCCTCGATGTGCTCGCAGTCGAGCAGCTTAGGGTTCCACTCACGCATCAGGTCCGGGTCTTCCAGAAAAACCCAGATAGCCTCCGGGCGGGCGCGGATGGTGATGGATTCCCGTAGCTTCACGGCAGTAGCCTAGACGGGGAGGATTCAGCCATACAAGCGGCAAACGAGGTGCGTTACCGCTTAAGATCCCTTTTCCATTTTAAACCGTAAAAAAATGGTGGGAGTAACAGGGCTCGAACCTGTGACCTCATCCATGTCAAGGATGCGCTCTAGCCAACTGAGCTATACCCCCACTAAAGGGAAACCAATGAACGAATAGATTTTATTTCCGCTGGCAAGGGCTTTTTTCAGAAAAATTCAGGCAAGCCTACGGCAGGGGAGGTGACGCAAGTGCCTTTGACAGGCGAAGGTGGGCACATGATGAACTTACAGGCAGAAACGGCTTCCCTCCGGGCGGAATTTTGCGCAACCTCACGGACATGCTGGAGGAGCTGCATATCCGCGATTTGGCCTTGATGGACGAGGCGGTGCTGGAGTTTGAGCCCGGCTATACCGCCGTGACGGGTGAGACCGGCGCCGGTAAGAGCGTGCTGCTCGGTGCGCTCTCTCTGCTGGCCGGTAACCGCGCGGACAAGACCGTGATCCGCCAGGGGCAGGAGGCCTGCGAAGTCGCCGCCACCCTGCACTTTGCCGAGCCGGAGCGCATCGACGTCGTCCTGGAGGAGCTGGGGCTGCCCGCCTGCGAGGATGGGGCACTCGTCCTGCGCCGGGTCATCCACCGGCAGCGCGCTGCCAAGATCCAGGTAAACGGCGCCATGGCCACGCTCGGGGCGCTTCAGGAGATCGGCGGGCACTGGATCGACTTCCATGGGCCCGGGGAGCCGCAAAAGCTTTTTAAAGGACGCCACCAGCTCGCCATGCTCGATGCCTTCGCAGGGCTCGCTGACGAGCTGGAGACCTACCGTGGCGGCTATGACGAGTGGCAGGCCCTGCTCGATCAGGCTGAGCAACTGCGCACTGCGGACCGGCTGGATGAGGACGAGCAGGAGTTTCTCTCGCGTCAGATTGCCCGCATCGATCAGGTGGAGGCGACGGAGGAGTCCATCGCCGCACTGGAGCGGGACTTTCAGCGACTGGATCGCGCCCAGGAGCTGGCCGAGCTGGCGGGGCAACTGGAGAGCGGTCTCTGTGGGGACGAGGGGGCTGTCGGCCTGCTCGGGGCCATGCAGCGGGCTGCCTATGAGCTGGCTCGTCTCGACCCGGAGTCTGCGGGGCTATCTGAGCGGCTGGAGGCGGCGATCATCGAGCTGCAGGACCTGGGCGGTGAATTTGCTCGACTGGCCGCCGAGGCCGACATCGACCCGGAAAGTGCCGAGGCGCTACAAGTCCGCATGACGGCCTGGCTGGAGATCAAGCGCAAGTATGGCCCCACCGTCGAGGAGGTGCTGGCCCGTCGCGAGGAGATGGCCGCAAGGCTGGAAGCGCAGTCCGACATCGAGGGCACGCTGGAAAAGCTCGCCGCCGAGGCTGCCGCGCTGGAGAAAAAACTTCGTACGCAGGCTGCCGGTTTGCTGAAAAAACGCGAAGCCGCGGCCAAGACTCTTGGCACCGAAGTGCGCGCCCTGCTCAAGCGCCTGGGCTTCAAAAAGGCGGGCTTCGAAATCGCCGTGCATGGCGGTAAGGCACTGGGGCCGGTGGGCGACTCGGACTGCGAGTATCTCTTTTCCGCGAACGCGGGGCAGGAACTGCTGCCGCTCAACCGTATCGCGTCCAGCGGGGAAACCGCCCGCGTCATGCTCGCGCTGAAGGCTGTGCTGGCCCGCGCCGACCATACGCCGCTGCTGGTCTTTGATGAGGTGGACGCCAACGTGGGCGGCGAGATCGGGGCCGAGGTAGGGCGCGAGCTGGCTTCGCTGGCCGGGGAGCATCAGGTGCTCTGCGTGACGCACCTGCCACAGGTGGCTGCGCAGGCGCGGCAGCACTACGTCGTCACCAAGGCGCAGGGTGACGACTCGACCGCTGTATCCATTTCCCCACTACACGCGGACCGCAAGGCCCGCGAAGAGGAGCTGGCCCGCATGCTCGGGGATCGCAGCTCGGCCTCCGCCCGCGAGCACGCCCGCTCGCTGCTGGGCTAGGGGATCGCCTACTCCAGGGTAGGCTCGGCGAGATTCGGGTTCTCGTTTATTTCCGCTTCGTCGACAGCCGGGTTTGTGTAGCCCTCGTCTATGTCCATCTGGTCCTGCTCCTGCTGGTTGTCATAGGCCATCGCGCGCTCATCTGCGGCAGCCTCTTGCGGAGTGGTCGGCTTACCGGTGCAGCCGATGAGCGTAAAGAGGCCGATGGCCGCGAGAAGAGTGATCAGGTTTTTCATAGCGGATGAAGGGAATGCACAGGTTTACCTCCGGCACACTGGCCGGATACAGGATACGAAAACAAGCTCTGGAAGCCTGGTCCGGCTTAGTTGCCGACGTCGTTTTGAATGCCCTGAGGGTTCGCGTCTGCCGGGGCGTTGACGCTACCGGAGCCTTGGTTCAGGGACTGCTGATAGGCTTCTGTGGATTTTTCCATCTCATGTACACGCTCTTCGGTCTGCGGTGTGTTTTGGCAGCCTGCGAAGAGGAGAAGGCCGGTGATGGAGAGGACAGAGAGAATGATTTTCATAGCGTATAGTTTATAAAAACTCATGCCGCTGGCAACCTAAATACACTGCCGCAGGACGTACCCCAGTGAGGTGCGTACACAGATGTGCGCTGCCTGCCTGGATGGACTATCGTTCGACTTCCTGCTCCATCATCTGATTTGTGCGGTTGGCCTGACCGGCATCGTAGGAGTCGGTCGAAGCGCTACCGCAGCCGGACAGCAGGAGTACGAACAGGAAGGGAAGGACGGTGAGAGCAATCTTCATGAGAATGAGTTTAGAGCCCATTCGCCTCGTGGCAATCTGAAGATGCGGCAGGTCAGGACTTGGTGGAGACGGTGGACTTTGCCTTGGGGGTGGGCAGCAGCATGCCGAGGCCGATCAGGGCGCACTGGCTGAGCCAGAAAATGAGCAGCCAGAAGAAGGCCTTGTCCATGAAGCCGTAGGAGTGCAGGCCGACGCCGAGCATATTCGTCCCGAACCACGAGGCAGCGGTCACGATATTCCCGAAAATAGCCAGCAGCATAAAGCCGCGCTCGCCGACGATGCGGCCCAGTCGGGCGTGCAGCATGAGCGCGCACCACAGTACGATGATGAGCGCGCCGTTTTCCTTCGGGTCCCAGCCCCAGAAGCGGCCCCAGCTCTGGTCGGCCCAGATGCCGCCAAGCATCGTCCCGACAAAGGAGAAGAGCAGCCCGAAGCAGGTGATGCCGTAAACCATCCGGTAGAGCGCTGCCTGGCTGTCTGCGGGGAGTCCCTTGGGCTGCGAGCGCACGGCGGGCTCCAGGGCGGCCCAGGCGCGCATCAGCACGTAGACGATGCCGAGCACCCCAGCGAGGAACGTGGCTGAGTAGCCGACGGTGATGATAACCACGTGCGTGGCCAGCCAGAAGTTCGAGTCGAGCACAGCCTGCATCATTTCCAGCGTATCCCCGCTGAGCGCGAGGTTGTGCGCGATGATGAGCGTGACAAAGCCGATGATCCCGGCGGCAAAGGTGCCGATACCGTTACGGAAATACCGCCGCAGGAAGACCGCCAGCAGCACCGAGAACCAGCCCACGAAGATGGCCGAGGAGTAGAGGTTCGTCACGGGTGGACGCCCCTGGATATACATACGCGCGCCCAGCCCGAAGGTGTGCACGAGAAAGGCCAGGACGAGTACCCAGTAGGCGCCGCTCTGGAGCGAGCGGGGCATCCACAGCCAGCTCACGGCCACCAGCAGAAAGACGAGCACGTAGAGGATGGTCGCCAGGTAGAAGGGCTCGAAAGTGTTGAAAAACTCCTCAAAGGCGACGCGCCCGGCGGGCGTATCAGGGGCCAGCTTTTCATGCAGGGCGTCCAGCGCTTCGTTGAAGCCCTCGGGGTTACCCTGCCGCCAGAGGACGGCGAGCTTACCGTAGTCCTCGACGATAGGATTTATTTGGCCGGTGCGAATGGTCAGCAGGAGCGCCTCACCGAGATTGAGCCAGTCGTTCTCCTCCTCACCGGCTTCTGTCATCGGCGGGACGATGCCCATGTCGCCGATACGCGAAAGCTGCAGATAGCGGTTGGTGAGGAAATTAAAGCGCTCCAGGTCGTCCTCGTTAAAGGACTCGCCGCGCTCACTGCGGGCAAAGGCCTCGCGGCCGGGGCCGACGATGCGCTCCCATGCGCCGTACTCGAGCAGGATCTGGTCGAGGTTACCGCCGGGCTGGAGCTCGCGCGAGAGCAGGTCGTAGCGGGTGAGCGCGTTGGTGAGCTTGACCAGTTGTTTTTCGTAGACGGTGCGCTTTTCGGGGTCGGGGTTGATCTGCGCGGACATCTCCTGGATGGTCTGGAAGTGCGGGCGCAACTCGTCGAAGCTGAAGCGCGTGCGGCTCTCCTGCTGCCAACCGAAAAGGCCGAGCACCTGCGGGTTGTCGATGCGGAAGACGGGCATCTTGTCTGCGGCGACGGGGTTAAAGGACAGCTCCATGAACCACGCGATGGCGCTGATCTTGCCGCCCCCATCGGGCAGGTGCACGCTCTGGCGTCCACTGAGGATGCGCAGGCTGTTGCGGGCCACTGAGTCCAGCGGCAGGATGCGCCCACCGGCTTGCACCGGCAGCTCGGCAAAACTCTGGACGTGGAAATCCGTATCGTAGGCGGGCGGCTTAAAACCACGCGCAACGATGAGCAGGCCGATGGCCAGACACAGCGCCGGGATGAGGATTGGGCCGCGCGCGCGCGCGCTGGCCGAGAGTTTCGGGCGCTTGAAGTTGGCGAGGCGTATCAGGAACTGGATACACATACCCAGTCCGACGAGGGCGACGGCGGCATAAGGGAGCAGCCAGCTCGGGTTGCGGACGACCTGGAGGACGGTGGTCGTGTTGTTGTTCCCGAAGGAGGCCTGGTAAAAGGTGTAGCCGCCGTGGCGCAGCGGGTGGTTCATGTAGATGAGCGCGGGCTGCGGGGCGATGCCGGGGGAGTGGATGAGCACGTCGCTGGCAAAGTTCTTGGGGATGTCGGTACCGGGGTACTTGTCGTGCGTGAAGTCGCGCAGCTCCAGCCAGAAGGGCAGGTAGGTCCGCGTGAAGCGCAGGGCGATCTCGTAGGTCTTGCCACCGGTCTCGACGGTTTGCACCGGGAAGCGCTCGTCGATGACATTCGAGACGAGCCACGTGCCCAGCGGACCTTCCGGCCCGTCTACCTCGACCAGTGCAGTGGCGGTGTTGACGGCGTCAGGGCTGTGGTCCATGGCCTTCTCCACGGCAAAGAGTCCCATGCGGGCGGCGGCTCCGCGGTTGGCGCGCGGGGTGGGGCCGTTGGGGTTCTGCATCTTGGTGCCCAGCCCGGAGTTGGGCATGAAGTCGATGATCTTCAGGCTAAGGCCGGACTCGGGCAGATCAATCACCGCCCCGTCCCTGAGCATGCTCTGCGGGATGCTGGTATACTCGTCGTAGTCGGGGTTTGAACGGTCGATCAGGACGAGTTCGTTTGAGAGGGAGTCGATGGCGTAGTTACTGCGTCCGCCCTCGTCGATGGCCATCTGGCTCTCGTGCTGGAGGTAGCTGACCAGAAAACCGCTCACCAGCAGCAGGACCACCCCGAGGTGGGTGATGGCTATCCCGGACTTTTTCCAGCTGGGCCGGTAGTAGCGGAAGTGCGCGCAGCACAGATTAATGATGAGCAGTATCCCCAGTGAAAAACCGCCCGGCATCGGGAGCTTGAACCAGCCGGACTGCCAGACGGCGAGGAAGCTCTCGAAGTAGCGGCGCTGGGTCTCGTGGATGCCGAAGTGGACCTGATCAAGCGTGCCAAAGATGACCAGAACGATGCTGAGCCCCAGCAGGACAACGGTTAACCAGAGCGAACTAAAAATACGGAACAGGGACTTCATGAGGCAGGAAAGCGAACGGAGCGCACGAATGCGAGAAAAGCGGGCGTCTGGGCCTGAACGAGAGCGGTATCGCCCATCATCTTAAAGAACCAGCTCGCACCACCATGGGTAATAATCGCCCCGGCAATGCTCTGGCCGGTCGGGCCGTCGAGGTGGACGTAAAAGCCCTGCTCACCGCTGGCGGTGGTAAAGGAGTGCTTGGCGCGCTCTTCATCGAGACGGGCCTGAGGCATGGCGCCGAGGCCGACTTGCCCGGCCCAGCGGTTTACGTTGGCGAGGTCGCCACCGACGTTACCGGGAAAGACCAGGACGCTGACCTCGGCCGATGTGCCGTTGGGGCCGGGGACTTTCCAGCTGCCTTTGCGCATGGTGCCGAGGGGCTGGGCCTCCCAGTCGGAGGGGGCGTCCCAGGTCGGCGTATCAAAGGCGGCGGCTTGCTCAGCCATGCCTGGGAGGGCCGTCATGCCCATCGAAGGGCCGGAGCCAGACGGGGAGGAGGCCGCAGGAGCCGTTGCCGCTGTGCCGCCGGGGGCGGTGCTCTGGGCGGCAGGCATCATGCTGGGCATGGCCGGTCGCTCCTCTTTGGGGATACGAGTGGTGGTGACTTGTTCGTCCGAACAGCCGCTAAACAGAAGCGCAAGTGAGAGCAGCGCGCCTGCCGTGCAGGGGAAAGGTCGCATGGCCGAACGATTTGCATATTGCGCCCCCGGTCAAGGCTAACCGGAGATAGCCAGTTTTGCTAATGGGGCTTATAAGTTTACATGGGACATTGAAAATAGGCGGGGCCGAGTCGTAGAGCTTGAAAGGCGGGTGCTCCATCGGTAGTGATGAACGGCGTGAGGAGGAGCTTGAGATGAAAGTACAGGTATTGCAGCACGTGCCGTTCGAGTGGATCGGCAGTATGGAGCCCTGGCTGCGTGAGCGCGGGGCCGAAATCACGACTGCGCGGCTCTACGAGGCCGTGGAGCTGCCGGACCCGGCTTCACTGGATCTGGTCATCGCCATGGGTGGGCCGATGAGCGTCAACGACGAGGCCGAGCACCCCTGGCTGGTGCCGGAAAAGGCGTTCCTGCGCGAAGTGATTAAGCGCGGGGTGCCGACGATCGGGGTATGCCTGGGGGGACAGCTCATCGCCAACGCGCACGGGGCAGCCGTCACCAAGAACCCGCACACAGAAATCGGTTGGTTTCCGGTTGAGGCTATGCCCGCCCCGAAGGGCACCTTTACCTTTCCCTTTAAGAAGGCAGTCTACCACTGGCACGGTGAGACCTTCGGGCTGCCGGAGGGAGCGAGCCTGCTGGCCTCGTCGAAGGGCTGCCGCAACCAGGCCTTTCAGATGGGCACAAACGTGATCGGGATGCAGTTCCACCTGGAGACGACACCCGAGACCGCCGCCCTGTTGATCGAAAACTGCGGTAACGAGATCGTGCCCGGCCCCTATGTGCAGAGCGCCGAGGAAATGCTCGCCGCAACGCCCGAGCAGTACGCCTCTATCAACGCGCTCTCAGGCAAGATCCTCGACTACGTGCTCGGTAATACCGGGGGCGAGAAAAAGCGCCCCGAGGACGTGCTGTATTTCTAGAGCAGCCTTGTACGACTGATTAAAACGAAAATGCCCTAGGCTCCGGCGGAGACGCCCATGCCGCTGAGCAGGTTCGAGAAGTAGGGGATGACCTGCTTCTTGCGGCTGACGATGCCCGGCAGCTCAAAGATGTGATGTGAGCTGCCCACCGGAGAGAAGGAAATCTGCTCGATGCAGGCCTCGTCACCCTCGACCAGCAGGAGCGAGTTCTGGGTGTTGATGTCTGTCACCAGCAGGCATGAGAAGGTGAGCCCCTCCTGCTGTTGGTATTCGCCCAGCGCCTTCTGGATTTCGGACGACTTATTCCAGAAGTTATTAAAGCCCAGCTCCTCGACCTGCGAGACCGAGTAGCGGATCTCGCCCTGCTCGTACTGCTTGCAGTCGGAGGTGACGACCTTTCCCGGTGATTCGCTGACTACGATCGAGCCGGCGGTAAAGATCAGGTTGGCGAGGTCCTCGGTGGAGAAGCCCGCGATCTCGGCCAGCCAGGGCAGCAGGTTGGCGTCGCGCTCGGTCGTGGTCGGGCTCTGGAGGTTGAGCGTGTCGGAAATAATCCCGCCCATGAGCACACCGGCTATTTCCGGTGAGGGGTCGATCCCGCGCCCGCGGAACAGCTCGGCAACGATGCTGCAGGTCGAGCCGATGATCTCGTTGCGGAAAAGGATGGGCTGCGCGGTCGGGGGATTACCGAGGCGGTGGTGGTCCACGATCTCGACGATGTTGACCTCGCCTGCACCGTTGACGGCCTGACCCAGCTCGTTGTGGTCCACGAGCACGAGGCGCGTGCTGACGGGCTTGAGCAGGTCGGTCTTGGAAAAGATACCCTCCAGGCGGCCGTTGTCGTCCACCACGCAGTAGAGCGGGGCGTTACTCTGGGCGATACGGCGGCGCACCACGCTGAGCTTTTCCTCGCGGTCAAAGGTGACGACGTTCTTGTCCACCAGCGGGCCGAGCTCGGTGGCGGTGCGGATGATCCACGAGGTGGTGGCCGAGTCAAAGCGGCTGACGATCAGGCCGATGCCTTTCTCCTTGGCCATCTCGATGACGTCCTCATCTACGTCCAGCCCGCCTGTGATGACAAGCAGCCGTACCCCGCTCTGGATGGAGCGCTGCTGGATGTCGTAGCGGTCCCCGACGATGATGATGCTCTGCTCGGGGTTGATGTCCTCGGTCTTGGTGAACTTGCCAAAGGAGCGCAGGTCCATGGCCGCGATACGCACGAAGAGATCCTCCACGCGGTCCGGGTCCACCTGGTTGATGACGTCGGCTTCGAGCGCTTCGATGATGTTCGTGATGCTGGTGTGAACGTGGCGCATCTTGCGCGGCTCAGCGGGCTTGGGGATAAAGAACTCGCCCAGGTCAAAGACCGAGACCACGCCCATGACATGCTCGTGATCATCGACGACGGGCAGGGCGCGGATGTCGTAGCGGTCGATCAGGTCGAGCGCCTCGGCACAGGTGGACTCGACATGAGTCTTGCGGATCTCGCGCCGCATGATGTCCTCCACGCGCGGGATGACATCGCCCACGTAGGTGGGCAGGGGGGTGTTGAATTTATTCAGGATCGCGTCGATGCGGGCATTACTGTTCCCGCAGCGCGCAGCCACGTATCCGGTTTCTCCGACCGCTTCCTTAAAGGCTGCGTAGGCGATGGCTGAGCAGATCGCATCCGCGTCGGGGTTTTTGTGGCCGATGATATAAGTGGTCGCTGACATGTGTATAAGAAATAACGATCCTGACAGTTTCCGGTATTTGGACGGTTTCGTCAATGCCCGGCCCATAAAAAGAGGCCCGGTAAAAACCGGGCCTCTGAAAGGGAGATTGTTTTGCTAAGCGAGTGCTTAGGCACCCGGTGAAGGCGGCTTGAGGATTTCCGTCGAGTTAGTGGTTGCGACTGCCTCAGTGATGCTGCTGGTGGAGGCGGTACCTTCAGCGGCACTGCCGGGGGTCAGCTTGTAGTCGTCATCGGTGAGGTTCGGGAACCATTCAACGTGGGCGTCCATGAAGGCGATGTGGCCACCGTTACCCTGCCAGGGTGAATCGGAGTCCCAGGTACCTGTTGTGGTGTCCAAGCCCTTTGTCCAGAGGAGCGGAGTGGTGGAGGCAGGAGCGTTAGAGCTCATGTTTACGACCACGGCATAGCCCATGGTGTACTCCGGCAGGGAGCCCCACTCGGTGGTTTCGGTAAAGGTTCCGTTGCGCTTGATACCGATGGCACGGGGAAGGGTGCCGTTGTAGTTGGAGAGGTATTCGTCCGAATCGATGAACCACAGGGAGGCGTCCGTAAGGTCGGCATGGTAGGCGAGCAGCTCGGCCCATTCCTTGACCGTGCTGGCTGTGGCGTAGTCAGCATCTTCGCCTTCAGCGGTTTGGCTGATGGTCTTGGTACGTGAGCCAGAGTTGGCGTAGTTATTGTAGGCCGTGGCGATCTGGCGCAGATTGCTCTGTGACTTCGTGCGGGCGGCACGGGTCTGCACCGAGCCCACAGTCGGGATAATAATGGCGGCGAGGATACCGATAATCGCGATAACGGTAAGCAACTCGATGAGTGTAAAGCCCTTACGGGTCAGGGTATGATTTTTGTAGGTCATGATTATTCGGGAGAGGTTTATCGTGGGTTGAGACGACGCCCGCAGGGCGGAGCGAGGGATAACGATCTTTGTATAATTAACCTATATCACCTCGGTGTCGCCTCTGGGTCAATTCTTTCTTGGAATGTGGTTTAAGCGGGATTTCTCTAGCCCTTGTAGGGCAGGGGAAAGCGTTCAGCCAGGGCGAGCACCTTGTCGCGGGCAGCGGTGATCTGGGCCTCGTCCTCCGGGGCATTCAGCACCATGGCGATAGCCTCGGCGATGACGGCCATCTCGGCCTCGCCCATGCCACGAGTGGTGACGGCGGGGGAGCCCAGGCGCAGACCCGAGGTGTAGTAGGGCTTGCGGGTGTCACCGGGCACGGAGCTGCGGGAGGTGGTGATGTTGGCCAGGTCGAGGGCACGCTGGGCCTTGAGGCCGGATAGCTCGGGGTGGCTCTTGCGGAAGTCCAGCACCATCAGATGGTTGTCGGTGCCGTTACTGCAAAGGTCGAAGCCCTTGTCCATCAGGCCCTTCGCAAGTGCAGCGGCGTTGAGGACGATCTGGTGCTGGTACTTCTTGAACTCCGGGGTGGCGGCGTCCTTGAAGCACACGGCCTTGGCGGCGATGATGTGCATGAGCGGGCCGCCCTGGTTCATCGGGAACACGGCCATGTCGATGGCCTTGGCGTGTTCGGCCTTGCACATGATGAGGCCGCCACGGGGGCCGCGCAGGGTCTTGTGCGTGGTCGTGGTGACAAAGTCGGCGTGCGGGACGGGGTTCGGGTGCTCACCGGCTGCGACGAGGCCCGCGATGTGGGCGATGTCGGCCATGAGCAGTGCGCCCACGGAGCGGGCGATTTCGCCCATTTTCTCAAAATCAATCGAGCGCGGGTAGGCCGAGGCACCGACGGTGATCATCTTCGGCTTTTCCTTGGCGGCCATCTCGGCCAGCTCTTCGTAGTCGATCTGGCCGTTTTCCGGGCTGACGCCGTAGTGGACGACCTCGTAGTTCTTACCCGAGAAGTTAACGGGGCTGCCGTGGGTGAGGTGGCCGCCGTCGGACAGGCGCATGGTCAGGATCTTGTCGCCATGGTTGAGCATGGCGGTGTAGACGGCGATGTTAGCCTGGCTGCCAGCATGGGGCTGGACATTGGCGTGGTCCGCGCCAAAGAGGGCCTTGGCCCGCTCGATGGCGAGCGTTTCGACTACGTCCACGTAGTCGCAGCCGCCGTAGTAGCGCTTGCCCGGGTAGCCCTCGGCATACTTGTTGGTCAGCACGCTGCCAGCGGCTTCCATGACGGCCGGGAGAGTGAAATTCTCCGAGGCGATCAACTCGATATGGGTCTGCTGACGGTGGCACTCCTGGCTGATGGCGTTGTAGATCTCAGGATCGTAGTCGGCCAGCGAAGCGGCATTGAGGGTCGAGGACTTGTTTTCGCTCATGGTAAAAGGTCACATCTAAGCGACAGACCGGGCCAGGAGTCAAGCGGGCAGGTGCTCACCGGGTGTTTTTTCCGGTCACGCGGACAGGGGCGTTGACCCTGTTATCAGGGCACAGCATCGCGAGGTCCGGTTGGACCTGCGTTAGTGGGGCAGAGGCCTATCCCGGGGGCGGAAGCACCGGGTGTAAAGGGCAAGCCGCTTTAGCGGCCGTTTTCCTGCTCGATGGCGGAGATTTTATCCAGGCGGACCTGGTGGCGGCCACCGTCATACGGCGTTTCCAGGAAGATCCGGGTAAACTTGGCGGCCTCGTAGGCGGTCTGGTACTTCTGCCCGAAGCAGATGATGTTGGCGTTGTTGTGGCGGCGGGAGAATTCGGCCCCGTCCTCATTCGAGACGACGGCGGCGCGGATGCCGCGTACCTTGTTGGCACTGATGGAGATACCGATGCCGGTCGTGCACACAAGCACGCCAAAGTCGGCCCGTCCGCCCGCGACATCCTCGGCCACGGCCTTACCGTAGTCGGGATAGTCCACGCGCTGGTGGTCGTAGGCGCCACGGTCAATGGCCTCGTGGCCCATGTCCTTAAGCACTTGCAGGACGGCGTTTTTCAAGTCAACGCCGCCATGGTCTGAACCGAGAGAGATTTTCATGTTAAGCTGGAGTCGGGTTTTTCAGCTCGTCGTAATGCTCTTTGAGAAAGGCCACGATAGACGGCACGGCCTCAACCATGCTGTCCCGGGCTGCCTCATAGGCGGGCAAGCTGCTGCCGAAAGGGTCGGGGATTTCCACCGCGGCGCCGCCGCCCATCAGCTCCCGAAACAGGTAGATGTGGGGGGTGGTCCTTTGGAACTGCATATCGATCAGGGAGCGGTGGGATTCGGTCATGCAAAAGATGGCCAGTGAGCGATCGATAATGGACTGAGTCATGCCCTGGCTTTGGTGAGAGGAAGCATCCAGGCCGACTTTTTTCAGAGCACGCACGGAGTTGACCGAGGCCGGTTCCCCCGAAAAGGCGGAAACCCCGGCAGAATCTACCACGATAGCGTTGAGAGGAGCTGCTTCGGCCTGAAGGGCGTGCGCGAGAAGCTTCTCGCCCATGGGGCTGCGGCAGATATTCGCCGTGCAGACGACGGTCACGTGGTTTCGGTCAGCCATGCGTGTTCAGAAAAGTGGCAGCAGACCCACCGCTTGTAAAGCGACAAACGTATCAGGGGCCTTCCGCTGCAGGAAAGAAGACTTACTCGCGGGCGAGCTGACGGTAGCCGATGTCGCGGCGCAGTTGCGCCCCCTCAAAGCTGACCTGATCGCACAGGGCGTAGGTGCGCTCAGCGGCCTCCTTGAGGGTCTTGCCGGTGCCGGTGATCCCGAGCACGCGCCCGCCACTGGTCACGATGGTGCCGTCGTCAAGCTGCTTGGTGCCGGCGTGGATGATCGCCGTGCCGGGCTCCACCTCAGACGGGAAGCTGATCGGCTTGCCCTTTTCATAGCCGCTGGGATAGCCCGCAGCCGCCATGACGACGACCATGGCGTAGCCGTCGCTGATCTTGACCTCAGCAGGCTTCAGGGTGCCCTTGGCGCAGTCGAGCATGATCTTGACCGGGTCATCCTGAAGCAGGGGCAGGAGCACCTGCGTCTCGGGGTCTCCGAAGCGCACGTTGAACTCGACCACCTTGGGCTGGCCCTTGACGATCATGATCCCGATGTAAAGGGTGCCCCGGAAGGTGATGCCGTCGGCGACAAGTCCGGCCAGTGTCGGCTCGATGATCTCCTTGACCACTTTTTCGTTGATCTCGGGGGTGACGACGGCGGCCGGGGCGTAGGCACCCATCCCGCCGGTGTTGAGGCCGGTGTCCCCCTCGCCGATGCGCTTGTGGTCCTGGCTGGGGGGCAGCATGACATAGTCCTGCCCGCTGACCATCAGCATGATGGAGGCCTCTTCGCCGTCCATAAACTCCTCGATCAGGATCTCGTGGCCGCTCTCGCCGAAGGTGTTGCGGATGAGCATGTCGTGTGCGGTGCGCTCGGCGTCTTCGAAATTCGCGGCGATGATCACGCCCTTACCTGCCGCCAGGCCGTCGGCCTTGATCACGATGGGGTAGGACTGGCCCTTGAGGTAGTCGAGGGCTTCGTTCAGGTCGGTGCAGCGCTTACCCATGGCGGTGGGGATATTGTGGCGCAGCAGAAAGTCCTTGGTGAAGGTCTTGCTAGCCTCCAGGCGGGCAGCGGCCTTGTTCGGGCCATAGGCGGGGATGCCGACCTCGGCCAGCGCGTCAACCGCACCCAGGCTCAGCGGGACCTCCGGGCCGACGATGACGAAGTCCACCTTTTCGTCCTGCGCCATCTTGACGGTGGCGGGGATATCCTCCACATCGAGGGGCAGGCAGCGGGCCTCGGCCTGCATGCCGCCGTTACCGGGGGCGGCGAAAACCTCGTCCACCAGCGGGCTGGCGAGACAGGACTTGAGCAGGGTGTGTTCACGCCCGCCGGAACCGATGATCATCACTTTCATATCAACAAAATAGCTGTGGGGTTATTTATGCTTCCCGCCATCGTGGTTATCGGCTTATCCCTTGTCTAGGCCGTTTCTCGAAAAACTCGGGTGAGCGGCGGAATGCTATTTTTTATAACTCACACGGAGGCACAGAGGCACGGAGATAATTATGTAAGCGTCATCCATGGAATACTTTTTCATCCTCCGTGCCCCCGTGCCTCTGTGTGAGCTAATCCCTTAAAAAACTAAAAACTCTCCAATCACTTTGAAAATCTACTTCATGGGAATCTGTGGCACCGCGATGGGTAACGTCGCGGTCCTGATGAAACGCCAGGGGCACGACGTGAGCGGCTCCGACACCGGCATCTATCCGCCGATGTCCGACCTGCTGGCCGGGGCGGAAATCGACGTGATGGAGGGCTTCGACCCGCAGCGGCTGGAGGAACTGGCCCCGGATACCGTTGTGATCGGTAACGCCATGAGCCGCGGCAACCCCGAGGTCGAGTGGCTGCTGGAGACGCGGAAGTTTCCCTTTGTCTCGCTGCCCGAGCTGGTTAGCCGCGAGATTCTCTCGGCGCGCCGGAACATCGTTATCTCCGGTACGCACGGCAAGACCACCACCACGAGCCTCGCTGCCTATTTACTGGAGAAGAACGCCGCCCGGCCCGGCTGGATGATCGGCGGAGTGCCGCGCGATTTGCCCAGCGGCTGCGAGCTGGGCGAGGCAGGCGGCCCCTTTGCTATTGAGGGCGACGAGTACGACTCAGCCTTTTTCGACAAACGCAGCAAGTTCATCCACTACCAGCCGCGTGTGCTCGTGATGAATAACCTTGAGTTCGACCACGGGGACATCTTCCGCGATCTGGAGGACATCGTGCGCAGCTTCCGGCACCTCACGCGCCTCGTGCCGCAGGGTGGGGCCATCCTCTACAACGCCGATGAGCCCACGCTGAGCAGTCTCATGCCCGTGCCGTGGACGCGCTGTATCTCGGTCGGGGTAGGGGAAAACGCCGACTGCCGGATCGCCGACTTTGAGGAGAGCCCGGAAGGCTCACGCTTCACCCTGTGCTGGCCCGGCGGGGCACGCACAGAGATCGCCTGGAGCCTGCCCGGTCTCTTTAATGCCCGCAACGCGGCCATGGCAGCCGTGTCCGCGGGGCTTATACTCGATCCGCTCAAGCCCGAGTCGATCGACCTTTCCGCGCTCAAGGATTTTCAGGGCGTTAAGCGGCGGCAAGAGGTGCGCCTCGACCGACCCGGCCTGACCGTGCTGGAAGACTTTGGACACCACCCGACGGCGATTGCGCAGACGCTTGTTTCCCTGCGGGCACGCTACCCGGAGTGGCGGCTGACCGCCTGCTTCGAGCCGCGCAGCAACACCGCCTGCACCTCACGCTTTCAGCAAGCCTTTACCGACGCTCTTGCCGGGGCCGACGAGGTGTTTCTCGCGCCCGTCCACCGGGCTGATCGCTATGCCGAGGAGGACCGGCTCGACACCGTCCGCATGGCTCGCGCGCTGGCCACCGGCGGCATCGCCGCCCATGCCTGTGATTCCTTTGACGCGCTGCTGGATTCACTCACCGCTGCCACCGTCAACGAAACCGCTCAGCCGCGCTGCGTGGTCATTTTCTCCAACGGTGCCTTTGGCGGTAAACTCCCGCTCTACCTGGCGCAGGTGTGAGTGCGTGACCGCATCGGACACTCCGACTGGAGCAGCATTTATGGGGCTCTGCCCCTGCGCTCACTGACAATGGCAATCCGCCTAAGCGTTTCGCGCCCTACCGGCGTGGGATAAGCGCAAGTGATGCCAAACGAAGTTCGTTTGAGCTGGGGTCAACCGCCGCAGCCCATGGCTCCAATCCTTGTGGAGCCATCAGTGATCCTGCCGCTCCGCGCGTTTAGAACAGGACGCTGATGTCGACAGCACCGAACCACTGGCCGCCGCTCTCACCGTCAAATTCGTTGGAGCGCCAGTTCATGGTAAAGGTGGTTAGGACGGGGCCGAGGCTCATGCCGACGCCACCGTTAAAGTCGCCCACCCAGTTCTTCATGCCGATGCTGGCACTGTTTGCGAAGGTGTTGCCCTGGAGGAAAATGTTGCGGCCCATGATGTACTGCTGGGTGCCGACGAAGCCATAAATACTCAGGTCCATCCCGTCACTCAGACGGGGGTCGCCGTCGTCCACCGGGTTGGCGTAGGTGCCAGCGGAGCGGATCAGCGAGGTGCCGTAGTCGTGGGGGATGTTGTAGCCGGCGCGCAGCATAAAGCCAGCGTTACCGTAGACGTACACGTTACCGGCGGTGAACCCGGCATTACCGACGAAGTCCGCGCCAAAGGTCCGCTTGGTTTCCTCTGTCAGCACAAAGCGCCAGTAGCGCTGCCAGGACAGATTGAAGGCAAATTCGTTGGCGAGCTGGTTGCTCCAGCCCATCGGCTCATGTCCGCCAAGGATGTCCTTGTGGATGAACTTCTGGGCAGCCTCGGCGCCGGAGTAAGAACCCACCACGCCGAAGGAAAGCTCGAACACGTCCATGCGGTTCTCGCCCTGTACGATAAAGGACGGGGCCAGGTAGAGCCAGCCCGCCCATGGGCGCTGCGTCGGCTGCGGGGTGGCGATGTCGATATTCTCGGGCGCGTACATGTTTTGCCCGATGTTGAAGCTCACCCGGTACAGATTATTTTCGTAATCCTCGGAAAAGGGAAGGGTGCTGACCAGGAACTGTGCCCAGCTGGGGAGCTTGGAGGAGAAGCGGTCCTGCGCCCAGTCTTCGCTGCTCAGGGGCGTATCCCACGTACGCACGTCAGCCAGCGTCCAAGCGACCTGCATGCCGTTGGTGTACCATTTATCGGTCCCGGCAAAGACGTCATTCTCCCACTTAAGGGTGAGGGTGTCACTTGAGGCAGCCTTGCCGTTCTTTATCAAGCTATCCTGAGCATTGGCAGTTACGGCCAGGCACAGGAATACAAAAGCAGCATACAGTTTTTTCATGGGAGTCAGACCAATCTAGCGAATTGTAACAATTTAGGTAACTTTATAGATGCCAAGCGGCTACAGGGATGGCAAACGTTTTTTGCAGTGCGTATAGCGGCAAAAAAACCTGTTATTTCTGTGTAAAATATTAAGCGCTTGGAACTCGAGACCAGCTTTATTCAGTCGATAAAACGTCGGATGTCAGAATGTCATTATTCAAATTTTTATTTTATTAATATACCGGACTGTCAAGCAATTGCTTTGGGTTGGCCTAAAAAAAGCGATCAGTTGGAGACCTCTGTTGGGCTCCATACGTGCGGGAAACTTAGGGTGGCATACGTGACAAAAACGACCCTTTCTGTGGATTTATGAGTTGAATCCCTTCATTATGCCCCTATTACGTTACTGCTTTGCGTGGAGAGGTGGCAGAGTGGCCGATCGTGCCTGACTCGAAATCAGGTGTACCGCAAGGTACCGAGGGTTCGAATCCCTCCCTCTCCGCCACTGTTGTGGACATGGTGATATTTAAAGGCTAGGCCTAAGGTATTTAATACCGTTCCCATCACTTCAGCCCCCACAACAGCGACTAACGCTCCCATGATTGAGCAGGATATCTATTCGAACCTGTCAGTGATCCCGATTGGAATCGACGGGCATCAATGGCACTCGGCCGAGCAATACTATCAGGCCGAGAAATTCACTGATGCGGCAATCATCGACAAAATCAAGGCGTGCGAGAACCCCTACCTGTGCGCAGCCCTCGGCCAAACCCGCAACTACCCCCTACGCGCAGACTGGGAGCAGGTGAAAGTCGCCACCATGGAACGCGCGATCCGGGCACGCTTCAAGCAGCACCCTGAGATGGCCGAACGCCTGAAGAGCAGCACTGGTCGGCTCTACGACCATATGGCTGCCGACGACTTCTGGGGCATCGGTGCTGATGGCCGAGGCGAAAACACCACCGGTAGCATCTTGATGCGGATTCGTGACGAGCTGAACCAGGGCTGATCAAAAGCACTCGCTCTGATCAGCTATCGGTCAGCCCCCTGCTACATCTGCAAGTTGATCTATATAATATAGATCAGCAAGGTCGGCCGCTACACCGTAAAAGAGCATAAAAAGAGCACAGCCGTTGGCGTGGCATTCTAGCGTGACGTGCAAACTCTCCCTGCGAGATAGAGGCCACATCAGCCAGGTTCGCAGTCCCGTAGGGGCAACGGCCTCATTCGGATCAAACGCCGAGCGCTTGTGGCTGGACGCATGGTAAGGAAATACGAACAGCTTTGGAGCGATTTATCCCTTCAGAGCAGGATGTAAATCCAAGAAAGCCCTTCGACAGGCTCAGGGCATTGCTTCGCCATCTACACTTCGTTCCGTTGACGCGTTTGATCCCTTCGGGCAGTTCCATGCAAGTGTTGCAAACTTCACGTTGTGGGCCTGCCATGAGCAAGCGCAGCGCGTCGAATGGCGGAGAGGGAGGGACTCGGATAATAATCCCTAACTCATTCATAGTTAATATACTTAGACTTTGATGGCCCCGGAGTCAAGGTATAATTAAGGTCTTTGAGTTGAGGCGAGTTGTACCCAGTGGCATGAGGGGTATGCTTATAATCTCGTCGATGCTCTGGCTAAGTCGTCAATTGGCCTAGCTTTCCGAGTCGAACGTTGCAGAACTTGCCAACAGCAACGGAGTTGTTGATCTCTAGAATCCATCCTATCATGGCTCTCTTAACCTCCCGATGCACGATGGTCGCGACCTTGGTCCCGTTTGTGAAATGAATAGTGACTTTTCTCGAATGCTCCTTTGTTTGCAGCCAATAGACGGATTCAGGCTGATTTATCGCCTTCTCAATGTAATAATGCTGTCGGCCTGCTTTATAGAAACGCATCCCTACCAGCGCCAGGAGAACCAACGACGCAGGTATCCAAATTCGCCCTTCGGGAAGAACGCATAGAAATGCGCTCAGCGTTACACTGGTTAAGAACGTACACAAATAAGCCCGGTTTTCTGCTCTAAACCTCCGCGTCATTGTCTGGAAAATATTATCCATTGTGAACTCACATTCTTACTCCCATGAGATGGTTTTCAACGTTTTTTGGCTGATGAGTGAGTCAGCTAAACCCTAGATGAAGGACAAAAGAGGAACCAGCGAACTAATGTAGCACCGATTAAAGACGGTAAATGTCATTTGGGTCCCAATGAAATAGCCTATCGTGATATTGAGGAAATTCCTCAGAATTATATCCGACGTTGCTTGATCCATCTGCATAATGCTCAGGAGCAAGAGAAGAATCAACAATCCGCCCACATAACATGCTACCCCTTTAAGCTTTCTGATTTCCATGTACTATCTGCTCTTTCGCTTGATGATCTGGACATATGAATAAACGTCGTCGGCCTCTTTCCATTCTTTTAGACCAATCGCTATCCTGACTTGGTTTCTAGTGGGCCATTCTTCATAAATTTCACCGGTCTTTCCTGCGTTTTTCCCACGGATGATCTGTACTATATCCCCCTTGTGAAATGGCCCCCCATTGCACTTTGCGCAAATACGGAAAAGGATATGTAACAACAGGCAGGTAACCATCGTTCCACCGCCCGCAGAAACAGGAATCAAGACAATGAGATGCCCCCATTGGGGATAGGCTGGATAGGCAAGGAGTATTGCAATTAGCAGAGCAGTACAAAGGAACAGCGCCGTCCACGCTACTTCAATGGCAAAGAATTTTTGGATAAGATTGGGCTTCCTGAGAGAAATGCCGGTCGTCTCAACACGTGAAAAGTTCGGCGGACGTGGTGGTTCCACCTTTTTGAATATGGCGATGTGCCTGCCTATTTTTTTGTCGCTCCACCAATCCTGCACTTCTGGAAACAGGCTCATGAGTTCATCCACCGTAGAATCCTCGTTGTTTTTTTGGGGAATAATTCGCCTTAGCAGGCTACCGCCTCTACCAAAGTAGGCCAACATTGCTCCGCTCAGGAGCCTTCCCCTTGATAGGACAAAGTGGTCCGGTAATATTGTGTCGGCAGAAAAGTGCTTACTGCCCCAATCCACTCCCGCTTGGGGGACTTCCGCGAATTCCAAGGTGAATCTTTTGTTTTTGTGGACGTTTCCAAATATGGCAAAAATATGTGTTTTATCTAAAACGCTTCTCCTGAAGGAGATTACATTTTTACAAGATGAAGAATCTCGCACAAATCCCAGGCTTTGCACGTAGGGATAAAAGCGTTCTTCCAAGCACGCTAACAAGCTCTTTTGGCTATTCACGGGGGACTACATATGCGTTTCTCAGAATCGTATGCATCAATGGTTTTTTTTGTGAAAACATAAATCCATTGGTTGGTATTTAACCGATTGGACTTCCACTGATATATCTATTTGCCGTTCTTTTTACCTATTTCTATTATTGCAAGAAAAAGGATTACGACAATCGAGATTCCAAATACTCCTAGAAAAATACTCCCAATCAGGTTTAATGTCTCACTGTGCGTGAAGTAGCTAACGACTAAAAGAAGTATGGATATTCCAAGGAGTGATCCAAGAATTTTTGGAACTAGACCCATTATAAGTTACCTTTTTATTTGAAAGATTCAATAAACCTTGAGCCTGTAAACATTGCGTCAAGCCCATAAAAAACAGACTGTCCATAGTTTAAACCAGTTCTTGCAAGATTTCCCGTAGCAAGATTAAGGGAACCGGCTGCGGTGTAAGCTTGACCTGTTATTGATTGCCAAGTTGTAAATGGTCCAACCGCTCTGACGGCTGTAAACGAATCGGCGGCAGTTGCGGGTATCTGCACGGCAGAATAATTGCCAGGATTCAAGCCCGTTCGAAGAGTGACCCCGATTCCACTGGCTGAAGCGTTAGCAACTGGTCCCGCATAATTCCCTGAACTACTTACAAGTCGCTGGGTCTGATTAATTGTTAAAGCCGTTGCATCATCCGTCAGGTGAACCAACCCTTGTGTGCGGGAAAGCGAACTTGCCATCGACCCCGCTCCAAAAGTTCCGACGACACTAATGCCGGTATCCAGAAGGTTAGCACTATTACGACTTAACCCGGCAGCCTGTAAACTCGTTGAGGTTAGCGTATCGGTTTGTTCTCCGCTGATAGCCTGACGAATGCCCGCCTGAAAAGTATCTAGTCCGTGCACTGCAACTGCTCCACCTGCAATAGCGCCAACGCCAGTCCAACTTGTAGCTGCCCCTAATGCTACACCAGCAGCCACCTCTACGGCGCCTCCAATAGCTTTCAGAACACCGAAGGTTTGATTCCAACTCCACAGGCCAAAGGGGTCCGTATTGGAAATCGGATTCCCGTCCGCATAGGCATACCAGTTCATGCCTCCCGAGAACCCAATCGGGTCGGGATTAATGAAGCGGCGCAGATGCGGGTTGTAATAGCGCGAGCGCATGAAAAGCAGGCCGGTATCATCAGTCATCACACCGAACTTGCCATTGTAGAGGAACGGGGTGTCGGTGGTACCCTCCCGCTTGGTCGTGATGCCATAAGGCGAGTATTCCACCCGGTCCGTTATCTCCAGTCCGTCATCGGCGACGATGGCAACAGTGCTGCCCCGGTTGTCGAAATGGTAGGTCTTGATTTCCTCGGCCTCGGATACTTCGTAAAGCAGGCCGGAGCCATAAACGTAGTAGGTGGTTCCTTCCGGTGTAGTCCGCATGAGCGTGCGGGAAAGCGCGGCATTGGCATCGACGACATAGGTTGTCGTTTCCCCCTGATAGGTACTGGCGATCCGGTTGCCTTCGGCGTCATACGTGTACACGTGACCATCGACTTCGGTCAGCCTGTTGCGGGCGTCGAAGGAATAGCTGACCAAGGTGTCATCCATGAGCGGCCCGCTGGTCATATTGCCATCGAGGTCGTAGGCCAGCGTGAGCCCGTTGAAAACTGAAATCCGGTTGTCCTGGTCGTAAGTGGCGCTGGCGGTCGGCAGATTGAGCGTTTCCGAGATGGGAGCCTTGAACTCGCCCGTGACTTGGCCCGCATCGTCATATTGCAGTATCGTCAGGGCAAACAGGTGGTCATTGGCCTTGCGTTCCTCCATTCGCGTAACGCGGTCGGCATCGTCATAGACGATATGGCGACTGGTCCCATTTGGAAGATCGACCTGCGCCAGGCGTCCGGTCAGGTCATAGGTGTACGTGGTGAGGCGGTTCTGCCAGTCTGTTACCGTCTTTAGCTGATTCCTTTCATTATAGGTATAGGTCACCGTTTTGTTGCCCGGATAGGTCAATGAAGTCAGGTTGCCGTTATCGTCATATCCGTAGCCAATGGTGTTGTCTTCGCTGTCGGTATAGCTGGTGATACGGTTCAGATCATCGAAAACACGTGTGATGGATGCTCCATTTTCAGTAACCGTTTCAACGTTCCCCTCACTATCCAGCGTGTAGCTGGTTGTAGCAACGGGGTCGGTCTTGGTATCCACGCGCCCGCGTTCGTCGTAGGAAAAGGTCGTGGTCTGGCCGGAAGGCTCCTCAATGCTCGCCAGCAATCCCCGGTCATTCCAGATTTGCGTGGTTGTCCGATTGGTCGGGGTCGCAGTCGTCAACAAGCGGTTGTTCGGATCGTAAGTGAACGAGAACGTCGCGTTGCGCCGATTGAGAATGCTGGTTTGATTGCCGTTTTCATCATACCCATAAGTAATAACCTTGTCGTTGGCATCTGTCAGCGTGGTGCGGTTGCCCCTGGCATCATACCCGTAGCCGGTGTCGTATTCCAGCGGGTTGATGCTGGCGGACACACGCCCGTTTGCGTCGAACTGTGTCTGCGCGGTTTCATCGAGTGGATTGGTCGCGGCAATGACCCGTCCGGCAGCATCATAGGTGAAGGTAGTGGTACGGTCCAGCGAATCGGTGGTCGTTTCCAGCCAGTCCCGCGAGTCATACGTGTTGGTAATGATGGCGGCTCCGGCGTCTGTAGTCGGGAGCGTCGTGGTCAACAGTTTTCCGCTGGCACTGTAGGTGTAGCTGGTGACGTTGCCGTTGGAGTCCTGTTCAGAGGCCAAGTTTCCACACCCGTCGTAGGTATTGACTGACGTTGTCGTGTCGGAATAGGTCGTGACAAGCATCTGGCGGCGATTGTTGTAAGTAAAGGTCGTCGTGAAGTTACGAGAGTTGGTATGAGACAGCAGATCGCCTCGGGCATTGTAGATGAAGGTTTCGAAATCATCATTGGGATAGTCGATCCGATTGATGTTTCCGTAAGCATCGTAGGAATACGTCGTGGTGTTGTCGTCAGCGTCCGTAACGGTTTCCAGGTTCCCGTTGGCATCGTAGGTATTGGTCTGGACGACGATGTTTTTGGCATCTGTCACGGTGAGCACCTGATCCTTGTCGTTGTAGGTGTAACTCATCGTGTTGCCCCGGAAATCCGTCGCGCTCTGGAGCCGAAACTCGCCGTCATAGATGTTGGAAGCAACGTTGGTTAAAGGATCAGTGGTTTCGGTCAAGTTGTTGTCCGCGTCGTAAAGGTAAGTCGTCGTTTCCTCCAGCGGGGAGGTACGTTCGACGATATGATCCTGCCCGTCATAGGTGCGCCAATCGGCTTGCCCGAGTGCGTTCTCAACGGACACGGCACGGCCCCGATCATCGTAATGATAGGCGATGTAGCCGCCTTGAGGGTCCACCTCCCAGTTCACGTAGCCGCTGTAGTAGAAATTCCAGGCCATGCTGGGATCGCCCTTATTCTTCTGGATGGAAACACGACTGCGGGCGTCATACTCGTTCTGAGCGATCACCCGGCTCAAGGGGTCACGCAACTCCGTCATCCGGTGCTCGGTATCATAGACATACACCCAATCGTGGGCATCGGCATCCGTGACCGTGACCAAGTCGTCATCCGTATAGGCGTAGTTCACTTCCCGGCCTGTGCTGTCAGAGACACGGGTAATCTTATCCCCGCTCCAAGTCAGCGAGAGTGTGCGGTTGTAGGCATCCGTGACGGTGGTGAGACGGTCATCGGCGTAGGTGAAGCTCAGGGTCTTGCCATACTGATCGCTGATGGTGGAAAGGCGGTTGTCAGCGTTGAACGTATAGGTATTGCCGTTGCGTTCAGTCAGGACGAACGGGTTTTCCCCATCCTTGGTCAGCGAAAGGGTGATCCCTGCGGGCGGAAGGTATTCGCCATCGGGCATCCGCACAAACTCGATGCTCTGTCCACCCATCGTGACAGAGGCGCTGTTGTAGGAAAGCTGATCCACGGCCCATTTGGCGGCAAGGCTGGCGGTCAGCCATTCTTTCGGCGTGGTATGGTCGGTGTATAAATCGACAACGGCGACCACAGCCGCCAGATACGGGGCGGCCTGGTAATGTGTGGTGCTGCCGAGGGAAGCTCGCGGAGCGCTGCGCTCGGTAATGTAGGCGTCGAGATTGTGGGTCCAGCCGTACCCCAGTCCCGCCGACATATCGTAGCGACGGTTGGAATTGTAGCTGCGGGAGAAAACAAGTCCCCGAGGCGCGGACTGCCCCAACTGCAAATCCACTTTGTCCAGCATATAGGCCCCGCTCGCCATATCCACGGGCTCGCGACTGCTATTCTGAGGCGTGGTGACAGGATCACTCACGTAGAAAATATCGGAGGAACCCGTGTCCAGGTAGCCAGACTCGTAGTAGAAATTATCGTAGTACAGGTCGTAGTCGAAATCCATGTCAATGGTGTTATAGCCACCATTGAGGCTGTTGATTTTCATGACGTTTCCGTCAGCCTTCATGATGGCGTAAGCGTAGCCGGTCCATTGGTTCAGCGTGATGGAAGCATCGGCGGGGATCAGGACAATTCCATCCGCACTGGTGACAGCCGTATTGATTTCCGAGGTAACGGAGGCCGGATAGCCCGCGCTTTGAAGCGTGCTCTGCAAGGAGCCGTTCCAATTGCTGCTGTCGATGCGGTAGATCGGAATATTCTGCTCGTTGGCGAGGTGAAGCACCTTGATGGTGGAAACGGCCTCATCGCCGGGAGTCTGCGATTGCTCCAAAATGCCATGCTCAAGGGCGCTGTCAAAAAGCGCAGTCACATGGTTGGAAGTGAGCCGGTCTGCCTCGTTGGTCTTAAAGGACTCGGGACCTGCGGCTTGGAGGAACATATCCACATAATAGCTCTCCTCCTGGGCGACCCTGCCAAAACGGTGAAACGCCATTGGGATAACCCCGAACTGGCTGTTCACGAATTCGTCGCTCATCCGTGTTTGTTCCATGAACGAGGCACCGGTGATATTGAGCAGTTCTGTCCGCACGCGCCAATCGGTCGCGTCAGCCCCGCCCTGAATATACCCCTGCAAGATGTCCTGCCGTTTACGGATCAGGCGCGGCCCGGCCCGGAAGCTGTAGGGAAAGGCATAGGCGTTGGTGTCGTCCTTGGCGTAGCGCGTGACCACGGGCGTACCCGTATCGTTCAAGCCGGTGTCGATAAAATTGCCCACCGCGTCGAATTCGCCGTGGGGTTGATTCACACTCAGGGCAATATCCACCGTTGCGCCAGAAACGCTGACACTGGCAAGGCTGGCTTCATCCAGGCAAAAGTTCGCCTGATTGCCATCGAACCACAGGGAGAGCTTCTGCCCCTGCAAGGAGTTAAGCCGGATGTCACTGTTGGTATAGCCTACGCTCGTGAACTGGCCGGTCGAGTAATTGTACTGGCCGATGGTCACAATCAGCTTGGGCGTCCATTGTGCCGGAATGGTGGTCCATGTCGTCGTCGTCAGCCACGGAAGGCTGGTCAGGTAATCAACACCTTGAGTGAGTGAATAATAGTCCAGAGACGGAACAGTCAGGGGGATGTTGCGCGAGCGGCCCATGATCTCCTCGAAGGACTTGCCGGGATGATTGGTTTTCAGCCATTGAAGCAGGTTCGAGGTATAGCCGGTGAGCTCCTGCCCGATGTTGGTTTCACTCAGTCCGGTAATGGTGCTTCCCGACGCCGTTCCACCCGCCGCTGTCAGCAGTGCGGCGCGGTTGTATTGCGTGGCGGCTTTCAGGTCAATCGCTGTGCCCACTGCCTCTTGAGGCTTAAAGCACGGGTCCAATTCGTAGGGAGTCCCGTCCACGGTGACTTCGACCCAGACGTGAGGCATATCCCAGTACAGCCCATAGCCGAAGGCACTCTCAAAGGCCGGATAACCCCGGAAGATGGAGAAATTGATGCGGTTGAGAATAAACCGCCAATCATAGACATCGGTGGGGTTATTGGGGTCCCAACCTGCCGGGATGCCATACTCCGCAACGAGTTGCGCATTTGTATATTGGTCGAAAGGAAGATCCGGCCCGCCATAAAGGGCCAGTCCCTGCCAGGCTTCAAGATCCCCGTCATACACCCTTCTCACGCCGTAGCGGTAGTTGGCGGTGTAGCCTGATTCGCGCAATAGCGCAATCATCAGCGAGGAAGTATCAAAGCAGTTCCCGCTGCCCTCCAGCAGTGTCAATGTCGCTCCTTTATACGAGCCCCAATAGTGCTCATACTCGATGCGGTTCAGGCAATAATCGTAAATTTTCAGGGCGTCATACTGCAACCCCTTGGCCAATTCCTGAATCTCGGGCGTGATCGCCTCGGGAGCAAAGCCGATTCCGTTCGAGGCCGGAGTGACCGATGCAAGCTGCATCTGCGGGCTGGCAAGAGCCGCCATCGCCTGAACTTCTTCCGGGGAAGGCGGGTTGATGAAGTGCCGTTCGACAAAATCTTTCAGACGGCCCTCCTTGTCGGTGATGGCCCAGGCCGGAGTTTCTGAGGCGTGACTGATGGCCTGGCCGCACAGGAGCAAACCAGCGGTAACGAATAGCTTGAAATTCATCTTGGCTCAATTTGAGGAGTTCAATCAACGAGGGTGATATTGCCTTCCTCATCCAAGGTGTAGGCGATGGCGTTCTGGTTGCCCGAGACGTTGGTCAAACGTCCGAGGGCGTCATACGTGTAAATGAGGGTCGCGTCGCTTTCGTCCTCGTTGGGATCGAGGCCCAGTTGTGACTCTTCAAGATTGTCGGTCAAGTCGCCATCCCCGTTGCCCTCCGGGTCCACTCCCAGATGGCCAAAAAAGTGCATCTGCCACGGGTCAGACAAACCGCTGCCGTCGGTATCCACGCGAATGAAGGGGTTAAAGCCCAAGTCCATCTGAATCCAGTTGGGGACGCCCGACTCTGAAAAGTCCGCAGACAGCAACTCGGATTCAATATCGTCCTCCATTTCGAGGCGGTAAAAAATCATCTGATTTACGTTGTTTTCAATGTCCACACCTTCGAGGCCGTCCTGCCCCTTGACCCCATACGGGAAGCGGGTCCAACTGCCGCTGGTCAGCGATTCACGCATTTGGACAAAATAATAGAGGTTTGGCTTTCCGTACCATTTCAGGGAGAAGGGGTACGTTGGGTTGGCCACGGCGTCGTAGGTCAGGCGCAGCCCCTCGTTGGGGTCGGTGGCGGTCTGGGCGCAGAGGGCGGCTCCGCTCAGCAGGGCCGCCAAACAGGAGAGACGAATCTTCATGGTTGGTAGAGATTAGCGGTTCTGGAGCGATTTACTCTCGGGCGACGGACTGAAATTGATGATCGTGTCCTGCGGTTGGGGAGGATTGGCCGCATCATAGCGGGCCTGTGCTTCTCTGATGGCTTCCGCCCGTTGATAGGCGACAATCATTTCCGGTTCATGCTGGGCATAATAGCTCAACATGGTGTCGATGAGCCCATAAGCGGAATCGTCCCCGGACATCTGATCTTCCAAGACGAGGTATTCGATGCCTTCACCGGAAAAGCTTTCTGCCCCTGGCACCCAAGGACCGGAATCCGTGCGCGTGCCCGCACCGGCAGACAGAAAAACCGAGTAATGGGCACTGTCGGTGACAAATTCGGCCAAGCCTTGGAAATACCGGAAATCCACGTTAGCATAGGCCACGTACTCCTTGCCCTCATATTGCCAGCGCAGTTCGCTGACCGGGCTCGGCCCCTCAAACACTGTGGCTGACAAAAAGGTCGAAAAACTCTCCTTGGCGTCTGCCGGTTGATGCAGTTGGGTGATTTCTGCTTCGGATAGCGCGGGAGAGGCTTTGGCTGTACTCGCTGCGGTAGTCCTTGCAGTCAGTGCAACTTGGCCGGAGCCAGGCACAACCCGGTTGAAAATCACCTTTCGGTCGCCCAAATCGGCCTCAAAGGACTCGATCACGGTGGCCGATTCCAGCGCGGACACTTTGGCCTGCCGCTGCTGCTCCTTTTCAGCCATTTGCTGGCGGACGATGGCGTCGGCCTCGGTGGGGGTGAGCGGGTTGGCAACGGTCTGTTCCTGCCCTGTGCAGGGAAGTGCTGCCATCGCGCATAAGAGAATAAGTAGAGATGTATAATTATTACTCATACACGTAAATAGCTAACACTTGATACGTCACACAAAGAAAGGAGTCTAGAGAATTCTTGGTAAATAATTTGTCACGATTGAGCAGTCGCAACACGACGGATTAACACCGTCTCGGGGTATCTGTCTCCGAAAATAAAAAGTCAACGATAAACCACACCGGTAGGGTCGCTCGTTTACGCCAATTTTGTTATCATCACTGGCTTATGCCCGGACGGCGCACACCACGTGGAGTAAGAAGCCCTTTTGCCATTGCACTTGGAAAGGTTGTCCGCGATTGCCGGGTCGAACGTGGCATTTCCTCGCAGGAACACCTGGCCGAGTTAAGCGGGCTCAGCAAAAACAACATCGGGTGTATTGAGCGCGGCGAAGTTGATACGACCTTGGATTCGTTGCGGCGCATTGCCAAGGCTTTCGGGGTGAATGCCTCAGATTTGTTGCGGATGGCAGGCTCATAAGTGGAAACTCAACGGCCACGCCTTATCCTAACGATTCTTCCACTCCCCCGAGACATCCAACAATCTCAGGGTATTCCTGCCGGCAGGAATACCCTTTGGGGGAAAGTAATTGGGCAAGGATGCACTACTCCCAGTGACATCCTTGCCCACCGCACGCGTAGCGGAGAAACGGGCGTCAACCGTTTCAAGGTCAGCAATGCCTAATTACTGTCGGGGCTGGACGTAATCACCTTCTGAAGGCGGTGTCTAGGAAATTCGTTCACGGGTATGATAGACGACCTTGCAAGACCATCACCAAGCACTCATCAAACGGCTGCGCGAACTGCGTGAGGACGCCGCCTTGACCCAAGAAACCGTCGCGGAACTGGCTGGAATCAGTTACAAGCACTACCAATCGCTGGAGGCAGGAAGAAAGCCGGATGTGCGCTTGACCACCCTGTGCATGATTGCCGCCGCCTACGGGCTGGAGCCTTGGGAATTGCTCTACTCGCAAAAGCCCGTCCTGTCTCCGAAATTCCAGCGGGGAACCCGGCATCTGAAGCGCAAACGCGCCAAGTCCGGCTCGTAGGCTGCGTGGGGCTTGGCCCCGTCCCTACTCCCGGCCCGGAAGCATATCTTTTTATTTGGTTCAGATTCCCCCTTAACGCTTCAAGCGGTAATTATAATGCCGTAGGCCAATTATCTGGAACAAGCTTCAAGCCGCCACGCCATCTCTCTCTGACTTCATTTTGGTACCAGTCCTCGTTTATGTCAGCATGCTCGGTTATTATTATTTGAAAATCAGGCGAGAGGTCTTGGACAGCTTTAAAGACCATTTCGAACATGCGCCGGAGTTCCTGCCGATCATCATCTTTCAGATCGTCTATTGAGCCGTCCCCGGTCGGTTCTGGTGGGAAATAAACCTGCGAAGGTTGATCTAAAAACAGGAATCTTGGTACTGGGCGAGACTGCCGTGAGAACCACTTGTGTAAAGCTAAATGACCAATCAAATGGTAACCTACCCAATTTTCACCGCTCCCCATCCTGCTCATGGGGATTAACCCACTGGGAGTTGCGGCCACGATGGTGAGTTTCTTCAACTGAAAGCGTAAGGGGTATTTGGAATGCTCTAAGTCTAGATGTTTGGCCCACTCGGACATTTCAATGCTCAACAAGGCTACGATTGAGTCTAGCTTATCCTGAATAACCTCAGCAGATAGCTCTTCTTCCAACTTAGATATTTGGTCGGATAATTGCTTTAACCTATCTTCTAATTCTTGTGTCCCTGGAAACTCAGGTACGCTTTCCAAAAATAAACTAATTCTTCCAATTACGTGGGATTTTTTTGCTGCATCATCCTTCAATAGCTGAAGCCTTTCATCGGCTTCCCTGACAGCATTCATTGCATCCCGATTCTCTTGTAGTTTTTGTTGAATAGAGATTAACTTTTCTTTGAGTTCCGATATGGCTTTCTCAACGTGGGGTGCGGTTCTGGACACCTGCTCAAGTTGAGCATTTATGCTCTCAAGCGAAGTCTGAATATCCTTTGCATCGAGTAATTCGCCTTCACTTTCTAAATTGTGAGAGCATAGCGGGCATTTGTGTATATGGCTGTCATCAAATATACCTATGCTTATAAGTCGTGCCTTATGCTCTTTTGCCTCTACTTTAAATCCGGCTTCGGCACTTTCCAATGACCGAGCTGCCGAAATCTGGTTTTGAATGTGTCTTTGCTCTGTGAGCAGTTGCTCACGCATCTCAGATAACCTATCGTATTCTTCAGATCCAGAATCTGGTTCTTCGATTTGCGCTATGGGTGTGGAAGCTATCTCTTTTAGCTTCTGAACTATCGATTCCCATTCGTCGCCTGTACTGGCATAGCTAAGGCCTACATCCCTGGCTTGAGACAATAGGCTGCCCGCTTTTCCTGTCCCAGTACCACGTATGGAGAGTATTTCGTTAACTTTCCTCTCTGCGGCTCTATGCTCAGCTCGCAATTCTCTGAGTTTTTCTTGTTTCCTGATGTAATCGTCCTCTACGGCTCCTAGAAAATAAGGTAGCGTATCCACTAAGCTTTGAGCTTTCCAATTGTCATCGCTCATATGGAACAGTTGATTCCTGCGTATGATTTCATCTTGAGGTTGAAAACATAGCATTAAACCGTGCCGAATATTGGCTGCCAGGGGTAAACGGGTCTGGCCTTCGGGAGGAATGTGCAGGTTCTCGGATATTCCAGTCCAGCCAGATGCAGTGGCAACCAGTCCTTTTGAATTAGTATTTTGTTTGAGAGAATCCAGGCGTGGGAATTCAACTTCGTGTCCCAAAGAAATATAACATTCTTCTGAAGAATCTGAACCTCGATTTGGACACTTCCGAGCAACAAAGGCTTGGCCCTCCGACAATTTCAACTTGATTCCAAACCACGCCACTGAATTGCGGATTATTCCATCGGGAACACGACATGTGCCACTTCCTAGGCAATAATCGACAATGTCTATTAGCGCCGATTTTCCTGTCTTCGACGCACCGGTAATCACGTTCACCCTGCCGGGTTCAAACGTTAAGACACGCGTTCTTCCATCGTGCGAATATAAGATGATGTTCAGTATTTGAATACTCATGGCCTAACTCCAAGCAAAGTAAATATAGTTTCTGGGTTGCCAGTGTGAGCGAACCAGCGACCAATAAATTCAGCTTTTTTTGCGCATTCCCTTACTTCATCGGATGTCTCTCTGAGGAACTTGTTGATGTTAGATTTTAGTGCTTCAATGATAATAATTTCGTTGTTCTCAATCGAGAATAGATTCTTTTGACCGCCAAACGATATGGCCTCTTTTGTGTGCGGGACAAGGGACCTACAACGAGAAGGGAAGCTGGCAACTATTAGCGGTTCTGAGTCAATCCATATAGGCATAGATGTTGTAATTACCTTTGGAATCGAAATCCTCGTTTTTTCGTGCAGCACCAGCGGAAGAATCAAAAATGCTTCTATCAGAGAAAGTGAATTTCTTGGACTGGATGCCTTGCTTGCAGCACCCCGAGCAGCATGCCATAACAAGACAGAGCAAAATGCGGGATTGAGCAGGTTCCGCTCTTCGTAGGGTCGATGAGTCCAAGAGTTCATCTCGCACCTCCTTCCAGCAAGTGGGCGAGGCGCTGTCTAAAGTCAGGATGCCAGCCTATTTTTAGTTCATTCGAAAGTATATGCAGGGAACCGCGCGTAATGAATGGTTCCGTTACATTGGGGCGTATCCGCGCATTCACATTTGCAATTTCAACCCAATCTAGCACCTCTTTTGCAGCCGTTTGTTTGTCTTCATCCGTTGCTTCGTGTCCAATTCGGTCCTCAATGCGTGAAAAGACGAGCTCCCATTCTTCGGTTAATGACTTCTCATATTGGCTTAAGTCACCCACAAACAATAGGTCTTGACGTTGCCATCGTGACCTTTGTTCAAAGGCTCGATAATAGTCACGGATTGCAGCAGCTATGCGCTTCTTATGGGTTGTTGCTAAATGTATCTGCTGAACAAATGGAAGAGATTGATGTGCTTCAGCAGTTTTTCCATCCAACTCATAATTTAGTAGGTCATCCGATATAGGAAGAGAGTCTTGCTTGAATTGGTCACGAAGATCAGACATCTGGGCTTCAATCTCTTCAGATAAAATACGGTCTTGAGAATTAATATTTTGCAGTTGGTGTAGAGCGCGTCGATACCACCAGCCTTCAAGATACTCCAAGAAAGTAGTTTGATGTTCTCTGGACGCAGCATGAAAAATCTCTTTTTTCAGCAGTGCATCTAGATCGTTAATCCCAGGTGAGTTATCTATTATTATGATACGATCGACTAGTTTTTTCCGGTCTTCGTAGGAGATTCCCAGATATGCTTTGTAAGCTTCAGCGTTGCTACTGCTCGTAGATGTTTGCGCAACATTATTCAACTTTGTAACTGCGGCATCTATGTCACGATCTTCTTGTTTTTGTTTCAAGTAAGCAGCGATGCTCCCGGAAGATGCCTGCTCAGTGGTTACTAAATAAAGGAAGGTGCTTTCCTGAACGACATTAGAATTTGATGCTGTAAGCCATACCCGAATGGTCTTCCACAGGTCAGGAGAGGCATCTGTTAGGTTGGCGCTCCGGTTCTTGTGCAGTTTAGTTTGCAGGAGTTCGGAAGCTGTGCCCTCTTTTTCAAACGCAACATCATCGAGTGCTTCAAGGGACACTGAAAAATCGCTTTCATTTCGAAGTCTTTGCAAGCTCCATAGTAACGCACATCTGACTTGGTATAAAAAACCAAGCGCTGAATCCGGCGCAGTAAAACTGGCTAAGCTATCTGACATTCGCAGTTCCTCTGAGAACCTTTAGGGGTTGATACCGTTTGCTGGAAGACTTTACTGCTGAACGCTAGTGTCGCTTCCATTTGGCTGATTAGCAGCACGTTGCCGAATGGAGAAAGTTAAGTCAACGATGATATAATACAATCGGAGTGAATAGACCTTTATTGCTATCGGTGCGGGTGAACATTTGACACGGCCTGTTCCGGCATATGCAGGTAAAGGCGCATTATCAGGCGAAGCGCAAAAGCCCGTGGGAAGCCCGCTGGTGGATCAATGGCAGGATGAAGACGCGGTTTTTCGGCTCAGAAAGGGAGCGGGACCGCTTCATTCGTGAGTTTACCCGGCAACTGACCGAACATGGGACCGATGTCTTTTCCATCGACAAGGCGCGGGTCCGGCGTTGGCAGGAAGCCGACGAACTGACCGACAGAGCCGACCCGGTGGAAATGGCCCGCCTATGGCTGCGTGTGCAGGGGGGAGGTCCCAAGCACACGCTCGATGAAGCCATTTCGGAATACCTGGAACACCTGCGCATGGCTGGCCGGACGCAGGCATACATCGGCCATGTGAAAACCCCCCTGCTCCGGTTCGCCGCCGAGCATGGCGCCCGGAGTGTGGACGAAATCAGTACCGTCCATATCAAGGGGTATCTGGGGCAACTGCCTTTCCAGCCCATTACCGTCCGGCACGAACGCACCCACCTCGCATCGGCCTTCAAATGGTTTTACCGGCAGGAATGGATTTCTCGCAATCCGGTGGACTCTGTGGCGGTGCCTACCGTCGTCCGTGAGGAGCCGGGCATCCTGACCGTGGAGGAAACCGAACGCCTTCTGAGGGCCAGTGAAGGCGTCGATCCGGCCATCTGCGGCCTGCTGGCCCTCGGGGCCTTCGCCGGGCTGCGTTCCTCGGCCATTGAACGCGTGCGCTGGGAGGAAATCAACTTTGCCAACCGGGGCATCCTCATCCCCGCCGACAAGGCCAAGAAGCGCCGCCGCCATTACATCGAGGGCTTGCCGGAGAACCTGTGGGCCTGGCTGGAGCGTACCCCGAAGGCGGCTTTCAGGATGACGCCCCGGCAGATCGCCAAGGCGCGGGAGCGGGCTTACGTGCGGGCCGGACTCCTTGTCACCAAAGCCGCCGCCCGCAAAAAGGGCATCCCGGCGAAGTTTCCCCCGAAGAACTGTCTGCGGCACAGTTTCGTCAGCTATCATGTGGCGCTCCACCGGGACCCCGGCAAAACCGCCCTGCTGGTCAGCCACCGCAACCAGAATATCCTCTGGCAGCATTACCTGGGGTTGGCCCACCAGCACGACGCCGAACGGTATTTTTCGATTCAGCCGGTTTCATAAAGGTGTTTTCCCCACTCTCAAAAGCCCTTCCGCAGGTGCGGAGGGGCTTTTTTGTGCCCCGGTGGAGACGGCCCGAAGGACAAATGGGTTCTGTCCTTCGGACTTTTTAAAGGTTTTTTTGAATGCCTGAATCCAGTGTTTATGCGGGTTTCGGGGATTTGGCGAAGGACAGAACGAAGGACAAAAGGACATTTCGCCAAGGGGGGCGTGAGTAACGACGACACGCAAACCCGAATTGAAGCCAAGCTCGATACCCTGAGCCGACAGGTGGCCACCCTGAGCGAGCTTGTCTCTTCCCAAAGCACTCCGGCAGCCAAATGCACCCTTACGGTGGAGGAACTGGCGCACCGCTGGAGCCTGTGCCCGGAGGCCGTCCGCCGCCTGGTGCGCGACAAGCAGTTGCGCCCGCTGCGGGATTTCCGGCCTTTCCGTTTCACCCTGAAGGAGATTCTCGATTTCGAGAACAATGACGCGCCCCGGATGCGGGGGCTCGGCTCAAAGCGGAAAGGGGGCCGTAAGTGAACCGCCGCAATGAAGAACACCGTCTCCAGGTGGCTCTGTTCAAGTGGGCGAAGTACGCCAGCGCCCGGCATCCGGGCCTGAAACTGATGTTCGCCATCCCCAACGGCGGTGCCCGCGACGCCATCACCGGGGCCATGCTGAAGGCCGAGGGCGTGAAGGCGGGCGTCCCGGACATCTTCCTGCCCCTGTCGGCGGGTGGCTTCCACGGCCTGTTCATCGAATTGAAGACGGATCGGGGCCACCCCACGCCCGAACAGCGCGAATGGCTGATGCGCCTGCGTCATCGCGGTTACGCCGCCGTCCTGTGCCGGGGCCTCGATGAGGCACTTGACACCATCACCCGGTATCTGGGCGGCCAGTTGTCGCCCGAGGACACCGGACACGACCGGTAATTCAACCACCAGTAACCATGCAAGAGAACACTGCAACGGGCCTGCCGCTCATTTCCGGCAAGGTCTCAAAACCCCAGCGGGTCGTGATCTACGGCCCCGAAGGCATCGGCAAGAGCACGCTCGCCGCCGCCTTCCCCGAACCGGTCTTCCTCGACACCGAGGGCGGCACCATCCACCTGAACGTCACCCGCTTCTCCCAGCCCGAGAATTGGGAGGACATTTTGGGCCTCATTACCCAACTTGGCCAGCGTGGGCACAACTTCCAGACACTGGTCATCGACACGGTGGACTGGCTGGAACGCCTGCTCATCGAGCACATCTGCCGCAAGGCCCACAAGGACGGGATCGAAGACTTCGGGTACGGCAAGGGGTACACTTATCTCTCGGAGGAGTTCTCTCGCTTTTTGCAGTCACTCGAAGGGCTCCGGGGCCAGGGGATGCACCTGGTCATGGTGGCGCACTCCACCATTCGGAAGTTTGAGCAGCCCGACGCTGGCGGGGCCTACGACCGCTACGAGTTGAAGCTCTCCAAGCAGTGCGCTCCCCTGCTCAAGGAATGGTGCGACCTACTCCTGTTTGTGAACTACTTCACGAAGGTCACGGAAACCGATGGGCGAAAGAAGGCGGTCGGCGGCAAGGAACGCCGGATCTACACCGCTCATTGCGCGGCCTTCGACGCGAAGAACCGACACGGCCTCGACGATGTGCTCCCGATGGAGTTCGCGTCCATCGCCCATGTCTTTTCGGCCACGGACACGCAACCCGCTGCCCAGTCGCCCACATCGTCGCCTGCGAAATCTGCGGAATCTGCGAAATCGACGCCTGCCGACACCGACAAGCCCGCCACCGGTCAGCAGATCAAGAACATCCAGGCCCTTTGGAAGACGCTTGATTACGGGCAGGAGCAGATGGCCAAGCTGTTTCAGTGGCTCGACGCCGAAGCGCTGGCCGGGGCGGAAAACTGGGATGATCTCACGATGGAGCAGGCTGCCCGCGCCATCGGCTTTCTCTCGAAAAAGGCTTCGGAAGGGGGTGCGTCGTGAAGCTCTACGAAACCCTTCCCGCCATCGAAGAACTGTGGTCGCAGGTAGAGGACATCCTTACCGGTGATCGCACTGAAGGCACTGATGGCCTGCCCGTCAATGCGGACACCGCGCTGGACTGGATCGAGGAAGCCCTCTCCCGGATCGAAGACGAACGCGACCGCAAGGCCCTCAACATCGCCGCTCTCATCAAGAATTTCCGGGCACAGGCCGAGGCACTGAAAACGGAGAAGATGCGTCTGCAACGCCGCCAGCAGGCGGCGGAAAAGACCGTTGAGCGCCTGACCCAGTACCTCGGGGATTTCCTGCCGGACGGCCTCAAGCTCTCCGACGCCCGTAGCGTCATCGGCTGGCGCAAATCCGAGTCGATCAACTGCTGGAGCGATCCGGGCCTGCTCCCGGTTGAGTTCCAGCGGATGAAGGTCGAGGCCGACCTCACCGCCATCAAAACCGCCCTCAAGGCCGGGCAGGAAGTGGCCGGGGCAGAACTTCAAATCAAACAGAACATTCAAATTCGCTGACGATGAAATACACTTCTCAAAACGCAGACAATCTGCCCCGCTTCGTGCCCAACGGCGATTATCTTGTCACTGTGGTCGAGGCTTCGGAGACCCTCTCGAAAGCCGGTGACGACATGATCAAGTTGAAGCTCGAAGTCGAGGGTCACGGCGTCCACCTCTACGACTACCTCGTTGCTGCCGAATCGAGCTTTTGGAAGATCGACACCTTCCGCAAAGCCATTGGGGACCGGGTGGTCGAGGGCGAGGAAGTCGAACTCACCGCTGCCGCTCTCGAAGGGCGTCAGGGCCATGCCCGGCTCCGCATCGAGGAGTACCAGGGCAAAAGGAGCAACAAGGTGGAACTGTGGATCACGGACCGTGTGCCGACTGCCACCCCCAAGGCAACCCAGCCCGCTCCAGCGCAGGCACAACCGGAGGACGACGATGTCCCGTTTTGACCTTCGCCCCTACCAGCAGGAGTTCCTGTCGGCGGTGCGCCGGGACTTCCGGGAGCATGACCACATCCTCGGGGTCGCGGCCACCGGGTCCGGCAAGACGATCCTGGCCTCGGATCTGATGCGTGATTGGAGCGGCAATTGCCTGTTCCTGGCCGACGCGCAGGAACTGGTCCGCCAGAACGCCGACAAGTATTTCGGGTACGCCGGGGAATTCGCCGGTATCGAAATGGCCGACTCCAAAGCCATCCTTGGGGACCGGGTTGTTGTAGCCACCACGCAGAGCATCTGCCGTCGCCTGGACAAATGGCCACGGGATTACTTCGGCCTGGTTATTGTCGATGAAGCCCACCGCAACACACTTGGGGCGATGGCGGCGCAGGTTCTCCTACACTTCGAGTCGGCCAAGGTGCTCGGGGTGACGGCCACGCCGTTTCGCTCTGACCGCCGCCAGTTGGGCAGCTTTTATGAGAAGATTTCCGTCGAGATCGGGCTGGCCCGCCTCATCAAGGAGGGCTGGCTCTCGCGCATCGTCATCAAGAGTGTGCCCCTGCCGGTGGACTTGTCGCAGGTGCGCACCACGGCGGGCGATTATAACGAGGGCGATCTGGGCGATGTTATTCAGCCGCACTTGCGTCAGGCAGCGCGGCTCATTGCCGAGCACGCTGCTGGCCGTCGCACGGTGGCCTTCCTGCCCCTGATTGCTAGCAGCCAAGCCTTCGTGAAGGCTTGCCGTGAGGAGGGCATCCGTGCCGTCCACGTGGACGGGAACGACCGCGAGGGGCTGCGGGCTTACGAGCGCGGGGAGTATGACCTTGTGTCCAACGCCTCCCTCCTGACGACCGGCTGGGATCATCCGCAGACCGATTGTGTCTTCATCCTGCGCCCGACGAAAAGCCTGTCCCTGTTTCAGCAGATGGTGGGACGCGGCACACGCATTGCCGAGGGGAAGGAAAACCTACTCCTGTTGGACCCCTTGTTCCTGAGCGACGACCATTCATTGATCCGCCCGGCCCGTTTGATTGCCCGTTCCGAATCCGAGTCGGATGAATTGAGCGAACGCCTCTCGGGTGGTGGCGAGGTCGATCTGCTGGAGGCAGAGGAAGAGGTGGAGGAAGTGCGCCAGTCTCGGTTGGAGGAACGCCTCGCACGGGCTTCCCGCCGCAAAGCCCGCACGGTGGACGCCATCGAGTTCTGCCTCAGCCTGCACGCGGTGGAACTGGCCGACTACGAGCCGGAGTTGCCTTGGGAAGGCAAGCCGCCGAGTGACCGTCAGTTGATGACACTGGCCAAGGCCGGGTTCGATACCGACTGCGTGAGCTGTCGGGGGCACGCCTCGAAGATCCTCGACCTTTTGTTCATGCGGCGCGAGCACGGCCTGGCCACCCCCAAGCAATTGAACTGGCTGCGGAAGTTTAACTATCCCGAGCCGGAACTGGCCACCTTCGAAGAGGCGCAGGTTTTCCTCGATGGGCAGTTCAACCGAAAGGCGATGTAATGGCATTTCGCTACACATCGAAGGGTATTCCCGAGGTGCCGGACGATTTCCGGCAGGTGGCCGAGGATGTGGTGGGACCGGTGGACTGGACCGATGAGCACTCGGGCTATTGCCAGTGCCCTGGTGCCCATAAGCATACGACGCCGAGCCGCGAACGCGACTGCCGGGTCTATCTCGATGCCGAGAACGGCTACGCCCCGACGATCCACTGTTTCCACGACAGTTGTAAGGAGGAAATCGCCGCTGCCAATTTCGCCCTGCGCTCCACTATTGGTAAAGCCGCGTTTCGGGCGGGCGATCATCATGACTTCTCCCGTCGTCAAAACGGTTTTGACAGCGGGAAAGACCCCTTCGAATCTTTCCTCAAGGCGTGTTTTAAGGCGGATGACATCCTTTCGCTTGCGCCGGGAACGTTGCCTGATGGGGAGACCCGCGCCATCCCCGAGCATGGCGGGATCAACGTCTTCACCCGTGATGAGTGGCTGGAACGGGCGGCGGCCAAGGGCGGCATCGAGCGCCTGTTCTCGACCCGCCACGGCCTCTACATCCGGATCAATCCCGTCTCCCCGAAATCCAATGGCACGGACAAGGATGTGACGGCGTTCCGGCATACCCTGATCGAGAGTGACCGCATTCCCAAGGCGGAACAGGAGCGTATCCTGCGCAACAGCGGCCTCCCCATTGCCGCCCTCATCGATTCAGGCGGCCACAGCATCCATGCCTGGGTGCGGGTGGAAGCGAAGACCCGCGACGAATACCACGCCCGGCGCGAGCGCCTGTGGCAGTCGCTCCCCGAGGGCTTTGTCATCGACAGCCAGAACCGGAACCCCTCGCGCTTTTCCCGCTGCCCCGGCGGGCGTCGCGGGGATGCCGTCCAGCGCTTGCTCGCCGTCAACCTCGGCCCGTCGTCCTTCGAGGCGTGGGAGAGTGAGGGTGACGGGCTGGGTCTGGCGGAACCCCTACGGGTGTCCCAACTCGGGGACTACGACACCGGCAACGATCCGAACAACGTGCTGGGCAATCGCTGGCTGTGCCGGGGCGGGAGCCTCATCATCGTCGGCCAGTCCGGCATCGGCAAGTCGTCCTTCTCCATGCAGCTTGCAGTCATGTGGGCGCTGGGCCTGCCGGTGTTTAACATCCGCCCCGTGCGTCCGCTCAAAAGCCTCATCATCCAGGCCGAGAACGACATTGGCGACTTGGCGGAGATGTACCAGGGGGTGCGTATCGGCATGGGCTTAAACGATGACCATCGTCCCTTGCTGGAGGAGAACATCATCTTTTACCGCGATACCATCCACAGCGGTGCGGACTTCGCCAAGACCGCCGATGTGCTCATCCAGCGCCACAAGCCGGATCTTGTCTGGGGCGACCCGCTGCTCAACTACATCGGGGACGATGCCAGCCAGCAGAAGGTGATTTCCGAATTCTGCGGGCGGCAACTCAACCCCATCTCAGAGCGCACCGGCATCATCTGGTGCTTCATGCACCATACGGGCAAGCCCCCGTCCGACTCGAAGGCCCGCAGCCATTGGACCGGCTCGGACTACGCTTACAGCGGCCTGGGCTCGTCGGCGCTGACGAACTGGGCGCGGGAAGTGGCCGTGCTCATGCGGGCCAAGACGCCCGATGGCCAGCCGCCGACCTTCCGCTTCGAGCTGTGCAAGCGCCGTCGCCGCGCCGGGATGACCGACACGCAGGGCAACTCCACCGAAGCCATCTTCGTTCGTCACGGGCAGACCGGTATCTGCTGGCGGCAGTGCCCGGAGCCGCAGCAAAACGAATCCGGCAGCAAGTATTCCATCGGCAAGCAATCGCCGCGAGGGGGCCGTCCCAAGGCCATCGAAAACACCCTCGTCGAGTTTGAGCGCCTGCGCGAACTCACCCGCGAATGGGAGGCGGAACTGTCGGCCAAGTATGAGATTTCCGCCTCCACCGTGCGCCGTCGCTGGCGCGAATATCAACAGGCCCAAGGGAAAGGACAGGGATGAAAGCCGAAACCCTCAGACAATATTTTGGCGATATGCCGCCATTAGACCATTACCCCCTGCGCGATTACCGCGAGTTTCGCTGGGAGGATTCGGAGGTCGTCGAGTACATCACCAGCCATCCGCAGTTCATGAAGAACCTCTTTTACCAGCTTCGCCAATCGGGCGCTCTCGTGTTCGATCAGGACAGCAAAACGTGGCACGGATTCCGGTATCAGAAAGGCTGCTGTCAAAACTCGTCGTCAAAACCTGACTCCATTTCTCCACCGCCGCCGTCAAAACCCAATACTCCCCCTAGGGGGGAGAGTATTGGGGGTGTTTCTGACGGCAGGCAAACCCCTAACCCCCTTTTGACAGCAGAGGAAGGTTTTGACAGCGGGAAAAAATCGAAAGCGGAGGTGCGCGATGAGCCGTGGTGATTACGCCGACCGTCAGCGCGAGCACAACGCTCAGTACAGCCAGGCATACGCCGAGTGGGTGGCCGGGCTCAGTCCGAAGCAGCGACGCCAGTTGCAAAAGCAGGGCTTGCTCCGGCCCGAGGTGGACAGCTTCGAGACCGGGAAAGCCAGCGACGTGTCGGAACTGCCCATTGCCGCCCCTGATCCCGAGCCGCAGCCGGAGCCGGAGACAGCCCTGCCCGTTTGCGAGGCCGATGCCGAGGAAGTCTGGGCCGCCCTCCGTCGCCTGATCGCGGAACTGTTGGCCGACCACAACCCCGCGCTCGCCGTCGAATGCCTGGCCCTGGTCAGCGGCGTCGGTTTCATGGGCGAGTCCATGACCGGGATTGCCAGACGCCACAGGGTCACGCGGGCGGCGGTCTCCAAGCGCTGCATCCAATTGACCGAACAACTGGACCTGTTGCCGTCACGAGCCATGAAGTCGTTGACAGCACGCCAATCGTATCGAACCGCACAACACAAAAATCATGACCATCGAGAACGCTTTGATCATGGACGGCGCGCCCGTCCGAGTGACTGAAACCGGGCTGTGCATCGACAGCGAACTGACCTTTGAGCAGTGGTGCGATGTGGGCCGCAAGGTGGGCCGTGTCGCCCGCACCTCGCTTTTCCTCGTGGGCGACTGGCTGATCTACGGGCAGAACCGCTGGAACAACGGCGAGCGTTTCGAGAAAATGCCCGAGGAGCAGCGCCAGCGTTACGTCGAGGCCATGCAGGAGACCGGCCTCGAACTTAAAACGTTGCTGGACGCCGCCTACGTCGCCCGGAATGTGCCCTACGAACAGCGCCGCGCCCATCTCACCTTCGAGCACCACAAAACCGTGGCCAAGGTCAAGGATGCCCACGAGCGCGAGGAATGGCTCAAGAAGGCGGACAAGCAGGGACTGAGCACCCGACGCCTGCGCAAGTCCATCATGATCGGCCATGTCGCCCGCGACCACGAGATGCGCAGCCAGGGCGCGTTCCAGCCCCGCGAAACGCACCTGCTGTGGATTCAGCGCATGGTGCAGTGGTGGGCCAAGGTGAAGGACGATCCGGCCCACGACGAAATGGGCCGGGAAGAACTGGAGGCCGTGCTCAAGGATTTTGAACCGGTCCTCGACATCATCGCCCAGATTCGCGAGCGGTCCCGAAACGCCGTCTCCTACCTCGAACCGGACGATAATGCGATTTGAGTAGCACGCAGTAGCATCCAGTCGATTCGTGGCGCCACGAATCGACCAGACACGACTCAATGCTACTCAAATCGTTTTTCAGGCCAATTCATGCCCGCAACATTGACACGCGATCCCCGGTACGCAGAGGGATCAACACCGATCAGGCCGGGGCTGGCCAAAGGAATCTTTTAGGGGCGAACACGGACGGCTGGGTCCCTCAGCAGACTGGTCCGTTTGAGAGACACCTCGATTTTTTCATTTCCCACAAATTTTCGCTCTCAATGACTTGCCCGTCCGCATGACGATTGGGGGATGGTTGAAAAACAGGTGGGAAATCAGGATGGGAAATTCCCAGGCATTATTCGTCAATTCCCCCTGTAGGGCGTTATGACTTCTCCGGTTCCGGGATGATGAGACCGCTGGCGATCATATCCTCAACGAGGGCTTCGGGCGGGCTGTCGCGGTGGGGTTTTCCGGTCTGCATCTTGCAGGCTCGGGCCGTGGCGACACAGTAGGCTTCCTCGCTGTCCTCCGGGTTCCAGCTATCTAGTCTCAGTTGGCGCATCAGGTCGGCGGCATCGGTGGCGGTGAAGCTCGCCCCATCGACGGTTTGGTAGGTGGTGGTTTTCATGGTTGTCTTGGTTGGGATTAAAAGTTCAGGCGGCCTCACGGGCGAGATGTTTCGCCCGCTTGGTATAGAAGCGTCTCAGGGCGACGGGGTTGGTCCGTTGGAAGAACCACTTGTGGCGGACCATTCCGACCTCTGCGTTGCTGGGGCGGACCCGGATGGTCTTTACGGTCTTGGCCGTCTCGTAGAACTCCATCAGGAGCCTGACCCAGTTGACGGCCTTCTCGGCGTTGAGGGTTCCGCTGTGGTGGCGGACTTCGATGGTGCGGTGGCGGAAATAGGCTTGGATGTTCAGCTTCATGAAACGGCTCGGGTAGAGTCTGCCGAGGTCTTCCATCGTGTCGCAGCGGTCGATGGCCTCGAAGGCTTGCTGGCAGCATTGGGCCTGCGTGCGTCCGTTGGCGAGATCCCCGAAGTGTCCGAGATTGGACTGGCAGTAGCAGTTTGTGCTTTTGCGGCGGCTTTGAGGCTGGAAGGTGTCGAAGACATCTTCGAACTTCACCCAGAGCTTCACCAGTTTGCGGGCGTGGTGGATGGTGAAGTCGTCCACGTTCATGTGGACATGGAAACCGGTCTGCTTGTTGACCTGTGCGCCTGCGGCGTCGAGAGCGTCGCAGACCTTGGCGATTTGCCGGAGCCCTTCCTCGCCCTGAAGGATGGGGCTGACGGCTTCCAGCCCGCAGGAGGAGTCGGTGACGACTTTCCACATGGGGCAGGTCCGGTGGTTGTAAGACTGGCGTTCGGTGCTGATCCCGGCGGCGTTCATGGCATCGACAGCGGCTTGCTGGCTGATTCCGGTGAATTCGAGTTCGACCCCGTATTGGCGTTGGCTGGCGGTAGATGTGTTAGTCATTACGTGTCAGTTGGTTATGTTTACACTCTACCAGAGTGAGCACGCAATTATAGGGTAATGTCCAACTTTCGGTCGTTCTGAGCGAACGCCTTACGGGACCGGGACAGATTTTTATGAAAATCCGCGACAGATTGCCGTGGGTGGCGGATATTATGAGCAGTGCATAACCGTTTAAGACATGCTCACAATAGTTTCATGCCACTTCGCAATTGGCACGTATATTGACTCATGGCATTGGCAATAGGCGTCCTTTCGTTGTCAGTATTCGGAGGGTAACAGCGCGGTGGTCACGGAACGGTCGGCTTCCGTGATGATCCAGATGGTGTTCCCCTCCACCGTGTAGGCGGACATCACGCGCCAACCTTCCTTCAAGGCTTCGTTGTTGGCCGTTTTGTCCTCCCGGCAGAGTTCTCCCCAATCGCCGTGCGCATGGCGTAGCAGGAGCGGAATCAGGTTCAGTTCCAGTTCCGCGACACCGGGAGTCATTAATAACGTCCCGAGCCGGAACTTTGGGTTTAGCGGTTCATCATTCGTCATCGTGTGTGTGGGTTAGGCTATCACTCTACCAGAGTGAGCACACGATCATAGGGTGATGTTCAACTATCGGTCGTTCACTCGGAACGCCTTGCGAAAGCGGCGAATATTCACGTCAGCGGTCTTCGTCATACGGGGTCTGAAACAGCACGGCCTCCCTCGCAGTAGTTTCGTGCCAGTTCACGATTGGCACGCATTTTGACTTCGCGCCGAAGGCATCTGTATCCGTGTTTCCAATACAAACAGGGAGACCGTTTTCTTCTAAAAAATTTGGCCTTATCGGGTAAGTCCTTCGATCAGAACGACCGAAAGATCATGAATACCCTGGACGTGATTTGTCACCATGTCAGAGTCTTTATAGAATCAGAAACCACTGGCATACAATGGATAGCAAACCAAACACTCCTGGCAGAGAGGCCATGCGTCAACAGATGAAGACTGCGTTGGACGCCATACACACGATTGCGGAAACCATCCGAGAGTTGGGGGAAGTTCCCTCGGGCGAACTCTACGCCCGCCTGATGGGGAAGATCGAACTGGGCGACTACGACCTGATTATCGACACCCTCAAACGCGCCGGTCTGGTGACGGAAAGCCCCGCCCATCTTTTGAAATGGAACCGCATCGAACGATAACCCTATGAAAACCAATATGAGCGATACAGCCGCCACATCCCAACCCCAAGATTCACGTCGCATTTTCATGCCCCTTTGCACGCGCAAGCCTTCGACATGGGCCGAGTGCCCGCGCCACCGTCACGACGAGTTGTCCCCCTTGCAGCGGGACTTGATCCGCACGCTACCGGTGAAAGGCACTGACGCCGCCAGCCCGATGGATGAGTTCTTGGAGGAAAATCCGCCTCTGGAATGCGTCGTCCTGATCACGGGCGGGCATGTTTTCTACGTCAACACCGAAGGCTACCGCTACGCCCGCTATGCCTTCCACATCCTCGCTTGAAGCCATGAGCATCGACCTGTCCCAAGTTCCCGAACCGATCATGGAAACCGTCCGGCTCTTCGCCGCCGTCGAAGGCGTCACACTCACCAAGCCGGAGGACTACGCACGCTATATTCTGGAAGACGAGGACGCGCTGGAAATCGTTCTGCCCTACATCGACCACGACTTTTGAATCACACGACTCATAACCAAACAACCCATATAAAACCATGAATAAACTATACTGGATCGTCTGCGAAGAAAACGACAACACCCTGTATGAAGGCCGCTTTCTCGGGCGTACGCGAGGAGCCGCCCTCAAGCACTTGAAGGAACAGCTTGGCCGGTCGAACCTGACCGGCCTTGTTTTTGCCATCACTGAGATCCCCGTCACGCTGATCCGCGAGATCGTCACGGAGATCATGGCGGGCAATACCGCCCCGGCTCACGTGAACGGGACCCGTTCAACGGCTCCTGCCGAACCGGAAAGCGATGACACCGAAGATGCTGCCCCGCTGCCGTCCGAGACGGTTACGGACACACCTTCCGGCCATGACTGGGCGGCGATCAAAGCCTGCTACATGGAAGGGCGCGGCCCCAAGGATGTCGCGGAACTGATGAACGTGCCGCTGAACACCTTAAAAGGACGCATCACCCGCGAAGGATGGGCGCGGGAACGCCGAGAGGCATGAAAGGACGGGGAACCGTCCCCATGCCCTCCCGCCGCCGAGGGCAGCCGGAGCCATTTCCGGCAAGTCCTGCGACGGATGATCGAAACCGCCTCTGACTGGCCGAGGAAACCGGACCGCCAGTTGGAGATCACGCCGCCCGGTCACGGCTGGCTCCTGCCGATCCTCTTGGAGGTGGAGAGCCGCTGTTGGGGCCGGTGGGAGCACTGGACGCGAACGATGGAAGCCGGACGCATCTTGGATGAACCGATCCCGCCCATTGCCTTTGAACCACTGTCCCCGCTACCGCGCAAGATGCACGAGAAGTCTCTCGACAGTATTTCACCAAGCGGCGGGTGGCAGGGCTGGGACAGTTGGCGATTGTTCGATTACTATCTGGACTGGTTGCTCTACGCTTTCGGGGACAGTCGCCAGAAAGAGCCGCCACCCGAGCCCGCGCCGGGAGCGTTCAGCCGACTCTATCAGGTATTCTGCCTCGAAGCCATGATTGCCTGGCCCTGCGACACCTTCGGAAAACTGATGGCCGAGAATCGCCACGGGCGCGGGGCCGGGTTCTTCCCCACGCCCGAGCATGTGGTTGGAATGATGGTGCAAATGATGTTCCCTGATGGCGAGGACTACCGCCTCAAAACCGTCTGCGACCCCTGCGTCGGCACCGGGCGCATGATCCTTCACGCCAGTAACTACTCCTACCGACTCTACGCTCAGGACATCAACCCGACCGTCATCAAAGCCTGCCTTGTGAACGGCTACTGCTTCGCCCCGTGGCTCGTCAGGCCGTTTCCCTTTCTTCGGGAGTTGCCCGCCGAGGACGTGAGCCAGCCGCTAACGGTCCCGGAAACTGCGCAGATTTCCCGCCCTGCACGGGTGGAAAAGCCAACTCAAATGATACTGCTTGACGGGATTTGACACCGTTGCCGCAGGCATGAGCAAAGCGGCAACGCCCAAGGCAAAGGGACTGGCGGACGGGATTGAAGTGTGGTGCAGCTTCGACAAGCTGGTTCCGATTGAGGATTTGAAACCCAACCCGCGCAATCCCAATACGCACCCGGCGCGGCAGGTTGAGCTTCTGGCGAAGAACGTCCGCTACTTCGGCTGGCGTCATCCCATCACGGTTTCGAATCGCTCCGGGTTCATCGTGGCGGGACATGGCCGGTTGGAGGCGGCCCGCGAGCTTGGCGTCCAACTGGTGCCGGTGGATTACCAGGACTTTGCCTCGGACAATGACGAGATGGCCGTGCTGGTGGCGGACAACCGCCTGGCGGAACTGGCCAGCCTCGATCTGAATTCGCTCGAAGGCATTATTGACGAATTGCGGGTGGCCGACTTCGACACCCTCCTGACCGGCTTTGACGAGACCGACCTGGCCAGCCTTTTGCAGGGAGATGACGCCGCGCCGGGCGACGATGATGACGATGACGAACTGGACAAAGGCGACGTGACGATTGTGCTCGGTCTGTACCGCTTCAAGTTGACGCAGGAAGACTACCTGGCGTGGATCGACCGCGTCAAGCAGGACGTGGGCTTCGACAAGCAGGCCGTCACCAAGGAACTGCGCCGGAGGCTCGGGGTTTGAACGCGCCGCGTTCTGGGACCAGGCATGATGAGCGCCTATTACAACGAGTATGATTCGGGGGCGGCGGCATGGCTAGGAGAGCTGATCAAGGACGGGCTGATTCCGCCCGGCGATGTGGACCAACGCAGTATCGAGTATGTATCGGCAGACGACCTTGAACCTTACCGCCAGTGCCACTTCTTTGCCGGAATCGGCGGATGGCCCCATGCGCTCAAACTCGCCGGATGGCCGGACGACAAACCCGTCTGGACCGGCAGTTGCCCGTGCCCCCCGTTCTCGTCGGCAAGCAAAGGACAGACGTGCCCTGGATGCGGTGGCAAATACTGTCTGTCGCATCCACTCGTCACAGCCGGATGGATATGTCTCGATTGCGGGGACCAATGGCGGGGTGATGATCGCCATTTACTCCCCGAGTTTCAGCGCCTCATCGGCCAGTGCGGCCCTTCAGTCGTATTTGGAGAGCAGGTTGCGAGCGCGGATGGTCGGCACTGGCTCTACTCTCTACGCGCTACGCTGGAAAAAATGGGATATGCCGTCGGGGCCGCCGATTTGTGCGCTGCGGGCGTCGGCGCTCCGCACATCCGCCAGCGGCTCTACTGGTGCGCTCACCATCTGCGATCTTCCCCTGTCGCCCTGGGCAACGCCATCGAGCCGGGACTGGAAGGATTCGGCGGGCATGGCGACGGAAGCCATCAACCCGGACGGGAGCAGGCGGACCCGGCTCGATCAGTTGCCCAGACTGGTGCAACTGGCGGGATGGTCGACACCGCGCTCGACGGACGACAGATGCGGGAAGCACTACACTCCGGGGTGCAATGGCAGGGATTTGTCGAAAGACACCATGCTGACAGCCTGCGACCGGCCTGTCCGACTGACGGATTCTGGAGAAATGTTGATTGGCTCTTGTGCCGGGATGCCAGGTGGCGGGCAGTTGAGCCCGGCTCATTCCCGCTGGCTCATGGGCTATCCGCCCGAGTGGGACGCCTGCGCGGTTACGGCAATGCCATCGTCCCGCAAGTCGCCTCGGCGTTCATTCAGGCATACGCGGAAGCCTTGAAAAGCTTGGATGGTTTTTGACAGCACGGTGAGGGACGAAAACATGAGCACCCAACTGGAATCCATCGACGCGGTTCAGCCCAGCACCTACAATCCGCGCAGTGCCGACGCGGAGCGTCTGGACCTGATCGAGTTATCCCTCCGCAAGCTCGGCTTTCTCGCGCCCATCTTTGCCGACAGCAACGGGGAAATCCTCTCCGGGCACCAGCGCCATCTGGTGGCCTCGCGCATGGGGGCGACGCAGATCCCGGTTTTCCGCACCAAGCCGATGCCGATTGCCCAGCGCAAGGCGCTCAACATCGTCTTCAACCGGGCCACAAACGATTTCGACTGGCACACCACGCCGGAGAAGGCCACCCGCGAACTGGCCGCGCTCGATGTTCATAAGCTCGCGGAGTCCATCCCGGACAAGGCGGTGGACTCCCCGGAGTTCATCCGTTGCCTGCGCCCGAGTCAGGTCAGCGTGAAGGAACTGTGCCGGGCCAACGCGAACCGCTGGCTCCAGTATGCCCGCAACCTTGCCCGCACCATGCATCGCCAGGGCATCCTCATGCCGCTGGTCTGCCGACGTGACGGCACCGTGGTCAACGGCATCGGACGGCTGGAAATGCTCGCGGAAAAGAAGTTTGAGACCGCGCCGGTAGTCTATGTCACTGATGAAGAGGCGGGGTTCGCCCACTCCATGATGAACCTGCTCTCGATGGACTTCGATGTGCGTACCCGTTACGCCGATTTGCTGCGCTACAATTCCTTCCGGCGCGCCCGTCGCGTGCGGGAGGAATTGGGCAACGGGTTTATCTTTACGGTCCACGGCTCGAAGCCCTGCCACAGCTTCGACATTTTTAATCCGAAGCAGCGGGCCGCCTGGGTGCGTGAGCACGGCACGAGCATCCTCGACTTTGGGGCCGGCCACTTGACCGAAACGAAAATGCTGCGTCGGGCGGGGCTGTCCGTCACTCCCTTCGAGCCCTACCACATCACCCGGTTGGAAATCGACAAGGCCCGCAGTCTCGAACTGGTGCGGGAGTTCTTGCAGGCTGTGGCCGATGGAACTGAGTGGACTTCGATCTTCCTGGCCAGCGTGCTCAACTCCGTGCCGTTCCAGTCCGACCGCGAGCACATCGCCGTTCTGTTAGCCGCCCTCTGCAAACCTTTCACCAAAGTGTACGCCTGCGCTTCCAGCGTGGGCGAAACCGGGTGGCGGCAGGTCAACGGCAAAGCCTTTCTCAACAAGTCGAACTCGGGCAACATCTCTTTTCGGCTCGACTACGAACCGGGCGTTCGCATCGGGGATTTTCAGGAAAAACCGAAGGTCCAGAAGTACCACACACAAAAAGAATTTTATCAGCTATGGACTCCCTTCTTCCGCTCCGTTAGTATCCGGGAGTTGAGCAACAATATCACCGCCAAATGCGAACACGCCCTCCCGGTCGATACCGACCGGCTCCGGGAAGCGGTTGAGTTCGAGTTCGATCTTCCCTATCCTGACGGCTCCCGCATGGGCCTGGTGGACGAAGCCAAAGAAGCCTTTTTCCGACGACTGAAAGTATCCCTATGATTTATTTACTGGACTTGAACTACACGCTGGTGGCGAATTCTCCCGAGCGGGGCACGCCGCCCGTGCGCCCTTTTACCCGCCAACTTGAGCAGGAGGAATACCGCCAATGGCTGGTGGACTTCCTCCGGCCTCACCGGGTCATCCTCATCACCGCCCGTCCGAATCGCTACCGCGAGGCGACGCTGGCCCGGATCAAGGAAAAGTGCCAGTGGGAACCGATGGACGCCTACTATGCGGAAATCTCCTCCTATCCGCACCTGATTAAGGAACACCTCTTGAAGACTCATATCTTCCCAAAGTACGGCAGCGAGGGTTCCGGTTACTTCGGGCTGGAAAGCAACCCCCGCACCCGCACCATGTACGCCCGCTATGGGATTGAGGCCATCCGGGTCTCCGATCACGAGTTGCTGGAGGACGCTTGACCTTGCCGATGGTGCAGGTTGTAATACATGGGAACTTCAGACCGTTGTCCAACGACTGAAACTATAAGCACGCGAGAATACATGGGGCGGCCACAGTGGCCGCCCCATTGTTTTCCCGGTAGGATTGACACCGGCCTGTCGGCATGAACGCCGACATCGAAGCCGACAACGGGATTACCACCGAAGCAAGCAACTGGGTCTTTGACGAGCACGTCGCCCCGCACTTCGACGAGCATGTCCGCAAGAGCGTCCCGGAATACGACCGGGTGCAGGAACTCGCCGCCACCTTCTCGGACTGGTTTACGCATCCCGATTGCACCGTGCTGGATTTTGGAGCGGCCACCGGCGAAACCCTGCGCCTTATCCGTGAGCGCCACCGCAAAGCTCTTACGCTGATCGGCTACGATAACTCGCAAGCCATGATCGCTCAGGCGGCCAACAAGGGCATTGAGGTCACGTTCACCGACCTTGAACGCCTTTCGGATATTCCGCCCTTCGCCTATGGCGTCGCGCTGTACACCCTGCAATTCCTGCGTCCGCAGGCCCGCCAGCAACTTGTGTATCAAATCGCCAATACGATTGAGCGCGGCGGCGGCCTGTTCGTGGTGGAAAAAGTGCTCGGGAGTTACCCCACCACGCAGGACATCATTCAGCAGCTTTATTGGGACATGAAGATAAGTAACGGACTGACCCCCGCCCAGGTCATCAACAAGGCCCACGCCCTGCGCGGGTGCATGTTCCCGAAGACGATTGCCGAAAACGAAGCCGAGTTTCGCGCCGCCGGTTTCTCGCAAATCGAACTTGTTTTCAAGGACCTCCAGTTCTGCGGCTGGCTCCTGATCCGCTGATCCCCGATGAGCATTAACAGCGAGGCGGCGGAAAAGGTTCTCCAGAAGGATTTGGAGAACGTCATCAAAAAGGTCGCCGGGGGCAAGACGCTGACCTCAGCGGAGCGGGCACGGGTCGAGGCATTGGCCGCTGGCTCCCAGGACTCGACGACTTACGCCAAGAACCTTGTCCAGCTTGCGGAAATCCTCGGGGTTACGCGCCGGACCCTGAGTTCCTGGCGGAAGATGGAAGGCGCGCCCGCCCCCCTGCCCAACGGCGAACACGAAGTGGCCCGCTGGCGCGAGTTCATACGCATCCGGGGCTTGAAGGGCTCGAACGACGTTGGCCACCCGACCGAGGCCCTGAAAGCCCGCCGACTGCTAGTGGACATCGAGGAACGCGAGCTTCGTCTGTCGATCAAGCGGGGCGATTACCTGCACCGCGAGGATGTGCGCCGTGCGGTGCTTGAAGGGTTGGCCCGTTTGTTCGCCATTTTGCACAAGCGTCTGGAGGACGAGTTGCCGCCGCTGTCCTGCGGCAAGGATGCGGTGGGCATCCGCGAGGAAAACGCCAGAGCCATCGATGAGGCCCGGCGTGAAGCCTATGAATTCTTTCAGGGCTGGACCGGCTCATGAACGCGGACATCGCCAGCATGTTCGCCGAGGGCGTGCGTCCCCCGGACCGCCGCCCCCCGTGGCAGTGGTGTGAGGACCACATCCCCGCGATTCCGTATTCGCCCATGCCGGGGCGGTTCCGCTCGGATAACTCTCCGTGGGTGCGAGAGGTGATGGAAGTCATCGTCGATCCCCGCGTGAAGCTGGTTTCGATTCTGGCCAGCGTCCAGTCCTCGAAAACCACTATCCCCGAACTGACCCTGTGCTATATCGTCAAGAACCTGCCGGGGCCGTGCCTGTGGCTGGACCAGACCGACGAAGACGCCAAAGACCAGTCCGAGTCACGCTTGCAGAAACTCTTTGAAGAGTGCGAACCGGTGAGGGATCTCTTTCCCCGCGACCGTCACAAGCGGCGCAACCACACGGTTCATTTCTCCAACGGCATGACGTTGTGGATATTAGGGGCGCACAACAAGACGAACCTTCAGCGTCGTTCCATCCGTTGGCTCTTCGGAGATGAAACCTGGCGTTGGCCTGCCGGGAACATGGCCGAAGCCGAGGCCCGTGTGACCGCATTCGGCTGGCTGGGTAAGTGCGTGTTCATGAGCCAAGGCGGCGAGGAAAACGACGACACCCACCGCAAGTTTGAGACGACCGACATGCGCGAGTGGACCTTTGCTTGCCCCCACTGCGGCAAGCGTCAGCCCTTCGCCTGGGAGAATGTCGAGTGGTCAAAGTCGGCTCGTGACGCGGAGGGGAACTGGGATTTTTCCGCCGTGCGCGATTCGACTATCCTGCGCTGCACGCACTGCAACCATTACTTCACCGACTCGGATGCCACCCGCCGTCAGTTGAACGCCACCGGCAAATACATCTGCACCAACACCAACGCCTCCCCGGAGAATGTCGGCTTTCATTGGAACGCGCTGTGCGCCATGAGTTGGGGGAAGCTGGCCGAACTCTACCTGCGGGCGAAAGCCGCCGCCCGGCAGGGCGACACCTCCTTGCTCCAGCAGTTTTACCAGAAGCGTCTCGCGCTTCCTTGGCGCGAATACGTCGAAGACTACAAGATGGAGATTGCCACCTGCGGCTACCGAAAAGGTGAGTCCTGGGAAGAAGAAGGCGGCATCACCCGGCAGGGGAAGGTGGTCGCGCCCCCGTTCGAGGGGGCGGTCATTCCGCTACGCATCCTTACGGTGGATTGCCAGATGGACCACCTGTTCGCTGTCGTGCGTTCGTGGAGCCCGAACGGTTCCTCCCGATTGGTCTGGAATGAACGTCTCTTGACCTTCGACGACATCGAACTCTTGCAGGAGCGGTATGAGATTCATCCGAACCTAGTGTTCGTCGATGCCGGGCACGCTACCTACGACGTGTACCGGCAGTGTTCGAAAAAAGGTTGGGTGGCGCTGATCGGGGACCGGCGTTTGACCTTTCCGCACAAAAGCAAAGAGAAGGGCGGCGTGCAGCGCTTTTACTCGCCCCGGCGCAAAGTCGTGCTCGGCACGCGGCAGTCTTGCTACGTCCATTACTGGTCGAACCTCAACATCAAGGACACGCTGGCCCGACTCCGGCGCAATCAGGACCCGGCCAAAGGCCCGACATGGGAAGTCCCCGACGACATCGACGAGGATTATCTTTCGCAGATGGAATCCGAGCACCGGGCCAAGGAAAAGAATACCTGGATGTGGAAACAAATCGGCAAACGCCCTAACCACTACTGGGACTGCGAATCCATGCAGGCTGCCGCCGCCACCATGCTCAAGATCATCGGGCGGGAGAGCGTTGTTGACACGCCTGCCAGCGGTAATGGCGGACGTGATTGATTACAGCATTGGCTTCACCGTGCCGGAAATCGAGGAGATTCTGGCGGTGCAGAAAGCGGAACTGAAAAAGACGCAGGCGGCCTACGCCAACGACGGTTCCAGCGTGAGCAAGCGCCGTCTGGATGAAATCCATGCCATCATCCGGGCCTGTCAGGACGCTCTCGTGAAGTTGGCCCCTGAGACCCATGCCCGTCCCAAACGTACCGCCATGCAATCTGGCGTCATCGGCCATTTGCCCAAGTAAGCAGGGCTGCCCTGCACCCCGGGATGCTTGTCGCATCTCACTTTGACAATACCTCGTGGCTGTGAATCTCTTTCAACGCATTACCCGGTTCTTTTCCTTCTCTCCCTATGAAGGGGCCAACACGTCACTGCGGCGCGGACGTGTGCCCGGCGCGGCTCCCGCTGACGCGAAAAAAGAACTGACTTCGGCTGTTCGACGCGAGCTGGTCCGGAAAAGCCGCTATTTGCACAAGAACTCCGGCTTCGTGCGGGAGATGGTCAGTGATATGGCCATTTACTCGGTGAGCGACGGGATCAAGCCGCAGGCGCAGACCGCAGACACGGCCTGGAACAAAGCAGCCGAAGAGCTTTTCGCCCGTTGGGCACAGCGGGCCGACATCACGGGCCGGTTCAGCTTTGAGCAGTGCCAGAGTTTGATTTGCCGGGGTGTCGATGTGGACGGCGAATATTTCGTCGTCAAGGTACGGGACCGTTTTGGGCGTCCGCGCATCCAACTCGTGGAATCCCACCGGATCGGGGATGCCACCCTGGGAACGGAAACCATTGATGGCATCGGCTTTGACCGCTTCGGGGCACCCGCCTTTTACCGTGTCCGACAGGATGACGACAGCACACGGGATGTTCCTGCGAGCGCGGTCATGCACGTCTTTGAGCCGGAGTCAGCCAGCGGTGCCCGCAGTGCCCCCACGCTCCAGCACTCGATCAACCATTTGCTCGATGAAATCGAACTGCTGGCGCTGGAAAAGCACGCGGTCAAAGACAACGCCGATATTTCCCGCGTGCTCAAAAGCGAAAGCGGCGAAATCGACGAGTCGGGTGATTTCATCGTCCAGGCCGATGCCGAGGCCGAAGACGGCAGCGATCCGCAACAGGTGCAGCGCATTGTCGGCGGCAAGGTCGTCTCCCTCAAACCCAACGAATCGCTGGAAAGCTATCAGTCGGATCGGCCCAGTCCGGTTTTTACCGGTTTCCTCGAACACTTGAAGCGCGATTCCGCTGCCGGGATGCTGCCCTACGAATTCGTGCTGGACTCGGCAAAAATCGGGGGGGCGGGGGTGCGCCTGGTCGTGGCCAAGGCCGACCGGCGTTTTTCATTCCGGCAGATGATCCTGATCCAGCGCTTCCTCAAACCGACGTGGGGCTACGTGATCGGGGACGCCATCGACCGGGGCGAACTGGAGCCGGTCAAGGGCTGGCACCGGGTGCGCTTCGTCACGCCCCGGCGCATCACCGTCGATGCCGGACGCGAGGCCCAGCAGAACCGGGCCGACGTGGAAACCGGCTTGAAAACGCTGGCGGAGCACTACGCCGAACTCGGACAGGACTTCGATGAGCAGTTGGAAATTCGTGCCCAGAACGCCCGGCGTATCCTCGATGCGTCTGAGAAGTACGGCGTGCCCGTCGAAATGCTTTACCGCCCGCAGGGCACACAGCTTACAGCGCTGGTTGACATGAGCGCACAGGCGTCACGCGAGGGTGAATGAGGCAGTCAGCCGGACTCATCCCCCGGAATGTGCAGGTTCGACTCCTGCCCCTCGCTCCCATTTTCCGTCATGCGCTTCGCCCATATCCTTCATGCCGTTTACCGCGAGCCTTGGAACATCACCACTTCCGGCTGGCTGAGTATTCACGAAATCCTCCAAGGCCACCTGTCGGGTGAGGTGCAGAACCTCGACCTGTCGGCCTTCGTCAACCCCCGGCCCGACCTCGAAATCGACTCTCAGGGTATCGGCCATGTCCACGTCACTGGCGTCCTCGGCAAAAACTTGAGCCAGATTGAACGCGCCTGCGGCAACACCGGCTACGAACAGATTAAAGCCGAGATTGCCGATGCGGTGGAATCCGGCGCGCGCGGGATTATGCTGCATGTGAACTCTCCCGGCGGCGCGGCCAGTGGCAACGTCGAGACCTCCCGCTTCGTGGCCGACTGCGGTGTGCCCACCGTGGCCTGGGTGGATGAACTGGCCGCATCCGCCGCCTATGCTATCGCTGCCGGAGCCAGTCGCATTGTCGCCGCGCCCTCCGCGCAGGTGGGCAGCATCGGCACGATCCTGCCGCTGGTGGATACGTCCGGCCAGTGGGAACAGCGCGGTTGGAAACCGGCCTACATCACGCACACGGGTGGCGATTTGAAAGACGCTACCTGGCCTCCGAATTTTTCCGAAGCGCACCGGGCACACCTTCAGGAAATGGTGGACGATTACTTCGGGCAGTTCCGAGAGCATGTCCTCGCCCACCGCGCTGTGCAGCAGTCGGCCATGCGCGGGCAAACCTTTTTGAGCGAACGGGCGAAAGCCGCCAACCTCATTGACCGCATCGGCTCCTACGCCGACGCCTATGAGGAAATCAATCAACGGGTGAATGCCTGATTCTCGCCATGCCTTCGATATACATGGCTTTTTTGCCATATGATGGATGCGGAACGGTCTCAACGTTGATTCCCAAAATACGTTTGCTACACCCTTGTTGAGCACGTTTCCCAACACAGACGATTCGCTGTGGTTGTAGAATATCGAGCACATCGAGTAGATATTGAAGCCCGGTCGTAATCTCGCCGTCATTGGGAGCACGGTTGCTGCGCGGGGTTCCTTTCTTGTGCGGATGAAAGGGGAAAATATTCCAAAACGCATCAAGTACGCCACTGTCGGCCTGCTCATTCCAAATGATTGTAGCAGTAGCTTCTGCCGTATCCCCAGCGGTGGAAATACGAGGGCGAAGTTTTAGCAAAAAGGGATGGTTGGATTGATTGATGATCCGTTCACTCGTGAAAGGAATACCTGTCTTTAGGCAGCCGAGGTACCCTGGAGCCTCCCCCACTAGAAGGTTTCCCGAGTACTTGTGATCAATCAACGCACGAAGGTAGTGCTCAAGGTTATTTTTTTGAAACGTAGATGTGTAGGGGTTATGTGCCCAGCCTCTTATGTGGGCTTGTGAAAGCTTATTCACGAAAGCGGCAATTATCTTACTCATTTTAGCATAGTCTCTATCTTCCTGAGTCTCGTAGTCAACTTTCTCACAGTTGACATCGGACCGTGGGGAAATGAACGACTTCCCCGCACCGGAAACCCTCGGAACGCTCGCGCTCGCCCGCGAGACCTACGGCAAACTCCTGGCCGCTTTCCACGAGAAGGACGGCCAGACCTCGCAACTGGAGGCCGACCTGGGAGCGGCCAACGAACTGGTGGACGAGAGCGCAACCGCTCTCGCTCAGGCGCAAACCGACCTGAAAGCGAAAGCCACCGAAACGGACCAGGCCAAGCGTGACCTCGCCACGGCCAAACAGACCATCCAGTCGCTGGAGACTCAGGTCGGCTCGCTCGAAACGACCGTCAGCGACCTGAAGACCGCCGCCAAGTCGGCGGAAGAAGAGGCCGCCGAAATCTGCGCCAGCGTCGGCGTCGATCCCCTCCAGATCAAGCCTGACGATACGCCTGAGCAGCCGGACCTGATGGCGCAGTACCGGGCCATCGAAGATCCCGGCCAGCGCACCGCTTTTTTCCGCAAACACAAAGATCAACTCCTTTCCCGCCGCTAAGCCATGCCCAACCAACTCAATAACATTCAGGACATCCGTATCGCGGATGTGTTTCTCGAAGCCTTTGTGGCGGCGCTCATGCCGCTGCGTGCTTTCTCCACCGACTTTTCCGCCGAGTTCACCGAACGGGGGAAGACGGTGCATGTGCCGCTTATCGGCGCTGCCGGTAAGTCCTACGACTTCAAGGGCAGCTACTCGCAGAACGCCGACAGTTCCGTGGATACCGTGCCCGTGCAACTGACTCAGCACAAGGTCCAATCGCTCCACCTTACCGACAAAGAATACTCCGAGGCGAGCGTCATCAGCCTCGAACGGCTGGCCAAGAGCAAGGCCCGCCAGCTCGCCCAGGACGTGTTGCAGGACATCTGGGGTGCGATCACGGAGGAAAACTACGGCGCTGCCGCTATCCCTGCGGTGACCGCGACCGCCTTCGATGCGGCCAAGGTTCTGAAGATGCGCGAAGCTTGCGCGGGCGTGAACATGCCCGTGACGGAACGTTCGCTCGTGCTGGACGACTCCTATTACTCCGCGCTGTTGGGCGACTCGAAAATCTCTCAGAGCTACCTCATTCAGGTCAGCCAGCCCGCCTTTCAGGAGGCTCGCATCCCGCGCGTCTACGGTTTCGACATCTTTGAAACGACCATCTTGCCCGAGAATGAAGAAAAGCTGGTCGGCTTCGCCGCTCACCCGCGTGGGCTGGCTATTGCCAACCGCTACCTGATGCCGCTCCGCCCCGAGTCCTACCTGGAGGCCGGTCCCGTCACCGATCCCGCCACTGGGATCACGCTGGGCTACCGTCGCTACTACGACAACGACTCGGGCAAGGAAATCGCCGCCTTCGAGTGCGTGTACGGCTTCACCCGCGCCATCAAGGAAGGCATCCTCCGCATCGTTAAACCCTAACCCTGCTAATTCTCATGACTGACGAAGAACTTCAATCGCTCGGGGCCAAGGCTGCCGCCATGCCCGATGGTCGTAACGAGCTTTCGCCCAAACCGCTGTGTGCGGTGACGGCGCAGGCCGTCGTCGATCCAGAGGGCCGCATCCGTGTTTATAATTCGGAGACAGGGGAGGTGGTCACGATCCGGCAGGTTGACGGAGCGGCCATCGCTGCCGCCAACGACATCGCTGGACTCAAGGCTGCCTTGCAGACCGTCCTCTCGGAGGCGGGTATCGCAGCTTTCGACTAAAACCTTGGTTTTGTTTACGGTTATCGCACAGGCCCCGGCGCCATGTCGGGGCTTGTTTTTATCCCATAAAACAGCCGTAGGCATCTTCGCAAAGAAGGCGTATCCACGCCTCCAGTGTTGGAACCGTCTTGCAGGGGTCGTAACGCTCCCACTGCCCGCTGGCACGCTTCCAATACACGCTCCACGTGCCCGTGCTTTTCACGAACGTGACCTTGGCGAATTCGCGCTCCGTGAATTCCTTGGGATCCCTCCAGTAGGGGCGTTTTTCGATCAGGACAATGCTCTGCCCCTTTATCCGGTAGATAACATCCACCTGGTCGCGCATCTCGACCGGGGGACGAACCGTTTCCAGTAAGCTTACGAGTTCTTGCTCTACCTTGGCGTGCTCAAATTCAGACAGGGCCATTCCCGTATCCTTGAGCATCGACAGCCCTTGACAAGCTCATGCTTCCATCACGCGCATCATAGGCCAGCGGAGTAATGTGGTATAACCGCCCGTCGTTCATGACTCGGAGTCTCCATCGGAAGCGGTGGAGCTATCATTGCATGAAGCTACTAGTGCAGTGACGAACTCTAGGGCAAAACTCCAAAACTGCATGGCATCGCGTTCAGTGCAATCGCGAAGCTTGTATATCTCCATATGGTTCGACTGGCTCACAACTATCAAAGGAATGTATTTTCCTATCGAACTCCGCTCTCTGAGTTTATTCATATAGAGATCAGGGCTTTGGGCGTAGTCGATTTGAGATAACTGGTTATTTGCATCCATCCATTTCTTTTGGTCCGTGTCGGGAACGACGCTTGGAGGACTGTAAATTGGAATTTGGTGTGCTATCGGATTTCTGAAGTCACAGATTTCCTTTAACCACGGATCAAACTTATCCAAGATTTCGACATACTTTGGATTGCGGCCCTTTAGGTTCTTCCGAAAGTCATTGTCTGATTTGGCGGGGAATAGATTGACGCAGCTCTGCTTGCGAGATTCTGAGGCATCTGGGACAACGTTATGGATATGCTGAGCAACCCATGCCATATTATCTATCGCCCCTCGAATACAAATATAAAAGTAATGGAGATAGATATTGATGTGGCAGTTTGCGATCCGATCCTTCGGCGAGTGGTCATGCGGTGAGTGAGCTCCTCTGATGTATATGAGGCACTCTTGAATATAAAGGAATCGTGGACGAAGTCCTTGCCTGATATGGCGCGACGCCATTTCACTCCGACAGGCCGTTTCTAACGATCCCAAAGCTCCATGCGCGCGCTGCTTAAGTTGGTCGACATCTGACTCGTTCATGGTGTGTGGTTCTTGATATTTCACCAGAATGCGAGGGTACTGTTGTTTTGACAAGCCCACTTGGGGATGACTCCCAAGCAATCCGACCAGTCCGAGGGCTTTGCCGAACTACTCGAAATCGCCGGTACCTATCTGAGTTGGAACGGGCACCCCTTCATGGCTCTGATCCGTACGCTTCAGCCGAAAGCGGAGGGCTTTGATCTCACCCCTGGTGACGACAACGCCGTGGGCGTCCGGGGTTTCGTCTCATCTTTTCCTGATAGACTGCCCGTGGTCGGAGATGGCTTCGAGGATGAGCAGGACACCCGTTACCGGGTGACACGCATCGTCCGCACGCCGGGCGATCTCACCATATACTTCGAATGCGAGGTGTCCTACGCATGAACGAGCACGAAGAAATCTTCGCCCGCCTTCGGGAGATCGAAAAGCGCCTGACCGTGCTTGAGGTGACGCTGTGGGGGCAGACCGGCGAGAACGGCCTGCGCTCGGACATCCGCGATCTCAAGGGAAAAATGGATACGCTTCTGCGTTTCTTCTGGGTGACGACGGCCATCCCGCCGCTGGTGGTGGCCGTGCTCGGGGTGCTGCGGTTCCTGGGCAAGCTGTAGGCGCGTTTTGACATTGCGCCAGCGGCATGAACAAAACGCTCCTTCTTGTCATTGTCGGCCTCTGCGCTCTGTGCGTGGGGGCCTGTGTTCACTCCCGTGCCTCCGGGCACGTAACTCGTGACGAGTTGCACGCCTTTGTCGAAGATGCCAAGGCTCACTACGGCGACAACGAACGCGACTGGCCTATCGAGGTCCGGGCCGAGTTCGTGAGTCTGTCCACCCGTTACTTCGAGGGGCGCTGATGGCCGAGGCGGCATCCAGTCGGTCCCTGCGTCAGTTCGACCAGGCCATGCGCGAATACCTGCGGTACAATCAGCGCGAGGCCGGTCCGCTGATCGAGAACCGGGCCAAGAAGGTGCAGTGGGAACTGTACCGGCAGTTCAAGTCCATTGCTCCGACCCGGGACAAGATCGAGCAGGAAGCCGCCGCCCGGGGCTACGCCATTCGTCGCCGTAAGGGCGCGGACGGCAAGTCCCTCTCCGTGAAACAGGAACTTGCTCTGCGCAAGCGCTCCATCCGATACCTGTCCGTGAGCTACCTGTTCCGCGCTTGGCGATCCAACCGCGACGGCCAGAACGCCCGGCACAATGCCACCTCACGGCGTAACCGCAAGATCGGTGAGGCGCTCATCCGCACGGCCAAGGGCCAGCGCCATCCCTCCGTGCGCATCAGCAGCTTCCTCGAAGGGGTGATGGTCCAGAACCGCCAGCGCGGCCTCGTGGACAAGGCGCTACGAGCCCAGTCCACCGACATGAAAACCTACATCCGGCGCAAACAGCAGGAAGCCCTCAAGCGGACGGTTGGCCGCATCTTCGTATGAAGCTCTCTGAAGTCATCCCTGCCGTCACGGCCCAGTTGCGCACCGATGCGTTCCTGAACGCACTGGAAATCATCGCCAACATTTCCGCCGACCACAACCGGCGTCTGGAGTCGGCCTTGAAGGAAAAGGGACTCTGCCTCATGCTGGTGCAATCTTCCGGTTCCACGCCGAAGGCCGACAGCCCCCGGCTTCTCCTGCATAACGAGGTGGTGGTGTCCGCCTTGGAAAATCCCACCCAGAACAAGACGGGCGAGAACGCCCTGCAAGTGGCCGAACGTGTGTTGAACGTACTCCATCAGGCCAGTTGGGCAACCGAGCACGGCCTGCGCCACGTCCTTCAGGTTGACACGCCCGCGTATGAAGCCGGTCCGCTCGACAGCGGACTCATCATTTACTTCTGCAATTTCCAGGTAAAAACCCTCCAGCCCTAAGACCATGCCCAATCCGAATCTTCTCCTCATCGGCAGCGGTGATTTCTCGATTATCACCGGCATCACGGCGGCCCCGGCCAATGAGGCCGAGTATGACGATGCCAATGCCATGTTCGGAAACCTGAAAGCGTTCTCGTTCCAGAATCAGGCCGAGACGAAAGAGCACTTCGGCAGCTACCGGAGCGTGAAAATCCTCGACCGGGTGTTCACCACGCAACTGCGGCTGGGCTACTTGCTCCAGTTGGAGGAAGTCGATGACCGGGCGGTGGAATCCCTCTTTTATGGCGCATCCGGCGAATTGACCGGCTCTAATCCCGACTACCGTGAGATCAACCCGTTCCAGCGACCGCAAAGCCTGACCGGCTTCGCCCGGTTGCGCGTCTGGGATGACAAGAACTCTCAGAGCCCGCGCCTGATGCACAAGGATTTTTGGTGCAATGTGCGCCTGAACAACCAGCCCGAAGTGGGCGACGAATGGTTCGGCTACGAAATGAAGGTGGATGTGCTCTCGCCGGTGGGGACAGTCTTTCTACGGCAGGACGCCTGAGCCATGAGTGAACTTAACGAACTGTTTGGCCCGTCCACGGTGCTTCCCCCCAGCGCTCCGCTCCATCTCGTGGAGCTGGCAGACAGCATCGCTTCGTTCCCCGAGGGTGAGCGTGTGCCCAGTATGCGTATCTGGTGCAATCCGGCCATGACAGGTATCTATCTGAACGGATTGGACGCCCGTGAACTGCAACTGCAAAACCTCGTACATCTGCGCTCCATTACCCTTTATGGCTGTCCACTGGAACGGTTCCCGGCTCTCACGCGCATGACCGAACTGACCTCAATCGAATGTCTCTATGGGGGCCGTTTTCGTTATATTTCCGACCTGAGTGCGCTGGTAAATCTTACGACGCTGCGCGTGGAGGAAGGTCTGCTCGAAGATGCCTATGGCATCAAACATTTGTCCGCCCTTCAAGACCTGAGTCTTGCCTACAATCATCTCGTTCGGATGCCGCCCTTGGATAACCTCGTGGCCTTGAAAAACCTGTCGGTCTCCGACAACCTGTTGACGGACTTACCCGAGCTGGGGGCGCAGCTCTTGCTGGAACAACTCGACTGTGACGGCAATCGGTTGACCGTCTTGCCCCCGTTGAACCACCTCTCTGCCCTGAGTGGTTTGTATTGCAGGAATAATCAACTGACCGAATTGCCCGAACTGAATGGGCTGGTTGCCCTGAAATACCTGTATTGCAATACGAACCAGTTGGCCTCGTTACCGTCTCTGGACGGCTTGAGCGAACTGTTTTACCTGCACTGCTACGAGAACGAATTGACGGTCCTGCCGGACTTAACCGGCTTGAGCAAGCTGCGTTACGTCCGGGCAGAGGACAACCAGTTGAGCGCCGAAGCCATCGACAATGCCCTCATTCAGTTGGCGGGGGCTGGCATGGCAACCAACGGCAGTTTTAATTACTCCGGCAATCCGGGCGCGCCCAACGAGCAGCGTTCCACGGACGCCACCACCGCTAAAACCATCCTGACCAGCCGTGGCTGGGCCATCACCATTTGACCATGACCGAAGAAATCCAGGAAGGAAACCTCCGCTTCAACCGGGCCAGTCGCCCCGAGAGCGGGAAATACGTCTGGCGCTGCATCCATGACGGCCAGCGCGTGCTCAACGTCTTTGAAACCAACGGGGAAACCGATTCGATCCATGAGATGGCGGACTTTGACACCCCGGAGGAACTGAAGGCGGGCATCGAAGCCCTTGGGCTCGAAAACCCGGTCGAAGATTACGACCCTGAACAAGCCGCCCGTTTGGAACGGCAACGGCGCAGAGCCGGTATTCAACAGGATTTAGACCATGAATAAACTCAATGAAGTTTTCGGCCCGGCCAAGACAGTCAGCCCGGCCTCGCAGACAAACGAGCTGGTTTACGAGGGGCGCTTGGGCTTCCCTTACATCGGCGTCGGGATGCCCCGGCTTACCGCCAGTCTCATGAATACCGTGCTCCATTCTTACGGCCCGGTCGATCCCCAGGCGAAGGTTCTCGCTTCGGAAGCTGGGTCATATGAAACGGAAAACGCGAGGCTCACTTTCAGCGGAAACACGATCACCATGATTCAGCCCAGTGGTGGGTCCTATGAGTATGAGGGAGAAGTCGGCAGTGCCAAGTTGCTACGCATCGACTACGACCTGGGCTTCACGCCACAGTCCCCCGAAGTCGCCCGGCTCTCGTTGATAACGGAAGATTCGGGTGTGATTGCGCACTGGTCTTACCTGCTGAACGATGACGAAAACACGGCTTCAACCATTGAGCTTTCAGAACGGTTCGGGACGCTTTGGGTAACCGTTAGTGTCACCGGGTCGGGTAGCCGGGATGAACGCGGAATTGCGCAACGATTGATTCGGGGGCTGCTGTTTGAATCCGTGGATTGTCCGGTTGATTTGGGTGACGACAGCCCGGTTAAGGCGATCTTCAACTGGACGCAAGCAGTCAGTGTTGATGTTACAGCGCTTAGCCGGGTCCTGGGGCTGGAAATGCTGCTGGCTGAACCGGTTATTGTTCAGGCAAGTGTCGTCTCGGAAAACGACGACTGATCGTGCCAACCCCAATTTCCCCCTGAGCACCTGACATATGAGCGAACTCAATAACCTTTTCGGCCCGGCCAAAACAATCAGTCCGGCCTCACAGGTCAACGAACTGCTTTTCGAGGGGCGCTTGGGTTCCCCTTATATCGGAGTCGGCCAGCTCCGGCTCACGGCTGATCGAATGGACGCTGTGCTGCAAAGCTACGGCCCTGCCAACCCGCAGGCCAAGATTATGGGCTCCGAGACAGGCGTGTATGAAACGGAGAATGCGAATGTCAGTTTTGGCGAAGATGCGATCACCCTTACCCAGCCCAGCGGGGAGCCGTATCGCTATTATCGCCCCAGTGGCAGCGCCAAGTTGTTGCGCATCGACTACGATCTGGGCTTTATGCCCCAAGCGCTCGAAATTGTCCGGCTTGCACTTTTGGTTGAAGAATCGGGTGTAGTTGCGGCTTGGACTTCCACACTCAGTAACCGTGACGGCATCAATAGTTTTCCTGAACGGATGGGGACCCTCTGGGCCACCATTGAGGTGACCGGGGCGGGCAATAAAAACGAGGAAGGCACCGCCCAACTGCTGATCCGGGGACTGTTGCTGGAGGCGGTCGAGTGCCCGGTGGATTTCGGTGACGACCAACAGGTTCAGCCCGTGATCAGCGGATTGATCGGGAATCCGCGTGTTGTTGGGCTTATTCGGAACATCGGGGTGGAAATGCTGCTGGACGAGCCGATCACAGTTCAGGCCGAAGTTATTTCCATTAAAGACGACTAACGGACGCGTTCACCCGCACACTTGGATGCGCTTCCGGCGGTCGTGACGAGTACTGGTTGACACCCTCATTTCGGTCATGGAAACACAAAACGCTGACAATTCGATCCTCAACGGTGGCTCGATCCTCAACGTCTGCCTTGTTGACGACAGCGAGGAAACCGTCACCGTCCGCCTGCTTAAAATCCGGGAGTTTCCTGATTACCTGCGCTTTGTTGATCAGGAGGAACGCCTGGCGGAATTCCTCTGCGACAAGCCCGAGGGCTGGGCTGACACGCTCACGGTGGACTCCCTCCTGGACATTTGCGAACAGGGCCACGGGATAAATTTCAAGAATGCCTGCCGCTGGGGCGAACGGCGGGCGCAGGTCAACGAAGCGCTCCTCCCCATCGCCGCCAGCGGGCAGAAAGTGCGGTCAGCCTTGCCGAGCTTTGCGCCGAGTGCGCCTGTCTCCTCGGAAAAGGCGTAAGCGAAGTTGCCGCTACGCTCTCCCTGCCGGAAGCCCTGCTTTTGATCCGACGCGATCAGGTCCGGCGCATGGAATCCCTGTGCTGGCACACCCAGTCCCGCGCTCTGGCTGCATCGGCCATCTGGAGCAAGACCGCCGGGCAGGCCCTCGGACGATTCGAGCGGGCATTGCGCACGGACACGGCCAACCCTTCGGCAACCAAACCCGCCGACCTGCACCGCCTCTACGGCGGTGCAGGCGTGCCCGTTCACCCCTTGCCGGATACTTGAGGGATTTCCGGTCAAGCCTGAGCTTGGCATAGCGGCGTGCATCCTTATTAGAACTGCGGATGGTCCGACGAAAAAACAAACCCCGCAAGAAGAAGAGCCTGCTGTCCCTGCCGTTCCGGTTCGGAAAGATCACGCTCGTGCTCGTTGTGCTGGCGGCGCTGGGTTTCGGTATCTGGTACAGCCAGCAGGATGATGAGACGCAGGAAGCGGTGAACCAGCGGGCGATTGCCGTGCTTGTCTGGGTGCGGGATCGCCGGGAAACCAACCGCAAGACTGACCGCTGGATCGAGTGGGTGATGGACCGCATCCCTGCTTCGCGCGGTATTGTGGTGGACGCGGATGCCCTCGGCGCTGACCGTTACACCCTGGCGGGCCTGCCGGTCGCTGACAAGCGCTTGCAGCTTTTAACCAACAGCGGCTATGTGGTGGGCTACGATGAGCAGATGGAAAATCCGGCCTGGGTTGCCTACAAGCTGACATACACGCCTGAGGGTGGGACGGAAGATCGCCCGGAGTCCTTTGAGACGGACATGCGCACGCGGGCGCGGGTGAGCCACAACGACTACACCGGCAGCGGATTCGACCGGGGACACATGGCTCCCAATCACGCGATCGGTGTCGTCTATGGCCCGCAGGCACAGATGGAGACCTTTCTGATGTCGAACGTCGTTCCGCAACAGCCGCAGCTCAACCAAGGCATCTGGCGGTTGCTGGAGCAGCAGGTTTCCCAGTCCTGGCTGCGCCGCTTTCACGAATTGTGGGTCATCACCGGGCCGGTTTACGAGAAGCCGGTGCGTCGTTTGGCCTCTGGCGTGGCCATCCCCAGCGGCTTTTTCAAAATTGTCGCGGACGTGACGGACCGGGATGAGTTGCGGGTGATCGCCGTCATCATCCCGCAGGGAGCCGGTGAGTCGGACGATTTCAGCCAATATCTGGTATCCGTGGACGAAGTGGAAGCTCTCACTGGTTTTGACTTTTTCAGCCTGCTGGATGATCCGGTTGAGACCCCGCTGGAAGAAACGGTTCCCGCCCGTTTGTGGTAAGCTGTTGTTGACACGCGCCCGGCCTGTAAATGGCCGATTCCCGTGTCAGTGTCCTGATTGATATTCGCTCCAAGCTTGCTGGCTTGGAACAGGCTACGGCGGGCTTTGGACGGCTGATCAAAGGGGTGGCCGGTTTCGCCGCCGCCTACCTGTCGGCTCGCACCGTCATTTCCGGTGCCCGCGACATCATCAAGCTGGGTGCGGACATGGACCACCTGCGCAGCCAGACGGGGGTGGCGGTCAAGGATTTGATCATCCTGCGCCAGGCGTTTGAGGACAACGGCATCAGCGCGGACAATTCCCGACTGGCGATCAACAAAATGCAGAAGTCCCTCATTGAGGCCGGAGAGGGAATGCAGGAGCCCTCCAAAGCCTTTGAATCCCTCAATCTTTCCTATGAGGACCTGTTGCAAAAAAGCCCCTCTGAGCAGTTCAGCGAGATCGGCAATGCGATCCGGAAGATCGAAGACCCGGCTGAGCGGGCGGCGGTTTCCATGCGGATTTTCGGGCGGGCGGGGGCCGAACTGCAAAGCCTGTTCGTCTCCGGCGACATCGACGATGTGACCCGTTCGCTCGGGGCTATGCCGGAGGTGCTGGAGCGCAACGCCCGGCAGTTCGAGCGCATCGACACACTGATGGGCCGCATCCCCAACAAATCGCGGCAACTCTTCGCCGGGATCGGGGACATGCTGGCGGACGAATTGCTGGGACCGCTGGAAACGCTCAATAACATCGATCTGACGGCGGCGGGTCAGCGCATCGGAGGCTTTCTCGATCTGGCACTGGAGTCGTTCCGCGACGGCACCTTTGCCCAGTTCATCGGCCTGTCCATCGAGGCTGGCTTTGAGCAGGGGACGGCGGCGGCCCAACGCATGATCGACGATGCGCTGTCCTGGCTGGGTGAGGATGGCGAAGGCTGGAAGGTGGTGCTCAACGGCGTCATGACCTTCGGCACCAAAGCGGCCACCAGCCTGATTGATCTGTTGGAAAAGCCGGTGGTGTGGATCTCCGCAGGCTTTCGCAAGATCGGGGAGGAAGCGCGGGTCATCTTTCAGGAAGCCGTGAACCTGCTGGGGCGCGCCTTTTCCGCTGTGCTCAACGCGATCACCGCTGGCTTTGAGAACCTGCTCAACGGCGTGATCGAACGGGTCAACGCCATCACCGCTGCCCTGCCGTTTACGGACGGCACCCAGATCGGGACGGTCAGCTTTGGCCGTGTCGATTGGGGCAACAACGCCGTCAAACCTGCGCGGGAGTTCAACGATCTCTTGGCTGAACAGCGCGAGGGCGTAGCGGAACTCTCCGACCTGATCCGGGATCAACTGAATGCCAACCTTGAAGCCAGCCGGGAAATTCTCGGCCTGTCCGCCGATGAGTCCGAGCGCGGCCTGAGCGCCACCGAGCGCCTGAACGCGCTGATCGAGGAACGCATCGCGCTGCGCGAGAGCGAAGCCACACTGGGTGTGGAATCGGCTGAGTTACCCGCCGACAATTTATCCGGCCAGATGGAAGCGCTGGAGTCCACCGCGACGGACACTTTCAGCAACATCGACAACGCCCTCAAATCGGGCCTGTCGAGCAGTATGGAGGGCTTAATTAGCCGCACGGAAACCTGGCAGGGAGCCCTCACCAATGTCACCGGCACGATTCGCGGGGCGCTCATCCAGTCTTTCACGCAGATGGCGACAAGCTGGATTGCCGAGCGCCTGCGCATGTTCGTCATGGGCGAGTCTTTAAAGCAGGCCGACACGTCCAGCACGGTCGTGCAGGAAGCGACCAAACAGACCGCGATGGGGCCCACCGCCATGCTCGCCTCCATCGGCTCGTGGGGGGCCGCCGCCATCATCGGGGCCGCCGTGCTGACCGCCGTGATGGCCTCGGTCGGCGGTTTTGCCGTAGGCGGTTATACGGGATTCGGGGGCAAATACGAACCGGCGGGCATCGTCCACCGGGGCGAGTTCGTCGTGCCCGCCGATGTAGTCGCCCGGCAGGGACCGGCTTACTTTGACAATCTCGTGGGGCAGTTGCGGGTCAACCGGCCCACGCTCCCGAGCCTGCCCGGCTTTGCCGAGGGCGGGCTGGCTGACACCGTATCCACAACGTCCACGCAATCGCAGACCGGTGGGCAAGTGAACATCGCCGTTACCGGCACCCGCAACGACCTGCGCCGTTTTCTCGAAACCACCGAAGGCGAAGCTGTCGTTCTCGACATCATGGGCCGCAACAAGCTCCGACTCGGCATCCCCGGATAACGCCATGCTCATTGATAACCATACCCTGATACCCTTCGCCCCTGACTGGCTGTTCGCCATCAACCACCGGCAGGCGCACCGCTCGTCGGTGGCCGAGAGTGTGACCGGACTGGAGGAACGGGCTGCGTGGTTCACCCAGCCGCGCCGCAGCGGCAACTACACCATTACCACGGACACTGCCGCCCGCACTTTTGAAGTCGAGTCCGTCTTGCGGGCCGCACTGGAGTCGGCCAAGGCCGCCGCCCCCCGCTGGGGACGCGAGCAGATCGTCGCCCAGTCAGCAGGGAACACAATCACGCTCGAACGCAGCGCGGGTAATTTCAGCGCCGGGCAATGGGCCGGAATCGCCCGGCCTCTGGGAGACATCACCGCTGCCGCCAAGATTGCTTCCGTCTCCGGCCCCGTGCTCACGCTGGAGGAAGCGCTCCCGTGTGAGGCGGGCGACATTCTTGTTCCCCTCGATCTGGGCCGTATCGAATCTGTGGATACAGAATTAATCGGAGGCAGCGGACGGGCCTTTGAAATCAGCGTCAAGGGGGCGACGCCGCTGGAAGCGGTCAGCGCAGAGTTTGTCTTCACGGAGACCGATACCAAAAGCAACTGGCTCTCAATTCTGGCGAACCTCTACTTCCTGTTCTTCATCGATACATCAGGCAGCATGGATGCGGACGTGCCCAACGTCACTGCCGCCGCCAACGATTTAAAAGTGCTCCTGCGCGATATGATCTACGGCGGCGATCAAGAGAAGGCCGACCACTTCGTGCGTGTCCAGAGCTGGTCAAGCGAGCGCTGGCTGGACCGTCTAGCTTATCACGTTTCCGGCGAGGAAGCCGCTCGCTACGTCTCACTGGCCTTCATCAACGAGGCCAGCAGTGGTTACCACCGAGTGCCCCGCGTCCCGGAGAACGAGCCCACCAGTTCGTTCTCCACCGACTACAACAACTTTCAGACGGAGTATGCCCGCCGTGAGTTTTCCCGCTGCAAGGTGTATTCGGTCGATCCGACAGCCAGCAGTTGGGAGGACGATAACGAAGCCTTCAATGCGCACCTGGCCGCTGCCGTCACGGGCGCGGGCAACTACGCCGACCTCGGTCCGGCGCTGTCCACGCAGTATGTCCTCTACGAGGTGGGCATCCCTTCGGGACGCACGGCGCAGACCTACCTTAACGACATTTTTACCCTCTTGGGCCTACGATGAACTACCTTGATATACCGGTCTTTCCGCTGGTGGCCGACTTGGGGGAGTCGGTGCGCCGGACGCTCAACTACGAGCCGGAAGTCACCGACATCGGCTTCGGGGCGCACCCCGCTATGCCAGTGCAGGCCAATACACAGGAGCGCCTGCAAATCGTCACGGTGGCACCAGACGCCGATGCCCTCGATGCGGTGGAGGCGTTCTTCGCGGCTCGGAGCGGGCGCTTCAAGGCGTTCTGGCTGGCGACCGGCGCGGAGGATGTGACGGTACTGAGTGCGTCGGTGTCAGCCACCATGTTCATCGAAGCGTCCATCTTCTCCGACTGGTCGCACCTGAAAGGAAAACACCTCGTGTTCTGTTCGTTGGACGGCCAGTGCCTGTTTCGGAAAGTCCTGCTCGTCGAAGCGACTGCCTTTGCCACGCGTTCTCAAGTCACGCTCGATGAAGCTTTGCCCGCGAACGCCGACTGCTGGCAGGTCTCACGCCTGCTCCTAGTACGCCTTTCCAGCGACGAGATCAAGTATGACTTCGAGGCCGATAACCACGCCCGCATCCGCTTCACCGGCATCGAACTGCCCGAGGAGTATACCGCCCCCAACGCGCTCGCCACCCGCCGTCCCGTCTATCTCTACCGCATCACCCGCCGTTACGGGGTGCGCGATATTTACTCGCTCCACCTCACGAGCCACGACACACCGGTCAACAGCGGCGTCACCTGGCACCCGGTCCCCATCGACCACAGCGGCCTGTCCGTCTCGACCGAGGGCGACACCGACAAGCTGAACCTCGAACTCTTCGCCTGGGAGGGGAATCCCTTCGAGGACTGGCTGCCCATCCATATCGGCCAGCCTACCAGTGTCGTCTTGAGCCTCGCCCACGTCGATGAAGCTACCGGCCTCGTGCTGGAGGCCCCGGTCATTCTGTTCCGGGGCATCATCGAATCCGTCACCCGGCAGGGCTACACCCTCAAGGCCAAGTCGGTCAGCCCGCTCTCCTACGGCGAAAAGCGTGTCCCGCGCTTCTTCCTCCAAACCCGTTGCAACTACCAACTCTTCGACGGTTCCACCTGCCGTGTGCCCTCGGCCACTTATCGGCTGAGTGGCACCATCGAGGCCATCGACACGGATGGCGGGAGTATCGACTTCGAGTCCGCCACCCTCGTGGACAAGGCCGCAGACTGGCTACCGGGCGGCTATATCGAAATCGGCACCGCCCCGCAGGTCGAGGTCCGTACCATCCGTTACGCAGAAATCCTCTCCGCGACTCGCCACCGGCTCTACCTGAACGCTTCCCTGCGCATTTCACAAACCGGGGACGCCTGTTCGGCCTGGCCCGGTTGCGACCGCACCCCCGATTGCTGCAAGCAGCGCTTTGACAACTTCGTCAATTACGGCGGGCACCCGTTCATCCCCTACGAAAACCCGACCCTCATGGCCATGCCCCTCGCCAACACGGCCTCCGGCGGCGGCAAGAAATGAAGCTGAGCCAGCTTCACCGCATTCATGGGGGCGATGCCCCCATCGGTGCTGCGCACCTGCCCCCTTTATCACTATGAAGCCATTCTTCAAGAATCCCGAGAGAGTTCGCCAGTTGGAAGCGGAAGCCCGGCGCTGGATCGGCACGCCCTTCGTGCCGTTCCAGGGTGTGTGCCAGGGAGGTTGCGATTGCGTGCATCTTGTGCATCAACTGGCCACCGCCTGCGGCTTTCCCCACGAGTTGAAGCCGCCGCGCTACACGCTGGACGCGACCGCTCACCGGGAGGATTCGCAACTTCGGGAGTATTTGGAGAGCATCTCCAACTGTGTCCGGTTGGATGATGGCACGCGCCTTATGCCCGGCGATCTGGTGACGTTCATCATGGGCCGTGCCCCACATCACCTCGGGATGCTGGTTACGCCACCGGTATTCATTCATTCGATACGCGGGTTGGGAACCACCTTCGGCCAGTTGGACGATCCGACCTATGCCCGGCGTCAAGACGCCGTTTACCGCCTGATGCAGTCATGAGCTTTTTGTTTCGCAGCACGCAGGCGGTACCCGCGCCGGTCCAGAGCCTGACCAACGTGCAGGCCGAGCGCGTCGCCACCAACGAAGAGGCCCGTCCGCTCCCGTGGGCGGCGGGCACCGTGCGCTTGAGCCTGACGTGGATCACGCCCGCCATTAATCCGCAGGCCATTCCCATCACCACCACCTATCAAAGTGGCAAGAATAGCACGTCCACCGCTACGGTGGGCTACACCTATCAGGCGGGGTTGGCCGGGGCGATTTGCAGCGGGCCAGTCGATACGCTTCACGCCATCTACATCGACACGGTGAAGGTCTGGGAAGGCCCCCTTACCGCTGTGGCCGGACAGTTCGCGTTCATCACGCTGCCCAATTACGGGCAGGCCCGGTTCTATTGGGGCAGTGACAGCCAGTTGGCCGATTCGCTGCTGGAACCGCTGGGCCATCCGGCCTACCGGGGGCAGTGCTATGTCGTCTTCGATCCGCTTATCTTTGGACGCGACCGAACGTCCGCCCCGCAGGTAGAGTTCGTGGTCTCGCGCCGCACGGTGATTCCGGGCTACGCCAACCCGGACCTTTCCGGGGATGTGTGCCCCATTCACGCCGCTATCGAACTGGCCACCCACCCGCGCTACGGCCTTGGCATCTACCTGTCCGACTTCGACGGCAGCGGCGAGGAAACGTCCGCCAAACTGGTGGAGGCTGACATGGGTATCTCGCCGCTCATCAACAACGCCCAATCCCTTCCGCAGTCCCTCGCGGAGATGCTGGGGTACTTCGACGGCTTCCTTTACCAGAAAAACGGCAAGTACCGCTTCGGTTCGGCCTCGCTGCCGGTGGACTTTTCCGGGGCTCCCATCATCGACACCGCCGACCAGACCGATTTTCCCGAAATCGACACGGACGCCTTTAGCCAGGTGAGCAGTGAGACACGCCTTGTCTATACCGACCGCGAGCGGGAGTTCAAAGAATCGGTCGCCATCCATCACGATGCTGCCGCGCATGCCCTCAACGGCACACAGGAACCGGTCACGTTTCAGCGGCGCTGGATCACCCGGCAAAGCGTGGCCAACGCCCAGGTCGCCAAAGCGGGACGCCGGGCCGCGCTGCCCGAGGTCGGCGGCAAGGTCATGGTGCATTACTCAAAGGGCATCGGGCTCAATCCCGGCGACCCGATCCGGCTGCGCCCCTTCCCGCAGGCAAACTACCTGCTCAACTGCCGGGTGACGGGCATTGCCCACAGGCGCAGCGACGATGCCGAACTGGAGCTTCAGTTCGTGCTCGATGTGGCGAACCAAGTCTCCGGCGTCACGCCCGCCCCCTACACGCCGCCCGAACAGCCGACCTACGACGCCGACCCGATGCCCTTCGAGGCTGTGTTCATCCTGCCCGCCGCTTTGTCTGGAGTAGCGGAACCAGAGTTGGCTCTCGCACACCTCGGGGTGCGGGCGCACAGCCTCATCACCGGCTACAACGTTTTTCATTCTGCCGACGACCTGAACTACGCCTTCCTCTCACAGGCACGGTTCTTCGCCGTCACCGGCACGCTGACGGCCGAGTTACCCGAAGACGGGGTAGATGCCGTGATCGACGCACACGCCGTTGACCGGGCCACGCTGGCCACGCAGACCCCGGAACAGGCCGATGCTGACGCCATGCTCCTGTTTCTCGGTGATGAACTTCTTTCCGTCGAAGGCTATGTGGTGAATGCGGACGGAACCGTGTCTCTGACCAACCTGCGGCGGGGGCGCTTCGGTACACTGGCGGCGGATCACGAGGCGGGGGAGCAGGCGTTTCTCATCCGCCGTGAGCACCTGCACGTGCTGCGCAAGGACGCCTTTGTTCAGGGCAGCACGCATTACTTTAAAAGCACCTCCTACACTATCGCCAAGGAACAGGACATCGCCACCGCCCCTGTAATACAATTGGAGATCCCTGAGCCCGAGCCGGAGGAACCGGAGGAGTGAGTTGACAACAGACGGTAGGCATGGACCCTATCATCACGGAAATGGCGGCAAGCGCCGTCGCAGGCGGACTCTTTCAGGGAGTCTCGGAAGTCTTCAAGCTCGGTCAGGGCTTCATCACCACGCTGCGCGACGTGGCGATTTCCAATAACGAACAGGCCCGCAAGAACGCGGAACTGGACAATGCGAACGCCAACGCCGCCTCCAAGCGCACCCAGCCCTGGCTCACCGCTACGCTGGCCATCATCGTGATCGTGGCGGCGTTCATATTGCCTTTCATCGCGGGTTGGATCGACATGCCGACCCAGATCGTCAGCGACGAGGAACCGTTCTCCATGCTCTGGGGCCTGATTACCTTCGGGGGCGGCAAGATCGTCACGCAGGCCCAGGGCTTCGTCCAGGGACCGGAGTTCTGGAGCACCGTCCGCATGGTCGCCGGTTTTGTCTTCGGCGTGAAGGCCGTCTCCACCGGCAGTCGGTTGTTTTGAACGGCTGCCGGTTACAATTCTGCAAATAGACGACCGCTTATTGGCTCATGGGCCAAGGAACGATGAAGCCCGAAAAAATCCTCTCGCCGGGCAAAAAAATGGCGTTTATCGGTGGGCTGAAACGCAGGTCTTTCAAGTGCTCACGTATGCGGTGAGTGCCCATTCCGTCAAGGATTTACGCGGAAGGGGATGGTGAAAACGGCAGGAGATTTACGCCCCGTTGAGATCGGGAAAACTCATCGTTGCAAACTTGTAACGTACTTCGACTAGTAAGTGTAGGTCCATTTCGGTGTCTCTTAGGTATAGTCCTGCGTATTGTTTTTCGGATTTCTGATTCGGAAAATCATGCGGGGGCTATGTACGGGACGACTTCGGCCAGAGGGCGGAGCCGTTTTCATGCATTGATAAATCAAAACCTTTACCGCACACGACTATGATACCGAATCTATCACTCGCATTTCTGATGGGGCAGAGCCCGATGGAGTTGTTCACGCACGGGGGGCCGATCATGTGGCCGATCCTCGCCTTGTCCTTCATCGCCGTGACGGTGGTGATCGAACGCACGCTGTTTTTGCTACGCGAGAACAAGCGCCGCCAGCCGGAAGTGGTGGAGCAAATCCTTGAGCAGATTGAGGCCAGGAACGTGGACAAGGCTGTCGAGTTGAGCGGCAGCACTCGCGACTACATCGCCCGCATCCTGCACTACGCGCTGACCAACCGCGAACACTCGCTCAACAATGCTTTCACCCGCGCCGCCGACAAGGAACTGACGCGCTTCCAGCAAGGCATGGCCGTGCTGGACACCTGCATCACGGCGGCCCCGCTGCTGGGCCTGCTGGGGACCATTGTCGGGATGATGGGAACCTTCGCCTCGCTCGGCGGGGGCGACATTTCCGGCAACACCGGGGCGATCACCGGGGGCGTGGGCGAGGCCCTCATCGCGACGGCCTGCGGCCTCGGGATCGCCTTGATCGGCCTGTTACCATACAACATCCTGAACGCCCGCATCGAGCAGGTGAAGCACGACATCACCGATGTGTACTCGGCGCTGGAACTGCTGATCAAGAAAAACAAGGGCAAGTCCAATGCCCCCCACGCGCACAATAGCGAGTCCGTGAGGGAACGGTTCCCCGAGGGCTTTGAGCCGCAGCCTGATCCGGCCTGAGTAGCCTCCCGCCATCCACCGTTCAACCCATAAGCCCCAGCCGCTGCTATGGACGAACCCGTTCAGGTCTTTGCCGCCTCTCCCCCGAAGCGCGCCCGCATTGAGATTATCCCGTTGATCGACGTGATTTTCTTCCTGCTGGCGACCTTCATCCTGTTCACCCTCTCGCTGCAAAAAAGCGGCGGGCTCCCGGTGTCGCTGCCAAAGGCCGATTCGGGCGAGGGGCGCATTGCCGAGGATGCTGTCACCGTCACCCTGACCAGGGAGGGCACGCTGGCCTGGGACAAGGAGCCGGTCACTCTCGATGAGTTCATTGCTCGCTTGCAGGCGTACAAGGCGATTGAGCCAGACCCGAAAATCCTGCTCAACGGCGACGAGGACGCCTCCTTTGTGCAGGCCCGCTATGTGATTGACGAAATCCGCAAGGCCGGGGTGAACAAGATTCTCTTCGAGACCAAGCTCAAGCCCAAATAACCGGACCCGCGCCACCCGTATCCACTTTTCGCTACACGCTACGCTATGACACCCGCTTTTTCAGAGCCGTCCAAAAAGAAAGCCCGCATCGAGATCATTCCGCTGATCGACGTGATCTTCTTTTTGCTGGCGACGTTCATCCTGTTCACGCTCTCGCTGGACAAGCTCCAGACGGTACCGGTGGACCTGCCGCAGGTTTCGCCCAACGCCAGCGCCGAAGCGCCCAAGGACGACGAGATCGTCGTCTTGCAGGTTTCCGAGGGCGGCACGGCCTACTGGAACCGTGAACTGATTGCAGCGGCGGAAATCCCGGCCCGCCTGACGAACTACAAGAACAGCGCCGAGGTGCCGACCGTGCTCATCTCCAGCGACACGCTGGCCCGCTACGGCGACGTGATTGGCGTGCTTGATCAGGTACGGCTGGCGGGCATCGAACGCATCTCCATCGAGACTATTGACCGGCCCGCTGGCCGCTGACCGCCATGAGACGCCTGTTTCCCTTTTTACGTTTCGATTTGATTCTGGCCGCCGTGTTGTCGCTGCTCATCCACAGCGGTATCGCGCTGGGCGGTGAGTGGCTGAAAGCCGCCCCGGCCCCGCCCGAGACGGAGCCAGAGTCCGACCCCATCGAGGTCATGATCCAGCCGGTGATCGAACCGGACGAGGTCGTCGTGACCGACATCGAAATGACTGAGAGCGCCGGGGCCGAGGAGTCCGCCGAACCGGCCCCGCCCATGCAGGCGGACATGCCCAGCGTGCAGATTGACTCGCCTTTCGTGCAGCAGATGCAGCCTCCGCCTCCGCAGGGCCTGAGCGCCGACGCCGCCGGGGCCATCCGCATCCCCACCACCACGACACGGGCGGGTCTGCAAAAGCGCAGTGCGCAGTTGTTTGACCTGTCCGACCTCGACCAGCCGCCCGTGCCGACTTTCCGCAGTCGCCCGGTCCACCCCTACGAACTGCGCCGCGACGGCATTGAGGGCAAGGTGCTGGTGGAGTTTTCCGTGGACAGTGGCGGGGACGTGATCGACGCGCACGCGGTCAAATCCAGCCGCCGCGAGTTTGAGAGCCCAGCCGTTCAGGCCGTGCTCAAGTGGAAGTTCCGGCCCGGCAAGAAGGGCGGTGTCCCGGTCGGCACGCAGCGCATCCAAGTGTGGATCAACTTCAACCTCAACTAGCTCGACGCCATGCACTTTCTTTTCCTCATACCGTTCAACCGCCTTTTCACCTTCGCCTGTATGTGCCTACTGGTCTTTCTGGCCGGGGTGACCGGGGCGCAGGCGCAGAATGACGCGGCCCCACCGGAGATTTCCGAAAAGGTCGGGCGGGCCATTACGAAGCTCGCTCCCATGATCGAGCAGAAGCAGTACCCGCAGATTCTGCAAACCGTCGAACCGCTGCTGGCTGGGGACGACTTGACGCCCTATGACCGGGCCGTGCTGCTCCAGATTCAGGCGCAGGTGCTGCTCAATCAGGGCAACCTGACCGCCGCCATCACGCCGATGGAGGGCTCGCTGAAACTCTCGGACCAACACGGCTTTTTCGACGAAGCCCTGACGCGGGAGTTTTTGTATTTCCTGTGCCAGCTTTACTATCAGCAGTCGGCGGAAGCAACGGACGCCACCACGCGCACCGCCGCGATGGACAAGGCTTACACCTACCTGCACCGCTGGCTCGACGCCCTGCCCAAGCGCACGGAGGAGAGCCAGATTTTTGCCGCCTCGCTCATTTACGCTCGGGCCACGCTGGATGAGGAGCACCCCGACATGGACCTGATCGCGGAGGCCGATACTGAGGCGCAGCAGGGACTCCTGCTCGAAGTGGAGCCGAAGGAACAGCTTTATATGCTCTTGCTGGCGACGGCGCAATTGAAGGGCGACTGGGCGAAAATGGCCGACTGGCTCGAACTCATGGTCAAACGCCGCCCGGACAACAAGACCTACTGGCAGCAGTTGCTTGGAGTGTACCTGACGCTGGCCGGGCAGAGCGAAAACGAAGCCCGCGTGAACGATTTGCAGTTGCGGGCCATTCTCGCCATCGAGCGGGCGCAGGCGCAGGGCTTCATGACCGAGCCCAAGGACTGGTTCAACCTCGTTGGGCTCTACCTGAACGTGAAACGCTTTGGTGAGGCCGCCACGCTCCTGCAAGCCTGCCTCGACGATGGGCGCATCGAGAGTTCCCGCCAGAACTGGGAACTGCTGGCTTCGGCCTGGCAACAGGCCCACGCGCCGGACAAGGCCGTGGCCGCACTGGAGCACGCCGTCGAGGTGTTTCCGCAGGAGGGGCAGCTTGAGTACCAGCTTGCGCAGACGCTCTACGCTCAGGGCAAACCGGCGCAGGCGTATCAACATCTTGAGGTCGCCGTGCGTAAGGGAAATCTCGATACAACCGGGCAGGCGTACCTTTTCCTCTGCTACCTGGACTACGACAAGGGCGACTTTGACCAGGCCGCGCAATGGCTCGTTGCCGCCCGCGAAAGCGGGGACGCCGCCGAGGACGAAATCGCCCGTCTGGAGGGCGCGATCAAGGACGCCCGCCAAACCGCTGTTCAATAACCCACACTTTTAAAATTCCATCCATGAACAAAGCATACTGGATCATCCCCCTTGTGGCCTTGCTGGGCTTCGGCTTTATGCAGCGGTCCTTTCAGCATGACTACGCCGTACAGCAGGCCATTGAAAAACAGGAGGCCGAGGCCGCCCGGCAGGCCGAGCTGGAGGCCCAGCGTCAGGCCCGTGAACGCGCCATGCAGGAAGCATTGGAAGCGCAGGCCCGCCGCAAGGCCGAACGCGAGGCTCGCGAGACCGAGCGCGAACGCGAACGCGAGGAGCGCCGCCTAGCCATCGAGGCCCGCGACGAAGCCTTCCGCGAACAGGAAAAACTCGCCCGGCAGGCCGACCGTCTGAAGAAGCAGATCGCCGCTCTCAACGAGGAACTGGCCCTCGCCAACGCCAGCGTCGAATCCCTTCAGAGTGAACTGGAGTTCCTGGGCAAGTTCGTCACGCAGGCCGAGGAAAACACCGAAGACATGACCGATCTGCTCAACCGCCTGAACGCCCAGCCGCTCCCGCCCGCCCCGACCGTGTCCCGGATGGACTGACCCTTTAATCCTCGACGCCCCTTTTGTCATGAAACGTTTTTACATCATTGTTCCCGTCCTGCTGCTGGCCACCTTTGGCGGGTTCTACTGGAATTACAGCCGCAATGCCGATGTCATTGCCGAGCAGAAGGCTGCTGCCGCCGCCCGTCAGGAAATGGAGGACGCCGCGAAAAAAGAAGCCGTCGCCCGAAAGGCCCGCGAAGATGCCGAGAAGCGTGCCGCCGAACGCGATGCCGCCGAACTCGCCAAGGAGGCAGAACGCAAGGCCGCCTGGGAGGCCGACAATGAAAAGATCGCCGCCGACACCGAACGCTATCGCCAGCAGTTGACGGAGAATCGCGAAGAGGTCGAACGCCTCGAAGCCGAACTGGCCGCCCGGCAGGAGCAACTGGACAAGGCCAAGGCGGACGCGTTCTCCCTGCGGCGCGAGATCGAACTGCGTAAGATCAGCCGCCGCAATGCCGAACTCGAACAGCAGCGCCTCCTGACGATGGTCGGGGATCGCTACGAAACCCTCCTGCTCACGCCGCGCACTCCCGCGCCCCAGCCCTGATGATGGCCCGCTAAACCGGGATACCACCGAGCGCCAATCCGCCATGGACACCTCCCGCCAAATCGACCGTTTTCGCCGGTCGCGAGGCTGTGCCCTGCACCCGCTCAACCTCCCGCCAGATTTTATCTTTCCTTTACATTCATCGTTATCATTTCACTTCCATGTTTTACTATGCCTGCTACGCCCTGCGCCGGATGCTAAAAAACCGGCGCCCACTTCCCTTTAAAATCCTGACGACGGCGTTCACGCTGTCGATGGCAGCTACCGGCCTGTCCGCCGAGGTCATCAACTACGCGACCTATCCGCAGTTGACGGAGGTCCCCGTTACGATCCCCGAAGGAGAAATGACCCTGGAGTCCGCCCTCAAGTCCATCGAGTCGCAGACTGAATTCCGTTTCATGTATCTGGCTTCGGATATTCCGGTCAGCGATCCGGTCAAGTTTACCGGGGACACGATCAGCCTCTCCGATATGCTGTTCAAAATCACTGAGGCAGCGGGCGTGGTCTTCACCCCGACCGGCAATGATAACATGATCGCCATCCGGATGCAGACCGCCGACGACGAGATCGACTACGGCGGGGCGATGGCCATGAACCTCGAAGACGGCCCGGGTGGCGAGGTTATCATGCTGGATAGCTTCGATGTGGACAGCCAGGAGTTCAAAAGCGGCAGCGACCAGCTTACGATGGAGCGAAAGGTCTCCACCGGCATGATGAACTTTCTCTCGCTGGAGGATATGTCGAAGTTCGGCGGATCGGACCTCTCCGAAGTTATCAACCGCATGGTCGGGGTCAATGTCGTGGAGGGGCGCTTCGCCGTGGTGCGCGGGCTGGGCGACCGCTACGTGAGCACGCTGGTCAACGGTCTGCCCATGCCCAGCCCGGACCCGATGCGCCAGGGGGTGCAGTTGGACCTTTTCCCCACCTCGATTATTGAAGAGGTGGTGGTACATAAGAACGCCCTGCCCAACATGCCCATGAACTCGGCCGCCGCCGCCTTTGATCTGCGCACCCGGCAGTTCAGCGAGGATTTTACCGCGTGGTTCGAGGCCGGCTACTCGGTCAACTCCAATGCAACGAATGACTACCTTCGTCTGGACAATGACGCCGCCTACAGCCTGTGGCCTTACAGCATTGACGGGTTCGATCCTATGCCCGGAAATTTTGGGCAACCCTACGACAAAGATAATGCCAACCAGGAGATCGGCATCAACTTCGGCGATACCCCCGTTACGCCGAGTTTCAAATTCGGCTTCTCGGATACCTTCGAAGTCCTCGATCACAGCAAGCTTAAGGTTGTTTTTGCCACCAGTTACGATACGGGAGCAACGACTGCGACCGGTTGGGAGCAGGAGAGAATAGCGACGGTTGGGTCCGGTATTTATAATAAAACGCTGGGGGCCTGGATTCCCGCCGCTGGTGTGCCCGGCTCTGTCTATTCCGATTCTCTGGAGGCTCGGGGGCTTTACTACGACCTGACCCGTTCGGACTACGAGGTTCTCTTCGGCGGCTTGGTGGGACTGGCCTTCCAAATCGATGAAGACGGTGACCACGAAATTTACTTTAATACCCTCTATTCCCAGAGCACGAATTCCCGCGCCCAGCGCCTGGCTAATGGCCACTATCCTGCCGGGCAGGCACAAGTGACCTATGATCTGATTTTCGGCCAGCCTGCGACCGGTCACTATCACCCGATAAACTATACGCCAGGGATGGCGGTTCCGGGGCAGATTAATACCGGGACCGTAGAGGGAGGGTATTTCCCGAACATCATCGGACTGGGTAACGGAGAACTTTATTATCTCAACGAGGATATTTCAATTTTCGAGGAGCGCAACCTGACCGCCTTTCAGTTGGGAGGTGATCACACCTTCGAGGAACTGGGTGGCCTGCGGGCGAACTGGGGGCTGACCATGAGTTCGACGACCAGTGATGTTTTCCAGAGCGTGCTGAACTATTTCACCGAGCCATCCACCGGCGAGTATGTCTGGGCGGATAGTACAGCGTTGGAATCTTCCGGTACTGCGAGTGAGCTTGCCATGGAGCAGACCTGGAGGGATCTGAGTGAGGACACCTACGGGGCTCGGCTAGACCTGGCCTACGACTTGCCCTTCTGGGGAGGACGTGAATGGACGCTGGAAGGCGGTGCTTTTTTCCAAGATGCCAAACGCACGGTCACGCAGGCAGACGTTTTCTATTCGGTGGACCAGGAAATCACCGGCACAACCTTGGAAGAGTATATCAACCAAGTCGTGGAGCACGGGGTGTACGGAATTGGGGCAGGGCAGGTCACCCCGCCGGTTAAGCCCTCCTGGGCGGATGTTTCGCGCACACAGACGGCAGGCTATCTCATGGGAACGTTCCCGCTGCTGGAGCAGCTCAGTTTCACGGGCGGGGCGCGGCTGGTTGACTTGCAGATGAGTGCCAAGGGCGGGTTCAATCTCATCAGCGGCATAGACCTTGAGGATCTGGTCAATTACGAGTACTACATTAGCTCCACCCAGCAGGTCAGCTTGGCCGACTACATCGGCTATCCGGACACGGGGGAGGGAAACATCCATAAGAACTATATCCTCCCTTCCGGGGTGATGACTTGGGACGTGACTGACGACTTCATCATTCGCGGTGGCGGCTCCATGACGGTGGTACTGCCCTCCATGCGTGAGCTTTCACCCTACTTCTCTCTCGACGACGACTTTAACTCTGTGCTGGGTAATCCCGGTCTGAAGCCCTCGGATGTTTACTCGGTCGATCTGCGCTTTGAGTACTACTTTAATGAAAGCGCTCTGGTCGCGTTGAACTTTTTCTACAAGTGGATTCAGAACCCTATCGAGAAAATAGCCTGGTATAACGACTACGAAGGGACTTTTTACACCTACTTTAACAACCCGGTCACTGCCACCACGCGGGGGGTGGAGTTCGAGTTCCGCACCGACCTGGATATTATCGACGACGAGCTGAGCAACTTCAACCTCGGCATCAACCTGGCTTACATCGACGCCCGCGTGCCCCTCTCCGAGTACACCCGGCTGGCCTATTACAATGCTGTTTCGAATCCGGGGATCGATGTGGACCAGGGGCCGGGGGCGGGGCCTTACGGCACCAACAACATTCCTGAGTACAACCGCATGCAAGACCAGCCGGAGTGGACGGTCAACGCCGACCTGACTTGGATAAACCCGGACTGGGGCAGTCGTCTGAGTCTTATCCTTTATGCCCAGAGCGATGTGCTCTCGTCGCTTGGAAGCCCCGTGCTCCCCACCTTAGACGAGTACTACCTGCCCTTCTACGAGCTGAAGTTCGTTTACGCGCAGGAGCTCTGGGACGGTTTTACCATGAAGTTCTCCGTCTCCAACATCACCGACACCGAGCGAGGCATGAAATACTCCAGCGAGGTCTTCTCCAGCCCTCCCACCTATCAGTCCTTTCACGTGGGCCAGACTTATGAGCTGAAGTTCAGCTACGAGTTCTGAGGGAGGGGACTACCTATGCCTGACTTCTCTACTAAACAACGCTCCCAGTTCCGGAGCATCACTCCACAAACTAAGCCATATCATGAAAAAGAACTTATTCCTCCTAAGCCTGATTAGCAGCGTCGCTGCCGGTTCGGCCTTCGGTATCACCGTCGTTGACGAAAATATACCTGGTATCATCAAGAACTCGGACAATTCATACTCTATCACTGGAGATGTGACTTTGTCTTATACAGGTGACGCTGACCATACCTATATTCTTGAGAATTATACCTTCGTAGCCAATGGCGGTTCGCTTACGATTGAGCCCGGAGTGATCATGCGTGGGCAGCCCGCCGTGTATGATGGTGAGGGTGAGGTTGTTTCCGAGCCGGGCAGCCTGGTCGTCAGCCGTGGCGGTCAGATTTGCGCCGACGGGACGGCTGAAAACCCGATTATCTTCACGACCGCCGCCAACACCAACCGTGAGCGCTGGTCCACGGGCCAGAGCTTCCTCGACGCCAATCCCGCCACTTTTCCGCTGCCGCCGATGTCGGGCTCGGGTGCCAACCAGGTGGACAACGTCAGCCTCTGGGGCGCGGTGACCCTCCTCGGTTACGCTCCCATCAATACCTCGAAATACGAGACCGGTACCTCTGGTGAATCCTATATTGAAGGCTTCGGCCCTCACTACGAGGATGAGCGCACTCTTTACGGTGGCCGCAACACGACCGACAGCAGCGGTGTCCTGCGTTATGTTTCCATTCGCCATACCAGTATAGCCTATGAACAGAATGAAGAACAGCAGGGGCTGACTCTGGGTGGCGTCGGTTCCGGCACGATCTTGCAGTACATTGATGTCTACTGTTCCGACTCGGACGGTATTGAGATCCTTGGCGGCACAGCGGAGTTGTCCCACCTTATGATCAGTTACGTGAATGACGATAGCCTCGCGCTAGACCAAGGCTACACGGGGACGATTCAATTCGCCTTCGTTCTGGGGAGCGATCTTGAACCTGATATTAGGAGTTATGCGACAGGTTTGTGGTCCGACAATCTTGGTGAATGGGAAGGCGATGATGATAACTCTGAGGAGGATTACAACGTCAGCGCGACAGGCGCCCCCTACGCCCATCCAGCTCTCTACAACCTGACATTCATGGGCCCGCGTGGCGGCTCTGCCACGCTGAGCAACATGATTCGTGCCCGTCAGAGCTTCGGTGGCGATGTGCGCAACTCGATCTTCATCAACGCCCCTGCCAGCCATGCCAGCTTCCGCATTGACGGCACGGCCACGGATAACACCACCAACCCTAGATCGACAATCGGCCTCATCGAGTGGGATTACCCGAGCGTGAATCCTCGCACTCAGGCTGAAGTTGGTACGCTGACCTTCGCCGGTACCATGTGGTACAACGTTTCCAACAACACCGCCGCTACCGTCGGTGTTGACAGTTGGGCCATCGATGTCCTCAACAACGGTTCCGCTCAGTTGGTCACCGGTTCCTATCTGAATCAGGTCGGCAACAATCCCTATGTCGGTGGTACGGACCAGACCACGACCAATGGTCTCAATCCCCGTCCGCAATTCTCCGTGCTCGTGGACGATGTCGCCTACGACGCCTGCGGCGTGCCGCCCTCCATCGAACCGGTGGAGTACATCGGTGCCTTCGACCCGGATACCGACAACTGGACGGCTGGTTGGACCGCCATGAGCCTGCGCGGCATCCTGGCGGATTGATTCATTCTAGATAAACCCGGACTGGGGCAGCCCGGTTGGCCAGTCTGCACGGAACACTATCCGCCCTTCTACGAACTGAAGTTCAGCTACGAGTTCTGAGGGAGGTTACCGGGCTGGAAGCTCGAATGTTAGGAATGCGTTACGAATTGAAAACCGACTAGTAAGTGGGGGTCGATTTCGGTGTCTCTCCTATGTAAGGCCGGATTATGCCCCGATCTTACCCACCGGGAGACGGTACTGCCGTTCCCCGTTCCCCCAGCAAAAAAATCAGGCACGGGGCGTCTCCCATGCCTGACTCTCTAAGAAACAATTCTCCCTTACCGGGAGAGCCATTCCATATAGCAAAGCCTAATACTATGAAAAAGAACTTGTTCCTTGCAAGCCTGATTGGCAGCGTCGCTGTCGGTTCGGCCTTCGGTGTTACCGTTGTTGACGATAACATCACGGGTATCACCCAAAACATGGACGGGACGTACTCCATCACCGGAGATGTGACCTTGTCGAATTCGGGAGATGCCACCTACATCCTGGACACCTACACCTTCGTCGCTGCCGGTGGTTCGCTTACCATCGAACCCGGCGTCATCGTGCGCGGCCAACCGGCGGTGTATGACGGTAATGGTGATATCGTTTCCGAGCCGGGCAGCCTGATCGTCAGCCGTGGCGGTCAGATTTGCGCGGACGGTACGGCTGAAAACCCGATTATCTTCACTACCGCCGCCAACACCAACCGCGAGCGCTGGTCCACAGGCCAGAGTTTCCTCGACGCCAACCCCGCCACTTCTCCGCTGCCGCCGATGTCCGGCTCGGGTGCTAACCAAGTGGACAACGTCAGCCTCTGGGGCGCGGTGACTATCCTCGGTTACGCTCCCATCAATACCGGCCAGGTTGACACCGGTATCGACGGGGAAGCCTATATTGAAGGCTTCGGTCCCGACTTCGAGGACGAACGCATCACCTACGGTGGTCGTAATCCGTCCGACAGCAGTGGCACCTTCCGTTATGTCTCCATCCGCCACACCGGCCAGACTTACCAGCAGGACGAAGAGCAGCAGGGGCTGACCCTGGGCGGCGTCGGTTCCGGCACGATCTTGCAGTTCCTCGACATCTACTGCACGGACGATGACGGTATTGAGATATTCGGTGGCACCGCTTGCCTTGATCACGTCATGATCAGCTACGCCACCGACGACGGTCTCGACCTCGACCAGGGCTATGCTGGTACCGTCCAGTTTGCCTTCGTGCTGGCCAGTTCGCTGGAGCCTGATATGGGCAGCAGTGCTACGGGTCTGTGGGCCGACAACCTCGGGGAATGGGACGGCGATGACGACATCACCGACGACGAGTTCAACATCAGCCCGACCGGCGCTCCCTTCACCCACCCGGCGCTCTACAACATGACCTTCATGGGTCCGCGTGGCGGCTCTGCCACGCTGAGCAACATGATTCGTGCCCGTCAGAGCTTCGGTGGCGATGTGCGCAACTCGATCTTCATTAATGCCCCTGCCAGCCAGACCAGCTTCCGGATTGACAACACGGCCACGGATAACACCACCAACCCTGTCGCCACAACCGGCATTATCGAGTGGGATTACCCGAGCGTGAATCCTCGCACCCAGGCTGAAGTCGGTACGCTGACCTTCGCCGGTACCATGTGGTACAACGTGGCCAACAACACCGCTGCCGGTATCGGTAACGATGCTTGGGCCATCGATGTGCTCAACAACGGTTCCGCTCCGCTGGTCACCGGTTCCTACCTGAATCAGGTCGGCAACAGCCCGACGATCACCGGCTTCTCCCAGACTGCGACCAATGGCCTCAACCCGCGGCCTGTCCTTCCCGCGGCGGTGGACGATGTCGCCTATGACGCCTGCGGCGTGCCCTGCACCATCGATCCGGTGATCTACATCGGCGCCTTCGAGCCGGGAGCAACCAACTGGACGGCCGGTTGGACCGCCATGAGCCTGCGCGGCATCCTCGCCGACTAAGTGACTTCTTGTACGCAGGCAAGAAAACAAACCCGGAAAGGATTCTGAATAACGATCTGATTCGCGCTCATTTCCGGTAAACCCCGGCAGGCGGAGGAAATCCCTCCGCCTGCCTCTGGGTTTATCCGCACCCGTAAATCTCAAAACAAACCCACTAAACAACAAGGTTACAAAATGAAAAACGCACATAAACTCATTCTCGCCGCCGCGGCTTTCGTCTTCGCCGGTTCTTTCGCCCAGGCTGAGGTCCTCGCCGGCTGGGGCTTTTCGACATCCTGGACTGGAACCAGTACGCCCCCGAGTCAACTTGCCAACAGCAGCATTGGCACACCCGGCGGTACGCTCAGTTTTCCTGAGTCCTGGTTCGGTTCGACGCTCGCCAATGCCGTGGGCACGAGTTCGTCCAATTATGACCCGGAGGAGTTGTTTCCCGGTTCCACCAGAAGCATTTATTTCCAGAATGTGGATTTGACGGGCCTGGGGGTACCGGACAGCGCCAATGACGCTAATGACAAGCCCTTCTACTTTACCCTGAATAATCCCGGGGCAGGGATGGCCTTTGAGGATATTACGCTGAGCTATTATGCGCAGATTACCTATGCGGCGGGGAATCCGGCCTACGGCAGCGCGACGATCACCTGGGCCTACAGCCTGACGGGGATTGACGGGGTTTATACCGACTTTGCCACCGACACAGTGGACGAGAACAACGTCTGGCAGACGTTCCTGTCGGGGTCCGATATTCTGGACGGGGGACAGGCTGAATCGCTCACGCTCCGTGCTATCGTCAATGGTCTGGATTTAAACGATGGAATCAATACAGGTGAATTAATACGCTTGGACAGCCTGACCATCAACGGCACGGTGGCCGAAGCCGTGCCCGAACCCTCGACCTACGCGCTGCTGGCCGGAACGCTTACCCTCGCGGGTGTGATTATTCGCCGTCGCCGTAACCGCGCCTAACTCATCAATCGACTACTGCGCTACTGTCTCAACCTGTTAAACGTGTCATGTGCTGGCGGGGCGGCTTTCGAGTCGCCTCGCTTTTTTGTGTGTAACGGCTTTGGCGCAACAATGACCGTACCTGTCAGGGAAGCCGTTTGCGCAGTTGCTCTCTTGCCTTGAGGATATGGTTCTTAATCGTGTGCGGCGAGATGCCCAGACGGTGGGCAATTTCGCGGTAACTCAGGCCCTCGAAGGCAAAGAGCCGGAAGACTTCCCGTTGCTGATCGGGAAGCGAAGCGACCTCCTGATGAACATCGCAGAGCAGTTCACGATTCTCCAGAAGCTGCGGGGTGCCGGGCGTATCCACGGCGACCTCGTAGCCGTTCAGGTCGCCGTGATCAAGCAGGCCACCGGTACGACGTTCTTCACGGCGAATAAGATTCTTGGCCTCGTTGCGGACGGCGCTGACCAGGTAGGCGTTTACGTCGGAACGCAACTGGATCTTCTGCCGGTTGCGCCAGAGCTTTTCAAAGAGGCGATTCACGACATCCTTCGCCAAGTCGTCACTGTGCACAATACTGCGGGCGACCCGCCGCAACGATTCAAGATGACGGCGGATAAGAAGCTTCAACGCCACCTGATCGCCCTGCTGAATGAGGGCAAATAACTCTTCGCTGGAGCGTTCGTCATTATACATGATCGCTGAGCTTATGACACGGGCACGGAAGGCCGGATTAAAACGGAATGGCGGAGCATTAATCTGACCATTTCCCCTCATACGATCAAGGATGATTTCCCTCGCAGGCGCTTTTAAATGCTAACGTTTTACGGGTTTGAAACAGTCGAAATGCAACGATACGGTATGTTTCTTTAGAAAAATGAAAAAAAGTGCATATCGGACTAGTAAGTGGGTACCAATTTTGGTGTCTCTATAGTGAAGGACTTATTAAATGGACCTATACGACAACGACTTGGACTTTCTGGACCTGTGTATCCGGGTGCTTTCCGACAAGGCGACGGACGAGGACAAGCAGACGCTCAACCGCCTGATGGCGGTGCCGGGCAGGCGCGATTTTTTCCTGGATGTCAAGAATGCCTGGGAAGTCAGAAAAGCCCCGCCTTATAACGAACGCTATGAAGCCGAGGTCGATGCGGCGTACAGGGAAGTGTGTGAACGGGTCGGGCTCGATCCCGACCTTGGAGCAGAGGAACCGGCGCTCGTTCCCGGATCGCAGGAGCAGGTCAGTCCCGCTCATCTGGTCGAATTCGACATCGGCAAGCCGACCGGCTCGCGTTGGAGCCGCGTGATGCGTAACCGCGCCGTGGCCGTCACGCTGACAGCCGCCGCCGCCTGTTTCGCCCTTAGTGCGATTGTTTCCTCTCTCTGGTTGGAACGGCCTCAGCCGGACGCCCTTGTGGCCGGACTGCCGCAGGAAATTCTCGTCACCGGCAGCGGGCAGCAGTCCAGCTTTACCCTGCCTGACGGAACGAAAGTCCGTCTCAATGCCGCGAGCAAGCTGGTCGTGGCAGACGATTTCGGAGACGGAGAACGGCGCGTGGAATTGATCGGGGAAGGTTTCTTTGAAGTTACGCATGACACCGAACGCCCCTTTACCGTAGAGGCACGCGGCATTGAAACCCGCGTACTGGGAACGCGCTTCAACGTGCGCGGCTATCCCGAGGACAGCGAAACGGAGATTACGCTCGCACAGGGGCGGGTCGAAGTACGCTCCGGCGAGAACGACGGCGTACCGACCGTCCTTTCGCCCGGTCAGCAGTACGATTACGACTGGGCGACGCACAGGCAAAACGTCCAGCCGGTCAACCTCGATCATGCCCTGGCCTGGATGCAGAACCGCATCAGCTTCGACAAGGAGCCGCTGCCACAGGCGCTACGTGAGCTTGGCCGCCACTATGGGGTGGACTTCCAACTGATGTCCCCGGAACTGGACAGCCAGACCCTTTCCATTTCCTTTAACGACGCATCGCTGACCAACGTTCTCGACGGGTTGGAATTGACCGGACGCCTACAGTTCGAGCGCCACACCGAGAACGGCAAGCTGATGCGAATAGAAGTTTTTTCCGTCAAATAAACGGGTGGTAAAATGACTGACGCCTCTGGAATTGGGATGTTATTGGTATTTTTTATACTATAAAGTATTAATAAAAATGATAAACGCCATCTCCGAAACGGCTGCGCCGCCGCAGCCCTCCGTCTCACCGATACCCGATCCCGAAGTCCTCGAACTGCCCAAGGGTATCGAAGTGGTTCTGCGCGACTATGCCAAACGGGTCATGCGGATTTACTACTTCCGCAAAATGAAGGAAGACCGAAGCGGACCGCTCATCTTCTTTCATGCGCACACGCCGACAACGCCCTACGTGTTTGATGCCTGCTGGTGTTTCAGAACCCAGCAGACGCTCACCTCCCTGGGCGAATGCCACCTGTCCGACCGCGACAGGCTGGACAAGGTTCTCTACAGCACCGTCGTCGCGGGCTGATAGGAGCCTTTGATCTGTCGATTCCTTTATTACTCCCTCCGAAGATCGCTCCCGGTCTTCCCACGTGGGTCCTGCCCGGCACCCATTTTTATGTTTCAACTACTCCCATGCCATTACGTTTGCGTCGCTTCACGCGGCCAGAGATCTTGTCGTCGATACGCCCCGACCTGCTGCGCCGTTTTCTCGTACCCTATCAATCCTTTTTTCATGAGCAGGCATTTGACCTGTCCTGCCTGGATGAAAACGCCGGAGCCGAAGCACTGGCGAGTTTGTCGGGTGTCCTCCTGAATCCAGCGCAGGAATTCCCGCACGCGCTCGTGGACGCGCTATTTTGCATCCATGAGGTGGCGGTGCCGGAGAACGCCGACCTGCTGGAAATCACCGCCGCCAGCGAGAGAATAGCCCTTGAGCCGGAATCGACCCTGCTGGAGGTGGCTCTGGCAATTTGGATGGCCGTACCGGAGGCCCTGAAATGGATGCACCGGCGACAGTCCACCACGCGCTTGCGCTCATTCGAGTATTTCAGTTCGGAGGACGGCGTATCGACCGATTTTTCCCTGAACGAAGAACGTATCCGGCAGTTGGAGCACAGCCTGGCCCTTTACTTCGAAAAGCGTGACCGGGGATACGGCTGCCAGATTCACCATTACCCGCAGGAGCACGAGCACTGGTTCCTCATCAGTCACGGCGAACGTTACAAGCGAAAAACGACGTGGGAAAAGGGCAAGCTGGGTACGATTGGGTTTCGGCCCGAGAAATACGACCTCGTTATCTACGACTCTCTGACGGAGGAACTGAGGATCAACGCGAAAACCGACGCCCAGCGGGAGCATTACCGCAAGCAGTTCGGGTTTTATCTCTTTGGCCGCGAAAATCATTTCCCCGGTCGCAACAAGTACACGCTGGCCCCGTTGCTGCGGGACGGGGAAGCGGCGCTGTTTTCCGGCGACATCCCCGAGATCGAATCGGTTCGGCTGGTGGAATTGAGCTATTACCTGGATGATGACAGCCCCGAGGTACGCACGCACAAGGCCAATGATGTCTTTGCCGCGTTGGCCCGGCACCGGCAAGAGATACCGAAGAATATAAGACCGCTGAAAGCCACTTTTCGCCTGACCTTTCGCGGGCATGACAGACCGCGAACTGTAACCATCAAGCCCTCCAACGTGGCGCTCTATACGCGAGACGGCGACGAGCGGATCATCCAGGACTGGCTGAATCGGCGGGAATTCATCATCCCGGACAAAGTAAAAGGACATGAACAGTTCGAACATATTCTGGAAGTCTGTTGAGGCCATTGGGCAAGGGGCGCGGGAGGCTGCGCTCAAGCGCTATCTGAGTGAAGCCTATGGCCTGATACGACCCTACCTGATGCCTTGCCCCAATTTGGCCTCCCAAATCGCCTGCCCGCGAACGCTGGAAGGCCACGGTTGCCAGTACCGGATCGTTGAGGAACCGGAGCCGGATGGCACCCATGCCGCCGTCTGCGATCAGCATCATTGTCCGACAAGATTCCATACCCGCGAGGAACTGGTGCGCTATACCGTCAATCCGCAGCTCATCATTCCGGCCATCGCCCGTTGCCTGGGCCTGCATCCGCAGATCGGCCCGATGGCGGACGACGCCTGGCAAATCGGCCATATACCGGGCTCCGCGATGATCGTGCCGGTACTGTTCACTCGGGTTAAGGAGGAAATTTCCATGAGGCGGGTGCTCCAGTCGCTCATCCTCAAAGGGAGCCGCCGCTTTGTGCTGGTGACGCCTTCGGTCCGTTATCTCGGAAATCCCTGTTCGCCCTTGCACGCCCAGATCAACGGCCAAACCCTGCCCCTGGATGAAGTGACGGAAATGAACGGCCATGAGCCGGTCCTAACTGTCGCGGGGCGCGTGCGCTGGAAAAAGCTCAAGGAAACCATCGGAGGGCCAGCGGTATTGGGGGTGACTTTCCCGACGCCCGCCAACGCCGCCTGGCACGATCTCACCCTCGTGTTCAGGGACGGGCACACCGTGGTGGCGTCCATAGGCCACATCAAGGCGGCCTACACCTTTCAGGATATGGGAATGGTCAACCGGAAAAATCTGGCCCCCGACGAACAGTGGCAGTTGCTCTACCAATTTGCGGAGGAAATGGGGGTATTCACGTGGTCCAGCCAATACGCCGATCACCGCAACAAGAAACGGAAAGGACGTTTGGCGGCTCGTCTCAAAGCGTTCTTCGGCATTCCGGGCAGTCCCTTTTCATTCCGCCAGGAAGACGGAGGATGGGAGACTGTCTTCAACATCCGCATCGCCTGATGCTAAGGCGACAAGTTACAATTCGTTTTTTATTCAATAACGTATAAATAAGAGTGAAAGAAATCATGAATATAGAGAATGAACTGAAGCGTATCGAAAAGTCCGAGAGAAATCTGGCCATGCAGAAAAAGAAGCTGCTCGGGCTCAAGAAAAGAAAGAAGGCCAACCAAGCCAAGCTCGCCACCATCGTCAAGTTGAGCGAGTTCGATACGCCGAAGGAACTTGTCGAGGCTCTGATTGAGAAGTATGATATTCAACTGAACGGTCGCCGGGCTTTAAACGGCCATACGTCCCCCAGCCGCCGCTCGCGGACGAAAGTCACGCCTGAGTTGCGCGACCTGATCAAGGCCAAGTTGAAAGACCAGTCGGTGAACCGGGTGTCGAAGGAACTGCAAATCAGCTACCCGGTCATCTCCAAGATCGCCAGAGGCCAGTACGATCAACTCTAGCTGCGGGGCAGGAGGCGGGATAAATGCGTCCCGCCTCCCGCCATTGACCGAGCGACTCGAAGGGTTTCTCTATGCCCTCAGTCCGATTCCGCCAGTGTGGCGGCAAGCCGGGTGATCTGCTGCGTCGTTGCAACAGACAGTTTCGTGTATGCCTGATTCAACTTCTTGAACGGGGCGGAAAGCTCGGGCTCCACGCCCTTGCCTTTGCCTGTCTGATAGCCGACATAGAGGTAGTAGGCCATTTGGATACTTTGAAAATCGGAAGCCAGAGCGTTGCTGGCGGTGGCCAGGGCAGGAATGGCTCCGGCCCGAAAGCGTCGGCTTTTGCCTTCCTTTTGGGCGCCTTCGAGCACGACAATCATGCTCCGCAAAGCCAGTGGCTCGTTGAAGTCAATGTTCAGTCCGCTGCCCGATCTTGCAGCAAAACCTTTTTCAAAGGATGCCGCTTCCTGATAGAAGGCCGCGTACTGATGGCCGAGGCTTACCGTCCAGTCTTCGGCAGCTGACACCGGCGTTATGGACAGCAGGAGGATGATAACCAGTAGAATATTTCGTTTCATGGCGATTCGTTGTTGGAACACATGGTTTTTCCATGGGATGGAAAGGCATTCGATGGCTGTTGCCTTGGGAGCGATTCAAAGACCGCACGGTGAGTGCGGCCCGTTCGGTAGCGTGTTTTTAGATCGTTGCGGAACGGGCCATATCCCATGTCCCGTTCCGCAGCAATGGTTTCAGTTGTCCCCAACGATCTTAATCATCTCAGTGGAGATGAAATTACTCCGGTTGCGATTCACCGTGTCCGCCATCTGGTCGATCTTGTCGAGCAAGTGCGTCGGCAGGCTGATGGAGATTTGCGTCTTACCCGGCGCACGTCTCGTCTTATTCGACTTATTAGTACGAATTGGTTTTTTAGATCTTCTTTTATACATAATGGATACCGCTATTTGGATTCGGATTCTGATGCAAGGATAGTTTTAGCATTAGCTATTTTATTTCTTTATTGCTTGGATATATGTCGAAGTAACGTTCGGCATTTTCCTTGGTGGCTATGCCTAGGTAATGTCGAAACATGACATCCTGATTCCGGTGGCTTATAATGAGGGCCGTTTTGCCCGGATTTCGATGCAGGGCAACATGGTATGTGACGAAGCTGTGACGAAAACAGTTTTTCGGCGGGCATTTGGGTTTGGACTCCACCGGCGGCAAGCCCTCGGCTTCCCGCTGGCGTTTTCCGCGGGCGATGTCGTCGGCCTCGATCAGCAGGCCCGCCCGTTTCAACGCCTCGCTGCGACGGTGCAGGTATTGCCGCTGGGTCATGGCAAAGGCTTCCTTCGGGGTGCGTTCCAGCCATGCCCACAGGTTGTCGGGCAAATCCTCGATCCACTGGCGGCGGCGCTTCTTCGTTTTCTCGGCGGGGGTGTGGATGCCGCGCTGTTCAAAGTCCAATTCGGCGTAGTCGAGCCGGGAGATGGCAGAGGAGCGCATCCCAGCGAACAGGCCCAGAGCCAACAGGCCGCACACCCCCGGATCAACGTGCTCGTTAGCCCGCAGGAGGCGTTCGGCTTCCTCGACGCTCAGGATGCCCGGCTCCGGGGCGATCACCGGCGGCGTGCGCACCTTGCGCACCGGGTTCTCCATCGCCCATTCCTGTTCGATCCACCATGAATAGGCTCCCTTGAGGTCACGCCGGTAGTGTCGCTTCGTTACCGCCTGATAGGGGAGGTTCAGGACGTAGTCCGCGATCACCTGATGCGTGATTTCATGCACGTGGCGGTCGCCGCGCAGCGACGAGGAAAAATCCTCCAGATGCCGTTTGATGTGCTTGCGGTACTCCGGGTCGCGTTCGATGCCCGCCAGGTGTTTCAGGTAGGCCGGGATGGCCTCGGACAGTTTCCGGGGCCGCAGGACCGGGCGGTTCGAGGCCAGCCAGAAACGCACGACCTCCACCGGGTCCGCCTCAGGAGCCAGCCGCGTGGCCTCCTGCCACCGGCGCATTTTGGCGGCGTCGAAGCCCAGCAGCAAGTCACGCCCGTTGCGCTCCAACTGCTCCGAGAAGTTCTCCACGAACTTCTCACGTTCGTTCTCGGTGGCGAAGAACCGGCATTTCAGCCGTCCCCCCACATACCACCGCGCTTCATATTTTTTAACTCTCTCGGGACGGTAGTGCCGTTTGATTTCCATCTCACTCTAACTCTAGCAGAGCGAGCGGACAATCATAGGTCTAAGTGTCTTATTTTTAACGCTTTCTCAACTCCTCAACGTGTAGGTTCCAAAAGCCCATGACGGTGCTTAGTATGGTATCGAAAGAGATTTCCTTCCCGTGATCTATGATAACGATTAACGGTCGTTGATAGGCATCACTGAACGCCGAAGAAAAGCCGTTTTGTTTGCGTGTTTCCACTTTTACCTTGGGGTTGAAGTGTTTACTGCCGTTAGCCAACAGTCTGGCGTATTCCAAACACTGGGCTTCACATCCATGCTTTGGGTATCGCTCTAGGAACTTGCCTTTGTCAAAAGCTTCCTGATGAGCCCATTCGTACATATGATACGCCAGTATGATAGCTACAAGCGCATGCCTTGGGCATCCATTGCGGGATAGGAAGTCCTGGTAGGCAGGGAATGCCAATTGGTCGTAAAAATCTATGGCATTCCTAATTCCGAGAAGTGAGCTGGGTTCTCCGTCAGGTGTTGTATGGGGGGACATGCTGAAAACTGTGAGTTATTGCTTATTACTGGAGCAATACCCAACTTTCAATTTTCTCACGATCCCCCCAAAGGAATCAGCTTGATCATGGGAATCCTCAGTTTGGCGAACAGAAAAAATATTCCACTGTCAGCACGGACACCGAGCCAAAGCCGGAGCCAAGCCGAATCGGTGCTTATGATTTCCCTCTTTTTCGACCAGAGACAGGTTCTTCTACTTTTGGGGTATTAGTTCCTGACACTGGGCTTGGGCATCGATTAGGGCAATGGCTGCTTCTGCGTGGCGGGTGGCCTGTTTCAGATTCACGGCCCTCTGAATTGAAATTTCGACATCGGGGCGGAACCGATCCAACCGTTTCAGTCTGTGGAAATTACGTAATCCGAGTGTTATCCATTCCCCATACCGTAAAGATCATAGATCGTATAATTCGCTGGGCGATTTTCCCTGAATAGCGTTACATAGAAGTATGGCCTCGAAAAAAAAAGCAAAGAAGAAGTTTCAGCCTCTACCCCCGGTGAAGCTTACCCCGGAACAGACGCAGTTATTCCAAAAGCAAGATTTCATCGGCTTAAAATATGATCACGTTGCCCACATTCGCCGACTCAGAAAGCACACTCCAGAGCAGGAGAAAGCACTGATGGAGCATGACGAGGACGAAAGGTTAATCAGAGATCATCCAGAGGATGCGCTCACAGAAGCATACAATGCCATCGACAGGGGTTCGACCCTTCTTCTCAAGTTGATACGTGCACGATCGTTGAGGCACGACTATCCGCACAAACAAGAGCGTAGCGGCTACTACAGTCGTGATCGGGCGTTTGATTGCTTGTCCTCCAGAATCGACTACTTGAATCGTCAACTCGTTCGATTGGCTGAAGAAAATGTTCCACGGGCTTGCCCTGAGCTATGGTATCAGGCGAAAGCGCTCACGGAAGCGACCATGCGGCTCGCACTCGTTCACCCTGAGCAGTTTCGCACCGCTGCCGAAACCTCGCTAACCATGCCTTCCGTTCGTGCCCGAAATCCGGAATATACTGCGGACGCTTCTACAATAGCAGAAGCTATCCATCTTGGCGAAAAGCATCCAGCCCCAGATATTTCGGACAATCGCTCCAGGGCCGGAGCCTATTCCCACCTCCTTGTTGCCCGAATTTTTGATGACATACACCGGTACCGCAAGGAGTATGAATTTGAAGTGCAAACCCTAGAAATGCTACAAGGATTTTATGAGACTGCGGATGAATACGAGGGCGTTACAATCGCTCAGTTCATTGGCCACTCCATGCACCCAAGCCGTGTGGAGATTATCCTGCGTTGCGCGGATCTTCCCGACTGGTTCGATGATCCAGACTCATGGTGGAAGCAGGGAATACTGCCTCTTGTTCGGAAGGAATTTGATTTGTTGGCTAACGACCCCAATCGCAATCCAGGTCTATGGCAGGAATTGAGCAACGGAGGTGAACGCGAGGGGGATAAGGATGCCCGACGGTACTTAGAGAAACTCTGTCGCAACAAATTTTCTCAGTTGCGTAAGCACTGCCCGTAAAAGCTCTTCCTATGGGCAGGCAGGCCATGGGCATGTTCTATAGACCCGAAAGTTACGGCTATCTGAGCTTCCCGCAGAACAGTACAGCGGTATGCTCTCATACATGAACCGCACACCTTCGATATGGCTGTTTTTCGGCCATCACTTCAATTGATCACGCCCATGGATACATCCCTCACATTTGCAGCTTACTGTTTTGTTTTTGCATCTATCGGTCCTGTCGTTGCGTTTGCCCTCGGTGTCCGGGCAATTCGTAGTGCAAAATCGCCCGCCGAACGAAAAGCCATCTTGCGGATGTTCGAAGTTCTTGTGTCTTCGCTCCCCATTTGGGGGCGGGGGCGTCAGCAAAGACACACGATGTCCAAAAGCAATGAACGAGTTGGCGAATGAGGCAAATGCCCATGCGCTCATCAGGCACGAGGCCTTCTTTTATCGCGGTCTTTCTCTTTCCTTCCTTCTCAACCTTCCCAATCCCAGTCGTCGTGGATCCTTATCGCTGATTGATGTATTGTGAAAGATCGTCGGCAGGTATCACCTGTTCAGTCGGGAATTCCATTTCTTTAAAAAACTGCATTGGTACAATTTCACTGGTTACAAGTAGAGGAGTCAGTTGGATGCTCTCTGTCGGAATATCGGTGATCCTTGAAAGAGAGTTTAAATGCTGTCTAATCCAATCGACTCGTCGAAGGTGACGACCGAGAGAATCCTTCACTTTCTTATTTCCACGAAAATCCTCAAGCCGCTGAAGCACCTCCCGAATGGTTAGTGCCGGGAGAAGGCGTTTGCATTCAGCTGCAAAAACTCTTCCAGTGGATGGGTTCCAGGCTAAAACGTCTATATCACCAAGCCCCAAGCTTTTTGAAGCCCCTATTTCGGTCATTTCTATTTCAAATCTAGATTCAAGACCATGATCATTAAATATATTGCGAATGCGCTCTGCAAAATCATGCCCACGCCGATTCACCTCGTGCCCAAGATATGAACGCATATTTGCAGATGAGAAAAAGCGTTCGGGGAAGTTCGCGCTTTCGATATTTCCCAACAAATAGGATAAGCTTTTCTCAATGAATGGTGCAGAAATAACCCAAGTGCGTGGTGATATGGCTACTTGGACCAAAGGCCGAGCTAGGAGAGATAAATGTCTGCGAAAACGCCATGGATAGACATCTTCTTTCTTACAATTGGGTGGAAGGTTCTCATCCCATGCTGGACGGATTGGAAGGGTTAGTCGCACAAGAAACGCCTCAGCCTCTGAGGTGGAGAACTCGCAGCCCTCTTGAAGAATTTTGAGCATCTCTCGCTCCTTAACTAGCCGGCATGGTACACCCGATTTAATAGCAAAATCCCTAAAGACATCCATAATCTTAAGTATTTTCTCGATTGAAACCCCAAACTCAGGCTCAAAGGCAGCATTTAGTTTTGATATCCTACAGTCTATGGCCTTTGACTGATCGTCCGAAAATACTTCTGGTGCCTCAAAGTATTGTTCATAAGCTTTTGCGGCCTTATTTGAGTCGTTGTCTGATCGGTGTGACAAATATTTAAAGAATGTCTCGTTATAAAAACTATTATCTACATCAATCTCACCGTTGGGATAGATGGTGATTTCTGGTTTCATAACGCCGAATGCTATGGCATCACGATGATGTGCAAGTTCTATTAATAACTTAACTTCAGAAAGTAATAGTGCATGATCTGCTCTGAAAAAAGCCTCTTTCGCATCATCTAGACAAGCGTATTGTGCCGTTTCTATTAGAATTCGGTTTGCGAGATGAGCTATAGACTGTTGACTTCGACGATTTCGTAATACTTCCCTGGTATTGTCATGATCATTATGTAGAGCGAATACTGATCGCGTAGTCATGTGCCAAACAGTTTGATCGCGACTAATTTCGTCGATTGCCCGAAAGCACGCTTGAACAAGATAAGTTCTATCGAATCTCTCAAGCCGCTTCTCTAGTCGCTCCCAGACCTTCTCAACTATTTTTTGGAGAAAGGTCCTACAACTCTCTTGACCAATGATTTGATTCCCTTCAGCAGGCCGGCCGACTAAATCGGCAAGGCCAAGTGTTGCCAAGTTCGTGTCCTCGTCGGCAACGAAAAGCGGATGTGGTTTATGCTCAGCCTTATAAAAATGCTCTATTTCATGCATTTCCACTACGTGAAAGTAACGTGTGTCGTCATTTCGAACGACTTCATGAGTCATGCATGAAATGGCTTCTTCTGAATCCCGTCTCCCAGATAGATGAGCGGCTCCTCTAAAAATTGACGCTACGATTTTTTGTTCAGCGATATTTTTAGGTGCGTTAAATTGTAAGAGAAATCCCTCTGGGATTGTAAGTGTAATGCGGCTCTTTTGCTGATCTGTCTTAATTGAAATTTCCTCTGGTTCGGAAGGTAGAGTGTTGGCATCTCCATATGACCATTGCTCAAAATTCGGCAAGACCAAGTGTACTTCGATATCCCGCCTACGGATTTCCGGCCACTCTCGCTCCACGACTGCGACCAGATGGTCTGTCCATTGGAGCACGCAATCCCAAAGCTGATATAGCAGATCTCGTAGTTCTGGACGATCGGGGCGATATTCTGCAACAACCCACCACACGGCGCAACCACGCTTTGTACAACCAACCAAGCGTTCTTGAGCCTCATTAATCGCACCATAAATCGGGGCGTGGTTATCTTCTAGGAAAAAGGTTCGTGAATTCTGTCTGACGATTCGGGAAAAACTATCGCTACCTGGCCTTTCAATACAGTGCTCGTCAAGCTTTTGGGCTTCCAATACACGAATTAATTGAGAATGGGCGCAGTCGATATAGATGATTTTACGAATTTCTTGAATGTCCAATTGTTTAGGCACTAAACGGAATTCGGAATTCCTCCAGAATGAAAACAGATTGAGCAATCCTGCTGGGTTTACTAGTTCCACACCAAGGCTCTCGCAATGGTCTTTATGTTTTCCGAGTTTCCATAATTGTACCGCAGTGCATCCAGCACCCGTTAAGGCCATCCAATCCCGTAAGGTAGCGCTATAAACCCTCCATTTCGGACTCCAATGATTCCACTTTAGTTCACACGACCTTCCATAGCCTGCGATGCAAATGAGAACCATTCCTCCGTTGAAGTGAGGAAGTTTTTCGAGCTTATTAGCACAAGACTGTATGTAATTTTGGAATTTTTCTTGCTCTACCTTTGAGAATGTATCGACTCCAGAAAAATTGTTTATCGCACCTTGTATGGATGGTGTATATGTTAGCATGACAACCGGCATTCCAACGTCAAACAGACCAAAACATGGCATCAAATGTGGCGTTCCCTCCTCCGCCTCTGGTGGAGTGAACTCAATTGGATTAATTCCAAGTCGGCTAGCAACGTCATTAACGAAAACATCTGCACTTTCAGCCCGATAGAATATATCAGCAAATCCTGCTATAAATTTTAGCCGTTCAACCATATAGCGAACTACTGTCCTAGAAAGCGTACTAGGCTCAATAACCAAAATGCCTTTCTCCACCCGAAGAAGCGGATGCCGTTCCAATGTCGAGGCCCACAATGTCTCTAGATTAATGTTTGTAAGCAGAGGTTTGCTTAAAATGAAATCGTCAAGGAGGGCTTCCGGAGCCCCTAATTCCTTGAGGTCTTGATGAGTAAAGATAATGCTTTTGATTCTTGACTCCAAAACCTTCCTACTCGGGATTATAAGCCTCTGCGCATGATTTCCGCTTCCCTCATCGTAGCGTTGCAAGCCTGCTTTCTCTGCTAACGCATCTGCTATTTTGAGTATGGCTATGACTCTATCTATCGTCTCTTGAAATGTTGGAGCATCGGGTTTCTTCCCATAAAAATCAAGGAGCCGTTCTACCAGAAAGGCTCCGTCACTGAAATTTCCTTGGAATATTCGAAAACTTCCATACCTAGAGTTGGCACACCCAATGAACTGATCTTCTACCGGATCTTCCAAGTGCGCCGCAGTAGAACTTGCCATAAGCCTAACCCATTCGGATAAGTCTTTGAACTTTGGCATTGCGCTGCCACGACAGCATGTGACGACTAGATGCGTAAGTATTTCAATACGTATGGTATTTGCTTGAAGCTCAGGAATTAGTCCGAGCGCACCAACCAATCGTGCTGCTGCGGGAAGAGAGAAGCGCTGAAGCTTCATGACTAACTTGGGATGCGTTTCAATTATTTGCGATATCGGAATCATACGATCTTTTAGTCTAGAATCTCCCTTAATAGTACTAATACATAAACGCCACAAGTTTCTTGATTTAAACGAGTTTGATTGGCGAATGACAGGGTTCACGTGTGGATACTGTGGGTCTGGCTAGAGTGTAATCGTGGCTGGAGAACATCATCATATTTTGCTGCTAAATGCGCTCAGCGCGTGCCTTGAGGGCCATGGCGAGGAGTTGCTCGCCGTTTTTCAGGAGGTTTTCGCGTAGCATCTCCTTACTGTGGTGTAGATTTTGATTTCCCCCCTGCCCATGAGATGGTCACGTTCCATTTACTTCCAATTGGTGGCGGCCAGATTCTGCGTGTCACTGAACAGAATAGTTTTCTGCCCTTTAGCAGTACTAGATGAATGATATTCGATGATCTGTTGCGCAGGATAAAAGCAGCCTGAAGGGGGCTCGGTTAAGCCTCAGTTAAGGCAATTCGGGCGATTTTAGTAGTACTGAGTAGTATTTAGTCGTATTAAATACTTCAACAAATGCTCATATTAAGGCGTTGTTGATTCGTAACTTACTGAAAATTCGAGGCTTCCACGCCGGGCACTGAAAAGTCAGTGGCGGAGAGGGAGGGATTCGAACCCTCGGTGCAGTTTCCCGCACACATCCTTTCCAGGGATGCACAATCGGCCACTCTGTCACCTCTCCTTTTTGAAGAAACGGGGAGTCAGCCAGCAGGTCGGGGGGGAGTCAATCCCAAAGCATGTATTTTGTCGAAGTTCACCTCTGCCGCTTGAGTGAGGTATAAAATGGCCTTATGATCGGCTTGTATCTTGCTCAAGATGCACAAAATTTTTAATTAGGTTTGATTCCGGGGGGACTGCTCCCTAGGCAAGTAAGGGTTTTTTATGAGTTCGGAGGCTTCATACGGCTACAACAGCAAAATTGAGGGGGAAGTTGTCGTGTCCAGACTGGACGCGGTGATCAACTGGGTACGCAAGAATTCGGTATGGCCGATGCCTATGGGGCTGGCCTGCTGCGCCATTGAGTTCATGGGTACCGCCGCCTCGCGATTTGATATTAGTCGCTTCGGCATGGAGGTGACACGTTTCTCTCCGCGCCAGGCAGACTGCATGCTGGTCGCCGGCACGGTCACTTATAAGATGGCTGAAGTTGTGCGCCGCATTTACGACCAGATGCCCGAGCCCAAGTGGGTTGTGGCGATGGGCGCGTGCGCTTCCTCCGGCGGGATGTACCGCTCCTACGCCACTCTGCAAGGGGTGGACCGGATTGTACCGGTGGACGTTTACATCAGCGGTTGCCCTCCGCGCCCGGAAGCCCTGCTGGACGGCCTCATGAAGCTTCAGGATAAAATCATGCACGAGCATTCGGTCTCGAACCTGCTCAAGCGTGACATGCACCCGGCCCCCCAGGCCACTGCACCTACGGCTGCTCACTAATGACGCAAGATACTCTTCTTCAGGACCTGCTCAAACGCTTTGACTACGCGACTGAGCGCTCGAGCGCAGACGCGCCGGCTATTAATGTGCCGGCGGATAAATACGTCGAAACTTGCCGCCAACTGCGCGACGAGATGCATTTCGACCTGCTGACCGACTCCACCGGTGTTGACTGGGGGCAGGAAGCCAGCCCGCGCTTCAGTGTGCTGGCCCAGCTGTTCTCCACCCGTGACAAGCGCTACGTGCGCGTCCAGACCGAGTGTGAGGGCGACGAAAATCCCGTGGCTCCGACCCTGACCGGACTTTTTGGCATCGCCAACTGGATGGAGCGCGAGACGTACGATTTGCTGGGTATCCGCTTCAGCGGGCACCCGGACATGCGCCGCATCCTCATGTGGGACAGCTACCCGTACCACCCGCTGCGCAAGGAGTTTCCGCTGGCGGGCATCGAGGTGGAACTCCCGGCCGCTGATGTGACCGAGGCTACCGGCGGAACCAAGGTTATCGCCGCGCCGATGGCGGGTGGGCCTTTCCACTCTCCGCAGACCGGTGAAATGTCTGACCGCGAGCCGCGTGCCGCTGACCAGAGCTGGAACGAAAAGAAGGAGAAGCCCTCCGAGAGCTGAAGACACCATGCCGACTCAAATCAAAGAACTTTCCGTGGGCGACGCCGCCCGCCGTGCCGCCGACCACGAGGACGAGCTGCAGGGCGAAACCATGAGCCTGAACATGGGTCCCTCGCACCCGGCCACGCACGGGGTGCTGCGGCTGAGGCTCGAGCTGGACGGCGACTACATCCTCAAGTGCGACCCGGTCATCGGCTATCTGCATCGCGGGGATGAAAAGATCGCCGAGAACATGACCTACAACCAGTTCGTACCCTATACGGACCGGTTGGACTATCTCGCTCCGCTGGCCAACAACGTTTGCTACGCCATGGCGGTTGAGAAACTCGCCGGGCTCCAGATGCCGCCGCGCTGTGAGACGATCCGCCTCATCTGCTGCGAGCTGGCCCGCCTGTCCTCCCACCTGCTGGGTGTCGGGGTGTACGGGATGGACTGTGGCGCGATGACGGTCTTCCTTTATACTTATACGCAGCGCGAAAAGCTCTACACGCTCTTTGAAGAGCTGACCGGCGCGCGCTTCACCACCAGCTACACCCGTATCGGTGGGCTTGCCCGGGATATCCCCGACGGCTGGCTGGGCCGCGTGAACGACTTCCTCAATCAGCTCGGGCCGGCTATCGACGAGGTTGATAACCTGCTGACCCGCAACAAGATATTTCTCGACCGCACGAAGGACATCGCGCCGATCTCCAAGGAAGACGCGATCAGCTACGGCTTTACCGGGGCCAACCTGCGCGCCTCCGGGGTGGACGTGGACCTGCGCCGCGACTGCCCGTACCTCGGGTACGAAAACTACGAGTTTGAGACCCCGATCGGCTCCGTCGGTGACTGTTACGACCGCTACCTCGTCCGCATGGAAGAGATGCGTGAGAGCGTGAAGATCGTTCGCCAGGCCATCGACAAGATGCCCGACGGTCTCTGGTACGCCGAAGAGGCCAAGAAGATTTTCAAGCCGCAGAAGGACAAGGTGCTCACCAGCATGGAAGAGCTCATCCAGAACTTCATGATCGTGACCGAAGGGCCGCAGATCCCGGCTGGAGAAGTCTATTTTGAAACGGAAAACCCGAAGGGGGCTCTCGGCTTCTACATCGTCTCCAAGGGCGGTGGCGTGCCGTTCCGCCTGCGCATCCGCGGCGGCAGCTTCTGCTCGCTGAGCATCCTTCCCAAACTCCTGCCCGGCATGATGATGTCGGACATCCCCGTCGTCCTGGGCTCCTTTGACTTCGTCATGGGCGAGTGCGACCGCTAATTTCTGATTTGTGACCATGGACCTGGCTCCCGAAACCCTTAAAAAGATCGAATCGCTCTTTCCGAAGTACCCGGACAAGCGCAGCCTGACGCTGCCCCTGTGCCATCTGGTGCAGGAAGACCAGGGCTACCTCTCGGACGAGGCCATGAAGTGGATCGCCGCCAAGCTCGAGATCGAGCCCATGAAGGTGCTCGAAGTGGTGAGCTTCTACCCGATGTTCCGCCGCAAGCCCATCGGCAAGGTGCATATCAAGGTCTGCCGCACGCTTTCCTGCGCCCTCAATGGTGCCTACAAGGTCTGCGAACAGCTCGAGGACGCGCTCGCCTGCAAGCGCGGAGCCACCTCCGAAGACGGCAACTACACGATCGAGTTTGTCGAGTGTATCGCTGACTGCGGTAAGGGCCCGGTCGTCCAGGTCGATGATCGTCTTTACGAGAACTGCACGCCCGATCAACTCGAGGACTTGATCGCCCGCATCAAGGAAGCCGCTTCCGCCGAGCCCGGCGCCGCCTGCAAGGCCGCGCCCGAGCCCGGTACGCCCGCCTACAAAGGCTAGGGGACACCAACCTGTAACCACGGATAGATTTTTTCAGACAAGATCATGGCCATTCAGGAACGCCGAATTATTTACAAGCACGTCGATGAGCCGGGCTACACCGCCGATATCGACTGCTACATGCGTCACGGCGGTTACGACGTGCTCAAGAAAGCGCTCCAGGCCAAGCCCGAGGACCTGTGCAAGGAAGTTTTCGACTCGGGGCTGACCGGACGGGGTGGGGCAGGGTTCCCCACCGGCATGAAGTGGAAGTTCCTCGACCGCAAGTCCGGCAAGCCCATCTACCTCGTCTGCAACGCTGACGAATCCGAGCCGGGCACCTTCAAGGACCGCCAGATCATTTATCAGGACCCGCACCAGCTGATCGAGGGCATGATGATATCGGCCTTTGCCACGCAGTGTAAGCAGGCATTCATCTACATCCGCGGTGAGTTTATCAACGGCGCCCGCATCCTTGAAAACGCCATTGAGGAGGCCCGTGAAAAGGGCTTCGTCGGCGAGGACATCGGCGGCTCAGGCTACTCCTGCGACATCGTGGTGCACCGCGGAGCCGGGGCCTACATCTGTGGTGAGGAAACCGGCCTGATCGAGTCTCTCGAAGGCAAGCGCGGCTACCCGCGCATCAAGCCCCCGTATTTCCCGGCTGTGCTCGGCCTGTACCAGTGCCCGACCATCGTGAATAACGTGGAGACCCTTTCGCAGGTGAAGCACGTCATTGAGATGGGCGGCGCCGAGTTCGCCAAGATCGGTGTCAAAGGCGACACCGGCACGCATATTTTCGGCGTCAGCGGCCATGTGCAAAAGCCCGGCTACTACGAAGTCGAGGCCGGTTCGGCCACCTTCGGCGAGCTTTTGTACGACCTGTGCGGCGGACCGCTGCCGGGCCGCAAGTTCAAGGCCCTGATCCCCGGTGGTTCCTCCACCAAGATTCTCCGCTTTGGCGAGCGTTTCACCGGTAAGCATCCGAACACCGGTGAGGAGTTTGACTGGGGCGTTGAGGACATCCCGCTGGACGCCGTCAGCCTGCGCTGCTGCGGTACCTTTATGGGAACCGGCGGCGCCATCGTGATGGACGACTCCACCGACATGATGGAGGTCATCGCCAATCTCATGGCTTTCTATGGTCACGAGAGCTGCGGCCAGTGCACGCCCTGCCGCGAGGGCTCCCTGTGGCTGAACAAGATGACGACCCGCATGACCTGCGGCCAAGCCCGCCCCGAGGACGTCGATCTGATGAAAAACATCGCCGACCAGATCGAAGGCCGGACCATTTGCGCCCACGGTGAAGCCGTTGCCTGGCCGACGCAGAGCCACTATAACAAGTTTAAGGACGAGTATCTGGACAAGATCGCCCACCAGGGCAACGGCCGCTACAACCCGAACGGATACCCGCTCATCTAAGCGCTATACTTTTCCCATGTCAGAGAACGGACAGCCCAAAACGGTAGCCATCAACATCGATGGCAAAGACTTCGAGGTTCCCGAGGGGATGAACCTGGTGGACGCCTGCGAGAGCGTAGGCGTGGAGATCCCGCACTACTGCTACCATTCGCACCTCTCGGTCGCTGGTAACTGCCGTATGTGCCTGGTCGAGATGGGGATGCCGATGCGCGACCGCGCCACCGGTGAGCCCATCATGGACGACGACACCGGCCAGCAGAAGATCGGCTGGATGCCCAAGCCCGCCATCGCCTGCGCCAGCAAGGCCACTCCCGGTGTCCACATCAAGACCCAGAGTGAGCTGACCAAGAGCTGCCGCGAGGGTGTGATGGAGTTCCTTTTGGCGAATCACCCGCTGGATTGCCCGATTTGCGACCAGGCCGGTGAATGCCGTCTGCAGGAGTTTGCCACTGACTATGGGCGCGGATTCAGCCGCTACCACGAGGAGAAAAACGTCAAGCCCAAGCGCACCGTGCTGGGGCCGCGTGTCACCCTCGACGACGAGCGCTGCATCCTGTGCTCGCGTTGTGTGCGTTTCTGCTCCGAGATCGACAAGAATCCGGTCCTGGGCTTCACCGAGCGCGGCAGCCACTCCACACTGACCTGCTATCCCGGCACCCAGCTCGACAGCAACTACTCGCTCAACACCGTGGACATCTGCCCGGTGGGCGCGCTGACCAGCACGGACTTCCGCTTCAAGATGCGCGTGTGGTTCCTCAAGCCGACCAAGTCCATCTGCACCGAGAGCAGCGCGGGCGTGAATACCGAGGTTTGGAGCCGTGAGGGTAAGCTTTACCGCGTGACGCCGCGCCGCAACGACGAGGTCAACGACTCCTGGATGACCGACTCTGGCCGCGCGCTTTACAAGCTCGTCGAGCGTGAAGACCGCATGCAGCGCTTCCGGATCGACGGCCAGGTGGCCTCGCTGGGTAACGCCGTGCTGCGCGCCCGAGAGCTGATCCAGCTCGGTCCGGTGGCCTATGTCGCCTCCGGCCACCTCAGCGTTGAAGAGCAGGCCATGCTCCGCAAGCTGGTGGAGAAGGAGCCCGGCTCCGTGACTTTCGTCAGCCACACCGAGGAGGGGGATGGCCGCCTCATCACCAATGACCGTACGCCCAATGTGCGTGGCGGTCTCGTGACGGGCTTGATCAACGAGCTGCCGGTGGCCTCTCTGGATAAGCTGCGCGGTCAGCTCGAAGCCGGTGAGCTCAAGACCATCGTCAGCTACGGTGAGGATCTGGTGGCTGCGGGTCTTCCGCCCGAGTTGCTGAAAAAGGCGAACGTGGTTTACCTCGGTACGCACCGTAATGCCACGACCGACCTTGCGCGGGTGCTCCTCCCGACGCTGACCGTCTTTGAAAAGACCGGCAGCTTTATCAACCAGCAGTTCCGCCTGCAGAAGTTTTACCAGGCAGTTCCCGGCCCCGCCGGTCTTCTGCCCGACGTCTATGTGCTCGACGCCCTGCTGGCCGAGTGCGCCGGAGGCACTCCCTGCCATCCCACGATGGAGCAGATCTGGGACTACCTGCATGAGAACGTCGAACTGCTCAAGGACGTATACTTTAACAAGATCCCCGAAACCGGCCTGCTGCTGGACGGGTCTGCCTATCAGGGGCTGCCGTTCTGCGAAGGTGCCAGCTGGCACTACGAGCCGCAGGGTGAAGCTGTCGCTACCTCGAAATTCTAAGTCATGGACTGGATCGATATTTTACTGAAAGTCGTTTACGCCGTCCTCGTGGTCGTCGTCACGATGACGATCGCGGGCTACTCCGTCATGGCGGAGCGCAAGATCGCCAGTTGGATTCAGGGTCGTATCGGCCCGAACCGTGCCCGTATCCCCGGCATTGCGGACATTCCCGTGCTCGGTAAGATGCTGGTGCAGCTCGGTATCTTCCAGCTCCCGGCCGACGGCCTGAAGTTCCTCTTCAAGGAGGAGCCCGTCCCGGCGCACGTGAAGAAGGTGTACTACAACATCGCCCCGTGCCTGTCATTGGTTCCGGCACTGGTGGTGCTCGTGGTGCTGCCGTTTGGTGTTTACTATGTGGACGGTCAGGCGCAGCCGCTCGTCCTCGCCAACCTCGACATCGGCATCCTCTTCATCCTGGCGATCAGCTCGCTCGGGGTGTACGGGATCGTGCTCGGTGCCTGGGCCGGTAACAACAAGTACTCCTTCTTCGGCGGGGTGCGCTCCAGTGCGCAGATGATTTCCTACGAGCTGGCGATGGGGATGGCGATTCTGCCCGTCTTCATGTGGGCCAACGGCCCAACCGGCAGCCTCGGTGACCTCACGCTCTTTAACGTGGTGGAAGCTCAGAAGGACCTTTGGCTGGTTTTCTGGATGCCGCTTCCGGCCTTCATTTACCTGACCGCTCTTTTCGCTGAAACGAACCGTCTGCCCTTCGACATGCCCGAAACCGAGACCGAGCTGGTCGGCGGTTTCCACACCGAGTACGGCGGCTTCAAGTTCGGTCTGTACTTCACCGGTGAATACGCGCACATGGTCATCGGCTCGGCTATCTTCACTCTGCTGTTCTTCGGCGGGTGGCAGTTCCTGCCGACCTTCGGGGTCCTGCCGGACTGGGTTGCCAACCCCTGGGCCTCTTGGGGCTGGATTGGCGCCGTCATCAGCGTGATTTTCTTTATCGTCAAAATGTATTCGCTGATGGTCTTCTTCATCTGGATCCGCTGGACGCTGCCGCGCTTCCGCTACGACCAGGTCATGACCATCGGCTGGAAGTACCTCGTGCCCATGGCCCTGGCCTGCATCATCTTCTACGCGATATTCATCGCCGCTTGGGATACTTTCTGGACCATTGAGAATATCCCCGCCGTCATCGACCAGGCCGCTCCCTAACCACCCAGGAACTTCTCACTGCCATGTCAAAAGTCGTCGAACGCAAACCGCTTACTTTCCTCGAGAAGACTTACCTGCCGCAGATCATCGGCGGGCTGAAGATCACGTTGAAAAACTTCTTCCGCCCCAAGGTCACGCTGCAGTACCCCGAGGAGCGCCCGCCGATCCCGGTCGGCTACCGTGGCGTGCCCACGCTGGTGCGCGACCCCAATGGGCGCGAGAAGTGCGTCTCGTGCCAGTTGTGCGAGTTCGTCTGCCCGCCCAAGGCCATCCGCATCACCCCCGGTGAGATCCCCGAGGCCGAAACCGAGCGCGCCCACGTGGAAAAGGGCCCGGAGGACTTCGAGATCAACATGTTGCGCTGTATTTACTGCGGCATGTGCGAGGAAGTCTGCCCGGAGGAGGCGATCTTCCTGCAGGACATTTACTCCGTCGTGGGCACCTCGCGCGAGGAGTTCGTCAACCACAAGGACAAGCTCTACGAGCTGGGTGGCACACTGCCCGACCAGCACTACAAGTGGGACAAGAAAAAAACCGCCGAGGAACGCGCTGCTGCCGGTGGCCATCATTAAACCTTATTAACTGACACTGAAGGGATTTTGACTTGAAAGGGCCAAGCCGATACTGAGACTTTTACCGCTTTGCCGGCTTCCAGCTGGCAGGCGACTGGGACGCATACGCTATGCAAGACTTCTTCTTTTATCTGTTTTCCGCGCTGACGGTACTCTCCGCCTTTTTGGTGGTGGTCAGCCCGAATGCGGTCAACAGCGCCGTGTTCATGATCGTTAGCTTCGTGGGGACAGCTGCCATGTTCCTGCTGCTGGACGCCTTCTTTCTGGCGATTCTCCAGGTGCTTGTTTACGCGGGCGCGGTCATGGTTCTGTTTCTGTTCATCATCATGCTGCTCGACGTCGAGCGCAGCAGTAAGGTGCGCCCGGACGTACTGACGGTAGCCGCCTCCTCGGTCGCTACGCTGCTGCTGATCTTCGGCATGGTTTACCTTTTCCTGACCGGGAACGACGCTTCCGGCCCCGCGCTGGCGGCTGTGCCTGAGGTACCCGGTGGTGCCAGCCCGATGGAGTTTGCCACGGCGGCGCGTTCCTTCGGCTACGGTCTGTTTACCAAGTACATGCTGCCGTTCCAGGTGGCTGGCTTTCTCCTGCTGGTGGCCATGATCGGTGTCATCGTGCTGAGCAAGCGTACCGCCGGGACCCGTGCAGGTGCTCCCGACGCCAGTGAAATTCGTGAATCGGAAGTGAGGGAATCATGAGCGGGATTGGTCTGAACGCATACCTTTTCGTGGCGGGGCTGCTGTTTGCCCTCGGATTTTTCGGGGTGCTGCTGCGCCGCAACACGCTGGTCATCTATATGTGCATGGAGCTGATGCTCAACGCCGTGAACCTCGCCCTGGTGGCGTTCTCGCGTTTTAACCGCACGATGGACGGCAACATTTTCGTCTTTTTCATCATCACGGTGGCAGCGGCTGAGGTCGCTGTCGGGCTGGCGATCATCGTCGCCCTCTACCGCAAACGCCGGACCGTTCAGGTCGAGGAACTCAACGCCCTCAGCAACTAGATGAACCCTCTGCAACTGCTCGCGATTATTTTGCTCACCCCGCTGGTTTCAGCGGGTGTCATCTGCCTGTTTCTGCGGCGTGGAGGCTACTGGGCCTCGGCCGTATCCGTGGTGGCGGCCTTCGTCATCATGGTGCTCAGCTTTGTCTTCCTGATCCAGTGGGACGGGCAGACGCTGACCGGCTCGCTGACCTGGCTCCAGCTGGGGCAGGACTACAGCTTTGACCTGGGCTTTCTCTTTAACCACGAGGCGGCCACCATGCTGGCGGTCGTCGCCTTTGTCGGGTTCTGGATCCACGTCTTCAGCGTGGGGTACATGGACGACGACAAGGACAAGGGCCGCTTCTTCGGCGGGTTGTCGATCTTCATGTTCTCGATGCTCGGCATCGTGCTCTCGGACAACCTGTTCATGGTCTTCGTCTTCTGGGAGCTGGTCGGCTTCAGCTCGTACATGCTGATCGCCCACTACTGGGACAAGGACTTTGCCGCCGCCGCCTCGAAGAAGGCCTTTATCGTGAATCGCATCGGGGACTTTGGCTTCCTCGTTGGTATAGCCTGGGCCTACCACTACTACGGCACGGCCGACATTTCCCAGATCACCGCACAGATCGCCAGTGGGCAGAGTGGGGCGGTCACGGGCATCGGCCTGCTGCTGATGTGCGGCTTTATCGGTAAGAGCGCTCAGTTCCCGCTGCAAGTGTGGCTGACGGACGCCATGGCTGGCCCGACGCCGGTCTCTGCGCTCATCCACGCCGCTACGATGGTTGCCGCCGGTATCTATTTCATGGTCCGCGTGTTCTTCCTGCTCACGCCTTTCGCGCTGGAGTGGATCCTGTGGTCTGGCGCGATCATGACCGTTTTTGCCGGTTTCTGCGCTCTGGGCCAGAACGACATCAAGAAGACCCTCGCGTACTCGACGCTGGCCCACCTCGGCTACATGGCCACGGCCATCGGTCTGGGCTTCCCGGGGCTGGCCATCATGCACATGGCCATGCACGCCTGCTTCAAGGCCACGCTGTTCCTCTGCTCCGGCTCAGTCATCCACGCCTGCCACCACGAGCAGGATATGTTCAAGATGGGTGGCCTCTGGAAGAAGATGCCCGTCACCTTTATCGCTTTCCTCGTCGCCACGCTGTCAATCTCCGCGGTTCCTTTCACCGCCGGTTACTACAGTAAGGACACGATCATCGCCGGGGCCTGGGGCAAGTTTGCCGCCGGTCACGGAGACGCCTACGCGTGGGCCTTTGGGCTCACGATGCTGGGTGCGCTGCTGACCGCCCTGTACATGGGCCGCATGCTCTTCGTCGTGTTCTTCGGCAAGCCCAACTCCGAAAAGGCCTCCCACGCGCACGAAAGCAGCCCGTGGATGTCGGTGCCGCTCGTCGTGCTCGGTTGGGTCCTCTCGCTGGGTGCAGGCTGGTTCGTGTACCACTGGGGCTGGGCTGATGGCGTGATGAACGCCCTCGTCCCTGCCGACGTGGCGCAGTTCATGATCGAGGGCTACTCGCACGCCGCTCCCGGCTGGGAAGGCGCGCACCACCTCTTCGAGGAGTCCGGTGCGCACTGGGTCGAGTACCTGAGCATCGGCTGCATCATTGGTGGCTTCCTGTTCACCTTCTTCTTCTACGGTCGCGGTCCTGCGCAGGATCGCCTCCAGGTCAAGGCTCCTGGGCTCTACCATGTGTTCGAGCGCCACGGCTGGTTTGACGATATTTACGATTTCTATGTCACCCACATCCAGCAGCGTTTCGCTGACTTTGTAGCGTTCATCGACACGGCCGTCATCGGCGGTCTGGTCGTGCGCGGTTCCGGCGCGGTCGCCGGGCTGGTCGGGATGGTTTCACGCTCGCTCCATGTGGGCAGCATTCACGGTTATGTTTATTGGTTTATCGCCGGCGTTCTTCTCTTTGGCGCCTTTGCTCTGGGACTGCTACGATGACGGACTTTAATTCCTTGCTGCTAATCCTCGCCATCGTGATTCCGCTGGCGGCTGCGGTGCTTCTGCTTTTTACGCAGAAGAGCTGTGACTGCATGGCGAAGCTCATCGCCGGGATCGGTTTTCTGGCCCCGACCGCCATCGCGCTATGGCTCTGGGGTAACTTTGGTGACGCCGCCCATAACGCCGCCGGCTACGCCTACCTGAGCCAGTTTGACCTCGGGATGAAGGAAACGCTCGGCATCAGCCTCTATCTGGGGCTGAACGGCATCTCCGCGCCGCTGTTTCTGCTCTCCGGGATCGTCGGCCTGGCCGCCGGTTGGCACGCCATCAACTCGAAGGCCGAGCGCCTGCCGCAGTACCTGCTGCTCCTGCTCGTCATGCAGGGTGGTCTGATGGGCGTCTTTGCCTCGGTGGACATCTTCTTCTTCTACTTCTTCCACGAACTCGCTCTCATCCCGACCTTTATCATGATCGGCATCTGGGGCGGGGCAGGGCGCCGCTCGGCCGCGATGGAGATGACGATCTACCTGACGCTGGGGGCAATGCTCTCGCTGCTCGGCCTGATCTACATCTACAAGGCCACCGACTGGACCGGCTTTGACCTGATCGCCCTGCGCGAATACGTCGCCGCCAATGACATCTCCGACGTCATCCAGCACAACATCTTCGGCCTGCTGCTGTTCGGCTTCGGGATTCTGGTTTCGCTCTTTCCGTTCCACTCGTGGGCGCCACGCGGTTATGCCGCCGCCCCGACCGCGAACGCCATGCTGCACGCCGGGGTGCTGAAAAAGTTCGGCCTCTACGGTCTGGTGCAGATCGCTGTGCCGCTGATGCCGGTGGGCGCGCTGGAGTGGAATCCGCTGCTGATCTGGCTGGCGCTGGGTAACATCCTGTTCATCGGGCTGGTAACCATCGCCCAGCGCGACCTCAAGCTCATGGTCGGGTACAGCTCGGTCATGCACATGGGCTACATCTTCCTCGGTATCGCCACTCTGTCCGTGGCAGGTGTCGGTGGTGCGGTCATCCTGATGTTTGCGCACGGTCTGTCCGTGGCGCTGATGTTCCTGCTGTCCACCGCCGTTTACCAGCGTACCGGTACCTACGATATGCGCGATATGGGCGGCCTCGGGATGAAGACCCCGATTCTGGCCGGATTCTTTGTGGCTGCGACGATGGCGAGCGTTGGCCTGCCGGGCTTCGCCAACTTCTGGGGCGAGTTCACGATCTTCATGGCCCTTTGGCAAAGCCACGCCTGGGCCGTTGCTCCGGCAGTGATCGGGATCATTATTTCTGCCATCTACGGGCTGCGCGCCTCGGCTGCGATCTTTATGGGACCGCAATCGGAGGCCTTCAAGGCAGCCTCTGCGGGTAAGACCATTACCGACATCACGCGGGCCGAGCGTATCCCCGCGATCATCCTTATCCTCGGGCTGGTGCTGGTCGGCTTCTGGCCGCGCTCCATCTCCAACTCGATCGACAACCAACTGATGGACGACGCCGTCTATCAGCCCCGCGTCCTTTCCACGGCCCACACTCCGGCGGCTCCTGCTACGACTGCCGCTGGCCATGAACACGAAGAGCCGGCATCATGAACAAGGAACTTCTGACACAGCTCTCCGAGCAGTTTGTATCGACTAACCAGTGGTGTGTCCTCTGGCCGGAAATCGCCATGGCGCTACTGGCTGTGCTGGTGCTGCTGATTGACCTTTTCGCCACGCGCCTGCGTGACCGCGCGGTGCCCTTCGCGGCCATCGCCGGGCAGATCGTGATCTTTGTCATCCTGCTTGGGCAGATGAGTGGCGGAGCCGGTGACGGGCAGATGTTCTTCGGCGGGATGATCCTGCCGACCACGCTCTCCGGCGTGATGCGGGTGTTTTTCCTGCTGGCCTCCATCCTGGTCTCCTGGCTGGGCGTGATCTATCTGCGCAAGCAGACGCTGCCTCGCATGGAGTTCTATTGCCTGACACTGATGGTGACGGCGGGTATGATGCTGCTGGGACAGAGCTCGAACTTTGTCATGCTCTTCGTCGCTCTGGAAACGGTGACGATTGGCTTCTACGTACTGGTCAGCTACGGGCGTAACAGCATCTTCTCGCTCGAAGGCGGCCTCAAGTACCTCGTCCTCGGGGGTACGAGCACGGCTATTTTGCTGTTCGGTATCGTGCTGCTCTACGGGGTGGCCGGTGATCCGAGCCTGCCTATGCACAGTGGCGATTCACTGAATTTCCTCGCACTGGAGCAGTTCCTCGCCGCTAATCCGGACAACATGCTGGCCAAGATTGGCGTGGTCATGGTCCTGTGCGGTATCTGCTTCAAGATAGGTGCTGTTCCTTTCCAGATCTGGATCCCCGACGTCTATCAGGGTGCTCCGACCCCGGTAACGGCTTTCCTCGCCGTTTCCTCGAAGGCCGCTGGTTTCATCGTCCTGATCAACCTGATTACGGGGCCCTTCGGCCCGATGCAGGGCATGATCGTGCCGCTGCTGTCGGCCATCGCCGTCGTGACGATCCTCTTCGGCAACTTTACCGCGCTGGGCCAGCGCAACGTCAAGCGCGTGATGGGCCTGTCCGGGATCGCGCATGCTGGCTACCTGCTGCTGGGCGTGATCGCTCTGGCGCAGGGCGTCGAGCTGGGCGCTTGGGCCGTGATCTTCTACCTTTTCACCTACCTGTTCGGTTCGTTCGCGGTCTTCGGCGTGATGTCTCACGTTGCCGGGCCTGATGACGAAAATCAGCAGATCGACCACTACGTGCATCTCGCCCGCCGTAATCCCTTCCTCGCAGGCGTACTGGCCGTGGGGCTGGGCTCGCTGGCCGGGATTCCGCCGCTGGCCGGTTTCATCGGGAAGGTTTTCCTCTTTGTGGTGGCCTACCAGGCCGACCTCTACCTGCTGCTGGCCGTGGCCATCATCGGGGTGGTCATCTCGATCTACTACTACTTCGGATGGATGCGTGAAGCGTTCTTCCAGGAGCAGAGCTGGCCCGAGGACAAGGAAGACGAAACGCCCGCGATCAAGGTTTGCCTTCCGCACAAGGTGGCGCTGGCCGCACTGGCCATCATCACCGTGCTGCTTGGCGTCTATCAGGGTGGCTTTGGCGGCGGCTTCTAGCCGAGTTGCACCCGGTGGCAATGATGGGCTCTGACCCATCGCTCACTGCGTTCGCTGCCCTTTCATATTGCTGGTCGAGGCATCAAAACTGGACCGTCTCTTGGTCCCGGCGCGAAGCGCCGAGAATAAAGTTTTTTGGGAAGAGCTCGAGAAACCTTTTGTTCACAAAAGGGTTTCTCGCATTTACTGCCATCTTCTTCATCTCAAAAAGATGGAAAGAACCATCTGAGTGCCAAGGAGTTTGACAAAGGGGCCAGGGGTGCGCACGGTTAGCCACGCATGAGCGAAGAAGGACCGATTGTTACCGTTATTGACCCGGAAATGGGTAATCTGCGCAGCGTTTGCCGCGCGTGGGAGCATGCCGGTGCACGTATCCGGCTGGCGGCGACACCCGATGGGGTAGAGGAGTCCGCAGCGATTATTTTTCCCGGTCAGGGGGCGATCCCGCACTGTATGGCCCGCCTGGAGCAGACCGGCTGGGCGCAGACCCTGCGCGACTGGATTGCCCAGGACAGGCCCTTTTTCGGCATTTGCCTCGGCATGCAGACCCTTTTTGAGCACTCCGAGGAGGGCGACACCAAGGGGCTGGGCATCTTTCCCGGCCGCGTAAAGCGTTTTGTCCTCGGGCCGGAGTACAAGATCCCGCACATGGGCTGGAATGCCGTGAGCTTCTGCGGTGAGAACCCGCCGCTGGTGGACGGTATCGACCGCGCGCGCGACCAGTTTTACTTTGTCCACAGCTATCATGTGATCACCGATGAGCGTGATCTGGTCTGGGGCGAAACCGTGTACGGATACCCCTTTACCAGTGCCATTGCGCACGGAAAGTGCTTCGCTACGCAATTTCACCCGGAAAAAAGTCAGGCCAAAGGCTTGCAAATTTATACGAACTTCGTGAAATCCCTCTAAGGAGGGGTATTAATTCCCCTACGTTATCAACCTTGATCTAACTTCAGGACCTCTCATGGAAGACTCCGCCACTATTCGAATCGCTAATGAAAATTATACCTTCCCCCTCATGGAGGGCAGCGAAGGCGAAAAAGCGATCGACACTCGCACCCTGCGCTCGAAGAGCGGTTACATCACCTACGATGAGGGCTACGGCAACACCGGTTCGTGCGAAAGCGCGATCACATTTATCGACGGCGAAAAGGGCATCCTTCGCTATCGTGGTTACCCGATCGAGCAGCTTGCCGAAAGCTCCACCTTCATCGAGGCCGCATATCTGATTATTTACGGCGAGCTGCCCCAGCGTAAGCAGATGACCGAGTTCTCCGGTCGCGTCCTGCGCAATGCCCGTATCGACGTGGGCATGCACCGCATCTTTGAAGGCTTCCCGCACAGCTCCCACCCGATGGCCATGCTCTCGGCCATGCTGAACTCCCTGGGCTGCTACTATCCGGAGATGGCCACGAACAACCGTGAGCGCGACCTGGAGTACTTTGATGAGGCGGCCTCGCTGCTGCTCTCAAAGGTCCGCACCCTCTCGGCCATGACCTACCGCATGAAGAACGGCCTGCCCTTCGTCTACCCGAAGCACAGCATGGGCTACTGCCAGAACTTCCTGCACATGCTTTTCTCCGAGCCCTACCATGACTACGTCCCGCACGACGATGTGGTCAAGGCGCTCGACCTGATCCTGCTCCTCCACGCCGATCACGAGCAGAACTGTAGCACCTCGACCGTTCGCATGGTCGCCAGTGGTGGTGCCAACCTCTTTGCCTCGGTCTCGGCGGGAGTCTGTGCCCTGTGGGGTCCGCTCCATGGCGGTGCCAACATGGCCGTGGTCAGCATGCTTCAGAAGATCCACGACGCCGGGGACGACGGCAGCCGCTTCATCGAGGCCGCCAAGCGCGGCGAGGCCCGCCTGATGGGCTTTGGTCACCGTGTCTACAAGAACTACGACCCGCGCGCCCGCATCCTCGGTAAGACCTGTGAAAAGGTGCTCGCTGCCCTCAAGCAGAACAACCCGCTGCTGGACATCGCCCGCCGCCTCGAAGAGAAGGCCCTGAGCGACCCGTACTTTGTCGACCGCAAGCTGTACCCGAACGTCGACTTCTACAGCGGCATCATCCTCGCCGCTATCGGCCTGCCGCTCGACATGTTCACGGTCATCTTCTCCATCGGTCGTATGCCTGGCTGGATCGCCAACTGGAAGGAAATCGCCGAAGGGGGTGGCCGTATCCACCGTCCGCGTCAGATCTACGTCGGTAAGAACCAGCGCGACTACGTCCTGATGAAGGACCGCGCCAAGAATCTGGCCCCGGCTGAAGGCCCGCAGATCACCGAGTAAGATCCCGGCCAACTGCTTTAAACAAAAACGCCGCCCGATGTGGGCGGCGTTTTTTCGTATCCGTCAATGACTACGCGAGTAGCTTTCTTTATTCGTCGGAGGAGGGCGGGGCCTTGGCGTCCTTTTTCGCGTCAACGACCAGATCGTCCATCGTCAGGCCGGTCAGCTCGCGGATGTTCTTAAAGAGGACCCACATGGCAGCGATCATGAGGGGGAGGGTGAGGACCGTCATGACGACCCAGGTGATCCAGGTCTGCGTCCCCAGCTCGGCGTTAAAGGCGGCCTGATCGATATTGGGGTCGGTTTTGACGACCATACGCGTGACGGTGAAGTTGACCGCCGCGCTGACCAGAAACGACGAGGCAAAGATCCAGGTGCAGCGCACCAGCACGCGCTCAAAGGCGCTCTTCTTCTCCGGGCTGTCAAGGTGCGACTCCAGCTTCTGCGTGTCCATGATCGAGGGGTTGAGCAGAAACATCTTGATGACGGGCTTCCGGGTCTTGAGGGAGGAGACGACGGCCACCCCGATGATGAGCGGGAGCAGGGTCTCCTTGATCGCGAAGACCAGCGGGCTGAGCTTGAGCAGGCCGATGCCACCGGTCAGCAGCACGCTGATAAAGCCGAGGATGGACAGGCCGTTGACCTTTTTACGCTTCTTCAGGTCGTAGAGAAAGTAGCCGATCGGAAAGAGTAGGGCGACGATCAGGACCTGACTCTCCGTGAGGAATGAGAACCATTTGTCGCCCTTGGTCAGGAAGAGGATCGGGGCGGCCAGGTTAAAGGCGAGGTTCAGCCAGAGGTTTTCCCGGGGTTCGGAGCTTGGCTTTGGTGTAGACTCTTGGCGGCTGTTGTTCATTTTGGGACCTACACTCTGCCACCCACTCATGAACGCAAGCCCTATCCGCTGTCTGATCACCGCTGGCCCGACCCGGGAGTTTTTCGATCCCGTGCGCTACATCAGTAATCCCTCCAGCGGTAAGATGGGCTACGCGCTGGCCGCTGCCGCGCGTGCGGCAGGCTGGCAGGTGGAGCTGATCAGCGGGCCGGTCGCGCTGCGCCCCCCGGAGGGAGTGGAGGTCATCCCCGTCATTACTGGTCGCGAAATGCTTGCCGCCGTAAAGGGGCGCTTCCCCGCCTGCGACATCCTGATCAAGGTGGCGGCGGTCTGCGATATGCGCCCGAAGCATTACTCGCACAACAAGGTGAAAAAAGACGCCATCACCCTGACGGTAGAGTTTGAGCCGGTGGAGGATATTTTAAAAACCGTGGCGGCTACGAAACGGCCGGATCAGGTCGTGGTCGGATTCGCGGCTGAGACGCAGGACGTGGAGGCCTACGCCCGCCGCAAGCTGGAGGAGAAGAACCTCGACTGGATCGTGGCCAATCAAGTCGGTGGCCCCGAGAGTGCCTTTGAGTCCGACCGCAATGCCGTGCAGCTGATCGGCAGCGGGGGCGAGGCGCTGGACTTCGGCCCCGGTTCGAAAACCGATGTCGCCCACCAGTTGATCGGCTACCTCAAAGCTTTTCACTTCGCCCCGTAACTTTCCCCTATGCCCGACAAAAGCACGCACCTGGACCGCATTCTGGGCCGTATCGATGCCCTCGACTCGGATAACCTGGCCACGCTCGTGAGGCGTCTTGTCCGTGAGCGCACGCTGCTGGAGACGGTTTTTAACACCATTCAGGAGGGCATCCTCGTGGTGGATAAGGAGGGGCGCGTCGAGTACGCCAACGCAGCCGCCGGGAACCTGATCGGCCTGAAGGAGAAAGACCTCGGCCAGGTCGTGCTCTGGAAGGTCATGCCGGATCTGGGGCAGATACTGGACCTCGACAGTGAGGTCAGCCCGGCGATGATGCCCGCCTCTTCACGCGAACTGGAGATCACCTACCCGGAGCCGCGATTCGTCCGGCTGTACGTTGTGCCCTTCGAGACCGAGGAGGACGAGGAGACGCGCCAGCTGCGCTACGCGATCATCATCTCCGACATCACCGAGGAGAAAACCTCGACCGAGGAGCGCATTGCCAACGAGCGCATCTCGTCGATCTTCGACCTCGCCGCCGGGGTGGCCCACGAGCTGGGGAACCCCCTCAACTCGATCAACATTCACCTCCAGCTCATGCGCCGCCAGCTCGCGCGCGTACGCAGCGAACCGGCTACGGACAAGATCAAGTCCTCACTGGAGGCCTGTACGAATGAGGTGCAGCGGCTGGACGGGATCATTACGCACTTTCTCCAGGCGATCCGGCCCCAGCCACCGGATTTGCGCGAGGTGGACCTGCTGCAGATTCTGGAGGAGGTCCTTACGCTGCAGGGGCCCGAGTTGCAGAACCTCAACGTCAGCGTCGCTGTCGAGGTCCGCGATGACCTGCCCCCCGTGATGGGCGACCCCGAGCAGATCAAACAGGTGTTTTTCAACATCACGAAAAACGCCATGGAGGCGATGGATGTCGGCGGCGACCTCACCATCACCGCGCACAGTGACGATGATTTCGTGACGCTCGTCTTTGCCGATACCGGAGTGGGCATCTCCCAGCAGGACCTGCCGCGTGTCTTCCAGCCCTACTACACGAGCAAGTCCACCGGCCACGGTCTGGGGATGATGGTCGTCCAGCGCATCATGCGCGACCATGGTGGCCAGATCGGGATCGACAGTAAGCCCGGCACCGGCACCGTGATCAGCCTGCGCTTCCCGCAGCGTCACCGCCGCATGCGTATGCTGGAGAGCCGGTAATTTTTGGGAACAAACAGCCTGCCTTTCATCGCGGGACAAAAAGTCACTCTGATGGGCGGTTTAGAGTGGTTTTGCTGGAGCGGCTTGCCGTAGAGTAGCGGTTATGCCCGAGAGCATCCTGATCGTTGATGACGAGAAGCACACCCGCGAGGGCTTGGCCGCCGCCCTGGAGGACGACTATGATGTCTATCAGGCGCGTGATGCGGACGAGGCCTTCCGGCTGCTCGACGAGGAGCCCTTTGACGTGGTGCTGACGGACCTGCGCATGGCGGGTAAGTCTGGCCTCAAGGTGATCGACCACGCCCTGCAGCTGCCGCAGCGACCGGTCTGTATCATGATGACCGCCTACGGTAATGTGCAGACCGCGGTGGAGGCGATGAAGCACGGGGCCTTCGATTTTCTGACCAAGCCGCTCAACCTCGAAAAGCTTGAAATTCTGATCAAGCGTGCCATCCAGTCGCGCAAGCTCGAAAGCGAGAACAAGGAGCTGCACCAGCGACTGGACCGCAAGTTCAGCTTCGAGGGGATCGTCGGTAATTCGGCTGCGCTGAACCGTGTACTTGACCAGGTGCGGCAGGTTGCCCCTTCGCGGGCCACTGTCATGCTCACGGGTGAAACCGGCACGGGTAAGGAGCTGGTCGCCCAGATGGTTCACCAGAACAGCGACCGCTCACGAGGCCCGTTTGTGCCGGTACACTGCGCGGCCATTCCGGCCAACCTGTTGGAGAGCGAGCTGTTCGGGCACGAGAAGGGAGCCTTTACGGGCGCTGCCGAGCGGCGCATCGGGCGCTTTGAGGCGGCCGATGGCGGGACGCTCTTTCTGGATGAAATCGGTGAGATCGACGCCCCCACGCAGGTCAAGCTCCTGCGCTTCCTGGAGACGCGCTCGTTTGAGCGCTTGGGGAGCCTCAAGGCGATTCAGGTCGATGTGCGCCTGGTCTGCGCCACTAACCGCGACCTCAAGGAACTGGTCGATAAAGGCGAGTTCCGCGAAGACCTTTACTACCGGCTGAATGTCGTCCCCATCCGCCTGCCCGCGCTGCGCGAGCGCCCGGATGACATCCCGCTATTGTTGAGCCACTTCATGACGGTCTTTTCCGAGGAGAATGCCACCCCACCGGTCCAGCTCACCGCAGGGGCGCTGGAGGTGCTCCAGCGTTATAACTGGCCGGGTAACATCCGCGAGCTGCGTAATTTCTGCGAAAACACCGTGGTGATGAAGCGGGGTGGGGAAGTGACCGAGTACGATCTGGATGCCCGTTTCTATCAGTCAGGAGAGCCTGTACGCAGTGCGCCTGCGTCCGGGGCTGCCGCCCGCACGGAGCCTGCCCTGTCCAATCCGCTCTCCAAGGAGGAAAACGAAAAGCGGCTCCTGCGTAATGCCCTGATTGAGGCCCGTGGGAACCGTACCCGCGCCGCCGAGCTGATGGGAATCAGCCGCCGGACGCTTCACCGAAAACTTGCTCAATGGCCGGAACTGGATGTCCAGGGCTGATGTCGGTAAAGACCCTAAAAAGATTGAATGCGGGGAATGCCCCCCTCTATACTCAGCGCCCATTCTCATGAAATCTACGTTACTCTCTCTGCTAGCGGTTACCACAGCTGCTTTAACTATCCACGCCGAAGAAATTGAGGTGGTCGGTTCCGACTTGCTCAGCGATGCGGTGGTCCAGCCGTTGCAAGACTTTGCCGAGACCAACAAGCTCGATGTAAACATCGACCTGTATGGCAGTATCCCTGCCATGTCGCAGCTGCACAACGATGATGCGCAACTGGCCTTCGTCGCCCGCCCTGACGGCGAAAAGTTTGAAATGAGCGGTTACAAGGCGATACCGTTCGCCTATCAGGTGGCTTTCATCGTGGTAAACAGCAACAACCCGCTGACGGAGCTGTCCCTGCCGCAGCTGGGGGGCATCTTTGGCAGTGGAGCCGAGCAGTACTATGGCCGCTGGGGTGAGCTGGGGGTTGCCGGTAATCTCGCCGCCCGCTCCATCCAGCCTATTGTTGTCGAGGTCCCGGGCTCGGTGACCCGTGAGATGTTCAAGTCCATGGCCCTGAAGGATGGTAACTTTAAGTCCAACATGGTTACGGTGGAGGATTTCAGTAAGGACCCGAATGCTATCCTCAGTGATAGCGGCGCGATCGGTGTTTTTCCCTTCATGCCCAAAGGTAACAACCTGAAGGCGATTTCGGTTTCCACGGGTGAGAAGGACTCATTCGCTTATGGGCCCAGCCGCGATAACGTCTATTACGACTCTTATCCGCTGCGTTTGCCGTTTTATCTCGTCTATAAAACAGAAAATTTTGAAGAAATTAGCAAAATTCTCCGTTTTATGCTCAGTGAGGAGATGTCTAAGTCGTTGGAATCCAATGGGTTTATGCCTCTTCCAGAAAATGTTCGAAAACGTGCTATTCTGGAACTTGACATTGGCTCCTGAAATCCCCAATTTACTGCACTTTCAACGCTAAGCGAGCGTAGCTCAGTTGGTAGAGCACTACCTTGCCAAGGTAGATGTCGAGAGTTCGAACCTCTTCGCTCGCTCCACTTTTTAATCCCTCGGAAGTCATTTTCCGGGGGATTTTTTTGTGCCCGCTAGAGTGGTGGAGGCGGGGAGTGAATGAGGCTGGAGTATCGGCACTTTCTTGGGCGCAGACGTATTTGGATGTTGGGAATGACTTATGAGTTGATGGCCGCGTGAGGGACCGTCACACTGTTTCGATTGGGTGAAGGAAGTATTATTCACGATCTGACTCTGGTCGTCCTGTGTGCGGCAGTAGTCACGGTTATTTTCTATAAGCTGAGGCTGCCTGTCATCCTTGGTTATCTGCTGGTGGGCGTGCTCGTGGGGCCGTACACGCCGGAGCTGCCGACCTTGCACAACTCGGGTGCGATCGAGGAGCTGAGCCAGCTCGGGGTGATCTTCCTGATGTTCTTTATCGGGCTGGAGTTCGATATTGAGCGACTGCGGCGGGTCTTCTGGCCGGCGTTTATCGCGGCGGTCCTCCAGTCGATCATCGTATTTATCATCGGTATCCTCTGTGCGCCGCTGGTGGGCTACTCGCCGCTGGAGGGGATATTTCTCGGTGCGCTGCTGACGAACTCAGCCTCGCTGTTGTGTATTAAAATCCTCAAGGACAAGGGACGCCTCAAGCATGCCGATGCTCACATGGCGGTGGGCATCCTCGTTTTTGAGGACATGGTGGCGATCCTGCTGCTGGTGGTGCTCGGTGAGCTCGGGGGGGCTGAGAGCTTCCAGATTAGCGCGCTGTACCGGGTGGTCTTCCTGCTGGGGGTGTTTGCGGCAGGGGTATATATTTTGGGGCGCGTGCTGGCTCCTTGGCTCAGCCGCCAGCTAAAAGGCTCTAACTCGGGCGAGATCATCACCCTGGTGTCGGTCGCACTGGCGCTCGGCTTGGCCGAGTTGGCGCAGCTGTCGCGTTTTTCGATCTCGCTGGGAGCGTTTCTGGCCGGGGCGATTATGGCCCAGACGCAGATCGTCGGGGACATTCAGCGCATCACTGACCCCTTCCGGAACCTGTTTTGCGCGATCTTCTTTGTCACGATCGGGATGCTGATCGACCCGAGCTGGCTGCTGTCGAACTGGCTGGCGGTGGTCTTTATCGCCGTGCTGGTGGTCGTCGGTAAGCTCATCACGTGCTGGCTGGGGCTGTTTGTTGGTGGGCAGAGCGCGGAGACGGGCTTCCGTGCCTCGATCTCAAAGGCCAGCATCGGTGAGTTCGGCTTTATTATCGCAGCGATGGGGACGGCGACCGGAGCCACAGGCGAGAGCCTGCCGAGTATGGCGGTGGGGCTTGCGCTGGTCACGTACATGATCATCCCTGTGCTAAATGCCAACCCGGCTCGCCTGTTTGGCTGGATCGCGGAGAAGACGCCTGATCAGGTGCGAGTCGCCGGACGTATCTACGAAAAGATGCTCGATGCCATCGCGAGGCGGGTGGGGCGTATTACATTTTTCCGGCTGGCGCGGCGACCGCTGCTTCAGATTCTGGCAAACTTCTTCCTGCTCAACGCCATTCTGATCGTGGCCTATGTCGGGGCCAAGTACTGCGTGCGTGTGCCCAGCCTGGCCGAGCACATGAAGTGGGTGCACGTCGGCGTCTGGCTACTGGCGGCGGCACTGTGTCTGCCTTTCCTCTCCTCTGTCATCCGCAATCTCGATGTCCTGATCCAGCTGGTGACCTCCACCGTGTTTGGCAGCAGCCGTAATCCGCAACTGCTCAGCGGCCGCATGGCCAATCTGGTGCACACGATCGTGCTTTCGCTCATGATCGTGCTGTTTGGCGGGGTTTTCCTGTCAGCAGCTTCTCCGTTTTTCCCCTCGGGGGTGACGCTGGGGATGTTTATCGTGGTCGGCTGTATCGCGCTGGCGATTTTCTGGAAGTCGATCATCAACATCAACAGCCGGATGGAGTACCTCTTCCTGCAGAGCTTTCAGGAGCAGAATGTCGAGAACGAGGAGCAACTCCGCCAGGCCACGCTGCGCGAGCTATCGCATGTGCATCGCTGGCAGATCGAGGTGGAGACGGTCACCATCGCCGATGACTCGATCGCCTGCGGCATGCTGCTGCGTGAGATGCATCTGCGTAAAAAGACCGGTGCCTCCATCGTGGCCATCAGCCGTGGAGGCAGGACGCATTACGATCCTTCGCCAGAGGTGCCGATCTTTGCCGGGGATAACCTCGTCCTGATCGGCTCCAAGGAGCAGCTCGAGAACGCCCGGCGGACCCTGGCGACGCGCTCGCCGAACCAGCGTGCCGAGGAGAAGCCCTTCCGCATCGAGCGTGTCTTTGTGCGCGCAGACGCTTTTCTGGCCGGTCAGACGCTGGCTGGCTGCGATGTGCGCCATCGCTTCCGGATCAGCGTGCTCGGTATCCAGCGCGGTAAAAAGCGCATCGCGCCGCCCCCGCCGGACGAGATCATCCATGTCGGGGACATCCTGCTTGTCGTCGGTAACGACGAGACGATCGACGCCTTTAAGCTCTCTCTCGAAGCCGATGCCGAGCCTCTGCCGGAGGAGCCGCCCGAGGACGAGGATGAGCTGGCCGCTGATGAAACCGAACCGGAAGCGGACGCCTCTGGCGACGGGGATGGGCCGGAGCCCAAGCAGCCGTAGGGTGAGCCTCCCGCGCAGATATGGGCTCCACTCGGATCTTTTCGCTAGCAGGGCTATGTTATATCAGTGTGATTAGCTCAGTGAATTTTAAATATTCACACTATTCGAAAAAATTATTGTAAAGGCGCGAGGTTTTAGGCTTAACAATCGGGCAAGCTACTGCCACATTAGCTGCCTTTATGAACACGCTTGCCGAGAGTCAGACTGAGAGTGCCGCCCGCCTGGATGCGGCCCATGCCTGGCATCCGTTTACCCAGATGAGCGAGCATCTGGCGCATCCGCGGCTTTTCATCGAGCGCGGGGAGGGCTGCTGGCTCTACGACACGGACGGTAACCGCTACCTCGACAGCAACGCCTCCATCTGGACCAATGTCCACGGCCACAACGACCCGGAGCTAAACGCCGCCCTCATCGAGCAGGTCAACAAGATCGCCCACAGCACGACGCTCGGGCTCGCGCACCCGACCGGGGCCGCCCTGAGCGAGAAGCTCGTCTCTATCGCTCCTGACAACCTCTCGCGTGTCTTTTACAGCGATAACGGCTCCAATGCGGTTGAGATCGCCCTGAAACTTTCCTTCCAGTACTGGCAGCTGACCGGTAAGCCCGAGAAAACCGGCGTCATCGCCCTGACCAGCGCCTACCATGGCGATACCTTTGGCACGATGTCGGTGGGCGACAGTGGCGGCTTCCACAGCCGGTTCGCGCCCTGGTGTTTCCCGGTGGAGCGCATCCCCACGCCGGTTAGCGACGAGGCAGCCGGGGTGATTCACTCCGAGGACATGAGTGCCAGCCTGAAGCGGCTGGATGAGATTTTAGACGAAAAAGCCAGCACCACCGCCTGCCTGATCATGGAGCCCTGGGTACAGGGATCGGCGGGTCTGCGCCTGCAGCCGCGCGGATTCCTGCGCGAGGTGGCCGACCGCTGCCGCCGGGCCGGGGTACACCTGATCCTCGACGAGGTTTTTGTGGGCTTCGGGCGTGTCGGGCCGATGCTTATCTGCCGTGAAGAAGGCGTTGAGCCAGACTTCCTCTGCCTGGCCAAGGGCCTGACTGCCGGTTATCTGCCGCTGGCTGCGACTCTCACCACCGAGGCTGTTTTCGAGGCCTTCCTCGGGCGTTTCGAGGAGTACAAGGCCTTTTACCATGGCCATACCTTTACCGGCAACCCGCTCGGGGCCGTCGTCGCCCTCAAGAGCATCGAAAAGCTTGAAGCGCGTATGGCTGACGGTCGCCACGCCGAGACGTTGGCCGCCTTTGAGGCTGCTGTGAAGCAGTACGGCGCGGACTCGGAGCTGTACCCGGTCGTGCGCCAGCGGGGCATGCTGGCCGCGCTGGAGCTGCCGGAGCATCCGATCGAGCAGCGCACCGGCCTGAAGGTCGCGCTGGAGGCCCGTAAGCACGGGCTGATCTGCCGGGCCCTCGGGGACACACTGCTGGTGGTGCCGCCTCTGGTGATCTCGCCCGAGGAGATCGACTTTCTCTTTAAACAACTGACCCGCGCGACGCAAATCGTGCTCAACGACTCCGCCTCGGCCTGAGGCTCAATGACTGAGAACATGACCACACTCGAAGAACTCAAGGAAATCTATAACCTTCCGTTGACGACGCTGATCCTGCGGGCTCAGGAAGTCCACCACCGCTACCAGGACCCCTCCGGCGTCCAGCTGTGCACGCTGAAGTCCATCAAGACCGGTAAGTGCTCCGAAGACTGCAAGTACTGCCCGCAGTCCGCGCACAACGACACGGGCATCGAGCCCGAGAAGCTGCTCGATACCGACCGCGTCATGATCGACGCTCGGATGGCCAAGGCCGACGGTGCCACGCGCTTCTGCATGGGCGCTGCCTGGCGCAAGGTCTACACCGACAGCCAGTTTCAGAATATCCTGGAGACCGTCTCGGCGGTCAAGGCGCTCGACCTCGAGGTCTGCTGCACCCTCGGGATGCTGGACGTTAACCAGGCTCAGCGCCTGAAGGAAGCCGGCTGCGACGTGTATAATCACAACATCGACAGCTCGCGCGAATTTTACAGCAAGATCATCACCACCCGCACCTTTGACGACCGCCTGAACACGATCAAGAACGTGCGCGAGGCCGGGATGGAAGTCTGTTGTGGCGGCATTCTCGGGATGGGAGAGAGCGTTGAGGACCGCCTCAATATGCTCCTGGAGCTGGCCAATATGGACCCCCCGCCGGACTCTGTGCCGATCAACGCTCTGGTCGCCGTCAAGGGCACCCCGCTGGAGGACCAGCCCTTTGTGGACAGCATCGAGTTCGTCCGCACCATTGCCACGGCCCGCATCGCCATGCCGTACTCCATCGTGCGCCTCTCCGCCGGCCGCAGCCAGATGTCCGACGAGATGCACGCCCTGTGCTACCTCGCCGGTGCCAACAGCATCTTCCTCGGTGACCGCCTGCTCGTGACCGAGAACCCGCGCCAGCACGAGGACCGCAAGCTCCTCGACAAGCTCGGCCTGCACGACATGCACCCGGACTCCGCCCGCGAGATTCATGCCCGCGCCAAGGCCGATATGGCCGAAGACGAAGCCTGCAAGGCCGTCAAGGCTGAGGCAGCTTCCGCTGAGCCCGCACTCTCGTAACTAAAGGAAGCCAAACATGGCCGTCATCGTCATCACCGGTAACGATACTGGCGTGGGTAAAACCCGCGTCACCGCTGCGCTGGCCCGGGAGCTTTCCCGGGAGGGCGGGGCGGTGCAGATCGTGAAGCCGGTGGAGACGGGGATCGCCCCCGGTGGACATGGCGATGCCGAGATCGCGTTGAGCCACGCCACGGGTAAGGCCGAGGCGCACACGCTCTTCCGCTTTTTGGAGCCGATGTCGCCCCCTGACGCCGCCGCGCGTGAGGGGCAGACGCTGACGCTGGAGGCGATGCTGGACCGCTACGCGAAGCTCCCGCCTGCCGCCTGGCGGCTGGTGGAGGGCGCGGGCGGTATCGCCTCGCCGCTCGATGCCGAGGGCAGAGACGTGTGTGATCTGGCTGCCGCCCTGCAGGCGGACCTGATGATCCTCGTCGTCGAGGACCGCCTAGGCGCCATCTGTCAGGCCCGCATGGTGCATGCCTATGCGGCCCGTGCAGGTGTCCCGGTCTGGCTCTGGTTGAATGAAATCCGGCCTCAGTCGGAAATCATCCGCCAGTCCAATCGCGACGCGGTCAAGGCCTTTAACCTGCCCCTGTGTGCCCTGCTGAGGCCGGACGCATCGGAGCCCGAATGGCTGGAGCGGCCATGGCTGGCGACGCACGCAGTGTGAACACGCCAGCGGCACTGTCCGCACGCCTGAGTGGGGCGATGGAGGAGCGCCATGCACAGGGCCTGGAGCGTACGCTGCGCGTACGCCGTGCCGATGAGCCGTTTCTCGATCTCGCCAACAACGACTACCTACGCCTGTCGCAGCATCCGGATGTCAAGGCTGCTGCGATCGCGGCGACGGAACGCTGGGGCTGCTCCTCGGCAGCTTCACCGCTGATCACGGGCTACACAGAGGCGCACGAGTCGCTGCTTGAGACCCTTAAGCAGTGGTGTGGGTTTCGCCACGGGCTGCTCTGGAATACAGGCTTTGCGGCTAACTCAGCCGTGCTCAGTGGCCTGCCGCGTCGGGGGGATCTCGTCCTCGCCGACCGGTTGATCCACAACAGCATGGTCAACGGCCTGCTCGCCTCCGGGGCACGTTTGCAGCGCTATCGCCACCTCGACCTGGACCATCTAGGTGAGCTGCTGGAGCAAAACGCAGGTAAGTACGAGACGCTCTTTGTTGTATCGGAAACCGTCTACAGCATGGACGGGGACTATCCAGAACTGCAGGCGATGGCTGCACTGAAAGAGCGCTACGGCTTTATCTGGGTGCTGGATGAGGCTCACGCCTTGGGCTGGTACGGTGAGGGCGGTAGCGGGCTGATTGAGGCGGCCGGTGTCTCGGCTGCGGTCGATGTCATGGTCGGTACACTCGGCAAGGGCCTCGGCTCGATGGGGGCGTTCACGCTCTTCCATGACGAGATCCTGAAACGCTACCTGATCAATCACTCCGGTGAGTTTATCTACTCGACCTATCTGCCGCCGTCCTGCGCGGCTGCGGCGGAGAAGGCTGTGGAACTGCTGCGGGGCGACCCAGCCGAGCGCCCACGGCTGCACACGATGGCAGGAGCTTTTCGTGAGATGCTTGAGCAAGGAACTCGCGCTGGCGAGGCAGTTGCCGCGTTCGCAGACTCTCCGATTGTGCCTGTGCGGGTCGCCGATCCCGTCGCTGCTGCTGAGGCTCTGCTCCAGCAGGGGATTCGTGTCGGTGCGATCCGCCCGCCGACGGTTCCTGCGGGCGAAGGCCGCCTGCGCATTTCCCTCAACGCCCTGCTCTCTGAGCCCGAACTCCAGCGGGTGGCTGCGGCCATTAACGCTCTACGCGCATGAAAATACTCTGGATAGGGGGATGGGGCTGCTCGGCTGCCTCTACGCTGCAGGTGGCACAGCAGGTGTGCCCAGCGGCTGAGCATGAGATTGTCCTGCCAGTATCTGGGTGTATCGGAAAAATTGATACGTTCTCCGCTGATGCGGTTGTGGCCTACTCGACGGGAGCGTTTCTGCTGAGTGGGGCTCCACAGGTTTTTCTTACGGCAAAGCGCGTCGTGCTTGTTTCTCCCTTTTGTGATTTTCGGGCCGAGTCGGGCCGAGGCGGTAAGACGCCGACCAGTAAGCTGCGCTTTTTGATCAAGTGGCTGCGTCGCGATCCGCTCGCCGCACTCCAGGATTTTTATCAACGAGCTGGACTGGGTGAGCCGCCGACTGAGTTGCCCTATACCCAGGAGGACCTCGTCTGGGGGATTGAGCAGCTGGCGACGGTTGCCCAGCCCGTGCAGACCGACTGTGGTGCAGCGATGGGGCACCTGACAGCGCTTGTCGGTGGCGGTGATCCGCTGCTGGATGCCGAGCTGCTTCGGGGGGATTTTCCGGGGCTGCAGATCGTGCAGGGGGCTGGACACGCGCTAACCGATTTCAGGAAGGAGCTGGCGGATGCGCTTCGGTGAAAAAGCCAGCGAGTACGCCACGCACGCCTTTGTGCAGCGTGATCTGGTGGAGTGGGGGAGCCAATGGCTGCCCGATCTGCTCACTGGAAAGGACGTGCTGGAGCTCGGTGCCGGACCCGGGTTACTAACCCGCGAACTCCTTGCTCGCCGGGGTAATGTGTGGGCAACGGATTTGGCCCCCGCTATGGTGAAGACCGGTAGCATCCAGTGGCCGCAGGCTCACTGGCAGGTGATGGATGCTTGGCAGGCGCAGGGAGCGTACGACTTTATTGCTTCATCCGCTCTTATGCAGTGGGCGCCTGATCCTGTGGCGGTACTGATGCGACAGGCGCAGGCTCTGCGCTCTGGAGGGCGGATGTTTCACCTGCTTTTTATCGATCCGACGCTATGCGAGTTCCGACAGCTGGCCCCGCAGTGGAACCCGTTTACATGGCGCACGCAGGAGCAGTGGGAGCAGGCCTGTGATCAGGCCGGGCTGGAGCTGTGTCGGAGCGAGTCGGTCTCGCACCGCATTATTTTTTCGAGCGCTCGGGAGCTGCTGCGCTTCTTCCAGCGGACAGGGGCTGTCGGCGGGAAGCGCGCACGTCCCGGAGAGCTAAGGCGTTTCCTGCGGGTGTACGCGGAGCGCTTCGCTGAAGCTGAAGGCGTGGTCAGTACCTGGAGCTTTTTATGCCTCGAAGCGCGGAAGCCGTGAATGCATCAATCGGGTGGTTTTCTGTATTCAGGATCCACTACGCTCACGGTCGCGCATGATCTCATCGGTGATGAATGAGAAAGCCTCATCCACCTCGTCGCAGTAGCGGAAGAAATCGAGAGAAGAGCGGTCCAGGGTGTTGAAGCGGACAAGCGTCTCAAAGTTGATGAGCTCTTTCCAGTACTCGCTGCCAAAGAGCACGATGGGGATATAGCGCGTGGCCTTGCGCGTCTTCATCAGCGTGTAGATCTCGAAAAACTCGTCCAGCGTGCCGATGCCACCGGGGAAAATGACCAGCGCGCGGGCAAAGTACATGAGCCAGAACTTACGCATCGGGAAGGTCTCGAAGTGCAGGGAGAGGCCGGGCGTGATGTATGGGTTCGGGTGCTGCTCGGTCGGGATTCGGATGTTTATGCCGATGGTTGGCTCGCCGGCCTGGCTCGCGCCTTTATTGGCAGCCTCCATGATGCCGGGGCCGCCGCCCGTGGTGATAAAGTGCTGATCGCGAGTGGAGAAGTGTGTGCGGGACCAGTGGGCGAGCTTGCCGGAGAGCGACTCCGCCGCCTCATAGAAGCGCGACATGTAGTGGGCATGACTGGCGCGGTCGAGTTCGTCCCACTCCTCCTGATCCTTCATCATGACCCCCTTAAAGTCACGGTGAAGCCGGTCCATCTCGGACTGCGTAGAGTCCTGTGGCTTTATGCGGGCAGAGCCGAAAAAAACGATGGTGTTATGGATGCCGTTTTTAGCGAAGAGCTCGGCTGGTTCACGCAGTTCCTTCTGAAGCTGGTCGAGGTGCTTCTGGAGATTTTTATCGATGGTAGCAGGCATACGAAGACTTATTACGAATAGTACGGGGCAGGGGGGTAAATGTTCCCTCTATCGATACCAGATACTGGATAATGACGTGGTCGTATGGAAGGAAAACTACATCTGTTTCTATAGATGAAGACCGGTTTACCTGACGAATAAAAAAGCCCCGGCAAATGCCGGGGCTTGAAAGTCGTTCAGAGTTAAATCTTCAGCGCTCGCTCAACCTCCTGTCGGAGAGATGACTTCACCGGGGTTCGGTGTGACGTTGGGACCACCCTGAGTGTTGTTGCTATTGGAGTCGGGGCTGTCGCCGGAGTTTTCAGTGCCGCCAGCATCGCCTTCGCCGCCAGCTTCACCAGATTCACCGCTGGGGTCGCCACCTTCTTCGCCACCGGTGTCGCCACCTTCTTCGCCACCGGTGTTGCCGTCATCCGCGACAGGATTGCTTTCCGGTTCGCTGATGTCCTGCTGGGTATTCTCAAGATCCTGCAGGTCGCTCATGATCTCAGGGCTGATCGGCTCCGGAGAGGAAACGCTTTCGATGTCAATCGTGCCGGTTTCTTCGTTAATGGTACCCTCGATGGTGATTTCCTGACCGTCGGCCAGCTCACCGGAAGTACCTTCGCCAGCGGGGCCGGCTTCGAAGGTCACAGTACCTTCACCCTTGGAGAAGGTGACGGTGTAGACGACCACGCCGTCAACCACTGCGCTGGAAACCTTGGCGCCGAAGGTCGTACCGCGGATACCGGCCGAGCCGATCGGGGTGCCGACCACATACTCGGAGGCGAGTGTGAGGTGCTTGGTTTCACCGGCGATGCTACCGTTCTTGAGCTTCAGGTCAGTGCGGGACTGGCTCGGGTCTTCGGTCAGAGTCAGGTACGAGCCCTTGGAGGGGTCGAAGGCAGCCTGCTCGACTTTGTTAAAGACGACTTCTGATTCAGGCCCGATACGGACTGAGGAGCCATTGGAAAGAATAACGACGGCGGTCGATTTTTCACCCGTTTTGACGCTTGTGCCATCCTTGAACACATCGCCTCGCTTCAGGGGGACTTCTTGGCCGGATTTAAGGACCAGCTTCACATCGTCACCTTTGACGAGGAAAGCCTTAATGGTGCCCTTTTTCAACTCTTCGGCATGTAGAGAGAGAGAGAGAAAGGTTGCCGCGAACGCGGTTAGGCAGATGAGTTTCTTAATCATGGTGCAGGTAGATGATTGGTTTTCGAATTATAGTGCCCCACACTACCCTGTAGCCTAGATGCTGGCAAGCAAAATAACCCAACCGAAACCCAATAGGGAATAGGCTTCAGCGGCGATTGGGGGGCGAAAATCAGGCAACGAGCAAAGGTCTGCCTTGATTATCGACGAAGCGATTTTTGTTTAGCAGTACGAAATCCATTAAAGGCCATATCGCTATTAAAACCATCATGGCGAGGATGCAGAACAGGGCTAGGATTAGATTTCCTTCCTTGTAGGCTGCCCATCCATAGCCGATACCAGCTGCGCAGCAGACCAGTGTGCTCAGCAGTTGCAGGGTCCCGCTGATCATACGCCCGACATAGTAGCGGTGTACGCCAAAGCTGCCGAGGGTGACGCACAGAGCCAGTGCGGTCGCATGGTCTTTGGGGCTTGTTAGCCTGGGAGGGAGAGCAGGTTCTGACATCTTTTAGTGTGCCTCTTGTTTTTAGACTCGTTTTCGGGAGGAAAGTTTTCAAACATAAAGCCACAGCTATGCAGGTTCTTGGTATAGACGTTGGAGGATCGGGAATCAAAGGCAGCCCGGTGGATACAAACACGGGTGAAATGCTGGGGGAACGCTTCCGGATCGCCACCCCCAAGCCAGCTACGCTGGAGGCGGTGGTCGATACGATCGGCCAGATCGCTGAGCACTTCGAGTGGAAGGGGCCAGTCGGCTGTGGCTTCCCGTGCGTCATGCGCAAGGGCATCGCCTACACCGCCGCCAATCTGGATAAATCCCTGATCGGCGCTGATCTGGCTAAAGCCGTAAGTGACCGAGTCGGGAGCCCAGCCGTCGTGATCAATGATGCCGATGCTGCCGGCTTGGCTGTGATGCGATTTGGCGTGGGTAAGGATGAGAAGGGCCTCGCCATGGTCATCACCATCGGGACCGGTATCGGCAGCGCTTTGTTTTACGAGGGGAAGTTGATCCCCAACTCAGAACTCGGGCACGTAACCCTGAACCTGAAAAAAGAAGGCAAGGCTCAGGATGCTGAAACACTGGTAGCGGACTCTGCCCGCAAGCGTGACGACCTGAGCTGGAAGGAGTGGTCGGTCCGCTTCACCGAGTACCTCAAAAATATGGAACTGGTCATGAACCCGGACGTGTTCATCCTCGGAGGTGGGGCGGCCAAGAAGAAAGACAAGTTCCTCAAGCACCTGAAGGTGGATACTCCGGTTAAGGTCGCCACTCTGGAGAATCGTGCGGGCATCATTGGTGCCGCGATGGCCTCGCGCGAATTCGGTCAGTAGGGGCGCAAGTCTGCCAGACGGCAGCGGTACGTCGTGCCCGGGGCCTGCTCTAGAGCATGGACTTTTCGCCCTTTTTACGGGCGCGCTGATTGATGCGCCGTATGACTGAAGGGCCGTAAATTTCACGCAGCTTCTGCTTGCGCAGGGAGACGGCCAGATCAAAGGCTTTCTTTTCCCCGTACTTGCGGATCGAGAACGAGGTGCATTTCTGCTGACCGGGCTTGGGCCGCCAGCTGACCGAGTAGCATTCGCTTACCCGCCCCTGGGCATCTTTTTTGCGCGTGCGGCTGACCCCGAGGATGCCGGTAGTATTCCGGCTGTCCCGGTAGACCATGCGGCGTTCCCGGGGTTTACTGGGGATCTTCTCCAGATTGGAGTAAAGCTCGTCGCGGTAGGAGAGGGCAGCTTGCCAGGCCTCATCGCGTCCGCCGCATTTTCTGTCGCTGAAGAGGCGGGAGTAGGTCTTACCGTTGCGGTAGCCCCGCACGAACCAGCCGTGCGTAGAGCCGGAGTCGATCCGGCTGATGCCTTTTTCGTTCTGCTGCTCAGCCATTTTTCAGAAAGAAGTTCGTTACGGGTTCAAAGGATTAATCGTGCTAAGGTTTTGGATTAGGAATAGAATATCTAATTGACCCAGAAAATCAACTGATAGTTGGGATAATTGCCAAACTGAATAAAGATTCCTTTATCCATGCGCCTTTGGGCCGTGGCAAATACCCGTTGATAGGCCTGATCGTAGGTCTTTGGCAGGGCTTGCCTGGTGTGTCCTGCCTAACTTTAGGTCTGGCGTGGCGCCATTTTGTTCCTTGTCACCTGACTGGGGAGCCAGGTGATGGGAGCCCGGCGGGGGATTAATGCTCCACCCAGATCTTTTTCGCGTCGCTGATGCCGACCTGCTGAGCCGGGCGGCCAGATATCTCAAGCTTTAGGATGCCGGTGGGGCTGCGTCCCTCTGACACCGATACGACTGTACCGGGCAGGAGCCCTAATTGACGGCAAAAGCCCAGGAAATCCGGCTGCTGGTCAGCGATGTGGGCCACTTTGGCCTTTTGGCCAGGAGGTAGCAGCGATAGCTGCGACATGTGGCGGGCGTGCAGGTGGCCCTCTCGGGTGGGGATCGGATCCCCGTGCGGGTCGAACCGCGGCTCCCCGAGAAAAGTATCAAGATGCTCAAGCAGCCGCTCGGAAACGGCGTGCTCGAGGGCTTCGGCCTCTTCATGGACCTCACTCCAGTCCATCTTCAGCACCTCGACCAGAAAGTACTCCAGCAGGCGATGGCGACGCACCATGCCGATGCCCAGTTTGTGCCCCTCCTCAGTGAGGCGAACCGTTTGATCATTTCCCACCTCGACCAGCTTGGCCTCGGACAGCCCGTTTATGATGGAGGATGCCGTGGCGGGGGCTACCTCAAGGCTATTGGCGATTTGATCCACAGTGAGCGCGCCGCCTGTGTGTTTTTCGGCCAGTAGGTAAATGTTACGGATGGTGGTCTCAACCGTTCTGCTTGGCATAGTGAAACTTGGTAGGCCAGGAGTGCCTGAATTGCAAAGTGAATCCCCACAAAAACCTCTAACAGCAGGGTTTACGTGAGTTATCACGCTCTACTTTATAAGCCTGATTGGATAATTATTTATAGTTGTAGTTGTGATATACGTGTGACGGAAAATTTTCAAAAGTCATTTTATAAGTCGTTGTTATTCTGGTGTGTAGGGTGTCTTGTTTGTGATTTCAAGCTTGCCTCTACTTCGGCATATCCATAGTCTTAGTGCATAGAATTAGGGTGTATTCCTGCAAGTTGCCTCGCTCTCAAGGCTTTGCGACCATCCTGTTTTTATTCCCCTCATGAAAACCTTATTCCAGCGGCTGACAGGCCGGCCATCGAAGCTGATGGCCCTCCTGGAGTCTACCGAGGTGCTGCCTCCTGCCCATGAGAATGCATGGATCGGGGTGGATCTGGATGGTACTTTAGCCCGTTTCAAGAGCTGGAAAGGCCTCCGCCACGTGGGTCGGCCGATCCCGATGATGCGGATGCGTATCCAGCGCTGGCTTGCTGCCGGGTATAAGGTCAAAATTGTAACGGCCCGGGCATCCTTGCCCGAGTCTCACCCTCCGATTCTCAAATGGTTGCGTAAGCACAAAATCGGAGAACTGGAAATCACGAACCGTGTCGATATGGACATGGTGGAACTCTGGGATGATCGCGCCGTCCATGTGCGGCGTAACACCGGGCAGCTCACGCGCAGTCCCTCAGTGATGGCGCGTCCGCGCGCGCCCTTACTCGAAGAGGCCTTTCCGCATGAGAATCGCCCCCGGTTGTCCTTTATGGATTCCTAACATATTCCCTGTATGATTCAGATTGTCAGAAATAAAATCAGCGCGCCCGGCATCTTGCTTTCTATTGCTGTGGCCATCGCTTTTCTGATTGGTGCAGTTATCAGCCACAAAGCGCAAGCGGATGAGCATCCGCAAGCTGTCGATGCCATCGCTGTCGAGCTGGACCAGTGATTACCTGGCTTGGCTCTGATTTAGCCTGCGTCATCAGGTTAACAGAGCCTTGATCAAAAGCCGGGTGCAGCTGCATCTGCGAACTGCCGGCAGAATACCAACAAAGCCATTAGGCTTGATCGGGAGCCTCCGCTCCTACGGCTGAGACGATTTGCTCATGCCAACGTCCATTACTGGCGATGATCCCCTGATTGTGCCGCAAAGTACGACCTGCGCCGAAGTCCAGTTTCTTGCCGTCAATATCCGTGACCGTGCCACCTGCTTCCTCGACGATGAGAGCCCCGGCAGCGTGGTCCCAGATTTTCTCCTCGTAGCCGGGGCGTGTCGGCAGGCGCAGGTAGATGTCGGCTTCCCCGCGTGCGACAGCAGCGTATTTACATTGGCTGTCCATCCGTAGGGATGGGAGAGAGAGGCCCAGATGCTTTGAGACCGCCGCTGCCCAGTCATGCCGGGAGTGGCCACTCTCGACAGATTCGCAGAGCCGGGCATCTTTGGGTGAGGCTGTCGCCGAGACCTTGACGGAGGTATAGTCTTCGCCTTCGAGGGTATAAATCCGTACCCCCGCTCCGCGGCAGGCGGCCACGATGCAGCCCGTCTGGCCTGAGGGGCCGGGGAGGGCTGGGCAGCCCAGCACGCCGAGTACGGGCTGGCCGTTTTCGATCAGGGCCAGAGCGATGGCGTACTGGTCCTGACGTAAAAAGCCCTGAGTGCCATCAATTGGGTCGAGGGTCCAAAAGGCTCCCTCGGGGCCTCCGGTATAGTTACCACGGTCGATGGCGTCTAAAATCGCAGTCTGGCTGAATCCCGGTACGATGCGCTCGACTTCCTGCTCGATGCGCTGGGCCAGAGCGGCCGTATCCGGGGACCGGAGGCTGTCCGCATCCTCTTCGGCAACGGCGGGCGTGTCCGGGTCTCCCGCTTTAAGCTTTTCCAGGATAAGAGCTTGTGCTCCATAGTCGGCGACTGTGACCGGCGATTTGTCGGCTTTGGACTGGGTATCTGTGGCGCTCAGTGTCTCGCGCACATGCTCACATAAAAATGCAGCTTGTCGGACAGCATCGATTGCCAAGGAGAGGCGAAAGTGTTTAAATTTATCCATGTACGGGAATTTTATAAACGATTGTATCTTCTAGCTATGGCTTGAATTTGGGGTCGTATGCCATAAAATAAGGTATATACCCCCACTAAATATTTACGCTTTTTTACCGATACATACCTTTGGTTTTGAAACGCAAAAACACTGAGGTCCGTTTTGGGCCTGCTACGCTAGGTCTGCTGGTCGCCGGGATTATCTTTGCGGTCGGGTGCATCGTCGTGGCCTATGTGTATTACCAGGGGCGTAGTGCGCAACTCTCAAGTATTCGGGCCGACCTTGAGCGCCTGGCGCGCCTGGCAGCCGCACAGATCGACGGTGATAAGCACGAGCAGTTGCATTCTCCGCAGCAGCAGGGGAGTTTTGTTCATGAGCTCTTACTGGAGCCCATCATCGCTTTTCATAATGCGGCACCGGATATTGAGCGTGTGTATACCATGGTGCCGACGGAGGGGGGAGGCTACGACATCGTCCTGGACTCTTCCCAGAAGATGCAGCGGCTGACGCATAAGCCCTACCAGCTCAAAGTGGTGCCGATGATGGAGCACTTCGCGGGTAACTACTCTCCCGCAGACCGTGAAGCCATTGAGGACATTAACAATGAGGGTGCCTACTCTACGACCAAGCCCTATACGGATCGCTTCGGCACGTCTATGACAGGCCTGGCACCGATTTTTAATTCGCAGGGCGAGAGCGTTGCACTGGCCTGTGTCGATCTGCCCGTCGAGGCATATGATGAGCGGATGGGGGCCGAAGGCGGCGTAGCGGTTGGCGGCATTATTCTGTCCCTGATTCTCAGCGCATTCATCGGTGGTATTGCCGCCTGGATTCAGTTTGTGCTGATCAAGGCCGAAGCGGTCAAGAATCAGGCTCGCCGCCATTCTTTGCAGACCCTTGAGGAGCTGGAGTATAACCAGAAGCTGCTCAAGTCCATCGCGGAGATGAACCGCGTGATCCTGAGCGAGTCTAACCTCGATGTCGCCATCAATGAAGCTCTGCGCCTGGTCGGGAAAACCTCCGGTGTGGACCGTGTCTACCTGATGGAGCATGAGCCACCGGGGCTTCCTCCTTCGCAGGCGATTGCAGGCGAGTCCTACGAGTGGGTGCGCAGCGGGATCGTTTCCCACATGCAGGACGATACGTTCACGCGCTTCTCCTACAGCTCCCTTAAGCTTGAGCATTGGTACGCGGGCTTTCTGGAGGGGCGTGATGTTCTGGGCTCTCAGACAGGGGCCAATCCCGCCGAGTCGCAGTTCCTGGCTGCCTACGGTATCCGCTCACTGTTTTGCTGCCCGATCGTTTTCGACAAGACCTGCTGGGGCTTCATGGCGCTGGAAGACTGCCGGGTGAACCGCTTCTGGACCGAGGAGCAGCGGGCGATTATCGGTGCTTCTGCCCGAAACCTCGGAGCGGCCATCAAGCGTAACCTCGAAGAGGTCGCACGACGGGTCGCCGATGAGCGCTTTCGTGCGATCTTCCAGTTGTCACCCATCGGCATGGTCGTGCAGGACATGGACGGTGTTTTCCAGAATGCCAACCAAAGCTTTACGAACATTCTCGGGTATCCCGAGGGTGGTTTAGTCGGCCACTCCTACCGCGACGTCGTGCCTGCGGATAAGATGGATGAGGTCGACCGGGAGCGCGCTCGCCTGCGAGCAGAGGGACGCTATGGCCCGCTGCAAACGGAGCTCGTCCGCAAGGATGGGGAGCGTGTCTTCGTGACGATCCAGAGTATGCGCATCCAGACCGGTGATGGTGAGCCTCAGACCGTGGCCTTGATCCAGGATGTCACCGAGCGTATCAAGCATGAAGAGCAGATGCGCAAGGCTCTGGCCGATGCCGACGCTGCCAATCGCGCGAAGAGCGAATTTCTCGCGACCATGAGCCACGAAATCCGGACTCCCATGAATGGCGTCGTGGGGATGACGGGGCTGCTTTTGGAATCGGACCTCACGGCGCAGCAGCGCGACTATGTCGAAACGATTCAGCTCAGTGGTGAGTCGCTGTTGGCGATCATCAGCGACATTCTCGACTTCTCCAAGATCGAGGCCGGGCGCATGGACTTCGAGCAGGCCCCATTCAACATTCGCGACTGTGTGGAGGGTACGCTGGAGCTGCTGGGCCCCAAGGCCGCTGAAAAAGGCCTGCGGATGGCCTATGAGCTGGCAGAGGGGATGCCCGAGACCTTCCTCGGCGACGCCACACGTATTCGCCAGGTGCTCTTCAATCTGGTCGGTAATGCCGTAAAGTTTACCGAAGAGGGAGAGGTCTCCATCCACGTCAGTTCGACCCTCAATGACGAAGGGTATCACGACCTTTCGCTCGATGTGCACGATACCGGGATCGGTATCTCGCAGGAGCAGATGGGGCGGCTCTTCAAATCGTTCAGCCAGCTGGATACGTCCTCCACACGTCGTCATGGCGGGACCGGTCTGGGGCTCGTGATCAGCCAGAAGCTGCTTGAGCGCATGGGCGGACGAATCTGGGTCGATAGCGTTGTCGAGGAGGGGACGGTCTTCCATGTCTATATGCCGCTCAAAGTTGCGCCGGTTGCCCTGCCGGTGGCCGCTGGTCCCGATACTGATGCCCTCAAGGGCAAGACGGCGCTGATCATCGAAAGCCACAAACTTTCGCGTGAATACTATACCCGGCAGCTTGCCCAGCTCGGGATGATCGTCGAGGCTTTCACGTGCGCGCCCGAATGCTTGGCCTGGTCCAAACTGAACGGAAAAGCCGACCTGGCACTGATTGCCCAGGATCTGGAGAAGTACGATGTGTGCCAGTTGGCTGGGGAGTTGAACCACATTTACGAGAATAAGCTCTGCCTCGTCTTGCTGCGTGCCAATAACACGCGCCTGGGCTCGGACTACAATGAGTTGTTCAAGCTGGCGCTGGCGCCGGTGTATCGGTTGACGACATTGTCTAAGCACCTGGCCGATGCTGTCAGGCTGACGACCTTACCGGTATCAACAGGCCTCAAACCCAAGAGCGCTCCCAGTGCTGCAAGTGCGGACCCGGATACGGAGGGGACTCCCCGGCTAAACATCCTGATGGCAGAGGACAATAAGGTGAACCAGAAGGTCACGGGCCTCTTGCTGAAGAAGATGGGCTTTTCGGCGGACATCGCCAACAACGGGCTCGAAGTGCTGGAGGCCATGCGCGAGCGGCACTACGATGTCATCCTCATGGATATGCACATGCCCGAAATGGACGGGCTGGAGGCGACCCGCAGCATCCGGGAGCAGTTCCCGCGTGAGAGCCAACCCTACATTATTGCCCTCACGGCTAGCGCGTTTCAGGACTTCAAGCAGGAGTGCCACGAGGCGGGCGTGAACGCCTTTCTGACCAAGCCTCTGCGCTCCAATGAGCTTCAGAAGCATTTGGATCGATTGGAGGCAGGGCAGAGCCTCAAGACGTCAGATCCTTCTCAGTCTTGAGCGGGCACAGCTTTTTGACGCAGCGCCCGAAGACGACGACCTCCTCGCCCTCAAACTGAAACTCAGGCGGCTGCTCGATCTTGTCCAGGACTTCGGGGGTCTCGCCGGGCAGCACAAAGACTTGGTTGCACTCCCGACAGATAAAGTGCGGGTGGTGCCCGCCATCGGGGTTCGGGAGCTCGTAGCGTACCGGCTGCCCCGGGAAGTTGACCCGGATCAGCAGGTTCTCCTTGATCATCTCAGCAAGGTTCCGAAAAACCGTGCGCTGGCCCAGCCCCGGGCAGTCTTCACGCGCAGAGCTGAGGATGTCATCCAGGCTCAGGGGACGCTGGGCCTGCTCGAGGGTGCTGATAATCGCATCTCGCTGTTTGGTTTTCCTTTTTCCGTGCATGCTTGATGGCGTTATGCCTTCACCTTAGGCAAATAAAACTATCTGCAAAGCTCATTTTTCATATTGACAGTCCTGTGCCAAAAAGTGTTTTTTGCCTCCATGCTACGCAAATTCTGTTTACTATCCGTTTTGGCCGCGTCGCTGGCGGCCACGAGCGTACAAGCGGATATTACACCTGCTCCGGGTTATTCTGTATCGACCGTGCTCACCGGGCACACCTTTACCGCTTACGATGCCTACGAGAGCTCGGGCTCAGCCTATGTCTATGGCTGGACCGGTGGCGGCCTCAAGCAGTACTCGGTCAGTAGCGGCAGTCAGATCAACGATCTGGGCACTCCCTCGGACGGCTATACTAACAACGCAAACGTATCAGTCCAGTGGGTCGAGTACGGTGTGGACGGCTCCGTGTACGTCGGTTTCTACAACGGTGGCGGTACCGATATGCGCATCTACAAGGTCAACTCCTCCACGGGTACTTGGCAGAATCTGACGAGCGTGAACAGCAACTACAGCATGGCTTATTACGGCACCGAAGCCTTCATCATGGCTGGGGATTCGATTTACCTGCTCGATACCGATAGCGGTGCGACAACGCTTTTCGCCTCGGTGGGCGGTTACTCCTCCCAGATTGCCTTTGCTGATTCCGGTCTGGTGTTCTGCACTTCCGGTGTGAGCGGTGGCGATGCGCTGATCAACTTCAGCACCGCCCAGCTCGACAGCTTTCTGGCCGACACTTCCGGCTGGTCCGCGCTGGACCTGAGCAATGCAGACATACTCGACGGTACGCTCGACGGCTGGGGTGGGGGAACCACGGTAGACGCCGATGGAAATATTTACTTCACCGCCAACGACTACTACGGCGACGGCAGCACCTCGGTTGAAGAATACGCAGGCGACTCCATCGCAGAGGGTAGCGGCTGGTCCTCCATTGTTATGCTCTACGCAGTCGGAGAAGATTTATATTATACACTCTATAATCAGGATGGTATTTCCGTACTGACTCCGGGCGTCCCCGAGCCATCGACCTATGCGTTGCTGGGCGGTGTCGCCATGCTGCTCTTTACACTTTACCGCCGCCGTAAAGTAGGTTGAGGGAATAAGACCTATGGTGGTTTGGAAACGAATAAGTGTGTCGGCCCTGTTGCTGTCGGCACTAATGTCCCCGCTGGTTTACGGCGGGGACTATTCGCTTGGTATGGACGACCCGGACAATACCTACGACGCCCCGGTGCCCGGCTTTGTCGGTCCCGCCGGGGAGGGTAAGGTGCCCCTGGAGGACGAGAACGGAAACACGGCTATCAACTTCGGTAACTACGTGAACCCGATCTTCACCGGGTGGGTCTCTGCATATACAGAGGATGACGAAGTAGCTTCTGGATACGAGTACAGCCCGAATATGACTAATCTCAGCTCTGACTGGTGGTATGTCTCTGAGGCGTACGGCCCCGTCACCGCAGACAACATCAATGATGTCTGCTCGCTGGGAGACTGGACCGGCAGTAATGATAATGCCGAGCCGGGGCATGTCACCCTTTACTTCTCAAAAGAGGTGCGTGATGTGCCGGGCGCGGACTTCGTTGTTTTCGAAAATGCGATTCTTTCAGATACACCTATTACGGATCCGGATGCTGGAAATACCGGTGAAGGGGTAGGGGGTGTCTACGCTGAGCTCGCCTATGTCGAAGTTTCCTCCGACGGGGTAAACTTCGCGCGTTTCCCTTCCATTTCCCAGACCGAGTTGCCTCCCGATACTGCCTATTTAGGCCCGTACGCATCACTTGATCCGACCGGCGTCTATAACCTCGCCGGTAAGCACGTGAACAACCAGGGGGACTGCTGGGGTACACCTTTTGACCTCTCAACTCTGAGCGGAGAGGACAATGTCGTGAATGGCTTGGTTGACCTGAACAGCATCCGTTATGTTCGCATTGTGGACATCGTCGGTAACGGCAATCAGCTCGATTCAGAGGATAACCCCATTTATGATCCATTTCTGACGGGGTATTGGGGCGCTGGCGGCTTTGACCTAGATGCCATTGGTGCCATTGGTCAGGCACGGAGTTTTTCTGACTGGAGCAATGGGCAGGGATATGCCCGTGATGGCGACGACGACGGCGATGGCGTCAGTAACCTGCTCGAATACGCTTTCGACATGGACCCCGAAGTCCCCGATGTCTCTGGGCTACCTCGCTTGATGATGGTGGACGGACATCCGAAGATTAGTTTCTCGCGCGACATCCGTAATGGTGACATTATTTACATCGTGGAAGCTACCGACAGCCTGACCGACCCCGACTGGCACGAAGTTGCCAGGGCTGAAGCTTTCTCCGATCCGGTTGTCTCCGATACGGGAATTCTCGTGTCGTCTGTATCTACTGAGTCTCGTCACACGCAGGCCAATCTCGATGTCTGGCAGGAAGTCAGCTTCACAGATATGGCCGTTGATTCCATCCGTTTCTATCGCGTACGGGTGGAGACCGTTGACGAATAATGAAGACACAAAAGCATCGTCCCGCATTTTCACTGATCGAATTACTGGCGGCCAGTGCCATGCTGGCTATCTTAGCGACTATAGTCGTTAATGTCGTGGGCAGCGTCCGCCAACGCGCCATGACCTCGAAGTCCATGTCTAACATCCGTGAGCTGGTGACGGCTAACTACGCCTGTGTGGCTGAGACCGGACGCTTTGCCAAGGCCGAGAATTCTTCGGATACCGTACGCTGGCATGGTAAGCGGCTCAGCGCCAATAACTGGGTCGGCTACGATGGGTACCTGACACAGTACCTCGGGCAGGATCGCTCGGTACGGAAGTGCCCGGTCATGGAGCAGATTCTCGAAGAGAACGAGGGGGCGCAGTTTGACAAGGGGACCGGTGGCTACGGCTACAATGCTTTCTACCTCGGGAACGATCCTGCTAAAATGTCTACCACATCAAGCTCGAGCAGCGCGAGTAACGGCCCCCCTGGACCTGGTGCTGTTAAAGAGACAACGTCGGCAGAGACGATCCCCAATAATCCCAACTCGCTGATCGATCCGGCCAATACTGTGATGTTTACCTCCAGTGCACTGGTCAGAGATGGTGGAGTGGTGGAGACCTACCTTTCTGCTCCTTATTACAGCCTGGATAACGGGGAGCTGGATCAGGCCCTGACACCGACCGTGCATTTCCGTTTTAACGGCAAGGCGCTGGTGGCCTGGTGCGACGGGCACGTCACGCTGGAGGAGCCGAATGACTCCGATACCAGCCACAACGTCTATGGCGACAGCAACGGCAAGTACACCGTTGGCTGGTTTGGGCCGACCGATAACAACGGCTACTGGAACCCGCACTACAAGCTCGGTAGACCTTACTAAACCAGCGGTTGGAGAGGGTGCGCGCTTTGGCGCATGTGCCAGCTTCCGTTTATTCGGTGGGGCTTTTCTCCAACTCCGCTATTTCCTCGCTATGGCTTTTATGGCGTGCGCATAGGCCGCTGGCCCTAAATATTTAGAAAAAGAACTTGCCCCGGGCAGCCCCGGAGCGTTTTCCCTTAAAGATGGCTGAACAACCTGCTGCCAGACCTGTTATCCTCACTTGTGCGCAACCCACCGGTACGCTCCATCTCGGTAATTACCTGGGGGCTGTCAAGAACTGGGTGCGTTTCCAGGATGACTACGAGTGTTACTTTGGGATCGTGGACATGCACTCGATCACGGTGCCGTATGTCCCGGCCGATTTGCGCAATAACACGCTCGATCTGCTCGCGACCTATATCGCCTGTGGGCTGGAGCCGGAGCGCTGCCACCTCTTTCTGCAGTCGCACGTCACCGGCCATGCCGAGTTGACCTGGGTGCTCGGCTGCCTCACGCCGCTAGGCCGCCTGGAGCGCATGACGCAGTTCAAGGACAAGTCCCGCAAGCAGCAGGACGCTGGCAGCTCAGGCTTTATCGGTAGCGGGCTGCTCTACTACCCGGTCCTGATGGCCGCGGACATCCTGCTCTACAACGCCGACCGCGTGCCCGTGGGCGAGGACCAGAAGCAGCACTTGGAGATCACCCGCGACATCGCCCAGAAGTTTAACGAGACCTACTCGCCGACCTTTAAGGTGCCTGAGGTAGACATCCCCAAGTCAGGGGCGCGCATCATGTCGCTCCAGTCGCCGGAGTCCAAGATGTCGAAATCCGATACGAACCAGAACGGCACCCTCTACCTGACCGATGATGCCAAAACGATTCGCAAGAAGATCGGCAGCGCCGTGACGGACTCGGGCAGCGAGATCCGCGCCGGTGCGGACAAGCCCGGCATCACCAACCTGCTGCATATCTTTTCCGCGGCTTCCGGCCAGCCGATCGAGGTCATTGAGCGTGATTTCGCCGGTAAGACCTACGCCGACCTCAAGGGTGCAGTCGCTGAGTCTGTCGTCGAAATGCTCACGCCCGTGCGCGAGCGCTACGAGGCCATCCGCAACGACAAGGACTACCTCCTGGGCGTGCTCAAGGACGGCAGTGCTGCCGCCCAGAAGCGCGCCTACAAGACACTTTCCAAAGTCTGGCGCAAGGCAGGCTTCGTCGAGGTCCCGCGCTAAGTCCTTTTCATCGCACTTTACCCGAGCGCAGAGCCAGAAAGGTTCTGCGCTCTTTTTGTCTCTGGACACCGTGCTGGGCTACGGTATCCGGCCGGGAAATACCGTTGCTTATGCATGAGCAGGGGTGGGGTGGGCTAAACTTAAATCGGATACCTTTGGATATTTGCGTTTGACGGTTTCGTTCGGCCCTGCTCTATCTTTTTCGTATTCTGGCTGTTGCGCACCTTGTATGCCGCAGCGACATTCTCTCACCCGCTAATCGCAGCCCTTATGTCAAAGCCGGACCTTCCCAGCGAGTCCCAGTCCCAGGACAAAATCCAGTTCAAGCAGTACAAGATGCTGCTTCAGGCCGGGCAGTTAACCACGCCCGAGTCTTTCCAGACTTTTTGGAAGATCGTCAAAACTACGGCCAAGAAGTTCGACATCGGCATCAAGATGTCCCCGAACGCTTTCGAGAGCCAGGTGCGCGAGATCCTGTTTTTCGACACGGCAGATTTCGACCTGTACAAGAACCACTTTATCGTGCGCCTGCGCACGCCCTATAAAAACGGCTGGGCCTGCTCCACGCCGGAGCTGACGGTCAAGTTCCGCCACCCGGAGTTCGAGGAGGCGGCCAAGATCAATGTCCTGCCCAAGACCTCGGTCGGCGTGGCCCGCATCAAGTTCAAAGAGGAGTTCCTCCCGCTGCGCGAGACGCTCGGAGGCATGCGCCCGATCTACTCCCACAACTGCATCCTGGCCATGCCGCGGGTAGACCTGGCGCTGACCGTGCAGACCCTTCGAACCTATTTCCCGGACATCAAGCGCGCCAAGGCCGACAAGGACGCGCCCGTCATTATGGTCAACGATAACCCGGTGACGGAGATTCAGGACAACATCGGGAAGCTCGACTTCGGGCACGGCGTCAAGGCCAAGACCACGGTCTCCATCTGGCGCAACCGCCAGAGCGGGCAGTCGATCTGCGGCGAGTACGCCTTCCAGATCAAGTTCGATGACGAGAAAGACGTCCACCCCGAGGGGCTGGCGCGTGCCGACGCTTTTTACAAGCAGCTACAGCTCGACGCCTACGCCTGGGTCACCCTGAACACCACCAAGACCTCGCTGGTCTATGAATTCGAAAAGAACACCAGTGCCACCCACTGAAAGACTTGGCTGGCTGAAGATCTTCGCCGCCTTTTTCCGCATCGGGCTGACCAGCTTCGGGGGCGGGCTCGTCGCCTACGTGCGCGAGGAGGTCGTCACCGCCAAAGAGTGGATGACCGACGAGGAGTTTCTGGCCGCGCTTGAGATCGGGCAGACCCTGCCAGGGCTCAACGCCGTCAACGTCTCCATCATCTGCGGGCGTCGGCTCGGAGGGCCGCTGGGCTCTGTGGCCGCTGCACTCGGGATCATCATCCCCGGGGCCGCCATTCTGGTCGGGCTGGGCTACCTTTACATCCACTTTGAGAAAAACCCCGAGGTCAAGGCGCTGCTGGCCGGGGTGGCTGCGGCTGCCGTCGGCCTGCTCTTGCAGGTGACCCTGAAGATCGGGGCCAAGCAGTTCCTGAAGCCGGTGGACCTGCTGTTCGTGATCATCACTTTTGTCCTCACGGGCATTCTGCATATTTCGCTGATCATCGTCCTGTTCGTGGTAGCGCCCTTCGCCATCATGTATTACCGGCCACGAGCCCATAAAAAGGCATGAAGAACGACCTCGTCCATCTGGCGAACGTCTTCGCCGTTCTTTCGCTTTCGGCTATAGGTGGAGGGAGCGCAGTGCTTCCCGACATGCAGCATCAGGCGGTGGCGGTGAACCACTGGGTCACGCCGCAGGCCTTTGGGATTATTTACAGTCTCGGGCAGATGGCGCCGGGCCCGAACCTCTCCCTGGTGGGGTTGATCGGCCTGAAAGCCGCCGGCCCACTGGGCATCGTGGTGGCGTTACTGGCGTTCTACACGCCCTCGTCGTTCCTGACCTATGGGGCGAGTGTCGTTTGGGACTATTTCAAAGACAACCCCTGGCGGGCAGCCGTCCAGAAGGGCTTGGCCCCGGTCACGATCGGCCTCATGCTGGGCGGTGTCTACTCCATCGGCAAGACCAGCACCTTTAACCTCCGCGAGACGCTGGAGCACAACGCGGTCACCATTGGGATCACGCTGGCGGTGTGTGCCATCCTCTTCCTGCGCAAGATCAACCCGGCGCTGCTCATCCTCATCGCCGGAGGGATCGGCTGGTTTCTGCTGCGGCACTAAGACCGTTTGAATCATCTTTTTCCGGGGTCGCCCCACTTAGGGGTAAGAGCATACCTGTTCTATGGGAATTACAGATGGCATTTATCCTGAAAATCCCAAGGGGTGATCCGCAGGATCACAGGTGCACGACTTTGTCCTGTCGGGGCCGCGAACGCAGTGAGCGATGGGGCAGAGCCCCATGAGTGTCCTGTGCGGACACGCACCTGCCACTAGGGTCTTGTCAGCCGGAAGTTTATCATACAAGCTGTGCCTCAGCTTTAGCTTATGGAGGACCTCAACAATTTCCGGCTACAGAAGATCAGTATGATTGTCGCCGACGTCCTTCTCGTCCTGTTGGGCGTGATATTCGCCTTTAGCGGCGAGGGCCCCATGGCTCCCATGCAGTTTTTCTGGGTGGTCGTCTGTATCGGGCTCGGGGGCGTTTTGGCGTTCATTCCGTTCTTCCTTGAGTTTAAAATCCGGGCGAACCTGGCCGAGTACGATCGCAGTCAGGCGAACCTCGAAAACGCAGAGCGCATCGAGCGTGTGCTGGCTGAGATCCACGAGGTCGCAGCCACCATTGCCCGCCAGACGGATCGCTCGGAAGAGGCGCTGGCCAAAACATCCGAGGCCGTCGAGCGTCTGGAGAAGCACCAGCCCACGGACGGCTCAGACAGCGAGGAGACCAAGGCCCTGACTGCTTCCGTCGAGGCGCTGCGCAAGGATGTGGCAACGGCTCTCGACAGCGTCGCCTCTGCGGATGACACCGCCGCCCTCGTCGGCGGCATCGAGGTTTCCCTCACCGCGCTGGCTGGTCAGCTTGAGCACATCCAGTATCAGCTTGCCCGTGACGCAGCGGGGCGTACTGCGCCCGCGAAGGACCTCCTGCCTGATGTTGACGAAGAACTGGACGAAGTGGTCGAGCCCTCCGTCTCCGAAGTGGAGGATGCGAATTTGGAAAAGGCTTCTGAGGATGAGGTGGACGGCTTGATCATGCCCGAAGAGGACCTTCCCGAAAAGCCGGTTAAGCTCGAGCCCGGAGACACGCTCCCGGACGGGGTAGGGGAAGACGAGACGGTTAAGCCGGAAGAGGGGCTGCTCGCCGAGGATCACATTGCGGTTGCCGAGCCTGGTTCTGCTGAGGAAGCCCTCGAAGGTGCCGAGGACGTATCCGAAGATTTCGAAGAAAAGGACGAAGCGCTCGACGCAGTCGTCCATGAGGCGGCGGTACTGGAGGCCGAGGCCGACCAGCAAGCCGCTGCTGAGGCCCAGAAAGGCTTTGTCGCAGGCGATAACCTCCCGGATGAAGTCGGGGAGGACGAAGACGTCGAGCCCGAGAAGGGCCTGCTCGCCGAGGACCATATACCCGTGGCTGAGCCCGGCTCCGCTGAGGAGGCACTTGAGGGTGCCGAGGACGTTCCCGAAGATTTCAAGGAAAAGGAAGAGGCGCTGGATGCCGCTGTACGAGTGGCCGAAGAGGAATCCGAGCCCGAGGACGATGGCCCCATCTTTACGGATGCTCGCCCGGTGGCAGAAGAGCCTTCGCAGCCCAATCTGATGGATGACCTGCCGCCTCCGCGCCAGAAGCCCCGCAAGAGCCCCAAAGGCTCCACGGTGCTTATCGCCCAGGTGCTAATCGGCATCGGTAACAAGCCCTACATCCGCGGAAACGGCCCGGGGCTGTCTCCCAATGAAGGGGTACCGATGGAGTTTCTGGAAATCGGTAAATGGCAGTGGACCGCTCCCGAGGGTGATGAGCCCATCTCCTGCCAGATTTACAAGAACGACGAAACGCCTGCCGACGGTGAGCCGATTGAGCTGGAGCCGGGGCAGCGCCGCACCGTTTCGCCCGTTTTTAAGCGCTGATCAAGACTGCTTCCGGGGTTGTTCGACCACGCCTTGCGCGCAGTGATTGTGCCATCTTTATGACGTTCCTCCACGTGGAGGAACACGGATCTGTTTTCGCCTGTCCCAGTGAAAATAGCTAATCCCATGTGCTGGTCTTGGGCGTGGCATTAGGGACTTTTTATTATTGAGCCCGATTGGGCTTATTATTAGTATTTCAAATGTACCCAATTAGGCCGGTGCGTAATTAGCCGATCCGTCTCGGATTGGCTGCCTGATGGCAAATTAGTGTTGCTATACATTTCAGTTTTTGTGGATTAGTTTTTTTAATTTTACGACAGACCGCAACTAACTTAATCATGAGTACTGCCACAGAATCCCAACCGAAAACCGAAAACGCCGCTCTGCTTGCGTGGGTCGACAAGATGGTCGAGCTCTGCAAGCCTGCTAAGGTGAAATGGTGCGATGGCTCCCAGGAAGAAGCCGACGCCCTCTTCGCCGAACAGGTCGAAGCCGGCACCTGTATCCGCCTCAACGACGAGAAGCGCCCCAACAGCTATCTGTTCCGCTCTGACCCCCGCGACGTCGCTCGCGTCGAGTCCCGCACCTTTATCTGCTCCGTGAGCAAGGATGACGCTGGTCCTACCAATAACTGGGAAGACCCGGCCAAGATGCGTGCCAAGATGTTGGACCTTTACGACGGCTGCATGAAGGGCCGCACGATGTACGTGATCCCCTTCAGCATGGGTCCCGTTGGCGGCCCGATCTCCCAGATCGGTGTTGAGCTGACCGACTCGGCCTACGTTGTCGTTAACATGCGCATCATGGCCCGTATCGGCCAGAAGGTCCTCGACGTCCTCGGTAAGGACGGCTTCTTCGTCCCCTGCATGCACTCCGTTGGTCAGCCCCTGGCTGATGGCGAGAAGAGCTCTGCATGGCCCTGCGACCCGGAAAACACTTACATCACCCACTTCCCCGAAAGCCGCGAAATCATGTCCTACGGCTCCGGTTACGGCGGTAACGCCCTGCTCGGTAAGAAGTGCTTCGCCCTGCGTATCGCCTCCACCATGGCTCGCGACGAAGGCTGGATGGCTGAGCACATGCTCATCCTCGGCGTGGAAGAGCCCAGCGGCGAAAAGACCTACGTCAGCGCTGCGTTCCCGAGTGCCTGTGGTAAGACCAACTTCGCGATGGTCATTCCTCCGCAGGAAATGGACGGCTACAAGGTCACCTGCGTGGGTGACGACATCGCCTGGATCAAGCCCGACGCCAATGGCAAGCTCCGCGCTATCAACCCGGAAGCTGGTTTCTTCGGCGTGGCCCCCGGTACTTCCTACGACACCAACCCGAGCGCCATGGACTCTTGCTCCAAGGACACCATCTTCACCAACGTCGCTCTGACCGACGACGGCGATGTCTGGTGGGAAGGTATGACCGAGGAAGCCCCCGCGCACCTCATCGACTGGCAGGGTAATGACTGGACCCCCGACTGTGGCCGTCCGTCCTCGCACCCGAACAGCCGCTTCACCGCTCCGGCCCGTAACTGCCCCGTCATCGACTCCGACTGGGAGCGCCTCGACGGTGTGGAAATCAAGGCTATGGTCTTCGGTGGCCGCCGCATGAGCGACATCCCGCTCGTCTTCCAGAGCTTCACCTGGAGCCACGGTGTCTACCTCGGCGCCACGATGGGCTCCGAGCGCACCGCCGCTGCCGAAGGTAAGGCCGGTGAACTCCGCCGTGACCCGATGGCCATGCTGCCCTTCTGCGGTTACCACATGGGTGACTACTTCCGCCACTGGCTGAAGATGGCCAAGGGCCTCGCCGAAACCCCGCGTATCTTCCACGTCAACTGGTTCCGTCGCAACGCTGACGGCAAGTGGCTGTGGCCGGGCTTTGGCCAGAACATGCGCGTCCTGAAGTGGATCGTCGAGCGTGCCAACGGCCGCGGCTTCGCCAAGGAAAGCCCGATCGGCTGGATGCCCCGCTACTCGGACCTCGACTGGCGCGGCCTGGACTTCTCTGAAGAGCAGTGGACCGAGCTGATGGGCTTCGACCGCGAAAAGATGAAGCTCCAGACCCTGCAGCACGAAGAGCTCTTCCTGCAGCTGTTCGACCACCTGCCCAAGGAGCTGATCTTCGAGCGCGAGCTGCTGATCTCCCGCCTCTAAGATTTCGCGATCTGGAAAACACCTTACGAAACGCCCGGCAGTTTGCCGGGCGTTTTTTTTGTGGGAGGCTCGGACCTCTTCCGGCGTGGATGTTATTTTTTCTGTTATTTGTCGTGCCTGGGCATCTTCACGAAACTTTTACCGTATTTGCGGTTTAACTTTATGAACCTAATTCGTTATACACTGTCTCCATGCCCATGACCCGATCGATTTCTCTCGCCCTCGCCGCCCTTGCGGCTCCCCTCATTGTTTCTGCCGCCGAAGAGCGTATCCTCGATTCTCAACTCACCGCCGTGACCGTTTTTGCGGATCGCGCCGAGCTTGTCCGCGAGGCAAAGCTCGAGCTCGACACCGGCACCCACACGCTCATTTTTGCAGACCTGCCGGCCCGCACCGATGCTGGCAGCCTTCAGGTGGACGGCACCGGTGGCTTCACCCTGCAGGACGTGCGCTTTGAGACGCGCCAGCTCACCGATCTGCCCGAGGGCAAACTCAAGGAGCTGACCGACGAGCTCGAAAAGGCCCAGACGCAGGCCACCGCGCTCGACATGACGGCGACTCGCCTCAAGGACCGGCGGACGGCGCTTGAAGCGATTATCGGCCGCGTCACCACGACCCCGAAGGACGGCAGCGAGCCTGCCCCGATGGATGCCGTGGCGTGGACCGAGATGCTGACTTTTTATAACACACAGCTGGAGAAAATCGACGAGACCAAGCTCGCTAATGATGCCTCGCAGCGCGAGGTGAACGAGCAAATCTCGCAGCTCCGGCGCGAGATCGCCCAGCTCAACGCCAGCGCCCGCAAGCAGAGCAACACCGCCAAGGTCGTTGTCTCCATGGATCAGCCGGGAGCCGTTTCTATTGACCTGACGAGTATCGTCTATGGTCCGCGCTGGTCGCCGAGCTACGACATCCGCGCCAACACCGACTCGAAGCAGGTCACCATCGCCGGGTACGGCAGCGTCACTCAGAGCACGGGCGAGGACTGGACGGACGTGCAGCTCAGCCTCTCCACTGCGCAGCCGCAGATCGGCGGCCGCGAGCCCGAGCTGCACCCGTGGTTCGTGCAGGAGTTTAAGCCGATGCCCGTCGCAGCCGGTCGTCTCTACGAGGCCAAGGCCGCTGCTCCGCAGAGCAACGCTATGCGCCAGATGATGGAGTCCGACTCCTTTGCCGATGCCGAGGTGGCTTCCGCTCCCGAGCCTATGCGTGTGGCCGAGGCGACGGTGCAGAGTGGGGCGACCGCCGTGGTGTATCAGATTCCCAATACGGCCTCGATCCCGAGCGATAACCAGCCGGTGCGCGTGTCGATCACCACACAGACCTTCCCGGGGCAGTACCGCTACTCGGCCGTCCCGAAGCTTTCGCCGCACGTTTACCTGAAGACCAAGGTTACCAACACCAGCGACTACGCCTTCCTGCCCGGCCCGAGTAATATCTACCTCGACGGCAGCTTCGTCGGTAACGCCCAGGTGGACCTCGTGCCGCCGGGGCAGGAGTTCTGGACCTGGCTCGGCATCGACCAGGGCGTGAAGGTCGAGCGCAAGCTTCTTGAGCGCAAGGAGGGCACCGCCGGAATCTTTGGCGGCAGCAAGACCATGACCTACCGCTACGAGTTTGAGCTCAAGAACAACAAGCAGAGCCAGATCGAGCTTGTCGTGTGGGACCAGCTCCCCGTCTCTCAGAACGAGGACATCAAGGTCAAGCTGATCAAGCCCGACTACTCTGAGGACACCGACACGCTGAAGATGAACTCGCAGAAGTACATCGAGTGGCTCTACACGCTCAATCCCGGTCAGGAGGTCAAGACCCCCTTCGAGTTCAGCATCACCTGGCCCGAGGATATGCAGGTCTCCGGCCTGTAAAGGTGAGGCCATCGTTACCCGAGTGGTGGATCATCACTCGGATAACGATAACACAAAGCGGCAGAGGGCCACCGAGCGGTAGGGCATCTGGGCTGCGCTTCTGGTGAGCCCTTCATCTTCCGAGCGTTCCTAAGCTTCGGAGGGGCTGGGCCTGCCGCCTGCCAAGATGCAGGGCATGTACGGGAGCTTGCTACTGCTCAGTCTGGCCGTGCGTTTCCAGCTGCTGCCGCGCAGGCATGAAGTCGGAAAGATACTTGTCGCTCTTATTGTCGGGTCGCGTGAAGATGTAAAACTTATAACGATGATAAGAATTGTTTATTAAACCCTTGACCGGGGGGCTGATATCATCCATTGACTTCTACACCCCTTTGCGATGAGTGACACCCCCGACCACCTTTCCTCACGCGCACGCCACCAGGATTTGCTGCGCGCCTACTGGCATAAAAACCTGCTGCTGATGGGCGGCTGCCTGACCGCCTGGGCCCTGGCCGGACTGGGCTGCGGCGTGCTCTGGGCCGACTGGCTCAACCGCTGGAACCTGCCCGGCACCGGCTACCCGCTGGGCTTTTGGTTCGCCCATCAGGGAGCAATCATCAGCTTCGTCCTCATCATCTTTATCTATGCGCTGATCATGAACCGGCTCGACAAGCGGCATCATCAGCAGCTGGCCCGGATCAACGGGGAAGGAGGCGCACGATGAGCGTTCAGGCCTGGACCTTTCTTTTCGTAGGGCTGACCTTTACCCTGTACCTGGGCATCGCCTGGTGGGCGCGCGTGGCCGACACCAAGGGCTTTTACGTGGCCGGGCGCGGCGTGCCTGCGGCTGCCAACGGCATGGCCACGGCAGCGGACTGGATGAGCGCCGCCTCCTACATCTCGATGGCCGGGCTTATCTCGACCATGGGCTACGCGGGCGGTGTTTACCTGATGGGGTGGACCGGCGGCTTCGTGCTGCTGGCGCTGCTGTTGGCCCCCTACCTGCGCAAGTTCGGCCACTTCACCGTGCCGGACTTCGTGGGCGACCGCTTCTCGACCCGGCGTCTGGTCGGCGTGCAAAACCCGACCCTCGGCCAGCGCATCGCGGGGAACCCCGCCCGGCTGACCGCCGTGCTGTGCGCGCTCTTCGTCAGCTTCACCTACGTAGCCGGACAAATGCGCGGGGTGGGGGTGGTCTTCAGCCGCTTCCTCGACGTGGACATCAACGTCGGGGTCGTCATCGGCATGGTCATCGTTTTCATCTACGCCACCCTGGGCGGGATGAAGGGTATCACCTGGACGCAGGTGGCGCAGTACTGGGTGCTGATCACGGCTTTCATCGTGCCCACGATCGCGATCTCCATCAAGCTCACGGGGGACTTCCTGCCGCAGGCCGGGCTGGGCGGCGAGCTGAGTGGACAGGGTATCTACCTGCTTGAAAAGCTGAACCAGATCCAGAGCGAACTGGGCTTCGGCAGTTATACGGAGCCCTTCATGGGCAGTTGGGACAAGGCCAACGTCTTTCTGGTCGCGCTCGCCCTCATGGCCGGAACCGCCGGGCTGCCGCACGTCATCGTGCGGTTTTACACCGTAAAGAGCCCCCGGGCGGCACGCTGGAGCGGCTTCTGGGCGCTGCTGTTCATCGCCTTCCTTTATCTGACGGCCCCGGCCATCGCCGGCTTTGCCCGCTACTACATGCTCGTCTCCCTCAACGGCACCCAATCGACCGAGCTCCCTCAGTGGTTCCAGAGCTGGGAAAAAACCGGGCTCGTGATGTGGTTCGATGATGGCGACGACCACGTCGTCTACAGCGCCGGAGCGGACAACGAAATCTTCCGCCGGGGCAACCTCGGCGAGTCCGAGCTGCTCACCCTCGTTCGCGATCACCAGAAATGGGTCGATACCGGCGGCGCTGGGGGCATGGATGCGCGCCCCTTCCTGCGCGAGCACGGCCTGAGCGGCCCGGACCAGGACATCATCGTGCTGGCCACCCCGGAGATGGCGGAGCTTTCGGGCTGGATCATCGCTTTTGTGGCGGCAGGAGGGCTAGCCGCCGCGCTCTCCACGGCCAGCGGCCTACTGCTGGTCATCTCCTCCTCCGTGGCGCACGATTTATACTACCGCGTGGTCAACCCCGAGGCGACGGAGAAAAAACGCCTGCTGGTGGGCCGAAGCATCATCGGCCTGGCCGTAGTGGTGGCGGGCATCTGCGGCATCTATCCGCCGGGCTTCGTCAGTCAGGTCGTGGCCTTTGCCTTTGGGCTGGCCGCAGCCAGCTTCTTCCCGGTCATCCTGCTGGGCATTTTCAGCAAGCGCGTGGGCACCGTCCCAGCCATCTGCGGGATGCTGGCGGGACTTGTATTCACTTTGTACTACATCATCGGCACGGTCTTCTTCGGGATGGACAAGTGGACGCTCGGCCTGAGTGAGCAGGGCATCAGCCCGCAGGGGATCGGCGCCATCGGCATGGTGGTGAATTTCGCCGTCACACTCATCCTGACGCCGCTCACCCGCCCCCCCACGCAGGAAGTGCAGGACATGGTGGACTCCGTGCGCGAGCCCGAGGGCATGAGCCCCGCTGTGCTCGTGGACGACGCCCCCGAGCACTGAGCAGGTTTTATACGGCCACAACGCACACGAATCAGACTCGACGTGCCCACTCTTGAGGGGCGCTCGGCTCGGATGCTTTGCTCAGCGTTTGTTGGCACGATGCGCAGTATCGAAAGCGCAGGCTTCGACTGGAGCAGCAATGGTCGGAGCCGTCTTTGGGCGGCGTAGGGGGCCGACATACCGCCTGCGCCCACAATCCCAAAACCGCCTGATTTTGCGTGTTCAAGCCGGGACATATGAGTAGTAAGTTATTGAAACTAAGTCTCATATCAATAAATCAAGATGTTTTGATGATTCGACTTGCCAGCCGGTGTCGCTCGTGATGTATTGGCGGCAGTATGAGCAAAAGTTTCATCTTCTCCTCTGAATCCGTTGGCGAGGGCCACCCCGATAAAGTCGCCGATTACATCTCTGACAGCATCCTCGACGCCTGCCTCTCGGGCGACCCCAAGAGCCGCGTGGCCTGCGAAACGCTCGTTAAGAGTAACTGTGTTTTCGTCGCCGGTGAAATCACCACGAAGTCCAAGTTCAACTACGAGGACGTCGTCCGCCAGGCCATCCGTGACATCGGCTACATTAACAGCCGCGACGATGCCGTTTTCCACGCCGACGAGGTGTTTATCACCAACTGCCTGACCTCCCAGTCCCCCGATATCAAGCAGGGTGTGGACGCCGCTGCTGCCGAGGGTAAGGACACCGCCGAGCAGGGTGCCGGTGACCAGGGGATCATGTTTGGCTACGCCTGCAACCAGACCGAAGAGCTGATGCCTGCACCGATCATGTACGCCCACCGCCTGCTGCGCGAGATGGCCGTCCAGCGTAAGGATGTCGGCGTCGAGTGGCTGCGCCCGGACGTGAAGAGCCAGGTCGCCGTCGAGTACGTCGATGGCCAGATCAAGGACATCCGTAACGTCGTCATCTCCACGCAGCACACTGAGGACGTCAAGCACAGCACGATCCGCGAGTTCTGCATCGAGGAAGTGATCAAGAAGGTCCTCCCGGCTGAGCTGCTGACCGACAAGACCGAGTTTCTGATCAACCCGACGGGTAAGTTTGTCGTGGGTGGCCCGCAGGGCGACTCAGGCCTGACCGGCCGCAAGATCATCGTCGATACCTACGGTGGCTGGGCCCGCCACGGTGGTGGTGCCTTCTCCGGTAAGGACCCCTCAAAGGTTGACCGCTCCGCTGCGTACTTCTGCCGCTGGGTCGCCAAGAACATCGTGGCCGCCGGTCTCGCCGACGAGTGCGAGCTGCAGGTCGCCTACGCCATTGGCTATCCTTACCCGACCAGCATCCACGTGGACACCTTTGGCTCGGCCAAGGACGGCCTCTCCGACGCTGAGATCTCCGCCGCCGCCCAGAAGGTCTTCTCCTTCAAGCCCGCAGAGATCGTCGGCCAGCTCGACCTGCTGCGTCCGATCTATCGCCAGTCCACCAACTACGGCCACTTCGCCAAGGCGGACCTGCCCTGGGAAGATATCTCCAAGGCTGCCGAACTGAAGGCCGCCGTCTGCGTAAACGCCTGAACCTTAGCATAACGACTTAAACCATTTAATTCATGTCTACCGAAACTCTCACCACCGTTGATTATAAGGTGAAGGATATCTCCCTGGCCGACTTCGGTCGCAAGGAGGTCGAGATCGCCCAGTTTGAAATGCCCGGCCTCGTGGCCACCCGCGAGAAGTACGCCGCCGAAAAGCCGCTGGCAGGCGTCCGCATCATGGGCTCGCTGCACATGACGATCCAGACCGCCGTTCTGATCGAGACCCTGCAGGCTCTCGGTGCTGACGTGCGCTGGTGCTCTTGCAACATCTTCTCCACGCAGGACCACGCCGCCGCCTATGTGGCCAAGAACCTGAACATCCCGGTCTTCGCCTGGAAGGGCGAAACGCTGGAGGAATACTGGTGGTGCACCTATCAGGCGCTGACCTGGCCGGACGGCTCAGGCCCGCAGCTCATCGTCGATGACGGTGGTGACGCCACACTGCTCATCCACAAGGGCTACGAGCTGGAGAATGGCTCCGACTGGGTCGAGGGTGAAGCCTCCAGCCACGAGGAAAAGGTCATCAAGGATCTGCTCAAGAAGGTCAAGGCCGAGGCCCCGACCCGCTGGCACGAAGTGGTCAAGGAGTGGAAGGGCGTTTCCGAGGAAACCACGACTGGTGTGCACCGTCTGTACGAGATGCAGAAGAAGGGCACGCTGCTCGTCCCCGCCATCAACGTTAACGACTCGGTCACCAAGTCCAAGTTTGATAATCTTTACGGCTGCCGTGAGTCCCTCGTGGACGGCATCAAGCGCGCCACCGACGTGATGATCTCCGGTAAGGTCGGGGTCGTCTGCGGCTACGGCGACGTGGGTAAGGGCTGCGCCCAGGCCCTGCGCGCTCAGGGTGCGAATGTGGTTGTCACCGAGGTAGACCCGATCTGCGCCCTGCAGGCTGCCATGGAGGGCTTCCGCGTCCTCACCGTCGAGGACACCCTCGGCTTTGGCGACATCTACGTCACCACCACCGGTAACTGCGACATCATCACGGCCGAGCACATGTCCAAGATGAAGGACCAGGCCATCGTCTGTAACATCGGTCACTTTGACAACGAGATCCAGGTCGACGCCGCTACGAAGCTGCCCGGCGTGGAGATCGAGGAGATTAAGCCCGACAACATGGGCGCGGTGGACAAGTTCACCTTCGCCGACGGACACAGCGTTTACCTGCTGGCCAAGGGCCGCCTGGTCAACCTCGGCTGCGCCACCGGTCACCCGTCCTTCGTCATGTCCAACAGCTTTACCAACCAGGTGCTGGCCCAGGTCGAGCTGTGGAAGAACGTCGGCACCTACAAGCCCGGCGTCTACATCCTGCCGAAGAAGCTGGACGAGGAAGTCGCCCGCCTGCACCTGCAGAAGATCGGCTGCAAGCTGACCAAGCTCTCGCAGAAGCAGGCCGACTACATCGGCGTCGGTGTCGACGGCCCGTACAAGTCCGACCACTACCGCTACTAGGCGAGAAGGACGATTGCTGGTCCAGCCGGACCCCTTCACCCTCGATGCAAAGCATCGTTTCATTTCGAAAGCGCGTTCCATCAGGGGCGCGCTTTTTTCGTGCCCGGTTTCTTTGGGGAGACGAAATGCAGATTTATCGCGGGGTCGGGGAGGGCGTAGGGAAGATTCGCTATTGATGGATGCTCGTTTGGGCCTCACGCTTATCGTTTATGCATGGGCGGTGCGCTGCCGCCCGTCGTACACGTGCTATGAGCATTACCCACGATTTTGATTTCGATCCCACCTATGGCTATACGCTGGAAGCCATGCTAAAGATCCGCGCGCCGGAGCCGCCTCAGGATTTTCTCCCCTTTTGGGAGAAGACCTACGAAGAGGCGCTCGCGCTTCCTCTCAACATGGAGAAGCGCGTTGTCCCCGGCGCCAAGCGTGGCTGGAATCTGTACGAGATCTACTACGACTCCTGGGAGGGCGTACGAATCGGCGGGTGGCTGCTGGAGCCCGCGGAGGGGCCTGTGACGGGAGCTATTGTCATGGGCCATGGATACGGCGGACGCGAGGAGCCCGAGTACGAGTGGCTCATGCCACAGATGGCGGCTATCTTTCCCTGTGCGCGTGGGTTCCACCTCTCCGCCTGCGAGGGCATCCCGAGTGTGGCTGCCGAGCATGTTGTGCATCGGATCGAGAGCCGCGAGGACTACGTGATCCGGGGCTGCGCGGCCGATCTGTGGCTGGCGGCGTCGGCGGTGCTGGAGCTGTATCCGCAGGCTCGTGACAACCTGCTCTATGTGGGCGGGAGCTTCGGCGGAGGTATGGGCGCACTCATGCTCAGCGTGGACAAGCGTTTCCGCCGGGCGTATCTGAATATCCCGACGTTCGGGAATCATCCGTTACGCATTACCCTGCCGTGCGTCGGTAGTGGGGCAGCGGTGCGCAGCTACTATCTGGACGGGCACCCCGAGGTGCTGGATGTACTGGCCTACTATGACTCAGCGGTCGCAGCCGGTTTCATCGAGATTCCGGTATATGTAGCAGCGGCGCTCTTTGACCCTGCCGTGCCGCCTCCCGGCCAGTTCGCTGTTTATAATATGCTCTCCCACCACAAGGAGTTGTTCCTGCGGCAGGCCGACCACTTTGAGCTGGAGGGTAACCAATACGACAATGCCTGCGTGCGGACGCGTGTGCGCCGCTTTTTTATGGACTGAGCACCTGTCTGAGAAATGCCGTCATCGGCTTGCGGTAGGGGATGACTTGGCATAGCATTGTGTTTTACAAACTTTCCAGTCATGAACGACACTTCCGATTATCCCTGTATCAGCTCTATGGATACGTTTACCGCGATTCGTGAACGCCGCTCGGTTAAAAAATATGACCCGGCGCATGTTATGCCGCAGCATGATCTTGATCAGCTGCTGGAGCTCGCCGTGCTCTCGCCGACGTCTTTCAACATCCAGAATTGGCGCTTTGTGGTCGTGCGCGACAAGGCCATCCGCGCAAAGCTGCAGGAAGCCGCCTGGAATCAATCCCAGGTGACGGAAGCCTCCGCACTGATCATGGTCTGCGCTAATCTCAACTCATGGGGCGAAGAGGCGAGCCGCTACTGGGCGACGGCACCGGAGGAAACCCGCTCCATGCTGGTGGGCATGATCCATAAGTTTTACGGGCAGGACCTCCAGCTCCAGCGTGATGAGGCCCTGCGCTCAGCCGGGATGGCTGCGCAGACGATCATGCTCGCCGCCAAGGCCTTGGGCTACGACACCTGCCCGATGATCGGCTTTGATATGAAGCGGGTCTCCGAGCTGATCAAGCTCCCCGAAAACCACATCGTGGGCATGATGATCACCGTCGGTAAAGCCCTTGAGCCCGCACGTCCGCGCGGTGGCCAGCTCCCTCTTGACGAGGTTGTTTTCGAGGACACCTTCTAGCATTTAAGCGGCCCGCAAAGCCGTGATGAAAGCAAGCCTGTGAATGCAGGCTTGCTTTTTTTTGCTTATAAACCCTATTAAGTGAGTAGGTTATACACCTCACTTGGCACGCAGATTGCGTTCAGGATTAGGTTCTCACGATCCCCACCTACTCACATGAAAGCTATTCTAATAAGCCTCTTGCTGTGCTTCGGCATCGCTGGACCCTTACTGTCTCAAGATAATTCCTCCTCCGACACGCCTGATGATATCGGCCATGATGAGCCGCCCGAGCGTAGCGATGCCTATAAGCGCGCTCACATGAATGCGCAGGACTATGTGGACCAGAAGCTCGACGCCCGCAAGCTGCTCGATCACATGTCGAACTTTGCCTCCGACACGCGCAGCCCCCGTGCCACGCTGGAGAGCTTCTTTTACCTGATCGACAGCTACTACACACTGATCAGTGCCGACGGGGTGACGTGGGATAATCAGGATGACCTGGATAATATCGCGCTGGAGCTGGCCGACCTCTTTGACATGGACGATGTCCCCGTCAATTTCCAGGCCGACGCCGCGATCGAGGCTTCCGTCTACCTGGCCGAGTATCTCTCCCGCCGTGAGATGCCCCCGCTCAATGAGATCCCTAATCAGGATGAAATGGCGGCCGCTATGAAAGCGGGGAAACTCCCCGTCTACCGCATACCGGGGACACCGATCGAGATCGCTCGGATCAACCACGGAGATCTGGAGGGACACTACCTGTTTGTGAACACCCTCCTCACGGATGCCAAGAGCCTCTATGATCAGGCGGAGAATTATCCGTATCTCAGCGATCAGTTTCAGGGCTTTTATGAGCTATACTTTCTGACGCCGGGGCCGATGATCCCGGCCAGCTACATCCGTAATCTGCCGCACTGGATGACGATCGACATCTACGAGCAGACTATCTGGCAGTGGACGTTTACTCTGTTCGGCTTTGCGATGCTGATCGGCATCGTCTACCTGCTGGGGCGCCTGATCAAGCGGGTATGCCGGAGCTGGGAGCCGCTGGCGCTAAATACCGCGCATCTGTCTTTGCCGGTGGTTACGATTATCCTGACCAAGGTCTTGATCTACCTGCTCGACGAGCAGATCTACCTGACCGGCGAGGCCTGGAAGTTCATTATCATGCTTTCAGACATCATCGTCCTCATCGCGACGATCATCATCATTATCGTGCTGGGAAGTATCGCAGCCTCCGCAGTTACGAAGTCCAGCCAGTTGCAGTCGCGCCGCATCGACCAGTACCTGATCCGTCTGGGCATACGTATCCTGAGCATTGTTATTGCGATTGGCGTGATGGTGCAGGGCTTGCAGCGACTTGGTTTTTCCGGGGCGACGCTGCTGGCCGGGGCCAGTGTGTCCGGTCTTGCCGTGGCTTTGGCGGCCCAGAGTACGCTGAAAAATATCCTCGGCAGCATCATGATCGTGCTGGATAAGCCCTTCGTCATCGGCAATCGCGTGAAGATCAAGAGCTTCGACGGGGTGGTGGAGGAGATCGGTCTGCGCTCGACGCGCCTGCGCACGCTCGACGGCCATCTTGTATCCATCCCCAACGACGAACTCTCCTGCACGGACATCGAAAACGTCAGCAGCCGCCCGTACATCAAGCGCGTCTTTAATGTCTCCCTGACCTACGGCACGCCACCGGAGAAAATTTACGAGGCGATTGAGATCGTTAACGCCATCCTCGCCCTGCCGGCTGATAAAGCCGCTGAGGCTCCCGGCCGAGCGACACCTGTGCCGACGGACAGCGCGGATACCGAAGAGGCGCAGCCGCTCGACGCGAACACGACTCCTGTGGAAGGCGAGTCACATGCCGATGAGGCTCCAGGCACGCAGCCCAGTAACGAGCCCATCCACAATCCGGACTTTCCGCCACGTGTGTTTTTCAACGAGCTGATGGCGGACTCGCTCAACCTCATCGTCATGTACTGGTACTTCCCGGCGGAGTACTGGGAGTATCTGGAGCATGCCACCTGGGTAAACTCCGAGCTGGTCCGCCGGTTTAATGCAGCGGGCATCGACTTCGCCTTCCCCACGCAGACCGTGATGCTGGAAAACGTCAGCGAGGCTGGGGGCGCTGGAGAAGGCGAGGGGGCGGCACCGCCTGCCCAGCCGGAGACGGTTTAGGAGTGGAGCAGGATCAGGAGTTCTTTTTACGGGCGGATTTCTTCGGGCGCTTTTTCTTCGGTTTGGGGATGACCCCAAAGCGCGGGTCTTCCTCCAGGATACGCTCCACGATACGCCCGGCTATCGTCTCGAAGCGGTCGTCCTCGGCGTGGAGCAGGAGCCACTTCGGGAGGACAGGGTGGTTCGTGAGCATGGGAAATTCTGCCATCACTGCGGCGTGCTGCTCGCGCTCGGCGGGGACGAGAAAGCCGTTCCAGGGGTCTTCGCCCTCGGCCAGCACAGCCACGAGCTTGCCGCGATAGTAGCAGCCCAGGCACCCAAACATATGCCTGCGCTCGTAGCCGGGACGCTCGCTCAGCGGCTCGACCAGGTACTCGTAGGGGTGGCGTTTGGGCATGAGATAAGTCTGTGGCTCGCTTTGACTTGTGGCAAGCCTGTGCGATGGCTGTGCTTTGACCCTTGACCAGCGCGCCTGTTGCGCAGACAAATCTCCGGCATGTTTGTGGATGAAGTGACGATTCGCCTAAAGGCTGGAGACGGTGGCAACGGCTGCATGAGCTTCCGGCGCGTGGCGCATAACCCCAAGGGTGGCCCTGACGGCGGTAACGGTGGTCGCGGCGGCGACGTTATCCTCGTGTGCGATCCGAACACCGCGGACTTCACCGACTACAAGTTCAAGCCCCATGCGACGGCCAAGAACGGCATACCCGGTAAAGGCTCGAATATGGACGGCGCCAACGGCCCGACGCTCAAGCTGAAGATGCCTCCCGGCACCGTGGTCATCGATACCGAGACCGGTAACACCGTGCTCGAACTGGTCGAGTACGGCCAGGAGGTCGTCCTGCTCAAGGGCGGCAAGGGTGGCATGGGGAACACGACCTTTAAGTCATCCGTCAATCAGGCTCCCCGTAAGTACACCCCCGGCCAGCCGGGAGAGGAGGGTACCTATAAGCTCATTCTGAAGTCCATCGCGGACGTCGGTCTGGTCGGCTTCCCGAATGCGGGCAAGTCCAGCCTCATCGGCCTGCTCACCGGGGCCGAGCCGAAGACCGGCAGCTATCCCTTTACGACGCTTCAGCCGACGGTCGGCGTGGTCGAGTATCCCGAGACCTACGAGCGCCTGACCATGGCCGACATCCCCGGACTGATCGAGGGCGCACACGAGAACCGTGGCCTCGGGCACCGTTTCCTGCGCCACATCGAGCGTTGCAGCCTGCTCCTCATCCTCATCGACATGGCCGGGACGGATGGCCGCAAGCCCGTTGACGACTACAAGCAGCTGGTCGAGGAGCTGCGCCTCTACGATGAGGCCATGCTCGAAAAACCGATTGTGGTCGTGGCGAACAAGATGGACGAGCCCGACTCCCCGAAGAACCTCACCGCCTTCAAGCGCAAGGTCCGCCAGCCCGTGCACAAGCTCTCCTGCCTGAGCGAGGAGGGCCTGCCCGAACTAAAGGAGCTCCTGCGCGAACGTATCCTGCTGGAGAAGTAGGCTTGTTTTGCGGGGCTGCGCGCCCCGCCCCTGCGGCAGGCAGAGCCTGCACTTTCGATGCTACGCATCGTGTCAGCGTTTGTTGAAAGCAGATACTCTGCTTTCAACAAACGCTGAGGCACGGCATCAAAACTGGGTCGGCGTATTGATAGTTCTCCATTCGTTAATGCACAAATCTGGAGCCTGGTGCTTTTTCTTGGTGGTGAGACCGTGTCAGGTGCGACCTCAATGTCGGTCCAGCGTTTGGGCAAAGCCCGGACGCTGGACCGAAAGTGCAGGCTTGCCTGCCGCGGGGAGTGGGGGCGCGTAGCCCCCACAAACGATTCTCCGCATCATCCTCCTCACGCACGGCGGGTGCGGATCATCTCGCGGTTGGCACCACCGGGAGGGACCATCGGCAGCACCTGTTGCTCGACGCAGGTGGGTGCGTTGATGAGGACCGGCCCGGGACGTGCAAAGGCATCGGCCAGTGCGGCGTCGATGTCCGGCTCGTTGGCCAGGTCAACCGCATCCATGCCCATGGCGCGTGCCATCATGGCGAAGTCCGGACCGCGCTCGAACTTCGAGGCGATCAGGCGCTTGCCGAAGAACAGTGTCTGCTGCTGGTGGACGAGCCCCAGTGACTGGTTGTTCATGATGATGATCTTCAGGTTCGCGCCAGCCTCGGCGGCGGTGACCATCTCCTGATTATTCATCAGAAAACTGCCGTCGCCGCTGATGCAGACCACGGGGCACTCCGGCTCGGACAGGGCCGCGCCCAAGGCTGCGGGCAACCCGAATCCCATCGTGCCCAGTCCGCCACTGGTCAGCCACTGGCGGGGTCGGCAGAAGGGGAAGCTCTGGGCGGTCCACATCTGGTGCTGGCCGACGTCGGTGGCGACGATGGCGTCGCGCCCGGCATGGCGGGCGATAGCCTGGATCAGCCCATAGTGGGTGGACGGGTCGTCCGCGCCGGGCATCTCCATCGGGTGCTCGGCCTTCAGGGTGGCGATGCGGGTGTTCCAGTCCGCGCGTTGGCGGGCAGGTATTGTTTTCAGCAACTGCTCCAGAAATCGGCCCACGTCGCTGCGGACCGACAGGGTGGGCTGGCGGATTTTACCCAGCTCGGATGTGTCGATATCAACGTGGATGACGCTCGCTCCGGGGCAGAACTCCGCGACCTTGCCGGTCGCGCGGTCGTCGAAGCGCGCGCCCAGCGCGATCAGCAGGTCGCACTCCTCCAGAGCGAGGTTCGTGTACGGGGCGGCGTGCATGCCCAGCATCCCCAGTGACTGCGGGTGATCGGTGGGCAGGGCCCCCAGTGCCATCAGGGTGCTGACAGCGGGCAGATGCGAACGCTCCGCCAGCTCGCGGGCCAGCTCTCTGGACTCACTGTGAATGATGCCTCCGCCCAGATAGAGGATGGGGCGCTCGGCGGCCTCGATCATAGCTATGGCCTCGGTGATCGCATCGTTGTCGGGCTCGATAGGGGCGTCGGCGATGCCGGGCTCGGGCCACTCCTCGAACTCGATCGTGGCCTGCTGGACGTCCTTGGGGATGTCGATCCAGACCGGGCCGGGGCGGCCGCTGGCGGCGATGCGGAAGGCCTCCGGGATGACGTGCAGCAGCTCCTCTGTCGATTGGACCAGGACGTTGTGCTTGGTCACGGGCAGGCTCATCCCGAAGACATCGACCTCCTGAAAGGCGTCGGTGCCGATGAGCGGGCTGGCAACCTGACCGGTGATGCAGACCACGGGGATCGAGTCCAGCTTGGCGTCCGCGATGGCGGTGAGGATGTTTGTCGCGCCCGGGCCGCTGGTGGCGAAGCACACGGCGGGGCGCCCGGTGGTGCGGGCCAGGCCCTGCGCGATGAAGCCCGCCCCCTGCTCATGACGGGAGAGGACGTGGCGGATCACCGGCCGGCGGGCCAGCGCGTCGTACAGGGGCAGGTTAGCCCCTCCGGGGATACCCGCGATGGTGCGGATCCCCTGGCGTTCCAGCAGGCGGATGACGAGGTCGGCTCCGGTCATTTTCATAATAGCTTCTGTCGGTGGTTTTTTGTTTTTCCCCCGGAAGCGTTCGACGCGGATTTTTTAAATGAAAAACCCCTGTCGAACGCATTCGGCAGGGGTTTCAGTAAAGTCTCTAAAGTTCTTTGCTAGGCCCGTGCGGATGCGGTCGAGGTCACGAGGACTACGACTACGCTTACGAGCACGATTACGCTGTTGAACTTCATTGTTGCGGCTTTTGAACACCCGCAGTGCCCATTTGTCAAAGCGAAAAATGCAGGCAAAGGGGGTGATGCTGACGGCCGGGCGAGTGAACGCCCGGCTATGCGGTGTAGCCAGTGAGCTGGATCTTTAGCTCGCGGGCACGGGCGAGGACATCGGGTTTATCGAGGAGGATCGTGTTGGCGGCCTCGACGGCGACGTGGCGGATGTTGGCCACGCGCAGGCTCTCCAGCGTCTTCAGGCCGAAGACCGGCACGTCGAAGCGGTAGTCCTGACCGGGCTTGACGGTTTTGACAAAAAGCGGATCGCGCGCCTCGAACTGACCGGCCCGGCGCAGCATCTGGTCCGTGCCCTCAAAGCCCTCCACCGCCAGCACGGTACCACGGCTGACGACGACCCCCTGGCCGATGTCCAGCCGGGCGACCTCTTTCGCGATACGGATGCCGTGCTCAAGCGTGCGCGGGTCGATCTTGTCGCGCCCGCCGGTCATCACGCCGGTATCGGCGAGCTGGTCCTCCAGAAAGGCGCGGGCGTCGAGCTGGCAGACGCCGATTTTTTCAATCTCGGCTGCGAGGGCTCCAAAGATCGACTCGGCGTTGCGCTCCTTGAGAGAGGCGAGGATGGCCACGGCCTTCAGGTCTGGGTGCAGCCCCTTGAAGAGGCGGCGCGGGGTGATCTGCCCGGCCATGATGGCGTAGCCGGCGCCGAACTTTTTCAGGGCCTTGAGCATGTGGCCGACCTGACCGACCTTGATCAGGGCGCGCTCGGACTCGGGAAAGTCTTCGTAGAAGTCGGTCGAGGTTTCGCCATGAAAGGCGACCAGCCGCACCGGTACACCGGCGGCGCGTGCTTTCTCGGCCAGCAGGATCGGGTAGCGCCCCTTACCGGCGACAATAGCCAGCGGCCGGGTCGGGTCGAAGCCAGACGGCAGGAAAGGGCTCTGTGCGGTGGCGCTCAATTGCGGATGAGGAAATCGTTTTTGGCGGCAGTCTGAGAGGAAATCTTGACGATGCGCATCTGGGCCTGCCAGCTGTCTCCCTCCGGCAGGAAGAATACGAGCTGGTAGTTGTTTTTCGCTACGTCAGTGATGGCACGCGTTTTTTCCTCATCGGTCAGGCTAAGGGTGCGAATCCTTTCACTCTGCGTTCCGAGGTTGATGCGACTCAGGTCAAGCGCCTGCCTACTCTGCAGGATGATGCTGCGCCCGGCGGAGCGGTTCATGCGCAGGTTACCGTCGAGCAGGATGAGCTCGGGGGGAGCACTGTCTAGGGAGACGGTCATCGCGCTGGTGCGCCCGGTCAGTGTGCACTGCGGCAGCTCCAGCGTGAGCGAGGAGGTGGCGCGGGGAGTGACCTGTGCCAGGGCGAAGCCGCCGCGCTCAAGCTTGATCACGAGCTGACTGCGGCCCTGCTCGATGTTGTCGGTGCTCTGGGCGGACCCATCGGAGGGAGCCTGTTTGAACTCCTTCACCACGAGGGTGGTGTCCGGGCTCAGGACGAGTGCCATGCGATTGGAGAAAACGAGGCAGGAGAGCCCGCTGGAGCCGCTGACGATGGTTTTACCCTCGGGGGTAAACGACTCGTGCTTGGCCAGTGAACGTCCGTCGGCGGTCAGGTTCCCGGAGAGGCCCTTGACGAAGCAAATACCTGTGCGCATATCGTCGGCCCGTAGCCCTACGCAAAATGCGAAGATCCCGAGCAGGCAGCAGATGCGGGCGAGGCGGCTCATTTCACAACCAGATTGACGATTTTACCCGGTACGTAAATCTCTTTCACCACGGACTTGCCCTCCATCTGGGCGGCAACGCGCTCCAGACCCTTGGCCTGTGCGAGGATGTCGTCCTTGGCGGTGTCCTTGGGGACGTTCAGCTCGCCGCGCAGCTTGCCGTTGACCTGTACGATGATCTTCACCGTGTCGTCCACGAGCAGCGACTCGTCGCAGACGGGCCACGGCGCGGAGGAGACGCTCCCTGCCTCGCCGCCGAGGCGCTCCCAGAGCTCCTCGCAGATGTGCGGGGCCAGCGGAGCGAGCAGCTGGACAAAGGTCTTGGCGGTCTCGCGGTTCATGCGCCCGGCCTTCGAGATGGCGTTGAGGCAGATCATGAGCTGCGAGATGGCGGTGTTAAAGCTCAGCGCGGTGTAGTCGGCGGTGACCTTCTTGATCGTCTCGTGCAGGACGCGCAGGGTCTCGGGGGACTCGGGCGCATCGTCCACGCGCTCGGCGACAGAGCCGTCCTCGGCGAGGACTTCGCGCCAGAGCTTACGCAGGAATCGGATCATGCCCTCGATGCCCTTGGTGTTCCAGGGCTTCTTCGCCTCCAGCGGTCCTAGGAACATCAGGTACAGGCGCAGGGTGTCCGCGCCGTACTCGCCGATGATGTCGTCCGGGTTGACCACGTTGCCGCGGCTCTTGGACATCTTTTCGCCGTCTTCGCCCAGGATGATGCCCTGGTGGAAAAGCTCGGTGAAGGGCTCGGGCGTCTTCAGAACGCCCTCGTCATAGAGGAAGCGGTGCCAGAAGCGCGCGTAGAGCAGGTGGAGCACAGCGTGCTCCGCGCCGCCGACGTAGAGGTCCGGCATGCCCCAGTAGCTTTCCAGCTTCGGGTCGATGGGGGCCTCGGCGTTCTTCGGGTCGATGTAGCGCAGGTAGTACCAGCACGAGCCCGCCCACTGCGGCATGGTGTTGGTCTCGCGCAGACCCTCGATGAGGCCGGATGTATCGGAAATCTCACTACGCTGCTTGATCTCGCCCGTCGCCGGGTCGAGAGCGACCTCCAGCCATTCGGGGATGTTGGCCAGCGGGCTCTGCCCATCGGGTGAGGGCTGGTAGCTCTCGGTCTCGGGCAGCGTGAGGGGGAGGGCGGTCTCGGGCAGCGGCACGGCGAACCATTGCCGCCCCTCCATCGTGCAGGTGACGGGCTCAGCGGGCAGCACGTCCTTGAAGGCGGCTCCGGCCTTGACTGTGGCGTAGTCCTCTTCAGAGACCCAGACGATGGGGAAGGGCTCGCCCCAGTAGCGCTGGCGCGAGAACAGCCAGTCGCGCAGCTTGAAGTTGACCGTGGCCTTGCCGCGGTTGTCGGCGGCGAGTTTGGCGATGATGGCCTTTTTACCTTCGTCGGAGGGCGTGCCGTCGAACTCGCCGGAGTTCATCATCTTGCCGGAGGCGACAAAGGGCAGCTCGGCGTCAGCGTCGCCGCTATCAATGACCTGAATGATCTCCAACCCGAACTCCTTCGCAAAGGCGTAGTCGCGCTCGTCGTGAGCGGGGACGGCCATGATCGCGCCGGTGCCGTAGCTCATGAGCACGTAGTCGGCGACCCAGACGGGGATCTTTGCGCCGTTGACCGGGTTGATGGCGTAGGCGCCGGTGAAGACGCCGGTCTTTTCCTTGGAGAGCTCGGCGCGCTCCAAGTCGGACTTGTTGGCGGCCTTCTGGATGTAGGCGGCGACGGCCTCGCGTTTGTCGTCGGCGGTGATCTTGGCCACGAGCGGGTGCTCGGGGGCGACGACCATATAGGTCGCTCCGAAAAGGGTGTCCGGGCGGGTGGTGAAGACGGTCAGCTTGTCGTCAAAGCCGTCCAGCCCGAAGACGACCTCGGCGCCCTCGCTGCGGCCGATCCAGTTCGCCTGAAGGCGCTTGGTGGAGTCGGGCCAGTTGACGTCCTTAAGGCCGTCGAGGAGCTTGTCGGCGTAGGCGGTGATGCGCAGGACCCACTGGCGCAGGGGGCGGCGCTCGACCGGGAAGTCCCCACGCTCGCTGCGCGGACCCTCGGGGGTGTTGAGCACTTCCTCGTTGGCGAGCACGGTGCCCAGATCCGGGCAGAACCAGACGGGCTTCTCGTCCACGTAGGCGAGGCCCTTCTTAAAGAGTTTGAGGAATATCCACTGCGTCCAGCGGAAGTAGTGCGGGTCAGTGGTGTTGACCTCGCGGTCCCAGTCGTAGGTCAGGCCGATGGCGCGCAGCTGCTCCTTGAAGCGGGCGATGTTGCGCTTGGTGACGACGGCGGGCTGCTCGCCGGTCTTGATCGCGTACTGCTCGGTGGGCAGGCCAAAGGCGTCCCAGCCCATGGGGTGGAGGACGTTGTGGCCCTGCGCCTTCTTAAAGCGCTTGAGGGCGTCGGTGGCGGTGTAGCCCTCGGGGTGGCCGATGTGGAGGCCCGCGCCGGAGGGGTACGGGAACATGTCCAGGACGTACCAGGTGGGCTTGTCCTCGAAGTCCTTCGCGTAAAAAGTTTTGTTGTCCGCCCAGAAGTCCTGCCAGTGGCCCTCAATCTGGGTAAAGTCGTAGCTGTCGCAACGTGTCGCCATGTCTTTTGAAAACGGCAAGAAATAGCGGCTTTCGGGCCTGGGGGTCAAGCCCATGTCGGTTTGGCCGTGACAGAGCGGGTAAATCGGATAGGGGTAGGGCATGCGACCGCGCGCCCCCGTCCTTTTCTCTCTGTTGATCCTGTGCCTGTGCACGCAGATGCTGTCCGCCGTTGGCCCGCGCTTTGCCACGACACGGACTTCGCGGGGAGTTTCCGAGTCGGTGGACGATATCGAGCCGGGTTTTCAGCGTCTGTTGGACGCGGTGGTGCGGCTGGATGTGTGGGAGACGACCTTTGACCAGGGGGCCAAGCGCACCCGGCACGGTGTCGGCTCAGGCGTTATCATGACCCCTGAGGGGCACATCCTGACCAACGCTCACGTCGTCAACCCCTACGCCGAGCGCATCATGATCACGCTCAACAACCTCGAGCGCGTCGATGCCGAGCTGATCGGCTGGGACCACTGGACCGACCTGGCGGTGGTCAAGATCAAGCCGGAGCTGCTCAAGTCGCGCGGCCTGTCCTTTGACTACGCCGAGTTTGGCGACTCGGATGATCTGGTGCCGGGGCAGACCGTTTACGCCGTCGGCACGCCCAACGGCCTCTCCCGTACCGTGACGCGCGGAATTATCTCGAATACCGACCGCTACTTCGAGGGCTCGACCGTGGGCCGTGGCTACGAGACCGGACACTTTAACACCTGGCTCCAGACCGATGCCGCCATCAACCCCGGTAACAGTGGGGGGCCGCTTGTCCTGCCGAACGGGCACGTGGTCGGCATCAATACCCGCGGCTACCTGGGCGCTGAGAATCTGGGCTTCGCGGTGCCCTCGGACATCGCACGCAGTGTGCTGGACGGCCTGATCCAGGACGGCTCTATCACCCGCAGCTACATCGGCCTGCGTCCCGGCCCCATGCAGGACCTGGAGAACTTTTATGAGATCGAGAGTAACCGCGGCATGCTCGTGCAGAGTGTGGACCCCGGCTCCCCCGTGGCTCGTAGCGGCTTGCGGCCCGGTGACATCGTCCTGCAGATCGACGGGCAGAATGTGGACGGGCGCTTCCCCGAGCAACTCCCGCCGATCCAGAACTTTATCGCCAGCCGCGCACCCGGTGAAACCGTCGAGCTAAAGGTGCGGCGCGGCTTCCAGACGATCACGATGCCCGTCACGACTGAGCCGCTGGAGAGCCGTATCGGTGAGGAAACAGCGCTGGAAGGCTGGGGCCTGGGGGTGCAGAAAATCAGCCGCACGATTGCCCGCGAGGAGAATCTCGACACGACTGACAGCTTTCTGGTGGTGGGCGCGCAGCCGGCGTTTCCGGCCTTCGAGGCAGGTATTCGCCCCGGCGACGTCATTACCAAGGTCAACCGCCAGACGCTGCACTCCCTCGCCGAGCTGGAGGCCATCTACAAGGCCTACGAAGCCGACCCGCAGAAAACCCTCATGGAGATCGACCGTAACCACCAGGTTCGCTTCATGGTGCTGAAACCCTGAGGCAGGCAGGACAGAGTCCTGCACCTGTGATCCTTCGGATCACTAATGCCGCCGCTAACGCGACGGCATGGGCAACGAAGCATGCCGCCTGCTCAAACGAATTTCGTACGTTTGCGGAGGTACTCCCCCGTATGTCCTGCACCTGTGGCACCGGCATTATCTTTAAGCATTGAACCCGGCGGGTGGGGCGGCTTGACTGTGGGGCCTATGTCCCACACCAAGCGCAAGTCTCTCCTCTGTCTGTCTATCCTGTTCATGCTGTTGCCTGTTGCCCGTGTCGTGGCGCAGGAGGCTCCGTCCCCGGCGGTGACGGCCCCGGAGGTCTTGCCGGAGAACTTCGAGTCTCAGTTTGACGAGCGGATCAAGAGCGTGGTGGCAGTGGAGCTGTTTGTGCAGAACGAGATCGACCGCGATCCGGTGGGGGCGATCGGGGTGGTCTTCGATGCTGAGGGGCGGATCATCCTGATGGACAACACGATCCCCTCGTGGCTGCCGCCGGAGCGCTTCAAGGACATCCGTGTGCGCCCGCTCGGGCAGGATGTGGAGGGCTTCAAGGGGCGCTACCTGGGGCAGGATTATTTGTCCGGTAACCACTTTATCCAGCTTGAGGAGGGGCGGGACCAGTTCACGCCGATCACGGAGTGGGGCAAGGCCGACCCCAAGACCGGGCAGTTCCTGTGGGGGATCGGGGTCATGAGCAAGCCGTGGCACTTCATGCCGTACTTTTTATGTAGCCGCCTCTCGGCGGTGGAGAAGCTCCCGTGGGAAATGGGCTTCGGCGTCCGCGCCATGACGACGCCCGGCGCGCCGGTGTTTGACGCTCAGGGCCGCTTCGCTGGTTGGGGCGCTCGCCCCAGCACGGAGGAAAAACTGCTCATCCTCGATGGCTCGACCCAGCGTCCGGTTGGGTTGCAGGACCTGCGCGAGAGTAATGCGTATCTCTCGGTGGAGCGTTTCTATGAGTTTATCCAGCGTGTTCCCTCAAGCCCGATGGGTGATCCGCGCCCGTGGCTGGGAGCTACCGGGATGCAGCCGCTTTCGCGCGAGGTCGCGCAGTTCCTCGGGCTGGAGGGGCAGGGCGCTGTGGTCCTGAGCGATATCATCGAGGCCAGCCCGGCGGACAAGGCCGGACTCGAGAGCAAGGACGTGATCGTGAAGATCGACGGTGAGCCGCTGCCGAAGCTCCGCCCCGATGTCATCATGCCGCGCTATGTCGATACCGAGCTGATGCGCCGCCAGATCGGCGACAAGGTCACGCTGACCGTTATCCGTGGTGATGAGGAAAAGGATATCGAGGTCGAGATGGGTAAGCAGCCCAAAGTCCTCAAAGAGGCCGAGCGCGAGTACTACGCGGACCTCGGGCTGGGCATCCGCGAGTTTCTGCTTTTGGACGGTGTCGCCCGGCGTGAACTGCGCACGGGCGTCGGTGGCGTGGTGGCGGACTTTATCAAGCCCAACAGCAAGGCCAGCTCCGCCGGGGTACAGCCGGGAGACTGGATCAAGGAGATCGACGGCACCGAGATCAACAGCTTCGCCCAGGCCAAGCAGGTCCTCTCCAATATCGAAAGCGATAATGGCCGCAGTGAGGCCGTCTTTCTGGTGGAGCGCAACAACGAGACAAAAGTCCTGCGTCTCAAGCTAAACTAGCCCGACCTTTCTGCCGCGAACTGATACCTGAATAACGGGCAACGGAATCATTTTAACCGAATAACCGAATATCCATGTTTACGGGAATAGTAGAAGAAACCGGTGAGGTCATTTCCTTCACCGAGGGTAAAGAATCCTGGCGTCTGGTCATCCGCGCCAAGCTGGTGCTGGACGACCTCAAGATCGGGGACAGCCTGGCCTGCAACGGCTGCTGCCTGACCATCGTGGAAATCGATGGCGACACGCTGCGCTTTGACCTGCTCGGTCAGACCGTGCGCCTGACGTCCTTTGCGGACCTCGGCCCCGGCTCCCTGATCAACCTTGAGCGCAGTCTCGCCGCCAACGCCCGCCTCGGCGGCCACTTTGTGCAGGGGCATATCGACGAGACCGGCACCATCACCGTGCTCGAAGAGCGCGGCAAGGACATCTACATCCGTGTCAAAATCCCCGAAGGCACCGGCAAGTATCTCGCTCCCAAGGGCAGCATCTCCATTGACGGGATCTCGCTCACCGTGGCCGAGCTGCACGATGACGGCTTTGCGGTGTGGATCATCCCGCACACCCGCGAGGTGACCAATCTCCAGCAGAAAAACGCCGGGGACCGCGTGAATCTTGAATTTGACATGCTGGCCAAGTATCTGGAGCGCCTGCTGAACAAGGAGTAGGCGCGGCTGTTCCCTGTGAGCCTGCGTGGTGAGCCGTCCCTGGGCCGAAAGCGAGTTTTGGCTTTTGAAACGGGGCGGCTTGCGCTAAACCTTTCCTCAACCTATGCGCACCGAACTGCTGGCCGTCGTCGATGAACTCAAGCGCCTCCGCGAGGAGGGCTTGAGCAGTGTGCCCGTCAGTGAGGAGGCGCTTGCTTCGCTGCGCTCTGCCGTGGCTGAGCGTCAGGCCGAGGCAGGGCCTGCTCAGGCTCCCGCTTCGCGTGGCGCTGCCAGCGGGGCAGGGGAGGATGCCTTTTCGGGGGGGACTACGGTCTCGACTCCGGCTCAGGCCCCCAACGACCGCCGCCCGTACTCCGAGCCGGTGCGAGACTCTGGCGAGCGTGCCACCGGGATCGTGCTGCCCGGCTCCGAGCCTCCGGCCGAGAAAAAACAAGCCGCTCCGGCTAAACCGGCGGCTCCCGCCCGTGCGGCCTCGGCTCCCGGCCTGCCGGACTTTGTGAAGCCTATTCCCGCCCCCGAGCCGTTTACGCTCCCGGATGGGGATAAACAGGCCCGCTGGGACTGGCTCAAGGACAAGGTCATGAGCGATCCGGTCTGCAATGAGCACGTCAAGCCGGGGAAAAAGCTCGTGCTCGGCGTCGGCAGTCTGGATGCGGAAATCTTTTTCTGTGGGGAAGCCCCCGGCGCGGACGAGGAGGTCCAGGGCGAACCTTTCGTCGGCAAGGCCGGTGAGCTGCTGACCAAGATCATCGGTGCGATGGGCCTCAAGCGTGAGCAGGTCTACATCGGCAACATCATGAACTGGCGGCCTGAGCACGATAAGCCCTACGGTAACCGCAAGCCGGTCGAGGTCGAGATGGCCTACTGCCTGCCTCACCTCAAGGCGCAGATCGAGATCGTGCAGCCGAAGGTGATCGTCGCCCTCGGATCGACTGCGGTGGACGGGCTGTTCGGCTTTGGCGCGGGCAAGGGGATGCGCCGCATCCGCGGCCAGTGGTGCGAGTTTGAGAGCATCCCGACCATCATTACCTTCCACCCCTCCTACCTGCTCCATCAGGGTACGATGAGGGTCAAGCGCGAGGTCTGGGAGGACATGCTCGCCGTGATGGAAAAGACCGGCCTGCCCATCTCTGACAAACAGCGCGGCTACTTTACCTGAGCGTGAGCGCCATGTGCCCTGCCGTGTATGAGGCCAAGTCCGGGGTATAAATAAGGTTTTATAAAGCGTCCGGGCTGCTTGCCATTGCGGGTTTTTTCGTCTCTTTGCGAGAACATGCTATCATTTTTGCGCACGCAGCGGCGGCCCCGTCTTGTTTCGGGCCTGCTCCTGCTTTCCCCGTTTCTGGCCAATCCACTCTCAGCCTCGGAGTCGAGCGACATCCAGTCGATCATCGACACGTATTATTACGGGACCTATGCGGGGCAGATTCCCGGCATGAACGTCGGCGTGTGGGATAATGGCGCATCCGTCTACGCGAACAGCTACGGCTACGGCGACCTGGATCTGGGCGCGTCGGGGACGATCGGCCCGAACCCGGTGCCCATGAAGTACACCGACCAGATGCGGATCGCCAGCCTGACCAAGACCTTTACCGTGACGCGCATCCTCCAGCTCGCCGCCGATGGCTTGATCAGCCTCGACGACCCGATCACCGCGTTTGACGGGGTGGGGGGCATTTCGCTGGCTAACCTCAACTACGATACCAGCGCGTTTGGCGATATGAGCCAGATCACGGTCCGGGACCTGGCGCGCATGACCAGCAGCCTGGCCGACTACTCGAACTCGCCGGGGATGATCGCTGGCCTGCAGGAGAGCCTGACCACCGTCTACACCGAGTCGGAGCTGCTGGACTTCGCGCGCGGCCTGCCTGCGACACCGTCCACCTGGACCTACTCCAACACCAACACACTCCTGCTGGGCATGATCGTCGAGGCGGTGACGGGTAACACCCTCGGCGAGGAGTTGCAGAGCCACGTCATCGAGCCTGCCGGCCTGTCCTCAAACACTTACTACCCGACGGATATTTCTTTCACCGGCGACCACGCGAATGGTTACGCCGCCGATGGTGAGGAAATGTTTGAGGATGTAACCGATACCAGCCCGTCCATTGCTGCCGGGGCCGGGGCGATGATCTCGACTTTTGAGGATATGCAGATCTGGGCCGAGGTCTTGGCTACCGGCGTATTACCGGATGGGACCTCGCTCTACGGCGAGGGTAACGAGTACATGCAGGCCCTGCGGCTGGAGATGGTCGCCGCCGACGGTTCCGGGCCCGAGTACGATTTCTACGGGCTGGGTATCGGTGAGATCGAGGAATGGCTCGGCCACAGTGGTGAGTTTCTCGGCTACCAGCACATCATCATGGTCGACCCCGAGACGGGCCGCATGGTCGTTATCATGATCAACACTGCGGATCTCGAAGAGGGCGCGCACCTACCGACCGATTTGTTCAGAGACATCGCGCAGTACTACGCGAATGTCCCCGAGCCCTCCACCTGGGCCCTGATCGCGGCCACCGGTGTGGCGGTGGTTCTGCTCAAACGCCGCCGGAGGCGTTAGCTGGTTGGCGATCGCCTGTTTGATGTCAGAATTGACTTATTTGTATTATTAATTCATGCCATTCTTATGAACAGACGATATATCGCTATATTGGCTATAGGGATTGTGGGGGCGATGGTTGGAGTATCTTATGCGGTCAGTTCATCAGGGACTGCTGCCTCGGAGCCCGCCCCGATGGCTGCTTGTAATCCGTACGGAGTCTGTCGTGCCTGTTCAAACTGCTCCTCATGCAAGAACTGCTCGAAGAATGGTGGCTCCTGCTCGGTCTGTCGCAGAAATAGTACAGATACCGGCAGCTCCCATGCGCATTAGTGTTTGATCCGCAGTGAGGCAGGATCTGTCGGCCTCCGCTCAGGATTTTTATTGCTTAGGGGGGAGGAGAGGTCCATAAACACCCCTTTTTCAGCACGATGAATCCGGTCCTAAAACTCCTCCTGGAAGGCGAACCCCTCAGCACTGAGCAGATGGGCGAAGTCCTCGGCATGTCCGAGGTCGAAGTCGCTGTCGAGCTGGAGAAGCTGAAGGAAGAGGGCGTCCTGCTGGGCTGGCGTCCGATCATCAACCCGGACTTCGACGAGGACGTCGTGCGTGCCGTGATCGAGGTCAAGATCAGCCCCGAGCGCGAGGGCGGCTTTGACCGGTTGGCCGAGCGGATCAGCAAGTTTGACCGCGTCGAGACCTGCTATCTGATGTCCGGCGCCTACGACCTGATGCTCGTCATCCATGCCGAGAACCTGAAGCGTATCGCCTCCTTTGTCTTCGAAAAGCTGGCTACGCTGGAGGGTGTCGTCTCGACGGCTACCCACTTTATGCTCAAGGCTTACAAGGAGCAGGGCTACCTCATCGCGCGAGCCGCAGCCCCTGAAGATAAACCCTCGGTCAGCCCGTAGGCCGGTGCCCGTGCACCGTATCCATCATAAGGCTGCCCGCAACGGCGGCCTTTTTTGTTTAAAAGCACCCTCCACTCTCCGCTAACTCCTGACTTGAGCCGCTCCGCAATCCCGCTTTCATAAAACCACCTAACGATCATGTACGACCCTCAGCAATTCGTGGCCAAGCACGTGGCCGGGCTTCCCCGCTCGGGCATCCGTGACTTTTTCGCCATCGTCTCCCAGATGAAGGACGCGATCTCGCTCGGTATCGGCGAGCCGGACTTCATTACGCCCTGGCATATCCGTGAGGCCGCTATCTACGCCCTGGAACGGGGCAAGACCTCGTACACCGATAACCGCGGGCTGCTCAAGCTGCGGCAGGTGCTGGCCGACTACATCGGGAAAAACTTCGGCATGGGCTATAAGCCTGAGAATGAGATCCTCGTCACCGTCGGGGTGTCCGAGGCGCTCGACATCGCACTGCGGGCCGTGATCAACCCCGGCGACAAGGTCCTCTACCACGAGCCCTGCTACGTCTCCTACCACCCGAGCGTGAGCCTCGTACACGGGCAGGCCATCCCGATTGCCACCTCGGCGGCGGATGACTTCGCGCTCGACCCGGACAAGGTGATCGAGGCGTGGGAGCCGGGCGTCAAGGTGCTGATCCTGAACTTTCCGACTAACCCGACCGGCGGCGTGACCGATCGCACCAAGCTCGAAAAGCTGGCCAAGTTCGTCATCGAAAAGGACATCCTCGTGATCAGTGACGAGGTCTACGCCGAGCTGACCTACGAGGGCACGCATACCTCCATCGCCAGCCTGCCCGGTATGCAGGAGCGTACGATCTTCCTGCACGGTTTTTCCAAGGCCTGGGCCATGACGGGCTTCCGGCTCGGCTTCGCATGCGGCCCGGCCCCGCTGGTCGAGGCCATGATGAAGGTCCACCAGTACGCCATGATGTGCGCCCCCATCCTCAGCCAGGAGGCCGGGGTCGAGGCTATCGTCAACGGTGCGCAGAGCGTGGCCAAAATGAAGGAGCAGTACCAGCGCCGCCGCGACTACATCACCCGCCGCTTCAACGAGATCGGCCTGAAGTGCCACGTTCCCAAGGGCACTTTCTACGCCTTTCCGGCGCTCCCGAAGGGCTTCCAGGGCAAGTCGATGGACTTCTGCCAGGGCCTGCTCAACGCCGAGAAGGTCGCTGTCGTCCCCGGCACGGCCTTTGGCCCCAGCGGCGAGGGCTTCTTCCGCGCCAGCTTCTCCAACAGCTACGAGCAACTCATCGCCGCCACCGAAGCCATCGAGCGGTATGTCGGGAGTTTGAAGCTGTAGTTTTTTATTAACCACAGAGGGCACAGAGAGGGATCTATGCAGCATGGGTTCTTACCGTGTTTCATCTGCGTACATCCGTGGCTAAATAAGAAAAACAATTCCTTTGCGTTCTTTGCGCCCTTTGCGGTTAAATCACCCATTACAGACTTATGAACCTTGAACGTAGCGTGGCCCTCGTCGGCCGTCCCAATGTCGGCAAGAGCCGGATCTTTAATCGGCTCGTCGGGCGGCGCGTGGCCATCGTTCACGATATGCCGGGCGTTACCCGCGACCTCGCCACCGAGATGGTTGCGGAGGGCGGTTACATGCTCATGGACACCGGCGGCATCGGCATCAAGCCCGAGATGACCCCGGAGATGATCCATGCGGCGACCGAGGAGCAGGCAGACTTCGCCATCCAGGCCGCCACCCTGGTGCTCTTTGTCGTGGATGCCTCCGAGGGGATGACCACGGTGGACGAGGACCTGGCCAACCAGCTGCGCCGGTACAACAAGCCGACCATCCTGGTGATGAACAAGATGGACCGCCAGGGCTCAAGCACGCACCAGCTGGAGTTCACGCCGCTCGGGTTCAAGCCCGCCTGCGGGGTTTCCGCCGAGCACGGCACGGGTTTTGACCGCCTGAAGGACGCGATCCTCAAGATACTCGGGCCCAAGCCCAAGACCGACGAGTCGGAGAAAAATGAGCCGCGCCGCACGCGCATCTGCCTCGCCGGTAAGCCCAACGTCGGCAAGTCCTCCCTCGGGAACCGCCTGCTCAACTCCGATCGCCTGATCGTGAGCGAGGTGGCCGGGACCACCCGCGACTCCATCGAGGCCGATCTGGACTACACGGCCGAGGACGGCAAGGTGATGCACTTCCGGTTGGTGGACACCGCCGGGCTCAAGCCCAAGCGTAAGCTTGGCTCGTCGCTGGATTATTTTTCGACCATCCGCTCGGAGGAGGCGATCCGCCGCTCCGACATCGTATTTCTCGTGCTCGACGCCATGACCGGCGTGACCAAGCACGACAAGAAGCTGGCCGGGGAAATACTGGAGGCGGGCGTCGGGCTCGTCATGGTCGTGAACAAGTGGGACTACGCGCGCGATGCCTTCCGGCGTGACCCCCCGAAGGGCTACGAGACCGAGTCGGACTTTCGCAAGGTCTTCATCGAGGCCGTCCGCAAGGAGCTGTTTTTCCTGCCTGACTCGCCCGTGATCTTTACCTCCGCGCTGGAAAACTTCCGGGTCGGGGACATCCTCAAGCAGGCTGCTGTCGTGCACAAGACGCTCGCCCGCGATCTGCCCACCGGTCCGATGAACCGCCTGCTCAAGGAGCTGTTCGAGCGTCGCGCCCCGCGTCTGGTCGGCGGCAAACGCTTCAAGATCTACTACGCGGTGCAGACCGGTCACCGGCCGTTCCGCATCCGCCTGTTCTGCAACTCGGAGGAGCGCTTTGACGACAATTACCGCCGCTACCTGGAGTCGAGCTTCCAGAAGGAGTTCCAGCTCAGCGGCTGTCCGATCCGCTTCGAGCTCGTCGGTAAGCCCGACTCTAACCGCAAGGAGCTCTCCATCACCGAGTACCGCCGCCAGGGCCACCGCAAGCCCCGCCGCAAGAAGAAGCAGTAGGCCTGTGATGCTAGCGCATCGCTGATGGCTTAGCCAAGGAGGAGCCATGCCGGGGTGTACTGTGTGCTATTGATGCTGTTGCCCACGCGACGTATTTCTTTGCGTTCTTTGCGCCCTTTGCGGTTAATTTAATCATGTCATCTTTGCCCCGAGTCGCCTTTATGGGTTCCGACGCGATTGCCGTGCCGGTGCTTAAATACCTGGCTGTGGAAGCGGCGGACAAGGTCGCGGTGGCGGGGGTGTTCAGCCAGCCGGACCGCCCGAAGGGGCGCGGTAAAAAACTCCAGCCCAACCCGCTCGCTGCCGCCGCGCAGGAGCTGGGGCTGCCGCTGCTGCAGCCGGAGAAGCCCGGAGCCGCCGAGGCCGAGTGGCTGGAGGCTCAGGGCGTGGAGCTGGTCCTCGTCATGGCCTACGGGCACATCCTGCGTAAGCGTCTGCTGGCCGCGCCTGCGCTGGGGTACGTGAATTTTCACGCCTCGCTCCTGCCGAAGTATCGGGGCGCCTCACCGGTGGAGTCCGCGGTCGCCAGCGGCGAGGCCGAGACGGGCGTCAGCCTCATGCGCATCGTCCCCAAGATGGATGCCGGGCCCGTGCTCGACATGGAGGCCGTCACGATCGATCCGCTGGATACCGGAGCCTCTGTGCGCGAAAAACTTTCCGCCGCCACTGTGCCGCTGCTGGCCCGCAACCTCGATGCGCTGCTGGCCGGTACCGCTGACTTCAAAGATCAGGACGAAGCCGCCGCCACCTACTGCCGCAAGCTGGAGAAAGCCGACGGGCAGCTCGACTTTACCGCATCTGCCGCTGCGCTCGCCGCCCGCATCAACGGGCTCGACCCGTGGCCCGGCTGTTTCTGCGAAGTGGGGGAGACGCGGATTAAAGTCCGTCAGGCGCTGGTGCTCGATGGCGCAGCCTCATCGAATGCTCCCGGCGAAGTGCTAGCCGCCTCCAAGGACGGGGTGGACGTCGCCACCGGTGAGGGCGTGCTGCGCATCACCGAGCTGCAGCGCCCCGGAGGTAAAATGCACCCGGCCCGCGATTTCCTGAGCGGCTTTGACCTGCCCGCTGGCACTCGCCTGAGTGGCGACGAGATGCGGCCGCTGATTTTGCAAGGCCCCCGGTAAGTAGCGTCTGCACGTACAGTCGGGGTAGCGGCCTTTTGGGCCGCGTAGGGGGACTTGTCCCCCTCAATGCCACCGGGTGCAACCCGGCAAGGCGCAGAGAGATTAAGCTCCCTGCGCCCGCGGTATAACTACTGTATCGGTCGGGCACTACAGTGCCCGGTTACTATGCTAGATAAACAGGTTGGTGCCGGTATCGCCGGAGGCCCCGAGGAACTCGGCCACGCCACCCAGCTCGACGCCGTCGATCAGCTCCTCAGCGCGGATGCCCATGGCGTCCATCGACATGGTGCAGGCCACCAGCCGCACCCCCGCCTTCTTGGCCTCTTCCATCAGACCGGGCAGGTTGGGGAGGTTCTTGGCCTTCATGCGGTCCTTCATCATTTTCGTGCCCATGCCTGCCATGTGCATCTGCGAGAGGGGGAGCTTGTTGGCGCCGCGCGGAAGCATCCAGCCAAACATTTTGTCCATGAAGCTCTTACCCTCAACGGCAGGGGCGGCGTCCTTGCGCAGGACGTTGAGGCCCCAGAAGGTGAAGAATATCGTGGCCTTACCGCCCATGGCGACCGCGCCGTTGGCGATGATAAATGAGGCCATGGCCTTGTCCAGGTCACCGGAGAAGCACACCAGTGTGGCGCCTTTGCGCGGGCCGGAGGTGCTGGCGCCATTGCGGGCAGGTGCGCCAGAGGGCCGCCAGCCAGCGGGCAGCACGTCGGTGGAGAGCCGGAGGCGACCCACGACGAGTCCCTTCTCCTTGGCTACATCGAGGCACTCGTAGCCGTTGGCGCGGCAGAAGGCGGGCAGGTCGTTCTTAAACCCGGCGTCGGAGGCGGTGACCTCCAGTATCTGCCCGGGCTTGAGAGCAGTGGCCGCTTCCTTGACGCGCAGGATGGGGCCGGGGCAGGCCATGCCGGTGGCGTCGAGCTTCACGACCTCGCCACCGGAGGCTTCCTGTTTCACCGACGGGGCCGGGGCAGAGCCACAGCAAGAAGGGCCGGAAGGTGCTTGTTCCGGAGCGGTAGGGTCAAAAGAGTCCGTCTCCTTACCGACCTGCTGGAAGGTGGCCTCGACCTTGGCACCGCCGACATGCGAATACACCTCGAAGCCCTTCTGAGCGAGCACACGAGCCGCGAAGTAGCTGGTCTTGCCCAGGGCACAGATCGTGACCACGGGGCGGGTCTTGTCGAGCTCGCTGAGGCGACCGCGCAGCTGCGGGAAGGGGATATTGACCGCGCCGGGGAAGGGCTTGAGGGCGACCATCTCGGCCGGGCGTACGTCCACGAGCTGGGCGTTGTCAGGTGTATCCGAAAGTGAATACAGGGGCTTGACGAAGCCTGAGCGGATGTTGCCGGCGGAGAAGGCCGCGACATTGACTGGGTCCTTGGCTGAGCCAAAGGGCGGGGCGTAGGCCAGCTCCAGGTGCTCGAGGTCGCTTACGGTGAGCTTGCCCTTGATGGCGGTGGCGAGCACGTCGAGGCGTTTGTCCACACCGTCGGGGCCAAAGGCCTGCCCGCCGAGGATGCGGCCGTCGGCCTCGTCCCAGATGAGCTTGAGGGTGAGGTGGGTGGCACCCGGATAGTACCCGGCGTGGTTGAAGTCGCTCACGATGGTCTTGCCGTATTTGACACCGGCCTGCTGGAGGCGCTTCTCCGTGTAGCCGGTGACGCCGGCGGCGACATCGAAGACGCGCACGATGGAGGTGCCGATGGAGCCGGGATAGGGCTGGGCCTGGCCCCCGAGCATAATGTGGTCGGCGGCGGTGCGGCCCTGGCGATTGGCGGGGCCACCGAGGGCGATGGCGACGGGCCCGCCGATGATCGGGTCGGTCGTCTCGGAGGCATCACCGATGGCGTAAATGTCCGGGTCAGAGCTCTGCATGTAGCCGTTGGCGACGATGTGGCCGCGCTGCCCCAGCTCCAGACCGGCGGCCTTGGCGAGGGCGTTCTCGGGGCGCACGCCGATGGAGAGGATGACCATGTCCGTTTCGAGTTTCTGGCCGGACTTGAGCTTGGCGCGGAGGCCGTCGCCGACCTTTTCAAAGCCGTCAATGCCGTCCCCGAGGACGAGCTGGACACCGTTTTCGCGGAGCTCCTCCTGCACGGCCTGGACCATGTCCTTATCCATCTGTGGCAGGACCTGGTCAACGAGCTCGACCAGCGAGACATTCTTGCCGAGGTGGACGAGCTGCTCGGCCATTTCGAGACCGATGAAGCCCGCGCCGATGATGGCCACGTGGCGAGCATCGGAGGCGGCCTCCTTGATGCGGTCCATGTCCTGAAGGTTGCGCAGCGTGTAGATGCCGGGCAGGTCGATGCCGGGCAGCGGCGGGGTGAGCGGGGAGGCGCCGGGGGAGAGGATCAGCTTGTCGTAGGCGAGGTCTTCCTCGGCGCCGGTTTCGACACTGCGCACATGGACGGTGTGGGCCTCGCAGTCGATGGCGGTGGCCTCGGTGCGGTTGCGCACGTCGAGGCGGAGCATGCTCTTGAGCGACTCGGGGGTCTGCACGGCGAGCTTGCTGCGGTCCTGAATCTCGCCACCGATGTGGTAGGGCAGGCCGCAGTTGGCGAAGGATACGTCCGGGCCGCGCTCGATCAGGATGATCTCGGCGTCCTCGTTCAGGCGACGGGCACGGGCAGCGGCGGATGCGCCACCGGCTACGCCACCGATGATGACGATGCGAAGTTTTTGCGTAGAGGGGGATTGGGCAGTTTCACTCATGGCTATTATTCGATTGGTATTTTAAAGGGTTGTTTGAGCCTGACAGGCTTCTTAGTGAGTGGCGCTTGCTTTGCTGTCGGCGGCCTCAGGCTGCGCCGTTCCGAGCGTACACTGGAAGCTGTGGCAAAAGGCTTTGATGTTATCGCAGTCGAGCGAGTAGCAGACGCGTGGGCCGCAGCTCTGGGCGGTCAGTAGCCCGGCCTCGCGCATGGCGCGCAGATGTTGGGAGACCGTGGCCTGGGCCAGCGGAAGGGCCTCGACGATCTGGCCGCAGGAGGCCTGGCCGTGCTCCTGCAGAAAGGTCAGGATCGAGATCCGTGCCGGATGCGAAAGCGCGCGGGCGAAGTCCGCCAGGGCAACCTGCTCGGGGGTGAAGATGTCGTGATTCGGAAAAGGCATGATAGGTAAATCGTATATCGTAAATTTACGATAAATGGAAAAACGTCAAGACGGACAGCAAATTTTTTCATGAAATATGCGAAGCCGGGCGCAGGGCTAAGTGCTAACCCGCTTACTCCATGTCGGGTAGGGCTTTGGTCAGAGCGCTTCGATCTCGGCCTTGATGTCGGCGGGTTTGCCGAAGTACAGGGCGCTGGTCACGATCATGTCGACACCGGTGGCAGCGTAGTCGGCGCAGTTATCGAGGTTGACGCCGCCCGCGATGGAGACTTTGACGCCGGGGCACTCGGTATGGACGGTCTCGGCGACCTGCCGGGTGTCCGCGAGGCTGAGCTTGTCGAGCTGGACGAGATCAACGCCGCCGCGCGCCAGCTCCAGCGCACTCTCGACGTCGTGCGCCTCGGCAGCGATGAGCTTTTCGCCAAGCTGCGTCTTGAGGGCGGAAACTTTTTTCAGAAATTCACTACGTCCGCCGATGAAGCGCAGGTGCTCGTCGAAGACCAGTACGCTCTCGGAGAGGCCGAGGCGGTGGGGGAAGGCGCCCCCGGCGAGAATGCCCTTGATGGTGAGCTTGCGGGCAAAGGGGATGCTCTTGCGTGTGGTGACGACGACGAGCTGCGGATTTACGGCGTGGACCTTATCCACCATCGTGCGTGTGCGGGTGGCTACTCCCGAGGCATGCTCAAGCAGGTTACCGGTGACACGCCAGGCAGCATGCACGGCGGCGGCCGGGCCCCGTGCCTCCAGGATGCAGGTGCCCGCATCAGCCTGCGTGCCAGTGGGCAGGCTTATGGTCACGGCCAGCCCGAGCTTTTCGAGGATGCGTCGTGCCTCCTCGGTGGCGCAGATCGTCGTGGGCTGGCGCGTGATGTAGCGGAGCCGTCCGGGCTGTTCGCCGATCTCAAGCAGGGTGGAGGTCAGGTCGAGGTAGGGGAGGTCCTCGCGTATTAACTGATCAATGTCTTCGTCGCTGAAGTAAAGCATGGCTGAGCCCGCATGCTTAGCGAATGCACTGCGCCAAGGCGAGCGATATCCGCTGCTGGGCTTGCACAGCCCGGAAAAGCAAACAGCACTTACGCCTTTGACCAGTCGAGCATGCGCTTGATCGGGTCGTAGGCCTTGGAGCGGACGGACTCCTCCATGGTGATCTCGGGGGAGAGGTCGCGCAGGCAGTTGCGGAGCTTTTCCACCGTGTTCATCTTCATGTAGCGGCAGTCATTGCAGGCACAGGTCTCGGTGGGCCCGGCAATGAAGATCTTACCGGGGATCTCGCGGCGCAGGCGGTTGAGCATGCCGGTCTCGGTGGCGACGATGATCTCGCGCGAGGGATGCGTCTTGCAGAAGCCGATCATCTTCTCGGTGCTGCAAACTTCGTCGGCCATATCGCGGACGGCCTCGACACACTCGGGGTGGGCGACGACGGGTGCGCCGGGATACTGCGCCTTGACCTTCTCCAGCGCGCGGGCAGTGAAGAGGACGTGGGCGTAGCAGCTACCCGGCCACAGGCGCATCTTGCGGCCCGTCTGGCGGGCGACCCATTGGCCGAGGTTCTGGTCGGGGACGAAAAGAATTTCCTTATCTTCGGGGATCTGCTCGACGATTTTGACGGCATTACCGGAGGTGCAGATGACGTCGGAGAGCGCCTTGACCGCAGCTGAACAGTTGATATACGCGACGACGTAGAGGTCCGGGTTGGCCGCGCGGTAAGCAGCGAGCTTGTCCGCCGGGCACGAGTCGGAAAGGGAGCAGCCGGCCTCCAGCTCGGGGAGGAGCACGGTCTTGGAGGGGTTGACGATCTTCGCGGTCTCAGCCATGAAGTGCACGCCACAGAAGACGATGACGTCGGCGTCGGTTTCGGCGGCGTTGTAGGCCAGTCCGAGAGAGTCGCCCACGTAGTCACCCACGCGCTGGATGGCGTCGATCTGATAGTTGTGAACCAGGATGACGGCGTTGCGCTCTTTTTTGAGCGCGAGGATTTCCTCCTGAATCGCGCTGAGGGGCTCTTCGGGGCCGTTCAGCGAAGGGAGGGTCAAGGGTTCGAAGTCAAGCGTCTCGCTCATAAGAAAGGATGAGTAAAGGTGCTTCAGGGCCGGTACGCAGTCAAGTGCCGGGTCAGATAAGCGACTAAAGCAGGTGGCTTTACTTGGCAGCGCGTTCGCAGACGCCGGTGTCGGCGCGGAACAGGCAGTGCGCGGTGACTTGCAGTCGCTGTGAATCGGGCTTCATGTTGAGCTTATCACAGACCGTTTTCCCGTACCACTCCATGAAAGGCGCATCGACCTCGAAAATCTTACCACAATCTTCGCAGATGACCTGCGCCTGAAAGGTGCGGGCCTGGCGGTTGGAGTGGTAGTACTTGTTGTCGTGGCCGACGTCGATCTCGCGGATCAGGCCGCTCTCGGTCAGGATGGGCAGGGAGCGGTAAACCGTGGCACGCGAGACGGAGTCGTCAAGCTGGCGGGAACGGTCCAGCAGGTCCTCTGCCGTAAAGTGGTCATTGAGCTCGAAGGCGGCGTCAAAGATCGCCATGCGCTGATTTGTCACACGCAAGCCCTTGCTGACCAGGAACTTCTTAAAAGTATCCCGGGGGTTTTCGATTTCTACGGATTGCTCGCTTAACGCCGTCATCTTTTTTAAATGAGACTAAATTGACACAAGCGGGAAGGGGGGTCAAACGGGAATTAACTCGGGGAGTGTTTTTTTCTAAAAATGAGTGGCTTAAGCGTGTACGGGGTTCGTCGATTTAAGGGGTTTTTCAACGTCCAGATCATGCCGCAGACCGCTATGCATCATGATTTTGGGAGTTGACACTCATAATTATCACAGGCTTGATTGCTAATTACGTGGCCGTGTGCTATCCCTAGTGCTTCGGCTTCTTTTAACCTAATCAAAAATCAAACAAAGATCGCGATGAAATTGTCACTCACTCTGCTGAAGTCTCTCTGGGTCCCCGGGGTACTGTCAGCTGCTCTATTCCTCACAGGTTGTGAATCCACCAAGACCGTCGAAGGTCCTGATGCTTCCGCCGGCCCCGAAGGTAACGTCCACGGCTACTCTCAGGTCGAAGGCAAGGCTGTCCAGACCAAGGCCGACAGCACCAAGGCCGCCGACAAGTCTGTTATTTACGAAGACGACCTCGTCGTTGTCAGCAAGCAGTACCTCTCCGGTTCGATGGCTGGCAGCCCGTTCACGTATAAGATCAACGTCAAGGCCAAGCAGCCCGTCACCAATGTTGAGGTGAGCGAAATGCTGCCGGCTGAGATCAAGTACCAGAGCTCCGACCCGAAGGCCAGCCTCGACCAGTTCGGGATGCCCAGCTGGGATCTGCCCGCCATGAAGGCCGGCGACTCCAAGGACATCACCGTGACCGTGGTTCCCTCCAAGATCGGTAACTTCGAAGTTTGCAGCGTTGTCCGCGCCGATCCGATGCTCTGCCTGCCGATCTTCGTGGGTAAGCCCGAAATCACCCTGGCCAAGGTTGGCCCGGCTACCGTTGAACTCGGCAAGGACGCCACCTGGACGATCACCGCCAAGAACACCGGTAACGCCTACGCCGACAATGTCGTGATCACCGACAAGCTTCCCGCTGGTTGGACCGCCAAGAGCCCGATCTCCAAGAACGTTGGCTCCCTCGATCCCGGCCAGAGCGCCACGATGACTGTCGTCGCCACCGCCGACAAGCCCGGCAAGTTCGTCAACACCGCCACCTCGACCTTTGCACAGGGTGAGCCGGTTGTTGCTACCGCTCCGGTCCTCGTCCAGCAGTCCAGCCTGACCATCACCAAGAAGGGCCCGGCTACCGGCTACATCTTCTCTGACGTGCCGTACACCATCACCGTCACCAACGACGGCGACACCACCCTGAACAACATCGTGGTTACTGACACGCTGCCGGACGACTTCGTGATCGAAGGCCAGCTCAAGAGCGCTACCGTCAAGGACAAGGATACCGGCGGCAAGACCATCGTTCCTTCCATGGACCCGACCCGCAACGTGTGGGGCTACTGGCGTCCGGGCGGCAACCCGCAGACCGACGACTCGGCTGACGAGATCGACTGGACCATCGACAGCCTCGCTCCGGGTGCTTCCAAGACCTTCACGGTCAATGGTTACGCCACCCGCCCGATGACCACCACCAACACCGCTACCGCCACCACCGGTTCCATCCAGGAAACCGCTTCGGCCAGCACGGTTTGGAAGGCTGTCCCGGGTATCCACAGCAGCATCCGCGACTCGATCGACCCGATCCAGATCGGCCAGGAAACCACCTACACGCTGAACGCTCTGAATCAGTCCTCGTATGAAACCTTCGCTGTCACCAGCCAGAAGGTCATCATCCCGAGCCAGCTGAAGATCGTTTCGGTCAGCGCCGGCGGTGTCATCTCCGGTCAGACTGTCACCTTCCCGCAGGTCTCCCTGGCCCCGGGTAAGGAAGTCACCCGCTCGATCACGGTCCAGGCTGTTAGCGCCGGTACGGTCACCACTAAGGTGGAAACCATGACCAGCTTCCGTGACGATCCGGTCCTCGACCAGGAATCGACCACGATCTACTAAGATCTGAGTCAACCCTAGCTTTCGAGAGCCCGCAGCACACGCTGCGGGCTCTTTTTTGTCTGCATCTTAGATGCTGCACATCAGGCGTTACCTGCCGAACTCATGTCTGTAGATGCAACGCGCGGAATAGAGTTGAAGGACGCGCCCGGCTTTCGCCATGGTGGGATATGGCTGAGCCTTCCGCGCATATCGTCGACGTCCTGCCCTTCGGGGGGCCGGAAAAGCCGTTGGCGTACGCGGTGCCCGCGAAGCTCAAGGGATACGTCGGACCGGGGGCGTTGGTACGCGTGCCGCTGCTGAACCGCTCGCGCCTCGGTCTGGTATGCGAAGGGCTGACGGAGGAGATCGACCCCAAGCGGTTGAAGTTCGTCCATGATGCGCTCTACGATGATCCGGTGGTGACGCCGGATTTGCTGCGGCTGGCGCAGTGGCTCGCCCGCTACTACGCGGCCAGTCTGGAGAGTGTGCTGGAGACGATCGTACCGGCTCCGGTGCGTGCCATCATGGCCCCTAAGACGACACGCCTGCTTGCCCTGGCACAGCGTCCTGCGCCGGAGGAGATGGATGCGCTGGCCCGCCGGGCTCCGCGCCAGGCCGAGTTGGTAAAGTTTCTTGAACAGCAGTCCGGTCCCGTGCCGCGCGGACTGCTCATCAGCCGCCTCAAGTTGACGCCCGGCTCTTGCGATGCCCTGGTTAAAAAGGGTATCCTGAAAGAAGTGCTGCAGGATGAGGCCCGCGAGGCTTACACGGATGAGTTGGCCGAGGATGAGGCGCTGCCGACGCAGGAGGTCACGCTGACCGAGGAGCAGGCGGCTGCCGTGGCGGACGTTGAGCAGAGCCTGGAGGCGCGCGAGTTTCGCCCGCATCTGATTCATGGTGTGACCGGCTCGGGTAAGACCGAGGTGTACCTGCGCGCGCTTGAGCGTGTGGTGGACGAGGGCGGCAGTGTGATTTTTCTGGTGCCGGAGGTGGCGCTGACCCCGCAGACTGTCGGGAGGCTGCGTTCACGCCTGAGTAAGCGCGGACAAAAGGTCGTGGTCTGGCACAGTCACCTGAGTGCAGGCGAGCGGGCCGACGGCTGGATGGCGATGGCGCGCGGCGAGGCAAGGGTAGTGGTCGGGGCACGCTCGGCGATTTTTGCTCCGTTGAAAGACCTGCGTTTGATCATCGTAGACGAGGAGCACGAGCCGGCCTACAAGCAGGCTGAGAGCCCGCGCTATCATGGGCGCGATGTGGCCGTGTACCGGGCGATGCTCTGCAAGGCCGTCTGCCTGCTGGGCTCAGCTACACCTGCGCTGGAATCGCTTTATAATGTCGAGCTCAAGAGCTACCGGCTCAACCGCTTGAGCAGACGCGTGGACGACCGACAGCTGCCGACCGTGCATCTGGTGGACATGAAGCGCGAGAAGCTCAGCTCACACGGGGCGGCCACGATCTCAAATATGCTCGCAGACAAGCTGCTGGACCGCTTCGAGAAGCAGGAACAGTCGATTCTCTTTCTCAATCGTCGAGGCTACTCCACGCGGATGATCTGCCCGGAGTGCGGCTATGTGGCGGAGTGCCCGCACTGCAGCGTGACACTGACCTATCACCGCTCCGATAATCGCCTGAAGTGCCATGTATGCGGCTATCAGGAGCGGCCGACGCCGCGCTGCCCCAAGTGTGGCTGCTCGAAGTACCGGGGCGTGGGATTCGGGACGCAGCGGATCGAGGAGACCGTTCAGAAGATTATCCCACGGGCTCGTATCATGCGTCTGGATACAGATACGATGAGCAAGAAGCATCTGTTCCGGAAAATTCTTTCTGATTTTCGCACCGGTAAGATCGATATCCTCGTCGGCACACAAATGCTGGCCAAGGGGCTGGACTTCCCGAATGTCACGCTGGTGGGCATGGTGGATGCCGACATCGCACTGCACGTGCCGGACTTTCGTGCGGCCGAGCGGACCTTCCAGCTGCTCGTGCAGGTGGCCGGGCGTGCCGGGCGCGGCGACAAGGCCGGGGAGGTCATCGTGCAGACCTTTATGCCGCATAGCCCGCCCATCCAGTACGCGCGGCGTTCGGACTTTGAGGGCTTCCTCGAGGAGGAGCTGGAGCAGCGCCGGGAGTTTCACTACCCGCCGTTTCGGCATCTGGTGCGGCACCTGTTTCGGGGGCGCAACCCGGAAAAGGTCGGCTTCTTTGCCGAGCAGTGGTCCCGCCGCCTGGAGGAGCATCTGGAGAAGCTTGATCACAACGTGGAGATTCGCGGGCCGGTCGCCGCGCCGCTGGAGAAGGTCAAGGACACCTACCGCTTCCACCTGTGGTACTTCGTGGGCAACGTCTCGAAAATCCTCCCCGACATCGTCGCGCTGAGGAAAGACTTTCCTATGGACGAAGATATCGTCGATGTGCTCGACGTGGACCCGGTGGATCTGGTCTAGGCAGGACATAGTCCTGCACCTGTGATCCTTTGGATCACTCTGGCATTTTCAGGAGAAAATGCCATGAAGCGTGGCAACGAGCTCACAAGTATCAATGGTGAGCCCCAGATTTGATGTCCTGCTCATTTTCGTAATCGCTTACACGATGCGCAGCATCGAAAGTGCAGGGTCCGGCTGGACCAGCAATCAGCCTGCCGCGGGTGCGGGGCGCGTAGCCCCGCAAAAGCTCACGCCTGGTCCAGTCGCTCGCGGACCTCGGACTGGCTGAGGCCGTCGATCTGGAAAACCTTACTCGGGCTGGTGTCGCCGGAGAGCAGGTGTATCGAGGATTCGGATACGTCTAGCCACTTGGCCAGCAGCTTGGTCACAGCCTTGTTGGCCTTACCGCGTTCGGGTGGGGCCTGCGTCTTTATCTTGAAGGCCTCGCCCAGCCAGCCTGCCGCGGCATCGCGGGAGGAGGAGGGGACGACCTTTACGGCCAGGCGGCTGGATGGCGCAGGGGAGGGCACGGGATCAGTCGAGCCCGAAGGTTGCCTTCAGACCGGCGGCGAGCTCCTTGCGCTCCTCGGGGGTGAGCTTGGCTTCGGGGTGCATGGGCAGGTAGCTTTCGAGGGGCATCCAGCCCTCCTCGACAGCTTCGGCAGATTCATCGACGCCGTGCCCGTAGTTTTTCTCGTTGATGTTAAAGTCTGAGCGACCCTCCTCGACATGGTGGGCGATCCAGGCAGAGACGGGGTAGATCTTCGCGTACCAGGGCCAGACGGTTTCGTTACTGTGGCAGTCGGCGCAGGCACGGGTGAAAAGCTCTTTGGTGCGGGGGGAGTTCCAGTTCGGTTCGTTTTCGACCGGGGGATTTGTCTTATTGACGGGGATAAACTGGATGCCGATGAAAACGAGAACGACGACGAAGAATAGATTACGCAGGGCCTTTTTCATGGAGAACATTGTCCAGCTCAGGGGCATTTAGGCAAGAACGGGTTACCTGTTCGGGGAAAATAAGTCGTTGATTGAGACTGTGTTTCAAAACAAAGCGCTCGGCGCGAGGCGTTTTTAAGTCTGTGTTTTCAGGGGGCGCAGCGTGTTTTTACCGTTGCCAAACGGGCGGTGGCGGCATGCTTTGGAGCGCTATGTTTCAGACTCTGCCCGGTTTTCGTGAGTTTTACCCGGAGGATTGCGCGATCCGCAATTACATCTTTGGCGTGTGGCGTGAGACGGCGCTGCGCTTCGCCTTCCAGGAGTTCGACGGCCCGCTGCTGGAGCCGCTGGAGCTGATCACGGCCAAGAGCGGCGACGAGATCGTCAGCCAGCTCTTTAACTTTGAGGACAAGGGCGGGCGTGCGGTGACCCTGCGCCCCGAGCTGACCCCGACGCTGGCCCGACTGGTCGGCGCCAAGGCCGGCAGCATCAAGCGTCCGGTCAAGTGGTTCGGGATCGCCGAGAATTTCCGCTACGAAAAGCCTCAGAAGGGCCGGCTGCGCTCGCACTACCAGCTCAACGCCGACATCCTGGGTGAGTCTTCTCCCGCGGCCGACGCCGAGGCCATCGCGCTGCTCATCTCGACGCTGTGCGCCTTTGGGCTGAGCGAAAAGGAATTTGTCCTGCGCCTGAGCGACCGCGACCTGTGGCTGCTCCTGCTGGAGCAACACGGGCTGACGGGCGATGTCGCCACCGGCGCGCTCAACGTCATCGACAAGATGGAGCGCGAGTCGCCGGAGTCCCTGCTCAAGATGATGCAGGGTAAGGGTGTGCCCGCTGCCGAGGCCGTGCTGGCTGACGCTCAGAAGCTCGTGGCCTGCACTTCACTCGAAGCGGTCGAAGCGTTTTTCGCGGACCGCGGGGGCGACGTCAAAAGCGGTGACCGTGTCTCGGCCCGTCTGGACCAGTGGCGCGAGTTGCTGGCTCATCTCGATGCGATGGGATTCGCCGGGTTTATCCGGGTGGACCTCGGGATCGTGCGCGGGCTGGCCTACTACACGGGGTTTGTTTTTGAGGCCTTCCAGACGGTGGGTAAGGGCCGCGCGCTGGCCGGTGGTGGTCGCTATGACCACCTCGTCGAAAAGCTCGGCGGCCAGCCGATGCCAGCCGTTGGCTTTGGCATGGGGGATGTGACCCTGCGTGACCTTCTGGAGGATCGTAAGCTGCTGCCCGACCCCAAGCCCGAGCTCGACGGCTACGTCGTGGTGGGCAGTGGCGAGGCCGAGCGCCGCGCCGCGCTGCGCGATGTGGCGGCTCTGCGTAAGCAGGGCTTCAAGATCGACCACCCGCTCAAGCAGCAGGGCTTTGGGAAGCAGTTCAAGACCGCCGGTGCCTCCGGGGCACGCTTTGCGCTGATTTACGGCGAGGAGGAAGTCGCTCAGCACAAACTCAAGCTCCGCAACCTCGCCAGTGGCGAGGAGGGCCTCGTCGACTTCCCCGAGATGGTGAAGCAGATGGGGGCGTAGGACGTTGGCGCTTCAGCCTGTCGCAACAGGCGCCATGCAGGGTCCATGCTTCAGGTGATAGTATATTATCATCTGTTGTCGTGGGAACCATTTGTATACGTTGTCTAGATGATTTTCCTTATTCCTTCTCAGGTGTAGAGTGGGTTGAGCTTGGCGTAATTAGTCTTTCGGATTCGCTAAAAAGCCCGATGGATTTTTTTACAAAAAATGCTACACTATGAATTAAGCCTGTAACTGCCCCATCCCATGACCCTTAAAAAACTTATCCTGCTTTTGCTGCTCGCTGGCGTGAGTTACGCCTTCTACGGCTACGTGACGACTCAGTTCAGCCAGCCTGCGATTGCCTACAAGCGCTATGTCTCGGCTCTACTTGCAGGGGACAGCTCGCGGGTGCAGGATGTGATCGGCTCGGATCAGGCGCAGCAGGCCTTTGCCCTGCATGATGCCCGGATGGATAATCTGGCGGGTGAGCCACGCCTGACCTGGTACGAGTTTTTGCGGCGGCAGGACTCCGTGGACGGGAATACCGTACAGCTCGTTGTGCTCTGCCACATCCGCGTCGACCCCGCCGGGAAGGATACCTATATCGGCTCCGAGGATCGACGGGAGCGCCACTATGTGACGCTGGTAAAGGAAGACTCATCCTGGAAGGTCGCCAAGTTCGAGGATTCCTCGACCGCTGCTCATACCGCTACGGTGCTGAAGCGACGCTGATTTTGACCCTGTTTACACCGTCAGAAGGCGTGTTTTTACCCCATAGCGGATAACGGCGTAATATTAGTTTTTTTCACAAGCAGCGGTTGGCAGGCTGATTGCCTGTGCTAATGCTACGAATCTGCTCCGAATCGGGCAGGGGAGGGGGATAAAGTCGCTCCCAAGGAGAGGTTTTTCGCGGTCGTATGGGTCTGTGCCGCATCAGCATTAGAGCACGTCGGAATTGGGCTCTAGATAGAATTGAGACCCATTCGCATTGCTAATGCTGCGCATTGATAAGCTAAACTGATTTTATGCAAGGAGTGTTCTTATATTAAGCATTCATGCTTTACTACGGTTGCATCGACTGGGTGTGTCGTTCAAGTTTCAGCATAAGCAAAGGTTATGGGATTCGCCCATGACCAGTCGCGACAACCATGAGTGCTGCCAAGAAAGTAATTCTCCCTTCGCTGGTCAAAAAATACCTGATGGCTGGATCAGGCATTATACTGGTGTTATTCGTCCTCGGACACATGCTGGGTAATCTCCAGTTCTTCGGTCCCCCGGAGATGATTAACGCCTATGCCTACCACCTGCATCACCTGCCCGGAGCCCCGGTCACCCTGTGGCTGATCCGTGCCTTCCTGCTTGCGTGTGTGGTCGTCCACATCGCCATGGCAGTTCTGCTGGTGAAGGAAAACCGGGAAGCCCGCCCCCAAAACTACGCGAAGCAGGGCTTCCGCGAATCCGACTACGCTGCGCGTACGATGCCGATGAGCGGGCTGATTATTCTGGCCTTCATCGTCTTCCACATCCTGCAGTACACCGTGCGCGTCGTGCCGGAGCACTATAACGCCACCATCGGGCAGGCCCCGGTGGAAGTCGCCCACATGCAACTGGAGTACTTTGATGTGTTCGCAATGATGGTAAAGGGCTTCTCCAGCCCGATCGTCTCGATCTTCTACATCATCGCAGTTGGTCTGCTGTGCGTGCACCTGACCCACGGGGTTTCGAGCATGTTCCAGTCCCTGGGCGTTCGTAACGAACTGTGGCGCGGCCGCCTGAAGTGCCTCGCCTCGGCCTACGGGTTGTTCGTTTTCATCGGCTTCGCGTCGATCCCGGCTTCCGTGCTGTTCTTCGGCCACGGCAAGACCTACCTCGCCGAAAAGGAAGCCGAATGGGCCGCAGCCCCGGCAGCCGAAGTCTCCGTCAATGACGCCCCCGGCGCCAACACGCAGTTCGTAACTTTGAACGAAGGACGCTAAGCATGAACCTCGACTCAAAAACTCCCGAAGGCCCGCTGAGCGAAAAGTGGACCAATCACAAGGGGCACAACCTGAAGCTGGTCAACCCGGCCAACCGCCGCAAGTACCACGTGATCGTGGTTGGCTCCGGTCTCGCCGGTGGTGCCGCTGCCGCCTCGCTGGGTGAGCAGGGCTACCAGGTTTCCTGCTTCTGCTATCAGGACAGCCCGCGCCGCGCGCACTCGATCGCCGCTCAGGGCGGGATCAATGCTGCCAAGAATTACCAGAACGACGGTGACAGCGTTTACCGCCTCTTCTACGACACGATCAAGGGCGGTGACTACCGCTCCCGTGAAGCGAACGTCTACCGCCTGGCTGAAGTCAGCAACAACATCATCGACCAGATGGTGGCGCAGGGCGTTCCCTTTGCCCGTGAATACGGTGGCATGCTCGACAACCGCTCCTTCGGTGGCGCGCAGGTCTCCCGTACGTTCTACGCCCGTGGCCAGACCGGCCAGCAGCTCCTGCTCGGTGCATACCAGCAGCTGAGCCGCCAGATCGGCCTGGGGCAGGTGAAGATGTACAACCGCCACGAAATGCTGGACCTCGTCCTCGTCGACGGCCACGCCAAGGGCATCATCACCCGTAACATGGTCAACGGCAAGATTGAGCGCTGGGCCGCCGACTGTGTCGTTCTCTGCACGGGTGGTTACGGTAACACCTTCTTCCTTTCGACCAACGCTCAGGGCTGTAACGTCACCGCTGCCTACCGTGCCTACAAGCGCGGCGCCGGTTTCGCCAACCCTTGCTACACGCAGATTCACCCGACCTGTATCCCGGTCCACGGTGACCAGCAGAGCAAGCTGACCCTGATGTCCGAGTCGCTCCGTAATGACGGCCGCATCTGGGTGCCCAAGAGCAAGGAAGCCGCTGAAAAGATCCGCAAGGGCGAGCTCGATCCGGGCAGCCTCTCTGAGGACGAACGCGACTACTACCTGGAGCGCAAGTACCCGAGCTTCGGTAACCTCGCCCCGCGCGACATCTCCTCGCGCTCGGCCAAGGAAGCCTGTGACGACGGTCGCGGGATCGCCCCCGGCAGTGGCCTGGGCGTGTTCCTGGACTTCCGCGATGCCATCAACCGCCTGGGTGAAAACGTCATCGCCGAGCGTTACGGCAACCTCTTCGAAATGTACAACCGCATCACAGCGGCCAACCCGTACAAGACGCCGATGATGATCTACCCGGCCGTCCACTACACGATGGGTGGTCTCTGGGTGGACTACAACCTGGAGAGCAACATCCCCGGCCTGTTCGTCGGTGGTGAGGCTAACTTCTCCGACCACGGTGCCAACCGCCTCGGTGCCTCCGCCCTCATGCAGGGGCTGGCCGACGGTTACTTCGTGCTGCCCTACACGGTGGGTGACTACCTGGGCCGCTGCGGTATCCACTCCGCCGGTACGGTCAAGAGCGACGCTCCCGGCTTTGCCGAAGCTGAAGACGAGGTTAAGGCCAAGATCAGCCGCCTGCTCAGCATCAAGGGTAAGGAAAGCCCGCGCAGCCTGCACAAGCGCCTCGGCGACATCATGTGGCAGTACTGCGGGATGGCCCGCGACGAGGCCGGCCTCAAGAAGGCGATCGAGATCATCCCCGAGCTTCGCAAGGAGTTCTGGGAGAACGTCAAGGTCGTCGGTGGCGAAGCCGAGCTCAACCAGGAGCTGGAACGCGCCGGTCGCATCGCCGACTTCCTGGAGTTTGGCGAGCTTATGTGCCGCGACGCGCTCATGCGCGACGAGTCCTGCGGTGGTCACTTCCGCTCGGAGCACCAGAGCCCCGAGGGTGAGGCTGTCCGTAACGACGACGACTTCGCGTTTGTCGGTGTGTGGGAATATCAGGGTGACGACAAGGCACCTGTCCTTCACAAGGAAGAGCTCGTCTACGAGGAAGTGAAGTTCACGACCCGTTCGTACAAGTAAGGCCATTAATCATTAGCAAAGTTTTACTATGGATCTGCACCTTAGAGTCTGGAGACAGAAAGACAGCGAGACGCCCGGCAAGTTCGCCAACTACGAACTGAAGGACGTGAGCGAAGACTCCTCGTTCCTGGAGATGCTCGACATTCTGAACGAGCAACTCGTCGCAAAGGGCGAAGAGCCGGTGGCCTTTGACCACGACTGCCGCGAAGGTATCTGCGGGATGTGCTCGCTCGTTATCAACGGCATGGCCCACGGTCCCGAGCGGGCCACCACGGTCTGCCAGCTGCACATGCGGCACTATCACGACGGCGACACCATCACGATCGAGCCGTGGCGTGCGAAGCCCTTCCCGGTCATCAAGGACCTGATCGTGGACCGCACGGCCTTTGACACGATCATCCAGGCGGGTGGCTTTATCACCGCCCGTACCGGTAGCCCTCAGGACGCCAACGAGATTCCGATCGCCAAGCCCATCGCCGACAAGGCCATGGACGCGGCGGCCTGCATCGGCTGTGGTGCCTGTGTGGCAGCTTGCCCGAATGGCGCGGCTATGCTCTTCACCTCGGCCAAGTGCTCGCAGCTGAACCTGCTCCCGCAGGGGCAGCCCGAGAAGGACCGCCGCTCACTCGCCATGGTCAAGGCCATGGACGAGCAGGGCTTCGGTAACTGCACGAACTACGGTGAGTGTCAGGCCGTCTGCCCGAAGGGAATCACGCTCGACTTCATCGCTCAGATGAACCGCGACTACGCGGTCGCGCGTGTCCGCCACTTCTTCGGCGCCGCGATGTAAGGTTCTTTCAAACCTTTACCCCAAACCAAGTGACGTCGGTTCGCCTTTGTGCGGCCGACGTCATTTGTTTTTTAGGGGGGTAGGGAAGGGATAAAACAAGAAAGGCCGGAAAGAACGGAAAGGGGCGAGCGCCCAGACTTTCGTTCTTTCCGGCCTTCCTGTATCGGACCTGTTCACCTGAACAGACCCCAAAGCGGGGAGCGCTCGGCTCGCGGTTACTTTGTTACCGGCTTAGCTGTCGGCACCGTTGGCGCCGAGCTTCATCTGCATGGTGCCGGGGGAGCTTCTCATGCCGCCGGCTTCCTTCAGGAAGTACTTGATGTAGGCATTCTTGCGCAGGCGTTCGATCCAGCGTTGCTGGGCCTGGCGGGCGAGCTGGGCGGTGATCTCCTGCTCGATGTCGCCGCGGACTTTCTCCAGCTCCTTGATGCCGGCCTCGCGCTTGTCCTTGACCTTGAGGATGTAAATGTAGTCTTCGACCTGAATGGGCTGGGAGTATCCGCCCTTATCGAGGGCAAAGGCCTGGTCTGCGAGTTGGGGGATGAGGTCGGCGCGGTTGATCCAGCCCCAGTCGCCGCCTTCGTCGCGCTGGTCATCCTGGCTGTAGGTCTTGGCCAGCTCGGCGAAGTCCTCGCCAGCTTCGAGCTTTTGGATGATTTCGTTAGCGGTCTGCTGGAGCAGGTCGGGATTTTCCCCGGCGATGGGCACGAGCATGATCATGCTCAGGTCCACGCCCTCCTCCTCAAAGTAGCGGCTCTTGTTCTTCTGGTAGTACTCTTCGATTTTCTTGGGGCTGACTGCGGTCTGGGAGGGCAAGGACTGCATGCGCATGTAGGAGACGATGATGTCGTCCTTGAGCTGATCGCGGAAGTCCATCTCGCTTTTTCCCTGAATCCGGAGGAAGTCGAGGAAGGCCGAGCGGTCACCGTTAAATTCCTTGGTGATGTAGTCGTCGTACTCCTTCTGGAGGTAGGTGTCCGGGATGTGGGCGCCCTTGTCGTAAAAGTCGCGGATGATGAGGATGCGGTCGACGAGGTTCTGGAGGATTTCGCGGGTGACGATGGCGATGTTCTTGTCGAACTCAAAGCGCGTGCGCGAGTTCATGCGGATCTGGGGGATGAGTGGGGTGACTTCCTTGCGCAGCTCCTCCAGCGTGATGATCTTGTCCTCGACCTGAGCGGCGATCCCGTTGGTAAACTTGAGGTCCCACTGGTTTTTCTGGGAGGCTTGGGGGTTCGCCAGTTGCGCGTGCAGCCCGTATGATGCGACCATGAGACCGGCGCAAAGGGTGAGGGTGGAAAACTTCATCATGCGGATAAAAAAAATCAGGCCGGACAGGCTCAGGCCGGTGTCCGGTTTTGGGTGGTTTTTAGAAAAGTCTGAATTTCGTTCAACTTAGCTAGCGGTTTTTTCGCGGTCAAGCGGGGAAACCGGTTACCGATCTGTAGATAAGACCCCTCACGGGCGTTGGCCAGACGGCATTTTAGGCGGTTTCCTTCTGTTTCGACGAGGCTGATGCCATTTCGTTCAGCCAGAGCGCGAATTTCCGTCATTTTTATGAGGCACTTGACGGCTTCGGGCCATGGGCCGAAGCGGTCCTTCATCTCGGCGGCGGCCTCGGTGATCTGCTCCAGGTTTGAGGCGAGGGCCAGACGGCGGTAAAAATCGATGCGCAGACGGGCTTCACCGATATAGGCGACGGGGATGAAGGCCTCGACGGTTTCGCCGCGTTTGTCGGAGAGCTCATCGGCCTTGAGGGCGTGGAAGCGGTCGGGAGTCTCCTGCAGGGGCTCCTCGCCCTCGCGGTACTCACCCACCAGCACGAAGTCCAGCCGGACGTTGGCGCGGATGAGGGCCGCGGTGCTGTCTCCCTTGAGGCGGGCCACGCTCTGGCGCAGCAGCTGGCAGTACAGGTCGAAGCCCACTCCGGCGATGTGGCCGCTCTGTTGGGCTCCGAGGATATTACCGGCGCCGCGTAGCTCCAGGTCGCGCATGGCGATGCGGAATCCGGCCCCGAGCTGGTTAAACTGCCGGATCGCTCCGAGGCGCTTGCGGGCCACGTCGAGCAGGCGGGTGTGGCGGTGCAGCAGCAGGTAGGCGAAGGCCTGGCGGTTGAAGCGTCCGACGCGCCCACGCAGCTGATAAAGCTGGGACAGCCCAAAGCGGTCCGCGCCCTCGATGATGATGGTGTTGCAGTTGGGGATATCGAGGCCGGACTCGATGATTGTCGTGCAGACCAGCACGTCGAACTCCCCGGCCACGAAGCGCGTCATGATCTCCTCCAGCTCGCCGGGCTCCATCTGCCCATGGCCGACGGCGACGCGCAGGTCGGGCACCATCTCCTGTAGGCGCAGGGAGACAGCCTCGATGGTCTGGACACGGTTGTGCAGGTAAAAGACCTGGCCACCGCGCTTGATCTCGAACTCGACCGCTTCCTTGATCAGCTTGGGCTCGTAGGCCTTGACGATGGTCTGGATGGGCAGGCGGTCGCGCGGGGGCGTCTCGATCACGCTCATCTCGCGGGCGCCGACCAGCGCAAAGTAAAGGGTGCGCGGGATGGGGGTGGCGCTCATGCTGAGCACGTCGATGTCGTGCCGCATGATCTTGAGCTTTTCCTTCTGGCGCACGCCGAAGCGGTGCTCCTCGTCGATGATGAGCAGCCCCAGATCGCGGAATTTAACGGCCTTGCCGATGAGGCTGTGGGTGCCGACCACGATGTCGATGTCACCCTGCTTGAGCTGGCGGCGCACCTCGGTCTGCTGCCGGGCGGTGCGGAATCCGCTGAGCATCTCCACCGTGATCGGGTAGTCGGCGAAGCGCTCCTTAAAGTTGTTAAACATCTGCTGGCACAGGACCGTGGTCGGGAGCATGACGGCGACCTGCTTGCCGTCGAGGACGGCCTTCATGGCGGCGCGCAGGGCGACCTCGGTCTTCCCGAAGCCGACGTCGCCGCAGATGAGGCGGTCCATCGGCTGAGGCTTTTCCATGTCGGCCTTGGTCTGGTCGATGGCGGTGAGCTGGTCCGGTGTCTCGCGGAAGGGGAAGGCATCCTCAAAGGAGTGCTGCCAGGGCTGGTCGGAAGAAAAGGCGTAGCCGGGGCGTGCGTTTCGCTCGGCCTGGAGGGAGAGAAGCTGGGCGGCGAGGTCGAGGGTGGCGCGCTCGGCGGCGCGGCGGGTTTTGTCCCAGGCGTTACTGCCAAGACGGCCGAGCTTGGGGGCGCGCTTGCTCAGGCCGACGTAGCGGCTGAGCAGGTGGCTCTCGTGCAGGCGTACGTGCAGGGTGATGCCCTCGTCGAACTCCAGCGAGATGACCTCCTCCTGCTTCTTGCCGGTGTCGAGACGCTGGAGGCCGCGAAAGATGCAGACGCCGTGCTGGAGGTGGACGAGGTAGTCGCCGTTGGCGAGCTCGGAAAAGTCGAGCATCTGGTCCACCTGCTGGCGCTCGGGGAGCTTACGGCGGCGCCGGCTGACGTAGAGCCGCTGGCGGCCTGCGACCTCGGACTCGGTGGCGTAGACGACCTTTTGCGCCCCGTCGTCGAGTCGGAAGCCCTCGGGCAGGTTACCGCGCAGGAAGTCTGCCTTGAGCGTTTTGGCGCCGGGGATCTCGCCAAGAATTTCGCGCAGGCGCGTCTCCTCGCCCTCGGTGCGGCAGACGAAGTGGAGCTGGTGCCCGTCAGCCTGCCAGGTGGCGAGCTGCTTCAGGAATTTCTCGCGGGACTCGTTCCCGGCGGCGACGCGGACGATCCCGAGCTTGTCGGTGTCGGCAAAGGTGCGGTAGTTCTCCAGTGACTCCGTGACCACGGTGCGGCTCTGTGTCTGCTCCGGGAAGAGGCGCTGCGCGCTCTCGACATCGGTCAGGCCGACCCAGTGGTCGGGCTTGTCGGTGCGGCGATTGATCACCGTCTGGAAGTTCCGCGCAGGGGCGGCGATGTTTTCCGGGATCTGGAAAAGGTCGGTAAAGGACGACTCGAGCTTGTCGGGCTGGCGAAGGACCCAGCGGACATTGTCCGGGAGATAGTCTAGGACAGTGGCCTTGCGCTTGCCCTCCAGCCCGGCTTGGGCGGAGGCGATTATGAGCTGATCGACAGTGTCCTCGGAACGCTGCGTGGTCGGATCGTAGGTGCGGATGGACTCGATTTCGTCGCCGAAGAAGTCGATGCGCAGCGGGGCTGAGGCGTTTAGCGGGTAAACATCGATCAGGCCGCCGCGGACGGCGTACTGCCCGGGGGTTTCGCAGACCGCCTCGGCGTCGTAGCCGAGCTCGGTGGCGAGTCGCTCGGAGAGGGCGGTGAGGGAGGTACGCTGGCCGGGCTTGAGCTTAAGCTGGCCCCGGCTCATGGTCTTGGGGTCGGGGCAGGACTGAAGCAGGCTGGCCGGTGTCCCTGCAAGGACGACCGGTGAGAGGGCATTTGCCTCCCGCAGGGCGGTGAGGGCGGCGATGGTGTCGCAGCGCAGCTCGAAGGCGCGCGGATCGTCGTCCTCCAGGCTGCCCAGATCGGGCAGGCGCTCGATACGGGGGAGCGGGCGGCCACTCCACCCGGCAAAGAGCTCCAGAGCGTCCGTCCAGGATTCGAGGGACTTCCAGTCGTGAGCCAGCAGAACGGTAGCCGGAGCTGGCTCCTCGCAGAGGAGCTCCTCGGTCAGGGCGGGTACGGCGGCATCGGCCGCGCCGGTAATCAGCAGGGAATGAAAAGACTCAGGCAGACATACCGGCTTCATTCAGCGATGGGCGCGGGCAGCCAGGTCACGGGCTTGTCACCAGCGGTAAGCACGAGCAGTTGTGGTGTTTCCCGGTAGGAGGGGTTCTTACCCTCGGTATCAAAAACGAGCAGCACACGGTGGTCACCCTCGTCGAGAGAGGGGGTCTCGCCGTTCGTCAGCTCGACCGGTTTGCCGTCCACGGCGGCGTAGGCGAGCAGTCTGCTGGTTTGGACCTTAAGGGGGGCCTTGCTGTCCAGATAGATGTCGGCCACGGCGGCGATATAGGCGGGCTCGTTTTTCACGGGGTCGGCGGCCTTGCGCCAGTCTTCGCCCTTGACCAGCGTGACGAAGCGGTCGCGGATCACAATCTGGTGCTGGTCATCGCTGAGGGGGTGCCACTTACCCAGGGGGCTGTCGTTGAGGGGGGTGAGCGGGGCGTCCAGCTCGCTGAGGGGGATCAACTTCTCGAAATCAAAATCAGCCTTCACAATGGGGCCGACTGCGGCGACGCCATCGCGGGAGCCCGGGGCGCTGGTGGTGTCGGGCGCATCGAGGTAGACCGCGTAGAGGCGGCCAGCTTTATCGCCCTGGATGAAGTCGATCTGCGCGGCGGCAAAGACCGGGCCGTCGCGGTCGGCGGGCTCGCTGCTGAGCTGGAGGGCCGGGAAGTCGAACTGGGTGGATTTACCGTCGGCAAGGGCCGGGAGGCTAACCTCGCGCAGGCCGTCCTTGTAGAGGCGGGGCAGGCGCAGGGTGACGCTGATGTCGCTCAGGGGCTGGGTGCCAGCATTGTCGAGCGAGAGGGACCAGCCCTCGGTGGCCGTACGCTCCAGCGTAGCCGTGAGGCCGGGGAATTTACTCTGGGTGTGGCCTTCCTTGGCGAAGCCGGGGCCGTTGGAGGACCAGTCGATCTGGCTGGGCACGGGCTGGGAGGCCGGGAAGGGGAGATTGACGAGCCAGGTGTCGGCGTCTGAGCCGGGCTGGACATCCAGCACCTGACCGTCGAGCTGGACCTTTTCGGGCTTGGGGCCTTTCAGGCGCAGGGTCAAGGGGATGGGATCTCCGGCAAAGGCGGCAGTGGGGCGCGTGATCTCAAACTGGTCCTTGTGGCCGGGGACGGGCGTGATCTGAGTCTGCGAAGCCTGGAGCATGTAGGAGGCGAGCTGGGTCTGGTCGCAGTACCAGAAGTCATCGCGCCCGGTGTATTGGCTCAGAACTTCCTTGAACTTGACCAGCTCCTCGGCGGGCTGCCAGGCGTGGACGCCTACGTTGATCGCGTGCGACTTTTTGCGGTAGGGCTCGGGGTTGGAGAGGATTTTGTCCATCTGCTTGTGGAACTTGTCCGCCTCGATCTTGCGGTCGCCGGGTCGCACCTGATTCGCGGTGGAGGCATAGCCCTCGGGCATTTCGGCATTGTTGAGGACAAAGCCCTCGTAGACGTTTTGGTGGTAGCCGCTGCGGATCCAGGCCTCGGTGATGCGGTCGATGGCGAGCGGATCGTCGCGATCCTGATAGCGCCCGTAGGGGAAGGCGAAGGAGGTCAGCGGGCGGTCCACATCGCTCTCACGCTCAATGCGGTTGAAGAGGATTTCGTAGAAAAGGGCGTTGGCGTTGAGGGTAGGCAGGAAGTAGTGCGTGACGGTGTGCCCGGCGACGCTGCAGCCCTCGGTGTTCAGCTGCTGCGCGAACTCGGCTTGCCCCTTACGGCCCCAGGAGCCGTTGAGGTAAAAACTGCCCTGCATGCCAATCTCGGCCATGGCCTTGTGCATGTTGAGGGAGTTGGCGTTGTTGTCGTCCCAGCGAGCGGTAAAGGCCCACTCTTTGTCCTCGTAGACTGGGGCTATCTCGACCTTGACGGGGGAGCCGGTTATGACGAGCTGCTCCTCAAAGACCGGGATGCCCAGCTTGTTGACGGGTGTCGGCGCGGGCGCATCAGCAGCTCTAGCGGCGATGGGCAGCCCGAGGGCAGCGGTGGACAGACTGAGGCAAAAGAGCCGACGAACTGAGTCGCGGGAGGTAAACATGGGAGTAACGGTTTAAGTATGGTTGGCGCCGTCGGAGGCAAAACCTGCATTTATATATCAAGTGCTGCCGATGGCAAGCATCCAGCCAAGCCCTTCTCAAATCCTCCGGAAAGCGGATTCAAGACATGTCTTTTATAAAATAGAGCGTCTTGGGCGCGCTTAGCGCTGGGCGAATGCCTCAAGGGCTTCGCGGGCGGCGTTTTCCTCGGCGTCCTTTTTCGAGCGGCCCTGGCCCATGCCGCAGACCTTACCGCCCACGCGCAGCTCCATGATAAAGGTGAGGGCATGGTCGGGCCCCTCGCTGTGGACGAGGTCGTACTCGATCGTGGTGTCGGGGCTGTTACCCTGGATAAGCTCCTGCAGGCGACCCTTGGGGTTGTCCTCGCGGAGCAGCCTCTCGGTGCGGGCGCGGATGTCGCCGTACCAGGGGAGGACCGTGCGCCGGGCGGTCTGGAAATCACTGTCGAGATAGACCGCCGCCACCACGGCCTCCAGGGCGTCCTCCAGGCTGGAGTTGCGCTCTCGGCCACCGGCCTTTTCCTCCTGCTCGCTCAGGCGGAGGACTTCGCTCAGATGCAGGTCGCGGGCGATGTCGGCCAGGTGCTGACCCTTGGCCAGGGCGGAGCGGGCCCTCGCGAGGTGCCCCTCGCGTTCACCGGGGAAAAGTTTAAACAATTGCTCGGCCAGAATGAGCGCCAGCACCGAGTCCCCGAGGAACTCCATGCGCTGGTTATGCCAGCTGGTGCCGTCGGCCAGCAGCGAGGGATGCGTCAACGCACGCTCCAGCAGCGAGGTATCCCGAAAGGCGTACCCGATGCGTTCCTGAAAGGCGTGGAGATCGTCGGACATGAATAGGTGATACGGTGCAGGGATTACAGAAGCAAAATCACGATAGATACGGCAAGCACAACTGACACGCCTACCCAGGCGATTTTCAGAATAAGACTTATCGAGGAATTTAGCAGATAGTATGTGAACATATAAAATCCACACAGTATCCATGTTACTCCTAGGATGATGTCAACGGGGTGGTGTTTTTTCCAGTATTCTTCTCCTCCCATGATCCAGCTGCCGATAATTGCCGTGAGGGTGAGAAAAATAAACGTCAAGCAAGATATGGAGTTCAGCAGTGACCAGAAACCCTGAGGAGGACTGTCGGATGGGCGGGCTTCACAGAGGAGTCGATCATCATCTTCATGGTGGTATTCGTCTGCCTCATCATACTCGTTGTTCTCTTCTATGAGTACCCTGGGGCTTCGTAAAAGCTTGTTGATCAATAGGGCAAGTATGCCAGTGCCAATTCCAACCAATAGGAAAGGAGGTTTCCACCGCCAATCCGGTCGGATAAAATGGTACATGGATACGAGAAAAATGAAGCCGAATGCAGCCAGCCAGAGCTTTGCCATGCCTTTAAGGCCGTATCGTTTCCCGTTACGATCCCGGGCCAAAGAAAACACAAGAAACACGAGCCCCATCGGGACGAGCGTAATCAGTGCAAAAAGCAAGTAGCTGCTATAGTTGTCTTCATCCATTCAACCTTACTTCAGGTCGAAGCGTTTGATGAACTCCTTGGCGAACTTCTTGTAGGCGTGGGAGCCGGCGCCGAGGCGCTCGTACTCGAAGATCGACTGGCCAAAGCTGGGGGCCTCGGAGAGGCGGACGGTGCGCGGGATGCAGGTGTCGAAGACCAGGTCGCCGAGGTGCTCCTTGACCTCCTGTACGACCTGGCGCGAGAGGTTGGTGCGCTTATCGTACATGGTCATGACGACGCCACCGACGGCGAGGCCGGGGTTGACGCCCGCGCTGGTGAGCTGCTCGACCACGTTCATGATCTGGCCGAGACCCTCCATGGCGAGGTACTCGCACTGGAGCGCGACCAGTAGGTAGTCGGCAGCGGCGAGGCCGTTCATGGAGATCATGCCCAGGGCGGGCGGGCAGTCCAGGATGATGGCCCGGTACTTGCCGGACTCACGCAGAGGCTTTAAAACATCGCGCAGGCGGATGAGGTAGTCCTCCTGCTGGCCCAGCTCGATCTCGATGGCGGCGAGGTCCACCTCGGAGCCGATGAGAAAGAGGTTCTTCTGGCGGGTCTCGATAACGCGCTCCTCGGCCGCGCCGTCTCCGTGCAGGGCACCGTAGAGGCTGGAGCCGGGGGTCTTCTCAAAGCCCAGGGCGCTGGTGGCATTGGCCTGCGGGTCGAGGTCGATGAGGAGGGTGGGGACTTTACGCTCGGCCAGGGCCCAGCCGAGGTTGATGGCGGTGGTGGTCTTGCCGACGCCGCCTTTTTGGTTGGCGATAGAAAATACGGTGCAGCTCATAGTGAGGAGGGGCGGTTAGGATTTCGCCCAGACTCTTGCCTAAACGGCCCCCTTGGCAAACATTTTGCTGCTTTGAGTGAAAAACCGCTTGAAAGGTGCGCCGCTTTGCGCAGACTAACCGGTTTTTCGCACGGGGTGCGGTAGCCAAGTGGTAAGGCCGGAGTCTGCAAAACTCCTATACGGCGGTTCGATTCCGCCCCGCACCTCCAATTTTTCCCCCCAGCCGGTTGTGAGGCTGGATGTCTGCGCGGAATCGCGCGCTACGCGGCAATATTGTACCGGAGCCGGGTACATCCGTTCGAACGGTGGGGCAGAATCGCCTTGCCTGTAGGCGCAGGCGTGCAAGCATGGGGCTATGTCTATTCGCCTAGTCCGCTTTCTTCTGTGTCGGATCTTACTGCTCACGCCCGTTTTCTTTTTGGGGGCCTGTGACGAGAACCTCACGGACCTCCCCAGCTTTTATCTGGAGATGGGCAACTCCTACAACACTCTCGACCATGGTCGGGAGCTTTCTCTGGACAAAAGCGGGCTGAACTACTTCGTCTTCTCCAAGCCGATCGTTCCCTCCTGGAGCGTGCTCAACGTCGAGCTGGTCCGGGTGCAAAACGGGAAGCTGGCCATGCGCTTTTACTTTGATGATGAAGGGCAGCGTGAGCTGTACCGTACCTCCGTCACGAACAAGGGACGCATGATTATCACGGTTGTGGACGGTAAGGCCATCGGTGCGCGCCAGATCGACGGCCCGATGGAGGGTGGAGTGTTCTATACCTTTACGGAATTGTCCGACGATGAGTTGATGAAGCTCGTCGCCAGCATGCAGGAAAGCCTGCTTGAAATGAACCGCCTGAAAAAGAGCAACGGTATATGATCCATCCCCTGCGGCTCATTGGCGCGCTTGTTGCCTGTGCATGCGCGCTCTCTGTCTCTTCCATCTGTGCGGCCCAGTCTCAGCCAGTCGCGCCGATCCCGGCATACTGGCCGACACCCGACGGCAGCTATTTTCAGACGGGGGATATCATGCCCCTGCTTCAGCCGACGGCCTCCGGGCGGCCTGAAAGCGGCCTCTATGGCTGCGTGCGCAACGGGGGCACCCGTTTCCACGAGGGCGTGGACCTGAAGCCCATCGGCAAGGACCGCAACGGCAATGCGACGGACCCGATCTACGCGGTGATGGCCGGACGCGTGGCGTATGTGAACCGTGTCGCGGGTAACAGCAGCTACGGGCGCTACGTGGTGATCGAGCATATGGACCTCGATGTGGCTGTCTACACCCTGTATGCCCACATGGCGGATGTAGACTCGGACATCCAGCCCGGTATCCGTGTCGAGGCTGGCCAACGGCTCGGCCGCATGGGGCACTCCGCAGGCGGTTACTCCATCCCTCGCAGCCGCTCGCACCTGCACTTCGAGATCGGGCTGCGCGACTCGAATCGCTTTCAGGACTTTTACAAGTACAAGCGCTATGGCGGTAAAAACCACCACGGCAACTACAACGGGATGAACCTGACCGGGATGAGCCCGCTGATCTTTTTTGAGCAGGCGCGGACCGGGCAGTTGAACAGTATGCAGGGGCTGGTGCAGGCGCAGCCTGTGGCCTTCACGCTGCAGATTTCCACCCGTGATGCCCCGGACTTTATCGCGCGCTATCCGGCGCTGCTGACCCGCCCGATCCCTGCGCAGGGACTGACGGGCTGGGAGGTGGACTTCACCGCCGAGGGCATGCCGATTCGCTGGACGCCCCTGACAGCAGAGGACATCGGGACGCGCCGCGATGGCGATATCTCGCTGGTCAACTACAACGAGGAGCTCTTAAAGGACAACTGCCGTAAGACGATCGTGATTAAAAACGGCCAGCCCACTCTCGGCTCCGGGCTCAAGGACAAGCTCCAGCTCATCTTTGGGTTCCGTTGATCGGTGGGATGCTTGTTCGATACGCGTCCGTGCTTTTCTGTTTTGCCACTTGCGGAGTGGAAGGGTAGAACCCGCTACAATCCCAACCATGGCGCGTAAATCCAGTCGTAACCTGTGGACGGCCAAGCTGTCCGGTAAACCCGTTCCGGGTGCCAAAGCTCTGGCGACGCCTGCATCTGGGGTACGTGTGGCCTTTGAGGGGCTGGTGTTGGGGATCGACCCGAGCCTGCGCGGTAGCGGGCTGGCGCTGGTGGAGTTCCGGCGGGGAAAGACGCCGCGCCTGCTGGCCAGCGAGACCGTCCGCAATCGCCCGAAGCTGACCTTTCCGGAGTGCTTGGGGAAAATCGCGGAGCGGGTCAGTGTGATGCTTCAGCGGGAGCCCGCCTGTGTGGCCCTGGAACAGACGATCTATGTGCAGAATTTTCAGACCGCGCAGATCCTCGGAGCTGCCCGTGGAGCGGCCATCGCTCAGGCGGCCATGCGGGGTGTACCGGTTTATGAATACGCGCCGCTACGGATCAAGCAGGCTGTGGTCGGCGCGGGGCGTGCCAGTAAGGAGCAGGTCGCCAGTATGATGAAGGCGCATCTTGGCCTCTTGACCGAGCTGCCCTTCGATGAGTCCGACGCTGCGGCTGCCGCCTGCTGCCACGCCTGGACCTGGCGGGGGTAGGGCACATGTCTCGTAGGTGGCCCCTTCTGAAGCACGAGCGATTAGCGTGCATTAGCGCAGTATTGCCGTGCGGATCTTTATATTAGAATGCTTAAATGTGTGCATTACGACTTCTAAGGGGTTGTCGTGGTAGCCATCGCAAATTATTTATACCTGCGTATGGGGTTAAACAATTAATAAAAAGGGTAATTATATGTCATTTCTATTGAGAAAACTATTCCTGGCCGCTGTTCTAAGTGTCGCTGCTACGGCACTTGCTCATGCGGAGCTCACCTACTCGGTGGATAGCGTGAACAAGCTTATCACCTTCACGGGGACAGCGACTGGCACTCCTGAGTTTGGTTTGATTTACGATGAAGTTTCATGGTCGATTGATACCATAGTTGGTGGCGAATCCACTGGTGGTCAGGCAAATCTGAGTTCACCTGCTATCAGTAGTTCAAATAGTTCAATCTCTGATGGACCTTATCTGGATTGCATCTCAGGTGTAGATTCGGGGGCTTACATATTGCTTACGCTGAGCCTTGATTCGGATACCGAAACTACGCTGACCGCTGGTGGCTTGAGCTTTTACTACGGTGGTACCGGCAGCTCGAGTGTCGCCTATATAGATTCGCTCACCACTTCCGAGATACCCTTCGAAATCGAAGTCGGCACTGGTTTTGGTAGCATTACATACGCGACTGTGCCGGAGCCAGTCCACTATAGTGCTGCGGTCATGGTTGGGATGCTCGCGTTTTGCCTGAGCCGCCGAGTGTATAAAAAACGCACGGCCCGCTGAGCTGACTCAGCCTGATTCTCTATTTACTTCAAACGTCGCTGGCATCACGTCAGCGGCGTTTTTTTATATGAGAAAGTGGGCATCGCTCCACGTGTGGAATGCGACGGGCGACTCCGTTTGTTTTGTGAAGGGCAGTGTCTGCAATCGCACTGAAATGGGATGCTATGCTCGCAAAAAAAGCCCGGGCGGATGGCCCGGGCTTGAGAAAGGGGAGCGGCGTGTGGGCCGCTTAAGATTTACTTGGTGGGGTTCGGTCCGGGGGTGTCCACGATCTTGTGGTGGCCCTGGATGCTCAGCTCGATGGAGACATCGTCACCGACGACAGGAGCGCCAGCGTCAAGGCCCCACTCGGAGCGCTTGATCTCGGTGGTGGCTTCCCAGCCGTTGATGAGCAGACCCTGGTAGGGGCCGACGCCTTCCTGCTGGCCGAGGTACTTGACCTTGAGAACGACAGGCTTAGTCACGCCGAGCATGGTGAGGTCGCCGGTGACATCATAGGTGTCAGCGCCGGTCTGCACCCACTTGGTGCTCTTAAAGGTGATGGTGCCGTATTTCGCTGTGTCGAAATACTCATCCTGCATCAGGTGGTTGTTGCGCTTGGCATTACCGGTATCGATGCTCTTGACCTCGATCGTGGCGTTGACCGTGCTCTTGGTCATGTCACTTTCATTGACGGTGATTTCACCGTTGAAGTCACCGAACTTGCCGGGCACCTGGTTAAGGAAGTGGCGGACCTTAAAGCCGACCTCGGAGTGAACCGGATCGATCGTGAAGATCGTTTGAGCGGCCTGAGCCGGCAGCCATGCCACCGCGCCAAGTGCCAATACAGTGAGGAGTTTGATATGTCTCATGCTGATAGGTTAGGGTTTGTAAGCCCTCATCCTATAGCAGGTCATCCATTTCTGCAACTGGTGCACGAACAATTAGCACGCAGAGATTTTCAGGCCCCTGCCAGGCCATAATGGAAAGATCCTTACGCTGGAAAACAACGGGAATGCCATTATCGGGAACACGGCCTTTGCCGAGCGACTTGTCCAAAAGGTAGAGGCAGAAGGTGTCGTCCCCCTTCATTTCGATAAAGCTGATGAGCTTACCGTTGATCTCGAAGGTTCCAAAACCGACCTCGGCCAGTGCGTCCACCTTGGGGGGGAGCATGCCGGGGGCACGCAGCCCGGAGGAGTTGAGCTGGTGGCGGATCTGGTCCAGGTCGGAAACGTTTGCGCTGAGTTTGGGGTCGCGGGCGAAATGCTCGCCGATGCGGTCGTAGTACTGGTCCAGATCGGGCTCGGCCTCGACCTGGCTCGGGTCGAGCAGGATGGCCCCGAAGCCGAAGAGGATGACCACAGTCGCGGCGATAGAGATGATGCTGGAGCGCTTCCACCAGGGGCGCTGGCCGGGGATGGGCGAAGAGGCAGCAGGCTCGGGAGCGGACTGCTCAGGGAAAGGTATGGTCTTACGGTCGGGGTCGAGCGCGAGGAGCTTGTCTTTGAGGTCGGCGGGGGGCTGAACGTCAGCGAGCTTACCAGCAAAGATTTCGTCAAAGTTCTGCTCATCCTCAAACCACTGGGCCAGCTCGGGGTCCTGCTCAGCCATCGCCAGGGCTTCGGCGAAGACTGCTTCGTCGATATCCGGCATATCCGCGCGGTAGGCGCTGAGAATGGCTTTGGCTTCAGTTCGGTCCATGGTTGGTTAGCGGCAGAAGGATCAGGAGGCGGTGCGGTTACTCAGGAGGATGGTTTTGAGTTGAGCCTTACCCCGTGAAAGCCTGGACATGACGGTCCCGATGGGGATATCCAGGACCGAGGCAATTTCTTTGTAGCTGAGCTCCTTAAGGTAAAAGAGGGTAAGCGGTGTGCGGTAGGCTTCGTCGACCTGGTCGAGTGCATCGACAGCGCTTTTGCCATCGAGAGTACGCGCGATGCCGGGCTCGACGGCCGGGGCTTCCACTTCAAGAATTTCGTTTTCCTGAGTAGTGACATTGGCCGATCGACGGCGCAGGCGCAGGAACTCACGGTAGAGGGTAGTGAAGAGCCACGACTTGACCTTGGCGGCATCCCGGAGGCTGTCGCCTTTTTCCGCGTAAATAACGAAAGTCTGCTGTGTGAGGTCGGAGGCTTCATGCTCGTTTTTCGCCAGTGAATACGCGAAGCGGTACAGAGGAGTATAGTACTCCTCCACCAGCTCGCTGAAATTCAGTTTGGCGTGATCAGACATGAGAGGCAAAACAGCTCAGGGATATTCCCGAGTTTGGCAAGAAATTAGCAGTATATGATAGTTTGTGAAAAGGGTGTAAAAGCCTGTGATTGGCGGCTTTATTGGCGTCAGCCGAGGATGAGCATGGCATCGCCGTAACTGTAGAATCTGTACTCCATGGCAATAGCCTCGGCGTATAGCTCTTTCAACCATTTAATCCCGTCGGTGCTGCCGGGAGTCAGGAAAGCCGAGACCAGACACAGCAGGGTGGAGCGGGGCAGGTGGAAATTTGTGATCAGCCCCTCAGCGCTGGAGCAGACAGCGGGCGGGTAGACGAAGAGGTCGGCCTCACCCACATAGGTCTCGCTCAGGTCGGCCCCGGCGGGAGCCTTGCGGGTGTAGTCCTCGCAGGCACGCAGGCTGGTCGTGCCGACAGCTATGCGGGGGCCATCCGCTTTGTTGGCGAGGGCCTGCCGGGCCTGAGGTGGGATCTCGTAAATCTCGCGGTGGATGAGGTGATCCTCGATGCGCTCGGCCTTGATGGGCTGAAAGGTGTCGAGCCCGACATGCAGGCGCACATCGTAGAAGCGTGCTCCGTCCCGCACCACAGTGGCCAGCAGCTCCGGGGTGAAATGCAGCCCGGCGGTGGGGGCGGCAGCTGCGACCTTGTGGGAGGGGTCGGCGTAAACGGTCTGGTAGCGTGTCTCGTCGAGCTGGCGCAGCGAGGGGTCGGCCTCGCGGCTGCGCTCAATGTACGGAGGCAGGGGGACCTCACCGATGCGGTCGGTCAGGGCGATGACGTTTTTATCCACCCCTTCCACGGAAAAGTGTACCAGTCGCTCGCCGGTAGGCTTCACGTCGAGGACTTCGGCCAGGTAGCCGGGGCCGGAAAAGGTGGAGCCGGGCTGGAGCTTTTTACCGGGCTTGAGCAGGCACCAGAAGCGGTCTTTATCGCGGTCGGGGTGCAGGAGCAGGCACTCGACAGCGCCACCGGTGACGCGCTGGCCACGCAGGCGGGCCTTGAAGACGGATGCGCTGTTGCGGAAGAAACGCGTGCCCGTCGGCAGGTGCTTGGGCAGCTCTCGGAAGACGGTGTGCGTGACTTCGCGGGTGGTGCGATTGACGACCATGAGCCGGGACTCGTCCCGCTGTTGAGCCGGGACCTGCGCGATCAGTTCCGGGGGCAGCGGATAGTCGAATACGTCGGTGTTCATCGGAAAGCGGACATTTGTCGGTGGTCTTTGGCACAGGGTCAATGGCCAACTGTGTAAAGAATGCCGGTGGCAAGCGGGGGCTGGCGCAAGTTTCGCGTGACAGGCCTTACTGGTTGGTGCGGGTGTTGTTATGGGCTTGTTACGAGCTGTCGTTGTGTCAGTATTTCTGACATGAAGAAGAAATCCCTTAAGCCTGATGCCTCTCTCACCATCAAGCTCGGCGAGAGCGATACTGTGAAACTCAAACTCGGGGATGTGATGGTCCCACCGGGGAAGCCGATCAGCCTGAAGAAGGACTTCGATCCGGCCTTTACCGCCGACTACAAAAACGAAAAGGCGGCCAAGGCCAAGGTGCGGGCGAACGTCAAACGCCTGAGCAAGCTGCAGGATATGCTCTACGCGCAGGACAAGTACAGCGTGCTGATCATCTTTCAGGCCATGGACGCGGCGGGTAAGGACGGGGTCATCAAGCATGTCATGTCCGGCGTCAATCCGCAGGGCTGCCAGGTGACGAGTTTTAAGACCCCTTCGTCCGAGGAACTCGACCACGACTACCTCTGGCGGTCGATAAAGGCGCTGCCTCGCCGGGGCGAAATCGGGATCTTTAACCGCTCACACTACGAGGAGGTGCTGATCACCAAGGTGCACCCGGAGATCCTTGAGCGGCAGAAGCTGCCTCCGTCTGCCCGCGGTGAAGACGTCTACGAGAAGCGCTACGAGCAGATTAACCACTTTGAGAACTATCTGGTCGAGAACGGGACCATCATCCTGAAATTTTTCCTCAACCTGTCGAAAAAGGAGCAGGCCCGTCGCTTTCTGGCGCGAGTGGAGAACCCGGACAAGAACTGGAAGTTCTCCGATGCCGACTATGCCGAGCGCCAGCACTGGGATGCCTATCAGGAGGCGTATGAGACCTGCATCAACAGGACCAGCACCTCGCATGCGCCGTGGTTTGTGATCCCGGCGGACCATAAGTGGTTCACGCGGCTGGCGGTGTCCGAGGCGATCGTACGCTCGCTCTCGCTGCTGCCGCTCGCATACCCGACGGTCAGCGCCGAGCATAAAAAAATGATCACCGCCATCGGCAAAAAACTGAAAAAAGAAGTTTAGGGCGGGGGAGCACGCGAGACTGCCGATTGGGGCGAGCGCGCATGGGGTTTATGCAGCGAATGCGGCTCCAGCCGGAGCTTGCTTTGGGGGAATTTTCTGCTAGGTTATTGGCGGATTATTATGTCCGAGAGTAATGCCATGACCGGAGCCCTGGCGTCCCCGGCTGCATCCCATGCGGCCGAGGCGGATACCGATATGTCTCTGGTCAAGCAGGTGCAGGCGGGCGAGGTCTCGGCCTACGACAAACTCGTCGTGAAGTACCGGGAGCGTTTATACGCAGTGGTTTACAATCTTACCGGTAATCGGGAAGACGCCAACGACCTGGCACAGGAAGCCTTTATTAAAGCCTTTCGCTCGATCCATCTTTTCCGCGGGAAGTCCTCGTTTTTCACCTGGCTGTACCGGATCGCGGTCAACAATACGCTGACCCACCTCAAGCGTAACCGCATGCGCCGCTTTCTGAGCCTGGAAAAAGTGGACGAAGAAGTTCACAGCTCGGACATCCTGGAGAAGCTGACGGCCCGTAATCGCTCGGATAAACCGGCGCTGATGCACGAGTTACAGGAAAAATTGAACGAAGCGCTCCAGAAATTGTCTCTTAAACATAGGACTGTTGTTGTGCTGTTCGAAATTGAGGGATTAAGCCATCAGGAAATCGCCGAGATCACCAAGACCTCGGAGGGTACTGTACGCTCACGCCTTCACTATGCGAAGCAGCAGCTTCAGGCCAGTTTGAAGGAATATCTGGAACAATAGCTGCTAAGTCCCGAATCTTTATTCTATGCAGGATCATCAAAAGCCTCAATCCTCTCACGTCTCGGTCGAAGATCTTCTGCGCCTCAAGCGCTATGAGAAACCCGACCAGGCCTATTGGGAACGCTTTGATCGTGAGCTCCACCAGAAATCCTGGCAGGCTCTCGCTAAACCTCAGCCCGCTCTGTGGCGTGGCTTGAAAGCCGTTGGCGGCAAGTTGTTTGTCCCTGCTCTGCCGTTGTCGGCAGCGGCAGCGTTTGTAGTGGCATTCAGCCTCAATCATTTTCCGGCCTACGTGGCGTCCGGCCCGTCTGAGCAGCCCGTGTACACGGCCTCGGCTCCGGTCAGCGTGGACCGTGCAGCCCCGGTGGCAGGCATGGCCAAGGACTTTTCCGATGGCAGCCATCAGGCGACCTTCGTGGTCGGCCAGTTTGACAGCCGCGACAGCACCTCTAATACCGGAAACGTAACCATGGTAGCGGCTTCCCGCCCCATGCCGGTGGAGTCGAACCACAATGTCCACTACGTCGGCGGCTCGTTCGACGGTGGCTTTGGGTCCGAAAGCCCCACTGCTCAAGCACGCGTCTACTAAGGTCTACGTCATGAATAAGACGGCATGGATGCGAGTTGGGCTCGCGTTGGTTTTTTTTTGAGCGGATGGGTCGCCCAGGCGGCTCCTGAGAGCACGAATAGTGGCGGGCCTCTGGCTCTGCAAAAGCGCGTCATCGATATTTACCGGGCCAACGAAAAGGCCGTGGTGAAGGTGTTTGCGGCCTTTGACGGGAAGCAGCCCGGCGGCAAGTCGGTGCTATTCATCGGGACGGGCTTCTACATCAGTAAGGAAGGCCACATCCTGACCAATACGAACGTGACCTACGGGGCGGATCGGATCTGGGTCGAGCGTAACGGTATCGCCTATGCCGCAGAGCTGATCGGCAGCGATCCGCTGACGAATGTCTCGATCATCAAAGTTTTTGCCCTGCCGGCGGATTTTCAGTTTCTGCGGCTGAGTGACTCGCCAGACGCGCCGCCGATCGGCTCGTTTCTGGTCGCCTTGACGTGTGAGCTGGGGCAGGACCCCGGCCCCTCGCTCGGGCTGGTCTCCGGCTGGAACACCAACTACGGCGAGCGCGTGCTGCCGACGATTTACCTGCGCTCGGACATCCCCTCCGACGGTGGCGAGGGCGGCTCCCCGGTGTTTGATGTAAACGGCTCGCTGGTCGGGATGCTCATCGTAGCTCTGCCTGAGATCCGCTCGTCCTTTATCCTGCCTGCGCGCGCCATCCAGCGTATCCGCGACGACATACTTTTCTCCGGTAAGGTCACCTATGCGTACTTCGGGCTGCAGACCCGGCAGAAGTCCAATCTCGACAGCGGCCCGTGGGTCGAAGTCGAAGGCCTGGTCGAAGCCGGCCCGGCCGCTCAGGCTGGCTTGAAAGTCGGCGACAAGGTCCTGGAGATGGGCGACTTTACGATTACAACGGATGCGGACCTGCGGATTGCGTCGTTTTACCAGCGTCCGGACGAGTTTGTGCCCTTGCTGATCGAGCGTGACGGTGAGCGCATGGAGCTGAGTGTGAAGCCCGGTGCGCGTGAGGCACCGCCCTCAGCGATGCCGCCGGTCGGCGCGAATACCCCGCAGGCGGAGGATGCCGCTGTTTCAGAAGGCGAGGCCAGCGCTCCTGTCGCACAGGAGACCGATGCCGATGTGGCTCAGCAGAGCACAGAGGCAGCAGAGGAACCCGCCTCAGCCCAGGAGCAACCGGCTACTGCGAAAAACAGCGCTGAGAATGGGGCGGGCGATTCCGAGAACAAGTCGGAGAAGGCTGAAGAATCCCCGGCCTCCTGATGAGGCAACGCGTATCCAATGTTTGGATACGGATTTAGCTAAGCTACCATCTCATCTGCCTACGAGCACGGATGTGTGCTCGGGGATGTGGTATTTAACTAGCCCAGGTAGAGCGCAGCAGGCGGGTGGCGATCGTCGTCGCGCGGCTCCGGACGCCAGCGCAGGCGCAGCTTTGAGCCCTGGTGCTCGGGGCGGGATTTGTGGCTGATGCCCTGCTGCATATCCACCCATATCTGGTGGCGCAGCTGCTCCCAGTACTGCTCGACGTAGCGGGTGGTGGTCTCGTCGTGCTCCGAGTCTGCCTGTTGGATACCGGTGGCGAGGGCGGGCATTTCGGTGGCGATAAATTTCTCCAGACGCTCGATGGCGTAGTCGATGTGCCGATGGGCGGAGGCGATGTCCTGCTCGCGCAGGTTCTGCACGCTCTGGCGTGCCTGGAGGATGGTCAGGCGGGGCAGGGTGATCCCGCTAAGGTAGGTCTGGCGAATTTCGTCCGTGTGGCCGTCTGCCAGTTGATTGAAATGGCGGATGGCGCGGTCCACGCGCAGGCCGCTGGCGGCCGCCTCTTCAAAGCGCTCATGGGCGTTGGCGTGAAAGGCGCGGTTCTGGGCGTCATACTGGGCGCACATCGCGGCGCGTGCCTGCCCGAGGTCCTTGATAAACTCGCGGATCGCGGTGTTGAACTCGTCGAGACTCCTGCGCAGATCGCGGTAAAAGACCTTGATGTGGGCGCCGGTCCGGTAGGGGACGTCGTGGTCACTGAGAAAGCGCTCAAGGAGGCGCTCGGTCTGCTGGCGCAGCTCCTTCCAACGCTTGGCGCGGTCCTTGATGATGTTGATCTGGCCGTTGATGGCGGTCACGATCATCTCGATTTCCCGGCGCTTGGGCTCGGATGTCTGGGAGGAGAAGCCGACCCGCTCGGTGAGGGTAAAGGACTCCTCAAGCTGCGACATGCGCTGCTTCATCTCCTGGACGGAGGACTTCATCTGGGAGACCTCCTGGTTCAGGCACAGTTCCTCCTCGATATTATCGATGATCTGAGGTGTGCTTGGCAGGAGAGAGTCGTCCATAACTTGACCCTTGACGCTACTTATACATCGGTGGGCTGGCAAGAATCTTTGTGGGGTAATCAGCCTATTTTTAATAGAAATACCTTGTAGCCGTTAGGCGCGGGTAGAGTTCGGTAAAAAGGCTGAGTTGTTTGCGGGGTGCAGGTGTGGATCAACTTTGAGTTGTCGCGAAAGAAACGATATGGTGTATACTTAGGGATTATGCGTATTGAGAAAGACTCTATGGGCGAGATGGAAGTGCCGGAGGAGGCACTCTATGGGGCGTCAACGCAGCGGGCCGTGCTGAACTTTCCGATCAGCGGCCACCGGATGCCGGAAGGGTTTATCCGTGGGCTGGGACTGGTCAAGTGGGCCTGTGCGGATGCCAACGAAAAGCTGGGCCGCCTCACACCGGAAAAGGCGGAGCTGATCAAGCGTGCCTGCCAGGAGGTGATCGAGGGTAAGCTCTCGGAGCATTTCCCGGTCGATGTTTTTCAGACGGGTAGTGGGACCTCTTCAAACATGAACCTGAACGAGGTCGTCTCGAATCGCGTCTGCCAATACGTGGACAAGCCGATCGGCTCGAAGCAGCCGATCCACCCGAACGACGACGTGAACCTCGGGCAGTCCTCCAACGACATCGTACCGACCGTGCTGCACGTCAGCCTGGCGGTGGCGATCAAGGAGACTCTTGTCCCCGCGCTGAAGCAGCTCTTCGAAGAGCTCGACGCCAAGGCGGAGGCTTTTGAACAGATCATCAAGATCGGGCGCACACACCTGATGGACGCGACCCCGCTGTCGCTGGGGCAGGAGTTCTCCGGCTATGCTGCGCAGGTGCGTAAGGCTGTCGTCCGGGCCGAGGACGCCATCGACCGGCTGGAGGAACTGGCTATCGGCGGGACCGCCGTCGGCACCGGGATCAATTGCCACCCGGACTTTCCGGGGCTGGTCTGCGAGGTCTTACGCGAAAAGACGGGGATCGGGTTCCGCGAGGCGGACAACCATTTCGAGGCGCAGGGCGGGCGCGACGACTGCGTAGAGGTCGCCGGGCTGCTGGCCACCATTGCCGCCAGCCTGACGAAGATCGCCAACGACATTCGTCTGCTCGGCTCGGGGCCGCGCTCAGGGCTGGGTGAGTTGAATCTGCCGCCGACGCAGCCGGGCTCCTCGATCATGCCGGGTAAGGTCAACCCCGTGATGAGCGAGATGATCGTGCAGGCCTCCAACTATGTCATCGCCATGAGCAATCTCGTGGCCATGTGCGGGCGGGATGGCCACTTTGAGCTAAACGTAACGATCCCGACCATCGCCTACGCGCTGCACGACAGCGTGCTTGTGCTGGCCAACGGGGCGACGACCTTTGCCGAGCGCTGCGTGAGCGGGATCGAGCCGAACGAGGTCCGCTGCAGCGAGCTGGTGGAGCGCTCGCTCATGCTGGTGACGGCTCTCAACCCGTACATCGGCTACGACAACGCCGCGCGAGTGGCCAAGAAGGCCCACAAGGAAAACAAGACCCTGAAGGAAGTTCTGCTCGAAGAAAAGCTGATGGACGAGGCCGAGATCGACAAGGCGCTCGATCCGAAGGCGATGATCCACCCGAAGGCGTAGCCAAGGACTTTGTCCCTGGCCCATGGCCATCGTCGGCTCAAGCGAACTTCTGTGCCGCCAGGGGCGCAGCTCGTCTGGCCGTGTCCCCGTGTGTCGTGCGGGGGTGGCGGATGCTGGAAGGTTTAACTGTAGTGGATAAGTACTACAGCAATCAGCCTCCGCAGATGCAGTCTGTGGGGGTGTCGAGTGCCTCGTCGGCGACCATGAACTCAAAGATGGTCTCGATGTCATCGCGGTCGGTGAGCCCGGAGGATTTTTTAAACTCCTCCAGACGGCCGGTGGCGAAGTCGCGCCAGCCGACTTTGGATAGGAAGCCGTTCCAGATCATCAGGTCTCCGGCATTCAGCTCGCGGCCATTTTGGAAGCACCAGCGGAGGATCTCCTCGTCTGAGCCGCCCTGAAGTGTGCGCTCACGAAGGTCGGAGTACTTGACGCGCAGGAAGTTACAGCAAAAGCCGTCGAAGCCTTCACCCAGTCGGTCGCAGAAGTCTTCACGGAGTTCATCAGCGGCGAACTTGCGGATCTTGTCCAGCATGCGTGGGAAGTAAACCATGCCGCTTGTTTGGAGAGAGGGAGCGATAGGGACAGATTTCATATGTTTATCAGCATACCTCTAACAGCGTTAGGCGCAACGTGTGAGCCTAGAAAAAAACTGATTGATTTTCTCTCTGGCAGAGGCGATCAACGGCGCTTGCGGGAAGGCTGGCTGAGCTTGGCGATAAAGGCGTCTGCGAGGCGCCGGTCTTTAATGAGTGTGGGGAGCGAGACCGTCTGGCCGTCGGTGGTGTAGATCTTGATATTGAAAAATGTAGTGTTCCCCGAGGACATGCTCTGGTGGGCCTCCATGCGCTCGATACGCTCGCGGGGGATGGTCTGCAGCTTACTCGGTACGAGGATGCCCCGGCGGATCTCCAGCCGGTCGTCAAAGAGGCTGATGCGCAGGGCGGCCAGGAGCGATGAGCCGATGCCATAGGCGATAAGCAGCCCGAACCCGAGGAAGACGAGCGGAAAGATTTTCGGCATGCTGCTGTTCCAGGCGAAGATCGCCCCGACGATCATCCCGACGCCGATGATGATGGGGATGAGCAGGAGCAGGAGATGGCGCATGGGGCGCAGCTCCAGGACCTCGGCGCCGGAAAAGTCCGGGCGGATCGTGAGGCCGGAAATCGTAGAAATATCTGCCAGCGGGGGAGGAGCGGCGTAATCATTCGTCTCCGGCGGGCGGGCGTCGGCGCTGCTCTCCGGGGTGATGAAAACCGGCACGCGAAAGGTGGACTTGTAGTCCACGCCGGGGGATTTTGCGCTGGCGGTCAGCTCCCAGTAGTTCTGTGTCCGGGCGTTAATGCGCTGGGTAGGCTTACAGGAGTAGGGGATGAAAAAGAGGACGGGCAGCGCGGTGCGCGTAGGGTCGTTAGCAAAGGCTTCCTGCTCGATGGTCTGCTCGTCCTCCCAGAGCGTTTCGCGGTGAGTGCTGCGGTTTTTACCGGTGCCGGAGGTCCACTCATGGACGCTGCGCAGCTTGAGCTTGAAACCCTCCTCGGGGTGGACCTTGGCCTTGGTGAGGATGACGCCCCCGAGATTACCGCCGATGACGCCGGGTATCTCCGCCAGCTCAAAGACTGAGGTGCCGTACTTACGCCAGCGCAGGAGCTGATAAACGGCGGCTCCGGCCAGCCCGATGCCGATGAGCGGAAACAGCAGCACGAAGTAGGTGGCCGGTTCGCGGCCCAAGTCGCCGGAGTTGATCATGGCGATCGTTGCGCCCCAGGCGATGACGTTCCAGAACGCAGCGAAAAAGCCCAGCATGACCACGCCGGAGAGCCCGCTGTCCTTGATCCGTCCGCTGGCCCACGTCTTGTTGTGGAGCCAGGGTTGGCCGGGGTACAGCTGAGCGAGCTTTTTGGATTCGTTACCCCTTACGAGGGTATAAAAAGCCAGCCCGATCACGCCCAAGCCGACCACGATAAACAGGCTGCACAGGGCATAGGCCATTATCGGCTGGTCGCCTTTCTCCAAGGCGGCATTGAAGGAGACAGCGCCAAGGCCTGCGAAAAAGGTACCAAAGAGAAAGAGAAAGATCGCTCCGGGCAGGGAACGGGTATTACCGGAAGTCGAGATCTGGAGTGACATGCCGGATGAAAAATACCGGACTCACCGGGCTGCTGGCAAGCCGCAGTACGCGAGGTATGGTGGCCGAGTGTGGGCATAAAATAACCGCGCGGCCAACAGGGGCGGCGCGGTTACGGGGAGAAAGTTGTTTGTCGGTTACTCCTTACCGGAGACGAACTCGAGGGTGCCGTCGGCCTTGAGGCGGCGGTAGTAGCACCCGCTGCGAGCGGTGCCGGAGCTGTCCTTGGTGTGGCAGGCGCCCTTGCCCTTGGGGCGGACGAGGTAGAGCAGGGAGTTCTGCTCGCAGTTGACGCGGATCTCGACGATTTCGAGGAAGTCGCCCGAGGTCTTGCCCTTGATCCAGAGCTCGTTACGGGAGGTGCTCCAGAAGGTGGCCATGCCCTCGGCAATGGCGGTCTTGAGGGCGAGCTCGTTTGCGTAGCCGAGGATGAGCACCTCGCCGGTGTCAGCGTCCTGGGCGACAGCGGGCAGCACGTCGGCCTCACAGTTGGCGACTTTTCTGAGTTTCGTAAAGTCCAGGTTCAGGGTGGAGCCTTCTTCGAGTTCCTTGCTCATGGGATCAATCGTGTCTAGATGTGTATGTCTGTGAAGGAAGGAGCGTTAAAACTGGCGGGGGCCATGTCGAGGCAAAAGACAGGCTACGCCTGCCAGCGTTATCGCTGAAACGGTAGGGTTGGCCGATACCAGCAGGCCAGCTCGGTAGTGCTGACTAGCGACCGAGGCGGAAGGAGTGGGCAGCGAAACCGGCACCAAAGCTGGTCAGCCACAGATCCTTGCCGTCGAGCTGGTCGATGGAGTCGGACTTCAGGTACTCGTCGAGCGCGAAGAGGACGGAGGGGCTGCTCATGTTGCCATAGTTGGCCAGAACGACCTCTGCCTCGTGCAGGTTCGGGTACTTGATCTTCTTACCGACGGCGATCAGCACGTCGCGGCCACCGGCATGGGAGAGGACATGGGAGATGGTGCTCTTGTCCTGCTTCGCGTAGAGGCTTTCGACGGCCTTGGCGGCCTTTTGCGGGACGGAGAGGTGCAGCTTGTTGCGGAGCTTGCCGTCCTTGTTCTCAAAGCGGAGCAGCTCGCGGTCCTCGGGGATGTGGACGGTGTCAAAGCCCTTGGTCTTCAGGCCGGTGGGGCCGGGCTTGTCGGACCAGATGCTGGCCGAGCAGCCGTCGCCGAAGAGGCAGAGGGAGACGAGGACGCCGGGGTCGTCGTCGATGTAAAAGGCGGAGGAGCAGATTTCCACGGCGATGACGCCGACCTTCATGCCGGGGTTGGCGGCGATCATACCCTCGGCGGCGCGAAGGGTGGGGACCGCGGCACCGCAGCCGAGGCCGACGATGTCCTGCAGGTAGGTGTCGCGGCGCATGTTGAGGCGCTCGGCCACGTAGCTGGTGATGCCGGGGCAGATGTAGCCGGTGCAAGTGCAGGCGATAATGGCGTCCAGCTCATTGGCCTTGAGGCCAGCCTGGTCGAGGGCATCTGTCAGGGCCTGAGCGGCCAGGAGGGGACCTTCACGCTCGAACTCGCGGTTGAGCTGACCCCCGTCCTTCTTGAAGACGTTCTGGATATCCGGCACGGCGAGGTGGCGCTTTTCGATGCCGCTGGCACCGCCGATAAGCACTTTCTCCAGGATGTACCTGGAACGGGGAAGCAGCTGCTTGAAAGGCTCGGTCGGCTGGAGCATTTCCCAGCAGTCTTTCTGAGTATAAGCGGTCGGGGGGACGCGGTTGGCGAGAGCTTGAAGATACATTAATGCGCGAAGTTGAACAGAAAATGGACCACCGGCAGGCCTCCGCAGAACGCGGTGGGTCGGCTGAAAAGATGAGGAAATCCCACGATACTTAAAAAGTCCAAGGTGTTTGATTTCACCTTGAAGGCCAGATTGTCAAGCCACGATGCGCTTTGGCAGCCGCAGTGCCGAGTGATAAAAGGAGCTTTTTTACCGGTCACGCGGGGGGATTAATGCCTGATTTTCCGGCTCAGAGCCCGTCATTGTGCGGATTCAGGAGGGATAGATGAGAAAAAATACGGAACTGTGGGCAGTTGAGACGGACCAAGGTAATTCGCCGTTGTCATCGACGGTCAACATCCCTATGTCATGCCCTTGAATAGGCTGCCACACCGCTTGCAGCGAGTGGGTAAGCTTATTCAAACCATGTTCTCTTTGTGGGGTTCATATCCCTGCGAGGGTGAACCGGCGCTTCAGCTCTCACTGGATATGTCGATTTACCCGCTGATTAACTACACTGCTCACACCCGATCCATGTTTTCCCTGAACCTCCTTTCCCGACCGGGAAAAGTGGCTGCGCTGCTCGTGATGAGCGCGCTGTGCCTGAACGCCCAATTCGCCCCGCAGCCGACCGCCGTCCTGCGTGGCCCGCCGCTGCCCTCGATCTCGCAGAAGGTGAACGCCTTTGGCTATGCCACGGATACGAACCAGATGATCCAGTTTCTGGCGCTGCTGACGCTCGGGCAGGTCGGGTACCCGATGTTTCCGGGGGCTTCGCAGACTGAAAACGCCGGGGTGGTGTGCTTCGAGTCCGGAGCTGGGCTGAGCGCGACGTCCATGAGATACGCGATGCTGGTCAAGTTTGACGCTAACAGCTCGATCCCCGGACGGATCAAGGCTGAGGGGATCGCGGTGAAGAATGTCGCGGGCTGGACCGTGATCGCGCCCGACCAGACCTCCCTGAGCTACGTCAGCGAGGGAAATATCGAGGAGATTCTGCGCCTGTTGCGCAAAGAGCGCAGCTTTGATTTCGAGTTCGAGATGGTACAGAGCCCGGCCAACCTGCTGAGCACCGGCGCAAAAGATCCGGGTGCCGCGTATTTGCGGAATATCGACACCGGACTGGTTGGGCTGAGCCTTGACCAGGAAAACTTCCAGCTCGGTATCCGCCAGGTGGCGCACGCGGGTACGCCGGAGGCCACTCTCTTTTCGGCCAAGGCCGGTGGAGATGTGCCGGTCGCCCGCTTTGTCCCGGCCACCGGTAATGCCGGTTTGATTTACCACGTCGATCCGGTCGCCGTCAGTGACTACCTCAAAGTCTTTTTCCAACGCATGGAGGTCGCCGGTGAGAGTGCTGAAAATGCGAAGGTTCACGATAAGCTGGAGGAAACGCTGAAGACCATCGCCCATGACTGGGATGGCACCGGGGCGTACCGCCTGGAGTTTGAGCCCGAGATGATGCACTACGCAGGGGTTATCGGCGGGGACTGGGAGCAGGAGCCCTTTAGCCAGCTGCTGGACGAGCTTTTCAATGAGATCGTGCCCGCCATGCTGACAGAGGTGCCGGTGCAGGAGTATGCCAGCGCTGTGCAGACGGCGGCGGGTGCTTCGCAGACCGGTCCGGTTTCGTCGGCTCTGCCCGGAGCCCTGGGTAATGTCGTGGCCGGGAGCAGCCTGAACACGCTCGACCAGTATGAACCGCCCAGCCACCAAATCGTGGACGGGATGATCGTAGTCTCTGACCAGCCAGCACAGCTGGAGGCGCTGGCCGCAGCCGTAGCCGCAGACGAGACGGCCGAGACCTCGCTGGCGGATAAACTTACCCTCAATAACGGTGAGGCGCTGAGCGGGTATATCGACCTCAAGCAGATATACCTGCAGAGCCTGCGTCAGATGCGGATACCCAATACGCCCTCGACCAGCCTCATGCTCCGTCAGCTTGGCGCGATGGACCTGCCGCCCATGCAACTGAATGTCCAGACCGGCTCAAACACCCTGACCGGCACCCTGACCATCCCGGTGGAGACGATTCGTACGCTCTCCGGCACGCTTCAGGGACTGCGCCAGAATGTATCCGAGCAGCGGATGCAGTAGGCGTCTGAGCGCGCCCCTGGCGGGCAGCTTATTCGTTTAGAATCCGGATGATGCTGCGGTGAGGCGGTAATCAGTTCCGCGTCGGATCGTCGGGTGCGTCGGCGAGAAAGATCAGCTCCGGTGAGGTGCTGGCCAGAATCTCGCGCCACATGGCCGGGCCATCAAGCCCTTCCATCAGGTGGCCGCTGATTGGGACGACGAGCCAGGCGTTCTGCTTGCGCTCGGTCTCGAGCTGACCCTCGGACCAGCCTGAGTAGCCCAGAAAGGCACGGACCTCGATCCCCGGCTGCTCGGCCATGAGGGACTGGACCTTGTCCTCGGAGACCCCGAAGTAAACACGGAAGGCGGCGCTCTCCGGTATCCAGTGCCAGGCGACCAGCAGGACCTGATCCTTTTGGACCGGGCCACCCTCGTAGACGGGGACGTGTGCCAGCGGCCCAAAGGTGTAGTCGTCGTTTAACTCGCCGAGCGTCTGGCCTGTGGGGCGGTTGATGATGACGCCGAGAGAGCCATCCTCCTCATCATGTGCGGAGATCAGGATGATCGTTTTGCGGAAGTTCGGGTCATGCAGGCCCGGATGGGCCACCAGAAGTGAGCCAGAGTAGGGCGGTGGGTCTTGGGGCTGCATGTCAGTCAAAAAAGGGGCGCGGGGTGGTCAGGGTCAAAGTTTAATCACCTCGACACCGGCCTCTTGCAGAAGTTCAAGCGCGATGGGATCGTTGCGGTAGTCGTCGAGGTATTTGACGACCTTGATCCCGGCGGCGCAGAGGATCTTGGCGCAGTTGATACAGGGGAAATGGGTGATGTAGGCGGTGGCTCCGTCCAGATTGACGCCGCGGCGCGCGGCATCGGCGATGGCATTCTGCTCAGCGTGGACGGTGCCCTGCTCGTGGCTGTCACGGATGCGGGACAGGTGCGGCGAGCCGGGGAGGAAGCCATTGTAACCGGCCGCGATCAGGCGGTTTTTATGCTCGTTATCCGAGACGATGACACAGCCCACATGGAGGCGCTCGCAGGGGGAGCGTGAGGCCATGAGGATGCTCATGGCGGCAAAGTATTCGTCCCAGGAGGGTCGTTTCGCCCAGCCGTTGACCAACTTCTTGAGCTCGTCGATCTGGCTGGAGAATTGCGCAGTTTCCATGGGGTATAAGCTTGAGCCTGCGCCCCGGTGCCGCAACCCTAAAGGCGTGCACGAATCCGTCCCCGAAGGGCTGGCCGTGGTCGGCGAGTATACGAGCTTTGGCGAGGCCAACGAGCGTGCTCTGGTCGTGCTCTCGATGGGGTTATCCTACCGCATGCTCCATCTGGGCGGGTACTACCTGCTGTGTGTGGACGACCCCCATGCGCCTGCCGTGGCCGAGCAGTTGGTGCGGTTTGAGAGGGACAATGCCAACTGGCCGCCCTCGCAGGGCGCAGAAAAAGCCCCGCCCGTGCGGCATGCGGCTGTGGGGCTGTGGATTTACGGTATCACCCTGAGCGTGTGCTTCGCAGCCGCGTGGCTATGGCCCATGCTGAAAGTCTGGGGCGCGAACAGCTCGCAGGCGGTAATGGGGCAGGGGGAGGTTTGGCGCTGCTTCACGGCGCTGCTGCTGCATGCCGATATCGCTCATCTGGCGGGCAATCTCGTCTCTGGCGTGTGCCTGATCTGGCTCGTCGTGCAGGTCTACGGTAACCGTGTGGGCTGGCTGCTGACGGTGCTCAGTGGCGTGCTGGGTAACGCCTTCTGCGCGTGGCTCTACCGGGCGGAGGCATATCGCTCGCTGGGGGCCTCGACGGCGATATTTGGAGCGCTGGGGCTGCTGGTGGGGCACGCGATGGCGGTGGGCTTCAGTCCCGCCGGGTGGAAGCGCCTGCGCTCGCGTCTGGTGCCGCTGGCGGCAGGGCTAACCGTGCTGGTGATGACCGGGACCACGGGTGAGAACACGGACATCCTCGCGCACGTGGCAGGGTTTGGCGCGGGGACGGTTCTGGGCCTGGCGGCCAGCCTGTGGAGCCGTTTGCGGGGTAAGAAAAGCACCTCATCCCCGGTATCCTAACGGCCTCGGGTCGATGCCTTAATTGGCTTTCCAGCCTTGCGTTGTGGGCGAGGGTACACATCCTTAAACCCATCTTAATCTAATCTGTTATGATCAAAAAAATTCTCCTGACTCTTCTCGCCCTTTTCATCATCGCCTGTGTGGTGCTTTACTTCTTCCTGGACAGCATCGTCAGCTCCTCCGTCAAGTCCGCCATTAACACCTACGGCCCGAAGGCCACGCAGACGGCCGTCAGCGTGGAAACGGTTGGCATCTCAGTGTTTTCCGGTAACGCCCTGATCGCTGACCTCAAGGTCGGCAACCCCGATAACTTCCAGCCCCCGGCCAACGCCTTTAGCCTCGGGGAAATCAGCGTGGACATCGAGCCCAGCTCCGTGATGAGCGATACGATCGTGATCAACGAAATCGTGATCAAGGAAGCGGAGTTTAACTACATCACGAAGACCTTTACCTCCAGCAACCTGCAGACGATTCTGGACAACGTAAAGGACTTCTCCGGTAAGGCTGATGACACCACTCAGGCACCTGCGCAGGCACCCGCCACCGAGCCCGACGCAGCTCCCAAGAGCAGCAAGAAGTTTGTCATCCACAAGGTGACTGTCGAGGGGGCCACCGCCAACGCCACCGTGCTGGGGCAGTCTGTGAAGGTTAAAATCCCGGACATCCACCTCAACAACGAGAGCGAGACGGGTATCACCCCGGCAGCCGTGGTGGACAAGGTGCTCTCCGACGTCCTCGTGGCCATCATCGATCAGGTATCCAAGCAGGTCGAAGAGATCGCCAAGGACCCGGCAGGGGCCGGGCTGAACATCATCAAGGGTGCGACCGATACCGGTGACGACGCGGTTGATGATGCCGTGAACGCGGTCAAGAACCTGTTCTAGTATTCAGCACACAGAACCTTTTAATACTGGCGGCCTCCACATCGGGGGCCGCTTTTTTATGGATAGGCATTGGGCGTTCGCAGGTCGCTAAAGCCCTACGGGTTCATTACTGATAAGCAATCAGACTGTGCGAGAGCAGGCAGGTCCCCTCTGGTCCCTCCGGTGTCGCATTACCAGAACACGCACGTGGGTGTTCTCTTCGAGAGCGGCTGAGTGCCTGGCCGCTTAAAGCTAGCGGCGGATACCGAGCGTGCGATCCACCTCGGTGACCGACTCGTCGCGGGGCATGGGCTTGGCGTCGATGATAGCCGTGATCTCAGTGGTGGACATGATGCGGCGCGGCGTGAAGGCGTCCTGCTCGGACGGGTCCGCGATGAAGACAATCTTCATCTCGGTTTTCTGGTGCAGCGGGTAGACGGGGCCCTCCTGCGGCAGCCAGTTCTCGGAGAGGAATAATACGTCACCCTTGATGAGGCGAAGATTTTTCTGCTCGGGCAGTTTAACCCGCGAGATGCTGATCTCGCTCAGTAAATGCAAACTGGGGGTGCCCTCGTAGTCGTCCGCGTCGATCAGGGTGACCGTGCCCTCCAGGTACTTGGGGTCGGTCTGCAGGGTCATGTCGAAGTTGAAGTCCTCGGAGGCGAGATCGGCGTTGATGGGCCAGCTTTCGCCGACGGAGACGGGAGCCTCGGGAGCAAAGATATCCTCGTCGGTGATGGAGTTATCGCGCAGGGCGATAATCTGGTTGAGGAAGCTGACTGCCTCGGGGGAGAGCTTCTCTCCATCGGCGGTGGTGTAAATCTTTTCGCGCAGCTTGAGCTTGGCGGAGAAAACCGTGCCGGGTGCGAGCAGTTGCTGCGCCTCACCACCGTTTTTACTGCCAGTAAACTCGATCACCGTGAAGCGCTCCTCGGTGGCCTTACCGGTGGCGTTGTTCTTGATGACCGATACATTTGCCTCAAAGACGGTATGAGAGCTGGTGCGGTCGGAGCCGACGATCGTCCCTTTCTGGGTGATGATCGTGCTGGATGAGGTGGTGCGATCATCTCTGAACCAATAGCTGTCACCGGTACGCTTGGGCGAGAACAGCCGAGGCGTGATGGTATCGGCAGCCTGGACGGCTGCAGCGATGGTCAGAGCGAAGATGGGCAGAGAGTGCCGGAGGATAGAAGAGAGGCGATGCATGGCGAAGTGTCCTACGATTCGGGAAAACCTTTAGGCACTTTATTCGCCGGGTCAAGGGCTGGGTTCCGGTCTTTATCCCCGCTGTTTAAGGGTCAAACCGTGCCTCAATCAGGTTTTTTAAAATAGTAATCAAAGACCCCGGTGTTGGGGGAGATCGTCTCCCACTGCAGGGTCTGAGAGTGTCCGCTGCTGAGCTGGGTCTCGACCAAATAGGGGAGGAGCACGCCGTTCACCGTCCGCCAGTCAGCGTAGGTGCTGCGCGAGTAGCGGGTCGTGCCCCCGTTTCCATCGGGCAGAAATACCTCTCGCTGGATCGGTAGCAAGCTCTCCTCAGATAGATAATAAAGTTCGAAGCCGGATGTGTCTGGGCGCGTGATCTTGATCACGTAGGTAGCACTGCCATCAACATCCTGGGCAGGAGCCAGGCGATAAGTGTAGGGGGTGTCACGATAGTGGACGAGTGGGTCAATGATATCGGATTCGCGCACGATGTCACTCTGCTCGTCCCCCTCCAGCTTTATACAGTCTCCCTTGTGGTTGTTGATGCTTTTGGAGAACCAGCAGGTTTTGCCGTCATAGCCGAGTGTGAGCTTGGTCACATCATGATCCATGACGATGCGGATCTTATCGGGATACTTTTGTACGATGATGACATCGGCGATATGTTCGCCGTCCTTGGTCAAATCTCCTTCGCTCCTCAGGCTTACCAAATCTTTGATCGCGTATAGGCCCCCGCGGGCCTCGATATGGCGATCAAGGATATCTTTCAGCTCGGGGTCGTTAATACCGGCACGAGCATGGCCCGAGACAAATAGCAAAACAGGCAAAACGAGTACAAGGAGGGCAGAACGCATCATTTCAATATCGGCGTGAAAGAAGTATTATTTAAGGGGAAATATGCTAATGTTTTCAGCGGTTATTAATGCGTTACTCTCGTTTATACAGATGCAGTAAATCTATCTGTACGCACTGATGCTGTACACGCCAAAGTCGGCAATTACCCTTCAGAGTCCGAGGTAGAGGCGGGCGGAGATACCGACGAGGTGCCAGCGTTTCCCAGGAGCCCCGCGCCGAGCTGAAGGCCCTGCATGAGGGTCTGCGATCCGGCGTCAAACCCGCTCTGCCACATCTGGTAGCGGGCAGCGTCGGACTCGGCAGTCTTGTTGACGACGGCTTCGTCGGGATTGGCGACGATCTTCAGGCCAGTAATCTCGACAGTGCCGTCCGGATTGACCCTGGCGGACTCGATGGTGATGTCAGTTGCCTTTGGGCTGCTGTATTCCACCCAGTCACCACCGGCCACGCTGGCCGTTGTGGTGGCGGAGGCGGGCACGTTGTTGCAGCCGGTGAGGAGGGCAGCAGCGCCCAGGGCGAGCGCGAGGAGGGTGTGGTAATAAATTTTCATGAGGTTGTGTTATTTGAGTTTTGTGGTGCGGGGGCCGGCGTCCTCGAAGGCATTACCGGCCCAGGCCCAACGGTAAAAGTGCTGAAACATGCGCAGACCGAAGCGGTGCAGATGAGCGCGCCAACGCGGAAAACCGCCCGCCCGCAGCATACGGTAGTAGATGCCCCCTGCGGCCCAGATGGAGAGGTCGCGGGTGGAGAGTTTCCAGCCCATATCAGTCAGCTCATCCAGCGTGAAGGGGTGAGCAGAGCAGTCCCGCGCCGCGGCAGCTTGACTGAGCTTGCGAATGGCTTCTTTCGTAGCCACGAGCGCATGCGTGCCCTTATCCATGAGGTCATGGAGTCGGCCAGCCCCACGCAGCACGCCCTTGAAGCCATCGCCTGCGGGAGTGCTGGCGAAGTCCGTCAACTCACCGGGGTGTGCGTAAAAGATGACGCCGAGTTTGCCGTCGTAGAACGCGGTGAACTCCTGCGGTCGCCAGATGGCGTAGCTGGTGGAGGACTTTCCGCGTCGCCGCAGGCGCCGCCCCCAGCGCGGTTCTGCGCTGGGGACGGCCGGATCGGTGAGCCAGGTACTATTCATGGCTGTATGGCTTTTATTACCAGCCTTCGGCGTCGTAGATGGCCTTGACGGCGGCGGCGATGGCGTCCTTGCCGTACTGATTGGGGTGGATGCTGTCCTGTGTGGTGGCGTAGAGCGTGCCGGTGCCATCGTCCCAGATGATGTCACCGACCTTGAGGGTGGCGCTGTTCGGGATGATGCTGGTCGAGGTGCTGAAGCTGCTCGACACGATCCAGTAGTCGTACTGCACACTGGTCGGCGTCGGCACGCTGCTGACGAAGCCCTGGAAGTGGTCGGGCGAGTAGTTGGCGGCATTGATGATCGGGTCGTCCTCGGTCGAGCCGCTGTAGCGCCACGGGGTCACACGGTACTGGAGCGCAACCTGAAGCTGTGTCTGTCCGGGGAAACGCGGGTCCCACGTGTCACCCTCAGCGGTCAGGTCGTCGATCATCGTCTGCCATGCATCCACCACGTAGGCAGTCCCGAAGATACGGCGGGCGCCAGCGAGCAGGTCAACGTAGTAGTCCCCGAAGTCTGTCTGCCGCGAACGTGAAATGAGCAGTGAGCCCTCAGCACCGCCCGCCCCGGACTCGAATGTCATGTACGAGGCCGCAGGAGCGCAGGCGATAAAGACGATGTGCTTATCTGCGGTGCGCTGCCATTCGCGAGTCTCGGCGATAGCACCGAGGACGGCACCGACACGGTTCGGGCCATCATTAGCACCGACCTCGAAAATCCACGGGAGCACGTCGTACCCCTCTCCGCCGCGCGCATCGGTAATGACCTGCCCGAGCGTCTCAAAGGATTTGCGGCCACCGGCCCCACGGTTGTAAACCGTCCGGCCAAACAGCGTGGACATGGTATTGCCGAGCTGATACGCCAGCGAGTCGCCGTAGAGGACGATCGCGCCGCCGGTGGTCGGGCTTGCTGTGACTTCTGTGCCGACCGTCGGGAACTGCGCAGTCTCGGCGATGCTGGCCGCTACGGGCGATCCGTCCGCCGTCCATGTCAGATAGCGCCCATCGGCAGTAAAGGCCGGGCTGGTGTTCGCGGTACCGGCGATAGCGGAAATGTCCACGCTTGCGCCGTCCTCGGTCAGGCCGATTGTGCCGCCGCTGAGCGCGACCTGATATACCTTATCCTTGGCCGCTTGCAGATCGAGGCGCACGATGGTGCCCGCCGTCTGGCCGTGGGAAAACTCCAGCTCGTCGAGCCGGTTGGAGACGCTGAGCTGCACGCTTGCGCCGTCCGCGATAGAGGCGAGCGGAGCCATGGCAATGCGCCGCCATGTGCCGTCACCGTTCGAGACCATCCAGTCGCCCACCTCCAGATCGAGGCCGTTGACCGTGCCCGCCGTGCCGACGATGACATACTGGTTTTCGGGGTAGTATTTATGCGCGCGGATGTCGCTCACGCGGATGGCGGTCGCATCGGCAAACTCGGTATTCTGGATTTTGACCCGGACGGCAGCGGCAGTGACCGCCGTAGCGAGCCGGTGGATACTGGAAAACTGCCCGTCGCTGATGGTGATGCTGCTGTCCACGATCCGCGTGCCGGAAGTGTTCTGGAGGTCGGTCGTCGTTGAGGAGCTTCCCTCCGTCGTCTCCATGACCCCGCTGATCACGATGCGCTCGCCAACGGCCAGCGTAACCGCATCTGTGTCTTGGGTCATCTGGCCCGTCGATGTGCTTACCTTGGTGTTTTTCGCCCAAAAGCTGTGCGGGGTGTTGACGTAAATCTCCTCCATATTGGAGCCCCCGGAGGTTGACCAGCCAGAGGCTGCGAGCACGAGCTCACCCGGCATTGTGCCGGCCGAGGCGTCAAAGTTCGAATCGCGGCAGATGTAGTCACCGGCATCACCGGGGATGATCACCCACGCGATGTCATCGTCGCTGTCGGTCGGGGTGTGGCTGCGGTCCTCGACGTACACGAGGGTATCACCTACCGCTACCGCCGTAGCCGAACCACCGGGAGGCGTGAACGTACCAGCCACGCCGCAAATCCAGTACGCGCCGGGATAGACGACACCGGAGATGCTGGCATACCCGGCAGGGGGATTACCGGCGGAGGCATCCCAGAAGCCCTGAAACTCAAGCGCCTGCGAGAATACGCCCGGCTTGGCCCGGCGAGCCGTGATGGCGTAGCCGCTCTGGTTCGTGACCACAGCCGTCCGTGCCGGTATACCCGGCCCCCGCAGGGCATGCACGGGGTACTCGTTCAGGTACAGCCCGATGTCCTCGATAGAGGTCTCAACGTGGCTGAGCGGTTTGAACGCATTTAAATAGCGCGCGTCAGCTGTTTGCAGGTTGAGGGCGTCTGTGTCTGCGATGGCATCACCCACACCGGTCAGGCGATTGCCGTTAAAATCAACGCTGCCGCCGCTGGCAACTTCCAGCCCTGCGAAGCTGGGGCTGTCGCTTTCACCGAGGCCGAGGTTCTCGCGGGCTGCTGCCGTGTCGGTCAGCCCAGCCAGGTTTGCGTTTTGCTTCAGGTAGCGCGCGTCGGATTCGTCGCTGTTATAAAAAGTTTCCGTTTCGTTGTCCACCGGGGTGGAAGACTGGCTGAGGCCACCGCCCAGCACGCGAATCGGTCCGGCGCATACCGTGCGGGTGATGCCCGGATCGTCGTTGGTGACGACGCCAATCGTCAGCCAGCGGTCACCGGCTGCGATATTGCTTTCGGCGGAGCTGATCGAGATGAGCGCGTGGCAGTCATCCTGTTCGCCGCCTTCCCAATCAGTTAGGGACAGAGTGGCGTTGAGGTCAGCGGCGGAGAGCGTTTTACTGCGGATGGGGGTCAGCGTGATGTCCGGGCCGCGCAGGTCGTAGTTATCCGCGTCGTCGTCCTCGTCAAAGCGCGCTGCGAGCTCGTCGTCGAGCGGCTTGATTTCCAGGGTGACGGCTGAGATGTCGGAGATGTCCTGGAGCTCGCCCTCGTTGAAGAACGCGATCTCGAACTGCACGTCGTCCCCGGCACGGAATTTGGGCCGGTATCCGTCGTCGTCACGCAGGATGTCGGTGAACGATGTGAAGGTGAACAGGTCCGCCTGGATGCGGATGCGAGTTTTGGATAAAGTACTCATGGTATTTTTTTGTTTGAAAAGTGGAGTGGGATTAGAGGCCGTTCAGCTGGTCGCCACTGATGCGGTTGATACGCTTGCGGGTGACTTCGAGGCCGAACTGTGTGCGCACCTCGGGAGAGGGCGTCGGGGCGGTGGGGACGCGCACGGGCAGATCGCCGTCGCGGATGCGGTCGAGGATGTCGAGGGCTTCGTCGACAGCCTCTTCCTGCGACTCTGTCAGGACAAAGCCACGGATGAGGCCGGGGATCTCTGCCAGCGCGAGCTGGCAGGCTGTGCGCTTGAGCTCCGGCGGGATCAGCGTCTCATCCTCGGAGAGGACATTGGTCTCACAGCTTCGGATCTCGGTGCGGATGCGTGCGACCGTCTGCTCCAGGATCGCAGCCAGTGGGTCGGCGCTGCCCCCGCGATGGGGGCGGGTGTGGAGAGTCTCGATCTGCGCAGCGTTGAGGATGGTGCGCAGGTCAGACTCGGTGAGTGGTATCCAGTTTGTCATGACAGAACAATAATGATTGTGGAAGGGCGGGGGAGTGGCCGCCCGCCCTCCCGGTTGGTGGTTAGGAGGCGCTGAGCGCGAGCTTGCGGATGCCCAGCTCACTGGTGGCCATGACCGTGCTGTAGTGCTCGACGGTCAGGTCCGTGTACTTGGCGGATTCTTCCACGTAGACGCGGAAGCTGCCGCCGCCGTCCACCGGCGTGACGAAGCGCTTCAGGTTCGAGGGCTCGTCCTTCGTCACGGCGTTCTGCTCGTAGAAGGCGTAGACGGCGTTACCGATCAGGCCGCTCTTGTCGCTGGCGCTGCTCTGGTAGCGGGCACCGGCGATGCGCACGCCGTCGACGAACAGCTTGCGGGCGAGGCTCTGAGGGTCCAGGGCCAGCGAGCGGAAGGCCCCTGCGTTCTCCTGGCTCTCGTAGGCGTTCGCGCGCAGATCCCAGGCCGACTCGCCGAAGAGCAGGCGGTTCGGGCGCACACCGCTCTCGTCGGTGGCGTCGATGAGGGCGGCGCGGATATCGGCATCGGGGGAGGAGTCGTCGTCCCAGACGTTGCTGGTGGCGGTGGCGGCACTGTCGAGCGCGTTGATGGCGCGGCGCAGTTCGTTGCGAAGCAGGCGCTGGAGCAGGATCTGCACATAGCGCTCCTGCCAGTCGTCGCCGTAGACCTCGTCGTGGTCGATGCGCATGGTCAGGCCCTTGTTGAGGGTCTTGGCGTTGACGGTGTCGCCGCTGTACTCGACGCGTTTGAAGGCGCTGCCGATGGCGCGGACGTCATCCGTCTCGGAGAAAAACGCCTCGGCGTTGGTCGCACGCTTGAACTCGAAGCGTCGGCCGACAGACACACGCGGGGCGACGAACTCGAGCAGCTCGTCCAGGTTCTCGGGGTCTTTCCAGCCGACGGTGAAGGCCGTCAGCGGTTCGGAAAAATGAGCGGCGTTGAAGCGGCTCTCATTGGCTGCTGCGATCTCACCGGGATGGGTGGTATCAAGATTTTCGGTATTCATAAATGGGAATGATAGAGGGTGAATGGATGGGACTCGTGCTACATGAGCGGGAGCATGACGACCTTGTCCGGGGCTTTGCGCAGGATCGTCGTCAGGGTGGCGATATCCACCTCGCTGTCGCCGGAGAAGGACTCGGAGACGACGACCTTACGCGGTGCGCAGGGCTCGACTTCGATCACGGCATTGTTGCCGGTGGATGTCGTCAGCGCGCGGCCCACCTGGTAGTAAGTGCCAGCCGTGGTGGGCTGATTCTGGATCTTGCCGGCGTTGGCGGTGTAAACGTCCTGCCCAGCGGTGATGGCCTCAGAGGCGATCATCAGCACGGTAGACGCGGCGGTGGACAGCAGGTTGACGCTGACGAGCTCGCCCGGTTCACCCGTGTCGCAGACGACGCCCAGCGGGCTTTCATCGGCGTCGCAGAGGGCGACCGTGCTCGCCGTCGAGCCGGTTTTACCGATCAGGTAACGGGCCTCGATGGTGCTCTCAAGAGTGCGGGTGATAACCCCGGTGTGGGTGCCCTCTGCGGTGTTCGAGAACACCGGACGGGCGCGGAACAGTTTCTTAATGAAGTTGATCATGATAATGATGATTGGTGTTGGATGGAGGATCTCTCGGGGTCGGAGCCAGATATAGGCAGAGTGTCGTTGAAAATGGATACGTGTGATCAGATAAAGTTGAGCTGGTCGTAGAGCTCGGGGCGGTCGCGCTTCATCGCGCTCCATGCGGTGGTGAAGTCCTCGCCTGTGCTGTCAACGCGCTCGTTGACCAGAGCGAGGAAGTCGCGACGCTTGCGAACTAGCGGTGCGCGGCTGCCGAGTGCGCCGGTGCGTGGCTGCGTATGCAGCGCGAAGCGGGTGTTGCAGAGTTCGCGCAGACCGCCCTCGAAGTCCGCCTCCAGCCCGCTCTCCCAGCTTTCGCGCTCATGCGGGAGGATGCGCCCCCGCAGTAGGGCATGGTCGATCAGGAGCGAGATGCGCGCACGGCGTTCATTGGCGAAGTTTTCTTCCGCCTGATCGCGTGCCTTTTCGTGTTCGTTGGCCAGGCGGTAAAAACGCTCATTTTCGTTGCTCAGCTCCTCGCGGCCGGAGGACAGGTTTTCGCCTTCCTGCTCCCAGCGCCGGGCATTGTCGGCCATTTCAAGACAGGCGCTGCGCCAGTCGCCCTCGGGGTTGACGCCGAGCAGGTCGAGGATGTCCAGGGCCTCGACAGGGCGGGTGTCCTGTTCATTGAGGTTTGCTGTGTGGTTGGAGCTTTCGTCGGTGAATGTATCCGATGTTGGATACGCTGAGGAATTGGCAATGGCCTCGCCAGGGATGTTGGGTTGGTTGGTCAGGCCGATGGAGATGAGGCGCACGGGCTCGTAGAGATTGCCTTCGAGGTGGCGCATGCCCCAGCGCGGGGAGAGGAACTTGTAGAAAGCGTTGCCCAGCAGCTCCCGGCCGGCCTGAGACCAGCGGGGCAGGACGTAGAGCCCGTCGTCGCGGTCCTGCATGTCGGATATCCAGGCGTAGGCCCGTGTGTCGTCGTGCCCGCTCTGGCCCGCGAAGCCCGGATCGTCCGGGTGGCCGATGTAGACGGGTAGCCCTCCGAAGCGCCTTGCGAGCCGACCGCGCAGGGACTTGAAATACTCGCACATGGTGGCGGCGGCCTGACGGCTCAGGCGCTGGATGCCCCGCGGGTGCGGCCAGTCCCCGTAGTCAGCGAGCTTGAGCCAGCCGGTGGTGGCGTTTGCCCATTCCTGGGTGACGAGGGTGCAGATAGTGTCTTCTTTCATGGATACAAAAATCAGTTTTGTTGATAAGGTTTAGCGAAAGGTGCGTACTTCACAGATGCTCGCTCATGCCGCACTGAGCGGCTTGTCGCTCTTTCCCAAGAGGCGCCGGACGAACTGGTTGATGACCTTCGGAATCGCGGTGCTCAAAAGGTCGCGCGCGGTATCGAGCTCCTCGGCGGAGAGACCGCTCTCCTTGTGGCGGATAACCAGCCGCGCACGCGGTTGATCCGTTTTAAAGAGATAGCGCAGGACGGGGCGGTCCACCTGCGTATGGAGTGTGCCAGCGATGTGCGCGGCGTCCTCGCGCTCGATGAGGGCGGTCTCCTTACCCTGCAGCGAGATGCCAGCCCCGGAGTCGGCGACCGTGCCCATGCTGCTGCCGCGCCAGAGGGTGGCGATGGCCTTGTCCATGCGGTCCACGAGCGCGGGGTAGGGTAGCTCGCCGGTCCCGCGCAGGTCGATGGCCTCGATCTCGGTGCCGCTCGACATGAGTGCGTGGAACTCCGCTCCAAAGTCGCGGACGGCGTCGCGGGCGGCCTCCCACTCGGGGGTGCCGGGGGCGGCATCGGTCACACCGCGCACGCCGGGCATGCCGTTGCGCTCGCAGTACACGAGCCAGTCACGCAGTGGCAGATGCTTAAACAGATAGGCGATCGCGGTGGCCTCCATGAGTCCGTCACCGGTGGTGACGAGCCAGCCGTCCTGCTCCAGTTCTCGGCCCTCGGATGCCGTGTCACTCTCCAGAAAACGCAGGCGTCCGGTGCGGTTTTCCATGAACCACAGGGGCACGAAGCGGAACTGCGCGGTCAGGAGTGTGCCGGGCATCTCGGGCTGTCCTTCTTCAGTACGCATAGTATTGCGAACCGGCTGCCAGACGATTTCGTGCACCGCGTAGTGCTTGCCGACGGCGTCCATCATTTGACGTACGAGCAGGGAAAAGCCGCCCGACTCGTTCAGGTCACAGGCGTGGGCAGCAGTGAGCTGACGATAGAAAAATTCCAGCGCGGCCTTGTGCCGGGCGGCTTCCTCGGATGCGTCAAAGGTCTCAATGTCCCACCCAAAGCGACCGATGGCTTTCTTGCGCTTGGTGGCGACCGCCTTGACCAGGTCGTCGCGCTGCTCGATCGCCTCCCAGGCCAGGCTGGCCTGGCGCAGCTCTCCGGCATGAAAGGCATCAAGCATGCGGGTGAGTGTGTCCGGGTTGAGGTGCCGGATCGGGTTAAATCTGGCCCGGCGTGAGCTGCGGGCGCGGTCAGTAGGGATGAGGGAGGCGGTTTTCATGGACGGTTTTTTTTGTGTATTTAAATTTGGATACGTAGGTAGCACTCAGCGTGTGCCGGAGCGGGCGGAGCCGAGGGATTCGTAGTGGGCGGCAGCGGCAGGCTTGCGCCCGGCGTAGAGGGCCAGGGCGAGCGCCCAGAAGCGGTCGGCATGGCCGTTGGCGCCCCGTTCGGCGCAGAAGCGGATGTTCCCCGAGGCGGTGGCTTCTTTTTTCACGGCGCGCAGGTCGGCGCGGATGCGTTTGTCCGCGGGGATGCGCAGGGTGCGCCCTTCGAAGGCGCTGCGCACCGGGTAGGCGAGGGCTTCCTTGAGACCGGCGGTAAAGGTCAGCCCCTCGATGCGGTAGGCCCCATAGCGAGCGGTGGCGCGCTCGGCGAACTGCCGCCCGAGGCCGCTCTGGTCGATACAGGCGCGGCGCAGGGTGGGCAGGGACAGGAAGGCGTCGAGGACTTCCTCCTGCTGCGCGAACGGCGTGCGCTCCAGCGTGGTGACGTTGCGGGTGAAAAACAGGTCGTTGATACGCTCGACCAGCCAGAAGACGGACAAGTCGTGCTCGCGGCCAATGTCCACGCCCAGGTAGAGGTCGTGGGCGAGGGCCAGGTCGCGGCCTTGCCGGGGGGCTTCAGGGGTGATCTCCCAGCTGTCGCCGGGCTCATACTCACATTCGCTGATCATCTCCCAGGACAGAAACGCGCTCGTGTCATCAGCCGGGCGGCAGAGATACTCCTGCATAAAGCTCTCCTCGTCGGCGCAGGAGTGGCGGATAAAGTCGTAGTATTCGCCCTCGTCCATCTGACTGCGTGGGTCCTCAGGCGGGAGCTTCTCCTTGAGCTTCTTTAAAAAGCCCTGATCGAGCGCGTCCTGCAGGGTGACGCGGTGGTGCGAGAAGCCCTTCGGGTTGCCCTGCTCGGTGATCTCGCGGATCAGGCGGTTAAAGAAGTTATCCGAGCCGCGGTGGGTGGAAACGATCTCCAGCTGACCGCCCCAGGTGATCCCGGGGTAGGCGATGGCGTAGAGCTGACGCGGGTCCGGGTGGAGGGCGAACTCGTCGAGCAGGCGTGTGCCGCGCTTACCGGCCTGTGCGTCGGCATTGCTGGAGAGGCAGTGCAGGCGCCGGCCGTTGGCAAACTCCAGCACAAAGGCCGAGGCTTGCCCGCCGCTAATGACCTTCAGGCCCAGCTCAGTGGCTGCACACTGCAGGATGGAGGCGAAAGACTTCGCATCCTCCAGAAAGAGGCGGGCCTGTGCCTCGTCGCGGGAGGACACCCAGGCGTCGAGTCGGGCGTCCGAGCGGGACTGCTCGCGGACAAGCCGGTAGGCGCTGGTCCAGGACAGGCCGATCTGGCGCGATTTTTCCATGATCTTCAGCCGGGAATCGTCCTCGATCCACTTGCGCTGATAGGGCAGGAAAAAGGGTTGTTCGTGGGCGGTCATAGGAGTTTGAGCATGCGCTCGATCTCGTGAAGGGTTTCGGGGGTGAGGCTCAGGGGGCCGCTTTTGCGCTGAAGCTGCTCCAGCATCTTGTGCTTCTTTTCCTCGCGTTCGGCGCGCTCCTGCTCGTAGTCGCTGAGCTTGAGCTCGAGCGTCATGAGCTGGGTGTTTGAGGAGCTGAGCCGGTGGATGATCATGGCCAGCGTGTTAAACTCGGAGAGCTCGCTGGGCTTGGCCGTTGAGATGTGGTCGAAGAGCAACTGCCAGATTTGGACGAGCGAACCGCGGGCATTGGCATGGCCGGGGTTATACTCCTTCATGAGGGTGTTGGTCTGATCGCGGACCTGGCGCAGGCTGGCCAGGTGCCCATCGAAGGCCGTGGGGAAGCCCGCCTGGGAGGGGGCGGAGCCAGTGGCTCCACCCGCCTCTTTTTCGGGTTGCCGGTTTTCCATCGTCTGCCCGGATGTGGGGGCCGACTCGATGGGGCCGACCGGCATCGGCTTCTCACGACTGCTCTGGCTAGGCTTATGGCTCTCTGACTCCGTTTGACCGGAGAAAGTCTGTTTGGGGGTGCTCATCTTCTGGCGCGTTGCTCAGGATTCGCTCAGGCCGTTGGCGTCGAGGAAGTCCTGCCCCCCGGCACCGAGGCGGTAGCGGCGGTCGGCCGGATCGAGATCGGGCAGGCTGCTGTCGATGAGCCGCTTGTCGTCGAGATAGGTGAGCTCGCGGCGCAGGAGGCGCTCGGTGATGTCGTAGCCGGCGGCACGGATGCCGGTCAGCAGGGTCTCGACCGGGAGAAAGGCGGGGGCGGCTGCCTCCAGTTGCAGGAGGATGGTTTGGCGGAGTATCTGGCGTTTGATCATGGATGGCGGAAAGTTGGCTGTCGGAAGCGGCTGGCCGGTAGCGGCGCCGCGTGATGAGTCAGATATTATCACGTATTTTAAATCACACAATCGTTCGGTTGGGTGGGTTAGATCGGTTGGGATATAGCGATGCGCGGGCTGATCGGGGGTGTTTGCGGAAGTGGATAATATCCACATGGTGAAAGGGTTGTGGAAATAGTCCGAAGGGTGTTTATATTTTGGGCTGTCAAAACCGGGTAAATCCCTCATGGTCGGTGCGTTTTTTCTACATGAGGCGCACACGCACAGTTCGGCTGACAGTGGCGGCCCTGCTGGGGGCTGCGTTCGTGGGCTTTTTGCTTTGGCCCGGAGGGCGCAGTGATTCTGAGCTGCGGCAGCGGATCTCTGCCCGAGCGCCTGCGCAGAACAAAGGTGTGCATGTCGCTGACTCTCCCGTACCAGCTATGCGAAAGTCGGACCCACAACCTGTGCGCGCCACGCAGCCAAGCCCTGCCCTGCGGGATCGACTCGCGGGCGAGCAGATGCTGGCAGAGCGCTGGGAGCGTTTACCCGATGGGCGTCGTCGCCACCTGCGTATCGTGCGAGACGCCGAACGGCAGCGCCCGGTGCGGGTGGTGGATATTTATGAGAAGAGGGACGGCGTGGAGACGCTGGTTTCGCAGACGGCTATGCTGGCTGATCGCTTGCTGCTTTCCCTGCAGACTCCGCAGCAGGCTGATGTGCTACAGGCACGCCTCGCGCAGGCCAGTTACAGGGCGGTGCCGAGCGGCTCTCCCTATCTGCTCTTGATCGAGCTGGATGCGGGCGGGATCGACGCCGTGCCGGCTGCCATGCGGGATCTGGCAGACATCGCTCCGGGTGGCGCTGCTCCCGGGCCGGACTACCTCCGCTTCCCGACGGCGACGCCGGACGATCCGCTTTTCCCCTACCAATACGCGCACGAGCTCATCGGCAGCGAGGAGGCCTGGGATGTCACGAGCGGCTCCTCATCCGTCGTGGTGGCAATCCTTGATACGGGGATGCAGCTCGATCATCCCGATCTGGCGGCGAACCTGTGGACGAACCCCGGCGAGATCCCCGGTAATGGAATCGACGACGACGGTAATGGGTTCGTGGACGATGTGCATGGTTGGGATGTGTTCGACGATGACAATGACCCGAGCGATGACCATGGGCACGGGACGCATGTTTCCGGTATCGTCGGCGCCGTCGGCGGAAATGGCACTGGCGTCACCGGTGTAAATGGAACCGTGTCGCTGCTGCCGATGCGGATAGGCAGCCAGAGCTTTTTATCTTCCGATGTAGTGGTGGCTCTGGATTACATCCGTGATCTTAAACTGAACCGCAACGTCAACGTCGTTGTATCCAATAACTCATACAGCGGTGAAGGCTACACGACAGCCGAGTATGACGCCATCGCCCGGCAGGGTGAGGCAGGTATCCTTTTCGTAGCGGCAGCTGGTAATGACGGGATCTACGTGGACGAGCAGCCGCGCTATCCCGGTGCGCTGGATATTGGCGCCATCATCAATGTGGCGAACTCGGACCAGGACGACAAGCTGGCCGATGACTCAAACTACGGGGCGGTCTCGGTGGATATTTGCGCGCCCGGTACCAGCATTTACTCAACGGCGATGGGCGGCGGCTACCAGTTGTGGAGCGGGACATCCATGGCAGCTCCGCATGTGGCTGGAGCAGTTGCGCTGGCATACGCGGCTGACCCGCAGGCAGAGTCTACGGCTGTGAGGACCCTGCTGCTGGAGCAGGCAGATCAAGTGGCCACGATGGATGGGAAGGTCGCAACAGGCTCACGGCTCAGCGTGTCCCGACTGGTCGATGCCGTGGCGGGGGTGAACCGAGTTGAAGTCGTTTCACCCGGTAAGGCTGTGTTGCTGGAGAGTCTGGAGACCACTCTTGTGCTGCGCGCTGAGGTAACGGTGGCAGGTGAAGCCGTGCAGCCTGAGTCAGCGGTTGAGTGGGTGGCTGATCCCTCCGAGGGAGTCACGGTCACAGCAGAGAGCTTGACGCAGGCCAGGGCAGTTTTTTCGCAGGAGGGTATCTATACCCTGACCGCTTCTGTCGAGACAGGCGGTGTGGTGCGTACGGATACCCGTCAGGTGGTGGCTGCCGGGAGACCCGTCAGTAGTGGCTTGGCGGCGGAGTGGCTGTTTGATGGCGAGGGGGCCGCTGCCGATAGTTCCGGGAATGGGCTGGATGCTGTTTTTGAAGGAGGGACTGGACGAGGAACTGGTGTCGCCGGGGGCGCGTACGCAGGCACCGGGACAGAGGGAGAGCATGCGCGCGTGGATCATCTGCCAAGCCTGCCCGAGGTCAGCGTGAGCGCCTGGGTCAAGGCCGACTCCGAGGCCGGGCTTTTCCCGCGCATTGTGGACGGACCGGAGTGGGCGTTCTTTCTGGGGCTGACCGGTGGCACAGATATCAAGTGCCTGAAGTTTGTACGCTACTACGAGGACGATGTTTACTCCTGGTACACCCCTGAGGGGACGATTGTGGCGGGACAGTGGTACCATGTTGCCGTGACTTGGAAAGACACCGATACCGCACCCAGCCTCTATATCAATGGTGTCGCTCAAGAGGTCGGCGGCAGAGGCTTCAAAATCGGTGGACTGCGAGTGGGCGGTGGGACGGCCTACCTCGGGAATGGCCCGGATGGTGACCGCAGCCTGGACGGACAGATCGACGAGCTCAGGATCTATAACCGCGAGCTGTCTCCCGAGGAGGTTGCTCTGCTGGCCGCTAATCACAGCCCTGTCCCTGAGGGATTATCCGCTGGGACGGTGACTGAGACGCAGGACTGGAGCCCGCATGCCAGCGTGACTGACGAGGATGGCCCGGTGGAGCCAGTTCTGTCGTGGTCAGTCGTCAGTGGACCAGGAGAGGTGAGCCTGTCCGGGGAGATGAGCGATAGCCCGACGTTCAATTTTGAAATGACCGGCGTCTACCGAATCCGCCTGGAGAGCTCGGATGGTTCCGCCGTTGTTCGCAAGGAGTGGGCCGTGGATGTCGGTGCCGTGTGTCAGGTTTCCATGACAGTCCAAGACGGCGAACTCCTTCTGATGTCCGGGCAGAGTTACCCGATTACACTGAGCGTTGTCCCGGCTTCGGGCACTGCGTTGTCAGTCGGCTATTCGGTGAGCGGAGACGCCGTCTCTGGGGAGGATTATCAAGCGCTTTCAGGCACCCTGACTGTACCTGCTGGTGCATCCGAGGCCAGCTTTCCCGTTGAGGCGCTGACCCGCACCTCCGGCAGTACGAGAACCCTGACGCTGACCCTTGTCGATGGCGATGGCTATGCTCTGGGGTCCGATGCGAGCGCTACGCTAACCCTCTTGCCGTACACCTACAGTAACTGGTCTGCCCACTATGCTGCGCAGGTTTCCGCCCCCTCTGGCGTATGGAGCCCGGCCATGGACGCTAACCAGGATGGCATTGGAAACCTGTTGGAGTTTGCCCTCGGTGTTGATCCTCTCGCTGACGCCGAGGATGTCGTGCGCGATCGTCTGCCGCGGATTGAGCGCGGTGAGGGTGGAGCCCTGAGCCTCCGCTATGTGCGCCCTGAGAATGCGGACGCCTCGCTGTATGTGGTTGGCTCGAGTGCGTCGCCTTCGGCCAGCCCGTTTCATGTAGTGGCGAGTGGGGAAGTCGTCCAGAGCAACGGTGACGGCACTGAGACGGTGACGGTCAGCGACCCGGATGCGCTCGCTGCCGGGGAGACGCGTTTCCTGTTTCTGCGGGTGAGTGAAGACGCGCAGTAGCTGCGCGGCAGCGGTGGCATCGTGGAGTGTCACCGAAATGAAACGTTTTTTCGTTTTGAAAGATGCGTGTAAATAGCTTTGCTGGAGGGCAGATGAAAGTCGTCTGGCGTAAGAAGGTTTTCGATCAGGGGCACGGATTGCCCCCCGGTCAGCTCGTGCGGGTCGCGGGTGATCTGGCGGCCACTAAGCCCAGCATTCACCTGCTCGCCTACAGCGAGGATGACTTCATGGAGCTGGAGAACGCGACACTGGATCAGGTGCGCGAGCAGATGGGGAAGTGGAAAGTGGTCTGGATACACGTTTGCGGTGTCAGTGATGAGGCCTTGATCCGCGGCCTGGGCGAGATGCTCAGCATCCATGCCCTTGCTCAGGAAGAGATTCTCAACACGAGCATGCGCCCGAAGTTTGAGGAGTACGGACGCGATTTGTTCGTACTGACCAAGACCGCTACCGTCAACCGCCAGGCGCGGGAGATCATGATCGAGCAGATGGCTTTCTATGCCACCGAGCATGCCTTGCTCAGTGTGCAGGAGAGCGAGACCTCGTTCTTCCAGCCGGTGATGGCGCGCGTCAGGGAGCCTTCGGCCCGGCTGCGGGTGCGGGGCTCAGGGTATCTGCTCTTTGCGCTGATGGATATGAAGGCCGACAACATCCTGAGCATCCTCGACATGATCGAGACGGATATCGTCGAGGTAGAGGAGGACCTGCTCAGCGAGGACGAAGACTTTACCATCGATACGATTTACCAGCATAAGCGCACCGTACTGGCCATCATGCGGTTCGTGATGCCTATGCGTGACAATGCGCACCGGCTGGAGATTATCGACCATCCCCTCGTCCATGATGAGGACCGCTACTTTTTCCGGGATCTGGCTGACAATGCCCGCAGGGCCGCTGACCGGCTGGAGCACGCCCGGCTCATCCTGCAGAACATGCAGGAGTACTACCACCTGATGGAGGAGCACCGGAACAACCACGTGATGAAGGTGCTCACGATTATTGCCACGCTATTCCTGCCGCTGACATTTATCGCCGGGGTGTACGGGATGAACTTCGACCACGAGATCAGCCCGTGGAATATGCCAGAGCTGTACTCGTACTACGGCTACCCGCTGTGCATGCTGTTTATGGCGGGGTTCTTCGTCGCCATGCTCTGGTGGTTCCGCCGGATGAAGTGGCTCTAGACTCGGGCTGACTTGCCGGGTATTCGCAGCACTTTTGGCCGACGGCGAAGCTACTCGCTCGTGAGCTCGGGGCCGAGGCAGAGCCGGAAGCCGATCGAGGACGAGCGTGTCGTATCGGCCATGCTGTCACGCGAAGCTAAACGCGCACGGATGGCGTAGGTCTCCCAGCCGCCGCCGCGAACGACGTGGCGGGTGTCTCCCTCGTTATTATACCAGTCGGTTTCTTTGCCACCGGGCAGGCGACCGTTAAACTTGTCCATGCACCATTCAGCGACGTTGCCATGGATGTCATAAAGCCCGAAAGCATTCGGGGTATACTCGCCGACGGGGCTTGTGCCGTAGAAGTCCGGGTCCTCCAGCTGCGACGAGGTAAAGTCGCGCGGATATTTGCCGCGGAAATTAGCGTGCGAGATGTCGGCAGTGTCGCCCCAGTGAAAGGGCTCCTCCGTGCCAGCGCGGGCAGCGTACTCCCACTCGGCCTCAGTCGGCAGGCGATAGGCGTAGCCCTCAGGGACACGCCCGGCAGTCTGCTCGCGGCGGTTGACCTCACGGCAGTAGGCGATGGCCTCCTGCCAGGTTACTTTCTCCACCGGATGTCGCGGGCCTTTGAACTTGGAGGGGTTCTCCTCCATGAGCTGCATGTACTCCTGCTGGGTGATTTCTTTCTCCGATAGCCAGAAGCCTTTGGAGAGGGTGACCTCTGTTTGCGGCCCTTCGACGGGCAGGCGGGCGTGCTCCTTGAGAGGGCTGCCCATGGTAAAGGTACCGGGGGGTATCCAGGCCAGCCGGATATCCAGATAGGGGATGTCGTAGGAAAGGCCGCTGGCAGGCCCTGGGATAAGGGTCAGGGAGGTTTCCCAGGTGTAGCTTTCGTTGGGCCTGAGCTTGATGGCCAGGCGCTGGGGAATGTAGTCGGGGGCTTCCAGGCTCAGCTCAAAATCTTTGTCGGGGGGCAGGTTAAACTGGTTGGCACCATCAAGGGGAAAGGCTTTGCCGTTGGCGGTAATGGATAGCGGGAGTCCGGCGGGGGTGACGTCGAGCTCGATGATGCCGGGCTTTGGCTTCAGGTCCAGGGGCACACGCAGCAGGGTGTTGTCCGGGAGCTGGAAGGTCTGCTCCACATCGATGTAGTCGGGGTGGCTGGCCACGAGCGTGACTTCACCTTCCGGGATGCCTGACAGGACGTTGGAGTTGCCGGGGTATGTCTTCGAGCCGATGCGGTAGCTCAGCCCTTCGAGGAGTGAAACGGAGGGTGGGGCACCGTCAAAGGTAACCTGCGGTAAAAGCTCGCCGGATCGGGGTGTGAGCTCTCCGAAGTCGAGCACCGTGCGGGTATTCGGCTCCAGTGTGACGGCGAGTTTCTCGGTCCGGTAGCCATCCATTTCCAGCGTGACGATAAACTGCTCACGCACAGGCAGGCCTTCGATCGTTGCGTTACTGGTGCCGATTTCCTTGCCCTCGATGTAGACGGTTGCCCCTTTGGGGGTGGAGCGTACGCGCAGTGTGCCCGGCATAGGGACGAGGGGGAAATCCAAACGACCGGCATCTTCGTCCAGCTGGAAGTCCTCTTTCTCCATCGTCATGTAGTCATCTTTTTCCAGACGAAGGGTGTAGTTACCGGCATGCAGCAGCTGTGCCACGCGGAGCAGCCCATCCTCGTCGGCAGTCCCCAGATCGTACATGCGTCGGGAGCTGTCGATCGCCGTCGCACGTGCTCCGGGGGTCGTATGGATCTCTACATCGGCCCAGGCAGGCTCGAGCTTGAGGTTGAGCTCCTGCTTGCCGCGCTCGATTTCGATGAGCTGGGTCAGGGGAGTGTAGTGGGGAGCGCTCAGCTTGATGTTGTAGATGCCTGAAGTGACGTTCAGGTCGAGCGTTCCATTGCGCACGATGAAGCTTATGTTCTCGCTGGGTATCTCAAAGAGCGCATCTGGAGGCTCGGTCCGTATTTTCAGGCGAGGCTCTTTACCCTCGGGTGTGCGTATGGCAACGGGCGCATCCGTAGGAGAGTCTTCGAGGAAGGCCAGCTCGTAAAAGAGTGATGTGAGGTAGACAGCGATGCAGGCGATGATACCGATGATCCCCAGACGAAAGGCCCGAGTCGTTTTTATCCCGCGACGTTTGATCTGACGTGGCACCGGGATGAAGTCCATGTGCCGAAAGACAGACTTCGTTTGCGCCGTTCCCGGCTCCAGGGGGGATGCGCGCTCCTGGATGTTATCAAGATCGTTCAGGTCGGCCAGGACGGCGGCGGCGGAGCTATAGCGTCTGTCTGGATTGCGTTCGAGACAGTTTGCCAGGAGGGTATCCCAGCTCTTGTCGAGGTCGGGGTTGACTTCACTGGGCGGGGCGTAGTTGTAGCCGGGCTTGTGCCCGGTGAGCAGCCAGTAGGCAGTGATGCCAAATGCGTAGATGTCCGAGCGCTCATCGCCGGGCTTACCCAGGCGTGTTTCAGGGGAGAGGATGTCAACCGTGTTGATGCGGATGCGGCGCGGCCCCAGTGAAATCGGAGGGATGCCTGCCGATACCAGTGTCTCAAAGAGCTCTTTACCCGCCATCGACATGATGCCCAGCTCGGTCAGCTTGATCCGCCCCTCGCTATCGCGCAGGATATTGGTCGGGTTAAGGTTCAGGTGCAGTACCTTATTGGCATGCGCATAGGCGAGCGCTTCGAGCACTTGCCTGAGAATCTTGCGCACCTCCTTCTCGGGGAGTCCGACCGGCATGTCTGCCAGCAGATTATCTTCAGAGTCCGAATGTGGAGCGCGGTGTTTCTCGATGGCGTACTGTTCGAGATAGTCGGCCAGATTCTGGCCATCAAAGGCCTCATGGTAGATGGTAAAACGGCCTTTTACCAGATCCGCGTCCTCGGCCTGGAGCAGATTCGGGTGCTGGAGCTGGAAGAGTCGTGAGCTATGCTGGAAAAAGCGCTCGCGGAAATTTTTGTCGTTTTTAACCAGCGGGGGGAGGACAAACAGGCATCGGCCCTCGCGTACGCGTGTCTTACGGACACGATACAGGCTACCCATCAAATCATAGGAGAGACAGCGTAGTACCTGGTAGTCGCCAAACTTCTCCCCCGGAGTGAGGACTTCATAAGCCCGGCCAGGTGGCGGTCTGTCATCAGGGATTGAGTCGGCGGAAAGGTCGGCCATGGAGAAGGTGATCGGACGCTGGAGATATAAAAAAAGTGCGCCAGAGCGTAGAAAAGGTCAAGGCTTGAGGGTGTCTGGAGCCTGGGCATTCTTCCCTGCTACCTTATGGTAGGTGCCAGTTAGCTTATCCCGCTCGTACTTGGTGAATCCGGCCTTTTCGACATTCTCATTGGCGAGTTTGTTCTTCGTGGAGCCGGGGGTGTACTTACTGGCCAGATTGGGGGGGAGATAGACTCGGCGTACGGGCTCACCACTCTGAGGGTGGTGCGTGAGGGCCGGGTCACTCATGGGTTGCTCAATTTCAAAGCGTTCTCCTCCCGAATTATCAGGCAGAACGATCTCATAAACATAAATAGGCATGCCGCAAAAGATACTTATTTAGAGGCGGTTGAAAACACTGCTTTTATAGATGGGTATATTACCTTATTGATATCGGTACAAGATAAGGGGTATTAATTCTAAAAAATAGCCCCATTTACGGCGTAGGGAGCCCTTGCTGTAAGTGTTACCTTGTCAGTTTCATTGGGTTACGCTTAATAGGCGGACAATGGGTCGTACGAATTACGCCGTGGCACAGTCTTCAGCCCCTAACTCGCTGCCATGGTCGACAACAGGGGGACCAGCACTAAATATAACGGTTCTCGTCTGGAAGCTACTGGCTGTTGCTGTTTTTTATCTGGTCCTTTCCGAGATCGGTAGCCTGATGGCCCTGCGTGCGCTGGAGGGGCATGTCTATCTGCTGTGGCCAGCCTCAGGCCTGGCCATAGCGACCCTGATACGCGGTGGCTATAAGTACTGCCTGAGCATCTTTGCCGGGTATCTGCTGTGGGGGCTGTGGATAAACGGGCAAAGTGTGGGCTATACACTGATGATCGGCTCTATCTACGTCCTGAGCACTGCGCTGGGGGCCAGTGTGCTGCGCTGGATGATGCGCTCTATATACTCGCTGGAAACCATCCGCGACGTAATGGTCTTTCTGCTGGCGGGTCCATTACTGGTAGGGGTGATCAATGCCAGCCTGTGCACCTGGGTTGTCTGCGCGCAGGTAGACCTGCTGACTTGGAATGATTACAGCCGCCTCTGGAAACCGTGGTTTCTCGGAGAAAGCCTCGGGGTGCTGGTGGTTGCTCCCTTTCTTTTAGTTTGGACTTCGCAGACCAAAGTGAACTGGAGTAACCGTCAGTTTGCTGAGGTCGGTGTCTGGATTATCGCCCTGGCGTTTTTCGGGATTGTGATTTTCGGTAATTGGGCACCGACGGATACCCTGCGTTATCCGCTGGAGTTGGCGCTCTTTCCTCTGATGGCCTGGGGGGCGGTTCGCTTCGGGCAGCGAGGCGCTACGACCGGTGTCGTACTGGTCTCGATTATGGCCATGTGGGAGCTCCTGCAGGTCTTTGGCCCCGAGCAGAAGTACATCAGCCAGAGCCCTGAATTCCTATGGGTGTTCGTGGGCGTGATTAGCACGACGAGTTATTTTCTGGCCGCGATCCTGACCGAGATGCGGCGTCGTGAAGAGCTGAGCCGGCATAATGAGGTGCAACTGCGCGGCTTTGTCGATGCGTTGCCTGACATCGCCTTCGTATTATCGGCTGAGGGGCGGTACCTGGAGGTCTTCTCCCACGAAAGCAGTCCGGTCGGCTATCTGGCCGAGGCCTTAAAGGACCGGACGCTGAAAGAGTCATGGTCGCCAGAGCAGGCTCGTAAGTTTCATCAAGCCCTGGAGAACTGCCTGGAGAGCCAGAAGCAGATTTCGCTGGAATACTCGTTTGAGCTGGACGGCAACACCCATTGGTTCGAGGGGCGATTGGCACCGATTTCCAGTGCGGATGATGCTGTGGATCAAGTTATCTGGGTGGCATACGACATCACCGAGCGCAAGCGCACCGAGGCAGCTCTTGAGCAGCAGGATGTGCTCCTGCAGGGGGTGTCGCAGGCGAGTTCGCTGCTGTTGGCCGTTCGCAATATGGAGGAGGCAGTGGAGCGCGCGCTTCAGGCCATCGGCGAGCATGCGCAGGTCGACCGCGTGAGTATTTTTGAGAATTGCTACGAGCCTGGGACGAACCAGCTGAAGCCCATTGTGCGCTACGGCTGGGCACGTCCCGGCTTTGAGCTGGACCCCGAAAATATGCCCGAGAATTGCTGGAAGGGCGAGATGCGCAAGTGGTACGATCAGATGTCCGGTCGCACCGCGATGCAGGGCCGCGTCCGCGAACTCGGCCCCGAGCTCAAGCACTGCCTGGAGGCGGTTGGTGTCAAGACCGTGTTGATGGCTCCCATCCATGTGGAGAGTTACTTCTGGGGCGTGCTCGTGCTCGCAGACTGTGGGCGTGAGCGACGCTGGGAAGAGGGTGAGGTGACATCTATCCAACTCGCCGCGAGCAGCATCGGCTCCTTCTTTATCAACCGTCAGGTCGAGGCCCAACTACGTCATGCCAAGGAGAATGCCGACCGGGCCAACATGGCCAAGGGCGAGTTTCTGGCCATGATGAGCCACGAAATCCGTACTCCGATGAACGCCATCCTGGGCTTCGCGGACCTGCTGGCGCAGACTTCGCTCGATCAGGCACAGCGTGACTCGCTGTCGGTCATCGACCGTAGCGGTAAGGCCCTGCTGGAGCTCATTAACAACATCCTCGATTACTCCAAGATCGAGTCCCGGGGCATCGAGCTGGAGTATGTACCTTTTAATCTGGAGACAACGATCGTCGAGTCGCTGGAGCTGGTCCTGATCAAAGCCCGCGAGAAGGGGATTGAACTGACCTACAACATCGAGGGCGCTGACTCCTACGACTATCTGGGCGACCCGCATCGACTGAAGCAAATCCTGCTCAACCTCGTCAACAATGCCGTCAAGTTTACCCACGACGGAAAAGTGGAGGTACGGGTGCGCGTGGAGTCGACGAAGGCCAGTGATCGCGAGCATGTTTTCTTTGAGGTTGTCGATACGGGGATCGGTATTGATCCGGCCAAGCTTGACCGCCTGTTTCAGCCGTTCTCTCAGGTGGATTCCTCCACGACTCGCAAGTACGGGGGCACCGGGCTGGGTCTCGTTATCTGCAAGCGCCTGATTGAAAAAATGGGTGGCGACATCCGTGTCACCAGTACAGAAGGCGAGGGCTCAGTTTTCTCTTTTGACTTTCCGCTCTCCAAGTCCGGAGACCCCGCACCTATCACTGCGCGCATGGGCTCCACGGTCCTGACTGAGCAGTTCGCTCTCCAGCATCCGCTCTCTATCCTCGTGGTCGAGGATGACGCGGTGAACAGGCAGCTCATTCAGGAGATTATGGGCAAGCTCGGCTATACCATAGAGATGGCCGAAGATGAACCGCAGGCCTCCAAGCTCCTGCGGAAAAAGGATTACGAGATTGTGCTCATGGATGTACAGCTCCCCGGTCGCAGCGGGCTGGAGATCACCCGACGTCTACGGGCGGGTGAGTATGGCGAGCACCATCGCGATACCTTTGTGGTCGCGGTTACGGCTTTCGCGCTGGCAGAGGATCGGCGCAAGTGTCTCGATGCTGGCTGTAACGACTATATGTCAAAGCCAATCTCGACCATGCAGCTCAAGGACATCCTGCGCCACGTCTATCAGCTCATCCACGGGACGCCGATTGATCCGAGCCTGTCATAAAAAACGGATACGCGTGTCTGCTGTGCACGCATCAATATATGACTGGCTTGGCGGATGAGCCAAATTCGACTCTGAGACGTTGCTCCGACTAGGCCTGGTCTTTGAGGAAATCGCGGGTGGAGCGGCGCAGGCGGCGGACCTTTGACTCGATTGTGCGCAGGACGCGGGGGTTCATGCGGTCGATAAAGAGCACGCCCTGCAAGTGGTCGTACTCATGCTGGATGACGCGCGCGAAGAGTCCGTCGCAGGAGATCTCGTGCGGCGCTCCCTCGATGTCCTGAAAACGCAGGCGTACGCGGGTAGGGCGGTCGACACGGCCCCGGATGCCGGGAAAGGACAGGCAGCCCTCTTCGTAGCCTGCCTCATCACCGAGCAGCTCCAGCTCCGGGTTGACGACGACCAGCGGCATGATCAGCTCCAGCGGGGGCTGCTTGCCGTCATAGAGATAGGTCGGTGACGGCTCATCCTCGTAGACAGGTAGCTCCATCACAAACATCTGGATCGCCTTACCGACCTGCTGGGCAGCCAGGCCAATGCCCTCGGCAGCGTGCATGGTCTCCACCATGTCATCGGCGAGCTGACGAAGCTCGGCATTGAATTCCGTGACCGGGGCCCCTTCTTCCTTCAGGACCGGTTCGCCGTACTGGGTGACGCGTAATACCATTGAAGCTTTAGTTAAACGCTCCTTTTCCCCAAAGGAAACCAGAAAATGTGCGGCGCTGCGTGACCGCACGGGACGCCACCTTTACACGACGGCCTGTTGCCGGGGTAGCGACTGAAAGGAGCGCTAGGGGTGCAGCCCCTCATTGTCCAGTGCGGTCCTGCCTAGGTTTTGAAGCGGGAGATTTCGCTCTGGAGGATGTCCGCGCTGCGGCGCAGGTTATCGAGCATACGGTGGCTCTCGCGCACGGAGGCGGCCGTCTGCTGGGCAGACTCGCTGAGGGCGGCCATGGCCTCGTTGATCTGGCTGGCTCCGGAAGACTGCGACTGCATGCCCTCCAGGATCTGGTCAAAGCGCGGGGGAAGCCCCTGGACTTTCTGGATCACCTCGGTCAGGCGCTGGCCGATGCCGGTGATTTCCTGCACGCTGGTTTCCACTTTACCGGAGAAGCTGTTCATGCTCTTCACCCCGGCACCGACGGCCTGGAGCATGTCCTTGACGCTGGATTCGATTTCCAGCGTGGAGACAGCAGCCTGGTCGGCGAGACGCCGGATCTCGGACGCCACCACGGAGAAGCCGCGCCCGGCCTCGCCCGCCTTGCGGGCCTCGATGGAGGCGTTGAGCGAGAGGAGGTTCGTCTGGTCGGCCACTTTCGTCATGGTCAGGATAATGCTGCTGATCGCGGTAGCCTTGGCCTGAATGAGGTTGAGCTGCGAGGAGACCTCGGAGTTGGAGCTGGCCAGCTCGTCCATGGAGTCATGCAGTTGCTGGAGCAGGTCCAGATCGGCCTCTGCATCCACGGCCACCTGCTGGGTGATCTGGTTGACCTTGCGCATGGTGTTGGTCAGCTCGTGCGCAGTAGTGGAAATCTGCTTGGCGGTGGCGTTGGTCTCGACAGAGGAGGCGCCGGTCTGCTCAGCAGTGGTGACCTGCTGGCGGGTGGTGCTGGAGATATGCTGGGCGGTCTTGGAGATTTCGCCGCCGGCGATTTTGACTTTCCCGATGAGGGACTTGAGGTTGGCGGCCATGTGCCGGGCCGAGCGGGCGAGCTGCCCGATCTCGTTGCGGGTGCGGCAGGAAATGTCTCCGGTTAAATCGCCCTCGGCCATGCGGGTGGCTGCCTGCGTGAGGTTAAGAATCGGCAGGGTGATGCTGCGAGAGAGGAGGATGGCCGCGGCCAGCACAATGATGGCGGTAGCCCCGGCGACCCAGAGCGAGACGCGGGCCAGTCGCATGACGGGGGCGAAGACCTCGTCCTTGTCGATCTTGATGACGAGGCCCATGCGCAGGTTGGGCAGGTACTTCCAGCCCGCGAGCACTTCCTTACCCCGGTAGTCCGTGGTGAGGGCGCCGCCGCTTTCTCCGCGCACGGCGCGCTGGACGGGCATGAGGTCGCGGCCCGGTTCGGGCGCGTAGGGGACGGTGAAGTTGAACGCAGCGTTACTGCTGTAGCGCGGATCGTTGAGGAAGAGAATCTTGTCGCCCTCACGCGAAGCCAGGATGATGTCGCCGCTTTTGCTGATGCCGCCGTAGTTGTTAACCGCGGTGTAGATGTCCGAGTTATTGGGGGCGAGGATGACGACGCCGAGGAATTCCCCTTCGTGCAGGACGGGGGCGCTCAGGTACAGGGCGGGCTCACCCGTCGTCGGATCGAGCCGGAAGTCCCCCGCCTGTGTGCTCATGAGCCGCTCGGTACGCAGGAACAGCTTGGTCAGGCTGCTGTTGATATTCTCCTCGCTGAGCAGGTCGCGGTTTTCTTCGCGTATATCGGCCAGCGAAAAGACGATCTTGCCCTCCGGGTTGACGAGATAGAGGCGGTTAAAGCCGAGCTGGCTGGCCAACCGTTTGAGTCCCGGTCCGTGTTCCTTGCGCAGCTCGTCCAGACTGGGGTACTCGCTGGGAGCACCGGGCGGTGGGGGAGGGCCGCTCCCGTCGGGCGGGTGCCGTAGCGTCATCCATACGCCTGGGCTCTGCGAGACCAGGGAGGTGATGTTCTGCATCTCGTAGAGATAGGTGCGGACCCGGTCGATCTGGCGGGCGGCAATCGCCTCCAGGTACTGGGTTTCCGTCTGGAGGAGCGACTTTTTGGCGAGGAGGAAATTAACCGTGGCGACGATGCCCAGCGGGAGCAGGGAAATGAGCAGGAAGTACGCGATCATCTGCCTGCCCAGTCGGCTGCGCTCGGGGCGGTCCGGGCCGGGGGAGGACGCGCCCGTGCTTCCCGTGCCGCGCTTCGGGATCGCTTGCGACGAACGGGAGCCGGAGGTGCCGAGGGGGAAGGGATTATCCGCTTGGGCCATGTGGTGGTCAGTCGTTGGTGAGAGTCGTTAAAAAATCAGGGAGCCGGGTAGAGCGCTTCTTTATCGCCTGAGCTAGTCGGTGCTGCCTCCGGAGAGTTCAGGAGGGGGCGCATGGTGGCGTCGAAATGACCGGCCTCGATCAGCTCGATGAGCTCGGGATAGCCCACGAAGCCCTGGAGGCCGTCGGCTTGGGCGAAAAACTTAATATCGGTGGCAAGCAGCGCCTCGCGGTAGGCCTGGTAGCGCTCCTGATCCAGATAATAGAGTCCGAGCTGGGCGTAGGCACGCTGGGCATAGGTGCCGTAGTTCGCCCACTCTTCGAGGCCCGCCACCGGATCAGGGGTGGTCAGTATCTGCCGGAAGGCGATCTCACCGGCCAAGGGGGCGCCACGCTCGTTGCTTCCCAGGGCGAATGTCGCCTCCGTCGAGGGAGTGGGGGCGTCCTTGGTCTGTTTGAGCAGCGGCTTGACCACTTCGTCGTAGCGGCCGTCCTCGATGCTTTCGGTCAATTGCTCGTAATTGATAGAACCTACGATACAGCCCGTCATGGTGGGCACCTGCAGGTGCAGCTCGCGAAAGCGTTCCTTCATCCCATCGTAGCGATCGTGGTCGAGATAGTAGCAGGCGACCATGGCGTAGGCCTTACCGACGCCTCCACCCTTGTCGAACCACTGCCGGAACCCCGCCTCGGGGTCATCGGAGAGGAATATCTGCCGGAACTTGATTTCACCCGGCGAGGTCGAGCCCGCAAAGCCGATCCCGCCAAAGGCGAAAAAGCCCGGCTGATCCGTGCCGGCGGCATGGACGAGAGCCGTGCCCGCAAGCAGCGCGGTGAGCAGGAGACGATGGATCAGGTGGCGCATGGTGAAAAGAGAGTGGCGTCGTTCGAGAAAGCGGACTTAGCGCGGGGCGGTCCAGGAGCCTCCCCACTGGCGGTTCAGGTTGTTGATGTAGGCCTCCCACTCCTCCTTACCGCGAAAGACCGGGTAGGGCTCGGGGCGCACGGGGACGTCGCTTTGCCAGACGATGCTGAAGTTACCGTCCGGCTCGACCTGGCCGATGCGCACGGTCTTGAAAAGGTGCTGATTCTGCGGGTGGACGAAGACCATCCCCTCCGGGCCCTGCAGGCTCTGTGCGCCCAGAAACTGGCGCACGGCGTCGGCATCGTAAAAGTGGTCGTAGTTCTGGATCTCGGCTTCACGGGCCTCGGCCAATGCCTTGGCCCACAGCATGACGCCGTCGTAGGCGGCCTCCATCGGGTCGGAGGCGATGGCGTCCTCACCGTAGTAGCGGCGGAGGTTTTCCAGAAAGGCGCGGTTCGCAGGGCTGTCGATGCTCTGGAAGTAGTTCCAGGCTGCGTAATCGCCGACCATGTCGCGCACACCGGCCTCGCGCAGCTCGTTCTCACCGATGCTAAAGGACAGGGTGGGGATGTCCTCGGCGGTGATGCCAGCCTCGCGCAGCTTTCGGAAAAACAGGGTGTTCAGGCTGCCGTTCAAGGTGTTGATAATCGCGTCGGGCTTGGTTTCCTTGATCTGCTCGATGACGGCGTCCAGCTCGCCCTCCTTCAGCTGCTGGCCGGAGAGGGGGAGGTAGGCCTCACCCGCGACCTCGGCGTCGAAGGCCTTGAGCTGGTCCTTGATGATGGCGTTGGCGGTGTGGGGGAAGATGTAGTCCGAGCCCACGAGGAAAAAGCGGTGCCCGAGGTTTTCCATCGCCCAGTGGACCGCGGGGATGATCTGCTGGTTGGGGGCGGCGCCGAGGTAAATGATATTGGGGGAGCTCTCGATACCCTCGTACTGCACCGGGTAGAAGAGCAGGCTGTCGTACTGCTCGACCACGGATTTAACGGCCTTGCGGCTGGCAGAGGTCCAGCAGCCGAAGACCGCCACCACGTCGTCCTCGGTGATGAGGCGCGCGGCCTCGCGGGCAAAGGTAGCCGGGTCGGAGCGCCCGTCGGCCACCACGTACTCGACCTTTACGCCGGGGATGAGGTGGCGCTGGTTGACCTCGTCGATGGCCATGATGGTGGCATTGATCACCGGGGTCTCGGAGGCAGCCAGCGGGCCGCTCTGCGAGTGGAGGATGCCCACCTTGATCACCTCGCGGTTACGCTCGGCCTGATCGCAGCCGCTCGCCAACACGATGAGCGTTACCGCCATGAATGCCGTCAGGACTTGTCGCCAGCCAATCATCTGGCCCCCGATCATTGGCAAAACCCGCTCTGTATCAACCTTTTTCGCGGGAGATGAGCGGGCTATACAGGAACTTCGTGTGCTTTTCTCTTTCTACAGAAACGGTCTTTGCTAATGTTACGGGCGTGTGCTAGACGGATGTCTTTACCGCAAGCCACGTACGTGTCCGCACGTTGACTGCATCTCACCGCCTCGATGAAAATCCTCGCCTTCGTCTCGCTCCTGCTCGCGCTGCTGTTTTCGCTGGCCGGGCTGGCCGTGCCGGCGCAGTTCGGGTCGGTCTCGGCGACGTGGCTGGAGGCGGCCGGGCGAGCACCGGATGCGGAGACGCTGGAGGGCGAAGCGCAGGCGTTGCTCGATCTGGGTAAGACCGGGCCTGCCGCCGTTCTGGTCGAGGCTGAGCGCATGGGGCGCTCTTTAAATGATCTGCCGGAGACGGAATCACCGCTGGCCGCAGAAATCTCCGCCTACCGCACCGAGCACCCGCAACTGGCCTACATCGGCGGGCCGGACCCGTTTTTCGAGCAGTTCCTCAAGCTGATCAAGGTGCCCGAGGACCAGACGGGCCCCGTCACGGTCAACGCCCTGCTCATCCCCGCCCGCAACCGGGCCGAGCTGCTGGCCTTTCTGCAAAACTCCAGTAACGCCACCGTCCTGAAGCTGCTCGAAACCCGTGAGCTGACCACGGTGACGCGATTCATGCCCGTCTCCGCCCCGGCCGGAGCCCCGCTGGAGAGCGCGATTTTAACCAGTGCGCTGCTCGTGCAGGGGGAGGACTTTTCCCCGCAGACCGTGCGGGCCATCCGCGCCCTCGCCACCGCCGCGCTGGAGGGTGACAACACCGCGGTGGACAAGCTGGAGGCCTTTTACCTCTCCGTCCTCGGCTCGGCCGGGCGCATGGACTGGGTGACGCTGGCCGAGTGGACCAGCCATGCCGAGAGTTGGACCGATTTGACTGCCTTGACCACGCTTTTACGGCAAAACAGCGACTACCAGCCGCTGCTGTACGGGGCCGTCCTGCTCTCGGACAACCCCCGCGCCGTGATCGACTATCTGGGCCGTGCGCCGGACGAAACCGTCTGGCGGGATCTCAGCCTGGCGCTCGTTAACGGCCAGGCTGCGCTCGGGGCCGTGTTGGAGTCCGGTCGCCCCGTGTACCACCCGCCCGTCTGGCTCGCGCCGCTGGTGGGCAGTGTGCCTGCGGGCTGGATCGATCTGGCCGTCGGCCATCCCGTCGCCGCCCTCGCGCTGAAGCTGGTGCTGTTTTTCCTCGCCGGGTTCTTCCTGGCCATGTGCCTGAAGCGGATTTTCGCCGGACAGGCCATGCGCGAGGCTCGCCGACGCGGCCTGCTCGCCGTGGTGGTGGATGCCGGGCTGGGGGGGGCACTGGTGCTCATCCTCGTGCTCGCCTCCGAGCCGAACCTGCTCGCCCAGCCCGTGTCCGAACCGGGCAAGAGCTTTTTGGAGTTTGAAATCGTCAACCCCGCTGACATCATAAAGGAACAAGGTATGGATATTCCTCAACTCGACCAGGTCACATTGGTGGTGCTGCTTATCTTCTTCGTCTTGCAGCTGCTCATCTACTCGATCTGCCTGATCAAGCTCGCTCAGGTGCGTAATGCACCGGTGCCCTCCGCCATGAAGATCAAACTGCTCGAAAACGAGGAGAACCTCTTCGACGCCGGGCTCTATGTGGGCCTGACCGGGACGATCATCTCCCTGCTCATGCTGGCCATGGGTATCGTACAGGCCAGCCTCGTGGCCGCCTACGCCTCCACGCTGTTCGGGATCATCTTCGTCGCCCTGCTAAAGATCCTCAACGTCCGCCCCCTGCGCCGCAAACTCATCCTCGAAGCCGGGGTACGGTAGCTTTTTTGTCCGATTATGAATCGTTCCCTTCTGCTGGTGATCTGTGACTTCCTGCTGCTGAGCATGCTCGCGCTGGCGAAGTTTGACGAGCCCGAGGAGGCGCAGCAGGAGGAGGTGACGCAGGCCGTTCAGCACGACACGCTGGCTGATCAGGACTTGATAGAGGTGCTGCGCATGTCGCTGGAGAGCGAGCGCGACGACCGGGTCGAGCTGGCCACGGACCTTGAGCAGACGAAAAAGGAACTCGATGAGCGTGAGCAGGCGCTGGCCCAGAAGGAAGCCAGCCTGAACAAGACGCAGGAGAGCCTGAGCGAGACTCAGAAGCGCGCCAAGGAGCTGGAGGCCCAGCGCAAGAAGCTCACCGATGATACCAAGCGGCTGGAGGAGGAGCGCAAGCTGTTCGCCCAGCAGTTTGACGAGGCGCAGGACCGGCTCAAGCAGGCCGAGGCCGACCGGGTCGAGCTGGCCAAGAATTTAGGCGCTCTCAAGGAGGACTCCGCCTCCTCGAAGGAAAAACTTCGCCACCTGCAGCAGCAGGTCAAGGAGCGGGAGGAGGCACTCGCCGCCGCGCAGGCTGAGAAGGACCGGCTCGCCGCGCAGGCCGCACAGGCCGAGGCCGCCAAGCAGCAGCTATCCACCCGGCTGGAGGTCGCCGAGGCTCAGACGCAGGTCCTGCAGGAGTCGCTGAATACCGCGCGCGCCGATGTGGCGGTGACCCGGCAGGAGAAAGAGGTTGTCATGCAGCATGCAGACAAGCTGGCCGAAGGGGTGGGCGTGCTCGCGCAGTCCACCGACCGCATCGCCGACGAGGTCAAGAAGAGCAACCCGCTCTCGCTCAACACGATTTACCAGAACTTCCTCAAGAACCGCGTACGCGTGCGCTTCGACACCGAGGAAAACGCCCTGATCGGAACGACCAAGGGCAACTACGAGGTCGAGACCAGCCTCATCGCCGAGGGGGACAAGGCCTACGCCGTCCTGCATCTGGCCGACACACCGTTTAACCTCAGCTCGGCGGGCCGGGGCCTGCTCAGTGCCGAGGGGCGGATCATGATCGGCGGAAAGGCTTTCCGCTTCAAGCGCCTGTACTTCCTCGCCGCAGACCCGCGTCTGGCCGCCGTGCCTCTGCCGCTCACCGTGGCACAGGACAACAGCGTGGAGACTTTCGCCCTGGCGGGTGAGCCCCTGCGCTTCCCCGAGGCTGTGCTGGTGGACAGCGGTAACGGCGGCTACGGTGAAGTGCCCTTCAAACTCGACCCGCGCGACACCCGCTACCTGGCCATGCAGACCGACCTCTTTAACCGAATCTTCGGAGACTTCTCGCCCGGCACCGGGGACGCGGTTTTTTCCAAGACCGGGGACTGGATCGGGCTGATGATCAACTCCGATGCCGCACCGGTGATCGAGAGCCTGGCGGTGAACGGCAGTGTCGGCCTGGGCGACCAGTTTAATGCCGATGATACCCGGCGCGCGCTCAGTGGTCGCGCCACGGTGCTGAAGAATCTCCCCTCAGGCCTGCGCTAGAGGCAGTGTACGTAGACCTCTCCACGAGGAAGCGCTGACACGAGGGCAACGCATCACACCGACTGGCCAATCCGCACCTGCGCTGGCTTCGTTTTTTTTAAAGCAAAGGGCTCCGCCCCTGTGTGGAGCGAAGCCCTGAAAGGGGCGTTTAGTTGACGCGCTTTTCCATCTCCCGGATGAGGGCGATGAGGAAGGCGTTGTTGCCACCGAGCTTTTCGCAGGCGCTGACAGCAGCCTCGGAGTGCTCGTGGGCCTTGGCGCGGGAGGCCTCCAGCCCGTAGAGGGCAGGGTAGGTGGACTTGTTGTTCTCGGCGTCGGCACCGACGGGCTTGCCGAGGGTCTCGGCGTCGGCGGTGGCGTCGAGGATGTCGTCGATGATCTGGAAGGCCAGGCCGACGTGATGACCGATCGTGCGCATGACCTCGACGGTCTCGGCGGGGGCATCCGTGAGGCGAATCCCCATGGTGAGGCTGGCCGTGATGAGGGCACCGGTCTTGTTGCGGTGGATGAAGTCGAGGCGCTCAGGGGTGGGCTCGTCGCGCTCACCGAGCAGGTCTTCCATCTGGCCACCGATGAGCTTTTCCGAGCCGGCGGCGTCACCGAGGTCACGGACGAGGCCGACGGCGGTGGCGGGGGCCTGCTGGTACTTTTCGGCCAGCAGCCAGAGGGACCAGGTCAGGAGGGCGTCCCCGGCGAGCAGCGCGGTTTCCTCGTCAAACTGCTTGTGACAGGTGGGGCGACCGCGGCGCAGGTCCGAGTCGTCCATGCAGGGCAAATCGTCGTGAATCAGGCTGTAGGTGTGCAGGCACTCAAGGGCCACGCAGGCGGGCATCGGGTCCAGCTGCGAGGGGAACATGGCGTGGGCAGCCTGGAGGAGGACGGGGCGGATGCGCTTGCCACCGGCCTGGAGGCTGTAGCGCATAGCCTCATGCAGCACGGCCGGGCGGGTGTCGGCGGCGGGCATGATCGCGTCGATGGCGTTTTCGACCTTCTGCTGGTATTGCTGATAGGTCGCCTTGAAATCCGTAATTTCGGTCGTGGACATAGATTCTGATCTTTCGCTTGCGCTGTCCGGGCTGTCGCCTAGGATGGGCGCTGAGATTATAACCATCTATTTTGGCCAATGGCAGAAACTCAACTACATCCGGAACTGGCAAGCGTGGAAACGATTTGCGGGAGGATTTTTGCGGATCAGAGTGCATGGCGTAAAGTCTTAATTGGCGGCTTGTTGTGCCTAAGTATTATCGGGCTGCCCTTTGCCTTTGGCTATTGCTGGCGCTATCTGGAGCAAATCCGTGCGCGGGGCGACTTTTCGCTGCCCTCCTGGAGCGAACCGGCGGAGCTGCTGCTGCCCGGCCTGAAGGCCCTGGCGGTCTTTATCGTCTGGTTCTGTCTGCCCTGGGGGATCGCCCTGGCGGTGCAGGCGTTTCTCGCATTTATTTTCGGCCCCCTGGGCTTTCTGGCCATGATCGCCTGCGCGGTGGTGCTGTGGGGCGTGTGCGGGCTGTTCGTATCGGCCTTGTGGGCCTTTCAGCGTAACGACAGCGACTGGCGCATCCTGATAGACCTTCCTCTGATCTGGAAGCCCTTCGCCCGCAACTGGCGGCGTCTGGTGGTCTCGGGGCTGGCCTTTCTCGGGCTGGTCGGGCTGTTTTTTCCGCTTCTACCCTTCGCGTTTTTTGGTGGATTTCTCCCGTTGCTTGGGTATACTTCACAGGTTTTTATCCTTACACAGGAAGCCAGTTAACCAAGCGAAACATGCCGACTTACGATTACCATTGCAGCGCCTGCAACAAGGACTTTGAGCACTTTCAGTCGATCACGGCCGAGCCGTTGACGGAGTGCCCGCTTTGCCAGAAAAAGGGCAAGGTTCAGCGCCTGATCAGCGGTGGCGCAGGCATCATCTTTAAAGGCAGCGGGTTTTACGAAACCGACTACAAAACCAAGAAGGGTGCCAAGCCCGCCGAAAGCAAGAGCGAGGGCGGCCACTGCTGTGGCTCCGGTTGCGGCTGCAAAAACTGATCCCCCTCCCTATGTCCAGAAAGAGCCAGCGCCAAAAAGACGTCGAAAACCGTTCAACCGGCGGCTTGCTCTTTTCGCTTTTTCTGGCGGCATGCTGCGCAGTGCTGGGCTTTATGCTGGGGGTGGCGCATCTGGCGCTGATACCGACACAGACGGTGCGTCGGCTTCCTGCGGCAGACGAGAGAAACCCGCGCATGGTCTACTATGTGCAGCCTCCCGGCGGCACCTCGGCGACCTACGGCGTCCGGGTAAACGAGTTGAGTTCCGGGCCTGCGGGTACGATCCGCGTGTCGCTCGCCGATATGAATTCCTGGTCGGCGGCGACCTTTAGCTTCGTCCCTCCCAAGGAAGACGAGAGCAACATCGCCATTATCCCGTCCGCTCCGCGCTTCAACATCGTAGACGGCATGCTAAACGTGTCGACACTGCTGGAGGTCAAGGCATACGGCAAAAGCTACAAGCTCCTGCTTCAGACTCAGGGGACATTTATCCAGACCGGCACGGGCGTAGAGTTTGTCCCCACCGAGACCTGTCTGGGCTCAGCGCGTCTGCCCAGTCATGTCGTCGCGCCGATGGTAAACGATTTTATCTTCCAGGTCTTCACTTCCTCGGAAGTCATGACCCCGCTGGTGCAAGGTTGGGAGCAACTCTCGGATGTGAGTATCGAGGGTGATACGCTTAAACTCGTTAAAAGCTGAGCCTCGGCGCTCGTGAGTTGCCGTGTCAGCGTTGAAAACAGTCGTTCGGGTCGGGCTTTTGCTGGCGTTCATGCCAGGGGCTGCACTTTGGGGTGCAGATGATGCCGGCGTTGAAGCGGCCCAAACACCCGCCGCTGCCCGTCCTGTGCGCAGTACACCGATGCAGGTGGGACCGGTGCTCGATGTTAGCAAGGCCCGGGAAAAGGCTTCGCCTGAGGGCGACTCCGCCGATGGGATGGTGATGCCGCAGGTGCAGGTGCGCTTGACGCAGAACAACTATTTCCAGGTCGCTGGAGAGGACTATGTCTCCGTGCAGTTTGTGACCCATATGGCCGAGCAGGCTGGAGAGCTGGGCTACTCGCTGGTGCCTTTATCTAATGCCTTGCCGCTTCCGATTCTGGTCGAGCTTGTTCCGCCGGACAAAGCTGGATTCGAGGCCGACTTTATGATTCGCCCGCAGCCCAACGGCGATGTGCATGTAAGCATCCGGTGGGACGAGGACACGCGTTTCTCGCAGGTTTGCCAGGCGCTGATGAGCGCTTATCTCGTGCGCTGCGCAGTCTGGCGCTTTGGTCTGGATGCTGCCGCTGAGGTGCCCGACTGGCTGGAGCTGGGAGCGGGCCTCTCGCTTGAGGTTCAACTGCGGCCGGCTCTGATCGACGACATTGTCCTGCTTTCACGCGAAGATGAGCCCTGGCCACTGGAGCAGATATTTGCTCTGCAAGGGATTGAGGCGATGAACTCTCCTGAGGCCCAGCGGCAGTGCCTGTGGCTGATTCGTTTCCTGCAAAATCAGTCGCCCGACAGTGAACACTTTAACCGCTTGATGGCGGGGTTCCTGAAAAACCTGCCTCCGTTCCATCTGCTCGTCTCGGCTTTTCCGGAGCAGTTAACGGATGAACAAAAGACGGCACTATGGTGGGCAGTCGGCTACGAGATGGCCGTACGCGCCCGGCAGACACCCTTTTATTCGCTGAACGATTCGCTGCGGCTCCTGCGTGAAAGCGCCTCGATCACCGCGGAAATCGACGGTGGTGATGTGCGTGTGCGGGCCGATAATCTCTACCCGTATCGCGGTAATACTCTGATGGCCAAAGCCGCTCTCCAGCGGGTGCGCGAGATCAAGCTCCAGCTCCAGAAGGTCAACCCCGTTTACTATAACTCGCTGCTGACGCTCGGGATGGTCTACAGCTCCTGGATTGAGCTACCCGCACCGGGTGACGGCGATCCGATCGGGATGCCTGAGGACCCGACGGAGAAAGAGCAGGCATTTTTCGATGCCCTCGATGCCTTCGTGGGCGATGTGCAGGCGGCTCAGGTTCTTGACGCGGACATCCAGCAACTGCTCAACTGGTAATCCCGTTAATTGAAACCGTCGCGAGCGGTCAGTTTTATCTTTTAGCCCAGTACGTCCCAGGGGCTCGGGTCGGGGGAGTTCGCCCGGTCTTTACGGCGCTGCTTGCGCAGGGTGTCCGCCTGCTGGCGTGCACAGCGGTCGACCCAGTCCATCAAATCCTGAGGAGTCAGCACGACCGCGCCAGAGGCCCGGATGGACTCAGCCACGAGGTTGTCCCGTGTAGCCACCGAGCAGCGGGTCGAGTCCTTGGCGTGGGCGACGAGCTGCTCGATCACGCCATCGGCGGAGAGGCCGGTGGGGGAGAAAACAACCGCGAAGGTCTTTTCCTCTGTGGGGTACTCGACCTGTGGCTTGGCCCCGCGCCCGTCAAAAACAACCGTGGTGCGCACGCCGCCCATGTCGTGGATGATGCGCACCATATTGAGAAAAATCTCCCGCGTGCCGTCGATGTCACTCTTGAGCAGGCGGCGCGTCTCCGGCCAGGCATGCATCAGATTATAACCGTCGATGAGCAGATGCTCCTGGCTGAATGGCTCGGGCATGGCGCAGGGGTCTCAGTCTTGGAGCCGGGCGGACTTCAGGCGAAGAGCGTTGGTGATGACGGAGACCGAGCTCAGGCTCATCGCCGCCGCAGCGATCATCGGGCTGAGCAGCACACCGATCAGAGGATAGAGAACGCCAGCGGCCACCGGTACGCCGATACCGTTGTAGATAAAGGCGAAAAAGAGATTCTGGCGGATGTTACGCATGACCGTATGGCTGAGCGCGATCGCGTGGTCAACGCCGCGCAGGTCGCCTTTGACCAGGGTGACGCCCGCGCTTTCAATCGCGACATCCGTCCCCGTGCCCATGGCGATTCCGACATCGGCCGCACTGAGGGCAGGGGCATCGTTCACGCCGTCTCCGGCCATGGCGACGCGGCGCCCCTCGGCCCGGAGCTTTTTGACGGCTTCGATTTTATCATCAGGCTTGATCCCGGCGCGGTACTCTTTGATCCCGAGTTTTTCGGCCACGGCCTTTGCTGTGCCCTCGTTATCACCGGTGAGCATGACCAGGCGCACGCCCCGTTTTTGCAGGGACTTAACGGCCTCCGGGGTGCTGGCTTTGATCGGGTCGGCCACGGCAATCAGCCCGGCGACTTTGTCCCCGCGGACGACGGCCATCACGGTTTTACCCTCGGCACTGAGGGCTTCGGCTTTGGCTTTTAACGTGTCCTCAAGAGCGGCCCCTGCGTCCTGCGCAAAAGCCATGTTACCGACGCGGATGCTATCCCCGTCAAGTTTACCCATGATGCCCCCGCCGGTTACGGACTCGAAGTCCTCCACCTTGTCAGGCTTGATGTCGCGCTCCTTGGCGGCCTGAGCAATGGCGGCGGCCAGGGGGTGCTCGCTGCCTTGCTCCAGAGCGGCAGCCATGCGCAGGACCTCGCGCTCGTCTTCACCTTCGGCAGCGACCAAATCCGTCAACGTGGGTTTTCCCTCGGTGAGGGTGCCGGTCTTATCAAGGCAAAGCGTGTCGATCTTTTCCAGTTTCTCCAGGCTCTCGGCGTTCTTGATCAAGATGCCTTCCTTGGCGCCACGACCGACGCCGACCATGATCGAGATCGGAGTGGCCAGCCCGAGCGCGCAGGGGCAGGCGATGATCAGCACCGAGACGGCGTTGACAAAGGCGAAGGCCAGGGCGGGGGAGGGCCCCCACAGCGCCCAGCAGATAAAGGCGACGACGGCGATGCCGACGACGACCGGGACGAAGACTCCCGCGACCTTGTCGGCTACGGCCTGCACAGGAGCGCGGCTGCGCTGGGCTTCGGCGACCTGAGCAACGATGTGGGCGAGTACGGTGTCGGCGCCGACCTGTTTAGCCTCCATGATAAATGAGCCTCGGCCGTTGATCGTGCCCCCGGTCACGGTGTCGTCCACCTGTTTCTCTACCGGCACGGATTCCCCGGTGAGCATCGACTCGTCCACCGAGCTGCTGCCCTCGACCAGCGCACCGTCCACAGGGATCTTTTCGCCGGGACGTACCCGCAGCCACATGCCCTCCTCGACGTCGGAGACGGGGATCTCCTCCTCACTGCCATCGTCGTGAACGACACGCGCGCTCTTGGCGGCCTGATCCATCAGCGCCCGCAGCGCCTCACCGGTACGCCCGCGTGCGCGAGCCTCCAGCATCTGGCCCAGCAGGACGAGCGAGAGAATGACCGCTGCTGACTCAAAGTAAACATGTACTCCGCCGCCTTCGCTCCGGAACGAGTCCGGGAAAATGCCCGGTGCGATCAGCGCCACCGTGGAGAATAAAAAGGCCGCGCCAGCCCCGCACATGATCAGCGTGAACATGTTCAGGTTGAGCCCTTTGAGGGAGTTAAACCCGCGGATAAAGACGAAGTTGCCCGCCCAGAAGACCACGGGCAGCGTCAGCACGAGCTGGACCCAGCGGTTAATGCCCTGCGGGAGCAGATCGTTCATGCCCGGCCAGAGCATCGGCAGCATAGCCAGTAAAAAGACCGGCACGCTGAAAAAGAGCGAGCCCCAGAAGCGCCGCGACATGGCCCGGTACTCCTCGCGGGCGGCCTCGTCGCCAGCGGTCGGGTCCTCGGGCTCCAGCGGCATGCCACAAATAGGGCAGGGGCCGGGCTTGGGCTCGCGGACACTGGGGCACATCGGGCAGATGTACATGGTCACACCGGGTACGACTGGCCCGGCCGGCTTGGCGCTGCTGTGGTGGTGCTCATGCCCGCCGTGTTCACCGCCGCCATGGCAGCAGCAGGCCTTCTTTTCCGGCTCCGGGCTGGGAGCGGGTTTTTCCTCTTTTTTGTGATGTGAGCAACAGTCGGACATGACGAATAAATCACTATAACCACAAGCCCACGGCGTGCAAATCCGAACTGACGGCGGACACCATGCTCATTTTCAGGATGTATCTGCTGCCGGTAAGATAAAAAGGGGTGAAAAAAGCCCTTTCCCTCTCCGGAAAAATCCGCTAACTTGCGCGCCTTTAACCGGGAGAGGTGGCAGAGTGGCCGATTGCGGCGGTCTTGAAAACCGCTGTCCCGCAAGGGACCGGGGGTTCGAATCCCTCCCTCTCCGCCACTTGTGTTCAAATACGAACTATTACCGGGTTTTTTGTAAACATCTCGGAACAAGGACTTTATGAAAAAGTCGATTTTGATTTGGTACCGGAAAGTTCGTAATTGCACGTCCAGGACGGCAGGATCTTTCGAAATTTCGTCATTTTCGGGGTCCACAGGTGTTACACAAATACGCTCGATGAGGAGGTCCAGAAGGCGTTTTTGGTCCTCGAAACAGAGGTGGTCAAAGAGCGCCCGAAAGTTCGATAAGGCCTCGGCCACCATGATTTCGTTCATGAGGTGCCCTTCACGGCTTTTTATCTGAACCTCGATCTGCGACTGCTCCTTTTTGAGTGCCTCCTGCTGCTCGGCCAGTATCTCGGCCTCGGCCAGCAGGACCTTGCTGATGGCGCTTCCACTTTTATGGATCAAGTCGGTGAAGGACTTTAGTTTGCCTGCGATTTCCTTTTGCTGCTTCCGAAGCTCTTTCAGGCGGATTTTTAGTGGTCGGACCGAACGTCTGGTTTCTTTTTCGCTTTTGGTCAGCGTTGCCTTGATGACCTTGGGGTGCTTGCTGAACTCCCCGATAATCTCGATTATGAACGCATCAATGTCTTTTCCGGGAAGGTTTCTGAGCTTACAATCAGAGTCCTTGCCGTAGTTGATCACGTTCTGGCAGGTATAATAATTGCGGGGATTGCCGTCTTTGTCGGGCTTTCCCCCGGCTTTGGGCGACATGGCCTGCCCACAGCACCCGCAGAAGAGTTTGCCCTTCAGGAGCATCTCATGCTTGTTGGAACGCGGGGCGTGCTGCACGGGCTGGCGCTTGTTTAAAACATCGTTCGCTTTTTTCCATAGCTGCTCGGTGACGATGGGCTCCCACAATGCCGGATATTCATGGTTGTCGGGTCCCAGGCGCACGGCTTTGTAAACCGGGTGCGTGACCATGCGCTTGATTTTGTCGGCGCTCCACTTGATTCCACCAACTTGGGAGCCATCCTTGCGTTGGCGTACTCGCGTCCGGTACCCCTTGGCATTCACCGCTTTAGCGACAGCTGCGGGGCTTTTCAGATCAACCATTGAGTTGAAAATTTCCCTGACTATAGCTGCCTCTTGTTTGTTGATGCTCAGTGAACGTTGGGGCGTGCTGTCGTAGCCATAGGAGGTCAAGCCCGGGTGCTTCATCCCCTGTCTGGCCTCACCGGCGAATTTTTCCCGCAGCCGCTCCGAGGTCATTTCGCGTTCGAACTGAGCGAAGGTCAGGATGATATTCAGGACCGCCTTGCCCAGTGGGTTGCTCGTGTCGATGCTCTCGGTGCATGAGCATAATTGGACCCGATGACGCTCCATGATGGCCCACAACTCGTAAAAATCCCGGATCGAGCGGGTCAGCCGGTCAATACGCAGAATCACCAGCACATCCACCTCTCCGGATTCGATCAGGCTGATCAGCCGTGAAATCCCCGGACGTTTCAGATTTGAGCCGCTGCGCCCGGGATCTGTAATTTCCTCCACCAGTTGCCAGTTCTCGTGGGCCTTGACCTGAATCTGGGAACGGTTGGTTTGCTGCTGGTTATCGATGCTGGTAAATTCACCACGGGTTTGCTCGTCCGTACTGACCCGGGAATAGGAAACGCAGCGGACGATGGCGGGGGGCTGAGTGGCGGACTTGGGTTGCTTGGGCATGGTTCGAGATTATTAAAGTGAAAAGGTGTTACAACTGCGAACTTTATGAAGGCCGGTGCGGCTGAGCTGCCCCCCATCCGCTTTCGCGGGGGGGGGGGGGGCAACGTCGCTTGGGGCTTATTCTAAAATGACCCCTTTGTTTTCATAGGGCCTCCACCACTGGTAGCTATTGCCCTGGCAGTGGTGAAGGAAGCGCAGCTTGTGGGGTGCGATCTTTTTTGCGAATGCCAGATAGGCTTGCCGGGCATGGCCTTCGCGGCGGTAGCCATCCATCGCGTCCGGGAGTTGATAGGCCAAGGTGGTGTAGCCTGCTTGCAGCAAGGCCTTGGCGGTCGTGCGGACGGAACTTTGGTGCCGGCTGATGAATTCGGTCCAGACGTGCTCACAACGCATGGGGCGGATGGCCTGGAAGATGTCGCGGGCAAATTTCCGATACTCCTTCTGTGGCAAGATCGGCCCGACCACGACGCAGGTGCGGTAGCCCTCGTTTTGGAGTTGATGAAGCGAGGCAATGCGTTGGGCGGGAGTCGGTGTGCCCGCTTCGAGCGCGGCAGCGAGCGACTCATCGAGCGTGCTCAGTGAGACGCCGTAGATCATCCGCTCTTTATGCTCTTTTAATGCCTCGGCGATCATGGGAAGCAGATTTCCCCGGCTGAGCAAACGGATCTGCCAGTGAGTGGCTTTTAGAATACTGCGGCAGATTTCAATGGTCTCATGGGAGAGTTCTTCGTTGGCGCCGACATCGACTTGGGGCGAGCCCAGCACGACCCGCCGATCGTTCGGGTCGCTGTACTTGGCGGCATAGGTGCGCCCGTCGTAAAGCTGTCGATGCAGGATGTCGGCCGCGTGTCTGCGGCGGATAACGGAACCGCCCAGTGTAAACGGGCTGAGAGGAGAAAGCGGCGAGCACTTTTTTAACAGTTCGGGCGTGAGGCAGTATGCGCAGGAAAAGGCGCAGGTGCTGCCCGCACTGAAGGAAAAACCGTCGCACAATTGCTTCGCCTGGTAGTGCGGGTTTTTGCGCAGTATCTTGGGGGAGGATGTGTAGAGAACTGGCTTTCCGTTCATGGTTTTGGGTGTGATTGACATCATTGAAGTGTGGGTTGGTGATTGATGGGTTGAGGTGAATAAAAAAGGCCGACCTGGCGGGTCGGCCCTTGCGGAGTTCAGTCATCGGAATCGGTCCGGCTGTTGAAGTAATGCATGGCTCGGTCTCGCCTGGCATGCATCCATGTATTGATCTCGTGGATACACATGTCGTTTGCCTCGAGGAGGACGCGCTCCATCTCGTAGAGTTGAAGCAGGCTAAGCATGTGCTGGGCTGGCAGGATGAACATAGGTTCGCAGCTCGGATGAATGCTGTGCTCAATCAGGATGGAAGTGGCCTCAATGGCCGAGACCGTGCCTTGGCGGTAGCAGTCCCGCAGGCAGTCCATTTCTGGCCGCTGGGATCCGGTAAACGGAGACGCCGATGGCAGCAGCCCGCCGGGGATGTCTCCAAGTCGGTAGTGCTGATCCGGGCTGGATGTGTAGAGCTGGATCGCTTCCAGAAGCGTGAATTCGGCGCCGATAAGGTTGTTTTCGGCGATCAGTTTAAAGGCGTCCCAGAAGGCTTTTTCGGCCTTGGGCGATACGTAGTTAGGTTTTGGGGATGATGGTGTCATGATGGTGCTTGAGTTGTGGGTTGAGGGCATAAAAAAGCGCAGGCAGCCGGAGCCACCTGCGCTGGTTTCGTTATAGGTTTAGTCTGTCGTCTGGTCGGTTTCTTCGGCTTCTTCGGCCTGATCTGTGGGCGTTGATTCTGATTCCAGCCCATCTGCATAGCTGTGACAGAAATCCAATACCTCATCATAGTACCGGGCGCGGGCGTTGCGGCGTGTGAGCCAGCGCATCAGGTTTTCGGTGTTGTGTATGGAGTATTCCAATACACCGGCTTCGATCTCGTATAACTCGATCAGGGCCTGCATGTCCTCTCGGCTTGCTTTTAGCAGCGGGTTGGGGACCAGCGGTGGTGACATTTCGATCTCAGCGTGGATTGCGTGAATCGCTGCGATGCGGCCCGCGTGAAAGAGGTCCTTCAAGGCGTCGGTCAGGCGTGCGGATGCCAGCATGTCAGCGAGGTCGAGTTCGTCAGCTCCGCAGTGGCGACCTTCGCTGTGAGCGCTGATGCGGCGGATGCGCGACGAGTCAATCGGGTAGCCCTCTTCGGTGATGTATAAGCCCGATAAAATGTCCTGGGCTTGGCGTACCTTGCCTTGCTGCACGCAGGCGTACGCGGCCCAGAACTCCTGGCTTACCGGCGTGAGGGCCGGACCTTTTTCCATGTGCGAAATCAGGTGGTAGGGTGTGGTTATGAGGTTGGTTTTTATCTTAGTCATTTGTTTGGGATTAGTTGTTGGGTTTGAGGTTGATGGCCTGGCCGTGGACAAGTCCTCGGCAAGCCTCGGCGGAGGCGTGGATGTCACCTTCTCTCGGTGTGCGCGGTGCGAAGGCGTACCCGTGTGAAGTGACGTAAAAGACGAGGCGGATGTCCGCTCGCTGGATGACGATGCAGGCCTCTCCCATCGTCGTGGTGTCGGCCTTGACTCGCGTGATCCCTTTTTCTGGGAGATGCTGGAAGGCCAATCGGAAAGGCACGGCGTCGAAGACCAGGATGTACCCTTCGTGCTGCACGTAAGGAATACCCTGATCGTTGAGGTGGAGCGTGGTCTTGGCGCTGGATGCCAGCTTGCGGTCCTGACCCGGGCACAGAATAAGAATGCCCGCGTCGATGTCGGGCGCGTCAGTGTCTGCGGTCTCCTCGGTGTTGCCTGTCTCGCCGAAAATTTCATCGAATGTATCGACGATGTTGGTGGTGTCGTTGGCCGACTGGGAGAGCGTCAGCAGTTGGCTCACGCGGTCGTCGTCGAGCGGAAGGATGTACTGCTCTTCGCCGGGGGTCGCGCAGCCGAAGTAATACCAGTCGCCGGGGCAACGGTAGAGGGCCCAGGCGCTTTCGGGGCTGCCGAAGCGCTTGTCTTTGCCGATGTTCAGAATCGGAATGGTGGTTGTATTGGGAGGTGATTGTTTCATGGTTTTATGGATGGTTGAGGGTTGGCTCTTGGGTGCAAAAAAGGAGCAACCGGTTGGGGTTGCTCCTTGCGAAAAGAATGGTTTCTTTCGTGATGGATCAGGCATTCGGGTCGCTCTCGATGATTCGCGATGGCGTGACATGAATCGCCTTGTCATGGGTTTTAACTACGGTCTCGTCGCAGTAATGAAAGACGATGGTCGTCTCTGCTTGCCGCAGGTTGAACGTGGGGTTGTTGTCAGTGTCAGCTAGGCTGCCTTCAATGCTTGTGCAGCTGTGTGGGCTGAGTTTTTTGATGGCCGAGCGGTAGCTCGGGGTGTCAAAGACCAGGCAAATATCGCCGAAGACGAGGTACGGGATTCCGGCATGGTTGCAGAGCCCGACGGCCTCCGGCCCGACTCCCCAGATGCGGTCACGGCTGGGAACCAGAGAGAGGATATCCTCTTCGAGTGGGGCGTCCTGCTCCGCGTTGGCGGATTCATCGGCGGACTCGCCAATGATGGCATTTTCGAGTTGGCGAAGGATGGACGTTGTCGCATTCGCCGTGTCAGCGACGGCTAAAAATGCCTCCTGCATGGACGTGCGGACCGGGATCAGGTAGCGCGGTCCTGTGGGCAGATCGCTGGCCATGTAGGGCAAACGATCCGGCGTAAGATACAGTCCCCATCCGCCTTCGGGGCGACCCACACGGGTGTCATGAGTCATGGATACGATGAGGGGTGAGTGGTTGTTGGCTGGTGTCATAATAGGTAATGAATGGGTTTGTGGTGAGTGCGTGTGAACTAGATGTACCAAATGATTCTTTTCCAGGGCGCGTGCTTGTGCTCGCGGGCATTGAGTGTCGAGGGGCGAGCCAGAATTACGGCCTTGTCCAGCCGTTGCGGATCGACGTCCGTCTCGTCGTCGAACATCGCGATCAGCATGAGGTCCTGGCCGAGCCAGAAGCCAAGCGACACCCCGTTCTCGCCTCGGATGATGCCGATGGGGGTGGCGGAAAGTTCGATCAGTTGCAGAGCGGTGATGAAGGTGGGCGGTGTCAGCTCGACGGTCTGTGAGTTGACCAGGTCAAGCAGGCGGTATTGGCCGAGCGCTTCCCGGATGAGCATGGCCTCTTCCGAGAGAGTGAGCATGGCGCAATCGGGAGGAAGCAGCACTGGAGCGTTCTTATCCGCGTTGCTGGATGCATTTGTATTGGCGTTTGGATACGTGTGTTTACGTTTCTTTGAGAATGGATTTTTCATAGTAATGGGGTTGAGGTTAGCATGTGAGGGTGGCGATTCGGCGTGCGGTTTGAATGGTCGAGAAGTAGTACTGGGCGCGGTCCTGTCGCTCGCTTAGCCAGGTGCCCAAATGGCAGCCGCCGATGTTGGCCGAGTTGAGGGTTTCGGCTTCCATTTCATAGAGGGCGGTCAGCGCTTGGGCCTGAATAATGCGCAGGTCCGTGTCGATCATGGGGAATATGCGTGGACTCAGCTCGATCTCCAGGTGTGCGGCGTGGATCGGGCGCAGGCGTCCCTGCATGACCAGGTCGTGGAGGACATCGCTGGTGCCGGATGCGGCCAGTAGTTCCTCCCACGTTAGCTCGGTCGCGTAAAGCGGCAGGCCGTGTGCGAGGGCATCCAGCATGGCGACTCGCCGGGGGCTTTCGTCCTGGTTTTTATCGGAGGTGTATGCGGCGTTGAGGGCTTGTTGGGCCGCTTCGTCATCGCCGTTCACGATCGCTTGGTACGCGTCCCAGAATGGGCCGCTGGCCTCGATTTGAGGCCCACGTGCCATGCGTCGAAACAGGGTTTTGGGTGTGATAATGTTTTTCATAGTTGGTTAATGTAGTTATGGGTGAATACGGAAAAGGCGGGGCCGTTCAGACCCCGCCTCGCTATGCGTGCTTGCCGCTTAGGCGACAAAGGCTGGTTGTAGTTGGGCTTGGGGAGTGACAGGTTTGTCCACCCAGGGCGTGTCCAGCGCAGAGAGCCGGGTAAGGAGCGCGTCGGCTCCGTCGATAGAAGACAACTGTCGTTGTAGGGTTAGTGCGGCGGACTTTGCGCCTTTGATCCGTGCGCCTTCGAGTACTCCGCCTAGCAGCGAATCGAGGGTGTCGAGCGCCGCTTCCAGTGCGCTGATTGCCTGCTCTGGTGAGGCTTCGGGCGGTACGACGATCAGAAATCGTCGCCAGGCTGCCGTGTGTTTGCGGCTGCCGGATTTGTCCAGCGGAGCGGCTGCTCCGAGGGCTTCAGAGCGGTCTTTGACGAACTGGAACTGCTCTGCTTTGAGCCTATCGCGGAAGGGGTAACCTCCGGTCACGTCGATGATAAGTTCGACTTTTTGGTCGGACTCTCGACGTGCGATCAGGTGCGCTGTGGCGGATGTTTTTGTGTTAGTGTTGGCTTGGTCTTGCATATGTTTTTACGTGTTGGTTGATGGTTGTATGAAAAGAGCGCGGCTTGTTTGACCGCGCTCTGAAAGGTTTTATGGATTTTATATCTGAGGTGGCTTATTGACTTTTAGTTTCTTCGATCGTAGCTCCACGGGTTGTGGTGCCGGTTTTTGCTTTCCCTAAAAATAGCTACTACAAGAAAAGAATTACTTCGGGCAGCAGTGCTCCCCGAAGGGGGGCGGGGATGCCCAGTGACATGAATACCTCCCTGAAGAAATAGCGAAGCGGTCTGCTTTTGTGGCCAATGAAACACGTGTTGTGTGAGGTGGATCGGTTTGGTTTTTGCCTATGAGCTTTTTGCCATGTCATGGGTTTATAAATACAAAAAAAGCGCACTGTGTTGGTGCGCTTGATTGGTGGGTTTGCCACTTTTGTCCTTGGTTGTTGCCACTCTTGAGTTTTTCCTTGGTTAGCATTTAAAAGAAGTACATTTTTTCAGTGACTCGGCCTGGGGCGACGCCCGTCAGGTTGACTCGCTATTGGTGTTACACCAGGGCCAAAGGCCCGTCCTACCATACGCTGCAACGCAGCATGCTCCCCTCCGAAGTTCCCTTTTATGCATTCGTGTCGGTTGGGAAGTTTTTAGTCAATACCGACAAAGAGCGGTTTTTGTTGACGCACCGACAATCGTCGGTATTTCTGGGTTGTATCATGAAAAGGTTGTTTCAGATTTTTGGGTGTTTGGTTGCAAGCCATGCCCTGCTTTTGCTCACTGGCTGTGGCCAAAGTGATAACGAACCCCCGTCGGAAGAAGTCCGTGCGGCTGTTGCCAAGGCGATTCCCGCCTCGCTCTCGGTTGTGTCCGTTGAGTACGAGGCGATTCATGTGTCCGAGGGTGCCAGTCTGCTGAAGTTGAAGGCGACGCTGAAGCCTCGGGAAGATTTATGCCGGTCGATCGGGAAAGTGCTGCGAGGGGCTTCGCTGTTGGAGGTTGTTTACCGCAAAGGAGAAAAGATCGTTGTTTACGGTGAGGTCGGGGCTCGTCGTCAGGTTGACCGTTGGACGTTGGGACGTGTTTCGATGGAGAAGGACTGGAGGAATTTTCCCCGACCTGTGTCCGGTTTTCCGGCCGGCAGTGTTATTGCCGGTACGGCCGAGGGTGATGAGGCCGTGAAAGCCTATGAGGCCTGGAAAGCAGAGCAGGAGCAGGCGCGAATCGAGGCTAAGCGTCAGCAGCAACTGCGTTTGCAGGAAGAGGCTGCGCGTCAGAAAGCTGCGCAGGAAGCCGAGTTGGCGCGTGCGGCTCAGGAAAGGCAAGCGCGGTTGGCACGCTTGCAGACAGCGTTGACGCCGGGCAGGCAATACCTCGGGGAGCTGCACTATCGTAAGGATATCCAGCCGGTTCGGTTAAAGATTATTTCGCGGGAAGGGATTGCCGTTGTGGCCGAGTTGAGTAACCCGGTCATGCCCAGTGCTCGCGGAAAGTTGACCGGGACGATAAATCCCGATGCACAGTCAGAGGAGTACGCCGTCGTGTTAGCGATGGTGCCTGATGACAGTGAAAACCCGCTTGGTTGGCACCTGTATGGTGATCACAAGGGGATCCTTTCTTTGAACCTGACCGATGCCGGTGGGTTTGAGGGCGAAGCGGTTTGTGAGTCAGCCGGGCGTGAGTACAGATACAAAATTCGTCTGCAAGCGCTTGGTAATTGAGGCCGTTGTCAGGTCGGTTTCGCTGGGGGATGAGTCGGCTACGCGGTTTAGCCTGCGGCCGACCACCCCGATCTTGTTATATGAAAAATCTCGATGTGAAGTTGCCCTGTCTCATTTTTTTAAAGCGCAAGCAGGCTTTTTACTACCCCTTGCCAGCCACCGCAGGTGGGTGGATTTTTTGACTGCGCTGGGCTTGTTCAGCGCCGGGGAATACCACGGTGCTTCATGAGCTTTATCACGCGTTTTTCGCAGGAGTTATTGAGCTTGGGTAGGTTGGGATGGAACAGCTGCCAGAGATCGATTTCGTACCCTTCGGCAATCTTTTCCAAGGTGTCCAGCCGGATGGCGGTTCGCCGTCCGCCCTCGATGGCCTGGTAGGTTTTGTATGGCAGGTCGAGTAACTCGGCGGTTTCTTCCTGATAGAGAGCGGTGGTTTGCCTCAGCTCTAAAAGGCGCTCGCGAATGGAAAATGGCTGCTTTTTCACGCCGACTATTTTGCCGACTTTTAGCGTTTTTATACACCGACATAGAGCGGTTTATGGTTGACCCCGACAACTGTCGGTACAGAGTTGCCCTGTCATGTCCTACGTATCATTTACTATTGCCCGTAAACTTGGAAATCTAGCTGCTGTGCTCGTCCTGCTGCTTTGTCTGCTGTCGACGAAAGCATCAGCGGAGATATCGCTTGTAGTAACAGGTCCCGACAGCATCGAAGCGGGCGACGATTTCACGATCTACTACACCATAACCTGGGACGAAGGAGATATTCTGCCCGAAAACCCGGCTATCGGTTTTTCCTCCAACCTGATGGCGTTTCCCGCGTACTTCGGGAGCAAAATGGAAATTGAGAGCAGCAACACGCTTCCCAACGATCTCGATCTGACAGTTGAATGGGATGAAACCGGATATCTCAGCAGCGGTGATCACCAATGGCAGGTCGTGAATTATGAAATCATCCAAATGGAGGACCATCGAGAATACATATACACCGAAATCGTAGACCCGATTACCCTGATCGTGGCCCAACACATCAGTACTGATGAAGACCTACCCGATGGGACCTACCGCTTCACCATCGATACGGATCCCAATGACACCTTCGTCTATCTTCTGGATGATACCAATATCTCCTACGACCATATTCAGGAATTTTACCTGAATGTCGGGCCTCAGGTGCCCGAACCCTCGACCTACGCGGCTGCGGTTGGACTGCTCACGCTTCTGGCCACTGTCCTCATCCGGCGTCGGTGCGTTACCCGGAAATTCTAAGCTCACGCTTTTCCCCAAATCCAAGAATTCTGAAACTCCCCTTTTATTGTTATGAATAGATTCGCTGCGCGGGTATGGATATTAATCGTGTGTGCCAGAGCAATGGCCTCTGCTGCCACTACGGACGGAGACATCACCAATGTAATGGATGCGGGTGGAACTGAAGCTTCCCCGGCCCAGTACATACTGGGCGCGTCAGGCCCCTACGATTTGAGTTTAGATGGGACGAGGGTTGGGGACTCCACAAGCTGGAACCAATTGACCATACAGCACGAATCGACTCTCACCATTAGTTCTGGGCGTGGATTGACTGTGGGTAGTCTGGAAGGAAGCCATAACAATCGTGTCGATCTCAACGCCTCCAGTTTGCGTGCAGACTGGGTTGATTTGGGATTTTCGGGGCATGAGAACCAAATGAACATCTACAACGGCAGCACGGTCAGTACGACTGAGGATTTTCGTATTGGCTACAACGCCTCTGCAACTGGTAATAGTGCCACTGTCAGCGGGACAGGATCAAGCCTGACGACAGGCACCTATCTGACGGTGGGTTTCTACTCGAGCGAGAATAAGCTGAGCATCACAAATGGAGGTCAGGTTACGACAGGAGGAGGTGTGACGATTGGCAATGGTGATTCTTGGTCCGGTTCTGGAAACAAAAATCAGGTGGTGGTTGCTGGCTCTCAATCCCGCTTGAGCGTAACCTCCGGGACGCTATGGGTGGGCCGTCTGGGAGATGAAAACACCGTCCTGGTCGAGGGTGGTGCATTTGTAAATGCGGCCGATGATGTGATTATTGGGGCTCAGGGTGGCAACAACAATGACATTACGCTCAGCGGATTTAACTCCATCTTATACGTTGAGAATTCGCTATCATTAGGAGGTGTTAATCCCATAACGAGTTCCTACTCTGGCGGAAATACTCTAACGGTCGAAGATGGCTCCCTGGTTAATGTCGGCTCTATCGTGATCAAAGAGGGAAATGAGGCTGCCGGGGATAATGTCATCCGCCTGAACGGAGGTTACATTGCCTTGTGGGGTGACGTGAGCCCAGAAGTCGATGGATGGCTGAACGATGGACTCATCCTGGTGTGGAACCCTGAAACCTTGTCCTGGGAAGATGCGCTCGGCAGCGAATACTTTGATGTGAGGTACCTTGAATCACCGGAGGATGCTCTCGCTTTTACCGGCTATGACGACCTTGGTGGATACACCATTTTGACATCCATGGTGCCCGAGCCCTCGACCTATGCGGCAGCTTTCGCGGTCCTGGCCCTTCTTGCTGTATGCATGATTCGGCGTCGTCGCCCCCGCATGGAATCGTTTGCGTGCGATAGCGTCAGGTGAATAGCCGCCTGTCGCCCGGCTCTCACGTCTTTCCCGCATGAGCGGCTGAAGTAGGCATTTCAATCAGGAAGCGGTGTCTTCCTAAAGCCCGCAGGTGGTGTCTGCGAGGTAGCTAAGTAAGGCCCGCATTGCCCGTCTCCCTGGGAGTGCGGGCCTGCGGCGTGGGTGGTGGATGGGGTGCGAGGATGGCCCCGAAAAAAGTCGTATCAAGGATGCGAGGATACTCTCAACGACGAGAGGCCTGCGGCGTTACAGCAGGTGAACCGAAAGCTCGGACTCGGGGGCGACCTCTTCCAAGTGCATTTGCAAGTAGCTGCATAAGATATCGCGGCGGTTTTGTTCCGATAGTCCCGGCAGCGAAAGCACGCGCCGGATAAAAAGGTGGCCAGGGAGTCGCCCTTTTAGAACGTCGTACATTCGGGCTCGGTCTGAGTCGAGTGCCCGGGCAAACTCGACACGATTAAGTCCTTTTTCTTCGCGGATGCTTTCCAGTACGTCAGAGAATTTTTTCGTTTTCATGGAGGATTCTTGTTGTCTTTTTTGTGTAGCCATATAAGCTACAGACACAAGCGTTGTTCGTTAATTAATCAACAGAAAAACCATGAGAGCAGCAAAGAAAATCGCTCAAAACTCAAATCTAACTATCAGCTACGTCGATTGGATTCGTCGGGATATTCACGTCCCTCGGGTCAAGATGGTCCGCCCTAGCCGTGGAAACTGGGCTGGGAATGCCCTCCATGAGGCGCTGCAATTTGACCGTGATGATCGAGGGTTATCACCGATGGTTAAGGCCTTTAAGAGCCACGTTGGTCGTATTGCGCATGAGCACCGATCTAACTGGGAAGTCTATGTGCCGGGAGTCTTCACCGGGCGCATGGACTGGGACCTTTTCACGCCTAAGGCAATACAGGTGATGGAATTTAAATGGATGACGGATTCCCTTCCGTCAAAGCCTCGAGATGTGGATGTTAGACAAGTCGCTATGTACGGGTATGCGCTTAGTCAGGCATTTCCCGAGCATAGTCTTTGGCTAAAAATCGTTTATTTTTTTGGTGGCAATAGAAGCTCACGCCCACGCATACGCATCTTCAATTTCAAGTATCAAAACCAACTCACTGGCATCGCTCGTCGCCTGCTGGAAAGAAACTAACATGGACGTGGGAAAAGTAGAAAACTGGAAGTTCGTTCGTGGTTTCGAAGCAGCTCGACAGGAGGGTTTCAATGATCATGAACTCCTGTTACTTAGGTTGCGCCTGGGACGAGAATGCGACAACGAGATTCGCCGTCGGGTTAGTTACGTCGAGCACGACATCCGCCAATACATACACTGGGAGGGATCGATCGAGTGTATGATCTGCCCCAAGCGCCCCGACATCCGGCCCTCGGAAGCCTATTTTGTTCTTCCGGTAAGAGATGGTGAAGGTGAAGCATATTCAGCCCTCATCCTTCCTCCTGCCCCTAAGCGCTGGGCACTGACCATGTGGTCATACGACAGTGAATTTGTCAGTAATCTTACACATCAGGACCACAGAATAAGCGCGGATTGGCTCGACATGATGGTTGAAGAGTTTGGCGTGCGCGATGAGCAAATTCCAGCTTGGGCAAGCCCTCATATTGGCGCGAGCGTGCTCGATATAAGGGCGCATGCGCGATTCCGCAGAGAGCTAGCGGTTGCTCGTGAACAAGAAGCACGTTTCCGTCTTCATAAGCATTTACCGTGGCTCCGGTCTCGTGGACTGGATGGAAACGTCTCAGCCCAGAGGCGTATTGTGATCCCAGCTTCTCAATTGGATTACGATCCCGACGAGTCTATCTACATTTTCGAGATTCGACTCCAGAGCATCAATACGAGCTATTGTCTGATTTCGTTTCCGAATAAAGATAAGCCAGTTTTCGTGATGGAACCCTATGCGGGTGCGAAGGAATGGCACCTCTCCGAACCACTCGAGAACCAGTTTTACGAGTTGGTCTCAATGATTCTGCTTCAGGTCGATTGAGCGCAGAGCATGAACCTAGAGCTGTTGCCTATGCCCGTTTGACTTAGCGAATGGTCGGGCAATATGAGCGTGGCGAAAATATATATTCTTCACGGTTTGTCTTGTTTCCACCCGTAGACTCTACATCAAACATGTCACGCTAGAGGCGTGGCAATTGGTCGATTCATGATGTTAACGAACTGTTAGTTGCGGTTCAAATTTTTATAGTGTGTAGGCGCAACCGTTTGGATCATCTCGATCAAATGTTGTGCATTATTTCTGGTTTCGTCCACCAGTGACGGGTCGAGGCCCTTTCCCGTGGGATGCGAGAAGTCGTTCGCATACTTGTTTAATGCAGTCTTTTTGATTGGGTCGAATTGTATACTCTGAAGTTTTTGATGATTTTTTTCTGCCGTTGGGCACATAAACTCAAGAAATTGCTCAAGCAGCTTTCGGATGATGTTTGGCATTGGGTAAGCATTTTCAATTGTTCCATCGCATGTATAGTCTCTAACCTGCTTAAAGAGAAATACATACTCACTGCCGTTCTCGGTTAGGGCTTTATCCATGGACTCTATCCAAGACTTCCTAGCATCTCCCGTCGTGGCTTTTGCTTTGAGCATGAAATATTCACGATTTTTCTTCGCGTACGGGTGATGTTTTATCCAGTTGAGCAATAGCTTCAAAAAATCAAAATTGTGGGTAAGCAAAAAAACCTGTTTTGAGTCTTTGACAGCTTCCTTCAGGAAGGCAAAAGCCTGATACGTCGAACTGGCATCCAGGCTTGAAATTGGATCATCGACAACAACGATGCCCGTAGTTTTATCGAAATCTTGGTCTTCGAGCTGGACGGAGAAATAGACAAATGCGATTGCAGTCTTTTCGCCTTCGCTCAATCCCTGTGCAGGGACAGACTTGCGATAAATCCGGTATCCATCTCCCTCGGGATCAAATCTCAATTCTTTACGCCCTAGGAAAATTTCCAGTTTCTTTGTCAAATCTTCCGCTGCTTGCTGAGTATTTGCGATTAGTCCACGTTTCCGTTTAATCTCGGCATCAAGCTCATCGAGAGAAAGTTGCTTAGTTTCTTCATTACCGTCTTGAATAGCCTTCACATCGGCCTTGAGCTGGTCTAGCTCATTATCGTACGCCTCCACATCGGACTGAATCGTGCTCAAATAGTGCTGTTCTATTTGGGAAGAAGCCAATGTCCTAGCCTCTTCAAAACTCTTTGATTTCGTATTATGCGCTCCGATCACTTCGTTTGTTTGGCGTAATGCCTCGGCAACCGGATATGAATCCAATATGATGTTAAATTCTATCACTTCTGTTCGGCTTACCAGCTTTCTCTCAACCAACTTCTTTGCTTTTACTACATATGTTCTTAACTTGGAGAGCTTCTCTTTCACCGCCGCGTAGTAAGTTGCATATTCAAGCTGAAATTCATCAAAAAATTCCAATTTCGATGGCATTGCGAAGCTTTGAAGCGATTGTAGAATTGCATCGTAATTTTCGATTAGTTTCTGAAGATCTTCTTTTAATGACTTGTCTGCATCATTGAAGTGAGCGGCTAGAGCTTTCAGGCGATCTTCTGTCACTACACTGCCGCAAAATTCGCATTGGCTGCCGGATTCATGTAGCTCGATACCGCTTTCAACCCATAGCGAAATTCTAGGGTTTTCTCTCAGCCTTGGGATGACAATGGCTTCCACTGTTTCAATTAATAGCTTGTTGGATGTCTCGGCTAGAGAACTTAAGTCGATCTCAAACGTTCCTAAGTCGAGCTTTGAAATACTATCAAGTTTTTTTTGCTCAGCAATAAGCTTCAAGGTTTCAAGCTCATCGTTGCTGAGCACCTTAAATTCTGTGAGGCTTTTATAAGCCAATTCCGCTTGCGGTTTTCTATATGTTCTTGATGTCAACCCTTGGGTTGCCACACCAATGACCTTGGCAATATCGGTAAACTCTTTGCCTCTAGCTTTTTCCTTAGAATCAATTTGTCCTGTAAGGTCGTTAAGCTTACTTTGGCGCTCCACGTACTCTTTTTCATTTTCTGCAAGTTCGGCCTGTAGGTCTTTTTGATCCTTTCCAATAATGAATATGGGATTTAGCTCACCTTCAATTTCACCAATGTTTGATCGCACATAATCGGCATTAAAAACTCTGATTGGAACTGTCTTAGCATCTGTTTCCTTAAGCGTGCCAGACTCAGCCTCCAGTGAGTATTTTAGGTCTGGAAATGGCTCACAATCTCCAGTCGCAAGATGTCGAAAAAGCCTCGATAGTGTGGTTTTTCCAGAGCCATTTGCGCCATAAAGGATGTTGAATCGCTTAAACTCATTAAGGCTGCTTCCAGACGGCCAACGGTAGCCGTCGAACACACCCATATTACTGACACTTTTAATTTTCTTAATCATTATTGGGGCAGTTAATTTTTAGGAATTCTACTCAGATTCACCAGATTGGCTCTGAGATCTAGCCTCCTCAAATTTATCTTTCATTGTCGGGTTATTCCGGGTCAGCTTTTTTACCGTTACATCTTGTGCTTTGTCGTTTGCAAGGCGTAGCTGGTTTTCTGACTTAACTAGGCTTTCTCGGGTCTTTTGCAGGTGTGAGATAGACTTGTCGATCTCCTCTACTGCCTTTTGGAAGTGAGAGGATGCAAGTTCAAAGTTTCTGCCGAATCTTGACTTAAAGTCTTCCAGGTCAGCCTCGAAGTTCGTTACGTCGATGTTCTGAGCCTTCACCAGCGCTAGTTCATTCTTGTAGCTCAGTGAATTTGTCGCTGCATTCCTAAGAAGTGTAATCATCGGGATGAAGAATTGCGGTCGAATGACATACATTTTTCCATAACGATGAGACACATCGACAATGCCTGTATTGTAGAGTTCACTTTCAGGCTCGAGGAGGGAGACCAGTATGGCGTATTCACAACCTTTTTCGCTCCGGTCTTTGTCCAGTTCCTTAAAAAAATCCTCATTCTTCTTCTTACTCGCCGTAGTGTCATTCTCGTTTTTCATCTCGAACATGATGGAAACGATTTCCGTTTCATTTTCATCCATGTCTTTGAAAACGAAGTCTCCCTTGCTACCGGAGCTGGCATCGTTGTCTTTCTCGAAATACGCCCGTGGAAAGGCTGTTGCACGTATGCGGTTAAACTCGGTCTCGCAATGCTGTTCAAGTGTCTCTCCCAGCATCTTGGTCGAAAGTTTTGCCTTCAAATCTTTGAGACGATCAATGGCTTCATCCCGATCTTTGAGCTGTGTTTCATACTTATCTCTCAGTGCCTTTTCTGCGACCTGTTTTTCGAGGGCTGCCTGATCTAGACTGTGCCTAAGAGTATCGCGTTCTTTTTCTACAACACTCACAGCTTCGGTTATGGCCAGTTTCTGGCTAAGCTCCTTGGCCTGTAACTGAGCCTTTAGCTCTTCGATGTCCTTTTGCTTCTCAATTTCCGCTAATTTCGTTGCGCTTTCTCCATCGATCTTCACTTGCTTAAGTTGATTCTCCAGATCGATTTTCTCTTTTTCTAAACGAGTGACAGCATCTTTTACGGCCAGCTCTTGTGCTGCCTTACCTGCCTCCAATTGTGATGTAAGACCTTGAATAATAGACATTTGCTCTTGTATCTCAGCACGCAGAGCGCTACTTACTTTTTGCTCGGTCAGCTCGACTGCACTAGCTTTGTCTTTCTCGGCTTGCTCCGTAGCCTTTTGAGTATCGAACTTGGCTTGTTTGAGTTGGCTTAGAAGGTCATCTCTCTCTTTTTCAACAGCAGAAACAGCACTACTGATCGCCAACTCTTTCTCCGTCTTTCCTGCATTCAACTGAGCCTTCAAATCGCTAATAGTCGCGTCTTTTTGTTGAGCTTCTGTTTGCAGTTCACGAGCGAGCTTCTCCTTGGCAAGCTCTACTGCACTGTGTTTATCCTTCTCGGCTAGTGCCAGCCTATCGTGTAGCTGTGCGTCGAACTCCTTATTTCTGACTTGTTTGAGAATATCGGCATAGCCAGCCTCGTCGACTTTAAATGCTTTACCGCAATGTGGGCATTTTATCTCGTTCATAAGCTATACATGATTGTATTTTAAGCTTACGATATGAGTCCACTCATTTGTGTCATATATTCATTATTTATATACATATCCTCCAGCTTGTTTATCGGGAGAAGATTGAGCCTAGTCAACATCGCCAGGCATACATCAATCATCGGGATATGTTATCGTGGGAAAAATATGCACCTCAGGCCCAAACTTACAGGGGAATTCCTGGAGTTTTCGGGTGCGAATCAGTTTTTGTATGTGCATCCAATTTTGTCGCTCGAGTTCCCGATACTTGATCCCATGTTTGCTTATTGAGTATGCCTTTAGCTTTACCACGATTTCTCCTCTTGTTGTGCCGAAGTAAATAACCAAACCATCTTCGCCAAGAGAGAAATGGCTGATGCTGTGGTACGGGAGTGTGACAGTTTTTAGTGATTTGTGGTCCTCGAATGCGATCCAACTGTCGTCGGATTCTTTTGAGGATAGATCGCATACCATCGAGGATATCTGCGATACTTGGCTGGTGAGGCTCTCGAGTTGGCTGCGGGTTTGCGCGTTCACAGTGGAGATTGCAGTCTGAATTAAGGTCACGATCTCTGGGTTCATTGATGATTGTTTGTCTTTCATGATCTATATTGTTTGATAGTAGAATTCCAGGAACTGGGGTGGAAATAGTCTCCCCGGCAAAGCGTGATTGTGCTCGTCTGATACGCTTTTGCAGCTGCTGCAAAAAAATAGTCTGATACTGCTCATAACTCTTACGTCGACCAGTATTGGGTGTTACCTGATTTTTCAGGTAGTACAAATCAGCTCCTTCACGATATTTTTCTCCCTTGAGGCGAAGGCGCTTTTCACCCGAGCCAGGCTCCCGTACACCGATGAAATTCCGGCTTGGGGAAACTTCATACCCCTGTTCCTTGAGATAAGAGATTATATCTTCGCGATGCCTTAGTTTCCCCAAATGAATCTGCTCAACGATTAAACGATCCAGCTTTGTGAACAGTTTTTTCTTTTCAGGTGGTAATTTACTAGATGGTACGCTTTCGAGTCGGGTTCGCTGTGGAGCGTGTGGTGAGCTGAATCCGAACTGATAATTGATTACTTCCTGCCAACTATCGAAAAGAATGCCGTCTGCGTAATGGTAATAATGTTGCCAACGTTTGCCACTTGAAAGGTGCGTATGGGCTATGATGCAGTGAAGTTCGGTGCGATCGTGCTCGGAATGTCTCACCCACAGGCGTTCGATGTCGGCAGGATCAGCACCTGCGTAAGCCACTGCTTCGTAGGAGTCGATGATGGCGATCTCCTGTTCCGACGTGATCTTTTCAGAAAACGATAATACAATAGAGGTGTATTTGTTTTTGAACGGACAAGTATGGTAGACTCGGTCCCATATTACCGGACTGCCCCGAAGAACCTTCGCCGCTATTTGTCGAGGCTTCAGTAGATAACCAACAGGATCTCCTGTTGCACCACGTGCAAACACCCGATGGATCATTTTTGCCCCCTATTTATCAAGGCATTTAGTTGTTGGCGAATTGCGTGTAAGTGATCTGCGACAACAATGATTTCAAACGGAGTTCCCACCGCATTGTGCGTATTTATCGCCTTGGCAATTTGGTTTAGATTATTGCCCGACCAGGCGATCTGCCTGATCAGTTCGGGGTCAGATTTTATCGTACCCTGACCTGAGGGGCAAAGAAGGGTTTCTCTGGCCCAGTTCGCCAACGACTGCCCATTGGGTTTGTTTTGGCGAATATGATAATCCTCGTCCTTTGTAACGCGGATTTTTAGCGTCTTCTCTCGCTTTGAGAGAGCTGTTTTTGCTTTCCTCTGGCTACTTGTTTTATTAGCAGCCTCAACAGGGGGAGGTGTCGGAGGAGGGGGCTGGCCCCCGGCCTCAGCCAGTTCGCGAGAGGGTCCGTGTGGCCCTCTCGCGTGTACTGGCTTATTAATTTTTTCGGACCCTAATTTTCCCTGGGGCCGGTTGCTATCTTCGTGGTTTCCTAAGCTGTTAGCAGCGGTGTTTTTTCCATATTCAGAGTTGCCCATAATAATCCTTATGGGGCGTACTTGCGAAATCACCAAAGTTTTTTTCAAAAAACTTTTCATTGTTTTCTCTTACGTTCGGCACATAGGGGGTATATCATGGACGTATATATAAACAAAACTACCAGTGAGTTTCAAAAGCATCCCGAACCCCAACAAAAGTGGACTCCCCCATCCGTAAGCAGTGCTTTTGATGATCTACTCAACGAGGCGAGTCAGATCCATAAATCGCTTCGAATGCTTGACGGGGAACAAGCTACGGAAGATTTGATTCGAGAATGTTCAAAAATTGGTGAACTGCTGGTGCGTTTCATAAATTATTTGGGCGCTCAGGCGTTTATCAGGCACCAGAAACGTTTCGGTTTTGGACTCTCCACTGCCTACAAATATATCCGAATCTACCTGAACCAGGATATCATTCGGCTAAGCGTTGGCTCGGGTACGATTAGCAGAAACCAGCTATATGCCCTCGCGAGTAAACTTTCTAAGGACACGAAAACGGGCGGTAAAACCCGCCTGAATAAAGCAATGTCACCCGAGTCAGTTGTACCTAGTGCAAAACGTGACCTTAATGGGCACAGCCCAGAAAAGGTAGGTGCTGATCGTTCTCAGGGACCCTTGCACCAGTTGCAAACGGAACTGGTGTCTCCAACGGAGGGAATTGTGCCTAGTGCAAAAGGAAAATCGTCTTCGGTGGGGGATGTGAATTCGTCGGCCCTAGTCCCAAATCAGGGCAACATGAGCGAAAAGGGTTCGTTGCAACCGACACAAACTCCACTTCCACCGCCCGCTGATACCGTTGCAACCCCTGCAAAACCAAACTCTACTTATACTAGGCATTATCATAATGGAAATTTTGGTGGGCATAATCTCGCTGACCGACTTCGCAACTTTGAGGTGTGGCTCGAACGGGGGGGAGAATTGCCCAACGGTGTAAAATCGATGCTCAAAAGGATGGAGGTATTAATGGGGCCAGATTTTTATAAATCGAGTCAGAAGCGAATGGCCAAGATCCGACGTCGGTAATCATTTGCCAATTTGCCTGCTCTGAGACCACTTTTTGGTGTTGAGTTTCAGCGTGAAACTCGTTTCCAAAAACGAACAACTCATATCATGACAAAATATAAAGAGTGCCTGAATCAAATCAAAGCATGGGTTAGCAGTGATAACCCATCAAATACTTCACAGTTTTCGAAGCAGATCGGCTACGTGGAGCTAAACAAATATGGCAGCCTGCTGCATGAACTGAAAGCTTTCGCTCCGGCTGACCGCCCTAAAGAAGTTATTCGCTTGTGCGAGAAAGCGGTGAAAAGAGGGGTATCTCGTAAATGCTTTTTAGCGGTGGCAGCACATGTTTTTGAACTCGATCCCCATATATGCCAGTCAATTGATGTTCAAATGCCTCAAGCCGTTTTTACAGAAGACAACATCTGGAGCGAACTTGGAACTTTGGCAAAGCTTGTTAAGGGCGAGGATATTCGTATTTCAGGCTTTGGGAACCTAAGTCAACGGATCGTAAACCTAGCTCGTGAGATTGACCGACGGCGTATGTCGAATGTATTCATGGCGGCGGCGTTAATCTACTACTGCCATCAATTCGATATCGAAAATGGGAATCCCGCCGAAGACCGTTCAGCTAAATTTAATATAGGTAAGCCTGTCTTGGAGGCGTTGCATCTCCCGACATCCAAATCTTCAATTTCAAGATTCTCTGATCGCTTTGAGACCATTGCACGCGCCTTGGTTGTTGAAGAGCCTGTCGGTATATATTCCTCTAATTTTTCTTTATGGTGGAGAAAATTACTTGGGGATATCCAGAGACGTTGCGCACATGGGGCAGATGGCTTCAGTGATGTTGCCGATAAGGTTCGTGGTTTGCCTGGGGGACAAGGACTGATTGAAGCCTCAAAACAAGAGGAGTTCTCGCCTTCAAATAATGACTCTGATTCAGTATTATCTCCAATAGAAGCGAAAGTAGACCAGGAACTTCAATTATATAGCCAGAAGGAAATACCGCAGCAAAAGCGAATGGTTCATCTAAGAATAAAGAAGGCTTATGAGAGCACGCTTTTCCTCAGCAAGATTGCCTCGAATAAAATGGTCAAAGGTATTTCATCCAAAGATGCCAGACAGATGAGCGCCTTGGCTGAAACGCTTAAACTATATATGGAGTCAGAGAACAAAACGCCGCCAAAGCAATAAATACAAGGAGTCAAACAACTCTCCTTCTCGTTGCTGTTTTCTCCGTCTCTATCTGAACAGAATATGACTTTTTTTGATTTTTTACCTTGTGTTCGACTTGGTTCGGCCCAGAAGCCCCTATATAATGGGAGCCCCCGACCAAGAACGAATAGATGAGATAGGCCAAATATTGGCCCGGGGCATCATGGCTATGCATCTGTACAAGAGGGGGGAGGATTCGAAAAGGATTGAAATTGCTAAATCTCACAGGAAAGGGGGAAGCTCTATTGAGCAATTTCTGGCCTCTCACGCTGGTCCGGTGACTTGCTCTGCTGTGGCCGACTATCTTGGTGTTTGTGTTTCGAGCACTCGAAATTTGCTAAATGTGCTGGTTCAGCAAGGGAAGGTTCGGCGGTTGGGTAAGGGGCCAGCGACAAGATATCAGTCCGTGAGGGATTGATGAGTTTGCTTAGGATTGATGCCCATCGACTTTTTCGATAATAGTTGAAATTGTGATGCGGTGCCTGATTCCAACCATTATGAATGGTGCTACGTAGCCATAAAGGCCTCGACCAGCTCAACTGGGCCCTCTACTCTATGTCAAAACGGAACATCATCATCATATTCAGGTCTAGCCGCAGGAAGGGACTTGTCTGGTAGCGGCAAACTATTTGCAATGTAGAGATTCAATATATCTTCACGATCCATAAAAAGTATTTGGCTGCGCTTAGAAGCATCTAATTTTCCTCCGAGCCAGTTTCGGGCCTGTTTGGTAATGTCCCCGCCAGCAACGATGAATGCATGATCAACGAGGACACGCCTACTAGTTTCTGGGTCGAATATCTCATGGCCAAGCATCATTAGCACCTGATTGTAGATCTCTGACACATTTGCATTGCCTGCTTTGCTTACCCCAGATGTATCCAATTTACCCTTTTTGACCTGTATTCCAAAATAAAGAATATGTTGTGTTGGAAGCACATATCGCATCCAGATATCTTTACCATATTCCAGGGCCTTATCCTTGTGCCCAGCTGCCGTTATCCGGTGGTAACCCAATTGCCGTAATAGCGGAAGTAGGACATCTTCAATCAGTTCGTCTTCAGAGCATTGGCTCAAGTAGGCAACTAGCTGATTGCGTTTTTCTATTTCTTTTGGGGTGAATGGACGATGGGGATTTGCTGCCAAGGAAATTGTCTTTGTCCCGATATGGCGGACATAAAGAAGCTCATCATCGCCATAGAATGCCTCATAACCCTCTCGTGAGAGAGGCTTGTTTAACTCCTCTAGCGCCTTCAAGCGATCAGGATCTTCTGGCACGGCATCAGGCTTGAGCATCAACACCCGAAGCACATGAACAAAACGTTCAGGAAGAGAATGAGCGACAGGTTGTGGTTCTTGCAGTAATTCCTCCAAACGCTCAGCTGTCCAATGCCAGCGTGTTGTGCCATCGTGGACAAAGTCCAAGTCACATTCCTCAAAAAACTGAGTGATGTAGCTGCTCGATCGATATGGGAAAAACTCTTGGTCCCCAATAATCAGTTCAGCAATTGCCCGCAGATTCCTACTTTTGAACTTCATTCTGTTCCTGCATGCTTAGCGACCTCATATCTTGCACTACAATAAATATCCGGCTATGGACATGACGTCAAGGTTAGGCAGTCTTGAACCGACTGGCTTAAATCAATCGTTTCATATCGATTCTCTATCTTGTGTCTGATAATCCTCTAGCTCGCAATAGACCAATTACGAAAGGCTCAGACAATGAGGTCCCTGAAATATGCGTAGGACTTTAATTCTGTCAGTCGGATAAACCATTTCGTATAATACCCATTCCCGTTAAGTAAGGACGTCTATTAAGCTTGATAATGTCACCAGGTTCGACGCGTTCACAGCGTTTAATTCCACCATTTGGGCCATTGATATTAATTTCTCCAGCTTTAGCCAAATCAACTAACGCATCCGAAAGAAGACTGGTGTTTGCAATTGTATCGCTAATCCGATCTAAGCAAAGCGTAGAGAATGTCGTCCCTTCTGAGTAGTTTGATACAAACTCCTGTATTAAATCTTTCCCAAGATGTAATCTTGCCTTCGTAATCGTATCGTCAGAAAAATCAAATCCATCAAGATAGCCAGACGGATCGCTATCAGGATTATAAGCAAGCATCCTCAACCCTGTATTACCAAATGCCCTTATATGCGTTTGTTTTCGATGGTACACATCGATCATAGCATTCCTTGCCCGAATATGGGGAGCCAAGTGAACTAACCAATATCCATGGTTACTACCTGTTGTCGGCTCGACATAGAAAGGGCTAAAAAAAGGAGATTTGGATGCTCTTTGGAGGGCAGGCCCAAGCTTTGCTGCAATTACGTAACGATAATCACTTTGGGTCTTTTCTTTCAATTCCAAGAGTTCGTCAATCGGTATTAAGTCACTTAACCCAAGACCATCATAACCTTTACGAAAGTCATCGCCACCATTAATATAGTGGGCTAACCAATCACATGCAAAGTTAAGTATAAACTCACATTTATAATTCAATGATTGAGATATTTGAGCAATCTGAGTGGCATTGACTTGGGCCCATCCACACTGATCTAAAAAGAAAATAACCCGAGAGCCTCCATTCGGATGGCGTGCTTTAGTTTTTTCAACAATATACGTCGATACATTCTCGAACGAATCATGGATCAGATATATCTTTTTTGATAATTCATCGCTCCACTCGGAAGCCTTGATTGTTTGCTTCAAACTATCAAACGCGTATTTGTTCTTTTCTACGAAATAATAATGCGCTTCAATTTTTAATGGCTTAGTTCTTTTTTGCTCTAAGTTAATGAGCGCTTCTGCTTCTTTTACCGCTTTTAATAGCGTAAGAGGAGAGCCATCCTCTCCCTTGCTGTAGCGTCCGCCTCCAGCAAACGCATCAACCAGCGTGATCTTAAAAATTTCTTGTCCCATTGAGCCACGAACAAGAATTTTGAGGTAATCCACTACATAGTCCCGGAGAACCTCTAGCTTCGTTTGACTATGTGGCTCTAAATCAGGGCAACTTCCATCTTTTTTCCATATAAATGCCTTTGTTGCCATGTATGTCTATTCGAGTGAATATCGTTTAAGCGATTTTGGGAAACTCATCCCACGTTCGCTCGTCTAGGTCTCTACCTGCAATTTTTTTGCCTGCGGCAGCCATTCTAAATCCATCGAACATAAGCGTTTCTTTCTGCTCAGATGTTAGCAGTTCAACTGGAGCCCAATGCCCCCACTGCTTAAAATGAAAGGCAACTTTGTATTCTTGGCATTGATCCCTGAGTGACCGGACCCACTGCGGACTCATTGGTCTAGACTTAGCGCCACTTTCACCGCCTGCAATGACCCAGTCTATCTGATTGTGTTTCATCCAATCACTTAAATCAATGTGACCAAGTAAGGGTTCGCAACTTAGAAATTTAATCCTTGCCCCCGATTGAGCGAGAAAAGGTACTCGCTTATCTACCCAATGCTGATTTTCTACAGTTGTTCCCATCCACACGTTGAGAGGCCATGAATTGTCATCCCAAGGGGCCATTGACTTTATATTCTGAGGGCGTTTCGTTAGCATCAGCCAATCTAATTGAGGCGTTTGGGCAATTATATCCCAGAGCCTCTCACGATCTGCTCTCAACTCCGCTTTTCGCTCAAAAACGTCAGCCATGGATGCACAAAAGACACGGTATCGCTTACCTGTTATTTCAGCCTCACGATTCCATTTTAAAGGCTCTTTCCAGTGAGCATCGCTAAAAAAACGTCGAGGAGCTTTAGGACCCCATACCTTACTTCCGACGCGTTTGGCCCAAGCCTCGGCGTAACAATTGTTGCATGCTGGAGACACTTTTATGCAACCCCACCAGGGATTGAAGGTGTGGTGTGTCCATTCGATTTTTGAATCTTTAGCCATGCCTACGCTAAGTGAACATAAGAGCACTCCATTTGCAAGCATACTTTCTATAAATCCACTACCGTGCTTTTTCTTGGTTAAAATGGGGCTCGAAAGCAATCTGGCGCACTAAGAAATACATGCATGAGAACCGAATTTATCCTTTTGGCTTATTGGTGCAGTCGAAAAGAAAACTAGACTCGGAATAGTGTGCGCTTATCTACCATGGCTAACACATCATTCTTGCTCTTGCGGACGGACAGCCTTCTTGGGATTCACCGTGCTACCATCAGCCAATATCAGGCGTATGAAAACAATTTTGGGAGTAAGGGTATCGCTGGCAGGGCTGGTTGCTGATCCTTGCCTTGAGGGGGTATGGTCAATCATGACTGTGAATTCCCGTTCTTCATCGGGTTGCAGAGGAGCGCGAGACTTTGGCAAATTCTCGTTGTCAGCAGTATGGTCATTGCCGCCGATGACCCAGGCCGCTTTATTTCCCACGACTTTGCCGTTGCCATCGACAAGAAATACCCAGACTCGTGCATCTCGTATCCCTTGATCGAAGGTATTCTTGGCCGTCAACTGCACTTGGGATTTATCGAATGTGGATTCGACAGTTCCCAGAGAGACCTCAACATCCGCATGGGCGAGAAAAGGCAGTAAGAGTAAAAAGATAATGAGAATAAATTTCATTTTTGAAACAGCATATGGGACCAGTATTACGTAAAGTCTTTAGGATTAATAAAGCCGATAATTGGTGTCGTCGTTAGCGTCCTCTTCTTCCTGACGTTTTCTCTCCTCCGACTGTGCCCTTTCAATGTCCTCCTTTCGCTTTTTGTCAGCAGCCATCTCGGATTTACTTTTTCCCGAGTAAGGATCAATGTCTGGATGTTTTTTATAGTACCACCATTCAAAAATGTATGCTAGTGGGAAGAAGGCTAGCCCAGTTTTAAACATTAGAGCTGTTACTTTCATGGCGTTGGCTGGGTCTTTCAACGCAGGTTGGGTTGGAAGTAAAACAAATCCTACATTCAAATATCTAGCACAAATATAGCATAAGCCGCTTAGCAATGCCATGCCTATGCATATAACGCCAAGCTGTTTAATACCCCATCTGTCCTTGAACAGTTTGATTGCAATAAAAATCCCACCAGCAAAGCATAATATATTTATTATAAGGTCCATCACTTATTGTATTTTCCGGTCGGATCACTAACAATACTTCCAGTTGACGTGGCATAGTTCCATGCCGAATTAATGCCAGACCCTAACTCTTCTCCCAGCATTGTGCCTACACTAGATGTTGCGCTCCCGAAATCTATCAGTCCTGTTGCGGTAGAAAACAATGGACCTCCATCTAGTCCAGTCAACGCATCGGTCCCCGTATCCATACCCGTTTGATCTGCATAGTATCCAGCACCGAAAAGGCCTGCTGCACTGATTGCAGTTGTCATCTTACCACTATTTGAGCCTGCAAACGTAAGCAATTGTGCGCTGAGATTAGTTGACTGTGAATTCAGGACGGCACCTGCCAATCCAGTGGTGTACTGAGCATCCAGAAGCGTTTGGGAACTGAGAATTGTCGAGCCCAACCGGGCTGGTGTTTTGACAGCAGGTGCGAAAGGCAAAAGATCTCCGGCCAATGCCAATCCCGATTCAACCCGCGATGCCTGTAATGAAAAACCACTGCTATCCGTAAGCACAGCTTGATTTCCACTGACAAATTCATAGCTATTCTTCAATGCAGATACAACGGGTATGGCCTCACCAAAGCCCTCTCCATACCCTTCGACGATAGCCCTAGTCACCCATGCATTCTGATTCTCCATGGACTTTGAGGCAAGATCGTTTGCATCTTGTATAGATTGTCCAGCCTGCACATACCCTTCAACGCGCTTGGCATAGGCTATAGCGTCAGGCGGAACCATTGAAGCCATATTCCTCCCCGTCGGGTCCATGAAGTTGATCGGATCGCCTCCGGCGTAGGAGTAGAGGTCGAGGGACGCTGAGTGGCCCAGCGGGTCGGCGGAGAGGAAGGAACCGGAGACGGGATCGTAGTAGCGTGCGCCCATCCAGAAATACCCTGTGGGGTCGAGGCGGCGGGAGTGCCAGGCGAGGCTGGCTAAGAGATCGCCGGACTGCTCAAGGGGCTGCATCTGGTAGTCAGGCAGCGGGCCGTAGCCGGAGGTCTGGACTTCGGTCCAAACGAGCTGGTCGTCGGAGGAGGTCTCCATATCCCCGAGGTCCACGGTGGCGACGGCGTTGCCGAACACATCGTCGATGACCGGGTAAAGCTGGCCGCTGGCCTCGTTCACGATGGCTTCGAGCCCGCCGATGCCTTGGAAGCTGCCGTAAGCGGCATCCCGGTCAGGCCCGTAGAACTTCCACCAGCGCTGTCCCTGGGTTTCGACGGCAATTTCGAGGAACTCGACCTGCGGGTCGAACCACGAGTAAATGCTGCGGGAGACTTCCGCGCCCGCCTGGGGGGAGTTATCCGGGACGTAAGCGGTCACGATCCGGCGTCCGAGCGGATCGTAGGCGGCGCTCCAGGTGAAGGCAGGCAAGAACGGCGTGGTCCGATTGTCAGCCTGCACGACCTTGACCAGCCGTCCGTTGGCATCCCAAGTAAAAGTCTGAGTCACGTCCCCGCTTGCCCATGAGCGGGAGAGGAGCCGCCCGGAGTGGTCGTATGTGTTGGTGACGGTGCGCTGTTCGCCGCCGAGGGCGACGGTGAAGGTGCTGGTGCTTTCCGGGGCAAAGGTGCTGCCGGGGTTCAGGTGCACGGCCTTGGCCTTGAGGGTGTACTGGCCGTCAGCCAGGGCGAGCGGCACCTGCCAATCCCCACTGCCGTAGTCGGGGTCCGGGTAAATGGTGTCGATGTACTGCCAGCTCGTGGGGCTGGCCCCTTCGCCCAGCCAGAGGCTGAACTTGCCCGGCCCGACCGCCGTCCCCTCTGCGAGGAAGGGAGCCAACTGCGAGGTGCGTTTCTCGGTTTCCAGACGCTTGAAGGCGTCCAGCCCGTAACTGGACGGATCGACCTCCCAGAGAGTCGCGGTGTCCGTCACGTTCTCGGCCTTGATGCGGACCCCAAGGTCATCGGCGTCAAAGGTGTACTGCAAGGTTTTCGTGGCCACGGGGCTGGCCGGATCGGGCTGGTAGGTTTCGGTGGCCAGACGGCGGTTCTCGGCATCGTAGGTGTAGTTGCGGGTCTCGGTGTATGCCGCCCATGATCCACCCGAGCCATCCGTGTGCTGAACGGCATAGGTGTCGATTCTGCCGTCATCGAAGCGCTCCATCGACTCATCGAGGGCGGTAGCGGTGGAAGCCCCCTGACGGCTTTGGACAAGCCGGTCCGTCAGCCGCCCACGGGCGTCCCGCATGGTGTTGGCGCTGCCGGTGGCCGTGGTGGTCTCCTGCTTGGCGTTGTAGGAGGAGGAACCGCCGTTAGTCCAAACTTTCAGGCTGCTTTGATTCAACTGCCCGTTGGTAGCGTAATCGTAGTCCAGCGTCCAGCTATCGGAGGCAGTCAGGGGGGAGAGGTGGCTCAACTGTCCGTTTGCCCGGTACTCGAAGTCCATGGCGGGCGTCCAGGTGCCCTTGGTCTCCACGTCGTCGCCTGCTTTCAAGAGGGTGCGACGGCCCGCGCCGTCCCAGCTTTGAATCAGGTGGCTGTGCGTGCGCAGGGCGGCAAAGCCCGTCCCGGTGCCGGAGCCAACCTCCAGCGTCTCATCGTACATCTGCCGGTAGCCGTCGTAGCGGCGGCTGAGGCGGACAGAGGGAAGCAGGTCCGGGTCCGAAGTCGAAGCCCGTGTGACCGCCGTAACCAACCCCCGCCAGTCATATTGGCGGTAAAGGCTGACGGAAGGATAATTGAAGCCCGCAGAAGTGGTCTCCTGAAGGCGCATGCCCTCGTCGTAAACAAAGAGGTGGGTAATCTCATCGGTCTGGCCGTTGTTTTCGGTCCGGCTCTGCAAGAGGCCGAGATTGGGGCCGCTCGTGTTGTAGGCGTAGTCCACGCGGCGGGACACGCTGGCCCCGGTGCCGGTCAGTTGTTCCCACTCAATGCGCGAGGCACCGTCATAGTGCGCCTGCCAGATGAGGTCGCCGGGCATTTCCCGGCTGATGATATTTCCGGCATCGTCATAGCCCAGAGTGACGGTGGAATCGTCGGGCCGGGTGGTCGTTCCAAGCCGGTTGCGGGCATCGTAGGCAAACTGTGTTTCGAGCCCCAATTCATCGTAGCTGGCAGTCAGGTTGCCCGCCTTGTCGTAAACCTGCCGGGTGTAAGTGTCGTCGGCAAAGCCGGTCAGGACGGTATGCCCGGCGATGTCGGTATAGGTGTCCACCTGAAGCGTGTTGGTCCCCTGCGAATCCGCATCGAGCACGCGGGTACGGGTGACGAGGTGGTGGGAAGCTCCGTAAGTATAGGCGGTTTGGTCTTCGACCGTGCCGGTTGCGGCATCGAGCAGGGAGACTTTGAGCGGACGGTTCAGGGCGTCGAACACTTCCACCTTCTTCACCGGCCCGGTCACGGTTTCCACCTGGTAGGGATAGCTCCCGCCGTAGATGTAGGAGATAGCCGTTTCCTGACGGACGGACACCGTTTCGGAGGTGTCGGGGTGGCTCATGTCGGCAGGCCCCTGGCGGTGAACCACGCGGTTGAGTCCGTCGTATTCAGTTTCAAATACATACACGTCCGAAGCCGAGGCGTACTCTTCGCGCCTGACAACATTGCCGCGTGTGTCGGTGTAGAGTTTCAGCTTTTGCAGCAGTGTCGCCCCGTTGGTGAGTTCGCGGGTCTCGGTCAGGGCGGTGTCGTCGTAAGTGTAGGTCCAGACCGCGCCGTTGGAGAGCGTCTGGGTCTTAACGCGGCCATCAAGGGTGTAGGTCCAGCTGGTTTCCCGGTCGTCGGGAGAGGTGCTGGTTTTGGGCTTGCCCGTATTCGTGTAGAGCGTCGTGGTCACACCTTCCAGCGCGTTGGTCTGGGTGGCCACCTGACCACCCGGCTCGTAGGTGAAGGCAACTTCGGCCTCGTCGTCGGTACCGACCGCGTAGGTGATGGTTTCTAGTTGCCCGAGCGAATCGTAGTCGCGGGTGGTCTCGTTGCCAAGGGGGTCGATGGTGGAGACAAGGTTGCCAAAGCCGTCATACTCGAAGTAGGTGATGCTCTGGCCGGAGAAAATATCCTGATCGGCCACTTCTTCCACCCCGCTGCCATCGGCCTTGGCCTGAGAGCGCCAGCGGACCTCTGCGATGACCCGACCGGCCCCGTCGTAGTCACGGAACACGTAGTCCTCGGGATTGTAGCGGGGGCCGTCCTCCCAATTCACTTCCCCGTTCTGGTTGTAGTAGCGGGCGTTCCATGAGAGCGCCTGATCCGAGGACGTGCTGGCGTAGCGGGTCGTCGTTTCGAGTCGGCCCATCATGTCGTAATCGTAGCGCACCGTCCGGCCTGCCGGATCGCTTTGGCGGATGAGTTCACCCTTGGGGCTGTAGTCGTAGGTGGTGACGACAGCCGGGGCGGTGGTAAAGGTTTTCTGGGTCCGGGTCGCAGGGAACCCTTTGGCGGTATAGGTCCAGGTGGTTTCGGATTTGTCGTCGGTATCGAGACTCGACTGCGACGCCTGTTTCAGGAGCAGGCCGTGGGCCTCGGCATCCGCTTCGACAACCTGTCCGTACTGGAAGCTCGTCTCGACAATCTTATTGGACAGCGAGGGCTCGCTGTCGTCCAGTGTCGGGCTGACAACCGCGTACTCGGCGGTTTTCTGGGGCAGATAGGCATAGAGGTAGGTGCCGGGATTTGAGGCGTCCTCCTCGTAGTCGGCCCCGCCGGTGATCGTCGGGTAGGTGCTATAGACAACCCGCTGGGCAAAGCCGGAAGCCTGGGCCGGATAGATAACCTTGCGCAGGGTGTGCTGCGCGGGGTCGAAGAAATAATACGTCGGGACGGACTCGGCCACCCCGTCCCCGGTCACGTCGCCTTCGACCGTGACCTTGCGGATCGAACCGCTCGTGTCGTACTCGTAATGGGTCTGTAAGCCCCGCTTGTCCGTCATGGTCTTGAGGCTGCGGGTAAAGCTGTTGGGTTCGCTTCCCTCGAACCACTCGTAGGCGACCACGTGGTCGATAGCCGTGTTGGTGGGGGAAAACCCGGAGGCCTGGCCATCGGCAATGAAGCAGTATAGGCCGTCCTTGTGCACGTAGGTCGTGGTGACACGCCCGAGCGAGGCGCGGACATCGCTGTGAACATAGGTCACATCGTAGCCCGCCGTTACCCACGGGTCGCCAGCGGGGTTGTACTCCATCTCGGCAATTTCCACCGGGGTCAGGTCAAGTCCCACGGTCGAGAATTGCTGAACCACACGGCGGTATTTCGAGGCCGAATAGGTTTCATCGTCGGGATCGTAAAGCGGGTCGTACACGTTCTTGAGCACACGCCCGTCCGGTTTTCTTACCACCGTGATCAGGTGCGTGGAGTACGGCTCGTTGTCGTTGTCCGCATCGAGGAGCGTCTGGTACTCGTATTCAATGGACGAGTTGTCCGGCAGGGTGACTTTCACCAAATCCCCGAAGCCGTCGTAAGCGTACTTTACCCGGCGTCCGTCATTGGTGTAGATTTCGGTCGCCTGTGCCCGGACATTGTAAGAAAAACCCAGAAAGTTTCCGTTGGTGCTCTCGATGCGTCGCAACTGGCCGTACTCCGGCTGGGTGGAGTCTTCATAGTAGCTGAAATTCAGGGCATTGCCGAAGCTGTCTTTCCATTGCTCCAGATAAGGACGCTCCCGGCTGATCGTATCGGCCCCGTCTGTGATCGGGAACGAACGCACCCGGTAAACGGCGACTTGGCCGTTGGGCCGGTGCAGCTGATAGAGCACATCGCTGCCTTCGGTTGTTTTCTCCAGATAGGCACTGAAGGGGTTGGTCTGCCCACCGATGTTGCCGCCGTTGAAGTTGTTAAGCTGCGGGTTGTCGGCTGCGTCGGGCTCCCAGCGTTCGGGCGAGGATGAGGGCACTTTGCGGTAGGCCACAACCGAACCGTCCGGCTCGGCAGCATAGATCAAATCTCCGCTCTGCGTGATGTTGATGTAGGGCATGAGGGCGAACTTCCAGCCGTAACCCAAGAGATTGTTCGCCTGATTTTGAGAGTTGTAATTGCGGCGGATTTGCAGCGAGAGCGGGCCGGGCAAGGTCAGGTCGGTCGTGTCCACATAAAACTCGCCACTGATGACGTTGACAGGGTCGGAAATAAAACTGCTACCCGTGCCGCCAAGGCTGTTCCAAGAGGGCTCTCCCAGCCAACCGGTCGAGTACATGTATTCACCAATCGTACCGACATTACTACTTGAGCTTCCCGAGGTTAGTTGCTCGTAGCCGGTGCTCCAAGAGCTTTCGGAGAACGAATCAACAGCAAACGACCCGGTATCAATCCCATCGAAGAAAGAAATCGCGTCGTTGCTGGTGGTCAGTCCCGAGGAGGAGAAATTCGTACTCGATGAGCCGTAATCGCTCAGGTAGTAGGAGCCCTCTGTATTCTGGCTCAGGGAGATGTTATTGAAATTCGTCGTTTGAAGTGTAGTCGATGGCAAGGATGCCCCCGCACCGCCGTTGATCTGTCCATCGATCAACGCACCAACATCTCCGACCGTAACCAACAGCAAGCCCATTCCATTATAGGCAGGGGTCTCTCCCGCCTCCGTGTCCATCACAATATCAAAGGGAGTCACATAGGCGCTCTCCCAATCCGAGGGTACGTAGCTCGGATTGTCGAGTTGGAAGGACTGGTAAGCCTGCGTCCACATGCTGCCCGCCTCGGCCCGCAAGGTGGCGTAGGCCGGGTCCGTATTCGCGCTGGCAAATTCAGCGCGGGTGAACGAAAAGAATCCTTGGCCGTTGTTGCCCTCAGTGGGAGCATACCTTTCATTGGCCAGGCGCAGAAGTTTGACGGTGGAAATAGCGTTGCTTTGACCAAAGAACGTGTTGAGCGCCTGGTGCTCGTGCGCCGACAACCCAAGGGCATCGAAGAACTGAATATTTTGCTCATATTCGGCCAGCCCAACAGAGGTGTCAGCGGGATGGTGGGAACGGTTCCTGTAAAAACTAACCTGAAAGGGAATGTCCACCCCTGGCGTCGTCCAGTCAGTTGTGCTACTGCCTTCAGCCGGAGCAATCTTGGCGATACAGACACCGTAGCGTTGATCGGTAAATGCCTTATGCAAACGAAGTAATTGTTCTTCTTCGGCTATCTCCTTATTCCAATAGGTCAGGCCCGTCATGTACATCATAACGCTGACATAATCCTGAATGGCCGGGGTTGTGCCAGAGGCTTCCATTTCCCAGAATTTACGGGCGTGAACATCCAGCATTTCCTGTGTGACATGCCCGGCGTTAAAGCAAATGGCCGACAGGGAGTTGGGCTCATAAGGGCGGGTAAATTCCACGTCGGAATAATCGTCGTAACGAGGATTGAGACCCTGCACATCCAAAACAATTTCCAGAGCCCCGCCGGGATTCGTCACCTCCTTATATTGGCGGGCGGCAACATCGGTACTGGAAAAAGTACCATCGCTGAGTCCTGCGTCTTCATTGAACGCGCTCATGTCTAGGGCGATCTTGTTTTCGCCCGGCTTGTAGTAGGTATAAAAAAGGCGATTATGCAGGTCGCATATTCTCATCCGTTGTGTCGCCATTAACGTGCTTCCACCGCCTTCGGTCTGAATCTTGACCTGAAGAGTGGCGAACTTGGATGCGTCCGAGGAGTTCTTGAGGTCGTTCGTCTTGACGGCAAGTGGCTCCGTCCATGTGCGTGAATTAAGCTGGCCAACAATGAACGGCTTGGGGAAATCGTCCCAAGTCCAATAGTGATTCCTGCGATTGTAAATTTTCAGGCCGAAGTCATCCACCGACAATCCGTCATCAGCCGCTTGCTCGCGCAGGTAGCGCTCGAACAGGAGTCCGGGCGTATCCCTGCCGTCATTGCCGATCAGGTCGTTGATCGCCGGATCGTTGGTCAGGTACTTTTCCGTCCACTTTTTCCCGCTATTGAAGCCCTCCGGGAAGTAGTCATAGGGATCAAGTCCTTCCTCAACGACCGTGTCTTTGATCCAGGGAAACAGTTGCTTCCATTCGCCCCCGGTGCCGGATTTGTTCGTGTAAACAATAACCCAGGGCATGTCAAAGCGCAGAATACTGCTTTCAGTGACTCCCTCTGCCAGAAAGAGGTTAAACATGTTATTGACCCGGCGCATCAGCATCCAGATTCCACGCCGGTTTCCATCCGAAGTGGTCTCCACATAGGCAGCCGGATACCCCGCCCGGCGAAGCAGGTAAACCAAAAGCGAGCACTGCTCCCACGGAGAGCCCTGCTTTTCCATATACGTTCCCATCGCCCCACGAATGATCTGGTTGGCCGTGAGCGCGATTGAGCCATCCGAGCGCGATTCAATTCCCTGAAAGACGTTGGTTAGTCCGATTTCATTCTGAACATAGGCGGCGAGCGCAAGCGGATCGCCTCCAAGATCCGTCACCAACTGGTCCAGCAAGGGATGGCCCCTTAACTCCGGACTGACATTGGCAGGGACATCGCCCAACCCATCCGAGTCCCCATCCGTCCACTGGTAGTTTGTCGGGTCAATGGAGGGAATGGACACATTCTGGAAGCCATTGCCGAGGATCTCGTTGTAGCTCAGGCCAAGATACTCGGGCGGTAACGGTTCCCCCTGAAAAGAGGGCTTGTCCATGAATTTCGTCTGCCAGTTGGCTTGAGAAAATGCGGTCAGCGCGGTGAATCCGAACAGGAGGGCGTACAGGTGCTTTTGCATTCGTCTTTAGTCTAAAGTAGCGTTGTTGGCCGGAGAGGTAATCGTGACGGAGAGTTGTCCGACGGCAGGGTCTCCGGGGGCGGCGTCTTCGCCGTTGATCACCCCGTCGCTGTCATCGTCCGCGTTGGGGTCGAAGCCTGTCTCGGCCACGAACGGATCGGTCCCCAAGAGCAGTTCCGCATAGTTGCTCACGCCGTCTAAGTCAAAATCGTCGGCCCACGCGTTGAGCGTAAAAATGTCCGAAACAACTAACCGTGCGAAAACCTGGTTCGCGTTCGAAGAGAAGCCCCATTCGGCGACCGTGTTCTGCCCTGGCTCAATGACCGGGATGTACTCCCATGAGCCCATGAGGTCATTTGTCATCTGGACAAAATACGTCTTTGCCGGATGCGAAAACCAGGCGAACGAGAATGTATCCGTCGAAGAGTCGTAGATAATTCTGGACCCTTCGTTGGGCTCGGTGGCGGTTTGGGCAAAGGCCGCACTGGATGCGGCCAGCGCAGCGAATGAAAAAGCAAGCGCTCGTAGCATTGGGCAAACAGGTAGAGGGTTACTGGCCGGAGTTTTTCAGGTAAACGCTTCCGCGTACGGGCCAGAAATTGATGACGGTATCCTTGGGCGTTTCCGGGTTGGCCGCTTCGTACCGCTCGCGGGCGGCGGTCAATGCCTCCCGGCGCTGGTATTCAACCTTCAAACGAGCCTCGTTTTGCTCGTAGTAGGCATGAAGGGCGTCGATAGGGCCAAAGATGTCGTCACGTTCGATGATCGCGGGGTCGTCGGTGAGGACGAAGTATTCGGCCCTATTGGGAGTGAAGGCCGGAAGCTGGGGAATGCTCTTATCCGTGTAATTTTTCAGACCTTTCTCGCGGGCCAGCTCATTGCGGGCTCGCACCGCTTCGGCGGTATCGTTGCCCACCCCGATAAAAAAGAGGTAATAGGCGGTGTCGGTCTCAACGTCGGTCAGGCATTGCAGGTAATTGAAATCCACATTGCTGTAGGCCACGAACTCCTGTCCCTGATCGCTCCAGCGCAGTTCGGTCAGGTTCCGGTCAAATACCGTGGCGTTGACCATGACCGTCCGGTGTTCCTTGGGCGCTTCCACTTCCGCGTTCAGCGCCTGAGTCTCGGCTTCGGAGTATTGCCGTTGCAGGCTTGCCGTTACCGGTTGTTTCGCCTGAACAGGCAGCACGGGGGGAGCGACCCGGTTCAATATAAGCGTCCGGTTTCCCATGCTCACCTCCTTACGCTCCTGCACGCTATAGGTGACGTGGTCGCTTAACCGCTCCAATGCCTCGTTTTCACGGGCCTTTTTCGCCTCTGCCTGCTCACGAACAATGGCATCTGCCTCGGCGGGACTCAGAGGATCGTGCTCCGCTTGAATTTGTCCGGAAGCGGAAAACGCGGCCAGCGAGAATAGTATCGTGAGTAGCAGTGGATGGCTGGGGAACATACGGAAAATGGTTAGCCCTTGATACGCACAGTTGATTGATTAGTCTAGAGAATTATTGGTAGATGGTTTGTCACGCCCGGCCTGTCCTGAAAGGCCTGCGTAATCTACACAGCTCAATAGGCTCTCAATGGCTTTATGAAATAGACATCTATTGCCATAGGCCGCTCTTTGTCGGTGTCAAGCGAAAGCTTTATGCTAAGGTATCGGCAGCGATTAAGTGATAAATTACGCGATTTACGCGATTTTTGCAGGGTTGAGACTACCAAATCTGCGGTGGTGCGGATCAATTGGTGCCCAATAATCGCGTAAATTCGTAGAATTGCGTAGCTAGCGGTAGCCTTTGGACATGGCGCAGTAGGCGTTCTGGAACGACTGATTTTCCGTGTTGAGCGATCAGATCCAAGGTTTGCGCTTGGACAGCTGGGTGGAGATTGGAAAGGCGTAGTATTTGTCGGACACGCCCTGGGCTGAGCCCCACTTGCTTTGCGATGTCAGAGCTACTAATTGTTTGATATTCAGCCTCTTGTTGCTTCCATTCCATGGAAATCTGGAGTATGTGTTTAGACGAATCAAAGCGAAATTTCGGCAGCCTCGAGGTCCGCTTTAATAGTGCCCGTCGGATGCTACCCGGAGAGAGCAGGACTGAGCCTTCTCCCCAGTCATCCATGATGACGGCAACATTGAAGAATTGCGTAAAATGAGTTCGTAATTGGCCATCATCCTCTCCGCCATTCGACGCGCTGCGCTTGCTCATGGCAGGCCCACAACGTGAAGTTTGCAACACTTGCATGGAACTGCCCGAAGGGATCAAACGCGTCGAATGCCCTGAGCCTGTCGAAGGGCTTTCTTGGATTTACATCCTGCTTATGCGAAACGGCATGTACTATGTCGGACAGACGCGTGATGTTTCCAGGCGTATACAACGTCATGCTGACGGGACTGGCTCGCGACAGGCGAAACAACTGAAAGAGTTCGCTTTAGTATACATCGAAGGCCCTGTGCCACACGATGCTGCTACTAAGCGGGAACGCCAACTCAAGAAGTGGTCGCATGCGAAAAAGGAAGCTCTTATCAAGGGAGACTTCGAAGCAGTAAAGCGTCTGAGTAAATCGCGAGAAAACTGAAGGAATAAATCGTTCCAAAGCTGTTCGCATTTCAGTCCCTCCCTCTCCGCCATTCGACGCTCGGCGTTTGATCCGATTGAGGGGCGCTGCCCCTACGGCACTGCGTGCCTACCCCTTATGGTTTCGGTTCCGTAACGAGAGTTCGCACTCACCTGGCTTTTCTTCCGCCCGCTATGTTTGCGGTGCTACGGGTCGTCTATCGCGTCTCTGATCTGGTGGTAGCGGGATTACAATGACCTATGAATGCAGTTGACAGTATATGCATGTAATGGAATGTTTTGGCCGTTGAAATTGGAGAGACCTTACGCCTCTACCGTTATCATTTTTAACCCTTTCCCTTGCCGCTATGAGTAAACCGAAAGTTCTGATCCTGTGTACGGGTAATTCCTGCCGCAGCCACATGGCGGAGGGCATCCTTCGGCACGCTGCCGGGGATTTGTTCGAGGTCTATAGTGCCGGATCGAAGCCCGCTGGCTATGTGCACCCGCTGGCTATCGAGGCCTTGAAGGAGATCGGCATCGATATCTCCGGTCATACCTCGAAGCACCTTGAACAGTTTATGGAGGCGGGTATCGAAACTGTCATTACGGTATGCGCGAACGCCGATCAGGACTGCCCGGTGTTTCCCGGTAAGGTCAGCCGCTACCACTGGGGCTTCGAAGATCCTCCCAAGGCGGTGCGCCCCGGTGAGACTGAGCTGGATGCCTTCCGGCGTATTCGCGACGAGATCCGAAAGGTCTTTGAAGCCTATGCCAGCGGCTACCGTCAGGCTCTGGAAAACACCGCCCACTAAACTGCACGCGCTGCCATGGACGACATACAATCCTTACCCGTCTGCCCGCCCTGTAAGAAGAAGCTGGGCTTCCTCGATCGTTTTCTGACCCTGTGGATATTTCTGGCCATGGGCGTCGGCGTGGCCATTGGTGCGCTCTGGAGTGGCGCGGACGATTTTCTGAACCGCTTTCAGGTCGGCACGACAAACATCCCCATCGCGGTGGGGCTGATCCTGATGATGTACCCGCCGCTGGCGAAGGTCCGCTACGAGGAGATGCCGCGTGTGTTCCGCAACGTCAAGGTGCTGGCCCTCTCGCTGGTGCAGAACTGGCTCATCGGCCCGGTGCTGATGTTTCTGTTGGCAATTCTGTTTTTGCCAAATCATCCCGAGTATATGACAGGGGTGATCCTGATCGGGCTGGCCCGCTGTATCGCGATGGTCATCGTGTGGAACGAACTGGCCGAGGGCGACAGCGAGTACGCGGCCGGACTGGTGGCCTTTAACAGCGTTTTCCAGATCGTCTTTTTCAGCGTCTATGCGTGGGTGTTCATCACCTGGCTGCCGGGTCTCTTCGGGCTGGAGGGCAGCGTAGTGGCGATCAGCATGGGCGAGGTCGCGCAGAGTGTGCTGATCTATCTGGGCATCCCGTTCTTCGGGGGCATGCTGACCCGCCTCATCGGCGTGAAGCTGAAGGGCCGCGAGTGGTATGAAAAAACCTTCATCCCGAAAATCAGCCCGATCACTTTGATCGCGCTGCTGTTCACCATCGTGCTGATGTTCAGCTTCAAGGGGGACAAGATTCTGGAGCTTCCCTTTGACGTGCTCCTCATCGCCGTGCCGCTGACGATTTATTTCGGCATTATGTTCGTGGTCAGCTTCCTGATGGGTAAGTGGGTCGGCGCGGACTACCGCCAGAGCGTCACGCTCAGCTTTACCGCCGCGAGTAACAACTTCGAGCTGGCCATCGCGGTGGCAGTGGCTGTCTTCGGAATCGGCTCCGGGGTAGCCTTCGCGGCGGTGATCGGCCCCTTGGTCGAGGTGCCGGTGATGATTGCTCTGGTCAACCTCGCATTCTGGTTCCGCAAGCGATTATTCGCGACCGGGCAGGTAGCTGGTTAAAACGTGCGCCGGGATCAGCCCGGCTGCACGGTATGAGCCGGGACTACTTTTCGAGGAGGGCGCTCTTGATCTCAAAGGGCTGTACGTCGGGCGTGAACGCGCCGAGGGGCTGCTCCAGTAGATCCGTCGCGCTGGCCTTGCGGGCATCGATCTGCGGCAGTGCCATCTGCGTGGGCAGGCCGGAGGCCTCAAAGCTGCGAACGACGAAGGCGTCGTTGTCTTCGGCTTTCTTGATCGCCGTAGTGACCAGTGAGGTGTCGCTGAAGTCGAACAGGCTTTCGCTGGCGGGCAGGGTCGGCTTGCCGTTGGTGCCGCCGACGGCGTTCACGCGCAGCGGGTGGTTCAGCTCCCAGCCGCAGCGGTACGAGCGGGCCTGCGCGAGCGAGGTCTGCCGAGGGCGGATGGTGTAGTGGAACTGGTACTTGCCGGGGCGCGGGCGCTCGAAGTTTTCCAGCTCGCCGTCGATGTCGCGCTTGACCCCGAAGCAGTAGCCGCATCCGCGCATCATGTAGGAGCGCAGGGTCTGCTGCTCAAACTCCCACATCCGGTGGTCGGCGGCAATGCTGGCCCCGGAGTTGTCATTACCGATATCGACCCAGTGGCGGCAGAGGCGGAGCTTGGACAGCTCCTCGTCGCTGATCTCGTCCCACTCCTGCGTGCCGATCCCGCTAAGCGTTTCCGGGTATTTGACCATGCCGTAGGGCACGCCGTAGGCGATCTCGGCACTCTTGTCAGCGTAGGTAAAGGTCTGCTCCAGGCGTACCCAGCGCGGCTTTAGCCAGTCGATTTCGTTCTCGATGGCGATCTCTGCCAGCTCGCGGTGGAGCGTGAGCGTCTGGGTAAAAGGCATGCCGTAGACCGAGCCGCTGATGCGGATGCGGCACCACAGGGCGTTGTTGTCCACGGTCTCGATCGCGTCGATAATGGCCGGGATGGTCCGGCCGGAGGCAGCCATGTCGGAGATGTAGTTCCCACGACGCTCCTCGACGCCGACGATGTCGAGGTTCTCGAACAGGACGCGGTCGTTCTGCTTATCGTGGACCTCGATGCTGCCGGTGATGGTGTCGATGCTGAGCCGGTAGAAGTCGTTCTCGTACGTATTGCACCCCTGGCTGCGGCGCGGGCCTTTCTGGACCTTGCGGTCGAGCGAGTAGGTTGAGAGTTGGGTCGAGTCGCGGTCGGCTTCACTGTCGAGCTGGATCTCGCAGGTCGTGGCTGCGTGGATCGGGTTCTCGCCCGGCACGATGTAAAAGCTCCGGTAACCGGCGGCGGGGACCTCCGCGTGAAAGGCGATATCCTGCGTGACGGACAGACCCTCCTGCCGCACGAGCGGTACGTAGGGGATGGTCTTACCGTTTTCGTCGATGAGTTTCATGCCCTGGTCAAACTCGCCGATGTCGCAGGAACGCACCGGTCCGTAGATGGCGGCGGGGCCTGAGACGATCCCGTCGCGGTTCCACGACATGGAGTTGAACGCCACCACCGGGAAGGCGTTGATAGCGGGCACGGGCACACGCGAAGCCAGGCGCCAGGACATCTTGTCGATGATGCGGTCGGCGGCGTAGCGGGCATACTTTTTGATCTGGAGCTTATCGCGATCGGCACGGTCGCCGCCCTGCGCGTTCTGGTTGTGGTCCATGCCGTCGAGCAGGGCTTTCCAGGCATCTTCAAGCTCCTGCTGCGGGTAGTCCGTCCAGCCCTTGGCCAGGCATGTGACGGAGAGAAACTCCGCCATGTGCAGGGCGGCCTCGCAGGGCATGTCCTCGGGCCACACGTCCGGCCATGAGCTTTCGACGTTGGGCCAGGCGGCAGGGATTTCGCCCTTGAGGACAGGTACGCCCTCGGCGTCGGCGACTTCCGTAAAGTATTCCTCAAAGGTGGAGAAGCGCAGCTTCAGGTCCTGCTTTTCATTCCACGTGCGTACATTGTGGACCATGTTCTCATGCGGGGCGTACAGGTCCGAGCCCCAGTGGATCAGGCTCGGGTGCGTGGTGTCCGCGAGCTTGAACTCCAGCATGTCGAAGATCTTCCCCCCGGCCATGTCTTCGTAGGTCTTGTGCCAGTGCGTGTGCATGGCATAGGCAGCGTAGCCCTGCTTGACGAAGTAGGAGAGCAGGCGGTCGCCGTTAAGCGCCTCCCAGTGAAAGAGCGGCATGCTGGCCGGGCCGCCGCGCGACATGAGCACGTTACGGATGCCGCCGAGCTTGGCGATCTGCGGGTACTGCGGGGTGTAGCCGGGCAGGTCGCCGAAGTGTGCGGTCTTCGGGTCGCAGCCCATTTTATCGCGCATGTAGCGCTTGGCGTAGAGGACGTTGCGGGCGAGCGTTTCGCCACCGGGCAGGTTCTGGTAGATGCCGGTCCAGATCGGTGAAAGCTCCAGCTGGCCGCCTTGGGCGAGCTTACGGATGCGGTCCAGCTCCTCGGGGTAGCAGTCGAGGTACTGGTCGAGGAAGTTGACCGTCTCGATCAGGTAGCGGAAGTCCGGGTGTTTCTCCAGAATCTCCAGTGCCTGCGAGATGATGAAGTTACCGCGCGAGAGGCACTGCTCACGGGTTCCGGTCCAGAAAAGGTCCAGGTGGGAAAAGGGGACGACGTGAACGGTTTGCTTGCCGGTGGGCTTGTTTGGGGTGCTCATGCTAAAAGTGTTTCAGGTTCGACCAGCGGCGGATGCGCGGTCTGGCGCTCGCCGGGTCACGGGTTGATGGCATGAACCTAAAATACACGCAGACCCAAACAAAGGATAATCCGTGCAACTCATTGCGCACCCCTGAGTTTATCAGGAGTGATAAAAAAGAGGCCTGCTCGGGCGGATGTGCCGTCCGTCCGGGGGGATGGCGGGAGGCTGCGAGTCTGCTAACTGGCTGGCGTGTCTGGATAGCGGCGGAAGACCTCGCGGACAGACCGGTACGCGGCCTTGGGGCGGCGGTATTCGTCGAGCGTACCCTTGTTGTTAAAGGTGCGAGGCCGCTTCATGGAGAGGCCACCGCCATAGGTGCGCGCATCGCTGAAATGCCAGAGCGCAATACCACTGCAACGCTCGTGCCCGAGGGCTTCCTCGCAGGCGGTCTTCAGGTACTGGGCCTGATACTCCTCGGTGTAAAAATCGTTGTGCGCCTCGCGCCAGCCATAGAGGGCCTCGGCCCCGATCTCTGAGACGATGATGGGCTTGTCCTTCAGCTTCGGGCTGCTCACGTGCGCGAAGCATTTCTCCATGTGGGGAGCGATCAGGCTGAGCGGCTCCTCGCAGTATTCACAGCCGTACCAGCCGGGGTAGATGTTGATGGCGATGAGGTCGACGAGGTCAAAGTTCAGGTCCTTCAGGGCGAACATGCTGGCGAAGGAAACCAGACGGCTGGAGTCAAACTGGCGGATCGTGGCAACCGTCTGCTCGAAGATCGGGCGCGAGTACGCCTCGTTGCTGCCTGCCTCATTCAGGAAACCCCAGATGATCACGCAGGGGTGATTGTGGCTGGCGTGCATCATGGCGCGCAGCGACTTGTCGTGCTGCTGGTGAAAGGTCGGGCTCGTCAGGGTGCGCTCACGCTGCCCCCAGCCGAGGTTTTCCTCCCAGACGAGGAAGCCCATCTCGTCGCACAGGTCGAGGAAGCGCTGGTCCTGCGGGTAGTGCGAGCCGCGTACGAAGTTGCAGCCCAGGTCACGCAGGTACTGGAGGTCAGCCACCATCTGGAGGGTGGGGGTGGTCGGGCCGGAGTTGGGGTGCCACTCGTGGCGGTTGTAGCCCTTGAGCGTGAGCTGTTGGCCGTTGAGCCAGAGCTTGCCGTCGCGGGCTTCGATCTTGCGCAGGCCGAAGCGGGCCTGACAACCGGCCGCTAGCTCGTGCCCGGCCAGGTCGATGCGCAGCGTGTGAAGCTCCGGACTCTGCGGAGACCACAGACGGGGCTGTGGCACGCGGGTGGTAAAGCTCGCCTCCTGCCCATCGATCTCGACCTGTACGGGGGTTGCCTCGGCACCATCGAAGCTCACGCTAAGCTCTGCCGGGCTCGGGATGTCTCCAACCAGTCCGACGCGGATATGCACCTCGCCCTGAGCGTAGTCGTCCAGCGGGGTGACGTGGATGAAATCAACCGCCTGCCCGTCTGCCGGATAGATGCGCACGCCGACATCGCGCAGGATGCCCCCGTACTGGTAGAAGTCGAAATACTCCTCGTGCATCGGCACGCGCTCAAAGTCGAAGCGGTTATCCACGAGTACGAGCAGCTCACGGCGGGATGAGTCCGCGGCCGGGATGTTGATTTCGATCGGGGCGTAGCCGCAGGCGTTCTCATGCATGAGGACGCCGTCGATATAAACCTGGCTCCAGATGGAGATCGCGCCAAAGCTCAGCTTGGCCGTGCGTCCGCTCGGGATGTCAACGGTGCGGCGGTAGCAGGCGAGGCCACGCTTACCGGCATGGTCGGGGAGGGCATCGAACGCAGCGGGGACGGGCTGCTTGCTCCAGTCCGTGATCGATGCGGCGTCGAAGTTATCGGGGGCGATAGCGCCGAGGAACGCGAAGTCCCAGAGCCCATTGAGGGAAGCGGTATTTGGGTCGGTCAAAGTCATGGTGTGAGGGGTTGTTTTTATTTTAAGCTAAGGTCTGTACGGGCTGCGTGACGGAGCTGACATCGAGCACGTACATCTGGCGGTAGCCTTCGTGGATCGAGTCGATGCAGACTTGCCGCCCATCGCGGCTCCAGCGCGGGTGCAGGTCGCAGCGGATCTGCCACTCCATCGGTGGAGCGTAAAAGCGCCCGATATTCACGCGCAGGTTGTTCTGCCAGTCATAGAGAATGAGGGTGCGCATGTCTTCCTTGTCCGGGTAGGTGTCGGTCAGGACCCAGCGCCCGTCCGGTGAAAAAGAGCAATGCCCGTCGGTGTTGAACAGATCCGTACCGATGGCCTCGGCCTGCCCACCACCATCGGAGTAAAGCACGTAGGCGGGCTTCTCGCCGGGCCTCCGGGTCCAGACGATGATGGTGTGCGGGTCGCGCCAGTCGTAGTGGGAGACGAGCTCGCTATGGGCCAGACAGCGCAGATCGGAGCCGTCGGGGTTGGCGGTCATCAGGCGGGTGTGGCCGACTTCCTCGTCCGGTGACTTGTAGCGGTGCAGGAAGGCAAAGCGGCTGCCGTCGGTGTTGAACTGCGCGTGGTTGAAGCGGTGCATCTTGCCGTCGAACTCCGGGCACCGCTCAAAGGCCGCCACCTCGGCGACACTGAGGATCAACCGCGATGCTCCGGTCTCCAGATCGAGGTGGTACAGCCCGTCGTCCGTCGGCTCTGGGACATCTTTATACGGGTCAGCCACACCGGGATAGCCATAGCCGGGGCGCTGGTGCTGAAGGCGGGAGAAACTGAGCGAAATCGCGTGCGTGCCCTGCGGGGCGACGGCGTAGACGGGACGCTCCAAGGTGCGCTCTCGGCCGGTCTCGACAGCCAGAATTCTTGAGACGAAGCGATCCCCCTCACGGTCGTTGAAGATGATCGACTCGCTGCTGCCGAGCCACTGGAGCATACAGCCCTGCTGCCAGTTCCAGGCCTTAGTCTGTGCCAGGGGCGTCCATTTGCCGGGGGCAGCCGTATCGATCAGGCCGATGGTCGCGCAGTCGTCCTCCGTCGGCGGGTGATCCATAAACGCCGTCTCCAGCCCCACGATTCGCCGTCCGGCAGCATTCCAGCAGCTTTTATCGTAGTAGCCGTAAAAGTGATGCTGCGGGCCCTGGGTGACCGAAACCGCATTCAGAAATTCATCGCGCGTGCTCATCTAACGGGTAAAGCAGATTGCTGGTGAGTTCTCGATAATGACGGAGTTTATACATATAAGCCAGGTGGGGATCAACTTCATCTCTGATCAGGGTTTGGGCTGCTGAACTGGTCCAATAACAAACACCGGACCTATTTTCGGTTTTGATTGCAACGATAAGGCGGAGTTAATGAAATTTCGGCTAGTCGCATGCATCGCCTGTGCAGCAACGCTCTGCGCAGAGTCACTGGTGTGGAGATACCCTTAACTTGTTACCCATGAAGCTGAAAACGATTACCCTTTTATTGTGTTTTTGCCTGACCGCTACGAGTGCGGTTTTTGCCCAGGAAGCGGCTCCGGCTCAGGAGACCCCAGCCGTCGATATGAGTGTGCTGGACCACCTGAAGGAGGGCCACCCGCGCCTCATGCTCACCGATGAGCGTCTGGCCGAGCTCAAGGAGTTGGCCAAAACGGATGAGGACTTGCAGCACTACGTCGAGGAGATGTTTAAAAAGGCGGACAAACTCCTCGAGAAGAAAGATCTCGAGTACGCGCCTAATGACCGCAACACCATCCTGTGGACGAGTCGGGACTGTATGGACCGTGCCTACACGCTCGGGCTGGCCTATCGCTGGAGCGGCGAGCAGAAGTACTATGACTCGCTGATCAAAAACCTGCGGCTGGTCTGCGCGTTCCCGGACTGGGGTAAGAAAGCATTTCTCGATACGGCGGAGATGACGCACGCTGTCTCCATCGGCTATGACTGGCTCTACAATGATCTGAGCGAGGAAGACCGTACGCTGCTCCGTGAGTCCATCATCTCGATGGGGCTCGATCAGGGGCTCATGTGCTATTCTGGTGAGGACAAGCGCAGCTGGTGGGTGACCTGCACGCACAACTGGAACATGGTCTGCAACAGCGGCATGGTTATCGGTGCGCTCGCCGTTGCCGATACCGACCCGAAGCTGGCGGCTACAATCATCAACAACGCACTGGAGTCCTACCCGCTGGGCCTGCGTGAGTACGGCCCCGACGGTGCCTGGCCGGAAGGCCCCGGGTACTGGGCTTACGCCACCGACTATGTCATGTACGGGCTTACTGCCATGGATACCGCGCTGGGCACGGACTTTGGCCTGCTCGACATTGAGGGGGTAGACCAGACGGCGTACTTCGCGATTTATAGTGTCGGTCCGATCGACTACCCGATGTTTTTTGCTGACTGCGGCTCCAAGGGCAGACGCAAGCCCACCTCGAATATGTTCTGGCTGGCAGGCGTCTACGCGGATGACTTCGTGGCCGATTATGAGCACAAGAAAATCGACCGGATGGATATGGTGACGACCCGGCACATCGTCTGGTATGAGCCCGCGCCGAGTGGCGATTTCCCGGAGCCCGCGCTGGACAAGATGTTCCGCGGGCTGGTGGATGTCGCCTTTATGCGCAGCGCCTGGAACGACCGCAACGCGCTCTTCATCGGTATCAAGGCGGGTAAGAACACCGTCAACCACGCGCACCTCGATCTGGGTAACTTCGAACTCGATGCGCTCGGTGAGCGCTGGTCCCGTGACCTGGGGACGGACAGCTACTCGCTGCCCGGCTACTGGAGCACGGGCGAGGGCGGCCAGCGCTGGACCTACTTCCGCCCCAGCTCTTTCAGCCACAGCATACCGACCTTTGACGGTAAGAACCAGATTCGCGCCGGTGTCTCGGAGATGGTGGAGTTTGTCGCGGGTGAGGACAACGAAAACGGCGAGGATATCCCCTTCGCAAAGGTGGACCTCTCCGAAGCTTACGGTGATCAGATCGACCAGTTTATCCGCGGTGCCGCGCTCGTCGCAGACCGGCGTGCAGCCCTCGTGCAGGATGAGATCGTGCTGAACCATCCGACCCAGATCGACTGGGGGATGACCACTGACGCGGTGATCGCCGTGGACGGAGCGACTGCCACGCTGACCCAGGACGGCAAGGTCCTGCACGCGCGCATCCTGGAGCCGGAGGGTGCGGTCTTCAGCGCCGAATCCGCCGAGCAGGAGAAGCCGCAGGCCACCAACGAGGGCGTCAGCCGCCTGATGATCCACCTCAAGGACCGCACCGGCACCGAGCGCATCGCTGTGCTCTTCAGCCCGGTCTGGCCCGACGGTGAAGTCGAGTCCTGGCCCGTCACGCCGCTGCAGGAGTGGTAAATTAGATTTTCGAGTATCGAGGCCGGAGAAGACATCTTCTCCGGCCTTTTCTTTGGACTGGTTTGAAAGGAGTTTCGGAAACAATGACCGCGCCATCGAAGTCTTGAGCACACAGCCATCGGCAAGTAACGTATGGAGCTACCACTTCCCTCATGAGCACTGGACAACTCCTTCTGGTTGGCATCCCCGGCCCCGAACTCGATGCGGAGACTGCCGCCCTGTACCGCAAGATCCAGCCCGGCGGCTTTGTCCTGTTCAACCGCAACATGCGCTCTGCCGCCCAACTGCGCAAACTGCTCGATGACCTGCGCGGGCTGTGCGAGGTCGAGCCGATCCTGACCGTCGATCAGGAGGGGGGGCGTGTCTCGCGGCTGAGCGTGTTTGGGAACGAACCGCCCAACCCGCAGCAGCTTCGCGAGAAGGGCGCCATGGACCTGATCCGGGAGCATGGGCGGCTGACCGGTCAGCTTATGCGCCTGTTCGGGTTTAACCTGAACCTGAGCCCGGTGCTGGATATTTCCTTTAGCGAGGAAGCCGACAACTCCCTGCGCGGGCGCTGCTTCGGACGCAGCCCCGAAGAGGTCGTTGAGAAGGCTCGGCTGTTTAATGCCGCTATGCGCGCGGAAGGGGTCGCTAGCTGTGCCAAGCACTTTCCCGGCTTTGCCGCAGCGGCGGTTGACCCGCATCATGAGCTGCCCGTGATCCGCCGTACCGCAGAGCAGATGGAGCAGTGCGAGCTGCGCCCGTTTCGCGAGATGGCAGGCGAGGTGGACGCTGTGATGACTGGCCACGCCTGGTATCCCTGCTACGACGAGCAGGAGCTGGCGGCCTCGCTGTCACCGCGTATCGTCACAGGGCTCCTGCGTGAGGAGCTGGCTTATCAGGGCCTCATCGTGACCGACGACCTCGATATGGGTGCTCTCCTGAAAAGCCATACCCTCAACGAAAGCCTGCTGGCCGCACTCGGCGCGGGGAACGATATGCTCATGGTTTGCCACCGTGTGGAAAGCCAGCTAGCGGGGGCACGCGCTCTCATGGATGCACCCCGCAAGCAGGTGGATCGGGCACTGGAGCGTATCGCCCGTTTCAAGCAAACGATGCAGCCGTCGCCAGCATTTTCCGAGCAGGCATATGCTGCGCTGGATCAGGAGGTCTGGGATCTGCGCGTGAAAACCCTCGGCCCCGAGCGGGCGAAAGAGCGCAGCGCCGATACCGGTAAACGCTCACCGGTCGAGGATTTCTAGCCGCTGCCTCGCGAGAGATTTACCTGGTGTCTGGAGGCTGGTCGCGTCCTGATGAGCTATCTCGATAGTTGCCCGGAGGCTGGCCGATGTGTTTGCGGAAGACATTTGAGAAGTAGTACTCGTCGCGGAAGCCACACAGGGAGGCGACTTCCTTTAACGTGAGTCGCGAGTGGGTGAGGAGGGACTTCGCGCGCTCTAGCCGTACGCGGGTGAGAAATGTGATCAGGCTCATCTCACGGTGCTCGCGAAAGAGGTGGCGCAGCCGGTCGTGGCTGAGCCCGGCGTGCTCGGCGACTTCCTGCATGTTGTCGATAGTGGCGAAGTTTTCGCGTATGTACTCGTCGGCCCGGTTTACAGCAGCCTCACCGGAGCGTTGCGTGTTTTTACTCGCTCGCATACTTGCGCGCAGCATGGCGAGGATTGCGGCTGTTCCCAGTAAGTTGAGGAGCGACTGCTCCATCTCGTCGGCAGGTTTCTTACCGGAGGTGAGCCTGTCCCAGTCGTCGGATATCCATCGTGTGGCATCTGGGATGACGAGGTGTCCTTGTAGTAGCTTTTGGATACGGTGGGGGACTTCCATGTTTACACATACGTCTTCGCCGGGGGTGTCCATCACCTGATCGTGGGGGAGGCCGGGCGCGTAGACCACACAGCAGCCCTCCGAAAATGGAATGGCCGTGAGCCCCTTATGGCCGATGTTGGTCACGCCACTGCCCGAGCGGTGGTAGACCATTTCCACCGTGGTGTGCGTATGCAGGCCTGCGATCGGTCCACGCTGCGGGATCTTTCTTCGCCAGCCTGTTATAAACTTAAACGGAGTCTCTGCGGCTGCTTGAGCGAGATCGAGCCAGGCTGATGTGGCCGTTTTGTTGGTCATCATTGTTTGTTTAAGGTGATTTTATTAATATAACAGCCATTTTTTATAAAACAAAGCCATTTGTTCCACTTGTAGCATGGGCTGCGCAGGGCAAGGGTGGCGTCATGAAATACAGCACTCCCCATCGCCTCGTCTTCACGGAGAAACAAAAGGTCGAACTGGAATCGTTCGAGCTTCCGGGCCTGGAATCCGATGAGGTTCTCGTGCGCACTGAGCGCTCGCTGATGAGCACTGGTACGGAGAATATCGTGTTTAACCGGCTCTTCGATCCGGGCACGCACTGGGACCGGTGGGTGAAGTATCCCTTCTATCCGGGCTACGCTTCCTCCGGCGTGGTGGAGGCGGTGGGAGAGGGTGTTGACACCCACAAGCCCGGCGACCGCGTCGCCTGGCGCGCCCGCCATCGTTCGCATATGGTGATGAAGGCGGACGAGGTTTACCCGATGCCGGACTCCGTGTCGTTCGAGGATGCGCCGTGGTTCGCGCTGGCCAAGATCGCCTTTAACGGAGCGTACATGGCGAACTACAAGCTGGGCGAAGACGTCGTCATCATCGGCGCAGGTCCGATTGGCCAGATGACTCTGCGCTGGGCCCGCGCAGCCGGGGCGCGCCGCCCGATCGTGATCGATCCGGTGCCGCAGCGCGAGAAGATGGCTATCAACGGCGGTGCCAGCGCCTACCTCACAATGCCTGCCGATCAGGCTCTTGAAAAAGTGAAGGAAATCCTCGGCGGTAAGCAGCCCGAGGTGGTGATTGACACGACTGGCCACGAGGCGGTCTTCCCGTCAGCTCTGGCTCTGGTCGCGGATATGGGCCGCGTCATCGTCCTCGGTGATACCGGTCGCCCGACCAAGCAGTGCCTGACCAGTGATGTTATCAAGCGCGGGGTTCACATCATCGGTGCACACGATTGCTTCCAGTTCCCCGAGTGGACGCAGGGCACGATTGCCGAGTTGTTCTTTGGGATGATCGTGGATGGGCGCATCAATCTGGAGGGGATCAACACCCACCTCTTTGAGCCGGAAAACTGCATGAGCGCCTACGGGATCGCGAACAGCGACCGCGCCAATACGATGGGCATCCAGTTTAACTGGGCCGACTAGCATGCTCTTTGCCGCAGGGCTTATTGATCAATAAAGCCCTTCTCTTTTCCCCGACTCTGGGGAGAGAGAAGGGCTCCTGCTGCGGTATTAAGCTTACCAGAAGATGATGTAGAGCGTAAGCGTGGCCACGCACACGACCGTACCCCAGATCTTGGCCGGGCGGGAGTGGACCAGCTCGATGTCCTTGTTCTCGGGCATCTCCACGGGGCGCTTGAGCGGGTTGACCAGCGTCAGGATCGCCAGCACCGCGAGCACGACTCCGAAGCAGACCGCCATGCGATTGAGGAAGGCCATCTCCGGGGCGATAAAGAACTTGAGCGAGCCGTAGAGCACGACGTTCAGGAGGATGCCGAGCCACCCGGCGTAGCGTGGGCAGCGGTGTACGAGGAATCCGAAGAGGAACACCGCGAGAATGCCGGGGCTGAGGAAGCCCTGAAACTCCTGAATAAAGGTGAAGATACCGCCAAACTCAGGGCGCCCGAGATTTGGGGCAATCACACAGGCGATAAGCACGAAAGCGACCACACAGACGCGGCCCACGGAGACGAGCTCCGTCTGCCCGGCGCCCTTACGCAGCTTGTGGTAGATGTCCATCGTGGCGATGGTCGAGGCCGAGTTAAGCATCGAGGCCAGCGAGGAAACGACCGCCCCGAAAATAGCCGCCAGCACAAACCACGTGTAGCCGGGTTTGAGCAGGTTTCGCAGCAGAGTGGGGAAGGCCGCATCGTAGTCAAAGCCGACCAGCTGTGCGCTGACTTTGATCTTTTTGGCCTGAGCCGCAGCGACGAGCTTGGCGTTGGCGTCAGCCATTTCGCCGGAGGCGTAGGGCGCATCCTGAGGGTCGGGCGCCGCCGCCTCGGTGCCGACGACATCGGCATTGTGCTGGATGATCGCTGCGGCCTTGTCCGGATAGAGCCGGGCAAAGTGCTCGGAGAAGGGCAGCACAACGGTTTCCCCGGCCTCCATTGCCGTGAGCGCAGCCTCGTTTTTGAGCTGGGCCTGCTCCTGCAGGTCCGAGCTGTACAAGTGGTAGGCCAGCAGGCCCGGGATGACTACGACGAAGGGCACGATCAGCTTCAGCCCTGCCGCGAAGATGATCCCCTTCTGGCCTTCGGCGAGCGACTTCGAGCCGAGGGTGCGCTGCATGATGTACTGGTTCAGGCCCCAGTAGAAAAAGTTCGGGATCCACAGACCAATGATGAGCGCGGTCCAGGGGATCGAGCTGTCCTTGGCCGGGCGGATCATGTGCAGCTTGCCGCCGCTGCCGTTCGGGCCGTCCACGGCGGGGCCTTCGGTCAGCATGTGCAGGCGCTCCAGCGCGTTGGCGTTGGCGAGATCATCCACGGTGGCCGATGAGGTGGCGACTTTGGTCTGGATCAGTTCCTCGGCGGGTTTGTCCTCCAGCGCCTGAAAGGCCAGAAACATGACGAGCGCGCCGCCCAGAATGAGAGATGAGCCCCAGATGAGGTCCGTCCAGGCGCAGGCTTTCAAACCACCGATAAAGACGTACCCCGCGGCGCACAGGCCGATGATCCAGCAGCCCAGCGAGAGGTTACCCATGTCCATGCCCATCAGCGTGACGCCGCTGAAAAACACGCTGATCACCTTTGCCCCCGAGTAGATGACCGAGGCGGTCGGTACACCCACGAGGATGACCATGGTGGCGATGGCCATGATCGTGCGTGAAAGCACGCCGTAGCGGTACTCCAGAAACTCCGGGATCGTGTAGATGCCGCAGCGCAGCAGGCGCGGAAGGAAAAGAAAGGCGATGACAACGAGCGTGATGGCGGCCATCCACTCATAGGAGGCGATGGCCATGCCCAGCCAGTCGGCGGCCTGCCCCGACATGCCGACAAACTGCTCGGTCGAGATATTTGCGGCGATGAGCGAGAAGCCGACCAGCCACCAAGTCAGCCCGCGTCCGGCCAGAAAGTAGTCGCTGGTATTCTTGGGGCCATCGGCTTCTTTCGCACGGCTCTTGAGCAGTCCGAAGGCGATGACGCCGATGACGGCGACGAAGAAAAGGGTAATATCAAGAGGAGACATGAGTTGGGATAGAGGGAGAGTGTGAGATGTCCTTGCGCAGGCGTATGCCCGTTAGCAGTAACGCAAGAGAGTTATGCGCCGAGTTTGGGCCGTACGCAGTCAGTAGTCAATGGCTCGCTCAGTGAAATCTAATGCGCCTCCGTAGCCGGATGTCGTGGCCCGGTGGATACGGCGATGGTCATAACTTTTCTGCGAGGAGGCGCTGCCGGGCCTCACCAGGCGTTTGCCCAAATGCCTTGCGAAAGCAACGGGAGAAGTAGTTGGCGTCGGGGAAGCCACTGGCCTGGGCAACCCCTGCGATGTTTAGGCCCGGATCGTGCAGCAGCTCGCGCGAGCGGCGCAGTCGGGCATCACGTACCGTCTGGTTGAAAGATGTGCTTCCGAAGCGCAGGAAGAGGCGGGAAAGGTGGTTGGGGTGGATCTGGAGGAAGTCTGCGACCTCGCGCCGGTCGAGCGGGCGGCTCAGGTGCTCCTCGATATACTGGCAGGCGGCCTGCCAGGTGAGCGCGGCCTTCCCCTGCGGGGTGACGGGGGCTTGCAGGGTTTTCGCCGCTGTGAGCAGCAGGGCCTCCGTGAGCTTGAGGCGCAGGGGGTACTCCACGGTGTGGCCGGTGGTGTGCTCAAGCGCATGGGTGAGATTCCACCCGTCAGCATCGAGCGGCTGCGGGGCGTGGTGGGCGAGGACGATTCGGTGGCCATGCTCGGAGTTACTGCGGGCGACCATGAACCGCGTCAGCTCGGGATTGAAAACCAACCCGAGGGAGCTGTACCCGGCACCATCGACCGTGCCCATCGAGCACCCCGAAAAGGTATAGACGGCATCGCCGCGCTCCAGCGCGAGCTCCACGGTGCGCGCTCCCCGGCGCACGAGATAGCGCGCGCGTCCCGCCAGGCAGATATTCAGGCGAGGGCAGTGCAGGATGGTAGAGCTGCCCGCCTGAGCGGCGAAACCCGGATCGGCGGAAAAGTACACACGCCGCGGCCATCCATAAGTGAGTAGCCTGTGCGTGAGCTGCTCAAATCGATCGGCAGGTGTGCATATCATTATGGTTACAAAAATGCTATTATTGTGCGATAAATGCACGATAAAAATGGTCAAGTGAGTGTAAAATAGACGCATTCGTCATTTTAACCCCAATCTGAATATCCATGAGTAAGAGCAGACTTGAGACACTCCCCACCATTCTCGAACCGGCACGCGAAGTGCCCGTAGCCCGCGAAGCAGACGTCCTTGTCTGTGGAGGAGGCCCTGCCGGGATCGCGGCGGCATTTACGGCTGCCCGGGCCGGTGCAAAGGTACTGCTGCTTGAGCGAAACGCCTTCCTGGGTGGCGTCTGGACGGCTGGGGCCCTCTCGATCATCATCGACGCGCAGGAGAAGACAGGGCTCATCCGGGAGCTGCTGCAGCGCCTGGAGAAGCGCGGTGCCACTGCCCCTGTGATGGGTAATATGCACATCTACACGATTGAGGCCATGAAGAGCCTGCTCGATGAGATGGTTGAGGAGACCGGTATCGATGTACAGCTTTACACGCAGGTCGTGGCTGTGGCCCGCGACGGCGACCGCATCACCGGTGTCTTCACCGAGAGTAAGTCCGGGCGCGAGTTTATCCGGGCAAAGGTCGTCATCGACACGACCGGGGATGGCGATGTCGGCGCGCAGGCGGGCTGCGGTTTCGAGTACGGGCGCGAGAGCGACGGCAAGGTCCAGCCCATGACCCTCTATGGCCGCATCGGTGGCTACCACGGCACGGAGATGCTCCATATCGAGCCGCTGTTGTCCATCGCCCGAAAGGCCGGGTACGAGCCCAGCTATGAGCGGGTCACGCTCATTCCGCAGCCGGGGCAGCCGGGCGTCTTTATGCTCATGGCCACGCATATGTACGGCAGTGGTCTGGATGTCCGTAATCTCACGCGGGCAGAGTTTCAGGCGCGCTCGGAGATCCGCCACCTCGTTGAGCTATATAAAAAGCATGCCGGACCGGACTGGAAGGACGTCTTTCTGATCGATACGGGGCCGTGCATCGGCATCCGCGAGGCCCGTCGTATCCGTGGTCGCCACTACCTGACGGTCGAAGAGCTTCAGTCCGGTGATTCGCTGCCCGACGGTATCTGCCATGTGCGCTTCCTGGCGGACATTCACCATCCCGACAAGAAGGAGGGCGGCGGCCTGACCCATGTTCACTTCCCGTCCTACGACATCCCCTACGGCTGCTTGGTCGCTCGTGATGCGGATAACCTGCTCATGGCCGGTCGCTGCATATCCGGGGACCATATCGCTCACGCCAGCTACCGGGTGACGGGTGATGCTGTGGCCACCGGTGAAGCTGCCGGTCTGGCTGCGACCCTGTGCGTAGAGCAGGACATCCTGCCCCCGCATGTAGACGTGCCTCAGCTACAGGCGAAGCTGCTTGAGATGCGAGAGGCGTGCAGGGGCTGAGGGCTTGGGCTTGATCAATTGTCCTGCGGCGCAACGCTTGCGATGAGCCAGTCGCCGTCCACTTTGACCCACTCCATGCGGTAGCGGTCCTTGTGGCGCTCTGACTGGCCGCCGACGACGATGCTGGCAGTGCCGGTGATGATGACCGTGGCGCGCTGGCCGTCCTCGGAGACTTTGATATTCCGGTTACCGAGGCTGACCTCCGAGCTGTCCACCTGAGAGCGGGCACCGACCATCATGCCGGTGAGCTCCTTGCGGTCGGAGCTGTAGGATAGTCGCGGCATGATGCGCACCTCCGCCTGCTCGGTGAAGCAATCGGCGATTTTCTTGGCTTGGGTAAGGCTCTGGATCTGGCTCTCGCCAGCGGGCTTCGAGCCGAGCTCTTCCAGCCGGTCCAGCTGGTCGTGGATCTGCTGCTCATCTCCACCCCGACCGAGGAAAATGAACGCCAGAACGATAGCCGCGATCGCAACGCTGACCCCGGCAATTTTCACGTATTGTGTCATAGAGATAAAATATCACCTTACGTTAGGATTGGCGCAAAATCCTGCCAAATACCGCACCAGCGATAGTCGTTTGCTTACGGCTTTTTCTTTCTCTCAACAGGGGCCGAAGGCGGTATCTGGGCCTGGGACTCGGTCTGCTCAAGCTGGGTCAGGGGCACGTCGGTTTTACGGACCTTCGGGAAGGTCTTGAGGGTGCCCAGGTGCTTGCGCTGGCGCTGGTAGATGAGGTTGGTCTGGCAGTAGTCGACGATGAGGCGCGTGACGGATGCGAGCGCATCCAGATGCGTGCGCTCGTAGCCGTGCGAGGCATCCACACCAAAGGTGATCAGCGCGGTGCGGATATCGTTACCGGCCTCAAGCGCCGAGGCGCTATCGCAGCGATAGTATTTAAAAATGTCCCGCTGGTGGGGGATGTCGTGCTTGGCGCAGAGGTTGAGCAGGTGGTGGGTGAGGTGGTAGTCGAAGGGACCACTTGAGTCGGCCATGGCGATCGTTACGCCGCGCTCGCTGGAGTTTTGGCCCGGAGCGACGGTGCCATTATCGATGGAGACCATCTCGGCGACATCCCCGTGCAGGACGGCCGAGGCACCGGAGCCGACCTCCTCGGATATGGTAAAGAGCAGGTGGCACTCCACGGGCAGCTCGATGCCGTGATCCTTGACGTACTTGGCGGCTGTGAGCATGGCGGCCACACCGGCCTTGTCGTCGAGATGGCGGGAGTTCAGGTAGCCGTTTTGCAACAGCTCTGCCTGCGAGTCGATGCCGACAAAGTCGCCAATCTGGACACCGCCTTTTTCGAGGTCTTCGCGGGAGCTGAAGTCCTCGTCGATGCGCAGTTCGAGGTTTTCCCACACGCCCGGCTGGGTGTCGATGGCGTCATTGTAGGTGTGGCCGGAGGCCTTGAGGGGAAGGATCGTGCCGCGGTGGATGCTGCTGTCCGTGTAGAGCGAGACGCGTGCGCCCTCGGCGAAGCGGGCCGACCAGGTGCCGACCGGCACGAGGCTGACGCGGCCGTTGTCCTTCAGGTCCTTGACCATGGCCCCGAGCGTATCCACGTGCCCGACGATGGCACGGTCCGGGCTGTAGGCGCGACCGGGCAGGGTGGTGCGCACGGCGCCCCGGCGGGTGATCTCGTACGGGAGCTCAAGCGCGTCGAGCTCGTTGCAAAGCTCACGCACGATCGGGTCTGTGTAGCCCGACGGGCTGTGAATGCTCAAGAGCTTGAGCAGAACCTGCTGCAGATAATCTGTGTCGGGACCGTCCGGTTTCTTTTTGGGCATACGTGTGTGTTAAGGAAAGAAGCGGGCCGTGAGGCTCAGGCGCTGGGCCCGGGAGGAGTAATAGTTTGGGGGAAGAGGAAGTCGATGAATTTCTCGGCGGTGGGCTGGGGCTCGTGGTTGGCCAGGCCGGGGCGCTCGTTGGCCTCGATGAAGACGTACTCGGGCTTGTCCGGAGAGGAGACCATCAGGTCCAGTCCGACCACAGGGATGTCCAGGGCACGAGCGGCGCGAACAGCCGCCTCGGCGAGGGTGGGGTGGAGCATCTCGGTGACGTCGTGGATCGTGCCTCCGGTATGGAGATTAGCGGTCTTGCGCACGGGGATGGAGAGATCCTTCTCAAGGGTGTCGTCCATGCCGTAGCCAGCCATGCGTACGCAGCGCTCGGTCTCCTCGTCCATCGGGATCGTACTCTCTCCACCGGTAGCACCGGCGCGGCGGCGGCTGAGCTTCTCGATCAGCTCGCGCACAGTGTGCTCACCGGTACCGATGACGCTCGGGGGGCGGCGTACAGCGGCGGCTACGACCTCCTGGTTGATGACAATAATGCGCAGGTCCTGCCCCTCCACGTATTGCTCGATCAATACAGAGTCATCGTGTACGCGGGCTTTTTCGAGGGCCTTTTTCAGAGACTCCTCCGAGCGCACGTCTACGGAGATGCCCTGGCCCTGCTCGCCGTGCAGCGGCTTGACCACGACGCTCTTGTGCTGGTTGAGGAAGCGCAGCTCCTTGCGCGGGTCCCCGGCCATCATTTGGTCGGGGGTGGAAAGGTTGTGCTCGACGAGGATCTCACGGGTGAACTGCTTGTCACCGGCGCGTATGAGCGCGATGGCGCTGGTCAGCTCGGAGAGCGACTCCCAGCAGGTGACAGAGCGTCCGCCCAGACTGAGGCGGAAGTACCCGCGGTCCGGCGAGATCGGGTCCACCGCGACCCCGCGGCGCAGGGCCTCGTTGATGATGATCGAGGCGTACGGGTTGTACCCCTCGGGCGCGGGGGAGCCGACGAAGAGCCGCTCGTTGATGCGGTTGCGGCGCTTGGCGGCAAAGATGTAGATGCGCTGGAAGCCGAGCTTCTCGTAGAGGCGCTGGGCCTTGGTGTTGTCATGGATGACGGATACATCCATCTCGTTGCGGCCACGTGCTCCGTAGTACTCGATGAGGTGGTTGACCAGAGCCAGCCCGACACCGGGAAGCTCTGCGCGCGGGTCCACCCCGAGCGCCCACAGGCTGCAGCGCTCCGGCATGTTTTCACCGCAGATCTTATGATCGACGCCCATGGTGGTGCCGATGATCTCCTGCGTGTCCTTCTGGACGGCGACGAAGTACGTGAAGGCCTTGTTGTCTCGCTCCTTCCAGACGTACTCCTTGTCGACGGGGACCATGTTTAGCGCACTGTAGATGCGGTTGACCTCGTCGAGGTCTTCCTTGTGTGCCACCTCCCGTATCTCGAAGCCGGCGGGCTCGCGAGTGGGCTTGTTGTACTGGTTGAAGTACAGCCGGTAGGTGTTGGACGGGTCGAGGAATATCTGCTGCGGAGCGCAGTTCAGGACGAGGTGCGGGTCGAGCAGATACAGCGCGATGTCGCGCTGATCGTCGCGCTCGGCCAGGATAGACTCGGCCAGAGACTCGGGCGTGGGAAAGGTGTCGGCAAACAGCAGGCGGCCCCAGCCGCATTGCAGGATTTTGCCGGGCTTGGTTTGGAGGACTTCCATAGGTGTAGTGGTTATGGACTACGTAGTAGAGAAATCTGGGTCTCTTCGTGCATCAACGGATGCCATGCGACTGCAGCCACAGCTCAAGGAGGGAGAGCTGCCAGAGCTTGGAGCCGCGCAGGGGAGTGATGTGCTCCTCGGGGGCGGCGAGCAGCTTCTCCACGTAGGCGGGCTGGTAGAGGCCGCGTGCGCGGGCGGTGTCGTTGAGCAGGGAGTCGCGGGCCATTTCGAGGAACTCGCCGCGCAGGTACTTGAGCGCGGGGACCGGGAAGTAGCCCTTCGGGCGGTCGATGACCTCGGAGGGGATGACGCGGCGTCCGGCTTCCTTGAGCACGTACTTGCCGCCATCCTTGATCTTGAGCTCCGGGGGGACGCGGGCGGCGAACTCCACCACCTCGTGGTCGAGGAAGGGCACGCGCGCCTCAAGGCTCGCGGCCATGGTGTTGTTATCCACGCGCTTGACCGGGTCGTCCACCAGCATGACCTGGGCGTCGAGACGCATGGCCTTGTCGATGGGAGCATCGGCACCGGGGAGGGCAAAGTGGGTTTTGACAAAGTCGCGGGCAAAGTCGCCCTGCTGCCACTTTTTCTCCACCACTTCGCAGTACTCGCTATAGTCGCGGTCAAAGAAGGCCTTGGCGTAGCTCTCCAGCGGATCGGTCGCCGTCATCATGGGCGGGTACCAGTGATAGCCGCCGAAAATCTCGTCTGCACCCTGGCCGCTTTGGACGACCTTGACGAACTTCGCGACCTCCTGCGAGAGCATGTAGAAGCCGACGTTGTCGTGGCTGACCATGGGCTCGGACATCTGCCCGATGCAGGCCTTGAGGGCCGGCAGGGCGCGGGTCGAGTCGATGGAGAGCTTGTGGTGCTTGGTCTGGAAACGCTCGACGATGACGTCCGAGTACTTGAACTCGTCTCCGGCCTCGTCGCCGACGGTTTCAAAGCCGATGGAAAAGGTTTCGATCTGCTGGTTGCTGTGCTCGGCGAGCAGGCCCACAATCAGGCTGGAGTCGAGTCCGCCGGACAGAAGTACGCCTACCGGCACGTCGGCTACGAGGCGGCGCTTCACGGCGTCTCGCATGACCTCGAGGGTGGCTTCCTCCCAGTCGGCCTGGGAGTAGTTCTTCTCGTCCTCGCGCATGCCGTATTGGAGATCCCAATACTTGTGCTGCGTCATCTTACCGTCTGGCTCGACGACAGCCACGGTGGCCGGGGGCAGCTTTTTCACCCCACTGAGGATCGTGCGCTCGGGCGGCACGACAGAGTGGAAGCTCATGTAGTAGTTGAGCGCGACGGGGTCGAGCGAGGTGTCCACGCCACCGGCAGCCAGCAGGGAGGGCAGGGTGGAGGAAAAGCGCAGGCGGGTGGCGTCCTTTGTGTAGTAAAGGGGTTTGATGCCCAGGCGGTCACGGGCGAGCGTGACCCGGCCACTGTCGCGCTCATAGATGGCAAACGCGAACATGCCGTTGAAGTGCTCTACACAGTCCGGCCCCCAAGCGTGGAACGCCTTCAGGATGACCTCGGTGTCGCCGTGGCTGAAGAAGTTGTAACCCTTGCCCTCAAGCTCGGCTCGCAACTCCGGGTAATTGTAGATGGCACCGTTATAGACGACTGTGAGGCCGAGCGCGGTATCCACCATCGGCTGCTGAGCAGCCTCGCTCAAGTCGATGATTTTGAGCCGCCGGTGCCCGAGCGCTACTGCGCCGCGTAGTACCAGGCCGTCGCCATCGGGTCCCCGGGGGACCATCGTGTCCATCATCCGTACGACCTGCGCCGCGTCAGGCGCACGTCCGTCAAACTGCATAATTCCGCTAATTCCACACATAACTGAGTGAGAGAGCCCATAAAAAGAGGGATTGGGCGTAGTCGTGTAAACAATCCCACATGGCTAAAGGTGTGTCAAAGGATAATGCCAGAAAACGCAGAATTGATGAGCCTTGCGGGTTAGGGTTGCCTTGCCGGTAGGGGCTGCGTTATCACCCCATCATGGCCCCGGCTCCGGAAAGACAACTGACCGTCCGTGCGATTATTACCGGCTTCGTATTGGGGGCGGTTCTGGCCCCGTGTAACATTTACACCGGTCTGAAAATCGGATTCTCCTTTAACATGTCCATCGCGGCGGCTCTGCTGAGCTATGCGTGGTGGAACAGTCTGCACCACTTCGGAGCGGCGAAACACTGGGGGCTGCTGGAGAACAACATCAACCAGACGGCGGCCTCCTCGGCGGCGTCGATCCTCTCGGCCGGGTTGGTTGCGCCCATTCCGGCGCTGGCCCTGCTGACGGACTACAAGTTTACCTATCCGGTGCTCACGCTGTGGGTCTTCACGGTGAGCTTTGTCGGGATCGCCTGTGCGCTGGCCGTGCGGCGACAGATGCTGGATCGCGAGGCGCTACCGTTCCCGAACGGCGTAGCGACAGCCGAGACGATCACCGAAATCTACTCCCACGGCAAGGAAGCCGCCGCACGCGTCAAAATGCTTCTCGGGGCGGGGCTGCTATCGGGCGGCATCTTTTTGTTTAACGCCTTCGTGTATAAAATTCCTTCGCTGGGGCTGCCTGCTTCGTGGGGGTTCAAGGCCCCGGCTAACGTCGCGGCCAAGGGCCTCGACCGAGTGAGCTGGCGGGCGCTCGGGATGGAGATCCAGCCCTCGCTACTGCTGCTGGGCTTTGGGGCGATCGTGGGGCCGCGCGTAGGCATCTCTCTGCTGCTGGGGACGATCATCGCGTGGATGCTGCTGCCGGGACCGCTGCTGGCGCATGGATGGGCACAACCTGCGCTGGACGGGGCGAGCTGGTACACGGTCATGCTGGAGTGGCTGCTGTGGCCGGGGGTCAGCCTGATGGTGGCCGGGGCGTTGACGTCGTTTGCCCTGTCAATGGTGAAGATTTTTAAGAGCAAGCTCTCGGGGAATAAGGGCGTGGGTAGCGACCCCGAAGCGAGCGAAGCCGACGAAATCGCCAATGCTCCCGGCGGGGTGCGCTACTTCCCGAAGAAGTGGTTCGTGCTCATGTTGGCAGTGGGCTTCGTGGGCTGCGTGATCGCGCAGCAGTGGATTTTCTCGATCCCGCTGTGGCTGGGCACGATTGCCTTCGGGCTGTCGTTCCTGCTCGCGGTGGTGGCGGCTCGCGTCTCCGGTGAGACGGGTATCCCGCCCATCGGCGCGCTGGGTAAGATCACGCAGGTGACCTTTGGCTTTCTGACGCCGACCACGAACCCCGCGAGCTTCATGACCGCTAACCTGATGGCGGCCAACGTCACCGGCGGGGCCGCCGGGCAGTGCTCGGACATGCTGCACGACCTCAAGACCGGTAAGCTCATCGGTGCGAGTCTGCGCGGTCAGGTCGTGGCGCAGATTTTCGGGATTTTGGCTGGTTCGCTGGCCGGCTGTGCGGCGTACATGATCCTGATCCCCAATCCGCAGGAAATGCTCCTGACGGAAAAATGGCCCGCTCCGGCGGTGGCCACCTGGAAGGCCGTAGCCGAGGTGCTGGCCGAGGGGCTGGACACGATCCCGCACGGCTGTGGCCCGGCGGTCGTCGTGGCTATCGTGATCGGGGTGGTGCTGGCCTGTCTGGAGGCCCTGCTGCCGCAGCAGCGTCGCCACTGGGTGCCGAGCGCGTCGAGCCTGGGCTTTGCGTTCATTATCCCGCCCTTCATCAGTCTGGGGATCTTTGTGGGTGCCATGCTGCGAGTGGTTGCCGAGCGCCTCTGGAAGCACTGGAGCGCCAAGTACCTGATCGTGCTGGCGGCCGGGCTGGTTGCCGGGGAGAGTCTCGCCGGAGTGGTGCAGGCCATTGTCAGCTTTTTCCAGCCCTGAGGCAGATGCATTGTCAGGGCCAGCGCCTTGGCGTGTCTTCTCGGCTATAAGCTGACGGGATGGCATTTATAAGCCACCTTCCTTCTTTGCTATTAGGGCTCTTTAAGGCTTGGGCAGTTTGCATTAATGGGTTTCTGTTGAAACCGAGACTCAATTACAGAAAAAGCCAAGAAGGGGGAGACGATGAAACCGGAAAACTGCTATGTGCCCGCTGGGGCCGATCCATTGACGGAGGCATTTGCCTTTGCAGAGTCCATGCCCAAGCATGGCCGCGCAGCCAGGGGGGCTCGCCCGCTGGATAAGCCTTTTGCCGAGTGGGGTCCACGGCTCTTTACACATCGCAGTTGTAAGCCGCTCGCTCTCTACGTGCATGTGCCGTTCTGCCGTCATCGCTGCCTGTTCTGCCCCTTTTACCAGAATCGCAGTTCGGAGGAGTTCAGCGAGTACTACGCGGACCTGCTCATGCGGCACCTGGATCTGGTGGAGCAGGCGCTGGGGCAGGGGGCTGGATGCCGCCCGGTCGATGCGGTCTACTTTGGCGGGGGGACGCCGAGCGACCTGGCCGCTCCGGACCTGGCCCGCGTGCTGCGACGGCTGAAAAGCCTGTTTGAGATCACCCCGGAGACGGAGATCACGATCGAGGGGCGCGTCCGGGACTTTACGGTGGAGAAGGCGCAAGCCTGGCGCGAGGCCGGTGCAAACCGCTTTTCACTCGGGCTGCAGAGTGCGGATGAGGAGCTGCGCCGCCGCCTGGGAAGGTTAGCCGGACGTGAAGAGATTTTAAAGGTCCTGAATGGCCTGGCGGACACCGACGCGGTGCTGATTGTGGACTTGATGTTTGGGCTGCCGGGGCAGGACAGAGACCTGCTGCTGGAGGACCTGCGATTTCTGGCGGAGGAGACGCGGATCGACGGTCTCGACCTCTACGAGCTGATCCAGTTCCCGAATAGCCCGCTGGCCAAGGCGGTCGAGGGCGGACGGCTGGGGGTGCCTGCGGACCGTGCCGGACGGGCTCAGCTTTTCGGGGCGGCAGCCGAGGCGCTGGCCGGGTACGGATTTGAACACTTTACGCCGCAGCACTGGCGCCGGGGCACGCGCGAACGCTCGGTCTACAATCGCCTGGCCAAGAGCAATGCCGACATCCTGCCCATCGGCTCATCGGCCGGGGGTAACCTGAGCCGCGTCTCCATTATGATGGAGCGCGACATCGACGCCTATGCCGCAGCAATCGAGGCTGGAAACATCCCGGCTCGCTGTCTGGCTCCGACAGGTCCGATGGGGAGCCAGGAACGCTTTAAGTCAAACCTGTCCGAGTTTGCCGAGTATCTTAAGCTGCCTCCGGTCGACCTGTGGCCGGAAGAGGCGCAGGCGTGGGCAAAGCCGCTACTGGATAACTGGTGCGAGGCGGGGCTGATCAAGCATGCTGCCTCCGGGCAGGAAGCGGCCCCGCTCACGATGGCAGGCTCTTACTGGATCAAAACGATGCACAGCCTGCTGCTCGGCTGTCTCGCCCCGGTGGAGACGGCTAGCCCGATGGCTGGCCATCCGCATGCGGGTGGGGGAGGTCACCCGGGAGGAATGCCTCCCGACGGTATGCGGCCTGCGATGCATGGAGCCTCCGGGCATCCTCCGGGGCATCACGGATAGAGCTTTGCAGGGGCGGTATCCCGCAGCGCTTTTCGGGAGGTTATATATAGGCGTAAGCGCAGAGAGTAGAGGTGCGGTTGGGGCCATCTGAAGGGATTCTCTTCTTTGCTGTGACTTATAGCACGGGTCCAATAGGCTTTATCGCTTATCCCGGTATGAGCTGAACGTGCCCTTGGAGTGTAATAAGTAACGCGTTTAAGACCAACGTGCTGGTTTAGGCATCCCTTGTCGTGGCCGGTGGAGAGCCGATATTGATGCCGCTGAGAAGTGCCCAGGAATAAATATGGGGACGTTGGACTCTTTACTCGTAGAAATAATGTTAATTACATATCCCGCATGGGCGCATATGTTTGACGGATGTGAATTTTGTGTCAATTTAGGTATTCGACCTTAGTCGTTAATATTTTATCCTCTCTCCCCGATTTCGAGTCCGGTCTCTCTCTCCACCGCGTCTCACCATGAATCGCTATACCCGGCAGTCTCTCTTGCTTGGCGCTTTTAGCGCGATTGTCAGCATCGTCGTTCTGATAGGCTGGATTGCTGATATTGCTGCGGTCAAGAGCGTGGTTCGCGGGCTGGCGACGATGAAGTTTAACACTGCGCTGTGCTTCCTGTTATCCGCGGTTTCGCTCATCAGTATTGCCGTTGGTTGGCCTCGCATCGTTGCGCATGGATTTGCGGTGGCCTCGCTGTTTATCGCAGTGGTGACGCTCGGGCAGACCTGGATCGGTTTTAATATAGGAATCGACCAGTGGGCGGTGCGTGACCTGGCAACGGCTGCCGAGGACTTCCCGGGGCGTATGTCTACGGCGACTGCGTTTTGCTTTTCCCTGCTGGGGATAGGACTGATCCTGCTCTCCAGTGAGAAAAAAGGGAGCGTGCAGCTAGGGCAGGTCTTTTGCCTCGGCGCTTTTTGGGGCGGGATGATCGGCGTCAACGGCTACCTGCTGGAGTTCTCCTCGCTGTACAAGTTTTTCTGGTTCTCCTCCATGGCCATGCACACTTCGCTGCTGTTCGTGGTCCTGGGGCTGGGCGGATTACTGGCGAGACCTGACGAGGGGCTGTCTTCTGTCATTACCAGTAAGCGCATGGGCGGGCGCTATGCCCGGCGGCAGTTGCCGGTTGCTCTGATATTTCCGTTGCTGCTGGGGTGGCTGCTGATCCGGGGCGAGCATGCCGGTTATTATGACGCGTCGATTACTGTGGATTTGTTTGTGGTGGTCACGATCCTGGCCTTTGCGGTGATTATCTGGATTCAGGCGGGGGCTCTGAACCGTGCGCACCAGGAGATGGTCGACCGCAACCAGCGTCTGAGTGATGCCCTCCGGGAGAACGCCCTCTACCGGGCCGTGGTTGAGTCAACGGATGCTGCCATCGTCAGTGAAAATCTCAGCGGCACGATTACGAGCTGGAACCCGTCGGCCGAGCGTATTTACGGCTACACGGCAGATGAGATGATCGGGCAAACGATGGCCCGCCTGATTCCGCATGATGAGTATTCGGATGAGGCCGATGTGCTGAAGAGTATTCGGCAGGGCGAGCAAATGGGGCACTTTATTGCCAAGCGTCTGTGTAAGGATGGAACGTTGCGGGAGGTTTCTGTGGTCGCCTCTGCGATCTCGGATGAGCACGGCAAACCGCTCGGCCTCTCAAGGATCGCCCGCGACATCACGGCCCAGCGCGAGACCGAATTTAACCTGCTGGCCAGCCAGCGTGAGATTCACGACCTCAAGACGGCTCTTGATGAGCATGCCATCGTGGCGATCACAGACCCGCGTGGACGCATCACCTACGTGAACGATAAGTTCTGCGCCATATCAAAGTATTCGCGTGACGAGCTGATCGGGCAGGATCACCGCATCCTCAACTCCGGCTACCATCCGAAAGAGTTTATGAGCGACCTCTGGGGCACGATCTCCAAGGGGGTTGTCTGGCATGGCAAGGTCCGCAACCGTGCCAAGGACGGGGCGATCTACTGGGTCGATACCACGATCGTGCCCTTTATGGGTGAGGACGGTAAGCCGCGTCAATATGTGGCGGTGCGCTCGGACATTACGGATAACATCAAGGCGGCCGAAGAACTGGCCCGACAGGCGACCAAGCTGAGCCGCTCAAACAAGGACCTGGAGCAGTTTGCCTACATCGCATCCCACGACCTGCAGGAGCCGCTGCGCGCAGTGGCCGGCTGTGCCCAGCTCTTGAAAAAACGCTACGAGGGTAAACTCGATGAGCGTGCCGATGAGTTTATCACGCACACGGTCGATGGTGCCGAGCGTATGCAGCGTTTGATCCGCGACCTGCTGTCTTTCTCACGGGTCAGTACGCGCGGTGAGGAGATGCAGCCGATTAATCTGCGGGTGCCGCTGAAGAACGCGTTGAAGAATCTTGAGGCGCTCTGTCAGGAGACTGAGGCGCAGATCACCCATGATCCCATGCCTGATGTGAAGGGGGATGCAGGTCAGCTCACCATGCTCTTTCAGAACCTGATCGGCAATGCGTTGAAGTTCAGTGGCGATCAACGACCGGAGATCCATATCTCTGCGACTGAAAAAGACGGCGTGTGGGAGCTGGGTGTGCGCGATAACGGTATCGGCATCGAGCAGGATTACTTTGACCGCATCTTTGTGATCTTCCAGCGCCTGCACACCCGCGATGAATACTCCGGTACGGGTATCGGGCTGGCGCTGTGCAAGCGCATCGTCGAGCGCCATGGGGGGCGCATCTGGGTGGAGTCGACGCCCGGCAAGGGCAGCACCTTTTCATTTACGCTTCAGGATGACTAGCAATCATGTAAATAAATAGTTTGGAATAAATAATAATTTTAATTATCCTATATTTAACACCATGAAAATGAGCACACGTCCCGTCGAAATCCTGCTGGTTGAAGATAGTCCGGCGGATGTTATGCTGACGCGCGAAGCCCTGGAGTACTCCAAGGTCTTAAATGTGCTCCATGTGGTGCAGGATGGTGTCGATGCCCTGGAATTTCTGCATCGGCGCGGTAAGTATAAAGATGCCTCTCGTCCGGGCTTAATCCTGCTCGACCTGAACCTGCCCCGTAAGAGCGGGCGTGAGGTGCTGGCCGAGATTAAAGGCGATCCCTCTCTGCAGCGCATTCCGGTCGTGGTGCTGAGCACATCGAGTAACGAAGATGACGTTGAAGCTGTCTATGGCCTCCACGCAAATTGCTACGTGGTGAAGCCGGTCAACTTCGACTCATTTTCACAAATAGTGAGGTCCATCCATGATTTCTGGTTCTGTGTCGTCGAACTCCCCCACGACGAAGATGCCTAAGCCGCACAGCTTCCGCATTCTTCTGATCGAGGACAACCCCGCCGATGTCCTCATTCTGGAGTCGTTGTTGGAAGAGGTGAATGATCTGACTTTCGACCTGTCGCATGCCTCCCGAATGGGTGACGGTCTGGATATGCTTTCCGGGGAGCGTTTTGATGCCGTGCTGCTCGATCTCGGCTTACCGGATTCACAGGGGGAGCAAAGCTGTTTACGCCTGAAACGCGAGCATCCCGATGTGCCTGTGCTCGTCCTCACGGGGCTGGAGGATGAAGACGCTGGCACGCGAGCCCTGCGGGTCGGGGCGCAGGACTTTTTACGGAAAAACTCTTTTGAGGGCGCTCTGCTGGGACGCTCCATCCGCTATGCGGTCGAGCGCCAGCGTATTGACAGCGAACTACGCAAAAAGACTCGTCAACTGGCGGCCAGCGAATCACGCATTCGCCAGATCATTGAGTCAAATGTGGACGCTATCCTCGTTGTCGATCGTGACAAGGTCGTGCAGTTCGCGAACCCCGCTGCCGAGGATATGCTGGGCGAGCGTTTGCTGGACTTGATCGGTCACCCCTTCAGCTATCCCGTTTCCGAGGATGAGCCCTGCGAGCTTAAAGTCCCCCACCGGGATGGCTCATGCCGCGTGGTCGAAATGCGGGTGAGCGAAACCGTCTGGAACGACGAGGCGGCTTTCCTCGTTACCATGCGCGACGTCACAGTGCGCAAGCGTAACGAAGAGCTCCTGAAACGCGATGCGGAGATCCTCTCACGCCTGCGCGATGCGATCATCTTTACCGACCTGGAGTCGAAAATCCTGTATTGGAATCAGGGGGCGACAAACCTGCTGGGCTGGACAGCGGAGGAGATGATCGGCAGGTCCTACCTCTCGCGCTACCCCAAGAGTGAGCGTACGGCCACGCTGGATCGCATGGAGATCCTGCGCACCGGTCACTCCATCCATCGTGAGCGTCAGGAGATCCGCAAGGACGGCTCAAAGGTCTGGGTCGAGACGCTGGCCTATGCGACACAGGATGTGGACGGCCACCCCAATGGCTTTCTGGCCATCCTGCGCGATGTTTCGGATAAACGTAAGCTGGAGGGCCAGCTCAGTCAGGCGCAGAAGATGGAGGCCATCGGCACACTGGCCGGAGGCATCGCCCACGACTTCAACAACATCATGATGGCCATCAACGGCTATACCCAGTTAGCCAGCATGGCATCGACGCAGCCCGAGGTGACAGAGAACCTCGCCACTGTGACTAAAGCCTGCTCGCGGGCGACTGCGTTGATCAAGCAGATACTGACCTTTAGCAGGCAGGAGCCGCTGGAGCGCAAGGTGACGAAGCTGCACGAGGTCGTCCAGGAATCAATCGGGCTGCTGCGTGCCTCTCTGCCGTCGTCGATCGAGATCAACAGCAAGATCGAGCCATCTACGCCCACGGTACTGGCCAACGGCGGGCAGATACAGCAGGTGCTGCTCAACCTCGGCACAAATGCCCTGCACGCGATGAAGGAGCGCTCCGGACATCTGGATGTTATCCTGGAACCTTTCGAGGTGGACGGCCATGTCGCTGAGCAGAACCCGAATCTGCAGCCGGGTAAGTACGCGCGCATATCGGTGTCGGATAGCGGACACGGGATGAGTAAGGAAACCCTGCGGCGCATCTATGACCCGTTTTATACCACTAAGCCGGCAGGCGAGGGGACCGGCCTCGGGCTGGCAGTGGTGCATGGGATCATGAAGTCCCACGATGGCGCCATTACCGTTTATAGTCAGCTTGATGTGGGCACGACATTTCGCCTTTATTTTCCTGTTCACTTAGATACGGTAGAAGACGTGGATGATGAAGCGGCACCCGTACCCCAGGGCCATGGCGAGAGAATCCTCATCGTAGATGACGAGGAATCCCTGCTTTTACTGGGGCAGAAAACACTCGAGATGATCGGATATGAGGCCGAAGGCTGCTCCGATCCTCAGAAAGCTCTCGAAAAGGTGCGACAGCAGCCGGATCGTTATAGCCTGATCATGACGGATGAGACGATGCCGCGCATGACGGGGATGGATTTTGCGAAAGAGCTCATCAAGCTGAACCCCGAGCAGCGCATCATTCTCACCACCGGCTACTCGGCCAAGCTGACCTCCGATGTGATCGCCTCGGCCGGGATACGCGCCCTCCTGCCCAAGCCGCACAGCATGCACGCACTGGGGACGCTCGTGCGAAAAGTTCTGGACGAGTCCTGATCTCCAGGGGCCGTCATCTTACGGCTAGAGCAGGGTGGTGTGGTTTTGGTAACGTGCCTCCGGTGACTTCCTGTCGGAGGGAGACCAGGGTCTCTCGCGCATGGCTGTCGTGTGTTTTCTCACGCAGGAGGGTAGCCTTTTTCGACTGCTTTGGGGACGCGCCTTTGGCTTATGCATAGCCGCACTAGTGCTAAGGTTGTATCGGCTTCGAAGAGGGTGATGCGGGATAGCGAGACTGCCGCTCCATCGCCGCTGAGCCTGCTTTGCAATTGAGATTCACGCTCAAATGGTGCGAGACCGCATCTCATTAGCAAATGCCTGTTGTTTGCATCATAGACTGGAACAAAGGGTAACCTTATGCTTAATTATTACCCATAACTTCAACCAAGGATTGATTTATGGAAAAGACAATGACCGCCACCGCCACATGCAGCAAATGCGCCTACTGGAAGAGTGTTTCCAGCGACAAGGGTGAATGCCGCCGTAATGCCCCCCAGTCCGTCGTCTTCGCCGTTGACGAAGATACGCGCTTCGAAACGCGTTTCCCGGAAACCGGCTCCGCTGACTGGTGTGGGGAATACTCCGCCAAGGCCTAACCGGGCAGGGTGATTTAGAAAAAATCACCTGACAGGCATTTTATTCTTGCGATTGGGTCTCATTGGCATCTAGATGGTGTCAATGAGCGCCCAATTTTTACATGAGGTCTTGGTACCGCTTAGCGACGCCTTCTACAAACAGGCAGATGCCATTTTGGATCTGCGTGAGCACGCGCTGAGCAAGCAAAACCCAGGGCGCTGTGTCTCCTGCTACTTCAAGCTGTTTAACGCAGCCCGGGGAGACAAGGTCCGCCGCCTGAACGCTCTGCGCAAGTGGCTGGAAACAAACCTCGTCGTCGTGGCCAAGGATGACCAGGACCAGCTCCTGGAGCACATCCCGCTCTTTCTGGACGACGCCGATCTGGAGTCATTCTGCCAGCGCATGCTGCAGGAGGTGATCCATAACCGGGTCTACAACAGCAAGCGCATCGAGCTGCAGTTCGCCTTCAAATCTGACGGTCTCGCTGCCTGAGCGTATGGCGGAAGCTGCTGAGAGCCCCTCGGATTACCTGATTGCCCAAGCCTACGCCTACTGGCGGACGAAGGGCAGCTCAGTGACCGTTGTCCGCAAGATCATCTGCGAGGTCGCCTTACGCGCAGCGGATGCCTTTGACGCGGAGACGCTGCTGGCCCGCTGCCGCCGGGAGGACAGCCAGATATCGCTTTCGACGGTCTACCGTACGCTGGGGCATCTCGTAGACGCCCATGTGCTGCACGAGGTGCAGGGGCCGGGCGAGAAAAAATGCTACGCTCCGGCCAATGCTGGCCAGCCGGGCCAGAGCCACGTCGTCTGTCAGGACTGTAAGCAGGTTTTCCCGCTGGAGGACCCTTGCCTCGTCCTGCGCGAGGGAGCGCTTGCCCGCAAGCAGGGCTTCAGTCCGAAAAATGTCAGCCTGCGCCTGGAGGCCAGCTGTGACCAGTTGACCGAGCTCGGGATCTGCGACCGTAAAAAGGACGAGGGCAACAAGGACAAGAAGCCGGCTAAATAGCCCGGTCTCGCTCTTTCTATATAGAGAGCGGTGTTTCTTTAAAAACCTGCTTTGAGCGAAACCCTGCCTCCGCGTGCAGCGGAAACTTTTCGTTAATATTTCTTCTTGCGCGCTTTGGGCATAACCGAAGCTTGCCAACAAATCCGCACGGCCTAATCTCAGTGCTTTATGATGAAATGTTTTCTGACGGGATGTCTCGTGTGGCTGGCCGCGATCCCCGCGGTGATGGGCCAGACCCGTATCACCCTGGCCGATGTCTATCAGCAGGTTGAGCAACTTCGGGCCCAGGTGGGGCGGCTCCAGCTAGATATGGAGGCGCTTCAGCGCGAGAACGATGCTCTGCGCAAGGCAGTCGAAGCACAGTCGCGCCAGCAGAACGCGCTCGTCAGCCAGTATAACCAGCTCACCGCGCAGGTGAATGCGCAGCTCGGCACCCTGCCTGACCGAGAGCAGGCCCTGAAAAAAGAAGTTTATGCCGAGATGACGCGGCAGATGAAAGATCTGGCCAGCCAGACGCAGCAGGGCTTTGAGCAGATCACAAAGGCCCGCGCCTACAGCCAGCAGAGCCAGACCACGACTTTTGACCAGGACTATCCGCAGACCGGCGTGCCCTACGTCGTGCAGTCCGGCGACAGCCTCTCCAGTATCGCCCGTAAACTCAACTCCACCGTCCGCGACATCCAGAACGCGAACAAAATCAGCGACCCCCGTAACCTGAAGGCGGGAGAAACCATTTTCGTGCCCCAGCGTAACTAATATGGCTCAAGCGAAGAAACGACTCGGCCGCGGCCTCGGCAACCTTATCGCCGGCGGCGTCGCCAAAAAAGAAGCTCCCGAGCCGACCCCGGCTCCTAAAAAGTCGAAGGGCAGCAAAAAGGAAAAGACCAGCGTAAAGCCGATCAAGCGCGCTGCACCCAAGCCTGCGCCCGCTCCCGAGAAGGTCGAGCCCGCGCCTGCACCGACCCCGGCCCCCGAGGGCCCGTACCGGGAGATCGATGTCTCCACCATCGAGCCCAGCCCCTACCAGCCCCGCCGCGCGATGAACGGCGAGCAGGTTAAGGAGCTGGCCGAGAGCATTCGCTCGGAGGGGCTGCTGCAGCCCATCGTCGTGCGCCAGCGCGGCAGTAAGTACGAGTTGATCGCCGGGGAGCGCCGTTGGCGCGCCCACCTGCACCTGGGGCTGAAGAAAATTGCCGCCCGCGTCATGGATGCCTCCGACAGCTCGTCGGCCGTGATTTCCTTGATCGAGAATGTCCAGCGCGAGGGCTTGAACGCGATTGAAGAGGCGCTCGCCTACGCCAGCCTGATGGGTGACTTTGACCTCACGCAGGAGGCGGTAGCCGAGCGCGTGGGTAAGGGCCGTGCCACCGTGGCTAATGCTCTGCGCCTGCTCCAGCTCGACCGGGAGATCCAGGGCTATGTTGCCAAAGGGATGCTCTCCGCCGGACACGCCAAGGTCCTGCTCGGGCTCGAAGACCCGGCCCAGCGCCTGCTGCTGGCTCGCCGCATCATCGAGACCGGTATGAGTGTGCGTGAGGCCGAGAAGCAGCTGCACCGCCTGAAAGGGGAGGGGAGCAGCCAGCACCATTTGCACCGGAGTCCTGCCGAGGCTGAGAATACCATCGTCCGCGACCTGGAGAAGCAGATTGCCACGCGGCTCAATACCAAGGTCCACCTCAAGCACACCGCTAAAAAGGGGCGCCTCATTATCGAGTACTACGGTAACGAAGACCTGCAGCGCATTCTGGAAAAAACCGGCCTGCAGTGATTTAGCTGTGACCCGTGGGGCAGGGCCCCATCATTTTGCCAGCGGGTGCAGCCTGTAGATTTCGGCTTGAACTGGGTGGAACTTTTCCCCATTTTCGGACTCTTTTTCAAGAAAGTCATTCCATGAGCGGTATTATCCTAGGTTTCTTTACGGTCGTCCTGATCCTTATCTGCGGCTTTATTACACTGATCGTCCTGATGCAGCGTGCCAGCACGAACGCTGGCATGGGCGCCTCCCTCGGTGGCGGCGCTGCTGAGTCCGCCCTCGGCGGTGGTGCCAGTAATGTTCTGGTGCGCGGCACGATTATCGGGGCTGCCCTGTTTTTCATCGTGGCATTCGGCCTTTATCTGGGCTTTATGGCCAACTACGACGAGCAGCAGGTTGCCAAGGGTGCCGCCCTGCCCGGTATGAGCGAGTTTGAGACAAAGGCTCCCCTGCCGGACCTGACCGATGTGCCCGCCTCGGAGGAGGCCGCCGCCTCGACCGCTGGCAGCGGTACCAGCACCGTGAATGTCGGCGAACCGACCGGTATCGAGGCCGCCCCGGCACCGGAATCCGCTCCGGCTTCCGACGCAGAAACCCCGGCTGCCCAGTAAGGGGCTATGGGCGTCTTTGCGAAAAAGCTTTTTCGGCGGTGCGCCTGCACCGCGTTTGCCTTGTGCTGTCTCGCGGGCGCCGCTCATGCCCAGGCTGCCAAGCCCGGGGAACGTGGTCGTGCCGCTCAGGAAGTCACCCCGCTCACGCTCGAAGAAGGGCGTGCGCAGTTGGAGGCCTTCCAGCGCCAGCGACTGAGTGGGGATTATGTTTTCCGGTTCGAGCTGGTGCACTATCCGCGCCGCGGCGATAAGGTCAGTTTCGAGGGTTACCTCTGGGGGACCTGGAACGCCGAGGGGCCGCGCAATCGTATCGTAATCTGGAATGACGATAACTCCACGGCTCCGGCGGTGGACATGATCGTGCAGAACGGCCTGAACCCAAAGGTGTGGGTCGCCGGTAAGGACGGCCGCGCGGTCGAGATGCCCAAGGGCCAGATGCGCGATCCTCTGCTCAAGGATATCGTCTACACGCCTTTCGACCTGTTGATGCCCTTCGTCTACTGGGAGAACTTCGACTATGCCGGTAGCGAGCGCCGCTCCGGCCGCCCGAGCGATACTTTTATCATGCTGCCGCCTCCGGGCTGGGAAAAGAATGCTCCCGAGCTGAAGGGCGTTGCGATCAGTCTCGACCGGAACTTTCGTGCGCTCAACAAAATCGAAGAGCTCGACAAGGACGGCCAGCCGATGCGCACATTCAAGGTCGTGAGCTACAAGGAAGTTGACGACCAGTACATCGTTAAGACGATCGACTTGGTGGACGAAAGAAGCCGCGACAAGACTCGCTTCGTCGTCCTGGCTGCCGCTGTTGGCGTAAACCTGCCCGCCTCGACGTTTGACCCCCGTGCGATTGGTCTGGGCTTGCCGCCCGTGCGCGGTCTTCCCTTTAAGGGGATCTGAGCGCAGCCTGGCGAGTACGCTATATTAGACTGAGACGCGGCACGCTGGTTCGCGTCTTTTTTTGTGCTCGCTGCTCGGGATGTGAGCGTTGGCCGTGTGAGTCCTTGGGGAAGGGGAGGGCTGTATCGAAATCTAATGACGTCACATGCGCTTTGGGCGATTCTTCGGAAGGAGGTCTTCGGGGGCTGTGGGGTTCGGCTGTGTAGTGAAAGCTCGGCACAGCGGCAGATGAGGCATTCGTCTGCATGGGTTAAGCTATGTTTTTATCTTTGGGACGGACGCATATTTTTGTTGCCTGTTATCGTTGTCCTGATTTAAAGATGACTTGTCGTCGTAAGGACATATCAACGACGGCTATAATTAATCCAAGATGGCAGCGCATATGCAAAAGACGTTCCCTATTACCTTCGACATCAGTCAGGAACAATACCGCCAACTGAAAAAGCTTCAGCGTCAGTTTGGTCTGGGTTCGATCAGTGAGCTCGTGCGTCTGGCTGTTTCGCGATTTAACTTTGCACAAGTCCCCCAAACGGCTCAAGAGCACCAGCAGATCTCGGTGCGCCTGGGGCAGGAGGACAAGGCTGTTTTAAGTAAGACTTCAAAGGCTAGAAAGATCAGTGTCGGGGAATTACTCCGCACTGCCTTGGACGAGCTTTTCGCAAACCTTCCCGACAGGGAAAGCGTCCAAACCCAAACTAGAACGAACATGCCTACAAAGAAAACAGCCAAGAAAAAAGCCGTCAAAAAAGCTCCGGCCAAAAAGGCCGTGAAGAAGGTGGCTAAGAAAACTGTGGTCAAAAAGGCTGCCAAGAAGGCCGTCAAAAAGGCCCCGGTGAAGAAGGTCGCCAAGAAAAAGGTGGTTAAGAAGGTTGCCAAGAAGGCAGTCAAAAAGGCTCCCGTAAAAAAGGTCGCCAAAAAGAAAGTCGCTAAGAAGGCCGTCAAGAAAGCCGTGAAGAAGGCTCCGGCCAAGAAGGCAGTTAAGAAAGCCGTCAAGAAGGCACCTGCCAAGAAAGTGGCTAAGAAGACCGCCAAGAAGAAGGTAGCCAAGAAAAAGAAATAACTTTGGACGGAAGCGTGACTTCAAGCCGGTTTTTATGACCGGTTTGGAGTGACAGTGCCAAAAAAGGGGTTGCTTTGCGCAAGCATTTGGCAACCATCGCTGGTTATCGCTATTAACCAGCGTTATTTTAAGGCAATGTCACAAGATCGTTTATCCGTTTGGGCCAAAGGCATATCCCCGTCTCCAACGCTTGCCGTCGATGCGAAGGCAAAAGCCCTCAAGGCTGAAGGCAAGGATGTATGCGGGTTTGGAGCCGGCGAGCCCGATTTTGATACGCCCGAATTTATCAAGGAGGCGTGCGTAGAAGCTTTGCGCGCGGGGCAAACCAAGTATTGCCCCGCCGCCGGCTTGCCGGCCCTGAAGAAGGCGCTGGCCGAGAAGTACCAGCTCGATAATAACCTGGAGGTCGATCCGGCCCAGGTTGTTGTCAGCCCCGGTGGTAAATACTCCTGCTATCTGGCCATCCTGGCCACCTGCGGGCCCGGTGACGAGGTCGTCATCCCGGCTCCGTACTGGGTGAGCTACCCGGAGATGGCTAAGCTGGCCGGTGCGACGCCGGTCATCGTCAGCGCTGGAGAAGAGGCGGACTTTAAGATCACCGCCGATCAGCTGCGCGAGGCCATCACGCCGAAGACCAAACTGGTCATCCTCAACAGCCCCTCGAACCCGACGGGCACGATCTACACGCCCAAGGAAATTGAGGCGTTGGTTGAGGTATGCCTGAGCGCCGGTGTGCTGATCATGTCGGACGAAATCTACGAGTACCTGCTCTATGATGACGTCAAGCACCTCAGCCCTGCCTCGCTGAGTAAGGAAGCCGCCGCAGCGACGATCACCGTCTCCGGCTTCTCGAAGACATTTTCCATGACCGGCTGGCGTCTGGGTACGCTGGTCGCAGACCCTGCCATCGCCAAGGCCGTGGGCAACCTGCAGAGCCAGACCTCCTCGAACGCCACCACCTTCGCACAGTTTGGTGCGCTGGCCGCGCTGCAGAAGCGCGACGAGGCGCAGGCCGCTATCGCACAGATGCTGGAGGTCTTCGACCGCCGCCGCCTGAAGCTCCTCAACGGCCTCAATGCGATCAAGGGCATCACCTGCCGCCGCGCGCAGGGTGCTTTCTATCTTTTCCCGTCAATGTCCAGCTTCGGGTTGAGTTCGACGGACTTTGCTGCCAAGCTGCTTGAGCAGGAGCTGGTCGCAGTCGTGCCGGGCGTTGCCTTTGGTGCGGATGCGTGTATGCGCCTGAGCTACGCGACCTCCGATGAGGTCATTGACAAAGGACTTGAACGGCTGGCGCGTTTCTGCCAGCAACTCTAATCTATCATGAGCGAAAAAATCACCATTGAGAACGGTACTCTCATCGTGCCGGACAAGCCCGTCCTTCCCTTTATCGAGGGTGACGGCACCGGCCCGGACATCTGGAACGCTTCGGTTCGCGTCTTTGACGCCGCTGTCGAAAAAGCCTACGGCGGCTCGCGTAAGATCGAGTGGCTGGAAGTGCTCGCTGGCGAAAAAGCCTTTAATCAAACCGGCGACTGGCTGCCGCAGGCCACGCTCGACGCCTTCAAGGAATACCTCGTCGGCATCAAGGGCCCGCTGACCACTCCGGTCGGTGGCGGTATCCGCTCGCTGAATGTCGCCCTGCGCCAGATCCTGGACCTGTACGTGTGTCTGCGTCCGGTGCGTTGGTTCGAGGGTGTGCCCAGCCCGGTCAAGCGCCCTGACCTGACCGACATGGTGATCTTCCGTGAAAACTCCGAGGACATCTACGCCGGTATCGAGTTCGAGAACGGCACCGAAGACTGCGAAAAGCTGAAGGCTCTGCTGAAGGAAAACTTCCCCGGCCCGTTTAGCAAGGTTCGCTTCCCGGACACCACCGGCCTCGGCATCAAGCCCGTCTCCAAGGAAGGTACCTTCCGCCTGGTCAAGGCCGCCATCCAGTACGCGATCGACAACGAACGCGACTCGGTGACCCTCGTCCACAAGGGCAACATCATGAAGTTCACCGAAGGCGCCTTCCGCGACTGGGGCTACCAGTGCGCGAAGGAAGAGTTCGGCGCGACTGAGCTCGACGGCGGCCCGTGGTGCTCCTTCAAGTCGCCCAAGACCGGTAAGGACATCATCATCAAGGACGTCATCGCCGACGCCATGCTGCAGCAGATCCTCACTCGCCCTGCCGAGTACGAGGTGCTGGCCACGCTGAACCTGAACGGTGACTACATCTCCGACGCGCTCGCAGCCTGTGTGGGTGGCATCGGTATCGCTCCCGGCGGTAACATCAACTACACCACCGGCCACGCCATCTTTGAGGCTACCCACGGTACCGCCCCGAAGTACGCCAACCAGGACAAGGTCAACCCCGGCTCGGTCATCCTCTCCGGCGAGATGATGTTCCGCTACATGGGCTGGACCGAAGCCGCTGACCTCATCATCAAGGGTGTGAACGGCGCTATCGGCAGCAAGACCGTGACCTACGACTTCGAGCGTCTGATGGACGGCGCGAAGCTGCTCAAGTGCTCCGAGTTCGGTGACGCTATCGTCGCCAACATGGACTAAGGCACACTGCCGCGTATCCACGATACCTTTACAAGCCAGCCGGTTCTCCGGCTGGCTTTTTTTTGTGCGCGGGTGGGGTGGCTACAAGGCCTTCGCCATCATCCACACGGCCATCGCGATCATCATCAGGTTTTCCGTCAGCGAGATGAAACCGAGTGGCACACTGCTGTCACCGCCTACGCAGGCACATTTCAGGTCGCGCTTTTCGACGTAAACGGCTTTGATAATCGATACAGCCCCAATCCCGCTTGCGATGAGCACCACAGGGGCGACGATCCACGTCAGCAGGCCTGCGATCATGAGTATGCCGCCTCCCGCCTCGATGAAGGCGTAGAGATACGCGTAGGGCACATAGCGTTGGGCTACGAGGTCGTACTGGACAAAGCCGGTGGCGTAGCCTTTTAAGTCCTGGAGTTTCTGAATGCCGAGTGCACACATACTGAAGGCGATAAACAGCTCAAGGATGCGTATGATATTCAGCGCCCCGAGCATGGCCCAGGTCGTGGTCAAAGCCATCAGCAGGGTGACTGCGAAGATGGCAATGACTGGCTGATAGGTTTCGCCTTCTTTCGGGTCTGGGCTTTTGCCAAGGTGTTCTCGCAGTTCGTCGTAGCCCCCGAGGTGCTTTCCTTCGATAAAGATTTGCGGAGTTTCATCGTACCCATGCTCCTTCTGGTAAGCCTTGTTGGCGTCCATTGATTCGAGGTGGTGGTCGTCTACCCGATAGCCGTTTCGCTTGAGTAGATCGAGTGCCTTGATGCCCCAGGGACACAGGTGGTCGGGCGTTACCATTCGGTAGATCGTGGCATTCTTTTTCATGGTAAATCCGTTGGTTTAATCGTTCGTTGGCCCGCCGAATCTCTCAGGGGCGGGCTGCTTTGTATGAACTACTATAACGCAGCCTGAGCGTTATTTCCAACGGATCACCGGATCGACCGCAGTCACGGACCCGGTTTTAAACAGCTTTACGCAAGCTGTGCCCGTCCAGTTTCCACCCCGTAAATGAGGCTCGTAAGACTACGCCTCAGCAGCTTTGTCGGGCGGCGTTTCGAGTGAGCTGTCACCGCCATTGGTGAGCATGGGCAGGTACTTGACCTTGGCCAGACGCCAGGCGACCACAAAGAACGCCGTCAACGGGATGGCGAGGATCATGCCGAGGATGCCGTTCAGGGCGGTGCCCCAGAAGAAGATCGCGATGATGATGACCATCGGGTGCAGTCCGGTGCGGTCGCCCATGATCTTCGGGGTCAGGAAGTAGCCCTCCAGCGCCTGCACGACGGCGAAGACGATCAGCACGTAGATGATGGTGTTCATCCCGCCGTCGGCCTGCAGATAGCCGATGGGCAGGGCCATCCCCAGCCCGAGGATGGTGCCGAGGTAGGGGATGATGTTGAGAAAGCCCATGGCCATCCCGATGAAGAACCCGAACTTTAGCCCGGCGATGGTGAAGCCGATGGCGTAGCAGAGGCCCATGATCAGCCCGATCACGATTTGCCCACGGAAGAACGAAACGATGATGCCGACAAACTCGCGTACGAGGAAGACCAGGTCGTCACGGACTTTTTCGTTGAGGAAGACCAGCTCGTGCTTGAGGTCCTGCGAGAAGTCGCGGTTGCTCAGCAGGAGAAAGAACAGATAAACCGGAATGATCGCCGTCTGGGCCGAGATGGAGAAAAAGGTGAGCAGGCCCTGTCCGGACTTTTCGATCAGCCCGACCATGCTCCCGGCACTGTTTTTGACCATCTCCAGGAGGCGGTTGGCCAGCTCGCCGCTCTGGTCCATCATCTGGTTCCATTTTTGCTCCCCGAAGATGTCCTTACCGATGGTCATCAAGTCGGGGAACTTACTGCGGATGCCCTCGACCAGCCCCGTGATCTGGTCGGGAAGTGTCTGGAAGAAATGGATGATCTGCTTGTCAAACAGCTCGACCACCGCATAGACGCCCGCTCCGAGGATGAGGATGGCCAGCGCATATAAAACAAGGATCGAGGGGATGAGCCCGATATGCAGCGTGCGGCTGATGAGGCCGACTACCGGGCGCAACAGCATGGCCAGAATGCCGGCTACGGCCAGGGGCCAGAGGACACCACTAAAGGTGCCGACAAAGAGCTTTAGCAGGTAGAAGCACAGCAGGACGACCGCGCATAGGAAAACAACACCCAGGGCGGTGAGGGCGGCGACGACGATGCGCTTTTGCAGATCACTGAAAACTCTTTCCGGCTGCTTCTCACCCATGGAGGAGAGGATGCCGAGGGTATCTGCCGTGTCGAGGTTTTATATCACACCCGAGCCCCTGCCGGGTTGCACCCGGGGGCTCTGAGGCCTCCGCTTGGAGCGTCGGCCTGGACAACGGCGACTGACGCCGGCTCAATCGAACTTCACACAGCCTGCGCAGGCAGGGTGCGAAACTTGTAGGCGAACTACTATTTACTGTGAGCGATGTGGCAGAGCCCCATCAAGATGTGCAGCATCTAAGGCGAAGGGCATTGCCCTTTAGTCGTCTTCGTAGTTATCGGCGAGGCCGAGGTCGCGGCGGACTTCGGGCTCTTCGGCCAGGGCGTCCTTAAGCTCTTCCACGCTGAAATCGGCCACCATGAAGTCGCCGTATTCGAGGGTAGGGGTCTTTGTCTGGCCGCTAACTTCGATCATGCGTTGCATGTTTTGCGCGCTCAGATTGACGTCGCGCAGGTCGACCTCGATCGCGTGTTTCTGGAAGAATGCCATGGCCTCGCGGCACCAGGGGCAGCCTCGCTTGATATAGAGTATGGGGTGTTTGGACATGACGTTCAGGCGTTGAGATTGAATGACTTAAACCAATCACGGCAAGTCATTCGCCGCAACTCTTTTCGGACGATTTACGGGTGCTAAACAAACGCTGCTTGGCCTTGCGGTGAGCGCGAAATGAGGGCAGGTTATTCCTTTTGTTTAGAGCCGAGGGGAAGCATATTTGCACGAGACGATGAGCCAGATAGAGAGTCAGCCCAACATCCATATCAAGGGGGCCCGCCAGCATAACCTGCGCGACCTCGAGCTGCACATCCCGCGCGGGCAGCTCGTGGTCATCACCGGTGTATCCGGCTCGGGTAAGTCCACGCTGGCCTTTGACACGCTCTATGCCGAGGGCTACCGCAAGTACATGGAGAGCCTCTCGGCGCGCGCCCGGCAGTACCTGGACCAGCTACCGCGCCCGGATGTGGACTTTATCCACGGGCTGCCGCCGGTCGTCGCCATCGAGCAGCGCACGATCACCGGCGCGAATCCGCGCAGCACGGTCGCCACGGTGACGGAGATCGCCGACTATGCCCGGCTGCTGTGGACTGTCTGCGGGGAGCAGTTTGATCCGGTGGACGGCGCGCCGATCGAGCGGCGTTCACTCGACGAGTGCATCGCCCGCATCTATGAGGAGCCGGAGGGGAGCCGCCTGATGCTGCTGGCCCCCGCGCTCACGGCGAAGCCCGCTGTCCTGCGCGAGGAGCTGCCCCGGCTGCGGCAGAAAGGCTTTCTGCGCGTGCGTATCGACGGGGAAATACGTGAGCTGGCCGACGACAAGATCATCCCCTCCGGCAGCCGTGAGATTCCGGTCGATGTCGTGGTGGACCGCATCGTCCTGGCCCCGGACCAGCGCGGGCGTATCGCCGACTCGCTGGAGCTGGCCTTCCGCGAGGGCGGGGACCGTGCGGTTGTCATGGTGCAGCATGACAGGGAAAGCCCGTGGCATGAGTTCAAGCTCAGCCAGGCGCTGGCAGGCACACGCTCAGGCATCGTGTACGAGCCGCTCTCGACGCGCTCCTTTTCGTGGAATAGCCCGGAGGGCGCCTGCCCGACCTGTGGCGGCCTGGGCCAGACGATGCAGTTTAGCGACGAGCTGGTCATCCCCGACCCGGAGAAGACCGTGCGGGGTGGGGCGGTCAAGCCCTGGCGCCTCGGCTCAAAGGCGATGATCATCAAGCGCAACGCCATCCTCAAACAACTGGCCGAGCAGCTACCCTTTGACCCGAAAGTACCCTGGAGCGAACTGCCGGAAGACGTCCGCCATACGATCCTGCACGGGGCCGGTGATCGACTCTTTTCCTTTAAGCTCAAACCCGGCAATACCAAGCCCGAGGCCCTGCCGTTTGCGGGGGTCATCGCGGACCTTGAGGAGTCGCGCCGCACGACCAGCAGCGATGGCTTTCGAGCGCGGCTCATGGCCTACCAGGTCACCTCGCTGTGTCCGGACTGCAAGGGGAGCCGCCTGAACGCCCGCGCGCGAAACGTCCGCGTCGAGGGGGTGTCTTTCACGGACTTTATCGGGCTGGGGATCGAGCGGGCACGCGAGTTTATCGAAACGCTCAGCCGTGGCGGAGACAGATACAAGTCGGCCGCCGACGCCGTGCGCGGTCTGCGTGAGCGGCTCGGGTTCTTGTCCGAGGTCGGGCTGGAGTACCTGACGCTCGACCGTGGCTATGCCACGCTCTCTGGCGGCGAGGCCCAGCGTGTGCGTCTGGCCACTCAGCTCGGGATGGGGCTCGTTGGCGTGGCCTACATCCTCGACGAGCCGAGCATCGGCCTGCACCCGGTGGACAATCAGCGCCTGATCGAGACGCTCACCGGCCTGCGAGACCGTGGGAACGCCGTGCTCGTGGTCGAGCATGACGCTGACACCATGCGTGTGGCCGACCAGTTAATCGAGCTGGGGCCCGGCGCGGGCGATACCGGTGGCGAGTTGATCTTTCAGGGGACGGTAGAGGAGTGCATCGCCTCCCCGCGTTCGCGCACCGGCCCGTACCTATCCGGTAAAAGCGAGATCATGCGCGATGCGCGTCCGCTCGATCCGCGCCACGGCCACCTCACGGTAATCGGTGCGCGCGAGAACAACCTGCGCGACCTCAATGTGGGCTTCCCGCTGGGGCTGCTGACGGTCGTGTGCGGCGTTTCCGGTTCGGGTAAGAGCACGCTCGTGAACGACATCCTGGCGCGCGCGGCGGCCTTTAAGCTCAATGGCGCAAAGGCCATCCCCGGCCTGCACAAGGAGATCGACGGGCTGAACAATTTCAAAACCGTGGTGCGCGTGGATCAGGAGCCGATCGGGCGCAGCCCGCGCTCGAACCCGGCTACGTACGTGAAGCTTTTCGATCAGTTGCGCGATCTCTTCTCGAAGTGCCCGCTGGCCAAGGTCCGTGGCTACAAGCCGAGTCGCTTCAGCTTTAACGTGCGCGGGGGGCGCTGCGAGAAGTGTCAGGGCGACGGCCAGATCAAGCTCGATATGCAGTTCCTCGGAGACGTGTTCGTGGAGTGCCCGAGCTGCCGTGGTCAGCGCTATAACCGCGAGACGCTGGAGATCCGCTTCAAGGGCTACAACATCGCCGAAGTCCTCGACATGACGGTTGAGGAGGCGATGCGGCACTTCCGCAACCAACCGAAGATTTTTGAAAAGCTCTCCACGCTGGCAGCGGTGGGCCTCGGCTACGTCAAGCTCGGCCAACCCGCCAACACGCTCTCCGGCGGGGAGGCCCAGCGCATCAAGCTCTCGCTCGAGCTTTCGCGCCGCCAGCAGGGGCAGACCCTGTACCTGCTCGACGAGCCCACGACCGGCCTGCACTGGGAAGACATCCAGAAGCTGATGGACCTGCTCTTCCAGCTCCGGGACGCCGGTAACACCGTGGTCATCATCGAGCACCAGCTCGATGTCATCGCGCTGGCTGACTGGCTGATCGAGCTCGGCCCCGGCGGCGGTAAAAACGGTGGCCATCTGGTCTTTGAAGGAACCCCCTGCGATATGGCGCACGCCGAAGGCTCGCCCACCGGTGCCGCTCTGCGTGCCGCCGGACGAGGGTAGGGGGTGGGAGCTTTTTTCCGGGGCTGCGCGCCCCACGCCCCGCTGTGCGTGACCACACTGGACATTGATGGGGCGACGCCCCATCGCTCACTGCGTTCGCTGCCCCAATAACAGGCATCTCCTATGGACTATGTCCTGAGGTGGCGACCCAGTTTTGATGCTCTGCTCAGCGATTACGTGAACCAGCAAAGCTGGTTCACGTAATCGCTGACACGATGCGTAGGATCGAAAGTGCAGCCCTCGGCTGCCGCGGGGCGTGGGGGCGCGGAGCCCCCAGAAAAAAAGAAGCTCGCTATCGGACGTTGCCAAGGGCGGGGTGAGGTGTCAGGGTGGCCGGTTCATGAAACCGCAGAAGAGAAAGCCGGGACGCAAGCCGGTGCCAAGTGAACTGCGCCACCGGATCAACGCCGGGCGGGTCGCGGTGAAGAACCAGATTGCATTTTTTGAAGGCCAGTTCGGGCAGGTCGAGAGCCAGTGGAAGGAAGACGATACCCGCGTGACCTTTGCCGACTTCGCGATTTCAGAGAAGGTATTTACCGAGCTGCGTCGCTCCTTCCCGCACGACGACTACTGCAGCGAGGAGTCCAACCCCGAGGACGAGGTGATGCAGCTTGAGGCCGAGTATGCCTGGATCATCGACCCCATCGACGGGACGAATAACTACGCTCTCGGCGTACCGATGTGCGGCATTTCTCTGGCGCTGCTGCGTAATGGCGAGCCGATCTACGGCTATATCTACGACTTTTCCCGCCGGGTACTCGTCCAGGGGGGCGAAGGCGAGGGCGTGCTCGATGGCACCCAAAGGGGGCGCGTGATCACGGATGAGCCGACCCCTCACAGCCACTTTGCGACGAACTTTCCCTACTCACCCGAGGACCTGACACGTATGCGCCCGCTGTTTGAAAAGTATCGGGTGCGCTGCTTCGGGAGTGCGGCGTTGAACCTCACCTACACCGCTATCGGTAAGCTGGCCGCGTGCGTGGACTTTCGGGTCAAGCTGTGGGATGTGGCTGCAGGGTTCGCGCTGATCAAGGCGGCGGGCGGGGAGATCGTCTATCTGGACGAGCCGCTGTTTCCCATCGACAGCTTTCACGTGCACATGCCACCCGTTCGCTACGTGGCGGGGAGCCCGGCCTTTTGCCGTGTCGTGAAAGAATGCTACGAAGCCTCTGCCAAGAGCGAGTAGCAGGTACAGGCCTGTACCGGTAACCAAAAAACGCGGCTTAATGGCGTGCCGCGTATAGGTCTTTAGTCTTTAAAGGCGAAACTCTTGCGGATCAGGTCGAAGCCCGGGAAGGCTGCGTCCAGGTCATCCGCATAGTACAGCTCTGTCACGAGAATGCCGCGCTGGCCCATGGTGGAGACAAAGATGCGTGCGCCACCGGGGAGGAACCCGGCGATCTTGCCCTTGAGGTGAACCCCCTGGCCCTCGAACTGGCCCCAGTTATTGAAGCTGTCACGGGAGTAGGTCTCGATCATCGGCCCGTCCAGCGTCGTGAGGATGCTGAACATGATGTCGTCGGCGTCCGTATTGGCGTCGGGAACAAAGAGCTTGATCGTGATGTAGGAATCCCCGTTGGCGACCTCGATCGTGAACAGGTGATCCGCATCGTAATCATCCTGACTGGTGGCGATGTGCCAGCCGGTGGGATAAGTCAGGGTAAAGGCAGGGCGGTCGATGGTCGAAATTTCATCTGCCGACCAATCCTCCTGGAGGATATTAAGTGCAAGGTGACTCGCAGATTCCAGTTGGAGCGAGGCGATGGAGCCGGCTTGAGCTGTGAGAGCAACGGCCAGCACTGACAGAGAAGATAATATTTTTCCTAACATCAAACCTAATGACTTGTTGTAGCCGACGTTATACGACGACCCTAGCGCATGTCACGCAATTTCCGTACCAGTATAGATAAAGGAGTGACCTCATTTAATGGATTTGTCAACCCGTCAAAAGAGGGATGCTCCTAAAATAAAATACAGTCTATACAACTATACTGTGTAGCAGGTGCCGGGGGCGGGATCTATGATCTGATAGGCGGCCTCATCCTGCTCCAGTTGCTCATGGAACCAGCTGCGTGCCTCGGGATCGCCATGAGTCAGGACAATGGCGCGCGGCTCGCACTTACGGGCAAAGCTGAGCAGCTCCTCGCGGTCGGCATGACCGCTCAGGTCGAAGCGCTCGATCGTAGCCCGTACGGGGGTGACATGGTCGAGGGTCTCGAAGACAAAGGACTCGTCCTGAGGGGTTTGCAGAAGCTTCCCGCCGGGGGTGTCCGGGTCGCAGTAGCCCACGAAGCACAGGGCGTTGTGGGGGCTGCCCAGCAGGGACGCAGCGATGGCATAGGAGGGCGTGTTCTCGACGAGCATGCCACTGCTAACCACAAAAAGCGTGGGCTTGGAGGGCGGCTTGCCGGGCGCAGGAGCGCGCTTGAGGGCCTGCACGCCGAGGCGTTTCAGGACATTGCGCCGGAACTTTACCGCCCCGATCTTGCGGGCGATAACATCAAAATAATCCACCAGATCGAGGCCGAGCCCGGAGCAGACGACGGGGACTTTGGGGATGTCGCCTTTTGTGCGGGCCTCGTCGAGGATGGCGAGGATCTCCTGCATGCGCCCGAGGGCAAAAGCCGGGATGAGCACGGAGCCGCCATTTTCCAGCGTGCGGCTGACGGTCTGGATGAGGCGGGCGACTTCCTCCTCGCGCCGGGTATCGTCGGTGCGACGGGTCAGGCCGCGGGTCGTTTCCATGACCAGAGTGTCAAAGGTCTCGTCCGGGAAGGCCGCACCGGGTAGGGTCTTTTGGTCCCCGAAGAGCACGTCCCCGGTGAAGAAAATCGAGCGGTGCTTGTAGGTGAGCTTGATCGCGGCAGCGCCGACGATATGCCCGGAGGGGTAGAGGGTGACCTGCACCTCTTCACCGCCCTTGGCAAAGGTGCGGGAGTGCCCGTAGGGCAGGGCAAACATGATGGGCTCCAGCCGGTCCAGCTCGGCAAAGGAATACAGCGGGTACTCGGGGATGCGCTGCTCATCACGCTGACGGCGCATGACGTTGCAGGAGTTGCGGAGCATGCGCACGGCCAGCTCCTGCGTGGGGCGGCTGAGAATGATCATCGCCTCGGGCTGGTGGCGCAGGGCCACGGGCACGGCCCCGAGGTGGTCCAGGTGGCAGTGCGTCAGGATGAGCGCGTCGATGCTGTTGGGGGCGAGCTTGTCAAAATCGGGCAGGGTCTCGCGTCCGACTTTTTTCGGGTGAATGCCCGCATCTATCAGAAAACGGAACGGTCCCAGTTCGACCAGAAGGCAATTTGCTCCGATGCCTCCGTGCGGGTTCAGGTCTGTCAACTTCATGAAAAGCGGGAAAACCTAACGGTTGCGACCCGGTAAGGCAATCCCCCTCTTCGCTGAAAATGAGAAAGCCTTCTCGCCCTAAGCCTAGAAGGCTGGCTCACCCGCCGGCGACGATGCGGACGATTTCGAGGTTGTCGCCGTCTGCGAGGGTGGCCTTGAGCGTTTCGGAGGGGGTGAGAGCCTCGCGGTTGCGCTCGACCACGACGCGCTCCGGGGCCAGCCCGAGCGAGTCGAGGAAGTCCGGCAGCGTGGTGGCCGTTTCCAGTACGTAGGGTTTACCGTTGGCGGTGATGTGGATTTTGTCGCTCATGATCAGGGGAAAGTTTTTCTGTGTTTCAGGTTGAGGTGTCCGTGGTGACGAGGGCGCGGTCGAAGTCCTTCCAGACGGCTTCGTAGCCCTGGCGGCGAATCATGGCCGCAATCTCAACCGGCGGGCGCTCATCGGCAATATGAAACTGCTCGCCGGGCTGGTCGCCTTCGGGGACCCAGGTGTCTTCGTTGAAGTTTTCGTAGCCGCCGGGCTCGGTGCTGGAGCCTGCGCTCATCAGCGTGACGCCGACCTTGACGAGGCCGTCGCGGAGCTTGGGAGACTCGCGAGTGGAGAGGGTGACGCCGACCTGCGGGAGGAACATCCGCAGCGCGCAGATGACCTGCACCATTTGCCGGTCGCTCATGCAGAACTCCGGGTTAGGCTCATAGCCGCCAGCGGCAGGCCGCATGCGCGGGAAGCTGACCGAGACCTGGGCTTTCCAGCACTTACGCAGCAGGTGGTGGGCATGGGCTGCGGCGGCCATCGTCTCGTGCCGCCAGTCGTAGAGCCCGTAGAGAGCACCGATACCCAGCCGCCGGAACCCGGCCTCGTAGCCGCGCTCGGCGGTATCGACGCGCCAGGCGAAGTACTTTTTCGGGCCTGCCTTGTGCATCACCTCGTAGGTGGGCTGGTGGTAGCTTTCCTGGTAAACGATGAGGCCTTCGGCTCCGGTCTGGACGAGCGGCGCGTAGTCGGCAGCGTCCATCGGCCCGAGCTCCAGGGCGACGGAGGGCATGTGCCGGAGCCCGGCCTTGATGCACTCGGCCACGTAGCCGTTGGAGACATACTTGGGGTGCTCCCCGGCCACCAGCAGCAGCGAGCGGAAGCCCTGACGGGCGATCTTGGCGATCTGCTCCTCGGCTACGTTGACCGGGATGGTCAGGCGCGGGATGTCATTGTGCCGCGAAAAGCCGCAGTACGTGCAGACGTTGACGCACTCATTGGAAAGGTAGAGCGGCGAAAAAAGCCGGATCGCCTTACCGAAGAAGCGCTGCGTCAGCCGCTGCGAAATCGCAGCCATGGTTTCGAGATACTCACCGGCTTCAGGGGAGGTGAGCAGGGCAAATTCTTCCAGCGTCTCGGCGCGTCCCTTGCGGATGATCTGCTCGATGCGGGCACGGTCACCGTGGCGCGAGCGGTAGGCGAGCTCGCTGATCGGCAGCCGCTGAAGGCTCTCGGAAAAGGTTCCAACCGGCGCTTCGGCCGGGGTGTGGTACTTGGCAGGTCTGGCCATGATCGATTAATTGTAAACGAGGCGCGGCGAAAGGCAACGCCTTTACAGAAAGGATTCTCAAAATTCTACGGTCTGGAATGGCGGGGGCTTACTTCGCCCACTGCTCATAGACGGCGCGGACATCTTCGTAGTCCTCCTCCAGGGAGAGGGCGTTTTGGGCGCGTTTGAGGGAGAGGCGGGCGTAGTGCTCAGCCATGTCCTTCATCTCCGGATCGATAGCGGCGAGGGCGCGGAATGCCTTTTGCAGGCGGATCATGACCTCCCGCATGGACGCGCCGTCCCGTGAGATACCGATAAAGGCGTCGTCAAAAAGGGACTCAAGCTGCACAGCTGGGGCCTCCAGCCGGTCGTAGCGTTTATCTGTCTCGGCATCAGCTTCCTCCTCGGGGTTTCTCCAGAGGTGAAGCAGGCGAACGAGCTGACCCACGACCTGGATGGCCGTGCCGGGGTCATTGACGGAAGGTGAAAGCGCGCGGCTGGCAATCTCCGAGAGCACCACGAATCCGAAGCGGGGGTCCTCGTCGAAGAGGCGCTGCTCGCCCAGGCGGAAAGCCTGCCCGAGCCGCTCCAGGTCTTCCTCGGCGATGGCTCGCTCGGGCTTGCCCATGATGCGGGCGACGACGCGGTCCGGCGTGATAAAGGCACCCGGCAGCACATTCAGGCGGATCTTCAGGTCAGCCTTGTCAGCCCAGCGTTGCAGCAGGCTGAAGTCGATCCACTGCAGGTAGCCGATGCGCGGTACGCGGACCTCGACGCCCTCGGCGGATTCCTCCTCAGAGGCACCATGCCAGAGCCACGAGCGCTGGTAGCGGGTGATGGCACGGGTGGTGGCGGCTTCGACTTTTTTCAATGTCATGGCGAGCCGCCCGAGCCGGGCAATGCGATCCACCCACCGGATGAAGGTGATGACCACGACCCAGAAAACCGCCAGCGTCAGGATCAGCAGAAAGAAGCGACCCGCGCCGCTGTAGAAGCCGTTCATCAGCGCCAGGACGGCGATGACCGAAAACAGAAACGCCCCGATGAAGGTGGAGAGCGCGTTCTGGGAAACGTCGTCGGCGATGATCAGCGAAAATGACCGCGGAGTCGCCGTCTGGCCTGCCGATGAGTAGGCGGAGACCATGGCCCCCACCGCGAAGACCGCGACAGCCAGCATCCCTGTGTTCAGGACGCCCAGCAGCACCTCCAGCGACTCGCGGCTGATGTCAGGCACGAGGCTCGCATCCACCCAGCGTCCGAGCAGGTAGGCGACAACGGTCCCCATAAAGGAGACGACGCACATCACCAACGGTCTGACCCAGAGGGCCTCGGACAGGCGGTTGCGGATAAACTGAAGGGTACTTAGCATGCGGTGGGGCGCACCCGCACAGGCGGGTGAAACACTCTTAATCCAGAAACGCGGTCAACGGGCTCGTGGCAACGGCCTGGCTGGACCGCGGGCCGAGACCCATCTCGTAGGCGGCTCGACCGGCCTCCACGGCGGTGGCAAAGGCCTTGCCCATGCGGCAGGGATCGGCGGCCACGGCGATAGCGGTATTAACCAGTACGGCGTCGGCACCCATTTCAAGTGCGGCAGCGGCATGTGAGGGCGTACCGAGCCCGGCGTCTACGACGACGGGGACGCGTGCCTGCTCGATAATGATCTCGATCTGCGCACGGGTTTCCAGCCCGCGGTTGGAGCCGATAGGAGCTCCCAGCGGCATGACCGCGGCGCAGCCGATGTCTTGCAGGCGGGCGGCCAGCACGGGGTCGGCGTTGATGTAGGGCAGCACGGTCCAGCCTTCTTCGACGAGGACTTTGGCGGCCTTGTAGGTCTCGATCGGGTCGGGGAGCAGGTAGTTGGGGTCCGGGTGGATCTCCAGCTTGATCCACTGGGGCAGCCCCGCAGCCAGCGAGAGGCGCGCCAGGCGGAGCGCCTCATCGGCGTCCATAGCTCCGGCGGTATTGGGCAGGAGCAGATAGCGGTCGGGCTCCAGAAAGTCCAGGATGTCGGCGAAGGGGTCGGCCTCGGACTCAAGGTTGGCACGCTTGAGGGCGACGGTGACCAACTCGGTACCGCAGGACCGCAGCGCATCGCGCATGGCGGTGTTGGAGGAAAACTTGCCGGTGCCGACCAGCAGGCGGGAGCCGAAGCTCCGGCCGGCGATCACGAGCGGCTCGCAGGATAAGGATTCTTGTGTCATTGCTAGGGCCATTACAGGTGGCAAAGTCCGCCCGGTGTAACGCCAGAGCTGCCTGTCGAGATGGCGAAACGCCATTTTTACCGTCAACGGGCAGCATACAGCCTTGTCTTGGGCGGGCTGATCCGTGAAAGAGTAGACGTTCATGGAGAAAAAGCAAGAGGGTCTGCGTGTAACGTGGCTAAGTGTCTGGATGAATATCCTGCTCGGTGCCCTCAAGTGCGTGATCGGCTTCTTCTCGCATTCGGCTGCGCTGATGGCCGACGGGCTTCACTCGCTGGTGGACCTCTCCACTGATGTGGTGGCGCTTTTTGGCCTGAAAATGGCCGCTAAGCCCTGGGACGATAACCACCCCTACGGGCATCACCGTTTTGCCAGCCTCAGCTCGCTGTTTATCGGCCTGGCGCTGCTCGGCTTTTGTATCGGCTTGATTATCAGCTCGGTGCATCAGCTGGTGGACGGTGACTCCGCCGACCCGACCTGGCCCGCGCTGGCTGCTGCGGTGCTCTCCCTGGCCGCTAAGGAATGGCTCTACTGGCGGACCCGCAGAATCGCCCGGCAGGAGAAGTCCAGGCTGTTGCTAGCCAACGCCTTACACCACCGGACGGACTCGCTTTCTTCGGCTCTGGTCCTTATCGCCTTGATCGCAATCATGATCGGTGGGCCGCAGCTGGCCTTTCTCGACAAGCTGGTCGGCCTGATCCTCGGCGGGTGGCTCGGTCTGGAGGCCGGGAAGATCATCTTAAACACCTGCAAGGACCTGCTCGATACGGCGCCGGACCAGGCCGTCATCAACGACATCCGTGAGCACATCCTGCCGGTGCCGGGGGCGGTGGCCTACCACTTGTTCCGCGTGCGACGGGTAGGGGACATGCTCGACGTGGATTTGCACCTGCAGGTGGACGGCTCGCTAACGGTTGAGGAGGGGCACGAGATCGCCCATCAGGTTCGCATGAACATCCTCAACCGCCACAAGGAAGTACTTGATGTCCTGATACATGTGGAGCCCGCCAGCCAGCACCACGTGCGCGAGCTGGGCGTCTCCAGTCTCGGTGGTGCGTGACCGCACGGGCACTCCGGCTGGAGCAGTGTTTATGGGGCATGTCCCCCACAGGTGCAGGGCTTTGTCCTGAGGAGGCACTCCGCGCTTGAAAAAAGGCTCGTTGGGTGCCATTATTGGGGAACATTTCCGCCCGTTAAGTTTCCTACTGTTAAACCGATTCTATTCTTATGGAGACCCCCCCAGCTGACCAAGTGTTAGTCGCCCGCGTGAAGGATGGCGACAACGGTGCGTTCGGAGAGATTGTAACCCTCTACTGGGACCGAATTTTTGCTCGCGCTTTCCAACTGCTCAAGAACCGCGAAGACGCCGAGGAGGTGACGCAGGATACCTTTATCCGTGCGCAAAAAGGCCTCGAAAACTTCCGCGGTGATTCCGCCTTTTCCACGTGGCTGTATCAGATCGCCACGAACCTCGCCCACAACCGCTACTGGTACTGGTGGCGGCGTAAGCGCAGCTCATCTTTCTCTCTCGATCAGAACCTGACTCAGGACAGTGATGCCACGCTGGCCGATGTCTTGCCCGCTGAGGGCGAGGATCCCGGTGAAGCCACCCTGACCCAGGAGTTCGTGGATCGCGTGTCATCCTGCATGCAGCAGCTCAATGACAAGCACCGGGAGATTCTCGTCCTGCGTAACGTTCACAACCTCTCCTACGAAGAAATCGCCGAAGAACTGCGCATCAGCGTAGGAACGGTAAAGAGTCGCATCGCCCGCGCCCGCGAAAGCCTCCGCGAGCAGATGGGGAGTGATTTTAAATGACCGACAGCCGCTTTGAGCAGCTGGTAAATCTCTACCTCGATAAGGAGATTACTCCCGAGGGGGTTGCCGACTTGAAGAAGGAGCTGGCTTCCAGTGCCGCGCGTCGTCGTGCCTTTAAGCAGTGCCGTAGCCTGCGTGCTGCCGAGAACCGGATCATCTGTGGTAGCTATGTGCGCGACCCGGATGATGATATCATGCCGGAGCCTTCGCGCCGTCAGAAGCTTTTCGCCTACGTCACCCAGATCGGGGGGATGGCTGCTGCCGTCGCCTTGTCAGTGGGAGCGTTTGTGTATGTGGCCCGTAGTGACTCCCGGGATCTGGACCCGATCACGGCTGATGCCTCGCAACTGCGGGGGCAGGTGGATACCCGCCAGGTTATCGTCCTCGTGGACGCCGTGCCCAGCCGCGAGCTGATGGCCCGTCTGGTAGATTTGAAAAACACACATGCGGTCGTGGCTACACGTATCGGCGACCGTATCCAGGGCTGGGTGGTGACACCGATCAACTACGCCCCGCCTAAGGACGATCCGCTCCGGCTGCTGACTCTGTCACAGCCCATGTCGATCGAAGATCTGGCCACACGCGTGCGCTGCCTGCGCGAGATGCGTGAGCTGCCCGGTACCACGGCCACGGTGTCGCTGCAGGATGACCGGCCTATGGTCGATTATCCTTTGATGGCCTCCAGTGAGGCCGGTTACTAACAGGGCTGCGCCCTGCGCGTCCGGGTAACCCTGCGATTACTCCGAGAGTAAGGTATGAGCGCGAGCCAGTGCGGCGTCGATGTCCGGGCAGATGTTTTCCGCGCCTATCCGCGCGAGTAGACCCGACTTTTTCAGGGCTTTGTGCGGCTGAGGCTGGAGGGCGCTGATCACGAGCTGGCGATTTTTCTTTCGCAGCTTTTCGTAAAGATTTTCCAGAGCGTTAAGACCGGTTGCGTCCATGGCCGTGACCTTGCGCATGCGCAGGATGACAACCTTTGGCTCGCGTTGTGCGCGCTTAAGTGCGGTCTCCAGCCGGTCGGCCACGCCGAAGAAGAACGGCCCGAGGATACGGAAGACCTGCACCTCGTCGGGGATGTCCTTACCCAGCAGGCTGTGTTGCGGCCCCTCGGTGTCGGTGGAGGCATCCACCGGCGTGATCTGGGAGGTGTCGGCCACGCGCTTGATAAAGAGGATCGCCGCGAGGATCATGCCAACCTCCACGGCCAGCGTGAGGTCAAAAAGCACCGTCAGCGCAAACGTGGTCAGAAACACTGCCGCATCGCTGCGCGGCCATTTGAACAGGCGCTTGAAGTGGTGCCATTCGCCCATGTTGTAGGCGACCTTGACCAACACGGCGGCCAGCACGGCCAGCGGGACGGATTTGGCCAGTGGCGCGGCGGCCAGCAGGATGACCAGCAGCGTCACGGCGTGGATCATCCCGGCGACCGGTGTGCGGCCCCCGCTTTTGACGTTCGTCGCTGTGCGCGCAATCGCGCCGGTGGCGGCGATCCCGCCAAAGAGCGGGCAGAAAATGTTGGCCAGACCCTGTGCCTTGAGCTCCTGATTGGAGTCGTGCCGGTCGTCGATCATCCCGTCGGCGACCACAGCAGACAGCAATGATTCAATGGCGGCGAGGAGGGCGATGGTGGTGGCAGGCTGGATCAGCCGCCCGAGCTCCGAGAAGGAAAACTCTGGCACGTGCAGAGGCGGCAATCCCTCCGGGATGCCCCCGAAGCGCGTCCCGATCGTTTCCACCGGGAGCTTGAAGACAGCCACGACGACTGTACCGAGCACGAGCGCCACCACGGAGCCGGGTACGACGCGCATCCACTTTTTCGGCCAGAAAATAATCAGCAGCAGCGCACTGATGGCGAGCAGGGCCGTTGGCAGGTGGGTGGTGCCGAGCGAACCGCCGAGAGCCGCGCACTTATCGAGGAAGGCCGAGGGGACCTTGTCCAGATCGAGCCCGAGGAAGTCCTTGATCTGCGTGCTGAGGATGAGCACGGCGATGCCCGAGGTGAAGCCCACCGTGACCGGGTAGGGGATGTACTTGATCGCCTGCCCCAGACCGGCGAACCCCATGATCAGCAGGATAAAGCCCGCCATGATCGTGCACACGGCGAGGTTTGAGGCACCGTACTCGGTCAGAATCCCGTAAACGATGACGATGAATGCGCCGGTCGGCCCGCCGATCTGCACACGCGAGCCCCCGAAGGCCGAGATGATGAAGCCCGCGATGACGGCGGTGATGATACCGGCCTCGGGTGCGACACCGGAGGCGATGGCAAAGGCCATGGCCAGCGGCAGGGCCACGATGCCCACAGTGATACCTGCGGTCAGGTCCGCTCCGAATTGTCCGCGGTTATAACCGCGCAGGCACTCGACCAACCGAGGCCTAAATGTCAAAAATCTCATGCTCTCTCCCCGTGAAAGCACTTGATGTTACGCCTGAATGAACTTGTCGGTCAAGCTGACGATTGTTGCGCGTGCAAAATATTAGCGGCTCTTGCGTGGGACAAGAGTCGCAGCGATACGCGCTTGAAAATGGGGCAGTCGTCCGGCGTTTGCCCCTACGCGGTCTGCGCTTCGCTGGCTTGGGTGACCGGCTCGGCTTGGGGCTGAGTGGTGGGCATACGGTAGTGCCAGATGAACCCGCTGACCAGCGCTGTAAAGGGGGCCACCGTAACCAGCCCGAAGCTGCCCACCATGATGTTGAGAAACTCGGCGGCCACGTAGTTGATATTCGCGATACGCGCCAGGGGCATACCCTGCGAGGTGAAGAGCATGAGCATGGTGATGTAGCTGCTGGAGTAGGCCAGCAGGAGCGTGGTCGTCATGGTGCCGGTCACGGCCCGGCCTACCGAGAGCCCGGAGCGGATGTGCTCCCAGCGGCCGATGCCGGGGCTCTTCTCCTTGATCTCGTGCATGGCACTGGCGATGTCCATCGACAGGTCCATCATCGCCCCGGAGCAGCCGATGACCACCGCTGCAATAAAGATAGGGGTTAGCTTCAGCTCGAAAAAGCCCGAGTACAGCAGCGTTTCGCTAAAGGGCCGCACCGCGCCATTGATGCGGAAGGCATCGGTAAAGACCAGCGCGAGTATGCAGGTGACGGCCAGCCCGAGCACCGAGCCCAGAAACGACGCCAGCCCGCGGCGGGTGAGCCCCCCGACAAGGAAGCAGATGCACGCCGTCAGCAGGAGCACCACACCCATGCCAATCATGATCGGGTTTTTGCCATCGAGAAAGAGCGGGATCATGATCTTCCAGATTAGCAGGGCCGAGAAGGCAAAGGACAGCAGTGCCTTGGCACCCGTCGAGCCTGCGACCAGCAGCAGCAGGACGACGAACAGCACACACATCAGCACCTCGCCCTGCACGCGGTAGTGGCCACGGGCTACCCCTGCGATGGGCTTGCCCTGGGGACCGGAGGAGTACTGGAGCAGCAGGTCGTCGCCGGGCTGGAAGTACTCGTCGAGTGCGAGCTGCCCGGTGAGGATGTTGTCGGCGGTGAGCTGTTTGCCTTTGTCAGGGCCGCTGAGCAGCTCGACCTCGAGCCGCTGCGCGCCGGAGCGCAGCATCAGGTTCTGGCGCACGGTGCTGTTGTCCACCGAGAGCACGCGGGCACGCTCGTGCAGGAGTCCACTCTGGGCCTCCGGCTCTTCAAAGCGGTTAATGTCTACGAAGCACAGGGCAACGCATAGTGTGGCGAAAAAGGCGCAAAACAGCGAGTCCCGGCTTAACAGTTTCTGGCGGAGAGATGAGCGCATGATTGGTGAGGTTTACGAAAAAAGGGCGGTCTGAAAATACCCCTTGGGTTACATCTTGGTGGAGAAAAAGAGGCGTGACCGGAAGAGCCGGCCACGCCTCAGAGTTTGGATTCAGTAGCAGGCGGGCAGATTACTCAGCGGAGGCCGGGAGGGTTTCGCTCACACGCATGGCGGCGGCGATGCTCTTGGCGATGTCCGTGTTGTCATAGAAGCCGTTGAAGCGGTACTCGTCGTAACCCATGGCCATGACCGGGATCGGCACAGCGGTGTGGGAGTACGTGGTCCAGCCCAGGCCGGTGTCCTGTCCGAACTGGTGGCAGACTTCCATCGTGAGGGCGTCGTAGCCGCCGTAGTACAGGTAGTCGACGCTGTTGGTGCCGCCAGTGTAGCCGGAGGGGGCGCTGGTTTCGTTCACCGGGGCGCCGCTCATGCTGCGGTCAAAGGCGTCTTCGAGGCGTTCCTTGCGGTAGTCGCTGAGGCTGTCATAGACGATGCCGAAGTTATCGGCGATCAGGGTCTTGATCGTGTCGTCCATGTTGGTGGATCCCGCGTCGTAGGTTTCACCGAAGTTCATGTTGGCTTTGTAGGCGTAGACGGCGCCGGTGAAGGCTTCGTACGACATCTGCTGGTTGAGCAGGTTCGCGAAGGTCGTTTCGTAGCCACGGCCGGAGAAGCCGATGGTCAGGCCGCCGGTTTCGTGGTCACCGGTGACGACGATGAGGGTTTCGTTCGGGTGCTCGTTGTAGAAGGCGATAGCCTTGCCCACGGCGTTGTCGAAGTCGATCGTGTCGCCGATCGTGCCCATGGCGTCATTGGCGTGACAGGCCCAGTCGATCTTGCCGCCTTCGACCATCAGGAAGAAGCCGCTATTGTTATTGTCATAGAGGCAGTCGATGGCGATTTCGGTCATCTCGGCGAGGGAGATGGCGTCCTCGGCGCGGTCGATTTCGTAGGGCATGGCGGAGCTGCTCTGGAGCACCGGCACCGTGCACACGACCATGTCCTGCGGAGTGGTCTTGAGGGCGCGGATGGAGGCGGTGTCGTTGAGCATGGAGTAGCCGGCGACTTCAAACATTTCGTTCAGCGTGTCACCTTCCATGGCCGGGAAGGCCGTGGGGTAGGCGTTGTTGGAAGCGCGCTTCCAGCCGCCACCGCCGAAGAAGTTGAAGCCGGACTGGGCAGCCTGCACAGCGACCAGTTCATACGAATTACGGGAGTCCACGTTGGCGTAGAAGGCGCCGGGAGTGGCGTGGTCGAGCGAGACGCTGGAGACGACACCGACCTTGTAGCCCTTTTCCTGGGCAAGCTCGGCGACACTCTTGAAGTTGGTGCTCAGGCTGGAGTCCTTACCGATGGTGCCGACGAGGGTCTTTGATCCGGTGGCCAGAGCGGTACCGGCAGCGGCGGAGTCCGTGATGAAGCGGTCCGTGGCGTAGGTGGTGTTGATCCCGGCGACGGGCAGCAGGTTCATGTTCAGGCGATTCTGCGGCTGGTCAACGTCGGTAGCGATGTTGGCATCACCGCCATTGAGGGCGACGAGGTAGGCCTCGGCAGCCTGGATCTGGACGGAGGCCATGCCGTCACCGATGAGGAAGATGACATACTTGGCGCCGACGGTCTCGCGGCTGGGGCGAGCCTGCAAGCTCGTAGCGGAAAACGCGAGGGCAGCGGTCAGGCCGGCAAACGCGCAGGATTGGAAGAATTTTTTCATGATATGACTAACAGTGTTGATGGTATTCGTATGGATATAGTTCTAACAGCGAACTAAAGATGATAGCTTAGCGGAGGGTGCGTCGGCGGCGATAGGCGACGAGGGCCAGCGCGGCGAGACCGGCGAGGATGCCGTAGGTCGAGGGCTCGGGGACGGCATCGTAGGAGGCGGAGTCCACCTCGATCCAGGAGATGTAGGAGGCGTTATTAACCGACAGCCCCGGATCAGCGCCGATGTCGATAAAGATACCGTCGGCAGAGTTTTCCACCGTGAAGGTGAAGGACTCGATGATCATGTCCGTCTCCACGTCGTAGAGGCTGCTTCTGCTGATCGCGCTGATGATGCTCGACTCGCTGCTGTCGCTGTAGTACAGCTCCAGACCTAGGTCGTAGTTCTGGCGCCACTCGGAGTCACCGAGGTCGGCGAAGTAGCAGATCTGCACGCTGAAGAGCTGGGTCTCGTAGCCGGAGATGGCCGGCATCCAGATGCTCAGGTCATAGTTGGAGGTGGTTTCGAGCCAGTTGCCGTCCGAGTCACTGTAGCGGGCGGTGTTGCCGTTGAGCGAGACGAGGTCGGGAGCGTCCATCCCGGCCACGCCCCCGTCGACGGTGTTGCCATTATAGTCTACAACTTCGTAGACGTCGGCCTGTGCCGAATCTGACGAGTTGAAGAGGCTGTAGTAGTTGTATTCGACGTGGACGGAGTTGTCTCCGCCGATCCAGTCGAGACCGACCTCTGCCTGCAGGGCGGAAGCAGACAGGAGGAGTCCGATGAGTAGCTGTTTAGTGTACATGATTCACCAATGTGGGTTGAAGGAATGATAGGTGTTTCCTGCCGTCGCAGCCTTGCGCCAGCATGGGTGAAGTATATCCGTAACATGCTACTAATGCATTCGCTTTGCGTTAATGTTGTATGCGTTTTGCGTTAAAATATCATGGCTAACGTGTCTGTGCTGGCACGAAATCCACCCGCCCGTCATCGTTGTGACAGGAAAAACACTCCGACGTGGGGGAAAGCTCCCAAACGCACGGAAGGTGAGCCCGTAGTCAGGGCCGGGGGACGATCATGGCGTTTGTGACGTTGATACGATCGTATCACCCGATGTATTCAATAATGGATACGGGCATGCATAGCCACTCCGCTCGCGAAAGCGCCAAGCTCAATGAGGCCTCTCAGCTATGGCCGAAGCCTCTCCAGGGGGGCAGCGACTCTTACTCCGTACGCTGATGGAAAAGCATGCGGTAGGTATAGCTGCGGCTGGCCTCTTGCCACCAGGGGCTCAGCTCGTGGTTGGGGCGCGACCAGACCAGCTTGTGGAGGCGGAGCGTGGACTCGTAGTCGAGCAGCAGCCGCATCTTTTCGTTATTCGTGAGGGCTTCCGCGCCCTCTTGAAGCAGCTTGTGCTCCAGCGCCTGTAGTGCCTTGCGGGCGCATGGGTCAGGCTGTGACTTCTCGCGCATGAGCAGGCCGTGCAGGGCGTTAATGTACGGGTCCAGTACGACACCGAGCAGCCCGATGTCCTCAAAGCGCTCCATCGAGGCGGGGAGGGGGGCGTCCTCCTCGCAGCGGGTGAGCAGGTCGCGGATCTCGTGCGGCGGGTCTGTCTCCTCGGGGCTGAGCAGCAGGCCGCGCTTGCGGAACCACCGTCCAGCGGTCTCCCGGCTGGTGTAGACCGATAAGGGCACGGCCAGTAGCCAACCCAGCAGGACCGGACTCATCCACCAGAAAAGAATCGGGCTGATGGTCCAGGTCAGGATGCCCCAGAGGATACCCACGACGACGTGGCCACCCTGAGCTGCGATGGCTTCGCGCCAGGGTGTGCCGTCTGCACTGTCCCGCACCTGCGTGGACCATTTTACCTTTTGCCCGAGCAGGATCGTGAGCACGAACCCACTGTGAAAGAGCATCATCGACGGAGCGATCAGCGTGAAGAAAAAGACCTCGATGGCAACGGAGCCCGCCGCCCTGAACCAGCCCCCGAAGCGTTTTGCCTGCCGAGGTTTTGCCGCCAGCCAGATCAGGGTCATGGCCTTGGGGCCAAAGATCATCAGCCCGGTCATGCCGAGCAGGATGAGGCCCTGGTCGGAGAGGGATTCCGGCATCCAGGAGAAGAGACTGGCGCGGGGGACGAGGGTGAGCTCGCTGCCGACCCAGCGGTAGGTGCCGAGCGTTGCGAGTCCGAGAAACAGCAGCCACAGCGGCGAGGCGATATAGCCGAGGATGCCGTTGATCATGTGAATGCGGCTGCGGTGGGGGATGCGCCCGAAGAGCACCAGCCAGGCATGCTGGAGATTTCCCTGACACCAGCGGCGGTCGCGCTTGGCCATGTCGATGAGGGTGGGGGGCATCTCCTCGTAGCTGCCCTCCATGTCGTAGCCGAGCCATACCTCAAACCCGGCCTTGTGCATGAGCACGGCCTCCACGAAGTCGTGGCTGAGGACGCGCCCTCCCAGCGGCTCGACGCCCGGCAGCTCCGGCAGCGTGCAGTACTTCAGAAAAGGTTTCAGGCGGATGATGGCGTTATGGCCCCAGTAGTTGCCGTAGTCCTGCTGCCAGGCATTGAGCCCGGCCCCGGAGAGCAGGCCGTGTACGCGGTTGGTGAACTGCTGGAGCCGCGCCAGGAGGGTCTTCCCGTTGAAGAGACCGGGCATGGTCTGGAGGATGCCGACCTGCTCGTTGCGCTCCATCATCTCGGTCATGCGGACAATGCAGGTGGCGCTCATCAGGCTGTCCGCATCGAAGCAGAGCATGTAGTCGTAGTTCCCGGCCCAGCGGCGGCAGAAGTCGGCCACGTTGCCGGACTTCTGGTTGATGTTGTTACGGCGGCGGCGGTAGAAAAGCTTGCCGTGGGCACCGAGGCGCAGGGCGGTTTCGTTCCAGGCGATTTCCTCGGCGATCCAGTTATCGGCGTCGGTCGAGTCGCTGAGCACAAACACGTCGTAGTGCTCGATCTGGCCAAGCTCTTTCAAGTGTTTGTAAACGGTCTCGACTCCCGCGAAGAAACGCTCCGGGTCCTCATTGTAGATGGGGAAGATCAACGCCGTGCGGCTGGTGAGCTTGATCGTCGCAGGGTCCCGGTCGAGGTCGATGGTACGGGTGATGCGGTGAGGGTCGTCCCGGCGCAGCACCATAAACAGCCCGACCAGTGGCTGCACAAACCCGAAGGCGACATGCGCGAACAATATGACAAACAGCACCAGCATGAGAAAGCTGGTGGCGGTGAAGCCGACCCGGTTGAGCAGATCCCAGTAAATCGTGCCAGCGATCAGGGTCAGCAGAATGTGCAGGCCAAAGAGCACCTGGCGGGCGAAACCCCCACTGGGCGTCGTCGAGACGGGTTGTGCTTCGTCGCTCATCGGGCCAGGTAAATGACGGTTACGATCCCTGCGGCCACGATGGCGGAAAAGGTAAACATGCGCAGGAGCGAGTTCTGGAACAGGCGGCGTGTGCCCTCGGCAACGTCGCTCACCGTATCAAACTGAATCTGGGGCACACCGACGCTGGTGCGGTGCAGGTTGGGGACGCCGATGATGCCTGCCTCGCGCACAGCCTGAAGCAGCTCGGGCGCAAAGTCATCATGACTCAGGAAAGCCTCGGGCCAGCGAGGAATGATCCGCGCGGCCTGTACGATGGTCAACATACGGGCGGTTGAGTAGCCGTTGCGGCTGCTTTCGTCGGTGGCGTCATTGAGTCGCTTCAGCCAGATGGTGACGCGTTCGCGCAGTTTTTCCACCGCCAGAGCCTCCGGCTCCTGAGCGTCGGGGGCACCTGCTAGGGCCTCGTGCACGATGTCTCGTGCCAGCTCGTGGCGTACGTAGGCGTTCTCTACCTGGTACGCACGCAGCAGCAGCGCGACTTTACGGTAGGCGCGGTCCCAGCGGGCTAAATCTGCGGACGGATGCTCTAGGGGCGCCATTGATAGATCCACATTTCACTCAGCGGCTGGTCGCCACGCCAGAGCTGGAGCTGCAGGTCGGCCAGCTCGGTTTGCGGGAGCGCGCGCAGGTCGAAGTGTACGCGCAGGCCGGTCGTCTCCGGGTTATACATGATGTGGGGCTGTTGCACGATCTCGGCCCCGTCAGCACTCAGGCGTGCGGTCAGGTCGCGGATCTCCACGGGCTTGAATTTATCCGGTGCGCTGATGTCGAGGATGAAGGTTTCGGCATCGGCGTGGTGCCAGGAGTCGCCGATCCGGGTGGCCTCGATTTTCTGGAGCTTGGTGTCCGGGTCGGCAAACTGGAAGTTCAGCCAGTAGTTGAGCTCGTAGGGGACGCCGGGCTTAGGCTCCTCCGTGGGACGGAAGAACGCCACCATGTTATCAACGGTCTCGGTATCCTGATGGAATTCGAAGAGCACGACATCGCCCTTGGGCCATGTGCCCTGGGTCTGGACCCAGGCCGAGGGACGCTCATGATAATGCTCGCTCAGATCCTGGTAATTAGCGAAGAGCCGGTCGCGCTGGAGCAGTCCGAAGCCGTGTAGCTTCTCTGTGGGAAAGACGGTCAGGTGGTTACCGGGGTAGTTTGTGAGGGGGCGCCAGATCCAGCTCGTCCCGTCGTTGATCAGGAGGCCGTCTGAGTCGTGGACCTCCGGCCGCCAGTCGCCGATGAGCTGGTCACGGGCTTCGCCGTACCAGAACATGCTCGTGAGCGGTGCGAAGTAAATATCTCCGCGGGCATCCTGACGGCGAAAAATACGGGCCGTGACCTCGATCTGGGTATTCTCGCCGGGCGTGAGGTAAAAGCGATAGGCACCGGTCACGCTAGGGCCCTCCAGCAGGGCAAGGATTTCCAGCGAACGGGCGTCGGGGGCGGGTTTTTTCAGCCAGAACCGGCTGAAGCGCGGGAATTCCTCGTTATCACCGCCCGTCCCGACGGCGATACCACGGGCTGAGATCCCATAGTACTGATCCCGGCCTAGGGCACGGAGGTAGGAGGCCCCCTGAAAGACAAGCACATCGTCGAAGACGTCCGGCTTGTTGAGCGGGGTGCGAATGCGCAGCCCGGCATAGCCCTGCAGGTCCCACTCGTCGGGGTTGACCCCGGTCAGCTCGAAATTAAAAAAATCCTTCACGTAGGGGATCTGCTGGGAGTGCGTATCGCTGTACTCATTGATCTGCACGGTCTCCGGGTAGATGTACCCGTTGTGAAAGAAATCGACCTGAAAGGGCAGCCCGGCGGTTTTCCAGAGCGCCTTATCCTTGTTGAAGCGGATTTTCCGGTACTCATCGAAGTCCAGAGCGACCAGCTCCTGCGGTAAAGCATCAGAAGGGCTGGTATAGGGCTTGGCAGCCAGGTCACGGGCAATTCCCGTGACATATTCCAGATTGATTTCGCGCCTTTCAAAGGCATGGACGCTGTGCAGGGCGCAAAGACCCAGCAGGATGCTCAAGCTTAACCTCATGAGGATATATAAACGCACCGGGTTGGGACCCGGTATGGCGGATTCATAAAAAAAGCCGTCCGCCTGAATGGCGAGCGGGGATTCTTATGCAGGAGTGATGCCAATCTTTAGGCGCTGTCAACTCCCGTATGCGTTATGACGATATCGCCAAGCCGCACTTTAGGGTGCCCATTTTCCACCAGAGCATGCGCGATCATCTCGCATTTGACCATAAAAAGGAGGAAGAAATCGGGCTCCTGGTCAAAGCATTCGGCGTTTGCCTGGCCCTTGGCCAGACGGATGTCGCACTGGTTGATCTGCTCCCAGACCGGGTAGCTGGCTGCGCTGGAGGGGGGCTTCCCCGGCCCCATTTGCAGGATTTCCACCCTGTCGAGCTCTTGGATGCCGACGATATCGGCGTCGGCGGCGAGCGCATCGTTCAGAAAGGCTTCCTCACGAACGACAAAGAGAATCTTCTCCAACCCGCTCTGATCGAGCAGCTGCGTCAGCAGCAGGCGGTCGAACACGATTTCCCCGGCGTTATCGGCCAGATAGGCGAGGGTGCACGCCGTGCCGAGACGCTCGCGTAAGAGGGGTAAGTCGTTGATGGCAAAGGGCTGCTTCAGGCAGCGCTCGAGCGTGGCGCCGAGGTCAAAGGGGGCCTGCGGGCCATAGTCGATGATGTTACCGGCCACGGCGAGCCGGACGGCGTGCTCCAGCGGGTCCATTGACCCCTTCTGCTTGTGCGCGTGGAGTTTCTCAACCCAGGCCGCAGCCTGGGCATTACTGTGCTGTTTGAGCGCCCCGTAGGGGTCCGGTTGGCCCGTGATCTCGTGCACGATGCGCTGCACAGCGCGCGCCAGTGCGATCGGGGAGTCATCCGGGTCCCCGGCCAGCAGGTGGCCCATCACTGCCCGCACGACCAGGTCCTGCTGCTTTTCGTCAGCGCCAGCCAGCCGGGAGGCATGCAGCCCCTGACGAATGAAACAGCTGAAGCAGTCGATGGTCGTTTTCATGCCAGTTCAAAGGTAACGCTGCGGCCCGCGTAGGCTTCGGCGCAGCGGGCTGGGAGGTTTATCCAAAACCCCATGATGGCGCGGATGTCGGGCATGGCAGAGAGCGAAGGGGAAACCGTGGGGAAGGGGATCAGTGGCAGTGGTCGCTGCCCTCGTCGTGGTGGCCATGGCACAGGCCATCCTCGCCCATATGGGCCAGCTCGCGGGCGTTGAAGGCGGCCAAGGCCTCATCAACGGTCTCGCACGCGGTCTGAAAGACCTCGACGCCCAGCTCGCGCAGGCGGAAGAACGCCCCGCGTCCGAGCCCCTGGCAGACGACCGCCTGGATATTGTGCTGGCTGATCACATCAACCGGCGTGCACTCGCCGTGCTCGCAGCTCGACTTTTCGCAGAATTGGATGATGTCACCGGCGTCGCTGACGACGAGGTGGGCGGGAGCCTGACCAAAGTGCGGCGAAACCGTGCTGAGCAGACCGTTGTTTTCGAGGACCGGCAAACAGATGTTCATGGCTTTAAACTTGCTAGTTGTGGGTATATGCTCATAACTGCGCCCCATGCTCCCGTCAAGCGATTAACTTATGCTTGCGGTGATTTTCATCAGTCGATCTTTTCCCAGCCATGCGCCCGAAGAAACAACGCTGCATCCGCTGCGAGCTCACGGCTACGGTCTTCAAGCCGCGCGGCGTGCCCACCTGCGAGCTGCAGATGGTCGTGCTGGAGCCGGATGAGCTGGAGGCGCTGCGGCTGGCAGATGTCGAGCGGCTCCACCACGAGGAGGCGGGTGCCCGCATGGGGATTTCGCGCGCGACGTTTGGCCGCATCCTTGAGCGCGCCCGTGGTAAGACCGCCCTTGCGCTGATCGAGGGGCACGCCATCCAGACCAGCGAAGCCCCGGCCGAGCACAGCTCTTAACCCTTGCCCGTCGCCCTGAACGCGGTGGCTTACTGACCCTTGGCAATGTCTTGCCCCAGCTTGAGGCCGTTGGCGAGGCATTGACCGACCGCGATGCCGCCCCGGTAGTTCCCGCACAGGTGCAGGCCAGGGTTTTCGGCTTCGGCCTTTTCGATCATGGCCAGAAAGTCTCCGTGCCCGACATTGTACTGCGGGATGGCCTTGCGCCAGAGGGTGCGCTGGACGAAGGCCGGATCCCCGCTGGCCCCGATCAGGGTCGCCAGGTCGGCCTTGGCGATCTCCAGGTGCTCCTCCTCGCTCAGCGTGGCCAGCGCAGGCTGGCGCATACCACCGATAAAGGCCGTCAGCAGCACATGCCCCTCGGGAGCGCGGTCGGCATACATGGACGAGGGGAAGAGCACGCCAAGCAGCTTGCGGCCCTCTACGCCGGGGACGAGCGCCCCGAAGCCGTCCAGCGGGTGCTGGACCTGCTCGCGGCGGTAGCCCAGCGAGAGCGAGGCCAGAGGCGGGTAGGGGATCTCGTGCAGGTCGTAAAGGGTCTCGCGCAAAGGCTCCGGCAGGGGCAGGTCGCGAACGGCGTAGGCGGGCACGGCGATGATGAGGGCATCCGCCCCCGTACTGTGTTGCTCGCCGTTGACCTCCCAGCTGACTTCCCAGCGGTCCTGCCGGGCGATCCCTGTCACCGTGGCATTGAGGGTGAGCCCCTCGCCGAGTTGGGCAGCCAGCTTGTCGGTCAGGCTCTGCATCCCGTTGCGAAAAGTGCCCATAATCGGACGAAAGCTTCCCGCGGGCTTGTTCTTCATGGCCTTAAAAGCTCCTTTGATCAGCGAGCCATACTGGTGCTCTATTTCGTGAATCTTCGGAAAGGCGTGCTTCGCGGAGAGGCGCTTTGGGTCGCCCGCGTAGATACCGGACACCATCGGCTCGGCCACAAAGTCCAGGACCTCCGGGCCAAGGCGACGCTGGACGAAGCTGGCCAGCGACTCCTCGGTCAGGTTGGCAGGCTTCTTCACAAAGGGTTCCTTCAGGACGCGGAGCTTGGCACCGGCCGAGAGCAGAGGGGTCTTGATGGCCTTCATGGGGCCGGCAGGGGCGGGGACCAGTTCGCCGTCTTTGCAGATGTAGCGGTTCTTCGCAGCGTTACCGGGCAGCATCAGCTCATCGGCCAGCCCGATCTCACCCATAAACATCGCGGTCTGGATATCCTTGACCATGATTGAGTTCGGGCCGGTCTCGACCAGGTAGCCGTCTTTGCGGACCGTGTGGACACATCCACCGGTATGGTCGTTTTTCTCCAGCACGCGCACGTCGTATCCGGCTTTCTTCAGACTGACGGCGGCGGAGAGGCCGGTGATCCCGGCTCCGATGACAACGGCTGACTTCATAGGCGCAGAACTTTAGTCAAAGTTCCGCCCGATGGGAAGCCTCGCCTTACGCCGATCAGCGGAAATGCTCTGCTAGACGGTTTTTGAGTAGCGGTTCTCGTTGCTCTGGATTGCCGGGTCAAAGCACATGGCGAGGTTACGGATAAAGAAGCGGCCTGTATCGGTCACGCGCAGGCCCGTGGGCTGAAGCTCCACGAGTCCGTCTGCAGCCATCGTGTCCAGCTCGCGCAGGGCGGGAGCAAACTTCTCCCGAAAGTCGATACCGTGGCGTTCACTGATGGCGGTGAAGTCCAGGGCCATGTCGCACATCAGGCGGGTGATGACCTCGCGGCGCAGTTTGTCCTCACCGGTCAGGATGTAGCCGCGCTCCAGCGGCAGTTTCCCCTCGGCCAGATGTGCCCGGTAGTCGTCGAGGGCTTTGACGTTCTGGCGGTAGCTGTCGGCGGTCTGCGAAATAGATGAGATGCCAAACCCGCAGATGTCCAGTCCGGCCCGTGTGCTGTAGCCCTGGAAGTTCCGCTGAAGTGTGCCCGCACGCTGGGCCACGGCCAGCTCGTCGTCAGCGCGGGCGAAGTGGTCCATGCCGATGTAAACGTAACCGGCCTCGGTCAGCGTCTCCACGATCAGGCGCAGCAGGGCGAGCTTGGTCTGCGGTGTGGGTAGCCCGGCCTTTTCGAGGATCTTCTGGGCGGGCTTGATCCAGGGCACGTGCGCGTAGTTAAAGATCGCGAAGCGCTCCGGCTCCAGTGCGAGCACCTCGTCGAGGGTCTTTTTAAAGGAATCGGGACTCTGGCGCGGCAGGCCATAGACGAGGTCGATGTTGAGCGAGGTAAACCCCGTCTCGCGCAGAAAGGCGACGCACTGGCGGTTCGTCTCCGGGGACTGGATGCGGTGGATCGCCTCCTGCACCTGCGGGTCGCAGTCCTGCACGCCAAAGGAGGCTCGACGCACGCCCATACGCGCGAATGCCTCGACGTGCTCGCGGGTGAGACGGCGCGGGTCCAGCTCTACGCTGCACTCGGCCTGCTCCTCAAAGGTGAAATGCTGCCTCAGCAGCGTGCCGAGCCGGTCAAGCTGCGCGGGGGTGAAAAAGTTTGGCGTGCCGCCGCCGAAGTGTAGCTGTGCGGCCCGGCGGCCGGGCTTGAGCAGGGGTGTGAAGAGCGCGATCTCCTTTTCCAGCTCGTCAATATAGGCGTCGGCGCGATCATGATTCGTCGTGGTGATCGTGTGGCAGCCACAGAACCAGCACAGGCTCTCGCAGAAAGGCAGATGCAGGTAGAGCGAGAGCGGGCCCTCCCCGGCGCGGACTTCCTCCAGCAGGCTCTCCTGTGGCACCTCCGCCGAGAAATGTGTGGCGGGCGGGTAGGAGGTATAGCGCGGGCCTGGCCGGTTGTATTTGGCGATCAGGTCGTCGGCGGGAAAAGCGGTTGGATTCATGAGAAGTTCTTAACAGTCTCGACCAGTGCGGCCACGTTTTCAACCTTTGCCTGCGGGTGGATGCCGTGTCCGAGATTAAATATGTAGCCACCCTGGTCGCGCATGGATGTAAGCAGCTCGGTGACGGCGTCCACGGTCGCCTCAGGTGTGGTGTCGAGGATGGCCGGATCGAGGTTGCCCTGGAGGGCGGGAGGACTCTGCAAGCCCTCGCGGTAGCGCGGCAGGTCCACGGTCCAGTCCAGACTCAGCACGCGTGCGCCGCTGGAGAGCAGCGCCTCGCGCTCGTGCGCGCGGCCCTTGGCGTAGAGGACGACGGGGAAGTCCTTAGGCAGGCTTTCGATCAGGCGTCGTATCCATTTTATCGATACGTCCTCGTAGCTGTCCTCGGGCGCGATGGCAGCCCAGCTGTCAAAGATCTGAATGGCGTCAACTCCTGCCTCGATCTGCATGCGGAAGTACTCACCGAGGGCGGCGCAGAGCTTTTTCATCAGCAGCGCGAACAGCGCAGGCTCTTCCTTTAAAAATGCCAGCAGGCGCGGGAAGCCCTCGGCAGAGCCGCCCTGAACCATGTACGCGGCGAGTGTCCACGGCGAGCCCCCGAAGCCCAGCAGCGCGTGCTGCTCGCCCAGCTCTCGCCGGGTGAGGCGAAGGGCCTGAGGGACGTAGTCCAGGTGCTCGCGCACGGCCTCGGGGGTGAGGGCCTCGATCTGCGCGGCGGTCTCCAGTGCGTAGTCCATGCCGATGCCGCCCTGATCACGAAAGTGGTAGGGCTGGCCCATGGCCTCGGGGATGACGAGGATGTCCGAGAAAATAATGGCCGCGTCAAAGCCGTAGCGCCGGATCGGCTGGAGCGTGACCTCCGTGGCCAGCTCGGGGGTCTTGGCCAGGGTGAGAAAGTCGTGCTTCTCCTTCAGGGCGCGGTACTCGGGCAGGTAGCGCCCGGCCTGGCGCATCAGCCACATCGGCGGGCGATCAAGGACATCACCACGCACGGCGGCTAGAAATCTTTCACGGGAAGTCATGTTTATCGGGGAAAAGAATACAATAGGGATATAAATATTTTAACCGCTAAGAGCGCTAAGAACGCAAAGAAAACTGTGTAGCTATTCGACTGCAGTAACCCTTTGCGCTCTTTGCGTCCTTTGTGGTTAAAAGCATAAAATCATGTGTGCTTTTGTTTGAGAAGACAGAGAGGTCTTTTAGACAGCCAGCCAGTCGCGGGGCTTGAGGAAGTTCTCCACCAGGTCGGCCTCGGGGGAGCCGGGCTCGGGGCGGTGGTCATACTCCCAGCGGACCTGCGGGGGCAGGGACATGAGGATCGACTCAGTGCGGCCGCCGGACTGGAGCCCGAAGTGTGTGCCGCGATCATAGACGAGGTTAAACTCCGCGTAGCGGCCCCGGCGGATGAGCTGCCAGGTGCGTTCGCGTGCGGTGTAGGGCGTCTCTTTGCGGCGGGCGAGGATCGGGATATAGGCGGTCAGGTAGCCTTCTCCGACAGCTTTGGCAAAGTCGAAGCTGCGCTCAAAGCCGGCCTCGTTATAGTCGTCAAAGAAGAGCCCTCCGATGCCGCGGGTCTCGCCCCGGTGCTTGATATAAAAGTAGCGGTCGCACCAGTCTTTGAAGGTCGTGTAGAGCCCCTGGCCGAAAGGCTCGCAGGCGTCACGGGCACACTGGTGCCAGTGCTGGGCATCCTCGGTAAACCCATAGTGAGGCGTCAGGTCAAAGCCCCCTCCGAACCACCACACGGGCTCCTCGTCGGGCTGACCGGCGCTGAGGAAGCGCACGTTCATGTGCGAGGTGGGGGCGTAGGGATTACGCGGGTGAACCACGAGCGAGATCCCCATGGCGCGAAAGGGCTTACCGGCCAGGGCAGGGCGGCGCTCGGTGGCTGATCCGGGGAGCGTCTTCCCGCGCACGTCGGAGAAGTTGACCCCGGCTTTTTCCAGCACCGGTCCCTCGGCCAGCACGCGGGACTGCCCGCCGCCGCCTTCCGGGCGCTCCCAGACATCTGTCTGAAAATGCGCGCTGCCGTCCTCGGCCTCAAGCGCGGTGCAGATACGCTCCTGCAGGTCGAGCAGCCAGCGGCGTACGGAGTCGGGATCGGGAGAGGGATTCACAGGCGCTAGGCAAACCGGCACATGCGACCGGGGCAAGCTTTCTCAGGTCTTTAAAGCGTAGCCGGTGCAATCACGGGTGGTGGTGCGGGACGCCCTGGTACTCCTCGATCTTCGTACGGATTTCGGCCCGGTCCAGACTCAGGTCGGCCTGGTAAAAGGCGGGCTCACGCGGCAGAATGACATCGAAGCCCATGAGCTCCATCACAGAGACGTTGATCGTGCCAATCTTAAAATCCAGCACGTGGCCACCGCGGGTTTTATCCTTGGACAGAAAATGCATATGCCAGCCACTGACGTTGATGCCCTCGATGTACTTGGGGCACCAGAAGCCGATCATCGTCCCCTCAACATTATCCCAGGTAAACATCGACTGAGTCTCAGTGATCTCACTGATCGAAGCGGAGGGATCGCTCAGCTTACGCGGGACACGGGCCTTGAGCTCGGCGAAGGTGCCCTCGATCTTGATCGCGTAGATGGTGTTCTTGATCTTAAACATCCGGTCCTCAATCATTTTGCGGACCGCCTCGCCCTCGGAGGGGCCTTCCAGCTTGGCAGACTTTCCAGAGTCGAAGTTACACACCGCGACAAAGGGAATCTTCATGTCGTCGGTTGCGGGCACGGGGTTACCGAGGGCGCGGATGTGCGTGACCTCCCCGTCGAGCATGAACAGCTCGCCATCGACCTGGTTAAATGTACCCAGCCCGAAGTCGCCCATCTTCTTCAGTTCGCCGACCGTCAGCTCGCCGTTGTAGGTGCCCGCGAGAAAGGCGTCGATGGTCGAGTACTGCGTCATCCGCGACTCATCGAGCGGAGAGAAGTTTACCAAGAGGGCCAGTGCGAGCAGAGCTTTCATAAGTTGCGACTAATAAGGTGTTTTCACTTATATGCAAGCACGGGCGACTGGTGCTGATGGGTGCTGCGCAGTTCCTGCCACCGCGCATCACTCCCGAAAAACCTAGAACAGGTCGAGCTGTCCGCCACCGGGTTCATCCGTTTCGGGTGGGGGAGACTTGCGGCGGGCTTTGGGGCTTTTGCTGGGCTTGGGCGGTGAGCTCGGCTCACGCAGGGACTGCTGGAGGGTGTTACCCTCGGCCTCCAGCTCGGAGAGGATGGTGCGGGCGCGTCCGATGACCTTGTCCGGCAGTCCGGCCAGCCGGGCGACCTGGATGCCGTAGCTGCGGTCGGCTGCGCCCTCGACCACGGTATGCAGGAAGCGGATCTCGTCGGCCCACTCCTTGACCGAGACCGAGTAGTTGCGCAGGCGGGGCAGGGTGCGCTCCAGCTGCGTGATCTCGTGGTAGTGCGTGGCAAAAAGCGTGCGCGGGCCTTCCTCGCCCTCGCCGTGGAGGAACTCGATCACGGCCCAGGCAATGCTGAGCCCGTCATAGGTGCTGGTGCCGCGGCCGATCTCGTCCAGGATGATCAGGCTGCGGGCGGTAGCGTTATTGAGGATGTTGGCCGTCTCGTTCATCTCGACCATGAAGGTCGAGTTGCCGCGGGCCAGCTCGTCACTGGCGCCGACGCGGGAAAACACGCGGTCCACCAGCCCCAGCTTGCAGGAGGCAGCGGGCACCCATGAGCCGACCTGCGCCATGAGTGCGATGAGCGAGACCTGGCGAATAAAGGTGGACTTACCGGCCATATTGGGGCCGGTGATGAGGCCGATCTGCTCCTCGGAGGCGGAGAGGCGGGTATCGTTGGGGACAAAGCTCTGGGTCGTGGCAAAGCCGCGCAGGTCGGCCTTGAGCATCTGCTCGACGACGGGGTGGCGTCCCTGCTTGATGTCCAGCAGGTCGCCCTCGTCCAGCTCGGGACGGCAGTAGTCCCACTCGCGCGCGAGCTGCGCCCAGCCGACGAACAGGTCGATCTCGGCCAGGGCGAGGCCGGTGGCGGCCAGCGCGTCGGACTCCTCCAGGATGCGCTCAACGACTTCCTTGAAAAGCTCCTCCTCGCGGGCGAGTGCCTTCTCCTCGGCGTGGACGATTTCTTTCTCCTTCTGGCGCAGCTCCTCGGTCACAAAGCGCTCGGCGTTGACCATCGTCTGCCGGCGGATATAGTGCTCGGGCACGTTGCCGAGGTTGGACTTGGTCACCTCGATGAAGTACCCGAAAGCGCCGTTGTACTTGACCTTGAGGTTCTTGATCCCGGTCTTTTCCTGCTCGCCGCGTTCGAGGTCGCTGATCCAGGTCTTGTTGTCGGTGGTCAGGCCGCGCAGGCGGTCCAGCTCGGCATCGAAGCCATTGCGGACAATGCCGCCGTCGGAGAGGTTACCGGGTAGCTCGTCGTTGAGGGAAACTGAAAGAAAGCTGCGCAGCTCGTCAAAGGAGCCGACGGCCTCACGCAGGGCGGCAGCGGGGGAGTCCGCGTCGAGCTTGGAAAGATACTCGCGGATGGAGGGGAGCTGATCCAGCGTATCGCGGACGCCACCCAGCTCGCGCGGGTTGCGGAGGCGGTTCTGGAGGCGGCCGAGGATGCGGGCAATGTCGCGCACCTGCTTGAGGCTTTCCTGGAGCTGGGCGGCTACGCCGGGGGCCTCCATAAAGGCCTGTACGCTTAACTGGCGGCGCGAAAGTTCCTCCAGATCAAGAATGGGGGCGGCCAGCCACTGCTCCAGCAGGCGGGCTCCAGCGGCGGTCACGGTGCGGTCCATCGCGCCCAGCAGCGAGCCCTTGCGGGTGCCCTGGGCGGATTTGAAGACCTCCAGATTGCGCATCGTAGCCGGGTCGAGCAGCAGCGTGCCACCGCTGCGGTACTCGCGGATGCGGCGCAGGTTCTGCGGCGTCGAGCAGAGATTGTCCGTAGCGTAGGTGACGAGTGCCCCTGCCGCGCCAAGCGCCGGGTGGCTCTTATCCAGCCCGAAGCCAGCGAGATTGTGCACGCCGAGAGTCTGGATGACGACGCGCGCGCCGTCTTCGCCCTCAAACTGGTAGTCGGGCACGTAGGTGACGGGGTGTTCCAGACAGAAACGGTCGAACTGCTCGTGCCAGTCCTGCAAGTCCTCGCGGTGCGCCCAGCCGGGTGAAATCGTTTCCGGCAGGACAATCTCGCGCGGGTCTATCGCGTTGAAAATCGGGAGCAGACGGCGCGGGTCCTCGTCACTGGCGAGCTGAAAGTCACCCGTCGAAAGGTCGAGCCATGCGGCGTGAAAGCCCTTCTTCGTCGAGGTGAGCGCGAGCAGGTAGTGGTTCTTGTGGGCGTCGAGCTGGTTTTCCTCCAGCAGCGTGCCGGGAGTGAGAATCTGCGTCAGGGCGCGCTTGACGAGCTTACCGGGCTGGGGCGTCTCGATCTGGTCGACGATGGCGACCTTCTTGCCCGCGGCCAGCAGCTTGGGCAGGTACGAGTCCTTGGCGTGGTAGGGGATGCCGGCCATCGGGTAGTTGCTGCGCTTGGTCAGGGTGATACCCAGCAGGCGTGCGCCCTCCTCGGCGTCGCCATGGAACATCTCATAAAAATCCCCCAGCCGAAACAGTAGCAGCGCATCCTCGGGAATCTCCTCCCGGTAGCGCCAGTACTGCTGCATCATCGGGGTCTCTTTCGCAGCTTTGGCCATAGTCGATTAAAAGCCCGCGAGTATCGGCCAGCCCCCGCACCCCTGCCAACAAAAAATTTGCCGCGCGTGCCGGGTTGCACTTTCGATGCTGCGCATCGTGTCAGCGATCACGTGTCCAAGGCCAATGCCCCGTCGGGGCAGCGAACGCAGTGAGCGATGGGGCAGGGCCCCATCATTGCCAGCGGGTGCAACCCGCCCGCCGTTACCAGCCGGTTTGCTGGCGGATGTGGTCGGTGAGGATCTCCGCGTTACGGTGGTGGTGCTTGACGCGCGGGTGCTTGCTGAAGCCATCGAAGGGGAAGAAGCAGACCGAGACGTTTTTATCCCCGGCGGCATTCATCTGGGCCACCGCCTCCTCGATGTAGCCGGGCCAGGGGCTACCCTCGCGGGTGGCATCCATCGAGCCCAGCGCGCAGACGATGTGGGCCTGCGGGTACTCCTTGCGAATGGAGCCGACGAAGTCCTTGTACGCCTGGACAATGGCCTCGGGGCCGGGGGCTGTGCCCGGCTCCATGCGGGCGAGCAGCCAGCTGTCGTTCTGGAAAAGGTTGATCACGACGACGTCGGGGGTCCACTGGGTGAAGTCCCAGCGGCTGGACGGGTCGTTCGGGTCGAGCCGGTTGTAGAGCTCGGGCATGACGAGCGGGTACCAGCTCTTGATGATGCCAATGCCGCTGCGGGAAATACAGCGGTAGTCGGCGTCAAGATTACGGGCTGTCATGGCCCCGTAGGCCAGGTAGTTGTCCTTCTCATCGATATTACCGTCCTTGGCATTATCGGGGGCGAGGTTACCCATGCCGCAGGTGATGGAGTCGCCAAAGAACTCGATGCGCCGGGAGGGGGCCGGGGCAGGGGGTAGCATCTTGGCGCCTTCGGGCAGGTCGATGCCCTCAAAGAGGGTCGTGCCCTGCGTGTACTCGGTGCGCTTAAAGACCGTGACGCGGCTGGTGGTAGTCGGGAGGTTGACCTCGTAGCTGTGCTTGCCTTTGACGCAGTCGATGACCTGCATGTTCGCTTCGTCGCCGTTGACGATGACGTCGAAGTAATTCTGCCCCTTGCTGTCGTCGAGGATCAGCCTCAGCGAGGAGGCGTCCTCTACGCCAAACTCCACATAGGTGCCCGACCACATGATGGCGGGGGCCTGCGGGTCACCGGCGTCCACGCGGCCATAGTAGGTGAAGCCCGGATCGTTGGCGGGGATGACCTCGGCGAAGAGTGCCGGAGAGGCCAGAGCGATAAAGAGGCCGACCAGGCAGGTTTTAAAGGCAGTGCGGGTGGTGGATGCGCGTGCGAACATAGCGTTAATTGGGTAAGTATCCATCCAGCCTGAGGGCCTGCGTCGAAGCAAGGTCAAAGGCCAAAAACTCGTTCAGTAGCGGCATTGAAAGACTGCTCTTCGGGGGTCGGGTGTGCTGCTGGGCAGCAGGCGGGCTGACAGCATGCCTTTTTGCTGGAAGTTTGCGCGGGGATGGGTGAGCATGCGCGTTTTTATCCCCTTGAAAAAGTTTATCCGCAAATTCGCCGACGAAGCCTTCCTGAAACGCTGGGCCTGGCTGCTGTTACTCGTCATCGCCGCACTGACCCTGACCGGGGGCACGGCCACCCTCCCGCTGATTGACCGCGACGAGCCACGCTTTGCCGAGGCTACGATCGAGATGATGCAGACCGACCAGTGGGTGATCCCGTATTTCAACGGCGAGTACCGCTTCGACAAGCCGCCGCTGACCTACTGGTGGATGCGCGTCAACTACTGGATCTTCGGGACGACCGAGTTTGCCGCCCGTCTGCACTCCATGCTCGCGGGCTACCTGTGCGCACTGGCGATCTTTGGCTTCGGGACGCGCCTCTATGATGCCCGCGCGGGGCTGCTGGCCGGGCTCGGCTGGCTGACCTGCTTGCAGGTCATGATCCACTCGCGCATGTCCGTCGCGGACATGCCCATGGTGCTCGCGGTTATCCTCGTCCAGTGGGCTGCCTGGGAACTTTTGATGAGGGGCTCCGCCCCTATGGAGCCAAAAGGCTCCTACCCCCGGAAGGTCACGGACATAGAGAAGAAAGAGGGGGCGACCCCGGATGCGAGCGAAAGCATCAAAGAGGGGGCAGCGAACGCAGTGAGCGATGGGGGAGCCGTCCCCCATCAATGCCAGCGAAGGCACTTCGCCGCCGGGTGGTTTTGGATGCTGTGGCTGGGGATGGCGATGGGCTTTCTAGCCAAGGGGCCGATCGTGTTCTTTGTGCCACTGCTGGCCTGGCTGCTGTGGCGCTGGGTGTTCTGGCGTGGCCACAAACAAAAGTGGGGGCGCCTGCACTACGTGACCGGATCGCTGATTTTTCTCGTCGTCATCGGCCTGTGGGGGATTCCCGCGCTGATGGAGACGCATGGCCTGTTTTGGGACAAGGGCATGGGCGAGCACGTCGTCGAGCGGGGCTTCAAATCCTTTAACGACCGCCTCACATTGCCTTTTTATTACCCGCTGACCGCCTTTATCAGCCTGATGCCGTGGGTGGCCTTTGCCTGGTGGGGCGTGGTCAAGGTCCGTCGTAACTGGGACGGACGGGCGGCCTACCTGCTGAGCTGGCTTGTCGCGCCCTTTATCATCTTCACTTTTTATGCCACGCAGTTGCCGCACTACACGATGCCGGGCTTCGCGGCGTTTTTCCTGCTGCTCTTCAGCCCGGCGCAAAATGCCTTCAAGACCGGCCGTGGGGAGAAAATCTTCTACTGGTGCGTAAACGGTATCTGGCTGATCGTACTGGCAGCCATCGCCTACGTGCTGTTTTCCCAGAAATTTTTCGGCCCCGCTGCTCCGCTGCGGCTGGTGCTGGCAGGGGCAGCCGTCGTCTGGCTGGGTCTGCTGGGGATCGGTTTCAGCTTCCGCAAGCCCAGTATCGGACAGATGGTCTTCGCGCTCTTCGCAATCTGGATTGGTACGCACGCCATGGCCATCGGGCTGCGGGCGGCGGCACCGGCACCGGGCTTGACTCAGGTCTTTGCCCAAGCCCCGGCGGACACCCAGTGGCGCGCCGTCATCTATCAGGAGCCGAGCCTCGTCTTTTATAGCGGGGAAAGTTATCTCAACGACAAGATCGTACCGGTAGATGACGATACGAAACCGCCTGCCGCCCTGAAACGCTGGAAAGAGTACGGCAGCGTTGACCAAATCCTGACCGAGGAGGCGTTCCGCGAAGAGGCCATGCAGCCCACCGGGACGATCGGACTTGTCCGCGAATGGCGTCTGGAGGACTTTGCCAAGACCCTGATCGGGCAGCCATTGGTCGCCGGTAAGGACTACGAAGCCGACTGGGACAAGCTTGGGTTCGCTCCCGAGGATGCCCTCTATATGCGCGGGATCAACTTCGCGCGCATGTCCTGGATCGAGCTGATCATCCTGCGTCCGGAGGCTAAGGCAAGCACCTCTTCGGAGACGGAGTAAACCGTTCGCTGCCGCGCAACGATTACCCACCGCTGCACGCAGTGTGTGTCGAGCGCTTCTGTGGCTGAGGGCTTACGACTTCGTCTTGCGTGTCTTGCGGTAGGCTGCCCCGAAGACCACTCCGAAGGCTACACCCAGGCCGATACCGCCTACGATGTCGGCGGGGTGGTGACGGTTGAGCTGCATGCGTGACCATGAGATGCCACCGGCTACCGGGTAGGCGATCAGCCCCGCCGGTGGGCAGACAAAGGTGACCGCGGTCGCACTGGCAAAGGCCGTTGTCGTGTGCCCGGAGGGGAAGCTGTGGTACCCGTGCTTGAACTCCAGCAGGTACATGCCGTCGGGCACGTTTTCACTCGGGCGGGGGCGTCCGAAGGCCGGACGCAGGACGTTGACGGCGATGCCGCCCCACAGGGCCGCGAAGAAGACAACGAGCATGATGCGTTGCCAGCGTTTGCTTTTAAAGATGATCGCCAGCGGCAGGCCGATCACGAAGACGATGACGTTGATCTTGAAAAAATCGCCCCAGTAGCTGAGCGCGCGTGCCACCTTCTGGATGGGGGTAAAGGTCCACGGATCGGTCGTGGTAATGTACTCGGGCTGGCGGATGTCGCTCAGCCAGGCTTTGTCGTGGGGCAGGATCAGCGCGACTGCGCCCAGGGTGACAACGAGCCCGACCAGAAACCACGGCCAGCGGCGCTTGAAGGTGCGCCAGGCTCCGGTGTGAAGTTCACGCGTGAGCACCCACAGCTGTTTGAAAATGGCTTTCATGATTCAGGGAGAGAGGATTTACGGGGGGCAAGTATCGCCCATGCACACAGCGCGGCCAGCGGCAGCAGGGGCAGCAGCCCGTCGAGCATGGTCTGTGAGCCCCACAGCCACTTGGCTTCCCCGACGGGAATCTCGATGAACTTCGTGTACACGGCCCGGAAGCAGACCCATCCCGCGTGGACGCCGACGCAGGGCCACAGCGTCCCGCTGCGCAGAAACAGCAGGTTCAGAAAGGCTCCGGCTGCGAAGAGGTTGGCGAACTTCCACCAGTCCGGCTCCAGAATAAACCCGACAGCGACCTGCCAGCAGACCTCGAAGCCGCTCCACCAGTGCACGCCCTGACCCTCCGGCCAGGAGACATGCTTGAAGTGGACGTAGGCGAAAAACAGCGCCGCCAGCGCAACGGCAGGGCCGGGCCGCAGGGCAGTATAAAAGAGCCGGAAAATCAACCCGCGAAAGAGCATCTCCTCCAGCAGGGCGACGACCAGTCCCGCCACCAGCCCGAGGGCGAGCTTCTCCAGCAGATAGCCGGTGCTAAACTGGTCGCTGACGCGAGCACCGACCACGGCCCACTGCACGAGGGCGACCGCACCGAGCATCAGCATGCCAGCCAGCCACCACGTGGCCAGCGGCAGCAGCCCCCGCTTTGGCTCGGTGTAGCCCAGCCGCCGAAAAGAAAACAGACCCGTCCACCGAAACAGCCACGGCAGCAGCAGCACGACGGGCAGCCAGCGTACGCGGTCAAAGTACCGCGGGAAATCCTCCGGAGCCATCCGGGAGGAGAGCCATCCGGGGATAGTGTCGGGAGAGGAGGTCGCCCAGGCCTTGACCGCAAAGTAGATCAGCGGGCTCACCACAGCGGCAAAGACCATCGCCCCGAAAAAGATCAGGGCCAGCGCCGCCACGCCTTTCCAACTGGTGCGGTCTTCGCTCAGGCCGAAGAGGATGAAGGGGCGTTCGCGTTGCATGTCGGTCGTTAGGGGGCGCTTACGGTGAAAGCGATCATGCTGCCGTTTCACCCGGCGAGTGCAAGGACTGAAAATATAAAGGGGCAGCGAACGCAGTGAGCGGCAGGACATGGTCCTGCGCCTGTGGTGCTCCGCACCACCGATGCCGCCGCCAACGCGGCGGCATGGGCAACGGCGTTTGACGCCAACTCAAACGAACTCTGTTCGCCGCACATAGGCTGACGGCGAACTCTGTAGGCAAATTGGAATTGACTGCGAGCGATGGGGCAGAGCCCCATCAATGCCAACGGGGCGCAACCCGTGGTCACGCACCTGATTGACATCCTGCGTTTGCACAACTATTGTCGGCTTTCCACACATGAAACTCGCATACCGTTACTTTGGGGGGGAGGGGAATGCGCCGCTTATTATACTGCACGGCTTGCTCGGTTCCTCCCGCAATTGGATCACCATCGGCAAGGCTCTGGCCTCCCAATACGAAGTCTTTGCGCTGGACCTGCGCAACCACGGGGACTCGCCGCACGACAGCCAGAGCGGCTTTGACGACATGGCGGCCGATGTGGAGGACTTTCTGGAGCAGCAAGGGCTGAAAAGCGCCCACATCCTCGGGCATAGCCTGGGTGGAAAGGTCGCCATGCACCTGGCTGTGGCTGACCCCGCCCGCGTTGATAGCCTGACGGTGGTAGACATCGCCCCGAAAAGCTATCCGCCGTACCATATCGATGACTTCGAGGGCATGCGCGCGCTCGATCTCGATGCGCTCACCACCCGCAAGGAGGCGGACACCTTTCTGAAAGGTCCGGTGCCGGACTTTGGCCAGCGGCAGTTTCTGCTGACTAATCTCAAGCGTGACGGGGACGGTAAGTTTAAATGGGGCGTCAATCTGGAGGTCCTGTATCAAAACCTCGATACACTTCGACAGAACTCCCTGCCCGACGGCGAGACCTACACGGGTCCGACGCTGTTTGTCCTCGGCGAGCATTCGAAGTTCGTGCGTACGACCGACCATGAAGCCATTCGCCGATTTTTTCCGAAGGCGCAGATACGGACGGTCGCTGACTCCGGGCACAACCCCCACACCGAGCAGCCCCAGGCCTTTCTCGCCATCATGGAGGATTTCTTCAGCAGCTTGGTCAAGGACAAGGTCCTGCCTTAGAGCACTTGGCCACGCCCTGTGACATCGCGGATCGTCTGTGCGATTCGGGGTCGCTTTTTCGCGTCGGAGGCTTTTGCATGGTCCTTTGCGTATGATGGAACTTTTACATCCCGCCGGTTGGCGCGATTATGAACTGCTCGACTCCGGAGCCGGCGAGAAGCTGGAGCGCTTCGGCCAGTACGTGCTGATCCGCCCCGAGCCGCAGGCGATCTGGCAGAAAACCCTCGACGAGCACGAGTGGCGTAAGCGCGCCGACAACCGCTTCTCGCGCGAGCAAAAGGACAAGTACCGCTTTCAGAGCGACGTGAACGGCGGCTGGGACAAAAACTCGACCATGCCCGAGAGCTGGCAGATCCGCTATGAGAACGCCGGGCTCTCTCTCAACCTGCGACTGGCGTTGACGAGCTTCGGCCACGTCGGGCTCTTCCCCGAGCAGGCCAGTAACTGGGACTTTATTTTCGAGACCGTCAGCGGTTGGAAAAAACAGCGCTCCGGCGAGGCGCCGCGCGTGCTTAATCTGTTCGCCTACACCGGGGCGGCCTCGGTCGTGGCGCGGGCGGCAGGGGCGGATGTCACGCACGTGGACGCCTCCCGGCCCGGCCTGAACTGGGCCAACCAGAACATGCAGCTCAACGGCCTGAGCGACATCCGCTGGGTCTATGAGGACGCGCTGAAATTCGTCAAACGCGAGGTCAAGCGCGGCAACCGCTACAACGGGATCATCATGGACCCGCCCCCCTACGGACGCGGTCCGAGCGGGGAGAAGTGGACCCTCCAGGAGAAGCTGGACGAGCTGGTCGGCCAGGCCGCACAGCTCCTGCACCCTCAGCCCGCATTTCTCGTCATGAGCACCTACGCCGCCGGTCTCTCCGCCATGGTCAGCGAAAACATCGCCCGCGCGCATTTCCCGAGCGCCGAGCTGCACTGCGGTGAGTTTTTCCTCAAGGGCCCCAACCACGCCCTGCCCATGGGTGCCTTTTTGCGCTTTAGAGCGTGAAAAAGTAGCGGCGCCCTGTGTCCTCCTTTGCGGGGCGCGCAGCCCCCATAATCCCCGTGCTGCGGCACTGAACCTCTCCGGGCGGTTGACTAAACGCAGGGGCGGCGTTAGCTGGCGTGCATATGGAACTGGATTTCGATTTGCCGGAGCTCGCGGGGCGGGCTTACCCGATTTTGGCCAGCCTGGTCACGCCGCGCCCGATCGCGCTGGTCACGACCATCGACGCCGAGGGCCGCGTCAACGCCGCTCCCTTCAGCTTTTTCAACCTGCTGGGCGCGCAGCCGCCGATCTGCGCCTTTGCCCCCGGTGACCGCCCCGAGGGCATCCCCAAGGACACCGCACTCAACATCCGCGCCACCGGGCAGTTTGTGGTCAATCTCGTGGACGAGCCGCTGGCCGAGGCGATGAACCTGACCGCTGCCGCGTTGCCCTTTGGGCAGAGTGAGCTGGAGCACGCCGGGCTGACTCCCGCAGCCTCCACGGCCATCCGTGCGCCCCGTATCGCAGAGGCCCCGGCAGCGCTGGAGTGCGAAGAGTGGGGGACGCTGCGTATCGGCAAAAACCGCGTCGTGGTCGGGCTGATCAAGCGCGTCCATGTGCGCGACGAAATTTACGACGCCGAGGCGAAACGCATCAACTCGGACAAGCTCTCCACTATCGGGCGAATGGCCTCGCCACACTGGTATTGCCGCACCGGCGACCGCTTCGAGATGATCCGCCCGTAGCTGCTACACGGGTCACGCACCCCTGGACCAGAGGCGCAGGGATTGCAGGAGAAAGGCTTCCATGGCGGCGGCCTCGTTGAAGTTCAGCTCCAGCAGCCCGGCGGATTTCTCCAGCGCGGCGACGGCTTGGGCGAGCTTGGTCGAGGGGATGTCGTCAGAGCGCTTGACCGCGTAGTGGCGGGTCTGGGTCTCGATTTCCGCCAGCAGGCGGGCGCGCAGGCCCTTGAAGTAGCCGCTTTCGAGCGCGGTGACCTGCTCGTCGGTCAGCCCCTCGGGCAGGCTGGTTTTGTATTCCTTCCAGGCCTCTGAGGACATGGTCTGTAGAATCCCGCTGAAGCGCGTGACCAGCCCGTAGGCGGCCATGACACACTCGGCGGCCCCGCCACGGGCGGCGTGCCCGGCGTGGAGCATTTCCAGCCACTCAGTGTAGTCGGAGAGCCACTGCTGCCAGTCCGGCTCGCTCACGCGGTCCAGCTCCAGCGGCAGGCGCAGGTTGACGCAGCGGCTGCGGATGGTCGGTAGCAGATCGTAGGGGCGGGTCGAGATGAGAAAGATCGTGGTGTCGGCAGGCGGCTCCTCCAGCGTCTTCAGAAAGGCGTTGGCAGCGGCGGTGTTCATCCGGTCGGCCTCGTAAATGGCGGCCACCTTGCGCCCCCCTTGATTCGAGGAGTGCTGGATGTCGCGGATCATCGCACGAGTACCCTCGGCGTTGATCTGGCGCATCTTGTTAGCCGGGCGGATGCTGAAAAAGTCCGGGTGTCGCTGCGGATTGTCGCTTTTTAAAAGCTCACCGGAAAAGGCCAGGCAGATCGCCTCCAGCCCCTCCAGCGAAGCCCCCTGCAGCAGAATGGCGTGGGGCAGGCGTCCCCGCTCCAGCGACTGTCGAAGAACCGTGGCCGGGCGGCTCCGGGCCAGTTCGGGCGGCAGTTCTGCGAGGGTGCTCATGTGGAGAATTTCTGACTGAGTGCGGTGTCGATAGCGGCGGAGACGGCGTCGATTTTCAGGGTGCCGTCGATGACGGCGAAGCGCTCAGGCTCGGCTGCCGCCAGATCGAGAAAACCCTGCCGGACGGCCTGGTAGAAGGCAAGCTCCTCCTGCTCCATGCGGTCGGGGGCCTCGCAGGTACGCTTCCAGGCGCGCTGCAGGCCGACCTCGGCGGGGATATCCAGGACAAAGGTCATATCTGGCAGGCAGCCCTCCACCGCAAAGGCGTTGAGCGCGGCCACCTGATCGGCGGGGAGCTTGCGAGCCGCCCCTTGATAGACCGTGGTCGAGTCCAGAAAACGGTCGCACAGCACGGTCTTGCCCGCCGCGAGGGCAGGGCGGATAACGGCGCGCACATGCTGGGCCCGGCTGGCGGCAAAGAGCAGGACCTCGGCCTCCGGGCACATGCCCTGGCCGGAGTCGGCATGCTTGAGCAGGTGCCGGATGTCCTCGCCCAGCGGAGTGCCGCCGGGCTCACGGGTCACCACCACCTCGGCACCGTCAGCGCGGAGGCGCTTGGCGAGGCGGGCGAGCTGGGTGGATTTACCGCAGCCCTCCGTGCCTTCGAAGGTGATGAATCGGCCTTTCACGCCTTATTCGTGACTGTCCCAGCCGTGGATGAAGGTGGAAATATCGCCGAGGCTCGGGCTCTTGGCGGTGCGGACGTAGGAGCCGGAGAAACTGACCGCGACGGTCAGGCAGGCTTCCGGCGAGAGGCCGAGCACCTGGCCGACGCTGAAGCCGGCGTTGAAGTGGTCGCCCGCGCCAGTCGTGATCTTCGGGTGCTCGCAGTACGGACCCTCGACGAAGAAGACCCCGTCCTTGGTCGCACAGGCGGCGCAGCGGGTGGGGTGGACGACGACGCAGGAAATCTCCAGGTCCTGGCGGATGGTGTTGGCCATCTGCTTGAGATCCTTTTCGTCGGTGCCGACCTTGGAGTGGCCGAGGACCTTAAATATCTGCTGGGCTTCGCTCAGGTTCAGGCCGAGGGTGACGGCCCCAAAGGCCTGATAGCGGCTGATGATCTTCAGCACGGTGCGGATGTCGCCCTCAGAGCGCTTGGCCGGGTCGGCCAGGTCAAAGAAGAAGCGGCGGTTCTCATGCGGCGGCAGGTTCGGGAAAACCTTGTCCAGCATGTCGTTAAAGGCCTGTGTCAGGTACGGCAGCATGGTCCAGTTGACCATGGCGATGAGGTCGGCACGGGCCAGCATGTCGAGCAGTTGGCCTTCGCCCATGGCCTCGACCATGGCCGGGTAGGTGACCTCTTCGAGGGCGGCCATGTTACCGAGCATGATCTTGCCGTCCTTGAACTCGGCAGCGGTGGTCACGCCGGGATCGGTGATGGAAATGGCGTTGGTCTTGTCCGCAAATTCCTGGAAGACCGGGTGGATGGCGAGCTTACCGAGGGCGCCGATGTAGCGGGTGTTAAACCCGGCGGAGAGAACAGCGTTGGCCATGATGGGGCCATTACCGCCGAGCTTTTCCATCTCCTGGTACATCTCGATATTGGCGCTCTTACCGGCAGCGGCAGAGATGCGGCTGCCAAACTCGGCAATGGTCTCGATCGCCTGATAGTCGTCGCCGGGGCCGAAGCGCTGATCGACCGGGTGAACAATCTTGTCCACGAAACCGTCGAAGCCGACGACGGCATTGCGTGAAGAAGCGGAAGCTGCCGTGTTGGCCAGCTCTTTCAGGGTCTTTTCGAGGTAATCCATAGTCGTATGCGCTGCGAAATTGGGACACACACCCGCCGATGGCAAGCTCTCAGCGCCCGCTGAGTAAAATCTTTAGCGCTTCTAACTGCCCCATGTCGGGTCGCTAAGGGCCCGATCAGAGATGGGGGACACTGAGCAGAGAAATGATCAATCGGAGTCCAGGTGGTCGCTTCCTTTTACCCGCCATACCTTCGTGCTCCCTGTGTACTTTGTGTCAGACCGGATTCGACGATTAACCACGGATTTCGCGGATGACACGGATACCGGGGTTTTCCATCAGTGCTATCCGTGTCATCCGTGGTTGCTTCTTGTTCTTCGTGTCTTCGTTGCCTGTTTGGCGGTCTTTGTGGCCCTATTTTTTGATAAATGATAGGTTTGCTTGAAACCGAAGCCGTTTTCGCTTTTTCCTAGAGACAGCGGAGGCGCGTGCGTCCGTTTTCTCTCAAAAACCATGAATTTACCCAGTACATGGCTCTTTTTGGCTCAGGCCGCCGAGGAGCCCAATATCTTTACCTATTTCGGCGAGTCCAATATCGCGGGCAAGGCCATCGTGGTGGCCCTGCTGGTGTTCAGCCTGTTGGCGTGGACGATCATGATCGGCAAGTATCTGGACCTCTCGCGCCTGCGCTCGCTCAACCTGAACTTCGAGTCGCGCCTGGCCCAGCAGCGCGGCCTGCTCAAGCTCAACCTCGGCCGCAAGGCTTCCTCCCTCGGCCCCTACGCGGCGCTGGTCGAGGAGGCAGTGGACGCCTTTCACCGCTACGAGGGTGCGGGCTCCGAGCGCAGCCTGCGGGTCCGTATGGGCCACGTCGAGAACGCCCTCCAGCGCGGCGTCGCCCAGCACTCCATCAAGTACGAGTCCAAGATGATCCTGCTCGGTTCGATCGTGACGGGGGCTCCCTTTCTCGGGCTGCTCGGTACGGTCTGGGGCGTGATGGACGCCTTTGGGTCGATGGCCCTGCAGGCCAGCGCCACTCTCCAGAATCTCGCTCCCGGTGTTTCCGGCGCGCTGCTCACCACTGTGGCCGGCCTGCTCGTGGCTATCCCCTCGGTCTTCGGGTACAACTTCCTGCTCAGCCAGTCGAAGCTCCTCGTCACCGAGCTGGAGAACTTTGCCAGCTCCCTGGCGGACCGCATTGAGCTTGAGGTCGAGATCGCGCTGGAGGAAGGCACCGGCGACGAGCAAGAGTAGGGCGCTATCAGCTCTTTAGACTTTTTTAAACGGGTACGGCAGACGCGCGAACGCTTCACAGAATAACATATGGCACGGACTTTCAGGCGTAAAAAGAGCATGACGGCGGTCTCGGAGATCAATGTGACTCCGCTGATCGACCTCGCCTTTTCGCTGCTGATCATCTTCATGATCACCACGCCGCTGCTGGAGCAGACCATCCCGCTGGAGCTGCCCGTCGAGTCGCAGCGCCCGCAGGTTTCCCGCGAGGAGGTGGAGTTTCAGGTCATCTCCATTGACCGCGCGGGGCAGGTGTTTTGGGGCAAGGACCCGGTCAGCCTCTCCAAGCTCGACGACTTGCTCGGTGGGCTGGAGGCCCAGTCTAACCCGCCCGTCATCAGCCTGCGTGCAGACCGCACCCTGCGCTACCAGAAGGTGATCGAGATCATTGATATGATCAAGGCACACAAACTCTCCCGGCTGAATCTCGATACGCAGGTACAATGAGCAAGCGGACGACCACACGTGGCTTTTGGGTCTCGATCACGGTCCACGTCCTGTTCTTCGGGGCGATCCTGCTCATGATTGCCTGGAAGCGTATGCACAAGCCCGAGGTGCCGGTGATCTTTGAGCTGGTCGAGCCGCCGAGCGAACAGCAGATGGAGACGCCTTCCGAGCCCGTTACCGAGCCGGAGCCACAGCCCGAGGAGCCCCTCATTGACGCCCCGAAGATCGCTCCCTCCGAGCCGGTCGATATCCCGGACCTTAACATCCCTGAGCCTGAGCCGGAACCTGAGCCAACCCCTCCGCCTCCCGAGCCCAAGCCGACTCCGACCCCCAAACCGAAGTCCGAGCCCAAGCCCACTCCCAAGCCGACAACGCCCACGATGACGGCGGCTGAGTTTAACAAAAAGTTTGGCAAGCCCTCACAGGCCAAACCGAAACCGGTGAAGCCAGCCGCGACGCCGACGCTCCGCGTCTCGCAGCCGGTGGTGCGCTCGAACACCAGCGCCGGGTCTTCCAATCCGGCGGACCAGCGCGCGCTTGAGTCCTTTATCGCACGGCTGCGCCGTCAGATCGAGCTGGCCTGGGACAAGCCCGAATCGCTCGAAGGTACCGAGGTCTACGCGGTGGTCAACGTCACCGTACAGCCTAACGGCTCGCTCAACCCGGTGGTGCTCATCACCCCCAGCGGGAGCCAGATTTTTGACCGCTCGATCCTGACCGCTGTGCGCCGCGCCCGTAATATCGGAGGTGCGCCCTCCGGCCAGGCCGTTACAGTGAGCTACACCTTCCGCATGATCGAGCGCTAGGCAGGGGTGGTGCGTGACCGCACGGGACACTGAGGGGCTCTGCCCCAATGCGACAAGAAAGGCCGCTACCATTTTCTTTTCACGCCTTTAAAAAAAAGACGAAGCCGCGCGGGGATCCGCGCGGCTTCGCTTAGGGTTGTGGCTTCCGGAGTTGTATCGGAGTGGGGTGGGTCCGGCTCCGGCTTGCCATTGGGCATGGAGTTCCTTGGGCCTGCTCGGGTGGAGCGCCTGTGGCGGGGAAGACCGAAGCCTCCCCCGCCCGTGGGCTTCTCACCTTCGCGTGTGTCCTTAGAAAATATAGCCTTCCGCCAGTTTCGTGTATTCTGCCACCTGGGCGCTTTTCCAGGCCTCGTCCTGCCCCAGCTCGGCGGCCAGCAGGTCGGCCACGACGGGCGCGGCCTCGATAGAGGCGCGGGCGTTGAGGAGCATGGCACGGGTGCGCCGGGCCAGTACGTCCTCGACGGTGCGGGCCATTTCCTCGCGTGCGTGCCAGACGGCTTCGGCCTTCTGATAGGGCAGGGCGGGGTGAATGGGCTCGCCGAGGGAGGCGTCCTGTTTGATCAAGGCGTCGATCTTGAGACCTTCGCAGCCGTAGGGGGCGAGGTTCTGGCGCGCAGGCTCGGCATGCGTCCAGCCGTGGATCTGCATCTCCTCGGTGCGGCAACGCCGCTCGGAGAGGCCGCCGAGTGTCTGGGCCTGGTCGATCACGTCCTCAGCCATCTTGCGGTAGGTCGTCCATTTACCACCCGTGAGGGTGATCAGGCCGCTGCCGCTGACGATGATGCTGTGGTCGCGTGAAAGCGCGGCTGTGTCGCTGCCATCGCCATGCTTCACCAGCGGGCGCAGCCCGGCGAAGATACTGAGCACGTCGTCGGCGCTCGGATCGTCCGTGAGGTACTTGCAGGCGTGGGTGAGCACAAACTCCCGCTCTTCGGGCAGGGCGCGCGGCTCAAGGCTGTGGGTGGGTAAAGGTGTGTCGGTGGTGCCGACCACGACATGGTCGTGCCACGGTACCGCGAAGAGCACGCGACCATCCGCCGTTTTCGGGATCATGATGGCGGAGGAGCCGGGCAGGAAGCGCTTCGGGAGCACGATGTGGATGCCCTGGCTGACCGCGATGATGTTCTTGGCTGCCGGCTCGTCCATGCGGCGCATGTCGTCGGCGAAGACCCCGGTCGCGTTGATGACCGTCTTGGCGCGCACGGTGAACTGGCCGCCGCCTTCGAGGTCTTCGATCTCGACCCCGGCGACCACGCCGTTTTCCTTGATCAGGCCGACGCAGCGGCAGTAGTTCAGCACGGCTGCACCGAGCTTCTCGGCGGTCTGGGCGAGGTTCACGGCCAGACGGGAGTCGTCAAACTGCCCGTCGTGGTAAATCACGCCGCCGACGAGGTTTTCGGTCTCGACGGTGGGGATTTCCTTAATGGTCTCCTCGCGACTAAGGTGGTGCGAGGGGGCGAGCCCGAGCTTACCGGCGAGCTGGTCGTAGACCTTCATGCCGATGCCGTAGAAGGGGCCTTCCCACCAGGAGTAGTTCGGGATGACAAAGGCCTGCGAATGCACCAGGTGCGGGGCGTTATGGGTCAGGCGACCGCGTTCGCGCAGAGCCTCCAGCACGAGCGAGACATTGCCCTGCTGCAGGTAGCGCACACCGCCGTGCACGAGCTTGGTCGAGCGGCTTGAGGTGCCCTTGGCGAAGTCGGCCTGCTCGAAGAGTGCGACGGAGTGCCCGCGGGAGGCCGCATCAACGGCAGCTCCCAGCCCGGATGCACCGCCGCCGACGATGACGACGTCAAAGGGCTTGTCGGCATTCTTGGCCCGGTCGAGTGAAGTTTCTCGTTTCATCGTGGAATATCCTTTCGGTTAAAAACGTTGGTTGATGGTGGCGGTTTTGTGAAATTACGATTCGGCCTCGTCGGAGGCTTCCTCCCAGTTCTTGGCGCGCTGGAGGGCCTTGTCCCAGCCCTTGCGCAGGGGTTCCATCGCCTCGGCGCCGCGCTTGGGCTCGTAGGTGCGGTCCTTCTCCCAGTACTTGCTGATGTCCTCACGGCTTTCCCAGAAGCCCACGGCGAGCCCGGCCAGATAAGCCGCGCCCAGAGCGGTGGTTTCGATGCACTTGGGCCGCAGGACGGAGCACTGGAGCAGGTCTGCCTGGAACTGTAGTAGCGGGTCACTACGGCTGGCGCCGCCATCCACGCGCAGTTCCTTGAGCTTCAGGCCGCTGTCTTTTTCCATGGCCGAGATCAGGTCTGCACTCTGGAAGGCGATGGACTCCAGCGCGGCGCGGCAGATGTGGGAGCGGTTCGTGCCACGGGTGATGCCGAGAGCGGCACCGCGTGCGTACGGGTCCCAGTGGGGGGCACCCAGCCCGGCAAAGGCCGGTACGAGGTACATGCCGCCGGCGTCATCGACGATGGAGGCGAGCCAGTCCAGCTCCTGCGCAGTACGTACGAGCTGAAGCTCGTCGCGAATCCACTGCACAACCGCCCCGCCGATGAAGACCGAGCCCTCCAGCGCGTACTCGGTCTTGTCGCCGATGCGCCAGGCCACCGTGGTGAGCAGGTTGTTCTTTGAGCGCACGGGCTTTTCGCCCATGTTCATGAGCAGGAAGCAGCCGGTGCCGTAAGTGTTCTTGGCCATGCCGGGGGAGAAGCAGGCCTGCCCGAAGAGCGCGGCGTGCTGGTCACCGGCAATACCCGCGATGGGAGCACCGCCGGGATAGAGGTTGCGCTCGACAGTACCATACACCTCGGAGCACGACTTGATCTCGGGCAGCATGCTGCGCGGGATGTTAAAGAGCTTGAGCATGTCGTCGTCCCAGTCGTCCTTCTCCAGGTTATAGAGCAGGGTACGGGAGGCGTTGGTCACGTCGGTGACGTGGACCTTGCGACCGGTGAACTGCCAGATCAGCCAGCTGTCAACGGTACCGAAGAGCAGCTTGCCGTCTTCGGCCTTTTGGCGGGCGCCATCAACGTTCTCAAGGATCCAGCGGATCTTCGTCCCGGAGAAGTACGGGTCGAGACGCAGGCCGGTTTTTTCGGTCACCATTTCCTCCAGGCCCTCCTCCTTGAGCTTGCGGCAATAGTCGGCGGTGCGGCGGTCTTGCCAGACGATGGCGTTGTAGACGGGCCGCCCGGAGTCCTTGTCCCAGACGATGGTGGTTTCGCGTTGGTTAGTCACGCCGACAGCGGCGATGACGTCCGTCGTCAGGTCGGCCCGTGAAATGGCTTCAGCTGCGGTCGAACTCTGACTGGACCAGATTTCCATCGGGTCGTGCTCGACCCAGCCGGGCTTGGGGTAAATCTGGCGAAACTCTTTCTGCGCCACAGCGGCGACGTGCCCGTCGTGGTCGAAGACGATGGTGCGGGAGCTGGTGGTTCCCTGGTCTAAGGCGAGGATATATTTTTTGGAGGACATGTTCTACGAAGGGTTGGAGTGAGGTTTGGGCGTTGGTGGTGAGATAGGTTTTTGAGAGTGCTAAAGATTGAGCAGGACAAAGAGCTGCGCGCCGGTTATTCCGCCCAGGATCGGGGCGACGATCGGCACCCAGGCGTAGGCCCAGTCAGAGGTGCCTTTACCAGGGATCGGTAGGAAGGCGTGTGCGATGCGCGGGCCCAGGTCACGGGCAGGGTTGATGGCGTAGCCGGTAGGACCACCCAGGGACATACCGATGGCGACGATCAACAGACCGACCAGCATCGGGCCGAACCATGTGCCGATGGCACTGCTCCAGGCTGCGGCGTCACTGTCGGCTCCGAGAGCGACTTTACCCAGCGCGAGGATGACAAAGAGCAGGATAGCCGTACCGATGAACTCAGTGATAAAGGCCGGGCCAAACTTACGGATGGCCGGGGCAGTGCAGTGGCAGGCGAGCTTGCCGGCGGGGTCGTCCGTCTGCCCCCAGTGGGCGTAGTAGGTGAGGAAGACCAGCGTCTGGCCAATGATCGCACCCACCATCTGTGAGCCGATGTAGCCGGGCACCTGCGCCCAGTCAAAAGCTCCGATCGAGGCGAGACCGAGCGTGACTGCCGGGTTGATGTGTGCGCCGGATATCCGCCCGACCGCATAGACGGCGAGCATGACAGCCAGGCCCCACGCGATGGTAATAACGACCCAGCCGCCGTCTTTACCTTTGGATTTGGCTAGAACTACGTTGGCGACGACTCCGTTGCCGAACAGAATAAGTAATGCAGTGCCTACGCACTCGGCTAGATATGGACTCATGGGGGGTATGGGGGTTGAGTTAAGAACGAGGGTGGGACACTGTCCCGCTGGGGATACCACTAATTAAAATCAGCTTCTACGTTTGTTCAAGTCATTAGTGCGTATTGACTTACGTATTGTTCCGTGCCTTGCGCTTCGCAAGGTTTTGCGTGATAAGCCTGCTGGACTTTTGATTCCTGTGGGGAACAAGGGTTGCAGACTTGCGTTCGCAAGAAATCGAAGGTCTTATCCTTGCGTTTTCCAAGTTGTGGGCTAGTGTAGCCCTGTCACTTTTTTTGAAAAAAATGCTCCCAGCCCAACGTCAGGAAGTCATTTTGCGTCGGATCGAGGCCGAAGGTTCGGTCAAGAGCGGGCAGCTTGCGCGTGATTTCGGAGTGACCAATGAGACGATCCGCAAGGATCTCGAAGCGCTCGAAGACGCACGCCGGGTGATTCGGATCCATGGTGGGGCTACGCGCCTGTCGGACTCCCGGCATGACCTGCCGCTGCCCGCGCGCCAGACCGTCAACCGCTTTGAGAAAACGGTGGTCGCAAAGGCCGCCGCATCGCTCGTGGGCGCGAGAGACACGCTCTTTCTGGATGCCAGCTCGACCGTGCTGGCGATGACGGACTACCTGCCGCAGGAGCCGCTCACCATCCTGACCAATGCGCACCATGTGATCGTCGCGCTTGGCGGACGGCCCGGTTACGATTTGATCTGTACGGGCGGCAGCTACGAGGAGCGTTCGCGCTCCTACGTGGGAGTGGTGGCAGAGGATTCCCTGCGGCGCTTTCTGATTAAATGGCTCTTTGTCGGCGTGGATGGCCTGCACCACGAGATCGGTGCCTCCGAGGTCAACCCCGGTCAGGCTGCCCTCAAGGAGCGGCTCATCCCTCGGGCCGAGCGCGTCTGTGTCGTCTGCGACTCAAGCAAGCTGGAGACGAAAAGCCCCTTCATCTTTGCCCAGCCCCAGCAGGTGAATGTATTGGTGACGGATGACGGCGCTGATCCCGCTATACTCGGGCTCTATGAGCGGCAGGGGATTCGTGTGATCGCCGCGCCGCTGGCCGGTGACGCCCGTTTCTGACCGAGGGCATTTTGCCTGTGTTTCGGATAAATCCATTCAATCAGCTACAGACTTGTCTTTTGTGATGAGTAAATTTACATTTGGCCCCGATGCGTACGATTGCCTTCTACGATGACAATCCCGATTTTGGCGGACATCAGATTATGGCAATGCGGGGGATTGCCGCCGTGGCAAAAAGCCCGGAGTGCCGGGTCATCTTTTATGTGAATCCTGCCAACGCGCGACTGCGGGAGCATGCGGCAATCTGTCAGGAGGAGGGGGGACAGCTGGAGCTGCGCGATGCCCCGACCTTGACCCGTAAGTTTCAGGCCCTGAGGAATCGCTTCGCCAGCGCCGAGATCAATGCACTCGCTCAGGAACTGGCCGGGCAGCAGCTGGACGGCTTCGTCGCCATCCAGGGGGAGATCGAGGATAGCTCGCTGGCGCTGCTGGCAGCGCGTCAGGCGGGCCTGCGCGTGATCAGCTACATCCCGCTGGCCCACACGCTTGCCCAGATGGGCGCCAAGCTCGGGCATGTGCGCGACCTTACGACGAAGTATTTGTTTACCGTGCCCGATGCCTGGCTGACCATCACGGAGAGTGTCGCCAAGCAGTTGCGCTCTCGCGGGGCACACGAGCCCATCTATATCGTAAACAACGGCATCGACACCGAGCGATTTCAGCCTGCGAGCAAGGCTCATGTCCGCGCTCATGAGGGCTTACCGGAGGGCACGCTTTTCGGCCTGTTCGGGCGGGTGGAGTTCAAGCAGAAGCAGCAGGACTTTCTCGTCCATGCGTTGGCTTCATTTAAGGGACAGCTTGAGCGTGCCCGTTTGCTGGTGGTCGGGGATGGGCCGGACCATGAGCGCCTGACGGAGTTGGTGATCGGTTCGGGGTTGTCCGACCGGGTGATTTTTCGCCGCTGGCATAAACACACCGAGCAGCTTTATCCGGCGCTCGATTGCTTGATCATCCCATCGCGCTTCGAGGGCTTTCCGCTGGTCATGCTGGAGGCTGCGGCCTGTCAGGTGCCGGTGGTCGGCAGTGACCGCGACGGCATGCACGACTTTCTGCCGCCGGGCTGCCGGTTCCACTTCGGTGATGTCGATGGCCTGGAGGGTGCCCTCATACATGCCCTCAAAAAAGATGAAGACGAGCTGACCGCCGTGCGCCAGCATGTGCTCGATGAATACAGCCTGAAGGCCTTTGAACACAATTTCACCGAAACCCTTAATCGAGCATTGAGTGACTGATTAGGTGGAATCTTCAGTCTCCAACTTTGGCCTATCTAGCCCGCGTAGTTCTTTGTAGTTTTGGTTCAATACAAGCCAGGCAAATCTGTGTGCTTACGCCGACTACGACATCGAGACGATTTCACGGCAGATCGAGGCGGCTTTGCAGCGGACTGTCCAAAAGGAGTCCGCCCCGGCGGGCTCATGACGATTTCTTCCGGCCACGGCAGATCCACAGCGCCGCCGCCAGAAAGACGCAGCCTGCGAGCAGACGCGGCCACTGCTCCACACGACCGCCCCAAAAGGCGACATTGACCAGGATACCTGCCGGGATGAGCATGTTATTCATGACGGCGAGCTGCTGAGCACTGACCTTGATCGAGCCATAGCTCCAGCCCAGGTACCCGAGCCCGGAGGTGACGATGCCCAGCCAGAGCAGCACGCCCTGCTGGGTGGGCGTATCCGGCGGCTTGCTCCAGTCCGCCAGAAAGGCCATCGCTGTGCCTGTAACCAAAAACGCCCCGAGGAAAAACCATGAGAATCGCCTGCGGTGGGGCAGGGGGTTCCCCGAGTCCTGGTGGCGATACCAGACTTGCCCGAAGGCGAAGCAGGCGTTGGCGGCCTGGATGTACGCGAAGCCTTTCCAGTAGTCGCCATCGAGATCCGTCCAGCGGATGACAGCCGCCCCGGCGACAGCCAGCAGTGCCGGTGCCCAGAACTGCCGCGGCCAGCGCCGTGCGAACAGATCCGAGAACAGGCTGACATACAGCGGTGTAAAAATGGTGAAGAGCAGCAGCTCGGGTACGCTCAGGTAGTGGTAGCTGTGGTATAGAAAGAGATAGGTGAGCCCGATCTCAATCGCACCCGTAGCCATCATGACCAGCGCGCGTCGCCACGGGACGGGCCTCCAGAACGGGAGAAAGACCAGCAGCGCCAGCAGCATGCGCGTGGTCACGGCTATATAATCGTCCACCTGCCCAGAGATATAGGCGCCGATCAGCGAAAACGAAAAAGCCCACAGGGCGGTGACTATCCACAGTAAGGTCATCGGTCAGATATTGCGATACCTTCAGCTCTCACGGCTCTTCGCCCAGGGCAAGGCTGGAATCTGAGAGGTTGTCACCTCTGGGATGAGGAGTATCACGCGATGGGGCGCGAGAAATAGATGCTCGATATCAGTTTTCCCCCCAGGGGAATGGGGTACCCTCATAGGCAGATATCTTACCATCCGCATGAATCATCCGCCCCGCGTACACAGGAGCATTCGCATCTCTTTCGACATCGAATTCGATTACTCTGACCTCGTTGTCAGGAGAAAAATACTCAAGGGAACGCAACGATCCCTCATCGGAGTAGGTGTATTCGATTCTGCTTTTCTGCCCGGTTGGCAGGTCGAGTTGGCGCCAGACAAGGAGTTGCTGAGAGCTGCCGTAAGTAAAATGCTCCTGGCGAATGCACTCCCCGTGCTCATCCAAGGTGATGCGCTCATAGGGATTTCCGCGGACATCATTGACGGTTTGCTGCGTAATTTTCGCTGCAGATACAGGCGAAGCTGTTGCGTTTGACTGGGTAGCGGCAGCCATCGATTGCGGTGATGTATCTGCTGGAGTCGGTTCGGCGGGCAGCTTTAGCACAGGAGCCACCTGTGCTTCCAATGTTTGCGGTGCCTCCTGGGCGTGTGCCGTCGGGGCATCCTCTTGGGGTGGGGCCTTGCTACAAGCTCCAAACATCAAGAGGCACCCTCCGCACAGATACGTAAGGGCGTGTTTGGCTCTGCGGTGTGCGGCCCGTGGTAACGACGGGCATTCACGCATGCATGAGTTTCGTTCGCTTTGCATGTCAGTGTAAATCACTGTTGACTGTCGTTGATCTCTACACGGGCAAAGCGATTTTGCCCGTTTGTGAGGGGGACGGTATCGCGAATGACAACGCGCTCCCAGTCCGCATCGATCGGTGTCGTGGATATGAGCACGCCCGTTTCGTCCCATTGCTGGAAATTGGATGAGAACTTGCATGCGTAAGTCACACCTAGGCCTGATTTATCAGTCCGGCGAATAAACTCCATATGAAGGTAGCCGTTTTCCTGGAAGGTGCGTGGCATGCCCTCAGTACCTTCATCAGGGACCGTCGAGGGTGCTCCTGTGGCTGCCAGGTTAAAGGCGTAGCGCAGCATGGGGTGGGCCTCCTCCGCATCTTTCGGATTGATCTGATCGATGTTCGTGGTGCCGTAATTGTCCAGCATCCACTGTACGTAGTACGAGCGGGTCTCTTCGACAACCGTGTAAGAAGGCTGCGAATCAAGGCCAGAGTAGCGGGCTATGATCTGATAGACGTAAATAGTCGACGGCGTAAGCCCGGTATCATTGTAAAAGGTCTGGGTAGCAGGTAAGACTGCGATTTCTTCCCAGTCAGTATCGTATGATCGCCGCTCAATCACGTACTGGGCTGGCTGATCTCCGGCAGAGGATGCGATCCAATAGATGCCGATATGTGTTGGGGAAATTCCACTGCTTATCACGAAATCGGGCGGTTGCAGGTTCGGCAGTGCCGTATCAATAAACAAGTCGTCGATCGCCCAATTATCGAAGTCGCTTCCACTGTTTATGGGTTGGGTCCAGCGCAGTTGGACATTTGTAGTCCTCGCCTCCTCAGGCACCGTGATCTTGATTTGTGTCCACCTGCTGAGCAGGGGATACTCAGTGTCGATAACCAGCATGTTACGCCAGATGCCATCGCCGGTGGTGTATTGAAGTTGTACGGACTCTCCAGACTCGGAGTTGTCCCAGTAAATGCTCCCATCATTCAGTTGATTACCAGCACGCATCATGAAATTGATGCTGTTGGCGTTTGTCAGGTCGAGTGGGACGGTTGTAGCGACACGCAGGGAGGATTGGCCAAACCAGAGGGCATTACCGCTGTTGAAACCTCTCCCATTTTGCACACTCGCTCCTACAAGAGATTCCCAGAGGACATCCTGCAAGATGGGGTCGAAGTCGTCCTCAAGCAGGACAACAATAGTGACCGGTGCTGCACTGACGGTGCCTGATGCCGCAGACTCGCCGACAGTGTTTGCTGCGATCACCCGGTATTCATACTGGGTGCCTTCTACCAAGCCTGAATCTGTATACGAGGTGATGCCGGACTCAAGCTCTGCCAGCACAACCCAATCTCCGGAGCCGGTACGGCGTTCGATTCGGTATCCATCTTCATCGGCCACATCCACCCACGTAATTTGCAGTTCGCTGTTGCTGATGACTTTGACGTTAACTTGTGCCGGAGTGGCGGGCTGCGTGCGGACCGGCACCGTTACGCTCCTTATGTTGGAATAGTTGGAGGCCACATTCTTATTAAGGGCCTTAACGCGATACTGGTAGCTCTCTCCCTGCACGACACTGGTGTCCGTATAGGTTGTGTCGTTCGCGGTAGGCGTTGCGATCTCAGTCCAGGCGTCAGAGCCGGAGAGGGCGCGCTCGAGGACGAAGCCGGTCTCGCCGTTGACGGATGACCAGATCAGGACGACTTCATTCCAGTGAGCAGTGGCGTTGAGTAGGCTGGGGGTGCCGGGGGGCGTGGCAGTGGTGGTGACTGGCTGTACATTACTCCAGTCCGAACTGCAAGACGGCGCACTTGCCCGGATGCGGAATTCATACTCCGTGGACTCGGTCAGACCGGTTACCTGATAGGTGGTTTGGTTGGCGGAAACGGTTGCCATGTCTGTCCAAGTATCCGCCCCGAGTTCCCGCTGTTGGATGTTGAATTGGGTTTCCAGTGACTTGTCGCTCCAAGTCAGTGTGACGGTGGTGTGCCCGGGAGCGTCAGCGCTAAGTTCCGGAGTTGGGAGGGAGAGGGGAGTCGTCAGCGGGTAGAACGCGATCTCATCGCCGACCTGGGTTATCAGCTTGCTCGTGGTCGTGTTAAATCCGCTGACCCGGGTATTTGTCGGCATGGCGAGTACCTGGCGGCGCAGGTTAATGTCATAGATTTCCGTATCGGCAAAGGCATAACGGCCATCACCAGTTGTGGAGTAGATGATGTCAGTCGTTTTCCATTCTGTGTTCAAATCGGAGTCCAGGGCAACCCCGGCCCAGAAGACTCGACTGCCGTCCTCTGAAACAACCACCGTACGGGAGCCATAGTAGGAGCTGATCTCCGCTGGACGTATCTCCCGGAGCAGGGTAAAGGCATCGCCGGTCATATCGTATTTGATGATGGCGGCGCCGGAAGAATTATTCTCCCCATGGTAATAGTAACGCCCGTCCGGGCCAAAAGCTCCACCGCCCTCGCGGACATGGTCACTGTCGAGGACGTGCTTGTTATTTGTATCATACAGGTTAATGTCGATCCACTGGTCCTCCTCTTCGACGACAATACGGCCGCTGACTCCCGCGGCGACCCGGTACACGTCTCCCTCGGAATAACCTGTGGCTCCCGCAGGCTTGAACGAGATGCTTTTTTCGATTTTGAACTCCGTCCGGTCAATGACCAGAAGCTGTCCGCTTTTCCAGTTGGCGACCAGCAGTTGCTGGTCCGGATAGCTGATGGTGAAATCGGTTACGGAGGAGCCCACTGGCAAGACACGCTCGATCTCTTCGGTGTCTGCGTTGATTTCCAGCAAATAGGCTTTGGAGATGGTGGCGGAGGTGTCCTCGCTGATAGCATATACGATCTCACTATTGCGGTCAGATCGGAAGTGCGTGAGTGCGAGTGGCTGGATCTTTAGCTTCAGGGGGATCGTCAGCTCGCCGGAGGGCAGTGTCAGCCGGATCGTTGACTCGTGAAAGCCAACATCCAAACCGGAGGCATCAATGTCAATGGATACGGAGTGAGGTGTTGTGCCGGAGGTTTCCGGGAAGCTTATCCATGCGTCGTCGGCGGCCACAGCCCAAGGCTTTGAGGTGTCGGAGCCCAACTCCAGAGACGTCTGGAAATGATCATAGCCCGCGACGACCTCGACCTCGATCTGCTGTGTGCTCAGGGCGACGTCCGTTACCGTGAAGGAATAGATCGGCCCCTCATAGGTGGCGTATGGGCTGACAGCGTCCACTCGCCAGTAGTAGGTCTTTCCCGCCGGCAGAGGACTCGTGAAGTCGTAGTCGGTACCGACTACCTGACCCAGGTACTGCGGCGAGGATGTGTCGGCATCACGAACTGCTTCCAGAGAGTCGCCCAGGTACACGTCGTACTGGTCCATGCCGGTGGTGCTGGTCCAGGTCAATTTCTCCGGAGGGATGACTGCGACCCCATTCGCCGGGGATATGTGACGGTTTACCTGACTGGCGCTGATGACGTCGGTCAGATTAATGCTGTTTAGCTGGCGTGTGGCCGGATTGAAATAGACGAAAAACTGGTAGTCAGAGGTGAATGCCTGGGCGAATCGGTAAGTATAGCCGCTTCCATTCCCGGTCATGCCGGGAATGGTATAGAGCTGCGTGCCCGACTCGTAGTCGTAGAGTTTCGTCGTGGTGGCTACGATGCTGCCATCCTGAGTCATGGACCAGATTGCCGTTGGAAATGACTGCTTCTGGATATCTGTGTCAGAGGGGTCGGCGGAGATGGTTTTCAGAATCGCGATCTTGTCGTCATCACGCATCAGTACCGGCGCTTCGAACGGTTCACGGTCGATGTCGCTTACTGCGGACTGCTTGACAAAAGTGACCTTGCCGTTGCTGGCGATGGTGTAGTGACCGATGATGCGCGAGTGCGCGCCTGCCGACCAGCCGTACTGGGGCATGGCAATCATCTCGGTCTTGTCGCTGGTCACCGCGAAGTCCATGAATCCCGTGCTATTGGAGGGCGCGGAGCCATTCCACTGCATGGACTGAATCACCGATCCTGTGGAACGGTCGAAGACGTGAAGCGTCGGCCCCCAGGAGCCATCCAGATAGTATATGATGTCACCAGGCCCCAAGTCTATATTTGCAGTAGTGTCATCAAGATCACCCCACGCACCGTACACGGGGAGGCTAATCTTTTCTTTTAACGTAAAGGTCGTCAGGTCGATGACGTCGATGGTTTTGGCAGCGCTGCATATGACGAGTAGCTCGGAGTAATCGTCACTAATGACGAAGTCGGTCGGGCGTTCATCGACAGTCACGCAGGCGAGGGGAGTCTGGGTAACGGGATCATAGGCCACAATGCAGCCTTTATTAATGCCATTGAGCTGGATGCCGTAGGTGATCGGGCGTAGTGGGTCGTCCTCCAGCCGGTAGATGTTCAGGGGCGATACGGTTGCAGTTAAGAATAGCTGCGTGTCATTGGTTCCATCGTTGACGGTGATCGTAGCTGTATATGTCGCCAGCAGGTCTCGCGTGGAGAAGGTAATGTCGATGGTATTGTCCGCTTTGTTGAGCTTGGGCGTGGCCCAGGAAACATCAGCTGTTACCGATAGCGTTGACTCATCAATGGTTCCCGAGGTGAGAGTATAGGGGATCGAGACTGGAACATGGTCATACCCTGGTGCGACGACTACCTCGAATTGGTTATTCGAAAATGACACACCTGCATGGAGGTAGCCGGTTAGCGTTGCTGATAGGAATGATAATACTAGGTATAAGCTTATGTTTTTCATTGCTACGTAGAGAGTGCGGGTAATTACGGCAATTTCATCTGTACTGATAATGTTTAGTTATATCAATACTATATCATGGTTAAATTGTCATCGGAATGAATAGGCGTATCTGGATGTTGTATTTGTGATCGGGTATCACGATTATGAACTGACTACGGCCGGGTATTTCCGAATCGAAGCGGTCAGTTCATGCGGCTATGGGGCTTTTTCCCTCGATTGCGTTGCGGTGTTTGAATGCCATTTGATGGACCGATAAGTCATGAATGTATCACGGTCGCTATAATCGAATGCAGCCCAACCGTACCTCGGCCACAAGACACGCGATATGGCCGAACGCTACACGATCAAGTCAGCCATCGATTTAAAAGAAGAGCTTGAGAAGCTGGAACCGGTTTTTCCCTCGGAAACGTGGACCGATATAGAGACCAGTTTTGCAGACCAAGGGGTCTTTTATGGTCGCAAACTACGACGAATAATCACGAAATTGAAAAATCTCAAGTCGTTGCTTCTGGCGCGGTTAGTCACAAAAAAGCCCCTTCTGACACGAAGAGGCGGAAAAGAAAAATGGTGGTGGGAACTGGATTCGAACCATGTCGCATAACTCCGCAACCCATTGCGGCGTAGATGGTAGCGAGTCCGAAGGGGACGAGGACACTCCCGTATGCACTCCCGAGGCTCTGGACGCGGGCGAATTCTTCGCTGAACTGGCAGAGGTTTTAGAGGCGTGGGGCGAGCTTCCCGCGCACATCCGGCAGTCAATACTGGCGTTGGTCAAGGTTGGCCGCTCCGAGGGCGAGCCGCCCCGCGCTGAGCAAGAAAGCGCGCCCAAAGGCTCGCTTGCGACTGCGCGGAAAGAGGCGGCGGGACTGGCTCTAGGCCCAGCCAAGAAGCGTAACCGGTCAACCGGAGAGGGCGCACGATGAGCGAGCTTGAAAACTTCTACGGGGTGCAGGTGCGCGGCTATCACGGTCCCAACTGGATCACGGAGCGCGGAGTTTACCTCAAGCGCAAGGAAATCGAGCGTAAGGGGCTTCCTGTGCTCAAGCGGTGCAAGTTCCTCACGCTGACCACGGACGGACACGGCCTTATGCCTCCGCAGGAGGTTTACGAGCTGGGGAGCGCACGCATGCGGCGTTTCTTGGCCAAGGTCCGCAAGGTGATTGGGAAATTTGGCTGGGCGTGGAAACTCGAGTTTCACGAAGACGGGTATCCGCATTGGCATCTCATAATCGATTACCGCAAGAAGATACCGCCCGACTTTCTGGACATGTTCACGAAGTGGTGGGGCCTCGGTCGGGTCAACGTCCAAGGTATCCGGGAAAAGCGTTTCCGCTATCTGTTTAAGTACGTCTCGAAGATGGCGAGCGGCGACTGTGACGAGGAAACCGGCCTCGATCTGCCGGGCTGGGTGCTTGACTACCGCAAGCGGCGCAAGGATGGGCGACTAACGGCGGGCATTCGTTTCTGGCAGACCGGCGGCGGCTTTTACACCAAGCCCGCTAAGGCCGACGACGAAGAGGGCGACGAGCCCAAAGGGAAGAAGCCGCAACAGACTTCCCGCGTGCCGTATACGCTGCGCCAACGCTGGGGCATGTGGATGCGCAAGGGCACGGTCTACGTCAAAGGGTGGGGCGGTAAGTACCTCCGTTCCCAACAGGTTTACTTTCAGCGGCCTTATCACGAGGTCGCGCAAACAGTCATCAACGCATTTGTGGGCGGCAAGGCTGCACCTGTCTCAAATGCTCTTGGATTCATGTGCGGCCTAGAACTCATCAATAAGGAAATACAACTATGGAAACGAAAACAAATCAACCGACTGGCAACCTACTATTCAAGGACGGGGACGGTCTTTTTCTCCGTGGATTAGTGGTTAGCGTCGATGTGGCGGAAAAGACCTGGGAGGGCCTGAGCTATAAGCAGGTCAAAGCGGCCATCAGCAGCGGGAAGCAGTCGTATTACTTCCTCGCCTCCGATAAAAAGGAGCCGCTACCGGAAGTGCAGATCGGGCGGCGTGCCTGTATCGAGGCCGAGCGTGTCCATCAGGAAAAGGGGATCACGACCGTTTACGGCAAGTTTGGGTATGAAAACTAGCCGCAGGGCCGGGGTAGTGCAGTGCTGCCCCGGCTTTTTGTCTATGTTTCACAGAAGAATATGTTCGCTTGACAAATATATCCAAAAAGCTAACCTAAAACCATCGAAACATGATAAAGTCATTCGCCTGTAAGCACACCGAAGCGCTCTTCGGCAACCAGCGCCATCGGAGGCTTCCCGCGAACTTGCAGGCATCCGCTCTGCGCAAGCTGCGCCTCATCGACGCGGCTGACTGCGTGGAAGACTTGCAACTGCCGCCCGGCAACCGCCTCGAAAAACTCAGCGGCGACCGCAGCGGGCAACATTCGATCCGTATCAACCAGCAATACCGCATCTGTTTCCGCTTCGAGGGCCAGCACGCCCACGCGGTCGAGATTGTGGACTACCATTGAGGAAACAACCATGAGCAAGCATCCGAAAATGATTCCCGAGCCACACCCCGGTGAAATCCTGCTGGAAGAGTTTATCAAGCCCGCAGGCATCACCCCGTACCGTGTCGCCAAGGACTCCGGTATCTCGCAGTCAACCATGACGCAGATCGTCAACGGCAAGCGCGGTATCTCCATCGAAACCGCCCTGCGCCTCGCGACGTACTTCAAGACCACCCCGGCCCTCTGGCTCAATCTGCAACGCAACTACGAACTCCGCATGGCCGAACAGGAAATCCTGCCCGCAATCCGTAAGCAGGTAAAGCCGCTGGAACTGGCCAGCGCATAAAAACCGCTCTCCTGTGAATTAACGATGCAGACTTCATGTCATACTGGTCGGCTTAAGTGATGTGTAAAATATAAATGATTGTACCATGGGATCTTATCATAACACCGCAATTGTACTGGGTAATCTCAAAGAGGCGTTACTATATTATGACTTCGTTATCCCAATGAATTTCGCAGGCCAGTTTATGGGCCTAAGGGCAAATAGTAGTAGTAATGGTGTGGAGATTGAGAAGTTTAAAGAAATAAGCGAGAATAGCATTCACGAATTAGATGAGGCTTTTGGAGGAGGAGATGGTGTCGTTGATTTGTATCCACCGCATCTGAGAACACGTCCTGGGTTTCGTCAGCTTATACAGTTTTTTGATAATCTCTTGTTTTTGTACATGGTGAAGCAGGGGCATGGTGACGAGATGTTTAAAGCGTTTATTGTAAAACTATCGGAAATGAAGGGGGGAGGAACAAATGAGGCTGGACGCTTCCCATGTCCATCTTTGCGTGACGTAACGGATCTTTTTGACATTATCGTCGAAGATTTTGAGTTGGCCGATATGGTTGTTGACTGCTCTGGATTTTCGCATGCCGCATTAAATGATGATGACGTCACAAACTGCATCTCAATCCCGGGTGTTGCTTTCATTGATACTGAAAAGCTTACAATACCTGAAATTATGGAATTTCGGAGGGATAAAGCTGTTATGGATAAAATGAGAAGTTTTCGACTTTTTGCCTATGAGCAGTACGGTGGAAAAGAAAGGGCATTTATTGAAGATGATATTCAGAGAAGATTAGATGAATATCGAGAATGCGTTAAGTCGCTTGGGTTTGAAACAACAATCAAAACTCTTACATTCCTTTGTGATTCAAAAATTTTGGCTGGGGCATTGGTTACGTCGGCTGTGTCCATGCTCATGGGGAATAGTCAGCTCGCGATCGAAGCATTTAGTGCAGGAGCTGTTTTAGAGTTGGGGAAACTTACTTTGGAGTACTCTAGACAAAAGAATTCGCTGGCTAGGCTCACTAGGCGAAATCCCATTTCATACATTGATGATGTATTTAATTTACATGAGAAGCCGTAAATGGGCTGGATGCAGCCGCTTTGCGGGTGCGCCAGCCCGTTTACGGCTCTTTCCTTGTCAAAGATCAGTATAAGTGACAGGGGAGGCTTTCTGGAATACACTGGCGGCCGGTTGAACTTATCTTCCTGAGGTATTTGCTCGCCATTATGTTTGTTTTGTCATTATTTATTACAATGAGACTGCGCTTAGCTTGAAGTGAGATTGTTATAGATCTATGCGACAGCGAACGTCTAACTCATGTGTTTCGAAAACTACTATCCAACCTTAAATTATTTAATAATGGGAAAAGCAAAACCAGTCGAACTGCCTAGCAAAACTTTTTCGACGACAGGCGAAGCTACTCAATTTTTCAAAGATATGCTTGGCCGGTATTCTAATAAACACAGAGACAGAATAAACGAAAAGGACAGTGTATTGCTTTATGAGCTTCTCCTTAGGCACCCAGAGCAGGAACAGAAGATTGGGGCCGGTGTGGACTATTTCTATAAGGATAAAAATGAAGATTATCCTACTCGTGGTTTTCATCTCCATCGAGTTGATGGTAGTTCGACTGATTTTTCATATCCTACGTGCATCAAGGGAGAGAAACCTTCTGTTGGGGAATATTTCTACCGTGCTTGTCGTGGTGCTGTTTCTGACTACCTGACGAGAGAGAAAAATGCACTGCTTGATGACGGAATGGGGATTTGCCCAGAGACTGGTGAGTTGCTTACTAAAGATAACTCTGAATATCGTCATACAAGCCCGACGTTTCACGAATTATTGGATTCATTCAAGAATAACGAAAATTTAGAACTGAGTTATGCGATGTTTGTGGATGATGCAGATATGCAGTACGGTGTTAAATTTTTGGATAGTAGTATTCGTGGTCGATTTATTAATTATCATAGGGAAAATGCAAATATGGAATTGTTCAAAAAATAGAAAATGAATCCATACGGCTCATATCGCGCACTCTTGGGGAACTCAGTGAGTGCTATGCTCGCGGCAATCGAGATTTACAATAAGCCTCAGTTTTCGTACCGATCTGAGTGCTTTGTAATATTATTGTTAAACTCATGGGAATTGGCCTTTAAGGCCATTCTTTCAAAAAATAAAATTCGTATATTTAAGCCCAAAGAAAGAGACCGGCCTTACATGACGCTAGGCTTATTGGAAAGCGTCGATGAGGCAAAGAGACATTTTCCTTCAGGAATTGAATTTAAACCAGTCTCTGAGAATATTGGCAGGTTGGTTGACTACAGGAATAACGCAGTTCACTTCTACAATGAAGCAGGGTTTGAGGCACTTATATACGGATTGGCTCAAACATCTATAGTTAATTATCGTGATGTCATTTCTGCTTGTTTTGGTCGGGATATTGCAAGTGAAGTAAACATCAGTCTTCTTCCATTAAGCTTTGGAGCAACACCGGACCCAATACAGTTTCTTGGTTCTACCGATAATAACAACCAAAAGCCAGCGGTATCAGAATTCTTGAAAATAATATCCGACACGACTGCTGAATTGGAAAAGGGTGGATTCGATACCGGTCGATTTCTTACAGTCTTCCAGGTTAATTTACAATCTACAAAAAAGGTTCAGTCGGCGGATATCGTTGCTGGCATTAAGGGGGATTCTTCGAATGGAGTCCTTTTGGTTTCGAAAAAAATCGACCCGAATAAAAGCCACCCACTCAATCGAAAAAAGGTATTGGATAAAATTGATAAGGATCACAGGGGGGCAATATTTAATGAGCGAACATTTGATGCGCTTGTTTGGAAGCACAAGCTGAAAGACAAAGGAAACCTCTGTTGGAAAAATGAGAGTATTGGAACATACCAATACTCGCCAGAAATAGTCTCCGTGCTTAAAGCGTATACGAAGGAGCAGATAAATAATGCGAGGTTAGAATACAGCGATCACCAACGGTTGAAGCGGTATGGCCCCGTTTAATCTCTCTGGATTACTTTTTGCTGATTATGTTTCATTGGGGGCCGGGCCACACCGCCTAAATGAAAATATTTTCAAAAATATGTTTACAAAAAACGCAAACAATGAGAGTATGCGTTTATGGATAACAAAAATAAGTCATCTCGAACTGCTGACATTTCCGAATTTACGGCAGACAACCTAGAAAAAGCGGGTGTGAAGCTTTCACGCGACAGACTCGAATCAATCGAAGCTAGTGTGAGGCGTGAGGCAGAAATTGAGGAGGCCGTGGGCTACGAGCGTAGGCTTTTGTCTACTTGCTACGATCAGGCGTACAGTGTTGGCGGCACGATTCGGTCGCTTTTGCGGGCACAGGAGGAAGAGGAGCAGCAAAAACAGGAAATGGAGCAGCAGACTGTTACGGTCAGCGTTCGCATCGATAAGGATATTGTTTTCCGCATCGAGGAATACGCAAAGCTGCTCAACGTCAGTAAGTCATTCCTTCTCCGCTCCTATATTGAGGCCGGCTCTTTTGAGACGTGCGTGCACCTGGCTAAAAAGGGGTATTTTGAGGAGGCAATTGGAAAACTGTTGGCTGCTGATCAAGCACATGGTCTGCGACCGCTTGCCGAGGCCCTTCGTGAGGATATGCAAGGCGATGAGTAGGAAAACCATAACGATGAAGGAGGCCGCTATGAGTGAAGACACGATCAGGATTCAAGAGGCGGCTAAGCGAATTGGGATGTCAAAGCGTAGTCTTTACCGTTTGATCGCTGACGGAAAGTTTCCGAGGCCCTTGAAGGAACATGGTCGGGCTCGTTACCTTGAAGCTGAAATCGAAGCTTATCTTGAGCGTACCAGAAAGGTGCGGGCATGAGGGTTTTTAGGCCGAAGCGTCGTAAGGGTGGGAAGGTTGTAGTCTCGAAGTACTACAGCGGTTCTTACCGTATGCCGTGGATGGCGACGAAAACCACCGTTGGCTTGCAGACGACGGACAAGGTCATAGCTGAGAAGCGCCTGAGAGAGTTCTGTCAGGTACAGGAGAAGCAGTACGAGGGCTTGCCGGTGCCGTCGTTTCTGTGGGGGGCGCCTTCGCGCAGTATCCGCGATATGCTGGCGCAGTATGAAGAGCACTTGTTGAGTCTGGAGCGTGCCCCGGTGCATGTACACGATACGGTGACGCGCATTGCCCGTTTGGCCGATGATATGGGCTGGGGCGACATTGAGCAGATCACGGCGGCGGGTTTCGTCAAGTGGCGTTCCTCCAAGCCGTGTAAGCAGGGTACGAAACGCGTGCTGTCAGTGAAGACCGTTAATGAGTACCTCGTAAGCGCAACGGCCTTCCTTAACTGGATGAAGCAACTAGGCTTCATCACGGAGAACGCGCTTGAGAATGTCCAGAAGGGCGAGACTCGCGGCCACGAGAAGAAAAAGCGGCGCTTCTGGACCGATGAAGAGTTTGAGCAGTTCATGCAGGCGGGGGCACCTCCTCAGCGTGTGGATTATCGGCCTGCGGTCTGGTTGCTGCGCTGGACAGGGTTACGCATAAACGAGCTGCAAACGCTGCGCTGGGGGGACGTCTTTCTGGACGCAGAGCAACCTTACCTGATTGTTCGGGCGGAGATTTCAAAGAATAAGCTCGAAGAGCAGGTACGCCTGATACGAAAAGCCGTCAATAGACTGCGGGAAATGCGTCCTAAGGGTGCTTTAGCGGAAGATCGGGTAATTCCCTATGCCTTGCCCAAGGCAACGCAGCTACAGCGTGATTTGAAGCGTGCCGGGATTGTGTATAGCAACGAGTTTGGTGACTTGGACTTCCATTCCCTGCGGCTCACCTTTGGCCAGTGGCTGGCAGAGCAGGGCGTGCCTATGGCAATCATTCAGCAGGTGCTCCGGCACCGTAGTTTGGCTACAACGCAACGCCATTACGTGAAGCCGCAGGCCATTAAGCACTCGAAGGGCGTAAACGAAATTTTCGAGGCAGATTCGGACACTCCCGTATGCACTCCCGAGCCTGACTTAGACGGGCAAAGCGAGTCACGGCCTGTCACAATTGGTCACGAAATTGGCCGTTTGGAAGCTATTGCTGCTAAACTAGATAAGTTCGCAAATGCCCTGTTTTCAGGGGGTTATGGTAAGGGTAAAAATGGTGGTGGGAACTGGATTCGAACCAGTGAACGGTTACCCGAACAGATTTACAGTCTGCGTGCTTTAGCCACTTGCATATCCCACCACTCGAAAGCGGCGATTTCCCGTACGGGAAAAACCGAAGACAGTACGGCTCAGACGTACTTTGCCAAGTTTTTTTTCTGAAAAAGTTGGTGGGCGGGCGCAAAGACGGGTGGAGGCCGCTGGGCGCTTGACGATGGCTGGTCAGCCCGTTAAAGCCAATGGGCATATGAGTGGGCCAGTTGAAAGCTTCCCTGAGGGGGAAATCCCGGCGAGATACAAGTTGCTGTCGGCACAGGCGTGGAAGTGCTACGGGCTGTTTATACTGGGAGCAGTCGGTATTGGCTTGGCAGCGACGGTGTTTACGCTGCTGGAGCGTTGGTCCGGGCAGTTTCTGGCCTGGTCACATGGGACATCCCGCTGGCTGACCTTTGCCACGGCTCCGCTCGGGCTGATGGCCATTATCTTTATCCGCAACCGCTTTTTCGACGGCACTCAGGGGACGGGGATCCCGCAGACCATCGCTGCGCTCAAGATGCCAGCCGGGCCAAACCGGCGCTATCTGCTCTCTCTGCGGATTGCGATTGGCAAGTTCTTCCTTACCGCAATGGGGCTGTTTTGCGGGGCATCCATCGGGCGCGAGGGGCCGACCGTCCAGATCGGGGCGAGTATTCTGGCAACGATCAGCCATGTGGCGCATTTCCCCCGGCAACTGGTAGAGCGCGGGCTGATCCTCGGCGGCGGCGCGGCCGGGATCGCTGCTTCCTTTAACGCGCCGGTGGCGGGGATCGTTTTTGCCTTTGAGGAGATCGGGAGATCTTTTGAAAAGCACAATGCCAGTACGATTGTGCTGACGGTGGCAATCGCCTGTCAGGTTGTGCTCTGGTGCCTGGGCGGGTTTTACCTGTTTTACGGGGATGTGGAGACCTCGCTGGTCACAGTGACCGGCTGGCTGGCTCTCGTGCTGATTGCCGTGGTGCTGGGGGCACTGGGCGGGGCCTTTGCGAAGTGCCTGCTGCTGCTCACGGACCGGCTCGTGCGCCTCTGGCAGACGCATCCGTACCGGATGGCCGGTGGGGTAGGGCTGGTGCTGGGCGTGATCGGGCTCCTCTCCAGCGGGCTCAGCTACGGCAGCGGTTTTGAGCATGCCAAGCAAATCCTCATTGACGGCGAGAAGCTACCTTGGTTTTATCCATTTACCCGTATGCTGGCGACTTTCGCCACGCTTCTGAGCGGGATACCGGGTGGGCTCTTTGACCCGACTCTTTCAGCCGGGGCCGGTTTCGGACAGCTCTTCAGTGAGCTTTTTCCGAGCGTGCCTGCGCAGGCTATCATTTTGCTGGCCATGGTGTCCTTTTTCTCGGGCGTGGTGCAGAGCCCGATCACATCGGCCGCGATCCTGGTGGAAATGACCAGTGCTTATGAAATGATTTTACCGCTCTTGATCGCTGCAATTATCGCTTACGAGTTTTCGCATATGATCTGCCGCAATTCGCTATATGAAGAGATTTCAGAGGCCTTTTTAAAGGTCTTCCGTGAACGCCACGGAAAGGAGATGGCGTCATAAAAACGTTCCTAGGGCTCCATGGTTTTCCTGACTGGTTACGGCGGCGATTCTCCGACAATCAGCGTTTTTTGATCCTCTGCACCGTGGCCGGTGTGCTTTGCGGGCTGGCTGCGGTCGGATTCCACCTGGCGATCCACCACACGTTTCATCTGGTCTGGCATCTCTCCGAGCTGACCGGGCCGGTGTGGTTCTGGATCGTGATGCCGCTGATGCCAGCGGTTGGCGGGCTCATCGTCGGGCTTTTCCTGTGGAAGATCGCACCGAGCGCCTCGGGCAGCGGTATCCCGCAGACCAAGGCCGCCTACTATAACGATTTCGGACGCGTCACGCTCAAGGACGGCTTCTTCCGCTTCCTGCTGGGGACGATCTTCATCGGGATGGGGAATGCGCTGGGTCGTGAAGGCCCCACGGTGCACATGTGCGCGGCGATCTCCTCGACGCTGGGGCGCTGGGCCGGACTGGCCAAGGCCCGGATCCAGGGCATGGTGCCCGTCGGGATGGGGGCGGGGATCTCTGCCGCCTTTAATGCGCCGCTGTCGGCCATCTTTTTTGTCTTTGAAGAGCTGCTGGCGGACTTCAGCACGAAGGCCCTCGGCGGGATCGTGATCGCCGTCGTAGTGGCTGCTGCGATCTCGCGCAGCATCCTCGGGGAGGACCCTGTCCTGCAGGTGAACCTGAACCAGGACAATGTGCGGACGGCCTGGTGGATGCTGATTTCGCTGCCCCTGGGGGTGGCATCGGGCTTCATCGGCTCGGGCTTTGTAACCACGCTGCTCAAGGCCCGCCAGATCAACTCGCAGTGGAAGGGCATCCCGATATGGTTCAAGCCTGCGCTGGGTGGCCTGACCGTGGGGATCGTCGGTATGATCGGCTTTGCCTACACCGGTCTTTTCGGGGAAGCACAGACGGGGGTGTTCAGCATCGGTTATAACAGCCTGGATGTGGCCTTTGAGGGGCGTCTGGTCCTGAGTGTGCTGATCGCGCTGTTTGTTCTGAAATTTATCGCTGTCATCATCAGCTATGCGACGGGGGGCAGCGGTGGTCTGTTCTCGCCGACGCTGTTCCTGGGCGGGATGCTCGGGGGGATTTTTGGTGTCGGCCTGCTCTCGCTGCATACGCACCTGGGCTGGTTTGGCGGACTGCCGGAGCACAAAGACGTGATCGGGGCCTGCGTGCTTCTGGGGATGGGAGCGATGTTCGCTTCGATCATCCGCTGCCCGATTACATCGCTCGTGATCATCTTTGAGATGACACGCAACTACTCGTTTATCCTGCCGCTGATTGCGGGGAACATGATCGCGTACTTCATCTCGGCCAAGCGCCGCTCTGTGCCGCTGTACGACGCCCTGCTGATCCAGGACGGAGTCACGCTGCGCAAGATGCCCAGCTATCAGGGCATGCGTGACTACCAGAACCTGCCGGTGAGCGCGATCATGACGCACGACATCGTCAGCGTGGACGGTACGCTCAACAGCGAGGAAAACCTCAAACTGCTGGAGGGGCGCAAGCACCACGGCTACCCGGTGATCAATGCCGAGGGGAGCCTGTGCGGGATGATCACGCACCACGAGATGCTAGAGCATGTCGAGCATGAGCTAACCGATCCGCTGGCCAAGCTCGTGCTGGAGCAGCGTCTGGTCACCGTCTCGCCGGACACATCGATTCGCGCTGTGGCCGCCCAGTTGATCAAGGAAGACGTGCTCCAAGTCCCAGTCGTAAGCCAGAAGGACAACACCAAGCTGCTCGGGATTGTGACCCTGCACGACATCGCCCGCCAGCAGAACGCGGTGACGGAGCAGTTCGGCCGCGAATAGGCGAGGGGATTGTTTTCAGAAATAGGCTTGCACGGACCCGCCCCGGCCGTTTGATTACCCGTTTTTCAGCGGGCCATCCTAGCTCAGTTGGTAGAGCAGCTCACTCGTAATGAGCAGGTCGTCGGTTCGAATCCGATGGATGGCTCCATTTTTATTTTCATCGCGCATCATCTACTAAAAATCCCGCCCGGTCCTATGCCTGGCGGGATTTTTTTGTGCGGATCAAAAGTCCCTAGTTCAGGTGGACGATGGACGCGTTCAGCACGGTGGCAAAGCCGTTCCAGAGGGCGTAGGGGACAAAGAGCCAGGCTGCTACGCGATCCCGGCGCCAGCACAGGGCGATAAAGAGGACAATACCAGCGGTCATCAGGCCTGCGATGACAAGGGCGGCTCCCATCCAGTGCAGGCCGAAAAAGACGGGCGTCCACAGGAAATTGAGCACAAGGAGGGCAGCCCAGAGCATGCGTACTCCTGGGTGGATAGCCTGCGTGAAGACTCGAGCTCCAGCGATGCCGATGCACACATAGAGCAGGGTCCAAACCGGGGCAAAGAGCCAGCCGGGCGGGGTGAATGAGGGTTTGTTAAGATAATTGTACCAGGTGGCCCCCTCGAAGGCAAAACCCACGATAAGTCCTCCGCCAAGAGTTAGCAGAATAAAGGCGAGTGTTGTGATCGGGTTCTTCATGAGTGCGTGGTTGTGGTGCTATCGGCGTAGCGTACCGAGCATAGGCGAGTTTTATTCAGTGCGTTCACACCGCCTCTAGTGTCTCAAGTGTATCTTTCCTTACACGCTTTTTACGGCGGAAATAAAGGATATCTGTGACCTCACTGGGCGGGTGTCGCAGCCAGCCATTCACTGAGCTGAGCGTCGCTGTTGATCGTCGCTTCGGGGATAAAGACCGGGTCGAGCAGGCGCTGGTACGAGGTGTCGGCAAAACGACGGCAGTGCAGCAGGACGCGTGCATGCTGGCCGGGGCCACGCACGAGCCGCCCGAGGGCCTGGTTGATCTTGCGCATGGCTGGGAGCTGGTAGACGCGCCGAAAGGCTTCTGGACGGCCCAGATGCTCCAGGCGCTCCAGACGGGCTTTTTGCTCGGCGTTGACCTCGGGCAGGGCGGGGCCGACCACCATGGCCTGCCCGATACGCCCGCCCAGCTCGTCAATGCCCTCACTAAACCCGCTCCCCAGGACGAAGAAGACAGCATGCGCGCACAGAAGGCTTTCCTCGATGAAGTGGAGCTGGCCGTTGAGGTCGATGCCGCGCGGCTGCATGGCCACTACGAGCTGAGGGCTCGTCTGGGCCAGATAGGTGCGAACGGTTTCGGCGTACTGGTAGCTGGGGAAAAAGACAGCGGTGGGGCGGTCGTCGGCGGCGCAGAGGGCCTCTACGGTGGCGGCCGTGGTGGTGTAGTACCGGGGGCGGGCGTTGAGGCGGGTGTCCACCCGGGCGTCCACGGCGACGGTGTAGGCTTGGTCTCGCCAAGGGGCTCCGGCCTGCACGGCGTTGACGGCGGCAGGCTCGAGGCCTGTCTCGGCGCAAAAGTCCTCCAGCGGGCTGAGCGTGGCAGACATCAGCAGACTCTGGCCAAAGCTCTCCAGTCGTGCGGCGATTTCACCCGCAGCATTGAGGCAGGAGACGCGCAGCTCACCCCGGTTCGGGCTCCAGCAGAGCCGGTCCAGCCCCTCGCTGGCCATGATCGCGTAGAGGCGCGGCAGGCGATGGAGGGCCTCGGTGGTGGCGGGGGCGAGATCGTCCCAGGGGAGGCGCTCGGCGTAAACACTCTTGGCCAGGCGCTCCAGCAGCTCGGTGATCTCATACTCGGCGCTCATGCTGAGGCTGTCTCGCGGGCGGAGGCTGTCGAGCAGGTCGGCCCACTCCTCCAGCAGTGCGATAAATTTCGCCGAGGCATCCTCAAAGCGCAGGCCCCCGAGCAGATAATGAGCCCCGGCAGCGGTTTCACCAAAAGAGTAGAGGGCGGCCACGCGGGAGGCGAGGTTGTGAGCCTCGTCCACGACGAGCAGCGTGCGTGTCGGGTCAAAGCCCGCGCTTTCCAGAAACACCTGCTGGTGCCAGGGGGAAAAGACGTAGTTGTAGTCGCCGACCCATACATCGGCGTGGGGGAGCAGGCTCTTGGAGATTTCGTAGGGGCATACGCCGGTGCGCGCGCCCAGCAGGCGGACGCGCTCCAGGTCGGGCTGGTCCTCCTGCCAGAGCTCCCAGGGGACGATGCCGCTCTTGGCCCAGGCCTCCTCGATGTTCTCAGTGCAGGAGCCACCTGTGGCGTCACAGGAATGCAGGGCGGTGGCGATGGCGTGCTCGGCCCGGTTACGGAAAACAAGCGTGCGCAGAGCCTCGGGGCTGTCACTCATGCGGCGTAGTTGCCGGTCCACCTGAATCTGGCCCGTGGACTTGCCAGTGCAGTAAATGAGCCGGTCGTACATCCCGTCGCGGAGCTGTCCGAGCGCGTATTGCAGGACGAGTCCGGTCTTACCGAAGCCGGTCGGTGCCTCCAGCAAGAGGGTGCGCGCGGAGGCCGCCCGCGCGGCGAGATCATCCAGGGCACGGGTTTGCTCGGGGCGAAAGGTTTCGAAAGCCGGCTTGAAGACAAGGCCTGAACGGCGAGTGGCGGCCTGACGACGCTCGTTGAGAAAGGCGCAGACCGTCTCCGCCTGTCGATCGAAGATCGCCTCATCGGCCTCGGTTAATGTCAAGGTCTGGCGGAGGCCTTCGCTGATCTCGACGAAGACCAGCTCACCGCTGACGGGCAGGCCCCGGAACTCCGGCAGCACGCGGGCGAGCTTTACGTAGGCGGCCAGCTGGCATAAATACGGGGGGTAGGCCGCGCGCAGGTCGGCCTCGGGGCGGGGGAGGCGCTGCTCCAGGGTTTTTATCTCGCGCAGGGTCCAGCCCTGGAGGGTCTCCTCGACCTGGTCAATGCGTCCGTGCAGGTGGAGGGTCCAGCCCTCGTGCTGCCAAAGTCCGGAGATGGCGACCTCGGAGCTGACGCCAGGCCGCGCGGCCTCGTCCTCCTGCTGGATCTGCTGGTGCCAGGCTACGCCGGTACGCATGCGCCAGAGGCCACCGGCCCCGGCACGCCCGCCACGCGGGCCAAGCTGGAACTGCGCGAACTCGGTGATCGAGAGGCTCGCGCGGCGTTCTTCCTCATGCACCATCATGAGCGGTGTACCCCCGGTGTATCTACGAGCACAGGCGTCATCGCTGGCGCAGCCAGATTTCCTGAACCTGCGGCATGCTGAACAAGCCGGGCTCCAGTTGGGGGTTAACCTCGATCAGCTTGACGGCACTGTGGCCGTAAACTTCGTCCTCCATGCGCTTCTCCACCGCAGTTGGGAACCACACGCCCTGGACCTTCTCGTAGCTGGTAAAGTAGTCGTCCATGTCGACGATGGTCCGTTTGATGAGGGTTTCGCGGCCGATGCGGGTGATGAGCAGGGTCTTGGCGTCAAAGTACAGGAAGCGCGTGTGGCCGGAGGGGAGGAAAAGCTTGAGCAGGTAGTGCTTGCGGCCGGTGGACTTGACCTCACCCATATAGGCGAAGGTGTAGCCATTGGCTTCCCAGTTCAGGCACGGGTCGAGGAAGTAGCCTTCCTGTGCCGCTGCGAGTTCCTTGCCGCTGATCGTTTGGGGCAGGGCGCGTTTATCGCTGGTTTCCTGAGTCCAGAGTGTCTCACCGTCAAAACCGGTGACCAGCACCTCGTCCGTGCCCAGGTGGGTCGTGGTTATCTGCTGGTAGAAACGCTTAGGGCGGGCTTGGATGAGGACCTCTTCAAACTCAGTCTTACCCTCGCGCTGCTGGCTCGTGACGCGTACCGCCTGGATACGGACCAGAGCCTCGGGGCCGCCCAGAGCTCGCAGGTGCGTTTCGATGATCTTCCGGGAGGCCGTATCGGTGCTTGCTGGGATGGACTCGACGAGGAGCAGCTCGGGCGAGTCTTCATCGTCGTCCTTGGCCAAAGTAGCGGGCGTCCCTGCCACCATCAGGCAGAGGACAGCCGCGATGAACGGCAGCCGTGACGGCGAAAGACGATGAAGCGTGGGCATCATGAGCTCACACTAGGGCCTGCCCGCGAAAAGACAATCCCCGGCGCAAAGAACTTGGCCGGCGGTACACGTTCTACAGCGTGACCTCGTCGTGGGTGGAGAGCCAGTGCTTGAGGGAGCGAGAGAGGAGGCGAGCGGTTTCAGGGGTGGTGGTCAGCTCGTCGAGCGGGGTATTCAGGATGTGGGCGGCCTCATCGGCCTGAGTCGCGGAGAGATTGCGCAGCCAGTGCTCCCGCACGGGCCAGCCCTCCTGCCGCGCGAACAGGAAGAAACCCTTGAGCAGGGCGGCCTCGGGCTGCTCGGCACTGGCCAGAGCGACGAAGGTTTTTTGGGCGATGCTGAAGACCGTTTCCGGTGCCTGGCAGTGGACGGCGTTGGCGCGCAGAAACAGGGCCCACTCGGCGGCGGCCTGAAAGGTGGCGTAGCGACGGCCAATATCGGTCAGCCGCTGCAGCAGGCGAAACTCCCGCACGAACCATGCGTTACCGTTTTTGGCGGCCTCAAGGCGAAAAGCTCCCCGGTCAAAGAGATCGGGTGGGGTGCCTTTGTCGGCCTTGGTCTGGCGGTAAAAGACCTCGCGGCGGCCTGCTTCTGGATCGAGCAGGGACAGGCGCAGGTGGCTCTCACCGGTTGTTTCACGGCTGAGCACAAGGGCTTCCAGCTCGACGGTCTCAGCCGGCATGGTTGGACGGACCGGGCAGATTGCGCGGGGCGCGGTGGCGGACCTTTGTCGGCCTGGGCTCAGGTGCGGGTGGTGGCGGATACGGGGGGCTGACCGCACCGCCCGAGACGATGAGCTTCATGCCATCGGCGATAGTCATGTCCATCTCGATGACCTCATCGACGGGCACCATGAGCAGAAAGCCGCTGGTGGGGTTCGGGGTGGTGGGGACGAAGACGTTGACGACCTCCGCGCCGGTCTTTTCCTGCACCTCGCCCTTGGCGGCGCTGGTGAGGAAGCCCAGCACGTACACGCCCTTGCGGGGGTACTCGGTGAGCACAACCTTTTGAAAGACCGCCTTCTGCTGCTTGCTGAAGGTCTCGACGATCTGCTTGACCGTGCGGTAAACGGTGTTGATGAACGGCACCCGGTCGATGACCCGCTCGGTGCCGATGATCATGACCTTGCCCAAAAAGTAATTGGAGAAGAAACCGAGCAGAGTGATGGCCAGCACGACAATGAGCACCGCGGCCATATCCAGCCCAAACTCTACGATGGGCAGCCGACGGATGTCCGGCGGGAGCACGTTCTGCGGGATCATCGCAGTCACGCGTGAGCCGATCTTCGTGCGCAGAAAATCAATGACGAAGTAGGTGACTCCGAGAGGTGCGAGCAGGACGAGCCCGGCTATAAAGGCGTTACGTAAGCGGCGATACATGGAATAAGATTGGTCAGCGGGCAGGCGTGAACTGTGGTAGCCCGCCGGAATCCTCCAAGTAAGCCAGTGCCTGCTTTTCTGCAAGCCGCATCTGCGCAATGTCTTCCTCGGCATGGTCATCCAGCCCGGCCAGGTGCAGCCAGCCGTGGACCAGATAAAGCGAAATCTCCTGCGAGAGGGTGTTGCCGTGCTCGGGGCCGGTCTCCATCGCCTGCTCGGCGCCGACGCAGATCTCACCCGCGAAGTCCATCTCCGGGTCGCCGTCAAAGGTGATCACGTCGGTCGGCGTATCATCCTCCAGAAACTGCCCGTGCACCTCCGCCATGGCGGCATGCTCCAGAAAGGCGACGGAAATCTCGCCGTCAGGGATCTGGTGGGTCGGCCACTGGTCCAGGCGGTGAAAGAGACCGGCAACGGCCTGCTCGTCATAGGTAAGCAGCTCAGACGAAGGCTGACTTAGCTGGATCACTCTTTGCATCGCTCTGTGGAATGGGAGAATTTGTCTGGGATGTCTCACGCCGCTGGCCGTCTTTGTCCTTTTTGGCCATTTTCGGGTACTCAACGCGGCTGTGGAGCATATTCAGAATGGTGAAGACAAAACTGTCCCGGATGAGTCGGATCTCCTGCATGGTCATGGGAGACTCGTCGAGCTGCCCGTCCTCGATGCGGTCGGAGATGATACCGTCCACGAGGTCCTCGACGTTTTGCGGGGTGACCTTTTTCAGGCTGCGTGAGGCGGCTTCGATCGAGTCGGCCAGAAAGATGATGGCGGCTTCCTTCGTGCGAGGGCGCGGGCCATCGTAGCGGAAGCTGCTCTCGTCGATCTCGCCGGGGGAGGGCGCGGGCTGGCTGGCGCTGCCACCCAGCGGCAGGCTCGGCTGCTGTTTCTGGTTGAGCGCCTTGTTATAGAAATACTTGATCAGCGTCGTGCCGTGGTGCTGACGGATGACATCCAGGAAGACCGTGGGCAGCTTCGCATCACGAGCCATGTCGGCGCCTTCTTTGACGTGGTTCTTGATGATGAGCGCGGACATGGTGGGGTTGCGCTCGTCGTGGGGGTTGTGGCCGTCGTGCTGGTTCTCCGTGAAATACTCGGGCTTGGTCATCTTGCCGATGTCATGGAACAGGCAAGTCGCGCGGCACAGGAGCGGGTTTGCACCGATCTCCAGCGCGGCGCGCTCGGAGAGATTGGCGACCATCAGGCTGTGGTGGTAGGTGCCGGGGGCCTCGATCTGGAGCTTGCGCAGAAGCGGGTGGTTGAAGTCTGTCAGCTCCAGCAGGGTAATGTCCGTGGTGAACTTAAAGATATGCTCCAAGAGCGGAAGGACACCGATGGCAAGCATGCCGGTGAGGACGCCGACCACGCAGGCCGTGACAAACTGCTGGATCATGGTGCGGGTGTCCATGTCGTCGAGCAGTCCGAAGAACAGCGCGCAGATGGCAACCGCGAGGCCAGCCATGGCCCCGGCCTTCACGACCTTGGCGCGCAGGCGGATATCCCGGCAGTAATGAATCCCGGTCAGTGAGGAGACGAGCGAGATCAGGAAGATCTCCATCGAGTTACCCTCCATCATCCCGAACAGGGTGGAGATGAGCAGCGAAATCATGACGGCCGCGCGCTCCCCGATAAGCATGGAGATGACAATCCCTCCAAACGCCACGGGAGCCAGGAAGGTCACGGTGGCCTGAAGGGTGGGGCTGCGGCTGAGAAAGTCCAGCGAGCCGATCTGGTCCACGACACGGATAAGGATCAGGTTGACCAGCAGGATCAGGGCGGCGAGCAGGATGCGCCGGTTGGAGCGGCGGAAGGTCGGCATGGCCACCTGGATGTAGATCATCGTGGCCAGAATCAGGATAAAGGTCAGCACGGTCTGCTGCGCCAGGGTGGCATTAAAGCCCCAGATCATGCGCTCGCTCTTGCTCAGGGCCTGCCGGTAGGCCGAGAGTGTCTCGACCTGGTCAGGGGTCAGGCGGGTGCCCGGCTCGGTCAGGACGTCTCCGGTTTCGATCGTTACCTGGACGGGTTTGACCTTGGCTACGGCAGTTTGGATGCGCTCCTCGGTACGCTTGGCGTCGTACTCGAGGTTGGGCTTGATGCCCTTACGGAAGATGCGGAAAAGCGCGCGGGAGAGGCCGGTGTCGGCATCGAGGCCGGCGAGGTTAATACGCAGCAGGCGGACGGCGTCCTCCTCGGATTGGAGGCGTGTGCCCTGTGCGCGCCCGAAGACCTCGTAGGAGGAGATTGTTTCCCCGTCGACGGCGGGCGGCTCAAGCTGGTTGGCCTGAAAGATGCCTTCGCGCAGGATGTCCTTGAGGATGAGGCGGCCCTCGTTGAGGTAGCGCGTGAGCTGCTCGGGAGTGCAACGCTCGACCAGCAGCGAGAGGTCTTCGCTGTTAATACCGGTGCCGGTGAGCTGGTTAAACTGCTGGGCAAAGGTGTCGATGGCGATCTTGCGGTCCTCGGCAGGCAGATCGGTCAACTCCGGGAGGAGGTCGTCATTGATCCCGGTTTCGAGCTGCTCGATTTTGTCGTTAAAGCCCTGGTAAACGCCTGGGTTGATCCGGTAGTAGGGGCCGATCTGGCGCTTGCGCTGCTCGATCAGGCGGTTGGTCTGCGTCTGGCTCTCGTAGGAGAAGGGTATCTCCGCGGTGACGCGGATGCGCGCGGTCTGCCCCGGCAGTACGCGCGGCCCCGCCGGAGAGCGACCCACAAAACAGATCAGCACGATGGCGAGCGTGAGCCCGAGCATAAGCCCGGTGGCAAGCCATTGGTTAGTGTCGATGGCTTCTCGTACGCTGGACGGGCGTCCCTCGTCCCGGCGTTTACGCCGAGCTTCGACAATCTGCTCCTTCTTACTCTTTTTCTTAAATACCATAATCAATCGAGCGATGCCGCCGTTGTAAGGCGGCGCAGTCACTTGGGGTCCTTATTTGGACTTCTTGGACCGGCTGTCGCTGAGGTGGTTTTCGTAGGCGTGGATGATACGGCTCACCAGCGGGTGGCGCACCACGTCGGCGTGGTCGAAGTAAAACAGCTTGATCCCCTCGATATGGGCGAGGATCTCGACGGCCTGCTTGAGGCCGGACTGCTGTGCTCGGGGCAGGTCCACCTGGGTGATGTCACCGGTGATGATCATCCGGCTGCTATCGCCCAGACGCGTGAGGAACATCATCATCTGCTCGGGAGAGGTATTCTGGGCCTCGTCGAGGATGACGTAAGCATTGGAAAGGGTACGGCCACGCATGTAGGCCAGTGGGGCGATCTCGATCAGCCCCTTTTCGGTCATGCGCTCGGTTTCCTCCGGGCCGACCATTTCATTGAGGGCATCGTAAATAGGGCGCAGGTAGGGCAGGAGCTTTTCCTTCAGGTCGCCGGGCAGGAAGCCCAGGGCCTCACCGGCCTCAACGGCGGGACGGGTGATGATGAGCTTCTGGACCTTTTTCTCCTGCAGGGCCTGAATGGCGGCAGCCATGGCCAGGTAGGTCTTACCGGTACCAGCCGGGCCGATCCCGAAGACGATGTCGTTCTTGCCGATGAACTGCAGGTAGCGCTTCTGGTTGATCGTTTTGGGGACGATGCTCTTTTTGCGCAGTTGGATGACGAGCGGGTTGTTAAAGACCTCGCGCATCTCGTCGGCCTCACCGCGGGCGATAGAGGCGAGCATGTTGTCAAAGTCGGAGCGGCCGATCTGGATACCCTGGCCGCGGAGCTTGTCCAGGAGCCCGAAAAGCTCGGTGGCGGCGGCTACAGCGTCCTCCTCACCGTCAATCTTGATCCAGTCGTCGCGTGAGACGAGGGTCACGTCCAGGGCTTGTTCAGCCTTGGCGAGGTTTTCGTCGTTGGAGCAGTAGAGCTGGGCCAGGTGGCGGGGGCTCGGGAAGGTGAGGGTCTCAGAGGCCATACAGTGAAATGCGGGCGCGCGTATCTCTCGGGTTAAGTAGCAGGGCGGATGCCGGGTTCATACACGCGGCTATTATTCCTCCACGAATTGCTTCAGTCGCTGCCACATGGCGTCGAGCGATTCCGGTAAAACCTTGGTTTCTCCCAGGACGGGCATGAAGTTGGTGTCGCCGTCCCAGCGGGGGACGATATGGCAGTGCAGATGCTTGGGGATGCCGGCGCCAGCGGCGCGGCCGAGGTTGAAGCCCACATTGAAACCATCGGGATGGATGGCGCGTTCGAGTATCTGCTGCCCCTTGATAATGGTGTCGAAGTAATCGGCTTTTTCCTCCGCTGTCAATGCATCCAGACGGCTGACTTCGCGGTACGGGATGACGAGCAGGTGCCCGGCATTGTACGGGAATTTATTCAGCACGAGGTAGCAGTGCTCGGAGCGGTGCACGATCAACACCTTGCGGTCGTCGCCCTCCAGAGGGAGCGCCACAAAGGGGTTGTGCTCCCCACTTTCAGGCTTGGGGACCTCGATGTAAGGCATGCGCCAGTATGAATGCAAAAAATTCATTCCCCCCCAGCGTGACGGTCCATGCCCTTGACGTCAACGCCGGGAAATGGCCCCGAACGCCTTCCCCGACACGCTTAATCTGGCATCGTTGCTGCCTCGGAGCGTTTGCGTAAAGTATTGATGATTAGCGCCGTTTCCGGTGGTTATCCGGTGTGAAGTGTCTGCTTTGGGGCTGTTCTTTAGAATGGTTCTAAAAAACTCCTGCGCGAGTTCAGGTTGTTTTGAGGGGCAGGATGACCTCATCGAAAGCCAGATGGTGGGTGATTTCGCGCAGGATGAGCAGGTAGGCGGCGAATTCCGTCTCTGTTGGTATCACGTCCTGGCTGGCAGGGAGCCCCTTGACGATGTCTGCCAGGCGGTTGAAGACGCTCTCCAGCTCCTCGCGGGGCAGGATCAGCTGACCGTCGCGCTCGACAGTGTCGAAAGCGAGGCGTGCGATCTGCCGGGCGCGTTCATCATCGGTGGTGAGGGACGATTCGCCGTCGAAGGCGTGTTCAATCGTGGCCAGCTCGTCCTCGGTGTACTGGATAGCGTGGTCGATCTGCGCATAGGTGGGTGGGAACTCGCCGAAAAACTGCCGTGCGAGTTGGCCGAAGCCCAGCGGGAGGCGGATTTCGCCGTTGGGGGCGGAGGGATGGTCAAAGCGCGTGCTGTTCTCGGAGATTTCTAACCGGATCATGTTTTGTAAATGTAGCCATTTTTCGGCGTTTCGCGCATTTTGGGCACAAAAAAGCCGGGCAAAATCGCCCGGCTGTGAAATTGTCAGTGAGGCATCTCAGGGATTCGACGTGTGCTTTTTGATCCCGCCGGAGACACGGAGCAGGAACAGCCCGGCCATCAGCAGGTTAATCCCGATCAGCATGCCGAGGAACCACTCAGCCGAGACCGGCCACTGGGCGTAGACGATCCAGGCGATGATGAGCCCGAAAATGCCGTTGATGATCGCCATGCCTGCGCCGGGCACGCCCATGGCGCGCAGCCCGTAGATGATCTTGAAAATCCCGTCGATGAGGAAGTACCCCGCCACAATCAGCGTGAGGATGGCCATCCACTCCAGCGGCTTGCTGATGACGAGCGCGCCGACCACAGCGGTCAGGATGCCCGAGGCCAGGCGCCAGATGAAGTTTTTCGCCTTCATGGCCTGCAGGGCGCCGATGACGCTGAAAATCCCGCCAATCAGAAACAGCCAGCCCAGAAACAGGCTCAGCCCGACCGAGAACAGCCCCGGCAGCATAATGGCGAGCACGCCCAGCACGATAAAGAGGATGGCCTCAAACTTGAGCCAGCCGGCGTACTTCTGAGACTTTTCCGGGTCCAGCCCGAGGAATTTAAAGAGAGGAGGTTGGGGGGATGGTGTGTCTGACATACTCACCAGCTATACCACTTTCCCTAACGCGGGGAAGCTTTATTCTAGGTAGGCAGGACAGAGTCCTGCACCTGTGGTTCTTATGTGATACGGTGGTAACCCAGTTTGATGCTGCGGATCGAAAGTGCAGGGTCCGACTGGACCAGCGTTCTTAAAGATAACATTTGGGCAGGCACGCAGTGCCGTAGGGGCGGAGCCCCTCACTGTCCGGTCCGGTCACGCACCGGCTTCAGCGGCGTGAAGGCGCAGGCGCTTGTCTACGAGGAAGGGCCCGAAAGGCACCAGCGCAGCGATAAAGAACAGCGCCCCTCGGCGCAGGCTCCAGTCCGCCAGGATGGTGGCGATCATCAGCAGCACGACGAACCCGATGAAGAGCACTCCGTGCGCCCAGCCCACGACTTTGACCGCCTCCGGCATGTCGCCGAAGTATTTTAAGGGCATGGCGACGCCGAGCAGCAGGAGAAAGGAAATACCCTCGATCAGACCAATGATTCGCAGGCGGTGAATGGCTTTAACGGGACACATGACCGTCAGGGAAGATCAAAGTGGGGCGTTGTCAAGCCGGTGGCGTAAGACTTGCTTTTGGACAGGCAAAGCGTTTCTAATTTACTAAGATATGCGCTACGCCATTGTCATTGTTTCCATGTCTCTCGCGATGGCCTCGGGCTCGGCTCTGGGCAGCGAGTATGACTCACCGTACGACATCACGCTCGACCCGGATATTGCCGCCTGGACGACGGACATCCCCGGCCGCATCGACACGGTAAACGCCCACTCCACGCCCGGCCCGGAGAACTGGTACAACTACTCCGACCCCGCGTGGAACGATGGCATCGGCCACGAATGGGGCGTGACGGTGCCCCAGCTCTACAGCACGGACAACCCGGCAAACACGCTCGCCAACGAGACTCGCCAAGTCGTGAACGGCGGGGCTATCCCCACCGCTCCCACAGGTGTCAACACCTACACCTACCAGCGGCAGCGCCTGCTGAGTGTAGCCAAAAGCCTCGTCGGCACACCCTATCAGCACCACCACAACCCCGACTGGAATCCCTACGACAACGGTTTCTCCTCAGACATCAACGCGCCCAACTACTGGAACTGGAACCAGGTGAGTAACCAGCCCCAGCTCAAGACGATTTCCAACCAGACCCTCGATAACCCATGGCAGGCCGAGTACGGGCAGGGGACGGCCGGGATCGATTGTAGTAACTTCGCCTCGTACATCTACAATGTCGCTCTCGGCATCCAGATGGATACCGCCATCGGCACACTGGGCGAGGAAGTCGTCGGCTCTCTCACGGCCAACCCCATCATCGCGCCCGACGGGCAGCTCATCACGCCGGGCTTTCTCAACGGCCCCAACTACAACAGCGGAGCCGCTAACGGCCCCAACTCACTGGCCACGCTCATCGAGCTCTTCCAGCCGGGTGACCTGCTCTTTATCACCGGTGAGCCCAACCAGCCCGACGACATCACACACGTCATCATCTGGCTCGGCAGCTATGGCACGCTTGAGGACGGCACCCCCTCGGATGTCCCCCTCGTGATCAGCAGCCACGACAACACGCCCGCGATCTTCGACGGTGACGGTAACCTGCCGCCTCCCGGCGTCGAGATCCTGCCCTTTACCTACGATGATAACTGGTTCTACCAGAACTTCAGCCACGCCATGCGTGTCATCGACCCCGCCTCCGTCCCCGAGCCCGGCGAACTCGCCCTGATCGGCGGCCTGCTCGCCCTGGGAGTAGGGCTGTGGCGAAAGCGATATACTGCGAAGTAAGTATTTTAATTGGTGACAGCAATCTTAAAGGAAAATATTACTCTATGATGTGCGGTTGGATTACCCGAATAACCTTACATGGGATTCTATTGTATCATCATGCCTTTCGGCATGCATCAGCAATAACTACAAAATTTTGCTGAAGAGAGCGAAAAGAAAAATAGTATACAGAGACTGTGATCTTGAGTCTCTTAAAGTATTGAAATGTTCAAATATCAGAGAGCTGATAATCGCAGAACTGGTCAACGATTTAGAAGATTGTTTCAATGAGGTAGTAGTGTACCACGCCTGCCGAACAGATGACGTAGATTCTTACTATAAAAAAGGAGTTGTCCCTCTTTCATTGGTACAGGCGCAGGACAAGTTGAGAGCTGTTTTTTCAGATGTAGCGTCGGAAAGTGACTTCATTAAAGCCATCGAAAAAATAAAAACAACATACCGGGAAGGGTATGTTTATGCATCACTAGATCCTCGTCACATTCAGGCTAATTGTGGCCACTATTTAATCTATGGAAGTGAATATCTAGGTTGTTTATCTACAAACCTACCAAGGAGTATACTTAAAGAGCCAAGAGATCGACTCAAGGAAACTGGGAAGGCTGCATTTATTAAATGTATTGTCTCAATTCATATATTGAGTGACCTTGAATGTCTGGCATCGGCAATGATTGCTGATCACTGCTACCGTATTGCACATGAAAGAGAAGATGTTCACCCAATTCGTTACTGTATAGCGACAAAATCATGTATACCTTCTGATTGCGTCATTGGTCATATCTTCCCAGCGAAAATATGGGATCCATATAAGCAGCGTTGTTGGGATGATGTTAATTTAAAATATGATTATACAATCAGCCGCTGGGATTTTAAACCAGAAATGGCATAAATGAATGTTTTCTATTCTACGCCTCCGGCAGTGCCTTGGCGTCGATGACGGCCTTGAGCTTGGCGACGGTGTCGGCGACGGAGGCGGTGCCTTCGAGGGACTTGCCCACGCGGGAGCGCAGGGAGACCTGCCCGGCTTCGGCTTCCTTTTCGCCGCAGATGAGCATGGTCGGGACCTTGTCGAGCTCGGCCCGGCGGATCTTGGCGCCCAGCTTCTCATCGTGCCGGTCGAGGCCGACGCGCATGCCTGCGGCCTTGAGCTGGTTGACGACCTCGGCGGCGTAGGCGTTGGTCTTCTCGGAGATCGGGAGCACGCGCACCTGCTCGGGGGCGAGCCAGAGCGGGAAGTTCCCGCCGAAGTGCTCGATCAGCACGCCGACGAAGCGCTCCATCGAGCCGAAGGGGGCACGGTGCAGCATGACGGGGCGGTGCGGCTGGTTGTCCGCGCCGATGTACTCGATCTTGAAGCGTTCGGGCAGGTTGTAGTCCACCTGGACGGTGCCCAGCTGCCACTCGCGGCCGATGACGTCCTTGACCACGAAGTCGATCTTCGGGCCGTAGAAGGCGGCCTCGCCGGACTCCTCGGTAAAGGGGACCTCCAGCGACTGTGCGACCTCGCGCAGGGCGTTCTCGGCCTTGTCCCACTTTTCGGCAGCGCCGACATACTTGCTGCTGTCGGGATCACGCAGACCGACGCGTACGCGGTAGTCCTTCATGCCGAGGGTGTTGAAAACGGTCTTCACGAGGTCGAGGCAGGCCAGGATCTCGTCGCGGACCTGATCCTCGGTGCAGAAGATGTGGGCGTCGTCCTGGGTGAAGCCGCGCACGCGGGTCATGCCGTTGAGCTCGCCGGACTTTTCCCAGCGGTAGACGGTGCCAAACTCGGCCAGGCGCACGGGCAGGTCGCGGTAGCTGTGGGGGCTGCTCTTGTAAATCTCGATGTGCATCGGGCAGTTCATCGGCTTGAGCAGGTAGCCGTCGGCTTCGCCCTCGTTGAGCTTGTTGGAGAGGTCGGCGCAGGAGCAGCCCTCGTGGCCGAGCTTTTCCATCTCCTCGCGGTCCACCAGCGGGGTGAACTGCGAGTCCTGGTAGTACGGGAAGTGTCCGCTGGTGCGGTAGAGGCCGAGGCGGCCGATGTGCGGCGTGAAGACCTGGCTGTAGCCGCCCTTGCGGAGCTCCTCGGAGATGAAGTCCTGCAACTCCTGGCGGATGACCGCGCCTGCGGGTTTCCACAGCACGAGGCCCTGGCCCACGGCTTCACTGATCTCAAACAAGCCCATGTCCTTACCGACCTTGCGGTGGTCGCGCTTGCGGGCTTCTTCGAGGTTCTGCAAGTACTCGGCCAGCTCGTCCTTGGTCGGGAAAGCCGTCCCGTAGATGCGCTGGAGCTGCTTGTTTTTCTCGTCGCCGCGGTGGTAGGCACCGGCCACGCTGAGCAGCTTAAAGGCCTTGATCTTCTTGGTGTAGTTGACGTGTGTGCCCGCGCACAGGTCGATAAAGTCGCCGTTGCGGTAGAAGGAGATCGGCTCGCCCTCGGGGATGTCGGCCAGACGCCCGAGCTTGTACTCGGCCTGCCCAAAGTCCTGGATGATCTTCGTGGCTTCCTCGCGGGAGCACTCCTGGCGCTCGAACTTCTGGTTCTCCTTGATGACCTTTTTCATCTCCGCTTCGAGGGCCTCAAGGTCCTCGGCGGTAAACTTGTGCTCCAGATCGAAGTCGTAGTAAAAGCCGGTGTCAGTCGGGGGGCCGATATCGAGCTTGGTCTCGGGGAAGAGACGCAGCACGGCCGTGGCCAGCACGTGCGAGGTGGAGTGGCGGAGTTCTTCGAGCGGAGTCATCGCTTTCATGGTAAAATCTGGGGTTCCGGGCGGCGAAAATGCCGACCCCGAAAAACCGTCCATCGTGCCGTTTTTAGACTCAGTGTCAAAAGGAAAGCGGGCAGGGGCTGTGCCAATCCTGAACCTTGAATCGGCCCTGTGCTGAGCCATGGTTGCAGATGGCCCTTCAGATTGCCATCAACCCGGTAATGGTAGCATCGGTAATGGGCTCGAGGACCTTTGCTCCGGTAATCTCGATAAAATCCTAAGACAGATGTCGGCGCTGGTGGCGCACACCAAGAATGCCGCACAGCGCGAATAAACCCGCGATCGTGGTATAATGCAATGGCTCTGGTACGACTGTCATTTGAACCGATGAATAAATGATTCCCTCATCGAGCGAGAGACTGAGACCATTTGAGCTCTCTAAAATACTCTGATAGGATGCATCCAGAGTCGCATAGCTAATTTCAGATGAATTTCCATTAATCTCTGCCAGCGAAGAGTCCTGCGAATATGCCAGAAGAGACAGACCACCATCTGAGTATATCCGAAATTCAGCTGAATTAACCGATTGTTCAATGCAACTCTGAACATCAAGGATCTGCAGAGAACCAGTAGTTCCAGAATATGCCCAAAACACCTGCTTAACCGCTCCAATTGGAGGATTTACATAATAGACATTCGCAGCGGTACCAGAATCCTCTCCCTCGATTTTAAGAGTCTTTGACTCAATGTTTATTACGATGGATAGAGCTGCATGGCTAACCGCGGATGAAAGAATAAATATCAGTAAAACGAGTAGACATCTCATGGCGTGATGAAAGCTATATCTTGCCTGGTTAGGATAACAAGAAAATAGCAGAGGAAAAGTTAGAGCGTAGTACGCCTACGCCTTTTCCAGGTCGTAGCCGTCCTTGCGGTCGAGGATCTTCCAGCCCTGCTGGAGGAGCTCGTCGCGGAGGCGGTCGGCGTTGGCCCAGTCACGGGCCTGCTTGGCGGCCCAGCGGGCTTCGGCCAGATCGGCGATCGGCTCGGGGATGTCCTCGGCGGCGGGCTCATCGGCAGCGGTGAAGAGGTCCAGCCCGAGCGCGTAGAGAATCGCCCCGAAGGCCTCCAGCTGTCCGGCTACGGCCGAGTCGTGCAGGGTAGGGTCGCTGAGGTCGCCCAGTACGGAGAAGATGACGCCGAGGGCGGCGGGCACGTTGAGGTCGTCCGAAAGCTTTTCCCAGGCCGGGGCAAACATGCCGGTGGTCACGAGGGGAGAGGGCTTGATCCAGGCGCGAAACTCCTCCTCGGTCAGCCCGAGGCGCACGAGGATCGGGCGGAGGGTTTTCTCCATCTTTTCCAGCGCGGAGCGGGCGGCCTTGAGGCCGTTGAGGGTAAAGTTGAGCTGCTGGCGGTAGTGGCCGGAGATGAGCGCGTAGCGGATGTCCATCGGGCGGTAGCCCTTGGCGAGGAGGTCCTCCAGCGTGTAGAGATTGCCGAGGCTCTTGGACATCTTGCTGCCCTCGACCATGAGGTGGGCGCTGTGGAACCACAGGCGGGCAAAGGGTCGGGAGCCTGTCGCGCACTCGCTCTGGGCGATCTCGTTCTCGTGGTGCGGGAAGCACAGGTCGATGCCCCCGCCGTGCAGGTCGAAGCCCTCGCCGAGGTACTTGACGCTCATGGCCGAGCACTCGATGTGCCAGCCGGGGCGGCCCTCGCCCCAGGGGCTGGACCAGAAGTTCTCACCGTCCTCGGGCTTGCGGGCCTTCCACAGGGCGAAGTCAGTCACGCTCTCGCGGTCGTACTCGTCGGCGTCGTTGGCGTCGCCAGCGCTGTTGACGTTCTGCGTACGCAAGTTAGAGCGGTCGAGCCCGGACAGCTCGCCGTAGTGGTCGCAGGTGCAGACCTTAAAGTACACGGAGCCATCGGCGGCGGCGTAGGCATGGCCACCTGCGACGAGCTTTTCGATCATCTCGACCTGTTCCTTGATGTGCGCGGTCGCGCGGGGCTCCTGGTGGGGAGAGAGCAGGTTCAGGGCGCCACAGTCGGCGTGAAATTTCTTTGTCCAGTGCTCGGTAAACTCGGCCAGCGTGCGGCTCTCCGCCTGGCTCTGGCGGATGGTCTTGTCGTCCACGTCAGTGATGTTACGAACGTGGCAGAGGGCCAGCCCGTCAACCTCCAGTGTGCGGCGCAGGACGTCCTGTACGAGGAAGGTGCGGAAGTTGCCGATATGAGCCGGGCCATAAACAGTCGGCCCGCAGCAGTAGAATCGGAACGTCTTGCCGTCGGCGGGAGCCAGCGGTTGCTTGGTCTTGCTGAGTGTGTCGTGGATTTTAACCGGCATGGATGCCGGATAAGGAACACTGAAGAGCCCCCCGGGCGCAATTTTATTTTGTGAGGTTAGTAGAAAGACTACCTTTGATTGATGTAAGGTTTATTGTGACGCAATGAGAGTATTATTGTCTTGAAGGTGGGGTGTTCGCTTGGTGTCATCCGGGGACCTTTAGGATTATGGGAGCCATCGAAATCATTCTAGGGGGCCTGATCGGTGCAGCCGTGTGTGCCCTGGTGTGTCTACTGACCGCGTTCTTTGCGCAGATTGCTATGCGCTTGGTGGTCAAGCGTATGCCATCTTACGGTAAAGCGTACGTCGTTGTCTTTAAGATCACGTTGATCAGCTTTTATCTGAATTTATTTCTGCAGCAGCTGTATGTGCTCAATGAGCAGTTGATCTACCTGAGCATGCCGTTGGCTTTTCTGTTGTGGATTGGTCTGAACTCGCTGCTCTACGGCAAGTGGTTCACCAGACGCCAGAAGCCGATTGGTTTTGTAAAAGGGCTCCTGGTTAACCTGGTGGTGAGCGGTTTCACCTTTATTCTGGGGCTGGTCGTGACCCTTCCGATCATCTTGATGACGCTCTCCAATGCCTCGGCTGAATAGCCCGCTGCGCATTGTTTAGACGAGCTGCGGACTCGACAGGCTCAGGAACGAGTCTAGCGCCAGGCTCAGCGTGTCGGGGGTGACAACGGGTATGCCCTGCTGGTCAAAGGTGTCGCGCAGATGCGTATCGAAGTGCTTCAGGTAGGGGACGCATAGCATGACGGCGTCAACGCCGGGCAGGCTTTTGAGAATAATGCACTGGCCGAGGGTGACGGTTGCGCGGTTGCGGACGTTGTATTTGCACTCCAGCGCGATGCGCAGGGTCTTACCGGTCGAGGGCTCCACATGCTGCAGCATGAAATCCGTACGCAGGTGGGCGACCTGTGCGAAGCGGCTGTAGCAGATGTCTTCCTGCTTGAGGATGTCCTCCACATCGTCCTCGAACCCGATTGAGGCGGCTTTCATCGCGCCATAGTCGGAGCCCTCCTCGACGGCGGCCTCCAGATTCAGGGGAGGAGCCCCGGCGGGCAGGAGATTCTCCATCACCAGCTGCGGCGGCTTGCCGCCGACCTCGGCCTCGACGCACAGCGTGACGTATTTGGAGAAGGAAAGGCCCAGGCCGCGGGCACGTTCGGAGGCACGCTGGCGCAGATCGGGAGGGAAACTGACGCCGACGGTTTTGTGTTTCTGGTCATTTGACATGAGTGGGGAGAGCTAAGTGACTGGTTGTTCGAGTGGGATAATAAATAATAGTAAAATAGACAGTGATTGAAAAATCGCTTGCGAAAATTATGTGAATAAGTGATCGTATGTTCACTATGAAAACCAAAAAAACGACTACTGTCAACCTGTCTGTTAGCTTGTCGCCCCAGCTGCGCGAAGTTGCCCGACAGGCCGCCTTTGATGATAACCGCTCGGTTTCGAGCCTGGTTGTGTGTGCGCTCCAGGATCACTTGCGCCGGGAGGGCTATCTGGAGTCCACCGCCAGTACTGGCCAGGCTCGCTGACCGATCTTTACCTTGCGTCACTCAACAATCAAACGCCATATCTCATGACAACTTTTACATCCTCTACTCCTGCGGCACGGGAGCCTTCGCCTGCCGCTGATTCTTCCTCTCTCTTACGGGTGCAGCCCGATGGGCGGGCTGCCGAAATCGTGATTGATACCGGCATGCCCCTGCGCAGTGGCAAGACCTGGCAGGCCTACGCCAAGGTCTACTGCAGCGATGTTTTTCACGCGCAGATGATGGCCGAGTGCCTGAGTGTGCGCATCGGTGATGCGGTCGAGTCTGCCCGCCGTGAGGCGTACCTCAGTGGCTACCGCGATGGCTCGCGCCGTCGCCGCGCATGCCGGACATTCTCCCGCGATCTCTAGCCATGTTGATTCGTCGAGATATGAACGCGCATTTCGAGAGGCTTCTGCCGAACGGGCAGGAGTGGTTCAGCCCGAAGGAGGTGGCCGCGCTGATTGGTAAGACCGACCAGTTCGTGCGCGATTGTTTTCAAAACCAAAAGATACTCGGGCACACCGCTAACGGGCGTATCGGTGCGCGCCATGAAAAGCGCCACCGCTACCAGATCCATCGCGACGGGGTGCTGCTGTACCTCCTGCGTACCGCCAACTACGAGCCCCAGGATTTTCTGAGTCAGATGGGGGAGCTGATTCGCCGCCGTAGCCCGGAGGAGAAACAGATGCTCCGCCGGCTGCTGGACTGACGAGGTCGCCCGATAAAATAGACCCGCAGGCATCGCGCTGCGGGTCTAAAAACATACGTCCGGCTGGGCGTTGGATGCTCAGTCGCTTGAACGGTCGGACTGTTCAGCCAATCCCGGACGGGTCCGGATAAAGAGTAAAGCGTAAGGGCAGGGGAGCCTGCCCGGTCTGGAAAACGTCGCGCTGACTAGTGGAGCCAGATGGCGCGGGAGCGGGGGTTACCCGAGGATTCGAAGTCGAGCTCCTCTTCCTTGAGGACCGCGTCGAGCTCCTCCATCGTGAACTCATAGCCGTCAGCATTGGCGGAGGAGACGAATTCATCCTTCGTCTCGATAACGTTGTACTTGGCGCGCAGCTTTTTGTCGGTCCAGCCGTCGGTAAGCAGTTTTTCTACGTTTTCTTTGGACATGGTTTGTAGCGTTATAAGTAACCCGGAGCCCTATCGTCCGGCCTACCGGCAATCAGCAGGAAAGGTGCCACGGGAGGGGGCTGGAAGTCTTTTGCCGCCTGCTATTAGAGGTTGTTTTGTGGTCCGAAAGGAGGGCTTTCGGGGGCGGGCCGAGGATTCGGGATTGCGCCATGCGCATCGATGCGTTGTGGATAGGCCGATGCAGGGATTGACCGGCAAGCCGCCGATACACGGGGAAACGCTTGAGACGCTCACCGCCGCTCTGAAGGAGCACGGAGAGAAGCCTTTTCGCGCCCGCCAGATTCTCGAATGGCTGTACAAGAAACGTGCGGCGACTGCCGACGAGATGACCAACCTCTCCAAGCCCTTGCGGGCCTGGCTGGCGGAGACCTATGAGTTTGCGCCGACTGCGCGCCTGGGCGCAAAGACCTCCTCGGACGTCACGGACAAGTTCCTGCTGCGCCTGCAGGACAAGTCACTCATCGAGACCGTCATCATCCGTGCCCCGCAGGAAGGGGTGGGGCAGGACCGCTCCCGCAAGACCGTCTGTATCTCGACGCAGGTGGGCTGCGCCTACGGGTGTAAGTTTTGCGCCTCCGGCCTGGCGGGCTGGAAGCGCGACCTCTCCGCCGGGGAGATCGTTCACCAGTTGATCCAGGTTTGCCGACAGGAGGACCCATTGACGCCCCGCGCCAGCGATGAGATTGCCTCCTTTGACAACATCGTGGTCATGGGCATGGGCGAGCCGCTGGCCAACTACGATAACCTCCTGCGTGCCCTCGGGATCGTTAACGCCGATTGGGGGCTCAACCTCGGTGCGCGCCGCATCACGGTCTCCACCAGTGGACTGGCTCCGCAGATCGAGCGCCTCTCGCAGGAGCCGCTGGGGCTGCGCCTGGCGATCAGCCTGCACGGGGCGACCGATGAGGTCCGCCAGCAGATCATGCCCGTCAACCGCAAGTACCCGCTGGAAAAACTTCTCCCGGCGGCCAAGACGTTTGCCGATCGTCACGGGCGTATGATCACGCTCGAGTTTATCCTCATCCGCGAGATCAACGACTCCATGGAGCAGGCTCGCGCTCTGACGAAAATCGCGCGCGACCTGCACGCCCACGTCAACCTGATCCCGTACAACAAGGTCGAGGGATTGCCCTGGGTGCGGCCGGAGATCCCGCGTCAGGATGCCTTTGCCAATGTGCTGCGAGAGGGGCGGGTCTCCGTCACCATCCGCCGCGAAAAGGGCCACGACATCAATGCCGCCTGTGGCCAGCTACGCCTGCAGACGGAAATGGCCGAGGGCACGATTGCTCCCGTCCCGGCCAAGGCCAGAGCATAGCCCTGGCACTTGCGATCTTACGGATCACCTCGGCATTTTCAGGAGAAAATGCCATAAACGTACACTGTCACCCGACGAAAAGATTACTTTTTCTCAATGGTGGAGATACCGTTTTGATGCTTTGCTCAGCGATTACCTTAGCCAGCCGACGCTGGCTAAGGTAATCGCTGACACGATGCGCAGCATCGAAAGTGCAGCCTGTGGCTGCTGCGGGGGCAGGGGGCGCATAGCCCCCAACTTTCCCCTGCCTAGAACCAGCCTTTTTTGCCGTTGATGTAGGTGTCGGCAAACTCGGCGTCACTGCGGGTCAGGTAGATGATGCCTTCGATCAGGCCGATGATCCCCATCACCCAGCCGAGCATGAACACGGAGATGACGCTGACCAGCAGCATGATGAGCCCTTCCTTGGTGTAGCCGAGGATAAACTTGTGGACGCCGAGGGCGCCCAGCAGGATGCCACAGATGCCGGCGGCGATCTTCTTACCGGATACATCAGGAGCGGGAGCGGAGGTGGTGACTTCTGTCATAAGAGAATAGAGTTTACAGTTTAGTTTGGTGAGAGAGAGGGAGGACAAAAGGGGCTACCTAGTAGCCGTGTTGCATCTGCTGGAGCTGATCCAGGAAGCCGGGAGCGGACGCGCCGGCAATGACTATCAGCACAGCGAAAACTGCTCCAAGGACGAGGCCGATCAGCGTCATGACCCCCATGATTACGATCAGGAGCTTGATCTTTTTCTGGGCACGCAGGGCGAGGGCTTCATCGCCCAGGGCTACGGCATCGCGGGCGCTGTTAGCCGCCTGCCACATGATCACGCCCATCCAGATCGGCAGCCAGGCAAAGAGCAGGCCGACAACGCTGATGGCGTAAACAATCCCGTAAATAAAGCTGAGCACCGCCATTAGCTTCAGCCAGAATCCCGCCTGGGCCAGAGGCTCGCTCAGGACGACGACGGCTGGCTCCTGCGGTCTGGACTCCCCCAGGAATCCTCCACTGGATTGAGCGGACGCGAGCATACCGCCTCCTGATGATGAACTGGACTTGGAGAGCTTTATGCCACTCGTAGGGCTGGCGCCGACGGTTCCGCCCAGCACATCGGCGAACTCGGGGAACTCGCTCAGCGGGTGGGGGGCTTCATCGCCCTTACTGGCTTTGGTGAGGGCGTTGGCCCGGCCTTGCCGGATCCAGTCGCGTATGGTGTCTTCGGAGACAGGGCCGTATTCGTTACCGTCTCCTCCAATGATCGTATAGTAATCCACAGCGATTAAAAAGTGAAGTAGGTTAGGGAGTGAACGCTCATAAGACTAGCGTTGCCAGCCCTTTACAGGCAAGACTCTTTCGCCCGGACGTCCGAAAGGCGATTTTTTGATTTTTCCTTAACATCCGTTTCACTAAGGTAGCATACCGATGAGCACTTTCAAGCCAGCGAGCCTCACTGACCAGATCTACCGGGAGCTACAGCGCCGTATCCTGCGCTGTGAGCTGGCCCCCGGCGAGCGGTTGGTGGAAAAAGCCCTGTGCGAGGAGCTCGCTGTCTCACGCGCCAGCCTGCGCGAGGTGCTAAACCGGCTGGCCCAGGACAAGCTCGTCACCCTCAAGCCGAACTGCGGCTTTAGCGTCACGCCGATCACGATCGAGAGCTTCCGCAATGTGTGCGAGCTGCGTCGGGTGGTCGAGTCTCAGGTGGCCGCGCTGGCCGCCGAGCGTGCCACTGCCGCCGACATCGCCCACATGCGCCGGGTGGCGGTCGTTGACTGCGCTTTTGACGACAAGGACGCCTTTGCCGTTTACTGCGAGAACAACCGCGCCTTTCACCAGAGCATCGCCGAGTGTATCGATAATCTGTTACTGGAGGACATTGTGCTGGCCGCCCTCGACAAGGATCAGCAGCCGATTTACTACGGGATAGATATCTCCGTGTGTACGAGCCCGCTCGACGTCACCGCCGAGCACCTGGCTGTCGTCGATGCTATTGAGGCCCGCGACCCTGCACGGGCGCGTGACCTCATGGCCCAGCACATCGGCAAGAAAGAGGACCGCATCCTCGAAGCCCTCAAGGACAAGGACATCCCGGCATGACGAAAACCGAACGCGCCGCCTGGATCGCCGAGGAGCTGGAGAAGCGCTTCCCGAATCCTCCCATCCCTCTCGATCATAAAGACGCCTATACGCTGCTGGTGGCTGTACTGCTCTCGGCCCAGTGTACGGATATCCGCGTGAACAAGGTCACGCCGCTGCTTTTCGCACGTGCGGATAATCCCGCCGACATGGCAAAGGTGCCGGTGGAGGAAATTCAGGCCATCATCCGCCCTTGCGGTCTGGCCCCTGCCAAGGCCAAGGGCATCAGCGGGCTTTCCAAAATCATCATGGAGAAGCACGGTGGAGAAGTCCCCCAGACTCTGGAGGAGCTGGAGGCGCTGCCGGGGGTAGGGCACAAGACGGCGTCCGTTGTCATGGTGCAGGCTTTCGGTGTGCCGGCCTTTCCCGTCGATACGCATATCCACCGCCTCGCCCAGCGCTGGAAGCTCTCCAGCGGTAAAAATGTGGTCCAGACCGAGCGCGACCTCAAGCGCCTTTTCCCCGCCTCGAAGTGGAACGACCTGCACCTGCAGATCATCTACTACGGACGCGAAGTCTGCCCCGCCCGCGGCTGCGACGGCAAGCGCTGCGAGTTCTGCCAGACCCTCTTCCCTCCGCGCAGGGCAAGCCCTGCACCCTAGATGCTTCGCATCTGGATGACTCCTCTAAGGCGGAGCCATGGGCAACGGCAGTTATCGCCAGCTAACACGAACACCGCTTGCATTCATGGAGCTGAGGCCTACCGCTCAGTGCGTTCGTTTTTCCGGTCACGAACTGCATGTAAAAAGGTGGCGACCCAGTTTTGATGCTTTGCTCAGCGATTACCTGAACCAGCGATGCTGGTTCAGGTAATCGCTGACACGATGCGCAGCATCGAAAGTGCAGGGTCCGGCTGGACCAGCAATCTGCCTGCTGAGGGTTCGGGCTGCATAAGCCCGAAAAAATCTTACTCCATGGCTGGCGCGTCCGGGCCGAGGCGGCGGGTGCGCTGGTCGATGAAGAGAGACTGGGGCTGGAGGGTTGCGCCCTGGCCGACACCCTCGACGCGGTCCACCGGCGCGGTGACTGGTGCACGCAGCTCCGTGTAGTTGCCGTCGGTGCGTACGCCGCTGACGGCGCCCTGAGTGCCGATCACGTAGCCCTGGTCTGCCTGTTCGCTCCAGACCACAAAGGGGTGGTAGGAGTTGGAGAGGCCGGTCATGTTCCAGAAGACCGTCTGCGAGGAGGTGCTGTTGTGCTTGGGCTTGGACATCTTGTCGAAGTACCGGTCCCGAGCTTCAAACCAGCTGTTGTCGGCCGTGCAGTTGTCGAAAAGGTTGGAGTGGCTGAACCACATGTGGTTATCGCTGCCGCGTCCGGTGGTGTAGTAGGGATCGGCGGCCTGGGTGGCGGTATCCTTGTCGAAACAGCGGTACAGGACGTTACCGGCAGTAGCCATGCCCGAGAAGGAGTAACCATGGCGTGCAGCCTCGGCGTGGCAGTTGATGAAGAGGCAGTCGTTACAGCTGTCCATGCGGAACATGTAGCCATTACCGCCGCCACCGCCGTAGAGGGTGTGGCTCATCTCGCAGTCGGCCACGGTCACGTTGAGGCACTCGCGCAGGCGGATGCCATTGGAGAGCATGTGCGAGCCACGGGTGTTACCCTCGGGCAGGTAGCTCTTCACGTTTACGATCCATCCGTCCACGACGTTGTGCATGGAAATGACATACGAGGCGTGCGCGTCGTAGGCGCTCTTGCGCTTCTTGGCGAAGTCCGGGTCGAGGTTGTAGCCTTCGACGAGGCGCTTGGTGTAGGCGCTGTCAGCGTCCGCGAAGTCGAGCACTTCCCAGCCGTCCTGGCCGGGGTGCTCGGCATTGGCGATGGAGAAGTCCTCCAGCCCGACGTTGTGGAGCTGATAGCCCTTGGCGAAGACCTTGACGTTGTCGCGTACCTTCAGCGCGTAGCGTGTGGGGATGTCGATGGTGATCTCACCGGCCTGTGTATCGACAGCCTGGATACGGCGCAGGTACATGATGCGCCCGAGCTTGTGCTCGAAGCCGCCCCAGCCGTCTTCCTCGCCGAGCTCTGCGATCCACTCGGGGGTTGGGGTCATGCTGATCATGATAGTGTCACCGACCTTAAAGCCGCTGGCGTCGTCCACGGGGATGACCTTGGTCGGGCCGAGCAGGTCCCAGCTCAGGGTGGTGGAGGGGGAGCCTTCTTCTTTCCAGCTTCCCTTGCTGTCACCCTGGACGCGGATGATCTGCTTGCCGCGCATTTCGTAGGAAGTATTGAGCAGGAATGTCTTATCGGTGCCTTCGCCGCGCAGGACGATGTTACTGCCAGCGATGCGCAGCGCGCACTTTTCATCGCCTTGGGGCTGGATGTGATAGGTCCCGGCAGGCAGGAGCACGACGGTGTCGTTTTTCAGCGATACGGCCGAGTCGATGGCTTTCTGGATCGCGGCGGTGCTGTCGGTCTTACCGGTCGGGTCTGCACCATAGTCGAGCACGTTGAAGACCTTGGCGTCGGCGAAGTCCGGGATCGGCTTTTCACCGCGCGCATAGCCAGCATAGGAAAAGTCCTGGATGAACTCGTCCTCCGAGTAAACGAAGTCCTCGGTCGGCGGCGTCCAGTCCTCTGGGTAAAGTTCAGTGCGCCAGGAGTCTGTGGAGGCGGCTGCCTCGGCGTCCTTGGCCGGTGCAGCAGCCGTTGCTTCGCTGGCCTGACAGCCGCTCGCCCCGAGGCCGAGCATGAAAACAAAAGCTCCTGTGCAAAGCTTGTTGGAAAACGTGTTAAACCCGGCGAGGCGGTGGTGGGGCAGTTTGATCATGGTTGGTAATGACAAAATAATTTACCCGGTCTCCAGTGTGCGTGCAAGACCTTCTATGAGGGTATGTGTAGGAAGCGCTGGGTAAACACTTACTTGCCGAGGCGACGGCGCAGCAGCATGCCCAGGATGCAGACGGCACCCAGCAGGATACCCATGTGCTCAGGCTCCGGAATCGTGGTTGAGCCAGTGGCTTCAAAGCTCTTGATGCCCAGGCCGAAGGACGTGCTTCCTCCGCCACTACCGGTCCAGCCGTCTTCTTCGAAGTACAGGCCTACGGCGGTGATGCTGTCCAGGCTCACATCATTGAAGCTGGCAGAACCAGCATCAAAGTTGAAGCTGCTGGTCGGATCATAAATCGCCCACTGGACACTATCCAGGGTCGAGCCGGAGATCGCAAAGCTGCCGCTGTTTTGAGCCAGGTCAATCACCGCATCGGAGACGTAGTAGTCACCGCCAGTTTGGATAACGATGCGGCCGTCGAAGCTAGAGGGTTCAGAGTCACCAGCCGTGATGTAGCCGGTCCAGCTCATGTTGATCCCGTCCAGCGTAATTGCGCCGGTTTCATAGCCGCTGTTGAAGTCCTGCTGCTTGAAAAGATAGATGCCGTGCAGGCTCAGCGTGGTGCCTGCCCAGCCTCCGCCCCTGTAGGCTTGCAGAAATATCTGATCGCCAGCTGCATTGGTGCGAACCTGCTGGCGGCTGAGATAGCCCTCCACATCCGAGCTGGTGTACTGGTAACCACCGTAAAAGGTCGGGCCAGAGTAGTCCGAGCTGGGGCTGAGTGCGGAGGAGTCGCTGAACGCGCTCGTGGAGACGTAGGGACCGCTACCGCTTTGCGTGGCCCGACGTGAAAAGTCTGAATCCTCGGCGGAGTAGTTATTGCCAGCATCGTAGCTGATCAGGGTTGCAGCCTGGGCCGAAAGCGCGAGTGCCGTAAAGGCGAAGGCAGAACTGGTAATGGACAATAGCTTATTCATCGGGAATGAGTGGGGTTAAAGTGTTCTCGGTGATAACGTGTACTTAATGCACGAAGTTACTTCTTTATTAGAGAGGGGACAAGAGGGGCCTTGTTCAAACATTTGAATAAAGCTCCGTACGCATTCACAGAACATAAACCAGAGGTGTTGCCCAATGCTGCTTAATGCGCGGGCCGGATGGTGTCGCCGTCGTGGAATTCGCCCGTGACCATGAGGGTTTTAGGCAGGGCAGAGAGCCCGTAGGCATTCTCGTGGATTTGGGAGACCAGAAATGAAATCGCGCTGGAGGCGAGCACCTCGGCTTTCATGTCGAAACCTGCGCAATGGCTGGGATTGTCTGGCTCATACTGCTTCCACGAGAGCAGGGAAAATCCGATGTCCTCGGGCATGCGCAGGCCGGTCTTTTCCATGAGGTAGTATTCGTCGGACCCGGCTATCACGAGGTCGAGCTTGTACCGGTTGATCCACTCGACGAGTTGACCGGGCTCAGTCACCTCGTCGCTGAGGAGGGGGATGCGCTCGCTCTGGGTCTGGGCCTGATCGAGCATATAGGCACCGTGCAGCAGACCGTGTGTGCGCCGGTTGGTGGTGTTGTCCAGATGCAGCCCGATCCGCTTGTAGCCCCGGCTGCGCAGGATGGCGAGATGCTCGGTCATGTTGGTAAAATGATCCTGCATCGTGCGGTTAAAATCGGGCTTCTCGACCGAGTAGCCAAAGGCCACGCAAATCCAGTCATCCCACTTGTCATCGAGGATGCTACCCGCCTGATCAAAGGGGCCGATCAGCACGCCCTTGAGGCCGCTGTTCCACCAGATCGAGCGCAGGCGGTCCAGATTGTACTTTGCCTCATCGGCGGTGTACAGGTGGAGGTTGTAGCCGAGGTTGGCGGCCTGCTTGCGAGCTTCGTTGTAGATGGTCTGACGAAACTCCGTCTTCTGCTCGGTATCCGTCAAAAACGCCAGTCCGCTGCGGATCGGGTGGGGGCGGTTTGACTCGCGATAGGCACACAGGGCCTTCATGGCGGCGTTGGGCACATAGCCCATCTCATCCGCCAGCTTCTGAATCCTGATCCGCGTACCATCGGAGAGACGCGGGTCGTTACGCAGCGCAAGTGAGACGGTCGAGAAATGAACCCCGGCTTCTTTCGCAATGTCCTTGATCGTGACGCTGGCGGGCATTTCTAACGTTTGAACTCGCTCCGCCCGGACGTCAAGGACGGATAGGTCCGCCGATCCGTTAGCCCGCGTGGCCCTATTGGGCTTTCTGCGGTGTGCCGAGGTACTGCTGCAGGAAGGACAGCACGGTCGGACGCAGGTCAAACTGCTCCGGCTGCAGGTCGAAACTGTGCGGTGCGCCTTCGATCTCGATGTAGACGTAGGGGGTGCCCAGCTTGGCAAGGGCCTGAGCCAGCTCGCGGGAGTACTTCACCGGGATGGTTTTATCGGCAGTGCCGTGGGCGATAAACATCGGGGGCAGGTCCTTGTCGAAGTACGTGTCCGGCGAGGCGGCGTCTGCATGGGCAGTGCGGACTTCGCGAGGGGCACCGCTGAACGGGTTTGTGTGGAACTTGCGGACGTCGTAGATGCCGTAAAAGTTCAGGATGCACGAGATGGCGTTGGACTGGTTGAGATAGAGGCCGTGCTGGTTGATCTCGTCGTCGTTGGCAGTCGCCCCGACCATCATGGAGAGGTGTCCACCGGCAGAGCCACCGGTCACAGCAATCTGTTCGGGGTTGATGCCGTATTCGTCCGCCTTCAGGCGCAGGAAGCGCACGGCGCTCTTGCAGTCATACAGATTCTGGGGCCAGGCCAGGTGCGAGAGCGTCAGCTTTTTTGTCTTGGGGTCGCGTTCGCCGACGTTGAGCTCGTAGTTGATGGAAAACACCGCGTAGCCGTGGGCTGTGAGGTCGTTGGCGATGCTGCGCTCGCGCTTGGCGGCTTTGTCGCCGACGCGCCAGCCACCCCCGTGGATGAGCAGCACGGCCGGGAGCGGGCGCTCGAAGCTCGCCGCCGGCAGGTAGGCGTCCATCTTCTCTTTGCGGTCTGCACCGAGGTAGTCGATGTCTTTGATGACGGTGACTTCATCAGAGCTCAGGGCGACAGTTGAGCTTTGCATAAATGCGTTCAGCGGTTGAACAAGGCTCAGGGCACAGAGGCCGAGCAGGAGGGGAGCGATACGGCTTTTCATGGAAAGGTATGACACTATTGGCCGGCAAGGGTTCTGCCAACACTTAAACCCGTCGCCGGTAGTGCCCGGCGACGGAAACAGGTTATGAGACAAGTGGGTGGGTTCGCGCGCTGGCCCCTAGGCCATGCGGACGATGTTCTGCGCAGTCACCGGCACGACGGGTTTTTCCCCGGCGATAAAGCGGCGGCATTCCTCCACGGCCATGTCGCCGAGGCGGTGGCATTCGCGGCCCATGGAGCCGGCGATGTGCGGAGTCAGGAAGACATTGGGCATCTTCAGCAAAGGCGTGGTGCAGTACTGGCTCTCGTCGGTGATGACGTCGATGACGGCGAACAGGTCGGGCCGCTTTTCCAGCACGCGGATCATGGCAGCCTCATCGACGATGGCCCCGCGTGAGGTGTTCACAAAGGTCGCGTTCTGCGGCATCATCTCAAGCAGTTCGCCCGTGATCATGTTCAGAGTCTCGGGGAGCTTGGGGGCATGCAGGGAAACCACGTCACACTCGGCAAAGATGGACTCCAGGCTCGGCGCCCGGCGCACGGAGAGCTCTTCAAAGACCGAGTCGCTGGCAAAGGGGTCGTAGGCGACGACGTCCAGCGAGAAGGCCGACAGCCGCTGGCACACGAGGCGGCCAATAGCCCCCAGCGAGATGATACCAACGCGTGAGCCGCTGTAGACACCGGGGGGCGACCACGGGCCGCGCTTGCCGCTGAGCAGTTCCTCGCGCGCGCTCCAGGCGCGCTTCAGAGAAAAGATGACACTGGCCACGGTGAACTCGGCCACCGGCACGGCATTACCCGTGTATGCGCTGGTCAGCAGGATGTCGCGCTCCCAGAAGGCATCCGTCACGAGGTAGCGGACGCTGCCGGCACCGTAGAAGAAGCCCTTAAGGGAGGGGAGTGCCTCCAGGATCTTCTCATCCATGACGGGGGAGCCCCAGCCAGAGAAAATGATCTCAACGTCCCGGAAGTCCTCGGGGTTGGCCAGAATGTCTTCACCCTCGTAGACTTTTCCGTCGTTTTCGGTCAGACGGGCGATCTCGGTCATGGCCGACTCGCTGTAAATAGTCCCGCAGAGGGGCTTCTTAAGAAGAAAAATGGATCTGGGCTTATTCATCAATGGTGCTTGGATTTATCAAGGGTACAGCCTGGTGTAAAGTCCGTTGATATTGAATAGTTCACTCGCGCAGGTGAATTACAGCACTTGCGGGGCCTAAATGCGTTTTAGCCAGGGCTTTTTACGTTTTCAAATGTATGAATCCACTTTAGTGTATACATATGAAAATTCCCGTTCTTCTCAGTCTCGTTTTTTTGACATCTCTCCCGCTTACCCTCTCCGCCCTGCCCGCCAGTAAAAGCCACTCCGGGCGCATCGTGGTAAAGGCCAGCCGTATCGAGGGGGACTGGGTCTCGACGAATCTCTCCGGTGACGCCATCTGGCTGGTGGTTAAAACCGTCGGTGTGACCTTTAAGAAGGACGGGACTTTCTCCGCGACGGCGCAGCTGCATGGCGGCGGGACGGACACCTTTAGTGGGCCTTATCATATGGATAGCGGTAAAATCCGGCTCGAGCCTGCGACTGAGGGGACGTTTATCTGCACCTATTCGATTAAGCAGGGCACACTCACGCTCTATAATGCTCAGCATGGCATCACCGGGACGTTCCAGCGCGGTCAGCTCTCCACGCAGTCCCAGCCCTCAGAGGGGAGTCGGGGTATGCCCGGGATGGGCTTTTAACGCCTAAGGGCTTTGATTCTTCGCTGCGCAGAGCCGGTCTGATTTCATCGTTTTTCGCCCGGTGAAAAGGGGCGGATTTTTTGCTTTCTCCCGCGCGCGAACTGTGCCAATGTCTTTAGTTTTTATGCGCCACACGATCTCAGCATTGGTTGAAAACAAGTTCGGCGTGCTCGCCCGAGTGGCGGGCATGTTCAGCGGACGTGGCTTCAACATCGACACGCTTAACGTCGGCCCGACCCATGATCCTCTTCTCTCTCGCATTACCATCACCGTAGTCGCCGAGGCAGAGGGGACGCTGGATCAGGCCATTAAGCAGCTGGATAAGCTGGTTAATGTCATCCAGGTCACGCACTTCAGCGAGCGCACCTCGTTTGTGGCGCGCGAGCTGGTCATGGTCAAGATCGAGGCCGACAGCAAGAAGCGCTCGGAAATCGTCGAAATCGTCGATATCTTCCGCGCCAAGATCGTAGACGTGTCCACGGATTCGATCATCATCGAGTGTACCGGCAACGAAAACAAGATCCGCGCCTTCCTCGAGCTGATCACACCCTTCGGTATTAGCGAAATGGCCCGCACCGGTAACGTCGCCCTTTCTCGCGGCTACCGCGCCGAGCGCTAATCCTTCCTTTTCCGGTTCGGCTGCTATGGCCGTGCCGATTCACCTGTTCATTCACCTTTTAACCCAACAAGAAACCCAATCAACACCATGCCCGCCAAGGTCTATACGGACAAAGACGCGGACCTGAAGGTCCTCAAAGGAAAAACGCTGGCCGTCATCGGATACGGCTCACAGGGGCACGCCCACGCCCTCAACCTGAAGGATAGTGGCTGCAAGGTCATTATCGGCCTGTATCCCAAGAGCAAATCTGTCGCAGTCGCCAAGAAGCAGGGCTTCGAAGTCTTCGACACCGCCGAAGCCGTCAAGCGCGCCGACGTTATCATGCTCTCCATCCCGGACATGGTGCAGCCCGAAGTCTACGAAAAGGACGTCCTGCCCAATCTCACGAAGGGCAAGACTCTCGTATTCTGTCACGGCCTGTGCGTCCACTTCGGCCTGATCGAGCCGCCCAAGGGCGTTGACACCATCATGGTGGCCCCGAAGGGCCCCGGCCACGTCGTGCGCTCGCAGTACGTCGAGGGTAAGGGCGTTCCCGCGCTGATCGCCGTCCTCAAGGGCTCCTCCAAGGGCGCCAAGGATGTTGCTCTGGCCTGGGCCAAGGGCGTTGGCGGTACCCGCGCCGGTGTCATCCAGACTACCTTTAAGGAAGAAACCGAGACCGACCTCTTCGGTGAGCAGGCCGTGCTTTGCGGCGGTTGCTCCGCCCTGATCCAGGCTGGTTTCGAAACCCTCGTCGAGGCTGGCTACCAGCCCGAGATGGCTTACTTCGAGTGCTTGCACGAAATGAAGCTGATCGTCGACCTCATGGTCGAGTCCGGCATCAGCGGCATGCGTTTCTCGATCTCCGAGACTGCCGAGTACGGCGACGTCACCCGCGGCCCGCGCGTGATCAACGACAAGTCCAAGAAGGCCATGCAGGCCATCCTCAAGGAGATCCAGGACGGCAAGTTCACCCGCCAGTGGGTCAAGGAGTACAAGGACGGCTATCCGAAGTTCAACGAACTGCGTAAGCAGGGCGCTGATCATCAGATCGAAAAGGTCGGCAAGCGCCTGCGCTCGCTGATGCCGTGGGTCCCGAAGAAAGACATCAAGGGCGCCCAGGCTTCTTATACTTCCAAGTAACACCCAAGGGTTTACACACTTGTGTTTGATGCGGGCAGGGTAATACCTGCCCGCTTGTGTTATGACATCGCAATCGCTCAGGCTTGCTACCCGTGGCAGCCCCTTGGCTATGCGCCAGACCGAGTTGACGCTGGAGTGGCTCCGCGAACATCTGCCGGAGACGGAGTTCTCCGTGCACGAGATGGTCACCACCGGCGACAAGCAGAAGCAGTGGTCGCTCGAACAGCGCGGCGGCGAAGGTCTCTTCGTCAAAGAGCTGGAGGAGGCCCTGCGCTCTGGTCAGGCCGATGTGGCCGTGCACAGCGCCAAGGATCTGCCCGCCGTCCAGCCGGATGATCTGGAGATCGCCGGTTATCTGCCGCGTGCGGAGGTCAACGACGTGCTCGTGGTCCGTGAGGACATCGCCACGCCGTGCTTTATCGCCACCAGCAGCCCGCGACGCCGGGCCCAGCTCAAGGCGCTGTACCCGTGCGCGGTCTGGTCCGAGATCCGCGGTAACGTCGAGACGCGCCTGAAGAAGGTCGCCAACGGCAAAGTGGATGCGACCATCCTGGCGGCTGCCGGGCTTCGCCGTCTGGGCCACTTCGAGTGGCCGGGGTTGGCCTTCCGGCCCTTCAGCCCCGCTCAGGTTATCCCTGCCGCCGGGCAGGGCGCTATCGCCCTGCAAGTCCGCAAGGGTGAGGGCGAGGCTCTCCGCGCCGTGCTCGACGAAGAGACGGGCTATGCGGTGGAAACCGAAAAGGCCGTGCTCGCGGGCATGGGAGGCGGTTGCCATACCTCGATCGGCGTGTATTGTTATAACCGCAATGTATCGGTTTACTATGAGCCGATCGGTACGCGCCACTACCAGATGCGTGGTAATGGCGACGCACGCGAACGCGTGGTGGCCGAGATCGTCAAGGATCTGGGCCTGAGTGAGGATTCCGAATGAGCGAAGGAAAAGTATTTCTGGTGGGAGCCGGTCCGGGCGATCCGGGCTTGGTCACCGTGCGTGCCCGCGAGTTGATCGAGACCTGCGACGTGCTCGTCTACGACTATCTGGCCAATGCCGAACTGCAGAGCTGGGTCAAAGCCGACTGCGAGCTCGTCTACGTGGGCAAGCGTCCTGGCCGTCATTCGATCCCGCAGGACAAGATCGAGGACATCCTCGTCAAGCACGCCAACGAAGGTAAGCAGGTCGTTCGCCTCAAAGGCGGCGATCCCTTTGTCTTCGGGCGCGGAGGCGAGGAAGCCTGCCGCCTGCACGCCGATGGAATCGAGTTCGAGATCGTGCCCGCCGTCACCGCTGCGCTTGGCGCGGCTGCCTGCGCAGGCATTCCGCTCACACACCGTGAGCACAGCTCATCCGTGTGTTTCCTCACCGGCCACGAGGACATGGAGCGTGGCAACATGCACGTGGACTTTGCCAAGGCTGCCCAGCTCGGCGGCACACTTTGCATTTATATGGGGATGGGCCACATCTCCGAAATCACCGACAAGCTGATCGCGGGCGGACTGCCGCCGGAGACGCCGGTTGCCGTGATCGAGTGGGCCACGCTACCGCGTCAGCGCAGCCTGTGCGCCACGCTCGCCACCGTGGCCGAGGCCAAGAAAAAAGCCGGGCTGAAGCCCCCCGCCATCGTCATCGTCGGCGAGGTCGCCCGCTACTATGGCGAGCTGAACTGGTTTGAACGTCGCCCGCTCTCCGGTAAGCGCATCGCCATCACCCGCTCGCGTGAGCAGGCCGGTGAACTGCGTGGCAAGCTCGAAGCCCTCGGGGCCGAGGTGCTTTCGCTGCCCTTGATCAAGATCACCGAGGCTGAGTCGCACGAGACCGTGGATGTCTTTGACGGCATGGCGCACTACGACTGGGTGGTCTTCACCAGCCCCAACGGCGCGCGCTTCTTCTTCAAAAAGTTTTTCGAAAAGTTCGCCGACCTGCGCAGCATCGGCGGTGTGCGTATCGCCTGTATCGGCGAGTCCACCGCCCGCGAGGTCAAGAGCCAGCACCTGGCCGTGGATGTCATCCCCGAGACCGCCGTGGCTGAGAGCCTGGCCGAGGCACTCCTGACCGAGCAGAGCCTCGACAGCGTGAACATGCTCGTGGTCACGGGTAACCGTAACCGCGATGTGCTCATCAAGCGTCTCGAAGAGGAGGGCCACGCCATCGTCGATGTGCTGCCCGTTTACACAAACGAGCCCAGCGACATGAGCGAGGAGCCCGATGCGGAGTCCTTCCGCCAGCGTGGAGCCGACGCCATCACCTTTACCAGCGCCAGCACGGTGGAGAACTTCGTGGCCCAGAGCGGCCAGCTCCAGCTCGCCAAGGGCGCAACCCGCCCCAAGGCCATCAGCATCGGCCCGATCACCAGCGCCGCCATGAAGGAAAAGGGCGTGCCCATCGACGCCGAGGCCAAAGAATCCTCCATCGACGCACTCGTCGCAGCTATCGTCAAGAAGCTGGTTTAGGGTGCGTGACCGCACAGGACATTGAGGGGCTCGGCCCCTACGGCACTGTGTGCCTACCCCCTATCATTGCTCACTTACCGTAATCGCTGAGCAAAGCATCCAAACGGAAGCACCACCCCGGTAAGCCTTCGCACCTCATTTAGCAGAAGCAATCGTCTCTGTTGCTGGGGCTCCACGTCAGGAGATACCTCAATAACGATTAAGGGCTTGTGCATCGCACAAGCCCTTAATCGAAAGTGCAGGCTCCGCCTGCTGCGGGTCTGGGCTGCATAAGCCCAGAAAGAAAAAACGCTCCGCTTAGCTGTCCTTGAACTGGGTGACCAGCTCGGTGATGGAGGCCTTGGCGTCGCCGTAGAGCATACGGGCGTTGGGGCGCAGGAAGAGGACGTTCTCGAGGCCGGAGAACCCGGCACCCTTGCCGCGTTTGAGACAGAAAACGGTCTGCGCCTCGTGGGCGTTGATGATCGGCATGCCGTAGATCGGGCTGCTCGGGTCTTCAGCGGCGGCGGGGTTAACGACGTCGTTGGCGCCGATGACGATGGCCACGTCCACGGTGCTCATGGTCGGGTTGACGTCGTCCATTTCGACGAGTTGCTCGTAGGGCACGTCGGCCTCGGCCAGGAGCACGTTCATGTGACCGGGCATACGACCGGCGACCGGGTGGATGGCGAAGCGGACTTCTGCGCCGTTGGCTTCGAGCAGCTCACCCAGCTCCTTGACGGCGTGCTGAGCCTGCGCGACGGCCATCCCGTAGCCGGGGATGAAGACCACGTTGCGGGCGGCTTCGAGGACGTAGTAGGCGTCGTCGGCACTGATCGGCTTGAGCTCGCCCTCGGCCTTGCCGGAGGCAGCCTGGACGGTCGCACCGAAGCCCGAGAAGAGCACGTTGCTCAGAGTGCGGTTCATGGCCTTACACATGATCACGGTCAGGATGAGGCCGGAGGCACCGACCAGACAGCCCGCCACGATGAGCACGTTGTTGACGATGACGAAACCAGCCGCACTGGCAGCGAGGCCGGAGCAGCTGTTCAGCAGTGAAATAACAACCGGCATGTCGCCGCCACCGATGGGCATGACAGCGAGGATACCCAGGGCCAGCGAAAGCACGATCAGCAGGATGACCATGGTCGTGGCCAGGCCACCGGAGGGATACATGGCAAAGATGATCGTGCAGAGAACGATCAGGCCGGCGATGACGGCGTTGACCGCCTTTTGCCCGTTAAAGAGGGTGGGGCGGCCGGAGAGCTTACCCGAGAGCTTGCCCCAGGCATAGACGCTACCGGTAAAGGTGATGCCACCGATGAGGATAGCCAGCGCGGTCACAGCGGCAGTGAAGCCGCTCATCCCGAGCGTGACTTCCACCCCGGCGCTTTCACCGACCTGCTCGACGAAGTCCGCGGCCTGCGTGCCGGCGGATACGCGGGCATACTCGGCCCAGCCGACGAGGAGACTAGCCAGACCGCCGAAGCCGTTGAACAGAGCGACCAGCTCCGGCATGGAGGTCATCTTGACGATCTTGGCCGCGATGACGCCGATCAGGGCGCCGATGATGAGGCCAGCGATGATGAGCTGGTAGCTGATGAGGTGGCGGTCAAAGAGAGTGACCACCACGGCGATGAGCATACCCAGAGCCGAGAGGCGGTTGCCCTTGCGGGCGGTCGTGGCCGACCCGAGCATTTTAATGCCGAAAATAAAGATAACCGACGCCGCAATGTAGGCGAGGTTGATGAGCATTTGAGTGTCCATGGTGCGCGTGCGCTAAAAAGTTGGTGCCGGTGGGTTAGTCTGCCTTGGGCTTGGAGGCGTCTTTCTTTTTGAACATGCCGAGCATGCGGTCGGTGACGAGATAGCCGCCCACTACGTTAACCGCGGCCAGGACCACGGCGGCAAAGCCGAGCCAGGCAGAGAGCGTGCCGGTCGTTTCGCCAGCGGCGATGAGCGCGCCGACGATCGTGATGCCGGAGATAGCGTTGGAGCCGGACATCAGCGGCGTGTGTAGCTGCGAGGGCACCTTGCTGATCAGCTCGAAGCCGAGGAAGGCCGCCAGCACGAAGATGAATACGAGAAGAACCAGTACCATGGTGACGATTTTTAAAAGTTGGTGATGTTGTAAGGAATGTTAGGCGTAGCCGTGTCTGTATCGGATAGTGGATACTGTAGGCTCAGGCCTTGAAGCGCTCGTGGATGATCTGCCCGTCGCGGGTGAGCAGGCAGCCCTTGAGGATTTCGTCATCGAGCTTGTACTGGAAGTCGCCGGCCTCGGTGTCCCAGAAGTGCTCGATGAAGTTGTAGAAATTAGAGGCGAGCATCTGGCTGGCCGGCTGTGCGAAGTAGCCCTCGATGTTCTCGTGGCCGATGATGCGCACACCGTTCTCGGTGATGACTTCCTCGCCCAGCTTGGAGCCGTCGACGTTACCGCCGGTCTCGACCGCGAGGTCCACCACGATGCTGCCGTGCTTCATCTGCGCGAGCATGTCGGCGGTGACGATCTTCGGGGCGGGGCGGCCAAAGAGCTTGGCAGTGGTGATGACGACGTCGGCCTGGGCGCAGGCCTTGGCCATGCCCTGGCGCTGCTTTTCGAGCTGCTCAGGGGTGAGTTCCTTGGCGTAGCCCTGATCGGTCTGACCGGTATCGCCGAGGTCCACTTTGACAAATTTGGCACCGAGGGATTTTACCTGCTCCTCGACCACCGGGCGTGTGTCAAAGGCTTCGACACGGGCACCGAGGCGCTTGGCGGTAGCGATGGCCTGAAGCCCGGCTACGCCGACACCGATGATAAAGAAGCGGGCGGGCGAGAGCGTGCCAGCCGGGGTCATCATCATGGGGAGGATCTTGCTCTGTCGGTCGGAGGCCATGATCACGGCGGCATAGCCGGCGAGGTTGGCCTGCGAGGAGAGGGCGTCCATCTTTTGCGCCAGGGTGGTGCGCGGGATCATTTCCAGGCTGACGGCACTGACCTTGGCCTCAGCGAGCTTGTTCAGCAGATCCTTTTCATTAAAGGGGTCCAGAAAGCTGATATGCAGCGCACCGGGCTTGAGCTTGGGCAGCTCGGCCGCATCGGGCTTGCGCACACGCAGGACGATGTCAGCGGCGCTCAGAGCGGCATCGCGGTCGGTCACGACCTCGGCACCGGCTTCGGTGTAGAGGGCGTCAGGCAGGTCGGCGCGGACGCCCAGCCCAGACTCGACCTGGACTTTCAGGCCCAGGGCGACCAGTTTCTTAACGAGGTCGGGAATGAGTGCAGCCCGGGTTTCCCGGGGGTCGGTTTCACGTACGGCGAAGACGGTCTTCATGATGCAAAGCTTATGACTTTTGTGTCTGGTAGAAGCATTGGCAATGTTAAATCCCCTGCAAATTCCCCGTCTCATTGATGAAAACTCTCCCTGTGCAGGCTTGCCAGCGGGTGGGGCATCTGAATTAGAGTATGGGCTGTGCTAGAGGCTTTTTACTGGAAATGGCGACAGGACTTTCGCCGGGGCTTGTGTTGGCTGGTGCTGCCGTTGGCGGCGGCCAGCCTGTGGGGGCAGACGGCGGTGACCGTCCCGCTGCTGACAGAGGAGACTCCGCAGGTCGTCAGCCCGGCCACTGCGCACCTCATCGCGACCGGTGATGACGCCCTGCGTGCGGGCCTACCGACGCTGGCCGAACGCTTCTACCTGCGCGCTCTTTCGGATAATTCCCTGCGCGAGGCCCTGCGCCTGGAGTTGAACTACAAGCTCGCGGTCGCCCTGATCAGCCAGCGTAAGCTGGTGGCGGCGCGGCGCCTGCTGGATGCCCTGCCGGATAGCGATGACCCCCGCGAAGACCTCAGCCGGGCCCTGCTGGCCTACTACGGGGGCGATCAGGCATCGGTTAAAGCCGATCTCGACAAGATCAACCCCAACGAGCTTCCCCCTGAGTTCGTGCCCTGGTACTACCTGCTGCAGGGCCTTTGGGAGCGCTCACAGGGCACACTGGTCGAGGCTGAGTCTTACTTTAAACAGGCCCTGGCCAAGGCCGTTACCGCCACTCAGCGGGCAGACTTTGAGGCGGAGATTTTCCGCAGCCAAATTATTGCTGGTGAGGCCGATGAGGAGACCGCCAAGCTGTTGCAGAAAAAGGTCGAGGAAAACCGCGGTGCGCGTGTGGGCTTCGGCTTTGCCCGGCAGTACGCCATCGTGCTCGACCTGCTTGGGCGTAAGACTCAGGCCATCGAGGTGCTTCAGGACCAGCTAAAGCTCCTGACCGAGCAGGAAAAGCCCGAGCAGACCGAAATCCTCCTGCTCATTGCCCTGATTTCCGGGGAAAACACCCAGCGCGGCCAGCTCGCTCTGGAGGAGATCCTGCGCACTGCCGCTGACAAGGAGGCCTCCGCCATCGCCCTGAGCCTGCTCAGTCGCTCCGATCTGGCCGAGACGAACCCGGCTGAGTTCAAACAGTTACTGGACGAACTGCTGACCCAGCCGAACCACCCGCTCAATGACGAGCTGCTGCTGCTACGCGCCCGTTTCATGCTTCGCAAGGCGAATCCGGACCCCGATCTGGCCGTGCGGGATGCCGAGGCGCTGATCGAGCGTTATCCCGGATCGCCTCTGCGCATCGATGCCACCCGCCTGCTCGCCTTTCAGGCCTGGAACGCAGAGCCCCCGCGCTATCGCATGGCGGCGGACTACCTGAACCAGATCCGCGAGGCCCTGCCGCCGGGGCGCGAGCACCGCTACTACGGGCGGCTCGTGGCGGACAGTTTCTTTCTCAATGGCGACTATCAGGCTGCGGCTGAAGTTTATGAGGCCGTCCTGAATGAAGAGCCGGACACCACCGAGCGCGGCGAGCTGCTCCTGCAACTGGTCGAGTCCCTCATCCGTGAGAAGCACTACGACGAGGCCGGTCAAGTGCTGGATCAGTCCTTTGCCGCTGCCAGTGCCAGCACGGAGCGCCGCTGGGAGGCGGAGTGGAGTCTTGCCTCCTCGATGACGCGGTCTGGTGAGGCCGAGGCGGCGCTGGACCGCCTGCGCCGCATCCTGAGCCTGCCCCAGAGTAGCACGATGCCCGCTGCTCTGCGCCTGCGTCTACTCTGGCTTGAGATCAAGCTCGCCAGTGACTTAAACCAGTACGAGTCGGTCCCGGCCATGACGGATACCCTGTTGGCTGATGTCGGCGCCACGCCGGACGATCAGGTGCCCATGGCCGACCGGGAGTTGATCGCCGCCAATGCGCTTTTCCTGCGGGGGAGGGCGCTGTTGCGCCTGGGCCGGAATGATCAGGCGTTCGCTACCTTTGCCAGCCTGCGTGAGAAATTCCCCACCAGCGATGCCGCTGTGCTCTCTTACCTGGAAGAAGCCCGCTATCTGGTCGCTCAGGGGATTTATAATGAAGCCCAGTTGAGCTATCGTAAAATCGCTGACGACTACCCGAGCTCGCCGCAGGCCGCTATCGCCCTGTACGAAGGCGCGATGGCCGCCGAAGCCCAGGGACAGCCCCGCAATCTGACCGAGGCGCTCAAGTACCTGGAGGAGCTGGCGGTGGAGTACCCGAATCACGATCTGGTCTTTTCCGCACGCATCCGCCAGGGGGATATCCTGCGCAAGCTCGACGAGTTCAGCCTCGCGCAGCAGACCTACGAAAACCTGATCCAGCAGTTCAGCGGCAGACGCTCGGATGTCTATCTGGCCGAGCTTTACCGTGCGAATACGCTCATGGCTCAGGCTGGCGGGGACCCGCAGCGCCTGATCGCCGTTGCCGCGGATCTGGAAAACCTTTTCGACCGGCCGGACGCGCCTCTGGACTTCCGCCTGGAGGCGGGCTTTGCCTGGGCACACTGCTTGCGACAGGCCGGAAACAATAATCTCGCGCAGGATGCCCTGTGGCAGGTCGTCACTCTGGCCGCGCCTGACGGTGAGGTGGACGAGAGCCTGACCCCGACCGGCCGCATCTGGCTGTCCAAGTCCCTCCTGCGACTGGCCGATATGCTCGCCGCCGAGGGTAAGCCCCGCGAATCCGCCCGCGTGCTGGAGATCATCGTCCGTAACCAGTTACCGGGCTGGCATCTGGCCCGCTCGCGACTGGGCCGGGAGGTATCCACGAACTGAACCGCCTGCGGTTGTGTTCTAGGCTTTACCGGACGGCAGCCACTCTTTTAACTGCTTTTTTCCACCCATGGGCATCTTTGACTTTTCCCTTATCGAGCGCGGCGGTCCCCTCATGTGGCCGCTGCTCGTGCTGAGCCTGATCGGGTTCATCTTTTTCGTCGAGCGCACTCTGTACCTGCACAAAGGGCAGATTCGCACCAACACCTTTGTCGACGGGATCAAGAACCTCGTACGCAAGCGCCGCCTGCTGGAGGCACTCACCGTGTGTGAGGAGACCCCCGGCCCCGTCGCCAGCGTGGTCAAGGCCGCGCTCCTCAATCACGACAAATCCGAGGAGAAAATGCGCGGGGCCATCCGTGATGCCGCCCTGGTCGAGATCCCCTCGCTGGAGCGCCGCGTCGGCACGATTGCCGCCATCGCCAAGGTCTCCCCGCTGCTGGGCCTGCTGGGCACAGTGGTCGCTCTGCTCAACGCCTTTGTCCAGATGCAGCTCAAGGGCCCTTACGCCAATGCCTCGACCTTTTCCGGGGATGTGGCTCAGGCCCTGATCACCACCGCCACCGGGCTGGCAATCGCCATCATGGCCTACCTCGCTCACCATTTCCTCCATGGCCGGGTGCGCGCGCTGGTTCATGACATGGAGTGGGTCGGTAACGATATTATCCAGTTTATGCACCGGGATGTCCCCGAGGACGACGAGGATGAGGACGATCAACCTGCCGCCGAAAAGACCGCATCCGCGGAGCAAACCGCTCCCGAGAAGAACGCCTGAGCTTTGTACCCATGTCGCTGACCCGTCCGCTCGAACTCGAACGCCACCTGTCCTCGCCCGGTAAACGCCTGGACGTGGCACCGCTGTTCGATGTGCTGCTGATTTGCCTCATGCTCATGCTGCTGGGCTCGCGCTTTGTGGCTGCTCCCGGCGAGACGATTGCGCTGCCCGTGGTTCAGAACTCGGCCCCGGCCGGAGTTGCGACCCTCGCAGTCCTGACCTACAAGAGCGACGAGATGATGATTCTCGATGGCCGCGTGGTCACCCTGGAGGGCTGGAAGCGCCTGATCGAGCGGGGTGAAAGCCCCGGTGAGGGCGTCCTGCTGGTAAAGGCCGACGCGGAGCTGCCCCTGCAAACCCTTTTGAGCCTGGCCGATCTGGCGCGTGAGGCTGGCTATACGGCCCTGCAGATTGCCGCTAACTCGGAGCAGCCGACAGCTAGAGCGCAGGGAGGAATCGAGGGACTCAGTCAGCCATGACGTCCCAGCGCAGCTACTTGTTTCGCCTTCAGCGCTGGTGGCATTCCCCGGTGGCGCGCCTGGCCTGTGTGCTGGGGGTAGGGGTGCACCTGGCGGGCTTTTTGCTCTTTCGGGTGACGGCCCGGCCCGTCAGCGCAGAGGAGATTCCGCAGCCGTTTATCGTTTGGAATGGTCCCGACCATGGCGTGCAGAGCGAGATCCGCCGTGAGCAGTCGCTGCTGCTCGACTCCGAGGCGCTCTTTTTGCCGACTACGCTTAACGCCCGTGGAGTTCAGGGAACACAGCGCGTGCTCTCTCCCGGCGCAGCCTTACTGGAGATGGATACGCCGCTGCCGCTGGTGATGAATCTATCCTGGGGAGGGCAGGGCGATGGCAGCCAGGGTCCGCTTAATTTTAACGACCTGCTGACGCGCTATGCGCGCGATTCCTTTACGACCTACGGGCAGACTGCTCCGCCCCCGCCGCCTCTGGTGACGAAGCCGGATGCTTATCTGGTCGAGGTGCGGGATGCCAGCACGGGTCGTCTGGTGGGGGAGTTTCCGCTTGATCCGGGTGAGGCCGTGCTGCCCAGCCCCGGCGAGCTCGAAGCCCTGGAGTTTATGCTCTACCGCTCGGCAGCGGGTAATGTCGGCTCACTCTTGCCCTTGAGCCAGGCCTCTGCCGGTGAGACGGGCCGCGCCTGGGCCCGCCTGATCGAAAGTGCAGGCTGGGAGCTGGAGCTGCCGCAGGGCTACTATCGCCTCGTCGTTAGCCCCTGAACGTCCCGTACCGTTGACAACCTTTGACCTAAACCTTTCCTGAATTCATGCCCTGGTACCTGTATCTCGCGCTCAAGCAGCTTTTCCCTTCGGGGCGGCTGGTGTCGCTTTTCTGCGTCGTCTCGGTGACGGGCGTCACCCTCGGGGTGATGGTGCTGCTCATCGTCCAGAGCGTGATGAACGGCTTTGGTAAGGAAATCCGCGACAAGCTGGCCGATACCGGCGGCCATGTGCGCGTGTACGGCGGCGGCATTATTTATCAGACCTGGCCGCTGGTCGAGATGGCCGAGCAGATTGACGGGGTCGAGGCTGTCTCGCCCTATGCCGAGGGCATGTGCATGATGATGTTTCGCAACCGCCCGGCCTTCCCCTACGTGATGGGGGTGGACGTGCTGGAGGACGAGCAGATCATCCCCTTTGATCGCTACCTGCGCAGTGGCTCGATTGACGACCTCGACGATGAGACGGTCTTCCTCGGCGCCGGGCTCGCGGCCTCCATTGGTGCCTATCCGGGCTCGACTGTGGAGCTGTATTCGCCGCTCATGCTCGACAAGCTCAAAAACGACGAGGTCCTGCTGCCCCGCGAGCTGACCGTGGCGGGTGTCTTCGAGACCGGCTACAACAAGATCGACGGCAACACCATGATCGTGACGCTGCGGCTGATGCAGGAGCTCTACGGTCTGGGTAACGGCGCGCACGGCGTCTCCCTGCGTCTGGCGGACCGCAATCAGGCTGCCGCGGTCGCCAAGCAGCTCAACGACCAGCTCGAACCTCCCTATCGGGCGGTGACGTGGCTGGAGCAGAATCAGGACATCCTCTTCGTCCTCAATCTGGAGAAGACGGTCATGTCGTTCATCATCCTTTTCATCATCCTCGTGGCGGCCTTTTCCATCGCCAGCTCGCTCTTTACTGCGGTGGTCCGCAAGACCCGCGAGATTGGCCTGATCGGTGCCATGGGGGGGCGCTCGCTGCAGATGGCCTTCGTCTTCTGCTTCCAGGGCTTTCTGGTCGGTGCCGTCGGCTCGGTGCTCGGGGTGGGGCTGGCACTGCTGATCCTCTACTACCGCGCGCAAATCGTCGATGCCCTGACCCGTGTGACCAACAGCTCCGACATGATGCTGAATTTTTACCAGTTCCGCGTGCTGCCCGTCCACTACGAGGCGAAAGACTTCATCCTGATCGTATCCTTTGCCATCGTCGTCTCTACACTGGCCGGGCTGCTGCCCGCCTGGCGAGCCGCCCGCCTCAAACCCGCTGATGCCCTCCGCAATGAGTAGCGAACCCGTTCTCCAGACCGTCGGATTAACCAAAGTTTTTACCGGCCCCGACAGCCGGATCGAAGTGCTCTCCGGGGTGGACCTGTCTGTGCATGCCGGGGAGAGCGTGAGCATCCGTGGTGAGTCCGGCGCGGGTAAGACCACGCTGCTCTACATCCTCTCTACACTGGAGCTGCCCGACGCGGGAGCTATTCACTGGAGCGGCGAAAACGTCCTGAAGAAGTCCGCCGACTGGCGGGCACTGCGCCGCACGACCTTTATGGGGCTGGTCTTCCAGTCCTACTATCTGATCCCGGAGATGAATGCTCTGGAAAACGTGCTCATGGCGGCCCGCCTTGCCGGTAAGCTCGACGCCGCCAAGCGCGAACGTGCCCGTGATCTGCTCGCGCAGGTGGGGCTCTCAGAGCGCCTACGCCACATGCCCGGCCAGCTCTCTGGAGGGGAACGCCAGCGCGTGGCCTTGGCCCGCGCCCTCCTGAACAAGCCCGCGCTCGTCCTCGCGGACGAACCCACCGGCAACCTCGACGAGCACACCGGCGCCGAGGTGATGGATATTTTTATGAAAATGTGCGCCGAGGAGCAGGTCGCGCTTTGCCTGGTCACCCACAATCCGGAGTTCGCCTCCCGCACCCAGCGCCGCCTCTTCATGCGCGGCGGTGTGCTGGAGGAGCTGTAGGCAGGTCCTTGTCCTGTACCGGTGGGAGAGCTTTCGCTTTTCTTCTTTGTGTCCTTTGCGCTCTTTGCGGTTAATCTCATTTTTCCGTTTCCCCGGCGCATTTTAGCCTCTAGTTTAGACGTTTATGGCAGATAAGACCCCTTTGCGTTGCGGGGTGGCCGGGGTCGGGTACCTCGGGCAGCACCACGCTCGGATCTACAACCAGCTCCCCGGCTGTGAACTGGCCGGTGTCTATGACGCCGACCCCAAACGCGCCCGCGAGATCGCCAAGCAGCACGGGAACGCCCATGTGTGCGAAACCCTCGACGAGCTCGGCGAGCGCTGCGAGGCCATCAGCGTCGCCGTCCCGACCGACCGCCACACCGAGGTCGCCCTGCCTCTGCTGGAGAAAAATTGCCACCTGCTGATCGAGAAGCCCATCTGCCCCACACTGGAAGAGGCTGAGCAGATCACCGAGGCCGCCGCCTCGCGCGGCCTGCTGGTGCAGGTTGGCCACATCGAGCACTACAACCCGGTCATGGGCTTTCTGGAAAAGCACGTCAAGGACCCGCGTTTCATCACCGCGGACCGCCTGGCGGAGTTCAAGATCCGAGGAGTCGAGGTCAGCGTCGTGCTCGACCTGATGATCCATGACATCGGCGTCATCCTGCAGCTCGTGAAGTCGCCGCTGGTGCGCGTGGACTCGGTCGGGGTCAACGTCCTGACCAAGAGTGAGGACATCGCCAACGCCCGCCTGACCTTTGAAAACGGCTGCGTGGCCAACATCAACACCAGCCGCGTCAGCCGCAAGCCGGTGCGCGAGATCCGCGTCTTCCAGCCCAACGCCTACCTCTCGCTCAACTTCGCCGAGCAAAAGGGCCACCTCATCCGCAAGGGTAAGCTCGGCCTGAGCAAGAAGAACATCCCGATCGAGAAGGGCGAGCCGCTCCTGCTGGAGCTGGATTCCTTTACCGACGCCGTGCGTAAGCACACCGCCCCCAAGGTGGACGCCGCCCTCGGCCGCAGCGCCCTGGAGGTCGCCCTCAAAATCACCCAGCAGATCCGCGACGCCAACGCTCTGCGCGGGTAGTGTTTTTAGCTAACCGCAAAGGACGCAAAGAGCGCGAAGAAGAAACACAAAACAACGCCGTGCCACTGTCTCTAGGGGACAGGTCTTTTACGGAATATCTTCGCGTCCTTCGTGCACTTTGCGGTTAAAAGTATTTATCCATGCCCCTACCAGCAGCCAACAGTCAGCCCGATCTGCTCATCCTGGCCGGTGAGCACTCCGGTGACCAGCACGCGGCCCGCCTTCTGCGCGAGCTGCGGGCGGAGCGTTCGGGCCTGACGGTGTGCGCCATCGGCGGCGAGGAGTTGGAAAAGGCCGGGGCGCAGTTGTTGTTCGATCTCACCCAGCACTCGGTGGTGGGCCTGTTCGAGGTTTTAAAGAACTACGGTTTTTTTAAAGACCTTTTCGAGCAGACCGTGGCGTGGATCAAGGAGCACAATCCGCGCGCGATCTGCTTTGTCGATTATCCGGGCTTTAACCTCCGGCTGGCCGAGCGCCTGCAAAAGGAGGGCATCAGCGTGAAGGGCGGGGGAGAGGTCCAACTGCTCTACTACATCAGCCCGCAGATCTGGGCCTGGAAGGGCCACCGGCGCTTCAAGATGGCCAAGCTGCTCGACTCGCTCGCGGTGATTTTTCCGTTCGAGGTCAAGTGCTACGACGACACCGAGCTGCCCGTGGCCTACGTGGGCCACCCCTTTACCGCAGATGACTACGAGCTCCCGCTGTGCTACGATGCAAAGGGACCGGTCCTGCTCCTGCCCGGCAGCCGCAAGACACCCGTACGGCGCATCTTCCCGCTCATGCTGCACGCGTTGGAGCGTTATTTTCAGCAAAACCCGGACAGCCCGCGCCGAGCGGTGGCCATCTATCCCGGCGAAGCCATTGCCGCCGTGCTGCGCGAGCAGCTCGCGCATTTTCCTTCCTTGAAGGATCGGCTCAGTTTGGAGCCGGGAGGCTCTGTCGCCTCGGCTTCCGCGGTGATGACCAGCTCGGGCACGATGTCTCTCAACTGCGCACTGGCAGCCATCCCCGGCGTGATCGTGTACCGCGCCAACCCGCTCACGTACTTCATCGGGCGGCGTCTGGTCAGCATCGACCGCCTCGGCATCGCCAACATCCTGCTCGGTCGCGATGTGTACCCCGAGTACCTGCAAGGCGCGGCCACGCCCACTGCTTTGTCTGCCGAGCTGGTGTCCTGCCTCGATGAGCCTTCCCGCCTCACGGCGATGCAAGAGGCCGCCGCCGAGCTGCTCCACCTCCTCGGCGAAGAGCGTGAAATCTCTCCCGCCCAGTGGCTGGGCGGATTTCTGGAGTAGGGGAGAAGTACGGCTTTTTGCGGGGCTACGCGCCCCGCACCCGCGACGGAGTGCCTCCGTTGGCATTGATGGGGCTATGCCCCATCGCTCCTTGCCGTCGCTGCCCCAATAGCGGATTGTTCGCATTCATTGGGACGATCAGTTTTTATGTTTGTCATCTCAGCGATTAGTGAAAGCAGCTTCGCTGCTTTCACTAATCGCTGACACGATGCGTAGCATCGAAAGTGCAGCCTTGGCTGCCGCGGGGTCTGGGGGTGCGTAGCCCCCAGAAGAAACCGAGCATTCATGAGCGCTTGCTAAAGGCGGGAAAATGCGTTCCCTGTGGGTGGTTTACTTGCGATGGGAAAACTTTTACCAAAACGTCTCGGTACGTCCGGGGCACAGGATGCGCCTCTGCTGCGCAAGCCCGAGCTGCTCGCGCCGGCGGGGGATTGGGAGTGCGCCCGTGCGGCGATCGAGAACGGCGCGGACGCGGTTTACTTCGGGCTGGAGCAGTTCAACGCCCGCATGCGCGCGCACAACTTTTCCACCGCTGAGCTGCCGGATATCATGGCCCGCCTGCACGAGCGCGGCGTGCGTGGCTATGTGACGTTTAACACGCTCATCTTCGCCAACGAAATGCCCGAGGCGGAGGAGTTTCTGCGTAAAATCATCGCTGCCGGCGTGGACGCAGCCATTGTGCAGGACGTTGGCGCTTGCCGCCTGATTCGGCAGCTTTCGCCGGATTTTCCCATCCATGCCTCTACGCAGATGAGCGTGACCAGCGAGGCCGGGGTACGCTTCGCCAATGAGCTGGGCTGCTCGCTCGTCGTGCTGGCCCGTGAGTGCTCGCTGGCCGAGATCAGCGCGATCCGTGAGAAGTGCGCGACCGACGGGCTGGAGCTGCCGCTGGAGATTTTTGTCCATGGCGCGCTGTGCGTTGCCTACTCGGGCCAATGTTTGACCAGCGAGGCTCTCGGTGGGCGCTCCGCCAACCGGGGCGAGTGTGCGCAGGCCTGCCGCTTGCCTTACGAGTTGATCAGCGACGGCGAGCTCGTCGAGCTGGGCGAGCGTCGCTACCTGCTCAGCCCGCAGGACCTGGCCGGGCTCAGTGCCCTGCCGCAGGTCGTGCGCGCAGGGGTGGCCTCTCTGAAGATCGAGGGCCGCCTGAAGACGCCCGAGTACGTCTCCGCCGTGACTGGGGTCTATCGCCGCGCGCTCGATAAGGCCTGGGAGGAGCTTGTCCCGGATGATGATGAAAACCCAATCGCCCCTGTATCCAAAAAGAATGACAGCGAGGATCTGTCGCCGGAGCAGCAGCGCTACCGGCTCGATATGACTTTTTCCCGTGGGTTCCATACGGGTTGGCTGGAGGGCATCGACAACCGTCAGCTCGTGCATGCGCGCTTCGGTAAAAAGCGCGGCGTGCGCGTGGGCTCGGTGATGGCCGCCAGCCCGCAGGGGCTGCTCGTAGATCTGGAGGGGCCGGTCAAGCCCGGTGACGGCGTAGTCGTGGACCAGGGCCGCCCGGATCTGCCGGAGGCTGGCGGGAACGTCAACGCCGTCGAGCCGCAGGGGAAACTTACCCTGCTGCGTCTGCACGGGGACGCCTTGCGCCGCGTGCGCGTGGAGGAGGGTGCTATTGTTTGGAAGACCGCCGACCCCGCGCTCGATCGCGAGCTGCGGCAGAGTTTTGAGGTTGAGCAACCGCGCTACAAGCGTCCGCTGACAGTGACGGTCGAGGGCGCAGCCGGTCAGCCGCTCCGCCTGACCTTGGCGGATGAGGAGGGCTTTGAAGCGGTTGCCGAGTCTGAGCAGGCGCTGGAGCCTGCGCAGAATAAACCCCTCGATGAGGCCGTACTTCGTAAGCAGCTCGGTCGCCTCGGGGATACGCCGTTCCGCCTCGCCCGGCTCGATAACCGCCTGCCCACCGGGCTCATGCTGCCCCTTTCCCTACTCAATGCCTGCCGCCGTCTCGCGGTCGAGCGCCTGCAGGAAAAACGGCGTACCGGTCGCCGGTGGACTTTGATCGAACCCGCGCCGGGGCAGAGCGCACTGTCCGCGGCTACTGCGGACATCAAGCCCCTGCCCGTGCAAGAGACTGCGGAGCTGATCCCGCTGGTGCGCTCGATGGAGCAGCTGGAGGCTGCTCTGGAGCATGCCGGTGGCGACATCTATGTCGAGCTGGAGGACCCGAAGCGCTACCCGCAGGCGGTCGAGCGTGTGCGTGCCGCCGGTGGCGAACATACGGTCTGGGTGGCTCCGCCGCGTATTTTCAAGAGCGGTGAGGACTGGATTATCAAGCAGCTCTTCAAGTGCGGTGCGGACGGGTTTCTGGCCCGCAACCATGAGCACCTGCGCGCCCTGCAGGGGCAGCGCCTGCGCGGGGATTTCTCGCTCAATGTCGCCAACGCCCTGAGCGCGCAGTGGTTCATCGAGCGTTGGGGGCTGGAGCGACTGACCTGCTCCTACGATCTCAATGCCTCGCAGCTTGCCTCTCTGCTGGAGTCGGCACCGCCCGCGTGGTTCGAGGTCACGCTGCATCAGCACATGCCCATGTTTCACATGGAGCACTGCGTTTTTTGCGCCTTTCTGTCGGAGGGTAAGGACTTCCGCGACTGCGGGAGACCCTGCGACAGCCACGCGGTCAGCCTGCGTGACCGCACCGGGGCCGAGCACCCGCTGAAGGCCGATGCCGGTTGCCGCAACACACTCTTTAATGCGCGGGCGCAGACGGGCGCGGAGTTCGCGCAGGACCTGCTCGGGCTCGGCGTGCGGCACTACCGGATCGAGTTTCTAAATGAAAGCCCGCAGGAGGTGCGCGATGCGCTCCGCCGCTACGCGGCGCTCCTGCGCGGTGAGATCAGCGGTACGCAGCTCTGGCACGAGCTGAAGCTCGTCAACCAGCTTGGCGTGACCCGCGGAACCCTCCGCGGTACGTGACCCGGTATGGTCACGCACCGAACGGATGAGGTTGCGCTGTCGTTAAAATCCACTACGCCGTGGCGAGGGCCGGGTAGTCAATGTAGCCACCGGGTCCGGATGCGTAGAAGGTGTCGGACTGCGGCTCATTGAGGGGAGCCCCGGAGGCCAGACGGGCGGGCAGGTCCGGGTTGGCGATGAAGAGCTTGCCCCAGGCGGCGGCATCGGCTTCGCCCTTGGAGATGAGGGCGTCAGCGGTAGCTGCGTCGAGCTCCTGGTTGGCGATAAGTACGCCCCCGAATATCTGCTTCATCAGCGGACTCAGGCGCGGTTCTTCCTGGGACTCGCGAGTGAAGATGAAGGCGAGGCCGCGCTTGCCGGCTTCACGGGCCACGTAGCTGAAGGTTTCCTCCAGGTTCGAGTCGCCCATGTCATGGCTGTCGGCACGCGGGGCCAGGTGAAGGCCGACGCGGTCCGCGCCCCAGACAGAGATAGCGGCATCGATGGCCTCAAACATAAAGCGTGCACGGTTCTCGATAGAGCCGCCGTATTCGTCGGTGCGCTTGTTCGTGCGGTCCTGCAGGAACTGGTCGGGCAGGTAGCCGTTAGCACCATGGAGTTCTACGCCGTCGAAGCCTGCGCGCTTGGCATTCTCGGCACCGCGACGGTAGGCCTCGATGATGCCGGGGATTTCGTCGGTTTCCAGGGCGCGCGGGGTTTCGTAGCCCTTCATCGGGCGAACGAGGCTGACGTGCCCGGCGGGCTTGATCGCGCTCGGGGCGACAGGCAGCTCGCCGTCGAGGTAGATCGGGTCGGAGATGCGCCCCACATGCCAGAGCTGGAGGACGATGCGTCCGCCTTCGGCGTGTACGGCCTCAGTGATCTTTTTCCAGCCCGCGACCTGCTCATCGTTCCAGATGCCGGGGGTGTTCGGATAGCCGACGCCCATCGGGGTGACAGAGGTCGCCTCGGTTATGATGAGGCCTGCTCCGGCGCGCTGCCGGTAGTACTCGATCATCATCTCATTAGGCACGCGATCACTGCCGGTGCGGCAGCGCGTCAGCGGCGCCATGATGACGCGGTTGGGGAGGTTCCAGGCGCCAACCTGGAGCGGTTCGAAAAGCGGTGATGTCGTTGTTGTTTTCATTGTTCGATTTAAACCGAACATACATGCCTTTTCACTTTCGTCAAATCTGATGTTTGATTTTTATCGAACTATGTGGTCCATTAGTCATGCGTTATGAAAACCTATAGCCATCCCGAGTTGAGTGAAGTACCCCTGAGCACTGCCATGCAGGCCCTGGCTGACCCGGCGCGGATGGCTATCCTGCGCGCAGCGATGGAGTCGGGAGAAATCGCCTGTAACGAAATCTCGCTGAAACTGAGCAAGGCAACGGTCTCGCACCACTTTGAGACGCTGCGTGAGGCCGGGCTGATCCGCACCCGCGTAGTCGGTACGAAGTGCCTGTCAGCGGTGCGGCGCGAAGAGTTCGACCAACGCTTTCCGGGGCTGCTGGAGCTGGTTTTCAAGGAGGCGCCGCAGGGCTAGGCTGCTCGTCAGTCCGGAGAAACTTCTGCCCGGCACGGGTTGAAAAGCCGAGAGGGGCGAGCATAGTAGGGCATGCGTTACCTACTGCTTGTCACCGTAGTGGCCCTGCTCGGGCATCTCCACGCCGCCGAGCCCGGCATTCGTCTGGAGGGCGTGCCATCGCCGTTCCCGACGCACACGTACAGCTTCACCAGTCAGGGACAGCAGCTGGAAATGGTTTATATGGACGTAAAGCCCCAGGGTGAGCCCAAGGGTGCCGTTCTCCTGCTGCACGGTAAAAACTTCTCCGGCACGTATTTTGGGGAAACGGCCCAGGCTCTCGTTGACGCTGGCTACCGGGTCATCATGCCGGATCAGATTGGCTTCGGTAAGTCAAGTAAGCCGGGCTATTACCAGTTCAGCTTTGCTCAGTTGGCGCAAAATACCTACGGGCTGCTCAAAGAGGTCGGGGTAGAGCGGGTCAATGTCCTCGGCCACTCCATGGGCGGGATGGTGGCCACGCGCTTCGCGCTCATGTACCCGCAGCTCACGCAGAGCCTCACGCTGCTCAACCCCATCGGTCTCGAAGACTGGAAGGCCAAGGGCGTGCCCTACCGCAGTGTCGATGAGTGGTATCAGGGCGAGCTGAAGAAGACCCCCGAAAAGATAAAAGCCTACCAGCTCGACTCCTACTACGACGGCCAGTGGAAGGATGCCTACCAGCCGTGGGTGGACGAGCTGTCGAGCTTCATCGAAAGCCCCGACTATCCCCGCATGGCCTGGGATCAGGCCCTGACCTACGACATGATCTTTACGCAGCCGGTGGTCTACGAGTTTCCCGACCTGCAGATGCCGGTGCTGCTGATCATCGGGCAGCGCGACACCACGGCACTGGGTAAGGACCGCGCTCCGCCGCAGATCCGGCGCACGCTGGGGAACTACCCGCAGCTCGGACGGGAAACCGCGCAGGCCATCCCGGAGTCCGTCCTCGTAGAGCTGGATGGCATCGGCCACCTGCCGCATATCGAGGCCTTTGAGCGTTTCATGCCGCCCTTGCTGGCTTTCCTTCAGGCTGCTGACGCGAGAACACCGGCGGAGCGCCGCGCGAACTATGCCGCCGCTTCGCAGGGGCTGCCCGATCCGTTTGTCCTCAAGCCAGCCTCGACCACCAAGCAGTAGGGAGCGCTTTACCCGAAAAGTTCCGGTCTATGGGCTTGCCTGTTACGGGGCGAGGGGTGCACGATGGAAGGATTCCGTGGCGCAGCCCGACTCATGTAGGGGAGAGCGTGTCATGGTTTTTAACGACACACGATTTCGCACCCCGATGATTTACGACCAACTGAACCAACAGGCCCTCTACCGCAACTGCCATCCCGGCCTCGATCTGGCTTTCGATTACCTGCTCAGCTTCGACCCGAAGACCCCCGACGGCCGTGTCGATCTGGACGGTGACAATGTCTTTGCCCTCGTGCAGACCTACACCACCGGACCGGCTCCGGAGCGTAAGTTTGAGGCGCACCACACCTATGTGGACCTGCAGTACACGATCAGCGGTGAGGAGATCATCTACCATGGCTCGTTGGGGACGCTGACCGAGACTGAGCCCTACGATGCCGAGCGCGACGTGGTGTTTTTCAAGGGTGCGGCCGATCAGGCGCTCCACATGACGCCGGGGATGTTCTGCGTACTCTTCCCGCAGGACGGCCATATGCCCGGCTGTTCCCTCAAGGCCGACAGCGAGATCCGCAAGATCGTGATCAAGCTGAAGTGGAGTGCCTCCACTGGCAAATGATGGGGCTCCGCCCCATCGCTCACTACAGTCGCTGCCCCAATCGCAGATCGTTCGCATTCATTGGGACGACCCAGTTTTTGATGCTTTGCTCAGCGATTACTTAAACCAGCAATGCTGGTTTAAGTAATCGCTGACACGATGCGCAGCATCGAAAGTGCAGCCTTCGGCTGCCGCGGGTGCGGGGTGCGCAGCCCCGCGAAAAAACCTATCCCCCCAGACGATCGCGGGCGCTTTCGAGCAGGCGGGTCAGCTGCTCTCGTTTGTGCTCGCAGGCCTCTTGTGTGAGGCAAAAGAATACGCTGCCGAGCTGCTCGCCGTGACGGTAAGCAATCGCCATGCGGCAGACGCCGGGGCGGCTGCGTGAGGTGTCGATGAGCACGTTTCCGGGGCCGCGGGCCGCGCTCAGGCTCGCCTCAAAATTATCCCCCTCGCCGAATGTGCAGTGCGGGCCGTCCAGATGACGCTGGCGCTCCGCCGACGGAAGTTGCTCCAGAATGGCGAGCGCACCGGCGTGGTCAGGCTCGAAGTGCAGGAGCTGTCCGGTGCCGAGGATGCGGATGCCCCCCTCGACCGAGCGCGAACAGAGCGCGTCGATCCGGTCTTCGCCCAGCAGGGTGATGCAGGCGGACTCGTGTGCCTCCTGGGTGAGTCGGTCCAGCACGCGCTGGGCTGTGTCTGCGAGGGTGGGGCGCGCGGCGCTCAGATACGGCCCCCAGGCCCGTACCTGCTGGGTGATCCGGTAGCCGGTGTCGGCATCGCGCTCCAGGTAGCCGTAGCCCTCCAATGCCTTCAGGATGCGCGTGAGGGTCGAGTCCTGCACGCCCGGCAGGGCATCCCGCAACTCGCCAAAGCGCAGGGGGCCGCCGCCCGAGCGTATCAGGTGGTCGAGGAGGGCCAGCCCGCGATCAAGCGCGGGGAGGCCCGGTTTAGAAGTCGATTTAAGCATCAGGCACCGTAGACCCGGGGCATGGGCAGCACTTCCTTGGCCATCTCGGCCTGGAGGAAACGCTGGAGCAGCCGCGTCTTCACGGCGGCATAGTCCGGATCATCGAAGCGATTTTCAAACTCGCCGGGATCTTTTTCAAGGTCGTAAAGCTCGCCCTCGTCGTAGGCGTGATAAACAGTCAGCTTGTAGCGGGCATCGACATAGGTCTTCAGTTCGGCGATGCCGGGCTCGTGGTTGTTCTCGACGATGCAGTGGTCGCGGGCGCTCTCGGCCTTACCCTCCCAGACGGCGAGCTGGTCGACGCCCGTCATCTTCTGCGGCTTCGGCATACCGGCGGCTGCGAGGAAGGTCACGGGCAGGTCGACGAGGCTCTGCAGGGCCTGCGTGCGGCCTCCGGCGGGGATGTGGTTCGGCCAGGCCGCGAGCATCGGGACCTTGACGCCGTCCTCGTAGTGGAAGGGGCCCTTGGCGATGAGCCCGTGGTGCCCGAGGTAGTGGCCGTGGTCCGTGGTAAAGACGATGAGCGTGTTATCGGTCAGTCCGAGCTCGTCGAGCTTGTCGAGTGTCTTACCGATGGCCTGATCCATAAAGGAGACCATGCCGTAGTAGATGGCCAGGTCGCGGCGGGTCTTGGCCTCGTCCTCGACATGGCTGTGTACGCCGTGCATGCACTCGGTGCCCTCCTCGATACCAAAGTCCGCCCGCGTGGCGTCGGTGGACATGGCATAGCGGTGGAAGCGCGGGTTGTGGTCGTGCTCACCGGGGCGGCCCTTGGGGAGCGTGAGTTTATCCGGGTCATACATCGTGTCCCACGGAGCAGGTACCACATAGGAGGGGTGCGGGTCGAAATAGCTGGACCAGAGGAAGAACGGTTCGTCCTGGGCTGCGAACTCATCGAGCAGGGCGTTGGTCCGCTCGGAGATCCAGGTGTTGTAGTGGTACTCCTCGGGGATGTTCCAGCGCCCGTACTGCGGGTCGCTGGTGCCGGTGGGCTTACTGAAGCACTCGCGCCAGTCCTTAAAGCCTTTTTCCTCCATCCACAGGGCGTAATGCTGGCCGACGTGGGCCTCGTCGGTGTGGTTACGGGCCAGCTCGAAGCGGTCGAAGCCGTAGAACGGGCCCTTAAACGTGCGCCAGAAGTCCAGGTCCTGCAGGGTCGGGTAGGCCTCCAGCGAAGGAAACTCGTCGGTGGACTTGAGCGGCTGGAAGTGGGCCTTACCCACGAGGCCGGTGGTGTAGCCCAGTTCGTGCCAGCTGTCGTTAACCGTCGGGATGCTCTCATCGAGCTTGGTGCCGAGGGTGTAGGCCCCGTGCTGGCTCGGATACATGCCGGTGAGCAGGCTGGAGCGAGTCGGCGTGCAGGTGGGGTTCGGGCAGTAGCTGCGGTCAAAGATCATGCCGCGGGCGGCCAGGCGGTCGAGGTTCGGCGTTTTGACCTCCGGGTTGTTATAGCCGATGGCCATCCAGTGCTGCTGGTCGCTTGTGATGAAAAGGATATTGGGGCGCGTGGGCTTACTCATGCTTTCGATTATGAAAGTATATATTAAAAATGAAAGTAAAAAGCGCACAAAATAAAGTGTATCGATTCTCCGAAGCCTCACCTGCCAGGGCCGAGTGAAAGCGGACGGTTACCGAAAACCCCCTATGCATTAGCCGTTCAAATTCACAGCGCGAGTTCGCCTTGTATGTGTCATTTCGATAAGGCTATGCCATTCAGTGTTTGCATAAAATTAGAATATGTAATGTAAATGAAGGCGGTATGGAACCGATAATCGTCGTATTATTCGTGCTGGGCTATCTGGCGATCACGCTGGAGCATCCGCTACGGCTCGACAAAACCGTCCCGGCGTTGCTGATGGCAGTGATCATGTGGACGGTGCTTTCACTTGGCTACCGTGAGGGCTGGTTCTCGGTCATCAACGCGCATGGCGAGGTGCTGCACTTTTCTCCCGATGCGGCTGAGGCCTCGATGGAGGGGCTGAGCGGGATCATCCTTCACCACCTCGGTAAAGCGGCGGAGATTCTGATCTTCCTGATCGGCGCAATGACGATTGTTGAGATCATCGACTTACACCAGGGCTTTGGCATCCTGAAGGGCGCGGTGCGCACGCAGAGCAAGCGCAAGCTCCTGTGGATCACGGGGGTCGGTTCGTTTATCCTGTCCTCGGCGATTGATAACCTCACGGCAACGATCATTCTCGTGACGCTGCTGCGCAAGCTCATCTCGAATCGCGAGGAGCGCATCTGGTATGTGAGTCTGGTCGTGATTGCCGCCAATGCCGGGGGTGCCTGGTCGCCTATCGGGGACGTGACGACCACGATGCTCTGGATCGCCAACAAGGTGACGGCCAGCCACCTGGTGCTGCACACGATCATCCCCTCGATTGTTTGCTTTGTCGTGCCGTACACGATTGCGTCTTTTCTGCCGATTTTCCGCGGAAACCTCTCGGTGGACAACGAGACGGATATGGAGGAAGAGCGTCTGCTCAGCAGCCGAACCATGCTTTGGCTCGGTCTGGGGGCGATTGTCTCGGTCCCGCTGTTCAAGACCTTGACCCACCTGCCGCCGTATATGGGTATCATGCTGGCGCTGGCCATTGTCTGGGCGGTCTCGGAAAGCATCCACCCGGAGAAGGACTTTAAGCAGGCCCGCCGCTACCTGTACTCCTCGAACCGCGCGCTCTCTAAGATCGAGATGTCCAGCATCCTGTTTTTCTGGGGGATTCTGATGGCGGTCGGCGTCCTCGAATCACTCGTCTACGGGACACTTAACGGTGAGCAGATGGGCTCGCTGCGCTACATGGCCGAGAGCCTGCAATCGGTTATCCCGAGTGAAAACGCCGTGGTGATGCTGCTGGGGATGCTCTCCTCGGTGGTGGACAATGTTCCGCTGGTCGCCGCTGCTATCGGGATGTACACCGATCCGCGTGATGCGGCGGTGTGGCAGTTTATCGCGCTCTCGGCGGGGACCGGGGGTAGTCTGCTGATCATCGGCTCGGCCGCCGGGGTGGCTGCCATGGGTATGGAGAAGATCGATTTCCTCTGGTACTTGAAGCGTATTTCGCTGCTCGCGCTGGCGGGATTTTTGTCAGGGGCGGCGGTCTTTCTGGTCCTGTGATAATAGGTCCATAAAGGTCCGCTGATACCTCGCCCCGGTTTTGGAATCCGCATGCTGCCGGTTGCAAGCGGAGTGGGTATGCCTATAGTGCCACCCATGAACCTTATCTCGCTTGGAAATTCGGACATGGAAATCACGCCCATCGGTTTTGGTGCCTGGGCGGTCGGTGGTGACTGGAAATTTGGCTGGGGCCAGCAGGATGACAGCGACTCGATTGGCGCGATCCATCAGGCACTGGAGCTGGGTGTCAACTGGATCGATACCGCTGCCGCATACGGACTGGGGCACTCCGAGGAGGTTGTGGCTCGTGCCCTGGAGGACTGGTCCGGTCCGCGTCCCTATGTTTTTACCAAGTGCGGGATCATCTGGGATGACGCCGGTAAGGTAGACTTTGTCGTCCGCGCCAAGTCCATCCGCCGCGAGATTGAGGCCAGCCTGAAGCGCCTCAAGGTGGACACCATCGACCTCTATCAGATGCACTGGCCCGCCGATGAGCTGGAGGAAACCCTGGAGGGATGGGCCGAAATGGCCAAGCTCAGGGAAGAGGGTAAGGTGCGCTGGATTGGCGTCTCGAACTTTAGCGCCGAGGAGCTGGAAAAAGCTTCGGAGATCGCCCCCATCACGTCTCTGCAGCCGCCGTATTCGCTACTCAAGCGCGAGATCGAAAAGGACGTGCTGCCGTACTGCGGCAAGCACGGGATCGGCGTCATCGTCTACTCGCCGATGGGCTCGGGGATGTTGACCGGAGCCATGACTCGCGAGCGTGCCGCCTCACTGCCCAAGGAGGACTGGCGGACGAACAGCCCCGAATTTCAGGAGCCGAAGCTTTCCGAAAACCTCGCACTCGTTGGCCGTCTGCGTGAAGTCGCTGCCGCCAGCGGTCGTACGCCCGGCGAGGCCGCTATCGCCTGGACCCTGCGCCGCCCGGAAGTGACGGCGGCCATCGTCGGTGGTCGTAACGCCAAGCAGGTAAAGGGCATCATCGGCGCCATGGACTACCGCCTCAGCGGCGTGGAGATCACCCACATCGAGGGCGTCTGAGTTTTTTGGGGCGCTCCCCCCACGCCCTTAGTTGTCGTCTTTGCTTTGGCGCTTGAGCGAGAAGTAGGCTTGGAGCAGGTCGCGGCACTCTTGCTCGAATACACCGCCGTGGACAGTTACCCGGTGGTTGAGCCCCGGCACTTCGTGCAGCGGGGTGGCACCGCCCATGCAGCCCATCTTGGGGTCGCCGACGGCGTAGACGACGTTTGAGAGGCGGGACATGATGCTGGCTCCTGAGCACATGGGGCAGGGCTCCTTGGTCACGTAGAGAGTCGCTCCGTTCAGCCGCCAGTCGCCGATTGCATTGGCAGCCTGCGTGATGGCAAGCATCTCGGCATGCGCGGTCGGGTCGAGCGTGCTCTGGGTGGCGTTGTGGGCGGCAGCGATGACGTCGCCGTTGAGCACGATGATGGCGCCGATGGGCACCTCGTCCTGCCGCCAGGCATCGATGGCGAGGTTGTAGGCCAGCTTCATGAAAAACGTCTCGTCGCGGTTAAGCTGGGACGGATAGACCTTTTCAAAAGGGCAGGGCAGAGGCGGACGTTCGCTTTGGTCGTGCATCGTGAGTCAGAAATGAAAATGGAAAGGTCACAAAGAACACGAAGGAGACACGAAGAAGACAAAGGAATTTTTACCGCAGAGACGGAAAAGCTCGGGGAGGGTACATGCGGTATCTGTAAACAAAGACGCTCTTTTCTTTAAAAGCCTTCGTGTCTTCTTTGTGTCCGTTCAATCCTCACCCGAGGAGCCGGTTCATCTCGCTGTCCTCCAGGATGCGGCAGAGGCGGTAACCCTTGCCGCTGGCGGGGAGGTTGGCTGCGAATGTTTCCCGCACCTCTGCCGACTCGAACTCGATGCCGATGAGGGCGCGGCCCACGCGCTCGCCGGAGTAGCGGTAGTTGAAGTAGCAGAAATTGCCGCGTCCGCGCACGGTGCCGTCCAGAAAGGCGTGCATCGCGCCGGGGCGCTCGTAGAACTCCAGCTCCAGCAGCAGCGGGTGCGTGAGCAGGCGGGCATCGCAGGCGATGGCGCGGTAGCGCACCTCCACGGAGCTGCCCACCTCGGTAAAGGCATACCCACCATCGCGCAGGCGCTCGGTGAGGGCGGCATACTCGGGGTCGGAGCAGGACAGCCCGAAGACCGGCCACGCCTGGTCGGAGTCGTTCTTGCCGTATTGGAAATCAATGATGTTGAGCGAGCCCAGACCGGTCTCCAGCAGGGCAAGCATGGAGCCTGGCCGCTCCGGGATCTCGATACGCAGATGTCTCCGGTGCCCGCCTCCGATACCGGCGGCATCAGAAATACGTGCCAGTTGCCCGAAGTCGAGGTTTGCGCCCGTGGCCACGACCAGCGCCCGCTCAAAGGGATGCTTTGCACGGTCCTTAAGCAGGCCTGCAAGCCCCATCGCGCCGGAGGGCTCCTGCAGGCAGCGCAGCCGCTCCCAGTAGACGCGGATCGCGTCGGAGACCTCGTCGTTGCTCACCGTGATGATGTCATCAAGCACCTCACGGCAGACCTCAAAGGTGGTGTTGCCTGCCTTGCGGACCGCTGTGCCGTCGCAGAAGATGTCCAGCTCGTCCAGACCGACGGGTTTGCCTTCGGTAAACGCGGCTTTCATCGAGGCCTGCCCAGCGCCTTCGACGCCGACGATGCGGATGTCCGGGTAAAAAGTTTTCAGCCAGTTGCCGACGGCCCCGGCCATCCCACCGCCGCCGATCTGCAGATAGGCGACATCAAAGGGGCCTTCGCCGGACATGACTGCCTCGTCGGCCAGGGTGGCCTGTCCGGCCATGACCTGCAGATCGTCATAGGCATGGATGTAGACGCCGCCGGTGGCCTCCGCTTTGGCGAGTGCCGCCGCGTAGGCATCGTCGTAGCCATCCCCGTGCAGGATGATCTCGACCGCGTCGCCCCCGTGCCGGAGGACGGCGCTGCGCTTCACGGCGGGCGTGGTGACGGGCATGTAGACCTGCGCCTTCAACCCCAGCAGCTGGGCCGCCAGGGCAACTCCCTGCGCGTGGTTACCAGCTGAGGCCGCCAGAACGGGCTTGGCGGCTTCCTCCGGCGTCAACTGCGCCATGCGGTTAAACGCGCCGCGCCATTTGTAGGCCTTGATCGCGCACAAATCCTCGCGCTTCACGAACACCTTACCCGGACCGTCGAGCTCGATCTCCTCCAGCGGCGTCGGTGCACCGGCGCGGTACACGCGCTGGCGGGCGAAGAGTGTTTCCTGTCGAAGTTGTCGCAGTATGTCCATGGTCGGTGAGAGTGTGGTCGTATCAAGGGCGAATTTGCGGGCTTACGCAGCCCGCACTCGCGGCAGGCAGATTGCTGGTCCAGCCGGACTCTGCACTTTCGATGCAATGCATCGTGTCAACGATTAGCGAAAACAGCAAAGCTGTTTTCGCTAATCGTTGAAGATGGGGACATTAAAACCGGACTGCCCGAGTTTACGCATGATCCCGTGTCTAACGAATAGCTTCATGGCATTTTCTCCTGAAAATGCCAAGGTGATCCAAAGGATCACAGGTGCAGGACTTCGTCCTGCCGGGGCGGAGCGCCATCAGTGCCAGCGGGGGCACCCCGCTAGGCGATGGTGACTTCGGGGCAGAGGTACACGTCCTGAATGGCGTTGAGGAGCTTGACCCCTTCGGCGAGCGGACGCTGGAAGGCCTTGCGACCGGAGATGAGGCCCATACCGCCGGCGCGCTTGTTGACCACGGCGGTTTTGACCGCGTCGCCAAAGTCGTTCGAGCCGGAAGCGCCACCGGAGTTGATCAAGCCCTGACGGCCCATGTAGCAGTTGGCCACCTGGTAGCGGGTCAGGTCGATCGGGTGGTCGGTGGTCAGCTCGGTGTAGACGCGCTCGTCGATCTTGCCGTAGGAGCTGTTGCCCATGTTGAGCGCCTTGTAGCCGCCGTTGTTCTCGGGAAGCTTCTGTTTAATAATGTCGGCCTGGATGGTGACGCCGAGGTGGTTGGCCTGGCCGGTGAGGTCGGCGGATACGTGGTAGTCGGTGCCGTCTTTCTTAAAGGCCGGGTTGCGCAGGTAGCACCACAGGATGGTGGCCATGCCCAGCTCGTGAGCGCGGGCGAAGGCTTCGGAGACCTCGATGATCTGGCGGTTCGACTCCTCGGAGCCGAAGTAGATGGTCGCGCCAACGGCAGCCGCACCCATGTCGTAGGCCTGCTCGACCGAGCCGAACATGATCTGGTCGGCCTGGTTCGGGTAGGAGAGGAGCTGGTTGTGGTTGATCTTTACGATAAAGGGGATCTTGTGGGCGTATTTGCGGGCGACGGAGCCGAGCACGCCAAAGGTCGAGGCCACGGCGTTGCAGCCGCCTTCGAGGGCGAGCTTGACGATGTTTTCGCTGTCGAAGTAGTCGGGGTTCTTCGCAAAGGACGCGCCACCGCTGTGCTCGATACCCTGGTCCACGGGCAGGATGCTGACATAGCCGGTGCCGGAGAGGCGGCCGGTGTGGAAGAGCCAGTTGAGGTTGTTGAGGACGCGCTGGTTGCGGTCGGTGGAAGCAAAGATACGGTCTACGAAGTCACCGCCGGGCAGGTGAAGACGATCCTTCGAGATGGTCTTGCATTCGTGGGAGAGGAGGTCCTTGGCGGAGTCGCCGAGGTATTCTTCGATCTTGTTGATCATGGGATTTATAGTTGGCGTTTCAGAGATACGGGTGAGTCCCTATGAGGAAATACGACACCTTGGACCCGCGCAACCCGGAAATGTGCCTTGGCTTATCGCTGGTGCGAAAACGGTTACGGTTCTGTTAACGCGTCCGTTTAACGCCGACAGGGCCCATTACCCGGCGGGAAAACGCCGTGAGGCTCACAATGATGTTGATTTTGAGCAAATGCAGTATAAGTTGCACTGCTTCACACAGCTCAATATCTATAACTAAAAGCAATATGCCAGTTGCAACACCGAAGCAGTACGAAGCGATGATCGACGCCGCCCAGAAGGGCAACTATGCCTACCCGGCCGTCAACGTCACTTCGATCACGACCATTAACGCCGCGCTCAAGGCTTTCGCCGACGCCAAGTCTGACGGTATCATCCAAGTCTCCACCGGTGGCGGCCAGTTCGCTTCCGGCCTCGGCGTCAACGACGCTGCTTTCGGCGCGATCGTCCTCGCCGAAGCCACTCACATCCTGGCCGAAAAGTACGACGTCCTCGTCGCCCTGCACACCGACCACTGCCACCCGGAGAAGGTTGACGGCTTCCTCAAGCCGCTGCTCGAAGCCTCCCGCAAGCGCAAGGCCGAAGGCAAGGGTCCGCTCTTCCAGTCCCACATGTTCGACGGCTCCGTCGTACCGCTCGACGAAAATCTGAAGATATCCAAGGAACTCCTCAAGGAGTGTGCCGAGCTGGACATCATCCTCGAAGTCGAAGCCGGCTGCGTTGGTGGTGAAGAAGACGGCCACGACACCTCGGGCCTGCCCGCTGAAAAGCTCTACACGACCCCCGAAGACATGGTCGAAGTTTACGAAGCCCTGAGCCCGATTGGCCGCTTCCTCTTCGCTGCCACCTTCGGTAACGTGCACGGTGCCTACAAGCCCGGTGCTGTGAAGCTCAAGCCGACCATCCTGCGCGACGGCCAGAAGGCTGTCATGGATAAGCACGGTGAAGCTTCCAAGATGGACCTCGTCTTCCACGGCGGTTCCGGCTCCGAGCTGAGCGACATCCGCGAAACCCTCGAATACGGCGTGGTCAAGATGAACATCGACACCGACACGCAGTATGCCTTCACCCGCCCGATCGTGAACCACATCTGCACCAACATCGAAGGTGTGCTCAAGATCGACGGCGAAGTCGGCAACAAGAAGACCTACGACCCGCGCAGCTACCTCAAGAAGGCTGAAAAGAGCATGTGCGAGCGTATGTCCCAGGCTTGCGAAGACCTCTGCTCGGTCGGCAAGACTATCTACGGCACTGTCTAATCACGGTTTCGATAAAAACCATTTCCTGGCCGGGTCCCGTTACGGGGCCCGGCTTTTTTTGTTTAACCATAGAGAGCTGGTGTACGCCATGGCCATTAGGACGTTTGTTTTTCTAACCACGGATTTCACCGATAACGCGGATATTTATCTTATCTCTATCATCCGTGGAATCCGTGGTTCAAATAATCCCTTTCTGAAGCTACCCGCTTTTGGATTGCGCTCTGTGCTCGCCTGGCGCTTAGCTAAGGCCATCCGATGTTTAAGTACGTTCACCCGACGCTTTTCTCTTTCGACGTAGAGTGGATCCCTGATCCCAAGGCCGCGCAGATGCTCTACGGGGTGGCCTACGATCCGCCTCACAACACGCACGACGCATTTAAAAAAATCTGGGCCGAGTCCGGGGCTACCCCCGAGCAGCCGCGCCCGTGGGTGAAGACCGCACTGTGCCGCATCGTCTCCATCTGCGGGATCTTCCGTGAGGCGGGGGCAGCGGGCGGAGTTTCCTTAAAGCTCGTGTCGATGCCGCCGGACGCTTCGGACCCGGAGAAGTGCGCCGAGCCGTACATTATCGAGATGTTTCTGCGGGCCGTGGGCGGCCGTAAACCGCAGCTGGTCGGCTTCAACTCCGTCAACGCTGATGTGCCGATCATCGTGCAGCGGGCGATCATTCACGGGCTGGATAGCCACGGCTTTGCCAAGCGCCCCGAAAAACCCTGGGAGGGGATCGATTATTTTTCCAATGCAGGGGACTTTCATGTGGACTTGGCACATGGGCTTGCGCGCGGTGTGAACACCCCGCGCCTGCACGAGATCGCGACCCTCAGCGGTATCCCCGGTAAGATCGACACGGCGGGTGACCAGGTCTGGGATCTGTACCTGCGCGGTCACACCGACCAGATCGTGAACTACAACGAGTGCGACGCCTTTACCACGCATCTGCTGTGGGCTCGCATGGCTCACTTTGCAGGGCTGCTGGACAAGAAAGCCTACGCGACCGAGCAGGAGGCCGTGCGCCAACTCCTCACCGAATGCGCTGCTCAGGGAAAGACCCACCTGCAAACCTACCTCGACAAGTGGTCCGAGCTGCAGGAAATGATGCAGGTGCGTGACCGCACAGGACATTAAGGGGGCTCCGCCCCTACGCTCCTTTCAGTCGCTACCCCTGAACACGCAGAAAGAATGCTGGTCCAGCCGGTCCTTTCGATACTGCGCATCGTGCCAGCGATTAGTCAAAACAGATGCTCTGCTTTCAACAATCGCTGAGATGGCAAACCTCAAAACTGGGTGCCACCTTTGGGAGAAGTATTTGGTGCTGAGAAAAGGATACGCTTTCTTGGCATTTCTCCATGAAATGCCAAGGCGATGCGGAGCATCACAGGTGCAGGACTATGTCCTGGCGGGGCAGCGAACGATGGGGCAGAGCCCCAAGGACAGAGTCCTTGACCTGTGATCCTTTGGATCACTGATGACTCTGCTAAGGCGGAGTCATGGGCAACAGTGATTGACGCCAACTCAAACGAACCTCGTATGGAATCACTTGCGCAAGGCGTAAAACTTGTCGGCAAATGACCATTGACTGCGAGCGATGGGGCGGAGCCCCATCAATGCTGCTCCAGCCGGAGTGTCCAGTGCGGTCACGCACTTTAGTTTTGACTGCCCGGCGAAAATGGATGGCCTATAAGCTTTCATTTAAAGAACACCTGCTATGTATAAGATCGTACTTCTGCGCCACGGCGAAAGCCAATGGAATCTGGAAAACCGCTTCACCGGCTGGACCGATGTGGACCTGACCGAGAAGGGCGAAGGACAGGCCCGCGAAGCTGGCCACGTGCTGGCCAAGGAAGGCTTCCGTTTCGACATCGCTTTCACCTCCATGCAAACCCGTGCCAACCGCACACTCAATCTCTGCCTGGAGTCCATGGGGCTGACCTTCATCCCCGTCCAGAAGAGCTGGCGCCTGAACGAACGCCACTACGGTGCCCTCCAGGGCCTCGACAAGAGCGAAACCGCCGCCAAGTACGGTGACGACCAGGTGCTCGTATGGCGCCGCAGCTACGACACGCCGCCGCCCGCCCTCGAGCTGAGCGACGAGCGCTTCCCCGGTAATGACCCGCGCTACGCCGACCTGCCCAAGGACGACCTGCCCGCGACCGAGTGTCTGAAGGACTGCGTCGCCCGCTTCCTCCCGTACTGGGACATGGAAATCAAGCCGCAGGTGGCCGCCGGTAAGTCCGTCATCATCGCCGCTCACGGTAACTCCCTGCGCTCCCTTTACAAGCACCTCGCCAAGATCTCCGACGAGGACATCATCGGCGTGAACATCCCGACCGGGATGCCGCTTGTCTTCGAACTCGACGAAAACTTCGAGACCAAGAAGTTCTACTACCTGGGCGACCCCGAGGCCGTAAAAAAGGCCATGGACGCTGTTGCCAATCAGGGCAAGGCCAAGTAGCGTTATTCCGTTATCCACGGAATGCCCGCGAACGACCCAAAACCCGAGTCGGAACTTTCCGCCCCGCAGAAGACACCAGAGGAGCACCTCCCCGAGGAGGCGTCCGATGAGCGTGTGTCAGACTTTGCGGAGGCGTTTGAAGAGATTTTCGCCCATGGCCGCCCCGATCCCTCCAGTTGGATCGGGGTTGGTCTGGACGGAACCCTCGCTTACCACGATGGCAGCGCCATCGACGCTACCAGGATTGGTGATCCCGTGCCCGATATGTTCGCACGGGTGATCGACTGGAGCGCCCGCGGCCACACGGTGAAGGTCTTCACGCCGCGCGCCGCCGACGAGACCGCCAAGGCGCTTGTCGAAAAGTGGCTGGCGGACCATGGCCTGCCCGATCTGGAGGTCACCTGTGAGAAGGACCTGTACATGGTCGAACTCTGGGACACACGCTCGGTTCAGGTCATTGCCAATACCGGACAACCGGTGGGGGAAAGCAGCATCGAGCAGATGCGGCAAGTGTCTGACAATGAGACCCTTTCGCAGGAAGAGGATAAAAGTGCTCCTAATTCAGACCCGGCTGCACAATAGGCTTTTCTCATGCCTCAAAGGCTGCCTAGTGTGGGCCTGTCATGTCCAATAAGGAAGACTGCCCATGTCCGGAATCCGGTGATGCATGCCCGGAGGGCCAGCAGCCGTGCCCGGATTCACGGGCTTCGTGCCCGGCCGGTGTCGGCAGGACTGCGCGTCAGTCGCCCGGTGTTGTCGGGGTAGACATCGACCACGAGTCGGGTAAGATTGACATCCTTTACGATCCCGCGCGCACCACAAACGCGGACATCGAGCGTACGGCCCGTAAGCTGGGGGAGCAGATGGCGGCAGTGCCCGGCAAATGCGTTTTTCGTCTCAACGGCCGCGGCTGTGAAGAGTGTGCCCGGCGTATCGGTATCGATCTGGAGCGTCGTCCCGGTATCCGGCGCGCGAGTGCGTCGTTTCTCGGGGGGGTGCTCAGCGTCAGTTTTGACCAGGGTGGTCACAGCGAAGCCTCGGTGCTGGAGACAGCCCGACAGGCCGGGGCCGAGGTTGAACCGCTGGAGGAGGCGCTTCACCGGGAGGAGACGGAAAAGGAGGACTCCCGCAAGTCGCTCGGGGCCTTCCTGCGCTACTGGCTGACCGGTAGTCGCCTGGAGATGATCTTTACCGCGCTGACCCTCGTATGCATGGTCGCCGGTCTGGTCACCGAGAAGCTCGGGGCCGTCTCGCTGGTTTATAATACGCTCTACGTGCTCGCTTATGCCTTTGGCGGGTACTTCGGCACGCTGGCGGGCTGGGAGTCTATCCGTAAGCGGGTGGTCGATGTGGACCTGCTGATGATTTTGGCCGCGCTCGGGGCGGCCTACGTAGGCGCACCCTTTGAGGGGGCGATGCTGCTGTTTCTGTTTTCCTTTTCCGAGGTCTTGCAGACCTTTGCCATCGGGCGCACCCGCAATGCCATCAAGGCACTGGCGCAGATGCGCCCGCAGTCGGCCCACGTCCTGCGCGGGGACCGCATCGTCGAGACGCCGATTGCCGAGATTGAGCTCAACGCCCGCCTGTTGATCCGCCCCGGAGACCGCATCCCGCTGGACGGCGTGGTGGTCTCCGGCGAAAGCACGCTCGACCAAAGCTCCGTTACGGGTGAGTCGATGCCCGTCAACAAAGCCGTGGGCGACCCGGTCTTTGCCGGGACCATGAACCAGAACGGCTCGCTCACGGTCAAGGTCACACGCCTGGCCAAGGACTCGACCATCTCCAAGCTCATCCGCATGGTCGAGGAGGCGCAGTCCGAAAAGGCCAAGACGCAGCGCTTTCTGGAAAGTGCCGAGCAGTACTACGCCCTCGGGGTGATCATCTTTACCGTGCTGCTGGGCATCCTCCTGCCCACCGTTTTCAAGGTCCCGCTCGACGAGGCTTTCTATCGGGCCATCACGGTCATGGTCGTGGCCTCTCCCTGCGCGCTGGTCATCAGCACGCCTGCCTCCATCCTCTCGGCCATCGGTAACGGCGCTCGCCGGGGTATCTTGTTCAAGGGTGGGGCACACCTGGAGCAGGCGGCCACGCTAAAGGTCATCACCTTTGACAAGACCGGCACCCTGACCGAGGGGCAGCCGCGTGTAAACGAGGTCATCCCGTTCGCGGATATGTCGCGCGCCGAGCTGCTGCGGATCGCCGGGGCCGTCGAGGCCAAGTCCGAGCATCCGCTGGCGCAGGCCATTGTCGAGCTGGCCCGTGAGGAGGGCGCGGTGTTCCCCGAGTGCGAGGGCTTCCGCGCCGTCACCGGTAAGGGCGCGCTGGCTCGCGTCGAGGGCCGGACCATCGTGGTGGGCAGCCCGAAGTGGATGCGGGAGTATCACTTTGAAAATGCCGATGCGATCGAGGAGCGCGTGGCAGAGATTCAGGACTCGGGCCGCACAAATGTGCTCGTGGGCGAGGTTCACGAGCAGAGCAATACGGTAAAAGTGCTCGGCTCCTTCGCGGTAGCCGATCACCTGCGCGAAGAGGTGCCGGGCGTGATCAAGCACCTGCGTGAGCAGGGCATCCGCCGGGTCGTTATGCTGACCGGAGATGCCAACCGCGTCGCCAAGGCCGTTTCTGCCGAGGCCGGGCTGGATGAATTTTATGCCGACCTCATGCCCGAGGATAAGGTGCGCCTGATGAAGGAGCTTTCGCGCGGTGACAGTGTCGGTATGGTCGGTGACGGCACCAATGACGCCCCCGCGCTGGCCTCGGCTACGGTCGGGATAGCTATGGGGGCGGCTGGCAGCGATGTCGCTCTGGAGAGCGCCGATGTCGTACTCATGGCGAACGACCTGAAGCGCATCCCGTACATGATCGCGCTCAGCCACGCCGCACGCCGGGTCATGCTCCAGAACCTGATCTTTGCCGCCGGTGTGATCGTCGTCATGGTGCTCGCGACGCTGCTCCTCCCACTCGTCGGGTTGGAAGTACCGCTGCCACTTGGCGTCTTTGCCCACGAGGGCGGCACCGTGCTGGTCTGCCTCAACGGTCTGCGCCTGCTCGCCTTTAACGATAAGAGCCTTAATTGCGGTAGCGGGACGTAGGCAGGACATGATCCTGCGCCTGTTGCTGCTTTTGGGGTAGCCATGGCCGGGGGCGGCTTATATAACCTCTGGCTTTCTTATGCCACTTCCCAATATTGCCACCCGCCGCGGTGACAGCGGTAAGACAGCCCTGTGGTCCGGCGAACGTGTCTCCAAGACCGACCCACGCATCCGCATGACCGGCGAGATCGATCTCGCACTGGCCGTGCTCGGCCTGGGGCACCGCTATCTGCGAGCCGGGGACGATTTCGCCCGGCAGCTGAGCACAGACTTTCTGCACCTGCAGCGACGCTTCACCTACCTGATGGGTGAGGTCTCCACCAGCGAGGAGGGTAAGGAGAAATTCATTGCGCAAAAGGAAGCTATCTCCGAGGCCGACGTCGAGTTTATCCAGGGCGTTTACGAGCGCCTGCGCAAGCACCTCGACGACATCGGCTACAAGTTCGATTTCAGCTCTTGGAAAGTCTCCGGGGAGACCGGCGAGGCCGCTGCACAGTTCCACGTCATCCGGGCCACCTTCCGCCGTGTAGAGCTGCAGCTCTGGGACCTGCATGAGCAGGGCTTCACCATCCGCGAGCCGCTCCTGAAGTGCCTCAACCGCTTCTCCGACGTGCTCTTCTACACCTCCGTCCTGCTCGAAGAGCCGGCTGGTGCGTGACCGCACAGGACACTCCGGCTGGAGCAGCATTGAAAGTGCAGGCTCTGCCTGCCGCGGGTGCGGGGCGCGGAGCCCCGCAAAAAAAACATCTCTCTCACACCACGAGCGTCGGCTCGTGTCCGCTGCCGATAAAATCCTGCACGGCGCGGGTGAAGGCCGCAGGCGCTTCCCACGGCACGCGATGGGCGGCGCCGGGGGCGGCCCGGAAGGTAAAGGTCGGGCAGGCTGCGGCGAGTTTTTCGCCGACTGCGCTGTAGGCTGGGTCGTCGGCCCCGGCCAGAAAGAGCACGGGCGGTTCCGGCAGGCGCGAAAGCTCCGGCAGCAGATCGTCCTGGCGGCCCTTGGAAAAGGCATCAAAGAGCCGGGCGATTTTTTCGCGATCGAAGTCCCCCTCACGTGGCGCACGGGCGTTCGCACGGCCCCCAAAGACTCCCTGCGCATCCCACTCGGCCAGGAGCTGTTCCCACGGCTCACTGAGAAAACGCTCTCCCCAGTGCTGGTCGTGGGCGAGCCGGGCGGCTTTGGCGTTCTCGTCGGCCAGGCCGGAGTCCGCACCGACGATGATAGCCCCTCTCCATAGCGTCGGCTGCTCCACCAGCGCGTGCAGCGCCAGCCGGCCTCCCAGCGAGTACCCCAGCAGCCACGGGCGGTTGTCGTCAGCAGCTCTTTCTTTCTGCTCAGCAGCCGTCGTCTCCCGCTCCACCCGTTGGCAAAAATCCGCCGCCCAAGTCCGAAAGGGGTTCTTATCCTGCGCGAGGGCGTCCGTGAGCAGGGCTTGCGTGGTGTCCGCCCAGAGGTCCTGCGTCCGCCACTCCAGCGGCTGTCCGTCCGGCCCATGCACCATGCCGTCAAACCGCTCCCAGACGGCGGGAGTCTGGAGATTTCCGTGCAGGGCGTACAGAGGGGAGGGCATGGTCAGTGGAGGATTCGGATCGCCATTGAGTGAACATCTCCCCGCGCCCACGGGCGAGCACAAAGCCCTGCGTGGGTACATCCTCATCAATGAAAACGTGAACAAATGTTTACTAAAACAACTTGCGCGGGGGGACAAGATCGGCGAGAGTGGGGAGGTCCGAGAGTCCGGTTTCGGTTCTCACTTTTTCCCGAAAAACCATGCCACTGCGCTACATCTTTGTCGATCTGGACAGCTACTTCGCCTCCTGCGAGCAGCACCTCCAGCCGCGCCTGCGCGGGAGACCGGTCGGTGTCGTGCCGGGTATGAACGAGGGGACCTGCTGCATCGCGGCCAGCTACGAGGCCAAGGCCTTTGGGGTGAAAACCGGCACCGGCGTGCGCGAAGCGCGTTTCCTGTGCCCGCAGATTACGCTGGTCGAGGCGCAGCCGCGCCGCTACGTGGAGCTGCACCACCAGATCAAGGACGCGGTCGAGCGTCACCTCCATGTGATCGAGGTGAAATCCATCGACGAGATGTACGGCGAGCTGCCGAGCCATCACCGTAACGAGGCTGATGCGCGGCGCATCGTGGAGGACATCCGTGCTGACATTGCAGCGGAGATCGGCCCCTCGCTGAGCTCCTCCTACGGGATCGGCCCAAACATCCTCCTGAGCAAAGTCGCCAGCGGGATGAACAAGCCCAGCGGCACGACCTTTATCCACGACCACAGCTGGCCGGGATGCTTTTCGGCGCTCAAGCTGCGCGACTGGTACGGGATCGGTAAGAATATGGAGCGTCGCCTGGCGGCCCACGGTATTCGCACGATCGAGCAGCTCTATGCGGCCTCCTGTCGGGAGCTGCGGCATATCTGGGGCGGGATTGATGGGGAGCGGCTCTTTGCCGAGCTGCGCGGAGCCGAGGTGGAGCGCCCGCCCACGCGCCGCCGCAACCTCAGCCACTCGCACGTGCTCCCGCCCCGCAAGCGCACCCGCTCGGGAGCCTTCGCGGTGCTCAACCGCCTTACGCAAAAGGCCGCCACCCGGCTGCGCCACGAGGCCTTTTTCGCCGCCTCAGTCGAGATTGGTGTGCGCTATGACTTTCAGTCGAAGTGGACTGCTGAGACGCACTTTTTCGAAACGCAGGAGACGGCGGTTTTTCTGAAAATGATCCGTAAGCTCTGGGAAACGATGCCGGAGGGCCTGGGCGATCCGACACAGGTCTGGGTCGTACTCGGCGGACTGCTCCCGGTCGAGCAGGATTGCCCACCGCTTTTTGACGAGTGGCGCGACGAGCGCCGCTTACGGCTCGATCGGGCCATGGACGCCTTGAACCGCCGCTACGGGACCCGCTGCCTGTACTACGCCGCTGCGCATGAGGGCCGTGACGAGGCCCCGATGCGCATCTCCTTTACCCATGTGCCCGACCTTGAGGTCGAGCGCGACTGATGTTCCGATTCGTGTATTATTTTTCCGATACAGGTGCTTGTTCGCTCTTCTCTGTCGGGTCGTCGCGGACGATGTGTAGCGTGCGCTGCGGGAAGGGGATCTCGATGCCCTCGGCAGCGAAGCGCTTGACGATGGCGTGATTGATCGCGCTCTGGGTATCGAGCCGGAAGTCCATGCTCTCCAGATACGCGAAGCAGATAAAGTTCAGCGAGGAGTCGGCCATCTCGGTGAAAAAGATGCGCGGGGCCGGGTCTTCGAGCACGTTTGGCGTCTGATCGAGGATTTCCTTCAGGATCTTTACGACCTTCTCGGTGTCCGTGCCATAGGCCACCCCGACGGGGATTTTCAGCCGCGTCATGGTATCGCTCAGCGTCCAGTTGATGAGCTTGCCGGTGATGATGGTCTTGTTCGGGACGATGACCTCCCGCCGGTCAAACTCACGGATCGTGGTGCCGCGGATACGGATGCGTGCAATGCTTCCCGTCGTGTCGTCGATGGTGACGATGTCCCCGACGCGGATCGGTCGCTCGAACAGCAGGATGATGCCCGCCACCAGATTACCAAAAATCTCCTGCAGCCCGAAGCCGAGCCCCACCGACATGGCGGCGATCAGCCACTGGACCTTGGCCCACTCGATCTGGGCGATGATGCTGGCCCAGATGACCCCGCATAGGACGATGCAGTACGCCACCAGCGTTGAGAACGCATGCCTGTTGCCGGGACTGATACTCTTTATCCTGCGGACGATAACGATCTCGATAATGCCCGGCAGATTGGTCGTCATCACGATGGTCGTGATGACGCAGATGATGAGCATCACGACCTGCCCCAGCGTCAAAATGGGGGAGTCGTTGCTGCCGATCAGCGGGTAGTCCGAGAGCGTGCGAAAGGCCGGTAACGCGCCGTGCCAGATCAGCGCCAGCCCGATGATGAAGAACACCACGCGCAGCAGGTTGAGAATCTGGCGAACCTGCGGGTCGATTTCGCGCCAGCTGGTGTTCTCGTTTTCCTCCTCAATCACCGGGGTGTCCCCAGCGGTATTCTCTTCGGTGGCTTTTTCCGCAGCCTGTGCACGCTCCAGCATGATGGCCTTGTAGCGGTGGATGCGCAGGTAGCGGGAGAGCAGGCCGTCGATGACCGCAATGCCTGCCAGCAGCCACAGCGTGTAGACTGTGGTGCGGACCATGGCCATCACCCCGGCCATGTAGCCCAGGCTGATCGTCACGGCGAGCATCGTTACCCAGCCCATCAGCAGCAGATATACGCCCCAGCGCAGTACCGCGTGGCGGAACAGCCCGAAGCGCATCCCGCTGTCGGCGAAGATACCGCGGTCCGGGTGGAAGACCCGCCGGAATGCAAAGATGAGCAGGATCAGCGCGATCAGGTACAGCACGCGTGAGCCTGAGTTCGTATCGAAGAGGACCCCGTAGTAGAGCAGAAAGCTCGCGGCAAAAGTCACGAAATACGCCGGCAGCATGAGCAGGCGGACCGTGCTGTTAATGGCCCGGCAGGACTGCTCGCTCCAGCGGAAGTGCTGGGCCCCGAGATTGTTCGGTAGCGAGAGGCGATAGAGCAGCATAAGCGAGATCGTGCCGGGTATGATGCGGAAGCAGGTGGACGAGATGGCGTTCGAGAAGGAGTCGTCGATACTCGGGATGTCCACCGTCCAGGCGATGCCCAGCAGCGTCAGCACGGGGATCAGCGATAGGCCAACCTCGAACAGCAGCAGCAGAAGCGTATCCGTGAACTCGGCGTCGCCCAGCGTTCGCTGTCGCAGAGGTGCCAGACGGCGGCCGACACGTCGGGCCACAAGGAGCAGCAGAATGGTACCCAGGAGGGTGAGGGCCAGACGCTGAAAACCATAGCTGAAAATATTGCTGATGGTACGCCCTGTGCGCTCGGTGATGTCCTTGGCGATACTGGGCAGCGCCATGAAGTCCTGCTCGGATAGACGGTCCCGGTCCGGGATCCACAGGAAGTTCTCGGCTGCAAATTCTTGAAAGGACTCGACCGCAGCCAGCGCACTGTCAACCGCGGTCGCCGTCGAGACGACAGCCTCGAAGTAGTTATCCGTATCGGTGACCAGCCCTTTGAGGATATCCGCCCGCTGGGTGAGGAGCTCGTGCAGCAGACGCTCGCGCACGGTCTTCTCGGCCTCGTTTGTGAGCTTCGGGAGCTGCTCGCGGTAGGTGGCCATGGCTTCGTCGATGTCGGCGGCCTTGTCCCTTTCCTGTTCGAGGTCGAAAAGGTTGAGCTGCACCTCGCGCACCCGGTCGTTTATATCCTCCTGCTCGCTTTCGAGCTTCTCGGCACTGGGCAGGGTGCGCCGCTCACGGTGCAGCATGGCCCCGACGGATAGGGAGTGCCCGGCGATCGCCAGGCGCTGCTCGACCTTGTTGAGCTGGGCCTGAGTCTGCTCGGTGAGTTCATTATAGTAGGCCAGTTGGTCGTTCTGCTTGCCGATTTGCTCGGTCAACTGCTTACGCGCGGTGATCCAGCTCTGGTTCTGCTGGGCAATCTGCCGCAGGACAGGGTCCTGCATGGCAGCCTGGCGCATGGCCTGCCGTGCCTCTTCCTCCTGCTTGTTGAGGGCAGCCTTGCGTAAGCTTTCGACCTGATCGTTGAGGGCGTCGATGCGGGCGGTCAGAGCGGCCTGCTGAGCCTCGGCGAGTTCGCGTTGCGCATTCCGGTAGGTGCGCCGCAGGTCTGAGGTGGCCGTCTGCCGCTCCAGTAGCGAGAGCTGTGCCTGAAGCTGCTGGATCCGGGCCTGCCGGGCGGCCTTCTCGGCAGGGCTGCCGCTCTGGTTTTTCTTTAACTCACTGAGGCGGGCCCGCAGCTCGTTGACCTGACCGGAGGCTGCGAGCTTTTCCTCCGGGAACTTGCTGATCCGCGCCCGAAGGTCCTGCAGTTGCGCATTGATGGCATCCTGCTGGTTCCTGAGCTGAGTGAGGAGGGTTTCGGCGTCGGAAAGCGCAGTCGGCGGTGGGCTGTCAGGCGTCTGTTTGACGAGGGTGGCTTGCTCCTTGAGCGTCTGCGTGTCGGCTTGCGCGGAGCTGACAACTTTCTCCAGGGCTGCCAGGTCGGACTTGTACTGCTGCGCCTCCTGGAGCGAGCTTTTGGCGTCCTGGATGGCCTTGTAGTCGCTGCTGGCGGGTTGATCCTCCTTCGGGGCGGGGTAGCGCTCCTCAAGCCCGCTCAGGATATCGACGGTGATCTCGCTGGTGATGGTCTGGCCGGACTGGGCCGGGGCATTGGGCTGCGCGGTGGCGTTGTCCTGGGCCAGCAATAAAACCGGCAGGAAAAACAACAAACTGAAAACCTCGAGCCGGGCGCGTCGGGAGAGGTAACCGAAAAGGGCCGCGCACCATGACAATGCGAAGTCCGGTGATGCGGATTTCATGCCCGCAGTCTCTGCCACAGGTGTCTTTGCGTCAAGCTCCGGCTCACACTGTGACCGGGCATTAGCCTTTGTCCGTCAAAGACATGCCGCTATTAAAAGTGGCAGGCCCGCAGGGATTCGAACCCCGACAAACAGAACCAGAATCTGTCGTGCTACCGTTACACCACGGGCCTAAGTCGAAGCAAAAGGAGAGCATGCTTACTCGTCAAGGCGTATAATTTCAAAAAGTTGAAAAGAATTCACACAGACGGCATTATTAGTCGGATTATTTAGCCCTAATCCCTGGTGTGATGCGGGATACCGGCCCTCAGGCGGTATTGGCGCGGTGTCGTGCCGTAAGTCTCGCGAAAGAGCTTATAGAAGTGCCCGAGGTTATCGAAACCGCACTCAGCGGCGATATCGACGATCTGCTGGGCCGTTGTTTCAAGCTGCATGGAGGCCCATTTGAGGCGGGCGCGGTTGACGAGTTGGCTCGGAGTCGTCCCCAGATAGCGCCGACAGTCCCGGCAGACATGCTCATGGCTGCGACCGGCCAGCCGCACAAGCTCGGGCACACCCCCGGCGAAGCGCGGCCAGGACTGGATGCCGCGCTCGGCCCGGATGAGCCACTCCGGGGCAGGGGAGCGTTGTTTCCGGTGGCTGAGTTGGTTGGCAAGCACGGCGAGCACCCCCATCAGGAACGCGGTTGCATTGGTCTCGCTCCAGCGCCCGGCCGCCAGATCGAGCCCCATCTGCCGGACGCGTTCCCGGTCCTCAGGGCCGATCTGGAATTCGCGGTCTTCGATTCTTTCGCGGTCAAAGAAACGTGGTTTCCCGGGCCAGAAGTTATCCCTGACCCGGTGCCAGATATCGGGCCGAAAGGCGAAGTTGATCAGGCTGAGTTTACCGTCCGCATCCGCCGCTGAGAAATCGTGCCAGTCATCGTCTCGGATCAAAGCAAAGTAGCCTGTTTCCATCCGTCTTTCATGCCCTTTGTATAAGTGTATGCCCTCGCCGCTTTCGATCCAGAAAAACTCAAAAAAGTCCTGTTTGTGGGGGTTGTTAAGGGGTCTTTGCGAGTAGGTCCATGCTTCGTATGTACAGGGATACCGTTTCGGCCAACTCTGGCATGATAAAAAACGCATCAAATAATCGTAATAAATAGTCAGGGCATCGCAAGATATTGATCGCTGAAAAATGGTAGAGTCAAAGCATTGTTATGTTCCCTAAAACCCAACTCCCCCAACTGATCCCCAATCGCCTCGGTAACTGCCTGGACCGGCTCAAAAGTGCCATCTGGCAAGACGAATGCCTCGTGTCTGTGGCAGCCTCCGAGCCATCCCCAACCCAGCTCCCGCTCGCCGAGGGAAAACAGCTCCAACTCACACCGGTCGAGCCCTGCTCATCCTGGGGGAAACTTTTTGACCAGCGTTGGTGCAGAGTCACGCTCAACAAGCCCGCTGATGCCAACACCTGGCTGCACTGGATCGATCAGGGTGAGGCCACTCTCTACGTCGATGACGAGCCGTACTATGGCTTCAATGTCGCGCACCGTTACTGCCGCCTGCCCGAGGGTGTAAAGGTGCTCTGGGTGCAGTCGAGCTGCATCCAGAGCGCGATCTGGCACCCGGAGGCCAAGCCCATGAAGGCGGGCAGTTTGTTTGAAAAGGCCTTTATCGCTCGCCGTGACGATGAGGCCTGGGGAGCCTACCATGATTTGAAGTGCCTCTTTGACCTGGCTCTCGACCAGCGCCGCCGGGAAAACCCGCAGGCACCCGAGGGGCTGGTTGGGATCGGCTTTCAGCCGCTGCTTGAGCGTCACACCCCGGTGCTGCGCCTGATGTTTCGGGGCATGGCAGAGGCTGTGGATGCGCACGACCGCGAGGGCCCCGCCGCGTTACGCTGTGTATTGGCCGGCCTCTACAAGCAACTGCGGGATGACAAGGTCTTCTCCCGCTGTGTCCTGACGGGCCACGCGCATATCGACCTGGTCTGGATCTGGCCCGAGCGCATGGGCGAGCTGAAAGCCGTCAACACCTTCGCCACCGCTAACCGGCTCATGCAGGAGTACCCCGAGTACAAATTTGCCTACAGCCAGCCCGCCAGCTATGAGGCTGTCGCCCGTCGCGAGCCGAGTCTCTACGCGCAGGTGCTGCAGCGTATCCGCGAGGGTCAGTGGCAGGCAACGGGCGCCATGTATGTGGAATCCGATACAAACCTCGCCTGTGGCGAGGCGCTCGCGCGCAGCTTCCTGCTCGGGCAGCAGGGCTTCTCGGCCATCAATGGAAATCGCTCTCGCCTGACCTGGCTGCCCGATGTCTTCGGCTACTCGGCCTGTCTGCCGCAGATCATGGCGCAAACTGGCGTGGACTACTTTTTCACCACCAAGCTGAAATGGAACGCCGTCAACCGCTTCCCCTACAGCAGTTTCGTCTGGCGCGGCAACGATGGCTCCGAAGTCCTAGCCCACGTCACGCCGGAGGCTGGCTATAACGGCGATGTCAGTGTCGGCGGTGTCGTCGGCCCCATGCTGACCCATCAGCAGGCGGATGTGCATCAGGAGTACCTCCTGCCCACCGGCTACGGTGACGGCGGTGGCGGCCCCACCGACGAGATGATGGAGCGTGCCCGCCGGTTGGGAAATCTTCCCGGCATGCCTGCTATGGAGTGGGACCATCCAGAGTCGTTTTTCGAGCGCATGGAGTCCGTCAAATCAGAGCTGCCCGTCCATCAGGGCGAGTGCTATCTGGAGTATCATCGCGGTACCTACACGACCCACGGAAACCTCAAGGCTGCCTTTCGCGGGCTCGAGCGTGCCCTCCAGCTGGCCGAGGCCGTGTCTGCCGCCACCGGCCAGCGCTGGGATCTGGAGCACGCCTGGAAGCGACTCGTCTTCGCGCAGTTCCACGACTACATCCCCGGCAGCTCTGTTTGGGACGTCTACCTGGAGGGGGTGCCCGAACTCGAAGCGCTCGCTGAGGATCAACGGGCCAAGGCGGCGGATGCGCTCAACGTTGAGGATGGCGAGCTCTGTGTGTTTAACCCGCACGCCATCACGGTTAAAAAGTGGATCAAACCGACCGCTAAAAAGAAGCCCGTCTATGTGACGCTACCTCCGCTCAGTGGATCGTGTATCGATAATGTCATGACAGCCGAGCCCGAGTCTGTACACGTTAAGGGAAAGACCGTCTCCAACGGACTGGCTTCATTTCGCGTCAACGCCTCCGGCTGGATTGACCGGCTGGAGTGGGAGGGTGTGGCCGTGCCCCTGAGCGGCCCGCTCGGGCAGCTCACGCTTCACCCAGACCGAGCCGCCCGTTATGATGCCTGGGACATCGACCGCCATGTCCTGGCTCTCGGTGAAGTCTGCAAGGCCAAGCCCACGCTCGAACCTTTCGCGGACGGTCCCCAGCGGGCCGGTGTACGTGTAAGCCGCCCCGTGGGTGATAAAAGCACCGCCACGGTGAGCTTCATCCTTGAGGCAGGAAGCCCGCTCCTCCACATCGAGGTCGAGCTCGACTGGCAGGAGCCGGAGCACTTGCTCAAGTTGCATTTCCCGACCGAGTATGCCGCCGCTCAGGCACGCTTTGGCATCCCCTACGGCAGTGTGTTGCGGGCCCAGCAGCCCGGCTCGATGGGCGCTGAGGCCATGTGGGAGGTTCCCTTTAGCCGGTATCTCGCGGTCTTCGACGAAGGCGAGCGCGAGGGGCTCTTTGTCGTCAGCGAGTCAACGTACGGGGTCAGCGTGCGCTCGGGTAGCGTCGGCGTCAGCCTGGTGCGTAGCCCCCGTGTCAACGGTTTTGACCCCGAGCATGCTTCCCCCTGGCCGCATCATCTGAGCCGGCTGGAGGTGCCTGGTCCATATAGCGATATCGGTCGCCATGCCATTCACTTGGCCATCGGTCGCTATGACAGCACGCTCCCACGCGAACGCCAGCCCGCCAGTCTGGCCGACACGCTTTACACGCCTCCGGTTGTGTACACGGGGAAGGAAATCTCCCCAGTGATCAAAGCGCTGGAGGGCGGAGACTCACTCGTGCCGTGTTGGGTGAAACCAGTGGAAAACAGTGGCTGGATACTGCGCCTGCATGAGGTCGGCGGACGCCGCGGCGAGTTAAACGTCCGCCTCGCCGACGGTTGGAAGCTCGAGCGCACAACGATCGAGGAGGGCGCCTTCAGCTCCTGCGGCGATACCCTACGCTTCAAGCCGTATGAGGTTGTTAGCCTCTGTGTGGTGCGCGAGTAGAGTTGCATTTCGCGCTTGAAAGTACGCCTCAGCGGGGCGATATTTATCCTCTTGTTCTTTGAGAAACGCCCACGGGTGCATGGCGAGCGAACCGCTCGGCCTTGTGTGTCCCGTCCCGCATTTCTCAATTTTCAGGCCCCTGTCACAGACACGCCTGAGACTCTGATTGTGGGGGTGTTCCGGATTCGACCCGGAGCCGTAGGGCCTGGCTGCATGCCGGAGATGATGGTTGGCTCCGTATCAAATCCATCAAAATCATATATGGCGAACATGAATACGCCATGGCTGCCTAATTAGCGCAGTCACGCAGAAGGGCTGATACCTGTTAAGCCTGGAAGCGATCATCTAGCAGGCATAGTCCGCTCCGGGCGTCCGGGAGAGGGCCGTACTCCAACAGGACTCTCGCCTCGTGAAAGCGCGCTTTATCGCGTTCTCGAGGTTAAACTAAACATAAAGCTAAGCATGTAGACGCCTTGTCTGAAACCTCCGGACACGCGGGTTCGACTCCCGCCACCTCCACCAATTTTTCCTATCTTGCTATGTATCAACGCATAGCCTTGTGATAGAGCGATTTATCCTCGATTTGATACAACAAGTTGATACAAATCGAAAGGATGGATCAAGTGCCTAGGAGACCCAATGGCCTCAGGAAACGAGGCAACACTTGGGAGTATCGAAGGGTTATTCCGAGTGACGTGCGTGATTCTATTGGCAAGAGCGAGATCATCCGTTCCCTAAAGACTTCAGACTATCAGAAAGCTTCGCGCAGGTACCAAGTCTACGAGATTGAAGCCAATAACCTGATTGATAGCGCACGGCGTAAGAAAAAGCAGCAAAGCCAGTCTGAACAAAGCCCTATTCCTTCGCTGTCGACTGAGGAAATCCAGTGTATGGTGCTGCAATGGTTCCACGAGCTAGAACGAGCATCCGAGAAAGAAAGAGATGAATACATAGACGAGGACTCTGAGATTCAGGGGAATATCATTGATGGCCTACAGGCAGACATCGCTGCACTGTCTGATGAAATAGGCCCAAGGAGTAGAGACAAGTACCACTCAGACATTGGGCAAGAGGAAACCGATAAGCTGCTTGAGCAAAATAATGTATTCCTCTCCCGAGACTCGGACACGTATATGCTTCTTAAAAAACAGGTTGTGCGTGGGTTGATTGAAAATTATGAACGTACGATACGGAGCCTTGGTCATCGAGGATTTCATCCTTTGTATGAGTATTTTCGAAATGTAGACGAAGTAACTCCTCCCCCGGAAAGTGTCAGAAATCATAAGCCCAAGAGTAAGGTGACGGTTCTGGCCCTTCTCGAACGCTATATGCAGGAAAAAGAAACCTCACCGCGAACTCGTTTGCAGTATGAGTCACATGCAGAACGATTTGCCGAATATATAGGACAAGACAAGTCCGTTGCTGAAATCACACGAGACGATTTCGTGAAGTACCGCGATCTACTGAAGCAGGTTCCCTCCAATGCCGCTAAGCATTTCCCCGGCTCGACCTATCAGCAGATCGTCCAAACAAAGAAAGCCAAGGAGCTGTCTAAGCTACATCCGCGTACAATCAACAAGAACTTTGAGACCCTTTCCATGCTTTTTAGACATGCCTGTGAATGGGGATGGGTAGTTCGGAACAACGCCCAGAAGTTACAGCTATCATTGGACTCTACTAAAATTACGCAGAATGGGAATTCATTTTCTACCGATCAGCTTACCACCATCTTTTCAGCGCCCCTCTATACTGGCTGCATAGATGATGAGAGGAATTATTCGAGGGTAGGCCCGAGAGTTGTCAAACGAGCCCGATATTGGATTCCCCTAATATCGCTTTATTCGGGGATGCGACTGAACGAGATATGCCAGCTCTACCTAGATGATTTAAAGGAATTGGATGGTATTCACTACATCATGATTCGAAAAACCAATGATGACGGATTGCCTCTTGCGGATAAACGATTGAAGAGTAAGGCAGCTATACGTGAGGTTCCCGTGCATCCCGAATTGCTGGAGCTTGGATTCATCGATTATGTGCAAGAACAGGCAAAGAAAAAGAGCACGCGCTTGTTTCCGGAACTAAGGTACAAGAATAACGGTTACTCCGATGATTTTCAGAAGTGGTTCAATCGCTTTTTGAGGTCAGTAGGGGTAAAGAAGAAAGCACGGGAGATCTGCTTTCATTCCTTCCGCCATACATTCAGGGATGCCTTGCGTGAGGCTGAAGTATTTTCCGAGCATTACAAAAGGATCTGTGGATGGACGGAATCTGACAGCACGGCCAGCGAATATGGTAGGGGTGTTGCTATTGCCACTCTTTACCGACAAATTTCAAAGGCGCAGTATCCGGCCCTCGACCTCAGCCACTTAAAACGGTGATGGTTATTGCAACCCGTTTCAAATTTTAGCTCTGGTACCCCTCTTTCAGGTCGGGGAGGGAGTCTTTAGTTTCCCCTAATGGCGGGAACAAGCTTTCGATGGGTACTTTCAGGATATGGGCGATGATGTGCAATTCGTAATCCTGCACAGACCTTACCTGATGCTCTATCTTGGATATGCCGGTTTTTTCCAGTCCGTCTAGACCAGCAATTTGCAGTTTGGCGGCAAAGGCTTCCTGAGTCAGTCCGCGAGCGGAACGAGCCGATGCTATCTGTTTGCCTACTACATTGCGAAAACGCCGACGTTTTGGTTGTTGCCCCACGGCGCAAAATAATAGCAGGTTTAATCACTCTGATGTTGCCCCGTGGATCAACTGTATGATAATGTTATTTTTTACCGAAAACTAACCATAACTAAACGCTTAGCCATCATGCACAGTTGTCCTGAATGCGGTCAAAACCTTCCGAATGTCGGTAAGAAATGCCCTCACTGCGATCATCGGTTCACGGATGAGGAGAAAGCAGCCTTCAAGGCCAAGCAAAAAGAATATGCTTTTGGCTGTCTGGGGCTTGTCATCCTCATGATTATCATCGGAGCAATCGCTAGCTGCATGGGAGATGATGACGGTAAAGACCTTTCTTTGGGGCATAAGCTTGCCATACTCAACTCCAATGAGCGGGTAAGTAAGGATGATGCGACGGTTAGGCGATTTGCCTATCTACTCGATGAAATTGCTGAAAAGACTGGGTACGATAAGCAGCGTATTGCCGATGTAACATATGGCGGCGTTGAGATGCTGAAAAAGAAATATGGGATAGAGGTTGGTTTGCTCAACTTCATGGAAGAAGCCAACACTGCCTTGGGCGAAGGCAATGAAATGAATATCCGATATGAAGATGTTGTTACCGGCATGATTATCACTATTTCGTCAGAGGCTGGACAATGACATATCCCGATTGGGAAGGTATGTGCCCAAACCGCTGAAACATGCCCTGTGTGAGCGAGTACTGGAGCTTTCTCAATTTCAACGAATCTGACAAAATCTTACAGTGCTGTGGTAAAAAAGGAAAAGCAGTCTGATCGTATTTTTCTCCTTAACGCACAAACCAACCTTTACCTGTTAAATGCGTTCTGAGTGTTCGTGTATGGAAAGCATTTTTTCGCCAATACGAGTTATTCAAGATAGACGTTGTTGTCCATTTTGCATAAGATGTTGCCGGTAGGCAGCACTGATGAGCGGCAAGTACATACCGATAACGAAAAAGGGCTACAGCCTCTTCGAGGTTTCGTCAGCTTTGCAAAAATCCATTCGGCGTGGGCTAGAGCGGGACGCCCTCTACTGGGGCTGGGAACTGGAGCTTTCCAACTACGGCAAATACTTCTGGAAGCGGATGGTGATCATCGCGGTCGAGGACATCGGGCCTGCTACGCAGGACGCGCACTTGCATGTGCTCAACTACCAGAAGGCTTACGAGGATTTGAAGAAACGAAAGGCCCACGAAACCTCGTTGATGATCGCCGCCGCTGTCGTCTACCTGTGCCGATGTCCGAAGAGCCGACTCTACGATTGGGTGAAGTGCTGGATGATCGACACGCACGATCACCGAAATCTCAAGGTGCCTGACTACGCCTTGGATGTGCACACACGGCGGGGGAAGCAAATGGGCCGGACGGTCGATGACTTTTTTGAAACGGGTTGCATCATCGAGCCGCACAAGGTCGCGCAGGGCGAGACGGAATACAGGGAGACCATGCGCGAGTTCTACTGCGAAACCTCACCCGGAGCGCGTGCGGCCAAGGAGTCTTGCAAGGTGCTGCCTGATGAGCACCCGGATCGACTGGGGAAATTCAAGAAGCCGCTTTCGGATAAGCAGCAGATCGAGTTGTTCGAAGATTTATGAACTACATCGCCTACTACAGAGTCTCGACGGCGCGGCAGGGAGTGAGCGGACTCGGACTTGAGGCACAGCAGGAGGCAGTAGCCCGCTACTTGAGCACAGCGGGCGGCGTTGCGCTTGATTCCTTCGTCGAGGTCGAATCCGGCAAGAAAAAGAACCGTGTTGAGTTGGGGCGAGCTATTGCCGCCTGCAAAAAGCACAAGGCGATCCTGATTATCGCCAAACTCGACCGCTTGGCCCGCAATGTTCACTTCATCTCCGGCCTGATGGAGGGCGGGGTGGAGTTTGTTGCAGTCGATAATCCGCACGCAAACCGCCTTATGCTGCACATGCTGGCTGCTTTTGCCGAGCATGAGCGGGAGCAGATCAGCAAACGCACCAAGGAAGCCCTCGCCGCCGCCAAGGCTCGGGGCGTTCGGCTTGGCAGGAACGGAACAAAGCTGGCTTCTGAGAATAGGCGTAGAGCAAGCGACTTCGCCAAGGCTATACTTCCATCCATTCAGGAAATAAAAGGCCGGGGAATTGATTCTCTAAGCTCTATCGCAAGGGAATTAAACGACATGGGCATCCATACCCGCGAGGGTGGGCAGTGGCACCCCATGAGCGTCTCCAGAGTCCTGCGTCACGCCTAGGCAAGCCTGTTTACCCTAGCGGGTGAGATTTGCAACCCGTTGCAATGAGCATGACAATGATACGCTAAGCATCCTACCATTTTGTAGCACTTTCGATTGCGTACTGCCTTGCTGCTTGTATAAACACTAGCTGTGCCTACTGATCATAAATTTCCATGGAAGCGATTTTGGGTCCGAGCTGGTGGAAAATTTTCACTCGAAACCCAATGGGGTGATAGCGACGGCTTACTGTACGATCCAGAGATGAGATACAGTCCCAATTCTCATTTGCTTGATACAAATTTACTTACCGCTCCCAAACCAGGATGCATCGTTTTGTGTGGCGAGCCGGGTATGGGTAAAACTATTGCCATAGATGATGCAATTGCATCAACGTTTACTGATACGAGCGCACTAATTTACCACAAGTTTAGGACTATACCAGATGCTGCTGTTTTTGAAAAACGAACAGTAGAGTCACGCAAATGGCTAGAATGGAATAGTGGCAGCCATCTTCTAACGATGGTTATTGATGGTGTCGATGAGGGTTTGATTAAGATTGCAAGCTTCGTCAGCTACCTCTCTGGGTTACTAACTGATTGCCCAGTAGAGCGATTACAGCTGATCCTTGCATGTCGATCTCTGGAGTGGCCTGAAAGCGAGGGCAATGAACTTTCTGCGAATTGGACGGGATCAGAAATAAACACTGAATTAGTCGGTAAATTTGAATTATGCCCTTTGCGCAGGAAGGATGTAGTGGTCGCTACGCAAGCAATTCTCTCTCAACGCGGAGAGGAATCCGAAACAGATACATTTTTTAGGTGGGCCATCGAAAACAGACACCATGGCCTTATTTCCCGCCCATTAACGCTTAAGATGGTACTGGATGCGTACCAAAGTGGTGTGGCAGGTAGTACCTCTCGTACTGAATTTTATCTCGGTTATGCAAAGAAGCTCTGTGCAGAGATCGACGAAAGTCGTGCTACAAGTTTACGCAATCTCCCAGTTGAGCGACTAGCTGTTTCAGCAAGTATACGCTTTAGGGTCGCATCGCGTATTGCTGCCCTGATGGCTCTATGCGGGAGATCCGCTATCGCCAAAGAGGCAGTTGATGAAGATAGCAATGACCTTTTGTACTCAGAAATTGAGCAAGGAGGCGAAGTTTGCGAGGGAACAAGGTTTCCTCTCTCACGTACTCAACTCGAATCAACACTCGAAACCCCTCTATTTTGGTTAGCCGATGACTTGAGAGCACACTTCTACCATATGTCGTTTCTAGAATGTTTGGCTTCAGATTACCTTAAAAAATTACCAGTAGCCCAACTAAAGACCCTACTCACTGATGGGGATGATTACGGGGCTTACGTCCATCCGCAACTTGCTGAAGTCACCGGGTGGCTTGCGCTACAGAATAAGGAATTCTTTGATTTTATTTTGGCGAATGACCCTGAAGCTCTATTGCGAGTGGACATGCAGCATACTGATGCCTCCTACAGGTCTGCTCTTGTCGATGCAGTTTTAGCTAAAGCAGGGAAGGAACGTTTGTTTGATCGTGCAGGTTATGGACGTTTCTTGCATACTTTGAATCATGAAGGCCTGTCCGAGCAATTGCGGCCATGGATAGTCGATAAAAGTCAAAACCTCATAGTGCGCCGCATTGCACTTGAAATTGCAGAGAAATGCCATCTCGCATCATTATTTGAGGTTGTATTCAAACAGCTCCAAGACACATCCGACCAATTAACCAATTTCCTAGATTCCTCAATAAGTTACCTAGCGACATCAGAGCATTCTGAGCAAATTGAGTGCTACGTTAGAGAAGAGTTCGAAAGCATGACTAGCCACACGCTTTTTTGTCTTATACGACAGCTTTTAAAGTCAGGTCATTGGCGAATAGCGGATAGTTTGCCTTATCTAGAGAAAGTATGCTCACAGTCATCTGCCGATTACATACTTAGTCAATACATTGAATCAAATGATGTATTACCTCTATTGCGTGAAGCTGTTTTATGGGGTAACTGCTTTGATTTTCAGAATGATATGGAATGCCTTGTTACGCATGCTGTATCCGTTGCCTTAGAGCAACGAAAAGATCCCGCTGTAATAGATGCTTTAGCAAAACTTTGGGTGCATGCGACACGATATCATGCCACTCTTCATTCGAGCCGTGACGAAGAAAATGGAGACGGTTTTAGCAAAATAATCAGTGCAGATTCTGTCTTCAGGAGAAGTATGGTTCACCAGTCAATACTCTACATGAAGGATCAGGATGATGAAGAAATGAGAGTATGGTACTTCTATGACATTTGTTTGTTAGAAGATTTCTCGTTCTTGTTGGATCAGATAGCTATTACGCGTGGTCGTACACAAAGCATTTACATTGAAATCGCTAATCGTACGTATCGCCCCGAGGTGCACCATGTAAGTATAGATAAGATGCTTGAACTGGCTAAAGTATATGTTGATTTTTCCAACGCTTTTAGATGGTATCTAAGACCAATCGAACTTGAATCAGAAGAAGCTGGTAAGCATCGCGATAGCTACTATGAGCGATTGAAACGAGATCGGGATATTGCTGAGAGAAGGCAGAAGCGCGATTTAAAACCAATAGAGGAAGTATGGGACGAAGCCATCAGCTTTTTAGATCGGGACGATCCTCGATGGTGGATTCGTTCCTGTGAAAGATTATTCTATAGGGAAACTGATAACTCTTTAAGAATAGCTGACAGAGGGCATGACTTTACCACGTCTAGCGGTTGGGCTTACCTTGATCCTACCAGTAGGCAAAGGTTTATTGCAGGTGCAAGAAGGCTTATACTTGAGGCCTCAGGGGTCGAGGAGCATAAATATGGGAGTCATTACGTCTACAATAGCTGGGCATATTCTGCGTTATACTATTTTCGCCATGAAATTCTGCGAGACTCTGATCTGGCAGATGCAGTAACGAAAAAATGGATACCTGCCATGCTAGACCACTTTAGTAATGGCGATGACCATCACCTTGAGATGGTTGCCCTTGCTTACAGCTTGGCACCCCATGTTGTGTGCGAGTGGCTAGATGCAGTACTAAGCACCTCGCTCGCTTCCGAGAATACGTATGTCTTGGAACTCCGAGAACTCAAATTGATCTGGAATGAGAGCATTTCAGAACGAATCTATAATATAGTCTGCAACTCAGATTTATCTGCTAACGCTGCCTATTCATTGATCGAAATGACCTACGACTATGACGAGAGTCTTGCATTGAGAATTTGGAAGCACTGCTCTACACTTACTGACACTTCCATTTGTAGTATGGCAAATGCAGCATTTTGTTCAAAAGGCCTATTCAAATACTGGGATGAGCTATGGCCTTTGCTAGAGAGTGATCATGCTCTTGCAGAAAGTTGTTTTTACAAATTTGAATATCATGAACGCAAATCGCTCTATCAAAACTGTGAGATTGATCGAGAACGCAAGATAGCTGATTTTTATCTGTTGTTTAGACAAGTATTCCCAAAGAGCGAAGATCCTGAATTTGAGTCTGGAACTGTCCCGCCCAGAGTTAGCGTGGCAAGACTCAGGGATGACATTCCTTCAATCCTGGTTAGTTTTTCAACCGTAGAAGCCATAAAAGAGCTGGAGAGATTGGCTAACTCTGTTCCTGAGGAAGAGCGTATTTGGATGCGTTGGAAATTACACGAGGCAATTGATGCCAATAGGCGAAAAGAATGGAAGCCACCGACTGCAGAGTTCGTCCTCGATTTAGTGTCTGACACACATAAGAGATGGTTGAGGAACGAGAGTGATCTTATGTCGCTGGCTATTGAGTCATTGGTACGTTTGGAGGACAACCTCCAGAGGAGTAGTAATTCACCAAAACATGATTACTGGCTGAAGCGTAAAGGCGATGACGGAGTGGATTATTGGAAACCTGACAGAGAGACTGCCCTTGCGAGGCGTATTGCTAACTGGCTGGAAATCGATTTGCCAAAGGCATTAGGGATAACAATACAGGTAGAAGTTCAATTGCAGATTGATGAGCGAACGGACATTGAAGTTAAGGCAGTCGGTATCGGAAATAATGAGATGCGCCCCCTAGAGCTTACTATCGAGGTAAAGGGGTGCTGGCACAGTGAGGTAACGATAGCTCATAAGACTCAATTAGTAGATCGATATCTAAAAAACTCTGGGCGTACTCACGGCATCTACCTTGTTGTCTGGACTCTGTGTGATAGATGGAATGATTCACGGGGATCGGACGCATGTCGAATGGCATCTAAAACTCTGGATGAAGCGAGAGCGGAATTAAAAAGGCAGACAAGCGAGATAACGATGCCTCATGTAATTGCGCCGTTTCTGCTTGATGCGACAATTTAATGTTCTCGGTGCAACCAGTTGCAAAATGTATACCACATAAATAGAGAGAGGGTAGGAACGGGAGGAAGAGATGGAAAGGAAAGTAGAAGATGCTGCTGCCTGATGAGTTTTTACTGCCTGAAAGACATAACCTTCTTTCCGTCTTAAGGCAGGCGGGAGTTGCGCATGGTCTTCGGCCTGAGCGTTACGATAAAGCAAAGCTTTTTATTACACTGATTAACTGGTTTGGGTTTTCACGGTTCTACTCAAATGAAGAGCACAACCCATGGATTCAGCTAAAGTCTACGTTTCTAAGAAGGCTTATGGGGGGCGCTTATCCCGTTTTGATCCGTGATATGTTGGAAAGTGCAGGGGTTATAGAGGTTGACCATTCTTATCAGCAGGGCAGAAGGTCGAAGAGCTATAGGCTCTCGGAGCGATTTGCAGGGCGCAGGCTGGTTATGCCCCCTATGCCGCATGGTATGCGGGAAAGAATTAGGCAGCTTAACGCAGAATTCGAGAGGTCGAATCCTCTAAACGAAATACAACAGGCGATCAGAGATAACATACAGCGATTTTCCTTAGATAATTCAGTCTCCCTCTACCTGATGGGCTTTGACGGACACCGGTTTTCGCATCGTGAAATATGCCGTTGCTTTATTGAAGAGCGGCCATCGTTTTTTAAGGTCAGCAATAGGAGTGGCCGTTGCTTCCACGTGCTTACGAGCATGCCCAAGCAAATGAAACGGTATTTACGTATTGATAATGAGTTGGCTGTAGAGATTGACATCCCATCGGCTCAGCCCTTATTGGCTGCAACATTGTACGATGTACGTGACGTTGAGCACGTTGTCGAAAGGCGACATTATCTGTCGTTCGTCGCCTCTGGATTCTATGAAAGCCTGAGGGATGCGGCTAGGGTTGACTGGCCTAGGGATGTAGTGAAAAGGCATTGCTATAGTACAATTTTCTTCGCATCGGATTGGCCTGTTGGCGACCTATGGAATGCTTTTAGGGCGCAATTTCCTATTTTAGCTCGATTGATTGCTACTCGAATTAGAAATCACACAGGTTCAGAGGGTGGGAATTCGGGATTAGCTATCTACTTGCAGAGCATGGAATCCAGAATCGTTGTCGATACGGTTGCTGCGCAACTATACCGGGATGGCATCGTTTTTGCAACAGTTCATGATTCCATTATTTGTAAAGCTTCTGATGGAGAATGGGTACTTGAATTGATGTCTAACTCAGTTAGGCAAGCTCTTGGTGAGTGCGTTGAGCTTCCTTGGCGAATCGAGGAATTGCATGTTTAACTTTGGGAATGGTATTGGACAGACAGCTAAGGCAGGGTCTACCATGAGCAATGTTTCTATTTAGTTTCCATGGCAAAGCGAGAGCAGTTCAAGTCCTTCAATGAAATTGACCAACCTGATGGCCGCTGGAGTATCTTCGTCATCTGCAACGAGCACACAGGAGAGGAACGCCGCTACTCCCATCGAGAGCACTACGACGCAATTCAGGAGATTGAGATTAAAGACTCAGTGCCAACGGCTGTGTATCATCATTTTCTGACAGCAAAACACCTCTTGCTGTATGCGTGGCAGTGCTATCGCTTTACACCTGTTGCAAGTATGCAGGCATATAGCGCGGTTGAAATGGCCCTCAGGAAGAAATGCGAGATTGAGAACATACCGATTCCCAAGTGGAGGGGATTAAAACAGCTACTGGAATTAGCAGAAGAGAAAGGCTGGATCAGTAACCATCGGTTCCATATCTACAATCGCCAAGTGACAGAGCATTTGCGCGCAAAGTCCCAAGGAATCCGAAGCAACAGGCCAAAAGATTACTTGGGAGTCATCAAGGGAGGTATTCCTCGCATGAGAAATGCATACGCCCATGGCTCAACTTCGCTAGATAACTCTATGATTGAAGTCATCACCTGCGGAGAGATCATCAATCAGCTTTTTTAGACTCAATTGATACAAAAAAACGCTACATTTAGATTGTATCATTCTTATCAATCATAGATAAACAAAGGGATGAGGGCATTTTGGTTACATTCCCGCCACCTCCACTTTGAGAGACACTCGGATTTTTTCATTTCCGACAAACCCATCTCCTTTCGTTTTGGGAAGCTTTGATGTCGAACCCATGCATTGTGGACTTTTGGCCGCATACAAGACGGTTTGAGTGGCGGCATTAAGGGGACTAATAATGGATGATTGGCTTTTGTATTTATTGTATTCACCTGCCTACGTGGTAATTAATTATATTTACCATTGTCATTTTTATGAGTTTTCTCCGCCCCGCCATGATCTCTAAGTTCTTATCATATGTAGCTGTTACTTGGTTCTTGAGCTGTTTGTCAGTTCATGCTGAATGGGCTCGGATAAACCAGTCTCAGTTTCTGAACTCTGATCTAAACGAAATTACCCATGGTGGAGAGCAGTGGGTTGGCGTTGGTGAGCGCGGAATGATCGCTTTGTACGACGGAATCGGTTGGAATGAATTGGATCCGGTGACAGATCACGACCTGAACGCGGTTGCATACAGCGACTCCCGCTTCATAGCGGTCGGCGACAACGGATTGATTCTCCACTCTCAAGATGGCTCGACTACCCAGTGGAGTGTGGCTTCATCCAACACGCTTGAAAATCTCGTAAGCGTTCAGTATCTGAATGGCCAGTGGGTTGTCTTGGGGGATCAGGGGCAGCTAGTCACCTCTCCTGATGGTGTATCCTGGGATGTTGCATACCCTGGATCGAGCTCTTCATCCGATCGGTTTAGATGTATTACTTACTTCGATGGTGAGTATATCGCACTGTCTTCACCTAGGCTCTGGAGGTCGTCTGACTTGGTCACATGGACAGAAGACTCGGTCGATACGCATGTAAGTTATCCAATCGGAATTGAGGTATTGAATGGAAGTCTTGTTGTTTGGGGAGCTTACATGATGATCGCGAGTTCTGCGGACAGCTACCTGTGGGTTCAGGAGGTGCGGCCAGAGCAGAGTGATCATTACATCACAGATATTATCTACACAAGCGGGATGTACTTTGCCACGACATCAGATCGTTTTCAAAAAGAAAACGGGACAATTTTCTACTCTAGCGATCTGACAAGTTGGGCTAGGGCGGACGGTTCCGGGCGTCACCATATCGCGATGGATGGCAGTGTATTCTTTGCCGACGCAGGAAAGTTAGCCGAGATGTCCACGGATGGTATTCACTGGAGTGAGGGAAAGTCTGTCTGGGAGAATCATGCCGTCTTCTCCAATGGACAGTTTTACACAGTTGACAGGAGCTTTCTGTATTCCTCTCAAGACGGCATCAACTGGGCGCGATCAAGTTTGCCCGATGGTGTAAGTGGAGAGGGACTTTTTGAAGCGAATGGGGTATTTATCACTGCTTCTGACGGAAAAGTATCCAAGTCAACTAACCTCCAAAACTGGCAAACAGTATCCACGACTTACTCTAAGATCGGGAAGGACTTTTTGTATGCCTTTGGCAAGTATTACGCCATTGGTAACGATTTATTCGGCGTAAGGGTTGTACTAAAATCCACCGACGCTCTCAGTTGGTCTACGATTGGTCCAGAGTATAATCTTTCGAGTGAGGGAGGCTCTATCGCATATGGTAATGGAAGACTGGTTATTCTGGAGGATGCGATGAATGCTATGTCTATTAAAATATCCACGAACGGCCAAACTCCAACCATGTATAATCTCTTTGATCAGCCAGGTGCTTCAGGAGTCGCATTTGGTAACGGGGTTTTTGTGGCTGTTTCTGACTATGCAGATTATGAAATCAGGACATCGACCGATGGGCTCAACTGGACTGTTCGGCAGGCACCTAGTAAGTTGTTGGGAGGATTGCATGAGATCTGTTACGTGGGGGGGCGATTCATAGCCCGAGGTGACTCACAAATGCTTAGCTCTACTGATGGTGTGCAGTGGAAGACGCTATCGGTTGAGATATGGGAAGCTGACTATCAATATAGGCTCGACACACGCCAAGCCGCATATGGCAATGGCGTCTGGTTCGCGCCGGGAGGCTACGCAGTCGTCACTTCCGATTTCAACGACTATCAGGTGGTGGGATCTGTGTCAGATCAAGAGTTCGTTGAGGTTCAGTACCTTCACGGTGCCTTCTGGGCATTGGCGCAGAGAGCAGGTAATATTAGCGGCGGTACCATATGGCGGTCTACAGATGGAGCGCACTGGACTGTTGTACAGCGTACTCTGTTCTACCCCAGCCAGCTTATTGGTTACGGAGAGGGGGTCTTTGTTATTGATGACACTTTTGGTAACGTGGCTTTCTCTGTGGATTCGCTTGATTGGGTGACATACGATTCTGAGCTGTCCCGAACTCGGACGCTCGCAGTAGTTGGAAATACTATGTACGCTGGCCAACAACGCGGCCTGTACAAATCTGTGGACGGCGTCTCTTGGAGCCGGATTGAGGCAATCCCAGACGATGATGTTCTGCTCATCGTGACTTCGCCCCTCGGCATCACTCTTGTTTTGGATGACGACTACAGAACAAGTATCTATCATTCCAATGATGGTACTGTCTGGACGCTAGCCTACTATTCGGGTCCAACAGGCGATCTCGATCTGGTCGATTTGCTATATGATGGATCCAAGCTGGTCGCATGCAATCGTTCAGGCTACATTTTGCAATCCAGCGACGGTGTTACGTGGGTTCAGCAAGCTACCCCATCGAATATCCCGATGGCCCGTTCCACCGTGACGGACAATCTGATTTATACGCTGCATGATAACGGTATTTACGTATCAACTAAGGATGTACCTTACCTGTTTGGATTAATGCCGACAGTGGGAAAAATCTCCTCTGTTGCACATGGCAATGGGGTGAGCGTAGCAGTTGGTGTCGATGGGGGCATATACAGGCAAGTGCGCGAGCCAGTCAGTAACGCACCCGCGAGTATCACCGTATCGAATGTTGGCGCCCGATATCTCGAGGTGTCATGGTCCGATCCTCAAGAGGCCCCAGCGGGCTATGTCCTTTTTTACAAAAAGAAAGATGCGGAGGAGTGGAAGCAGCATTCCTACCTTTCTGGGGACACCGATTCAGTGGTCATCGAAGGGCTTGAGCCAGCGGAAGAGTATCAGTTTCGCATGCGTAGAATTGCATATGATGCGACACTGTCCTTTGTAGACATGGTTGGCCCTTTTCCGCAGACGCTGACTTCTCGACAGGAATGGCGCCGGGGTTACTTCAATGGTATCGAAAATTCGGGCGATGGGGCTGATAACAATGATTTCGATAACGACGGACTGGAGAACATCGTTGAGTATGCTTTCGGAACCAATCCATGCATGGCGAATGTACTTCCAATTGAGTATGGGGTCGGTCCTAGTACCTCGATGTCGAACTACAACCGAATCACAGTTAAGTATCCGACAGATTCTCTACGCACGGACATTAAACGATCCCTGCAGTACTCCAAGGACCTAATCAATTGGTCTAGCTCAGGCTTCAGCTGGGTGGGTACAGAGCCGCTCGACGACACTACGAGTTTAGTCACGTCTTCGTTAACCACTAACAGTGAATGTGTATACATTCGATTTTCAGTAACCGATAATTGATAGTGTTTGAGCTGAAGGTGTCGACCGCATCGTTAAATACCCAAAAAAACGTCGGTTTGGCAGGTGCATCAGCCTGTGTCAGGGGTGAGGACTGGGGCAGTGCCCGAGCAGTATGTCCACAGTACGAAACTACGTGTGCGATTCAATGACCTTAACTGAGTCTTGGTCCGAAAAAATAGATTCGCGGGGTGCTGTTAATGAATGAGTTAAGCAGGCGGAGTGAAATCCCGCCTCCTTCACTTTTTATTTGTCCTAAATGGCTAATATTACGCAATTTGCGTAAACGGCTGGTGTCCGTGTGGATGGATATGCCTTTCACGGGTTTCAAGTCGCTAAGCATTGGTAGCCTATCCAGAAAGGATATTGTTAACATCCCCGCCGCTTTATCCAGAGTAGGTGCCGAGCCCTTTGCAGTCACCGCTTTTAATCGGCCAGGCGGATAAGTTCATCTCGGTCGAGAATACTGATGTCTTTGCCGTTCATCTGGATGATACCGGCCTCAGTGAGGCGGGCGAAGACGCGCGAAAGCGTTTCCGGGGAGGTGCCGAGGAGGTTGGCCAACTGTCCTTTGGGCAGGCGCAGCGTCACCCGCTCGGGATGCTTCTGGTTTTCCGTCAGATAGATCAGATGGGAGGCCAGGCGGGCAGGAACCTCCTTTAGCGCGAGGCTTTCGATCTGCTTGGTGAAGCGGCGCAGCTTCTGCGCGAGATTTGCCAGCATATTCAGAGAGAGAGTGGGGTGGCGGGAAATCGTCTCTGCCAGCTCCGCCCGTGGGAAATAGAGCAAACGCGAAGTCTGGGTCGCGCTGGCCGAGGCCGGGTACGGAGCTCCATGAAAGACCGGAACCTCCGCGAAGGACTCCACCGGTCCGCACACATGCAGGATGATTTCTTTTCCCTCGGCGTTGCTTTTGAAGATTTTCACCTGACCCTGCGCCACGAGGTAAAAACCCTGCGCGGGTGTTCCCTCGACGAAGATCAATTCACCGCGGGCCACCTTCTTCTCCGAGCAGATTCCGGCCAACGAGGAGATATCCTGCTCGCCCAGCCCTTGGAACAAGCTGCACTGGGAAATAATGGCTTCGTATTCACTCATGATCGTTCGGGAAAAGCTGTGGGGACAGTAGAGGGGGTACTTGGGGCGAGACGATGGAATTTTTCTGAAAAAAGGATCGGTTTTTGACCTGCGTCAAGGAACTCCAAGGCGGGTTTTGCTAAAATCGTGGAAAATCGACCACGCGAACTCGGGAAATAGTATGTTTTGTAATCAGTGTGAACAGACCGCCCACGGCATTGCCTGCGACATCGCCGGTGTATGCGGGAAGAACGAAGACGTCGCAGCCCTACAGGACGCGCTCATCCACGCGCTGCAGGGGCTGTCCTACTGGGCACGGGAAGCGCATCGTCTCGACCTGCGCGACGAGCAGATAGATATTCTCGTCCTGAAGGGCGTTTTCACGACCCTGACCAATGTTGACTTCGATCCGGCGCGGCTTTCGGAGCTGATTCGCGAGGTGGTCGCCCGTCGTGAGGCACTGGCCGCACGCGTGGCGGCACACGGCGGAGGCGTCCCGGTCGGTAGCGATTGCCTGGCCTTTGCCCCGGCGGTGGACGACGACGCACTGGTCGATCAGGGAAAAGCGCTCAACCTGATCGAGAGCCTCGACGTTGACCCCGACATCCGCTCGCTCAAACAAATCCTGCTCTACGGGATCAAGGGCATCTGCGCTTACGCCGAGCACGCCAGCAAGTTTGGCCAGTCTGATCCCGTCGTGATCGACTTCATCCACGAGGCCCTGATCGCGCTGGATACAGATGGCGTCTCTCTGGAGGATGGCGTGGCGCTCGCGCTCAAATGTGGTGAGGTCAACCTGCGGGCGATGGAGCTGCTCGACGCGGGTAATACCGGTCACTACGGGCACCCGGTCCCGACACAGGTGCCGCTGGGCCACCGCAAAAACAAGTGCATTCTCATCAGTGGCCACGACCTGAAGAATCTCGAAACGCTCCTGCAGCAGACCGAGGGCAAGGGGATCGACGTGTACACCCACGGCGAGATGCTTCCCTGCCACGGCTACCCGGAACTGAGGAAGTACCCGCACTTTTACGGCCACTACGGGACTGCCTGGCAGAACCAGCGGCTGGAGCTTCCGGCCTTTCCGGGGCCGGTGCTTTTCACGACGAACTGCATCCAGCGCCCCGCCAGCACCTACGCCCAGCGCGTCTTCACCACCGGGCTAGTTGGCTGGCCCGGTGCTCAGCACGTGCCCGAGGACGACTTCTCCGTAGTCGTAGAGATGGCTCTGGAGATGGACGGTTTTACCGACTACTGCGACAAGGGAAGCGTCACCACAGGCTTTGCCCGTAACGCCGTGCTCGGCGTCGCCGATCAGGTCATTGACGCGGTCAAGGCCGGGGCGATCAAGCACTTCTTCCTCGTCGGCGGCTGCGATGGTTCCCGCCCGGGGCGCAACTATTACACCGAGTTCGTCAAGCAGACCCCGAAGGACTCGGTCGTGCTGACCCTGGCCTGCGGTAAATTCCGCTTCTTTAATCAGGACCTGGGCACCATAGGCGGCATTCCGCGCCTGTTGGACATCGGCCAGTGCAACGACGCTTACTCGGCCATCCAGATCGCCGTTGCGCTGAGCGAGGCCTTTGACTGTGGCGTGAACGAGCTGCCGCTGTCGATGATCCTGTCCTGGTACGAGCAGAAGGCCGTTTCTATCCTGCTGACGCTGCTTTATCTGGGGATCAAAAACATTCGCCTGGGGCCGACGCTGCCCGCCTTTATCACGCCCAATGTCCTGAACTATCTGGTCGATGCCTATCAGATCCAGCCAATTACGACACCGGAAGCGGATCTTCAGGCGATCCTCGCCTTGTAAATGTTAGTATCCATAAATAACGACAGTAACCCTTATTCATAACTAATCATGTCCGATCCTATTCAAGAAGAAATCCACGGCCACGCCGTGCTGCAAATGATGAGCGAATCCGAGCGCACCTTCTCCAGGGAGAGCTTGATCGAAACGATTCTAAACACCTTTGGCGAGCAGGCCCGCTTCTACATCTGCTCAGGTGGGGGGATGGACGCCGAGGAACTGGTCGATGCGCTGATCGCCAAGCGGAAGTTCCAGGGGCCGGCGGACGCCTTCCAGTTCAATCCACAGGCGATGTGCGATCACTAGCCCACCTGTTACGGATATGAAATCGCTTCCCATAGCTACCGCTGCCGAGCCTGCACGCCTCGGTTTCTGGCAGCTCGTCGCCGAAGGCGAGCCCTACCGCCTGCTTTTTGCCGTAGGGACGCTACTGGGGGTGTTTGGCGTGTTCACGCTGCTCGCGGCATTGCGCTGCCTTTGCGAAGCGCACGGCATTCAGTGGATCTACTAGTACCCCTGAAAGTCCGACTTGTGCTATAAGCTCCTGAGTGCGCGCAGCGGGCCGCCACGATCGCTGTACAGAAACTGCCGCTGTGTTTCGCTCGGTCCCGACTTTGTCATGGATAATACAAGGCGGCACCAGCTTCTGGGATAGCGTTTTCACAAGTATGGATATACCCAGTGGTGGCTCATGGGCATGCGTATGCCTTGGGCGTCGGACAGATGCCCCGGGTGTTATATCGGCTTACGCGACATTACCGAGCCGGGAGGAAATCTCCGTTTTGAAGCGCGTTGGTATGTGAACGGAGATCTGCCATGCATGTTCTTCGGGATCGGGGAGGGGAGGGATCGTTTTATCACTGATCTGCTGCCAGCTCTGTGAGTCTTATCCGGAAACAACTTGACAGGTGCGAGCAGTTACTTCCCATTACGCACCGTTGAGCCGATGTCGCTAAGGAATATCATCAGTACAGGACTTGTTTGCCTCATCGCCATAAACGGTATGGCCGATGCGATGGGCACGTTACTGATGTGTCTGCATACGCAGGACACTGCAGCCGCACCGGTCGTTAGTTACGACGGAAACTGCTGCCATGAGGTGAGCAATTCCCGGTCGCCCGAGTGCGGCGACTGTACGGATGTACGGCTACAGAGTATCGATGCTCAGGTGATCCGGATGAGTGATCCCGTGATGCCTCATCTGGCTGCCACCTGTGCTGATACTCTCCCCGTCGCCCCCCCGGAGCTGAAGGGGGTGGAGTCTCGCGGTCCGAATCCCGCCCGAGCTCCTCCAGCGATGCATACGTGCCGGATGGTCGCACAGACCGTCGTGCTGCGCATTTGATCCTGATCCCTGTTGTTGGGCGCTTTCCACGGTGGAGAGCGCATCGATGCATGCCTTATCGCAAGGCTGTGCATGCCCTCAACTGGCATCAGGATTTTTCATGCACTTATATTCCTATCTTTCAACGTACACACTCATATTGGGCGTCTCAGCTGGGACGCTACCCGCCGAGCCCACCTCGGCGGTGGAGACAATAACTCTTCAAACCGCGCTTCACCGCGCTATCCCGAATGACCCACGCCTCGGGCTGAACTCGGCTTTGGCGGATGCGGCCGACGGGCAAATCGAACAGGCGGACCTGCCTCCAAACCCGGTTGTTGGTGCGGAGGTGGAGAACTTTCTCGGCACCGGCCCCATTACGGGTGTTCAGGGCCTGGAGGTTACGCTCGGGTTCAGTCAGGTTATCGAGACTGCCGACAAGCAAGCCCGTCGCACCGCATTGGCGCGGCGCGAGAGGGATATCGTCGATTGGCAGCGCGAGGTGGCACTCTCGGAGCTTGAGGCTGAGGTCCGAGCAAGTTTCACCGAAATATTGCTCGCTCAGGAATCCGTCGAACTTCGTCAGGAGCAGCTTGAACTGGCTGAGCAGAGCGAGCGTGAGACGGCACGATTAGTGGAGGCCGCTCGGTCTTCGCAGGTAGAGCTCTCACGGGCAGTCCTCGCTGTGCGCCAGCAGCGCTATGCCCTGGAGCAGGCCCTGAGGTATCTGAGCGTGGCCAAGGCAAACCTGGTCATGTTATGGGGACCGCAGGCAGAAGCCGACTTCGATGTCGAGGGGACGATCCGCCTGGAGCCAGATGTTCCTGCTTTTTCCGACTTGGTGGCCAGCCTGACCAACACCGTCCATCTGGGGCAGTATGAGGCGCTCCGCAGTAGCCGCGAAGCCGCTCTGGAATTGGAGAAGGCGCAAGCAGTTCCCGACTTCGAAGTCTTTGCAGGCGGTCGCTACTTCAACGAGGATAACGGTAATTTCGGCTTTGTTGCCGGGATTGAAGTCCCTTGGCCGCTCTTCGACAGGAACCAGGGGAACATCCGTACGGCGCGGGCACAAGTGCGTGCCGTCGAATACGAGCGCGAGGCGCTGCGTCGCGAGCTGCTCATCCGGCTCAACCGTGCCTACCAGGCGCTGACGAGTGCGCACGCCGAGGCGATGTCCGTCCAAGAGCAGTTGATGCCGGGAGCCGAGCAGGCTCTGGCGGATATATCCGCAGGCTACGAGCGTGGCCAGTACACGCAGCTGGATGTGCTCAGTAGCCGCGAAACGCTCTTCGAAGTCCGTGAAGCCTATCTGGGTGCGCTTCAGCGCTACACCGCTGCCCAGATTGAGATCCAGACGCTCACGCGCCCTGTCAACGGCCGGCCATAAAATACACCGTTTATAAACACATTCAAAACACTTACCATTATGTATATATTTAAAATCAAATCAGTCTCTGAAAACTCAGCACGCGCCTTGACCTATGCTGTCGTCCTGGCAGCAGCGTCGCCACTGGTAAACGCGAACACAGAACCCACCAGCGACGGGAAATGCCCCGATCAACCGGTCATCACCCAGACACATGGCAAGCACTACTCCCATGCCAGAAATGGCCGCCGTCATGGGGTGGGATTTTTGGGGACTACGCAATCTGAGGTTAAGGCCGAATCAAGCCCCTCACAAGCGTCTCCAGCGTCGCCGAAAAGCACAGAAGGCTGCGTTTCTAGCGCGGATAAGGAGCTCACGAAGGCGGCGAATGAGACTGACGAAAAACGCTGTGAGGTAAAAACGCAGGGGCATGGCCGCCACTACTCCGGAGGTAAGAAGGGACGTCGCCATGGCACACCGGCCTTTGGGGCGAAAGTCAGCCATGATAAATGCGGAGACAACACGTCTGCCGACGGCTCCCCGGCTCCTACTGCCCCTGTGTCAGACAGCGAAACAACCTCCAACCAGTAGCTTAAAATGAACGTTGTAAATAAAATGCGACCCACACTATTTCTCGCTACGCTGTTGGGGCTGTCCCAGGCGACGCTCGCGTATTCAGATACGGATACGCATGACCACGGTGATCACTCCGGACATAGCCATGCCGATGAAGGCTCCCCCGCCGACGGGCATGGCGACGAGGACGAGCATCACGACCACGAGGAGGGCGTCGTGGTGCTCTCGCCGGAGGTGCTGGAGGAGTTCGGCATCGAGCTGGCGCAGGCCGGGCCGGGCACCTTGCACGAGGAAGTGATTCTCCCCGGCGAGATTCAGTTCAATCGTGAACATGTCGCCTACGTGACGCCCCGCTATGCCAGCACCGTACTGGAGATCAAGGCACGGCTTGCGGACCCGGTTAAGCAGGGGCAGGTCCTGGCCATGCTGGAAAGCACGGACACGCTTCGACCCTTTGAGATCACGGCACCCTTTGACGGTGTCATTACGGCCTATGAGATTACGCAGGGTGAAACGGTGGAGGCGGGCGCCCCTCTGTTTACCGTGGCTGATCTGTCCACACTCTGGGCGGACCTGCGTATTTACCAGCGCGATCTCGGTAAGGTCACCCGAGGGCAGCCGGTACTCATAACCGGCGGGCATGAGGGCGGTGAGTTTCGCGGCACGGTTGGGTACATCGCTCCGGTTATCGACGAGCACACCCGTACCGGGCTGGTCCGGGTCGTGGTAGAAAATGCGGAGGGACTCTGGAAGCCCGGTCAGTTCATCAAGGGAAGCGTCACGGTTGGTAATCACCATGCGGACATCGTGATCCCGCGCACAGCGGTCCTCGACTACGAGGGCCAGACGGTCGTGTTTGTGCAGACGGACGATGGCTTCGAGCCGCGTCCGATTGTACTCGGACACGGTGATGCCGATTCGCTGGCCGTCGAAAGCGGCCTGGAGCCGGGAGAGACTTACGTCGCACAAAACCCGATTTCGCTGAAGGCGGAACTGGGCAAAGGCTCATTCGGCGGACACCAGCACTAACCCCCAGCGCAGCAAATACCATGTTACAGAAACTCATTGATTGCGCCCTGCGCAACAAGCTCGTGGTGGTGCTCCTGACGCTCGCCGTGATGGCGAGCGGCTACTGGAGCTACAAGCAGTTGCCCGTGGACGCATTTCCGGATGTCTCTCCGGCGCTCGTACAGGTCTTTACGGTGACATCCGGGCTCGGCCCTGAAGAGGTTGAGAAGTTCGTCACTTTTCCCGTGGAGGCCTCGATGAGCGGCCTGCCCGACGTGGAGGAAATTCGCTCGGTCTCGAACTTCGGACTGTCCGTGGTGAGTGTCTACTTTAAGGACGGCACGGACATCTACCACGCCCGCCAACTGGTGGGTGAGCGTTTGTCTGAGGCACGCGAGGCGATCCACGATGGCTTTGGAGAGCCACAGATGGGGCCTATCTCAACCGGGCAGGGGCTGGTGCTCTATTACAACCTCATCGATACCACTGGGCAGTACAGTCTGGAGGAACTACGCAGCATTCAGGACTGGGTGGTGAAGTACAACCTCCAGACTGTTCCTGGTGTGACTGAGGTGCTCGGCATTGGCGGGCAGGTCAAGCAGTTCCAGGTCAATGTCGACCCTGACGCTCTGCTGCGCTACAATCTGAGCCTGGGCGAGGTCATCGAGCGCATCAAGGCGAACAACCAGAACGTCGGCGGGCAGTTCATCGAGCACAACGGCGAGATGTTTATCGTCCGCTCGGAGGGGCTGGTCGGAGACCAGAGAGATCTGGAGCGCATCGTGATCACGCACGAGGACGGCACTCCGGTATACCTGGAAGATGTCGCCACGGTAGACATCGGCGGCGAGATCCGGCAGGGCATGCAGACCCGCAACGGGGAGGGCGAGGTGGTCTCCGGCATGGTGATCAAGCTCTACGGCTCAAATTCTTCCACGGTGATCGAAGCGGTGGAAAAGAAACTGGCGGAGATTGAGAAGGCTTTACCCGAGGGCGTGATCATCGACGCGTACTATCAGCAGAAAACGCTCGTGCAGGCCGCTGTCGGCACTGTCACCCGTGCGCTGCTTCAGGGGATCGGGCTGGTGGTGCTGGTCCTGCTGGTCTTCATCGGTGGCTTCAGGCCCAGTCTGGTGGTGGCGATTTCGATCCCGTTCTCGGTTTTGTTCGCGGCCATCGCGATGTACTACTTTGGCATCTCCGCCAACCTCATGTCGCTGGGCGGGCTCGCAATCGCTATCGGCATGATGGTGGACGGGACCATCGTCATGGTCGAGAATTCCGACCGTCTCCTGCGGCAGGCGGATGCGCGCGAATCCAAGTTTCGCGTGATCGCGCGCGCCTGCCGGGAGGTGGCGCAGCCGATCACCTTTGCGATCCTGATTGTCGTGCTGGTCTTTATCCCGCTGTTCACGCTTCAGGGGGTGGAGGGCAAGATGTTTCGCCCGCTGGCTTATACCGTGGCGCTGGCCATGTTTGGGTCGCTCATCTACGCGCTGATCGGGGCACCGGTTTACTCCGCTCTGCTGATGCGTAAGCCCCGCCGGAAAAAGGATGCTGCCCACGGGGAGAGCAGGGATATCTGGATCGTCCGCGCATTAGTATCCGTTTATCGCCCGATCGTGGGACTGTTCGTGCGTGTGCGCGTCTTGGCGGTTATGCTTTCGGTGCTGCTGCTCGCGCTGGGTGCGTGGATATTCCCCAGGCTGGGGTCGGAGTTCACGCCGCGTCTGATGGAGGGCGACATCATTGCCAATCTCACGATGGCGCCCTCGGTCTCGCTGGGGGAGACCATGCGCAACAGCCTGATTGCGGAGAAGCGTCTGCTGACGGTTCCCGAGATCGAGCAAGCCGTCTCGCGCATCGGTCGAGGTGAGGTCGGCGCCCATGCCGACCCGATCAACACCGTGCACATGATGGTCGTACTCAAACCCAAGGATCAATGGCGGGCGGGCTTTACCCAAATCGACGTAGAAAACGCCATGCGCGAAGCGCTGGAGGGCATGCCGGGCGTGCAGGTCAATATCACCCAGCCCATCCAGCTCTCCGTGGACGAGCTCATCGGTGGCTCAAAAGCCCAGCTCGCGATCAAGCTTTTCGGGGCGGACCTGGATGTGCTCAAGGTCAAGGGCGAGGAAATCGCCGACGTGGTCAACGGCATTGAAGGCGCCGCCGACGTGCAGACCGGCCAGGTTATTGGCTCCCCACAGATCGTTATCCGGCCCGACCGCGAGGCCATCGCCCGGCATGGACTCAATCTCTCTGAAGTGCAGGAGCTGATCGAGGCCGCCGTCGGTGGCGTCGAGGCTGGGCAGATCTACGAGGGCGTCCAGCGCTACGATATCTACGTGCGCTATCAGGAGCAGGCACGTGATTCGCTGGAAGATTTGAGCCATCTGATCGTGCGAACCTCAGAGGGTACACTGATCCCACTGGACGAAGTAGCCACGATCGATGAAATCGTAGGGCCTCGACAGATCGTCCGCGAGAACAACCAGCGTTATCTGGAAATCCAGGCCAATGTCGTGGGCCGCGACATCGGAGGTTTCGTGGCCGAGGCACAGACCGCCATCGAGGCGCAGGTCGAGCTCCCCTCGGGATACCTGGTGTCGTGGGGCGGCCAATACGAGCTCCAGCAGGAGGCGAACAAGCGCCTGGCAGTCGTCGTGCCGGTCACGCTCGCCCTCATCATGTTGTTGATCTACATGTCATTCGGGTCGGTAAAGAACACAGCGCTTATCCTGCTAAATATCCCGCTGGCTCTGGTCGGCGGCGTGGCCGGACTCTGGCTGGCGGGGGAGAATCTCTCTGTGCCGTCCAGTATCGGTTTCATCGCGCTGTTTGGCATCGCCCTGGGTAACGGGATGGTGCTAATGACTTACCTGAACCAGCTTGTCCGTGAAGGCAAAAACGTGGACGACGCCAGTATCGAAGGAGCCTGCCTGCGCGTGCGCCCGGTGCTGATGACCGCAGGGACGACGCTGCTGGGGCTGCTGCCGCTGCTACTGGCTACCGGAACGGGAAGCGAGGTGCAGCGGCCGCTGGCGCTGGTCGTCATTGGCGGCTTGCTATCCTCCACTGTGCTGACGCTGCTGGTCATTCCAGCACTGTATAAGTGGTTTGCCATTAACCCGAGGCTGGAGGCCTGAGCCATGTAGTACAATCAAAGCCTACATAGAGCCTAGCTGCCGGGATGAGGTGGCGCTCGCCCTGCACCGTATCGAGGGACTGACCGGGACGAGCTTCTCCGAAGTACTCGGTTTTTGGCGCGGCAAGGTGGAGGACCGTCATTCTAAACCGAGGCTCCGCAAAATGGAGTGGGGGAAGGTGTCCCTCGAACTCCCTTCATGGTGTGCTGCCACAACTTGGAAAAGTCGTTTTCACCTGCCTCGACCGATGCGCCGTTCACGCGAATTTCATCAAAGGCACCCACGAAGGAGAATGCCGGAACAATTTTCCCGTATCTGTCGATTGGCTGTGCCCACTCGACCTCTATGCGCTTTTCACTTATCCGCACGTGGATGTCCATGGTCGAAATGACTCCGTCCTGGTACGACAGGCTGTCTCCGTCGTCAGCGGTGTAATGGTAAGAAAATTCTCGCTCAGTGCCGGGGCGCCCGACGATGAGGAAATTAACATGGAGCAGGTCTGTGGCATTCGCGGAGGGCTCATCCTGCCGCAGCGGGATTATTGATCCTTCTCTGAAAAACACCCCGCTTGTTTCGGCATTTTCAGTATACTGCAGCGGGCTTCCTCCCGTCGTCCACTCGTCCTCGAAGGGCTGATACCAATCCTGCCCAGCGGGTAGGGGGATGCGGCGTTTGGTTTCGTCTTCGGACAGGCAGGGGGCGTGCAGAATGGAAGGCCCGACCATGAAGGCGTCGTCAACATAGCTCAGGTCAAGCTCATCGCTGCTGTTAAAATCATAGAACAAGGGGCGCATGATGGCGTCACCCCATTCCTGTTGAGCGATGAACTGCTGATAGAGATAGGGCATCAGCAGGTAGCGCAGGCGAATAAAGGCACGGCAAATCTCCAGCGTCTTCTGGTCAAAGGCCCAGGGCTCTTGTTTTATGCTGTTGAGGACAGAGTGGTTCCTGAAGAATGGAGTGAGAAAGGCGGCCTTGAACCACGCCCGAAGCAGTTCCGGGCATGTGTCTCCATCGAAGCCTCCGACATCAGCTCCGTTGAAAGGAATGCCGCTCAGGCTGAGGTTGAGGCAGGTGGGGATCATCATCCGAAGGTAGTGGAAGTTCGCTACATTATCGCCTGTCCACACCGCCGCGTATTTGCCCCCAGAGAGAAAGTTGGACCGGGTGAGCAGGAATATTCTCTTCTCGGGGTGCGCGCGCTCAAATCCCTCCCGCGTTGCGCGGGCCATGCCGAGGGCGTACTGGTTGTGGTACGTTTCGTGCGGGTGCTCACCATCCGCACCAAAGCGCATATCGTAGGGATTACTTTTCCCCGCCGCCGGGTCGTTCATGTCCAGCCAGGCGCCGACGAATCCCTGTCGTGCGAATGTCTCGGCCTGGTCGGCCCACCACTGGCGGACTTCCTCGCGGGAAAAATCCGGAAACACGGTCAGCCCCGGCCAGACCAACCCGACGAACTCTGTCCCCTCCGGGTTCTTGCAAAAGGCATTCTGAGCATGCCCAGTCTGATAGACATCGTAGTCAGGGTCCATCTTCACGCCGGGGTCAATGATGGGGACGACAGGGTGCCCAGCCTTACTCAGTGCCATGACCTCCTCTGCGAAGTCCGGGTTCTCTGCGGGGTCGGCGGTGAAGACGCGGAAACCGTCCATGTAGTCAATGTCCAGCCATAGCCCGTCAACCGGGATGTCATGCTGCTCAAAGTCCTCTCTGAGCGCCTGAAGCTGGCTCACCGAGCGGTAACCCCACCGCGACTGTTGGTAGCCCAGAGCCCACAGGGGCGGCCGCGGAGTCGTGCCCACCATTTGCTGGAACTGTCTTGTCAGTGCCGCCAGGGTAGGAGCCGCCAGGATGAACAAATCAGGCTGGCCGCTCTCGGCTCCGATCAGGATGGCATCTTCATCTCCCGTGCATACTTGGGTGAAGCTTTCGATCTTCAGCCGGGCAGCAATGGATAGAAAGGTGGCCTGCGGGTTATTATAAAGCAGGCCGACCCAGCCAGCTGGCGTCTGGATGATCAGGTAGGGTACCGAAACGTAGTACGGGTCGGGCCGACCTGCCACGATCTGCTCAAGCGGGAAATCGGCGAATACATCGGTGTTCCAGAATTTCGTGCGAAGGCCTGTGTGCTCGAATCCCGTGACTTTTGACCCCGCCCCGTAGTAGCGGTACTCCTGCTGATGGCAGAAGCGGAACATCGATGCGGTGCCACATTTACCAAACGTACGCTGAGGCAAAGACTGGAGCAGTGTCTGCCCATCGGTGTTGCTCAGGTGTATCGCGCCCTCAGGGGTGATTTCAAGTTGGTAAGGTTGACCGTCCTCGACGGCTTCCGGATTCAGCTCTGCCTGAGAGTAGTTTTCATCCCAGGACGCACCGCGAACGGTCAGCCGGAATATGCCCGGACGGCAGGTGTTCACCTCCACCGGTCGTGTCTCACCTGCGAATTGGAAATGCGCCTTAGGCTCGTAGCCGCTGGCGAACTGGAAGTTTTGGCTGAATGGGTATTTGTTAAAGTACATAGTATACTAGTGAAGGTCGAAGGTGATGGATCCGCCTGGAGTGATGGGTTGACGGCTGTTGTCCTCGGAGATCAGGACAATATCCTGCGCTCCCTTGGCGTTTTGGAGCTCATAGCTGACTCCGTCTGCTGACTTTGTCCGGACGAAGTAAACAGTGCTGGTGCTCGATAGCGTGTAAGTCGTCTCGCCGAGGCTAAAGCTCACCGCGCCGTCCGCTCCGGCCCACTCGGAGCCGTCGTCAGCACGGCCTTGTATCCCCAGCAGAGTGTTTATCTGGAGTTCCGGAAGGGCCTCGGGCGACCACTTCTGCGGAGTTTGCCCATCAGGTGAGAGCATGAGCTGCCAGGACTTTTCTCCTGCCTCCAGGTTCCACTTGCCGGGAGCCTTTGCGCTAGCGTTGAGAGTCGGGTGGCCCTGCATGACGGGCATGAGGATGTTGACAAAGCTGGCGGGAGCTTCGGCCTCTTTTGCATAGATGATGGTATGCAGCGGGTGCCGCTTGAACGTCCGCCATCCGAGCACGGGGTCCGTTTGACCGGACACGCTGGAAACCTCTAGTGCGCTGCTCTCAAGCGGGTACAACTCGATGCCTCGCCCCTCGCTGTCATGGGCCGAGACGGCCAGCGTTTCGGCATCGATCTCCGTCGGTGCGTCGAAGTGGAAGAGAGCTTCGTAGCGGTGATGGCCACTCCCTAGTAGACGGTCCCAGACCACAAACAGAGCCGGCTCCAGGTACAGTACGCTGCGGACATGGCGAATGCTCTTGTCCAGCTCGCCCTCGTACCCGATCGGCCAATAGTTGCGCCGCTCATAAACGGCCTGCTGATAGCCGGCGTCATAGACACCCTCGGCCAGCACAAACCCAGGGGTGGCACACCATCGGTTTTCGACTTTGGTCTGCGATCCGCTCGCATGCTGTTGCTTGCCATCGACGAGTAGGGTGTTGTGGGCTGCAGTGCCGAGCGCGTAGCTGCGCCACTCGGAGCTGTCGTAGATACAGTGGCCCGCCTCCGTGAGCAGCTCCCGCCCGCCTACTGACAGTATCAAGCCGAGACGGTCCTGGTGGAAGTGCTCGATGCCGGGAGGGCCAGCATCGAACCACAGCGTAAAGTCATCGGGGCTCCATCCACTGCGAAAGATCGCGTAGCCGGCATCCGGGAGCCAATCGCAAAGGGCGGGAGCTTGCCCTTGATCTCCTCCCGACACCACATAGGAAATTTCCGGGTCGTCCCACAGATCGAGGGATGAGCGCAGCGTGCTTTTTGTATTGAGCGGCAGACCGTCGTTAAACATCGGGACATTACCGGCCTGGTCCATCATGGCCCGCTCATAGGCGTACATGCTCCGCAGACCCTGCTCAAAGTACGCGCTGGGGCTTGTCCCGGCCGTTTTCAGTAGGTCCAGCGCCCGACGGAAGCGGGAGATCGTCACGTCGTGGTACCAGGGGCTCAGCTCTTTCTGCGAGCCATCAGCGTTGACCTGACGGCTCATCTCTTTCTCCAGTCTAGCCAGAGCCTGCTCCCGGTATGCCGGAGAGGCCTTCCACTCCGGGAACAGCATGGCAAGCGTCAGCAGGCCGAGCGCTTCATTCGCGACCCAGTTCCCCGTCCTGCGGGGGCCGGCCTTGAGCACGCCTGCCAGGTACTCGGCATGCTCCATCGCGGACTTGACGAAAGTATAGTTTGTGTCCGGCGTGAACGCTTCCGCATCTATGAAGCTGACGTAGGCGTAGGGCCACGTGTCGTCCATGCGTATGGCGGCTTCGAGTGAGCGCCATATCAGGGCAGCCTGTTCGGGGGAGTCCTTGGTGGCATCTTGTGCCATCCAGCTTTGCATCTGCTCGACCCAGGCCTGCGTGTAGCGCTCATCTCCCGTGAGCAGGTAGGCATCGGCCAGCGGGCGCCAGAAGGGCATGCGGTTGATGTAGTATTCGAACTCGCGGGTGTATACAGGTGACTCGGTCGGGACGGGATTCGCAGTCCAGTTGATAGTCTCTCCGAAGTCGATATAGAGCGGGTCTTCGCGGTACTCTGGTGGGATAATCCCCTGCACCGGAATACGCCCCTCGACGATGGCGTCAGCGATAGCGACCGGATTTTGCTCAATCCTGGTCTCGTGGAAATGGTTTCTGAAGAGTTCCTGCCACTGCGAGTCTGTGAAGTCCCGGCGATAATCCAGGTAGAGCGCCTTGGCAGTCTCTGTGTCGTCCGCAGCAAGCGCCTCCTGCACAGGCTCGAGCATGGGCGAGGCATCCCATCTGATCCTGGCCCAGAAATCCTCCTCAGAGATCAGCGCTCTTTTTTTTTTCCGAGTACTGGAGTGAGCGGTGTCTGAGGGGCAGCCTCTTCAAACGTTACATGGCTCCAGCAGACGGTGCCCTGAGTCTGGGCACTGGTTAGCTGTATGTTGACCAGACGTGTCTGTGGCGGAAACTCAACCACTGCGTCGATCTGTGTCCATTCTTCGGGCAGCTGGGTGGTTTCGATTTGAGCCGGTGGGCCGACGCTCAGCTCCACTTTGTTTCCCAGGCCGATATACAGGTGTTGCCCGAGTTTGGCATCCTGCCCATCAGCGTTTTTGCACAAAACACGTATGACCAGGCCGGGGGTGTCCGGCTTTACGGCCATACCGGGTTCGGTCTTGATCCAGGCGCTTATCCGGTAGCGTTTGCCTTCTTGTACGGCTATGGCCTCTGTCGATGAGAATGCATAGCGCGCAAAAGACGCCGAACTCATCGCGACACTGGGCCGATTTTCCGGCCCGTCATGGCTGATCGAGTACTCGCACTTGCTCTGCGCAGAGCTGGATGGGACGAATAGGTACCAGCCATCCCGGCCCTTCTCGAAAGAGCCATTGTGGAGGAGTTGCTCGCTGCCATAGCCAGCGCTGCATGTGAAGGTTGCTGCTGCCAGCAGCAAACTCGTCCACGTGCGTTTGCATAAAACCTGAATCGAAAACGAAGCCATAGAAAACCGGGTGTGCGTGAATACCGTGGGTGCGATGACGACTAGCGACGTGCCTTCCTGAGGCGTACGAGCAGTCCTACGCAAAGGATGCCGCCCCACAGCGCGAAGTCTGAAGCTTCGGGGATCGCATTGATACTCACATTGCTGAATGTGATGCTCTTGGCGGCGGTTCCGCTGCTGTCGTTGACGAACGCGATCGTATCAAACGTCATGCCGCCGGTGGTGGTAAATCCGGTCGTGTATAAATCTGAGCCGTTGAGGGCGACGGTTACATTCACATTGCTGCTCTCGTCGAGAAAGTAGGTGATGGAGAGGGCGCCGTTGAGCGTGTTGGAATAGCTGCCGGTGTTCGTGGTGTCGGTAGTCCGGTCACTCCCGAAAAACATATCCCCGTCTGTCCCCGTCTCGTAGGTCGTGTCGGACGAGGTCTGCCTGACGATGACAAAGATACCGGCATCGTTGGATGCTGAGGCATTGAACGCCGAACCATCCTCCAGCGGTGTGCCTCCGCTATTGAAAAGCCCAACGCGAAACAGCCCGAACCCCTCGGTCTGGTTGAAATTCATGCTCAGGGTCACGCTCTCGCCAGCGCTCATGACGCTCAGCGTGTCCGACAGGTTTGCTCCAAAGGTGTAGTAGCTGCTGCCGTTGGCGTCCATGGTAACGGCGTCGTTACCGGCATCGACGTCGAGCGTCCCATTGGTGTTACTGACGTAGGTCAGGTCGCCTCCGTCTATGATGACAGCATGGGTGGAGGTGACGGTCAGGAGTGAAGCGATTCCGGCAAGGATAAGTTTGGAGCTCAGGTATGGTTTCATGGGATAGACGTTTGGGGTTAGTGACTCAGGAGCGTTTTTATCGACGCGTGCATGATTAGTTCATCATAAGTCGCTTCAGATCTGCGACTGGAGAACTGATGTACTGCATGGGGTTCAGATTTATCTTTGCGTTGACATTATTCAAAACATTGTTGATGCACATTGGTGCGTGAGCAACCGAGTAACTATCCGTGAAATTGCCCAAAAGGCTGGTGTCCACCATGCCACTGTGTCGCGTGCCCTGCGTAATGACCCGCAGATTGCGACGGAGACGCGCGAGCACATTTTGAAGCTTGCTCGACGGATGGGGTACCGCCCGGACCCGGCGCTGTCCTCGCTCATGCGTTACCGTAGCGCCAAGGCCGCGCATCACTACCAGGCGGCCTTGGCATGGGCCACAAACTATCCCACGCGTGACGGCTGGCTGACCCATGAGAAAGTCGGGTACTATAGCGGAGCACTGCAACGGGCCGAGGAGCTTGGCTACTCGTTGGATCCCTTCTGGCTCGGGGAGGCGGGCATGAGCGGTGCACGAGCCTCTGCCATCCTCAAGGCCCGCAACATTCAGGGGGTCATTCTGCTACCCATGCCGAAGGCGAATGTCAGTATCGACCTGGATTGGGACCAGTTTTCGGCCGTCTCGATCAGCCATACGGTGACATCTCCGCACCTCAATGTCGTGACCAATCACCATTTCCGGTCAATGGCGCTGCTCATGAAGCAACTGGATGCGCTCGGCTATAAACGGCCGGGTTTTGCCTGCTTGCGGCGCATTCATGAGTCTGTCGATCGAGCATGGGCTGCCGCCTTTGAAATGTATCGGCCAGGCGCCGGCAGCCGCGCGGACATCCCCTTGTATATTTACGAAGAAGAGTCACTGCCTGCCTTTGAACATTGGGTCAGGACCTATAAGCCAGACGTTATCGTCGCCCACAGTGATAATATCATGCACTACCTCAAGGAGATGCAGCTTCGCGTGCCCGAGGATATCGGTGTCGCCATGGCTGCGCGCCACGGTGTGAGTAGTGATTGCTCAGGGATCGACGAAAACAATAACACGGTGGGAAGAGTCGTCGTGAATGTGGTCGTCGAAATGATTCACAACAATGAGCGTGGCATCCCCCAAGTGCCCATCACCACGCTGGTCGAAGGATTCTGGGTGAATGGCAGCACGCTGCGGACGAGTCTTTAGCAGCGATTATATTCGAAAGTGGTGGCGCACCAATGTGCATAATGTAAGCGTCGTGAACTTTACACATATCGCTATATTCCGGTCTTATGCCCCAGACCGTGAAGATAATGTTAAAGCGTATGCGAATTGTCTATCGGGGTGGTTTTACGCTTGTTGAATGCTTGGCCGTTATTGCGGTGATTGGGCTGCTTGCCTTGCTCATCATACCCCTTACTCAGCGCGTCAGGCTTTCCGCCCAAAAGACCGAGGGGACCTCGAACCTGCGTCAGGTGGGGCTCGCCATCGGTCTCTACGCGAATGCTAACGGAGGATATCTACCCGGACCCTTACGCTCTGGGCAGAAGCCCTGGTATTACCGTAATGCAGATGAGCCGCAGCTGGCCTACCTTACGGCTTCCTATCTGGGGCTGCCCGATCCGATCTCATACCCCGCGAAGAATCCGTACTTTCTGACTGATCGCTGGGAAAGTGTACAGGGGAACATGGCCCGCCAGGCTCCCTCGTACCTGATTAATGACCTGGGAGGGCCTGCTCAATCGCCATGGGGTTACCCGACGTATATATACCGGCAATCCAAGCCGGTTCATGTCATCGAGGATCCTTCTAGTACCTGGGCGATAAAAGACCTGGACAAGGAGAATGCCAATGATGCCGCTGGCTGGTACTCAACTCTGCCGGATGGTCCGATCTACGGAGATGGGCGTAACGTACTTTATTTTGACTGGCATGTCGAATTCGTGCCGGTTGAGTAGCATCGATGGGGCCTGACCGGTCATAAGTCCGACCAGATCCTGCACCGAATGATTTTTACTTTTGGCTCAGTGTCTCTAGTGTGCGGCGATGTTACGACTGGGAGAATTCCATAAGTTAATCATTGATAGGGATGTTGAGCCAGGGCTGTACCTGCGCAATGACGACGGCGACGAGGTCCTGCTGCCGGGTAAAGACATGCCCAAGAGCTTCCAGTTGGGAGAGGTGATTGAGGTCTTTGTGTATCTGGACCATAAGGAACGCCCGATCGCGACCACGCGGCAGCCCCTGATCCAGACAGGCCGCTTCGCGTATCTGCAGTGCACCTCGACGACCGGGATCGGGGCCTTTGTCGATTGGGGGATGGATAAGGAGCTGCTGGTTCCCTTTGCCAATCAGGAGGAGTCCATGCGCAAGGGCAACTCGTACATTGTGTATATGGGGGTGGACGAGGTAACGGGCCGCCTCGTCGGCTACACGAAGTTGAACAAGTTCCTGCGCTGCGAGAAGTCCAACCTCAAGCGCTACGAGCAGGTGGATCTGCTCGTGTCCCACTTTACCGACTTAGGGGCCAATGTGATTGTGAACGACCGGCACCGGGGGATGATTTTCAACAACTCGATCTTCGAGGAAATCCATGTCGGCGACCGCATGAAAGGCTACGTGAAAAACGTGCGTGCGGACGGTAAGCTGGACATCGTCCTGCAGCCGGAGGGGGAGCGGGGCGTGGCCGACTCGACCGCGCTGGTTTACGCGGCGATCGAGAAAAACGGCGGCGTCCTCCCGCTCCATGATAAAAGCTCGGCCGAAGACATCTATGATGCGCTTGGGATCAGCAAAAAAGTCTTCAAGCGTGCCGTGAGCGCTCTCTACAAGGAGCGCCGTATCGAGCTGAACAAGGACAGCATATCGATCACCGGTGGTACGGCGTAGGTACCGAGACACGACCGAGCACGGATGGGTCGCGCTGCATTCCAGGCAGGGTGAAGCATGCCGGTGTCTCTGGCGATCGAGCAGTGCTTAGGCGGCATCGGAAGGAGTATTCATTTGCGACCGCCGATCCAGCCCTTGCGCCAGAAGTAAAACGCCAGTGCGCCCGTCATCGAGAGGCACAGTCCCCAAAATACGTAGTAGGAATACTGCCAATCCAACTCGGGGATGTGCTCGAAGTTCATCCCGTAAACACCGGCCACAAACGTCACCGGGATGAAGAACGACGCCATGATGGTCAGCACCTTCATGATCTCGTTCATCTTGTTGCCTACGGAGCTCTGGTAGAGATCGTTCAGGCCCGAAGCGGTTTCCCGGTAGGTCTCCACGATGTCGATGGCCTGCATCGCGTGATCATACACGTCGCGGATAAACGCCTTTACCGGCTCGCAGATCGCACCCGACTCGTCGCGGTAGACCAGATCGATCACCTCGCGCATGGGCCAGATCGTGCGGCGCAGTTGCGAGAGGTCGCGCTTGATCGCAAACAGCCGGTGCTGGGAGGCGGGCTTGGGGTCATAGGCGATGTCTTCCTCCATGTCCTCCAGTGCCGTGCCGTAGCCCTCGATCAGGGGAAAGAGGTGGTCGATGACGGAGTCCAGTAAGGTGTAGAGCAGGTAGTCTGTGCCGTGCTGCATGAAGCGGGCGCCCTTGGCTTCGATCCGCTTGCGCACCGGGTCAAAGACGTCGCCCCTCATTTCCTGAATCGTGAGCAGTGTATCCTTGAATTTGAAAATGCTGACCTGCTCATTGCGCAGCTTGCCCTCTGCGATTTGGATCATGCGGATCACGAGAAACAAGTGGTCGTCGTGCGCTTCGAGCTTGGGGCGCTGCAGGGGCTGGATGACGTCCTCCGCCGACAAGGTGTGGAAACCAAAATGCTGGCGCAGGCGGTCAACTGTCACCGGGTTCAAGCCATCAACATTCAGCCAGCGAACCGTAGCGCCCTCGGGGCGTGGCTTCGCCAGGAAGGCTTCGAGGTCATCCACGTCGGTCACCTCGTACACCTCGGGGCCATAGTCCAGACAGGAAATCGTAACCGGGATATCGTTGGCGTTCTCACGGTTGAGGTAGTGCTCGATACCCGGCGCCGAGCCCGGTGCCGAGCCTTTCATCGCCACCGTGTCATGCGTTTCCAGGCCCAGCACAGATGCTCCGATATGTTTGACGCCGCGTCCGATAGCAGTCGCCGTGCCGGTCACGACATTGGTCACGGCCCCGGTGGATGTCGTGATGACGTTTGTCACACCCTTACCGACTCCCGAAACTCCTTTGCCAACTTCTTTTACCGCATTGCGCACCTGCTCTTTCATGATGCCAGCTTATGCTCATCGGGCAGAATCTCAAGCATCCGGCAAAGCTTGTGCGCGTGAGATTATGACACTGACCATAGGGAAGGGAGGCCGATCAGCAAGTTTGAGTGACACGGGGATTTTTCATTTTGCTCAAGTTCGGGGGCCGGAGACGTGTTGAAAATATTCTGAAAACAAAGGTAATTTACATCTATTTATACATGATATTTTCAAAACTAAACTTGCTGAAATCGAATCCGCTTTGGCAATATGATCGGACACAACGAAACGCTCAATCATACCCCCAACCCAGGTGAGAGAGAATCCCCCAGCTCAGGATTTGCCACGAAAAATCAAGATCGGGCAGATCGGTATCGGCCATAATCATGCCTCTGAAGAGATGGCAACCGTCCGCCGTCTGTCGGATGATTTCGAAGTCGTCGGTGTCGTCGAGGCGGACCCACAGTGGCGTGAGAAGCGCGGCGAACTAGAGGCGTACGAGGGGCTGCCCTGGCTAAGAGAGGAGGAGCTTTTCAATACGCCCGGACTGGAGGCTGTCATGGTGGAGACGGATGTCCCCATGCTGGTGCCGACGGCCATGCGCTGCCTGGAGGCGGGATTTCATGTGCATATGGATAAGCCCGCGGGTTATTCGCTGGAAGAATACCGGACGATGCTCGACCTTGCGGCTCGTAAGAACCTGACGGTGCAGCTCGGCTACATGTACCGAAACAATCCGGCGGTGCAGCTCTGCCAGCGGGCGGTGCGAGAGGGGTGGCTGGGTCAGGTGTTCGAACTGTCCACCGTCATGAGCCGCACCATGGACGACGATTATCGTCAGTGGATGTCGCAGTTCCACGGCGGCAGTATGTACATCTTTGGTAGCCATCTGATCGACCTCGTTATCTCGATCTTGGGGAAGCCACAGCGGGTGACGCCGTTCCTCCGCCAAACCTTTCCTGACAAGGATACCCTGGTGGACAATGCCTTTGCGGTTCTTGAATACCCGAAAACGGTGGCCTCGGTGCGCACGTCGATCCTGGAGGTCGATGGCTTCCGACGTCGCCAGCTCGTCGTCTGTGGCGACAAGGGGACCTTTGAGGTCAAACCCATCGAGGGGTGCGATGTGCAGCGGCAAGACCCCCCGTTGCCCGCGTTGACGCCGCGCCTGATCCTGGAGGCCGCCTGTGGCGAGTTTCCTGCGGGCATCAACGACATCGTGATGCCGCCGATGAGCGGACGCTACGACGGCCAGCTAAGTGAGTTTGCGAAGATCGTACGTGGAGAGATTGAGAACCCGTATCCGCTCGAGCACGAGTACACCGTGCAGGAGGTCCTGCTCGCGGCCTGCGGGGACGAACCCGTTTCATTCTAGTCACGTATTTTTAGCCAATAATTACCCTATGAAATATCAAAACAAAGTCGCAGTGATCACCGGTGGAGGTGGTATGCTTGGGAGCGCGATTGCGCGTCAACTCGCCGCGCAGGGCGCGTCTGTCGCCCTGGCCGATATGAATCTGGATGAGGCCCGGAAACGGGCCGATGAAATCGTATCGGCGGGCGGGCGTGCCCTGCCGTTATCGGTTAATGTCTGCGACCGTGAATCCATCAACACGATGGTGGGCACCGTCCGCGAGCAGCTCGGCGAAATCGACATCCTCGTCAACAACGCTGGCGGAAGTGCCCGCAGCCAATGCTCGCTGTTTCACGAGGCGAAAGACGAGGTCATAGACCGCATCATTGATGTGAATCTGAAGGGACCGATCTACTGTATCCGTGCGGTGGTGGAGCAAATGGTGGCTCGCCGCTCCGGGAAAATTATTAACATCGGGTCCATCGTCGGCGTGCAGGGGCTGGCCTACTGCGCAGATTATTCGGCTGCCAAGGGGGGCATCATCGCGATTACGAAGACGCTGGCCATGGAGCTGGGCGAGTTTGGGATCAACGTGAACTGCGTCTCGCCGGGGCTGGTGCCGCGTCCCGACCAGGACGCTGAGTCTATGCGCAAAACGAACTACCTGCGGCGCATCTGCTCGGCTGACGATGTCGCAAATGTCGTTGTTTTCCTGCTTTCGAGCGAGGCGGACTTTATCACGGGACAGAACTACGTCGTCGATGGTGGGCGCAGCCTTGGGCTGATGAAACGCGTCGATTAGCTCTACTCTTTTGGGCTACGACATGAAGCAAAAGACCATTACATTTACATCCGTCGGTAAAGCCGAGCTCATTGAGTCCGATCTTAAGCCCCTGTCCACTGATCAGGTGCTGGTGGAGAATGAAGTCTCCGGTATCAGTGCCGGGACTGAGCGTGCTTGTTTAATGGATATGCCCAATCTGGGGGATGAGCCTGCCGGTAGCTTCCCCAAAAAGCTTGGCTACAGCGGTGTGGGGCGTGTCGTGGAGGTCGGCGCTAGTGTGTATCAGGTCAAAGTCGGGGATCGTGTGCTGAGCTACAAGGGCAGCACTCACTCGAACTACAACATCCTCAAGGGGGATGAAGTGCTGAAGCTCGAAGACGATTCATTGCCTTCTGAGCATGCGGTCTTTGCTGTTATTGGAAGTTTTTCGCTTAACGGCCTGCGCAAGGCGCGGCTGGAAATCGGCGAAAGCGCGGTCGTCGTCGGCCTAGGCATTCTCGGTCTGTTGGCTGTGTCGCTTAGCCGCATTGCGGGTGCTTCTCCTGTCATTGCGACAGACTTGAGCGCGGCGCGGCGTAAAACGGCGCTCGAGATGGGGGCGCATCAGGCCTTCGATCCGTCCGCCGGTGACTATATCGAGCAGGTCAAGGCTGCCTCCGGCGGCGGTGCTCAGGTTGTGGTCGAGGTCACTGGTCAGTCGATTGCCCTGAAGCAGGCATTCTCATTCGTCAAACCGTTTGGTCGCATCTCGCTGTTGGGCTGCACGCGAGTCTCGGATGCGGCGATAGATTTTTACCAGCAAGTACACCGACCGGGGGTCGAGATCGTCGGGGCGCATGGTAGAGCACGTCCCCAGATGGAGTCGCGTCCGCATGCCTGGACCTGGCAGGACGATATTCTTGCGCTATGGCGTTTCATGGCTGACGGACGCCTGGACATGGGCCAGATTTTGACGGAGGTATACTCACCTGAGGAGGCTCCTGTCGTGTATAAAAACCTGGCTGAGGCGCCGCAGGATTTTCCGGTCGGCGCGGTCTTTGATTGGAGACGCTTGAAGTGAGCTCATATAAGAAGGTCTGGCGTGTAGGGATTTTACATGACACGAGTAAGCCCGGTCTTGGAGGCCACCTGACGCATCTGGCTTTCACGGGCCTTCCGCAGGTCGAGATTGTCGGGCTGGTAGACTCCAATTATGATGGCATTGAAGCACGTATGCTGGAGATCGGAGCGGTACGCCACTATGGCAGTCTGGATGCGCTTCTGGATGATGGCCCGATCGATATCCTTGTTATCTGCTCGCGTTTACCTGGTGAGCACTCAGAGCCGCTTAGGGTGGCGGTTGAACGCGGTATTCATGTCTATTGCGAGAAGCCTCTATGCGCAGGTTTAGACGAAGTAGACCACATTGTTGAGCAAGCCGAAGAACGGGGTGTATGTATCGCGGTGGCACACCTTGGGCGCTATGCGAATGTCTTTCAGACCGCCAGGGGTATGATCGGGAACGGCGATATCGGACGGGTGGTATCTTTTTATGGCCGTGGTAAAGAAGACCACCGTGGGGGCGGGGAAGATATGCTTGTTTTGGGTACCCACATCCTGGATCTGGGATGTTACTTATTAGGAGCGCCAAGGTCTGTTTTTGCCGACATCACCTTTGAGGGGAAACCGATCAAAGCCGGGCAATGTCTTGAAACCGCCGAGCCCATTGGGCCGGTAGCCGGTGACGAAGTCCTGGCCATGTACCAATTCTCCAACAGCGTGCGAGGCTGGTTCGAAAGCCGCCGGGGTATGACCGAGCGTGGCGTACGTATGGGAATAACAATTGTCGGTACGACCGGTACACTGGCCGTGCGCTTTGACGAGGAGCGTAAACTGCGCCTGAGTCGTTCCGCCTTCCCTCCGGAGGATGAAGCCTGCTTCGAGGACGTACCCTTGCTGGATGAGACAGTGATTCCGGGGGCTTCGCCGCTTGAGTTTGGGAGCTACAAGGGGCACCAGCACTACTTTATCCGTAATAACCGCCGGGCTGCTTGGGATCTGATTTGCGCCCTGAAGGAGGGACGGGAGCCACTGGCCAGCGTGCGGGATGCACAGGTGGTGCTAGAAATGATTTACGGCGCATACGCGTCACAACTGACCGGCTCACGGGTGAGCTTCCCGCTGTGTGAACGCCGGCATCCATTGGAGATCGTAGCATGAAGGTAATCAAGGTAAACGAAGACGAATCGCTGGCGTGGGTCGAGGTCGAGGACCCGGTTTGTGAACCCGGCGGAGTCATTATTGGCATTCACGCTTCCGCGGTAAATCGTGCGGACCTGCTGCAACGCGCGGGCAAGTACCCGCATCCCCCTGGCTGGCCGGAGTGGCCGGGGCTGGAGGTCGCGGGGGTGATTCTGGAGGTGGGGCAGGATGTCGATGGCTCCCGCTGGAAAGTCGGGGATAGGGTCTGCGCACTGCTTGGCGGTGGCGGCTATGCTGAAAAGGTTGCCGTGCCTGCGGAGTTGTTGATGCCGGTGCCGGAGGGCTTGTCGATGGCTGAGGCGGCATCGCTGCCGGAGGTTTTTGCCACGGCCTGGTTGAACCTTGTGAACGAAGCGCACTTGCAGTCTGGCGAGACGATGTTCGTCCATGCCGGGGCCAGCGGGGTAGGGATTGCAGCCTTGCAGATTGCCAAGCATCTGGGCGCGCGCACCGTGACCTCGGTAGGGGGGCAGGCCAAGGCCGAGCTGATGCGGGAGCTCGGGGTGGACCGCATCGTGAACCACCACGAGGAGTCGGTGGAGTCGGTCTTTGATGAGTGCCTGGCCAGTGGTCACCCTATCGATGTCGTGCTGGATTGTGTGGGAGGTAAAACCCTCGGCGAAAACCTCTCCAAGCTCGCGCTGGAGGGGCGCTGGGTGCTGATCGCCACCCTGGGCGGTGTGACGACTGAGCTGGCCCTGCGGGCTGTGCTCACGCGGCGTCTTCGGCTCATCGGCAGCACGCTGCGTTCGCGTTCGCTAGAGCAGAAAGAGCGTATCCTGGGCGAACTGGTCGAGCAGCTGTGGCCGCAGTTTGAAAGCGGACAGATCAAGCCGGTGGTCCACACCGTCCTGCCGATTGAGCAGACTGATGCCGCTCACCAGATACTTAAGAACCGCGAAAACCGGGGTAAGGTTGTATTGACGATTCGTGACGGCGCGGCCTGAGCCGCCTGCTTTCGCGCTCCCGAAAAGGGAAATTATTTGCTATGTCCAGTTACCATATAACGGGCATTATCAGTGCGCTTTTGTCCATTTTGGCCTCGGCCGGGCTGGCGACACAGGTGCGCCTGCTGTGGAAACGCCACCGCGAGCGCCAGGAGGGGCAGTCCATCTCCGAGGGGCTATCACTGAACCGATTCGTGACGAGCTTCATTGTTTTTCTGGCATTGTTCACATACGGAGGGCTGCTCAATCCGTTTAACCACTACCTCGCCTGGCCCCGTGTACTTGGCATTTTTCTGGTGTTGTTAATCCTGTGGATTATTTTTCGTGACCGACAGTGCCGCGGATCGGGCTGGGCTTTCATCGGCTGTTTATGCGCCTTTTTGGTCTCGGTACTGGTGATCGCCTTTGGGCGCCCCATTGAGAACCCAAACCCGGTCGTGCTGCCGAGTCTGGTGGTGGTGGTGAGCCTGCTGTATCTGCAGGGAGGGATCATCCAGATGCAGATGATTCGTCGGCTCCGCAAGACCGGCAGCCTCTCTCAGGGGATGCACCTGCTCTTTGTGCTCAAGGATGTCTCTCTGGTCACCTTTGCGATCGCGATGGGGGCGCGGGACGGCTGGCCCATCCTGTTTACCTGTGCGATCGGGCTGACGGTTAATGTCGGGACGCTGTGGTGCTTCCGGTGGGTGCGGCGGCAGGACTTCGACGACTCTGTCGCGAAGGATGCGGCTGCGAGCTGACATTCAGACGAGATCGGGCTTTGGATTGTTTTTAAGGTTTTGCATATAAACTATTTACATCTCTTTTCTCAACTGTGTGAATGAGGGTGGGGTTGCATCACTGGCAGGCTCTCACTACGCCATTAGATGTTTCCTGTGTCGAAAGATTGCTTAAAACTACCTGCAAGGGGGAGTAGGATGCATTAGCATACTCCTTTGCTTTATCTCCATCCCGTCACAGGGAGTCACTCTACCATCATTGCTTTCAGCTGTTTATTTTCTGGCCCGATGCTATCTATGGGTATCGGTGCCAGGTGAAATGTGCCTTTGAGATCCCCAACGAAAGAAGAGAAAATCTACCATGCGTATGTTTAATAAAACCCTTTGTCTGATGCTTGCCCTGTTCACCACGATTGGAGTGGTTACCAATGCCGATGCTGTGGGGGCGAGCGACGTCACCCTGGTCGGCCAAAAGTACGGATCGATGGAAATGGTCCGGGTCGATGACTGTGAGGGTCTGACAGAGGCTTGGGAGCTCGATTGTACGGCCTCGGCAAAGCCCGGAGACTTTGGCCTAAGCTTTCCGGCTGCACCGTTTGATCTGCAAAAAGGAAAAGTCTATACGCTCAGCTTTTATGCAAAGCTGTCTGACGTATTCGATACGATTACGGTGTCGATCGACAGTGATTCCGGTAAAAAAACGGCAGGCTTTACGTATCAGCTTTCCGGGCAATGGACGCAGATTTTTGTGCCCTTTAAAGCCACAGGTCAGGAAGCACGCATCACCATGACCCTTGGCGGTGAACCCCAGAAGGTCTATGTCGGCGGCCTCCGTGTCGAGGCCAGCGGTGTGCCGTTCGAGGAGACTAAGAGCGGCTACTACATGGTCGAGTCTGATGGCTGGGAAACGGTCGTCATTGACTGGGATCAGGGCATGGGAATCGGTGAGTGCACGGACGTGATTGCAAATGGCGAGTATATCTATGCCATTACGAAGCGTGCTCTCCACGTCTTTAAGACCAATGGCAGGGGAGAGGACCCGACGCTGGTTAAAAGCACCGAGCCGTACGGCGATTTACGGCAGATGAGCATGACGGATGACAAGAAGGCGATCGTCGCGACCGCCAGGGCGAATGAAGTCTATGTCTTCGACATCTCGGACCCTGAGAACCCGGTTGTCGCCTCACGGATTGACTCGATCGAGGCCGCCACGGGCATCGATGTACAGGGCAAGTACTGCTATATCGCGGACAGATCCTACGGCGTTGATATCTTTGACATTTCAGACATCTATAACCCCGTCATGGTCTCGAATATCCCGGCCGGAGAGAGCCAGGACTGCAAGGTGTATGATGGCTATCTATACATCGGCATATGGGGCGCCCGCAAGGTCCGCATCTGCGATGTGCGCGATGTCGACAACCCGAAGATCATTGGTGATATCCAGCTGAGAGGTCGCGGCGATGGCGTGAATATCAAGGACGGGATTCTCTATGCTGCCACCGGCCACATGGAGGACTGGGAGCCGCAGTCCACAAGCCAGGGCTACGGCAACGGCAACGGTATGGAAATCTACGATGTGCGGGACCCGAGAAAGCCTGTCCTGCTTTCAAGAGTCCGGACGGATGGGCAGATGTACTGCTCGTACCCCGACATCTGGCGGGTGAGCGTCGCCGGTGACTATGCGTACCTGTCGAGCACCTATAACGGTATCTACGTGTACGACACGACCGACAAGCGCCTGCCGCGGCGCGTTGCGCACATCGATGTCGTCACTGAAAAGGGTGAGCCCGGGTATGCGGACCTGAAGCGGAAGTCCACCTGGGTCTATCCTTTTGATACGGAGAAGGTCCGAAACGGTGCCCTCATCGATTGCGACGTGCAGGATGGAACCATGTACATCGCCAACACTTCTAATGACCTGTACGTGCTTCACGGTAAGGACTACCTGGCTGAGGCTACAGACGAGAACGACTCCACGGTCTTCCCCGGTCAGGATTACAGCGGCACCTATTACACAAATGACCTCGCCGCAATGGGCTTTAAGAACCCCAAGCTCTTTAAGCCCGGCAGCCAGGTGTGGAGCAGTGCCAGGTATGGTGACTATACCTACGTGGCTTCAGGCTCAGATGGTATTTACGTGATCGACGATGACATGAACGTCATCAGCCAGTATCCGTCGAACGACATTACAAATGACATCCAGATCGTTGGGAACCGGATCTATGCGGCGGAAAATACGGCTGGACTGTGCATTTACGAGATCGACGAGGCCAGTCCCGAGAAGATTACCCTCAAAGGGACCTATAAACAGGGAGTCATGCCGATCGTCGAGGTAGCACCTTCGCCGGATGCCAGATATGCTCTGGTCCAGACGGGTAATGTCTCTGCACTGCTCGATGTCTCGGATATCGAGCACCCGACGCTGTACAAGCGATTCCCCTACACCATGGTTTACCAGAACCAGATGACACGCGAGTGCGCTCAAGACCGCTATCTGATGATCTACACCCCCTACTCAAAGACGGTGGTCTGCGACTTTGGTGAGGACGGTAGCTATGAGAAGCCGGAGATCCACACCTCCTGGAAGATCAATTCCTCTAAGCATCGAGTCGGTGGGCTGGCGGCTGACGGTGACTTCGTCCTGGCGATGGTGGGCGATAGCGTCTGCCGCTTTGATCCCTCAAATGAAGAAGTCTACAAGATGCCCCTCGGGAGTAATCCCGACCTGCAGTTGTTTCAGGTAAAAGGTGTTCACGGAAAACCGTCCGTGATTGGTGATTACGTATTCGTTGCGGATCGCATGAGCGGAGACCTTTCTATCCTGAAGCTGTCTGAAGACCGCAGCGAGCCACCCGTCCTGGTGAAGGAAGCCACCTTTAAAGGCAACCCTGCGCGTGCGACAGCAGTGGGAGAGCGTGTCTACCTTCCCCTTGGCTACGGTGGTCTTGCCAGCTTCGATATGGCAGGTCTTTCCAGTGAGGACTAGCACACCCGCCGATGGCGTCCACAGGGCGCGTCGGCAGCCATTCTTTCGAAAAGCTCAGAGCATGATGCGTGCTCTGAGCTTTTTTGTGTAGTTGCGGGGAGGCGTCAGCCTTCAGTTAGCCGTATGCCAGGATGACGGTTGTGTAGAGTTGGTCGGCCGTTGTGGCGGAGACAGGAGCGCCCCTCTCGCCATCTCGGGGATGTCTACTCAGAGGAGCGATGGGGGATCAATGCCGACTGGCTCGCTGGAGGGCGGCTATTTGGCAGGGCTAGGCAGCAAATAACGATGCACATTTCTTTCTGCGCACGTACTGCGTACGAGATTCTTAGCCGTATCCGTCAGGGGTAGACTAAAGCCCGCCCCGTGATAGATCCTGTAAAAGAAAAAGCCCTGCGGATAGACACGGCCTGGATATGCGCCATCCGAAGCTCCGAACGCAGCATCTGCGTGTCGGAGCCTTGGACGACTATCCAACTTACAACCCGTTTTGGGATGTTAAAAGAGAGAGGACGGGAGTGCCACGCGGTGAGAGTCCACGCGCGGATACCGTGTGTACGCCTTAGGAGCGCTGCTTGAGCAGTCGCTTGCGCAGCGCGATCAGCATGCCTGCCAGACCGGCGATGAGCATATAGGAGGAGGACGGCTCAGGGATGCTGATGTCGGAGCTGACCTTGAGGTTGTCCAGATAGAGTGTCCCTGCGAAGTCGGACTCGCTGTTGGCGCTTCTTTTGGCGTTAAAGTTGACCATTTGGATAAGTGATCCGGCGGGATCTTCGCCAGCCGTTCCCCAGTCATGTGCAATCTGGACGCCATTGAGATAGACATCCATGCTGTAGGCGGCGATAGAGCCACCTGCGTAAATCATGGACTCGTCTGTATTGTTAAATACGATCGAGAGCGTATTGGCCGTATCCATATCGTAGGTGACGGCCGTTGCTGGATCTCTGGTCACATATTGGCCGTACGCTTTCATGATCTCTCCGTTTTGGATGTAGATACCGAAGCTGGTCTTTGTGTTGCCGTCACCAGTGCCGAAGCGAAGGATGAAGCCCGCTCCGTTAAAGAGGTCGTCTGAGGCATCGTAGAAGTCGAGATCGATCTGGCCGGTATAGGTACCGGTAAAAGAAGACGTGGCGTCCGACATGTTCTGGTTATTTGTGACGCTGGTGTCAGCGATATAGCCGTACTGGTTGTCGGCGCCGAAGTAGTCGCCGCTGTCGTGGGCCTCGAAGTACACGTCATTGGTATTCGTCGTGCTCGACCAGTATGGACTGGCGCTGGTGATAGCACTGCCGGGGGTGTAGCTTTCGAAGTTCTCGAAGTACAGGACCTCGGCGGAGGAGGTTAACGGGAGCGCACCCGCGAGGATCGATGCGGAGAACAGGATGGGAGTGAGCTTTGAGTTGGATGTTTTCATGTGATTCTTGTTTTTATGGGGTTGTCGTTGGATTTTTGCAGGAAAGCTGGGGGGCATAGGGGATGCCCTGATCGGTCTGTCTTCGTGTGTAGATCCGGACACATGAACCCCAGGCGGTCAGGGACCCCAAGTGCACGACACAGAAATGACTTACCCATGCCCAGTATCCTGACGCAGATACCGATCCGTGGAAATACTGCTCCTATTCACGCGCGCTAGTAAAACGCGGGGCCATGGGCCGGCGAGACAGTCCTTTCTAGCGCTGGGAGTTCTTGCGACGAGAGCGGGGAGCTTTCTTGGCCTTTTTACGCTTGAGGGCAGGCAGAGTGGGGCTGTCATGCCAGATGCCCTCTACGTGGATGCGCAGGACCTTTTCGGGTACACCCGTTTCCCCGCGCTGGAGCATACGCGTGAGGTGATCCACCGCGACTTCACCCACGTGATAGCCGTCCTCGGTGACGCCGGCGATGCCGACGTCTGTCTGCTCGCAGGAGAGCATCGGACAGACCACCGCCAGATCCTCAGGGATGCGAAGTCCGCTCCGCTTCATCAGGTTAACCATGTAGTAGCTGTCAACGATGACGGCCTCAGGCTTTTCCTCACGAAGGCGATTGATGAAGGCGTCCAGGTCCCATCCCCATGTCCTTTGGTGCACCAGCGGTGGCTCACCGATGCGGTATTGTGCGGCCAGGTACCCGGCCAGAAAGTTGTTATCGGTCCTGTCATTAATCCCAAATCCAATAGCCAGTGAGATGCGCCGGTAGCCCTTTTCGTGCAGCTTGTGCATGGTCTGTAGCATGGCCCGGTACTGGGTGGAGCAGACGGTGTGCAGCTCGGGCTTGAGCAGGGAGTACCCGAAGGTGACCATCGAGAAGTCGTCCCAGGGGAAGCCCTCTACCACACGGGGTAGGGGCTGAGGAAAGAGCAGGATGCCGCGGATGTTGCGGGCCTTGAGGATCGAGGCCTGGCGGTCGTAGGGGATTTCGTTGGGGTTAAACTCGAAGGTCTCCAGCGTGAAACCGTTTTCCTTCGCGCGGGCAAGGGCCCCCTGATGGTACTGCCTGAATACGCCAACATCCCGCCAATCAAAGTCGCGCTGGTCTGTGAAAACGAGCCAGGCAAGGGTGCCGTGAAAGGCGTGGCTCCGGGTCGTGTTGCGGTACATGGCCAGCGCCGAGAGCATCGGGTCCGGCGCGTAGCCGAGCTTCCGGGCAGCCTCTATGACGCGCTCGCGGGTCTTCTCCGGGATGCTGGGGTGGCTGCGCAAGGAGAGCGAAACCGTGGCGCGGTGTACACCGGCCTCTTTGGCAACGTCTTCCTGGGTAACACGCTTTTTATCCATGGCAAGTGACCCGGATAAGGTGATGTCGCAACAAAACTTACGTCAAGCGTATACTCATTGTGCAATGGCCTGCCTGCCGTTTGTTTTCGCAGTGACTCAAGCCTGAAAAAGGCGCGGGGAGGGCGACGCTACAGAGAGCGGCGGTGCTCCAACTCCTCGCGAATCTCATGCATTCGGCCCTTGGTCAGCGGATAGATGATGACCAGTAAGATACCGATAACGATCGAGGTCGTCGGCACAAAGGAATACAGGAAGCGCATCATGAAGATGGTGTGCTCGCCCTGCGCACCGCCGTGTGCCTGATTGAAGCCCACCCATACCAGAATAAAGCCCGACATACTGTACACGATGGAGAAGGAAAACTTCATGACCCAGGAGTGGACGCTGCCAAACATACCCTCGCTGCGGGTGCCGGTCTTCAGCTCATCGTAGTCGCACACGTCGGCACGCAGGGAGGCGATGAGCATCCAGAAGCAGGCGTTACCGGGGGTCATGATCATGGGCGGGATGATTTGCCAGTAGGGGTGCTCTGGTGTGATCAGGAACCACTTGGAGACGGTGCCGACGAGGGCCAGACTCATGCCGCACAGCAGGATGAGCTTCTTCTCCACGTTAGCAAAGTAGTGCCCCACGACGGCCACCACGAGCATGCTCAGCGGTACATTGCACGCAGCCAGGATGAAGCCGATCTTTGCCCCGGCCTTGAGGTCGCCGTCGTTGACGTAGTAAACATTCAGGTAGGTGCCCAGCGTGTTCACCATCTGGTTACCGATCTGCATGAAAATACACAGTCCGATCAACAGCAGAAACGGCCGGTTGGTCATCGTGCTGCGGATGGCCTTGAGGATCGGGACTTTTTTCTGCTTCGCCGCTACGCTCATGTAGCGTTCCTTGGAGCGGACCGCACAGATGACCCCCATGACGAGAATGAAGCCGCCCACGATCGTGGTGAGGGTGCGCACACCGGTCAGCGTGTCCCCAAAGAAGTCAAACTGCGACAGCCAGAAGATGGAGGGCAGGATCAGCCAGCCAAGGCTCTGGATAAAATACACGAACGAGGTCACGCGCGTGCGCTCCTCGTAGTCAGGTGTCATCTCAGTGAGCAGCGCCTGAAAGCTGACCCCGTACACCGTGGCGCAGGTGTAGAAAAGGATGGTGGCGGTGGCGAAGTAGATCGCCATGGCCGTGCCTCCCCAGCCCTCAGGGACGCACCACACCAGCGGGTACAGCAGCCCGCACAGGATGGCCCCGACAAAGAGATAGGGACGCCGCCGGCCAAAACGCGTGCGGGTATTGTCCGAGACCGCCCCCATGACGGGGTCGGTGACGGCGTCCCAAATACGGACGATCCCAAATACCGTGCTGATCACGGCGGGATTAAGCCCGAGCACCATGTTATACACCGAGTTGGCCAACGACATGATACCGTTATCGGTCATCATCTGAGCCAGGCCCCCTCCGCCCATGGTCAGTTTCTCCATGAAGGGAATCTTGTCAGGAGCTTTGGTCTCGCTGTGTGTGTGATGCTCTTTTTTCACCGTGATTTCTAAAATGTATTGAAGGTCGTGCCGACCAAACTCCCAGACGAGGTCGTTGGTGTCTCTGTGGGAACTGCGTGCTGCGTGAGCGACGAAGTTACCTGCATAGCTGTCGCATAGGCTCGGGGATACGGCGTGATGCCATACCCGTGCTTACGAGGGCTCTTATATATTCTCGCCCAGGTGGATGAGAATCGGGTGGGGCGGGACGCCAAGGTCCGGCAGAAGAAGTTTTCCGTCGTCGGTCTTAGACATCAGGACCGGATAGGTATCGCCGGTTATGAGGTCCTCGACAACGAGGTCGTCCGCATCGTCAAAGGGGATGTCGATCGTGACGTCGGCCGGGCGTGGAGCCAGATCGTTGACACGCTCCATGGACCACAGCGCGATGACGACATTGCCGTTTTTGTCCAAAAACTGGTAATTCGCGATCCTGTCCGGCACACTCAGTGTAGTGCCATCCCACCAGGAGACGGGGTTCCCGTCTGGGCGTGAGGAGCGGGGCTCGACAGTGACCTTGACCACATCGGTGGGCGTAAAGCCATCCGTGGCGATAGCGACTTTTCGCACCGCGTCATAGACGGGCTTTTTCCGCCCGCTGCTGGTGATGAGCCCGAAATTATTCTCCGAATTCAAAGAGGTCTCCAGCGGCTTGCTCTTCATGTTGTAGCGATCGTCGAGGAGCGAGTAGATGGCAGACATTTCCACATCCAGGGCAAAGCCCTCGATGAAGCGTCGCTGGGCGTAGGCGGCAGCGGCCTGCTCCGTGAAGCCCCAGTAGTTGCCGCGGTGGTTGCCGCGCAGGCGGAAGTTGCTGAAGCCCCATTCGGTCAGCCAGATTTCCTGGGGGCCGTCGTACTCAGCGGAAAAGGCGCGCATCATCTTGATGAACGAGGCAAAGGTGCCCTCGGCGTCGGCGACGTCGCGATTGCCGTTGCGGGTAAAGTTCTTCTCACCGGCTGCGTAGGGGACCAGTTCCGGGACGGTGCGGTAGCTGTAGGGGTGGGCGGTGATGCCGTCCACGGTGCCAGCCAGGCCGCCCTCGATCTGGCGGTAGTTGATGGCCGGGAAGGAGCCCAGGCCGATGACCTTCATGTCCGGATTGGCTTCCTTGACGGCGTCAGCAGCAGCGTTGAGCATCACGCGGTAGTGATCCAGCCAGCTCTGCACCTCGCCGGTCTTGACGTCGAGGCCGTACCAGTCGCCACCGCTCGTCGTGCCCTCGCCATAGTAACCGGCGTACCAGTTAAAAGGCTCGTTCTGGACCTCAATAGCCTGCACCTTGCCGTCCAGTTCCTTGGCGACAAAGGCGGCGAAGCGCGCATAGGCCTCGGGGTCGAAGTTATTCTCGTAGAGTCCGTTACCCCCGGCCAGCGTGAGGCAGACTTTCAGGTTGTACTTGTGAGCGAGATTAATCCACGCCAGGTCATGCTCCCGAAGCTTGTAGACGCCTTTTTCGCGCTCGACCTGTCCCCACAGGATTTCATCCCGTATCCAGCCCACACCGAGGTCTGCAACCATCGGCATGTACGTTTCAGGATCCCAGTGCTCCATCCCTTTTTTCTGGATGAAGTGTGTGCAGACTCCCATCAGGGGATTTCGCACGTCTGTTGTCTGGGCAGGGGCGCCCTGAGCGTGACTCAGGGTCGCTCCTGCCAGAGCAAACAGAGCTGATAGACCTATTCTCTTAACCGTCCCTGTGGGGATTGATAACATGCTCGTTTTCTCGGTGGGTATTTCTTGTGTCGATGCGAGTGAGTGTCTGGGGCCTTATTTTCTGCGCTTGAAAACAAGGACAGAAAGGGCGCCGATACCGATGATCAGGCCCAGGGAAGACACTTCCGGAATGTTTGTCGTGACATCCATCATGACGTTGTGGCTGTTCTCGGAGAGATACAGGGTCACCGACCAGTCACCGTAGGTGCCAGTGGTGTTGCTGCCCAGAGTGCCGACGATATTTTCCGTGGAGGAAATGAGCGTGTAGGTACCCTCCTGAGTGCCGCTGAGGAAGTCGAAGTCGAAGCTGTCGAGGTCGAGTGCGCCCTCGCCAATATTGACCGTGCCGGTTACATCAATGCGGTCGCTGGCATCGACGGCTGCGATCTGGTAGACCAGAGCAGCCGGAGCAGCGGCTGCGGCCGAGATGTCGAGCGTACCGGTGCCCAGATCCATGGTGAGTGTACCCACGCCATTGTCACCCGGGGTGAGGCCACCGCCATTGGCGACGACGATATCGGCATCGGCGGTCGTGATCGAGCCGCTACCACCGAGCAGGCCACCATTGATCTGGTAGGCTCCGGCGTTGGCATGAGTGCCATTCACGAGCAGGGAACCACTGTTGATCGTGGTGGTGCCTTTGTAGGAGTTGGTACCGGCGAGGCGCTGGGTGCCCGTGCCGTTCTTGATAAGGTTCAGGGTGACCGTGCCAGCCTTCGTGCTGTCATTAGTGCGGTCAAGGATCGTGCCGGAGTAGGTGTAGTCCGTGTCGTTATCGATCGTCAGCGTCGTGGTCAGGGTTGCGTTCGTGGCCTGGAGACCAGCGCCAGTCACGTAGAGCGTACCGACATCACCCGTCAGACCTGTGCTGCTGACCTCACGTGCCGCATCACCGCCCGTGCGCAGGGAGGAGATGGCGAGCGCGCCTTGCGCATCCATAAAGCTGATCAAGCCCAGAGCGGCGCTGTCGGCGTTGATGTTGAGATTCTCGTAGACCAGGGTCGACCCGGTTACATTCAGGCTGCCCAGGGCGTTTGCCTGCCAGGAGTTGACGCCACCCAAGTTCAACGTGCCGTCACGGGCATTCAGGGTCTCAAGGTTCAATGAGAGTTTCTCGTCAGCGGAGTTGGAGGTGATCGACAGCGTCAGGCCACCATACTTGATCAGCTGATCCATCGTCATGGTGTGGTCGCTGCCGTAGCCCACCAATGACCAGCTGTTCGCACCTGTCTCATATTTGAGCTCGTCGATCGTGACGTCTGTGTCGACGTAAGCTTGGCCGAATGCGGTCGGGGCACCAACGATGTCGCCGCTGCCGGGCTGGCCAACCGGGCTCCAGTTATTGGTATCGCTCCACAGGCCACCCGCATTCGAGTTGGTCCACGAATAATTAGCGGCCGTCAGGGGGAGGGCAGCAAAAAGAGCTGCCGTGAGTATTGGATAGGTCTTGTTCATTGCGCTCGGGATAGTTGGTTTTTATCGTTCAAGTTTTGCTGTTCGGGAGGTCATGTTCCCGTATGAAATTTTGATTTTGCCTTCGTCGAATCGCTGCTGGATCTCATCAACGGACAAGGCATCGACATGGCCATCGACGAACACCATGTTGACCTTGTCGCCGTGTACGGGCTTGATGTCGGTGATGTACTTCGGCCAGTTGTAGTACCAGTTTTTCGCCAGCTGACGGCCACTGCGCGGGGCATCCAGGATCATGACGCACTGGCTCGGGTTGATGAACATGCCCAGGTTTTTGTCCATCACGCCTTGCTTGGCGTAGGGGTCGTCGTTACCCATCGCCCCATAGGAGAGTTTTCCGTTGTTTTCCAGTGCGGCGTTGGCTTCGTTAATCCAGCCCGTTTCATCCAGTGGGCATTCGAAGACGCCCGCGTCGGCGATCAGGCTCGGGTAGACGTGCTGCCACCAGGCGCCGGAGTTGCTGTTCGTGTTGTTGGGCGGGAGCCAGCCCTCGTGGCCGGCCGCGTACATGAGGACCCCGGCGTGAATATGGTGCAGGTTTGACAGGCACTGCGTGCTCTGTGCGCGGGCCCTGACCGTTGTTACCGCGGGGATCAGAAATAGTGTCAAAACAGCAATGACCGCTAGCACCACCAGTAGCTCTACCAGCGAAAAGGCGGCGGCGCGCCGATGCTTCAACAACGCTGGCCTAATCATAGGTGGGGTGTCGTTGTTGTTAAAAGAACTATGGGGGGTATCCATAACCATAATCATGTCCATTTTACTGCTTTCATCAAACGCCAAGGCCCACACAAATAAATATCTCCATTGTCTTATTTGGTACGGGCGTGGGGCAGCAAAACACGGCATACCCCTCCTGGTTTAAATCGGAATTTAAAGTACGTACTTAAGTAGCAGCTAACAGCTGGGGGAAAGCTCCGGCCTGCGGTATCTGGTATCGCAATGGGGCCTTTGCCGCCGGGGTGGATTCAGGTCCGTATGTAACGCAACTATTTTGCGAAATGAGTGTACTTATTTATAGCCTAATGCGTTTCTGGAAATCGGGCTATAACAGCTATAAATGCACATGCTATGCATTTACCCTATTCCTATATTCACCTGGTGTCATGCCCGTTAGTTGTTTGAAACGCCGGGAAAAGTAATAGTAGCTGCCAAAGCCGAGATCGTAGCCGATCTCCTTGATGGGCTTATCTGAAATCAGCTCGTGGCAGGCCGCCTCGATCTGGAGGCGGGAGCGGTACTCCACGGGGGTCAGTCCGCCGAGGCGTTTAAACTTTTTACGGTAGGCCTGCTCACCGATGCTGTACGAGCGGGCGAGCTCATCGTAGTCCGGCTTTTGGTCGAACGGGAGCTCGCGCAGTTGTCTCTTGGCATCGCTGATCCATTTGACGTCGGCATCGCAGTTCCCCGACTGCCAGCTGTCGCACATCTCGGCGATCAGGGCGAGCATCCGGCCGGTATCGCTCAGGCTCGGCTCAAAGGTGTTGGACTTGAGCAGGGGCAGGACGACGTCGTAGAAGCGCCGCAGCCAGTAGTCGATTTTATCCGGTGCATCGAAGGGGGCAAGATGGCGAATGGGCTGGTGTGGGTCGAGCAGACCGATACCCATCCAGCTATCAAACACCGGGCCGACAAACTCGATGTTGATCTCGTCCCAGGATTCGCCCGGATCGGGGGCGTAGGCATGGGCCTGGCCGGGAAACAGGCAGATCAAATCCCCGGCCTGGAACTCGATGTCTGCCTTGGTGAACTCGTCTCGGTACCATCCGTGCCCGCGTGTGATGAGCACCAGCGAGTAGCACTCCAGCGTGCGCATTTGATTATTCTCAATATGCCAGCGCATGCCCCAGCTTTTATGGATCTGGGCACTGCGGCTGAGATAGCCGGCGGCGATGGGATGTAGCGCCTCAAAGATCAGCCAGTAATCGCGAATCGCGCGGGGCCAAGCTCCGCGCTGGCGGGTGAATTTCCCCCCGTATTGGCTGCACAGTGATTCCAGCGATTCCATACACAAGTAGGATGACGATCCGTCATTTTTCGTGTAAGCTAAGTTCTTGGAATCTAGGTTCTTCCAACTGCTGGAGCAAGCCTCCATTTGGCGGCTGATTTCTGCCACCGATGGCGATTCGCAGATATCGCTCATCCTTCGGTCCCCTCAGGCGCGGAGAGCGCCTTTTCAAGGTAGGGGTTCAGGGCATCTGCCCAGATGACATAGCCGGGAGCGAGCGGATGCAGGTAGTCCGGGAAAAGTTCACGGTCCATGTTGCCGTTTTCATCGACGAGGCTGTCGCGGATATCGAGGAACTCCACCTGCGGGTCAGCGGCCAGCTCCGAGATGATAGCATTCACCTCAATGATCTTGGGACGCTCGGGGGCGCGCGGGTTGGGGCCGCGCGGGAAAATACCCATCAGCACGATCTGGCTGTCCGGGCAGCGTGCGAGCACCTCATTGACAATAGCCTCTATCCCTTCGGCAATCTGCTCGGCGGTGTCGCGGTGAATGTTGTTCGTACCTGCCATGATGACGATCAGCGCCGGGTCGAGCCCGTCGAGCTCGCCATGCTGGAGGCGCCACAGGATGTTCTCCGTTTTGTCGCCACTGACGCCGAGGCTGATCGCGGGCAGACCGCTATAGCGCTCTTTCCAGACATCCTTGCCGCGGCTGTTCCAGTTCTGCGTGATCGAGTCGCCAATAAAGACAAGCTTGGCGTCCGGGTGTGCTTTGACGTTTCTCAGCGTCCGCTCATGCTGGTCCAGCCAAGGGTTGCGAGTGGCCGGGGTCGTCGCCGGGTTCTCGGCTGTGGAGGGCGTTTCGGCGGAGGCCGTCGTTAAAAATGAATTCGAGAAAACCATCAGCACGCATGCGGCGCTGAGGGGAACCAGTGTCTTGATCTTTTTCATGGGTTGGGATTGCGTCGAGATGATCTTGGCTGGTGCTGCGGGGCTTTATAGTTGGGAGCCGCCAGTGGGCGAGAGGGCCGCCATCTGTTGCTCCAGGTCGAGGCCCGCGCCAGCGGTGCGGAAGTCCGGGATACGGTGAAAAGTCAGGAAGTTGGCGTCATGCTGGTTGGGGGCGCCACCGGTCGGGTCGTCCCAGGATGTGCGGCTGGCCACAATCAAGTCGTCGCCGTCGAAAAGCCAGTCCACGTACTGGAAGCCGTGGCGCTTGGAGTCCGGGTGATAGAGTACGATGGCGCGGGTCTCCCAGTGGCGGGCATCTGCGGAGTAGAGGAGGGCGAGGGTGTTGCGGATAAAGGTATGGCGAGGCAGGTCCTTGGCGTGCCGCTCGGGGACGGCGTTAGCGAGTGACCAGTAGCCGCCCTCCAGCGGGTCCTGGCGTATCGAGAACTTCGTAGCGCCGCCGGGGAGCTCGACAAAGTCCTTTTCGGGGTCGAACGTCAGGCTGTGGCCGTCGGTATCGAGTGTGACCATCGCAGCTACGCCACCGGCGTCTACGTCCACACGCAGGAGATTCGCGACACTGCCGTCGGGCAGGGCGAGGACGTTACCTTCCAGCCAGCCGCCGAAGCCGTTGTCGAGCCAGGCTGCGTTCTGCCGGTAGATGGAGCTGAAACTCCAGCTGTCCTGACGCAGTAAGTCTGCCCCAAGAGGTGCGGACATGATCAGGGGATTATAGCGCACTCCCCAGCGGGTGCTGGCCGTTGCATCCTCAATGGATCGCCAGATGCGGCCGCGGTGCACGAGCATCGGCATCGGCGCGGTGTGGTACTGCCCGTACGGAGTGATGATCCCAGTCTGGGTATCCTCGGGCAGGGTCCAGGTGTGGCCGCCGTCGTCACTGCGGCGCACGACGATGAGCCCGTGGTGGTGGGTGGTGCCCATCAGGTACAGGGCACCGTTATGCACAAAAAGGTTCGACCAGAAGGCCGGCTTGATCGTGGCAATCTGCTCCCAACTTTCGCCCCGGTCATCGCTGCGGTAGATGAACGTGTGGCCTTCCTCCATCTCGGTAGTGGATGGGCCGAAGACATCGTGCGAGGCGACATAGCTGCCGTCGGGGAGGACGGCCAGGCTAGGAGAGCCAATGTATTGCTTGCCCTCCGAAGGCAGATGGTTGATGACCGTTCCGGGTAAAGTCGTGACCGAGCCAGGCTGTGTTTTTTGCTCAGTTTCCATGCTCATGCGCTTTGGGGAAGATTCGTGTTACCGTGGGCAGTGTGAAAACTGCCGGGCCATAAGCGGCCTCCTTGATGGTAATAGAATCCCACATTTACACCGAATCCGAAAGGGTGAACCCGAGGACTCGGTGGTAAATGAACAGCACAATCTGGTATGCATTTTTGGCCCTGTTTTAGCGCAAATACGGGGCGAGCAGTGGCCGTGATTCCAGCTCCTTGAGGACGGTTTTTACGCGCTCCAGATCTGCGTCATTGAAGCCGCTGAAGGGCGAAGCAAGGTGCCGCTGGCACAGGCCACGCAGCTCCAGAGCGCCCTTGAGGCCTTTGATGATGCTGGATCCGTGCTTGCCGATGGTGAAAAGGCGGCTCGATACCTCCATCACTTCGCGCTGCAGCGCAGAGGCTTCCTGCTCCTGCCCGCTTTGCATCAGATCGTAGATTTTTACGTAGAGGCGCGGGAAGACATTAGCCCCGCCGTTGATGCCGCCGTTACCGCCAGCGAGCATGGACTCGGCCAGCAGCTCCTCGGGGCCGATCAGCAGGGTGAGGTCCCGCTCGCCCATCAGGCGCTTGATCTTTTTGAAGTAAAACAGATCGCCGGAGCTGTCCTTGAGGCCGAGGCAGTTGGGCATGGTGAAGCCCAGCTCGACCACATCCAGCGGGAGCGACACCTTCGTCAGGGCCGGCATATTATAGAGGAAAAACGGCAGGCTCACGTGCTCGGCCATGCGCCGCACGAAGTCGCCCAGCTCGGGCGCGCCGGGGATGAAATAATAAGGGGGCGTAAAGGCCACGGCGTCGGCACCGGCTTTCTTTGCGTGGTCCGCCAGAGAGAGGGACTCGGCATAGGCGGTATCGCTGATGCTGACGATGACCGGGATGCGGCCGTTTACCTTTTCGGTGACAGCATCGATGAACTGCCGGCGCAGGTCGTAGCTCAGGTTCGGGCCTTCGCCCGTCGTTCCGAGGATAAACAGCCCGTGAACGCCACCGGCGATGACGTGCTCAAGCAGACGCTCAGTCGCGTCGAGGTCGAGTGTTTCGTCGGCCTTAAGCGGAGTTACGAGGGGAGGGATGATGCCTTGGATTTTCATGCGCGGTAAGCTGTAAATGTATTGGGTGAAGACGGCCTGCAGGAACCTTATTCCGCGGCGGCGTCCATGACTTTTTGGTACGCGAGCTGGTCGGTATAGAGTTGGTGGAAAACGGTGTATTTGGCCTGATGGTAGGGCAAGGCTTGCGTCGAGGGTTCGATGACCTGACCGGGGCGCGACATGGCAGCCATGGCAGCCTGTACGCTCTCGTAGGTGCCTGCGGCCACCGCGCCGAGCATAGCCGAGCCAAGGATGACGGCCTCGGGCTCCTCCGGGAGGATCAGGCGGCACTGGGTGATGTCTGCATGCTGCTGGAGGAAAACCGGGTTCTTGATCCCGCCCCCGCAGCACACGAGCGTGTCGATCGCATAGCCGCTGGCGTTCATCGCCTCGATGATGTGGCGTGTGCCGTAGGCGATGGCTTGAACCGTGGCCAGATAGAGCCGGGCCAGATCGTCGAGAGTGGCGCTCAGTTGCAGCCCCGAGATCATCCCGAGCAGGTGCGGGTTGGCGCGGGGGGAGCGGTTACCGTGGAAATACGGGCACACGTGCAGGTCCTTCGTCAGCGCATGGACCGGGCCGTCTTGCGCCAGCTCAGTCAGGCGTTGGTTAAGGATCTCGTAGGGTGTGAGGCCTGCCTCGCGGGAAGCCTGCATCATCGTCTCCGTGGCTCCGTGGTTAAAAATGACGTGATCGATCAGCGCGCCGACGGCGGACTGGCCGCCTTCGTTTAGCCAGAGCCCCGGCACCATGGCCGAGTAGTACGGGCCCCAGACGCCGGGGATGGGGCGCTTCTCAGCGGAGACGACCATGTGGCACGAGGAGGTGCCGCCGATCAGGGCGAGACGGTTGTCGAGGCGGGACGGGGTCTCGCCGCCTGCTTTCTCCGGCATGCCGATCATGCCGATACCGCCGGCGTGCGCATCAATGATCGAGACGCCCACGGCTGTCCCCGGAGCCAGTCCCAGCTCTGCTGCGGCTGTTTCGGTCAGCCCCTGCGCCACGGGTGCCCCCATGGGCTTAACGTCGGTGCCGATGCGGGCATAGCCTTCCTCGACTAGGTCTTCCAGCCCGGCGGCGCGGAAAAAGTCGTCCTGCCAGCCGCTGCGGCCCTCGGCGGCCTCATGGGCCAGATAGGTCCACTTGCAGGTCGTGGAGCACAGGGAGCGCCCGGTAGAGCCGGTGGCCCGGTAGGTGAGATAGTCGGGCAGGTCAAAGAAGTAGGCCGCGCGCTTCCAGCTCTCGGGCAGGTGCTTTTTGAGCCAAAGCAGCTTGGGGACCTCCATCTCGGGTGAAATCTTGCCGCCCACAAATTCGTACACGGAGAAATCACCGGCCTGGTTGACCTGATCTGTCTCGGCGAGGGCGCGGTGGTCCATCCAGACAATGATGTTGTGGGCATCGTCGCCATCGGGGCTGACGGTCACGGGCTGGCCGTCCGCAGCCACGGCTACCAGCGAGCAGGTGGCGTCAAATCCAATGCCCTTGACCGATTCGGGAGGGACGCCAGCGTCCTTCATCACGGCTCGGGTGCAGGCCGTGATCGCGCTCCAGATGTCGTCAGAGGATTGCTCCGCATAGTGAGGGCGTGGCCGCCAGGTCTGGATGCTCTGGCTGTGCTTGGACAGGAGCTTTCCCTCGCCATCAAACAACCCGGCACGGGCACTGCCTGTGCCCACGTCGATTCCGATAAAGGTGTCCATGGTTGCATTTTACGCCAAGAGCTGTCTTAAAGATATACTAGAATACGACATTAATGAGACAAATTAAGCCAAACCGCATCGCGTTGCTGCTCGGGCAGGACCTCGGGTACACCCGTCGGGTGCTCTCCGGTGTGCTCAGTCAAACCGAGGCGAGCGGGCATCATTGGGTCTTTCACAATGCGCCGCCGGATGTGCGCATCCTGCCTGCTCTGGAGCGTTGGCGGCCGGACGGGATCATCGCGCATCTCTCCGACCGCGCCCTGACGGACCGGCTTGTCGAGGGAGGCATCCCCCTGGTCTCCGTGACTGACACCATCCCCGGCCTCGCCGCCTCCTGTATCGACGTGGATAGCGAGGCTGTGGGGCGGATGGCTGCCGACTATTTTATGGGGCTCGGGTATCGCTCCTTTGCCTACTACGGCAGCCGCAAGGCTGCGTTCAGCCGCCACCGTGAGCAGGGCTTCCGGCAGCGGCTGAAAGAAGCCGGCTACGAGGCGGCTAACCTGCATGCGAACTTCCTGCCGCACTCCCCGTATACGCAGGACTGGAGCAGGGTGGACCTGCAGACGCAGCGCTGGCTCAAGCAGCTCCCCAAGCCGGTCGCCATCCTCGCCTCAAACGACATCCCGGCCCGTGTCCTGTGTGAGGTCAGCCGAAGCGCGGGCATCCGGGTGCCCGATGACGTCGCTGTGCTGGGTGTGGACAACGACGTCTCCGAATGCCGCATGAGCAGCCCCGCACTCTCCAGTGTCGAGCTACCTGCCGAGCAGATAGGACGCGGGGCGACCGCTATCCTGGAGCGCCTGATGGCTGGCGAGCTTCCCCCCACGGCCCATCAGCTGCTGGCTCCGCTCGGCATTATCGCCCGCAGCTCGACGGATGTCCGCGCGACGCTTGAGCCTCGCCTGCATCAGGCGATCGAGTTCATCGACAAATATGCCGAGCGTAAGCTCTCGGTGGACGAGGTGGCCCGGCACTGCGGCCTGTCAAGAAGGTCGCTGGAGCGTCGTTTCCAGGACGAGTGCAAGGTGACCGTCTACGAGCAAATCCAGAAAGCCCGTGTCGCCCGTGCCAAGCGCCTGTTGCTGGAAACCGAGTTTAATATCTCTGAAGTCGCCGAGCGCTCCGGCCTGAGCAACCTGCGCCAGTTGGACCGGGTTTTTCGTCAGTATGAGAAGGTCAGCCCGTCGGAGTTTCGCCGTCGTCGCTAGCTGCGGTCGGGCGCTTCACCGTCGCCTGCACATAAAACGCCTCCGCTCGTGGACGAGGGGGCGCCGAGCCATCACTTTCCCAGCTGTTCGCGGGCGAGCTTGCGCAGGTCTTCGACTTTATCGATCTCATCCATGATCTCGTGACCGATCATGGTCTCGATCACGTCTTCGAGTGTGACGACTCCGGCAAAGCCGCCGAACTCATCGACCACGATCGCCATGTGCTCACGTTTACGCAGGAACTGCAGAAACAGCTGCTTGAGCGGGCTGCTCTCCGGGACGACCGGGGCCTTGTAAACCATCTCCGACAGACGCTTCTCAAACTGGTCCTTGGCGGCGGCCGCCAGAATGTCGTTTTTCATGACATACCCCAGGATGTGGTCCACGTTATCACCGCGCACAGGGATGCGCGAGTAGGGGATGATCTTGTGAGCTTCCATCACCTGGCGCACTGTCCACTCTGCGGGCCACACGAGGGTGACGACGCGGGGTGTGAGCACCTCTTGGACTTTGACCGAGCGAAAACCAATCACGCTCCGCATCGCTTCGGACTCGTTGGAGTCGAGGATGCCCTCGGACTGGCCGAGCTGGGTCATGGCGAGGATCTCATCGCGGTTGATCGAGCTGGTGTGCTCTTTAGGTGAGAGGGTACGGGTGATCCCCATGGCTAGCCATACCAGTGGCCACAGAGCGATAGTCAGCGCCTGGGTGGTGTAGGCGGTGGGGATAGATAGCTGCCGCCAGAACGTCGCGCCCAGCGTCTTGGGGATGATCTCCGAGAGGACGAGGATGAGCAGCGTCAGGATGGCTGAGACGATCGTGAGCGAAGCCTCACCCCACACCTTCTGAGCCTGTGCGCCGACGCCTGCCGCTCCTGCCGTGTGGGCAATGGTGTTGAGGCTGAGGATCGCCGCCAGAGGCCGGTCGACATTGCGCTTGAGCGAGTCGAGCAAGTGTGCCGAGCGGTGCCCGCTCTCTTTCATGCTGGTCACATAGGAGGGGGTCATGGACAGCAGCACGGCCTCCAGGATAGAACAGAGAAAAGAGCAGACGATGGCGAGTAGGAGGTAAAAGACCAATAAGCCCATATGCCGCCAAGCTACTTATGTTGGCGACACTCTCAAGTGCTTTCGACCATTGAGGCCGGATCGGCCCCCTGTTCGCTCGCTGCTGGGGGAGCTGTTGTCCCACTCTCTGCCCGGGTAGTGGGCAGAGAGCGACAAATCTGCCTATTCCGAGTATTTCCGGATCGCGATGACGGCTCGTGTGCCCCCAAAGCCCATGGCGGTCTTCAGGTGAACCTGGCTGGATAGGGTCTGAGTCTGCTTTTCGAGCGAGATTCCGGTCTCCGGGTCGAGATCCTCCAGTTGGGGATTACCGGGGAGATAGTCCCCCTGCATACTGAGAATGCTGCCGATCAACTCCAGCACAGAGCTGGCGCCGCCTGCGTGCCCCATGAAGCCCTTCAGGGCCATGACGGAGGGCAGTTTGTCGCCAAAGACGCGCTTCAGGGCGCGGGCCTCGGTCAGGTCATTAAACTTCGTCCCGGTGCCGTGTGAGTTGTAGACATCGATGGCGTCCGGGCTGCATTGGGCCTGCTGGAGGGTCGTGCTGATCGACTCCGCCAACTGCTCTCCGCTGGTGTCGGGGGAGGTGAAGTTCACGCCCGGTGCGCTCTCGGCGTCGAAGTGGTCGTGCTGTTCATCGAACCCGATAATCTCTGCCAGCGGGCGGGCACCACGCTTGAGCGCATCGCTCTTGCGCTCGAGGACGAGGACGCCTGCGCCTTCGGCCGGGCCGAAGCCGTTACGGTTCTTGTCAAAGGGGCGCGAAATGCCATCGGGGCTCATGGCCTTGGCGGCGAGGAAGCTGGCTCCGACAAAGTCCGTGAGCGAGGCCTCTGCACCACCGGCCAGGATCATGCTGGGGCCGCCGGGGCGGTTGAGCTGGAGGATGTCGCAGGCGCGGATGATGGCCGTGAGCGAGGATGCGCACGCGGTATTGACCGTAAAGGGCGTGCCCTTGAAGTTGAAGTAAGTGCTGATGACGGAGGCGGATGCGCTCGTCATGTACATGGGGACGGCAAAGGGAGAGACTTTCTTCCCCTCGGAGAAGTCGCTATGCAGGCGGTCGTAGCTTTCGACGCCCATCAGCGCGATACCCATAATCACGGCGCTCTTCTCGGCATTCAAATCGCTGAGGCGGTCTTCCTCGCCCAGCAGCCCGGCTTGCTCAGCGGCCAGCTTGGCGGCGACCAGCGCATACTGTGAGGCGCTGTCCAGGCGCTTGGGGCGTACCGATCCGCGGTACTTGGCGTCTGCCGGAAAGCTCAGATAATCATCGGCGGGGAAGTCTCCGATCGAGGCGCCCGACATTAGCGGGTATTTCTCGCTGCTCGTGAATGTTGAGATATCTTTATATCCATGTTTGCATTGCCGAAGACTTTCGTCCATAGCTGCGTTTCCAATTCCAATAGGGGAGACACCACCCATTCCTGTAATAACAATCGATTCCATGATGAATTTCTTTAATAAGCCAAGCTCCTCGAAGTATGTCAGCGAAAAAGAGGAGACTCTGCATGAGCCGCAGATTCGCCATTGTGAGACGGGTAGTCTCTTCGGCGCAGAGTATGGCAAGCTCCCTAATGGACGTTTCTTGCTGATCAATCGAGCGCATTTTTGTAAATACGAGAAAAACGAGGATGGCGTGTACGGTTACGCCAAGGCCGAATTCGACTTAACGCCGGATACCTGGTTCTTCGCCAACCACTTCCACGAAGACCCCGTCATGCCCGGTACGCTCCAGATCGAGGCTGTGCTGCAACTCGCCGGTCTGTATCTGGCGTGGGCGGGCATCCCCGGTGTGGGCCGGGCCAGAGAGGTCGGCCGTACCGTCTTTTTTGACGAAGTTCGCCCGGACAACGGCTCAAAGTTCTGCTTTGAGCTCTTCGTGACCAAGGTTCAGGGCAAGGGGAAACTCTCGTTCCTGGCCGGAAACGCCCTCGGATTCCTCGAAGACGGGGTCCGCGTGATGGCGATGGAAGGCATCAAGCTGATCAAGTCCATTCGCAGCTAACGCATGGTTTTTGCCACGACGCGTCGGTTTGTGTGATCCCGTATCCGAAAACGGATACAGAAAAAGATTTTTGCCCGGTCGTGTTGAGCTCCTTTCGCTCAGGAAGCGGCTAGCTGCCGTAGCGTGCTGATATCCCGCAGGGGAGGTGCTCCGAACTGGCGGCTGTACTCACGGCTGAACTGGGAGGGGCTCTCGTAGCCGACCTCAAAGGCGGCACTGGCGGCGTCTTTATGCTCCATCAGCATCAGGCGACGGGCCTCTTGCAGCCGCAACTGCTTCTGGTACTGCAGGGGGCTGTAGTTCGTCATGGCCCGGAAGTGCTGGTGGAAAGTGGACTTACTCATGCCCACGACCCGCGCCAGCTCATCGACATTGATCGGGTGGGCGAAATGGTCTTTGAGCCAGATGATCGCCTTTGACACCTGGTTACTCTGGCTGCCCGAGCTGGCGATCTGCCGCAGCTTCATGCCCTGGTCGCTACTGAGCAGGCGGTAGATGATCTCTTTTTGAATAATGGGAGCCATGATGGGGATATCGGCCTCATGCTGCAGGAGCTGGACCAGACGGCGCACGGCGTTGATGATGGGAACGGTCGTCTCGCCGACGGACATCCCCAGGTGAGACTGCTGCTCACGGGGTGGGGGAAGATCGCTGCCAGCCATCATCTGGGCGACTTCTTTCAGGTCGAGCAGCAGCCGCAGGCCGAGGTAGGGCTTTTCCTTACTGGCCCGGTACACCTGAAACGTTGTGGGTAAGTGCAGCGAGGTCAGCAGATAGTTACTTTCGTCGTAGATGATCTTCTCCTCACCCAGAAAGACTTGCTTGGCGCCTTGGACAACCATGCAGATGCTCGGCTCGTACATGCCGGTGGACGGCTCAGTCGGCTGCTCCATGCTGTAGAGTGAGAGTCCGGGGATGCTGGTGTCTGGCGATTCCCTGTGTTCAGTCAATTGTGCAATTGTCTGCCTGAGCTCTTTTACCTCATCGGCAATCGGCGAGGGGGCTGTCTGCGTGTTCATGGCTTTAAATATAGGGCGTACAGGGGGGTTGATCAAGTTGGCGTGCATTAATTTCAGATGCTAAAAATGCCCGTCTTTCGAGGTTTTTTTGGGTGTGTGCACTTTTAGGCAAGAATGCTGGAGGATCAATCTACCCGCTTCGGTCGGACATGATGTATAGTTGTCCCATCATGCAAAAACGCACATTGGGCAGTCCGCGGTGATCGTGTCCATAGCTGAACATTAATGATCCTCCCCCGAATAGCTTAACCGAGAAACCGAAAACACAGATGAAACCTATAATCACACTCCTGTCTATCGCGCTGGGACTCCTCTCAGGCCATATCGCTCAGGCCGAGGGGCAACCCGTCCCCGCCAAAGGCTATGCGCTTTTTTCTGAAGACGGCCACTTCAAGCCCTACGAGTTTGAGCGCCATGCCGTTGGCGAAAATGACGTGCTCATCGAGATCATGTACGCGGGCATCTGCCACAGCGACATTCACACCGTCCGCTCCGAGTGGGGACCGTCCCACTATCCGATCGTCCCCGGGCACGAGATTGTCGGTCGGGTCACGCAGGTCGGCGATAATGTGACGAAGTTCAAGCCCGGTGATTACGCCGGGGTGGGCTGCATGGTCAACGCCTGCGGAGAATGCGATAACTGCAAGGCCGGGCTGGAGCAGTTCTGCGAAAAGGGAGCGGTTTTCACCTATGGCTCCAAGGACAAGTACCATGGCAACGCCATCACTCAGGGCGGCTACTCCAACAATATCGTCGTCTCGGAAGACTTCGCGATCAAGGTCCCGGAGGATGCGGAGATCGAGAAGGTTGCCCCGCTTTTCTGCGCGGGCATCACGACCTACTCGCCGCTTGAGTACGCGCATATCGGTGAAGGTGACAAGGTCGGCGTCGCCGGTTTTGGCGGGCTGGGCCATATGGCTGTCAAATATGCAGTCTCCAAGGGCGCAGATGTGACGGTTTTCGACATCACCGAGGAGAAGCGCCAGGACGCACTGGATATGGGTGCCGTCAAGTACGTCAATGTCCGCAATCCCGAAGAGCTGAAAGGCCTGCAAAACAATTTTAAACTCATCCTCAGCACGATCCCGGCCCATTACGACCCCACGATGTACGTGCGGATGCTGGAAATGGGGGGCGAGCTCGTCATTGTCGGCCTGCCTGCCAATGACCAGCGCCCGAGCATTGATATCGGTTCGCTCGTGTTTATGTCCCGCCGGAAGGTTTCCGGTTCACTCATCGGTGGTATCCCTGAGACGCAGGAGATGCTCGATTACTCCGTCGCCCATGGCATCTACCCGGAGGTGGAGGTGATCCCCGTCGGTCAGATCGATGAGGCCTACCGAAACGTGGTGGACGGTGAGGTGAAATTCCGGTATGTTATCGACATGAGCACCATGCAGTAGTGATCGAAAAACGAACTTAATCTTAACCCTAATTATTTATCATTATGGACACAATCGGATACGCAGCACAAAGCGCAGCAACACCCCTGGCACCTTTTCACTTCGAACGCCGGGACCTTCGCCCCAACGATGTGGCGATCGAGATCCTGTACTGTGGAGTCTGCCACTCGGACCTGCACACCGTCCGCGGTGACTGGGGCCCCCAGGCATACCCGCTGATCCCCGGACACGAGATCGTCGGTCGCGTGATCGAGGTGGGCCCTGAGGTCAAAAAATACAAGGCAGGCGACAACGTGGCCGTGGGCTGCATGGTCGATAGCTGCCAGAAGTGCGACCAGTGCGAGCACGGCGAGGAGCAATACTGCCGCGAGGGCATGACCCCGACCTACGGCTCCCCCGACCGTGTCTCTGGTGAGATCACACAGGGCGGCTACTCGAAGCACATTATCGTGCGTGAGGAGTTCGTGCTGAGCGTCCCCGACGGTCTGGATCTCAGCCGTGCCGCTCCCATCCTCTGCGCGGGCATCACGACCTACTCGCCGCTGCGCACATGGAATATCAGTAAGGGCAGCCGCGTCGGTGTGATCGGTCTCGGTGGCTTGGGCCATATGGCTGTCAAGCTGGCCGCCGCTATGGGCGCTCATGTGACGGTTCTGAGCCGTACGGCCGACAAGAAGAAGGATGCAGAGTCCCTCGGTGCCCATGAGCTTCTGATTTCTACTGATGAGGAGGCTATGGAAAAGGCCGCCAACTCTTTTGAACTGATCATCGACACCGTCCCGGTTGAGCATGATGTGAACCCGTACACGCCGCTGCTCGACATCGACGGCACACTCGTCATGGTCGGCCAGGTCGGGCCTATCATGGGGCCGACGACAGTTCCCATGATTATGGGCCGTCGCCGGATCGCAGGTTCACTCATCGGCGGCATTCGGGAGACGCAGGAGCTTCTGGATTTCTGCGCCGAGAAGAATGTGCACCCGGACTGCGAAATGATTCGTATGGACGAGATCAACGAAGCCTTTGTGCGGATGGAGAAATCCGATGTGCGCTACCGCTTCGTGATCGATATGGCCAGCCTGGAGGCCTGATCCGGGCGGCCCGAAATCGGTAAGGCCGGAGCCCGTGCTGGATGCGTAACGCATAGAGAATAACACGCTTATGTGGAAACTCTGTCTGCTATTCATAGCCGGGCTGCTGCCTCTCCAGCAGGGCCTCTGTGCTCAAACTGAGAAGAACGCAAAAGTCATGAACATCGAAATCATGGTCGGAGATCAGGTGGTGAATGCCCACTTGGCAGACAACCCCTCCGCACAGGATTTTGCGGCGATGCTTCCGCTTGAGTTGAGTCTGGAGGACTATGGGAAGATCGAGAAAGTCGCCGACCTTCCGAAAAAACTGACCAAAGACGGCGCTCCTGCTGGCTATAAGCCCGCTCCAGGAGACATCACCTATTATGCCCCCTGGGGGAATCTCGCGATCTTCCTGCGCGGGTTCAGCTACTCAGCCGGTTTGATCTACCTTGGTAAGATTGATTCCGGTCTCGAGAAGCTGGTCCGCGAGGGGGCGCTTAAGGTGGTGATCCGGATGAAAGCCGAAGACTCGGATAAAGACGGACAAGACTAGCCGCATGCGGCCATCCCAAACGAACATACAAAAGCAAATAAACATGACCAAGAGCATATTAGACTACAGCGGAAAGGTCGCCCTGGTCACGGGCGCGGCCTCCGGGATGGGATTGGCCACCGCCAGGGCGTTTGCGGAGGCGGGAGCATCGGTTGTCATGGCTGACTATAAACAGGATGCCGTCAAAGCCGCCGCCGATGAGCTAGCCGCTGCCGGGTATAAAACCTTGGCGCTGGCCTGTGACGTCAGCGACGAAAAGCAGGTCGCCGCGCTCGTCGAGAGCACGGTCTCGGCATTTGGGCGGCTCGATGCGGCCTTTAACAATGCCGGTGTCATGGCGCACATCGCTCCTACCGCCGAGAGCACATTAGAAGAGTGGGAGCGTGTGATCGGCATCAACCTGCGCGGCGTCTGGGCCTGCTTGAAGTATGAGCTGAAGCAGATGCAAAAGCAGGGCAGTGGAGCGATCGTCAATAATGCCTCAGTCGGGGCGTTGACCGGAAATCCCGGCATCCCCTCGTATATCGCCTCGAAGCATGGCGTGGTGGGGCTCACGCGCACCGCTGCGCTGGAAGCCATCCCGCACGGGGTCCGCGTAAACGCGATCAACCCTGGCGTGATCGACACACAGGTCGCCCGCGATGTCGTCGATGGTGATGACGAAGCCTACGCTCAAATGGAGCAGGCCATTCCCATCAAACGCGCTGGCCAGCCCGAGGAAATCGCCTCGGTGGTGCTTTGGCTGTGCAGTCCGGGGGCGAGCTACGTCGTCGGTCATGCGCTCACCGTCGATGGCGGACTTACGGTGCCGTGATCTGACGATAAACATTCAGCTACACTATTTTTATGATCATCCATCGTAGAGCATTTCTCAAAACAACCGCTGCCGTGATCGCTGCGACTTCGCCTATGGCATTACTTGCACGCGCGGCACCCACCCAAAATTCTAACAAGGATAAAGTTATGAAAACAAAAGTCACACGCGTTGGAACCCAATCTTCGATCGCAGGCCCGGCTGACTGGTTCACCGGCGAAGTCCGCATCGACCCGCTTTTCAAGACCGATAAACCGGCCCGTGGCCAGGGGGCGAGTGTCACATTCGAGCCCGGTGCACGCACAGCCTGGCACACGCATCCGCTGGGGCAGACCCTGATCATCACGTCTGGCTCCGGCTGGGTACAGGAAGAGGGCGGCCCCATCGAGGAGGTCCATCCTGGCGATGTCATCTGGTTTCCCCCCGAGGTGAAGCACTGGCACGGCGCCGCCCCCACCACTGGCATGTCGCACATTGCGATCCAGGAAGAGCTCAACGGCGAAGTCGTCGAGTGGATGGAGCACGTCAGCGATGAGCAATACCAGAAGCGTTAAAATGGCAGCGTGGGCAAGCGAGGATCTGGAGAAGATTCGCCTCTCCGACGATCTGCACATCGCGCCGTTTCGCGCGGACGGGAAGACCTACGGCACCCCGACCTGGATATGGTCCGTGGTGGTGGACGGCAGGCTCTACGTCCGCGCTTACAACGGCCGCGCCTCGCGCTGGTATCGGTCGGCCATGGCCCAGAAAACCGGGTGCATTCACGCGGTCGGTCAGCAGTGGGATGTCACGTTTCATCCCGTTGATGACTCCGCGCTGAATGACCAGATCGATGCCGCCTATGTCGACAAATATGAAGGCAGCCCCTACCTGCTGCCGATGGTTGGTGAGCGCACACGCGCTGCCACTGTCCTGATTCTGCCCAAAGATGAGTGAAGCAACGCATAACTCCTGAATCGATATGCCACACATAGTCATCAAAGCCGTAACCGGCAAAACCGAAGAACAAAAGCAGCAGCTGGCTGACGCCATTACTCGCGATGTGATGGAGATCTTTCACTATGGCGAGGAGTCGGTATCTGTGGCCATCGAGGAGTTTCCCGCCGAGCGGTGGAAAGAGGATGTCTATCAGGCCGATATTCAGGCTTATGCCGAGAGGCTCTACAAGAAGCCCGGCTACGAGCTGTAGCGGCGGCTCTGCCCTCAGAGACAAGCCTGTGGCCGGCGTCCCGCACCCATGACAAGCAACGGACATTCCTCTGCGCCCGTGCGGCCCGGCCTTACCCTGGCAGCGGCATTGCTGGGCTTTTTCATGATCACGCTCGATGCGGTGGTGGTAAATGTTGCCCTGCCGACGATGGGCGAGGATCTGAGCGCGGACATGTCGGGACTGCAGTGGGTGGTGGACAGCTATACCATGGTGTTCGCCGCTTTACTGCTCTCTGCGGGCGTGATCTCTGACCGCATCGGCGCGCGCGGTGCCTTCGGCATGGGGGTCGTCCTCTTTATGCTGTCCTCACTGGTATGCGGACTGGCACCTGACATCCACACTCTGGTGGCGGCGCGGTTTGTGCAGGGAGCTGGGGCGGCTGTCATGATGCCCTCCTCGATGTCTTTGATCCGCCATGCCTATCATGACCCTGTCGCTCGTGGCCGGGCTGTCGCCTACTGGGCACTGGGAGGCTCGGTGGCGGCGACCTCCGGACCTGTTGTCGGTGGCCTGTTGACGCTGCTCAACTGGCGGTGGATTTTCTTTATAAACCTGCCGGTATGCCTCGTGACGTTCCTGTTTCTGGCCCGCGCCGCGCACTCTCCGCAGCGCACGGCTCCGTTTGACCTGTGGGGGCAGCTCACTGCCGTTCTGACCATGGGTGCTCTGACCTTTGGAGCGATCGAGGCGGGTGAAGCCGGACTGGCCGATCCGCGAGTGTGGGGCGCATTTATCGTCGCTGCTTGTTCACTCGGGGGATTCGTGTGGGGGCAGAGGCGAGCCCGGCATCCTATGATGCCGCCTGAGCTGTTCCGGGTCCGTAATGTCGTCATCTCAGTCGTGGTCGGCTTTACGTTTATGTTCGGATACTTCGGGCTGCCCTTTGTGATGAGCCTTTATCTGCAGCAGTTGCGTGGCTTGAGCGCCCTGCAGACGGGGCTGTCCTTCCTGCCGATGATGTTGATCGGACTGGTGCTAACCCCCTTCAGTGCGCGCATCGTGGAGCGATTCAACCCTAAGAACGTTATCTTCTGGGGCCTGGTCTCGATGGCTCTCGGCCTTCTCTCGCTGGTCATTTTCACGGACGAGGTACCCGTTTGGGGGATCGCGGCGCTGATGGGGCTGGTCGGCCTGGGCGGGCCGCTGATTGCTCCCCCGATCGCTGCGGTACTACTTGGCAGTGTGCCGGTGACGCTCGTTGGCACGGCCAGTGGCGTCTTCAATACCAGTCGTCAGGTCGGTGGTGCCTTGGCGGTGGCTATCTTCGGGGCGTTACTGACTCAGCCCTTTGGCTTTGTCAATGGTATGCGGGCCAGTCTGGTGCTGGCGACCATCGTCGCGGTAGCAACAGCCTGCCTCAGCCTGAGACTGGAACACGGAAAACGGGACGCGTAAGCTTCCAGGCGGGTGGGGCATCTGAGCCCAACCCTCATTAGTATAATGAATGCTCCCGACGAGCTGCGGTGTTTCGTATTTAAATTCTGAAATTTGACTTGTCCTCAAGTTAACTTGAGGAGGTATCCTGTCTCTAATGAGTTTTGATCCAGTAGCAGGCCGCCGTGAAAACGGCCCTCGTCTAGACACCGGTGGTCCACAGTGGCGCTGCTACAGCATGGCGGGGCCGGGCCCCTTGCGGGCCAGTTCGTCGTCGGGGTTGCGGAGGGGGCAGTCCTTCATGGAGAGGCAGCCGCAGCCGATGCAGAGCGTTAGCTGGCTGCGCAGCTTGGTCGCGAGCTCGATCTTATCTTTCAGGGCCTGGTCCCAGGCGCGGGTGACTTTATGCCAGTCGGCCTTTGTCGGCACGCGGTTGGGCGGGATGTTTCGAAAGACGTGTTTGATCTCCTCCAGCGAAAAGCCCAGTCGCTGGGCAACCTTAATAAACGAAAGGATACGCAGCTCGCGCCGCTCGAAGCGCCGCTGGTTGCGGCCGTCCCTTGTGCTGCGGACAAGTCCCTTGGTCTCGTAAAAGTGGATGGCGGAGACAGCGATTCCGCTTCTGAGCGAGACTTCGCCGACCGTCAGCAGTTCTTTTTTCTTCGAACCCATAACAGCTTTATTTTTACCTCAACCATACTTTAGGTCAAGTCCTGCGGGCTTAACCGTAACCCACAACCGAAAACAAAAAGATGACAGACAAAAGCAAAACCATCGCCCTTGTCACCGGAGCTTCCGATGGCATCGGTAAGGAGGTCGCCCGGCAGTTGGCAACCAAAGGCATTCACGTTCTTCTCGGTTCGAGAAGCCTGGAAAAAGGCCAGGGTGTGGTCGACGAGTTCAAGCAGAAAGGCCTCGAAGTCGAGCTGCTCCAGCTCGATATCTCCGATGATTCCAGCGTGGAGAATGCCGTCGCACAGGTCAACCACCGTCACGGACGCCTGGACATCCTCGTGAATAACGCGGGCATCTTTTTCGACAAGTGCCCCCTGACGGAGCTCCCGGTCGAGGACTTGGCGGCTACCTTTAACACAAACGTCGTCGGCACCTTTCGGGTGACGCGTAGCTTCCTGCCGCTGCTTCGCAAGTCCGAACACGCGCGCATCGTCAACGTCTCCAGTGGCCTGGGATCTCTCCAGCACATGACGGATGAAAACAGCCCCTACTATCAGGTGGTCATGCCCTCGTACGCATCGTCCAAGGCCGCGCTTAACGTGCTCACGGTGTATCTGGCCCGCGAACTCAAGGACTCCGGGATCAAGGTCAACTCCGTGTGCCCCGGTATGACCGCGACCCGCTACGTCGATTCACCCTTTGCCCATCCGGTGGAGGTCGGCGCAGAAATCCCGGTGCGCTACGCGCTGATCGATGACGACGGCCCGACGGGAGGCTTTTTCGACCGTAACGGTCCGCACAAGTGGTAGACGGGATTTCTTCCCGCCTGTTGAGTAAGAGCAGGCACGGCCCTGAGTTTCTTTGCCGTGCTTGCTCTCTACTGCGGCTATGGATCAGCGGCTGAGTCCAGCGATAGCCACGACCTTGTCCATGTCCAGATGCTGCTCGATATGCCGTCCGAGGAGGTCGTATTGACGCTGCTTGAAGGCGTCGAAATCCTCATCAAGGGCGACTCTGCTGTCACGGGTCGGGCGGTTTAAACCTGCGAGCTGGGGAGCAAGATCGCTCAAAAAGGCACGGCGAAATGCGCCCGAGTCAAAGAGCCCGTGCAGATAGGTGCCCCAGAGTCGTCCATCGTCAGAGCAAAGCCCATCGGTGGTGGATGATCCCTGCTGCTTGATCCGGGTAATCGCGGGGTGGTAGCCATCGCCGTTGCCGACGGGACGCGTTTCCCCCATGTGGATCTCGTAACCGTACACAGGCTGTTGATTCGCTTCCCAGATGCCCTCTACGCGCGTGAGCCTTTTATTGGGGGTCAGTTCTGTTTCGATGGGCAGCTGGCCGAGGCCGGTGCTCTGGCCGGGAGTGCCCTCCACGCCATCAGGGTCGCGGATCGTGCGCCCCATCATCTGATAGCCACCGCAGAGGCCACCGAGCCTCCCGCCGACGTCCAAGTAGGTCTTCAACTTGGCGGTCCAGCCGCTGGCATGGAGCCAGTCGAGGTCCGCGCGCACGTTTTTAGAGCCCGGCAGGATAACCTGGTCGTAGAGGCCAAGGTCGCGGGGGCGGGAGAGGAAATGCACGCGTACGCCCTCCGTGCACTGGAGCGCGGCGAGGTCGGTGTGGTTGGAGATACGGGGGAGCAGCAGGCAGGCGATATGCACATGGCCCGGCTCTTTCACGGCGGGGGGATCGACAACCGTTTCAGCGGCCATGCCGTCTTCCGAGTCGATGGCGATACTGCGGTCAAAGGGCAGCACGCCAAGCACGGGCAGACCGCTCTGCTCCTCGATCCAGCGGACGCCGTCCTCGAAAAGCCCGATGTCGCCCCGGAAGCGGTTGATGATGATGCCCTGCACGCGTGCCCGGTCGGCGGGGCTGATGATCGCGAGGGTGCCCATCACCTGGGCGAAAACACCGCCGCGGTCGATGTCGGCGATCAGGATGACTGGAGCGTCTACCGCATGGGCGGGGCGAAAGTTTACGATGTCCCGGTCTGAAAGGTTTACCTCGGCGCAGGAGCCGGCCCCCTCCATCACGACGACCTCATGGGCCTGCCGAAGGACCTCCAGAGACTCCATGGCTTTGGCAAAAAGCTGGTCTGTCTGCCGGTAGTAGTCGCGCGCTTCCTGTGTCGCAAGCACCTGCCCGTGGAGCACGACCTGCGAGCGGGCATCGCCCGAAGGTTTCAGCAGGACCGGGTTCATGTGTACGCTGGGCTCGACTCCGCAAGCCTCAGCCTGCACGACCTGGGCGCGCCCCATCTCCAGCCCGTCCAGCGTGACATAGGAGTTGTTGGACATGTTCTGGGCCTTGTAGGGGGCCACGTCGTATCCCCGGCACTTCAGTGCGCGGCCAATCCCCGCGACGATGAAGCTCTTGCCGACGTCTGAGCCGGTGCCTAGCAGCGAAATGCACTTACCGATAGCCATTGTACGTCTCCTTCTCAAAAAGAATGCCGGTACCGGGGCGAGGAAAATCGCCCCGAACGATTCACACGGATGAGCAGGGTTGACGTGACGGGGGTGAGGTTTTCAGATAACTATTCTTTATGAGTACCTCCGTGCCGCCTTTTCTCCAGATCCTCACTAATCGGGTCCGCCGTAACTATACGGGCGGAGCTCTGCTCGAACAGTGGACGGGTGAGGGGAATGGCGGCGACGACGAGCGGCCCGAAGACTGGATCGCCTCGACCGTGCGTGCAGTCAACCCAGGGCTCGGTGAGATCAAGGATGAGGGCCTCACGCGCGTGCGCCTACCCGATGGGGGAGAGCGCATACTGGCCGACTTACTGGCGGAGCAGCCGGATGATTTTCTCGGGGAACGCCATGTGGAGAACACCGGGCATGAGCTGGGGTTTCTCGCCAAGCTCCTGGACTCCGCCATCCGCCTGCATGTGCAGGCGCACCCGACGGCCAAGTTTTCCCAGGAACATCTCGCGTCGCGCTACGGTAAGCTCGAAACCTACGTAGTGCTGGCCGTACGCGAGGGTGCGGACCCGTACCTGCGGCTGGGCTTCCAACATGCGCCCACCAGGGACGAGTGGAAACGCATCATCGAGGAGCAGGACATCCCGGCGATGGACGCCTGCTTTGAGCGTATCCCGCTACAGGTCGGTGATGTCTGGCGCGTGCCCGGCGGCCTGCCCCATGCGATCGGGGAGGGGGCGCTCGTCCTGGAGGTCATGGAGCCCTCCGACTGGGTGGTGCGCTGTGAGTTTGAGCGCGAGGGCATCGTCGTGCCGCCGGAGGGGCGCTTCATGCGCCGCGGGCTGGACTTCTGCCTGAACATTTTTGACTACACGGAGCGCTCGGTCAGCGATATCCGCGAGCTGTGCCAGATCCAGCCCAAGGTCCTGGCAGAGACAGACACCTGCCGGGAGGAGGAGCTCGTGGGCAGAGCGCATACGGATTGCTTCGGGGTGAACCGCCTGACCATCAGCGGAGAGACCCAACTGCCTGCCTCTGAGCGCATCGGGCTCTACCTGGTCAGTGAGGGCGAAGGGCAGCTGGCAAGCGGAGATCACAGCCTGAGCCTGCGCAAGGGGAGCCGGTTTATCCGCCCTGCAAAGGGTGGCGAAGTCTCCGTGACTCCGACAGGGGAAGGCCCGCTGGAGCTGTGCCACTGCTACCCGGGGCTTGCCTGACACTAAACATGTGCAGTGGATGGTTTGTGCTTTTGGGTTGAGAATTTCACTTAGGTCTCAATAAAGCGAAAAACCCTTTCATGCCCATGCCTTCCCCACTCGATACCCTTTCTCTGAAGCGCCTGCCCTTCGGCGTTGTCTTTCTGGCCGAGCCCGGCGTGCCGCTGTCGGAGATGCAGCGCGACCTCGGTAATATCGCCCAGCTCGGTTTCAATACCGTGGTGCTGTACCCGAGCGTAAGCCGCTGGGATGCGCCTCTGCCCGGCGAGACGGCCTTTGCTACGATTGATGCGCTGATGGATACCTGCGCAGAGCTGGGGCTCGGCGTCGTCCTGGAGCTACAGGGGCAGGTTATGCAGGATGCCGACGCTCCCGAGTGCTCGGGCTATGCTCAGGCACCCGACTACCGCGAGAACGGTTTTCACCAGCCTCAGAAGGAAGCACTGCTGGCTAAGTATCTGCGCGAGGTCGTCACGCACTTTAAAGGCCATCCGGCACTCATCGCCTACGATCTGTTTAACGAGATCGGTAATAATTCGCGCTCGCCGGAGACGATTGGGGCTTTTGTCGCGTATTTGAGAAACCAATACGCCGGTGACATTCAGAACCTGAATCGCGCCTGGGTGACGTATTTTAACGACTTCGAGGACATTACACGCATCCCGCCTAATTTCCGCGTCTGGAGCTGGTCGTCCGTGGTGGCTGAGCGGGATTGGCAGCGGTTCCGGTCTGCTGACTTCGTGGCTCAGGTGGAGTCATGGCGGGCCATCGTGCGCGAGATCGATGCGGATACGCCGCTCTTTATCGATGTGCTCGGCAGCGATGCCCTGCATAACCGCACCGGCGATTACTATGGGGTGAGCGACTGGGATGCGGTCGAGGCCAGCGACGTGCTCGGGCTTTCCTGCTACGCCAACATGCTCGGCCCTCGCTGGTGGGAGACCGATGCCTGGCAGTGGCCGCAGTTTTGGCGGCACGCGCGGTCTGTTGCTGGCGATAAGCAGACCATGGTCTCTGAGCTGATGACGGCAAACCGCTGCATCTTCCCGACGGAGGGCTCGTCCATGACGGACGAACTGGGCCTGTGGAGCTATCAGGCCGTTTTCCATGGCATACAGGGGGTCATTTACTGGAAGTACCGCCCCTTCCGCCGGGGGCGTCAGGTCGCCGGTCGGGGGTTGACGGATTTTGACGGGACGCCCAATGCGTTCGCGGATCAGGCCTCTGAGGTCGCGCATTTTGTCCAGGAAAATGCCGAGAGTCTCGCCGAGTCGCAGCCTGATACCGCTGGCTGCCTGATCGTGTTCGATCCTGAGATGGAACGCCTCTACAGCGCGATCGGCGAGGGTGAGGCGACGACGCCGCCGAAGCCGTTTTACACAGACGCGCACCGTGGCTGGTTCCAGGCTTTTTGGCAGAACGGCTACGCTCCGGGGTACACGACCCCCGCGCGCATGCTTGAGGACGGTATTCCCGAGGGGACGCAGTTAATCGTCATTCCGTGTCTGCCGGGGATCACAGAGGCATTCGCCCAGACGTTGAAAACTTTTGTCGAGGATGGGGGCACTGTCGTGAGTGAAAGTCGCTTCGGGCTGCTCGATATCGACGGTAATCTCCAGCCGCAGGCGCCGGGATTTGGGCTGCGCGATGTCGCAGGGGTCCAGGAGGTGTCATTCAGCTGTCGGGGTGCGCGGGAAATTTTCCTGCCAGAGGATTCGCTCACTCTGATGGATGATTACTGGCAAAGCCTGAAGCTGGCAGAGGGCACCGAGGTATTGATCAAGGCCACCGATGGTGAGCCCGCCCTGACGCGAAATCAGTTTGGTCGCGGTCAATGGCTCCACCTGCCGTTCCTGCTCGGACATAAAATAGAGAAGAGTGAGTCGCCCTCTGGGGCCATGGCCTACATGTCTGCTCTGCTTAAGCATGTTGGCCCGTCGTTGCAGCCTGCCGTCAAGGTCGTGAGCAAAGGGCCGCTGGCCGATGTTTCCGTATTGCTGCGTAAAGACGGGCAGCCGTGGCTGGTCGGGATTTCCAACTTTGCGCATGAGCGCACCGAGGTGGTTCTGGCGTTGCCGGAAAACATTACGCTTAGCGACGCTGGTGACATTGCCTGTGAGCAAGAGGGGCAGAGTGTTCGCGTGATGCTGAAGCCCAGGAGCTGCCAGGCGCTTCACCTGTGCTAGCGATTCACAATAAAAGAAGGCCCAGGGGCTCCGCACATCCCGTGCAAAGCCGCCTGAGCCCGTTGTGAAAAAGAATCCTTTGGATCCTTATTCAGTCGCGACGAAATCCGTCTGCAGGTCGATGGATGTCACGGCGTTCAGCGAGCGAATGACCAGGCAGTAGTGCTCGCTGTCGTTGCCGAGTGTTTTGTCGGGGAGCGTTTCGATGCTGGCCACGATGGGTTGGTCAGCCTGTACCGTGACCTGGAAGTTGTCGGCCGTGAGCAGCGTGTTTCCGTTTCCGTCTACACCGAGTGTGACCGTGCCGGCAGGGGTGATTCCGCGTGCCCAGACAACTTCCTTTGAGGTGACACCCAGGTGCCAGCGGAAGATTACCGTGTCCGCCGTGTCGAGCTCGACCACATCGTACACGGACAGGCTGGAATCATCCCAGACGGCATCGCGCACCCAAGTCTTGGCTGCCGGGTAGCTGTTACTCATGTCGGCGTAGATCTCACCGCCGTCGTCGTCCATGCTGTAGATGGTCAGCGGGGCGTTACGGTGGGCAGCATCCATCTGTTGCCCGACGACCTGGAAGTCGTCCCAGGTGGCCGTATCCACATTGATGTCACCGACCTGCAGGACGTTGTGCCCGACGGGGGACTTGAAGTGCGTCAGGTACTGCGGGTGGCTGTAGCTGTCGACCCCGGCCTCGATCAGGATCGGCTCGCCGTCGACGATGAAGCTGATGTGGCCCCGGTCCATGTGGTCATGGTTATCGTCTTCATGGCCACCCCGGAACCAGAGGCCCGAGGAAACCTTTTCCCAACTGCTGCGCCATGTCGCCATCCGTGCGTACTCGTAGCTGGTGTAGCGGGTCGGCTTCTCGGCCTTGTAGGAGGGGATGGCTCTGGCGATCATCCCATTGATGCTTGAGGAGATTTCCCCGTAGTTATGGACCACCCAGAGGGATTCGGGATCATTAAACATGACGGCCATATCCGCGAACTCCGAGATGAAGTAGCGCGCCCCATCGCGTGACCCGTAGAAGTTGTCGAAGGTATTGACAATGTAGCCACCGGCCTGCAGGTGATGGACGACCCACGAGGGATAGGACACCATAAACGGGTGGTCAATCAGGCGTCGCTCACCGTCTAGTGTCGAGTGGTAGACCGCCGAGAAGATGCACCGCATGGTGGCGTGCGCATAGGAGAGCCCTTCGACAAAGGCACCGTCCGGGCCCTGCGAGTCAAGCGTCTCCAGCATGGCCTGGATGCCGTACTCGTACTCGTCCGGGTATTGATCGGGGCCGAGGTAGACCGTGGCGTTGATCAGGCCAGTGATGGGGAAGGCCCACTGGTTGGAGTACACGGCTTGCGACTTTACGAACCAGGGGATCTCGTTTTCCCAGTCGTAGATGATGTAGCCGATCTCGCGCTGCATGAGCGCATCGATTTTCTGAAGCAGGGTGGAGTCAAGCGACCCGGCAGGGAGGATGTCGATCGCGTCGACAAAGGCCTGAATGCCGTATCCGGTGGCCTGCCAGACGCCGTCGCCCTCAGGCGGGGCCGGAGCTCCCCGGGAGTTGTCCGACCAGCCGGGGCGCTGGAGGGGATTCCAGTCTGCCAGCTCATCGAGCTGGGCGACTAACCAGTCGAGGTAGTCCGTGTCTCCGGTCATGGCATAGGCCGTCGCCATGAGCATGGTCTCTGTGCGCACCTGCGCTGAGGCCATAGCGTCGGAGCGAGACAGCGCAAACTCAACGCGGTAGGACTCGTCTGCGGTCAGATAGCGCTCATCCCAGGCGATACGAGAGTTGGCAATGTCGTCCACGCTCCATGGGCGGGTTATGATGCTCTTTGTCAACAGGTTGTCCGCCTGGGCAAGCAGTGAAGCGCGCTCGTCCGCGAGGTCCGGATCGTTAACGGCCTGATTCAGCAGGACGGAGCGGGATACGATCTGAGCGGGTGCCCGGATCGCGGAGGAGAGTGCCAAATCATCAAAGCCCAGAATGGGCGAGACATCTTCACTGGAAGGACCAATGACCAGAGTGATTTGAACCGTTGCGATCGAAGCACCTTCACCAGCGTCGTAACCGAAGTAGACGTGATTCGTTGCGGTGGGGTAGTCGCCGGTGCCGACGGACTGGGTGGAGAGGACGAGCCCGTCCGCGTCGATGAACTGCACCGTGATGGAGGAGAAGAGATTCATGCGGGCTGACGGAGCCGAGAGGGTAAACCCGACAGCCTGAGAGGTGTAGACACCCGTCTCGAAGAGCGCCGGCTCCTCGTACCAGCGGCCCAGATTAATCGTCATCGTGTAGGTGGTGCTTTCCGTCGGGGACGGATTGGGGTACTGCATGCGCATGGAGCTCGGGAAGGAGCTGGAGAAGGCCGTGTTCGAGATCGGTCCTCCCGAGTTACCGGCTGTATTGGCGCTAAAGGTAAACTGCGCATCCGGGCAGGGGCGACCGGCGTGGTCGAAGGAGATGGCGTTCGAGCCCGAGGTGAAGCTGGAGTAGTCCTGCAGCACGACGACATCCGACCGGCCATAGAGTGCGCTGGCTGTTGTGGCGCCCGAGCCTGATAGATTGATATCAGAATCGGGATCGATCTGCGTATCCGGGCCGGCTGCGAGGGACGGGTTCGTGGGGACAGAGGAGATAGCCTCCGATACCGCGAAGTCGTCGAATCCGAGGATGGGCGATAGCGTGTCGCTGGAGGGGCCAACAATCAGGGTGATTAAGACTTTGGCGATTGAGGAGCCTTCGCCTGCATCATGCCCAAAGTAAAAACGGCTGGGGGTGGTGGGGTAGTCATAGGCGTGGACGGTCTGTGTGGAAATGACCGTGCCGTGCGCATCGATGAACTCGGCCGTAATGGACGAGAAATAAATGGATCGGCTGCTGGGCGCTGCCAGGACAAAGCCGACTGCCTGCGCCGTGTAGTCGCCTGATTCAAATGTATCCAGATCCTCATACCAGCGTCCGAGATCAATCGTCATCGTGTAGGTCGAGCTGGATGTAGGCGAAGGGTTGGGGTACTGCAGGCGCATGGAGCTCGGGTACGAGCGCGAGAAGGAGTTATTGGTGATCGGTCCGCCTGAGTTGGATGAGGTATTGCTGCTGTAGGAGAACTGTACGTCCGGGCAGCGGCGGGTGGCGTAGTTGAAAGCGAGTGTGTTCGAGCCTGAGGTAAACCATGAGTAGTCCTCCAGAACGACGACGTCATCCCGGGCATAGAGCGTGGTGGCTGGCGTGCTGTTCGAGGCGGAGAGGTTGATGTTAGAATCCGGGCTATCCAGCGTATCCGCACCCTCGACGAGCGTCGGGTACATGACCACGGCCAGGTCGTCGAAGCCAAGGATAGGCGAAGTGGTATCGGTTGTGGGCCCAACAACCAGCGTAAGCTGGACGGCAGCGATGGAAAAGCCCTCCCCGGCATCGTAGCCGAAGTAAATATGGTTGGTGGACGCGGGGTAGTCGCCGGTGCCTACGGACTGCGTGGAGAGGACGGTGCCGCTGCCGTCGATAAACTCCGCAGTGATGGACGAGAACAAAGCGGCTCGCTCCGGCGTAGCCGAGAGCGTGAAGCCGACCGCCTGTGAGGTGGCTGCACCGGCAGTATAGGCTTCCGAGGTGTCGTCCCAGCGCCCGAGATCAATCGTCATTGTGTAGGTCAGGCTTTCAGTCGGGGACGCCGACGGGTACTGCATGCGCATCGAGCTCGGGTATGAGCTGGCAAATGCGCTGTTCGTTAACCCTTGGCCAGAGTTGCTGGCTGTATTCGCGCTAAAGGTTAGCTGGACGTCGGGGCCGACACGCGTAGCGTAGTCGTGGATCACCGTATTCGGGCCAGTGCTGAAGCTGGAGTAGTCCCGGAGGACGGCTACATCCATACGGCCGTAGAGGTCCGTAGCCGGGGTGGCATTCGATGCCGTGAGGTTTATGTCTGAGTCAGGGTAAGCCAGGGATGCGAGCGCCGGGTTTTCGATGACCGCAGACGTGCAGGTACTGGCGGCAAGTACAGTCGCAGCCAGAATTTTTAAACAACGAGTAATCAGCATATGGGGTGGGTGTGATGGGGTTGTGCGTGCAGATCCGGTGCTGGCCATCGCTGTGGACAGACACAGAAAACCGCGCGCGTCTGAGATAGTAGCAGACGGCAAAAAGGATAAACATAGCGCCGCGATGCGGCCTGGTGGGGTGTGGGTAGTCGGGTAGCAGGAAGGGCATCAGTACGCTTTGGGCAGGGGGTAGCGTGCGCAATATGCTTGGGATGCCTTTAGTTTGAGGTCATGGCTGTTCTCTGGCAAAAAATAATCTACTGAAGCCGTTGAAATGTCTCCAAATTAAGGGCTTATGCTTATTGATAAGGCTGTCTCGTGAGGAGGAGTCCCCCCAAGGTTGCATCGGTAAATATACCAATACAAAAGCCCGGAGCCTTGTCGGATCCGGGCTTTTGTATATTGGCTAAATCTGCTTCCTCTTCAGGGCAGTCGCGAGAAGGCCTTACGGACGATTGCGCGCGAGTCCTCCAGATGAGGGCTGATGTCGAGTGGACTTGGCAGTCCCCAGGCCTGATAAGCCTGCTGCTGGGTGAGGACCACCTGCCAGGTATGATCCTCACGCGTGTCGACGCCGGGCGGCTCGTTCCCGAGAATGGGTTGCGGCTCGCCTTTTAACCCCAGCGAGATGGCGTGTGAGGGACGTGTGTAAGCGTCGGGAATGTCGTCGGTGCTCAGTGCGCGAAGAATCGCGGCGGCTTGTCTTTTCGCGCCGCTGGAAGCGTCGGGACGGGCCAGCCGGGTCAGGGTGATGGCAAGCGCGGTGCGCAGGTTCAGGCAATTGGCGGGTTGTTCGGCGACGGCCTGGAGTGCGTCCAGGCACTGTTCGCTGCCGCAACGGCGCAGCAGGTTGATGGCGAGATACCAGTTGGGGACGCCGATGTTCTGGTTAAAGGCCCCGCTGACGAAGCCGCTGTTGCCCTCCTCGCGACTCTCGATCGCCTGGATGAGCCGGGGCTCGGCGCGCGGGTCCTGCCACATGGCGAGGATGGTTGCGGCCAACCAGGAAACATGCGAGTTACTGTGGTCGAGGCGTTCGAGGATGGCGGCCTCATAGCGCTCACGGTTCTGATAAATGCGCCAGAGGTGCCTGTCTGCTTCACCGCTGTCGAGGATGGCCAACGGGTCCATCGCAGTGTCTGATTCCTTGGCGGCTTCGGGCACGGGCTGGCGGGCGCCGGTTGCATCGAGCTTACGCTGACACTCTTTAATGATTTCTTCGGGGGTATGTCCGGATAGCCATGCGTCGGCGGAGTAGGCGGCTGCCTCTCCCATGCGGTGGATGTCGCGCTGCATGCGCACGGCATAGGCCGCGTTTGTGGTGACACCGGCCGCACGACAGGCCAGCCAGAGATTGTCGATGCCATCGGGCGTCATGACCCCATGTGGCATGTCGCAGTAGGTCATCGGTCGAAAGCTCTTGCAGCTCCACAGCCAGAAGAACGTCTCGTCATCCTCGAACTCAAAGTCTACGCTGTGCGTGTCCAGGGGGGATCGTGCTGCGCCGATAGAGTCCTCACGCTGGGTGTTATTGAGGAGGTCCTGTAGCGTGAGGCGGCTGCGCGTATGAATCTGCCGGGACTGGCGAAGGCCGAGAAGGGGGGCCAGTTGGATGAGGGTCATCTCAGGCCATGGCGTGACATTGCGGTACATGGATATCGCCGTAATGCGCGCGCGGCTGAGGTCCTCGGGGTCCGTGGGGTCCACCCAGCCTGCATCAAAGTTAAATGTTTTAACCTTTTGCTTCTCGGTGTTCAGAGCCATGGACGGCTGAGAGTAGGACAGGGGCAGTCCGTCGACCGGGCGGCCGAAGTCATAGGCTGCCCCAGCCAGGACGGCAAGGTCACCGTCTCCGGTGCCGTCGATAACGGCCTCCGTACGCACGCACAGGATACCCTCCGGCGTTGCAATGCTGGCCTGTGTGATGCGTCCGTTTTCTGTTTTCACCGCGTAGACGATGGACTCGCGAAGCAGCTCAGGGGAATTTGTGGCGTACTCGTTTTCCAGAGCCAGGGCTTTACTATCAGAGAGCCAACCCAGCCCCATCAGAATCTTGGGGCCGAGCTTATGCTGGACGGTCTCACTGGCTTGGTCGAGAGACTCGAAGCCGCCTCCTTTCTGACCGTGGAAATAAACACATATCTGGCCCGCCGTACCAATGCCCCCGAGCACGTTACCACTATCGGCCAGCAGGACTTTGCGGCCCAGCTTGCAGGCTTCGAGTGCGGCCATCGAGCCCCCTGTGCCCAGACCGGCCACAAGGATTTCACAATCCGCCTCACGCACTGGCAGGCTGATCTTTCGTTCGCTTCCGACTGTGTCGGTGGAGGGTATTTCAACCCTGTTGGCGAGATCCAAGCCGAGTGCATAGCGTTCGGACAGAGTACGGACAGGGACACCGGTGAGGGCCGGACTTGCGGCATAAAGGTTCCCCAGGGGTGCCACTCCAGAGGCGGCTGGCGTATCCGTTTGTCCATACACGGGGTAGGGCCGTGAGGCGAAACACAGGACACTGCTTTTACCAAAGGCATCGCTGTTTGCCTCACGCAGGGCGGTGTACTTTTCCAGCAAATCGCGTGGCGACAAAGGCGTGCTGCTGCTGATGCAAAGGCTCAGCGTGAGCCCATGGGGAACTCGCTCAATGTGGATCGCTTCACCGCTGTGCTCGAACGCTTGAGTGGGGAAGGCGTCTTCGCCGTTCAGGGCCAACAGCACGCGGTGTTCGTAGGCCGACGCTGAGCGTCTACGTTCGTAGGCGGTGGGCTGTGCGAGCTGGTGGAGCGTGGCGGTATCCGACGCATCGATCCACACGCGTGCCCGGAGGGTGCGTTCACCGGATTTCGTGGCCACGGAGATCTCGGTCAAATCATCACCGCGCATCATGCCAGAGATCGGAGCAGCCCCCAGCAGTGTTTCCAGGCTTCCGCGCTCGGCTCTCAGTTCGCAGCAGGCCATGACCTCGGCACTGACCGGATCGAGGTCCGAGCCCTCGTATCCGCTATGAGCAATCGTGGCCTCGCAGAATGTTCTCCAAGATGCGTTCTGGCATTCTCCTGCCGTGCGCACAAATGAACGGCCAGACTCCCATGCCACGTCAAAGTGGCGATCGAAAAGCAGCACATGCTTTCCGGCATCTCGTAGTTTCCAGGCGGCGGCGAGACCACTGTAGCCGCATCCATAGATGGCGATATCGAAGGTTTGGGTAAAAACGGACTGATAGGGCATGATGCAAAAATACACAAAATGCTCTTAAACGTCTATGGACAGACTCGCTGAATATATGTATAAATCTGCTATATATGACAGGTATTTATAGGTCATGGCCGCGTATGACGCTACCAGTGATGATTGATGAGGTGGAGCGCATGAGCGGACTCAGGCTTTGTCTGAAGCCCCTGGACCCCGATGTTCGCTCGCAGACACTGCTGGGGGAGGTGCCACCGCCAAACCGGCTACACTTTAGCCCGTTCTGTCAGCAGGTGAAGGTAAACTTCAATCATCGTTGTACGCAGTGCGATATGGGCGATGTCACCCGAAAGGCACTGGAGCATACGGACCCCTTTGTGCATGAGTGCCATGCAGGCGCACTCGAGTTGATCATCCCGCTGGTGCGCCAGAAACAGCTGATCGGCATTGGCTTTCTGGGGCAGTTTCGCCATCGGGAGCGGGGGGTGAAAGAACTGCCGGAGCTGACGGATACGCTCTTTGAGCAGTTAGGTGCGGTGGCATCCTGGGTGCAGAGCTACCTACTGCGTGAGATCGAGCTTACCCTCAGACCCAACCGCGTACAGCGCACCCGCCGCGAGCGCATTCTGTTCTTTATCCGTAGCCGACTCCAGCGACAGCTGACGCTTGAAGATCTGGCTCGCGAGCTGCATGTGTCTGTCTCGCGGGCTGGCCACTTGGTGAAGGAGCTGACGGGGAGCGGCTTTGCCGAGACGAAGCAGCGGATGCGACTGGAAGCCGCCCGCGAGATGCTGGCTCAGACCATGCTGCCCGTGGAGAGTATCGCGGGCCACGTCGGCTATGAGGATGTACGCTACTTCTATCGGGTGTTCACTGAGGACACCGGGCTGCCTCCGGGAAAGTGGCGGCAAAAGCACACCCGGATCGGTGAAAGTGAAGCGTAGATCGCCGCGCAATCGACAGGCGGAGCCTGAAAGTGGTCAGCACTTTTATCGATCGCGGGGAAGTAGAGTAGGGCCGTTATGCCAGATGCCAGGAATAAGCGTTTTATAGGCGAGGTCAGGAAGCCCCGTTCTTCCCGCATGAATCAATGAAACGACCTGCGCGACGGCTTGCTCGCCGATGCTGCATTTGTGCTGCCAGATGCCGGCCCAGTCCTCGCAGTCACCGTCTAGGGAAAGGTGGGCTACTCCAACCTGACTCGGTATCTCGCATCCGGCTTCCGTTAGCCAAGTAATCAGTTTTGCGTGGTGCCCGATAACGGCATCAGGCCGGGCTTTCGCGAGCCATTTTTTCAGAGCCTGCGGTGTGAACTCAGCAAAGATAAAGGGCTCGATACGCTCGGCTCGCGGGATTTGAGAATGAAAATAGCGCAGCGCAGACAAGTAGGCGTGGTGGGAACTCTGGTCAATGATGTGGTGAAGACTCAGGCCGATGCGGCGATAGCCCATCGAGCGGACCTGTTCGAGCGCCTGCATGAGATTGTGCTGGTAGTCAGGCATGACTTGGTGAAGTCGTGGTGTGACGATGGCTCCCTCGAATGAGACGCCCGCGAACTGTCGCCAGTCAAAGTCCAGGCTCGGAATGCTGGGGCGGGCGTGTCCGATGATGACCCCGCGGATACCCCTGCTCGCAATAATCGAAGACATCCGGCGTTCAGTCATATTCGGTTCGCATAGCCAAAATTCCTCCAGTCGGTAGCCGAGTTCACGTGCCTGTTTCGTGGCCCCCTCATAAAACGGTGCCAGCCAGGAGTATTCCTGATAGGCGCGGCGGTTTGCCATTCCGTTGATCCACGCCAGCGGCAGGAGCTCTCTGCTGCGTGAGCCGCGAACTTTTGTCATGACCTCAGATAGCCGGGCATCTGGGCTGTAACCCATCTTGGCGGCTATTCTTTTTATGCGAGCGGTTGTCTTGGGGCTGATCCTACCGGTGCCGCGAAGGGCGCATGAGACTGTCATACGGGAGACGCCAGCTTTCTCGGCTATTGTTTTCAGAGTGGGGTGGGTAGAGGGGTTCTCCTTCATCGCTGGGAATGGGGTGTGTGTTTCTTACGTATAGCTCTCCGGAGCCCCACGAGAATACCAGATCAGGTTTACGTAATGCAAAACTTGTCTGTGAATTGCAGCATGGTTGTGCGAGAAATAAACCTGTCAAAGCCGTGGCTTAATCAGCGGCATCTCACTCGTTTCACCCACCCAGTAACTCCCATTCTTCACCCCCTCATGAAAATAAAGACTCTTATCCTATTGGCGATGGCAGCTCCGCTTGCCTCCATTTTAGCACACGCTCAAACTGTTGTTTCGACCTGGACCTATGACTTTAGCGGTTCCGCTTCCACGGGGCTTGATGGCCAAAGCACGACCAGCGGGTCGCCCGAGTTAACCTGGAACTCGTCCTCCAATATCCGGGCAGACGGCTCTACCAATGGCGGTGGGGCGGCCTGGCTCCCGACTGAAGTCGTTGATGGTTACATTTACACCATAAAGGTGGATGTGGATACCTCCGGGATGTCCACCAATAGCACATCCGGCTATTATGCCGGTCTATCCTTCACCACGGACAATGAAGTCATTACGCAGTTCAGTGTAGATTCGCCGAACTACACGGTCCTTGCGTTCCGCCAGTACAATACCTCCGATGTATTGAAGCCCTCCACCTTTTACAACTGCTCGGACGGCGACGGTAATAACTTCAACAACACTACGAATATCCCACAGACTGTGACGGCGGGAACTCTGACTCTCACCATCGACACGACTGGCGATGTTTGGACTTATACGGCTTCGGTTGGGGACACGACTATTTCCGGTAGCCTGGCCTCGGGAAGCGTGAATGGCGTCGGCTTGGCGACAAACAGCGCTGGGGCCGTGTTTGATAATCTGGAGTACACGATAAGTACGCCCATCCCCGAGCCGGCCTCAGTCACATGGTTGTCCTTGGCCGGTCTATTTATTCTGATCGGCCTGTTGAAGAATAAGGCTCGTAACTAGCGTGGGCTTCATCGGCTGAGAATGGCCGTAGCTATACAACTCCAATCACATCAAAGATATAATAACCTTGTTGCTCGTATCCCATGAAACGACTCCTCCCGTATTTTAAGACATCCCTATGCGCTCTGTTTTTCACGCCTATGCTAACCTGCCTGGCTGCCTCACCAGCTGCGCACACGGAAGAACCCAGCCTGCCAGATCTTAAAATTAGCAGTGACGGTACCTTCGCCATTGATGGGGTAACGTTTGGACTGCGCTATTACGCGCCGAGCTGGAAAAGTGTCGCACAGTCAGCTCTGACTGTGGAGGGCGAGGCCCTCGCGCCGGAGATACCACTCACGCAGCCCTTCGAGGTGAGGGGGGCCTTGGACGTGGGCGAAGGTTTACCACCGGTGCAGGTACTGGAGCAGATCGTACCCGGAGCGAGTCCGGATTCTATACATGTCCGCCTAAAGGCGATACCTGGTGGCGAAACGCCCGCCAACCAGTTTTCCTTTGAGGTTGCATTACCGGTCAAAGCCTTTGCCGGGCGCAGTATTTCCGTGGACGGTCAGGGGTACGCCATGCCTATCGATCAACCCTCCACGCCCAGTCTTTTTTCTGTGCCGGAGGGAGAGCACACCGTGGTGCTGCCGCTGTCCGACGGATTGTTGAGCTTGAAGGGTAACTTCGCTCTGAGCGCGCAGGATAACCGTAAGTGGAAGTTGAGTGAGTACGTCCTCCGCCTTCGTATCCCTGGCGCAGTCAAAGACAACCTTCTACGTGAAACTGAGTTAGAACTGGACGTTAGCTACAGGCCCTATCAGCAGCAAACCGTTGATATATCCGAGGCTGCGAACCGAAGCTTTTCAGACGAAACTCCGGGCGATGGTGAAGGCGGCTGGACCGACCAGGGGAAGCAGAATGACCTTTCTGTGCTCCCGTCGGGGCCACTGAATGTCGGGGCACTGGAGTTCGATATCCTCGACCCATCCTCCAACGATGGTCTAGGCGCTATCGTAGTAGGCGGTCCAGATCGGGAAGGTTTTTCACGTGAGGCTGAGTTGACACTTCCTTCCTCCGACGAGACCGAGGGCTGGCAATCATTGTACCTGCTGCATGCTGCTGCCTGGTTGCCGCGCACGGGTACCGTTGCTGTAGGTACCATGACTGTACACTATGAAGATGGTACAGAGGCTAGCCTAGATGTGAGAAGTGGTCGCGATGTGGGTGACTGGTGGATGACGATGCCTCTGCCTAACGGGTCTGTTGCCTGGGATAGTGAGAATCCATCCTCGACGGTATCTCTGTATGCCTCGGTTTTTCCCATCGATCCCACTCGTAAGCCGGTCTCTATTACCTTTGAGGGGCAGGGGAGCACAGCTTGGATGATTGCTGCTGTGTCGGCCTCTCATGACAGGATTCCGTTTGAGTATGCTTCCCGTCCATTGACGATTGCAGTCGGTCATCACTGGGCTCGCTATGAACACCAGGTCGAGGTGAAGTCGGGTGGTGTGTTCGATTTTTCAGCTTCCGTGCCAGCTCCGGCCGGTCAATTTGGAGAGCTGATTGAAACTCCTGAGGGGCATTTTGCCTTTGAAAAGCGCCCGGATGTACCCGTGCGCTTCTGGGGCGTGAACTTCTGTTTTACTGCCAACTATCTGAACAAAAGCGAAGCCGACGCCGTCGCACAGCGGCTCGCCCGGTCCGGGTACAATGCCGTGCGGTTCCACCACTTCGAGCAAGCGCTCACCAGCAAGGGGGCAAACTCCTGGGAGCTCGATCCCGAGCTGATGGATAAGCTCGACTATCTCGTGGCCGCGATGAAAAAGGCAGGCCTGTACATCAGCTACGATCTGTTCGACGGGCGTAGCTTCAGTGACGAGGAGCTGGTGGCCTTCGGCCTGGAGCCAGGACTCACGGGCAGCCAGACGCGCAGCATGTTTAAGGGGCTGGTTCCGATCGACGAGGCGGCGTTTGCCTCCTGGGAGAAATTCGCCCGCGCCTTGATGCTGCACAAGAATCCCTACACAGGGCTGACGTGGGCAGAGGACCCGGTATTTGTTGGCGTTTGCGTCGTCAATGAGGACACCCTTTATGCTAAGATTCGGAACCCGAAAATACACGCCCGCTACGAGGCTATTTTCGAGGCGGAGTATCCAGGTATAACGGACGCTTCCGAGGACGAGCGCCTGATGGCCTGGACGGAGTTTTTGACCGAAACGCAAATCAACGCCAGCGCTCGTATGTTCAAGGCCCTGCGTGAGATGGGAGTGCGTGCACCTTTGACCGACACGAACTACATTCGGCAGAAGTTCATGACCTATCTGCGTGTGCACTACGACTACGTGGACGACCATAATTACTGGGATCACCCGGGCTTCCCGGGTAAAGCCTGGAAAGCGCCCTTTGCATTTAACCAGCGCAGTGCCATTCAAGCTGCGGCGCAGTTACCGCGCCTGATGATGGCCTCCCGTATCCCTGGTAAGCCCTTTACGGTGACGGAGTTTAACTACTGCCGACCCAACCAGTATCGGGCCGAGGGTGGGGTCCTTATGTCCGCATATGCCTCGCTGCAGGACTGGGACGGGCTCTACAACTTCCAGTACGCGATGAGTCGCGAGATGTCCGTCAACGGTAGCCACGAGAACTATTTCGCCCTGGCGTCGGATCCCATTAGTATGCTCGGCGACCGAGTTGCGGCCCTCCTGTTTCGCCGTGGTGACATTAGCCCGGCTGCGACCAGCATTACCTATGCAGTTCGGCCGGAAGAGGGCTTTATCTCCTACAACGACGGCTTCCCTCATGTTTTCACCGAGCTCGGCCTGGTCGCGCGTCTTGGCTCCTTGCCGGGCAGCCCTGAAGCTGTGTTGCAGGGTGCTGATGGTCGTCCCGTGCCCGATGCTGCCGTGGTCGGAGAGATCCCACCGCTGAAAGACCCCTCGCTCGTTGACACATTTGTCGCCGATACGGAGCTGCCACAGCAGTTGATTGCCGATGGCATCCTGCCGGAGGGCTCCATCAACGCTGAGCGCACACGCTTTGCCAGTGAGACTGACCAGATCGTGCTGGATACCGAGGCCAGTTCGATCAAGGTCGTTACTCCGCGTAGCGAGCAGTTTGTCGTGCCCCCCGAGTCCACGCTGAAGGGGGAATGTGTCAGCGTTACCAATACATCCGAGACGCAGTGCGCTGTGCAGGTAGTCGCTGTTGATGATCAACCGCTGGCCCAAAGCCGCCGTATCCTTATCACACATTTGACGGACGCTCTTCCCGAGGGCATGCGCTTCGCCGATCAGGACCGACGTCTGCTAGAAGACTGGGGGACGCCGCAGCATCTGGTTCGTAGCGGTACGGCACAGATCACTCTGAAGCTGCCCGAACCGGCCTCCTGGAAAGCCTGGGCTGTCGATGCCAGCGGTAGCCGCAAGTACCTCGTAAGCTTAGAGACCTCGGCTGACGGAAGCCTGGTGATAGATGCGAGTACTGTGACAAAAAAAGGAACACAACTCGCTTATGAACTCGTCCGATAGTGCCGCTGTGTCAGCGTCAGACACCATTCCTAAGCGGGCCCATGCAGATTTTCTACAGTCCGAGCTGCTCGCACCTTGTCGTGATCCCGAAAGCGGCATTGTCAGCTATGTGCTGACCCCAGTCGGGACAAGTGCCGGGGAGGCTCGTCTGGCCACGCTCCAGCAAAGCTTTTACTATGTGAACCCGAGCCTCTGGTTGGGGACCGAGTCTAAGCCTGCGGCTAAGTATTGGTTTATGTGTGCATGGCCGCCAAGCGATATGCGCCTGATCGCTCTGGCGGATTTTACCACAGGAAGGGTCAAGGTCTTTTCGGATGCCTCTAACTGCAGCCCTGCCAGTAACGTGCCCATGCTTCACCCGGAGACCGGTGAGGTTTATTGGGCCAACACGAACGGCATCTGGAAACTGGCCGCTGATTTTTCCTCCAGCCCGGAGTACGTGAATGCGTTTACCCAGGACGTGTTGAATAATCGGCGGCTGCAATACTATGCCTCGCACCTGACACTGGACGCGGATGGCGCATCGCTGGGGATAGATGCTCGCATCGGCTCGCAAATCTACATGGGGCATGCACCGCTCGATGGAAGCCCGGTCGAGATCTGGAACACAAGCCGTCGGCTCTATAACCATGGCCAGTGCAACCCCCGCCGCCCTGGCATTATGCTCCAGGCTCAGGAGAACCAGATCGATCAGGATACGGGACAGGTCACCTATAAAGATAATCGGATGTGGATTTCACGCCGCTCGAGCTCTGATGCTCGTGAGGCGACGTTCTTTCCGGTTTATCCACGCTCACTCAGATTTTTGGTGGATGACAGTTATCGGCCCGTGGCCACCAACCCCCACTTGGCCACGGCCCACCGTGTCGTTCGTGATGAGCCTCGTCAAATGCATGGACACGAGTGGTGGTCTGGGGACGGTGAGTACATCTACTACATCCATTACCAGACCGGGATCGAGCGTACGCCGCTAGCTACTGCGGGCACTGAGGACGCTCTGCCCGAGCTTGTCTGGCCTCACAAGACCGTCTCTCATGCGCACACTTCACCGTGTGGGAACTATCTGGTGCTCGATTCGCTACCGCCGGATGACCCTGACGCACAGCACGTGCGCTTCGTTAATTTGGTTACCCGCCGAGAGGTGGATATTGTTTCGCATATGGCCATGCCAGCGGCCAGATTCCGGGCGTACCACCCGCACTCGCATCCGCAGTTCTGCGGACCCCATGGTGAATACATCTGCTACAGCCGCATTCAGCCAAATGAAACAATCGACGTGGCCTTTGTGCGTGTCGATGACCTGATTGAAGCGACCTCCTAGAGGACGTTTCAGAAACTTATCAGGCTGCGCTACCAGCTTTAAGAATACCCCGTATGAGATTTTCCCTGAAAAAGAAATCCGGTCATGGCATGCACCACGTCAGACCGGAGGATCGCGTTCCCATTGGTCAGAAAATAGCCTATGGCTTAGGAGGCCCTCTGGAGATACTATCGGTAACGATTCCCAAGAGTGTGATTACCCCGGTATTTAATATCGGGATGGGCCTAAACCCCGTGCTGATCAGTCTGGTGGCTATGCTGTGGAGAGCATGGGATGCCTTCAGTGACCCGGTGATGGGCAATATCTCTGATAATGCGCGTACGCGCTGGGGCAGGAGGCGTCCGTTTATCGTACTGGGCGCTATTCTGACGGGGCTGACCATGCCCATCATGTGGTGGGCACCGGAGAGCTTGAGCCAGTGGCAGCTTTTCACCTGGCTGCTTGTGACGGGGATACTTTTCTACACCTGCTTTACGATTTGGTCGATGCCCTACTACAGCCTGAACATGGAGATGAGCCCGAGCTATGATGAGCGAACGATCATCACTGCGTACCGGGCGGTCCCTCAGAAGCTGGCCTATCTGCTGGCAGGCTGGATTATCGCGCTGGCCTCGATGTCGATCTTTGGCGTAAACGCAGATGGCACCCCAAATCTAATCAATGGGATGCGTTGGATCAGTCTTTGCCTGGCAGGGGCAACGATTGTACTGGGGGTGCTGCCGGGCATCTTTGTCAAGGAGCGCTACTATGCCAAAACCAAGGGCCAGAAGAAACGGCGCTTGATGGATGATGTGAAGCAAACCTTCCGCACCAAACCCTTTCTCATTTTGCTCACTATCGTATTTACCAAGCTGCTGGGCTTTGGCTTTATCGGTACGCTGGGTTTTTATCTGAACGCCTATTATGTTTGTGGTGGGGATATTAAACAAGCGGCGGTCATTAATGGAGTCAAAGCCTCCATGCTTATCCTGCCCAATCTATTTGCAGTACCGTTTTGCACCTGGCTTTCGAGTTGTTTCGGTAAGCGTGTCGTTCTCTATGTCATTAGTGCCTCGACCATTCTCGGCTTTTTGTCGGTATATATCTTTTATGATCCTGCGCACCCGTGGCTGCAGTTGATACCGGCGCTCTTGGTTTCTCCACTGAGTGCAGGTATCTGGTTGATTGCCCCATCGATGCAGGCCGATGTCGCAGATTTTGACGAGCTGGAGACTGGTAATCGCCGAGAGGGGAGCTTTTCCGCGGTCTTCTCCTGGACGACCAAGATGACCTCGACGATCACGACCGGACTAGGGGGCTTTGTGCTGGTATGGACCGGCTTCGATGTCGCCCATGGCGCAGAACAGCCGCCCCATGTGCTGGACAACATCATGCACTGCTATGTCTTGATCCCGGTCGCATTCAGTGCCGTCAACATCGTCTGTGTGTACTTCTACAGTCTGACAAGAGAGCGTATGGAGGATATTCGCGCCCAGCTCGAAGAGCGGCGAGGGGCGCTATGAGCCCTTTGGCATGGTTGCTACAGGGTTAAGTCCTTCATCTTTATCGGGCGAGAATGCTCTGGCCCGGGTGACAATAGTCACCATCCGGTGAATTCTCATTTTTCGCCTATTCGTGACGACAAGCGGGTTGAAATCTGGCGATGAATCATTCATCACAGAGAAATGGCTGCTTTTGCGCGCTATCGTTTAGTCTGGATTGTTTGTTTACTGCTGCTGGCGGGTTTTTTGACCAATAGCATCAGCAGCTACTATGTTTCCCGCGACAGTGTCCGTGAGACCATCACCGAGAGCTCGCTGCCCCTGACGGCGGACAATATCTACTCTGTGATTCAGCGGGACCTGCTCCGGCCGATCTTCATCTCGTCGATGATGGCCAATGACGCGTTTCTGCGTGACTGGACGATCAACGGGGAGGTGGATGTAAAACAGATGCAGCGCTATCTGGAGGAGATTCGGCGCGAGTACGGAACAGTGACCAGTTTCTTCATCTCTGAGAAAAGCCGTAACTACTACTACTGGGGAGGCGTGCTCAAGCAGGTCGATGAGAATGAGCCCCGCGATGTCTGGTACTTCAGAGTGCGTGAGATGGAGAAGCCCTTCGAGATCAACGTCGATATCGACATGGCAAACAACGACGCGCTCACGGTATTCGTGAATTACCGGGTCTATGACTATGAGGGCAACTATATCGGTGCGGCAGGAACGGGGCTCACCGTTAACCGCGTTAACGCCCTGATCGAGGAATATGAAGGGCGATTCAACCGGGAGATATTTTTCGTCGATCGCGAAGGAAACATTATCCTGGGGCCTTCGAAGGGGAGGCTGACGACGTACGGGAATCTGGACGCCGTCCCCGGCCTGAAGAAGGACGCGCAGAGTCTGACGAGCGGCACGGAGGAGCAAAAGATCCGCTACGAACGCGACGGCAAAACCTATTTCCTGAACAGCCGCTGGATCCCCGAGTTGAACTGGTACCTGATGGTGGAGCAGTCGGAGGACGAATTACTCTCGCCTCTGCGGCATACGCTCCTGGTCAACATTCTGCTTTCCTTGGCGATCACGGCGATCGTCTCGTGGATGTGCGTATCGATCATTAGCCTCTACCATAAGCGCCTGCGGGCTCGGAATGAGGAGCTATCAGCCAAAAACGCCGAGATCGAAAAGCAGAAGCATGAGCTGCAAGAGGCAGCCACTGATCTGGAAGAGGCCAATGATGCGCTCTCGGCCATGAACCGCGAGAAGGACGAGTTCCTCGGGATAGTAGCGCACGATCTGCGTAGCCCGCTGAGCACGATCCTTGGCCTCTGCTATATTCTGGAGGACGAGGTCGGCGAGGGGAACTCACGGGCATTGGAGTTTATCAAGGATATTGAAAACAGCAGCCTGCACATGCAGGAGCTGATCGGAGACATCCTCGACATCACCTCGATTGAGAGCTTCCACGGCCCCGTCGACTTGGAGCCCTGCGTCTGGAATAGCCTGGCAACAGACGCCGCCGAGCGGTTCAAGTCTCAGGCTGCGACCAAGCAGATAAACCTTACGACAAACCTGGACCCGGCAGGCGAGCAGGAGATCCTCACGCGGGGGAAGTGGCTGGCGATCTGCCTGAACAATCTCGTCAACAACGCCATCAAATACTCTCCGCTGGGGAGCCGGGTATGGATCGAGACGGCCCTGTGCGAAGACAATGTTTTTGAGCTGCGGGTGTGTGATGAGGGGCCGGGCATCCCTGAGCCTGAGCACGAAAAGCTCTTTCAGAAGTTCAGCCCGCTCTCGTCACAGCCGACCGGGGGCGAGTCCTCCAGTGGTCTGGGGCTGTATATCGTTCGCAAGATGTGCCAGCGCCTGGGGGCAAACATCGAACTGCGTCCGGGATCTGGAAATGGGTGCTGCTTTGTCATTCGCCACCCCCGCCACACCGACAAGCGCATATAGACGTTTCAATAGTGAGAATCGCGACTGATTCGGGATTCTGGCATTGATTCAGAGTGATGCTGTCCATTGGCTATTCGGTGCTGTTACAGGCCAATCTTCGGCTGTTTCTTACCTATCGACTCACATGTATACGACCGTCAAAACCGCTTGCTGGGAAGCTACATTTACGCCTGAACACGGAGGCCAGCTCGTCCGGCTGAAATACCTGCCGCGCGACCGGGACATCCTTCACTACCCGGAGAGTAGCGAAGCATTCTTTGCGCAGCCGGAGCGATTTGGCGTGCCCGTTCTTTTTCCTCCGAACCGCATCAGCGGCGGGAGTTTTGAGTTCGAGGGGCGTAGCTACTCGTTCCCGATTAATGATGTCGCACGCGGGAATCACATCCACGGCGTCGTCCTGCATGAGCCGTGGGAGATGGTGGTCGACGAGCCGAGTGCCGACACTGACGACCTGCGTGTCCGCCTGAGCTTTACGCATGACGATAAGCGTGAAACCTTTGGTGGGTATCCGCATCGTTTTCGCCTGAGCCAGCACTATCTCTTTCGCGAGGATTGCGTCGAGCACGAGGTGGTCTTGGAAAATCTGGATGAACCGGACAGCCCGGCGCTGCCTTTCGGGTTGGGCTATCACACCGCGTTTCGCGTACCGAACCCAGATGGCGCACAGCCCCGGCTCTTCGTGACGGCTGCCGATTACCGTCACGAAATGGTCGAGACCCTGCCGAGTCTGCGGCATCTGCCCTGGCCGGAGGCCTCCGAGTATTGGCGCGAGGGCGGGCTGCCCTACGTGATCGAGCCGTCGGTAAGTGTGCACACGCCCGCACTTACCGGTCAGCGCGACGGGCAGCCTTTTCGGGGGGCTTTGCTGGACTTCGAGCAGGAAAACCTGCGCGTGGTCTACGCCGTGGACGAAGCCTTCGGCCAGTGGTTTCTCTGGGCTCCTCCGGACGACCTGCGTGCGCTCTGCATCGAGCCGATGACCTGTATGGCCAACGCCGCCAATCTCCCGCTCCCGGCGGAAGAGTCGGGCTGGCTCTCTCTGGCGGCGGGGCAATCCTGGCGGACGCATACGCAGATCAGCGTCGAGTCGCTCTAAGAGCACCCGCGCTGCTGCCACTGCCTTGAGGCATGCTCAGGGGACCATCTCGCCGACGATGAAGATCGCGCCGGGGTACCAGAAGCTATCCGCATAGAGCGCGGGATTCGCGTCGTACTTGTCGCGGTTACGCTCGAAGAGGATGTTTCGCTTGTCCAGCGGTTCGTCCAGGACACGGATGGAGACCTCGTGGACCTCGTTCTTGAGGTTGTCGCCGATGCTTAGGATGGATAGGCGGTCGTAGGTGCAGTAGCCGTCCATGCGGACCTTTTTACGGGACTTGCCATCTAGGGTGATCTCAAGCGTCGCGCCACGCGGCCCGATGACATCGTAGATCATGACTTTGGTGCCCTTAAATTTGAAGTGCAGCTCAGAGCCAGGTGCGAGCTGGTAGAGGGGGGAGAGGCGCTCGGCGAAGCGCTTGGCCATGGCGTCACCCGGTGCGGTGAGGTCAACATAGGGGCCGCTCAACTCGTTATCCGTGATCGAGAGCCGCTGAGCCTGTTCCCAGTTTTGTGGGTCGAGGGGCTTGTCCTGCAGGCTGTGCTTGAGCACACCGGCATCGCCACTCATATCCTCCAGGCAGCGGGTGAGCACCTGGGTGTAGAGGACATGGCCCGTCTCGGGGTAGGGGTGGACGCCATCCTTGGAGAAAATGATGCGCCCCTGCTCGTCGGTGGCCAGCTCGGCTGCTTCGTTTAGCTCGTCGCCGGAGACTTGAGTCATCGGGGCCTTGGTCTCCATGACCAGTTTGCCTTCCTTCTCAAGCTTGGCCACATTCATGCCGAAGTGGATGCTGGGGATGCCGTAGTAGTCAGCGACTTCCTCCATGGCGGCAGTCGAGGTCTTCACTTTGCCCTCGGCCAGCACTTTGCTGTCGTATTTGGTCACGGTATAGACAAAGCAGATGTCGGTTTCGGGGTTGGCTTCCCAGGTCTTGCGGACGATGCCTTCCATGGCCTTGATCACACTATCGCGGCGCTTGCTGGCGTCGTTGACCGCGAACTCCACGAAGAGCAGGTCCGGGTGGTGGCTGAGGGCATCGTTCTCTGCGCGGAAGACGCCGACATCGGAGCCGGTCCCTCCGATCGCGGCGGAGACGGGCACGATTTTGGCGTCCGGGTACTCCTTTTGAAGCCACTCTGCGCTCTGTACGCGCCAGCCGTTCTGAGCGGTGATGCTGCCTCCAAAGTAGACGACGGTGACTTCTTCACCCTTGTCGAGCTTGTTGAAAAAGTTAGGCAATCCCTCCCGAGGCGTGAACTCCACTGCATCGCGGTCGGAGAATCGGTCAGCGGCGGAGCAGGGGCTGATGAAGGCCATCAGCGGAAGCGTGAAAAGAGAGGCGGTGGCGAGGCCGCGCATGAAGGGCAGTTTGTTGAGCATGGGTTGGCGTTAACTAACGATTATGAAAAGTGGTCCGGCTGAGCGAATACCTTTCCCTGCTCTTTATCTATGACAAGCAGAGGGTGACTCGTGCCCGGATTATCGTGTTGTATCGCGGCGGGGAAGGCGAGTCAAGCGGGGTGACGATCCAGATTATGTGAATCGTTCAATAGCTGTGCTTCAGCGAAAGTGGGATCGGTTATAAAAGGAGGGCGGACACCTAGATGTCCGCCCTCTGCACTGGCTGAGGAATACCCCTATTCCTCGATACTAACCAAAACTCACAGCATCGACTTGAGCTTGGGGCTCAGGTGGTAGCTGTGATGAAAAAGATTTCTTGTTGGGGTACCTTGAAGAAATGAAACTAGCGGCGGCTGCCCTTGAAGCGGCGCCACAGGAAGCTGAGCATCAGGATACCGATGCCGGCGAGCACAGAGCTGGAGGCCGGCTCAGGGATCGAGATGTCCGAGCTGACTTTCATGTCGTCGATATAGAGCGCGTCCTGGAAGGAGCTGTATGACTTAGCCGCGAAGTTTACATTTGCGATATTTGAGTAGGTAACGGGGTCTTCTGAAACCCCATCGCCACCACTACCGGGTACGTCATCACCGATGAGGACTCCGTCGAGATAGACGTCCATGGTTTTAGATGCGACGCTCCCGCCGGCATAGCTCATGCTGTCTGCAGAGTTGTTGAAGACAATCGTCACGGCATAGGCTGTATCCATCGAGTAGGTGGAGAGTACATCGCCGTTACCGATGCTAGCTCCAACGCCTGCGTGCAGATTTCCTTCATTCAATACTAGCGAAAAGGAGGTCTTGGTATTTCCAAGACCGTAGCCGATACGTAGTGCCCAACCGTAGCCGACACTTGCGGCATCCGTCGGGTCCACAAAGCGGAAATCTATCTGGCCGGTGAGTGTGCTCTCGGTAAAACTATTACTGGATACGGAAATATTGTATCGCTCCACGGTCTGGGTCACCGCCATATCCATGAATTTATTGGACGTGCCGGAGCCGAAGAGATTTCCCGTATCTTCTACGACAGTGAAAGTATCAGGCAGGGAACCTGTGCCGAAAGTTGGGTTTTCGCTGGCTTGTGCGTTCCATTCGGTGTCGGTGGCACCGATCAGCTCCAAGCCGTTTGCGTATTCGTTGAAGTTGTCCTCAAACAGGACAGCAGCGCTGCCCAGAATCGGAGTCAGGAGACCGGCGCTGAGCGCCAGTGTGGTGATTACGTGATTCATAATGTATGTCTTGGGGTCGTGAGGTATTAGGGGTGGCTATTTTATGAAGTTACGCGGAGTGTCCTAGCTGCGCGCGCCTTTGAGGCGGCGGCGCAGGAAGGTGACCAAAAGGACGGAGATGCCGATGAGGAAGGCGCTGGTGGAGGGCTCGGGGATCGAGATGTCCGAGTTGACTTCCACATCGTCGATATAGAGCGTATCCTGGAAGGGGCTGTAGGCCTTAGCAGTGAAGTTGATATTAGCGATGTTCGTGTAGGTAACAGGGTCATCGATCGGATCGCTTGAAAATCCCTCGCCACCACTGCCGGGCACATCATTACCAATGAGGACCCCGTCAAGATAGACGTCCATGGTTTTAGATGCGACGCTTCCGCCA